>NZ_CP197414.1:4962500-7837734 GCF_052161645.1 Kothea flammea
GCCGTTTAAGGCAAAAGGACCGCGAGCAATTGTTTGCGATTCACACGCCGGGGATTGTTGGATAGCCTTTGCAGATTAGCGGAATCGACAACGGCGAGCAAATCATTGGGGCCCACGACTTCCGCAAAGGTCGGGCAGCCAACCTGCGAGAGCAGGGCGGCGATTTTCGCGCAAGCGTCATCGACATCGTCAGCACGCAGCAGCTCCAAGATTTGAGCGATGCGTTGATGAACGCTGGCCGCTCCGCGAGGATCGACACAATCTTCGTCGGTAACCGCGGCGTTGAAGGCGAGCATCGCAGCCAGCGTGCTGGCCACCGCCATACCGTGGGGAACGCCAAAGCGAGAGGTCAGGAAATAGGAAAGGGCATGTGGAGCTGTGGTCTTAGTGATGTTGATCGCCTTGCCAGCCAAATGCGAAGCACGGCACATCGCACGCCTGGCTTCGAGTGTCGGTGCATTGCTGGCAGTCACCAGATTATCAAAAGCTAGGCGAGCAGCTTCGGTCGCATATCCAATCGATTCGTCATTTGCCGCCACCGCCCAAATCGATTCAATTGCTTGACAGAATGCGTCCAATCCCGTGGCGGCCGTGATCTGCCTGGGCAAACTCGCCGTCAACGTCGGATCGACAATTGCATAATTCGGCAACAATGAGCGGTGGGCCACTGAATACTTTTCTCCAGCGACGTAAATGACGGCAAAATGCGTTGCCTCGCTACCGGTTCCGGCTGTCGTTGGAATCGCCAGCAATGGTTTGCCAACCACCTCGATCGCCGCAATGCCGGTGGCGATATTCCGTGCGCTCGCGGTTTGCTCGGCTAACGCTCCAATTAATTTTGCCAAATCGATCGCCGTGCCACCCCCGAATGCAATCACGACATCAGGCTCGAAATCACGGTACAATTTGATTCCGCGAGTGACATCCTCCAGTTTTGGATTTAGCTCAAACTCAGTAAAGCGTGCGCTCGCATGCTGGCGAAAAAGTGGATCAAGGATGGCTTCCGCACCTGAAGCTCGGTATGCGGGTACGTCGAGCACCAAAAACAGACGCTTGGCGGATAAAGTCTCCAGCACAGCGGCTACTCCGCTGATCGACTCGACCAACGGCTGTTTCATGACAACCACTTTGACTTCTCCTGGGCGGGCTAGCTTTGACTGGAATGCCGCTATGCTACTGAGACTTGGCTTTAAATCAACTCGACTGCGGTAGTCAACGCGGTCGGCAGCACGCTCAAACGACGACGTTAAAAAATGAAGTTGCGTTAACATAGCAGTGCTAGAACTCGCCAAACGACGCATACCCCCGTATTATCCAATCGCGGCGGCGCGGGGTCCTCGTTCGCACACGTTACTTGAAACCCTGGCCCCGTCGAGGAATGATCGCATGATTCAACTTGTTGTCTTTGACATGGCAGGCACGACAGTTGATGAGGACAACATGGTTTATATGACAGTGCGAGCCGCTATCAACGCAGCCGGTTATCAATTCACGCAGGAGCAGGTGCAAGAAGCGGGAGCCGGTAAGGAGAAATCTAAAGCGATTCGCGTTGTTGCTGCTCGACGGCCCCCCCCATACCGACGCCGAGGTTGATGCTATCTTCGACGACTTCAAACAGCTATTATGCACGGCCTACGCGACCCTGGATGTAAAAGAGCAGCCGGGAGCATCGCAGACATTTGCCAAACTGCGGCAAATGGGCATCAAGGTGGTGTTGAATACTGGCTACGATCGGGCCACGGCTGAAAGCCTGATTGCCCAGATTGACTGGACGGTGGGAACGGATATTGATGGCCTAGTAACGGCCAGTGATGTTACAAATGGTCGCCCTGCACCCGACATGATTTGGTTCGCCATGAGCCTGGCAGGCGTGGAGTTGAGCAAATTGACTGAGAGGATCGGAGACTCGGCGATTGACATCGAGGAAGGTAAGCGGGCCAATTGTGGCATGACCCTCGGCGTGCCCATGGCTGCCCACACCGCAGCTCAACTGCGTTCCGCTGCACCAACGCATATCGTTGCCAGCCTGGGTGAAATGTCTGATTTGATTCTGGCCGCAAGCTAACCGTCGCTTTCAGAAAAAGCGTCATCTTGGAGCCGAGAGGCCAAACAAACCGAAATCACGAAAGGCCTTGAACACCGAAAGCAAAGCTAGCCCCTGGCGAAGCCAGCCATCACGTCTGTGATCCCTTCGTGATCGGGTATCCGTCACTTTCGTGCCGCACAGATTGAGCATTTCGAGATTCGTGATATCCGACGAGCGGCAGCCGGACGGATTGTAGTGCCAACTTCATGTCCAAATGGAGCCCGCAAAGTTATCACGTAGTCGTCTGGCGTGGCGCAGAGAAATACAGCGCAAAAGGACAGCTAAGACGACCGTGATAGACCTCATGTTTGGTGAATTCACGTTGGTTACTCGGACTAGCGACGAACGCCAGCCGTCACCGGGCACGGAGAGACGACTTTCCATTTTTGAAAACTCGCAAGCCGTGCTCCGTGGTGAGCAGGCCGGGATCTCTTTGGTTATGAGCTACCGTTCCCCTGTTTGCCATCCGGTACTTGGATGCTGCCCGAAACTCATCCTCTTAGCTCGACTTTTGCAAGCTAGGCAGCCTGGGTAAGCCCAAAGTCTAGCAGTTTGCGGATTGGCGGTGGGAGTTTTTGAATAGCTGCCCCTGCTGGCACCCGTCCGAAAACCCAAATCATTCATAGGTAATGCCGCACGCTGATGATCATATCACTGAACGTGATGACTTCCTTGCCAATCCAAGACGCTCGCGCAGGTGAGGGCTTCTTTGTGGCAGCGTGTTGTAGAATGTCACAACAATGGTGTAAAGTAAAAACAGGCTTGGTGCCATTCTTAGCACCGTGTTGCGATGCCAACCACGAGTCGTTTCTAACCCCAAGTGCGCACGCATCTCTTGGAAGGTTGTTTCGATGTTCCATCTCCCGCCATACTGTTGAATCACCTCACTGGCAGACATTTCTAAGCAAGTCGTGAAGAAGTACTCGTTGCGATGTTTCCTATCAAGATCATGCAATTACACCCAGAGGATCGGCACCAGCCCCTTGCCACTTTTAAACCAGTGCCCAGTCCCTGTGATGACTTCCACATTCCTCCAGCCTCCGCCGTACCACGGTACATGCAATTTCTTACGTTTTCCATTCCGCTTGGCGACGACTTCTTTTGGCGAAGGCATTGAATCACCTTTGACTCGCGGTCGACCATTGACCTTGCCCCGACGTTTTGGTGGTAGCTTGTAAAAATTGGCGTCAGGGACAAGCTTGCTAACAAGCGACAATCGCTTCCGGTGACAGAACGCAAAATAATTTCCGCAAAATGACATGAAGACCATTTTCGGTGCGAAAAGAGTCGAGGGAAAGTCGAAGGGTTCAACGGGGTGATCAAGTCGAGCAGACGCAGGACACCGGAAACAGTGCGGTCGCCAATGACTAAGATTGCTGGGGCGAAAAACAAAATCAACCGTCGTGCGGTCTCCGGTTTTGCAGTTGCTGATGACAAAACGGGCTAGCATTGGTTTAAACTGATGTGGCACGCAAATCATGGCGGCTTCCTTGCCCAGGGTCGTAAGTGTGGTAACTCACGATTTTGGTGCGAGGAAGCCGTCTTTGCCTATATCAATTTCTGCCCCAGAAACGGAAAAAGTGGAGCTAAAGGACTCGCCGTTAAGTTGAAACGCGGTCGTTTCGAAGCAACCTTGCGTGAGGGTTTGAATGATATCGGCGATATCGTTATGCATCTCAGCGCCGTTCGGAATCAAGTGTAGTAGCCAGAACTTGATCTGGCTCATGGCTTTGCTAATGGAATCACCGCAAGTGATAAAACGCATTATTCGATTTGTGGTGTTGCTGGCAGCTTCCTGGGTTGTGATGACGTTTACGCACGAGATTGGGCACATCATCGGCGGGCTGGCGTGTGGTGCGACGCTGACGGACTACGACTTGGTTCCCTGGCGGATGCCGTTTAGTTTGCACTCGCCTGATCCGCATCCGCTGATTACGCTTTGGGCGGGCCCGCTAGTTGGCGTGGCTACACCGGCGGTACTGGCAGCATTGAGTCGCCAGCGTTGGGCTTGGTTTATTGCTGACTTCTGCCTGCTTGCCAACGGCTGCTACCTCGCGTTGGCTTGGGTGTCGGGTGACCGCTTACTCGACACTCCCCGGCTGCTTGCAGCAGGAGCACACCCAGCGACGATCATGCTGTACTGCCTGTTTACGATTGGAACCGGTTATACGTGGTTCCGCTCGGACTGCATTTATTTCCTCATGCCTGCCGGGGGCGTGCCTGCCGGGGGCGTGCCTGCCGGGGGACTGGGCAAAGGCACAAATGGAAGCTAACTTCGATAACGTCGGGCCGCTTCTCCGTCACACGCTGACCTTAGCTTTTTCCCCAACTGCGACTGAATCTTGTTGAGTTCATCACAGCCCCAACCTGCCAATGATTTGCCCGTCGTGCTGACGATTGGAGGCTCCGACCCGAGCGGTGGTGCTGGCATTCAAGCTGATCTAAAAACGATTCATCAGCTGGGTGTCTTCGGAGCTTCGGCAATTACCTTGTTGACGGTGCAAAACACGCGAGGAGTCAGCCGGGTATTCTTCCTGCCTGAAGATCTGATCGGTGAGCAAGTTGGCGTGGTTTGCGAAGACCTCGACCCTGACGTAATCAAGGTTGGCGCGTTGGGAAACGCAGCGACCGTTCGTGCTGTGGCCGCAGCGATGGCCGATCTACCTCCCAGGAAACGCCCGCGGTTGGTCGTCGTGGATCCTGTGATGATCAGCAAGCATGGCCACGCCCTGGTAGACCAAGCGGCAATCGAGGCGTTGCAGCAGCTAATCTTGCCGACAGCGACGATCGTAACTCCCAACCGGCATGAAGCGGAGCGGCTCAGCCGTGCAGCGATTTCAACCACTTCGGATGCCATGACGGCGGCCCAACACATGTTATCGATGGGACCACGCTATGTGGTCCTGAAAACGCGACTAGAGCAGGCAGCGGTTGACTTGTTAGTCTCCTCTGACAGCGAGCATGAGTTCTCCGCACCCTACATTGAAGCGGCCGGCAACCACGGTAGCGGCTGTGTGTTGTCGGCTGCAATCGCCGCGGGTTTGGCCATGCGGGGGCGGAGCGATCTCACGGAACTCCAAATGGGAGCCGCAGTTGGCATTGGAAAAGACAGCAGCTTCCCCAGCATGGAACAAATGGTTGAAATCGTGGGGGAGGCCAAGCGATTTGTGACCCGTGGACTCAAGAGCGGGGTACGGATTGGCCAAGGGATTCATCCGGTCGACATTCTCTCGTCGGAAAAATTTGGCGAGCTCTAGCATGCAACCGACAATTTACCCACCGGTGATTATGGGGCTTTGGCCAATCGCCGGTATTACTTCCACGGGCGTCAAGGCAGAGACGAGCCGCAAGGCGATCGAAGTGGCGATCGGGATGGAAGTGCGCTGGTTCGACACCGCCTATTCCTATGGCTTTGACGGTGAATGCGATCGGCTGCTCGGAGAAGTAATCTCTCAAGTAAGCACTGTCAGCAATGAGTCGATAGCCGTTATCGGTAAAGTGGGCCAGCGCTGGGACGGGGCAAAGCAGAGGGTGATCGACGCTTCGCCGGCGACGATTAAGCGCGACGCGGAAACATCTTTAAAGCGATTGGGAATCGAGCAATTTGATTTACTGATGTTACATAGCGTCGACCCGCAAGTCCCGATTGAAGACTCTGCGATGGCGACCGCCGAACTGTGTGACCGTGGCTTGGCAAAGCGAGTTGGAGTCTGCAATGTTAGCTTGCCAGAGTTGCAACGTTTCGCCAGTGTCATTCCGCCTACAGCTGTGCAACTGCCGCTCAACATGTTGCAAACGGACATTCTCAAAGAGATTGTGCCGTGGTGCCATCAACGAGAGGTCGCAGTCCATGTGTACTGGACATTAATGAAAGGAATTCTAGCGGGCGCGATCAGCAGGAATCATCAGTTTTCAGCCGCCGATTCGCGTCCCAAGTACCCGATCTATCAGGGGTCAGCTCGGGAGCGAACTCACCGGTTGGTTGATCGTTTGCAGAAATTAGCGAGCGAGTACGAGACGACGGTATCCAAGCTGGCGATCGGCTGGACGATCTCACAACCGGGAGTCACTTCGGCACTGGTTGGCGCCAAGTATGATTGGCAAATCCAAGACACTGCCGGGGCCCGCCCGCTGTCCGGCGAAGTGTTAGCAAAAATCGACCAAGAGATAGCCGCCTCGGTCGTTGGCTCAGTCGCTGGCTGAGGCGGGATCGCCGGCCATTAGTTCGGCACCGTCGAGGAAGCTGACCAGGGATTTAGCGCGATAAGGTTGTTGTAATTTACGAACCGCCTTACTTTCGATTTGTCGGACCCGTTCACGCGTGACCTGGAAAATCCGTCCAACTTCCTCCAGCGTGTAGGTATAGCCGTCGGCCAAGCCGTAACGCAGTTTGAGAATTTCACGTTCGCGATAATTCAGCGTTTGCATGGCGCGATCGATTTGCGACTTGAGCGCTTCACGATTCGCTTCCATCAAGGGGTCATCATCACGATGATCCTCCAAGAATTCGCCGAAGACCGATTCCTCATGGTCTCCAATCGGTTGATCGAGACTGAGAGGCTGACGGCTCATCTTGAGAATTACGCGAGCGTCGTCGAGCGAGAGGCCAGCTGTTTCAGCAATCTCTTCGGCAGTCGGTTCGCGACCAAATCGTTGCACGAGTTCACGGGTGATTTGGCGAACTTTATTCATGGTGTCGATCATGTGCACGGGGACTCGAATGGTACGGCTTTGATCAGCAATTGCTCGCGTGATGGCTTGGCGAATCCACCAAGTTGCGTAGGTGCTGAATTTGTAGCCACGAGCGTGTTCAAATTTATCGACCGCTCGCATCAAGCCGGTATTGCCCTCTTGGATCAGGTCCAGGAAAGAGAGACCTCGGTTGCGATACTTTTTGGCGATGGAGACAACCAAGCGGAGGTTACCAGCAGAAAGCACTCGCTTGGCCGCATCATAATGATCGCGGAGCTCGGCGGTTCGCCCGACGCGGCGTGCCAGGGTTCGGGGAGTCTCGTAAGTCAAACGCATGAGGTGACGCAATTCGCTGCGAAGCTGAGTTTCGTCGGGCATGCCTGGCGCTTGCAAGGCGACGGGGTCGCGCAACAAGCGATGGATTTCGGCCATGCGGCGGGAAATTTCTTCAACGCGTTCGAATAGCGGTTGCAACTTCGTCGTCCGCAGGTCCATCTCCTCCACCAAACGCACAGCTTTGTTGCGCCGCACCGTCAGGCGCCGCCAAGCAGCGCGACGTTCGGTCATGGGGACTTGACGATTTACGGCGGTGAGAAAATCGACGCGGTTTTGTTCGAGCAGGTGTCGCAGCGTTTGTACGTTAGGAACGATCCGCTTCATGATCGCTTTTTTAGCCGAGGCGTTGGTCACGCTGACTTCGATCGTGCGATCGAGCCGCAGTTTGCCGTCGCGGACCTGCTCGAGCAACTTGCAAGCGGACTGGAGCATGAAATCGGTCGCCATCATCATATGGCGATAAACTTCGCGGGCGGCTTCGATACTCTTGGCGGCGGAGACTTCTTGTTCGCGGCTGAGCAATGGGATCTGGCCCATTTGCATCAGGTACATGCGAACGGGGTCATCGGTGGAATCGACGACTACTTCTTCATCACCGAATTCGTCATCATCCTCATCGAGCATATCGTCGGCGAGTTCGTCTCCTGAGATCGCCGCCTTACGACGCAATTCTCGCTCTTCTTCCGCTCCGAAGGCGTCGTCGTGGATGGACGAGCTGATTGGAAACTTCTTCGCCATGCTTTTCCCCTATCGGCGTGTTGACTGATTCATCGTTGGGACGGTGGGAGTTAAAGCGAGCGAAATACCATCGACTACCCGACGCCTTTCAAAAATTGCTCCTAAGTTGCGTACTGGCAATCACTTGCTGAAACTTTTTGAATTCCTACCCCGTCTTGCTCTCGGTGTTGATGTTGCCTGATACGGACATTTCATGTTGCTTCTTTGCATCATCTGATGAAATTGCGAAACAGGCACGCAATTTGTCGATCTGCGACACGGCTAAAATCTGAAGGCAAAGAGGCGCATTTCCCCGAGCGACAGCTGGCTATAATGTGTTTGCCCAGCTTCTGACTCCAATCTTGTTGTCCCTGATGACCGCTGATGCTTTTTCTACGCAACCGAGCGCACAACGGCTCGATTCGTTGCTCCTGAATGTGAAATTTCGTCATCCAGAATTAGCCACGGCGCGGCTTGAAAAGCTGCGTGAGTCGGCAAATTCCACCGATCTTGCTGCTGCTGCCGTCCAACATGTGGCAAGTCATTTGGTGAACCATCCGGCTGCCGATCCAGTTTTCGCTTGGTTCGTGGAGATGATTTGCCAGGCTGCTGAGCCGCAGCGAATGCTGAGTCATTTCCAGCAGAACCCCGATAAACTGACCCAAGCCATACGGCTGGTGAGCAGTTCGGCGTGGATTGGCGAATGTTTGCTTTCAGACCCTCAAGCTCTCGAATTATTGCAACTGACGGGCGTGGAGCAAGTTAGTAACCCGGTCGCCCGCACGGCGTTGGTGGAGCAATTCGCGACCGCCGCTCAGGCGGCAAGCTCGGTTTCACAAGCGAACGAGATTCTACGGCAGCTGCGAAATCGCGAGCTATTACGAGTCGGCTTCGGCGATGTTGTTTCCGACGCGCAAGTCGACCGCACCTGCGAACAGCTGGCGTATGTCGCCGACGCAATTTTGTCGGCCGCGCTGGACACCGCGTATCGATTCGCTGTCAAAAGACGCGGCGAACCAAGGATCGGCGATGATGGGAGGCCCGTCTCATTAACCGTTCTGGCGCACGGTCCTTACGGTGGTTTGGAGATGGATTACGGGCAAGCGATCGACGTGTTAATGTTGGCCGGAGGAGGACAGGCGGGCGCGACATCCCAGGCCCCGGTAGACGAGTTTGTCGAGCTTTGGATCGAAACAACAAAGGCGATTTTGCAAGGAACCACCCCTCAATCAACGATCTATCGCTTGCGGCAACGGTTGAACGAGGACGCCAGCGGCAAGCTGATCTACGACGCCGAGACGATCGCCCGATCGCTGGACCATTCGGGACGGACTTGGCAGCGCCAGGCGCTAGTGAAAGCCCGCGTGGCTGCAGGTGACCAACAGTTGGGAGCCGAATGGATGCGCCGCATCGAGCCTTGGGTCTACCGTCGCTATCTGGGAGCAGCCGACCAGGAAGGGATTCGAGCGGTCAGGCGAAAGCTCAGCCGCGGTACCGGTTTACCAGCGGCAGCCGAACAGCTCCCCATTGACGCCCCGCTGATTGCCAGTGGTGAGATCGAAGGTGTGACGCAATTCCTGCGGCTGCTAAACGGCACGGATCTGAACTCCCTGCGAGTTGGCAACACATTTCGCGCAATCGAAGCTTTGGAACAAGCTGGCTGTTTGACGATGCAGGAGCGAACGTTGCTGAGTGAACACTATGCCGGTCTGAGAAAAATTGCTCATCGCCTTCAACTTGCCAGTTTGGCTGAGGCGAACGGCAAGCCGGACAGTGATGGCAAGTCGGGCAGTGATGAAGAACCGTGGACGAGTGCGGCCCATAGCCTGGGGTTTGTGGACGCCGCGGGCCATCCCGATCCGCACTCGCTGCGAAATGATACGGTACAACGTCGTCGCGTGACGCGGCGGATCGTCGACCACTTGGTGCACGACGTCTTTCCTGATAGCGAGGAGATGCCGCTAGAAACCGAAATGGTTTTGGACCCTGAAATTGACCGGCAAGTGGTCGAGCGGACACTTTCGGGCTATGGGTTTGAGCGTCCTGAGGTCGCGTTTCAACAACTGCTGTCGATGGCGACGGAACAGATACGATTTCTAAGCGACCG
The DNA here is from genome assembly GCF_052161645.1 of Kothea flammea. GTDB lineage: Bacteria > Planctomycetota > Planctomycetia > Pirellulales > Pirellulaceae > Laterigemmans. The sequence goes on from NZ_CP197414.1 coordinate 4,972,439, forward strand.
CCGCAGTCGTCATTTTTTGGCGGGGATAGCGCCGAAGTTGCTGGAAGAAGTCGCCGCCACCCCCGACCCCGATACGACACTGGAAAGGCTGGCCGCGATCAGCGACTCGTTGGGTGGAAAAGCTGCCTTGTGGGAGTTGTTTCAATCGACCCCACCGACGTTACGTTTGTGCGTCCGCCTATGCGCGGCCAGTCCCTACTTGGCCGGCATCTTGGTCAACAACCCGGGCATGTTAGACGAGTTAATTGACTCGCTGATCTTGGATCGCTTGCCGCTGGGCGAGCAGTTGGAAAATAACTCGCGCGAACTCTGTCGTTTTGCCGAAGACCTCGATCCCATTCTGCATAGTTTCAAAAATTCAGCCCAGTTGCGCATTGGAGTCCGCGATCTGTTGGGCCGCGACTCGATCGTTGATACGCACCGCGCGATTGCCGATACCGCGGAAGCTTGTTTGCGGCGGGTTGCTGAGTATGAATGGGAAATGATGACCAACCGGTATGGAATCCCCATGGCGGAAAGTGGCCAGCCAGGTTACCTGAGCATGATCGCGTTGGGAAAATTGGGAGGTCGTGAACCGAACTACCACAGCGACCTGGATATGCTGTTTGTCTACGATGCGGAGGGTCAAACGCGACCGCTTGCCGGAGGTAGACGCGAGGGAACCAGCAATGGTCATTTTTTCAACGAGTTAACCCAAAGGATCAACAAGCGAGTTAGCAATTATGGACCTTGGGGACGGCTCTACGATCTCGATGGACGGATTCGATTTTCACACCATCGACACGTGATGGCGATTACTCAGGATCAATTCGCAGCCCACTTCGGTGCTCCTGGTTGTCCACTTTGGCAGCGTCTGGCATTGGTCAACGCCCGCGTGATCTACCATAGCGGGGCAAATGAAAAGGAGATGCGAAAGTTGATTGCCGAGGCGTTGCAAGCCCCCGCCTGGCGGACCGAGATGGCCGAGGAAGCGGCGAAGCTGCGTTATCAATCGCAACAGGGGGCCGCCCCGGAGAATCTAAAGCGGGGGCTGGGGGGAACGTTGGATATTGAACTCATCGTCCAACTGCTGCTGTTACGGCACGCCGGCGAACTGGCGGGGCAACTGGGGGTTGGCACGTTTGCCGGATTGCAACTGCTGAGAAAACAAGGCTGGCTTTCAGTCGAGCGGGCCAGACATTTATCGGCTAGCTACAACTACTTGCGGAGCGTCGAATCGAACCTGCGGCTGATGAACTTGCCAGCTCGACACGATCTGCCCCGTTCGCCCGACGAGTTGCGGTGGCTCGCTTTTGCGATGCGCGAGACACACGCCAACGTGGTTACGCAAAAATGCGATGCCTATCGAGAAGCGAATCGTCAGATCTTTGAAGCTGTGATCGCGGAACAGATGTCCGGCGATCAAGCCCAGCAAGCTCCTTAGGCGGCAGGTGAGTCTGACCCCGTTCGTGACTCCTGATAGCGATAAAGTCCCGGCTGATCGCGTCCATCCCCGTCCCAGTCTCCCATCACGGGCACTTGGTTTTGATCGCGTGGGATTCGCAATTGAAGATCGGCAGCCGTGAGTCGACGATCTCCATCGGTATCAATAATCCATAGATCACCGCGAACCACTGCCAGTTGGTCAATCCCGTCGCCATTCCAATCGCCGACCAGGGGGATATCACCCGGTTGCCCAAAGACGGCTGTCACGTCGGAGTTCGACCACCTTCCATCTCCATCAGCATCCAATTGCCAAACACCTCCGCGGAAGACGGCAATCGTGTCGATCCCATCTCCGTTCCAATCGCCAACCAAAGGGACATCGGAATCGACTCCGTAGCGGAACACGTGATCGATCACGTCGGCATGCATCTTCCCTTTGGCGGTATTGCGCAAGAATCGTTTACCGACCGCCGCGTCGCCCTCCGTTGGGGGCAAATTCTTATGCCCGCGTTCACTGCGATTGCTCAATCCTGGCAGCCCCGCGTCGCGTCGAATGACTTGCGGATCGCGTTGCCACTCAGGCCCGAAAATCCCCACGTCTTGTTTGCCGTCGCCGTCCCAATCACCAACGACAGGGCGGTCCTTTGCTGAGCCCAGTAGCAACCACAAATCGCCACTATCCCAGCGACCGTTGCCATTCAGGTCAACCAACCATTCACCATCAATATAGATCGCCGCCTCATCCTGGCCATCACCGTCAAAATCGCCGACCACGGGAATACCAGCACTCACTCCGACCACAATCGATCGCGCACCCACGAGCGGTTGTCCCTCAGCATCATAGACTTCCCACTGACCATTATTGGCCTTCGCTTCCGACCAGCGTTTCATGAGTTCTTCGTTGGCGGCCGGAATGAATACCTTATCATCCTCAATGCCCGCATCACGTGGTTCGCCACCATTAATCACACTCAAGTGCCAGCTGACGTTGGACCTCCAAACGAACCAAGGAATCAAATCGATCGGCGGCGGAGTCCAACCCAAGAAGGGACGCTCCGGAGGCAGGAACGTATCGAAACCGACGTCAGGAATGTGATTAACTGGGGGCTCCGGATCTTCTCCCGGTGGGCCAGGTGGTGGCGGATCGATGCGAATTTCACTGAAGTTGTTGTTACTGACTCGCTGGCCCGCAGTCACAAAGATTGACAAGATTGCATCGGTTCCGGGGTTTGTTTCTTCCGAGAGGGCAAGCGAAGAAACGATGGCACCCAGCTGCGGGTTACCGGCCAAATCAGCAGTATTCACCGCCAATCCGTTGCCCGTCTGACCAGGTGTATCCAACCCATCAATAAAGCCATCGGGCTGAACCTGATACACGTGATAGGTGGCCCGAGGGCGAAGCCCGGTGAACTCATAGAAACCATTCTCGTCAGTAACTACTCGGATGGGCCCATCGGCATATGTCCCTGGGATCGCGGTGGCGGCATCAATCGTATCGCCCAGCAAGTTCCGCAATTCAAGCGTGACCCCGGCCAACCGGCGATCGTCGGACGTCAACACACCATCCTGGTATTTCCGCAACTCCTCTGGCGCGGGTGCGTTGGGCATTTCCAAGTCCCGCCCATCCTGGAACACAAACCCGCTGATTGAGGCTGGGGGCACTTCTGGAAAATCATAATGAACGAGGTTGCCGCCGCCGGGGACGGCGATAGCTGAGATGATATCAGCCAAGCGATCATCGCCGCCGTGCGACCCAGCATGTTGACCACCATGGAACAGCCCCAGTGGCTGGTATTCGCGCACCGAATAAACGCCTGGAGGCAAATCCGAAAACTGATAATTGCCGTTCACGTCGGTCGTGGTGGAAGCAACCACAGCACCGTTTGCATCCACCAGATCGACCGCGACGTTCTCGAGCGGTTGTTCCGAGTTGTCAAACTCTCCGTCAGTGTCTTGGTCAACCCAAACACGACCGCTGAGCGATCCGCCCACAACTTCGCAGAAATCATAGCCAGTCAACTGTTGGCCGGGACCAATCTCGATGGCGCCGATGAGGTCATCGGCCAACACGCGTCCACCGCCACTGCCGACGACTTGTCCACCCTGGAAAAAACCGACTGGTTGAATCTCCGCGACGCGGTAGCGACCGGAGCGCAAACCGGAAAATTCGTAACGTCCTTGAGCATCGGTGCGGGTGGTTTGCAAGACTGTCCCCTGCTCATCCTGCAGGTGTACGACCACGTTCTCCAGCGGACGCTCGCCAAGATGGGGCTCGTAAAAACAGTCGCCATCGGAATCGACGAAGACGGAACCTGCCAACGAGCTGGGCTCGACTTCGCAAAAGTCATAGTCGACAAGGTCTTGTCCTGGCCCTAATTCGATCTCGCCGATCAGGTCGTCGGCCAGCACCACGCCGCCACCGCTGCCGACCGTCTGACCGCCATGAAACAACCCCGCAGGTTGGACTTCGCTGATCCGATACGTTCCAGGACGCAGATTTGCAAAATGATAACGCCCGCTGGCGTCGGTCGTCGTGGTGGCAATGATGTTGCCCGTTTCATCATGCAGCCGAATTTCGACACCTTGCAGAGGACTTTCGCCAAGCGTCGGTTCGTAGACACAGTCTTCGTCGGAATCAATAAAGACCATCCCACCAATCGACGAGGGCTCGATTTCGCAGAAATCGTAATCCACGAAATCTTGATTGGCACCCAACATGATTTCGCCGATCAGGTCCTCCGCGAGAATGCGACCTCCGCCGGAGCCGACCACTTCACCTCCTTGGAAAAACCCGGCGGGCTGCACTTCACTGATGCGATACGTTCCGGGACGCAGGTCAGCAAAATGATATTCGCCATTGGCATCGGTCTGCGTGGTTTGCAACACGCGCCCATCTGCATCGTGCAAGCGAATCGTGACTCCCGCCAAACTGCGTTCGCCTAGGGTTGGTTCATGCACACAATTGCCATTGGAATCGACAAACACACTCCCCGAAATCGAAGAGGGCTCAATTTCCCAAAAGTCGTAATCGATGAGGTTTTCTCCCCAGCCGATTTCAACATCTTGAATCCAATCGGTCGTCCCTGCGTCGCCACCCTTTGAGCCGGCTCGCTGGCCACCTTGCAGATAGCCGACCGGTTGAGTCTCGCGGACGCTGTAGCGGCCTTGCCGCAAATCGGTGAATTCGTAGTATCCTTGATCATTGGTCGTCGTGGTGGCGATGCGTTGGCCGTTTTCATCGAGCAACTCCAGGGTGACTCCCGCCAACCATGGCTCGCCCGCGTTACGAACTCCATCCGCATTGCGATCGACATGGACGTTGCCGCTGATCTCGCTGGGTGGGTGCTCGCAGAAGTTATTTTGCACCGAGGAATCGCCCGAACCGACCGGAATTTCTCGGATTCGGTTGGCCACATCGATCAATCCGCCGGTCGAGCCTACGACCAAACCGCCATCAAAGAAACCTGCCGGCTGTTCTTGCACAACCGTGTACTTCCCAGGACGAAGGCCGGTAAACTCGTACTTGCCATCCGCATCCGTGGTGGTCTCGGCAAGCTGCTGGCCGCCAGCATCTAACAGGCGAATGACGACGCCGCTGAGCGTTTGCTCATTAGGGTCAAGCGTGCAGTCGTCATCAAGATCGGCGTGGACCTGTCCCGAGATAGTGGCGGGAAGCAGTTCTCCAAAATTATACTCCACACCCGCTTGGCCTTGTCGCAAACTGACCGCTTGAATCACATCGCCGGGATTCACCGCTCGACCTTGGACAATGCCCGCCACGGTTCCCGCGCGGTCAAGTCCATCCAGGTAGCCTGCCGGAGTAATTTCTTCTAAGCGATAAGTGCCCGGCAGGATATTGCGAAATTCATAATAGCCGCTGGAGTCCGTTTGCTGGGTGCCGACAACGTTACCGCCAGCATCGATGAGGCGGACGGTAGCATTGGGAATCCCCAATTCTCCGGCATCCCGGGAGCCGTCATTCGAGCGGTCGTGATAAACATAGCCAGAGACGCTTGCTGGTGCCGCTTCGCAGAAATCATAACTCTCGCCATCGCGTCCCGCCGGCAAACGAATTTCCGAAAGACTACCATCGACGAGGGCAACACCGACTTCGATGCCATCGATGCGGCCCACGGAGGCATCACCATCGAGCAAACCAGGGGGAGTAATTTCTTCGATCCGATACGTTCCCTTGGGAACATCATCAAAACGATACCGCCCATCAACGCCGGTAAACACCACCGCCACTAAGTTATCCGCTTCATCAAAAAGTCGAACTTCTACGCCTTCCAGCGGGATCCCATCGTCGAAACCAACATCCTCACAGTCTTCCCCCGGGGGCACCAGATAGACACCGCCGGCGATCGAGCCTAAAGGAAGTTCGCCCAAGTTGTATTCAATCCCATTCACGCCACCAGCCAAACTAATGCCGCGAATCTCATCACCCGGATTTACCGCGGCACCAACCTGGACGCCATTGATGGTACCAGCCCGATCAAGACCATCGGTGTAGGGTGCCGGTTGGTCGAGCTGTTCGATGCGATACGTTCCTGGGGACAGGCCCTCGAAGCGATAGGAGCCATCGGCGGCTGTCGTTTGCACCATGGGCGTTTGGGGAGCAATGGTGTTGATTGGCACCAAACGCACGCGCACACCTTCAATCCCCACCTCGCCCGCGTCACGAATGCCGTCATCGCTGTCGTCGCGGTACACATAACCACTGATCGCGGCGGGACGCGCTTCGGCAAAATCAAAATCCACGGCGTGCAGATCACCCAGTGGCAAGGCGATTTGGCTGAGGATGTCCGCGGTCTCCACCGTGCCGGTGTCGACACCAGCCACCGTTCCCGGAATAGCACCCACGCTGAAATAGCCATCCGGCTGGGTTTCAATGACTCGATAGGTGCCAGGAGCTAGCCCCAAATCGGTACCGAACTGGTAATTGCCGTTGGCATCGGTGCGGGTGAAAAGGCCGGTGTCGACATATTGATTCGTGTTGGTATCAAGTTTCCACAGCTCGATTTCGACATCGCGCAGCAATGTCTCTCCAGCATCCAGGTTGAGATTCAAATTGTCATCAGCGAACACAGTACCAGCGATGGAGACTGGCTTGGGAACCTGTTGAGCCGTGACGATTGCACCGGCGGTGCGATTGTCTTGATCTTTAGCGCCCCCCAGGTCAATCGGCAGATCTAAACCATACTCGCTTTGCGGATCGCCATAGTCATTCAGGAAGATGTCTTGCCCACCCGCCAGTTCATAGTGTGGCGCCGCAAAGCTGGCCCCCAGGATCGAGCGATGAAACTCTTGCCCGCTGACAATCACGTCGAGTTCGTCATTGTCGAGTTCGCCGTTCGGTTCGACGTAAAGTATCTGATCCAGATCGATGGTAAACTCAAGTTTATCACCGGCCTGGAAATGTCTAAATTGAAGGATCAAGAGCTGGCTGCCATCCTCAACAATTCCCACCACCGCAGCCCTCGGATCAGCCGAGGTGAGTTCCACAACAGTAAACGGGTGTGCCGCATCTTTCCCGATGCCCCCGAGTTCGGTGTCGAAAATTAAATCATTGACTGAGAATCCGTCGCCTAGTTTATCAGTCGAGACACGGAGTTCGGTCAGTTCAGTGTTGGGAGCTCCGCCAGTAAACGAGACAACGAACGTATCGGGAAGATTGTCGGAACCTTGATCCTCCTCGATGTAAACCATGCCCACATGCACGGGATCGGCAGCCATCAGCAACCGCGACTCCAGCAACTCAGGACGAATCCGTCGCCGCAGGTTTGCCGCTAACAGGTCACGTCGTTCTCTCTTCGTGCGTTTGCCAAACACCCACATGCTGCGCACCTCCGTGTGCGAATCGTTGAACCGCTTTGGTTGTATTCAGATCGGGAGCGAAATTTTAAGGTAACCGACTGGTACGAGCATCGGGAGCCTGAGCGGCATCCGCGCCAGCGACCCTCGCGGTGCCCGAGAAATTTGCTACCGACCAAGCCCGCATCGTGGTATCGAAGCTGCCCGAGTAGAGCGTGCCCTCCCGATAGGCCAGCGAGGAAACTGACCCGCTATGGCCAACCAGTCGCTGGACAAGCTCACCCGTTTCTAAATCAATGATGTGGATCGTGTTGTCGGTACCACCCACCGCGGCGAACGAACCCTCGATCACGCAAGCCGACAACAATTTCGTGCGCGGGATTTTTATCGTGTGCACCACGCGGCGGTCGGTGGTATCGTAAACCACCACATGACCATCATCCCCGACGGTTAGCGTTCGCCCCGTCTCTCCAATGAAGGACATGGCGTTGATACGTCGGCTGTGGAGTTGAACATCCTCGATCGTCGAACCCGTAATCGCATCGTATAAATGCAAGTCACCGCTGCGACCGGCCACCCCCAAGAGTAGCCCGTCGTGGCGATAAGCGATCGCCCGCAAATCTTGACAGCCGCAATTCAACCGGGGACGTCGATCACTGTCGACGCCGACTAAATAGACTTCGGGAGCGAACCCGACGGTCGCCACCATGGAACTGTCTGGTGAAAAACGCACGGCACGCAGCGCGGCGACTTCACCCAACGCCTCGACGGTCCGCCAACGCTGGTCGCGCTCCCAGAGGATGAGCCGGCCGTCGTTAGCGACCGAAGCCAATAAGCGACCATCGCCGCTAAAATGCAGATCGCGAATCCAATCGCGGTGCAGATCCAGCGACGCGACCACGCTCCAGTCGGCAGTGGAAAGCACGCGGATCACATGATCATCTCCCGCCACGGCCAGCAATTGACCGCGGGGGTCCGCCGCCAACGCGGTAATCACCGGCGCAACCCGTTCGGGTCGTGTCGGCTTTAACTGCACCGTGAGACTGGGCTGCAACGGTTCTGCCCCGTCAGCTCCCCATGGAGCGACCAGCAGCAGGCAAAGTTGCAAGCAAATCAGTCGGGCCATTGTCTCCGTCCCTGGGTTCGCGGATCATCGACGCTCGGTAACTCGACTCATCGGATAGAATTCGGTTTCCAGCAGGGCGCTGCATGAACCTTTCTGGCCGGAAATCCGTTACAGTCGGCAACATTTCCTAGACCTTCCCAACTCTCCGTGAACACCTAAGTTACCAAGGCAATTCTTATGACTGATACGGCCAAGCCAACAGCGGGACTGACTGACGCACACCTGGTCTCGATTCGGGACCAATTTCCAGCCCTCGCGAGAGTCCAAGCGGGCGAACCTGTCGTCTATCTGGATGGACCCGCCGGCACTCAGGTCCCCCAGCGGGTCGCCGACACGGTTCGCGACCACTTGCTGCACCACAACGCCAACCATGGTGGCGCGTTCGCGACCAGCCGGGAGAATGACGCCGTCATCGCGGAAGCGCACCGGGCGGCTGCGGACTTTGTGGGTGCCAGCGATCCCGACGAAATTGCCTTTGGCGGGAACATGACTACGTTGACGATGCACCTCTCACGGGCCTTGGCCAGGACATGGAGTTGCGACGACGAGATTATCGTGACGCGGCTTGATCACGACGCCAATGTGCGACCGTGGGTATTGGCGGCGCATGATGCGGGCGCGACCGTGCATTTTGTGCCAGTCCACACGGCGGACTGTACGCTGGACATGGCAGCGTTTCGCAATCTGCTCAGTGAGCGGACTCGCTTAGTGGCCGTGGGAGCGGCATCGAACAGCGTCGGCACCGTCAACCCGATAGCTGAAATCAGCAAGTTGGCCCATCAAGTGGGCGCGGAGGTGTTTGTCGATGCGGTGCATTACGCGCCGCATGGGCTGATCGACGTGCAAGCGTGGAACTGCGACTTTTTAGCTTGTTCGGCCTATAAATTTTTTGGGCCACACGTGGGGATTTTATGGGGACGTCGCCAGCGGATGGAACACATCACACCCTATAAGCTCAACCCGGCTCCCGATACGCTGCCCGAAAAATGGATGACGGGAACGCAAAATTTCGCCTCCGTGGCAGGCACGCTGGCGGCAATTGACTATTTGGCCGATTTGGGACGCTCGCTTGCCGAGAACCCTTCCAGCCTTCGCCGTGAAGCCTTGGAAACAGTATTCAAGCACGTAACGGCTTACGAAAGCGATTTGGTGTGGCGGTTGCTTGCGGGTCTTGGAGAAATCGAAGATCTGCGAGTTTACGGAATCACCGACTCCCACCGGGCCGGCGAGCGGATGCCCACGATTTCGCTGACCAGTGACCGTTTAGCGCCGGCAGAGCTCGCCTCGCGGTTGGGGGAAGCTGGCATCTTCGCGTGGCACGGTAACTACTACGCTTGGGAACTGAGCCACGTGCTGGAGCGTGAACCTCTAGGCATGTTGCGACTGGGTTTAGTCCACTACAACACCGCTGACGAAGTCGACCGCACGATTGCGACGATCAAGAAATTGCACGCTTGATCAATAAGTCCCCAGCAGCAGCGCTTCCTCAATGGCTTGTTGGTACTCGGCGTCGGTGAGATTAAACAGATCTTGCAGATCGCGGAGCATTTTCAATTGAGCCGGATTCAGCTCTCCCTCGGCGGAGGCAGCCAAGAAAGCGGCCTTGAGGACGGTGATGCATTGTTCGGGCGACCATTGCCGTTTTACCGTCAGCAAATAATTGGGGGCGGAAACTCCCAACCGCAGGGCCGATGCGCAGAGGGCGCCCAGTTCTTCGCGGTCGATGGGGCGCTCGAACAACTTGCTCGACACCACCAATAAGGCGTCAATTTCAGCTTCGGAAATCGAACCATCAGCGGTCGTAACCAACACGGTGGCCCTGAGGGCATCTTCGCGAAACTGGGCAAGCTGAGCCGCCTCATGGCTTTCCCGGGTCAGTTCCAGCACCGTCATGTCCCAAGACGACTTACAACCATCGCACTGAACAAATGGCTCCGCCCCACCAATGGGCACGACGGGAATGAAGTAAATCGTCAAAAATGGACGTCGGTTACGGAGTCGATAGGAACAGTTCGCGCCGCAGGTGGGGCAATAAAAATGCCCCCGATCGACCGTGCGGGTCAAATTCATCGTGCCGATCCAGACCATACTTGCGAGAGCTCCTATCGAGTGTCGGTGATCAGGATTAACGGGGAGTCAGAATATAACGATTTTCCGGATTAGCTTAACTTTAATCTTGGCAAGAACCGAAAACAAAGCAGATGGTTCACCGTTTCCATTTTAGTGGCATTGCATTTGTGGCATTGCTTTAGTGGCACTGCTCGAGGGCTGAGTCAGAATGAGTCTGCTGCCGATCGTAACGCCGCGTAGTAGTGACACGTTACAGCAGCAGCGATTGATTCGGCAAGTGAATGCGGATCAAACGAGTTTGCAATCGCTGTATAACCAGTTGAGCACCGGACGGCGGGTGCTCAGCGGCTCGGAGGATCCGGCTGCGGTTGCCCGCGCCCTGGGGTTGTCTTCCGGCATTGCGCTATCAGAGCAGCAAGCCCGCAATGCGCAGGCGACGGCCAGTTTTTTGCAAGCGGCCGATACGGCCCTGGGTGCTATTGATCAGTCTCTGATCGAAGCTCGGGGAGCGGCGGTGGCAGCGGCTCAGAACGTGCTGCCCCCCGAAGAACGTGGCGCATTGGTGCAGGAGATCGACCAAGTCATCAGCCGCGTGGTGAACTTAAGCAATCAAGCTTTCCAAGATACGCCTGTCTTCGGTGGCGTGCTGACGACGAAAACTCCACTGCTTCGTGAGCTGGACGGAATTCTTTATCAGGGAAACGAAACGGTAGCGCGACCGAGCTTGGGTAGTAACGTAAAGGTGGAAACGTTGCCCACCGGCGCGAACGCATTGGGGTTGGCCAGCCCCGCGGTGAAAGGCGACCCGTTGGTCACAGCCTTGACACCCGACACGCGATTGATCGACATGCGCGACGGCCGAGGCATTAAGCCTGGGTTGATGCGGATCACCGACGGCTCGGGTTGGCAAGATGTCGATTTGACCGGCAGCGTGACATTGGGGGATATCAAAGAGCGGATCGAGGCAATGCGATTCGATGGTCGCGCGTTGGCTTTCGACATTGGTTCCGATTCGGTCACGTTGCGTTTTGCCGATAATCTAAACGCCACATTGGGAGTCGATGATGCCCCGGGGAGCAGCACCAGCGTGCAATTGAACTTGTCGAATCCGCTGGCCTTGCAAGCACCACCGCTGGTGGGTGGTGCTTTGGGACCGCGAACGACTCGGTTGACGTTATTGGCGGATTTGAACAATGGAGCTGGGATCGACGTCAGCGACGGCATTCGAATTGAGTACGGCTCCGAAACGTTTGACATTAACCTCTCAACGGCCAAGACGGTTGACGACGTGTTGGCAGCCATCAATCGTTCCGGGGCGGCGGTCCGTGCGGAGTTGGACCCGGCCAGCGGGAGCATGCAGCTGCGTTTATTAAAGAGTGGCGTGGAGTACTCGATTGGTGAGCGGGGAGGATTAGCCGCCACAAATTTGGGCATCCGCAGCAGTGACGGCGACACCTCCTTGAGCGAGTTGTTGACGGAACAAGGTGCGCGGGTCAATCCGGCGGGAGAAGACGACCTGTTGATCCAACGCCCCGACGGGACCGAACTGAACATTGACGCCAGCGGTTTCACAACGGTCGGCGAAGTCATTAACGCCATCAACAGCCATCCCGCCAACCAGGATGTGCGGAGGATTACTGCTGAGCTGTCGCCGTTTGGCAACGGTCTTCGGCTATGGGGGCCAGTCGATTCGGAACCCATCGTGGTCCGCCAACTGGGGCGCAGCAACTTAGGCAATGCCTTGGGCTTGATTGATGTGGATGCGTCGGAGCAAACAGGCAGCGTTGTGGGTGGCCTATCAGTGCTGCAGGGACGCGATCCAGCTCCGGTGGAGCCAACCGGCGCGCTCGACACGCTGCTGCGTCTGCGGGAAGCAGTTCGCGAGGGGGACCAATGGGGAATCGAACGGCTGACGGCGCGGCTCGATGGAGATTTCGAGCAGACCGTGGCGGCGCGGGGTGAAATTGGCTTTCGTGCCCGCAACGTGGATGCTTTGAAGATCGAAGCAGAAGATCAAACGGTGCTGATGCAAGCCCGTCGGAGCGAGGAGATCGATGCGGACCTGACCGAAGTGATCAGCAAGATCAGCACGCGCCAAGCCGCTTTGGAAGCCAGCTTGCAACTGATCGGCCGCACAGCGGGATTAACCGTCTTGAATTTCTTGTAACGGTTTTAGCGAAGATCCGACATGTGCACGACCGATAGTCAATAAGCTGCGCGAGCTCTTGCCCAGCGGCCAAACATGTGCTGGCCGGCAATGAGCGATGAGTCATTTGCTCATTCAATCATGCGCGTTAGCCGAAAGTGGCTCGCACGTTGCGTGGTCCTTTTGAAAACAAGGCCCCGAAGCTTTGGGATGTGGCAACCATGCGTATCGAAACCACGCGTTTTGGCACCTTGGAAATTAACGAACGCGAGCTGTTCTTATTTCCCCGCGGTGTAATTGGCATGGAAACATTGCGGCAGTGGGCATTGTTACCCGATCCACGCACACCGGCGGTCGCTTGGCTGCAGTCGGCCTCCCGCGGAGACCGTGCGCTGCCGTTGATCAGCCCGCGAGCTTTTGTGGAAGGTTACCGAGTCCGCATCAATCGACGCTCGCTAGGCTCATTGCACTTGCGGGGCGAAGACGAAACCTACGTCTTAACGACGATCAGTGGTAACCCGGGCGCACTTGTTACCAACCTGCGGGCCCCGTTGATCTTGAATCTCAATCGCAGGTTGGGCTGCCAAGTCGTGACGGAAGATCAACACAGCATGCGGTATGCAATTGATTTGGGAAATCACGCCATGCAGCCGTTGCACATGCGACGGGCCGCTTAATTCCAGCACTCGCCGGCAACGAGTTCGCAGGCCGTCAACCACCCGCTACCATCCGTTTCGCGGCGATACAGATTTCCCCAAGAATCCCGCGAGCCGACAAAATGTGGGGACAAACCTGCGGCGCCTAGCTGTTGTGCCGACTTTGAGGCGACCGTGAGTGCCCAACAGCTCCCGGTGTGTTCGGCACAACCGCGCGATAGCGTTCTGAAAATTTGCAGTTTGAAAATTGAGGTCAGGCGGCCCGATACATGATGCTGTCGGGGCAATCCTTGTGCACCCGAATTGTAATTGCCGTGGTCGAAGCTGGTAACTTGCCGTGTCGACCATCACGCCTGCCAAAGCACTGTTAGCATACGAGTCGAGGGACGACGCCATGTTGGTTCTTTCACGTCATCGTGACGAAAGCATAATGATCGGCGACGACGTGGTTATCACGATTGTCGATATCCGCGGCGATAAAGTTCGATTAGGAATTGATGCTCCGCAAAGCATACCTGTGCACCGCCAAGAGGTTTACGACGCGATCCAGCGCGAAAACCGCAAAGCGAGCCAAATGGGGACCGAGGCGACTGGAGAAGTCCGCAGTCCCCGCAAAGAGTAGCGAGAGAGATTGGGTAGCCTGTCACGTTTGCAATTGAACCACTGGTTCAAAGTCTGCCTTGGCAAGCTATGACGATTATAGCGATCGTCACTCCCACAAATGGCAAAAGAAATGAGAATTTCAATTGTCTTTTTGCCGATCCTTAAATCTGTGACCGATTTTAAAGATAGTTGGCCCATAGCCCCTGGGGGTAAGGTACGGTTCGAGTACAGGTTAAGGCAGTGAGGCTGACAGCAAGGAGGCAAATCACCAGTTCCCGCGTTTGCAGCGAAGCAGATTGGGGATGGTGATCATCAACGTTGATCAATGGATACGTTGGCCGACTAACTGTCTCCACACTTGATGAGTCCGCTCAACGGAATGCGAGTGGGCACATTTCGGACGTTTCAAGTCCCATGGTGTGGTCATTCATTTCCGAAAAATAGCATAGCTAGGGATACTACCCATGACACGTATTAACACAAACGTCCCGTCACTTGTCGCTCAAAACCGACTCCAACAGTCGAACAACGACTTGCAGACTCGTCTGACCCGTTTGAGCACTGGTTTACGGATCAACCGTGGTGCGGATGACCCGGCCGGTTTGATTGCCAGTGAAGCGCTGCGTAGTGAGATCACCAGCCTCAACAAGGCGATCAGCAACACGCGGCGAGCCGACCAAATCATCGCCACAGCGGATAGCTCGTTGTCACAAGTCAGCAACTTGCTGAACGACGTGCGAGGCTTGGTTGTCGAAGCATCGAACACCGGCGCTTTAAGTTCCGACGAAGTCGCTGCTAATCAGTTGCAGATCGACAGCTCGTTGGAAGCGATCAACCGAATCGCTCAAACCACGACCTTCCAAGGCCGAAAGTTGCTCGACGGTAGCCTCGACTTCGTCACGCAGGGTACCAACAATTTCAGCAAGTTGAGTGGTTTGAAGATCGACCAAGCGAACCTTGGTGCCGCGGGCGCCGTGGACGTGGATGTCGAAATCACCGCGAAAGCCAGCCAAGCTCAAATCGACATCGGCAACATCGCCACCGGTTCCACTGGCACAGGTGCCATCACGCTGGGTAATGTGTCAGATGACGGCGAGGCAGTCACCCAGGAACTGACCACCGCCGCGGGTGCATCGTACACGATTAACGCCAAAGATGGTGGCATCTATGATGGTACCGCCGGCAACGCCGTAGCGGTAAACGTGGTATCGGGAGAGACCACGGCAATTGCACAAGCTGCTACAGCCACGCAATCGACAGCTGCCGGTGACTTCAATATCTCGGTCAAGAGCTCCAGCGATTACAGGGGCTCCAATGGTAACTCCATTGTCCTCAATGTAACAGCCGGCAACACCGCCACGGCACAAGCGGTCAGCTCGGCTCAAGATGTCAACGGTAACACCGGCGCGTTCGTGATTCGCGCAAAAGCGGGCGGAGCGTTTGATGGCGTTGCGGGCAATGCATTCAGCGTGACTGTCGCATCGGCCAACGCGGTCGGTGCGGACGCAGCTGCCGCAGTCAACGCGGGAGCGGGTACATTAGACATCACCGTTGACGATGCCGAGTCGCTCAGCCTCGAAGAGATCAAAACTGCCTTGGAGGCAGACGCCAGCTTTCAAGATGACTTCGAATTTGTCATCAACGATGGTTTTGAGGACGTGCTGTTCCGCAGCGACGGCAGCGATGACATCGCCGCATTCGATCTTGATGGTGAGACCGCCGGTACGGACACGGCTGCTACTGTCACCTTCGACGGTACAAACCTGAACATCACGGTCGACGACAACACCGACCGTAACCTGAGCGAAATCAAAGCGGCTGTGGAAGCCTTAGCTACATTCTCCGCCGACTTTAACTTTAACTTGGGTGTTGACGGAGCCTTCCTCGCCGATGGCTCTGAAGACATCGCTGCCGCCGCCTTTGCCGGTGGTGACAATGAGGTTGCCGAAGCCAGCCTTGTCGATGATGTGTTGACAATCACCGTCTCGGATGGTGGTGCTCAGACGTTGGACGATATTGCCGCCGCGTTGGCAAATGAAACTGACTTCGACGCCTTCGAAATCACCGTCGACACAAACGCCGCTTTTGCTGCCAATGGCAGCGATGACGTGACCGACGAGAATCTCGGTTCCGGAACGGCGGGTACCGACGCCACGGTGACCGATGCGATCACCATCACGGCTCCCGCTGGAAATAATCGCAATGGTAACGTGACGATTGCGACAGCAACCGGTCAAGGGGCACCGAGCGTAGCAGTCGACGAAGACGGCAACATTACCGTGACGGTGGATGATACTGCCACCACAGGGCTTTCGACCATCGTTGACGCCATCAACAACACGCTTGGAGGAGATGGTTATGAAGCCGAACTAACCACCAATGATGGTGATGCGGTTTACGACCCGGCTACCGACACGCTAAACACGACGGCGATCACCGGATCGTCGGCGGGTGGTGTGTCTGCCGATGTTGTCTTTGAGATTTCTGGCAACAACGGCTCGGAAGTCTTCAACGTCAGTGCGGGAACGACGCTGGATCAGTTGGAAGCCCAGATCAACTTGGTTGCGGATGCGACCGGGATCACAGCTTCGGTGGAAGACGACACGTTGACTCTCAAATCCAACGAGTTCGGCCGCAACGAGTTCGTTGACATTCAAGTCATCAGCGAGGGAGCCGGGGGTGACTTCACCCCGGAAATTGGCTCTGGAGCACGAGCCAGCGGCACCGACATAACGGCCAAGGTCAACGGTGTTGACGCGACGGTCGACGGTAATAAAGTTTCCATTAACACGGCGACGCTTGACCTCAACATGGAAGTCGATACCGACTTCTTGGGCACGGCCAGTTTCTCGATCACCGGCGGTGGAGCTTTGTTCCAACTCGGTCCCGACGTGGTCAGCAACCAGCAGGCTCGGATTGGCATCGACAGCGTCAGCACGGCTCGCCTCGGTGGTGCCACTGGCAAGTTGTTCGAACTCGGCTCGGGTGAATCAGCCGCCTTGGCTACCGACTCGGGACGCGCCTCGGAGATTGTCAACGAAGCAATCAACCGGGTCACCTCTCTGCGTGGTCGATTGGGTGCTTTCCAGCGTACGACCCTCGACAGCAACTTGGCGTCTCTCAACGACACGGTCGCCAACTTGCAAGAAGCTGAGAGCAGCATTCGGGATGCTGACTTCGCCGCCGAATCGGCCGCGTTGACACGGTCCCAGATTCTGGTCCAGTCGGGTACGAACGTGTTGGCTCTGGCCAACCAGAACCCGCAGAACGTGCTCTCCTTGCTGCGATAAGCGGCGACGAGGATTTTTTCTTCGCAAACGTAGAAGTATGGTCGCCAGAGAGCAGAATTCCCGCTCTCTGGCGACCGACTCTTAGAAACAATTGATGTGGCGACTGTTGAGGCCGTCGCATTTCTCTCATGGTGGGGAGTTTGATCAACCGATTATCTTTATGAGTCTACTAGCGAAGTTGCCATCGCCTAAATATGGACTCTCAACCACGATCCTGTCGCGCAGCTACAAAGTTAGGCTCTCATGGGACGTATTTCGTCATCTATTGGATTGATTACCGGTACCGCAATCGACGATACCGTAAACCAATTGATCAGCCTTTCCGGGGTTCCCCGCGATCGCTTGATTTCGCGCACTGAGCAGTTGCAGCAAGAACGCTCAGCGATTGACAGTCTGACCGTGTTAACTATCGGGCTGCAATTATCGGCGCGCAGCTTTGGCAGCGAAGCGTCCTTTAATCGCACGAACGTAGCCTCCTCCAACGCGGATGCGGTTTCGGTCACCAAAACGGGTGACCCACAGATTGGCGAGTACCAAATCCAAACCTTGCGGACCGCCAGCACACACAGCTTTCGCTCCCGCACCTTTGAATCGTCTGCGCGAGCAATTGGCTCCGCCGGTTCGTTGACTGTCCGAGGCGGGGGATACGTCGATCGCTCAGCCAAGCTCAGCGAGCTCAACGGCGATCGCGGCGTCGAAGCGGGTTCGATTCGCATCACCGATCGCTCGGGCAACAGCGCGCTGATCGATCTCTCGTCGGCCAGCACCGTCGATGAAGTGCTCCGCGCCATCAACGAACAAAGTGACATCAACGTACGGGCCACCTCTGCGGGCGATGCGATCAAGCTGTTCGACAACACCGGAAGCACTGATAGCAACTTGTCAGTCGAAGATGTCGGCGGTGGCAGCACGGCAGCCGATTTGGGGCTCAGCGGAATCAACGTGGCCAGCGATGCGGCGACTGGCGCCGATATATTGCGGCTCTCCAACTCCACCCAACTCTCTAGCCTGCGCGACAACCGCGGCCTCGGTTTTGCCAGCGGAGATGACTTGGCAATCACGCTTGCTGACGGCAGCGAGTTCAAAGTCGACTTTGCCGATTTCAGCCGCCCGGCCAGCCAATCAATTGGTACCACCAACACGGCAGATACCAACGCCGGATTGACGTTTCAAGCTGTCGAAGAGGGCGGAGCAGCCGATGGGATCACCGTTCGCTTTGTTGATGATCCCAATCTGATTCAAGGGGAAGAAACCGTCCAATTGTTGAACTCGGCAAACGGTCGCGAACTGGTATTCAGCGTTGCCGAGGGTGAAACTACGGCAGCCGATATCGAAACCGCCTTAGCCGCCAACAGTGAACTATCCGCACTTTACACCGCCACAGCGATCGGTGACGGCAGCGGCCTAGTCTCCCTCAGTGACACCGCTACGCTCTCCGGCGGTGCCGCCATCGAAGCCGTGGAAACGCCTAATCTGGGTGACTTGTTGCGAGTGCTGAATTCGCAAGACCCCACCAAGTTCCGCGCGGAATTGTCGCCCGGTGGAGACTCCATTCGGTTAGTCGATCTAACTTCCGGTGATGGGGAATTAACTGTCACCGACGTCGGCAGCAGCACGGTCGCCAGCGATTTGGGGTTAGCCGGCAGCAGCGATAGCGGCACGCTTCAAGGCGGTCGCCTGATGAGCGGATTAGCAACGGTGTCGCTCGACACGCTGCAAGGTGGTGCCGGCTTGGGGGATTTGACTTCGCTACAAATCACCACCTCTGATGGCAATTCGGATGGTGTCGATCTGTCCGCCGCCAAGTCACTACAAGATGTTATTAACGCGATCAATGAAAGTGGCTTAGACGTTGAAGCAAGTGTCGATCGGGCTGGCTCCGGATTGCAAATTCGCGATCTCTCAGGTGGCGATGCAACGAACTTTTCCATCAGCAGTGGCGATCAGACTGCGGCAGCACTTGGTATTGAAGGCTCCACGACCGACGTGATCATTGCCGGCGCTAGCCTGGATGCTCAATTCGTCTCTCGCGCCACCAAGTTGTCCGATCTGAATCAAGGGACCGGTATCGGCATCGGCAGAGTCAGTCTGACAGACTCTACGGGCGCTACGGACATTCTCGACTTGGAAGCCGATGAGATCAGCACCGTTGGTGAATTGGTCGACGCGATTAACGCTTTGGAGATTGGTGTCACCGCCACCATCAACTCAAGCGGTGATGGCATTCGAATCATCGATACCGCCGCTGGAGATAAGACACTTTTGGTTCGCGATCTCGGCAGCGGAACAACAGCCGCCGATCTCGGTCTAGCAGGCTCGGCTAACTTGGAAATCGTCGATGGCACACTGCAATCAACGATCAACGCTCGCCAGGCCGACGTGTTTCAAATCGGCTCCGACGAAACATTAGCGTCACTCGTCGAACGGATTCGTGACCAAGGACGTTTCGCCACTGCGTCCCTGGTGAATGATCCAGGCGGTACCGCTTCGTTTTCCCTGAGCAGCCGTCGCGGCGGTGACCAGGGACGCGTTTCCCTGCAATCGTCGGGCATCGATTTCGGGCTGCAGCAATCATCCCAAGGTAGTGACGCGATTGTTTCCATCGGCCAACCAGGCGCCGCCGGCGTAAATATCCGCAGCCGCGATGGCGTCTTCGCCGATGCTATCGAAGGACTCAGTTTTACGGCCAAAGCAGTCACTGATGGACCGGTCACCGTCTCCGTCAACAACGATCGCGCCAGCCTGGAATCATCTATCGATCGGTTTGTGACGCAATATAACGCCTTTGCCAGCCGCGTCGATGAATTGACCTTTTTCAACGAAGACTCAGCCACCACCGGTGTGTTGTTCGGGCGAAGTGAGATTGTAAATCTCGAGTCGGGGATTAGCCGACTTGTGACCAGCAGACTCCCCGGCACGGGCTCGATCCGCTCGGGTGCCGACATCGGGTTGTCGACTGATCAACAAGGCAAACTATCGTTCGACAAGGCCAAGTTTCGGGCCAGTCTGGCCGCGGACCCCGAAGGGGTGGAACGCTTCGTCACTCACGAAGATCGCGGCTTCGTCGCCAAGCTCGATCAACTTGTCGAGCGCTACGCAGGTCTCGATGGCGGACTCCTTCTAAACCGCACAACCACCCTAAATAACCAAATCGAAGCAAATGGCCAACGAATCACTTCGATGGGTGTGAGGTTAGACCGAGAACGCAGCCGATTACTTAAGCAGTTCTACCAGATGGAAGCGTCGATCGCCAAAGTTCAAGGTAATCAACAATTTCTCTCTTCGATCCAATTAATCACCATGGCCGATTCTTGATTGCGTCCAGGCCCCTGATTGGTCACCTACCTAATTCCGTCCGTTCCCTCTTTGTCAGGTTTGCCTCGCAGTGATGCAATTAGCGACCGCCAACGAACAGTACTTGCAGACCACGGTCTTGACCGCGTCCCCCGCGAAATTAAGATCCTTGCTCCTCGACCGGGCCGTTGGTTTGATCCAAGTCATTATCGCCGAGAGAGAAAAAACTCCCGAGCGTTTGGTCGACCAGTGGACGCTGCGGCTCCGCGATATTCTCGGCGAGCTGCTCTCCGGTATTACCCGCCAAAGTGGACCGCTGGCTGTTCAAGTGTCCGACCTGTACGTTTTTCTGTTGCAGCAATTGACGTTGGCCGAGCAAGAGCCGGGGATCGCTCGCATCAAGTCGATCGGCAAAATTTTGAGGATCGAGCAAGAAACTTGGCAGCTCGTTTGCGCCGAGCAAGCGAAACAGCAGCAACTCGGGGAAAATAGCCCACCTCGGTCTGCGGTCCCCGTGCCCAATATGCAGGCCACGTTCGGTGGAACCCCTAACTTGGCAACGTCGGGTCCTCCCGGCGGTTCTTTGAATCTCAACGCCTAAGCACACGGCGAAACAGCCGCATTTCTGCCGCCTATTCCGTAAAACCGCCAGGCGAATTCGCGGGAAATAATTGCCCAAACGAGTCCCGAGGCTTATCTTTCATGTAGCCATGAGGGTACAGTGATTGCAATGGGAATCGTATTTTCTGCTTTTTATTTCTCGATGCACTGGTTGTCGATCGATGTTTCTGAAGTTTCGCATCTTGGCCGGCTGGCTCTGCCTGTTTGGTAGTGGCTGTTTCGTTCATGCCCAAGACTCGGCCGTTGCCGACCCACCCCCCGCCAATAAACAAGCTGGTGAGAAACAAGCTGGTGAGAAACAAGCTGGCGAGAAACAAGCTGGCGAAGAGCAGGCTGGTGCTGATAAGTCCAAACGAGCTGGGCGGCGGGAACAGACCGAGCGTTTTGTGCGGCTGACCAAAACCGCCAAAGGCGCGCCCAAAGCACTGGAGACTTCAATCGTTCGCTACGCGGGGCCAACCGGCAGCCGCTACGAGGGAGTGATTGTTGACCTCGTGGGAGTTGTTCACATCGGTCAAGAAGAGTATTACGAGGAACTCGACCGCAGGCTCAGCAAATACGATGTCGTTCTTTACGAATTAGTCGCTCCAGATGGCACTCGTGTTCGTCCCGAGGATATTGGCAACCGCGACAGCCCGTTGAGTGCGGTGCAGTTGGGGATGCGGGACATGCTCAATCTCGAGTTCCAATTGGAACATATCAACTATCTGGCTAAGAATTTCCGTCACGCCGATATGAGCCCCGAAGAATTCATGGAGGACATGGAAAAGCGGGGAGACAGTTTGCTGAAGATGGGACTACGCATGATGGGCGCCGGGCTCGCATCAGCTTCTGCTCAAGGCGGTGACGCGGGTATGCTGATCGCACTCATGGCAGGCGATGACCGGCCCAAGAAAATGAAGCAAGCGATGGCGAAACAGTTAATCGATGTGGAAGTCATGACGGCCGGTCTCGATGACGCCTCTGGCAACAACACCTTGATTCGCGGCCGCAACGTGAAGGCCTTCCAAATCATGGAAGAGGAACTCAAAGCGGGCAAGAAACGGCTTGCCGTCTTCTACGGCGCGGGGCATTTGCCCGACATGGCCGAACGACTCGAACGCGAGTACTCGATGCGCCCCACAGGCTCCGAGTGGTTTGCCGCCTGGGACTTACAAAGAAATTAGTTTCAAAAATATGTAGAGCGATTGTCCCCAATCGCTTGAAGGCTTATGCCAAACAGCTGAGGACAGCGGTTCTACACTGCAAACAGCTGGGGACAGCGGTTCTACACTGCAAACAGCTGGGGACAGCGGTTCTACACTGCAAACAGCCGGGGACAGCGGTTCTACACTGCAAACAGCTGAGGACAGCGGTTCTACACTGCAAACAGCTGGGGACAGCGGTTCTACACTGAGGACAGCGGTTTTACACTGAACACGCATAACGAAAAAAAGCTCGGTTGCAATTTCTGCAACCGAGCTTTTCTTTCGCGCAGTGGGTCTTTGTCACCCACCTTCTCCGCCCCTCAGCGTTTCCATCATTGAATTGCTAGCGGCTTGGGAACCGGTCGCCGCATCACTTGCGGTTTCTCATCCAGTTCCGTATGCGACACCGGTTGAATCAAACCAGTCGCGGACGATTGACGACCCGCTTGCGGTGGCACTGGAACTGTCTCGAATCGGGGCCCGCCGGGTATTTCCACCTCGGGCAATTCGGTCCACTCACCTTCGGGTGCTTGCAATTGACCGGGGACTCCTGAACCGATCGGCCCCTCGAACATCTCGCTGGGCGACACGTCGCTACCGGGATATTGCAACTGTCCTTCCACCGATTCGTAACCCAAGATCAATCCATCAGCAACTCCTTCAGGAGCAAGCGCCGATGGCAAAGGTTCGACAACAGCTTGATCGGAAATCAGGTTCGACCCGGTGCTGACCACATTGGGACGCGTTACACCATACTTGTAATAGTATCCGGCACTCCGTTCTCTGGCTCGCTCAAGTGCGTCCCAGTAAGCTTTCTCGCTCCATGGCCCCTCTTGCAATTCGATGCTGTTCATCGCCAACAGAGAACCTTTCAAGTTGTGCACATAAGCGATCGATTTGTTATACTCACAAAGCGAGCGGTAGTAGCTGATTTGAGCCTGAGCACGACGCTGTTGAGCATCCAAGATCAAGTCCACATCGCCACCCGTGGCACCACCGGCGCCGCCACCACCTCCCACGCCTCCGGGGCTGAGGTATTTCCGAATCCGAGCGGTGTATTCACCCTCCGCACTGTTAAGCCAAGCCGCGTTGGTTTGGATTTGACGATAGTGCGTTTGCAGTTTCGCCATCGCCCCGGCCAACTGAATTTGCAAGGCGCGTTCTTGGTCAAAGATCCAAGCTTTCTGCCGAGCCACTTCGAGTTTGGCATTGTTGATCGCGGCTAGCTCACGTCGTTGCCCGATGGCCGTCGGCGTGATTTCCAACCGCAGCGCCAACTCCGCGTAATTCCCTTCGGTGAGTCCCGCCAAAGCCGACGATCCGGTTGCCCCCACGTTAACGTCAGGGTTGGGGAAGGCAGCGGCATCACGACCACCCAAGCCGAGTTCGTCACCGACACCGACCAGTCGACCAGTGATCGACCCATCAACTTGAGGCAACAAGCGGTTCTTGGCGGCAATCAATTCGAGCTCCGCCTGCTTGAGACGAATCTTGGAGCGACGCAGTTCAGGACTGGTAAGATGCAATTCCTCCAACGCGACGTACCAATCAAACTCAACCGGTGCGATGGTGGGTTCATCGACGGGCCGAATCAGTCGCCCGTCAGTAGCCTCGAGCCCCATCCGAGCACGCAACTCACGTTCTAGACCATAGACCCCGTTGGGATCAGAACCTGCCACATTGGAGCCAGCCAAAGCTCCTTGCAAACGGTTGCGGAATTCATAATAGCGAGCCTCAGCCAGCAGTTGTTCTTGAATCGTCCCCGTTCCACCCCGCTCCACATAAGCTCGCGTGGCGAACGCGGTCGCCTGGGCCGCGTTACGGGCGATGATTTCGGTTTCGACGTTGCGATAAGCACAGTACAAATCCCAATACGTGCGTTCTACGTCATAAACCAAGTTTCGCACCAAAGCTTCGAATTCGGTGATCGTGACGTCTTCATTCAATCGTGCCAGCACCACGGGAATGCGATTGATCATTGTCCCGCGACCACGCATCAAGGGATGCGTTACCTGGGCTTCCAGAATTGCGGTCCAATCGCTTCGCACATCTCGCCCTACCCCACCGGCTCCCACAGGCAAATTGTTCAATGAGTAAAGCGTTTGCTGACGCAGCGTAGCCACGCCACCGGTTGCCATCCGTTTGGAGATCGCCGATTGCTGGAAGCCGTCGCGACCTTGGAATAACGGAGCGTTGAAGCCGTTGGCTGCGTCCACGTTTCGCGGCCGGTCGGTGGTGCTGTAGCTGAACACGGAGCTGTATTGTGCGTCAAATTCAGCCAACGCATCTTCCACGCCGCCAACCTGATTCGCACGCTGGACGCCTCGACCCACGACGCGATTGCCGTTGCTATCAACAGCCAACGGAACCGTTTGCGTAGTCGTTTGTTGCAGGGCCGTGTCGTAGATGCTGCCGAATTGACCAGCCGATCCACTAGCGAACTGGGCTATCACGTTCTGCCGTTCCTCGGAGGTCCCGGGAACAGTGAACATGAATTTGGCGTTCTGCAGTGCGATAGCCACGCACTCCTCGAGCGTCATATCCCAATATTCGTATTGGTGGTTGTCTAACGTCAGCGGCGGCAGCGACTGCGGAGATTCCAGCAGATCGCTGTTACGCATATCCGGATGCTCAATACCTGCACTGGTATCCAGATAGTGTCGTAGATCAGAGCTTTCGTTAGCGAAAAATGGCTGTGTGGGTGTACACCCAGCCGCTACGAAAGTCATGATGCACAGCTGTACGTAAGTCGCGCAGCGAATGAGCGAGCGATTCATCCCGTTGGCTTCCTTGCCCGTCGTGTCCCCGTTCTCGGTCACGCAAGACGATCCTGCGTCGATCCCGAGCCCCAGGCGTACTGGTGGAAGCCCCCCTAACGATTCCATCGCCGTTTCGATAAGAAACCACAGACAGACTCGTCCCCGCAAAGGTTATCGACTGCCGGTTGGGTAGACTTTGACGATTACGGAATCTTTTCTCAACTTTTGGCAAAACAGTTTGCTGGCCTACTTTTTTGTGCTTTCGACTGAAGTCCCCGCCGCGAATTGCCGATGTTGCTCCCATGCGGGAAGCAGTGCCGCTATTTTTCTTCATGGACGAAGCTATTCAAGCTGAGCGACCCCAAAGTCGTTCAGCAACCTTCGACCATGAGGAGCCTTCCAATTGCGAACTCTCATTCTGCCTTTCGCGCTGCTAGTCTTCGGTCTACTTGCCGCCTTGCCTTTCCGGCGTGCACCACAGCTGGCCCCCGCGGATCAAAATGCCGAGCAACGGCTAGCAGATCGCCAACTCGGTGCGGCCAACGCCAGTACTCATGGAATTCCGCCAGCGGTTACGCCGTTGCAAGAAACGCGGAGCGAAGAGCCGGGCCAACAATCGCCTGAAGCTTTGATCTTTGCCCATGTTGCCACTCCGCAACAGGTCGAAAGCCCTTACGAGATCCCCGTCGCTCAGCTGCCAGCCAGTTACCATGAAGTTGCGGTGCCGCTCGCGCTCGGCGAGGAGCCCAAAAACTTGCTCCGGGCCCAGCCAGTTTCACAAACGACCGTGCGACGCACCCGCTATGGGATTCCGCTCGCTGCCTACGCGGAACTGACCCCCAACACTTCGGCCAAACCAGACCCAGCATCACGCTGGACAACGCCTCAACCTGTTCCCATCAATAACCACATCATCGCCGCCGAATCGCTGGCAACGAATCAACAGCCCAACTTGACTCACACGGCGGCTCACGCTCCCGTTAGCGAACCAAACCAAACAATCCAGCAAGCTCAGCCTAGCCAGAGCCAACTCGCGGCTGACCTACCGACCATTACCGCGGAACGCGAGCCGGCTGCCGCCGACCAAGCGGTTCCGCAAGCCAATTTTCAAGCCGTCAGTCAAGCTCAGCCACCCCGCAAACAAACCCGTCAACGTCACTTTATCCGCGAACCCTCGTAACGTGGTTCCCACGGAGCATTAACGAGTACAAGCATGGATGGTCTGACCCCAGCGTCGCGAAAAGTCTTCTACAACGGCAACATTGTTTTGCCAGATCGACTGCTGGAAGCGGGGATTGTTGTCTGCGAAGGGGAGCAGATTGTCAGCGTGGCCGCGGCTGGAGATATCCCCACGCAAGCAGGTTCCAATGCAGCAATCTCCGACCCAGCAGGTGCGCAGCGAGACGATGAGCTGATCGATTTGCGAGGGGCATATTTGGCTCCCGGTTTTATTGATTTACACGTCCATGGCGGGGCCGGCCATGATTTTATGGATGGCAGCGAAGAAGCAATCGCGGCAGCCTGTCGGGCTCATCTCAGCCACGGGACCACGACAATCTTCCCCACCACGACGACGGGAAGTCCCGCGCAACTGCACGCGATGCTGGAGGCTTGCGGCCGAACCTCGCGAAAAGCGTCCGGGGCTCGCATTGCCGGCGTCCATCTTTACGGTCCCTATTTCGCCGAGGACAAAGTGGGCTGCCACGCGGCGTCCGGTCGTCGCGAGCCGTTGGCGTCGGAATACGCCGACTACTTCGCCACCGGCCTGGTTCGCATTGCCACCTGCGCCGCGGAATTGCCGGGGGCAACCGCCTTCTACCAAGCCGCCGCCGAGGCGGGTTGCTTCATCACGTGTGGCCATTCCAACGCCAGTTGGAGTGAAATGGAGATCGCTTTTGCCAACGGAGCTCGCCACGTCGATCATTTTTGGTGCGCAATGAGCAGCGTCCCCAGCTTGCGGCAACGCTTCAATGTGCCGATGCAAGCCAGCATGGCTGAGTTCGTTTTGCTGAATGCCCAAATGAGCACCGAAGTCATCGCCGATGGCCAACACCTCGCTCCCGAGTTGCTCGAGTTCGCTTACCGCATGCTCGGCAGCGAGCGATTGTGCCTGGTGACCGACTGTAACCGAGCACTCGATTACCCACCGGGCAATTATCGTTTCGGCAATCACACAGATGGAACGATGCTATACAGTGACGGCAAGGTGGGCTGGTCAGCGGACCGCAGCAGTTTGGCCAGCTCCATCGTCGGCATGGACCATATGATCCGCCAAATGCTTTGCGATACCACCGCCGATTTGCCGACCGTAGTGCGAATGGCCAGCCTCACACCGGCAACACGTTTGGGCATGGAGGCTGCGTGCGGCAGCATCGAAGTCAATAAACAAGCCGATTTCGTCGTGCTGGATAAAACACTCAACGTGCAACGCGTCTACGTCGCCGGGGAGTGTCAGTTCACAGCCGAACCTGTCGTCTAAGTGGCGACTGTTTACTACTTTCGCGGAGCGAAAGGCGACTTTAATCCCGCTCGTTCCTTAGTAATCCGCACCGGACAAACTGCTCAGCACCGACGTTTGCCAATCTCGCATTTGCGTTTTCAATCGTTCAGCAGTTTCCGGCAAGTCGGCGATTAAATTATGCGACTCGGCGGGATCTGCCTCCAAATCAAAAAGCTCATATTTGACATCGCCAGTCTTCAACTCATGAATCACCAATTTGTACTGCTGGTCAATAATGGCCCGCGGGCCGCGGTAATCCTCCACGGTCACGGCAGAATGGTGAAAGTTCTTAAAGTCACGCGTCAATTTTCCACCCATCAGTTTCACCAACGGCGTTGTACCGCGCTGCAATTCTGGCTCGATCCATGGCTGCGGTTCCGCACTCGCCAACCGCCGAGTGTCAACCATCCAAAAATAGATCGGCCTCGAGCGCTCAGCCAATTGGCCGGTCAATAGTCCACTGAGATCAACACCATCGAGAGGCCGCGTGGGCGGGGGTTCGTCGATCAGTGCGCAGATCGTGGGCAATAGATCGCTTGTGCTGACGCGAATGGGCGTGCTCAGAGGCTGCGAAATTCTAGCTGGCCATTCAATCACGGCGGGTACCAGTACACCACCTTCATAGACTTGCCCTTTCACACCACGATGCGGCACGCCCAACGCGCCATCGGCCGAGGTCCCGTTGTCACCACAATAAAACAGCAACGTGTCGTCTCGCAATCCACGCTCGCCAAGCTGGCTTCGCAGGCTACCAATCGCTCGATCCATCGCCGTGATTTCGGCATAGCGCTCCCGCAGCACTTCCCCCTGCGATCGCCATACCTGCTGGCCCGTTTGATTCGACGTCAGCTTAACCAGCTGAGAATATTGCCCGGGCAGGTGATCATACAGAGCCAAATCTGCGGGTAGACCGCTGTATGGTTCATGTGGCGAGCCAAACCAGATGACAACAAAATAAGGTTGATCGTTGCTTTGCGCAGCCTCAATAAACTCAATCGCGGCATCCACGAGCACTTGGGAACTCTCACCGGCAAAGATTTGGGGTGGCCCTCCATCACGCGACAAGCTGGGGTTCATTTCAAAGAAATTGTCATGGGAAAGCCAGCTATCAAACCCCATCCCTCCGGGGCTGACAGGAGACGCTCGCTTGACAGTTCCCACGTGCCATTTTCCGAAATGGCCGCAACGATATCCGGCACCGCTGAGGATATCTGCGAGCGTAATTTCCTCGGGGCGGAATGACCAACCCGGTGCAAACGTTCCCATCCGATTCGGATGTCGCCCCGTCAGAAAGCTGGCCCGGGTCGGTGAACAACTGGGATGTGCTGCGTAAAAACGCTCCAGCCGCATTCCCTTGCTCGCCATTTCATCGAGGACTGGAGTGCGGACGTGCGGATGCCCATTGTAACCAGTCTCCTCCCAGCCGTGATCATCACCCATGCATAACACGATATTGGGTCGTTCGGTGGCTGAAAGCGACATGGCTTGCCAGCCCACGCAAATCAACAGCACGAGCCAAGTCAGCGGGAATCTGCTCATTTGATACCAAAGTAATACGAGTATTTTTCCCCATCATAGCTCAATTTTGCCAGCCGGAGAACGCAACTGATTGTGCCGATCGGTTAAGCTACAAGAGAAGTTTGTTGCAACCCTGACCAAACAAACCGCCACATTCCCCGCCCTCCTCCCCTCGGCGAGTGCTCTGATATGCCTACCTCCCAGTGTTTTGGAAGTGTTTACATTGGCCGTTTCGTCGCGGTAATCGTATTGCTCGGATTTGGGCTCAGCCCCCACGGTTTCGCTCAAGAGAACGTCGTGTTCACTGTGGATCGACAACCGTTCGAAGCCAATGTCCAAAGAGTGGTTCAGGCATTACAGTTAGCCGGCAGTCCTCTGCCCGCGGCGAGTTTGGATCGACTAGCCGCGCTGCAGGATAACTCGGCCGATGATGAAGTGATTCAGGGCTTGCAGGAGATCCTCGATCCCTATTGTCTATTGACGGTAAACATTAACCCTGAGAGTCGAGTGAAGGTTGCCAGGGGAGCCGCAGAACCCATTTTGGATCAATTTGGTTGGACGAACTTCTTAGTTAAAGTCGTCAATGAAGCGGGGGTGACCGCGCCCCTCGATTGCTCTAGCCCCCAAGCCGCCCCAATGGTCAAACGGAGCACTTCGGCGGCCGCACCACAAATGAAGATTACTCCCGCCGATGCGGCGCGACGTTGGCTCGACATTGCTGCGGTGCGTTCGCAACCAATGACCCAAACACTTTCGGGACTGCCTGTCGAATATCGGATCCTCCAGCTTTACAGCCGCGACGCTGGCCAACGCGAAGCCACCTTGGCAATGCACGTCGGCCAGGGGACTCAAGACTTAGGATTTCGCAGTGAAGTTCCCATCCTCTTCGCATGCCGCCCTTCGGTGAACATTCCCCTCAGTATTCGGGATCATGACGGCCAACCGACGATTTGCAGCCTGCTGATCAAGGACCGTCGAGGTCGGGTTTATCCCAATCCGTCGCGTCGTTTGGCACCCGATTTCTTTTTCCACGAGCAAATCTATCGTGCGGATGGCGATACCCTACAGTTGGCTCCCGGCGAATACCAGATTGTCGCCTACCGTGGACCCGAATATCAAGCAGTCAATATTCCGCTCACCGTGACGGCGGCTGCCAAGCCGCTGGAGATTCAACTTAAACGTTGGATTCACATGGCTAAACACGGCTGGTTTTCGGGCGATCATCATGTCCACGCCGCCGGTTGTGCTCACTATGAGAATCCCACCGAGGGTGTCACGCCAGAAGATATGGTCCGCCATTTGATCGGTGAGGATTTGAACGTGGGATGCGTACTCAGTTGGGGACCCTGTTGGTATTATCAAAAACAGTATTTCGATGGCAGAGTATCGCAACTCTCCCAACCGGGAAATTTGATGCGATATGATGTGGAGGTCAGCGGTTTTCCCTCATCGCATGCCGGGCATCTTTGCTTGTTGAACCTCAGCGAAGATGACTATCCCGGGACTGAAGCCATTGAGGAATGGCCCACTTGGACGCTACCAATATTGCGTTGGGGTAAGGAGCAAGGTGGCATTGTCGGTTACAGTCACAGCGGCTGGGGACTGGCATTGCCTGATTACCTGCCCGATGGATCCCGCGGCATGCTGCCCAATACTTGGGGCGGCAGTCGAAACCAAGCTGGCCGCGCTGCCGATCGCTTGCCCGATTACGCCATGCCTCCTTTCGATGGTATCGGCGCCAACGAATTTATCGTGGCCGCCGCCCATGGCGTCTGTGATTTCATTAGCGCCGTCGATACGCCAGTGATCTGGGAAATGAATATCTGGTATCACACATTGAACTGTGGTTTTCGCACCCGCATCAGCGGTGAAACAGACTTTCCATGTATCTATGGAGAACGCGTTGGTCTGGGACGCAGTTATGTCCAAGTCCCCGAGTTTACATCCGCAGAACCATTGCAGTACGAAGACTGGGTATACGGTCTGCGAGACGGTCGCAGCTACGTCGGCGATGGGCTCAGCCACCTGCTGCAGTTTTCGGTCGGTTCCTTGCAACTTGGGGAAAGCCGAGTTGCGGGCCAGCCTAGTCAACTCAATTTGCCAGCCGCCTCCTCGCAAAAGGTACGCTGCACCGTCGCCGCGATGCTGCCGCCAGAGCGAGATGCTCTGGCTTCAGCAATTGCCCAACGCCGGCTCGACGAAAAACCCTATTGGCACCTGGAAAGAGCCCGCGTCGGTGACTCCCGCCAAGTGCCCGTGGAATTGATCATGAACGGAGAAGTCGTTGGCAGGCAACAAGTGACCGCCGACGGGCAACCCCACGAATTGGCCTTCGACGTCGAGATCGCCAAGTCATCATGGTTAGCCGTGAGAATCTTGCCATCGATGCACAGCAACCCGATCTTTGTCGAAGTGGACGGCAAGCCGATCCGAGCCAATCGCCGCAGCGCCGAATGGTGCCGCGATGCGGTCCAAGTCTGTTGGAGTCAAAAAAGAAACATGATTCGCCAAGA
Source organism: Kothea flammea (assembly GCF_052161645.1). Taxonomy (GTDB): domain Bacteria; phylum Planctomycetota; class Planctomycetia; order Pirellulales; family Pirellulaceae; genus Laterigemmans. Next base: position 5,003,961 of record NZ_CP197414.1, read on the forward strand.
AGAGCTCGACGCCGCGCAAACTGCTTACGATCAAGCACGCGAGATCTACGCGAAAATTGCTGAAGAGAGTCGCTAGCGAATCCATGTAACTAAACAGGCCCATGCTAATCCTCAGGCCTTTCTCCCGCGGGTGCCATTTTCACCAACTTGGGATCGAAGCGGGCAACCGTTTCCACCAAGTCGCTTTGCGCAGCCATCACTTGATGAATATCCTTATAAGCCATCGGTACCTCATCGAGACCCGCCGTCATTAACGTCACACCCCGATCTTCTAAAAATCGTTTCACATCCTTCCAATTGAATTTGACCTTTGCCGCGGTGCGGCTCATTCTCCGCCCCGCCCCGTGCGAAGCACTCAACAACGACGCGGCAACTCCCTTTCCGCGAACCACAAACCCAGGTGTCCCCATGGAGCCGGGAATAATCCCCAACACCCCACGTCCAGCTGGCGTGGCTCCTTTGCGATGCACGATTAATTCTTGGTCACCATGAGTCTCTTTCCAGGCGAAGTTATGATGGTTTTCCACATCCAACATCACGGTAGCACCCAAGTGACGAGCGATCTCACGATGGATACAAGCGTGGTTTGCCGCCGCGTACTCACCCATTAAATTCATTGCATTCCAATACTCCATGCCAGCCTCGGTATCCAGGTCGAGCCAGGCAAGATTTTTCATCTCCCCAGGCAACTCTGGGTGCAATTCCTTGGCCAACTGGCTGTAGTGACTGCACACCGCCGCTCCCGTGCCACGTGAGCCACTGTGGCTGAGCAGCGCCAAGTAGGTCCCCGCCTGCAGCCCCAAATCGGCTTCCGACAGCGTCAGCAATCCAAATTCAACAAAGTGATTTCCACTACCGCTGGTCCCCAACTGGGATCGCGCCTTGTCGCGGTGCATCTGCGTAATCGGGGAAACACTCCAGTCGGCATCCAACACATCGTGCTGCCGAGGTCGCTTAAAACGAGCTCCGATGCCAAACTGAGTCTCCCGTTCAATCGCCCCCTTAAGCAGATCCTGCTTATGCTCCAGCATGGAAGTTGGTAAATCGAGCACCGTCAGCTTCATGCGACAAGCAATATCAACCCCCACCGCGTAAGGAATCACGCAGTCTTTCGTCGCCAACACCCCACCGATCGGCAACCCATAACCTTGGTGGGCGTCAGGCATCAATGCCCCAGCGACAGTCACCGGCAATTGGCAGGCGCTCGCCATTTGCTTGACGGCACCTTCTTCCAGCCCGTCACCCCACTGCTTCCAAGGGGCAGGCTCCTCGCGGCCCACGAACCGCGCCTGAACCTCAAAGGTCTTTACCAGCATTTCGGCCAACGAACCCCATAGCGGATCTGCCACGAACGCGGCCGGGTTTTCTACGATCTCAGTGATTCGTTCCCGCAGCTGAGGACGCCGCTGACCTTGTGCAGCCGCCACTCTAATCGCGTCGAGCGCAACTTGCATTGCCGTGCCTTTAGGCACCCCGAGATTGTAAAGTTCACGAGCCTTCATATTTATTCCCCATCAAATCACTGCCAGACGCCGAACACACACGGCCGCCGCGGTTGTCCCTCTTAGACAACCATTGATGGTACCAGGCTCGCGGTCGGAGCGTGAAAAAGAGAAATCGGGGAAAGAATATCCTGTGGGTTGGGCAAAAATATCGTGGCTAACTTTATGGTGGCGGACGGGAACCATTCCTCGCGAATTCCTAACAGACTACGAAGCACCTTCCCATAAGTCAGTAAGCAAAACGGAATCAGCCGGAACGCGCTAGCGTCCGGTTCCGTAGAATCGTGAGCTGGCGCTCAACGGCCGATAGAACCTGAACATCAAGCTGCTTTGAGGGTATTCTGGCGAGGCTTATAAAGATAACGAATCGTTTGCGTGCCTGGCGTGCAGAGTTCCATGGTGTAAGTGATCTGCTCGATATCCCGCTGTCGCTCACAGTGCGCGAGAAAAGTTTGAAAATCGGCTTTGCTGGCTTGATAAAACAAGTTGATCTCAATGGAGTCGGCTGATTCGACAAAGTGTGCCGCGCCACCACACTTGAATTTATCCATCGCAATTGGAAACTCTAAATCGGTATCCTTAACAGCACTCCAGACCCCCGCCTTCCAAGCACCGGTGAGCGTCGTTTCGATCGCCCCCACGCTGGTTTCCCGATCCGCTAAGTCTTGCAACGTCTCAATTGCTGGCGCAAAGCTACCTTTCGCCGTGGGAGTTGGATCAATGCTCACGTGCATGCCAAACAATTTGACCACGCATTCGCTGAGAACGCGTAACTGCACGGTGCTGGCCTTCGTCGGGGTGTCGCACAGCGCCCACCAGCAGGTGCTGGAGGACCCAGCAAAATTGGGCTTGATCAAGAACACTCGCATTTGCTTGACGGCGAGTTTCCCCAGAAAGCCAAGTTCGATTTTATCGATAATTACTTTATGAATTAGCTGACTCGCAACTGCTCCGGTCATCGCCATTGTGACAGCTCCCCTTAACCCACTGGAAAATTATTGCAACAAATGTGGTGGAGGCGATTCGAGCGGCACCTGCTCACACGCGCAACCGGCATCCAGGTCAGAGATCGGCCCTCCGCAGGCATCCAGAGCCAATCTCGCCAGCCGCCGAGCTCGCGCACTCGTTTCGACCCAACAACAGTCGTCCTTCTTATCAAACACGATGTGGGTCAGCTTGGCCCGAATTTGCAGGCTACAACAGCCACCACAAGCGTTACCACATTGCTGCGTTGATTTCAGCACCGCCTGAATTGCCGCCTCGCGAACTTCCGCAGCGGGATCATCCAAAGCGGCCAACAGACCTTCCTCGACATGCGGATCGGCGGCGCAATCAAAACCGGCCAAAGCGGCGACCGCTTTGACTTTGACGGCGCTCTCAGCTTTGGCCTGCTTTAATTTATGAACGTTGGCTACCGCGGGCGAAGGGTGCGCAGCGTTATCAGGGTGCGAGAGGGGATTGGCAACCGGCTGTGGTTCAAGCGCCGGCACGAACCCCGCGATCCGCTCGCGTTGCTGCCGCGCTACGATTGCCGTACACGCGAGCGCCCGATCAAGTCCCAGGAAGCGTGGCAACGTCATCGGCTCGGCAGGCAGCACGCCATGATGGTGCGGCACCCCGATCGGCGCCGGTGGATAGTCCAGCGGCGATAGACCGGCACATCCCGATGCCATCATCAACAGTCCGGCGGCAATGCCGAGCCGCAATAGGTGTCGAGCAACACGTGGCGATGTTTGAGCCAGTTCCATAGCACCCGGTCCAACTGCGGTAATCTCGTGCAACGTTCTCGACTCGGCAGTTTCGGGTGACGCCCAGAATTGCTGCTAGTCAATGCGAATTCGCGGCACCGTGGTGGGCGTTGGGGGATCCACCTCGATCGTCAAGCTCCGCTCGCGATCCGACCCCAGATAACGCCCCGACACCGTCAAACGGTACTGCCCGCGCTTAACTCGGGGAAACACAAACCGCCCCGCGGAGTCTGTTTGCACTGCGGACAGTCCCTTATTGACTGTATCGGTTGCAGCACCTGGATCAGTTGCGTCAGTTTTTTCACTTCCTTCAGATCCACCCGCTGCCGACGACTCGTCTCCTGCGGGGTTCGCTGCGACGGGAGTTAGCGAGACCTCCAATCCGGCAACTGGCTTACTCACGTAGGCTACCAACCCTTGCACGGCCGTCGTCGCCTCTTGCCGCCGTAGCGCGATCTCCTCCGCCGTCATCAACGTTACATCCAGCACCTTGATTTCACTTTCGTTTCCAGCCCGATCCAACACCCGCACCAATAACTGCTGCGGCCCCGCGTTCCGTTTGGCGGTCGGCACGGTAGCTTCCCATTGACCATTCGCCAAGCGTTGCCCACTCGTTTTCTTGACCTCCGCAGTAAAGGATAAATCACCTCCCTCGGCCCAGCCCAACTCGACCAACGCCGGCCCGCTTAATCCCTTGTCATCGACATTCACCCGCACCGTGACCGGTTTACCCAACTCGGCTGGCAGCGGACTCAATAATTCCAACTCGGCGACGCGGGGCCGTTCGGAATCGATCACCACGACAGGTCCCACGTTCCAGACGCTGCGACCACCGTGTCGCAATTCCGCCAACAACGGATAACGACCGTTGACGAGAGCCCGTGTTGAGAGCGGAAATTTTTGCGCCGCGACGGTGCAATGCAACACCACTTGTCCTTGCGGATCAACACCATGCCAATCGAAACGAATCTCGACCGGCGTTCGCAGTTCCACCAGCGGCTCGTCTTGCAACAGGCGATCGCCATTCATATCAACTCCCACGCGCACCACGTCCCGCCCGTAGCGAAAATGATCATCCGAGATGAGCGCAAGTGCGCGCGGGGCAATTAAATGAGCACCGGGCTGGAGCGCAACAATCTGCTTCGGTTCCTCAAAGTTGATCTGCAACACCTGATCCGTGGTGGTAATCGCATCTTTTGTTTGGTTGAGAGGAATCTGATAGACGAAAGCGTTGGGCCAGCCGAGCACGGAGATCCGCAATCCGGCGTTTGCACCGCGCAACCCCTCTGCGGCTATCTCTCTCCATGGTGTAATCTCTCCCGTTAAAGCCACCTCCGCCGTCGCAGCAACTTCTCCGTTGTCCAAGTTGAACAGTTCGCAACGCATACTCAGCGGCGTCTCGGCATCCTCCGCCAACATCGCCTCAGTGCGCTGAAATCTCACACCAATACGCTTCTCAAGATGATTAAATTTGACATTGGGTGTCACTAAACCGAAGGGTCGGACCACGATGGGAGCCAGCGGCAGCAACTGCTTCATGCCACTGCTTGTCTCTTCCACTTCGCATACCAACTGTTGCAGAGAAACCAGTGGGTCGGTGGGCTTTAAGACTTGCGGAGGGAAGACCAGTCGCGTCTCCTCGCTGTTAGACACCAAAACCGAGGCGATTTTGGCCAACTCGACGACGCCACCCTGTTCTGCCAACCACACCTCAGTCCGCGCCGGCGACATTGAATGCTTAGGCACTTCGGCCACACTGTTCAATGCCAACAGACGCACCGCCAACTTGCGCGGCGAGTTCCCCTCGGACCGCAGGTAGAGTTTTCTGACTGCTGTCTGATTCGGCACCATCGCCCAAGTCGTCTGACCGCTTGCCGACGTGACAGGTTGATCAAGTTTGGCTACCCGGAGCGCCGCCAAGGGAGGCGAGGTTGCTGGCAAACGCACGCTCAATCGTTCGCGGACACCCCCACGATTCAGACGGACATGAATTGCTTGCGGCAACGGAAACCCAGCAACACGACGCACGCTAATCCGAAAAGTATCAGTAACCTCGGGCGAGGTGCCCGTCGCCACAAGCTCCCCGGTTTGTCGATCGCTGCTCCTGACAGCTCGCACAGTGCGAACTGGCTGATTTGAGCTACTAAGTTGTGAGTGATCTCGTGAGTTTTCTTTTGTGCTCAGTCCTGTAGCCGGCTCGCGCAATGTCACCAAACTTGCCGACGCGTCGCCAGCTTCCGAACCGGCCAGGCTGCTAAACAACAACCCCTGCGGCTCAGCCTCAATCTCAATCTGTCCGACACGCTCGTTGAAGGGCGATTTAAGCACAATGATTAACTCGCTTTCGGCATACTCCTCCAGCCGTCCAGCCAAGCGAGCGAATAATAAATGTGCGGTGAATTGCCAAGCTGAAACATCAAAGCCACGCGTCTTGGCCAGCAATGCGCAACGATTGTGAATCGTAAGCAACCGCTGGCGTTCCTCGGGCGTGGCATCAAAGTTTGCGGCAATCGCGTAGTCTGCTAGGCGAGTCACCATTGCCGTCACGGCCGCTTCCACGTCAGGCTGCTGGTACATATTTGCGACAGCGACATGTCCCGAATGCGCCATCGCCAAGTACAGAAAAGTATCTAACGCGGCGGTTGTCGACTCAGCCGGCAAAGGCTCTTTGAGCAACATCGCTTGGGCCTGCTTTCCAGCCATGATTAATTTGCGCCGCGACTCCACCGGCTGCTTTTCCCGTACGAGTTCAGCCAACAACTGCGCGCGGGCCAAACGAACTTGTGTCAAAACCTGAATGTTGTCAGCCTTGGCGTGCTTGGCCGGCGAACTGCCCCCCGCATCATCACCAGCGGCCTGCGCGAGTCCGTCTGCAGTCCCCAGTTCTGGCTGCAACGGTGCGCGCAGAGCTGACAACTTGTTTTCATTCGCTCGCAGCAAGGCTTGTAAACGAGTTAGTTCAGTTTGATCAAAGTGTTGCTCCGAGGTCAGCGCATCGGCAATCTCGGCGGTTCCGGTTAGCAGTTTAACGACTAAGTCTTCATCAAAACTGGCAGCAATGACCGGTAGCCTTCGCCAACGCGCTTCGTTCTCGACGACTTGCTGCACGAGCTGCTCCGCCTCGCGTCGCCACGCCAAAGAGGCTTGCAATTCCGACATCGCCGCGGCGGCCACATGGGCTTGCTCCACCACATATTGCTGATTGCTGAGGCGTACCGGACTGAGGAGTGCCCGCGTGGCATGATGTAGATGCATTTGCCCGGCCTGCAGCTGAGCCTGCTGCGCGGGCGTTAGATCACCCATCGCCAACAAACGTTGGTGATCGAGGTGAGCCCGCAGCAATGTCCGCTGATGCTTCCAGGCGAGCTCGCTCTCCAGAATTGGGGTCACCACTTCCGTCAGCGGCCACACCTGGAATTGCGAAGCGTGCGTGGCAACCCACTGAGTCGCCACACCAGCCCCCTCGGCCAATTCGGCAATCGCGTCGAGTTGGTCAAGCAACTGTGCCGCCGAAGCTGCCTGTTGGGTATGCAAATCCAGTTGCCCAAAAGCCACCGCCGCTGCCGCCGTGGGAGCAAGCAACGCATATGTGGTTTCCGTAGTGACGGTTGCAGCAGTTACGGTTTCATTATCGTTCGCCTTATCGATCGGCGCAACCAGTTTTGCTCGCTTGGCGGAAACAGCGGTCGCCTGCAGCGGCGGGTCGATCTTGGCCAAGCTAGGTGCAAGTTTAACGTTAGGAAGATCATCGATTTCGCTAGGGAACATCTCTCGCCAACCGGCAAGTTGTCCGCTGGTTGCCGGCGATCGCAGAATAGCCTGCGTGAATTCAGCAAAGCTGATGGTGCCATCGCCGTTGCGATCCGTTTCGGAACCGAATGCTGTCAGCAAATCTTCAGCCAATCGAGCGGGAGCAGGCATGGCACGATCGTCAAAGGCAACTTCCCGGACTCGCAAATCAACGATCACGCGAAGGTTTGGATTAGCCAGCGAGTTGGTGATTGCCTCCAAATGCTGGCGGAGCCGCCAACCAAGATACTCCGGCAAACTACCAGTCGCAGTGAACGGATCGATCTCCGCATCGACAATCAGCAAGGCCGGACGATCCACATCGCCGAGCTGTTGTACCATGTCCCCGAGATCGATCGGTTGTTGCGACTCGAAGCCCGCGGCGGGCTGTAAGCAGAGTCGTATCGATGTCGAATCCCAAACCGGTGTGCCCGCCAGATAGACCAGCACGGTATCGGGGGCTGATTGCCTGATCGCGCGAACCTCCTCCGTCCATCGCGACAACGACGCGTTTCGCAATTGCCAAGCTGTTTGCCGTAACGTGACGAAGTCTTCCACCGCGTGGAGACGTTGGCTACTGGCACGTTCCCGCGAGTTCGCATCGCTGACTGTCAGAAAGTAAACCCGCGGTGCGCCCAGCGGCCAAACCGCCAAGGCAACAAAGACCACCAATAAAGCCAAGCAAAGACCAGTAACCCAGCGTTTCGTCCGCGCATGCGCATTGGCCACGCGATTGGCCTGTTGCCAAGCAATTAATCGCGGTGACGTCGATGGTCCGCTCACGGTTCTTTCTTTGGACATCCTTGTCCTCAACTTTTGCTCGTTTTCTAATTCACCAGCACGGTTGGTAGCCCGAGCACGATCGAGCCACCATGGCCGGTCGGATCGCCCATCCGCACTGCCGGTTTGCCTCCCACCATGACCGTCGCAGAACCCATGGAACAAGTGTCTGGCGGACCAACGCAGACGGCACTATCGCCCACAACCGACGCGGGCATCCCGCCAATCAACACAGTTGGGTCGCCCGGACCAATGATCGGTCCGCCCACATGCGGAACGATGCCGGTAACCATCGGACAGACATGTAAGTCATTGACTCGAGCAGCGGGAGGCATCGCGTTTCACTCAATGGTTGAAGGGAAAAACTATCGTCCGGATCTATGCGTGCGCAAACCCGTTACGCACCATGCGAATGTACTTGCTGTTTATTCACTAGCTGATAACTCAAGAACACCTTGCTCCACAACTCGGTTCAACGAAACTTCCGTGGACATGACGACGGCCACTTTGAGCGCCACGTCGAGTGCTAAAGCTGTCAAGTGGGGCGGTGGCACCACTACGGGTTGCCCCACGGGGGCCAAACTGCCGCTGGAAAATTGAACGGCCGCCGCCAAGTAGCCTTGGCACCCCTCCCACTGATGCTCCTCAATCGCGGAGACTATCGCCACTCGCCGTGCTTCCTCGGGTGCGTCCAGCCAAGCGTTGAGGGTTTGCAAAAATGGTGGATCAAACGCAAGTTTGTCATGGACTTCCTGCCAGACAATTCGGCAGGCTTGCTCGGGTGTCAGCAACCGTAAAGTCAGCCGCACCGCATCGGCGAGCAACTCTTGTTGGCAAAGTGCATTGACCAAACCCGGCTCATCGATCTGATGGGCGATTTGACCTTGGGCAGATTCCGATAACTTCATCTCAGTTGCTAGAACTTGCCAACGATTTCTCCGCCGACTCAACACTTCCTCGGATAGAGCCTCCGCCAACACCGAATCGCCTCCGCCAGCATTCTGTTTGAGATTTCTGGCAATCTCGTTGGTCAACCGGTTCACTTGAAATTTTGTCGCGCCGGCGTGAAAAATCAGTTCTGCGCCCGCCTGGTCGCCGAGCGGAATGCGGCTGACTTGTTGACCGGCAACGGTGAGCTGCACCGCGGCATCCAAACAGACAATCTCAGGTGCCGAGGTGTATCGGACTTCGAAGTGCTCGCCCGCTAGCAAAGGGTCGCCCAAGCACATTTCCAGCCAGGGGGAACCGCCGACGCGAGCCCTTTGTTCGGGGCGCAGCGTTAGCCGTTTGATAGTGTGGTCGGGAAGTTCAGCGGTTAGCAATATGGACATGGTTTCTCAATTGATCTGCACGATCGCTCCCTTGAGGACCAACTGGGCGCTGGACTGGACCGAAGCTTGCGTATTACCGGACATTTGCAAGGCACCGTCCGCCGAAGCCTTGACGGTGGGCGCGGCCAGGTTTACCGACGATTGCCCGTTTACGTTCACATCGGTAGCTTGAATGGTAATCCCGCTGGGGGTGATTTCGATTTGTGACTGACCACATTTGAGCGTAATTGATTTACCGGCTTCGATCGTAATCGCACCTTGATCGACTTTGATGTTCTGATCACCTTGAGCGATCTCAACCGTTTGGTCACCTTGTTTGATCGACAAGCTATCGCTGCCCGAGTCGAGTGTAATCTCGCGATCTTGGGCAATTTCAACCGTTTGCGAACCAGCCCCACTCCCCACGCCGATCTTCACATCTTGATCGTTATAAATCTCAATTGCCTGATCACCGGGAGACTGCTTATCGAAACCAACCTTAAGCGAATCATTGTTTTCGACAACGCGTTCAAAATCACGTTCGCTGTGGAAGTAGACCGACTCGGCATCTTTGGTGTCATCGAAAGTTAATTCATGAAAGGCGTCGACATCGCCACCTTTGGTACTGCGAGTGCGAAAGATCGTTTTCGCCTGCGCATCGGCCAGCGTCTCCGGAGGCATGCGATCCGCGTTATGAACCCTGCCGGTGACAATCGGTCGATCAATATCACCATCGATGAACTGGACAACAACTTCCTCGCCGATGCGGGGGATCGAGATCGCACCGTAGCCCTTACCCGTCCAGGGTTGCACGACACGCATCCAGCAGGAACTGGCGTCGCTGTTGTCACCCTCGAGATCCCAAGCGAATTGGACTTTGATTCGTCCGTAAGCATCGGTCCAGATTTCTTCACCATCCTTGCCAACGACCGTTCCCAGATGGGGACCGGCAGCCAACGGTTTGACCGCTTGGGGGCGAGTTCGAAAGGGAGTCTCAGAGTCTTGCAGTTCCAGTTGACAGAAGAAATCGACCGCCGGCACAGCGTCAGCCGCAAAGCCTGGACTCGAAGTCTGCAGATTGAATCTTGTAATCAAATATTCAATGTTGACATCATCCACCGGATGCGAATCAATGCTCAACAATGCGCCAGCCCGCGCGGTGGGGATATTCGTCTTGACGGATACCATTTTTTGGCTTGCCACCGCCGCCTCAGATCGCACCCGCGCGTAGGATTGCCCGTCGCTGGTCTCAAAAAAACGCCCCGGATATTGGTACCATGCTGAGTCGCAGTACTCGAGTTCACTATCTTGACGAACCGTCATCTCGGCTCGCGGCTTTTGAAAATCGTAGTCCTTCAAGATGAAGCTGGATGTGCCGTAGACAACCGAAGCCTGCAAGCCGTAAACACGAGGCGATTTGGCAAAGTTATCGCCATCAAAGTACGACAGCGTCTCAAAGTCAGGGATTGCCTGGTGCGCACTGATGTCGTCGGCCAACACCATCGTGTGCGAGTCAGCGGCATATTCAAAATAGTAGTAGATCCCTTCTTCCTCGAGCAATCTGCTCAGGAAATTGAAATCAGACTCTTGATACTGCACGCAGTAAGGCCGGACACGGTAAGTCCCGCTTAACTTGTCTTCGACTTGTCCGCTGAATCCGCGTTGCTCGGCAATTGATTTGAATATATCAACCACCGATTGCTGTTGAAAAATCTTGCTGCCACCAGCTTCTTTGAGCAAGCTGAACCAGGGAGCGAGCGTGGCGTACAAGGTCATCTCACCGTCCCGCTGCTCACCCAATTCAAATTCCGTGATAAAGCCATGCAGGTAGGTGGACGAGTCACGATCGATGCAAACGGCCAGCGGTTGGCCTAGCAAATCGGGAGCAACATCGCTGTCAAGCAACATCGTGATCGAGCCCTGGAAAGGTCTTCCCAGAGCCTGTTGCCAACGCACGTCGGTGAGCAACAACTGGTCATCACCAGACTGCGTGGTGACGAACATGCGTCGATTTTCAGAGCTCAAAATGACAATCCTCGCTGGTCTCGCTGGCTTGCAGTTTACCGACCCAGCCGGAGATCCCCAGCTGGCCTGAGTTCCCCAGTGCAATTGGCTCTGCGGCCTCCGCCACCACGCTTAAAACAACGCGACAGTTCATCCCGTCACCCAGATAGCTGCGGATCAAACGACGCAATTCGGCGTGTTGTCGACCACCTGGAACCAAGTCGGCGAATCGATTGTGCTGCAGTGGACCGATCACCACGGTAATCTTGGTACCACGGTCGGGCACCGATCTGCCCAACACGGCGGACCGTCCCAGTACGCCTGGCCCACCCAGTTGTTGCTGGCCAGGAGTCGCCTGACTGCGGAGAATGGTTAGATCCTCGGGAGCGAGGCGAAGATGTTGTAACGTAAATTGTTGCACCTTCACTTCTGCGGCGAGGGCGGTCGACAGCACCGCCCGCAAGCCCTCGGCGTTGCGGCGTTGACCGGCAAACCTGCCGACGAAATGGGCACGCAATTCCTGGCTGCCGTCACCGGCCTCCTCATCCCCGCGGGCTTTCCGCGTATCATCACTCTCCCAGGCTCCCGTCAGCGCGGACAGATAATCATGGAAACGATCTTCATCCGGCCGATCGCGTTGCACCACCCCGCGACTGCTTGCCCATGCACGGTAGAACAACGTTGCCATGCGATGGTTGAAAATATTTAAAAACGACTCGGTGGTCGCATCGTGGTCATGACGCACTTGCCCCCGCACATGTTCGGTCCAGTGATATGGCATGGGGCCATGGGGACCGAGCAATCCAAAAAATCGCTGCCGGATTTCGGTGTAGTCGCCTTGTCCACCGACCGTCTCCAACGTGGTGGCGGCAAAGTCCATTTCGGTTGCTTGATAGATGCGCACCGCTTCGGCCGATGTTTGCCGCGCGTGACCAACGCGTGGCAGCTCGGGATGACGAGCTTCGATGCGACGAACCGCTTGAAAAAAGTCGCTTCTACCAAACCCGCCCGGCGCTGGCGATGCTGGCATATCGAGGGCCTGCTCGGCAGTTCCGCGGGGCGGTTCGGCTGTTCCGTTAGGCGATTGGGCGGTCGGCAGAGTGCTGTCCATGGTATCTCCGTCCTAGAGCGGGGCAACATCACCGAGACGTACCGGCCAACGGAAGACTCGCCCATTGCGTGGTGAGTTCAATGCCAGTTGGGTAAAACTATTAAAGTTGGCAAAGCGGGAGAGAAATTGTTCCAGCACGGCGGCCAAGATGACACAGCTGCCACCCTCGAAGGCTTGGTCGTCCAACGTCAACTCAATCTCCACTCCACGACCGTGCACAATGGGGCCTCCAAACGGCAACTGGCGAGTCACCGCTTGTTGCTTGACCGCCAAAATTCCGTCGACTTGGCGACTGTGGGAAGGTTGATCCGCTTGGCAATACAGGGCTAGCACTTCTCGCAACATGGCGGCCCCAACTTGACCGTCTTGATTGCGATCGGTCCCGCAGCCAAAGGACAAATGGTTGGGCGTCAAATGATTTATCAACCGCCAACATCGCTGGCCGTCACCCGCCGACATGCTGCCGCGGGGGCGGGTTGGCCCGGTCAAACATTCAATGGCCTGCACAGGTCCGGCTCCGGCCATTTTCAACGCGTCGCGCCAGCCTTGCTCGGGCGTCAACAGGGCCAAATCGCGATTGGTGCAATACACCGTCGACGACAATTGACGCACCCGTTGTTGGCTGACACCGCGTTGCGAGTCTGTCAAAGCGACATACAACTCGCTGCCCAGATAGTCTGAACGATGGCCATACTGACGCTGATTTGCAGAAGGCTGACGGGGTCGTCGCGAGCAGGTGTAGTAATTTTGAAAACGTCTAGCCGCCCCCACGGTCGTCGCTTGCCGCGCATTCGGCGGTGCGTAAAGCGGCAAGAAGTCAAACTCGTCCCGTGGCGTTTCACCGTGGCCGTACAATTGTTCGACCGACCAGATTTCGAAATCGAGCGGGCGACTGCGATCAACGAGCAGCTGATGCTCAAACTTGTCTGGGGAAATTTGCACCCGGTCGGCGCGGCGGCGAAAGAGGTTCACGGCGGGAACGCAATGCAGCGCCAAGTGCTCCGCGGAGAGCCGCGCAGCCAACAAGGCGTCGTGCTCCGTGAACCCGATGAGGATTTCCAATTCGTTGCCCTGGGCGGCGCGGATGGCCGGTTGCAAGCCAGTGATGGTAACGGCGGAGAATTTCTCCGGCAGCAAGAAATACTCATTGATCAATTGGTAGCCGCTGAATGAGCGAGGTTCGGCGGGCAACATCGCGGACGCGGCATCAAAGCCGGCCGCCGCTAATTGATCAACCTTTAGGCTGCACCAGGGGGTGGTCTCTGACTGCGGTGCGGCGTTGCTGTCGCTGGCCAGACTCGTCCCGCCGCGGACAGCCACACAGCAGGCCCGCGTGGTCAGCATTTCATAGAGCCGGTAGCCAACCTCGCCGCCCAATAATTGCAGTTTCAATTGATCCAGCGCAAGGGCTTGCAGAGGAATCCCCGCCGTCGTGCGAAGCACAATCCGCAAATAGCTCCGCGCCTGTGAAGCGACCATACCATCCGGCACGTCCCGTCCATAGGCCGCATCACGAGAGACGTAGCTGGTCTCACAGATTGTCAATGGCCAGAGAGAAACATCCTCGGTGGTGTCAAAGCGACAGGGGGTTGTTTGGTGCTGCGATGTCGGCCCCAACAAGCTGGTACCACGCGGCAAAAGATAGCCGTCTACCAAGGAGCCTTCATCTTTGTCGGGAAAGAACCGCACGAGCATGGCCGCCGGAATGGGGCGGGTGTAGTGAGGGTAAATGCTCTCCAGCATGCTGTGCGTGAACTCGGGAAACTCCCCATCCAACCGCCGATGGACCCGCGCGGCCAGGAATGCGAACCCTTCTAATAGTCGCTCGACGAACGGATCGCTGCATTGCACCTCGTCCATTCCCAAGCGGCCGGCAACTCCCGGATACTGACGCGCGAACTCTCCCCCCAATTCACGGAGGTAAGACAGTTCTCGGTTGTAATGCTCAAGAAACTGGGCTTCCATAACGTTCGCTCACTGGGGAACCTAACTACCAATGAGGCTCTTCGCAGGTGAGGGACGTCGATGTCAAGTTCGCTTGGCAAGATAACTGCCCGGCTAACCCAAGTAACTGGCCGGCTAACCCAGATACTCGCTAATCTCGCCGCTGGTCAAACAGATGACAACTTCTAAGACAAATGTCTGCGCGTCATTGGTGGGGCCGAATTGCCCACCGATAAAGACGATTAAGTGGTCGGGTTGCGAAGCGAAACGACACTCCACGGCAATCGAGCCGCGATGAAAGCGAGGCTCGAAGTGCTCCAATTTTCGTTGGATCAGCCGGGCGATTTGGCCCAGGTCGACGCCGCTGGAGGTGAGCCCCGAAAAATCGGGCAGGCCGAAATTGAGTACGCTCGACTCGACCGCTCTCCAGCGACTTGCCTCGTCGCCGACGAAGCGTTGGCGACTGGTCAGTAGGAAGAGGACTTCGCGTTGAATCTGCTCGCGCAACACGCGGAGCCGGCGATATTGCTGCTGCCGCGAATTGGGCGATTCGGGAGTTGCTTCGCTAGCAGCAAGCCGATCCCAGAGGGACGATTCAAGTCGATCTGCGGAGCGTTTCGCCTGCATGCCTGGTCTTTCACTCAGTTTGCGATCGCACCCCGCCGCGAGTGCGGAGGATACTGTGGCTGGTAAACCACGAACAAAACCGGACCACGTAAGCGGTCCGGTTTGTTCGCATACATCAGGCTACGACTTGACTGCCAATTAAGCAGCCTTTGATTCCAGCAAGTCCCAACCCTTCGGTGAGGCTTTCTTGGCAACTTCGCCGCTGTACTGGGTGTAGGCCAGTTGGATCTTGGTGAAGTTCATGCGGAACCTCTCCTCGGGGCGATCGCCGTAGGACGAGTTTTGGTAACTGGTCACGATCGGATCTTTCAGCGTGATAATCAAGAACGGCTCAGGATTACCTTCGGTATCGGTTTGCAGATAGGTGATGGTCGCTTCACCCAAGCTGGATCCGGAAACGCTCTGCATGAACAGTTCGGTCGAGGCGATATCGAACTTTTTGGCGCACGATATCTCGCTGAAGGATGGGTGCCCCGATTCCCGAGCGGTCTTGCCGGTCGGAATGATGATCGAACGGGCGGCCCCAAATTCAACACTCTCTAAAATAATATGATCTTGGTAACCCGAAGCGGTCGAGTCGCCTTTGATTTCTTTTTGAAACTTCAGCACGATCATAGCGAATCCCTTGCAGTGAATGTGTAACGTTAATGACTCAATTACCAGTTGTTAAGCAGCCAGTTGTTAAGCAGCTTTCGCGGAAGGCAATTTGCTGACCAAACGGAGGGAGACCGTCAAGCCTTCCAATTGGTAATGAGGTCGCAGGAAGAATTTGGCGCTGTAGTATCCCGGGCTGGCCGGATCTTCCTCGACGACGACTTCCGCGCCGGCCAAGGGACGACGCGATTTATCCAACTCAGATGCGGTGGCTGGATTGGTGTCAACGTATTGACTGATCCAGGAATTCAACCACGCTTCCATGTCGGCTCGCTCTTTGAAAGAGCCAACCTTATCGCGAACGATACACTTGAGGTAATGAGCAAAGCGACTGACGGCAAACAAGTATGGCAGGCAAGCAGCCAATTTGGCATTGGCCGTGGCATCTGCGTCATCGTAGATCGCTGGCTTGTTCAGCGAGCATGCGCCGATGAAGGAAGCCAGATCGCTGTTCTTGCGGAACACCAGTGGCATCAGACCGCTCTTGGCCAACTCGGCTTCGCGACGATCGCTGATGGCGATTTCCGTGGGGCACTTGATATCGATCCCGCCGTCATCGGTGGGGAAGGTGTGGACAGGCAGTTTTTCCACCGCGCCACCCGACTCGATACCACGAATTCGCGAGCACCAGCCATATAGCTTGAAAGAGCGATTGACGTTGACGGCGAATGCGTAAGCGCTGTTCGACCAAACGAAGCACTCGTGGTTACCCAGATCGGTATTCTCTTCAAAAGCGAACTCTTCCACCGGGTTGCTGGCCGCACCGTAAGGTTGGCGAGCGAGGAAGCGGGGCATCGCCAAACCGACGTAACGGGAGTCTTCGTCATCACGCAGCGACCGCCATGCGATGTGCTCCGCCGTTTGAAACAGTTTGGTCAAGTCGCGCGGGTTACTTAACTCACGCCACGACTCCATGTGCATCAACGAGGGATTAGCCGCGGCGATGAAAGGAGCGTGAGCAGCTGCGGCCACCTTGGCGATTTCGCCCAGCAACTCCACGTCGACGGGGGAGTGATCGAAGTAGTAATCTCCAATCAAAGCACCGTAAGGCTCACCACCGAATTGCCCGTACTCCTCTTCATACATCTTCTTGAAGATCGGGCTTTGATCCCAGTTTGTTCCCTTAAACTTCTTCAAGGTCTTGTGCAAATCAGCTTTGGAAACGTTGAGCACTCGAATTTTGAGCATCTCATCGGTCTCGGTGTTGTTCACGAGGTAGTTCAGTCCTCGCCAAGCACCTTCCAAAGTCCGAAATGTCTCATGATGGAGAATTTCATTCAGCTGTTCGCTGAGCTTGTTATCGATTTCCGCGATCAGCGATTCGATGGTCTTGATCGCATCGTCACTGGTCGTCATCTCGGACGTGACCAGTTGTTGGGCCAATGTTTGCACAGCCTGTTGGACTGACAATTTGGCTTCCGCCGAACGCGGCTTGAACTCATTTTCGATCAGGCTGGACAGGTTATCGAGCGTAATCGTGTCGATCGCTTCTGCCCCGGTGGTCTTGCTACTTGCGGTTGTGTCGCTCATTGACTCATTCCATTGACTAATAAGTGATTTTTGAATTCCGCTGGTCTTCCACTACGGCTAAGCTTCTTCGGCTTCGCCAGCCGTCGCGTCGTCAGCCGCGGCGGTGGCTGGGAGTGGCTGATCTGCCAAGCTCTTCAGTAACTCGGGGTCCTCAATCAGCCGTTTGACCAGCTCTTCGGCCCCCGACTTGCCATCCATGTAGGTCGCCAAGTGTTTCAGCTGCGTCCGCGCGTTGAGGAGTTTTTCCAACGGCTCAATCTGTTGAGCCACGCGAGCGGGTGAGAAGTCATCCATCGACTCGAAAGTCAGATCCACGTTAAGATTGCCTTCGCCCGTCAATTTATTTTCCACGTGGAAGGCCGCGCGGGGCTGCATGGACTTCAGACGCTCGTCGAAATTATCGACGTCGATCTCCAAAAATTTTCGTTCGGCAACCGGTGCCAATGGTTCGGCGGGATTTCCCGACAAGTCCGACATGACGCCCATCACGAACGGCAATTGGACCGATTTTTCCGCACCGTAGGTTTCTACGTCGTACTCAATCTGAACGCGTGGCGGACGGTTGCGTGCGATAAACTTCTGACTGCTCTCGGACATAGAAATCACCTTTGGCGACGGAGGTTAGGGTTTAAGCATTACTAGCTTCTGAAAGGACAGATGGATGTGGCTACGAGTCGGCAAACTCACCAGCCAACGTTTGGAGTTGATTCAAACCGTCAGGAGCCACGTCCCGCAGGATCTCCGCAAACCCCTGATTGATTAATCGTTTGGAACGACGCAACAACAGCGGTACAGGACTGGAGGGTTCGTTCTGCTCGAAAAACTCCACCACCAACTGGATCAGCTCCGCAGCATGTTCGCGCGAGACAATCTCCAGTACCTCGTGACTTCCGCCCGATTCATCAAAGTCCGCGGGCCATTTTTCATCACCCGCGTTTCGGCGAACCGGACTTCCTAGATTAACTGTCTGGGCCAAAGCTGAATCGGCTGCATTCATGCGAAGGCGTAAATGATGTTTAACAACTTCACCACATTCGCGGAGGCGGCGACGTAATAACCCGGCGTCCCAACTCGAATCTCCAGGTTGCTGCTCGAGAAACTGAGTCATCGCCCCCACCGAATGATACGCGCGCTGGCACGCTTCGTAGGTGGCTCGCAATTGCCCCAACTCCGCTCCCATAAAGGCCGCTTCGATTTCCATCGAAGTCAACCGCGGCGAATCATTCCCAGACTTGCCCGATTGATTACGGACCGCTTCGATGTCTGCCAAAGTGACTCGCGTGTGAGGCGGGCATTCCGCCAAAGGCAACGACATTAGCTGTTTGGGCAAACGGTGCTCTTCGCACAATCTAGAGAGCGCGTTGATGCGGATAAATGGATCATTGTGATCGTCGGGATCGAGTTCCGGATGCACCGAGTCCCAGAAATCACAAACCCAGCCGCGGAGCACATCTAATGATTCAGCGCAGGCTGAGAAACCGCCGAAATGCGTCGCCGACTCAACCAACACCACACCCACTCGGAGATCGCGAGTTTCCGCGCACAGTTCATCGACGAGTGGTTGAATTAACTTCCAATCTGGCGGCTTGGCCGCAATGATCGTCGCACCATATTGCTGTTCGCGCGTTCCCTCGGACATCCGCGCCAGGTCTTGATACCTGAGGTCGTACTCTAAATTGGCTCCACTCGGTGTCGCATCGGAAACCGGCAAGCGCAGATCGGTTAGGAGAACGCGTTCGCTCAACGGGGGCCTACCCTCGTTAGTAGGTAGCAAAACAAACAATTGATGGTTATGAGGTTTATTCGGCAGAACGTTCTGGTCGGCTAAAACTCCTTTAACAAGTTCCTGGAAAAGCCTGTTTTCTTCACCCTGCGGCTTTCCCTCTCATTCGCCTCGTCCGCGACGCTGCTGGTGAAGCTGCCTAAGCGCCCCGCAGTGAGTCTTTCGGTTATCACCGGCCGATGAGCTGGCCTGCTCAGCGGGGCCAAGCGAGCAAGTACAGGAGGGTTATCAGCAGCAGGGCGTTGAGCACCATCAGGCTACTTAAAATCCGTTTTTGACGTTGCTGCTGCGCCCGTTCCGCACCGGTCCAGGCGAGGTGATTTTGTTCCGCCGATAGCTGACGCATGACCGCCTGCAGCCAAGTTTTGCGAAGTGGTTCCGCTCCGGTGCCCGCCATAAACAGACCGCTAACGATGGTTGGGTCACTAGCGGGGGTCTGACCAGTTGAGCAAGCCTCGACCATTAGCCACTGCAGTTTCCTCCGCCATGAACGACACCGAATGGCTAAGCGAATTAACCGATGATTGTTCGGCTGCGTCAGCGATTGCGGATCGCCCAGCACATCCTCAATCCTTCTCCCTGTGGCCGCGACGGCTCCGTCGACCAATTGGCAGAGCGACTCGGCGGTTGGAATCTGCTGGACATCGAAGCTCTGTCCCAGCCCGCGTTGGGGCTGCTGTTTCGGATTTGAGCGGCGGGCGAGCTCGGTAAAATCTTCACGATCTCGACTGGTCACAACCAACGTGGTGGTTGGCGTGCTGACTCCCAATTCCGCTTGCAACAGGTCGAGGTCGCAGCGGATCGCTCGTCCCAAGGAACGGGCTTGGGCTTCGTCGGCGAGTGTGTCTGGATCGACCAACACCAAAGTGCCATTGATAGGACTGAGGGGAAACCGTGATGCCTTTAACAGCGTGCAAAAGCTGGACATCCTCCCCTGCGTGGCCGCTTTCTCCAGCGAGTCCAGTTCCACTTGCAAACGCGCTGGATCCCGGTGAATCTTAGCCGGCAGCGTAAAGCCGACATCGGCGCTGGCCGCCGCCACCAACGATTCGACTCGATCCAAAGTTTGGAATGGAGTTGGCTCGGTGGTTGTGAATTGCGTTGTCAACTGTTTGTCTGACCGCGGCGCCAGCGACTTAACTGCCGCCACGGCGGATGATGCTTGCTCTGCTCCCCCGCCAGCTCGCGGCGAGCGTCCTTGATCGTGGCTCGTGCCTGCTGTTTGCTCGCTGGCCTCGCCCGACTCTCCCTCAACCTCTTCGGACTCGTCTTCGTGATCGGCAGCGGCCGAGTGATCGGCAGCTGAGGGCTCACCGGCAGCCTCGCCCTCCGCGGCAGACTCAGCGAAATCGTTAGACTCGTTAGACTCGTTAGACTCGTTAGACTCGCCGGGCCTGGGCTGAGCGGTCAAACTCTCCTCGGCAGCCGTGTTCAGGTCCGTCAAAGATTGACGCCCCACCAAGGCCAGCTGCTCATCTCGCGTTTTTTTCAGCAACCGGTTGTAGACGCCCATGTCTCGGCAGACCAGCATCACACCTTCATCGGTAAACACCCAATCGAGCGGCAGATCGCTGGCGTCCTCCGGCTGAGGCGCATGCTGACCGTTCACGAAGACTTGCGTTTGCAAGTGCCGCGACCAACAACCGAGCACGACAAACACGGGCGTATTGGTAAGGCCCGCGGAGTGACTGGCCAACCACGTTTTTCCCTGATTCCAACTCATCCTCAAAGCCGCGTCAGCGATCGGCGGTTGCCGCATCCAAAGCCGGACCGACCAATAGGTCAACAGACAGCTGATCGCCCACAACACGGTCAGCAATAAACCTTGCCGCAAAGTCATGTAATTACCCCAAGCCAAACGACTGGGGTCAAATGAATAGCTCAACCAAGCGGCCAACGTGACTAACAGCAGCAAACAGCCAACCACGACCGTTGACCATGCTGCGATTGAAAGCCTCAGCATGGCCCGGAGGCGTTGCAGCGGTGTGGTGGGTTGATCGGGCATTCTATTGCACCAGCCGGTAAGCGGTGAGGTTGATCATCAACAAACCGATCGCAGCGATCGACCACCAGACGATCCGGCGGCGAAGATCAAATGGCTCAGCGCCGGGAATCTGCCGCTGAATCGCCAGCGGCAACAGCAGCGCGTCATCTGTGTTCAATCGCTCTCGAGTTTCGCCCAACCACTCTGCCAGCGTCTCGGGTAGACCGTAGGCGTTCATCGCCGTCGACTCGTGATGGGCATACACACCGCGAAACCCCAACAGCACGCACAGATAGTAAACCCTCAGCACCTCGAGCTGGGCGCCTTCGGCGGCTTGTCGGGCGTGCTGGTAAAACTGCTCCCCGGCCACGCGACTGCCATTGCATTCGACTTCCAACAAATGATCATTCCACCAACTACGTCCGGACCACGGTGCGCTGAGCAAAACTTCATCGGTCCAAGCGATCAGCGCATAACGTGCTCGCTCCCAAGCGGCGGGCTGGCGGGCGGAAAGATCAGCCGCTCGCATGAACTGCAGCAACTGCTGACGAACCCGCGTCGCCTCCGGTTCCTCCTGCTGTTCGATCTGCTCAACGATTGCCAACATCAATTCGATGTATTGGTCAACAATCGCTGTCAAACCTGTGGCGGAAGTGGCGACAGCCGACGTCATTGATCACCTCGTGGAAAACAAAAGACCGCAAATTGCAACGGCATGACTCGCTGGCCCGCACGCAGGTGCAGCGTCTTGTTTCCCACCAATTGATCGGAGTGTTCCAGCAATGACTCACGAAACCGCATCGCCATCGTTTGACTGGCAATCACGTCGGACCAAGCATTGCAATGTTGATCAAATTCGAAATAACTCCATTCGCTCCGCGAAGGCAAAAATTTCGGTAATCCCCGCGCGGGCGTTAACCCCACGCCGCTGATTCGCTGCGAGAATAACGATTCGACTTGATTTGCACTGCCCAACTTCCAATCGAGCTTACCGGGCA
This sequence comes from Kothea flammea, assembly GCF_052161645.1. Lineage (GTDB taxonomy): Bacteria > Planctomycetota > Planctomycetia > Pirellulales > Pirellulaceae > Laterigemmans. The sequence goes on from NZ_CP197414.1 coordinate 5,025,725, forward strand.
CGAACAACTGGTCAACTTCATCCGCGGGCAAATCGCCTCGATAAATTCCCAGCAGGCAACGCGTAGTCGGCTGCAACCATTCCACCGGCAGCGTAATTCGCAAACCGCGGTTGGCTGCTTTATCGCCGCCGAAGGTTGCTCCAATGAAAAACTTTTGTTGGTAAGCGACATTGCCCGCGTTTCGCAACCGTTGTTCAATCCGGGCTCGCATCGAGGCAAACAAAGGACCGATCGCTTCATGGTCATAGGGTGCCACCGGTAAGGGACCATGGTCGGGCCCCAACACATCGAGGGCACCGGCAAGACGGGCGAGTTCTTGATACGCCTGCAAGGGATGAACTCCACGAGCTTGCGTCATCACACTCAGCACCGCGCTGGCTTGGTTTAATGACTGCAGAACCATCATCTGCTGCAAATCAGCAATTTGCCCTCGCCCCACATCGAGACTGTGGTCCTTCATCAATTGCGCGAGAAAGGACGCTTTGGTGGTGACCAGATCTTGAATGGGACGCAGCAGAAACTGCCTGAGAATCGGCCAAGCCGCACAATCTAACAACGGCGGAACATAACGCGCATCGAGCGTCGCCACTCCGCCGCCGCGAGTCTGCGCCATGACGCGAGCCAACTTCAAAGTCTCATAGCCTGAAATATCATCGGTCGATAGCAATAGTTTGGCATTCAGCCGCCGAAACAACACTGGCTCCACGCTGTTCCCATCCGCATCGTCGGGAACCTGCTGCTGCAAAGGAGCAAAGCGGGGCACACGTTCTGATTGCGACTCGGCCACGTTACAGTCACCTAACTGTAAACGGGGAACCGCCAAATGGACATCGATTCCCGGGCCACCTCGCAGCGGTAACGTCGCGTGATCGTCTGAATCGAGTCTTTCCAAGGCTGGCCGCAAATCAATTCTCTGCGCCCCCTCGCCCGGTCGCAGCTCGACTAAGGTTCCGTCGAGCATTTTGGCGCGCAACGCGTCAAGCTGGAAAAAGCCAGCTGCCAACGCATCTTGATTAATGGCAATCTGGGCAAGCCCGTAGCTGTAGGGACTTTGCCAACGCTCCGAGGCAGTCGTGACTTCATGCCAATGGCGATCCCAAGCCTGCAAATGTTGCGGGCGGAGGAACAAGCCTTCATGCCAGTGGACGGCCAAGTTGTGCATACGATTCCTTGTCAGCAACGGCTCGGTGGATTAACCGGCAACTTCGCCCAGGCGTCGCCCAGCGAAGGGATGAGCGATTGGCGGAGGCAATAAGTATTCAGGAATAGTGAGTAAGACAAAAAAAGTGGGTCCGGCCGCAAGCCCAATTCCAGGCATAATCCTTTTAAGTTCCACAATCGCCACAGTCGATAGAACCGATCAGGGACCGGTTGCTGGGGATTCCGCACGCTGTCGTGCTGGATCCCGCAAAACAGTGAACCCAGTCCCCAGATCCAGCTCGCCACCCGCTATAAATCACGCATGTGCTAAGACTGGCAATCCTCGTTTCGATCGCCGCCCCGCTGGTCCTCGCCCCGCGTTTGACGCTGGCCGATGGCCCCGCCCAGCTGCCCCACGCAAACGCCCAACCGCCCCGCGCAAACGCCCAACCGCCTGTGCGATTGCCCACGATCCAGCTGGCAAAACCGCTTGCCACCCCAGCTGAGACGCTCTCGCCTGAGACGCTCTCGCCAGCTGACGCATATCTCCCACCAGTTGACAGATATCTATCACCACCTGACAGCTTACCCCCACCCACTGACGGAAATCTGTCAGCCCCTGGGGACAAGTCGATTTTGATTCCCAATTTACGGACCCCAGCGCTGCAGTTGGATCATGGGCTGAGCACCGCTCCAGATTGGCAAGTGGATGGACCAGCCGAATTCTCAACCAGCCCACTTGAAATAACGAACTCTGGCCCAGGCGAGTTCATTGTTGACGAGCAGACCGACGGCGAACTGATCGTGGCGGACCGCGCGCTCAGTCGCCGGCGAACTCTGGCCGATCACTGGACTCCTTGGCACCAGTTCCGTCACCAGCGTCGGCAGCCCGGCTTCTTGCGCAAGCTTGCCGACATGGCCTGGCAGACCAGCGGCCGAGCGCGGTCGGCGACTGGCGATCTGGGGATTGGTCATGAACGGGTGATGTTCGCGCCGTCGGTTGTCGAGACGGCGATCAGCACTGCCAACGTGGGCGTCCAGTGGCAGCTTGATCGCGGTTTGCAGACTCCCGACAGGGCTGCATTTTATTGGGGCCCGCCGCCGTTGGGTCCCGGCTTTGATGCGCGAGTCAACACCTTTGATACGCGCTTGCGAATGGAACTGGGTAACGAACGCCTCATGGCGATCACCGACTTTACGATGCGCTCGTTAGATCCCACTTCGCTCGAAAACACGACCGGTATTGGGGATCTACAAATCGGTGCCAAGGCGTTGCTGGTCGATGGCAAGCGGTTGAAGTTGTCAACTATCTTCCGTACTTATTTGCCAACTGGCGTTGAGCGCAAAGGATTGGGGACCGGCCACACATCACTGGAGCCGGGGTTGTTGTTTCGTTACTGCCTTTCCCCGCGAACCTTTGCTTTTGGAGAGTTCAAATACTGGATTCCCCTGGGAGCCGATCCACAATACGCTGGCGACGTGATGACCACCGGCTTTGCGATCAGCACAATCCTGCGGGAAAGTGATGTCTATGCCTTCATGCCGACTTTCGAGGTTCGCACGCTGTCGTTTTTGTTTGGCGGCCGCACGCTGGCCGACGGTACAGTAGCTCGCATCGACGGAGAAACGGCGGTCGAGATTTATCCGGGCGCGAGACTCGTGCTAGGGCCCGCCGGAGATACCGGGTTGTGGGAACTGAATGTTGCCGGCGGGGTGTCGGTTGGCGACGACCAATGGTTTGACTCACGAGTTATCTTCGGTCTGCGCTGGAACTACTAGTTCGCCGAACTCTTGCTCTCACTCGAAACCGGGACATCGAGTACGAGTGCGAGTACCTATTCATTGAGTGCGATTACGATTTGGAAGCCCGGTTGTCATTTCCGGCCCGCCCGAAAGACGCCCTTGCCCTTTTAGGGGGATCTTGTTGGTTTCCGCTAACCTGGAAAATATGTTTGACTAGTGGTGTCTGTGAGGTTTAGGCTGTCGTGCCTAGTCTTTAGTCAGCTATTCAAATTTCCAGGGAGGTATTGGTGATGTTGATGACATCGGCAACCAAGACGTTGGGAGTAAACGCTGCGTTCTTACAAGAGATTAAGGATAGCCATCCCGACTTGGCACATGCCCTACATGCCGTGCGAGCAGCTTGTCACGCAGCCACACCGGAGGCCGACACGGCGAAGCAGCTAGTTCGCCTGCTCGACGACCTGCGCGATTGTTTGGCTTTCCAGTTCGCCTTGGAAGAAACCTATGGCTACGTCGAAGGAGCTCTCGATACGCACGCCATCGACGACGACGAAGCCAGCCGGGCTAGAAATCAGCATTGCAGTCTGTACTTGGAAATCAGCGACTTGTGTGAGCAAGCCGAAGATTTGCAGTACCGAGGTTTCGCCAGCAAACACGTGCGAGAATTAATCGCTGCGACGCAAGATTTTGATGAGCGGCTGATCGCTCACGAACGCTTGGAAGCTGACTTGGTGCAACGTGCTTACCTCCGCAACAATCCATAGTAAAAAATGCACCACAGCGCGCGGACACCATCCCGCCAGCCAATCTTTTTACCTTCATCATACCAGCGATGATGATAGCGAATGCGACGCTGAGCAAACCGTAGTTTGGCACGCGCCAGGCGAGCGGTCAGTTCGATCTCAATTCCAAAGCGAGTTTCTCGCAGTTGTGGAATGAGCGGCAAGATTGCTTCGCGTCGCATCATCTTGTAGCACGTTTCCACATCATCGAGACGCAAACCGATCGCCACATTCGACAGCAATGTAATCAAGCCGTTCATGCGCTCGTGCCACCATGGCGATATCTGCCGATCGGTATGACCATATCGCGTGCCGTACACGACGTCCGCTTGCCCCGCCACGATGGGCTGCAAAAGATAACGCAAGTCCTCGGGGTTGTATTCCAAGTCAGCGTCTTGGACGACCACCACATCTCCGCTGGCCGCCGCTAAACCACTGCGGATCGCTGCCCCCTTGCCGCGGTTCTGGGGATGAGCAATCGTCTGCACTCGAACATCCCCCGCGGCAATCGAAGCCACCGCCGCCGGAGTCCCATCGCTGCTGCCATCGTCAACCAATATCAACTCCAGCGGCAACCCGGTGGCCAACACGCGATCGACGATCCGCTGGACCGTTTTGACTTCGTTAAAAACCGGAATGATCACGCTCAGCCGAAAGCCCTCGGGCAAAGCGAAAATGGCTAGCCGTTCGGTGACAGCCCGCCCCAACAGTTGCTCGCACTGGCTGACATATTGGGGCGACCAAGTCTCCGCGGGATCACGGGCATCGACGTGTGCTTCAATCAACGGTGAAACCTAATTTTAAACTATTTTTCCAGATCCGACGCAGCCGCCGCAATGACAACTATAGGCAATAATTTACCGAGCGAAAACGGCTGATCACAGTCCGCTGCGGACTCCCACTGGCGATTCGTGGCCATGAGAATACTTGACAAGTTTTCCAGATACGGCACAATCCGGTCCAGCCTGACTCAAACACTCCTGTGGCAATCGTCAAGGAAGTTCAACACGAGCGGGAAAAGTGTTCAGGGAAGCGTTCAAAGTTTGCCCTTGTTGACTTCTCATCTTAGCTCACTCACTAAACTCCCACACGCCGTTATAGCACATTCATCACGATGCAATGAGCGTTAGTAGTGGCATGGATGTCACGCGACTCGAGGAGGCGGCTCCGCAGGAAGAAGCCGACGACCCACACCCACGGGCCGTGGAACGGATGTCCCTCCTTTTTTTATTTCCTCGAGTCGCCCCCGCGAAGAGCTTCAGTGGGATACACTGCTCGGCTCATGCGTTTCCACTCGCCCGCTCCACCCCTGATGTTCTCTGCTTGCGATGGCTCACTGCTTGCTCAGCTTTGGCTCGAACCTCGGTGATCGTTTCCAGCGAATCGTGACGGCAGCCCGCGAAATCGAAGCGCACCCCAGCGTGCGACAGTTCACGGCCAGCCGGTTATTTGAAACACCGCCAATCGGTGGCCCCCAAGGCCAATCTCCGTTCCTTAACGGAGTTGCCTTAATCGAAACGGCCGCCAGCGCCCGCGAAGTGCTAGAGCTGCTGCAGAAATTGGAACTGGACTTAGGGCGGCAACGAGCCCAACGGTGGGACGCCCGTTCCATCGATCTCGATGTCGTGCTGTACGGCGACTTGCGAGGCAACAGCGCCAATCTGTCAGTCCCCCACCCCCGCTATCCGGCCCGCCGCTTCGTGCTACTTCCCGCCGACGAAATTGCCGGCCAATGGATCGACCCCCGTTTCGGTTGGTCGATTCATCAAATGGCTCAACACCTGGAAGTCGGCGTTCCCTCAATGAGCCTCGTCGGCGGCTCCCGCGCACTCCGCGAACAACTCTGCCGTGATCTCAGCCAGCGCCACGGCATCCTGACTTTCCTCGACCCCGACAAACCAATTGCCTTCCCCGAGCAAACGCCCGAGCCTTGGGTGTCGTCCTTCTTGCCCCCCCTGCCCACAGCAAACAGCCAAGCGGCCGCGGCGGCGACCACGCCGCGACTCGTTGGCCACCTGCAATGGACGACCCCCGAAAGTCGCTGGCCGGCAACTCACCAAATCTGGCAAACCAGCTTCCAGTGGCCCGAATACCGACTCGAGGTGGACGCCCACGATTGGGCCGTCAACGAACTCGCCTCAGCACTCGATTCCATGGGCTGCCCACTGCAACCGGTCACTCTAAATGGACTTTGGCACAAGCTGGAACGTACAGACTAAGCAAGTAGAGATTTCCCTAGCATAAAAACATGAAGCAACTCACGATCCTGCGCACGAAAGAAGAAGCACGCCATTGGGTCCAGCAGCAACGCTGGGGCCTGCCCAGCACAGGCCTGCCCAGCACAGTCGGGCTGGTGCCCACGATGGGCGCCTTGCATGAGGGACACTTCAGTCTCGTGCGGGAAAGCGTGCGGAATTGTCGCCGCACTTTGGCGACCATTTTTGTCAATCCAACTCAATTCGCTGCGGGTGAGGATCTCGACCGCTACCCGCGGACGCTCGAAGCCGACCTATCGGGCCTGGCTGCCAACGGAGCGGACGCCGTGTTTGTCCCCGCGTCGGATTGCATGTACGAAGCTGGCCACTCGACTTACGTGTTACCACCCCACGTGGCCGAGGACTGGGAGGGACGCGTCCGTCCCGAGCATTTTCGCGGCGTCGCGACCGTGGTTCTCAAACTGTTTAACATCTTGCCCGCCACCCACGCTTTCTTTGGACAAAAGGACTACCAACAAGCCGCCGTGATCCGCACCATGGTGCGGCAGTTAGATATTGATATCGAGATCAAGGTCTGCCCCATCGTTCGCGACGCGGATGGGCTGGCACTGAGTTCGCGAAATCGCTATTTGTCAGCTTCAGAGCGAACGCGAGCGCTCGCCATCTCGCATGGCCTGCGAACCGTCGCCGAGCTTGTACAGTCGGGCGAACGATCCGCCGCCAACTTGCAGCAAGTATTGCAAACTAGCCTGCAAGCAGGTCCGGTAGATGCAATTGATTACGCGGCCATCGTCGATCCCGAAACCTTACAACCTTGTGACCAGCTCCGACAACAATCGCTCGCAATCGTCGCCGCCCGCGTGGGCGACACGCGCCTCATTGACAACCAATTGCTGGATGTCAAATAACCAGCCTTGGCCGTCGTGACACTCAATGATCAGCACGACTCGATCAGCACGACTCGCCGTAGCGAACAAGTACTCTGCCATGCAACGCACGCTGTTCTTTATTCCCCACTCACTCTTCGACATCCCGATCTTCGGTGTCGGCTGGGCGCTCGGCTTGCTGGTCATCAGCGTCGTGACTTGGCTGGCGATCGTAGCCAGACAACCGGGACGCTCACTAGCGGTTGAGTTGCGACAAAGTGGTCCGGTGTGGTTACTCGCCGCTGCCATCGTCACCTTCGTGCTACCGATGGTGGAACTCCGCTCGATCTCGGGCGAACCGCTGGGGATTGCCGTGCGAGGTTACGGAGTTTTTCTGCTCCTCGGTGTCTCCAGCGGCATCGGCTTGGCGGTCCTCCGCGCCCGCCGCGCCGGTATCGATACCGATCATATCTTTGCCCTCGCTCTCTGGATGTTCTTTGGTGGCATCCTTGGCGCCCGGCTGTTCTACATTATTGAATATCGAGACAGCTTTCTGACCGGATCGCTCGGCTCGACGATTGGCAAGATGCTCGACTTTACCCGTGGCGGCCTGGTCGTCTACGGCTCGATCATCGGCGGCACCCTGGCGACGATCGCTTTCGCAATGCAACGCCGGCTCCCCGCCTTCAAGCTCAGCGACGTGATCATTCCTTCGCTTTTTCTGGGAATCTTTTTCGGACGTATCGGCTGTTTAATGAATGGCTGTTGCTATGGTGGCCCCTGCGAGCCCGCTCCCTACGCGATGGAATTCCCACCCGGCAGCCCCGTCTACCTCGACCAAATCGACTCCGGCCAATTACTCGGACTGACCCTCCAAGCCGACGAGCCAACAAAGGCAACGGCCACCGAACGCGAGGGAGACAACACGCAGCGGCTGCGCGTCGTCGCGGTGGCAGCCGACAGCCTGGCCGCCCAGCGAGGCATCAAAGTAGGCGACATCGTCAGCCCTCCCCGCCTGGTCAAGCCACCAGCCGGCGAGCTCGATCCGCTCACCTCGCTCGATGACACCAGCCGCATGGGCGTAATGCTGACCGTTGCCGGCCAGCCGCAAATCTGGACCGCCGACGAACTCCCCTCCGCCGCAGCCCCAGTTCTGCCCAGCCAGTTAATCAGCAGCCTGTCCGGACTGACGATCTGCCTGATTCTGCTGGCGATGTCAAAATGGTTGCCCCTGCGGACCGGCGCGTTGGCCGCCAGTGGATTTGCGTTGTACGCAGCAGCTCGGTTCGGCGAGGAAATGCTCCGCAGCGACGAACCGGGACAATTCGGCACTCATTTATCGATCTCACAGTGGGTTAGTTTGCTAGTTCTTCCGGCGGCGATCGCCGTTATCATCTATATTTATAAAGTTGCTCCCCAATCGCGGGATGCAGAATCAGTGGCCACCCCGGGAACCGGCTTGGGAAATTGAGCGTCCAGTCATCTAGCAACGAAGGATCCGCGGCGAACGCGGACCCGCAACCCGACGACGGCCAACTGATCAAGTTGGCTTGCGAAGGGGACGCCAGCGCCTTCGACACGCTCGTGCGTCGCCACGCCGACCGCTTGCTGCGGATGGTGCGCTCGCTGACCTCAACTCCCGAAGATGCCGAAGACGTGACCCAAGAGACCCTCGCCGCCGCCTACTTCAAACTCGACTCCTTCGCCGGGCGTAGCTCCTTTTTCACTTGGCTGTATCGCATTGCCCTCAATAAAGCGATCTCCAAACGACGCTTGCGACGACTGGAAACCACCCACACCGGCCGCCACCTCGACGACGCACCTCCGCCGACTGACTCCGCCCAACCAGCCGACCAACGGCTAGAACAAAATGAACAGCTCGAACAATTGCGGCAGGCAATCGTGAGACTCGAACCAGAGCGACAAAAAGTCCTCGTGCTCCGCGATGTCGACGGCCGAGATTATGGTGAGATCGCCGACATCCTGAACATTCCCGTGGGTACCGTTCGCAGTCGCCTCCACCGGGCTCGCTGCGACCTGCGACAACTCCTGGAAACGGAGCAAAGATCCGCCAGCGGAGACGACTTGTCATGAAATATGAAGAATCGATGCTGAGCGGTTTTATCGACGGCGAGTTATCTCCAGCCGAAGAGCAAGTCGTGCAACGGCAGTTGGCGGCCAGCCCCAAAGATCGCCAACTGCTAGAATCACTTTCCAGACTGCACGCCCAATTGCGAGCCGCGCCCCCCGAAGTTTTTTCCTCCGATCCAGTGGCGGCCGTCCGCAGCCGTATCGCCCAAGGAGACCCCGACTCCGCAGCCCAAGTTGCCGCGGCAAAGAATCTCAGAACGGACTCCCGCGATGAAAACCGGCAACCGCCCGCTATTGATCATCAGCAAACCGCCCAGCAACTAACGGCCCGCCAGCCCAATGCTCGCGACGGCTGGCGAATCACGCGTTGGCTAGCCCTCGCCGTGGCGGCCTCCCTGACGGGCCTGCTGCTGTGGTTGCCACAACGCCAAGCCAAAACGCTGACCGACAATCGTGCCCCCTCGGAAAGGCCTGCTCCAAGGGGAAGGATCGCGGAGGAACCAGACGCGGTTAGCCTCCAGGAGGCTGCGCAGCCATCCGCTGCCCAGCCATCCAATACTGAACTGAACAAAGAAGATGGCCGTTTAGAACTTGCCCTCTCGGCAGCCCCGGAACCCCCAGCAGCCGCCCGACTTGAGAAAGCTTCCCCCGGTTCCAGGTCGGCTCGCATGCTGGCGCCGGCCGGCGACCAAGCGGCCGCCTCACCGTTCAAACCATCCACACCATTCAGGATCGGTCGAGCAAATGACGAAGTGCTCGCGCCCCTTACACAACCACTTTCTGCAGAACTCGCCAACGAACTGAACCGACGGTTCGTGGCCATTGAACTGCCAGCCAATAACCACCTGATCGCAGCCCGCTTTATTGCCGACCAATTACGAGGCGGAAGAGGGGCAACCGCCAGCGACATGCAACCAACAACCGACGGTGCACCCGGCGCCGCGATCGCAGCCAGTCGACCTGATGTTGTCGATACCGATCAGGCTGGCGCCGGCTTGGGCGGCGAGGCCGCACTCAGAGGTGGAGGTGGAACTGACGGCGCGGCAGCCTCAACTGCCAACGAGGACGAGAATGCTCCCACCGCCATCCTCGTCGAAGGCACTCCCGAAGAACTCGCCAGCCTGGTCCAGTCGCTGCAACAATGGAGCATTCGGGGGGGTGAAAAACAACTGAGCGATTACCAAGCGAGGGGGGCGGAAAACAGCTTTGCTATCAACAGCTACGCGGCTTCCGAGGCAGCCGGCGGCGCGGTGGCGGCAGAGCCTGACGCGAGCTCCACTTCCTCTACAGAACTCGGCCCCGAAGTTCGCGAAGGGGTGCTGGCTGGACGACTCTGGATCGTGCTCCGCCCCCAACCGGCGACCGCCAATCTCCGGCCATCTGCGGACAATCCCAAATCACAATCGCAGCCCTAGTCGCTGCCTTGGTCGCTGCCTTGGTCGCAGCTATCTGGGGCCCCAACCACTGGCCCCCAACCGGGAGCCATCTAAAAAGAATTTCTTAAAATTCTTCGCTATTTCAATTGCCAGCATTCCTAGACACTTGGGACTTGCGACATTTGCCACTGCCTATTTTTTAGGCACCCTCCGGCTGTCGCGATTCTGCGCACTCGATTTCTTAAGCTGCGCAATATTTGCGCATCGACCGTAAGTTGTTTTGCTGTCAAAGGTTACGCAACAGCGTTTGACCACTGGAAAGGATTGGCCGCGATTCCCACGGGGGAACGCCGCTCAGCCGCACCCGAACTGGCCGAGCGCACCGCAATTGCGTGCCTTCGAAAAACAATGAAAGGATTCGGACGATGCCAGCTTCACGCTCCGAGTCATCGAGTCGGTCCCGATCCACTCGATCAAGCGACCACACAGCCAAGTCTCAACAGACCAGCAAGTCTCAGGAGACCGGCAAGCAACAACAAGCCGAGCATGATTCGCAGCGACTCCAGAGGTCCCCTCGCATCGGCGAAGCGCACATCGTTGATATCGACCAGCCAACCGCCGTTAGCCGCGAGGGCAAGGGAGAAGTCCGCGTGGTGTTGCCCGCCCCGGACCGTGAGTTGCCCTTCTACCAGAAACCACTCGAAGCACTCCGCTTGGCACAAGAGGCGTTCACACAAACCGGCTACTGGGTGGCCTTCTTTCGCGCCATCCTTGGTCCAGAAGGGGTGGTCCCACAGCTGTTCCCAACGGAACCGGAAAGGGAGTATTTTGCCTCCACCAGAGAGTACACTGAGATCCACAAGATGCTCGCCGCGCTTCGGTCTTCGGACACCGAAAAAGCGGAGGTCGTCGAGCCGCAGAAAATGCTGACCATTCGCATCCCCAAGAGCCTGCGGGCGGCCTTGGTGGAGGAAGCCAAGCAGCGAGGTGTGAGCATGAATAAACTGGTCATCAGCAAGATGCTGACCCCGGCCAACCCCGACTTTGTGCCCACCGAGAAAGGCCTGGTTCGCGGGCGAAAACCTAAGCGAGGACGTTAGGGGGTAAACGTGGGATTGGTTATCATGCATACTGGTAAAGTGGAAACCTGAATAAAGCTAACGTCATTTCAGGAATCGCTGTTCTCGACCCCAAGTGAAATTATGCCGATCACCGAAGCGTATCGTCCCGGTAGCCGCTGCCTCTCCTTCGAGCTGTTCCCTCCGAAGCAGATGGCCGATCTGGATTCGCTCGAAGAGACCGTTCGCCAATTAACCAGCTACAATCCCGATTACTTCACTTGCACCTACGGAGCCGGTGGCTCAAGCCAAGACCGCACGCTGCAAGTCATCGACCGTGTTCGGCGGGCGACTGGTTTGCCGGTCGCTTCCCACCTAACTTGCGTTGGCTCGACTGTCGACCGCCTGCGTAGCTACTTGCAAGAAGCCAGCGACCGGGGCGTCGACAGCATTGTCGCCCTGCGGGGAGACCCTCCCAAGGGCGAAACCCAGTTCACGGCGGTCGAGGGCGGACTTCGTTACGCAAATGAATTGGTCGAATTGATCCGCGCCGAGTTCCCGCAATTTGGCATCGCGGTCGCAGGATATCCCGAAGTCCACCAGGAAGCGCCCAGCGCCGAAGTCGATCTCGATAACCTCAAACGCAAAGTCGACGCTGGCGCCGATGTAATCATCACGCAACTGTTCTACGACAACGCCGACTTCTTTCGCTTTCGCGATGCGGTCCGGCAAGCGGGCATCACCATCCCCTTGGTTCCCGGCCTGTTACCGATCACGAATTTAGCCCAAGCCCAACGCATCGCCTCGATGTGCAAGGCGAGACTCCCGGGCCCGCTGGTCGAACGCTTGCAGGAACTCGACACCACCGACTGGCAATTCCAAGTCGGCGTCGAACACGCGCGGCAGCAAACGGTCGAACTGATGGAAGAAGGTGCCGATGGGCTGCACCTGTATGTCCTCAATCGCAGCAAAGCGGCCAGCATCTTGCTCGAAGGCCTCGAGTTCGCCACCGCGTAGTCGCTGGCTGACGCAACCTGACGATTCTATCTCAGGGGTGCTGGCGTGCCTCCAAAGTGAAGCCGCCAGCGCCGATTCGCTGTGACAATATTTCTTAGAGTTATTCCGAAGAGTCTCATTGGAAATCATCCGCGAAGCTGCGAAAATAAAAGCGGAGGTGGCGTTTTTCACCACTCGGTAATCACCCCCGTGCCACCACCGACGCTGCGGGGATGACTACAATAGTAATTCCCACCCGTGACATCCCCCTCGCCTTCCACTCTCGATGTCAGCATTTCCAATGAAACAGCTATCCGTGAGACCAGCAGCGAACCCTCAACAACCCATGTTGACGGTCAGGCAGCGAGCGGGAACCTTCCTCGTGGCATTGGCTAGCATTACGCTCTGCAGTTCACAACTCCCCGGGCCTCAACGTTGCCTCGCGCAAGACGGTTCCTCCACCGCCGCTGAATCCGAGCAAACGACCGAAGCAGCTGCGGCGCCCGTCTCGTTTGCCAACCAAATTCAAGGCATCTTGGCAAAACGCTGCTACGCCTGCCACGGACCGGACCAAGCCGAGTCGGGCTTGCGGCTGAGCGACGCCGAGGGGGCATTTGCTGAGACCGATTCCGGCGAAGTGGCGATCGTGGCCGGCTCGGCTGAAACCAGTCCCCTGTTCGCGCGCATCACCTCTGCCGACGAGTGGGAGCGGATGCCTCCCGAAGGCGAGCCACTTTCTGAGGAGGAAACCGATTTAATTCGTCGCTGGATCAACCAGGGGGCGGAGTGGGAAAGCCACTGGGCGTTCGAGCCTCGCCGTGCTGTGCAACCACCGCCAGTGGACAATCCGCAATGGGCTGAAAACCCGCTCGACGCCTTTGTGCTTGCTCGCCTCAACGATGCCGGTCTGCAGCCCAACGAACCGGCCAGCCGCCGCAGCCTCATTCGCCGCGCCTACTACGACCTGCTGGGACTGCCCCCCACTGCCGCGCAAATCGAGGCTTTCGTCCAAGACCCGTCCCCCGACGCTTGGCCGCGTCTGATCGACGAACTGCTGGCCTCGCACCACTACGGTGAGAAATGGGGTCGTTATTGGTTGGACTTGGTCCGTTATGGAGAAACTAACAGCTATGAACGTGACAATCCCAAACCCAACGTGTGGAAATACCGGGATTACGTCATTCGTGCTTTCAACGAGGACAAGCCATACGATCAATTCGTGCGTGAACAACTGGCCGGTGACGAGTTGGAAAACGTGACCGAAGATTCACTGATCGCGACGGGCTTCTATCGCCTCGGAATTTGGGACGACGAACCAGCCGACCCGCTGCAAGCGCGTTACGACGAACTGGACGATTTAGTCACCACCGCCGGACAAGTTTTCCTCGGCCTGACGATCAACTGCGCTCGCTGTCACGACCACAAAATTGATCCCATTCCGCAGACCGATTACTACGGGATGCTCGCCTTTTTCGCCGATGTGACACCCTACGGTACTCGCGGTAACCAAACGAGAAACAATCAAATCGAAATCTCTCCGCCGCACGTCCAAGAGGGCTACCGCCAACTGGACCGCGAGCAAAGAGAGCTCGATCGCAAACTCAAAGAGCTGGAACAGTTGGGCATTGCCAAGATGCCGGCTCCCGACCAACGGGCAACCGAAGGGCCAGCCAATGAACGCAAGAAAGTACTTGAAGAAAAATTGGCCGATCATCTCGAAGCGGACCAGTGGACCGAGTACCAAGCGTTGCAGAAGCGCCGCCAGGAGATCGACAAGGAACGTGCCCAGTTGCCGGCGCGCGAATATGTGCTGGGTCTGGCCAACTGCGATGCCACCCCCGAGCCGACCAAGTTGATGATCCGCGGCAATCCGCACGTGCCGGGCGACGTCGTTCAGCCCAGGTTTCCGGAACTATTCGCCGAACCACTCCCCGAGATCGCACCGCCTGCTGAGGGTGCCTCCACGGCAGGACGCCGCCGCGTCCTGGCCGACTGGATCACAGCTCCCGAGAATCGTTTGACCAGTCGCGTCATGGCGAACCGACTTTGGCAGTTTCACTTTGGCCGCGGCTTAGTCCGTAGCAGCAACAACTTTGGCCAACTCGGTTCCGCGCCGACGCACCCGCTGCTGCTGGACTTCCTCGCCAACCAATTGATCTTGCGCGGCTGGAGTCTGAAAGCCATGCACCGCTTAATCATGACCAGCCAAGTCTATCAGCTTTCCTCGCTGGCTAATTCCGCGGGACTGGCTAAAGATCCTGGTAACGATCTCTTCTGGCGTTACGATCAACGTCGACTCAGCGCCGAGGAAGTTCGCGATAGCATCCTTGCCGCGGTCGGCCAGCTGAATCCGCAACCTTACGGCCCCAGCTTCTATCCGCAGCTCTCCGCCGAAGTGCTAGCTGGTCAGTCGCGCCCCGGTGCCGGCTGGGGCAACTCTTCCCCAGAGCAGCGCAATCGCCGCAGCATTTACATCCACGTGAAACGTTCGCTGCTGACTCCAATACTCAGCGTGTTTGATTACCCCGAACCCGATCGCACCTGCGAAGCTCGCTTTGCCACGCTGCAACCGGGGCAAGCCTTGTCGCTGTTGAATTCAGGATTCATCCACGAGCAAGCCGACCGCATGGCAGCTCGCGTGCAATCACTGGCCGGCGAGCAGCGGACAGCGCGAATCGATCAAGCAATCCGCTTGGCGCTGGGGCGACCGGCAACCGCGGAGGAGACGGCTGAGGGGCAAGCGTTAATTCAAGAAATGATGGACGACTTTGGGTTGAACAAGGAAGAGAGTTTAAAGTTGTACTGCCTCACCGTTTTGAACTGGAACGAATTTCTGTTCATCGACTGATGCGCATGACGGACGCTCATTAAACGGACGCTCAATAGCTCGCCTGCCAACACCAACACCTGACCAGGATTCGCAAGATGACTTTCGACAATAGCCAAGGCCGCAAAGGTTTCTGCCGACGCACCCGCCGCGAATTTATTTGGCAGTCGGGAGCCGGTTTCGGTGCGACCGCTTTGACTTCTTTATTGGGGGGCGATGGGTTCTTCAACAACACCCAAGCCGCTGATAGTGCCGGGCGAGCGGTCACCGACGGCTACCAAAACCCCTTAGCGGCCAAGCCGCCTCATTTTGCCCCCAAGGCCAAGTCGGTCATCTTCCTCTTCATGTATGGCGGTCCCAGCCATATCGACACGTTCGATTACAAACCGAACATGGTCGGCATGGATGGCAAGACCATCGAAGTCAAAACCTTTGGGCGTGGCGGGCACCGCAACCAGGGCCGGATCGTGGAGCCGCGTTGGAAATTCAAACAATATGGTGAGTGCGGTAAATGGGTCAGCGAACTGTTTCCCAACGTTGCCCAGCATGTCGATGATATTGCGTTCTTGAATTCCATGACCGCCGACTCGCCAATCCATGGCTCGGCCATGCTGATGATGAACAGCGGCAAAATTCTCTCCGGCAGCCCCGCCCTGGGGTCGTGGCTAACTTACGGACTCGGCTCGGTAAACGAAAATTTACCCGGCTTCGTCGTCATGCTTGATCCTAAAGGCGGGCCAATCAGCGGTGCCAAGAATTGGAGCTCCGGTTTCATGCCGGCCACTTACCAAGGCACCGTTTTTCGCAGCGAGGGCGCACCGATCCTCGACTTGCGGCCCCGCGAAGATATGCCTGAGGGCCTACAGCGACGTCTGATCGATTCGATTCAATCGGCCAATCGCCGGCATCTCGATGCTCACCCCGGAGACTCCGATCTGGCAGCTCGGATTGCCAGTTACGAGTTGGCCTACAAGATGCAGACCAGCGCGCCCGAAGCGGTCGATTTGAGTCAGGAAGATGCTCGCACCCTTGATCTCTACGGTATCACTCAGGAACGCACCGAAGACTTCGGCCGTCGCTGCTTGCTGGCCCGCCGCCTCGTCGAACGCGGAGTTCGCTTCGTGCAACTCTACAGCGGTGGAGCCCACAACGACGACAACTGGGACGCCCACGGTGACTTGGAGAAAAATCACAACTACCACGCCGGCAACACCGACCTGCCGATCGCGGGATTACTCACTGACCTCAAACAACGCGGCCTACTCGACGAAACCCTGGTCGTTTGGGGCGGCGAATTTGGTCGGCAGCCAACGGCCGAATACGCAGTTGGCTCCGGACGCGACCATAACGCGTACGGCTTTACCATGTGGATGGCGGGCGGAGGCATTAAGGGTGGCATCAGCTTTGGTACCACCGACGAATTAGGGGCCGCCGCTGCCGAAAATCCACTGCACGTCAAACAAATGCACGCCACGATTCTGCAACTCATGGGCTTGGACCCCAATCATCTCTCCTACTTTTATGGCGGCCTCGATCAAAAATTGGTCGGTGTCGAACCAGTCGAACCCATCTTTCCCGTGATCGCCTAAAGTCGCCTTTCGCTCCCAAACGGTCGACCCATCAAAAAGTCGGCCACTTTAATGGCCTGATAACTGCGGAAGCTTTTGGTGAACACTAATTTTCACTGATTGACACTAATCAAAAGTCGCCACTCATTTCCCTTAACGCCCAGCGTCCAACGCTTGAACGTCGCGAGATATACTTCAAGAATAGACACCCACGTTCAGAAGACAAACGAGCACCAGACGGTGGCGATCAGGGGAGCCAGCGCGCCCAACAACAGTCCACCCTCCAACAATTCGCGACTGGTGATCTCCTCAGTCGCGTAAACGATTGCATTTGGCGGCGTCGAAATCGGCAACGCCATCGCGGCAGACGCCGCTAACGCAATCGGCACAACCGTCAACGCCTCGGCTCCCACCCCGGCCATCACGCCAATCGGTACCAAGATATTAGCGGCCGCCGTGTTGCTCATTAAATTCGACAACAGCAAAGCGATGTAGGCCAACATCAATGCGGTTGCCAACACCCCAAAAGCACTCACGTTCAATTGCTCGACCAACCAACTGGCCAGCCCAGTCTCAGTGACTGCGATCCCCAGCGAGAGCCCGCCGGCAATCAGTAACAACACATCCCAGCGGAGCTGACAGACATCCTTATTGGAAAGAATACGCGTGGCAGTCAACACGCAAATCGGCACGAACGAAACCACCGCCGCCGGGATCCCATGCAGCGATTGCGTCATCCACAACAGAATCGTGACGGTGAACGTCGCCATCACCGTCAACCGTCGCCACTGCGGTTCCTGATCGCGATCAGGGGCTAGCCCAGTCAGCCTTTCAAAATCAATACGCTCCACCCAGGCCGGATAGCGTGCCAAAAGATATCCCCAAGCAATAACCAACAGCAACAACGCCGGCGGCAGCCCGGCCAACATCCACTGTGTAAAATTGATGCCGCCGGACGCTTGCAATGCGCCAGCCGCGATCGCGTTTGGCGGGCTGCCGATCACGCTGCCCATCCCACCGATATTGGCGGCAAAGGCAATCCCCAGCAACAACGCCTTTCGCAAACGATCTCCACCGGCCAGGCGGTTCACAATCGGCAACACGATCGCCACCATCATGGTCGCCGCCGCCGTGTTCGATATAAACATGGAAAATACAAACGTGATTACCATGCAAGCAGCCAACAACCACCAAGGACGCTGGCCCACGCGGTGCAGTACGTGCACCGATATCCAACGGGTCAGCCCCGTCCTTTCCGCGCCGGAAGCCAACACAAAGCCACCGAAAAACAGCCAGATCAACGGACTGCCCCACGTCGCCACATACTTTTCCCAGTCTTGCGGTCCCGCATCCATCACACCGCCCGGCCTCCCCAGCACGGCGATGCTGTAACCGATCACCAACAAGCTCACGGCAAAAGCCGGAATCGCTTCGGTGATCCATAACCCAGCAGCCAGCACCAGTATGAACATCGAGGCTCTACCGCCAACGCTCAAACCTTCATAAGTTGGCACCCCGGCAACCACTGCCGCCAACAACAACGGCACCAACAACCGCAGCAGCAATAACCAGCCACGCACGTTCGGTTGTAACGATTTTTCCTTCCATCGCTGCAACATTTCTTCGCGTCGATGTCGGTCGAACCAATCCAGGGGCGACATTAAGGGCTATCCAATTCGACCATCACGAACACGGGGGCATAAACATCCAACCAACCAGTGGGAGTTATCACATCCTAGCTCCCTATTTCGCATGTGGCATTAAATGTTTTTTAAGCATCTTGCGGGAAAAATTAACGTATTATTTAAATACGCCGGAGGTGACGACAACCACTTCCCCATCTCCCCGAGACAACCTCCCTCGAAACGGCAAACCGGTTGAGAAGCCGGGACGCAAAGCCATGGGCCCAGATGACAGCGGGTCGCCAGGCTACCGAAGGGCGAGTGTTGCCGCTGCGACTCCGGACATCTACTTCTCAACCTCTCTTCTGAGGAACCTACCGATGTCGCGTTCTCGTCTTATCCGCTGTATCCCCTCAAATCTACCGACCGTCCTGGCGCTCGCGCTCATTTGCGCTATCTTCGCGAGCCTTACCGCCACGCCAGCCTACTCCGCCGAACCCTACCTTTACAAGATTGAAGAGGATTGGGAACTGGTGATCAATGATCCCGCTCCCGCCATCCACTCGCCTCAACTGACGATCTACACCTCTCCCGTCAGCGATGGGGCCAGCAAATACTTCCAGCTACAACTGAACCATGCCGCAGACGCTTGGTTTTCCGGAGGCGGCTTTCAAGTCGCCGCGGCAGTCAATGAAGAAGTAATGGATCGCGCCCGCAGCGATGTCCAAACCGCCTTGGCCTCCAGCGGCGATACGATCAGCTGGACCGTCGTTATGGCTTGCCTCAACAACGAATTTCTTTACGCCGTCAAAGATGGCAACAGCGCGTCCTGGGGCAACTTTGGCGGCCCCGAATATCTGGTCCGCATACCGTCCGGGGAAATTCAAGACCTCACTGGCTACCAATATCAAAACTCATTCGACTCCTTAGATATTGGCTTCGGTGCCAACCGTGTCCAGTCGCTCAAACTCAAACAAGTTCGTCTCTTCGATTCCGCAGGCGGTGTCCAGGAAATCACGGTCAATCAACAGTTCTGATTTCCTGAGAAAATTTTCCCGACTAACGAATCATTCTGCAAACATGTAACATTTGGCGGAGAGACCATCATGACACGACTCACTTCAACACCGACTGCTAACAACCTTTCTGAAACTTCGTCCCCGGCGTTACCTAATCGCCTGCCTACCTCCCATCGCCTGCCTACCGTGACTCGAGACGGCGTCAAGCTGGGCAACTCGGCGGCTCGCGGCAGAGAACGACGAGGGGCGACCACGGTCCTCGGACTTTTCCTTGCATCCAGCCTCGTCATCATCATGGCGATGACGCTCGACCTGGGAAACATTTCCGTCTCCCGATCAGAGCTGCGACGCTCGGCTGACGCGGCCGCCTTGGCCGCCTGCTGGCAACTATTCGACAGTCGTGTGGCGGGGGTAGGTAACAGCCAAACGCAATTTGCCGTCGAAGACGCCGCCGAGATGCTGGCCGCCTTCAACCGGATTGCCGATCAATCACCAATGCTGGCACGCGGCTCCGAAGATGTCCAGCTGGGCTACTGGGATCCCACCGCTCCAAACTCCTTTGATACCACCGGTTCCGCCCAGTTCAACGCCGTCAAGGTCACGCTTAGGCGCGAACAAGCGATCAATGGCGAAGTTCCACTCTTCTTCAGCCAAGCGCTAGGGCGTGACAGCCAAGCGCTGCGCGCAGAGTCGACCGCGGCCATGTTCCAAAACATCAAAGGCTTTTACCTTCCACCAAATTCAGAGAGCTCGCTCGACCTGCTCCCCATTGCACTCGATCTGCAAACTTGGCAAGCCGTCTGTGCCAGTGCCACCGAGGATAAGTTTGCCCTTGTCAATGGTAACCTGGTTTCCGGGTGCGACGGTTTTTTTGAGTGCAATCTATATCCTCAAGGAACCGGCTCTCCGGGAAACCGTGGTACGGTTGATATCGGCGGAAGCAACAACAGCACCGCCGATATTTCCCGTCAAGTGCTCAGTGGAATCTCCGATCAAGATCTGCTTGATTTCGGCAGACCACTCGAGCTGGATGCAACAGGCCGCATACTACTCAACGGTGATACCGGTATCAGCGCAGGTATCAAAGACGAGCTGGCTTCGATCATCGGGGAAAAACGAATCATCCCAATTTTCGAGTCGGTCTCCGGAAACGGTAACAATGCGATGTACTCGATTGTCGCTTTCGAAGGAGTCCGAATCCTCGAGGTCAAACTTACCGGTCCCATGAAAAAGAAACGCGTGATCATCCAGCCGGCTCCCATGCTAGCCAGAGGCGGGGTCATTGATAACTCTGGTCAAGTGACCAGCCAGTACCTCTACACACCCGTCATGCTGGTCAAATAACTGAGCCAATACCATGGATAGCAAACCCACACTCAATACGCTCCTATCTGGCCGCCGCCGCAAAAGAAATGGGCATCCAAGAGCGAACAGCCGACTGCGGGCAAGCAGCCGACTAGGGGCGGCAACAGTTGAGTTCGCTTTGATCGCCCCTCTCATGATCATGTTCACCTTTGGCATGATCGAAATGGGAAGAATGCTAATGGTCAAAAACGCAGCCACCCAAGCAACTCGCGAGGGAGCCCGCGCGGGATCATTACCAATGGCCACCGATCAACAAGTCCTCGCCCGCGTCCAAGAAGAACTCGAACTACTTTCCATTAGCTCAGCAGTCATCGAAACCTTCCCGGCTTCGATCAGCCAAGCGCTGCCAGGTGAAACGATCATGGTTCGAGTCCGAATCGATCCCGATTCAGTCAGTTGGGCTCCCACCTTCTTTCCCTTTGAGATTCCCGACATTGTCGCCGAATCCACGATGCGAAAAGAAAGTACCAACTGACGCCGCGGCGACCGATTAATGATTGACAATTCGACTCGAGGCGAGCCGAGTCTTTAGCTCGGGGGCACCAACAACGGCGGCCCCTCAGCTACCGGCTCGGTGGACAGATAGACGGGGCGGAAAATCCCTCCGGCTCCCTGCCAATCATAAACCCGCACGCCAATCTCCACTTGCCCCTCCCGCGTCACCTCAACCGGAAGCGGGAAACTAATTCGCAACTCGAATGCCGTTTCCCGCTGCTCGATATCTCCTCCCTGGCCGATCAACGCATCGCCGGCAAAAACGTCGAAATAATCGTCCACGCCGGTAAATGTCATAAATATAGGCTGGTCACGCCACTCCGCAGGTATCTCCACCTGGGTACGGTAAAATCCCCAGCCATCCAGATCGCCATGCCCCTGACTGTCCCAGTGCCGAGTGATCTCAATCGGCTGCCACGCATCTTCACCCATCATTTCCAATCGCCACTGGTCGGTAGTCGCTTGCCCCCGCAGGTCAGCATCCCCGGCGCGACGAAATTTCCAATCTACCGTCGCCAAACTCTTCTGCTGACGACG
The DNA here is from genome assembly GCF_052161645.1 of Kothea flammea. Lineage (GTDB taxonomy): Bacteria > Planctomycetota > Planctomycetia > Pirellulales > Pirellulaceae > Laterigemmans. The sequence continues at coordinate 5,047,426 of NZ_CP197414.1, forward strand.
CGAATCGGCCCGCAACCGCGCTAATGTTTCCGCCGACAAAGCGGGGGCTGAAACCGGGCCGGCAACATACTCCAGCAACGACTCCAACAGAAATCGCCCCGCCGCTCCCGAACCCTCGCCGTGATTCAAACTCGAACAAACAATCGCCCCCGCGCCAGCCCGAGCCTCCCACAATAACGCATGACTACGGTAATAACTCAAATCATGGTTGTCCCACAAAGACAACAGTGGCTGCACCTCGTCCATCAGCGGGAAATCGAACATCACGGCACCGGCCAAATCAAAGGGCTGTAATTCCACCAACATTTGCCGGTTGAGCCGTTTGACAATCGCCTGCTCCGCCGCCAGCGGACCACCACGCAAAAACCAATGATCACGCGTCGCCAGCGAACCGGGGCTACCATCGGCCAACAATAAACATCTCGCTCCCGCGGTCACGCGATCTAATAACAGCGGACTGAGACGCTTGCTCAAGATCAAACTCTCCCCGGTGGGCATTTGCCGCGTGACTTGGTCCCCGCCGAGCAACTGCGCATCCAACCCCATCGCCGCCAGCTCCGCATCACTCACCGATGCGTCCACGAAAATGCGTCTCCCCTGCAACAATCCCGACGCCCCCGGCTTGGGCACCACCCAAAGATCCCAACGATTGCTCGCCAAGATTACAGCCCGCTGGCTATCGAATAACTCGACTTGCAACTTGCCGGGCCAAGGCTTGTTCGCTGCCGCCAAGGGAATCTCCAGCTCCACCACCGGTCGCGAGCTCGCATCGCGTTCACAAACAACTTGCCCCGCACCCAGCGACACGCCGCTGTCTCGATTAAGCCACTGGTAGCGAAGCTCTAACCCTGTCGGTATCCCGGCGGGCAACCCAGCAGCCAACCCGGCGTCACCCGCCACATGAATCGTCGGCTTCCAAACCTGATCAGCAGCCACGCTCCGCAGCCAACTTCCAGCGTTTAACACCAACTGCAGTTCGCCATGCCAAGCAAAATCTTCCGCTGACCATTTGGCGTTGCCAGCTCGGTCGATCAACCCCATGCTGGCTAAAGGAAAATCTCGAATCACGCTGACCACATAACCGGCCTCCGGCAAGCGATATCGAAAGGCCTCAATCTGATACTTGCGAGTCGCCAAGGCCAACCACTTGGCATCGCGCGCCACAACACCGAAATCTGTCAACCGATGATCCCGCAAAACCTGCTTGCGGTACCGTGGCTGATCCTCTGCCGACAACGATTGATGAGGTGGCCACCCGCCCAATACCGGCTCCCAGGAATTAGAATCGAACGCGTCATCCCACGTGTCCGCCGCGATTGCTTCACCCAGGATCAACGGCTTCGCTTCCCGGGCTTCAATATGTGCGTTAAGTTCTGCTAATTTTTCCAACCACGTATGATTGTTCCCGTAAGGATGGTCGTCGTAAAAATCATGAACTCGATGCCAGCCAATCCAACTGCTATCATCTTCGATAATCGCTCCGGGAATAATCTCATGGCCGAGATCGTATAAACCTTGAATCACATCGACCGCCGCGCTGTGCCCCGTTTCGCACGTCAAACTTCGCAAAATCACTGACGCTGAATTGCGGTCATAATAAAAGAACTCTTTGAACTCCTTTTCCAGTTCAGCAAACTTCGCTGGCGAAAAATCAGGGTGCCATGTCGGATACTCGACCCATGTCAACATGCCCATCTCATCGGCCATGTCTAAGTACGCTTGAGGAGGCACCCACAAGCAAAATTTCATCAGATTGAAACCACGCTGTTGGGCAAATTCCAGCTCCGCTCGCATCGCTGCCGGATCGATCGCCGGAGCCAGACGCGGAGGCGCGTAACCCCAATTCAGAAGTCCGCGAATGTTGACCGCTCGACCGTTGACCAGCAACTCGCGTCCACGCGTTTCAAAATGGCGGATGGCGGCGTGACGACGCACGCGATCGACCACTTGCCCATCGCCGCGCCGCCGCACGGCCAATTCAATCTGGTAGCGATAAGGTGACTCGGGACTCCAGCGATGGATTTGCGACGGTACGATCGTTTGTTGGATCGATCCCAAAACTTGGTCAGAACCAGCCGACTGCGGCACTGTGGTGGCAACCGGCCCCGTTTCCAACCCATGCCACACCCACGATGTTTCCACAGCTGGTTCCGGCCCCGCAATCCGATAACCGAATTCATAATCAGTCAAGTCGGCCCGCTGATCACCGCTCAGCTGCGCTTCCAGCCGCATCGCGTCTTGCCCATCAAAGCCCGACAGCAACAAATTAAGGTCGTCGATATAGACCGGACCGGCTGTTTGAATCAAACGAACATGTTTCCAAATGCCACCAAAGTGCGGTATCACGATCGGCAGAAAGCCCTGAGTGTTATGCCCCACTCGCTCATCCAACTCGATGCGCAGCGGTTGGTCGGTCGTTAACAGATCGGTCACGTCAAACCGGAAAGGGGTCCACCCACCAAGATGCTGGCCCAATGTCGTCTCACCCAGCCGTACCGTGGCGGCGGTCGCCGCACCGTCAATCTCAAGCAACATCCGCCCCGCAGCAGCCAGCCGCGGCGGACACGCTAACATCACACGATATTCAGCGACGCCGTCGAAATCATCTCCCAACATTTTCTCAAAGTCATTGCCAAATGTCGCTGGCAGAACCTGCTCCCCGGCATGAATCGTGACCCCTTCAGTTACCAGCTGCAACGACCGCTCGCCATCCTCAGCCGCCAATCCGCAAGTCCAACCACCCAACACTAACGATGCCAAAATTACCCACCGCCAAACAGCGCTTGCAGCCCCATTCCTAGCACATTGCAAACTTCTTCGCTTCCACACCTTGCCACCCCCCAAGAGAACACAACTCAGCACTATCCACTAATTGTTAACCAGGGTACCCGCTAGCCACGGTTCCCGTTAGCCGTTTTGGCGCTAGCCACGGTTCCCTTATTTACTCGAACTGATCACGCGCAACCAAACGGTGGCTAGCGCCAAAACCGCTAACGGTTCTGCGCTTATCGTAAAGTCCCACGGCCGTGTTCGTCGCGAAGCCGATTTAGCCACTGGAACGCGGGGGGGGTCGTCTTCAGAAAACGCACGATCTGACTGGCCGTCGTTTGCCAGCTCGCCGCCACAGGTTGCGTGTCACCCTCAGCGCTCCAAAGATCATCTAGCAACAAAGCCAACAAAGCCGGACGATCCAAATTATCGCTCGCCACGCGAAAATGCTTACCCCGATAAGCAGCTCGCAACCGATCCCCCTCAACGCAACCCTCCGACAACTCAGCCGTGCGCAGCTCCACTGCTAATGCTTCGCGCAGCCGACGTATTGCCATGCGACGATTGTCGACTTGACTCCTCCGCTCGGCGGCTTCACCCGTGATCCCGCTGGGCCGATGCAGCAACACGATCGCCGTGGAAACCTTGTTGCGATGCTGACCTCCAGGACCTCCCCGGCGAGTCTGTCGCAGCTCGCAATCGGCTAACAATTGATCAACCGTAAGCAGAGCGGGATGCGGAGCGGGGCACGTGGGTGGAGCAAAAGAAAAATTCAACAGGTCGTTCCAACTGGCAAACGATTAGAGTCCATCACCACGGATAGTGTCCCAAAGATAATCCCACAGGCGAATCGACTCGCCCCGCACAACCGCGGTCACTTTGCCACCCAGCGGAGTCTCCCCCGCAATCTCTGCTGGCAATCCGCACGTGATCTGAAAGCTGTCGGGAGAAACATGCTGACTTAACACCCCCTCAGCAGACGCCGAACCTCGCTCAACCGACGTACTACTGATTGCCCCCACGGTCGTCTCCACGACTCTGCCAACCGCATCAAGCGAAACGCGTACCGCCTGACCACTGGCGAAATGTCGCCTCAATTTCGCATCGACCGAAAGCGTCACTTGTTTGGCGCGCGGATCGGAGATGTGACACCACGGTTCGCTAGCTTCGATGGTAGCACCGACGAGCGGTGAGAAATCGTGATCCACCCGCGGTATCGGCGACGACTCCGCAGGCGGTTTGGCGGGGGGCGAAAATACCATCCCAGCGTCGGGAGCCCGTAATTGTAACGAGGCGGTTCTTTGCGCACGCTCTTGCACCAACTCGTCAGCCGCCGCGACCGCGACGGCGAAGGGCGCGAGCCTGTCAATCAATTCAGGCTCAGCGACGGAACGTTGTCTTAACGCGGCGTACTGAATCGCTAGTTCCCCCGCCCGCGCCTCCGATCGCAACTGCTCCAACTCGAAGCTTGGCGCACGCAGACTTGCCAATAATTGCCCCCGCTCCACCTGCTGGCCGGGCTGCACGTAAATTCGCTCGACCGTCGCTGTTTCCGGCACATAGACAGTTTGTGCTCCCGCCAATTGAACCGTTCCGCTGATCGTCACCCGCCGCTGCACCGGAATGAACAATCCAGCGATCAGCAACACCACGATCGCCGCGGCCACCACTCCCCGTCGCCAAGCGGGAACGGTCTGCCAAAATCCTCCTCCACGAAACATGTTTCCCAATTTCATCCCTTGCATCACCACCACCATCAACGCCAATAACCAGACAACCACTCGCGCCACCGGTTCCATGCCCATGTTGCTGGCAATCATGTAAAACCAACCAACCAAAGCGACAACCACAAACCACTGATAGACCCGCGAAGCGACAAAGTATCCGGCCCAACCGCACTCGCCCCACCAATCAGCACCCAGCCAATCAGCAACCCGCCACTTCCCACCGAACCACTGCCCACCTGACCATCCCGTCGCTCGCGGCTTCGCCCACGAAGCGATCAACAGACGATCAAATGCCCGCTTGGCACGCTGTCGCATATTGGTTTGGTTGAGTAGGTCTGCCAACACGAAATAACCATCATAGCGCATCAATGGATTCGCGTTAAAGATAAAGGTGCTGATCCCACAGACGAACATTAAATGCAAAGCGGTCAAATGCAGCAACGAAGGTTCCGAAAAGAACCACACCCAAAACGCGAGCGCCGCGATAATCCATTCGCAATAAATCCCGGCCGCCATGATTGCCATCCGTCGCCCGGCCACCGGAACCCGCCAACTTTCACTCACATCACAATACAAACATGGCGTGCCGCATAATAACAACATCCCAATCTCCCGGCACGGCGCGCCCAGCCTGCGACAAACCGCTGCGTGACTCAACTCGTGGGCGATCTTTGTGAATCCAATCACGCTAATCGCGATCCCCCAGTGACTAGCTTGAAACGCCGGCAACAATCCCACTTCACGAGTCAACGACTCCAGAGAAACTAATGCGGCTCCCCCAGAAACCAAAATCAATAAACACCAGCTCAGCACCGCCGGCAAACTAAATAGAAAACCGGTATATCTGGCTAGCTGAACGGCCAAGCGATCGGCCGGCAAACCGGGCAGTCGGATGTACAGCGGATTCGCCCACCAACGCTTGGCGACCGCGGAAGCAGCATCCCGCGAGGAACTGTCCCGCGAAGAACTGGGGGCGTGACGATCCTCGGCAAGCAATCCGTGGCGACGCGTCTCTTCCAATGCCAGCGTTGCGGAACCCGCGCTGCCCCCCGCCGCACTTTCCTGCTGCGACGCTTGGGCCAACTCAGCCAACTGCTGGCGATCGGCCAACCGCAGAAAATTAAACCATGACGTGCGGACCACGCGTCCCGAAACCGGATCAGCCAACCACGCCTCATCGGTCCGTAAACGCCGACGCCGCACGACGCGAAGATCGCTGCGCAGTCGCACTCCGGCGGAACGCACGCTGCCCGTGGTCAACGACGCGTTCCTTCTTCAAAACCCAATCGACGGGCGGTCGCCGGGGACATTTCCGCAGCGTTAACGCTAGCCGGATGCACAATCACCGTGACGCGTCGCCCCGGGGCTAACAACCAGCCCTCCCCCAGACGCCGATTTTCAATCGACGCGTGAATTCGTATCTGCCCCTCATCATGCATCTGCGGATCCACCGATGTGATCGTCCCGCGAAGCGTCTGCAGGCGATCCCCCTCCGTCCAACGCACCGTCACGGCGGTCCCCACCGCATTCCTCGGCGATAACTGGGTCTCGCTGACCACCGCCGATACGCGGAGTCGATCCATGCGGGCCAAACGAGCGATTGTCTCACCCTGCTGAGCCCATTCCCCCGCGGATTTCAATACCGCCAAGATCACGCCTCCCACCGGACTGGAAATTTGCAATCGACGCCGGCGAGCCTCCAGACGCTCAATCGACGCGCGTTGCAATTCCAACGTCATCGCTGCCTTGGCCTGCTCTTCCTCAGCAATCCCCACGGCAATCTCCGCCAACTTGACCGCCAACTGAGAGTCGCGGACCGCGTTGCGAGATACTAACCCAGGACTCGATTGATCCAGACGGAAATCGCTATCCGCTTTTAACTTTGCACTTTCCAGATAAGTTTTAGCCTGCTGCAATGCGAGTTGACTGCTGGCACGTTGCTCCAATGTCTTCCGCTGTAATTCAGCCTCGCGAATCTCTCCCAGAATGCTCGAATCGTCCTGCACAGCCAACAACTGACTCGCCTCCACCGTCTGATTGGCTTTCGCGAAGACTTGCTTGAGCTGCTCAGAGGCCACCGCCGGTACCGCAACCTCTTCCACAAAGTCCACCTGACAGCGATCGATCACAATCTGCTCCGCCAGCGATAGCTCCACTGCCAGCATCGTTGGCCAACCGACGACTCCCAACAATACTCCTGGGCCTGATAACAACCCGAGCCCCAACAATAACGAACATACGTAACGCTTGGCTGATCGTCGGCACATCTTCATGATTCTCACCTTGATCGAATTCCCCAACCTCGAAACCCCGCAACGCTCTTACCAATACAAACGGACCGCGGTTTGCAACATGCGAATCAGATCTTGGCAGACCACATACCCCAAAGGTTTCTGGCCGCAGTCGATCGCCAACACCACCGGCGCTCCTGGTTCTAAGACTGGCAGACCTGCAGCCTCCGTGGCAAATAATGCAGTCCCGCTCGGCTCCTCGCCCGCACTGCCACTCGGCAACACCGGGCCCAGCGAAGTCAACTCGGCGGCAAACTTTTGATCTGGATAAGCAGCCAACACGGCGGTCGCAGCAAGCGGCTTGTTCGCTAGCGCATCACTCGACAAGCTAGCCCCTGCCAGGTTGGCATTAATCACGTGGTCCAACCGTTTTTGCGGAACCCTCGCGTCGATCTGCCAACCGCCGGTCTGCTCCACAACCCGCAGCAACAATTGACCACGACGCAAAGGACGCGATGCCAATTGATCGGCCAGTTTCCAACCATTCACCGTGCCCTCACGATCACTCACTAACAACAATTCCTCACGCTGGCTCCGCAGAATCTCCAGCTCGCTACTCAACATCTTTCCTTGATGGCGATTCACTTTCAATTCTGTTTGCCAACCGCGAACTTGCCCACGTTCATCATGCGTGTAGTTTCGCAGTTGCGTCTCCAAGTCGGCCGCCTGCTCATCCAACACGCGAATTTGCCCCTCCAGCTGACGAATTTGTTCGTCTAAACCAGAATCCACCAGCTGCACCAGCGGCTGGCCCCGCGAGACCCGATCACCATGAACCACGTATAAGGTTTGCACCGTAGCGTCGCGGGGCGCATAGATAATCTGCTGCTGCCGCGGCTGCAATATCCCATCCGCGGTGACCACCAGCGGTACTGGCAACATGGCGGCTATGCAAAGCGTCAACAGGAAACCGAGCGGCAGCAACATCCGCCGCAACATGCTACGCTGGCCGGCAACAGACCTGCCGCCAAATTGCCACCAAGTCGATGTCGTTCCCTCCCAGCGTGCCAGCAATAAACTCAATTGCCCGCACATCAATCGCCACTGCTCCAGCTCACCCGGCTCCGCCAAATAATCGGCCGCGCTCCGCTCCGGATCGTCTTCCACAACCAAGCACCAACTCGTTCGCGGCGAACCATCGTTCAGCAAAGCCACACCGCGCAACACCAAATGCCCCTCCTGCACAACCGTTTCTAACTCGGCATCTGACCGTTCTCCGCAGCCACTCCAATCGTCATGCCCGTGATGCTTGGTCTCGCCAGTTCGATGCTCGCCAGTCTCGCGGTCGTTAACATCCACCGCACTCCTAGCAAGTATCAATCCACTGCTCTCCGGCTCGACAGCTTGCTGACTCGCTTGATGAGCAATTTCGCTCAATGCTTTGATCAATGCGGCGTGCGGATCCAGCTGCTCTACGCCGCTCACGGCAAGCACCCGCGCATGGCCGCCTTGCAACTCCACCAGCGTCACCCGCTCCGCAGCACTCCAACTCCGCACGCCATCGACCAGCTGACGTTGAAAGCTCGCCGCACGCCCAAGCAGCTCAGCACGCTTCCGCGAACCACCGGGCCCCAGCCGCCCAAGTTCAATCAGCAGGCGGTCAGCCTTGATCGCCCATTGCACGGTTGCATCTGCAGCTCGCCAACGACAATCCCGCAAATATTCCGCGGCCAAATCCGCCATCTGAGCAATGAATCGCAAATAACCACGTTGAGCCGCCGGGCCGCTGCCAGCTGGTATCAAGACTTCCAGCATCGTTTCCACCGGTCCATCCAAATCGACCGGAATGGGCACGACCGCGGCCAACTCGGCTGTCGGATTACCCGGCTCTTCACTCTCCCAATCAGCTCCCGGAGGAACCATCACCGCACCGCCGGAATCGCCGACCTCGTGGATCATCGCCTGATGACACTGAGCCCCGTCAGAAACTTCCAGCAACCGACGATCCATATTGCCGCAACGATAACGAGCGGCCCAATGACCATCGCGGCGGCCCCACAGCACAACTGCCTCGGCCGCCATCGCCGTGCCCACAAGGCTAAGGAAACGCGGCCAAAACCGCTGCTCCGGTGTCCGCGAATGGGCCAAAGATGAAATCTCAGCAATGATCCGACCGATCTCCTGCCGGGTCTCGCGCACCACCGCATCCACCCCCGAGCGGCCAGCTCCAGGGTCGACTACACCGATTCCCGCATCCGCGGAGAATCGAAACGGTTCGTGATCGTCTTTGTCATGCATCGTGCCAGGAGGAGTAACAAACTGACCGACCAGCCGTCAATCGCGGACAACCAACCACCCCCTTCCCGAACGCACACTGCGTTCCAGCCCCATCGGGACAACGGGACTCCCGCAATCAGGACCTCGCCGTCCAAGTAACCCGCCACCCGGAAAACTTTATGGTCCCGACTCGGCTCGTCCCAGCCAGTCGCCAAAGAGACACACCCAAATGGCGCAAGCCGCAACCCAAATAAACAGTCGATTTCGTGCGCTCCACTCTTAAATCTATACCTTCCTGTATAGATTTATTTTCAAGGACCAAAACAAGTTCCGGTGATCAGCCCTCGTGCTCGTCCTCGTCATCGTCATCAGCGTTGACGACTGCGCAATCCTTCGACTACGTTCCTCGATCCCTTGAGGCTTCACAATCACTTGCGAGGCTCGATCGAGATTGCTCGCGGTTATGCCCGAGGTTCCGCGGGAATTGAAGCCTCGCAGAGCGGTCAACACCCCATTTACAAACGGAGCACACGATGAGCAAGAAACAGGACACACCTATCGAGCGACTGAAGAACGTGGCCTTGTGGCAGTGGGGTCTGCTCCTCATCATAGCTGGTGTACTCGCCAATGTGGCGATGGGCCTGCAGGCATCGCCGGCCGGTTCCGCTGCGGCGCGCGGCGAGGCGGTCGGGCGAGCTGTGTTCACCTTATTGGCTGTTATGGCCGGTGTCGTGCTGATCGCCATAAACTTTGTCCGTCAGAAGCGGCGTTAGCCGACGGCGACCCCGTCATCGCGGTCGTCATGATCCAATCCAATGGATCAAGAGCCGAAATGGGCACTCCACGCGAAATCGATTCGACCAATTCTTGGCGGCCTAAATCATTGCCGGGCGGGCTGAGCGTCAGGCGTCATCTGCCAAACACAACGGAAACACTGCTACGATGAAAACCACTCGAATAGCGCTGGCAAATCTGCGAGCCCCCGCGACAAAGGAAGAATCGCTCAGCCGTGCACTGGACGCAATTTGCCATGCGGCAACTGATGGAGCAAACATCATATGTTTTCCCGAGTGTTACGTGCCAGGCTATCGCATTGAAACTACACCCCAAATTACGGACCAAGGTTGGCTCGACAACGCATGGTCACAAATCGATGCGCAGGCAGCCGAGCACTCTATTGGGGTTGTCCTCGGTACTGAGAGACTTGACCACGACGGACTGCGAATAACAGCCCGCGTCACAAACCCGGACGGAAGTCTCGGAGGCTTCCAGGACAAGGTGCAACTCGATCCATCGGAAGAATCCACATACCGTGCAGGGTCCAAGCGGACCATCTTTCAGTGCGGTGAATTGACGTTTGGTGTCGTCATCTGCCATGAAGGCTGGCGGTATCCCGAAACAACGCGATGGGCGGCCCAAAACGGGGCACACCTTGTGTTTCATCCTCACTTTGAAATCATCGAGAATGCCACTTACGTGCCGAAATTGTTTGCAGATCCCAGCAATTCATTCCACGAAAAGGCCATGCTATGCCGAGCAGCAGAGAATACTTGCTACTTCGCTTCTGTGAATTGTGCGATCAAAGGCGCCACAACAACTTCGGCCGTTGTGGATCCCGATGGAAAGTTGCTGACGCATCAACCCTACGGCAAAGAAGGTCTACTCTACGCGAATATTCAGCTCGACAGAGCAACACGCTTTCTTGCCAAACGGCTACTGACCAGTTTTGAGATTTGAGACCAGCACGTAACCAATGAAAGGGAACCCAAAAACGCACCCCAGTTGTCGATCGAACGGCTCCTCAACCCAGAGTCAATTGGCGGCAACCGCGTGATTTTAGTCATTCGCAAAGAGAAATTGGAAACCGTATCAATGACAGAGCCAATCGCTCACGGCATTCACATCGCATTGCCGACAGCAATGATCGCAGAAGGTTGGTTACTGCCTCGCGTATCCAGTTCATCTCGCATTTCAGATGGTGCCGTTCACTCGGAAATGGAAGGGATTTCGTTGGCCCCTTTTTGCCGCTGGAGTTATGGTTGCTAGTGTGCTTGCAACATGGGTAATGCTCGGTACCGGAGGAATGGGGTTAGAGGGAAATTCCTAGACATCCGACTTGCCAGCGTGAGCGTCGCATAAGTGGCGACGATTTCCTACCGGCGGCAGCGTGCGACTCTCCGGGCCAGAGGGCACTCTCAAAATCGAGCTTGGAAACTTCGCCCAGAGTCCACGCGAGCTCCAGACGCAACGTGTTTAGCGGGCTCCTTCCCTGCTGCTCGCGTTTCATGCGGTCGCTTTCAAGGTACTCTGGGGACTAGGGTTCGGCAATCATTATTTGCTGATCGCATTCGTTAACATTGGATTTTCTGTATACTTACGACGTGGACTCTGGTAGGCACTCGAGATTGGCCAGAAAGATAGAGGCAGGAAAATATTCCTCTCGAATTTCCAAGCCCCTTTGGCTGCCACGCTGAACTTAATCGAAGCGTAAGTACCGAACTCCGCAGCCAAACCAATAGAATTGTATTGCCGCCAGCCATTCTCTCGAAATGCGAAATATCATGAAAAAGAGCAAGGTTCTTGGGCCGCAATCCACCAATCAGCACGGCATTGTTGTGGATGGGTACGAACGCCTGGTACACGGTGTGGAGGCCGAGGCTCGGCGGACCATCGAAGCTAAATACGCTGACGAGTTGAACTCTGCCGGCATGCTCAAGCGTTGGAAGCTGAAGAGGAGGATCGACGCCGAAATCGCGACGCTCGTAGAGGAGTTGATGTCTCACGTTTCAAAAGACGGTTTGTTTTGAAGCTGCCTGCTAGGAAAGTAGTCTGCACTAGATATTTCCTCGCGAATTTCGGAAAGGAGGCCCCTGCCGCTATTGAGTCTGCGGAAAGATTCCGATTATTGAGCTCTCCCCCGACTTTGCCGATTCCGTATGCTCACATTGCGGTTTGCTGATGTTCCCATACCTGATGCTCGTGCGTGGTCACGATCTGATTCCGAATCTAACGAGAATAATGGACTTCTCGTTCGTCAAGAACTTGAATGAAGACACGAACTCCGTTTGAGAAATCAAACGACATGCAAGCACCCCACGCCCCCCTCAGACAAAAATTGTGAATTCGCATCCCAATGGTCAAAAACATCGGCTGCTGCGCGCCTTTTTTCACTGGCTATTTTCTTGGCACACCTGTTATTGGTGATCGCATTTTGTGATTGTCGACGGCCCCCGTTCTTCCCGCCATCGGAATGACCGAATATAATAAATTCATGATTTATTATGGGTGCACTGGTATGTTGCCTCTGCTGGCGTTCGATGTTGTTATGTGGTTCGTCATCAAGAATCGCTGGGAATCGTTCCTCGTTTGCACACTCGCGATCCCTACTATTACGCTTTTTTCTTGGCTAGTCTTGGGGCCGTTTCTACGAACATCTTATGCGTTTTCGAAACTCCCAGAGTCAGCAGCGGCTATTGGGCAACTCTGAAGGCAGAATAATGCGCAAGTCGGTCAAAGTTGCGGAATTCCGAAAGTATTACCTCGAAATCCGTGACAATTCGAGTATACCCTCTCTAAGCTCCATCCAGACCGTGAACCCTGAGATTGGAATCGGGGGGACAGCGGGTGGACGACCTAGTCTCAGTGCCAAGCCGGTCCACAATGACCGTTGAATCGACTATCGAACGTGCCAGTACTGAGATTAAGGCCGGGCGACAGTGGCGAGCAAAGGAAATTTTAGCCTCTAGTCTGCAAACGTATGGATATTCGCGCGAGATCTACTACGCTTATGCGAATTCTCTCCTCGCACTGGGCGACGACCTTGAAGCGGGCCGATTCTACTTGTTGTCGGTCGATGAACCCGATGCGGATCAACGTCGGGTCATGGAGCTTTTTTTGGCACGCTTTCGGAATGACGGCTGGCAACAGCTTCGTTCCCGTTTTCCGAAATCCGCGAGAGTGCTGAATCTGGGAGACTACCCAAGCGTTCTTCGCAGTCGACTTGAAAGACTGGGAGCTCCGGAATTGCTAATTCCGCAACAAGTAATCTCGAATTACGCGAGTAAATCATTCTGCTGGGCGATACCTGCCGGATGCATTGCCGCTATAGTCGCACTCGTGACGTGCACGGTCATTGGGGCGTATACGATAGTAAGATGGATGGTGATGGCTCTGTAAGCGATCCGACAATTTGAGCCATGAGCCACTGAGGGAAAATCGGATGCAGAAAAACATAGACCTTTCTCTTGGATTTTTACCTAGGCAGTTTTTTTTAAACAATGATGACTGCCAGAATTACTAAACTCAAAGGACGGCAATTTGCAGAGTATGATACGCCATCTCCCGCTTATCGGTGTCACCGCAGCGTTTGCTCTGCTGGCGATTTCAGCTTTCGGATATTCCGGAGATGTTCACTGGACGCGTGTGACAGTATCCATGTTGTGTGCGCCCGAGTTAGTCGATGGTGAAACAAATCCTGGACGCGGACTCGCCATCCTAGGCTTGCTGCTATTGTGCCTCAGCATGTCACTGCTTTTCGAGTTGATCTCACGACTTGCGGATACGCGAAGAAGCCGAGGAATGATTCAAATATCGGGTATCGGCGCGATGGTCTACGCGTTTCTTACGGCAACACCAATGCACAACTTAATGGTGTCGATCTCGCTATCTTTCTTCGTGGTAGCACTTGTTTCGATCATCAACATGCTACACTTTAAGCAGCGCAACCTGCTTGCCTTGGCTGGAATAATTTTCCTTGGATTTAAACTGGCAAGCGCTTCTCTGTACTATTTAAACAGTTTCTCAGAGATCTGGGGGACATTGCAGAAATTGACTTTTCTTCTGACAACAGCTTGGCTGTTCGCCGTACACTTGATCGTAGGGAAAGGCAGGGGTAAGGGGCAGCCAAATGATTTATCAGGCAGCGACCTGGCTGCGGTTTCTAGTAGCACGAGTTCCGCGTCGGGCGGGTCTTGATTTCAGGCGTTCGTTGCTAGCGAAAACGGGAATGTGCGGTGCGAAAATCGTTTATAATCATGCTCCTGCTGTTTGCTGTTTCCGCGGCGTTCCTGGCACCCTTGGCGGAATTATACAAAGGCAATCCACCTCCTGGGCTCAACAGTTTTCTTTTCTTTCCGACGAAGTATCCGGATGGAGACTGGGATCCGCCAGGCCTCACCTACGTTGATACCTATTTCAAGTCAGAGGATGAAACCGTTCTTCATGGCTGGTACTGCCCGAGCGAAACGCCCATCGCTTACGTTTTGATTTTGCATGGCAATGCGGGAAATATTTCGACTCGCTCGGGTCTTTTGCGTTTACTACAGCAAGCGAATATTACCGCCTTCATCGTCGACTATCGAGGTTATGGTCGCAGCAGCGGCAGTCCGTCAATCGATGGAGTGTTGCAGGACGTAAAGGCTGCTCGCATGAAGTTCAGCGAGGTTGCAAATGTGCCGCAAGCGGAGATGTTTCTGCTCGGCGAGTCACTAGGTGGAGCTTTTGCGAGTAAGCTGGCGGTCGATGTTGAGCCGCGTGCTTTGATTTTGCAGAGCACTTTTTCTTCGCTCAGGGAGTTGGCCGATCTGCACTATCCCGCTCTCTCGTCGTTGGTGTCAGCGGAGCTGTTGAACTCGCAGGAAACGCTCAGCGATTACGACTGTCCTTTGCTGCTGGCGCACGGGAAAAACGACCTCATCGTTCCGCACTCACATGCGGTTGCGATCTTTTCCGCAGCCAGGGGGCCTAAGCAATTAGTCTCGCTCAACCAAGCTGGTCATAATATTTCTACGAACGGTACCTACCAGTCTGCGTTATTGGCATTCATCAAGAGTCACTCCAAGCAGAAAGAGTGAATCGCTGGAGCGAAGCAAGCAGCGCGGCGACGATGCGAAGCGGGCAAGGCAACAGCGGAATCGGACGCGTGCACTAAACAGACTCGCGAGCAACCCTGCTGGGGGAGATCGCGAATGAAAATGAGAGGTTAAACTGGGCGGGGTTATTTGTTTTTGGGCATCATGCCGTGAAGTCAGTCTCGTTCCGTTACGCTGCGAACTCCGCCCATGTCATCACAAGATCACACAAGACCCGATATCACCGATTCGTTAGGTTCGCAGCATGCCGCTGAGATAGACGAGTTAGTGGTCGGCCTGCGGGAGCGTCAATTGGCGGGTGAGCCGATTGATATCGAGGCAGTCGTTAGCCAACATCCTGCCGAGTGGGCGGATCCGATTCGGGAGGTATGGTCAGCCTATCAGTTGCTGGAGCAGTTCAACAAGCCAGAAATTGCCTTGCAGATCACCGACTACGACATCGTCCGCGAATTGGGGCGTGGCGGGATGGGGGTTGTTTACGAGGCGGTGCAAACTCGCTTAAATCGCCGGGTGGCGGTGAAGGTACTGCCCGCGGAACGCTTGGAGACGAAGGGGGCGGTGGCCCGTTTTCAGATTGAAGCAAAGGCGGCGGCCTCTCTACACCATAGCAACATAGTGCCGATATTCGAGGCAGGCGAGGTCAATGGTGTTGCCTTTTACGCGATGCAATTGATTGATGGTTGGGGGTTGGATCGCATTCGCGACGAAATTCGCGATTCTCGGTCGCGGCAGGTGGCAACGCGGCGGGCTTCGCGTGATACGCGGAAGAAGCAAGCGGAAGTGGGGGCTACGCCGCAGGCTGGTCTACAAAGCACGCAAGACCTGGGAACGACGGCAGCCGAAAAAGCGGGCGACTTTCGCCTGTCAGGTGAAACGGAGGGAGGTGCAGCGATACCGACCGACGAAGATCCCAAGGGGGTGCCCAACGCGCATGTCGCGGAACACCTTACGGAGAGGGCGGCGGAAGATGCTCGGGCCACGTGGCGATCGTTGCCGGCTGCCGGCGAAGCACACTGGCGGTTTGTGGCTCAGACCGGAGTTCAGATTGCCTCAGCGTTGCACTATGCGCATCAACGAGGCATTGTCCATCGTGACGTGAAGCCGGCTAACATTATCCTCGATCGGGAGCAGGTTGCTTGGCTGGCCGATTTTGGGTTAGCCAAGAGTGGCGACCTGGGATTGACCGGAAGTTTGGAGGCCCCCGGCACACTGCGTTACATGGCACCTGAGCGATTTACTGGAGAGAGTTCGCCGGCCGCCGACACGTATGCCCTGGGAATGACTCTCTATGAACTCTTGTCGTTGGAATCGCCCTTTGCGGCCGGCGACAGGTGGGAAATGATGGAACAGATCCGAGATGGGAAGCTAATTCCAATCAGGAGATTCGATGCCAGTATCCCGCGAGATTTGGAAACGATTATCACTAAGTCGGTGGCGCACCAGCCGGCCGACCGTTATGCCACAGCTGCGGATATGGAAGAGGATTTGCGGCGTTTCCTCGAGGGGCGACCGATTCTCGCGCGGCCCGTCACCAGCATCGAGCGACTGTACCGTTGGAGTCGTCGCAACCCGGCGTTGGCGAGTTCCTTAGCCGCGTTGCTGGTGATGCTGTGCGGCGTGGTGTTGGCCTCGACTTGGGCAGCTTTTTCGTTCAGCGCACTAGCGCGCAACGAAGCAGAGCAACGCAGGCAGGCAGATGTCGCCCGCGTCGCCGCTGAAAAAGCTGCTGACCAGGAACAAGTCGCGCGGCTCGAGGAACAGCGTCAACGTGAGTTTGCCGAATCGATCACGGAATTTGTCAATCGAGATATTTTGGCATTGACCAGCGTTGAGGGGCAGATGCGTTTTTTGCCCGACCAATGGGAAAGCTTGGGGACCGATGCAACGCTCAGCACTTTGATGATGCGAGCGGCTCGTAGCCTAGAAGCACGCAACGATTTAGCACCCGACATTGAAGCGGAATTGGCTTGGATGATCGGCATTAGCCTCCGCGCGACCTCGAAATTTAATGACAGTATCCGCATGCTAGAGTTGGCCGTACAACGGAGACGAGAGGCTTATGGCGAAAATGCGGAACCAACGCTCGCCGCGGAAAACAGTTTAGCTGTGACCTACCGATCAGCGTCCCGGGAGAGCGAGGCCATCGAACTGTTCCGCCAACTGATCAACAAGCATGAGCAAATGTATGGCAAACATAGCCAGGAAGCTTTGCTGGCCCGCAAGCAATATGAGGTCGCCCGCATTGACATGATTCCCGTCGAGAAGGCTATTTCGAATATCCAAACGCTGGTCGCGGAAATGCAGCCAACACTCGGTGAAACCGCTTGGGAAACGCTGCAAGCCGAAAGCTTTCTCGCTGAGAGTTATTATAACGCAGGGAAATTTGACCAAGCGATCGAAGTCAATACCAAAGTCATGGCTGCCGCAGAGGCAAACTTCGACGCGAGCGATTATTTGAATCTCAATGTTCGCCGCCGCCAAGCAAAGATCTTACAACAACTGGGGCAGTACGACGAAGCAATAAAGCTGGCTAGCGAAACATACGCGACCACGCTGCGGACCATGGGGCCAGACAATCCTTTTTCAATTGGTCATCGCGGCACGCTTGGCACGACCTTGAGACGAGCGGGCAAGATCAAAGAGGCGATCGCATGCGTTGAGGAGGCATTGCGGTCGGCTCGACAATTCTGGGGCGACGAACATATCGAAACCTTGCGTTTGATGCTGAGCTTGTCCGACTGCTATCGAGACCAAGGTCGTGATCAAGAAGCGTTGACGCTCAACGAAACGGTTCTTGCAACGCTTCGCAAAAAGCTAGGGCCGAGCCACCGCACGACGTTGGGCGCAGAAATCGAGCGAGTAAACCTGCTGAAACGAGTTGGCCGGCGACGTGAAAGTTATGAACTCTGTCAAGCGACGCTACCGTTAGCTATCGAAGCTTGGGGGGAGACACATCCTCAAACAATCACCTGCAAAATGCACCTGGCGGCCGCCTATGAGGATATGCGAAATTTTTCCGCAGCGGCCGAAATTTACGAACAGGCGTTGGAGTTGAGCCTGGCGAGCGGTTCGCCGGTCAGCACGGCGATTACGTCAAACAATCTGGCGGGAGTTTACCTGGATTTGAATCGTGCAGGTGAGGCCGCGGAGCTGTGGGAGCAAGCCGTGGCAACTTTGACCGCATCGCTCGGCCCCAATCACATCGTGACGCTGCGAACCCGCGTCGGGCAAGCAACTGGCTACGAACGACAAGGCCAAACTGAACTGGCGGTGCAAGCGTGGCAAGAAATCCTCACGGTGCAGCGTCAGCTCTTGGGGGAAGAACATCCCGACACCTTGACCACGGCCAATAATGTTGGCTTTGGTCTCTTGCGACTGGGCGATGCGAAACAATCAATTAGCGTGTTCGAATCAATTATTGAACCAAATCGAACGGTACTTGGTGCCCAACACCCGGCTACGCTCAGAGCGATGGGGAATCTAGCGGCAGCCTACAGCAACGCGGAACAACATGACCAAGCTGACGCGTTGTGGCGAGCAACGATCGCAGGCTTGAAAGAGTCCATGGGAGCCATTCATCCAAGCACGCAACAAATGATGCGGAACTTTGGTGTCAGTTTGTATGGCCGGGAAAAATACGATCAGGCCATCGAAGTGTTTGCCGAGGCGACTGAGGCGTGCCGTGAAGAGCTGGGAGACCAACATCCGCAAACACTGCGAATGGCTGGTAACCTGGGGGTGAACTATTGGAAGAACAAGCAACCGCAGCTGGCTGTGGAAACCCTGCTTCCCGTTGAACAGGCGAGCCGCGGCAACCGTTCGCTGCAGTTTGTCCGACAAAGTCTTTTGCAAGCCGCTGCGGAGATTGACGACCAGTCGACCGTCATGGACGTTGCGAAGCAAGAGTTGGCGCGGGTTCGCAGCGAGTTCGCTGATAAGCCGTTAGACTTAGCGGAACAAATGATTGATCTGGCTGAATTATTATGTCGCGTGCGCGCTTACGAAATGGCAAAACCACTTGTCGACGAATATTGGTTGCTCAGCGAAAACTCTGCCACGGAAGTATCATCCGCTTGGCGAACTTGTTTGTCACAGTCGCTCGGCGGGCAAATTGCGCTCGCCAACGCTGATTTGGAGTCTGCCCTGTCGTACCTCAGCAACGCGCGAGATGGTCTTGCTATGGTAATTGATGAGATACCGGCAGCTCGGCGGGAAATCATCTTTCGCGAGTGCCTACGGGCGGGGTGCGACGTGCTGAGTCAAATGCAGCGTGACGATGTGTTGGCGGAATGGCAGAACCAGCTCGACAAATGGGCAGCCAAGCTGCCTCATTGACCATGGATAGCACCAGAAATTCAATGTTGCGTGTGGCGCAATTCGTATCTGGTAGAGAGATTGACGGGGCCAGTCGTCATGCGGTGACCTTATCGCGAATACTCGCGGCGCGCGGACACCACGTGGATGTTTATTGTCGCCGTGATTCTTGGGTTTATCAGCAAGTCGACGCGCTGCGAAAATTAAGTTCGAAAAATATTGCTTTGACGCCATGTGATTTCCGCCGCAATCGCGGTGCGCTGAAAGCTACCAGTCAATGGCTGGTCGACACCGGCATTCAATTAACGCACAGCCACAAAACTAGCGCTTGTCATTTTTCGTCATTGATCCGCTGGTTCGCTCGAATTCCATCGGTAGCAACAGCTCATCATCAAAGCTTCCAACTGCACTGGTTCGCCCACGATCGCATTATTGCGCCGAGCCAAGCCACGGCTCGCTACTTGCGACGACGTCACTGGGTACCGGCACGACGCGTTGTAATTATTCCCTATCCTCAAGCTATTGATTGGGGATCGCGGGAACTTGATGCTGATCACAGGCTGCTGCGAGACCAGTTCGCTGGATCATCGAGCGCGTTTCTAATCGCCGTGTTGGGCAGCGTCGAACCTCGAAAAGATCTGCTCACGCTGGTGCGAGCCGTGGGTGAGTTGCGCAACTTTGTGCCCGCGATGCAGATCATCGCAGCGGGCGGTCTTTCGCCAAAGTATGTCGGCAAACTGAAACGCGAAGCGGCGGCGTGGAACATCGCAGACCGCTTGCATCTGCTGGGGCCGCGGAATGATGTGGCGGCGATCATGCGGCAAGTTGATGTGGTCTGTTTACCATCGCGACATGAGCAACTACCACTGTCGATTTTAGAAGCGATGGTAATGGGCAAGCCAGTATTGGTCACGCCGGTTGGCGGGTTGCCAGACTTGATTCGCGACGGCGTCGACGGCTTGCTGGCTCCCGTTGGGCAACCGAGCGAGTGGGCGGAGCGGCTCGCCAGGCTCGCGGAGAGCGATGACTTGAGAGCGAAACTCGGTGCGGCGGGGCAGCAGAGGGTGGCCCAGTATTGTCATGAGACCAAGCGTGTGGAAGACATTGAAGATGTCTACCACGGGGTGCTGGATCGGTCACCACAAGCGAGTGGCACGAGCTCTAGCAATCGTAACACCTGCCCAGAATAGGTAAATTCAGCAGATTAGGTCATCTGCTCGGTAGTTTGAGGTTTGCCTGGCTCCGGTTGTAGCTCCTCGTCGGTTTGTGTCGATGCGAGAGGTTGGAATTGCTTACTTCAACACACCGAGAGGCACTGCATGCAACGGTCTACCGCTTCTGAGCAGCAAACCAGCGCACCGGCGGCCACTTCCGCGAGATCTCGCTCGCCGGGGACCAGCACCTTGAGGGCGGCTGACTCCTTGGGCACCGTGGGCATTTGGCGATTAACAGCTTTGCTGCACCGGGGCAGCTGGTGCGACCTATACGCGGCTCAACCAGCCGACGCTGCTGGCAGCCCTCGCAGTGACTATGCCGTCAAGCTGACCCGTCAAACGAGCCAGCAGGACCCGGAAGCCGCTTTGCAGGTTCGCAATGAAGCAGCGGTGGCGGCAGTTGCCAAGCATCAGCATCTAATCCCCGTCCTCGATGGGCAAGTCGGCGGCAATCGACCTTATATTGTGATGCCGCGGATTAACGGAGTCACGCTGGAGACGCTGCTGCAACGCCCCGAGCAACCGATTCCGGTTGCGTTGTGGTGGATTCGCCAGTGCGCACAAGCGGTTGCTGTGTTGCACGCTGCCGGTTGGAGCCATGGCGATCTTAAACCAGAAAACGTGTTGGTCGATTTGAGTGGGCACGCGACGATTGTGGACTTGGGGTTTGCGCAAAAACTAGGCTCGGCACATCAACCGCGGACTGCCGCGCAGGCTGAGTTTCGTGGGACGCCCGCCTATGCGGCCCCGGAACTGACCGATGGATCTGCCAGCACGGTCACGGCTGCCAGCGATCTTTATTCAATCGGGCTAATGCTGCGAGCTTTATTGGCCGAGCGGGAGGACGCGTTTCCCCAACTCGCCGCGTTGTTGGAGCAGATGACGGCAGAGCAGCCGAGCGCGCGACCGACGGCGGGCCAATTGGCTGAGGAACTTTTGAAATTAGAAATCGACACGTTGCACCTTCACATTAGCCCCGGTCAACCTGAGATTTTTGCCCGCCGCGATGCCGCTTAATCGAGGCGTTCGATAAGGCGTTCGATACTTAGCCCGCTGCGGCACCTCGTTGCAGGTCCGCAGCCCAGGCTTCGATCATGGTTGCCTGATTGGCGAATCGATCGACGTGGCGAACCAGCTCGAGGCTACGTTCCATGCGGAAAAGATCGCGTTGAACCTGAGTGTTTCCGAGTTGATTCACTTCGGCCGCTGTTCTCAGCCGGCGGCGAAATATCTCAGCTGCCAGCGAACCGACTTCAGAGAGCCGAGCCCGGCGCAGGGGAGCTTCCGTACCGGCAGCCTCGACAAACTGGGTCACGACGCGAGCGGTGGCGATCGCCTCGGGGGGCTGTTCGAGCAGATGTTTGGTAAATAGCTCGGTGAACTCGCGAAATTCCTCGGAAAGGAAAGCGATCGCGCGGCTCAGGTCGCCACCGACGGCATCCAGGGCGGCCGAGATAGCCGCTGGCTCCAGCTCCAGCTCGCCCGCACGTCGCAGTAGAATCTGTTCGGCATCGGCACGCGGCGGCGAGGCAAAGCGAATGATTTGGCAACGTGAGCGAATGGTTGGCAACTGTCGTTGGGCACTGGTCCCGATCAACACCATCAAGGCGTGGGGCGGAGGCTCTTCGAGCGTTTTGAGCAACGAATTGGCACCTTCCTGGTTGAGTACATCGCAGTCGTCCAGAATGGCGATACGACGACCACCGGCCATCGGTTTGAGCCTAATATCGTGACACAATCCCTCTTGCATGCGGGCTTCGCGCCGACCGATCAGCAGTTCAACTGGAATGGTCGCCCGATCATCAGGTTTGCTGACTTGCAAGATATCGGGATGCGTGTCGGCGGCAACTTGAATGCAGTGCGAGCAGACGCCGCAGGGAGCCAGTTCAGCCGCCGGAACCCGTTCGCAAAGCAGCGATTTCGCCAAATAGCGAGCGAAGGTTCGTTTACCAATGTTGGGGGGACCCACAAACAGAAAGCTACTCGTCAAACGACCGGTCGCGATCGCGTTGCGAAACCAGCCGCGCTGCTGTTCGTAGCCGATCAGATCGCCACTCATGACGTTTGCCGCTCCGTATCGGGCTGATTAAGTTTGTCGGGCTGATTCATCAAGTGTTGCGCATCAATCAGGTCGGGCTTGTTGAGCGTGGTGGCGACGATTGTCCAAATTTGCAAGGCGATCGCTTCGATGTCGTTTTCAGCGTCAATGATGGCGTAGCTATTGCCAGCCTTGGCGACTTGGTCGAGGAAGCCTTGACGAACCGCTTCGAGATACTCACGACCGCGCGATTCCATCCGATCAGCGGGGCGGCCCAAGCGGGAAAACGCGGTGGTTGCCGGCAAGTCCAGCAGCAACGTGAGATCGGGGCGCACTCCAGCAATCGCAATTTCGCCCAGTTGCCACAGCAAATCGGGCGATTCACCTCCAGCGGCACTTTGATAGACAACGTTTGCCAGCAGGAAACGATCACACACGACGACTTGACCCGCAGCCAAGGCGGGGCGGATGCGTTCTTCGACTAATTGTGCGCGGGCCGCCATGTAAAGCAACGCTTCGCTGCGGCGATGCATCACCAAGTCGGAATCGAGCAACAATCCTCGAATCGCTTCGCCAGCGGGCGTGCTGCCAGGATCGCGCACCGCAACCACCTCCATTCCGGCGGCTTGCAAGCGCTCTACCAGGCGACCAATTTGCGTCGATTTGCCACCACCATCCACACCATCGAGCGTAATGAACAACGTTTCAAATTCCTAGCTACGCGATTAACGGGGCGTTTTCAGCTGACAAAGTGGTTGCAGCTATGCGGGCGGTTTCAGCAAGGCATCCCAGTCAGTTTCGCCCGGGTTGCTATATCCATCCGTACCACCGACGACGGGGCGATGTTCGTAATCAATCACTTGCCAGCCGTTTTGGGTTTCAACCATCCGCAAGAACAACCGCCGGGCGACTGCTTGATCGCGAATACCGCCGCGGGCCAAACTGACTCGGACCGAGGCGGTCAGATCGATGACTGCTTCGCGGGGTTCGGTCCCCGGTAGCAAGCGAATTCGATTGAAGCCACCGACGCGGGCGCGAGTGAACTCGTAGTTTGGCAGTTCGGCCTTGGCCCGCGCGAGAATATCGCCGCGGTCGGAGTGAATCGACAGATAAGCCTGTTCAAAGTCGTTGGCTTCGACATGAGCGGCGAATTGCCGAATCGACTTGCGAATCGCCTCATCGTCGGTTTCCACTAGATTCGCAAATAGCCAAGCCAGCGGGATCAGCGCCAAGCAAACAGCACCGCTGATGGCAACTCCGCGCGGCGCACCTCGGGTCCACATGTAAAGCATAGTGAGTGCCAGGATCCCCAGCACGACGCTGATCAAAATGGGTTGTTCTGCCAGCATCGTGTACATGGGAAACGCCTGTCAGCGGACAAATACTTGACGAGCAACATCGACTCGTCAAGCAAAACAATGGAAATCCGATCGCTTAGGAGCAGAACTTGGAGACCAGCAGCGGGCCGGCGTAACGTCCGCCGATCCCCAGCATCTCTTCGATTCGCAGCAACTGATTGTACTTGGCCATGCGATCGCTACGGCTGGCCGAGCCGGTTTTGATTTGGCCGGTTGAGAGAGCCACCGCCAAATCGGCAATCGTGGCATCTTCGGTTTCGCCGCTGCGGTGACTGGAAATACTGGTGTAGTTGTGACGTCCGGCCAACTGGATCGCGTCGATCGTTTCGGTCAGCGTGCCGATTTGATTGACTTTGATGAGAATGCTGTTGGCAATCCCTTCATCGATACCGCGTTGCAAGCGTTCGGTGTTGGTGACGAAGAGATCGTCGCCGACGAGTTGGATTTTGCTACCCAAACGATCGGTCAGTTTTTTCCAAGTCGCCCAATCGTCCTCGGCGCAACCGTCTTCGATCGAGACGATGGGGTATTGGTCACACCAGCCGGCCAAGAAGTCAACCAGTTCGTCGCCCGACAATTGCTTGCCGTCGATCGCGTATTTTTGGGAGCTGGAATCATAGAATTCGGTGGAAGCAACATCCAAGGCAATCCAGATTTGCTCGCCCGCTTTGTAGCCGGCAGCTTCGATCGCCGTCATGATCAGATCGAGCGCTTCCTGGTTGCTGCCCAGATCGGGAGCAAATCCGCCTTCATCACCGACCGCCGTATTGAGTTTTTTCGCAGCCAGCACCTTCTTGAGGTGATGAAAGATTTCGGTACCGGCCCGAAAGGCTTCGCTGAAGGTGTCAAAACCCAAGGGCATCACCATAAACTCTTGCACGTCGACTGAGTTGTCTGCGTGTTGTCCCCCGTTGATGATGTTCATCATCGGAGCGGGCAAGAGATGCGCGCCGGCGCCGCCCAAGTAGCGGAACAGGGGCTGAGCTGTGTAGTTGGCAGCCGCTTTGGCAACGGCCAAGGAAACGCCAAGAATCGCGTTGGCGCCGAGGTTCTTTTTGTTCGGAGTGCCATCGAGCTCGATCATGGCCGCATCGATGCCACGTTGATCAACGGCGTTCATTCCCAGCAACAAATCGGCAAGCTTGGAGTTGACATTTTCAACCGCTTGCAGAACCCCTTTGCCCATGTAACGGGACTTGTCGCCATCGCGCAATTCCCATGCTTCGTGAACGCCCGTACTGGCACCACTCGGTACCGCCGCCCGCCCCGTGCTGCCGTCATCCAAAACGACTTCGCATTCCACGGTCGGATTGCCACGACTGTCGAAAATTTGCCGTGCGTGGATCGATTCAATCAGACTCATAACTCGCTGTGCTCCTAAAAATCGCAGATGCTTTGGGGGCAAAAATAGAGTGAATTTATTTTCCTGGCATTGTGGCACCACCGCGAGCGACTGACTAGGGCGGGCAAACGCGGTGCGGGCAGGTAGGGTCTTGCCACTCGTCCTCGTGCTAGGGCTCGTTCGCAGCACTCACCGCAGGTTACTCGCCATCGCTGGCCACTGTGAGTTACGAAAAACACCGAGCGAATCACTAACGAAACAATGTCGCGGCCAGTTGTTGCTCCCGTTGTGCAAATTGGGGGAAGTATCTACAGTGAATGGTTATGTTCACTGGACTTGTCGAAACGATGGGCCGCGTGGTCGCGGTTGTGCCTCAGCCTCCAGGTTGTCGCTTGGTGATTGACGCTGGCTGCGTGGCAGAAGACGCCCAACTGGGCGACAGTATCTGCGTCAACGGGTGCTGTTTGACGGTGGTCGAGATCAACGACTCGCGGCTTGCCTTTGAAGCCGGCGAGGAGACGCTTTCGCGGACTAACTTGGGCCGCTTGGCGGCTGGAGGTCAAGTCAACTTGGAACGTTCGTTGCGGGCCGGCGATCGTTTGGGGGGACATTACGTCACCGGACACATCGACGCAATCGGCCGATTGTTGCGTGAGGAAGCCGATCCCCCTTGGGCTAAACTTTGGTTTGAGGTTCCGCGGCAGTTGGCGCCACAGTTGGCATCCAAAGGGAGTGTGGCTGTCGACGGCGTTAGTTTGACGCTGGTCGACGTCAGTGACAAAGCGTTCAGCGTGGCTTTGATTCCCCACACGCTGGCCGTCACGACGCTGGGAAAATTGGCTGTTGGGGATCCCGTTAATCTCGAATCTGACGTGCTGGCAAAATATGTCGAACGTCAATTGCAGGCTCAATCTGGATGGAAAATCGACAAACCGTCAGCTACGTCGCGAACCGATTGAAAGCCGCTGGACTTCGGCCAGTCAACCGTTACGGGCAAAACTTTCTCGTCGATCTGAATCTCATTGATTTGATCGTGCGTTCCGCGGCGATTGAGCGCCACGACGTGGTGCTGGAAATCGGCACCGGAACGGGCTCGCTAACCGCTCGGCTGGCTCGCCGAGCGGGACAAGTTGTGACCGTCGAGATTGACGCCAACTTGGCCGAATTGGCTCGGCAAGAATTTTCCGACGCGCCGCACGTCACGCTGCTGCAACAAGATGCCCTGAAAAACAAAAACACACTGCATCCCTTGGTGCTGGAAACTGTCCGCGAGGCGATGGCTCGGATTGGCCCCGACGCGAAATTTAAACTAGTCGCCAACCTGCCCTACAACGTCGCCACGCCGATCATCAGCAATTTGCTCGACGACGACCCGATCCCCGATCGCATGGTGGTGACGATCCAAAAAGAGTTGGCCGAGCGGATTGTCGCCAAACCGGCGACCAAAGATTACAGCGCGCTGTCAGTCTGGATTCAAGCGCTCGCCCGCAGCCAGATCGTGCGGATTTTGCCCCCCTCGGTCTTCTACCCACGTCCCAAAGTCCAGTCGGCCATCATTCGCATCGATCCCGACCCGAAACTGCGGGCCAGACTGGTCGACGTCAAGTTTTTTCACCGCACGGTGCGAGCATTTTATTTTCACCGCCGCAAATTTCTCCGCAGCGTGGTAATGAGCGCGTTCAAAGGGGTGCTGGAGAAGGAAGTCGTCGATCAAGTGCTGGGCGAAGCGGGAATGCAGCCGACGACGCGAGCTGAGGAACTGTCGGTAAAACAGACAATCGATCTGGTCGAACGGTTGCGTCAAGCGGTCGCGGAATGATTTGCTAGCATTTTCTTGACACGCAGCGCAGAAAGTCAGATACTCGCGGTCTGTGGTTGGCAACGGACTGCCTGTTTCGTCAGTGCTCTCCCCGGGAGAATCGCCCCCGTGCCACGGTCAATTCTTGACGCAGTTCGCGACGGTCAATGGGACTTCGAACCGAAACCCCTGCCCAATTCGGCATTCGTGCCGACCAAAGCGTTGCCAGGTTCCGATGAGAAACTGAAAATCCTCTGCGACCGAGTTCGCCGAGGCCTGCCGCTGTGGCACCCCGAAGATCGCCGGTTTTACTCCACCGAGCAACTCGCGATCGTGCATTCGAGCTAACAGCCAAGATGAGCTGAAACCTGGGAAAGTCGTCTTTGCGGAGCGAAAGGCGACTTTGGACACTACGATTTTTCCACGTCGGCCCAACCCGTTTTGAACTCGGTTTGGCAATTGGGACATCGCAACCGGCAACCCAACATGCGGCCTTCCAGCTTGAGCCGTTTTTTGCAGTGCGTGCAGGCGGTCCGCAGGGTGTGAGCTTGCTGGATCAATTGCTCCAACTGATTGTCGGCGATGCCCGGCACGATGATATCCTCAGGCTCCAGAACCGACAGTAGTTCAGGAGTCAGCGGCGCGATGTCGGCGACCCGATCGGCCAGGCGGCGGACGCACTCCTCGAACGCGTTGCGAGCAAGTCGGCCGTTACCAAAATGTCGGTCTCGTTCGCGATGGAGTTCATCCAACCCGACCAGCAACCGGTGGCGGCTGGTTGGTGGCAAGCGAAAATGATTGGATTTGCACAGCAGCTCGAAAATCTGCCCCAAGTCGGCCGGTTGGTAATCTTCAAACTCGAGCTTGGTGTTGACCCGCGAGCTAAGCCCGGGGTTGCTGCGGATCATTTCGTCCATTTCCTCGGGATAGCCGGCCAAGATGACGACGATGCGATCGCGGTTATCTTCCATGCGTTTCAGCAAGATCTGAATCGCCTCGCGGCCGTACTGGTCATCCCCGCCACGATCGCTGATCAACGAATAAGCTTCATCGATAAACAGCACGCCATCGAGCGCCGAATCGATCAGTTTGTTGGTTTTGGCCGTGGTTTGCCCGGCATATTCGGCCACCAGCCCGGAGCGATCGGTTTCCACCAAATGGCCGCTCTTGAGAATTCCCATGGCACCCAGGATCTGCCCGACGATCCTCGCGACCGTTGTTTTGCCGGTCCCCGGATTGCCGACAAACGCCATGTGCAGACCAATCGGCATCGTCGGCAACCCGGCTTGTTCTCGCTGTCGCTGCAACCGCAAGAAATTAGTCAGCGAACGGACGCGTTCCTTAATCATCGACAAGCCAATCAGCTTTTCCAGTTCATCCGTCGCCTCCTGCAACCGCTCTTGGGGCGTTTTCTCGGGAGCCGGCTCGCGGTTTTTTCGCTGACTCCCGCCACTGGTTTTGCTAGCAACTGGGCCGATCCGCTCCTCAGCCTGCTGCTGTTGCATAGCGTTTTGGGAGTTCGAATTTGAGTTCGGTCGGCTGGCAGCCGCTCCGGGTAGGGTTTCATGAGGGAGAACCTGAGACCCGCAACTCAACACCGAGCCCCCCAAGGCCGCCGTGATGTCTTGTTGCAGTTGATGCAGAGCTTGACTTTCATCGGGGGTGGTCAAACCGTCGCATTTGGCAACTAAGTTTGCCAGCCGCATGACCACCGTTTCGACATGTCCAATTTTTTCATGCAGAGGTTCGTAAGCGACGAACGGCCGAACCAGTGTGCTCCAGTTCAGTGCGTCGGCTTGCGCCAGGATACTTTCGGCGGCTTCCCGCAGTGCCGAACCGCGGAGGCGTTCGTCCCAGAGGTGTTCGATCAGCAGCGTGCCGACGAACTTTTCCATGCCGGTCCAGCGATTGTCGCTGCGAATGATCTCGGTGTAGACCTTGATCAAAAGGCCACGATGGAGATCGTCCATCAAATCGACAAATCCGGCGGCGCGGTCACCCAGCAGTGTTTTGTGTCGCGAAACCAGCCACCTGCCGCTATCGACGTACAACTTTCGAGTATCACGCAGCACGCGACGCAGGTGGGGAGTCACTTCTTCTGGGGTCATTTGTTCACAGCAAGGGGTGCGTGTCGCGGAATAGAGCAGCCCGAAAAATGAGATTTTACATGGCTGTTACACATCGGTGCAGGGTCTGTGACAGGGCGCTTATTGAGAGTCGATATCATTGGAGACATGCCGTGTGGCACCCCGCCTTGACGCTCGCCCCAGCCAGGGCATGAAGCAAGAGTACAAAGGAGTCGGGGGCAGCGTTACTTTTACCACAATCCACTCCGTGGCTGCGAAGGATTCAAAAAATGGCAACCGTGCTAGAAAGCCCTACCAAGGGAAAAGGCGTCACGACAGGCGCTGAGAAGACCACCAAGAAGAGAGTCCAACCGACGCCGCGTACGAAAGCGGAGCGAATTCGCTGGAACGGTATCAACTGGGCCTCCCTGATCTGGTTGGCTGTTGCTCACGTGGGTCTGTTGTTTGCTATATCTACCTTTACTTGGCAAGCTCTGGTACTGACTTTCTTCCTGCACTGGGTCACCGGTGGCTTGGGGATTTGCCTCGGTTACCACCGCCTGTTAACGCACACTGGCATGCAAACCTATCGCTGGGTTCGCTATGCATTCGGCACACTCGGCATTCTAGCCGGTGAAGGCTCGCCGTTGGACTGGGTTGCCGATCACCGCAAACACCATCAATTGAGCGATTTGCCAGGCGATCCGCACTCGCCCCGCGACGGCTCCATTTGGAGTCACATATTCTGGATTGCCTTCTGCACTTACGACACCGACGCCGAGTCATACTGGAAGCGTTACTGCCCCGATTTGGCTCGTGACCCCGGTATGCGTCTGCTGCACAAACTGTTCTTGCCGCTGAACATTGCCATGGGCTGCGTACTGGGTGGAATTGGTTATGCGATCGGTGGTGGGCCAATGGCCGCTTCCTTCGTCGTCTGGGGCATGTTCGTGCGATTGATCTTCGTGCTGCACAGCACCTGGTTGGTGAACTCAGCTAGCCACATGTTTGGTTACAAGAACTACGAAACCACCGACGACAGCCGCAACAACTGGTTGGTCGCCCTCGTCACTTATGGTGAAGGCTGGCACAACAACCACCACGCTTATCCCCGCCTCGCTCGCCACGGGCACAAGTGGTGGGAAATCGATATGACTTACATGTTCATCCGCATGATGAAGGCGGTTGGCCTAGTCTGGGAAGTGGTTGATCTGGAGAAGGGCAAGCGGGGGAGCCAGGTTCGCGAAGTTGCCGAAGCGAGTAAATCGGCCAGCTAACTCGGTTCTTTGTTAGCCAATTGAAGATGCATCGCGACGGCGAAGCCCAGTAAAGTTACTGTGAGCGCCGTCGCGATTATCATTGGTAAGGGATAGAACTCGGCACCCGTGAACCACGCGAAGGCGTTTTGACCGACGCGAACTAGCGAACCGAGGCCACCAATCAATGCTAGCACAACAGCTCCCCGCAGCCACCAACGGCGACGGTGTGGATTGAGGCTAATGACACCGGCGATAAAGATCGGCACGCCAAACACCATGGGCACAAAGACGGTGGTAATCCGTCCGTTCGGCAAATTCAGCAGCAACAGAATAGTCGCCGCGCATAAACCAAGACCAAACGCGATGGTTGCCCGAGTCATTTCCGCCTACTTCGTCGAGATGTCCAGAGCTAACGATGCCGCCCCAGGCAAGCTCCCCGAAAGTGAAGGGACGCTTTCGCTGGCGGCCAGTTTGGCAACAGAAAAATAGAAGCGCAAAGCGTACTGCTTTCCTCACTCGCTGGGGAGGCGTAGCACCGGCAACTTGCGACGGCTAGCCACTTTGTTGCGGACCGCGTCCGGGGTTTGATCGAGCGGACGACGGGCGGCCGGAGCGAACGCGGGGTCAGCCTCAGCCAACGCCCGTGATCCCTGACGCGTTCCCCGGCGGCGAAATTCGGCTTCGATGTCGATTCGCACCGAGGATTTCTCGCGACACCAGGCGGGAGCAATCAAAAAGCCGCTGGGAGCCTCCCCGCTGACCCGTTCGACGATCATTTCAGGGGGCATCAGTTCGAGAAAATCAACCACCGTTTGGATGTAACTCTCCCGCTCCATCAATTCAAGTTCGCCAGCGAGCACGGCATCACCCAGTGGCGTACCATGCACGGCGTAAAGGTTATGCAGCTTGATCGCCGCGGGGCGGAGGCGAGCCACTTCCACCGCCGTTGCCATCATGTCGGCGTGGGTTTCCCCCGGAATGCCCAAAATTACGTGGGCGCAAGTCTCGAATCGTCTCCCCCGGCTGCGATCCATGGCGTCCACCATTGCCGCATGGTCATGGGCACGATTCATCCAGTCCAAACCGGCTTGATGAATGGTCTGCATGCCGTATTCCAACGACACATACCGGTCGGCCGCCAGTTCGTCGATCAGATCCAAAACGTCATCGGGAACGCAGTCGGGGCGAGTGCCGATCGCCAACCCCACGACCGCTTCGTGCTGGACAGCCGCCGTGAACAGTTCTTCCAATTGATCGACCGGCGCGTAGGTGTTGGTTGCCGGTTGGAAGTAGGCGATAAACCCTTGGACGTTACCGTAACGCTGCCGCACGTTTTCAATACCGGCCTCTAATTGAGTCAACACCGACTTCAAGCGGACCCGGCGACTGGGGCTGAACGAGCGGTTGTCACAAAAGACGCAGCCGCCGCGAGCCAACGTGCCATCGACGTTCGGACAAGTGAACCCAGCATCAATGCTTACCCGCTGGACTCGCCCACCAAACCGCCGGCGGAGCGCCGCACCGTAGGCGTTGAAATAGGCTTCCGTTTCGGTCCAGGCAAGGCTCAAAGGTCTGATCGCTTATAAAAATGAATGGTGACGAAACAGCGGTTAAGCCGTCTGCAAGACTTCGCGGATATCGAGCAAATGCAGTTGGCGACCTTGCTGGTGGGGACTATCGATGATCACCGTCTGCCCGTCGTTGCTCGAGCGGGGATGCGTGTCGCAACGCCACTCCCCAGCGTACGCGGCCGGCGAGGGGAAATGTCCCAGCACGACTCTGCGGTTGGATGGTTCATGATACAAGTACACCGTCTGACGCCGATCTTGGCGAGAAGGATAAGTATCATTGAGAATCCAGTCACTGTAGGGCGCGGGCAAATAAGTGTTATGACCATTTTGAGTCATCACCTGCGGTCCCACCGGTTCAAAATCCTGAGTGCGGTCGGTCATGCGGTAAAAGCCCGAGGGCTGCCCGGCGGGGCGAGTCCACATCGTCACCCGTTGAGAGTCGTCCCAAATAAAGTGCGAGGTGTACCCAGAGGGATCCAAGACAAACAAATCAGAACCGTCAGGGTTGGCCGTGAACATTCGCGTGACAAAGCCGCCCTTAAACTGCAACGTTTGCGGATCGAAATCGGGGCGATAACGATGCAAAAAGACAAAGCGATCGCCGCTGGGGTTGATTAACAAATGATTGAAATAATGCCAAGCCGATTGGTGGCGTTCCCCATCGGGCCAAGCGATTTTGCTGACGTCGGCGAGTGACACAATCAGGCGACTTTCGCCCGTTTGCAAATCGATTCGCCAAATGCCCGCCTCTTCGGGAGCCCGCTCGGCAACATGCGGATCGGCCAACCCGGAGTAGCCGTAACCGGGCCGCAAGTTGTTAATCCTGCGAAAGTCGGCGCTGAGCCCGTAACGACCGTCGGGCGACACGGTGTAGATCGGCCGAGAAAACATTTTAGTTGTGCCACTGTCGAGGTCTTTCAAGTGGCAGACAAATTGGTCTCCCTGGCGGTCATTCCAGAGCACGCGTCTACTTGGCCCACCGCCCTGCCCCAGTCCGCCGACCCACTGCAACATGCAACCTTGCTGCCAACCCCAAGCTGACGAGGAGCCGATATCGGTCCAGCGGTCTCCATTTTGCAAGTCGACATAACCGACTCGAATCGTATCGGCGGCGGTCGGTGAGCGTCCTTCAAAATCAACTTGATTACTCAGCACCAAGCGGTTATCCGAATCGAACTCTCGCTTATCGTAGTAGCCAAACCAATGATGCAGCGGACCGTGAGTCAACTGGCGATGAGGCACGAACGTTTCCAACGCACCCAATTCTTCAGCAGCGAGCTCGGCAGCCGTATGCGGGTTGTTGGCGGACCACGCGGGCGTCGCCGACCAGGGCGCAGCGGCGGCGGTCAAACCGACGGTCGAAGCGGCAGCGGTGGCGGAGAGAAACTTGCGGCGTGGTAACAACGTCATCACTGATTCCTGTGAGCAGCAAATTGGCCGCCTCGCGGCTACGGGTATTTGCGAGGAGTCTAAATCTGACCTTCCGCGGGCGGTACGACTTCGGGCGGGGCCTGAGTTTTGGGCAACTTGGCCCGCTGCGTCGACTTGGACGATTTTTCGCTTCCCGGCACCACGCGGGGACCAGGCGAGTGTTTCTCGATCAGTTCCATCAACACTTCGCCGTTGATCTGCTCGACTTCGAGCAACCGCTGCGTGATCGCTTCTAGCGCGTCGCGACGTTGCAACAAGATCTCTGAGGTTTGCCGCAACGCTTCATCGAGAATGCGGGTCACTTCTTGGTCGATCTCGCGGGCAGTTTCTTCGCTGTGCATGCGAATGGCTGAGGGATCGCCGCCGCCGGCCAAAAATGCCGATTTATTGCTTTCACGAAAATTGACCCGTCCCATGCGGCTCATGCCGTAATCCATCACCATGCCGCGAGCGATCGCCGTGGCTCGTTCCAAATCGTTTTGCGCTCCGGTGCTGATGTCGTCAAAGACCAATTCCTCGGTCAGCGTCCCGGCCAACAGGACTCGAATCTGACTCTCCAGTTCCGTTTTGGTCATCAGGTAACGATCCCCCTCGGGACGCTGCATCGTGTATCCGAGCGCCGCGATCCCGCGGGGAATGATGGAAACTTTGTGGACTTGATCGGTATTGGGCAGCGCGTAGGCGACCAGCGCGTGCCCCGCTTCGTGATAGGCAACGCGGATCTTTTCGTCCTCGTTCATCACTCGTTTCTTTTTCTCCAAACCAGCCGTGACCCTCTCGACCGCTTCGTTAAACTCCACAATTGAGACCGATTTTTTGTCACCGCGAGCCGCCAGTAAGGCAGCTTCGTTGACCAGGTTTTCCAGATCGGCGCCGACGAAACCGGTCGTGATCGAGGCAATTTCCTTGAGTTGGATCGCGCCGTCGAGTTTCACGTTCTTGACGTGCACCTTGAGAATATCCTCGCGACCAGCCGCATCGGGACGATCGACCAAGACGTGACGGTCAAAGCGACCGGGACGCAGCAAAGCCGGATCAAGGGTTTCGGGACGGTTGGTGGCGGCGATCACGATCACCGATGAGGTGGAATCGAAACCATCCATTTCGACCAACAGAGCGTTGAGTGTTTGTTCGCGTTCGTCGTGCCCACCGACCACGCTGCCGCTGCGACTTTTTCCCAGGGCATCGAGTTCGTCGATGAAGATGATGCAAGGCGAGCGGCTGATCGCTTGCTGGAACATGTCGCGCACGCGAGCGGCTCCGACACCGACGAACATTTCAACAAAATCGCTCCCCGAGAGGCTAAAGAAGGGCACACCCGCTTCGCCGGCAATCGCCCGGGCGAGCAATGTTTTGCCGGTGCCGGGTGGGCCCACCAACAGGACGCCTTTGGGAATCCGCCCGCCCAGTTTTTGGTACTTGTCGGGGCTCCGTAAGAAGTCGACCACCTCGCGAACTTCCTCCACCGCCTCTTCGATACCGGCGACATCATCAAAAGTCACCGGTGTTTCGTTCTCCGCGTACAATTTGCCGCGGCTCCGCGAGAATGCCATCGGCGAGCCCACACCGCTGACTCGCCTGAGCATCATAAAACCAAACCCGATCAAGACGGCGATCATGATCAGGGTGAGGCCGTAATCGGCGAAGAAGGTCGACGCTTGGTGAGAATCCCACAGAATACGATTCTCATTGAGCAGCGCGATTAACTTTTGCTCTTCCGCTTCGTTGCGAAACGTGCGCCGCGTTTCAAATTGAACCTCGGTCGGCTCCCGCGAAGTGGTACCATCGGCGTTCAATTGTCGCCAAAAGACGGTGCCAAGAATCTCCTCTTCGGTTACCTGCAAATTGTTGGGGCGGCTGTATTCGATGCGAATTTCAGGATTCGAGGTGCTGGGAACGACAATGGTCCCGTCAGCAATCCCGTCCAAGGGGATGGGCAAGCCTTCGACAGCCAATTCGCGGCTACCCCACGACTCGTAGCGTGTCTCTTCGACCAGACGCAATAAATCGGGATAGCGAATGCGACGGGTGCTGGAGGAGAATAAAAATGCAATTGCCGCGACCGCCAAGCCGACAGCCACCAGCACCCAGATAATTCCCGCACTATTACGTTCTTGATTGGAGCCGGAGTTGCGTCGCTGGTCTTCAGTCATTGTTCCTGAGGGGCTTTAATTCCCCTCTTTCCTTGGTTGACTCGAGCGGATGTGGGTTGCGAATTTGAGCAGGGCGGACCTACAATCAGCGGGTGAACAGCGGGAATCCGCGTCCAGCCGGCAAGATCACCGCAGCTGGAACCCTGGCAGCCTTGCCCAAAATTGTACTCCATTGTTTGACAGAATCCGATAACCGGCAACCAGGATCCACAAATGATTGGTCGCACAGTGGCGGTGCTCGGAGCGACCGGTAGCATCGGTCAAGCGACGATCGATGTGGTGGAACAGCTGGGACCGCCTTGGAATATTCAGGCAATTTCCGCACATTGCCGCATTGCCGAGTTACACGCGATCGCCGCTCGCCATTCCCCACGCCGGGCAATTATTTCCGGTTCTTCGGGGGAAAACGATTTTTTTCAAGAAAATTCGTCCAGCGGCAAGCAGCATGACCGCACCGCCGCCGATCGCCGCTTGGCTTGGCCGGCAGGCTGCGAATTGCTCTCCGGCCCCGACGGACTATTAGCCGCCGCGACGGCCGAGGAAGTCGATGTGGTTGTCGCCGCGATTGTCGGGCGAGCCGGTGTGGAGAGCACTTTGGCTGCATTGCAAGCCGGAAAACGAGTCGCTTTAGCCAACAAAGAGACGCTGGTGTGCGCTGGCTCGGTGGTCGAAACGTTGCTGTACGGAAACGCCGACAAGGATCGAGCTGCAAATAAAACCGGGCCGACGGCTTGGCGACCCCTAGCCGGGCCTCGCCTGTTGCCGGTCGACAGCGAGCATTCGGCGATCTT
Organism: Kothea flammea; assembly: GCF_052161645.1. Lineage (GTDB taxonomy): Bacteria > Planctomycetota > Planctomycetia > Pirellulales > Pirellulaceae > Laterigemmans. The sequence goes on from NZ_CP197414.1 coordinate 5,083,635, forward strand.
CCAGTGTTTAGAGACAGCCCGTGACACTCAGCGAAGTTGCGAGCGGCTGATTTTGACCGCCAGCGGTGGTCCTTTTCGCACCTGGACATACAATCAGATGCGGGAAGCGACGGTGGCTCAGGCGCTAAAGCACCCGACTTGGGAGATGGGGAAAAAAATCAGCATTGATTCCGCCACGATGATGAACAAGGCGTTGGAGATCGTGGAAGCCCGCTGGTTATTCGGGATGCCAGCCGAGTCGCTGGAAGTCGTCGTGCATCCCCAATCGATCGTACACTCGTTGGTGGAGTTTATTGACGGTTCAATTCTGGCTCAGCTTTCGCCCCCCGACATGCGGTTGCCGATTCAATACGCTTTAACTTATCCGGAGCGTTTACCATGCCCGGCGGCCAGGTTGGATCGAACCAAAAGCTGGGAACTGACGTTGCAACCGGTAGACCGCGAACTTTTTCCGGCCATTAGCCTTGGATTTGAAGTGGCAAAAGCGGGTGGAACTGCGGGATCTGTGGTAAATGCCGCGAATGAAGCTGCGGTCGACCTATTCTTGGAAGAGCGAATTCGTTTTACTGACATTGTACCGGCCTGTCGCACGGTATTGGAAAATCACACATTTGAGGCGCGGCCCAGCTTGGAACGGCTTTTGGAGCTGGACCAATGGGCCCGTGCGGAGGTACGGCGGTGGAGTTCTCGCAAGAGTTAATCATGTCGAATTTGTTCGGGGCAACCGAACCAACCCTGCTCAGCTGGCTAGGCGAGAAGGTTTGGATTTGGTCGGCCGTGGCGCTCGGCATCGGGTTTGTAATTTTCGTGCACGAGCTGGGGCACTTTTTGGCAGCCAAATTATTTGGCGTGAAAGTCGAAAAGTTCTATGTCGGGTTCGATGTGCCAATTCGCATTTTTGGCATCCAGCTGCCCCGCACCTTCGGGAAATTCCGCTGGGGTGAGACGGAGTACGGGATCGGTGTGATCCCGCTGGGCGGTTACGTGAAGATGCTCGGTCAAGACGACGATCCGCGCCGGGCTGCTGAGGAACGCGAGCGAATTCGCACTGCCAACCAAGCGTCCGACGTCGATGCGGACGAACCGGCGGAAGCTTACGAGCTCGATCCGCGCAGTTATCCGGCCAAAACCGTATGGCAGCGGATGATCATCATCAGCGCTGGCGTGGTGATGAATTTGCTCACCTCCGTGTTATTTGCGGCCATCGCATTCGGGATGGGCGTCAAATACACACCCGCCGTGGTGGGCAACACCGTGGCTGGATATCCCGCATGGGAAGCTGGCGTGGAGCCGGGCGGACGCGTCGTTTCGGCTGGCCGCATCGAAGGGGATGAGAAACTGCATTTCATGGACATGACCGGCGAAATCATGCTGGCCACTTTGTCCAATCCCGGCAAACCGGTCGAGATCGCGGTGCGTTATGACGATGGCGAACGGGGCTACCAACTGCTGCCCCGCCCCTCCGCGACGAACCCTGACCAGAAATTGATCGGCATCGGCATGTCGCAATCGGCGAACGTGGGCGACATACCGATCATCTTTCCCAACTCGGTTGCCGCCGATGTGTTGGATGATTCGATCGCCGGCGCCCAATTGGTCGCAGTCGACGGCGAGAAAATTGAAGTCGATCCGGTCGTCGGTGCACCCCTGGCGGAAACCTACTATCGCCACTTGGCCGCTCGTCGCGATCAACCCGTGGTGTTGAAGTTCGAGCTTGTCGATGGTTCGACGCGGGACGTGACGCTGCCGCCGCAAGCTTACAAGTCATTCGGTTTTGATTTCACGGTCGGTCCCGTCGCGGGGCTGGTCAAAGATGGTCCAGCGGAAACGGCGGGAATCGAGCGTGGTGATCGGATTGTCGGCTTTGGCGCCGAAAAACAACCAGTCGATGCTTACGGACTGCCCGGCATGGTGGCCGATAGCGCTGGTTCGATCGTGTTGCATGTGGAGCGTGGCAGCGGAGAGAGTTTAGAACAACTGGAGCTGACGATTCCCAAGTCGGAAAATCTGATTTCTCATAATCCGCTAGCCGAGGGTAGCGGTCAGATCGAACTGCAATCCTTGGGGCTGACCTATCAACCGCTCCCCACCGTTGTCTCGCCGACCACCGGCGCGTTGGCAGCTGAACAGCCCGTGGAATCTGTTCAGATTGGGGAGTCGATGCAGGCTGGGGACAGGATCAAGCGGGTTGCCGTGAAGTGGCCGCAAGACAAGCGTCCCGAGGCGCTGGCGGCTCAGTTGGAAGATGGTTTTCTCAATCCTTACAACGTTGAAAAGCTGGAAGAAGGCTGGGAAATTGGCCCCGACGCAACGTTAGTTAGCTTGTTGTACGAAATGCAACGACTCCCCGCGGGGACTCAATTCAAAATCACCGCGGAACGTGGCGAAGGTGGTACGATCGTGACCGCGGACGCGACGTTAACGGCCAGCAATGGTTATTGGTATGAGCGAGGTTTCGATCTCCCCAAAGTCACTCTGACCCATAACTCGGAGTCTGTCGGCGAGGCCTTCGCTTTGGGATTGCGAGAATCGAAACGCAAGGTCTCGGACGTGTTCGGGTTCTTGCAAATGAGCTTTACCGGCAAGCTGAGCCGCAAGAATGTGGGCGGTCCGGGAGTGATCGCGTACATGGCCAGCACGGCTGCTTCGGTTGGATTTTCGCAACTGCTGTTGTTCCTGACTTTGCTGAGCGTCAATTTGGCGATCCTTAACTTCCTGCCGATACCGGCGCTCGATGGCGGTCACATGGTCTTTTTGATTGCCGAGGCGGTGCGTGGCAAGCCGGTGGATGAGGAAATCCAGGCGCGGGTCACCATGGCTGGCGTGTTGTTGATTCTCGCCTTGATGTTTTTCGTGATCATCAACGATGCGATGAATTTAACTGGCCGTGGCTAAGCCCCCTACGTGCGACTATCGGCTTGTCGACTTTGGCGAAGGACGGAAGCTGGAGGCGATCGGTGACTACCTCATCGATCGCCCTTCACCGGCGGCGTGGGGATCGCTGATGAGGCTGCCCGAGCGTTGGCAGGAAGCGGCAGCGGCCTTTTATCGCGGTGCGGGGCAACGGGTCTGGAGCTATCAACAGTCTTGGCCGGAACCGGCATATATCGATTGCGGATCGTTCGTGATCGCCACGCGGCCGACCCCTTTTGGTCACATAGGCTTGTTCCCCGAGCAGCGTGTCAGTTGGGAGTGGATTGACCACCAAGTCCGCGAGTTGGGAGAGTGCCGTGTGCTCAACTTGTTCGCTTACACGGGTGCCAGCAGTTTGGCAGCCGCGGCGGCGGGAGCAGCGGTAACGCATGTCGATGCCGCGCGACCGCACATCGAAGCGGCTCGCGAGAACGCCCAGCTGTCCGGATTGGAGCGGGCCGAAATTCGTTATATCATTGACGATGTGAGAAAATATGTGGCTCGAGAAATTCGGCGGCAAAAGCGGTACAATTTGATAATTCTCGACCCACCTGCTTATGGCCATGGCAGCCGTGGGCAAACTTGGCGGCTGGCGAGAGATTTGTGGCCATTACTGACACAGTGTTTTTCGTTGTTGCCCGCCTCGGGCGGAACGCTGCTGCTGTCGGGGCACTCACCCGATGTCGGCCCCCCTGAAATTGACCGTTGGCTGCTGCGACAATACGGCGGGCGAGCGACGGCGACCAGCCAATCGCTTGGTTTAACCGACCAAGCCGGCCGCTTTCTCGACGCCGGTTTCCAGGCCCGCATAACTCTTCATCCAACCTCCGAAGTGGAATGATGCCGGAAACCGTCCCCGCCGCTGCGAACAGCAGGCTAAACCAGGCTGCAGAGGCAAGCACTGCAGAGTTGCCAGAAGATCACGCGGCGGTGAATGTCGCTTCGGCTGAGCAGTTGGCAGAGCAATTAGTCAGGCGGCTAGCCGGCTACGGCAGCGTGTTAGTCGCCTTCTCCGGGGGCGTCGACAGCACCGTGGTAGCCGCGGCGGCTGCGCGAGGTCTAGGTGAACAGGCGATGGCGGTAACTGCCGCCAGTCCCAGCGTTTCGAGTTACCAGCTCGACTGGGCCCGGCGTTGCGCCAGCGAAATCGGAATTCGCCACCAAGTCGTGCAGACGGGTGAAACGGATCGCCCCGAGTATCAACGTAATGACACCGATCGCTGTTATTATTGCAAGCAATCGCTCTACGGCACCCTGCAAGATGTCGCTCGTCAAGCGGGATTTGGCGTGATCGCCAGCGGGACCAATTTGGATGACTTGAGCGATTATCGTCCCGGCTTGCGGGCCGGGGACGAAGCGGAAGTGGTCACGCCGCTGGCCGATTTGAAACTGGGCAAGTCGCAAGTCCGCGCGATCGCCCAGCTGTGGGGTCTAAGTAATTGGGATCTCCCCGCGGCGCCCTGTTTAGCCAGCCGGTTGGTCTACGGCGTGAGCGTCACTCCTGCTCGCTTGGCAATGGTCGAACGGGCGGAAAGTTGGCTTCGACAGCAAGGCCTGACTGATTTGCGAGTAAGATACCACGAAGGGGATTTAGCGCGGATCGAAGTGCCTTTGGCGGAACTGTCTCGTCTCACCGAGTCAGCTGTAGCGGCCGAGCTGGTTTCCACGTTTACTGAACTGGGGTTTCGCAATGTTGCGCTCGATTTGGCTGGGTTGCGGAGCGGGAACCTGAATGACGGCCACTCAATAACCCTCAGCCGAAATAACGTTGTCCAGATCAATGTGACCCCGAAATGAACGACTCCCACGACCACCATTCCCCGGCGGACATCACTCGCAGCGACTTGACTGGTCGCACGATCGGTGATTTGCAGATCCTCAAGCGGCTTGGCCGCGGCGGCATGGCTGACGTGTACGTGGCCAATCAAGTCACACTGGGCCGGCGGATCGCGTTGAAAGTGTTGCGGCGTGATTTAGCCCGCGATCCCAGCTACGTAGAGCGTTTTCGTCGTGAGGCGCGGGCCGCGGCTGGTCTCAGCCACCCTAACATTGTGCAGATTTACGAGGTCGGCTGCCTCGACAAAATGCATTATATCTCCCAAGAATTCGTCGACGGAGTGAACTTGCGGCAACAGCTCGATCGCACCGGACCGCTGACCGGCGATCAGGCGGTGGTGGTCTTGCAAAGCGTTGCTGAGGCGCTCGTTGCCGCTTCGGATGCCGGGATCACGCACCGCGACATCAAGCCCGAAAATATCATGATCAGCCGTCGCGGCGAGGTCAAAGTGGCCGACTTCGGTTTGGCAGCCGTGACGCGTGGCGAAGGACAAACTGATCTGACTCAAGTCGGCATGACGATGGGCACGCCGCTGTACATGAGTCCAGAGCAAGTCCAAGGAGCAGGAGTCGACGTCCGCAGCGATCTCTATTCGCTGGGAGTGACCATGTATCACCTGCTGGTCGGACGCCCACCTTTCGAGGCCGACACGCCGCTGGCATTGGCGGTCAAGCATCTGCACGAAACGGCCCAGCCGATCGAAGCGGCTCGTCCGGTGCATGATCTACCCAGCTGGCTCTGCCAGGCGATCGAAAAGCTGATGGAGAAATCGCCTGACAAACGCTTTCAAAGCCCGCAATCGCTGAGCCAGTTCCTGCACAGCTCAATGTCCGAAGAGGGGCCGATCGGCGATGCAACCGCGACGCTGACGAGTAAAATTGATGCCACCAAGACGCTCCAGCGTTTGATGCAAGTCGAATCTGGCGAACCGGCAAAGCGGCGTGCTGGATGGCGTCTCGGGTTGCTGGTCTTGCCGCTGTTGGCAATCGTGCTCGGTCTCTGGTTGGGCCGACCGGCGGAAACGCGACAACTTAGCGACGCTTTGCAGTCCGATTTGGAAGTCCGAGAGTTTCCCACCATCGAAGAACAATACTTGGAAGGGGCTCGGCTGAACGAGCCGGAGGGTTGGCAAAAAGTGGCAGAGGTCTTCCCCCCGGCGGAGAGCCCTGTCAACGCGGCTTACGCGGCCAAATCTGCGATCCAACTAGCTCGCCTATACCGAGCGCGACAACAGTATCAATCGGCCGAGCGAACGTTAAATCAGTTGCTGGCTGATCCCGACCTGTCCTCGCTGTACCGCGGCATCGCCTTGTACGAACTGATGCTGACACAGGAGGAGCGTGGTGAAAAAACAACCGCCGCCGAGACGAAAACCCAGCTCCGTCGAACTTACAAAGCGTTGCAATCTTCGCCAAATAAACAGAGAATATTTGAGGAAGTCGTTCGCGACGAAGATTTACTGCGTTCCCTATAAACCCCTGGATACCATCGTGTCTAAACTGACCCGCCTGATTCCCGCCCTGATCATCGCCGCCCTGGTGATTCCCGCCCTCTTACCCAGTTTCGCCATGTCCGACACCGATAGCGAGCAAAAGCTACTTCGCCACGTCGTGATGTTCAAGTTCAAGGACACTTCGAGCGATGCCGACGTGGAAAAAGTCGTCAACGAATTTCGCGCCTTGCCGAGCAAAATCTCCGAGATTCACTCGTTCGAGTATGGTACCGACAACAGCCCCGAAAAATTGGCTGATGGGTTTACTCATTGCTTCCTCGTGACTTTCAAGAGCGAAGCCGATCGGGCTGCCTATTTGCCTCACGAAGCTCACACCGCTTTCGTCGAGGTTCTGAAACCGCACCTCGATAAAGTGATGGTGATCGATTATTGGGCTCAGCAATAAGCCGCCTCGCGCCAGCGTGCGGTTTCCATCAGCCGCAACGCGCCAGCGTGCGGTTTCCCGGACAGCAATAAGCCGCCTCGCGCCAGCGTGCGGTTTCCATCAGCCGCAACGCGCCAGCGTGCGGTTCTCAGCTCGTCTTAGTGGCGATGATGGCGTCGAGTTCTTCGCGGAGCTTGGGTAGGATGTCATCATACGTAAAGCTGCCGACCAGTTCGGTGCCACGTTTCAGATTGACCCGATTGGGACCACACCAAAGTCCCAAATCGGCGTCATCCGTTTCGCCCGGGCCATTCACTCGACATCCCATCACGGCAATCGTGATGGCGTAGTTTTTCGCGAATTCAGTCATCTGCTTGACATTCGCTGCCAAATCGACGAAGGCCTCGTTTTCGACGCGTGAACAACTGGGACAGCTGATAATATTCAAGCCGTCCGTGTTGAATTTGACCACGCTGCGGACGCGTCCCTGGGCAATGTCGTCGAGAATTTCCAAACCGGCGACAACCTCTTCGGGCTTCCGCGAGTTGGGCAGCGTCAAGGAGACGCGAATCGTGTCGCCAATACCTTTGCCAATCAATTGCTCAAAAGCGATTCTTGTTTTCACAATCCCGTCGGGCGGCATGCCCGCTTCGGTCACCCCGAGGTGCAAGGGGATATCGGGTCGTAACTCGGCGAACCGGCGATTGACCTCCACGACTTTGGACGGATCACTGTCTTTGAGCGAAACAACGAATTGGTCAAACCCAATCGACTCGACAAACTCGCAGTGCTCAATGGCACTTTCCAGCATCGGTGTGATCGAATCATCAGCCGCGTATTTAGCCTTCTTAGCCGGATCGACACTGCCACAGTTAACGCCAATTCGCACGGCACATTGGTTTGCCGCCGCGCAGTCGATAATGAAGCGAACTTTATCTTGCCAGGGGCGATCTTTCTGGTGGTGATACAGGTGCCCCGGGTTGTAGCGGATTTTATCCACGTGGGGAGCGACCAGTTCGGCAAGCTTAAAATTCTCTTGCAAATCGACCGCTAAATTTGCGGTCGTTTGGCGGCGAATTTCAGCCAAAGCTTGGGCATCTTTTTCACTGTCCACCGCCACGCGAACCACACCGGCACCGGCGGCTCGCAGCGCTTCGGCTTGCTCCACCGTGGCGTCAATATTCTGTGTCTTCGTCGCCGTCATACTTTGCGCGGCGATTGGATGAGCGGCACCAATTTGAATCGTGCCGATGGCAACCGAGCGAGTCGGGTTCCGCTGAATCATGGCTGTCCGTTCCTGGATGTTACTTCGGGGGCCTTACCATACCGTACCTCCGCATCTCAGTGTAGACACCCGGGTATCCTCTGGGCAGGCTGGCAGCCGATTAATTCGCGTTAAAGACAGCCATCCTCGACCATGCGATTTAAGCGATCGCGGTCTTGCAGCAACAGCGAGACGATCCCCGGATCCCATTGCTTGCCACTACCAATGCGAAAAATCTCGATCACTTGCGCCAATGGCAACCCGCTGCGATAAGGGCGCGTGCTGGTCATCGCGTCAAAGGAGTCGGCGACCGCCAAAATGCGGGCAATCAAGGGAATCTTGACACCAGCTAACCCGGCCGGATAGCCAGTCCCATCCCAAGCTTCGTGGTGATAACGAACGCCGGGTAGGATTTCGACGAATTGAGGGACCCCACGCAAAATGCGGTACCCCAGCTCGGGGTGTTTTTTGATCTCATCAAATTCTTCGTTGGTTAATTTCCCCGGTTTTCGCAGCACCTTGTCGGAAACACCAATCTTGCCGATGTCATGCAGCAGTCCCGACATGTGGACCGTCTCGACTGCCTCGGCTGAAAGCCCAAAATCGACCGCCAGCGCTTTTCCCATCGCGGCCACCCGCGTGCTGTGGCCGCAAGTATAAGGGTCTTTGGCATCGACGGCCGATACCAGCGCTCGCACGGCTCCTTCAAACATCCGCCTGACCGACACGAATTGCCGATGGATCGCCAACTGGGAGTTGAGAATCATGCCGACAGACTGCATCAGCTGAATTTCAATCGTGCCTAGTTCCGCAGTCGGCCGCGACCCGATGCCTAACAGTTTACCACTCGAGGCAGACCCCGCCTCCAGTTCCACCATCGCCACGCGGTCGAAATTCGGCGCGCATCGCAGCGGATGATTGATCACCATTTGCGAGGTAGATTCCAATTCACTCACGATGCGGCGAAGCTGCTCCTCGTCATGCTCGCGACCAACTTGAATGACTTCTCCGACGCGTTCCTCGGCGGGTTGGAAGTCGACCGTCAAATTCGCATCGAGGTCACTCACGGCCCCGGCGCATAGGGGCGAATAATCGGTCGTCGCCAACGGGTTGCTGGAACCGACCAAGCAATCGTCGGGCGGCAACAGCACCACCAAAGTTTCCAGTGGTAGGCAATCGGCGAGCCGCAGTAGGGCGTCGCGGCAGTGTGTGGCGCGATCATTGGAGAGCTTGGTGCAACGACTGAGATCATGAATCAGCGTGAGCTCTTCAAAAGTTCGCGACAGCTGTTCACTGAGCTGCCCCATCTCCTCTTCCAACGCCTCGATTACCGCCGCCGATTCCAGCTTCGGTTGCGCGTCGAAATCACAGGTAGGCGGATGAGTTGAGGAAGCAGGCATAGCAAATACTGGTCACAATCGAACTCGCGATCCTGAAAAAGCCAGCCAATATCACTTCGCCGATGGCATGAACCGTCAACTCGCCGGTGGTTTTCGGATAACTTTGGGGGGGCGCGATTGAGTGGAGGTAACATATATGAGTTGCGAATCGCTTAAACCCTACGATGCGGATACCGTCCCACCGGGTTGGGCCGGCGCGGTTTTCCCTGACTTCAGCGAACCTATTTACCGCTTGGTGGGAGCCTAACGATGGTAGGGCCTGCGAACAGGTAAAGCAGTTGCGCCTGCGGCGAATCAACAGTCTCTGCGGCGAATCAACTGTCTCTGCGGCGAATCAGCTGCGACTGCGGCGAATCCGCTGGCTCACCCGTCGCAGCAGTGCCTGTTCGGCAGCGGTCAAGGAATCAGCACCCTGGCGGTGCAGTTTATCGAGCACCGCGTCGAGACGCGTTTCATCGACCGCTTCGGCACGTTCCTGCCGGAGCGTGCGGCGCAGCTTGAGTGTTTTCCACCAACGGACCAGTGGCGCATCGTCGGTGGAGGCGTCAGCCGCCGCCAGCAACTGACGCAGCTCGCTCCGCTCGCGACTGCCTGCTTCGGCGTCACGGCCGGCCCAGATCAGCAGACCAAATACCACCCAAAACGGCCACAGCGGCACGAATCCACCAGGCGGCTCCCAGTGCCACAGCACTAAGCTGATCGCCAAACAGGCAAACGCCAAACTCCCCTCGACCTGCCGCACTAAGTGATCCCTGCGGCGCAAGTTACGCGGGGCGATCACCAAAGCGAGCGAAGAGTGCAGAAAGGCGCGTCCCAGCGTACCTGGCAACGGGGTCAGCGAGATCGTTGCTTGGATCATCCAAACCCAAGTCGCAACCCACAGCGGCCGCTGGGGCGTAAACCCGCTATTTCCAAACACACCGCTCCTCAACAGGCTGCCCTCCACCGCGCCGCCTGTCAAACTGCCACGAATCAACTCCAACATCGCCAAGACGATGGCGATTTTGAAGAGAATGAGCGGCCCCAGCACGAGTTGCATCCAACGCTGGCCGGCACTGATCTGCCGCAGCGGCTCAAGCGGTTCACGGGCGCCAAAGACGGTGAAGATAACTGCGGGAACAATTGCCCCGCCGGGCCGACTGCGTTGGCAACCAGGTGTTAGAATCCAGTAAATGGCTCCCTGGATCGCCGTCCCCAGAATCGCGATGGCGAAGATGCAACCGGCCAGGGCGAGCAAATCTTGGTTTCCGGGGCGATCTCGCAACCACCAACCACCGGCCATCAAGACGGCGCCCAAAGCGGGCCAACTCCAGCCGACGATCAACCAGCATTGCCGGACATACCCAGCACGAATTCCCGCCGGCGAAAGTCTCGGTAAATAATGGTGAGGCTGGCCCACCCGGCCATCGCTGCTGGGAGTCAAGTCGGCACCGGTTTCTCGGAATGGGTCCCCTGACATGGTCAATGCCGATCACTCGCAACGCGTGTACCTCTTCCGATGGCGACTCGGCCGATGCTCAAATCTACCATTTCAGAGCCCAGCATAGTTGTGGCGGATGAGGTTTTCGTTGGCCGCTCTGCCCCGCTGATGGAAATACGCAAGCCGCTTTCATGTGGTTTTGGGAACTTCGCTATTTGAAAAAATTCACGGATTTGCTAAAGACCTATCCCGACGGGCCTTGGATGGCCCACTTGATGGCTCAGACAAGGATGCGAACAGCATGAATCGCTTCGGCCTTCGCCTTACGGCAGGACTCGTCGTAATCTGCCTCGGTGGATTAGCGATCTACCAAACTCGTTCTAACGACTCGCCCGAATTTGCTGGCGATTGGTCCAGGATGGATGGAACGGCCGACGATGACAGCTTGACCGCTAACGGTCCGGCTCCCCTGCCAGCACTTAGTGATTTCCCCCTCCCCCCCGATATCAATGATGACCAGCACGTCGTCCGGGGCAATGACCCGCTGAGCACCGGCGTGCCAAACCAGAATCATAACCCTGGAAACTATAGTTCTGGAAACTTCGACTCGGGAAACTACGACTCGGGAGTCCGTTTGGCCACCCTGCAAACTCCGGTCGACCCCGATCCTGCCAGCGAACCACCTGCCAACTTGCCTCCGATCTTGCCTCCCACGCTGCCAAGTACCGGTGCAACTGCCGAGGAACAACCGCAGACTGGATTCGAGTCGCCAGGCTTGAGCCAACTCGACTCTCCTAGCATCCCCGCTCTCAGCTCACCCTCTGTGACACCCGGTGAATCTCCCGGTGCTCCGCAGTACGGTGAACCTACCTTACCGCCCAGCGGCGACTACAGCATTGATTCACTCTCTCTGCCAGCCCTCGATGACGGGCCACAATCGGATGCTCCCTTAGATTTGCCGCCATTGCCAACTTACGATGCTGCCGCCGCCAACGCCACCAGCACTTCCACAGGTCCCGGCAGCGAAGACAGCTCGCCAGGTACCAACACGCTGCGGTTGCGGTCCGCCGCAGAGCCACCTGCTGCGGCAACAGCCAATTCCGCCAACACTTACGCGGCTCCGGCGACCGGCTATGATGCGCCCGCTAACCCACCAGCGGATCAAGCCGTTGACGCGATCGATGCTGCCGCCGCGGAGTGGGGAACTCCGGTCGCTCAACCTGCTGCTGCCGCTGCCAATCAGCCCCCCTCATACAATCCGCCGGCAGCGTACGATCCGTCGGCTGCTGACAGTCAACCGCCAGCAGTTAACCAGCCTCCAGCGTACCGCACAGCCGATCTCCGCCCCTTGGAGGCTGGCTCACGTTCCGCTCAGCCGTCGCTCAACGGCAGCAATCCAGCCGCATCGCTCGCTCCCACCAGCCGCTCCAGTGCTTCTGACGCGGCCGCGTTGCAAGTCGTTTCGGCTGAGGAAGTGCTCGCTGTTCCCGGTACGCGTGAGACCGAAGGTTTGCAATCGCCTCACATTCTTGTGCAGAAAAGTAGCCCCAGCGAAGTCCGCGTGGGACGCCCCACCGACTTTACCGTGCAAGTTCGCAACGTCGGGGAAGCGACCGCGTTGGATGTGCGAGTTTTTGACAAGGTCCCCACCGGCACCACCTTCGTGGAAACGGTACCACCGGCCAGCCGAGCTGCCGGGATGCTGATCTGGCAACTGGGCGACCTCCGCCCCGGCGAAGAACGCACAATCATAACGAAATTAATTCCGGACAGCGAAGGCGAGATTGGCAGCGTGGCGCGAGTTACTTTTGAAGCGGCGGCGTCGGTACGCACCATCGCCACCCAACCCAACTTGCAGTTGACGCAAAACGTACCCACGCAAGTCCTGATCGGGCAACAACTCGAGATTGACATTGCACTCAAGAACAGCGGCAGTGGTTCGGCCAACGGAGTTGTCCTACTGGCTGATCTACCCGATGGTCTAGAGCACGTTCAAGGTCGTCAAATTGAGCTGCCAATCGGCGAACTACCTCCCGGTTCGCAACAGAATCGCATCATGCGATTGCGGGCAACCAAGCCGGGTGTCATTCAGAATACAATCGTGCTAACCGACTCCGATGGTGTGCAAACAAAACACACGGCGGAAATCGAAGTCATTTCGCCAGCGGTCGAAGTCTCCTTGGCAGGCCCCTCGCTTCGCTACCTCGAACGTCAAGCAACTTATGATGTCGAGATTGCCAACATGGGCACCGCCGACGCCTCGAACGTCGAGATCATGGCGTTTCTCGACAAGGGGCTGAAGTTCGTCAGCACCGAAGCGGCCGGACAGTACGATCCGGAACGACACGCCGTGTTCTGGAGCCTCGAAGAACTCCCCGCCGGTCGCAATGGTAGCGTGCCGTTGACGGTGCTACCGGTTCAAGCCGGACAACAAGCGATCCGCTTGGAAGCCAATGCCGATCTGGGCATCGTGGCAGCCAGCAGCAAGGAGTTAACAATTGAAACATTGGCCGAGCTCAGCTTTACCATCGCGGATGATCAAGACCCGATCGAAGTGGGCGCGGAGACTCTGTATAAGATCCGTGTCACCAACAACGGTACCCGCGACGACACGAACGTGCGGTTGGAAGTGCGATTGCCACATCCAGCTTTGCAATTAGTCGGCGCGGACCCCTTAGCGCAAACCGACGGCAAGGGATTGCTAGTGTTTGACCCAATCGCTTCCTTACCGGCGAAGGGCGAACAAGTTTTCCAAGTCCGCGTTCGAGGCACAACCGCCGATGCGCACCTGATCAAAGCGACTTTGGTCAGCGACCAATCTAAACGTCCAGTGACCAAGGAAGAAAGCACCACCGTCTATGCCGATCAATAAGATCCGCGACAACAGCCCGTCGGCTGCCAGAAATCTCTCGCCCGTTGACTGAAATCTGTCAAGAAATGATCGATTTCAGTCAACGCGGTAGTATAAGATTTTCATTCACGCCCATTCGTGCGATAGTCGGGCAAACAATCAGAGTTTCCCACCATTTCCTACCAGTAGCCAATTAGTGGTTGCCTTTCACTCGCTTCAATCAATCCCGCGCATACTTTTTTTCCAGCGATCGAGGTCCTCTAAGGTTTGCGGAGCAAATTCCCAGTTGGCCAGCAGCGTGTCGACGTCGCTGGGGTCGAGTGGGCTGGCTGCGGTGTGCGAGATGGCAAGATCAATCAGCTGAGTCCCTTCTCCCGCGGGTTCGCCGTCACGATTCCGGTTTAAGTAATTAATGACCGCTAGGGCGTCCAATGGAGTTACGCGGTTATCCGCGTTGACATCCAGGAAGCGTACCGCTGTGCCTGCGGAACCATCACGAACGTCCAGCGAGCGGGTGCCATTTTTATTCAGATCATTAATCACGGCCAACGCGTCAATGGGCAAAATACTTCCGTCGCCGTTAACGTCATAAGCCGAGTCGACGTTGTGATAAGCAAACGGATTCGCTTCAATCTGGATCGGCACCGTTAGCTGGTTGATGATTCCTGGACTGCCGGCATCACTGTACTCAATCGCCACCCAACGTTGCTGGCCTGCGGTTAGGGAGAGCGACTCGCCGGCGCGAAGGCGAAGCGTGTTATCCACGATTTCAAACTGTGAATCCAACACTCTCAGCACGCCAACTTCATCAACCAACTCGGAGATTGGCAATTCGGCAAGCAACCCACCGGCAATCCGTTCCGGATATTGCAGCGGAAACAGTGCGTTCGTCGCACTCTCGATCTGCAACGAGTAGCTGGCAGCCGATTGATCGCTGACGTTCTCGATCTTAAGAAAGTAATCTTCAGCCCCACCGCTGGCTAACAGCCCCAGGACCAACGCGCCCCCTTCGCCTGTGCTGCTGACCGTCTGCCCTTGCCCATCCACCACGCTGGCCGAGATAATGCCGGGAGTGTTAGGAAGCACCGTCAGTTCGTAAAAACTATTGTTAGCCAAACGTGGTGTTTCGAGTTTGAACCAAGCTTCGCTCGATGTGTCGATAGCCAGCCCGCTGAACCAAGCTCGCGTTGGCGTCAATCCAAGTGGAAAGGCCTTCTCGAACGAAGTATTATCTCCAGCCCAGGAGCTGGTATCTACGATCTCGGGCGCGTCAATCATCAGATCATAACGTGCTACCGGTTGGAGATCTGGCGAATCGACGCGCACCAGATACTCGCCGGCAGCCAATTCACTGAGGGGCAGCACGACGTTGCCATCTCCGCTCGCCTGAGCCAACAACTGGCTTCCCGTTTGATCAAACAAGGTCAGACTCAGCGAACTGCCCTCTGCGGTTTGCAGAGTTATCTGCTCGGTGGCGGCTGTTACCGTCTCCAACTGGAAACGAAACCAATCGACGTCCGTTCCCGCGTGCAGACTCAGTTCCGTCATCGCGTTGCCCGCACCGCGAATTTCGCGTAGATCGAACGCCAAGGCGGGTGAGTCGTTGGATTCCGCCCAGTCCTGCGACGTGGCCATCCGCCCCAATCGTCCCGCGGGCCCACCCGAAGAACGCCCTCCAAGGTGTTCGGTAAAATCAGACCAGCCGGTAGCAGAAAGGAACTCACTGAATTCGGTCCGGTAAGCAATGTCGGCGGATCCGCCATCAGGGAGATGAATTGAAATCCCCGAGCTGTTACGCGCGTCTTGACTCAATGCCACAATGGAACTTTGCAGCGCGGCCAGCACGTCTTCGGCGGCTGATTTCAGCGAAGCACTCAGACCTTCCGTGGAGGCGATAATTGAAAATAGGCTGCCTAGATCGCGAGACTCCGGATCGTAATAGCTGAGCGCCGCATCGGCCGCCTCCCGTAGATACCTGAGCTGCGTCCCCGTGGTACCAAGACCAAGCGTTACGAACGCCTCCAGAGAATTCAACAGCGACTCGATCGCATCAGATGAAATCGCGGATTGAGTATCCCAACCCGAGTAGTCTCCCGCGTACTGCTCCTCAAAGCTGCGAACGAAGCCCGTTGCCAGTTCTTCGCTGGTGACGCGTGCGGGATTCTCGCGCAAAACATCAAACAGCGTGGTGTAGTCATGGCCGTCAAAACCAACCAATTCTTGAGCGGCAACGAACACTTCGCTGACATCTCGAAGACTTGCCGCCACTTCGATCGTGCCCATTAAACAGGCGTCGAAAGCGAGCACGTCGATCGCCGGCACTCCCGGAGAGCGAAGCGCGGAGGCAAGCTCTGGAATCCGTAAATTCTCCCGACCGCCGATGGTCGCCAAATCGGAATCATCGAAATTGGAACCACGAATTCCATCCCCGTGATTCCACAAGATCAAGCCATAGTTTTCCGCCGGAGCGACGTCCACGCCCCAAGTTAGAAAATCGACCAAGGTGGCAGGATCGCCCGAATTCGCCTCCGCCCCGATGATAAATTCGGTCGCTACGCTAGACATGTCGCGATCGGCTTGCAACATGGCATAACCGACCGTTCCCCAAGGTGCTTGCGATCCACCACCGGTCGCGAATGTGGTTCGCAAATCACTTTGGTCCCAAAATACCCCCACGTTTACGCCAGCGGGCAGTTCGCTGAGAGCGAATTCCATCTCATTGATATCATCATGCGCGGCCCGATCTAAATCACTGGCCGTGATGTAAACAAAAATCGTCCATGGATCGAGAGCGGGAGTATCAGTCGGTGCGTTAATCCGCAACGAGTATTCAGACGGCTGGCCGGCAGCCAACGAGCTTTCTAGATAGTAGGTTCCGGCTGTCAAGTCGGCTAAGGAGATGCGAGTCCCCGAGCCCAGCGGCTCCCCATCGGCATCTAACAACCGCAACTGCGGCCGCGCGCTACCAGGAGGACCGCTGATCTCGACAAAGTTGCTCGCCGTGCCCACTCCCAGCGTTTCAAATCGAAACAGATCGACATCGTCCGCAACATGCAGATTCAAATCTCTCAATGCATATTCGCCAACCAATTGATCACCTTGGTTGCGAAGCAGCGTCGCCTGCGAGCGCACATCGTTGGGTTCAAAACGATCTTCACTCAAGCGATCATTGGGCGGGAATATTTCGAGGCTGTACTCCGGATTCGTCGCACCCGAATATCCATAGACATGCACGTAGTAGACACCGGGCGCGAGTCCCTCCAACGTGAGCGTTTCCATGTCGGTTGTCCCGTTGCTGGCCGCCAAAGACTCGCCAGCTTGATCGAGCAACTCGAAATCGAGGTCTCCCGCGGTATGTTGAAACTGAATCTGCACGCGATGATCGCTGGTCCCCACGGAGGTGGTTTCGAAACGGAAATAATCGCTGTCACTTGCGGGCCATACCGAGAGGGTGTCGAGCCGAGTGTATTCAGTCAGCAGGCGAAGATCACTGGCATCACTCAATCGATCATTTGCTTCAAATCTATCGGCAAAAGAATCCGAGAATGCGAAATCGATATGCAGCGAGTATTCCAGCGTGGCAGCTCCGTCGACGCCGGCCGCTTCCAAGTAGTACTCACCCGGACTAAGCCCCGCCAAGCGGATTAATTCGCTGCTCGCGGCACTGTCAGAAACTCTTACCAACTGACGGCTGGCGTCATACAGCCAGAGCCCCATATCCCGAGTTTGGTGATCAAACTCGATCAGTATTTGATCTTCCACCGTGCCTCGCTCGGGCAATACGAAGCGAAACCAATCACGATCGTTCGACGTATGGAGTGAAAGCGTTTCTTGAATATTGCCGCTGAGTGTCCTGAAATCGAAAGCCGTCTGGAGCGTGTCATTGGTCTCAAAGTGGTCCGCCGCCACGCCGGCGGAAGGTCCGACGATGGACAGCTGATAGGCTGGGTTGGTGGCACCCGAGAACCCATAAACCCTAACCAAATAAGTGCCCGCTGGTTGCCCTTCAAGACTAATCAGTTCCTCGTCTTCGATGCCCGTCGAACTTCCCAGCAAATTCAGATTGGCGTCATACAACAGGATGTCCAAATCACCAAGCTCAGACGCAAATTCAATCGCCACGCCGTCCCTTGGGCCACCTTGATTTCCAATCGAGAACTCAAACCAATCAACATCTTGGTCCGCATGGATACTAAGGTTTGCATAGGTCTGCGTGCCTTCGACCAGCCCCAGATCGGAAGCTGTCGCCGGCAAGTCGTTCGCTTCCCAATCGTCCGCTGCAATTGCCACCGGCGTCTGCAAGGATAGCGTGTAAGCGGAACTAGTCGCACCCGCGAAACCGTAGGCAACCACGTAATAGGTGCCCGCATTCAGTCCCGCCAGACTAATGCGTTCGCGATTCGTGACCGAGTCTGAAATCTTCAGCAGCTCGCCCGTGGCACTATGCAACCTGAGGTCCAAGTCTCCCTCAGCATGCTCAAAATCAATCGCCACGAAATCCGCGTTCGATCCGGCGGCCAACGTCTCAAAGCGAAACCAATCTTCATCTTCCGGCTGATGGATGGTGAGATCATTAAGAGCCAAGAATCCCTCCGTAGCCCCTAAATCAAACGCTTCGCCCGGTGAATCATTCGACTCAAAAGCATCCTCGTCGATCGCATCGATCAGTGGCACGTCAATGATCAGCGTATAATCAGGATTTACTGCATCTTGGAAACCGTAAACCTGTACATAGTATGTCCCCGCTGGTTGGTCGCGGAGCGAAATGTGTTCTACGTCACCAAAACCGGCCGAGTTGCCGAGCAACACTCCGTCACTATTGAACAATGCCAAATCCAGATCTCCCAGATCATCATCGAACTCAATGGTGACTCCATGCTCTTTGCTACCATCCTCCAGCGTGGTGAACTGAAACCAATCGTGGTTTCCCGCAGCGTGGATGGAAAGCTCGGAATAGTCGCGGCGTCCACTGAACACTCCCAGGTTGGCAGCCTGCGAGAATGAATCGTTCGTTTCGTAACGATCTCCCGCTGGTAAGTTGTCACCCGCAAGCGTAAATGTATAAGGATGCGATTGCGAGACGTTAGTCACAAAAGTTGTGTTGTTTACCAACACAAGCTGTAATGTGTACTCACCCGCTGCAAGATCGGGAAATTCGGTTGAACCGGATACGGTTTCGCGGTCGAGCAAGAATGAGGAGATCAGCTGCTGATCGTGAAAAAGCGAGGCTTGAATATCAAAAATCCCTCGCGTACTACCTGAGAAGGGACCCTCGAGTGAGAGGCGAAGGGCGTCGCCTCCTAAGTATTCAAAATCAAAATGATCGTAATCGTAAGTTCTAACGCCTGTGCTGCGATCCACTTCGAGGCCAACTTGCCCTTGAACGCGTTGCACTCCCACCGGCCCCAATTGCTGAGCGGTGGCGAACGAATCGTTCGGTTCGATTTCGTCCGTAATCGTGGTCTCATAGACGATCACGCGGAAACTCTCGGTGTAAGACCGATTGTCAGCGATCGTTTGAAGATCATTATCCAAACCACCATCGACAAAGCTAACGGTAATCGTGGCTTCACCCGTCTGATCCGGTGCTGGAATCAGCTCGATCACCCCCTCGGAATCAGGAAAGGAATAATTAGCCACGGCCGATACCAAAGCCGGATTGCTGGAGCTGGCTGACAAAAACGATTGCCGCTGGGGATCGACGAGGATACCGTTGACAGGCACACTCAAACCAGCTTCGGTATTCGCTAGCAGTTGGTCGCCAATCGCATCAAACCCAAGCGGCGCATGGACGGAAATGCGATAGTCCTCCACTTCGCCGTCCGCTGCCAGCCCGAAAGGCGATAAACCACCCGAGCTGCTGATCCGAAAGCGGCTGTAAGTATCACCGTCGTATGCACCGGTGGGCATCAAAAAACTAAGATAATTGACACCAGTTTCCACGGGCAGCGAAGTGGCAATCTGCTCGCCTGTGTCATCCCAATCGCCATCTCCGTTGAAATCGATCCAAGCATCTAAATATCCAGGACCATCGGAGACCGTGACCTCAGCGGTGGCAATATTTCCAGCTTCGAGAAAACCAAAACGGACGCCATCGTCATCTGCACCATCGGATCCAGCGTCTGCGGATGCGATGCCGTTTGCTTCGGCGTCGATTTGACTACCGAGGATCGGTCGGGAACGAAGCGAGAAAGTCCGGGCTAACCCGTGTACCAAGCCATCGAGCGCGTGGTCCCTGTCCCCGACGGCGGTCATATCGCCATTCTGTGCGAGCGCTATTACCGTGGGAGCCTCTGTATATTCATTTTCGCTAACAATGGTATTTCCAACCAACTGCCAATCGCCACCTTGAAAATCAAATATCTGGCTTGCTCCCGAGTGTCCGAACTCTAAACCGCTGGAAGCGATCGCAATCCGCTCCCCATCCTGACTGATGGCGACTTGCGAGCCCAGCCGGTCTGTGGACCCCACTCCCTGGAGCTCGCTCCCCAGCGGCATCCAGTTTTGACTATCAAACGCATATGCCTGCACCGTGCCCGCATCGATTCCGTTGACGTTGCCACCCGGTTTGCCGATCACCATGGAACGCGCGTCGCCGCTGAGTGCAACCGACCAACCTAAGGCGCTGTCCTCAGGGTCACCGAAGAGAGCTTGGCCGAGTTGATTCCAATCGAAGCCGTCGTATCTCAAGACGCGCGCGGCGGCACCGTTCATCGATTCGCTATGTACGTTTTGACCTACCAATATGGTGCGGCCATCGTCACTGATGTCGACATCGATGTTCCAAGTTTCCTCACTAAAGAGGGAAAAAATATCACCGCCGAATTGTGCCCAATCACCGTTGGTCCAGCGGTAAACTTTAGCAACCGATACTGAATCCCCGACGCTGCCTACGACCAGCGTTTGCCCGTTATCGCTGATCGCCAAGGCACTGCCCAGTCGCTCGCCGGTTTGGTTCCCGCGAATGATGCTACCACGCGATTCCCAACTGCCGCCAATCTGCTCAAAAACACGAACTTCCCCGAGTTCACCATCTGCCGTAAACGGCGCACCGACGGCGAGCGTATTGCCATCGTCGCTGAGCCCGAGCGAATACCCCATGCCAATGTCCGCGGCCGCACCGACAATGGGATCCCCGAAAGGTTGCCAAACGCCTGCTTGCTGACGATAGAGAAAAACCGCACCAGTCGTCGCGTCTCCTACGTTGGCTGCGGGAGCACCGACGGCAAGCGTGCTACCATCTTCGCTAATGGCAAGTGAGGCACCAAACAGGCTCTGCTGATCGTCACCCAAGACCTCGCGACCCAACAACTCACCACCGCTATTGAGCCACGCGGTACGTTCTGCCTCCTCATAAAAGACATGCCGGGCACCATCGTCGGCCAAGGAAACGGGGTACCCCAGCGGCGCGTCTCCAAAATCGTGCCTGCGAGAGGTGAAAGTCAACGTTGCGTTTTGACCCAAGCGAATCTGGTTAGGCCCGATTTCCGGCTCGAACTCGCCGTTCGGCCCCGTACCATACAAGACAAACACTTCGTCAAATGAGCTGCGTACCGAGACTTCAAGTTGCTCAGTTGGCTGATTGATCATCACTGGGATTCGAAACGCATCGACGGGACGAACGTAACCAGAGCCGCGATACCAACCTTTCGCGTCCAGCATCCCGACGAGTTTATGTTCCAGGTTCCATGTTGAAGCCTGGGAATCAGCGAACCGAGTCACGTCAATGTAGAACTGCTCACCCAACGCGTAACTATGAAGACCAAGATTAAAAGGAACCGCGCCGGGATTGCTGGAGCCATCTGCGAGAATGGGAGAGAATTGTCTTGTTTCGCCTGTCGATACGCTGATCAGCGGCAAATTCACATTGGTATAACTGTCCCGCGACCAACGAATCGTGGCGGCGATTACCGTTTCACCAGACTCATCGACAAAGTCATTGACGACATCGAGCACAAAGTCATCCGCTGCGTACCCGAAGTCGGTCAGAGCGGTGAGGAAATCACTGGGGGTAATCACTCCATCTTCAACACCATTGGATGTCAATTCTCCTGCTGTCACACCGGGTGGCAAAAAGGGAATGCTGAACTCCAAGTCGCCGCCGCTCGCGGGCACTGTCAGATACTGGGTTTCCGTCAGCAATGGTGTGACAGCCTCTTGCTGACTGATGACCAAGTCGGTGACTAAGGAAAAGACTCCAAGGTCCCCGCCGAACTGCCGAAAATCGTCCAGCGCTACTTCAAGATCAAACGGCTGACCAACTTCGACTTGAATGCGTCCCTCAGCATCAGGCTCCAAAAGATGCGCCCCGTCGAGCGTACGGGCACGCAAAGAAAGTCCAATGATATCTTCGGGATCATCCTCGACAGTAACGAAAGTTAGCGTCGCATCGTCATCCAAGCGAATCCGATCCGGTCCGAACGCATCATCCGCACCATATAAGGAAAAATTTTCATCAGGCACACTCCGCACCGCGACATTAAGTTCCTCGACAGGCTGATTAATAAAAACCGGAATGCGGAACGCGTCGACGAAGTCACTTTGATCGCCCCAGCCGAATGACGTGCTGGAGCCGATAATGTTTTGCTGTAAATTCCATGCCGGTGACCAAGAGCCGGCGAGCGCCCCCAGGGGACTGTAAAACTCCTCACCCAGCGTTTGGCTTTGAAAGTCCATGTTAAACGGAACCGCGTCGGGATTACTGGAACCGTCGGGCGAAAGGGGCGAAAATTGCCAGGTTTCTCCCGTCGAGATGCTGATCAAAGGCAGATTCACATTGGCATAGCGATCGCTAGTCCAACGGATGGTCGCGGCGATCACCGACTCCCCAAATTCATCCATGACTTCATCAACATCTAGCACGAAATCTTCGGGAGCGTAACCAAAGTCGGTCAATGCGGTGAGGAAATCGATCGGGGAAATTTGACCGTCGTCAACACCGTTGGAAGTCAGTTCCCCATCATCAATACCGGGCGGCAAGAAGGGGATGCTGAATTCTAATTCGCCCCCCTTAGTCACCTCGATGTATTGAGTCTCGGTCAACACCGGCGTGACCGCAGCCTGCTGAGTGATGATCAAGTCAGTCAGCACGTTGAAGACTCCGGTATCATTTCCAGAGGGACGCAAATCGTCGAACCCCACTTCCAGGCCAAAAACTTGACCGACTTCGACGGCAATCCGCCCGTCGGCAGCTGGTTCTAAGAGATCACCGGCGGGAGTTCTGGCGGTTAGTGACAGCTCTAGGAGTTCGGCGGTTAACAGTCGACGGCATTCGAGACGTTGAGCGGTTAACATTCTGCGACGAGGACGTGGGCGTGAACGCATCAGGCTTTCCTAACAGTTCCGCTCCACGAGTCAATCTAAAACTGAGCGGCGAAACTGGTTGTAGCATGTGGGAGGAAGATCAGGGCTCCCACCACTCTGATCCTGACTGCGAAATTGATCAAGAATTCGCCCGGGTTCAAATAGTGTCAAATCCCGTCGTTTCGCCTGACGGACGTTAAGCTTCCACTGTCACGGGCGTTGCTTATTCATTGGGACCTGCCGTCTCTGCACGCGACAAAGGCTGGCCAGGAGAAACCCAAACCGAACAGCTACATGTGGCAATCACCTGTTGGTTTTCGTTCGACAAGATGTTCAACAGAACTTTGCACTTCACAGCACCGGGTATCGGTTTGTCTTCGGTGTTTTGAACGGTCGGCGTCAGCAGATTGAGTCGGTAGAGAAGTGCGCGGGAACCGCCGGCGGGCACGATGGGATTTTGGGCGGGTTCGGGATCCAAGTAATATTCAATGTCGGGATGATCCCAGTCGGTACCCTCGAAACTCACTGTGCAAATTCGATTGGCTCGCACATCCTCGTCCGAATTGTTTTCAATCACGATTGGCAAGCGGGCGAAGCGATCGGGACGTTCGAACTGCACACCGACTTGATGCACCGTTGGGCGTCCGGCAAGTTCGAGGCGAAGGTTTTGGGCAGAGGCCGGTGCGTGCCAAAACGTCGCCAGCAAAGTGATTGCCGCCACGATTGCAAGCAGGCAGGTGAACAAGAGTATGCGGCGGTGCGTGGTCGACAAGCCGATTAATTTGACATCGAGCAACATTTCACGAGCTTGCTCTGACTGCCCCGCGTGCTTTTCAACTGCATGTAAATCTTCCTCCGACATCATGACCGTAAACTTCAACGAACCGCGAGCGACTCGCAACACATAAGGTTCCTTGCCGGTGGCCGCTTTGTATTCCTTCCTCCATTTGAGGAATTCTTCTGGATGATCGAGCAACCACTGCTGGACCTGTTCCGGCGTTTGAATCTCGGGCGGCAAGCTGGCTGTGATCGTAAATTCGGCGACTACGCTGCTGGCAGGTTTCAAATAACAACGCCATGCCGAGGCCAAGCCGCGACAAACGCGCGCCACATCTTCCAACGTGGAACGACTGGTTGGATGTCGCCCCGAGAGCAAACGTTTGACCGTCGTCAGCGAAAGATTTGCCTCGTGCGCCAGCTGTTGGCTGGTCAGCCCCAGCTTACCCATGTCCTCTCGAACAATGCTGGCATCGGGCCACAAGCCCCGTTCACGTGCTTCGGACATAGCGATTAGGAGAAAAGCAGAATAGGAATGCAATCGTCGGTAACAAAAATGCCCGCCAGACAGCCAAGAATTCCCGGCTCGCGGAAAAACGCTCACCCCTTACCAGCGTACTCTGAAAACCACCAATTCGGAAGACAAGAATCGCATGAGTGCACCGCTAGATGCCGAAGTCTCACGCTTGGTGAGCCAAGCCATTCGTCTTCCGGAGGCCGAACGCATTGCTTGGCTCAAACAGGCTTGTCAAGGAAATCCCCAAGTGCTGGCCGCCGCCAGCAAAGAACTGCTGCAAGCTAGTGCTGAGACGATCGACAGCAATCGCCTCTCCAGGCCCACGCAAGGCGAGCAACTCCGCGGCGGGCCAGCCAGCGAAGAGCAAACGGTCGAAACCGGGCCGACTGGAGGCGGGTCTGCTGAAAACGGGTCTGCCCAGGACGATGACTCGAGCCGCGACGAGACACTTACCCTGCAGGCGGAAACGGCGCGACAACTTGCCCATTTTGAATTGCTTGAAGAGATCGGTTCTGGCGGGTTCGGCACGGTCTATCGCGCGCGCGATACGAAACTCGATCGCACGGTCGCGGTCAAAGTGCCGCGGCAAGGTCGGATTTCAGACACTGAAACCGAAAAGTTTTTTCGCGAAGCTCGCACTGCCGCCCAACTGCGACACGCCAATATCGTCAGCGTCCACGACGTGGGACGTGACGGGCACAGCATCTTTATCGTGGCAGATTTCATCGACGGTGTTACGCTCGCAGAGTATCTCCGCGTTCGCAACTTGATGCCTCGTCAAGCAGCCGAGTTGTGCATCAAGATCGGCCGGGCACTGCATTATGCCCATGAGCAAGGGGTCATTCACCGTGACCTGAAACCGGGAAACATCATGATGGATCGTGATGGAGAACCACACTTGATGGACTTTGGGCTGGCCAAACGGGAAGTCGGCGAAGAGACCATGACTCAGGAAGGACAAATCATGGGCACCCCCGCCTACATGTCGCCTGAGCAAGCTCGTGGAGAAGCGAAAACGGTTGACCGGCGGACTGACATCTATTCATTGGGGGTGGTGTTATTCGAGCTACTCACCGGCGAAAGACCGTTTCGCGGCGAAACGAGGATGCTGATCTATCAGCTGTTGACCGAGGACGCGGTCAGCCCACGGAAACTCAACGCGGCAACCCCCAAAGACTTGGAAACAATTTGCTTGCGTTGTTTGGAAAAGGATCCCGCCAAACGTTTCGCCACGGGGGAAGAGTTCGCTGAGGAGCTGGAGCGTTATTTGGCGGGCCATCCAATTCAGAGCCGCCAGATCACACGTTGGTATCGCGGCTGGCGTTGGTGTCGTCGCAATCCGCTGGTGGCCAGCCTCAGCGCGGTGCTGCTGGCCACGCTGTTAATTGGATTCATGGTCAGCAGCAGTCTTGCCGTGGTTGCCAAACAAGAGAGCGTGCGGGCCGATGAACGAGCGAACTATGCCGATAGCCAAAAACAACTAGCCAACGAAAACGCGGCGGAAGCTGAGACGCGAGCTGATGAAGCCGAACAAATGGCTTTATACATCCAAGCGGAATCGGCGTTGATCGAACGCCGCTATCGTGATGCTTATCAGCTTAATCGGCAAACCATGCAGCGCGACGCGCGGTGGGAATACAAACATCAGCTCAGTCGCATCGTGGAGGCTTGTCGATCAGAACGACGGCTACTTGCTGCCATTCCGACGACAGGCAAGCCGAACGTCATCAGTTTCCTGGATGAAGATCAAATTCTCTATCAAGCCGACGGCACAACGCACCTCTACTCGATCAGCCAACGAAAAGCGTTAACAACGAGTCGCGATCTCCCCACGTTGCGACGCGCCTACGCAATTTCCGATGAGCAAGTCGTGGGCATCAGCGATGATCATATCATGTTATTTCGTGCCAACGATTTGCAGCCCAGCAGGCAAGTACCGCTGGGAGGCACCTATCGAGATGCCGATTTGTCACTGAACCGGGAACGGGTGGTGGTCATCAAATCGGACGGTCAAACATTGCTGTTTACAACCGAGAATCTGCGGGAAGTCGCTCGCTGTCAATTGGATCCGACTGATTACATGTCGGTTTCTCTTTCGCCAAGCGGACAGCGTTTGGTCTGCGTGATGAACAGCATGCACTACATCTGGGACAGCGTGTCTGGTGTCGTCCGCAAGCAGGAGCTTGGGGGATTTCATCATACTTTTTTCGGTCCTCATGAGAATCAACTAATTAGTTTTAAACACCTCCGCTCTCCCAGCACTGAATTGGGCGTGCATTACATGCGCTGGATGGATGGCAACCTGCAACCCTTCGGTCGCACCGGATTAGCTCGCAACCTTTTGCTATATGGAGACAGCCAACAAGTGAGCCTCGATTTTCCCATGCGGGGAACCGAGGAATTCGAGGTCATCGCGGGAGTCATCGGCGGCACCGCGTATAGCACCTTTCACACTGACAAATTACAACGAGGCAACTATTACGAATTAAACCACCTCTGGCCGCACGGTACGACGCCAGTAAATTACGTCGGTCACTCGGTGCCGCATGGTTTACTGGCAATTCAGACCGATAATCAGTTGCTGTTGTTGCGATTAAACCAAGGTCTGGCTTATGGTGACGACCGTTCATTTGGCATGGCGGATGCCGGGACAGAATTTTGGACTTTTGACGCTTCGCAAACCCATGCGTATTGCTATACCGTCGCAGACGGTTTGCAACGGCTGAATGCGCGCGGAAAAATTGACCAGCGTTATACTTTGACCAGACCCAACGCGTCACCAGGCCTGATGGTGAATCCGTGGGGAATTAGCGTGACGCCGGATGGACGCAAGCTAGCCATGCTCTGGCAGGAGAACAACAGCAACGGCTCGATAAGTTCTAAGTATTTTCGCAAACTCATTGCGATCTATGATTTGCCAGAAAATTATGCTGGCGACAGCTTGCCCTTTTCACAACTGATCGATGCCGCAGATTTCGAGGGCCTGGGTGGCCGGATGACTCGCTGGCTCAAGCTAACCGCAGATGGTAGCCACGTGGTCTTTGGCATTGGTGGGATTCCGGCAGCCAAGCAAAGCAAGGCAGAGTTGTTAAGCCCGGCCGATAATTTTGTCGTGAAGCGGACGGTTGTTTACAACGTTGACACGGGACAGCCAGCCCACGAGCTACCCGCCCAAGAGCATGCGGTTTTTTCGGTAGATGGCAGTCGATACGCCACTTACTCGCTATCGGAGGCGGAGCCCGTGCAGATTCTCTCGGTGACCAGCGGAGAGTTGCTGCATGAGTTCTCCATGCAGCAAATCATTCGACGCGGAGCATTCGCGTCGAATAGTACCGAATTTTATATTGGTACAGAAGATCACAAGCTGCAATGCTGGCAAATTGGCCAGGACAAGCCAAAGTGGACGATTGAGACCGCAGCGGCTCCCTTGCGAATCGACGCAGAGACGGGAAACTACTTGGGTTTTGTCGCCGACAATCGATTCTCGGGACGGTTGGTGAATGCCAAATTGGATAGTGGCCGAATCGTGGATGTGTTGAATCGCAACCATTGGTTTGCCAGCGAAGTTTACTGGCTCAACGATGGCGAAGCGGTCGGATTTCTACTTGATCGCAGCCGCATCCGAGTTGCACTGTCCTACGACGAACCGGCCGCGATCTCAAGCCTGGGCGAAGTCTTGGCTCCCTTGCCAAATTGGCAATACGCGCATTTGGATCCGGCGGAAGTTTGGCGAAACTCCCAAGAGTTGATGTCGCAAGCTGCCAGCGAACTGGAGGCTGGCGATATTGAAATGGCGGTTCGGCTGACAACCGAGGCAGCCCGCATGCCGAACAACGACGGTGCCTGGGCACAAGTCCGCGACTTGTTGGCACGGCAGAGAAAGTGGCAAGCAGCTTATGAAGCGAGCCTTAAACTGCCTGATCATGAATTGACCTACGAGCACGGTGCGTTGTTATTTTTGACTGGCCGCCAGGAGGAATACGTCGCCTATCGACAGCGGATGTTAGCGACAGACTTGGAGGCGCTCGCCAATTGGCAAGTCCACGCGATGTTGAGAATGGCGTTGCTCGCGCCAGTGGAAGCGGAACTGGCAAGCCAGTTGAAGACGCTGGCAAAACGTTCGCTGAAACTCGCAGAGCCGTGGGAGCGAGCGATGGTGGGACGCGTCGCATACCGGCTTGGGCAATACCGTCGCTGGGCGGCAACGGTTCAGCAAGAGCATAGCTTGCCCCAGACTCCCCTGTTGGCCCACATCGAAGCGTACCACGAGGAGCCGAGCGAAGAACATCGCGAGGCGTTGCAAGCGGCCGTACTCCGCCACGCGGCGGGTTTTGCGGAGGAAGAAAAACGGCTGCTGGGACAATACTGGAGCGACTACGTAGAACGTTATGCCTATTGGCGAGAAGCCGCCGCGCTCGTTGAGGCCAGTTCGCGATAACGCAAATCGCGAACACCCGGCTGAAGCCCAATACTAGCGCAATCCAACTCGCAATAATTCTATCCCCGAACACCGCACACAAAGCCTCTCCCGGGCGAAGCCTCTCGCGGGCCCATCACGACCCCCACGAGCTCGCCTCGTGCGGTGAAGGAGTTTCTTAGCTAGCACGCTTCCCCCGTTGCCCTGCGATCCTCTTTCCGCCCCGCCCGCCGCAGGCGGGCGGGCGGGCGTCAAGAGTCACGGGGCTTGCATCACTAGCCGACAACCTGATTCACCTAACGAGGCAAGCTCGTCGGGGCCTCATTACTCGTGCTCGTTCGTGGTACTCACCGTTCGTCTTTCGCCAAAACATCGCTGCCGACGCTCAGCAACCAGCCAACCGTAGAAGTGGCATCAGCTTGAACGAATCAACAAGGGGCAGACGTCTTGAATGCAAAAAATCCGACATCAAAGACGCCTGCCCGCAGGCGAAACATCGTCTTTCCCTCTCCACAACACCGAACACAAAGCCTGACCCTGGCGAAGCCCTTTGACCGGCTAAAGCCGGGACACCAGCGCATGCTGCGAGTGTCCCGGGGTGGCGCTGCGATTACCACCGGCTACCCTATGTGATTCCCTTACCTGACTATCTCAAAGCCCAATCACATGGTGTTTAAATGAACGCGACACAGGCGAGGCACGCGTTAACCGGTCAACGCGTCTTGATTATTACGGGAGAGATCTATGAGGACTTAGAGCTGTGGTACCCCAAGTTGCGTTTGATTGAAGCGGGGGCCGAAGTGGTGGTGGCCGGTCTCGAGGCGGGAAAATTGTATGCCGGCAAAAACGGCTATCCGTGCGTATCTGACGCGGCTTTGGAAAATGTCCGCGAGAGTGATTTCAACGCGCTCGTGGTGCCGGGTGGTTTTATGCCCGACAAACTTAGACGCGATCCCGTGGTGCTCGAGCTAGTTCGCCAGTTCGACCAACAACGAAAACCAATCGCGGCCATCTGCCACGGCGGCTGGATTCCTATTTCAGCTGGCGTTTACAAAGGCGTGCGGGTCACCGGATCGGCCGGTATCAAAGATGATTTGGTGAATGCGGGAGCGATCTATGAAGACCAACCAGTGGTGGTTGATGGTCACCACGTGAGCAGTCGCAAACCGGACGATTTGCCAGACTTTTGCCGCGAGCTGATTCGTCTGCTCGATTCGACTGCTTGATTCGACCGAGCGGTAGCAATCGCCTATGATGGAGGCGTAGGTCCGATCTCCAAGCAAATTGTTATGCACAATGAATCTGTCTAACCGTCGATTTCAACAAGCCAGCGGGAAAGGTCCACGAAGCCTTCCGCAGGGCTTGTTTTTTCCTGGCTTGTTGCCGCTCCCACCCCACGCCGCCCACTCGTCCCGCCACAGCCTGCAGCTGGGGTTGTGGCTGATGCTGGGGCTGTTGATAGTCGGTGGCCCCCTGGCTGGACTTTTTCCTGGCTCCCTGTCAGCGGCTCAGGCTCAAGGGTCGGCGGAAATCATCGCCTACGCGGGGGAACCATTCGGTGTTGCTCAGATTCGCTATGCGGTTCCCCGCGGCGAGAAATCAGAGACGCCGTTGCCCGTGCGGGTGGAAGATACCGAGGGACGCACCCACTATCCCAGCTTGCGACAATTGACTCAAGTTGGCCGCAGCGGACCGCCGCTGGAAGCGATTCCTCCCGGTCCGGTGATTGGCCAAGGACGATTGTTGGGACGGATGAAAAACATCATTCGCACCATCACCAGCGAAGAGATTGAAGAAACCGTCGGGCATGAAGTCTCTTTTTTGTTTCGCGGCGACACGCCATTTCGCGTGATCGTTAGCGACGGAACACGACGCGAGTTTGTTATCCGCCCGCTGCCGCCTCGCCCAGCGAGCGGGGCTGTGATTAACGACGCCATCGACCGCATCCGGGATGGCCAACCGCAGCGGACGCTGCTGGAGGCTTGGTGGCAATCGTACACGCAATCGGCCAGCTACGGCATCGAAGCGGGGGACTATCCACCGCTGGT
This sequence comes from Kothea flammea, assembly GCF_052161645.1. Lineage (GTDB taxonomy): Bacteria > Planctomycetota > Planctomycetia > Pirellulales > Pirellulaceae > Laterigemmans. Next base: position 5,114,259 of record NZ_CP197414.1, read on the forward strand.
GGAAAGTTATCTGTTGGCGACGTTGTCTCGACGGCTCAATCTACCGCTGCCACCCGCTTTCGATGCGAACGATGAAGAAGATGCTGCGATTGACGCGTCGGCCGGCGGCGCAGTGTCCACATCCAGTGAGCAAAGTGAGGAGAATATCGCCTCCACGTTGGAATTGCTGGCTGGCACCGAAGCGATGCGCGCAGAAACTTTCCGCCGCGTGGCTCGTGGCGATACCGAGCAATTCTCCGAAGCCAACTTAGAGGCCCCGGCAGCCCCCGAGTGGCTCGAACATCGGGATTGGGAAATGCTCGAACGCGAACTCAACGCAACGGGCGTATCGGCTGACCAACCGCAGGCGATCGAGCCACTTGCTTCGCGCGTTCCCAAAGGCTCGTTTTACCTCCGCTTTGGCTCCTTTAAGAACTATCTATGGTTCCGGGATTTGAGCAGTCGTTACGGTGGGGACATTTCGCGAATGATTACCATTCGGGGATTCGACTATCAGGCTGCCTCGCGAACTGAGAAACTGTTAGATCTCAGCACCACGGAGCTGGCTATAACGCTGGGCCCGACGGTGATCGATGATATGGCGTTGATTGGCTATGACCTGTTTTTGACGGAAGGGCCCGCGATTGGCACGCTGTTGAAAGCCAAGAATGCGTTTCTGCTGGGGACTTCGCTCAATGGCCAACGAGCGGCAACGGCTGCCAGGCTGGAAAGTGCTACGCTGCAAACCTTGGAGCTGGATGGCAGCAAAGTCACCCTCTTGTCGACTCCCGATAATCAAATCCGCTCATACCTCGTCAATGAGGGCGAATATTTCCTGATCAGTTCTTCCGAAACTCTGGTGCGAGCCTTTATTGCTTGCGGTCGCGGGGGCGAAAACTTGGCCGACTCGCGTGGTTTCCAGTACGCGCGAAGATTGTTGCCGGCAAGTAACGACTATACGATCTTCGCTTACTTCTCAGCGGACTTTTTTCAGAACCTGGCGGGGCCTCAATACCAAATCGAATTGCGACGCCGACTGTACGCGACTGCCGATATCAGCTTGACCCGCTTAGCCACGCTGGCGGCCCGCGGCGAAGGACGCAATCTGAATCAGCTCGATCAATTAACCGCGGCTGGCTATCTGCCTGACGGTATTGGCCGACGTCCCGATGGCAGCGGACCGATCATTGCCGGCGACACGATTATTGATTCACGACGTGGACGCCTTGGCTCTTTTAAGCCAGTGGCTGACGTGCCGATTGGACAAGTCACCGAAGAGGAATATCGCTGGTATTCGCGGCGAGCAGAATTTTACAGCGAAGAATGGCAGCAGATGGATCCCTTGGTCGTCGGAGTTCGGCCCACCAGCCGCACGGCCGATGGAATTGAGAGAGTTGAAATTCACGCGGAGATCGCGCCCCTGGTGCCGGAAAAATATGGCTGGTTAGCGGAGCAACTGGGCCCCCCCACCAAGGTCGCCCTGCAATTTGCACCCGACGATATTGCCGCCATCCAGGCGCACGTGGTCAGCGATCAGCTGGGCGGTTCGATTCCGCCCCATCATCTGTTCCTCGCTGTCAAAGATGAATTGCTGCCGAATCCGGCCGAGCTGGATGGACTGTTGGATAAATTCCGGGCACTCAAGTCGCTGGCGGGCTACATCGGTGCCTGGCCGCAACCTGGCTTGCTGGACCGCTTACCGTTGGGACTGGGGCGTGGGCGACCGATTGGCCCCGGCATGACGAGGCTGCTGGGCGGGCTCTATCGCTACCAAGCGAACGGCTTCAGCATCGTCTCATTCCTACCAGAGATTATCACCAACTCCGTCCCTTATCTGGCAATTGTCGAAGCGGAACAACCGGCTCAAGTTCGCTTGCACGTTGACAACCTGCAAGGCACGCGTTTGGAAGCTTGGATTAACAATCAACTCTATCTCCGCAGCCACCGCGCATCGATCGCCGGTGCCAGGTTGCTCGATACATTGACCTCGCAACTGCGAGTCCCAGCAGCGGAAGCAGCCAAGGTAACCAGCGTCTTGCTGGATGCCGATTTGCAATGCCCGCTCGGTGGCAGCTATCGCTTGGCAGCAACGCCAGTCGGTCCGCGGTGGAGTTCTTCGGCTGTCAATGGAACTGAAGCGGTCGAAGTGCCCGTCGGCTATTTGGCTCCAGTGCTCAGCTGGTTTCGCGGCACCAGCGGACGGTTGACTCAATATGATCAACGCCTAGTTGCCGACCTGCTGATTGATATGGCGACGGATCAAGCGCCACGACCACCGGCGCCGCGTCGTGGTTCGCTGTAGCTGTTAACGGTTAGCGGTTTTGGCGATAGCCACCGTTCGGTTATACGCGAATAGTTGGGTGGGAAACGAGAACCGTGGCTAGCGCCAAAACGGCTAACGGTTCTTAGGACTTTGCTTGGTTGGGCAGCGTGAAGACCGATTCGACTTTGAAGATTGCGTAGTCATCTGGAAACGTGTGGATGGCTTGAATCATCATGGAACGGGCGCGGGTTTCGATGTGGATATAGCTAAAGGCGCCGAGAGCCAACCGGCCGCTGGAATCAAAGCGATGCACCAAACCTTCGGGTGCGGGGCCTGAGAACAATTGTTTTTGCAAGCTCCAAAATAATTCCGCCGTCACCGATTCCAACTGATACTGACTGCGATAAGTCGCTCCGCCGCGGCACTCGTGTTCTTGGGAACCAGCACCACGGATGCGTTCGCTGACGAGCTGGCGGCGGGCCGGCAACGGTTGGCGTGCCGAGGCGCAGACCTCCGTCAATATCTGCCCGGAACCAATCCAGGTGATGACGTGTCCGGAGTTAGTGATATCCAGCTTGGCCTCGTACCCACTACGTTCCACGCGTCGCGACTTATGCATCGCGTACAACTCGGGATGCAAGGATCGACCGAGCAAACTGAATGATAACTCTGCGACTCTAGGGCGAACCGAAAGCACGGGGTAATTCCTGAGGCGATAATATTTGAACGAGTGTCAGCCACACTGTGCGAAAGGGCCAGACGAGCAACACGTTGCCCATTCCAGCGTAATTAAAATCCTGCGCCTAGCGAGCTTGACTCCTAATTTCGCGATCTTGTTTTTTGCCAGTCCGCAACCAGTTGCGGCCGTTATTGGCTCGACTGTTGCCGAGCTGCCGGCCCCGATTATACGCCCTAGGGTACGTCTAGCCAAAGAGCGTTTATTGTAGCGAATTCAGGTGGGTCCCTGGGAAAAAATGGGCCCGGAGTTTAAAGTGTTTCTTCGCGCCGTTATGGCAATCCGGGCATGGCCCGATTGGAAGCCGCAGGAAACGTGCGACCGAAAGTGCCCGCTCAGTGCCAACCCGTCTCAGGGACGTTCATCCGATGATCGTTGTTGTCGATAACTACGACTCTTTTACTTATAATTTGGTCCAACGCATGGGCGAAATCGACGCCCGTGCAGAGATCCGCGTGGTCCGCAATGACGAACTGACGGTGGATCAATTGGCCGAATTGGCTCCTGAGCGGATCATTATTTCTCCCGGTCCCTGCACGCCGCACGAAGCGGGTGTCAGCGTGGAAGTGGTGCGACGATTTGCCGGCAAACTGCCTTTGCTCGGCGTTTGTCTCGGCCACCAATCGATCGGTCAAGCACTGGGTGGCCGCATCGTTCGGGCGCCGCAATTAATGCACGGCAAGACCGACCGAATTTCTCACGATAACGGCGGGCTTTTTCAGGGCATCGATTCTCCCTTTGTGGCCACACGCTATCACAGCTTGGTGATCGAACCGGAGTCGCTGCCGGCGGAATTGATCGTCAGCGCCTGGACCGAAACGGGCGGCCAGCGACAGATCATGGGGGTGCGGCATCGGGTTCATAAATTAGAGGGCTGGCAGTTCCATCCCGAAAGTTTCTTGACCGAACCGGGCATCGAACTGATCCGCCGTTTTTTGGCTTGGTAACAACTCACCCAGCCCGCATTTCGGTGATGGCATACCGCCATGCCTCGGGCCGCCGATGAAACCGAAGTCGTTCGCCGTTTGATCGCTATCATCGCCCCATTCCGAAGACGAATACGGCTTGGCTGCCGAGCGCGATGGGAATTGCTAACTTGACCAACACTTCCCCGTCGAACCCCAAGGTTAGCGGGTCGCCGATGCGCGGAAACGAGCGCTACCGTTCTGGTTGTTAGCGGAGTGAACGAACCTTGGGAAATCCAATCTGGAAAGCATTGTTGGTGCTTGCCGTCTGCGGCGGTGGCTGGTTTTTCCTGCGCAATTATGAAATTGCCGGTTTGGATGCGGTGGCCGTCCGGCCCCGCAGCGCGGCGGACGACGAGCAAACGCGGCGCCGCGGTAGCGAACTGTTCGGCAACGTTTGGAATCGACGTGCTGGCGAAGACGCCCGGCGAGCGCTGGCGGGCAACGCCCAGGGCATCCCCTCCACACTTGCCTCGACGCGTCCACCCTTGCACTCCCCCGCCACGCTGGGTTCAACCGCTTCGCGGGACACCGCTGGTGACGAAAGTGACACCCTGACGACAAACCGCGGTGCGACCGAAACCAGGTTTCAATCGACCAACAAAGCTCTCTCAGAAAATTCCGCGGAAGACGAAAATTCAGACGCCGCACTGCAAGCCAAAATGGGGCCGATTCGGATTGGCAGTTGGGCTTTGGCGGGTTTTGATCGTCAGAAATTAGCTAAGCCGCACGTGATGGATTGGCTGTCGACGGTGGTGCGTGAATTTGACGTGATCGCCCTGCAGCAATTGACCGGCAGGCAACGCGATCTGTTGCCGCGGGTGATTGAACATATCAATCGTGGAGGGCGGCGCTATGACTTTCTGCTGGGCCCGGCGGTCGGTCCGCACATCGCAGTTTCTGGCAGCGACCCAGGCATGCTCAGCGAACAATACGCGTTCCTGTTCGATACCGATCGGATCGAAACCGACCGTGGTCAGCTCTACACGATGGCCGACCCGCAGGGCATGGTTTCTTACGATCCGCTAGTCGGTTGGTTTCGCGTTCGTCAGGTCCCGACCGCGCGCGCATGGACATTTACGTTGGTCAACATGCGGATTGATTCCGATCGAGCCGCCCGCGAAATTCCGCTGCTGGCGAACATTATGGCGGCGGTTGCCGAAGATGGTCGCAACGAAGACGACCTGTTGTTGGCGGGGATGCTGGCGGCCGATGATCGTCAGCTGGCAAACCATCTCGGTGGCAACGCTTGCCATCCGGCCGTACTCAGCACCCCAACGGATATTTTCGGACGCTATCAACTCAGCAATCTAATCTCGCCGCGGAAGACAACCTCGGAATATCTGGGACATGGCGGCGTGATCGACTTTGCTGGCGTTTTCGAACTCACCCCAGCAGAAGCCGAGGAGTTATCGCCTCACTTGCCGGTGTTTGCTGAATTCACACCGACCGAAGGCAATTGATCCGCGACGATCGTGCGGTCATGCGATATGTGGTCATGCGACATGCCCAGCCGACGCGCGTTCCCAAATGGCGGCGGCGACTTGGCGTTGCGGGCCCAAGTAGTTGGCAACGGTCACCCCAACCTGCGGATTTTTGACCGCAAACTCTGCGACCTGATCGCAAATCGCTTGGTAAAGTCGACCGGCAAAGAGCAGGTGCGGATAGACGATCAGCTGCCGACAGGTTTGGCCAGCAAGTTGCTCAAGAACAGCCGGCAAGCGGGGTTCAGCCATCGCGTAAAAAGCGGTGTGGGGACGCGACTTGCCCAGTCGGTAACCGACCACTTCGCTGAGCAATCGCATGTCGGCGCTGGCACAGGGATCACGACTGCCGCGTCCCACCATCAGTAACGTCCAATCGCCCGGGGATTGCTGGCCGCCGATATCCCGCATGCGAACGGCCAAAGCTTGCGTGATCCGCTCGCAGACCAATTCGACAATCTCGCGGTGGCGGGAGAGCGGTCGAGCGAGCGACCAAGTTACATGCGGATCAGTGACCGCACACTTGGCAATCTCGGCTGGGATATCCTCGCGAGCGTGTCCGGCAGCGAACAGCAGCAACGGCGAGACTTCGATATGCCGTACTCCTTGTTGCACTAAATTTCGCCAACCCTCGGCAATCGTGGGTGATTGAAATTCGAGCAAACTCGGTTGCACCGGGACGCTCAAGCCGGAGCTGTCGAGATGCTGCCGTAGACGGTCGGCCAGCTCAAAAAACTGGCTCGTCCCGGCGGCGTCGCGGGTGCCGTGTCCGACCAACAGAATACCTCGCCGCTCCGGGGCGGTGAGGTTTCCGCCGTCAATGTCCAGCAAGTCGTTCAGCAAATCGGGATTCGCAAACAACGAACTGGTCAGTGGATTTACACGAGGGTTGGACAGTGGACTACTCCGTCACAGTCGACTTGCTAAATCCGGCCGCATCGAGAGCCGCAATGGCTTGGTCGAGGTCAAATCCAGGTGCTGTTTTGATCACAACGACTGGGTTATCGATAATTCCCTCTTCCGATTGCTTGGCCAAATCAACGCCGGAAACACCGGTCTGGCCTTCCAATGTTTTCTTGACCGCTGGGTAACAAGCGACCGGACAATGCATATCGGGCACCTTGAGGCTGACCAATTGAATCTCAGCTTGGCCATCTTGAGCTGTAGCCTCAGCGCCTTCGACTGGTGCCGCGGAATCGGCGACTTGAGGTTCCCCGGTGCTGCTGACAAAATAAACAATTCCTGCTGCGGCCAAAACGGCCACCAAATAGACAACGAAGCGCATGGAAAAACCCTTTGGGTAATGTGAAATTCAGTGAAGCAACTCGGCTCCCCGGGGGGAACTTGGAAAGACCAGCGTCCCCTCGGCACCGGCCGCAAGCGGGCCAGATGTCTTAATCATATCCGTTCGACGAGTCAAATTCGAGGGCGCCGCCTGCTCTTCCCGCGAACTACATTCGCCGGCTGAGGCCCATGAAGAAGCTGAATGCTTGCTTTTCATCGCCATCTGCCTCCGCCACGGGGAAGGCAAAGTCGAATGCCAGCGGTGCCGGACCTAAAGCGGGCACGGCGACTCGCAAGCCAAAACCGGGGGCAACACGGAAGTTTTCCTGATTCATCTCGATGTCCCGTTCGACGGTTCCGTAATCGACGAAGACGACGCCTCGCAGCATATCGTCCGCCGTTAACGGGAACATGTATTCGACCGTGCCGAGAAATTTAAACCGACCACCGACTTGGACAGTATCCTGCGTGGGACTGGCCCCGCGGAACTCGAATCCGCGAAGTGTCGTGTAACCCCCGGCAAAGAAATTCTCAAAGATCGGAGTGTCCTCGCCGCTAAAACCAGCGTTCAGTCCCATTGTCAAGGTTTGGCGACCCGAGCGGTCAGCTCGTTGGCGCACCAAAAAATAGCGATTGAAGGAAAGTTCCGTGCGAGCAAAATCGTAGTCGCCGAAAGCTTGCTCATAAGTGACTTCGAAATAGTGCCCTTCGCTGGGAGCAAATGGGCTGTTCCGGGTGTCGTGCGTCAGTTGCGTTTGCCATGAGTAAATTTCGTTCTCGCCGAGAACTTCATTCAGCTCAGCGACCGTGCCGATTCGAGGCTGCCGAACCTTCACCCGTTCTCCGCGAATGCCCCCGGAAATGGACAAGTCAGGGGTGATGCGATAACCCAAACTGAGTCGACCGCCAAGCCGCTCTTCATCCCAGTCTTGATAACGTCGGTCGAAGAGAAAACCAGACACCGACAAACTGATCGGCAAGTAGCCAAACAGGAATGGTTCCGTGAAGTTAACTGTGTAGCGTTTAAAAAGGTTACCAGGCACAGCCTCTAGTCGGAACGTCTGACCCGCGCCACGAAAAGCGGTACCACTTACCAAGTCTTGAAAAGAACCTGGAAATCGAGTGATATCAAAGTTGCGTTCTTCAATGGTGATCTGACCATTCACACCGGCGTCACTGTTGACCGCACCGCCGAACATGATTCTACCTGTTCGGGCCGGAAATCCGTTAACGATAATGTCGGCCGTACGGGTCAGAGGCGTGTAGGCGAAGGGTTGGCCGATCTGGCCGCCCGCGTTGAGCGACTCCTCTGTGATCTGAGGCAACGTTTCGTAGTTGTAGGCCGCGCCCCCGGGAGGAGGCGGCAACTCTTGAGCAACACTCGCACCGGGCGGCAATGGCGCTGGCAGATTCGGATAGCCCGCGGGAGGATTTTGAGCGACCGTCGCGGATGGTTGCCCACTGACCGGCAGTGGCTCACGCGTATGTCGGCTACCATCGGCAGGCGTATCATCCAAGGGGGGCAATTCAAAACCGCTCGCACCATCTTGACCGCGAACGATTAATTTATTCGCCGCACCACCAACCGGTGTTGTCGTTGGGGAGAATGCAGCCAAAGCCGGCGCCGTTTGACCCAGAGCCGACTGAGTGTAGGCCGTCTGGCTTGGATAGTGCGTTGTTGGAGTGGCATTCGGCTGCGAAGAGAACGCAGGTGGACTCTGGGCCAGCCCTGGATTAAAGCGTTGACACCCCAAAGTACCACAGCTGAGCGCGCTGACCAGCATCATGATTACGCAGGCCCTCGAGCCAAACGGTTGCCGCATAACATTCGCTCGTTCAATCGCGGTAGTCGGACGCATTGTGGCAGAAATCGGCTGAGCCCTCATCATAGGTCCCCCATGCTATCTTCATCGCGGGGCACCAATCGCAAATCGGGAGGATCCGCAATGGTTGGGTTAGTCTCCAGCAACTCAGACCGAATCAATCGCCGCCGATTCATTTCCAACATCCGGCGGTCAATGTACTGCCCTTCGACCAAGTCCAAGTAATTCAACATGGTGGTTTCTCGCATCAGATTGGGCTCTCCATCAATCTGCACAAATATCTGCCCAACCTTCCATCGATCCCCTTCTTCGATGCGATAGATTACATCGATCTGGTTCGCGGAATCGATCAACCGCAACTCGGGTGTAACCTCCGCGTAGATGAAACCTAATGATCCATAGGCATAGGTAATATCATCCACGTCTTGATTCATCTCGACTTGACTAAACGGCGCGCCCTCTTTCAGCTTCAAGCCCGCCCGCAGCGAGCTCTCATCGACAAATTTGTTGCCCACCAGGCGAATTTGATTGACGCTGTAGAGCGGTCCTTCGTTAATGAGGAACTTGACCGTGAGCCACTTGAGCGTTTCATCATATTCGATAACGCGATCGACTTCGGCCATTACATATCCGAGGCTCTGATAGTAGTTTGTTAGAATGGTGACATCTTCATCGATCGTTTTCAGATTCGCCACGTTGCCGACATAAGAGCCGACCCGGAAGAAGGGCCCGCGGGACTCAATCACTTTTCCCAAACGACTCGAGGAGACAATCGTGTTGCCTTCAAAGGCAATCTCGGCGATCCGTTCTTTCTCACCTTCGTTGATGCGAAAGATGATGGCGTTCGGATCGGGGGGAAGCTTTTCGTCCGGGTTACCTGGAAAGCCAATGACCGATTTGATGGTGGCTTGATTGAAACCTTCCTCGCGATAGTAGTCGAGCAACCGCCGGCGAGTCGATTCGATCGCCGTTTCGTTGATCGGATCACCGGCTGCAATGCCCGCTCGCCCTTTCAGTTCACGAGCGTTGATGCGATAAGCGCCGTGGAAGATCACGTTAGAAATCAGCGGCAGTTCGGTGACGGTAAAAGTAACGATGACACCCCCGCCAGCCACCGGCTCGACCTGCTCTCGCACCGTTCGAAAAGCGCGAAAATCATACAGCCGCCGCACATCGGCCAGCACCGTTTGCTCGTTGTAGAACCCCTGCGCTCGCGTCCTCAACAGCGACAAGATTTTTTCCTTCTCAATCTGCTGATTACCGACGATGCGAACCTCGCGGACTAGTTGGTCGCCCGACTCGCGATTCATGGTGGGACCACCCATCTCCATCACGCGATCGCCGAACCGCTGTTTCTCAACGCCAGGGGGCGCACCGCCGCCGGCACCACCGCCCATGCCACCCATTCCGCCCATTTGAGCAGTGGCTGTCGCAGCGGAAGTCAGCATCGAGATGCAAACGACAATGTTTCCTACAAGGGTTTTACACCGCGCTCTCGGCATCGAGGACTCCTTTCCGCAGCCGTGCACGTAGACTAATTCGGCCCCTACCTAGCCTTTTACCTAACTCCGATGCAAGTCGAGTTTCGACAGCACGTCGCAGGATGCCCAAACAACTTCCGCGATTGACGCTTGATTATCTCCCGAATCTCACTGGGGCTGAGGAACCGCACGCTGGCGCGTGGCGGCTGATTCCGTTTTGCCTAATGAATTGTGAGGCGGTGCTCAACTGCTTAACTGCTAACTGCTGCGGCTGGAACCAGGCGTTCGGGTTTCCACCAACGGGCGGTTTCACTCTTGTCAGCGCAGCCCCATTTCCGATATTGCCAACAATGGATCGTCGGGAGTGCCCGACCTGGGCCGCCCCGGCCGTCCACCGAACTTGGCTTCCCACGCAGTAATGCGTCAACCCCAACGGAATGGGAGGGATTCGATGAGGTGGCGACTGATGCTCAGCGTCTTGACTTACGGCGCATTCGTTTCGGCAATCAATCTGCTCGGTGCTCCAGGCGGCATGCCCGCCTGCTCAGCCCAAGAAGGTGCAGCCTTGCAGATCGCAGCTGCTGATGCAGCTCCTCAGCAGGCAGCGGGTCAGGCTGCCGAGCTTCCCCCGAGCCTGCTGCAAGAATCCCGGGCGGCAAAGTTCCGCATGATCTTGGGACGACTTTCCCTTGAGCCTCCCAAGCACATCAAGTGCTCGCGGACGCAAGAATCAGCCGACGGGCTGGTCAAAGAATCGCTGAGAGTGACCGCGTGCCGGGGGATCCCCTCGCTGCATTATCACTGGGCAACGCCGACGCAGGCAGTTTCCGTCGATGTTCACTTGGCAACGCACGTCAAACTCCGCTCGACAATCGCGATCGATGACACGCCGTTAACCCTGGTCGTCGATCAACCGCCCGCCGGTGAGGTGCTGTTTCGCCTCGAATCGCTGGACGATCGCGGAGAAATTCGCATTGATGAGCAGTTCAGCTCGCCGAGCTTGGTGCATTTTCGCGCCCGATATCCGCGAGAATATGAACGCCATTTGGCCCCCCTGCTGACTCAACTGCTGATCGATCCCCAGGTGGAATGCCGAGCGGACGATTTGCTCAAGATTGCCGGCCAACAACCGGGCCAAGCGGAGGGACTGGAGGCTGCTCGAATCGACCAGTTGATCGATCAACTGCGTGCCCCCAGACGGGACAAACGGGCTGCAGCCGCGCAACAATTGCGAGCAATCGGGTTACCAGCGCTAGCGATTATCGAGCAACTCGATTTGAGTCGCTTTGAGCCCGAGCAACGGGGGCGGCTTGAGCAGCTGCAAGAGCAACTGCGTCCGCATCGCGAAGACACGCCCGCCGGCCTGGCACGCTGGTTGGCAACGGATGTGCGTTACTGGAACCTAGTGGCCCATCAACTGTCGCCTTTGCAACTGGAACACGCCAACCAACTGCTGCTGGCGAGAACCGGACAGCAACTGAGTGCTCAGTTGCGAATCGCTGAGGGGGCGGCCAGCACGCGGCGGTAAACTTCCGCCGTCGCGGCAGCCATCGCCGTGTCGGAAAAAAGTTCAGCGTGCCGGTGTAAAGCCGCACGCGACATTTGTTCCCAGTCATATTCGCCGTCGAGTAACAGCCGCATTTCGGCTGCCAAGCTGGAGGGCGAATTGGGCTCTGCCATTAACCCCTGAAGACCATGTTGGATCGCTTCGGGAGTCCCCTCCACCCGCGTTGCCACGACCGGCAAGCCAGCCGCCATCGCTTCCAAAACCACCATCGGCAAACCCTCGCCGTAGAGACTGGGCAGCACCATAAAATCCAATGCGCTCAGGGCCTGCGAAATATTTTTGGTAAAGCCAATAAACTCGACTATCTCGCCAATCGCCAAGTCGTCGACTAACTGCTTAATTTTGGCTTCGTAAGCTGGCGTTTCAAAAGGACCGATGCAGCGAAACCGCAACGCTCGTCCCTCGCCCCGCAGCAACGCCAAACTCTCGAGAGCAACTTCCAGCCCCTTCCGCGGGCGCATGAGGGCGACCATGCCAACTCTCCAAGGCTGACCGGCAACCGGCTTGCTGCGTCCCACAGGCAATCTTGGCGATGCTGACGTGGAGCCGACGGCAGTCAACGATTGCGACGGATTCGCGAGCAGATCTCGGGGCACACCATTATGAACCACCGTCACTCGCTCGGCCGCCCAGCCACTATCAATCGCGTCACGACGCAGACTGTTGGAGACCGCAATCAAGTGGCTGACGGATCGCAGCGCCCAGCGTTCAACCAAACTGTTAATCCGGTTTTTCCAGCGGTTTTCGCAATCCCGCGCGGCCGGACTGTGCAGATGATAGATCCAAGGAATGCCTAACCGCTTTGCCAAACGACTAGCGATCAGAGCCGCCCGGGGCGTGTGGGCGTGCAGCAAATCATAAGAGCTTTCCCCCGACCGCTGCCCTAGTTGCTGCTCAATTCGCTGGGCAACTCCCACGTCGAAGCGACTGGTCATCGGCTCCACAAAGCAAACGCTGTGTTCCAAATCGAATTGCTCGGCAAACCGCCCCGCTTTGAGGCAGACAAAATCAGCCCGCACGCCAACCGCCGGCAGACACTTTCCTAAGTGCATTTGTACCCGTTCCGCACCGGCAAAAAATTCGCCGTTGATCACGTGCAGCACGCGAATTGCCGCTGTTTCCCTCGCGGGTCGGTTATCACCGGAAGTCTGGCCAGCCGGCGGCCCGACGACCATCGGAGCCATCGCGGTGTTCTCAAAAGGCGCAAAGAAATTAATGGGATTTGCCATAGCCGCAACCAGCAACACTGTAGGGACGGACGTGATACCCAAATCTAGGTCGCATCACGCCATCCGCAACTAGCGGCAAAGCGAATGATGCTAGGCTCTACTCTGAGCCGTGCAGCTTGACCAACTTGTTGTAGATTCCCAACAACAAGAAAGTGGGCGCCCATTGCCCGATGAACACGGAACGGCTGCTTTCGCCCCTCGATTGAAAATAGAGCGAGGCAAAAATCGAAAGGAAGGCGGCCCACAGCCAGGTGTCGGAGGGCAGTTTGGCCGTCTGCTCTTCCAGAGCGCAAGCCACCGGACCTTCGCCAATCTCATGCTCATGAGCCCCGTAGGCGGAAGCCAGCTTGCTTCCCAAACCCTGTTGTTTCGGCTCCGCACGGCCCGCAGTTGAAATTTCTGGAGGTACTGTCGACATGGCTGTTTTGTCCTTTTCTAAAGGGAAGTAAACCAAAACTATCCCAATCAGGACGCAAACTGAATGCCGAACGAGCGATTTAGCGAAATGGAGTTCGCCAAGGCAGTGCTTCTGCATCCGTGGCGTCGGCTACCGCAGGCGTGGTCGAAGGAATGTCGCGAGTAGCATGAGGGGATGCTAACTGCGGTTGCTCGGCGGGACGCAACGCACTGCTACGCGAGAGATCGACGACTTCCATGCCTCGTAAAATGGGACGCATATCACCCGCCGCGGCATCAATCGCTTGCCGGGCCGTGTCTGGAATCCGCGGTGTGACCAGCGTCACAAAGTCCGACCGCTGCGACTGACCCGATTCCCCCATGTGTGCAACCGGCTGCACCGAACGAAACGCCCCGGAACCATCATTTGACGAAACATTAACTCGGGCCGCGCCAGGATTGCTGGACGACCAGCCTGCCGCGGCTACCACTCCATAACCTGGTCGATTGCCCGCGCCAGCCGAATCACCAGTGTAGGCTGAATCACTGGCGTAAGTGGAATTACCCACGTAACCGGAATTTGTCGCGGAGGAGAAATGCGGGGCCGCATTCATGCCGCTGGCGGGCAACGCCGTCACCGTGGAGTTTTCCGCGAATTGGCTGAGGTCTCCCAGCGTCGTGCCGCCAGTGTTAGCTGCCTGCCCCTGATAATAACCGCCAGGCGTAGCGTAACTGCCCGTTGCCGGAGGGGGTACGCGTGTTGGACCGCCCAACGGATTGATCGGGGCCAATGGCATGTTGGGATTTGCGGTTTGTCGACAGCCCATGGAAAAGACCGCGAGCGTCAAAATGGCTGCATAGTGAATCGTGTGCATGCTGGCCGCCAGAGAGCCTTGCGAGATCGATCGAGCCGGCAGACGCCCATCGCCACCGCTACTCTGGCGCGAACACTAGCAATCTGGCGAGAATCTTTAAAGATCGATTCTGAAAAAACCGAGCGGCTCGGCCAGAAAAGTAGGACGGGTCTCCAGAACCGTCCTACAGACTTACACTAGTGATGACCGGCGGTCACGTGCTCTTCATGGCTAGAGCCAACTCCGGTTTGCTGACGAGCCTTTAACTCGCGGCAAGCCTCTGAGGGATTTTCGCAAAGAGAGCACGAGGTGCGTCCCTCGGGGTCGGTTTTATTACCCAATCCCCCGCAAGAACCGCTGATCGGTCGCCGGCCAAACATCACCCCAACCGCCATGCCGACTGCGACCACGAAAAAAATTCCGAAAGACATCAGAACCAATAAACCAATTGCGGACCAAGTCATAACATTCGCTGCAGGCTAAAAAGGATAGCAATAAAAAAAACCAACATCTCTGCCAATTATCCACGGCCAATCATTCGGGACGCTTCGGCAAGGGGATATTTTCGGGAAACAACTCACTTTCTACAGCACGCAGTGTGCCGTCTGGCAACTTGCGAACGATCCGCACCGCCAATCGCTCTTTAGTCGCGATCTCCATCGCCCGCTCGGGACCGACGACATTCAAAGCGGTCGCCCAGCCATCAGCCAGCATGCAGTTGTCAGCAAAAACTGAGACAACAGCCAAATCGTGAGTCACTGGCATGCCCGTGCGAGGATCAATCGTATGGGAGTAACGCTGGCCTTCAAATTCAAAAAAGTTGCGGTAATCGCCGCTGGTCGCAATCGCTCGATTCGTTAACTCAAAAGCCAAATGAAAAGTCCGCTCACCTTCCACCGGGTCCTCGATCGCGACTCGCCAACTGCGATTTCCACGCTGTCCAATGGCACGGTTTTCACCGCCAATGTCGACGAAACCATGCTCGCAACCAAGTTCCCTCAGCTGATCTACCAACTTATCTACCGCGTAACCCTTCGCGATGCTGGAGAGGTCGATCCGTAGCTTCCCAATCGACTTCCGCAACGCCGGCGGTTCGACACGTGTTTCCACGGCGCGATAATCGACCAACGCCCGAAGTTCCTCGATCACGTTTGCCGGCGGCGGCTCCAGCGTCCGTTTACCCGGACCAAAGCTCCAAGCGTCGACCAGTGGCCCGACGGTAATATCGAATGCGCCATCGGTGGCTGCAGAAATCGCCAGTGCTTGGTCGACCACTTTGACGACCGGGGCGCTGACGGGGAACCACTCCGTCGAATCAAGGGCGTTGAACCGACTCAACTCAGACGACTTCAAATAAGTCGACATCTGATCATTCACCCTGCGAAGGGTTAGGTCGAGTTCCTGTTCCCAGTCGTTGGGTAGATTGAGAGGCGGATCGGCGATGGTGACCTGATAATAGGTCCCCATCGTTTCCCCTGACGCCTGCAGAATCTCAATCGTCCGGTTCGGCCCAGACACCACGCCGCCGTCGATCGGTGCAGTTGAAGACTGATCGGTTGCGGTCGACTCAGCCAATTGCTGACCCGAATCACAGCCGGGAACGAGCAGTGAGGTGAAGACGAGCACGCATACAAGAGAGCGAAACGCATTGCACCATCCGCAGTGCGGATGGTGCTCGCATGAAACGTTTGAATTCATAACTTGGTTTCACTACCTGATTCGCTCGGAGAACACCAAGGGTGTTAGCCGCCGAAGTCGTCGTAGGCAATATTCTCAGGTTCAACACCAAGGTCATCAAGCATCTTGAAGACCGCGGCATTCATCATCGGAGGACCACAAATGTAGTACTCGATATCTTCGGGTGCTGGGTGCTTGCTGAGGTAATTATCAAGCAGCACTTGGTGAATAAAGCCGCGGTACCCAGTCCAGTTATCCTCCGGCAACGGTTCGCTCAAGGCGATATTGAACTGGAAGTTGGGGAACGACTTTTCAATCTCGCGGAAATGCTCCACATAGAACAACTCCCGTGAGCTCCGCCCGCCGTACCAGTACGACACCTTGCGTTCGGTCTTCTGGCGTTTGAAGAGTTCGAAGATGTGACTTCGCAGCGGTGCCATACCAGCCCCACCACCAATGTAAACCATCTCCGATTCCGAATCCTTGATAAAGAACTCGCCGTAAGGACCACTGATCGTGACTTTATCGCCCGGTTTCAGACCAAAGATGTAACTCGACATCTTGCCCGGCGGGATGCCTTCGGGGCCACGCGGTGGTGGCGTCGCGACCCGCACGTTGAGCATGATGATACCTTGCTCACCGGGGTAGTTGGCCATCGAGTAAGCTCGCACGACTGGCTCGTCGACCTTCGACACATACCGCCAAACGTTAAACTTATCCCAGTCTTCGTGAAATCGATCTTCCACCAAGAAGTCTTTGTAGGCGACCACGTGGGGCGGGCACTCAATTTGGATGTAGCCGCCAGCACGGAAGTCAACTTCTTCACCAGTGGGCAATTCCAGCACGAGTTCTTTGATGAAAGTGGCCACATTGTGGTTGCTGCGTACGGTGCATTCCCACTTCTTGGTCTCAAACGCTTCTTCAGGAACTTCTACCACCATGTCTTGGCGAACCGCGACTTGGCAGCTGAGTCGCTCACCCTCCCGCGCCTCTTTTTTGGTAATGTGATCCTTCTCGGTGGCCAGAATTTCGCCACCACCCGACTTGATCTTCACGCGGCACTGGGCACAAGTACCACCACCACCGCATGCGCTGGAAACGAAGATACCGGCATCGGCCAGAGCACCCAGCAACTTGCCACCAGCGGGCACGCTGATTTCTTTCTGGCCGTTGATCATGATCTTGACCGGGCCAGAAGCCACCAATTGCTTCTTTGCGACCAAGATGAACGCCACCAGGGCGATGATGACCAGCGTGAACATGAGCACGCCGAACAGGACAGTTATCATAGAACTAACCGTTAACTATTACGAAAATCAAACGAATGGAGTCGAGACAACGCTTACAGTTGAATGCCGCTGAAGGCCATAAAGGCGAGCGCCATCAGTCCAACCGTGATAAAGGTGATTCCCAAACCGCGTAATGGCGGCGGCACGTCGGAATACTTCATTTTCTCGCGAATCCCGGCCAATGCGGCGATCGCGATCGCCCAGCCGAAACCGCAACCAAAACCAAACACGCAACTCTCAACAAAGTTATAATCCCGCTCGACCATGAACAGCGACGCACCCAGGATCGCGCAATTGACCGTGATCAATGGCAAGAAGATGCCGAGCGCGTTGTAGAGCGGTGGGAAGAAGCGATCCAGCACCATCTCCAGAATCTGCACCATCGCCGCAATTACGCCAATGTAGCTGATAAAGCCCAGGAAGCTCAGGTCGAGCGTCCCCAGGCGAGCCCCCAGTGAGGGGTTGATAGCTGAAGTCCAGCTAAGGGCGCCTTCCTTCAGCAAATACTGGAAAATCAGGTTGTTAGCCGGCACCGTGATCGTTTGAATCACGATCACCGCGACGCCCAGCCCGAGGGCTGTCTTTACGTTCTTAGAGACCGCCAAGAACGTACACATGCCTAAGAAGAAGGCGAGCGCAAGGTTCTCGACGAAAACCGCTTTAAAAAAGATGCTTACTAAGTCATTCATTGTACTGAAACCGAATTCAACGTTGTGGGAACCAGTGTGCTACGCTTCCTCGATTTGATCTGGGTAGGCGGCACGAATCGCCCAGATCATGAATCCGATCAAGAAAAAAGCGCTTGGCGGCAGCAACATCAGGTTGTCTGGAGCATACCAACCACCATTGCGGTCCAATTCCATCAACTGGTAACCGAACAACGAACCGCTACCAAAAAGCTCGCGGAAGAAAGCCACGACCATCAACACCATGCTGTATCCCAAACCGTTTCCTAAACCATCCAGGAAGCTGGCACCGACTGAGTTCTTCATCGCGAAACCCTCAGCCCGTCCCATCACGATGCAATTGGTAATGATCAAGCCGACGAACACTGAAAGCTGTTTGCTAATCTCAAACATGTAAGCTTTCAGAATCTGGTCGACCAGAATCACCAGCGAGGCGATGACCGTCATCTGCACGATGATCCGAATCGAATTCGGAATGTAGGTACGAATCGCACTGACCGACGCGTTGCTGAAGGCGGTCACGGCGATCACCGCGAGGCACATCACGAATGATGTCTCCATCTTGGTGGTCACGGCGAGCGCGGAACAGATCCCAAGAATCTGCAGGGCGATTGGGTTATTCCGAAAAACCGGCCCGAACAGAATGTCAGCTGTCTTACTCTTGGCCATTGTTTGTCCCCTCAGGTTCTGCAGTTGTGCTAGCCAACGTATTGCCCTGCTCCATGTCCGCTTTTAGTTTTTCTAAAAACGGTCCAAAGGCATCGTCGCTGGCCCAATAGCGAATCAGGTTCGTGACGCCGCGGGCGGTAATCGTGGCCCCGGAAAGGCCATCCACTAAATATTGGTCATCATCGTCAGCCGGTCCTTTATCGACACCGGCGGCCGGCGTTCCTTCTTCTCCGTAGAGCCAACGACCTTCCCACTGTGCTTTCCAAGCGATGTTGTCAACTTCGCCACCGAGCCCTGGCGTTTCAGCGTGCTCGTAGAAGGTCAAACCCTGAATCGTTTGCAGGTCACTGCGTAATGCTAAGTAGCCATACAATGTCGACCACAAACCCTTGCCGTAAACCGGCAGCACAACCTGAGTTATCTGTTGCTCGGGCCCACGAACAAAATAAATCCGGGCGACACCCTCACGAAATTTCACCCCAGGATCGAACTGCGGGTCGTCAATTTTGACCTGTTGTTCCGGATCGCGGGCAGCTGCCCTTTCGTCATAGGTGTCGGGATCCAAGTCTTCGACGAACTCGCCGGTTTCCAAGTTGACGAGGTGTTCCTCAACTCGGCTGTACAAGCTCTGAATCTGCTCGGCGTTCAACTCGGAAGCTGGCTCTCCAGTCTCCGCGTAAGCCAATCCGGTCGCGTCGAGAATGTTCCGCTGCCGATCAAGTTTCTTGTTCAGTTCCTGACGAGGTTTCAAGGCCACCGCGGCAGCACTCACAACCAGCGAGCAGACTACGCACAAGACGACGGCGACACCGATCGTATATCCTATCGAATCACGCTGTGGCATAACGAGCTACCCTCCGGCGTACGTTAAATTGAACTACAAAATAGTCGATCAGCGGGGCGAAGACGTTGCCAAACAGGATGGCCAACATGATCCCCTCGGGGAAAGCCGGATTGATCACTCGAATCAGCACCGTCATGAAACCAATCAGGGCCCCATAAAACCACTTACCGACTTCTGTCATCGAAGCACTGACCGGGTCTGTAGCCATAAACACCAGACCAAAGGCCAACCCTCCAATGCTGAGATGCCAGTAGAAGGGCATCTCGAATAAGGCATTCGTCTCGCTTCCAACGGCGTTCAGCGCCAGGCTGGTAGCCACGACGCCCAACACCACACCCGACATGATCTTCCAAGAACCAACTCCGGCGGCGATCAAAATCGCAGCACCGAGCAAACACATTAACGTGCTAGTCTCACCAATCGAACCTTGAATTGTACCCAGGAAGGCTGACTGCAAGGTAATGGCCGATTCACCCCAGGGACGTCCGACCGCTTCTAAAGTCTGCATCCCGACAGCCGGGTCAGCAATCGCCATGGCACCCAGGGCAGTGGCACCACTGTAGCCGTCCACGGCAGTCCAGACCTGGTCGCCACTGATCTCAGTGGCGTGAGCAAAGTACAAATATGCCCGCGCGGTGAGTGCCACGTTGAGAATGTTTCTCCCCGTGCCGCCAAACACTTCCTTGGCCACAATTACGCCAAAAGCGATCCCAATCGCCACTTGCCAAAGCGGAATATTGGGGGGCAATATCAAGGGAAACAGCAAACCCGTCACCAAGAAACCTTCATTGATTTCATGGCCGCGAAGAATACTGAAGATCAATTCAATATGCCCACCGACGAACATGCAAACGATGTAAATCGGCAAGAAGTGAATCGCCCCGTATATGAAATTGTCGAGGAAATTACCCGGGTCGTGCCCCAGTCCGAAGACTTCGGCATGCACAAAATGGTGCCAGTCAAAGCTGTACGAAGCCTCGACCACCTCCATTTTGGCAATCGCCGAGTTAGCTTGGTAACCCACATTCCACATCCCGAACATCGTCGCGGGAACCAAAGCCAGGACGACCGTAATCATCATCCGCTTTAGATCGATCCCGTCCCGCACGTGCGTGGAACCCTTCGTTATCTCCCCAGGCGTGTAGAGAAACGTATCCAACGCCTCATACATGGGGTACATTTTATGGAGCACTCCACCCTTATCAAAATAAGGATGGACGCGATCCAATGCATCGCGAAGCACCTGCATGATCTCGAACTCGCTAATTCCAAATAGTTAGATTGAAAGCCATCAACCTTCGATTTCGATCTTCCTAAGGTTGTCCCTCAGAATCGATCCGTATTCATACTTGCCGGGGCAAACAAAGGTACAGAGTGCCAAGTCCTCTTCTTCCAACTCGAGCACACCCAACTGCTGGGCGGACTCGGTGTCACGAACGATCAAGGCACGCAAAAGTTGTGTTGGCAAAATGTCGAGCGGCATCACTCTCTCGTAAGTCCCTAACGGAACCATCGCCCGCTCACTGCCTTCCGTACTGGTCGTCATGTCGAACAGTCGGTTCTTGACGAGTGCCGAAGCGAACACCCGCGTGGTCGAAAACTTGTTCATTCCAGGCCTCTGCCAACCAAGAAATTCGCGTTGGTTGCCTTCAGCCAGCACGCTGACCTGACTGGCGTAGCGACCCAAGAAGTTCATCGGCTCGACCACTTTGCGGCCACCCAGGACGGAGCCCGAAATGACGCGGTTATTATCGCCGACCAATTCACCTTCAGTGAGCTGCCCCAAATCGGCACCCAAACGGGTCTCTAATATCCGTGGATTACTGACCCGAGGACCGCCCAGGGCGACCAGCCGTCGGGGATCGACGCGGCCAGTTTCCGTCAAGCCACCAATCGCCAACACGTCTTGGAAACCCAAGTACCAAACTGTCTTTTTGGGGCTCACCGGCTCGAGAAAGTGAATATGCGTGCCGGGCAAACCGGCCGGATGGGGCCCGCCAAAGCTCTCCAGCCGCACCCCGCTGATTCCTTCACCAGGCAGCGAGGCCGATGGTGACTTGCAGACGTAAACAGTTCCAGCGGTCAACCGCGACAGAGCGGTCAATCCACGAACCCAATACGACTCCCGACCAGGCAGCGCCAACAACGGATCGCCGGCGAGCGGATTGGTGTCCATCGCCTGCACGAAAATCGCCGCCGGTTGGCTGTCGAGCGCCGGAACTTTACCGTAGGGCCGTGTTCTCAACGAGGACCACAAACCACTGCGGGCTAGCAGGTCGACGAGTTGCTGGCGGTCGTGAGCGGCAAGCGAATCTTGGCTGATCGTGCCAAAATCGACCGCCTCTTCACCCTCAATCTCGATGACCAGCGACTCAAACTTTCGCTTCGCCCCACGATTTACACCGACAACGCGACCGGCAGCGGGTGACGTGAACATCACGCCCGGCGTCTTGCGATCCTCGAATAGCGGTTGACCCAGCTTCACCGAGTCACCCTCCGCCACCATCATCGCAGGCTTCATGCCGACGTAATCGTCCCCCACCAAGCCAACTCGACTGACTTGGCGAGCGACATCGACCCGCTGTTCCGGCGAACCTTGAATGGGAAGGTCCAACCCTCGCTTGATGACCGTCATTGTTTCGTCAATGAAAAATGTTCGTTTACTGACGTCCTAACTCAACAACTCCGCACTCCCACAATCACTTCACCCCACCTAACCCTCAGTTCGCTCGAACCTCAACCCCCCGAACCCCCAACGAGCCAATCGAGACCTAGGCACTGCCAGACTTCGAAGCAACACACCCGCCCCGAAACTCGACTTTGTGAAAGTTTTCACAAAGTCAGCTTGAAAAAAATACCGTGCCAACGATTTGAACACGGTTTTACGGCAAGCATCACTTAGTGGAACCGAATCTGGCTGTACAGCGTAACTCTTGGCAGTCGATTTCTGAGCGAACAAACCGGAGTTGGCTCAACAAGGAATCCCTGCTCTGCAGTGTAGCACATCTGTAAAGTAATTTGTGAGTGTCAGCGGACAAGCTGGACACACAACTGGGCTGCGATGGTCACCAGGTCCATCGCTGAGCGAGAATATGACACAAGCGGCAATACGTCGCAACGCCATCGCCGGGCGAATTGTGAAAACAAAACAATTGTTCAAACAAAAGTTAAATGACCAAAAAACCAACTGCCCGACTTGCGGGGCGGCATCCTCAACGCCACCCCCAACGCGTATGCTGTCAGGAACGTGCCTGCGCCGCTATCCTGCATGTACCCAACTGCTTTCCCAGCTGACTTACCTGTTCAATTTCAAGTATTCGGAGATGATCTCAATGCCTTTTACATTAGTTCGTGGCTTACGTGGTGCTGGTTTTATCCACTCTTGCCTGGCGATCGCCTGCCTCAGTTTGATAATTGGTTGTGGCGGAGATTCGATGCCACCAGCGGAAACCGGTCATGGTGGCGGTGGCCCCGATTCCCACGGTGCGGCGGGCGGTGACCACGCTGGCCATGACCATGCCGCCATGGGCACCCACGGAGGGCATGTGGTAGTGCTCGACCCGGGTCACATCCATGCCGAATGGGTGCACACCGACGAGGAAGAATTGCTGGAAGTTTACGTGCTTGACAATCCAGCCGCGGTCACCGGTGTCAAATTGGTGGCCGTAATCGCAGGGGAGGAAGCACAGACATTTGAGCTGACTGGCGACGAATCGACTCCCGGTAAATTCATGATCAAGAGCCCCAACGCGCTGACCAGCATCCAAATGGCTGACGGCGACAGCAACAAAGCGACCTTGATCGTCACCACCGCCGACGGGGAAATGTCGACTTCATTGACGGATGACCACGATCATGACGACCACGCCGGTCATGACCATGCTGAAGGTGAGCACGGACACGCTGAAGATGAGCACTAGGGTGCCGAGAACTAGTTCACGGTCGTGTAAAGAATCGCCAATGAATATTTTGCCGGAAATTTCGTCTCCGGGGTCAAGCCACGCGGGTGACTGGCTCCGGAGCAGCAGTGGCTTGGCCACTGCAACTCTTGTGAAGCAACGCAGCAGGTTTGGTGCATGCCCCTGGTAACTCTGGAAAACCTTAGTATTCGCTTTCGCGGCCCGGCACTATTCGATGATGTTTCCAGCATCATTGAGCCGGGGCAGCGGATCGGCCTGCTCGGACGCAATGGGGCTGGCAAGACGACGCTGCTGAAAATGTTGGTTGGAGACGTCACCCCCGACAACGGTCGCATCGTGTTTGCCCCCGGCGCGACCGTCGCCCGGTTGGTCCAAGACGTTCCCACCGATCTAGTTGGCTCGACTCGCCAAGTCGTGCTAGACGCTTGCGGTTTCGAGCCAGACCAGCACGACGCTTGGGAAACCGAGCATCGCGTCGACACGACGCTTTCAAAAATGGAACTCGATCCAGAGGCTCCCTTCGAAACGCTCAGCAGCGGGCTCAAACGCCGCGTGCTGTTGGCCGCGGCGCTAGCCAATCAGCCGAGTTTGCTACTGCTCGATGAGCCGACGAACCATTTGGATATCGATTCGATTCTGTGGCTAGAGAGTTTCCTGGCTCGTTGGTCGGGAACCTTTATTTTCATCACGCACGATCGTTCGTTCCTCCAGAAGCTGGCCAACCGCATCTGGGAGATCGATCGCGGCAAGCTGTTTGATTGGTCATGCGACTACCAGACATTTCTGCAACGCAAAGAAGCCGCCCTGGACGCTGAGGAAAAGCAGGACGCGCTGTTCGACAAAAAGTTGGCCGAAGAAGAAGCTTGGATCCGCAAAGGCATCAAGGCGAGGCGAACGCGAAACGAAGGACGCGTCCGCGCCCTGGAAGCAATGCGGGTGCAACGTCAAGAACGCCGCAAGGTCGAAGGGCAAGCCAATTTGCAACTGCAGACTGCTAATCGCAGTGGAAATTTGGTTGCCGAGCTGACCGACGTATCATTCTCGCACGGTGATCGCCCGATCGTCGATGCTTTCTCCACGACGATCATGCGGGGTGACAAAGTCGGCATCATTGGACGAAACGGGGCGGGCAAAACGACTTTGTTGCGGTTGATGCTTGGCCAGATTGCCCCCCAGACGGGTCAAGTTCGCTTGGGCACGAACCTCGAAGTCGCCTACTTTGATCAACTTCGCGGTCAGCTCGACGAAGAAAAGTCGGTCGAAGATAACGTGGCCGACGGCAACGACCGCGTGCAGATTGGGGGCAAGTCCAAGCACATTATCGGCTACTTACAAGACTTTTTGTTCACTCCCGAGCGAGCGAGAACCCAAGTCAAATTTCTCTCTGGCGGTGAACGCAATCGGGTCTTGTTGGCGAAATTGATGACGCGGCCAGCCAACGTGATCGTGCTGGACGAACCGACCAACGACCTCGACAGCGAAACCTTGGATCTGCTGGAAGCTCGCTTGGTCGAGTTTTCCGGCACCCTGTTGGTGGTCAGCCACGACCGAACGTTCCTCAATAACATCGTGACCAGCACGATCGTCTTTGAGCAAGATGGAATTCGCGAATATGTCGGTGGCTATGATGACTGGAGGCGGGCCGTCGCCCGCCGGCAGCAGCAGCCAGAAGCAGATAAGGCGCCAAAGTCTGGCACGGCTGCGACTTCCCAGACAACCAGCCAGCAAGCGACCAGCCAGCAAGCGACCAGCCAGCAAGTATCGGGGCAGCAAGCAGTTGGCCAGCAGGGAAATGGGCAAACGGTCGCTGAGAAAAAGAAGCTGAGTTACAAGGAATCTCGGGAATTGGCTATCTTGCCCCAGCGAATTGAAACACTCGAAGCGGAAATTGCCAGCCTGCATGAGGCGATGGCGGCGGCCGACTATTATCGCCGGGAGTCGACCGAGATCGCCGCCGACCAACAGCGTTTACTGGCCTGGGAAACCGAGCTGGCCGACTGCTATCACCGCTGGGAAATGCTGGAAGCACGCGCTTAATCTCGTCTTTTCGCCACACTGTTAGCCCGCTTCGTTATTCCCGCCTGAGACGATCGCAATGTCCGCACCAGAAAACCCCTACGAGCATGGCTCCCCGGCGGCGGCAAGCTCCGCTGAGAATGATTCCAACGCCCCACCGCAGCGGCCAACTGGTTGGTTGAGTGAGGATTGGCTAGCCGTTTTGATGGGATTCGTGTTGCTCTCGCTGGTCCTTTTCAGCGTAATCTGGGGAGGCCAAGCGACTGAGATCACGACCGACCCGGATAGTGGCGAACAGATCAGCAAGACGGTTTGGGTGAACCCGCTCAAGCCGTGGATCGGCAAACCTGGCAAGTGGCTGGCTAACCCGCTGACCGCGTTCGGCAATTGGCAAGCTATTTTGAGCACGTTCGTGATTGTTGGCTCGGTCGGGCTGGTGGCTGGGCTGTTGCGAGGACGTTTCCAGCGAGGGTTTCTGTTTGGCTTAGTCGCGTTGCTGTTGCTGGCAACGGCCGCCTATACCTTGGCTGCCCAACAAGTCGTCAAGGATTACAACCTTGAGTACGCGCTCTGGGCTCTGCTAATCGGCTTAATCATCAGCAACACGGTGGGGACTCCCGGTTGGTTACGATCGGCTGCGATGACCGAGTTGTACATCAAGACTGGCTTGGTGATTCTGGGAGCCGAGATCCTGTTCGGACGTTTGTTGGCGTTGGGGTTGCCGGGAATTTGCGTGGCCTGGGTGGTCACGCCAATTGTCTTGATCAGCACTTTCTGGTTTGGGCAACGCGTGCTGAAAATTCAATCGGCATCGCTAAACATGGTGATTTCAGCCGACATGTCGGTCTGCGGCGTTTCCGCCGCGATCGCCACGGCGGCGGCCTGTCGCGCCAAGAAGGAAGAACTTTCATTGGCCATCGGCATGTCGCTAGCCTTCACGGTGTTGATGATGGTGATCATGCCGCCGATCATTCTTTGGTTGGAGTTGCCCACGATGGTGGGTGGCGCTTGGCTGGGAGGCACCATTGATTCCACCGGTGCGGTGGCGGCTGCGGGTGCTTTTTTGGGCCCCGAAGCGTTGGAAGTTGCCGCTACGGTCAAGATGATTCAGAACATCCTGATCGGTGTGGTCGCCTTTGCCGTAGCCGGATATTGGGTGAAGTATCGCGAACAAGATACTGCTGGCGACTCGTCGTCGCGAGCGGCGGGAGTGGCCGAGATTTGGCGACGCTTTCCGCGATTTATCCTCGGGTTCGTGCTCGCTTCGCTAGTGTTTTCCGCTTTGGCGAGCAGCGGCTCTGATGACAGCATGGTGTTGGCGTCGACCAGCGTCTCCAAATCCTTGCGGGGCTGGTTATTTTGCTTAGCCTTCGTCAGCATCGGGCTGGAGACAAACTTTGCCGCGCTCAGCCGTTTCATGGCGGGTGGCAAACCACTGCTGCTCTACCTGGCCGGACAGTCACTGAATATCCTCCTCACCTTTTGTATGGCGTGGCTAGTCTTCGGGAAATTGTATCCAACGCTAGTGACCTTGTTTGCACCCTAGCAGCAACTGGCGGTTACATTGTGCCACCAACATGAAGGCGAAAGACTTGTGTCCATACGACCGTTCTGAAGGTCCCGCATTAGCCCCAGCCGACGCATTAGCCCCAGCCGACGCATTAGCCCCAGCAGACGGGCCACAGCGGCGCGGGAGCGGGGTTTGGCGGCTGACGATCGCGGTCGGCTTGATTGCCACCGTGTGGTTGGGAGTGCTTCCGCAACTGGCCCGCGTTCCCGCGATCCGCCAGCAGATCGATCGTAACGCTGATTACAAAATTAACGCTGATGCGATGTTTTACAGCGAAGTTGGGCCGGTCGAGGGGATTCGACTCCGCGTGGTTGATGGCGAAATCGTGCGAGAGCCGATCTTGATGGGCAGCGAGGATCAATAGCCGGTTGTCTTCGCGCCGCGCAACGTCTTGGCCTGAATTCCCGAGACATCGTGCTATGATGGTAAAAAAGAGTGAGCAGCACGCGTTCGTCGCTGCTGAGTCCGTTACCGTCGTTCTACGCTCTTGACGCCTGTTGGCACCGCGGAGAAAGCAATGCCGAATTCCGATGATCGAAATGGCCTCATCGGAATGCTTGCGGTGCAAATGGGTTGGGTCCCAGCGTCTGAGATTGCCGCGGCCAACGCGGAACTGGAGAAAGGTCCCGAGCTGTCGCTAGAAAATGCGCTCGTTGCCGCGGGAAAATTGGACCAGCGGTTGGCAAAAATGTTGGGCCAATGGGCTGATGCCGCGCAATCCCTGCCGGCCGAGCTCTTGACGGCCAATGCTGCGGAGACTTTTGAGACCATCGCGCCCGACTCGTCGTCCGATCTAGCCGATGCCCAATTCGACCCCCACCAAACCCAGCCTCCTAAGCCGCCCAGCGCGCCCGACGCCGAATGGTTCTCCACCCAAGCTCCGCAACAGTTGTTTCCCGCTTTTCCACAAACCGGGAACGATCCGAGTGGTTTGTCAGGCGGTTCACTGGGCGGTCCACTGGGCAGGTCACGGAACGGAGCGAATCGGTTTCAGCTCGTGCGACCGCTCGCCGAAGGAGGTTTGGGCGAAGTCCTGGTTGCGAACGATCAAGAGCTGAATCGCGATGTGGCACTCAAGCAAATCCGTCCGCAACTGGCGGATGATCTCCGCGCGCGGCAGCGTTTTTTGTTGGAAGCCGAAATCACCGGCAGTTTGGAACACCCGGGCATTGTTCCGGTTTATGGCCTGGGGACTTATCAGGACGGGAGGCCCTATTATGCGATGCGGCTGATCCGCGGGGAAAGTTTGCGGGCCGCGAGCGAAAGCTATCACCAGCGTTTTGCTGAGGATCGCCACAGCACCGAAAAGACGCTGGCCCTGCGGAAATTGCTCAACCGCTTCGTCGATATTTGCCAAACCATCGAGTACGCCCACAGCCGTGGTGTGTTGCATCGCGACATCAAACCTGACAACGTAATGCTGGGGCCTTATGGGGAAACGTTGGTCGTCGATTGGGGTCTAGCGAAGGCAGCCGGGCTGGCTGACGAGGCAGCGGAGGATCGGTCAAATGGATCGCTTGAGCCCACGTTGCGGCCCTCGGCGGGCAGCGGTACCGCACCGACGCGGATGGGTAGCGTGATTGGCACTCCAGCCTTCATGAGCCCCGAACAGGCGGCCGGTCAAATCGATGCGATGGGCCCCGCCTCCGACATTTATTCCTTGGGGGCCACGCTCTACTTTATCGTTTGCGGCAAGACGGCGCTCGAATCGAGCGAACGAGCCAGCCGGGAAGACGTCAGTGCTTTCTTGCGACGGGTTGCCAGTGGCGATTATCCAGCAGCCCACCAATTGAACGCGTCAGTGCCACGGCCTCTCTCGGCAATTTGCTCGCGGGCGATGGCCGCCTTGCCAGAACACCGTTATCAATCGGCGCAAGACCTGGCGGATGACGTCAGTCGCTTTTTGGCTGACGAACCGGTGCTGGCTTACCCGGATCCGCCCACCGTTAGGCTGAAAAGATGGGTTCGAAGGCATCAGGCGATTGCCAGCACGACTGCCGCGCTGGTGCTCGCGTCCACGCTCGGATTAATTGTTTTCCTCACGATCCTGCAAGGTAAACAACGGCAACTGGAAGAGACCAACGATCGCTTGGAAGTGGCGCGAGCAACCGCCGTGGAAGCGGCCGAAGAAGCGGAACGGGGACGCCAAGCGGCCGATTTGGCGAAGGGCAACGAACTGGCTTTTAGCCGCTTTTTGGTCAACAATATTCTCGCCACCGCCCGTCCGCTCGGGCAAACTGGCGGGCTGGGGATCGATATCAAAGTCGTCGATGCTTTGCTGGCGGCTGAGCAAGAAATCGACACCGCCTTCGCGGAACGCCCTTTGGCCGAAGCGACCGCGCGTGCTGGATTGGGTGATACCTGGCAAATGTTAAGCGATTATCCACGGGCGATTCTGCACTATCGACGGGGCAGCGAAATTTTGCGGCAGGAATTGGGTGCAGATCATCTCGAATCGATTGCCAGTCTCTCGTCGCTGGCATTGGCGCTAAAGGCCAATGGCGAGCTGTCCCAAGCGATCACGTTGCAAGAACAAACGTTGCGCGACTTGCAACAGCTGGTTGGCAGCGCCGACTCGAAGACGTTAATCGCGAAGAACAACCTTGGTCTCAGCTACCTCGACGCGGGCGATTACCCAAAAGCCATCGCGATGCTTGAGGAAGCACTTCAAGAAACCAAAGATCTGTTCGGCCCCGATACTCCGCAAACGCTCAACTCACTCGACAACTTGGCGGCCGCCTTGCGATTTGGCGATCCGCAGCAACGCAGCCGAGCTCTGGAGCTGTATGAGCAAGTGATTCCGAAAAAGCGCCGAGTGCTCGGCGAGACACACCCCGAAACGCTGTCAGCTGTCAACAATCTTGCCACCATGTTGCTCGACCAAGGCGAGTCCGACACGGCCATAGGCATGCTCGAAACACTGGTCGAGCGGATGACCGAGCTGTTGGGAGCCGACCACGCCACCACCTTGGTTACGCAAACGAATTTAGCTTTCGCCTACGCGCGGGCCGATGCCTATCAAGCGGCCATCACGTTGCTCGAGGAGACCATTCAGCTCTCCAGCGAACAACTCTCGCTCGATCATCCTTCCACACTCAACGCCATCGATATCCTCGCCGTCATCTACGATGACCTTGGTCAACTGGAACTAGCGATCAAATTCTACGAACAGGCGGCCGCCGGCCGCGAGCGCGTGCTGGGGGCCAACACCCCAGAGACGCTGACCACCAAGAGCAACTTGGCGCTAGCCTATTTGGCCGACGGGCAATCAGCTCGCGCGATCGAAATCGCCGCTCCCATCCTGGCGTACCGACGGCAGGTCTTAGCTGATGATCATCCCTTGGTGACACTCTCGCTCAACAACTTGGCAGCCGCCTACGCTGAGCATGGCGAGCTAACAAAAGCCCGCCAGCTGTACGGCGAACTGGCTGACCTGCTGAGCGATGCCGAAGACCGCAGCGAATATTGGCGAGTGCGAAACAATCTAGCCGACTTGTGCCTGCGGGCTGGCGACTCCCCCACGGCCATCGAAATTTACCAACAACAGCTGGCAGAATTGCGAGCAGCTCCTCCAGCCTACGAATTTCTCAAAGTGCTGACCGCTCAGAACCTGGCAGTCACCCTGGTAAAAGTTGGCGATTTTGTGGCGGCACAAGAGCTGCTCGATGATTTAATCAGCGAACAACGGGAAAAAATTGCCGCTGCCGATGACCCGGCTGCCCGTTCCATGCTCCGCAGTCTCTTGGTCTATTTAACAGAATGTCACTTGGGGCAACAGGACTACGATGCGGCGGAACGTGCCGCCAGCGAAGCGGTTGCCATTGCCAGTGAGCTATTGCCGGGCGACTGGCGACTGTTTAACGCCCAAAGTCAACTCGGTGAATGTTTGCTGGGACAAGCCAAACTCGAAGAGGCCGCCACGATTCTTCAGACCGCCCACCAACAACTGCTTGACCAACAACCGATGATTCCCCCATCGATGAGAACGGACATCCTGAGAGCATCCTTTGATCGTTTGATCCAGTTGGCCGAAGCGCGGCAACAATCGGCGGTCGCTGAGCAATGGAAACAACAGCGCGAACAGATGTTATCCGGCGAAGAGGCCCTTGGAACGAGCGAACCCTAAGTGCATTTACTTTTACCGCTGGCGGCCGGCATGCTGTTGGTCAGCGGCTTATTGCTGATCCAGCGATGTGCCGCACATGGTGTGACCCCCTGGACGACCACGTTCCTAGCAAACCAGTGGGCGGCCCTGCTCTTCTCCGCCTTGTGGTTTTTTGGCGGCAGCGGTCAACCGTGGGAGTTGTTTTATCAGCCGTTTATCATTGCCAGCTTATTCATGCTGGGGCTGGGGCTGACCTTCACCGCGGTGGAGGTCGGTGACGTTTCAATCGCCACGCCCGTGCTGGGTATTAAAGTCATTTTTGTCGCTCTGTTGTCGATTGCCATCAACGACACGATCTTGCCAGAGTCACTCTGGTTGGCAGCAATTCTTGCCACGATTGGCATCGGCTGTATTCAGTGGACCGGTGGTGGGCAGCATCGCCGCATTCTGCTCACCATCTCACTGGCGATCTGCGCATCGATTTCGTTTGCCACGTTTGACATTTTGGTCCAGCGCTGGAGTCCCGCCTGGGGTGCGGGAAGGTTTTTGCCCTACGTTTACTGGACGGTGGGAGCAGCCAGCTGGTTCTGGGCACCCAAAGTCCAGTGGAACAAAATTTTGGCTCCCGAGGTGCGGACAAAGCTGCTGTTGGGCACGATGTTAGTCGGAGGCCAAGCCATCTGTATCGTGCTGGCGCTGGCGCTTTACGGAGATGCGGTCAGGGTCAACATTGTCTACGCCCTCCGCGGATTATGGGGAGTCCTCTTCGCCTGGACGGCGGCCAAAATTTGGGGAGCGGGCAAAAAACGAGCCACCAATCGGCAAATGCTGGTACGGCTGAGCGGTGCCGTGATTCTGACCGCAGCCGTCATCTTGGCCTTGCTGGCCAACTAACATCCCAGCCCGACGCGTACAGTGAAGACAAGGAGAGGAGCCCCAACCCTTGCTTACCCGTCGAGTTGAGACTCCTAATCGCAGGCTACTTATCGCCCAAACTGCGTGCTTGTTCCGTCTTTTGCTCAACCTCAGAATTCCAGAGCCCCGTGATTCCACTCCAAGCGTAATAGCCTTGGAAAAAATTCCCGGCTCGCAGCCCCACATCGGACCAAGCCGAGATGCGTTTCGCTTCCTCCAGCGTTTCCGCGTTGAAGGGACCACCGTTAACGTAGTCAAACGCCCGAGGCCAAGTGCCGGCATTCGCTTGCTGCAAACTTATCTTGGCGGCCTGGTCTAAGTGCCGCAGCAGGCGTGTTCGCTCGAAACCAATGAGTTGGGCCCGCTTGGGAACACCGAAAATCGTGTAGCCCGCAAATGAAAACACACGGTTGATCATGGCCGGATCCTCTTGTTCCAATAATTCACCGATCGCTTTGGGATCGATCAGACCAGCCGTTTCCGCAAACGGCGTCCAGCCCGCTGAATTGTGGAAGGCCCAAGATAACAACAGTGAATTTCGCCGATCCAGTCGCCGCTGCTGAGGCGTTCGCAGCTGCACTGCATAGTGGGCAAGACGCTCGTCTCCGATCTCTTGCTGGATGCTCGGATCAAGTAACGCCTGGGCGGCGGTCCATTCCAAGCGATCAAGATAATCGCTGCTCTCAAGCGTCAGTGGCATACCTGATAATTTGTTGATGCCACTGAATAACACCGCCAACAAATCGTCCACGCTGACTGGCACATCACCGCCAGCAGCGCGATGCGATGCAGCTTGCGGTGCGAGCAAGAAATGATGGAAAACCCGCTGTCCCTGATCTTTGTCCAACAGCACCTCCTCTCCAGACTTTACGTCAGCAATGGCTTGCTCAATAACGTTGTTCTGATAGGTCAAGCCCGCGCCCCAAAACTGGATCGGCCTATACTCAAGCCGCTCGTTTTCTTGAAGCTCGACCTCAAATTGGAGCCCCACCGCTGCCGCGTGCGTTTGCTGTCGCCAATCTGGCAAATGTGCGGGAATGGTCAGCAGGCGATAACCGATCACGGGGGCAACAATGGCCAAGCCAGCCAAGCAGTACCAGCCAACGAACCTCCCATGGTAGCCCCAAGCACGTTGCCCCTCACTCCAACGACGTACCATCCGCAACGTGCAACCCAAGAGCACCGCGATGCCCAGCACCACCGGCCAAAAATAGTCATTGTAGAGGCCCCAAAAACTGCTCATTAAGGCAATTGCGATGGCCAGCAACAAAGGTGTCCCTAAATAACCCACAATCGGTCGCTGAGCCCACATTGCCGAGAGGCTGCCGGTGACGAAGATGCCGCAGAGCAGCGCAAAAGCGGGTAACAAAGGTGGGCCTGAATACGATTGCCGTGCCGCCAATTCTGAAAACAAACATCCGCCGATGATCAAGCCAAATAAGATCACGGGGACAATCATGCGAGTCCACCACATCTGCCACCGCCCCACACCTCGCTCGGCCAAAAAGCGAATTCGCTGCTTGTTGGCATCTCCAGCAAACGTGGCGATGCCCAATAGGCCAGCGGAGATCATGGTGGCAATGATCACGAATCCGCTGTCCGATCTGGTGGGTGGCTGCTGCTCAAAAATGATATGCTGAATGCCGGCGACGACCAGTAAACCGGCCACAACGGCATAAATTCCGCGTGCCTGCCGCACCGCTTGCCAAATCAGCGCACGCGTCATCGTGGGAGCTGATTGTGAAATCGCCTTGACGGGCAGATAAGCCGGATGGGGCTCGGAACCGGTCCGCCAAAAGTTTGGCAGCGCCGAATTATTTGCCCAGCGTCGCCGAGCTAACAACCACGCTCCGACCAGCAACACGCAGGTGAACACGGTCTGATAAAAAATCACCCATCCCGAGAGCCACTTGTACCGTCCAGGTACCTCATAGATATCAGCGCTAAAGGCACTCGACTGCTCACTCAGCACCAGGGAGCCGATCGTAGCCAAGACGATCAACGCGGCCGCAACCAGCAAGCCAGCGGCAGGTGATCTGAGCAACCAACTGGAAAACACGCTGCACGCCAACAACATCAAAGTAAAGCTGATTAAGCGGGCAATTTCCAACGCCAGCGTCGAATTGACGGGAACCAGGTTTGAGGAGATTCGCTGCACGTTGCCAGTTTGCACCGCCACCCAATATCCCGCCGCGCAGGTCAACCATAGCAACGTGACAGCCAGCAGGGCAATGAATAACTTGCTGGCCAACACGGTCGTCACACCGACCGGCAGCGAACGCTGCCATTGCAACGTCCCCGTCTCATCCTCATGGCCAACCTGCAGCGCTGAGATGCCAAAAGCCACCAAGTTCGGCAGCAGCAACAAATAGGTCATAAACGCTGTATCGCGGTTGTCCGGGACGAGCATTGTAATGGCGTACAACATAATCGCCAGCAGCGCGACACCGAAGACGAGCGGCATTACCGCTCGCCACTCTTTCCACAACAGCGCATAGATAACAGTTGATGATCTCATCGTTCGGTTCTCCCCTTGTTTCGGAATGAAGGCCTGTGCTCAGCGCGCCTGTGTTTGGTAAACCGAACCCGTATCTTCAGCAATCTT
The DNA here is from genome assembly GCF_052161645.1 of Kothea flammea. GTDB lineage: Bacteria > Planctomycetota > Planctomycetia > Pirellulales > Pirellulaceae > Laterigemmans. The sequence goes on from NZ_CP197414.1 coordinate 5,148,616, forward strand.
CTCCGGTGGTGTGCCGTGTGTGCAGGCCACGAAGATATCTTCCAAACTGGGATGCAAGACTTCCACGGAAACCACACCGGCGGCCGTTTGGATGGCAGCCAAATCTGGGTCGCTGAGCCCCAACACCAACATCCGCAATTGGCGGCCGACGCGATGCTGGTGCAAAACTTCACCCTCTGGCAGCGGCACCTCGATCATCGAATCGCCCAACGTGACCCGCACATCCTTGACAGCCTCTTTGAGTTCCACCAAGGGCTGCATCAAGCGAATCTTCCCCTGATGCATGATCGCCACCCAGTCGGCGACACGTTCCACTTCGTTGATCTGATGACTACTCAGAAACACCGTTTTACCAACCGCCGCGCGATCGACCATACTTTCCAAAAAATGCCGCCGCACAACGGGATCCAAACCGGATGTCGGTTCGTCGAGGATGAGCAGATCGGGATCATGGGCAATCGCTAACGATAATGCCACCTTGGCCCGCTGGCCCTTACTCAATTGGCGAATCTTTCTCCCGACGGGCAATTCGTAATGAGCGATCAACTCGTGATAACGCTTGAGATACCCAGTCGGATAAAATGCCGCCGTGAACCAACCAATCTCATCAATCCGCATCCAATCATAAAGCGCGGGCTGATCCGAAACGTAGCCGATTCGCCGACGTATCTCCAACGCGTCGCGATGACAATCGAGTCCCAAGATCTTGGCCGAGCCTGCAGTCGGTTGTTCGAAACCGGTCAGGCATTTGATCATGGTCGTTTTGCCGGCACCATTTTCACCCAACAAGGCAAAGACCACGCCCGGCGGCACCTCCAAGGAGACTCCCGCCAGCGCCTCGCAATCTCGATAACGTTTTTCTAAGTTTTGAATAGAAATAAGCGGTTGCATGAGCAGCCTCCCATGGCGAAGAAAGATGATGAGAGATTAGCCGACAAACAGGTCAGCCAACTGGTGTTCGAATACATCGCGAGTCTGCTCAAGCGACAATCCCGCCTGCTTGGCTTCCTTGATCACGCCGTGAAACCGCTCGGCTAGTAAAGACTGCCGAGCCTTTGTGCAACGCGTTAACGCATCGCTGCGAACCGCCAACCCACGCCCCCGCAGCGATTCTAACACTTGCTCTTCTTGCAATTGCAAATAGGCCCTGGCAATCGTGTTGGGGTTAATCGCTAGTTGATTGCTCAACTGACGCACGCTGGGAACCATCTGCCCGGAAACTAATACGCCCTCGGCGACGGCAAATTTCACTTGCCGCACAAGCTGCTCGTAAATCGGCACGCCGTTGGACGCCTCAATCGAAAAGAACATGAACCGTTCTCCCATGCTGGTGTACTAGTGCGATAGTACTGCCAGTCACGGAGAGAGTCAAGCGGATTAAGAATTTTTTTAGAGGGACTCACCATCCCAACCCGCTGCGTAAGTTTTGAAGTTGCGATTTTTGGGCATAGTATCATGCTGCGACTCGATATTCTGGCGGGATCGAGGCTGCGAGTAAACGTTGCAGTTTTCTTCGCACGCGGTCTCGACGACGCGGCTTTCGTAGGCGGTATCGCCCAGCACGACGACGTCGGCATCATCATCCAGCTTGGCTGACCAGAGTGGCGTCGATCAGGAAGAGGAACTTGCCTCGTTTTTTCTCTTTTGCCAGCAGCATTCGCATCAGCGGCTCGTTGAAATCGTGTTTCTGCCACCGCGGGCGAGCGAGGAAAGGGAATCAACTGTTGAAGCGTGCCTAACGGAAGTCCTCCGACTTCCTCATGCTATCTCCGGACAAAACGGTGGCAGTCATAAGTTCCGGGCAGCCTGCATTTGTTACGAGTACGGACTCAACGATGAAGAGGCTACAAAAGTCATGCAGGCCTACAATGACCAAAAATGCGATCCAAAATGGTCAGCCGAGGAGATCAAGCACAAGCTTGCGGATGCCTACAAACGCGTCCAGTAACAAGACCATATCGGCATAAAAGCCCGGACTCTGAGAGCAAGCATGTGCACCGACAACAAAAGTGCTTTCCGATTGCCTTTTTGAACTGCAGAAATACCTAGATTCAGCGAAGGGACCGCACATTGTAGAGCGATTGTCCCCAATCGCTTGTGGCACCGCACATTGTAGAGCGATTGTCCCCAATCGCTTGCGGGCCTGCACATTGTAGAGCGATTGTCCCCAATCGCTTGCGGGCCTGCACAATGTAGAGCGATTGTCCCCAATCGCTTGCGGGACTGCACATTGTAGAGCGATTGTCCCCAATCGCTTGTGGCACTGCACAATGTAGAGCGATTGTCCCCAATCGCTTGTGGCACTGCACAATGTAGAGCGATTGTCCCCAATCGCTTGCGGGACTGCACAATGTAGAGCGATTGTCCCCAATCGCTTGTGGCACTGCACAATGTAGAGCGATTGTCCCCAATCGCTTGTGGCACTGCAAACAGCTGGGGACAGCGGTTCTACAATGCAGCAAACAGCTGGGGACAGCGGTTCTACAATGCAGCAAACAGCTGGGGACAGCGGTTCTACAATGCAGCAAACAGCTGGGGACAGCGGTTCTACAATGCAGCAAACAGCTGGGGACAGCGGTTCTACAATGCAGCAAACAGCTGGGGACAGCGGTTCTACAATGCAGCAAACAGCTGGGACAGCGGTTCTAAATTAAAACCGACTCGACTATGGCCTAAGTCGCGAGTGCGAAGCGATTGATCGTAGCAGCCAGGTGCCAACCTCTGAAGCGATACAGTTCCGAGTTCGTTAGGAACCGAAAAAAAAGGCCGCGGGGAGCGTTCGAATCGGTCATCCAACCAACCTACCAGCACCACGCGGCCTCAGGTTTAGATTTTGCCGGCTCAAGCAAAGCCTAGCCAGGCTGGAAAATGGTCTGTTCCGTCTGGAGTCTCAGGGCGTCCGCCGCTTTTCCAGCGGAATTCAGGGCCAGCCGGAAACCGTTGTTGTTCGTGCGGTTCGTCGGAGCGTTGTTGTTGCGGTTCGCCGCGGAGCAATTCGCCGCCGTGTTATTCCAACTGCCGCCGCGGTTCACCCGGTTCGAGCCTCTTGGGACCATTCACCAAAACTCCTTTGTAACGTAGCGTTACGGAACTGCCAACTCCTGGCATCCGCAGCCCTCGCAAATGCTACCAATGCGGCTAATCGACGCTGCGCCTCGTATTGGTCGATGGCACCAAGTGTTTCCGCTTTCTGGATATATTTCACGCTTCTACCCCAACGCCGCCGACTTCGCCTGCTTAGCTCAATATGAGTCGGAAACACTTGGCAGCCAAGCAAGGGAATACCCTTCTCGCAGCGTCTCACCTCAGAAACCTTCAAATCCAGCCCTAAGCGATCTTGGCTCAAATCGCGACATGCTTCGCGAACTCGGAACAATTCCTGGCGATCATGATGCCACAACACCATGTCATCCATGTAACGAATGTACCCGCGTACGACGCGCTCTTCCTTGATGAACCGGTCTAGGGGATCAAGAAAGAAATTGGCAAAGTGCTGGGATGATAGGCTGCCGATCGGTAAGACTTTCGCTTGCTCACCGCGAAACGCTTCTACAATCCTCGTCAGTAACGCCATCAAGCGTCTGTCCCCAATCCTCTTCTCCAGCGCGTTCAGTAAGCGACCGTGCGGGATACTATCAAAGTACTTCCTCACATCCAGCTTGACATACCACGGGTTCGTCCGTGTAAATCGAGCGGCGCGTCTGACGGCTGCTTCTCGGCCTTTAGCTTGCCGACAGGCGTAGGTATCAAAAATTAACCACCGATCCATGACCGGCTCGCAGACGTTCATGATGGCGTGATGCATCACGCGTTCGTCAAAACAAGGTGCCGTGATGACACGCTCTTTCGGGTCACGAATCAAAAACTGCTGATTGCGACCGACGGGAAACGTCCCGGCAAGCAGTAGATCAGACATACGTTCGATGTTTGTCTCGATGTTGATCGCGTACTCGCGGACGACCGCCTGCGAGCGACGTCCTTTTGCGGCTTTGGAAAACGCGAGCAAGATATTCTCGCGTTCGACAATACGCTCATACAGGTTCTTCGTTCGCCGCATCCAATTTCTCCAACGTCTCAAGGATTAGGAGAAGTTGTTCGGAGTATTTTTCAAGCTTTGCTTCGCCGACCCCGTCGATTTGAGACAATTCGGCTTTGCTGTGACAGCGACGTTGCACCATTTGAGCCAGTTGCTCGTTGGTGAACAATGCGTAGACGGGGACCGCTTCGGATTGCGCTAGCTGTTTTCGCAGATCTCGCAACTTGGAGAACACCATGAACTCGTCGTCCGGAAGGATCGTTTTGTAATCAATGCGGCCACGGGAGGGAAGCTGTTTGGAACCGCTTCCAGCGGACTGATCAGCGTATTCGACCGCAAACGTCCAAGCGGAATGGGTGCCCAAGTCGATCAGCCGACGTTCGATTGACAAGACTTTGTGACAGCCCAAAAAACCGTTCAACTCTTGCTCCGCCGATTCCGACTCGAATACAGGGATCACGAAAAATTTTTGTGCCAAGGCAAACCCTCTCATTACTTTGTACGTATGCGTATTTTTCGCGTTTAACGGTTCTAGAGCGCGCGGGGGCAAAGCCCCCTGCACCCCCGTTTGCGATGCGCTCTCCGAACAATTGAGGACAATTGTTCTACACTCAACCGCTACGCCATCTGGCTACGGCATCTCCGGTCGCTGCTCCGCAGACGCTCCCTCCGTGCCTACGCCCGATGGCTCCGCTTCTCCTGATGCTGTTGCCGGCTCCGCCGGACCTGAAACTCCCGACGGACTCAGGGCCAGCCGGAAACCGAGGCTGATCGTGCGGTACGACGGAGTGAAGTTGCTGCGGCCCGCCGCGGAGCAATACGCCGCCGCGCTATCCCAACCGCCGCCGCGGTACACCCGGGCCGAGCCCTTGGTATACCAGTCATCAACCCACTCCCAAAGATTGCCGTGAATGTCGAATAAACCGCCGATGCTCGGTCTTAGTTGACCAGCCCGGTGAGACCAATCATTCGAGTTCTTGTCATGCCAGCAGTAGTCACCCAATAACCCAACGCTGTCTCCGAAACTGTATGTCGTCTCTGTCCCTGCGCGGGCCACGTACTCCCATTCCGCCTCGGTCGGCAGACGAAAACCAGGTCGGTACACACGCATCGGCCATTCAGTGGCAGAGGGTAAGTCCAACCAACCAGGATCGGTATTGGCTCCCTCTGGAAAGTCTAACTTGAGGTAACTCTGCGATTCCTCATCCAAACCCCGCGCCGACGTCAACCAGCGACAGTAATTGACTGCCTCGAACCAACTCACCCCAAATACAGGATCCTCCGGGCCAAGGGCTTTCTTGAATTGACGCTCCCAACCCTGGCGGTGCGTATCGCCATCGATAGCACTGAATTGACGCCAAGTCACTTCCCGGTCGCTGACAGCAATCGGACCTGCAACTTCGACAAGTTCACGATCTCCAGGGTCCCCCATGGTGAATTCGCCGCCGGGGAAAACGATCATCGTGAAGTAAATCGGTGCTGACAGATCGATAACAGGAGTCAACGGTTCTGCGGATGAATTAGGCGCCGCTAAATCCGCGTCTTCCGAAGCCGCCTCCAGCGAGTCGGGCGGTGTGGGCTCGATCTTCATCACGAACCATTCTCGCTGGCCAGTTTCATCGTAATCCAAAGGCGTTTCGTCGACGCGCCGGACAAGTTCGTCCTGGTCCCAACGTCGCAGTAACCAACCCAACGCGCTATGAATGGCGCGGCTGGGGTGGGCTGCGTACATGTCTGCGAGTTCCTCTATTAGCCCATCTCGCTGCTGGGCAGGTAACTCGTCATACGAAAATTCGCCCATGCCCAACAGAAAACCGTACAACCGATAGAGATGCTGTTGTTGCTGAAGAGGGTCAGCAAGAGCGGGCTTTGATCGCAGTTCCTCAAAACTCTTAATCAGCAACAAAGGACTTACTTCCCGTCCTCGAACGCGGTAGATAAATTGAGACAACGCCTCCAGGTCTCGATCGACTGTCAGAAAATCATAAATCGGCTGCGCATCTTCCAACCGAAGTAACGCTACCGCCGCGTTCGCTTTACGCGCGATGTAGGCTAAGCGTAACGCTTCTATCGCTTCCCCGTCGAGTTCCGTTTCGGACTCTGAGCCATTGTGCTGAAAAGGACTTGCAAGCTCGCTACGCATTCGCTCAATCGCCTCGGGGCGAAAACGCGAATATAAACCAAAAAATCTGGCAAACTGACGAGGTCCTCCCACCAAAATCAACTCGTGCAGTAGTTCAAAGTCTTCCGCTGCATAAGTCTCCAGCAGGTCGGTCGCCAGGTCGATTTGGGTCTGCGACCTTGCTTCAGAGCTTGCCGCGCAAATCCGCTTGAGTTCAGGGTTGAGCTGGCTGGCGACCGGACGCAACGTCTCAATCCAAGTCGCGATCCGCAAAGGATTCTCTCGTACAACCTGATCTGCTGTTTGAGCGGAGATCGATTGCCAGTCTTCGTTACTCGGATCATAAGCAGCCAAGGCACTGGCAACCTGCAATAGACTTTTCGGCTCAAGCTTTTCGGCTGCAATCCAAAGCTGCGGGAGGATCTGTTCCGCGTAAGGCGTCAGCTGGTCGACCAATAACGGCACTTGCCGTGCTTCCGCAGTTAGTAAACGCTGCAACAGATAATCCACTTGGCCCGGATCACTTGCCAACAATCCGAGACTTAGTTTTAGTCGTTCGTCAGACTCAAGATCGTGTTGATCAAGAGCCTGCCTAAGTTTCGGAACCGCGACCAAACGCATCGGATCAAGCTGCGAGATCATTTCGGGCAGCTTTGCATAATCGGCCGATTCAATGGAACTAACAAGGTTGGTCGCATCCCGCTCCATCAGCCTTGCGTCGTTCCCGCGTTTCACTCCGACGCCACCTAAGAGCAATGCAATGGCGAAGGTGGTTAATAAACCAGACCGTATCGCATGCACTCTACCCGCATGTCGCATGGTTGCTTGCTCGTTGGGTTTCCATTTCTGGCGATCGGTCAGTCGGCGGATCGTGATCCATTCCCACAGTGACGGAAGGTTGCGGTTCTCAGGTTTGGAGTTCCAAGCCGTAGTCCGTTCTTGCAGTCGCAGTTGGGCACGACCCGCTTTGGTTTCACGCAGCTTGCGAGCCAGCCACTCGCGAATCGAGGGAACCAGAAAGTCATGGGTGAGTTGGAAGTTAGTTGCTAGCGGCGAGTTGCTAGTGGCTAGTGGCGGAGTGCCGGTGTCGGCTTCGACTAGAGACAGTAAGAACAGCTTGCGAGTAAGAATGTTCAGCAGGTCGTCAAACTGCAGTTTGTCCAGCTCCGAAGCGGCTAGCAGTTGGTCGTAGCTGCGGACATCTTTGATCTCCAATCCTTCGGCGGGCAACAGCTCGGACAGGACTCGCATGGCGGCGGGCAGATAACGGCGATACTGTTCGCTGGCGGTGCGACCCTCGAAACAGTCGACCAGGAATTGCGCGCCAATACCATCAAGTCCTCCCAGACTGTTAAGCTCCTCGACGGTCCAGGGGCGGTCCTGCATCACTAGCGCCAGCACAACCAGACGCACACAGACAACACCCCGGTCCGATTCGGCGAGGCCTTCGACGGTGGCGTCAATAAACGCCTGCTGAGATTCAGTGATCGGATCGTCGAGCCGTTTTAGTCCGCGACCGAACTGGGTGAGCACGAAGCGGGCGTGGTCGGGAGTAAAGCGGTGGGCCGTGACATAATTATTGTAATCATCAAGGTGAAGATCCAAAGCCTGCACAAACCGCATCAGCGTCGCATGAAACCCCTCGCGCACGCAAACGATCGCTTGTAAGTGCTCTCCGTCGCATTGGTGCAGCGCGTCCAGCAATTGGTTCGTGGTTTCACCACCGTGCGCGTTCAGCCACTGTTCGAACTGATCCAAAATGAAGACCACTTTCTTGTCTGCCGGCAACAGACTGCCGCTGCGCAGCCGAAAGGCCCAATCGACCAACGACCATTTCTTGTCAAGAGCCGCGTCGGGAATCGCTCGCCGCAGTTTGTTGAGAATGCGGATCTCGGTGTCGCGCTCCGATGCTTCGATCAGAATCGGGATCACCGAAGCGGGCAGTGCCGGGACGAGCCCCGCTTCCAACATTGACGATTTGCCGCAACCGCTGACGCCGACCATGATCCCCACCGCAAAGGTTTCGTCCGGGTCCCGTTCGAGGATGCGTTGTTTCCAGTAAGCGATTAGCTCAGGCAGCTCGTCAGGGTTGGCATAGCTGCGAGGCATCAGCCGCAAGTACAACTCGGCTTGCTCGGCCGTGAATCGCTTCAAGGTCGGGATCGGGTATTCGACCACCGGCGTCGGCTGTGTGGAGTCGCCAGATACAGAGGTATCGACTGCGGCCGGAGAAGTCGAAGCGGCGGTTGTCGACGACGAGCCTTCCCCCAGTCGCTGCAGGATTTGCTCGAGGTCGTCTTGCAAGTCGGCGGCGGCGTGGGGTCGATCGGCATCGCGTTTGGACAAACATTGCATGCACAGCCGATTCAGCTCACGGGGAATCGAACGATCCAGTTCCCGCGGCGCGGCGGGAGTCCGTTCGATGATCTCATCACACAGCTGGTCGCGGGTCTCCCCTCGGAACGGCCGCCTGCCGGTTAGCATCTCGTAGAGAATGACTCCCAAAGCCCAAATATCACAACGAGCGTTCAGCCGGTGCGTGGCTCCTTTGACCTGCTCGGGTGCCATGTAGGGATAAGTCCCCGCCGGGCCGCGCGAGGAACGCCAACGCTGGGCATCATCCAGAGCGAGACCAAAGTCGGCCAGGTAAACGTGATTGTTGCGATCGAGCAGGATGTTGGCCGGCTTGAGATCGCGGTGCCAACGCTCACGCGAGTGGATATGAGCCAAGCCGGCAGCGATCTGGATGGCGTACTGCACCGCTTGTTCGATGGCAGGTCGTGAGGTTTGCAGCCGGCTGGCCAGTGTTTCGCCGTCGATATACTCTTGAACAAAGTACGGCGGGTCAGCGCGATCGTCCAGGGAGATGACCTTCACCACGTGCGGGTGGTCAAACTGCAGCATCATCTTGGCTTCGTCGGCAAACTGCTGCTGCATCGCCTGGCCGCATTCAGGATCGCGAGCCCACTTGCTTTTCAGCATTTTCACAGCGACAACTTTGCCGCTCGATTCGTGCTGGGCTTTGTAGACTGAACCGAAAGTGCCGGCACCGAGTGATTTTAGGACTTTGTAAGGTCCAAACTGGGGCGGATCCTCGGAGTCCGCAACGAATCCTGGGGACCCAGCAGCTGCCGCGTCACTGTCGTCTCGATCGTTGTCCACTGTCGAAGCGAATTGTGGGCTTTCACCGGGCGAACCGGGAGCTACTGCAGACTTTGGCGGAGCGAAGGGCGACGTTGAAACGATCTCTCGCCAAGCCTTCTCGACCAGTTCAAGACGCGTTGGAAACCGCTGGCGAACCATTTCCAACGTCGCGGTTTCGCCACGCATCTTCCGCAACTGGTACTCTTCGACCAGCAACTGCACAAAAATCTTATCTTGGTACTCGGCGGGAGCTTCAGCGACCAATTGCTCAATGGGCGAGCTGCCATCGCGCTCGAATGCTTCGCGGCCCCGATCGGAGAGTTTTTCCAGGATGAGCTGGAAGTTCGGCGCTGGGTGAAAGTTCCCTGGAGAACGTGGCTCGCTCGGCTGCATGGCTTAACTCAAGAAACGAAGATGGCTGTCGAAATCAGTTCGCAACGTGACCAGTCCAGGCAGTGTAACCTGCTGGCGAGACTAGTGCCAATTGCCCACCTTCGCCCCCTCACAATGCTATCTGGCAACCGTGAACCAACGACGCTCCCCGCGAGCTTTTTGGGGGTCGCGGTTGGGTTCTTGATGCAGGAAAAACAAGCCTGGTGGGGAAAAGGGCGAACACTGGCCACCGCTGGCCTTGTGCCAGTGGAGCCGTGACTGGCTAGCTACCGGCGGTCCATTGCCGTGCTTGGAATCGCGGAGCGATGGGATTTGGCAGCCAGAGGTGACAACCCCTGGAATGATACCCCATCACCGCGTCGCAGCGGCAGAGCCGTGGTATTGATCGGGGGCAACGGATGAAATGCAACCAGGGGTTTGCACCCCTGGCTACCCAATGCCACGGCTCCGCCGTTATTGCAAACAGCTGGGGACAGCGGTTCTACTATGTAGAGCGATTGTCCCCAATCGCTTGCAGGACTGCAAACAGCTGGGGACAGCGGTTCTACATTGTAGAGCGATTGTCCCCAATCGCTTGTGGCACTGCAAACAGCTGGGGACAGCGGTTCTACATTGCAGCAAACAGCTGGGACAGCGGTTCTACATTGCAGCAAACAGCTGGGGACAGCGGTTCTACTATGTAGAGCGATTGTCCCCAATCGCTTGCAGGACTGCAAACAGCTGGGGACAGCGGTTCTACATTGCAGCAAACAGCTGGGGACAGCGGTTCTACATTACTGCAAACAGCACGACCATTGCCGTGATTGGAATCGCGGAGCGATGGGATTTGGCAGCCAGGGGTGACAACCCCTGGAATGATACCCCATCACCGCGTCGCAGCAGCGGAGCCGTGGTATTGGTCGGGGGCAACGGATGAAATGCAACCAGGGGTTTGCACCCCTGGCTACCCAATGCCACGGCTCCGCCGTTATTGCATCCAACCGACCTACCAACACTACGCGGCCTCGGGAATAGAGTTTGCTGAGCTCTGCATGTGAAGTACGTGCGATGGTGTCTAGCCTTCGGGCGACTCGTAGAAAACTGCAACGTTTACTCGCAGCCTCGATCCCGCAAGAATACCGAGTCGCCGCATGATACTATGCCCAAAAAACGCAACTTCAAGACTCACGTGTCGGGTTGGTGTGAAAACAATCGCGAGCCGACGCGGATGATCGTGGCGCCCTCGGCGATGGCTTGCGGAAAATCGCCACTCATGCCCATGGAAAGTTCATTCAGCGAGATGCCGGCGGGCAGACCCTGCTCGCGCAGGCTATCGCGGAGTTGCCGCAGCTGGGCAAATTCAGATTGAGCTTGCTCGGGTGAGCTGCCTTGGCTGGCCATCGTCATCAAACCTTTAATCGCCAAGCCGCCGAGGGGAGCCATCTGTTCGAGCGCGGGCAGCAATTCAGCCGGGGCGAAGCCATGTTTGTTAGTATCCCCAGAGATGTTGACTTCGACCAGCCCGGCAACTTGACCGGCGGGCGTTTCGGCAGCGGCGGCGGCGATCGCTTCCGCCAGCCGCTGGCTATCGACGCTGTGAATGAGCGTCACGAGCCCCACGGTGCGGCGCACTTTGTTGCGTTGCAAACTGCCGATCATGTGCCAGTGGCAATCTAAGTTTTCAAGTGCGGCAGCTTTATCCCAGAGAGCTTGCGGGCGACTCTCACCCAGTTCCTGACAACCGGCTTGTCTGAGCAGTTTGGTGGTCGCCGCATCGACGTATTTGGAAACCCCCACCACTCGGACTGACGCTGGTTCCCGGCCGGCCTTCGTGGCCGCCTCGTTAACTTCTGCGAGTAGACGCTGCCAGTTGCTGACAATTTGCTCGCTACCCTGTTGCGGATCACTCATTCGGGATGCTCATCAACCGAGATTAATTCTTCCACCGACCCATCGTCGGCATCGAACCGGCCGCAGAAGAAATCAGAAATAAGGTTTTTGCCGAGGAACGTTCGATTGGCCGCGCCGGTTAGCGAGCGATAAACGACCCATTGATCGTTGCCGCAGTGGACGCGAAAGGCGGTCGCTTGATGCTCCGGCACCAATGACAACTTTTCTCCCACCGTCAACCGCCGCCAAGTCCTCGACGATCGCAGCCGTTTGCCCAACAAATCCAACCACAAAGGATGATACAGCGATTGTTGGCCTCGCAATTGGGCCGCCAGCAGCAGCCCGGCCGGAGCAGTTGCCTGCTCTGCCTCGCCGTTGCTAATTGAATCACCGTTAGCCGCACCGTTGAGCTGAAAAGGTAAGCTTGCGGAGGCTGTTTGGTCGGCGACCGACAAATTCCCCCGCGACTTGCCGACTCGCCATTCTCCTAATGCCAGCGGTAGCACCATGGCTCGGCGTTTGTCATCGACCAGCAACAGCTCGCGCATGTCGTCGTCCTCATCGACGGCTACTTGAGGAGCCAAATCGACCTCGGTCAGCAGCTGCAGTTCCTTGCCGGGCTCGGCACCGAGCACGGCGTCGGCCAACATCAGCGCGCGATCGTCGCGTAGCAACATAACTTGGCGTTGCAAACGAATACCGCCCGCGAATGTTTGCTCGACTTCGAGGTAGTGCACATCGTCATCGGAATGCCAACAAAGTTCGCGCCAGGGACCACTGGGCTCACGCTGCACGCCGTCGACAATAATTTCAGCCCGCCATTGCCCGCTGAGCAAAGGTTGTTTGCCTCCGCTGACTTCCAAGCGGATGATTGGTTGACTGAAATCGACCGCCACGCGTCCCCGCCTGACGTCCCACTCCGGCAGCATCACCGCCAACCCGGCGTCGCCATCAAACCAGCCCGGCTCTGGCAGTTCGACTCGCCATGCCAAGCGACCGTCAGACTTAATTCTGTGCAGGGAAGTATCGATCGCGGTTTTCAGCGCCGGCCCGCCGACTTCCTTAATCGCCATATCGAACAAGCCGGCTTTGCGACAATCATCTTTGGGAGCAACGTTGGGGCCGAGTAAATTCGAGCCATTGGCCCGCGTCATGGCGGCCGTCCAAGTCGCCAGGTCGACGGCAGCCGCGCTGCGTTTGAGCGATATGCGTTTGCGAAAACGGGCAGAGAGGCGGCGGGATCGCAGCGCCGAGGCGAGCCCTAAACGGATCCAACGTCCGCCATCGCCAACGGTCGCGGCAACCGCATCACCACTCTGCTCAAACCAGCTGCTGACCGCCTCCAGAGCACTCGTTTGCAAAGCCTCACAGGAGGGCAAATCAGCCAGTTGCCAGGCTAGCACCAAACCGAGTTCGCCCCCCGACATCAGGCGCGCCAATGATTCGGGCGCCGACTCTTCGGCACCGGCGCGTTGCAAAAGTTGCAGCTCATCGAGCAACCGCCACCACTGCGTGCTGGTCAATCCCTCACGGTCCAACTCCCCCTCAAAGTCCAACTCGGCTAGCTTGGGCAGGGCGTAAGCCCACTGCAGGGCCTCAGCCATCACCAGCGGCTGCGAGGCTTGCGCAGCGACGATGTTGAGAAAATGATCGACCGCTGCCAACAAGTCAAACTCCTCAGCCAACGGCTTGCCCGCCACCAGCCGGCCGAGCTGGCGCGCAACTGGCGGGATCTCTCCCGCGGCAACTTGCCAACCCCAAACCAACGGCCCACCATCGCCGGGCGCCTCGGGCCAGAGAGTGGCCAAGTTCCGCCGCACGCCGCGGCGAATGATCCGCCGACGCAATTCGGGCCATTGAGATTCAGCCACTTGCCGCGTTGATTTTTTTTGTTTGACGGTTGCCATGTGGCCAGCCTGATCGAATCATGCAAACGTGGTAGAGTAAGTCAAATCGAGTTGCACCATTCTTAATGCCTACGCGAGCAACGCAATGACCCCGCAGAGAATCTGTCTATTTCCCACCACACGCACCCCGTGTGGTATGCCCGCGGAAAACGAGTCGACTCCCCGTCGCCCAAGGGTGGAGCTTTTCGGAAAACCACTACTTTTGTGCATCGCTGTCTGTTTCTGCTTGGTGGCATTTACCGGTTGCGGCAGCAAGGAAGCCAACGAGGTGACGGCCGAACCGGGCGACGCGGCTGAGACACCAGCCCCTGCGGTTGATTCCTCGCCAAACGTGGCATCCGCCAACTCTGCAGCAGATTCCGCGGCAGATCGCGATCCGGCTTTAACCGATTCACCAGCCGGGATCACCATACCCGACATCAGCGGGGACGATCCTGATGCGGCTGGGCGACTGGATGGAGGCATCGATCCTCAGAGTGACCAGCCCGGAACGGGAGGACAAGTCAGCGGCGGCATTGGAGGCCCCTCACTGACCGCTCCCAGTGATTCATCGTTGGCTGGAGATGCCGAGACGACTCCGCAAGAGCCTGAATACGAGCCGTACGCGGAAAAATCACCGCTGGAGTTGGCAGCGGAAAAGGCGTTTTCGTCCCCGGTCGGCGGAACCCGATTGGCTCCCGACGCCCGTTTGTGGCTGGACGCCGAAAAACGACGTTTGATTGTCGACGGCTATGTTTCCCTTTCTGAAGGCCCCCTGGAGATGTTTGCCTGTCCAGCAGGCACCAAAGAACATGAATCAGTGGTTGCCGTGCTTTCCCAATCAAAACACATTCACGCGGGGCTGCTCGCCTTGGGAGCTGTGCAGGGCACGCCGGTCTCGTTCGTGCCCGAATATCGTCCCGCCACTGGGCAACGCATTGCGATTTGGGTGCTGTGGCGCGATGCTCAGGGTATGCCTCAGAAAGCGAAGGCGCAAAGCTGGGTCCAGCAAACGGGGACCGAGAAAGAGTTAGACCAAGACTGGGTGTTTGGCGGCAGCAGTTTTTGGAGAGACCCCGAATCGGGGCGTGAATTCTACCAAGCCGATTCGGGCGACTTAATCTGCGTCTCCAACTTTTCCACAGCAACGCTCGACTTGCCGGCAGAAAGCAGTCAATCCAGCGGATCGCTGGTTTACAGTGCTTTTGCCGAACGGGTTCCTCCCCGGGGCACGCCGGTACGCCTGGTGATGCTGCCGATCCCGCTGCCGACGGATGCCGAAAAAGCGACCGAGGAAGCAGGGACGGAAAAGCATGCCGATCCCAAGCAGCCACCCGAAGACGAGTTAGTCGTGCAGCCAGCCGGGTAACAGCCTCGATGACTAACTGGATAATCGCGGAAATTCTTCCCGGTAGTGAACCTAAGTCGACTGCGGAATCGTAATAAACGTCAGAAGTTTCCTCAATTCTTCGTCCAATCTCGCACACTTTGACTGGATTTGGGCGTTGGGGTAGATAGGATGTGAAATTGACTTGTCATCCACCCCCACTCGTTTAATACCTTCCCTGGGGTTCTGAACGCTATGCCAGCCCGTGACGATTCGGTGATCCGCGGTAGCTTGATCGCCTGTTCCATCTTCTTGGTGCTCTCGCTCATCGTCAACTTTTTGTTGTGGCGATCGGCGGACGTCTATTCGTCCGAGGCCTCTGCGGCTGCGACGAGATTGTCCAATATGTCCACCGACATTCAACGGAAGGACAGGCAGATTACCTACCTCCAAGGTGTGATCGGCGTGGGCGAGCTAACCAAAGCCCAACTCGATGATCTGGCCGAAAGTGGTTCGGGTGACGCCAACTTTGAAAAGGTGGTTCAGGATGTCGCCACGGCGATGACCTACTTTGGCCCCGAAGTCGACGAATCGCGGAAAAACTTGAGCGCTCTGCCCGAATACTTGACCGGTCAAATCCGCACGCTCAGCGAACAATACAACAACGCCATTCAGGCTCAGCAACGTGAAAAGGCGAGAGCCGATGCTGAAGTGAAGGTGGCACAAGACGCTCAACAACGTGCCGAGAACCTGCAACAGCAGTCAGAAGACGAGAAAGAACAGTTGCGAACTCAGTTCGAAAATGACAGGCAGCAAATGAAGCTGGCTGGCGAACAACTCAAAGACCAAGTGCGCAACCAAGCTGCCAAGCACTTGACCGAATCGCGGGCACTCAACCAGCAAATCGGAACTCTGAACACGGAAAAGACGGAGCTGTTGGCAACGATTGACGATCAACGCCGCGAGCTGAACCGGATGCGAAATTCGCAGTTCGAAGTGGCTCAAGGCAAAGTCACCTATACGCGTCCCGGCGATCGCTTGGTGATGATCGACTTGGGAGCCTCAGATGCCTTGCGGAAGGGTGTCACTTTCGAAGTTTACGGTGCTGAGAAGAGCAACGTGGCTGAAGCGGAAGCGAAAGCCATGATCGAGGTCGTCGCAATCCGCGGCGATCACTTGGCCGAAGCACGGATCCTCGGTGACCCGTTCGCCAGCAACCCGATCATCCCGGGTGACAAAGTCTACTCGCCGTTCTGGGCCCCGGGTCGCAAGGTTCGCATCGCGTTGGCAGGCTCCATCGACATCAACCGCGACGGCAAAGCGAACAGCGAAGACATCGACATTTTGCGTGGCGTGATCCAAGCTGCCGGTGCTGAAGTGGCCGCGGTGGTGGACCCCAGCGGTCGACGAGCGGGACAGCAGCTCGACAGTGGCATTCGCTTCCTCGTGGTCGGCGAACGTCCAGAGGCGGCGGATGGAGCGGATCAAGCGGCCACAGATCGCGAATTGCAAGCATTGGCGGAAATCGGTGCCATGATCGACGAAGCCCGCCAGAAGGGGATCACGATTATCCCGGCTGAGAAACTGGTCGGCTTCCTGAAGACCATGGACGATGCGATCACGATCCCGCTGGGGCCGACGGCTAGGGGGAGCGACTTCCCGCCCAGCAAAGCAGTTTCCGGTCGCCGCATTAAGTCGGACGTTAGCGGTTTCTACCGCCGCACGCCCCCCAGCGACGGCAATTAAGGCCACCAGAGCAAACGTAGGACGGGTCTCCTGGCCCGTCAAAACACGTAGAACGAGTCTCTTGGCCCGTCAGCGAATGTAGAACAGGTTTCTTGGCCCGTCAGCGAATGGGAAAATCATCTCCCGCTTTGGGCACACGGTTGGAAAATAGGCGGGCCTGGAGACCCATCCTACGCCCGTCTTTTGGCTTGCTAGCTTGAATAGACGGGCCTGGAGACCCATCCTACACCCGGCAGCGATTCTTTAGAAACTGCGTGCGATCGCGAACTCAGCCAAGTTACGCAGCGATTCTCGCGAGTCGCTGGGGGGCAGCACAGATAGCGCATCGGTCGCCTGATCGACAAAAGTCCGGGCTTGATCCCGCGTGTACTGCTCGGCGTCGGTGCGAGCCAGCAGCGGCAACAATTCGCCACGTCGTAGGGTAGCCGGCGAATGATTGAGGGCGAGGATTCTTGAGCGAGTTAATCGATCGGCGACTTGCAGGGCGCGGATCAGCGGCAAAGTCGCTTTGCCTTGGCCGATGTCGCTTCCCAACGTCTTGCCGACGCGATGCTCATCTCCCCAGAGGTCGAGATAGTCATCGGCGATTTGGAAGGCGATGCCTAAACATCTGCCATACTCGCCCAAACCATGGATCTGTTCTTCGCTGGCTCCGCTGAACATCGCCCCCAGCTCGCAGCTGACCTGCGTCAGTTCGGCCGTTTTGCCTTCGATCAGTTCCAAATAAGTGGCCTCGTCGAGCAGCATGTCGCCAGCGCTGAGCACTTGCCGCAGCTCCCCTTCGCAAACCCTTCGCGAAGCCCGGCCGATTGCTCGGCAAGCGACCGTGGAGCTGAGCGTCGCAGCCAGGTAAAAACTGTGTGAGAAGAGAAAATCGCCAAGCAAAATACTGGTCGAATTGTCCCACAACGCGTTGACCGTGGGAACATGCCGGCGATGCTCGGCTTTGTCGAGCACATCGTCATGGACCAACGTCGCGGTGTGAACCATCTCCAAAACGGTCGCGATGGTGACGTGATCATGATGCAAGGGGCCGCTAGCGGCGCCGGACAACAACACCAGAGCCGGGCGGAGACGCTTCCCCCCCAACATGACGCCATGCTGCAGCACCGGTTCCAAGACGTCGTAGCGACTCCGCAACTCGTCCCGCAACCGCTGTTCAACTTGCACCATTTGGGACGCGATGGGGCGATAGAACGCCTGAGCCTGCAACTCACCACCAACCAATTTAGCGAGCTGGGCGATATCGCTCTCAGGAGTCGTAGCTGATTCCATGACCTTGCTCTTGACGAATGAAAAAGGCTCTGTCGGGGTCGTCAGCGGTTGACGCCACAACGGGCTGCTCTGGGGGAAAGAACCGTGATTACCGCCAACGGACAACTCGCGACAATTGTTTTCCAGCCGCCATCTCGAGCAAACTCGGTTGGAAGCTCTGAGGGCCCCGCTGCGGCGATGTCAAACACCTTGAGAAGCGCGCTGAAAATCGCCCGACTGCCCCCCCGACTTGTTCAATAAGCGAATGGGACCCAACTCCATCGATCGGTCGATCGATTTGCACATGTCATAGATCGTCAAAGCGGCCACGGCGACCGCCGTTAACGCTTCCATTTCAACCCCCGTGCGAGCGGTGGTCCGTACGGTGACTTGGCAACGGACTTGGCCCATCGCTGAATCCCCACTGGCTGAATCCCCAACCGCTGACTGCTGCGCGTCGACATTTCCGCTGCTGGGGAAATCAAACTCGACATTCACCGCTTCGACGGGAATGGCATGGCAAAGGGGAATCAGGTTGGCGGTCTGCTTGGTGGCGCCGATGGCGGCCAGCCGGGCAACCCCCAGGACATCCCCTTTGCGAATTTCGGTTTGGCGAATTGCTTGCAAGGTGGCTGCGGCCATGCTGACCAATCCTTCGGCCACGGCGACTCGCACGGTCTGAGGTTTGGCCGAGACGTCCACCATGTGTGGCTGGCCCTGAGCATCAAAGTGATTGGACATGCTAAGCAGCAAATGGGAAGCAGCAAATGGGGTGGCGGGCGCGGAAGCGGGTCGCCGCGTGGGATACCACACACGCGAAAAGCATGATGGTAACGAAAAAAAGCGTCGCATGGCGGGAGCATGCGACGCTTTCTTTGAGACTCAGGCTCAGATGGGGCCAACGAAGAAAAGGCTTTCAGCTGAAATGCTAAACCAATTCTTTCTTGGCACCGATCAGAGTACGAAGTCGTTCTGCCAACAAGTGAGCATCGAACGGCTTCTTGAACGTTTCGTTGATCGCAGACCGGTCAAAGCTCATCGGTTGACCATCATCCGGCAATAAAGCGATCAATATAATTTCGGCAAAGTCGATATTCTTTCGCAGGTTTTGGCAGATTTGAACTGCTTCCACCTTGCCGATTGAAAAGTCGACGATGATGCAATCTGGGTTAAAGCTTTCCGCTTGAATACCTGCTTCAAAGCCGCTAGCGGCAACTGCCACCTTGAAAGCTTTTTCGGGAGGTAATTCGCGCTTCAAGTTCTCGATCAGGACCTGGTCCTGGGCGACGATCAGCACTTTAGCCATCGCCTCGTCCTCGAGATCTCCTAAAGGCATACCGTGTTCCTTAAGGAACTTAATCAGGTATTCGCGTGGGATCCGTCGATCCTGCGAACCCGGAATACGATATCCCTTTAATCGACCCGAATCGAACCATTTTGATACGGTTCGCGGGGCGACTTTACAGATCTTGGCGACCTGTCCAGTCGTGAAGACCTTCATATCAGGTTCTCCGTAACGCCTCGTTGACATTCCCTTGGTTGATGGTGCGTTCATATCCATCAACACTCCGGCCCACTCGTTGTTTATCGATCATCTGCCAACAACCGGCCTGAACGGTCGTCTTCACCCGGTGGGGCGTGCGAAGAATTGGCCATCGATAAACGGCTGGGTCTGGGGCCGATCCGGCTGCATCTTGCGACACGTCCGGGTTGGGTTCCTTACGGTTTTAGTTTCGGTACTGGTGTGAACCAATGGTTGGATAGGCTATCAGCTTTTGATGGCTTGCTGAGGGGCAGCGCCACTGGATAGCTTGCTCTTCCATCTGTTCTCAATCGTCGATTCGCATACGCACGTTTCGACCGGGAAGAGCCAAACCTAGATACCGCCTCCATTACTACGCAACCAAACGGTCACCTAGTTCAGACGGTGATTCCACAAACCGACTCGGCAACAACTGCCCCGTCGGATTGTTCGATTTAGATCCCCCCTGCCTGAAGACCCCGTCTTTGCTCGCGAACTCGTATGCCGCCACTCCCGGCATACCCGCGTGCAAGATGAAGTTCTTCCGACACTTATGTTTCGTTACAAAAGGGGTAAAACCTTTAGCGCGTTTGGTCGCAACTGGCAGGTAATTCCCAAGTCAGCGAATCTGACCTCAAAGCGGCCCGTAACGAACATGACGATCGTGAAAAAAGAGGGGAAAACCGAGTCGGCGAGCAATTTTTGCTAAAGTCCACCGGGCGGCTCGTCATAGATCACCTGTTCGCCAATCCGCAGCGAAAATCCCTTCATCATTAACCCCTTGCCGAAGCGCAAGTCGACTTGAGCTGGACGTTGCTGGGGGTCCAGTTCTGCCGGCAACTGGAATTGAGCTTGGCGATGGATCACCACCCAGCTGACGCGTTTCCAAACCAAAATGTCGTTGATGCGGATGCGTTGCAGGAAATTCCAGCCGCTATAGACCAACAGGCCCTGGAATGGAACGTCGAACTCAATCTTGCGGTACAGAAAGCCAGCTTTCAACAAGCGTGCTTGGTCCAGGTAGCTGGGGCGCTGATCAAGCACCACGGGAGGCGGGTCGTAGGGATTCGTCATCCAGCCGGATCCTCCGCGGCTAGCATCAGCCCGGCCACCGCGCCGGTCATGCAACAAGCGATCAGGCCGCCAATCATGGCACGCAGCCCGAGCCGGGCCAAATCATCTCGGCGGCTGGGTTCCAGCCCTCCAATGCCTCCCACCTGAATGCCAATCGCACCAAAATTGGAAAAGCCGGCAAGTGCATAGGTCAAAATAATTTTCGTCCGCGCACTGATCGTGCCCGCTTCCACCGGGCCGGAGGCAACTACGTTCATCGCTCCCAATTCCTTAAAGGCAATGAACTCGTTGGCGACTGTCTTCAGCCCGATCAACTCCCCAGCCGCCACCGATTCGGACCAAGGAATCCCCATGCAGAGCGCCAGTGGCGCGCAAGCGTAGCCCAGCACCAACCCCAAGCTCCAGGGCGTGTGGGCCACATCCGCTCCGCCCTGCCAATAATCCCAAACAGACCAAAATCCGACACCCGCCTGGCCAACCATCCAGTCCAACATGGCGATCAGTGCCAAGAAAGCGATCAACACGGCACCGACGTTGAGGGCCAGTTTGAGTCCATCGGTGGCTCCCTGCACGGCCGCTCCAATCAGGTTGACGTTCCCCGAGCTGCGATCCAACCGCAAGCCGCCGCCGGCGACCGGCACAGCAGTCTCGGGAACCATGACTTTGGCGATCAACAAAGCGGCCGGCGCACTGATCACCGAGGCGGTCAACAAATGCCGAATGTCAATCCCCATCCCAGCGTAAGCACCTAACAAGCCGCCGGTGACAGTGGCAAAACCGCCCGTCATCAAAGCGTTTAACTCGCTGCGAGTCATCGTTGCCAAATAGGGCTTCACGACCAGCGGCGCTTCGGTGTGCCCGACGAACACGTTTGCCGCCGCCGCCAACGTCTCTGCCCCGCTGGTCCCGAGCGTAAACCGCATCACCCAAGCCATCGCCCAAACCACGCACTGCATCACACCCAAGTGATACAACACGCTCATCAATGCGGAGAAGAAAATCACTGTCGGCAAAACGCCAAAAGCAAACGTCTCCAACAAGCCGGCCTCGGTACCTTGCCGAAAGAGAAACCCGCTGCCATCGCTCACGAATGACAAGATCTTATCGAAAAATTGTCCGGCTAACCCAAACGCCCGGCGACCCGTTTCCGTCCGCAAAATCAAGAAGCCCAACACCAATTGCAGCCCCAAGCCTCCCACGACAATCCGCCAAGGAAACTTCCGCCGCTGAGTGCTGAGCAACCAAGCCAGTGCCACCAACAGCAGCATCCCGAGTACACAAACCAAACGAGATGCAAGCATCGGCGACAGGTCCCACAACCAGAACTAGGTGTTAAAAATCCGATCGCCAGCGTCACCCAGCCCCGGGACGATGTAATTGTCCCCATTCAGCTCGGGATCGATAACGCCGACGAAAATTCGCAGTTCAGGGAACTCTGCCAACAACCGATTGATGCCCGGCTCCGCGGCAATCACGCTCAACACGCGAATGTCACGAACGCCCCACCGCAGCAACCGCTCGACAACCAAACGAATCGACCCGCCGGTAGCCAGCATCGGATCAAGCACCAATGCTGTGTCGACTGGACGCTGCTCCGGCAATTTATCGTAATACGAAATCGGAGATGCCGTTTCTTCGTTGCGATACAGCCCCAAATGCCAGACCTCCGCTTCTGGGATCAGTTGCAACAACGGGTCGACCAATCCCAAACCGGCACGCAAGATCGGCACCAGCCCAATTTTGCCACTCACCACCTCGGCGGATGCTTCGGCGAGTGGGGTCATCACCGTCGTTGGCCGCGTCGGCAAATCCTCGGTGGCATAGACGCCCAACAACATCGCCATTCGCGAGATCGCATCGCGAAACAAAGCAGAAGGCGTGTCGGCATCTCGCACGACCCGCATGTGATGGGCGATCAGCGGATGTTCAATCGAGCGAACTCGCGAATCAACTATTGCCGTCATTGGCGTGCTCCCAAAGCTGGCGGCCAACACAATCGGAGCAGCAAACTTGTCTACTCGTTCAAACAATAACGCCATACAAAAAAGCGGATGGGGTGGGATTCGAACCCACGGTACGCGTAAACGTACGGCGGTTTTCAAGACCGCTGCCTTCGACCACTCGGCCACCCATCCTCTGCTGCGGGGATAGTTTGCTGCGGGAAAATCGTTGTTTCAAACCTCTTTTCCCAGCAGTTGCCTCAGATTCTAACGCCAGCAGCCCTGCCTTGCCACTACGGCTGCGGCGAGGAAAATTTCTCCTCCAGGGTATGCCCCAAACGGGTTCCAGGGTCGCTGCGAGCCCTCCACCATCACCAGTTCCAGCCTGCTAAACTGCAAACCGTACCTAGTCGCGTCTCTCTGATGTCCTTCTACACCGGTGCCAACATGCGTTTCGGTTTCCCCCACCAAACTTTCCGGCAACCTCCCTTCGCCAATCCACGGGTCTCGGCAACGTCGCAGCTGCAGCGGCCCAAGTTAGCTGACTGGCGAGCGCTGTTGCCTGCCTTGTCGTTGGCCAGTCTGCTTTTGGCAGTCGGCTCGCCGACACCAGTCGTCCCGCCCAGCCTGTGGGCTCAAAACCCGGCGACTCCCGATCCGGCACAGACAACACCGCCGCGGTGCGAAATCATCCCCCTCGCCGATCACCGCTTTGAAATGCGAATTGATGGCCAACTCCGCACCGTCTGGCACTTCCCCCACGATGTGCCGCGCCCCTTCCTATTCCCGCTAATCGGTCCCAGCGGTCAATCAGTAACCAGAATGGGACATCCCGGGGCTCCCGATCATGACCACCATCGCTCGGTTTGGTTCGCGCACTACAAAGTCGACGGGTTCGATTTCTGGTCCGAAAATGGTGGCACAAAAATCATCCAAAACCAGTGGTACGCCTTGGAAGATGGCGATGACGCAGCCCGTTTGGCGTTCCAGCTACATTGGCTCGCCCCCGACGACCAAACGCTGCTTTGGCAAGACGTGATCCTCGAGCTACAGCCCGCCTCGGCTGCTGGTGAAGAACGGAGTGGCTGGCAATTAGAAATTCAAACAACACTCCGGCCGGCCGCGGAACGCTCTCAGGTAACTTTGCAGAAAACGAACTTTGGGCTGCTGGCCGTGCGAGTCAGCAAATCACTTTCAGCCGCCTTTGGACAAGGGCTGTTAACGGCCGACGATGGGCAAACAGGCGAGCCGTCGCTGTTTGGCAAACCCCATCGTTGGGTCGACTACAGCGGCGCGTCGGCGAGCGGCGAAGGCCAATCTCGCAGCTGGTTTGCCGAGGGGATTACCTATTTCGACCATCCCAGCAACCCGGGATTCCCCAACGCTTGGCATGTTCGCCAAGATGGCTGGATGTGTACCTCGCCCACGCTAGCTGGCGACTTGGTGGTGACAGCCGAACAACCTTTGACGCTCAGGTATCTGCTCCGCGTTCATGCCGATCGCTACGATGCCGTGTCAGCCGAGCGGGTCTTCCAGCAGTTTGCCGATTCAGCCCGATTTGAGCTGGCAAAATCCAAACGTCCGCACACCCGCTACGAAATCAATCGCCGCGATTAACCGAAAGGAATCAGCCGCAACGCGCCAGCGTGCGGTTCCCAATCAGCCG
This sequence comes from Kothea flammea, assembly GCF_052161645.1. Taxonomy (GTDB): domain Bacteria; phylum Planctomycetota; class Planctomycetia; order Pirellulales; family Pirellulaceae; genus Laterigemmans. The sequence goes on from NZ_CP197414.1 coordinate 5,172,595, forward strand.
CAACGCGCCAGGGTGCGGTTCCCAATCAGCCGCAACGCGCCAGCGTGCGGTTCCCTTAGGCCCCGCCAACAATAGCTAGCAATTTGTCCAACAACGAAAGCAGCGTGACAAAGGCCACGTAACAGCTGACCAAAAACCCCAAGCCGACAATTGCTAGCAGCGGTTTCATTTGTGGTGCGGTCTGCCACAATAGCCAAGCCAGCGAGGCGGCCATCAAGGGCAAACCCAAAGTGGTCAACCCTTGAGCAACAATGATGAACGCCACGCTATCCATCCCGGCGACGACTGACAGCAAGGCAATCCCCAGCCCTACCAACAACGCCAAGACGGTGAACCCGCGGGGGCCGGCTTGCTCGGCAGAAGCCCCTTTACCGAGCGAGTCTGCCATGATCGTACCGCCAATCAACGCGTTGCCAATAAACGAGCTGACCGCCCCGGCCAAAATTCCCGCCGCGAAAACCCAGGCGGCTTGCGGCCCAAAGGTCGGCGCCAGACTGGCCGATAGCGAACTCAAATCGGTGATCTCGCCGGCGTCAATTTTGCCATGCAGCGAAGCGGCTGCGGTGCTCATGATTAGCAAAGTTAGTCCACCCAAAGTGGCAATCCCCACGACCGGATCGAGCCAACGGCGGTGCAATTGGTCTCGCGTCCACCCCCGTTGTCGCACCAGGTAACATTGATAAAAAGCACCCGCTATTGAAAAGGTCGTGCCGACAAGCGCTCGTAGGTCACCGGTCAATTGTTGGCTCACCACCGTCAACGATTCGCCGCTGGGGATTAGCCCGCGGGCCGCCGCGGCAAAGTCCATCGAACCGACGACGGCGTTGATACTAAAGCAGACCAGCATCGTAGCGACCAACAACAACATCGATTTTTCGATCACCCGATAGATGCTGCGGGACTTGAGAAAAAACAAGATGATCGCCGCGTTGAAAGCGATTAAAATACCGCCGGACAATATTCGCGAGTCACTGATCTCAGGCACAAACAACTCGGCGGCCAACAATAAAGCGCGGTTGTTAGAAGATTGAAAAAGAGCCACGATCAAAAAGACCGCGACTCCCAAGCAGGCGGTTGGAAAAGAGCCAAACGATGTTCTTAAACGCTCAGCGGCCGTGGACGTCGACCCGGTGCCGACCACCAGTGCGGCCAAAGTCATCCCAATCATCAAAGCCGTGGTGATCACCAGCACCCAGCCCATGCTGTAGCCGTAGGCGGTTCCCACCCGCGAAGCGGTTGTGATGCTGCCCGGCCCCAAGACAACTGCGGCCACGACCACTGCGGGCCCAATCCCGCAAATCGTCTCCCACCATCCCAAAGGTCTGATCACCGCCACCGGGTGTTGTGAATCATGCCGGGGGGATTGTTGAGGATCTTGCTGGGGATCAGACATCGTGCGGAAATTTTTGCGGGGTGTTGAGGCGGCGAGACCTCGTTATACCGCATATCCCGGGGCGAATGAAATCACAGGCGGTGAAACGAGATGCGAGCACGAGCACGAACACGAAGTGATAAGACCCCAACGAGCTTGCCTCGTTCGGTGAATCAGGTTGTCAGCTAGAGATGCAAACCCCGCGCCGCCCTGCACTCTCCTACCCCGCCCGCCTACCCCGCCCGCCTGCGGCGGGCGGGTCGGAACGGGGAAATGATCGCGGGGCAAGGCGGGAAGCGTGCTAGCCAAAAACCTCCTTCACCGCACGAGGCAAGCTCGCGGGGGTCGTCGAGGGCCAAACTAATACCCGTGCTCGTGCTCAGCGAAGCGATGCTCATAATCATAATCGACTTCAGCATGACCGCTGCGAAGTCTTATCAATTGCGAACGACGCAGTGTTAGTGCCGCTAGCGAGTACGTTGGGGATTAACCCCCCAGTCGAGCACGAGTTCCCCCGGTTCCTGCTTAACACCAATACCGTTCAATAAATCGTTTAACCGTCAGCCGAACGCGCGAACGCGAACGCGCTCCCATTACAAGTACGCCTGCGGCTGACTGTTTAACGAGGGTCCTGCCAAGATGGCCCTCATTGAACGGTATTGTGCTTAACACCTGCTCAACCGCTATAGATCGGTCGCGGAAAAGGTATCTCCCTGGCTAATATCACCCGTGCGGAATCCTTTTAGGAACCAGTTGTAACGTTGTTGACTGGTGCCATGCGTGAAAGAGTCGGGAACGACATAGCCCCGCGCCTGCTTTTGCAAGCGATCATCACCGATCGCCATCGCGCACCGCAGCGCCTCTTCGATATCACCTTCTTCCAAAATCCTTCCCTCGCCTCGCAAATGGTGGGCAAAAACGCCCGCGTAGAAATCAGCTTGCAACTCCAGACGTACCGAAAGATCATTCATTTCCCGCTCGCTGATCCTGCCCCGCAGCGCGTCGAGCTTATCGGTCGTGCCCAATAGATTTTGGATGTGATGTCCAACTTCGTGAGCAATCACATAGGCGCGAGCAAAATCGCCTGGCGCCCCGAACTTGCTCGATAACTCGCTGAAGAAAGAAGTGTCCAAAAAGACGGTTGAATCACCAGGGCAATAGAACGGCCCCGTAGCGCTGGTGGCGGCCCCGCAGGCCGAATTGACTCTTCTTGAAAAGAGCACCATGCGAGGCTCTTGATAACGCACCCCGTATTCGGCCAGCAGCTGACCCCAGACATCCTCGGTGAGCGCCAAGACTTGCGAAGAAAATATCCCCTGTTGCTCCTCCTCGACGGTCAGCTCTTGTTCCAGATCCACGGGAGCTGCCGCCGGTGCTCCGTCGCCAGCGGCGGGTTGCAACTGCTGCAAGACTGCTTGGGGATTTCCGCCCAGCAGATAAACGACCAACAGCAGCACGAGCATTCCCGCACCCGCACCGCCACCCACCACGCTCGGTCGCGGACCCCGACGACGATCCTCGACATTTTCGCTTGTTCGTCTGCCTTCGAGTCGCATTTCCACTCTCCCCTGATTTGCTTAATGCTGAATCGGAACGCCTCAAAATGATTGGGCCAAAACACCCTCGCCAAAACAGCCGCCCCCAATTAACTGTCATCAGCCCCTCAAGATTACCTTTGCGAGGCTCGATGCCCTAGGGCGGGCGAGCCCGGAAGTTTTTCATTTTTTTTCGCCAAGCACCGGAAAGGAAACCAACGACGCAACGTTAATGTTAAAAAACAAACCGTTATGTTTTGTTTTTTGATATTAACGAGATTTTAAGCCCCGCAAAGCCACTTTCGTCGATATATTCGTTGGGATGATTAGTCGATGAGCCACGTGATGCGCGTCGAATCGGGTGAACCTCGGAGCTGAATTCCATGAATCCCCAACGTCAAGGATCGATTTGTTTGCTGCTGGGATTATTTGCCTTGGGCGGCTACGTGTTGCTCGAGCAAACGATCAGCAGTCCAACTGTTTTCACAAGCCGAGGTACGCCGCCCGCGCTGACGGCGAATCCCGCCTCTTTCCAAACCTTCACGAAACTCGCGAGAGTTGGTCGCGTACGGCAATATCAAGGCCGTCTAATTCGCCGCACAGTAACCGGGACGGTGCACTACGACTGGCTCGTTAAGGTATTTGATTTGCCCGCACAAGCGAACGGTTTGCGCCCCATCGTGGTGCACAGCCAGCAATCGCCCCGCAGCGGCTGGAGCTGGTTTGATTCGCCGCCGCCGCAGCGAGAGCGATCATTGGTCGCTTGGCTCGATCACCGCGGCGAGGTGGCACAGCAATTTCTTCCGCCGGGGGAAACGAGTCGACTTGATCCGCTCGACTGGCTGTTTCATCAAGCGGATGCCACAAGTGACAACACAGCCACTGCCGGCAGCGTTAGGGCGGTTTCTGGGGAGACGAGTATGCAAATGCGAATCGAGGGGATTCGGCGTCGCTGCAAAATTGACTACGACAAAGACAGCAAGCTGGCGAAACGTTTCTCCCTTGAGGCGAGGCAGAAATCGACCACCACGAACGTCAGCCTAACGGCGGCTTTAGAGATAGTCGACACCGGCGAGCTAAGTGCCGAGATGGCCCAGCAGTTGTTGCACGATTTGAACTTGTGGCAAACGGGCTGGAAAGCGACTCACTCGGTGACGGATATCGCTTCGCTGGTCGGCGGCAACAATGAACAGGAATTCGACCACTTGATTAAAGCATACCGCGCTCAAATAGGGGAGCTGGTCGACAACAGCCTGCATCCGGCAACGACCATCGGCATCCGCCAAGCGTTGGTAGCACAGGGTCTCATTCCCAACCGCTTGCGGAGTGCAATTGGAGTGGGGCAGCAGTTACTGGCTCGTGGTCCTCTGCGATGGGCGACGCGAGACGCAACTGGTGAAAGGTATGACACCGCCGAATCATGGGGCCGCATCACCGTGCTGGGCTTCGTCGCTTTTGGAGCCCCCGAAGCTGCCAAAATGCTGGACAACATGGTGACCTTGCAACGACGTTTTGGCCACCAGCGGCTGAACGTGCTCGCCTTTTCGACCGACTATCGCGGCGAGGATACGCAGCGGATGGCCATGTCATTGGCCGACGAAGTGCCCGTGCTTTACGGAATCCCGGTGGCCAACGAGTTGAACTTGTATGGTGCCGGGATGCCCGCCTTGATTATCACCGATTCAAATGGCAACGCCCGCTATCTGCATGCCTGGCAGACCCATTCGGACTTGGAGGTTGTCGCTCGCCAGATCGAGGGCCTGCGGCTGGAAGAAAAGCTGCGAGCTGGCGATCTGGTGGAACAATTGTCGAGGCAAACTGGGCTGTTGGCGCTAGGCGATCAAGTTGGACGTCTGTTTCGCGGGCAGGTTAACTGAGCATGCCCGACGTCGCTAAGACCGCCAAGACCGCAGCCAGCAGCAGCACCGCAAGCAGCAACACCGCCTGTTATTTGCCAACAGATCGCCGAGCTAGATGAGCGGTTGGTCGGGTCGCACTTTCGTCTGCGGCCCCTACTCGTCGGCCGCTCGCATCATCGGAGTCAGCAGCAGGTTCGAGTCGCACAGTTCGTCACTTTGGAAATAGAGTGCGATCTCTCGAGCTGCGGATTCCGTACTATCGGAAGCGTGGACTAAGTTCATTTGGCGGCTGCTGCTATAATCGCCGCGGATGGTCCCGGGCGCCGCTTTGAGGCCGTTGGTCGCTCCCAGCATTTCCCGCACAACGCCGATTGCTTCCAGCCCTTCGAGCACCATGGCCACGATCGGCGAAGCGGTGATGAATGCCTCGAGTCCTGGGTAGAAGGGCTTTTCGGCGTGTTCCGCGTAGTGCTGCCGGGAGAGCTCGGGCGTGACTTGTAGCATTTTCATGGCGACGATGTTCAGCCCTTTGTTCTCAAAGCGGCTCAGGACGGCACCGATCAATCGACGTTGGACGCAGTCGGGTTTGAGCAGGACAAGTGTGCGTTGCATGTTTTTATTGCAATCAAGCGGGAGGAAAGCAGGAAGATAGAAGGTTGAAAGGCACGGATTATTCCGCACGACTGGCAATTGTGCAGGCTGAAAGCCAAATCGTGAAGACCACCGCGACTCTGAATCCACCAGAATTGCCCGTTGAGGTATAAGATGAGAGAGTAACTTTGGTGGTCGTTCGCTTCCAAATGTCCCCTCAGGCACTGCATTGACCCAGTTTGAACCACAAATTCGCAGTATTTTTCGCGAAGCCGCTCTCCGCAGTGGTTTGGTGTCTGTTGAATTATGGGAGACCGTCGCCGCTAAGGTGGCCAGCCAAGCCGCCGGAAAATCCGCCGAATGGGTGGATGAGACAGTTGCCAAACGGCTCGTGCAAAGCGGTCATCTAACGCCCTACCAGGCTGCCCAGCTGCAAAGTGGCCGAACGAAACTGAATCTCGGCCCCTACATCATTACTGATTGGATTGCTCAAGGCGGGATGGGGCAAGTTTTCAAGGCGGTTCACAACGTAATGGGGCGGGAATCGGCGGTAAAAGTCTTGCCGTTGGAGAAAGCCACAGAGGAAGCGAGGAAAGGTTTTCTGCATGAAATCCGCCTGCAGGCTGGGCTCGATTGTCAATATTTGGTGCGCGCTTACGATGCCGGACAAGATGGCAACGTGCACTACTTGGTGACGGAATATGTGCCCGGCACCGACTTGCGCCGGTTGGTTCGTCAACGTGGCATGTTGAGTCAAGCCGAAGCGGCCGTCGTCATCATGCAAGCCGCATTGGGACTCGACTACGCCCACCGCCAGGGTTTGATTCATCGCGACGTCAAACCGGGCAACTTGTTGGTGACTCCTGATGGCCAAACGAAAGTGTCCGACGTGGGGCTGGCCGCCTGGGCGACTGCCTTGGGGGACGATCCTCGCGCGGGTAAGATCGTGGGAACCGCCGACTACTTGTCCCCGGAGCAAATCCGCAGCCCCCGCGACGTCGGTCCGGCGACTGACATCTATTCACTCGGATGCACCTTGTATTACGCGATTTGCGGCAAAGTACCTTTCCCAGGCGGGGATACTTCGTCGAAATGTCGCCGGCATTGTGAAGAAACGCCCTGGCATCCCCGCAAGTTCGCGCCCGATTGCAGCGAAGAATTTGTCGAACTGATCGCCGACATGATGGAGAAAGATCCCGGCCGCCGAATTTCCACGGCCGCCGAGGTTGCCGAACGTTTAGAACCGTGGGCCGAAGAGGTGGCTGGCCCCGTGCAAAGGCCGCTTGTCCGCCGCGCATGGACCGCCCCGCCGCCGCCGGCTGACGATGCTGGACCGCCGCTGCCCGCTTCACCTTGGGGCGAAGCATCCGATTCTGACGGCTCCCAAGGCTCTGATCGCGAACCACCGGCGACGGTTTTGCCCAGTTCCAATCCGGCAACCGCGAATTTTCCAGCCGCTAATTTTGGGGCAGCCGGCACTGGCTTGCCCGGGGTACCCAGCCTCAGCGGCTCCTCCCCTGACGACCCGGGAAGCCCAAAGCCCCCCGCAGCGGCTCACTTACCCGACTGGCAAACAGCCTCCTCGGTTGCTGCCGCTGTTCGCCCAAACAGCCTCTCGGGCAGACAAGTTTGGGCGCGGATCGCAATCAGCTTGGCAATTGCTATCCCGCTGGCGATGCTCGTCGGCGCGTTGCTCGGCTTCTTTATCCGCGATTACATCGAATAAAGTGGCTGGCTTTCCCTTATCCAAGTGGAGGGCTAAATTGGTGCTCGCGAGATTTGCTCGTGATCTGCCCAGGTGCCATCATCATCCGGGCTGCCAATTACTTTTAAGGAGTTCTGTTGCATGTCAGTAACGATGTTAGCCTTGGTCCTCGCATTCGGCGGCATCATTGCCGACGGAGTGAAATCCAATTTTGTGCCCAAGGGGGTTACTCAAAAACTGGGGGGCTACAGGCCGATTCCAGCCGAATTGTCAGAAACTGGGGAAAACGTCCAACAACCCCCCGCTGACCTGGAGACACCCAAGTTTGGTCAACTGAAACTGGATGGCAAACTGTTTGGCTTCATTCTCGTCGAGCCCACTGAGGAAGACGCCGAAGCGACACTGTACGTTGACGCCAACGCGGACGGCGACTACACCAACGACCCCGAAGTCGAGTGGAACCCGAGGAAAATCGGCGCATACACACAATACAGTGGCACCACGACTGTCGAGTTAGGCGAAGGTCGAGTTGGCAGCGTCAACATGTATCGTTTTGACCCCACCGATGCACGCCGCGCATCGGCGAAAAACCTGCTCCTTTACTACGCGGACTTTGGTTACGAGTACAGTTTTGTCCTCGACGGTCAAGAGGTCAGCACGTTTGCCGCCGGTGGTGTTTCCGACGGTGAAACGCTGACGATCGATCGAAATCAAGATGGCAAGATCAGCCGCAATTTTGAAGCCCTGACCGTCGGCAAACCTTTTAACTTTACTGGCACCACCTACTTACTTAGCTCCAGCGAAGATGGTTTAAAGCTTGCACCAGCCGACGTGGAGTTGCCTCAGACGCCGCTACCTCCCGATTTGCGAGTGGGAAAGCAAACGCTTGCTTTCACCGCCACGACGATGGACGGCAAGACGGTTAATTTCCCGAAAGACTATGCTGGCAAGATCGTGATGCTCGATTTCTGGGCAACTTGGTGTGGTCCGTGTATCGGTGAAATCCCGCACATGAAGGCGGCTTACACGGAGTGGCACGATAAGGGCTTCGACATTCTCGGTGTGAGCTTTGATGGTGAAGGCGAAGAAGACAAGGTCAAAACATTCCTTGAGGAACGGGAACTGCCCTGGGCGCAAATCTACGAAGGTAAAGGGTGGAATACCGATCTGGGTACCCAGCACGACGTTAGCGGCATACCCTTTGTGTTACTGATTGACGGTGACACGGGCGAGATCTTGGCCAACGCCACTCAACTGCGGGGAGAAGGGTTGCCCGAGTTTATCGGCGAAGTGCTGGCAAAGCGTAGCGAAGAGTAAATTAGCCTATGTTCGCTGCGAACCGCAGCGACCGCCGCTCTATTTTATTTGGAATGCCCGTGAGATCTCGATCGGTCCACGGGCATTTTTGGTTTGCGTTTTTATTGTTTTTTTCAACTTCATTTTCCAATCAGTGCTGAACACCCACAAACGCGAAAGCGACGAAAAACACGGCTAGCGGCAAGCCGGCTAATAGCCTTCGGTTTTCGGACAGGTGCTCGGCCTCGCATGTCCATCGCCACCAGGGGCGTTTATGATCAATTATGATGATGAAGATTATATCGCTGCCCGCGAGGCGTTGATCGAGGGCGATCTCGATACCACTCGCAGCATTCTTAAACGGATGCTCGCCGGCAATCCCGACAGTCTCGAAGCGACCGAACTGTGTGGTGACTTGGCTCACGCAATGGGAGATTTTAACAAAGCCGAGCGGTTATACCTAAAACTTGCCAAGTTATCCGATGACCCGTTAACACAAGCCACTTCGCAATTAAGCCGAGGAATCTTGGCCTCCGAACTAAGGCAGCACGATCAAGCGAAATCGTTACTCGGCGCGGCCGCCGAGGCCTTTGGGGAAATGGGAGTAGTTGATCAGCAAGCCCTGGCGTTGGGAAATCTAGGCACAGCCTGTTTGGACGCTTGCGATCTGTTAACAGCCGAAGATGTTTTACTGCAAGCGATTGATTGTTATACCGAATGCGAAGACTTTGATTCGGTTGCCCTCGTTTGCGCTGACTTGGCTTCCGCCTATCGCATGATGGGACGTTTGCAACAAGCGGAAGAAATGTTTCACCGGGCGATGGATATGTTCGAGACGCTGGACCAACAAATCCACGTTGCCAACTGTCTTGATGGCTTAGGCATTATTCACCAAGTACGAAGTGAATATGAGCAAGCGGAAGCCATGCATCTGGCGGCAGTTGCTATCAATCAGAATTTGGACTGCGAAGAAGGGCTCTCGGTAAACTACGGCAATCTGGCGATCCTTTGCCAGCATCAATCTAATTTCAGCAAAGCGATCGAGTACCTTGAGTTAGCCTATCAACTTGACCGCGAAACGGATCGCGAGGATGGCGAAGCTGATTACTTGGCAAACTTGGGCGATATCAAACGCGAACAAGGAAAGTTGGATGAAGCCGAAAATTTGCTGCTAAAGGCCATCAAATGCGAGAAGGAATTCGGCGATGCGGAAGGTTTAGCTTGCACCTATCAAAAACTGTCGTTGGTATATCGTGAGCAGAATCGGCTTGAGGAATGTGAGAAATTAACCGAGCGGGTTATCAAGATGGTTGATGAGATTGGCCAAGTGGATGCTTTGGCCGGCGCGTTAAATGAATTTGGCGTGCTCCGTCAGCGACAGGGACGAGCTCAGGAAGCCGCGGAACTGTGGCAGCGCAGCCTTTCCATTTATGAACAACTGGAGAGCAAGCGGATGATTGAAGAAGTGAAAAAGCAGTTAGAATCGCTTTAGAAATCTTCGCACAATCAGCCGCAGCGCGCCAGCGTGCGGTTCCACGAAACCGTGAGCTCGCGCTCAACGGCCGATACAGCCGAAAGGCGATACTCATTCTCAGATCGTTCCTTAGCTCGCGTCCGTTCCATAATCTTGCAGGTGAGAGATGAAGTCGAGATTGCCGACGATCTGTGCGTTGGACTGCCCAGATACATGTGCTTTGCAAATTACGGTGGAAGATGGCCGCGTGGTGAAACTGGAGGGGGATGCTGATCATCCGATCACACGAGGTTTTGCTTGTGTCAAGATGTATCGTTATCCCGAGCGCCAGGAACACGCGGACCGCTTGTTGCTGCCACAAAAACGCATTGGTGGAAAAGGGGAAGGGCGGTTCGCCGCGATCTCTTGGGACGAGGCGTTGGATGAAATTGCCGATCGCCTGCGAGGCCTCGTCGACGAACATGGCGGGGAGTCGATTTTGCCATATTGTTACGCTGGTACGATGGGCAAAATTGAGGGCAATCATCCATTGGCTTTCTTTCGCGCATTGGGTGCGCTGGAATTGGATCAAACCGTCTGCGCGGCGACCGGCGGGGCGGCTTGGGAGGCAAATTACGGACCTGCGAAACTCAGCCCCGCTCCGGCTGACGTCGTCGATTCGCGGCTGATCATTCTTTGGGGTATCAATGCCCTCCGCAGCAACTCGCACTTTGCACCCTGGCTGAAAGAGGCCCGCAAGCGAGGTGCTTACTTGCTGCACATCGATCCGTTTCGCAACGAAACCAGCCGTTTCGTCGACGAGCATTGGCAGTTGCGGGTTGGCACCGACGCGGCCCTGGCATTGGCGATCGGTCGCGAGATTCTGGTCAACCAGTGGCATGACGAAGATTATTTAGCCCGACACGCCCACGGCCTGGATGACTATTTCCAAGCCTGCCAGCCGTGGACTTTGGAGCGAGCCGCCGAGTACTGCGACGTGCCGCTGGAGTCATTGCGATCGCTGACCGCTCGTTTTGGGCAAACTAAAAGCGCCTTCATCAAGGTTGGCTATGGCATGACCCGCAACGAAGGCGGGGGGAACGCCGTGCGAGCGATCACGCTATTGCCGGCCCTGATTGGCGCCTGGCAGCACCCGGGTGGCGGCGCCGCACTTTCGACCAGCGGTGGTTTTCCACTAAACATGGCGACCGTCGAGGGGCAACATTTGCAACGTCCCGACGTGCGGCATGTCAACATGAATGAACTGGCCAGCGAACTCACTGACGCCCAGCGGCGGATTCGGGCGCTGGTGGTTTTCAACTCCAATCCAGCCGCCATTGCTCCCAACACCTCGGGCGTGCTAGCCGGTCTACGGCGCGAAGATTTGCTGACCGTGGTGCTCGAACACTTTCAAACCGACACTGCCGATTACGCAGACTTTTTGCTCCCGGCGACAACGTTTTTGGAGCACCCCGACCTTTACACATCGTACGGCCACTACTACCTGCAATGGGCCGATCCGGTGGTGCCCGCGCGTGGCGAGTGCCGCCCCAACAGCTGGATTTTTGCACAGCTGGCCCAGCGACTGGGGCTCAGCGACGAGAGCCTGTATTGGTCCGCCGAGCAGTGCGCCGAGAATATGCTGGCCAGCGATCATCCCTGGCTGGATGGGATCACATGGCCACGACTTCGCCGAGAGCGTTCGCTGCGGTTAAATTTGCCTCAACCATTTCGTCCCTACAGCCAGGGGAGCCATTTTCCCGACGGCAAAATTCGCTTCTCGCCGCCCCCACAGCAATTAACTTTCGAGGAACAACCTGAGGAAGCGTATCCGTTCCGGCTGATCTCGCCGCCGGGGACCTATATCCTCAACACCTCGCTGGGGAATCTGGAGAGTTTACGGAAGTTGGCGGGCGGGCAACCTCAAGTCATGATGCACCCCGACGACGCGACACCGCTGGGTATCGTCGATCGGCAAACCATCGAAATTCGCAGTCGTTACGGCAGCATTCGGCGGCAGGTGTTGGTCAGCACCGACGCGGCCCGCGGAACCGTCGTGGCACTTGGCCAATGGTGGGCAAAATTTGCTCCCGACGGACGCAGCCTTAATCATTTGACCAGCGAACGGTTGACCGATCTGGGCGGGGGCAGCACGTTTGGTAACCCAGTGGTTCATTGTCAGCCAGTGGAATAGGCATCCTGCCTGTAAAGTGGAATAGGCATCCTGCCTGTAAAGTGGAATTGGCATCCTGACTGTAAAGTGGAATTGGCATCCTGCCTGTAAAGCTAAATTGGCACTTGCGTGCCGGGTGTGCGGCTATTTTCCCTACGGAGTTACTTTAGCCGTGCCAGCCCTTGGGCTGATTTACTGCGGGGAGCTGGCGGGCCCCGCCTAGACCATTCGCCGGCGCTTTCCTAGATTAAGTCTGTCGAATTTCCTTGCCCGCCACTTTTTGTCGCCGGTTCTATGGCCGCTGCCCAGCCCACGCCGCCGCCCGACCGCATCGCTCAGATCGCGGGCTATATCAATTTTTCCTCCGGGCATGCCGACCCCGTCACGCTCAGCAATTTAAATTATTTGCATGGTGTGGCCGCCGCGGGAGATCCGTTTTCAGGGATGCCACCTTGGCTGGTGGTTGGTCAGTGGTTGCGTGACGCGGCCGATCAGCTTGAGGGTACCACGGCGGCGTTTGCAGATTTATCGCAGTTGCGGTCGGTGACGCGGCTGGTATGGAGCGATTTGCTGCCCGCTTTCATCGATTTCCATCGAGATCTGCTGTTCCATCAAGCACCCGAGGGAATCTTCAACGGTTTTTTCTTGGGGCGTTGCGTGGAAGCGGTGCTCCGCCAGGGTGCTCCCTGGGACGACTCGGCACGCATTGTCGATCGCGCAATCAGCCACCTCAATGATTTCGTTGGTTTCCGACCGGTGGCTCAATTGGAGAACCGTGCCTGCGAACCCTATCGCCACGAATGGGTCCGTCCCATCCCGCTGTACATTGCCGGGGCGGGAGTCGCTGAAGTCCCTTATCGCAACTTGATTTCGCGTTCGATGTCGATTTTGCGAGAGACCGATCCGTCGATTTTGCGAGCTGCGCAGTTCGACTTGGAACAGCTCGACGAGCTGGCTTTTGATCCCCGTGCTTATGATTTCGACCATCCGGTCAACAGTCGGCCCAACTATCACTTCGGTGGCTGGGATCCAAATCTGGTCGACGGCGATGGACGCTACCGGCGATTTGTGCTGCAGCAGGTAACGATCGACGCCTTACTTAGCCGCGTGGTTACACCTCCGGGACGCCAGCCCGATCCGACGGCCCCCAGTCGCGACCAATTAATGACCGAGGCGGCCGCCGTCTTGGCTGGTACCATGTTGATGGCTTCGGGAATCAGCGGCTGGGGCCCAGCCGCTTACGATTCAACCGTCACGTTGGAATCGTTGATGCCACCGATTGCCGCTTATCGAGACGCTTTCTACCACGATGTTTTGCATCGCATGGAAGGCGAGCACGCCGAACGCTTGCAGGCCGAAGCCGAGCTGCGGAGGCAGCCCTTCGGTGCGGCTCGCCAACACCTCAACGCGGCTCTCGCCCACCGGCGAGCGAAACAACTACAGCATCTTTACTTGGCTCGCACCTACGCGCGAATGGGTTATCCCGACGCGGCCAAGCGTCAAGCGGATGTGGTCACGGTGCCGTCGGCCCGCTTGACCTGCCGCATCGATTGTTTGCTAACGTTGGGGATGCGTAATTTGAATCGAGGCCGTTTGGCGGAAGCGGCCGAAGTCCCTCAGCAGGCAATGGAATGGATTCATCGTGGCATCGAGTGCGGCGCTTTGGTCGATCCTTGGAACATTCTCGGCTTTGCGGGAAATTTCACCCGCTTTCATGGTCCTGAGAGTGGCACCCACGATCATCGGGTCGACGATCTGATTTCCATGATGGAACAGCTGTTCGGATACATCGCGGCGGTCTGGAGCGAAGCAGCCGCGCAGGATGATGCCGAGCTTTACGAAGCAATGGAAACGCAGTTTGACGAAGCTGCCAAGTGGTGGCGAAAGTATGCCGCTCACACCGTCGAATCGCTGCAAGCGGTCGATCCTCAAGATAGTTTCGAGTCAGCGCGCTTAGTGGCGCGAGCCTTGCGACTTTGGCATCGCGGTGGTGCGGCGGCTGGCGACGTTAAATTTTGGGCCCCGCATGCGGAACTGTTCGACTCGCCCAAAGCCTACGCGTTGGTTGTCGACGCGCTGCTGCACCGGCAAGACTTTGTCGCTTCGATGGCGCTGCTGGTGCATTGGCTGGGGAATGCCGAGGAGGTGGGTCTGCGGCGTGGTAACAGCTCGCTCCCTTTGCTAGCCGAACGCTGGCTGATGCGGTTGCGGACAGAATGTCATGCCAGCGAGGAGCTCCGCCCCGCCTCGGTTCCGCGGCCTTGGTCGTTGGTGCGGAAGTTTTTTGATTACCTCGAAGCCAACGCCGAGTCATTTTGGTCGCCGCCCGAGTTTCGGCTCGGCCAACGTCCCCAGCACCGCAACTGGGACCACGAACTGGAAGCCAGTGACGAAGACGAAGATGATTTGTTCGGTGCGGCTTACGAGGGCATGACCTATCGGGACACGACCGACGATGGCATCGATGGAGCGATTTTCGAGTATGACGAGGGCAGCCAAGACGAATTGGAAGCCGAATCACGTCGCCTCAACGATCATCTTCAATTCTTAGAGTCACTTTCCCGCATGTGGATCGTGGCGGGCGACATGCGAGAAATTGCCCAAGCCGAAGCGGCGGCCAACGACGATGCGGCAGCCGTTTCTTGGCGGCAAGAAACGCTGGCGACTTGGGCTCGCAGCGCGGCCGAAAACCGCAGCGGTTTATTAGCCTTGCTGGCCGCGGTCAGCGAATACGAAATTCGTCCCGGTGGTGCCGACGGCGACTCCATGTCCCGCTATGACCGTCGCCGCTTGGTGCGTGACGCCCTGCTGGAAAGAATCATCAGCACCAGCGTCGACATGTCCGACGCGCGGCGGCTGCTGGTGGGGATGCTGTTGGCGGATGCCGGTGAAAGCCCTGAGCCCGGCGAATTAATCGCCGCGATGGGAGATGATGACGCCCGCGCGGTCCGCTTGTTCGCCGCTTTGATCGCCGGTGATAAAGCGGTCGTCGGCGAACAATTCCCCGCTTTGCTGGCGGCCATTCAATCAAAAAACCTGCTTTATATTCCGCTCAGCCGGGGTGGCGATCCCGTTAAGATCGTGGCCGCCCGTTTGCGCCAACGCGTGCTCACCCACTTGCTGCAGTGGTTGCCAAGACGCGGCCATTTTGTCGAAGGATGTCGGTTGCTGGAAACGGCGCGGTCGATGGAACAACAGAATCCCATCGGCCCCGGAGCGGTCACGGAATTTGATAACCTGTTTCGCATTGGCTTCCGTTCGCTGGTGCAGTCATTGGTCGATACGGTCCGCGGCTGGCAGGATTTGGAAAAGCCCGATGAAACCGTGATTCCTCTGTTGGAGAAATTGACCGAGACGCTGCTGGGCAGTTGGCTGGCACACAGCCGCACGTTGCGACTTTCTGCTCTGGAGGTCGTTTCAGAACCCAAGGCCTGGGATCAGTTAGTCAACTTTGTGCGACGTTATGGCGATCCCGTCTTTACGCAAACATTTCTCAAGCTGTCCAACGTTCGCGCGATCTTACATCAAGGGGTCAATCGATGGCTTGAACGGCTCCGCGACGACCCGGCCGAAGCGGAGGATTGGCGACTCGTGCAAGACCTCGGTGGCCCGCTGTCGCCCGATATTGCCGAACGCTATCTCAGCATTGTGTTTGAAGCGATCTTTGAACATCACACGGAGTACCGCGACTATAACAGCACGACGACGCAGAGCGACCGCGGCGAAATGATCTACATGTTCCTGGACTTCCTGCGACTGCGAGTCCGCTATGACCGCATCGCTTGGAATCTGCGTCCCGTGATGTGGGCGCATGAGATCTTGGTGCGATCGGGAATGGAGCCGGCTGCCTCACTGTGGAGACGTTCGCTCTCGGACCGAATCGGTGCGGAAGCGGAGATCTACGTGCAGAAACTTCGCGAGATGCAGCAGTCTTACTCGATGCAGATGCCTACGGTATCAGACCGCATTTTAGAACGGTTTGTGCAACCGATGACGATCGACCGCATGGAAGCCCTGGTCGCCCCGGCGATCGAAGACGCGGAATTGGGACGCGAGAGTCGCGCGTTCGAAATTATCGAGCAGGAGGCGGACTTGCTTACCCGGCATCCCACGGGTGCTGGTCTGGACGTACCAGCATGGTTAGCTGCGATCGATGACGAAGTGGAAACGGTATTGCAGCGTCGCGAGATCGGAGACTTTGATGGCGAGAACTTGCTCTCCATTGAGCAAGAAATTCTAGACATTAAAAATCTTGAAGATCAGCTATCAGCCGCTCGTCGCCAGGGCCGGCGGTTGCCTTATATGAAATAAATTAATTGCAGAGCGATTGTCCCCAATCGCTTGCGGGACCGCACAGTGTAGAGCGATTGTCCCCAATCGCTTGCTCGGCTACACTCCGATCACTGCAGCAAAGCCACGGCGGCCAACCGCAGTCGCTCGAGCCCGCCGGCCTGCAAGCGTGCGAAACCGGTGGTACCAGCGTCCTCCGTGTTTGTCTGCTGAACGGTCGCATTCAAGTCAACATACTGCTCGACAAAACTTCGCATTTGGGCCTGCGACCATCCCCGACGTTGCTTGACGAGATTCAGGTACTCAATTAGCTGCTGGGCTTCGCGATAAGCCTTCAAGCGAAGCGAATGACGAATCACCGTCTCGCCCTCGGTGTTTTGATCAAAAATAAAGATTCCCAATTGATCGGCTTCACGGAGCGCCCGTCCACTCTTATCAACAGTCTGCCAAGGCACAATTCCCGTGGCTCCAGATTGCCAAGCATCAAGCGCCCAAGCTTGAATGTTGCGATTGCTATCGTGGATCTGATTGGAAGTACCGTAAACCCAAGCCCGTAATCCGTCCAGCTCCAAACGGTCGGTTACCAACCGGCGGTAGTTTTGGAAAGCTGAGGTGGAAACGATCCACAGATCGTCGCGGTCATCCAATTCACCGCGGGTGTACTCGGGGCGAGAGATATCGATGCGGTAATCAATCCGCGCGGTGGATGCCAAATCTCGCTCACGCTCACGCCCTTGATCGGTCAACTCGCCGTAAAACCGCAGCGCTCGATAATCCCAATAACTGGACGGTTCATCGAGAATCCAAGGGGCCTTGGTGGGCTCATCGAGCGACCCTTTGTTGTTGAAGTAAACTTGAAAGCCCGCTTTGTGCCAGCCCTTGGCATCGGCTAGCTGAGCAAAATCTTTGAGAATGTTGACGTAAGTCCGCGCGTAAGCAGGTTGGTCTGCAAAAGCCAAGTAAGCGTCGGGGTTGCCATTAAAGAACGCGCGGCAATTCAGTGGCCAGCTTTCATGAAACGTCAAATAAAAACCGGGCACAGGCAGCGGGCCACGATGTCCGTCTTGAAACAACGATCCGTCCAGGACGGGGCCAAAAGCTTCGCTGAAGTCATCCCAGAATGCCGCGGTGTCGCCTGGTTGAATGTCATCATATCGTTTGTTGTCCATCCGGCGGCCGGAACGCAAACGCATATCGAGCGAACTCTTTCGCGCCCCCGGAGCGGCCGTGTGATGTGAATAATGCAGCACGTTAGCATGCACGCGATGATCATAAGCGACCCGCTGCAAGGCATAATAATCACTGACGTGATCAGGGAGACCGTAACTGTTCATCTCGCAAAAAAAACTAGCCTCACGCGGCAATGCGAAAGGCTGTACGGAAATCTCAATCGGGATCATTCGACCGTCGGAAACAGTCAGTTCTCCGCGACGTAGCCCGGCGCTGGCGTCAAACGGAATAAAGATATCCACCACAACGACTTGATCGGAGTCTTTCCGCAAGCGAATGGAGTCGGGTAAAGGCAACAGCGGATCGGGAATACTGCGGCCGTTGGCCATCACATAAGCCGCTTGATACAGATCAATCCGCAACTGCGGCTGATCCATCGTCAACCTCACGGAAACAGGCTGTTCCTCCTGGCCACGCAACAGCAGTTGCAAGCCAACCACCTCACCAGCCGCAGCGGTCAGTCGTACCGTGCGGCCGTCATAAATGGGATTATGCGTGCGATAGTCGTTCGGCAACGAGCCAACCGCCGCGGCGGTTGCATCATATTTATCGGTAACCGGAATGACACTCAGGTTGGGCACCGGTTCCGCGTGTTTTGCATGAAATTGTACGTCAGGCTTTTCAACCTTAGTGGGACTAGAAATGCGATCGCTCAGCACGACAGCCTCAGATTGTTGCCCCGTTCGATTAATCGTAACCACCTCGATCTCGCACGCGGCGGCCGCGTCCAGTGAAAATGGCAAGTCTCGCAGGGGAATCGATTGTTGGCTGTTAGCGACTACCAAGGGAATATTGTGCCTGCCCAACGGTTGTCGATTAACGGTTACTTGATACGCGAAACCTTGTGACGGGGCGATGAAACTCAAGCGGGCCGAGTCGCCAGTTGACGATGTTAGCTTGAGGTTTGTTGCTGGCTCCGGTGGAGCCGCTGGTTCATCAGCGACTTCGACTAACAAATAAGGTTTCTTGGCAGCCTGTTCACGGGCAAAGATGGTGGGATTGCGACTGTAATCGGCGGCGTGTTCGTGAATGGCCAAGCCGTGTGAAATCCCGAGCGCCATGACGTGCACCATATCGGCCGGAATTTCCCAATGGTATTTTCCATCTCGAAGCACCGAGTTGGCTTGCTCCACAAGAGTGTGGCTGTTTCCGCCACAGACCGCCGGAAAACGTGCCCCAACGTAGCCCCAATCGATGACGTCATCGCGTCCCGCCGTCAGCGCGCTGGAACGATGTTCATCCCAAGGTGTGGCAATCGTGGAAATGCTCACCGCGGAGATTGACTGCTCACCTTGAAAACAAACCAACGTGGCTTTTTCAATCGTCTTGCCAACGATCGCCGATGTATCAAACTGCATCGCCACGATGTGTTGGTTACCCTTAATGCGGATCCTCCCTTGGGCACCTCCATTTAATTCCCATTCGCCGTCGACCATGACAATCGAGTTGTCAGCGATCGCAGGCAGTTGCACTTGCTCCGCAGCCAGCGGTAAGGCCGAAAAGAGTAAAAGACAACACCATACTGGCAACTTGATCGGCATCACGGAACTCGTGTTAAAGTTGTTATTCGCTGCGTGGGGAAACCGACATTAGGCCGGTTGGAAAGCTTACCGTGACTCGTTTTTAAATGCGAACAAATGTCGTTCGCCGCGGATCAGCAGATAACCTTGGCTGATCGCCGGAGTTGAGAGGGTTGCTTCATCAATAGAAGGGGAACCGATGAGTTCAAACTTTGGGCCGCTGCGAACAATTTTGATGACACCTTGTTCGCTGGGAAAGTAGGTGTGGTTGGCCGATGCCACGGGGGAACCGGTAAAGCTGGACGCACCCTGCCCGCGAATCCGTTCTTTGTACAGTCGGCGCCCCGTTGCCGCAACGTAGCAATCAAGCACGCCGTTGGTGCTGCATACATACAGCAAACCGTTGTGGATAATTGGAGTCGACATGTAGGGCCCACCGCGAAGTTTGGCCCAGACAAAGTCATCCGCCGGCTCTTCGACTTCTCGCAATTCTAGTTGCCCTTCGGCGTCGGCCGCGACCATTGCCAATGGTTGGACCGGTGAATAGCCACTCGCTAACAACACTCCCGAAGGCGTTACCTGCGGGGTGGGGGCAACGATTTCAGAAAACCCACCCACTCGCCATAACTCGCGCCCGTCGCGACTATCATAAGCGGCATTGGCTTGCGTGCCGCTGACCACCACGATTGGCGTGCCAGTGGGCGTCGTGTATGCGACCGGCGAGCCCCAAGTGGGAATCTCTTCACGATCAGTCTTCCAAATAGTCTCACCGGTTTCAAAATCTAAAGCAATTAGAAAACTTTGGTCTTGGATGTCGCACTGCAAGATAAGTCGGTTATCGACTAAGCAGGGGCTACTACCAAAGCCCCACTGATACGTGCGGTCGTAGAACCAACCGCTATCGAGCAAGCCCAAATCTCGCTTCCAAACTTGGTTACCATCGGTGTCATAACAGTAAACACCTTCGGTGCCAAAGCTGGCTACGATCAGACGCCCGTCAGTGACCGGTGTGGCATTCGCGTGACTACTTTTGGCGTGGCGTTTGACTGCTGGGATTCCCTCGTACGCCTCCCGCTCCCAAATCAGCTCGCCAGACTTGAGATCCAAGCAAAGCAAGCGAAACGACCACGGATCGGCTTCAGTCACCGAAGCAACATCGCCGGAGAGCCCCGTTGAAAAACCACTCGCTTGCTCGTTCTTGCTGACCGCCGTGGTGAGGTAGATACGATCTTCCCAAACAATCGGACAGGAGTTGGCCAAGCCGGGAATGGAAGCCTTCCAAGCCAGATTTCTTCCCGTGGAAAGATCCCAGTCGGTAGGGATGTTGGCGTCGCTGCTGATGCCTCGAGCTAAGTAACCGCGAAACCCCGACCAAGGTGTATTCTCGAATTGATAGTCGTCGCGAAAACTCTCTGGAACTTCGGCGAGCCAATCTCGATCGATGTCAAATTCTTCTTCACCCGTTGCGACATCATTAGGTTTATCTGCGGGCGGGGTGTCGGCAATGCGGGAAAACTGATTGCGGTCGGTGCGAAAATGCCGCGTCAGCCCGACGATTTTGCCATCATTATCTCGCTTGAAGACCAATTTGGTGAGGCCCGCCTCGAACTGATCGTCGGCGGTTTGATAGACAGTTTGCTTGGAGCCGATGTCGCCTAATTTGAAGGCCAGTGTTTGGTCGCTGGCGGAAACCAGCAATCCTTGGCCTTGTTTATCCTCAAAGTAGCCCACGAATTCATCGAGCGTCTCGGGATCGACCGCTGGCAGTTCGCGCATGTCCTGCGGCAAGTTTTCTAGCAATTGCTCGAGCAGCTGCGTTCGCTTCTGAGCACGAGCTAAGATGGCCGCATTGCGAATAGCATCATTATCCAAAGTGTGGGCAGCCAAGATTGCCGAGACCACCTCTGTCTTATTTTGTTGAATTGCCCTGCTGAGGGTCGCTATTGAGTCATCTGCGCCCGCATTAACGAGTTCAGTGATCGTCGCATGTTGTTTGCGGATCACCGCCCAGCTCATAGGCGTAAATCCATAAAATCGATCTCTCACGCTGGGGTTGGCTCCTTTCTCCAGCAACAACTCGGCGATCTCTGGATGGCTATGTTCAACTGCCAGCAGCAGCGCGGTCACGCCGTATCGATTTGCCGCATCAACTGGCACGTCAGCATCAAGACACGCTTGCACGCGAGGCAAATCGCCCCCGGCGGCGGCACGCCAAAGATCGTTTTCACCGGGCGTTTCCGCCGCTAGAGACGTGTGGATGACGGCGAACAAGTGAGCGAACAAAATCGCGAGAAGGGACGCCCAGCGGACCATGATGCGGACTCAATCAGCGGATAGAAGAACGTCAAATCCATTCGCCAGACCGGCCAATGTCAACGGCTATTGTAACAACCGCGAGCGAGGCTAGCAGGTAGCCCCCCCCCGCCACCTCCGTGGCCTAGGTCCGCAGGTGGTATGTCTATTCCAAGGCTTAGTTCGTCGACTCAATGAGACCGTTAAGACTGCTTTTCCAGTTCATCGAGTTGCCTGCCGATCTCTTCTGCTTCGGCTCGCTTTAGATCACTTTTCTTGCGATTGACTGTCGAGAGGTCAAAGGACTCCTGCATTAATTTGTTGTATTTTTCTTGCAACTTTTCTTTGCTGTTTGCTGAACCGAACATGTCAAAGCACTCCGTGTAAATTATGGGCCGGATTAATACGAGGACAGTGTTTATTCTTGTCAATGACCCATCGCCTTTCGGGGGGGCGCGTCGATCGATCGAGGGTGCTATCCAAACCGGGAAACTGATTGGCTAGGCAGCTGTACTCTGAGACGAAATTCCAGTAGTCATAGATCGCCAGCGGCTATAGTCATAATCTGATTGGTAACCGGTAACACTTGGCGCGCTGACCGTCGACGACTCATTAGGAGTTATGGGGTTGCCTCAAACTGAACCCACTTAATATTGACTGGGTGCTTGTCTGGGTCCAACCGAGTCGAATGTAAGAGTTGGACTTTCCAGCGTTCGCCTTCCTTGACCATCACTGCGCTTTCAAGCCAAACGACGGTCCGCTGTCCGCTATCGCGACTGATCTCTGCCTTGTTCCAATAACTCACCCAAGCCACGGGGCCCTGCTGTCGAGCTCTGATCTGGCTGAAAAAGTTCTTACGCACGTAAGGTTCGCCCTTCGGCTGGACCGCATCCACGAGTTGCTGCATCGTCCAGTCTTCGCCATGCTCGAGCAATTGGAAGTCCTCCGTTGCGGTCTTCTGCATTGCCTTGCCGTCGTGTTTAGACATCGCGGCAAAAAGCTCTTTGACTGGCTGAAATGCGGGATGGTCCGCAGCATCAGCGATTCCGCTCAAGAACAAAATCCCACCGAGCCAGAATCCGAGTCGGAAAGTTGTGCGGACCATACCAGTGATTTTCATGACTTCCACTCCAAAATACGAAAATAAATCGGCGACGATCTAAGCATTGTACTTTGGGCCGGAGTCGGTTTCGATTGTCTCTGACGTTATCACGACCGGCCCGCAGAACACGCGTCCAGGTCATCGCAGGATTGGTCTTACTTTATAACGCAACCGATCGAAAAACGGTGCAAGCAATTTTACTTGGAGATGAGGGCCTTAAACTCTGGATGTTCTCGAATTTCGGCGAGGTCCTCGTCGTTTTGCATCGTCTCCAGGTCGTCAAAGCCAGCAGCAATGGCCGCCTTGAGGCTTGCGATTGCGTCGGCAATCCAAGCTTCCTTCTGGCTTGCGTTAATTGCCGCATCTTCGTCCACTACATCGATGGAAGCGGCGCATCGACAGAGCAGGCAAGCAGAGTTGTAAAGTTCGACGGGATCGACCGTCTCGAGATCGCGCACCTTGCTAGCCGCCTCAACCGCTGCGGCATACTGTCGGCGATGTATGAAGACGTTCGCGCGAAAATTCAGCATCGCCGGCAACTCATCCTGCGACTGCTCCAAGAGTTGAGACCATTCACCAAGGACAATATCACCGATATATTGAGTTTCGGCCGCATAGTGCTCGGCCATCGTCACGTTGATTCTTGTCTGTGAGTCGTCGAGCCCAGCATCAAGCACTTTTTGTCCCAATGTAATCGCCAGTTCGTACTCGTCGGAGGCGGCGTCATATTGGTGCGAACTTTGATAGGCTTGGCCGAGCTGGAATCTTAGCATGGTCTGCAGTTTCAGTACCTTTGCGTTGTCTGGTGCCCGTTCGAGAAAGGCATCCATCGCCTTAATGCCTGAATCTAAAGCCGCCATTGCCGCGTTGCTTTGCCCATGCTTGAGATTTATTTCTGCAGCAATTTGAAGGTCATACGCCAACGCTGAATTGATTGCTATGTCGTCGGGCGACTCCTGCGCCAGGGTCGTCTGGATAGCAATGGCCCGTTGACGCGAGGCGAGCGCTTCCCTCCAGTTATTTCGATTTGATTGAATCCAAGAATATCTGCGATAAACCGAAGCCAGTGCAGATTGAGCAACACGGTCGTTGGGAAGGGTTTCTACCAAGCGTGAATAAATATCGATACTCTTCTGAGAAGCAACGAGTGCCTGATCCCATTGCTTCAGCGTGGAGTGAACCAAAGCAAGATTGTGGTAGGCGCTTCCTAAGTTTTCCTGGTCTCGTAGATTGCCCGCGTTGTCCTTGGCGAGCTCTTCCGCGATGGCGCAAATTTTCTGGGCGGTATCACAAGCATCTTCCAGCCTTCCTAATCTTCTTTGTGCGATCAAAATCCGATCCAGTGTTGCGCCCCAATTTCTGCGCATCCGAACATTGGTTGCATCGAGAGCAAGAAGTTGGCTGAGCACCTCTTCAGCCTGTTCGAACCATGGGAGGGCAGCCGCCGATTCTCCGGCAATGGAAATCACCGATCCCATTCTCAGATAGGCGAGTGCTAAGTCCTGTTGCGCGTCCTGGTTGTCAGGAAGCTTCTTGACGAGCGTTTCATTGATGTCAACCGACTTTCGTGCATATGCTTCAGCGTTTCCACGATAATTTGGATCCTCCGGTGCTTTACGGTACACCGAGACATAAAAATCGCCCAACAACATGAGCGCTCTTGCCAGAGTGAGTTGACCATCATCACTGCTTGGATGGTCGGTTGCGATCTTTTGCGCGTGATCAAGACTCTTTTCATAGGCGGCCAGTGCTTCGTTGGTATCTCCACGACGACTTGCTATGCTAGCGATACGATCATACGCCAGAGCTATTTTTGAGCGGGCGTTAACATTGTCTGGGTTCTCCCTGACTAGCCGCTGCGAGATGGCCAGTGCACGTTGGTAGAACTTCGCTGCCAGATCAATCGGTGCGGTGGGACCGTTACTTTCCGTGCCTGCAGTCGGGGACGTATCAGCCTTTGATTCGTCGTCTAAAATCAGCTCGAGGGATAAATCGCCGAGGTTGATCAGCACCCAAGCCGTTTCCGCATCGACGTTCTCCGCCGACACGAATTCGGTAGCGATTTCATCGAGTTTGGGCAGGGAGGTTTGCAAAATGCGACGGCGTACTTTCGCAGCCCCAGGGACGTTGCGAAGTTCGAGTTGTAGATCTCCGACGACAGAGTACAGGGTGGAGTAGGCTAGTTGGCTTTGTGCAACTGCCGCTTGTTCATTCGCTTCGGCGAGATTGCGGGCTGTTGTTTCTCGGACGTTCGACTCACGCAACGACGCGACAAGCTTGGCTAACTCTGCATTCTTACCCTTGAGCATCGTGGAGAACACGCCGAGCCCAATCACGGAGAGCGAGATAACAGCTGCGGTCGAAGCGAAAACGGCAGGGTGTTTACGGCCCCAACGCCTCGCCCGTTGCCAGACCGGTTCGCGGAATACACTGACGGTCTCATCGGCAAGAAATCGCTCGACATCCTCGGCAAGACTCTGAGGACTTGCATACCGGTCTTGCGGACGCACAGTCATCGCTTTGAGGCAGATCGCGGTTAACGCTCTGGGAGCATTGGCCTGGATTCTATTCGGTGATGGGAAATTGCCCGACTTAACATTGGCAAGCAACTTCGTTAGGTCCTTGCCTTGGAATGGTGGCCTTCCGGTGAGCAAGTAGTACAACGTCGCGCCCAATGAATACACATCGCTCGCCGGGCCGAGACGTTCGAGATCTCCGGCAGCCTGCTCGGGTGGCATAAACGCCGGGGTCCCAATCGCGCTTCCCATCATGGTCGCCGCGCTCCCGCTGGCCGATCGGGGACGCAGTGTCGTTTCAGACTCCGTCTTGCCCTCTTCATCGCGTCCTTGGGCTTTGGCTAGCCCCCAGTCGACGACGAGGGTCTCGCCATATTTACCCAGCATAATGTTTCCAGGTTTTAGATCTCGATGGAGTACGCCACGACTGTGGGCATACTCGATTGCCTGGCACACATCGATGAACCGACCGAGCAACTTGCGGAATTCGAGGCCATTAAAATTCTGATTGCTCGCATCCTCATTTTCACCCTTCTTGGTATCAGTTTTAGGGTTGCCATGAAAA
The DNA here is from genome assembly GCF_052161645.1 of Kothea flammea. Lineage (GTDB taxonomy): Bacteria > Planctomycetota > Planctomycetia > Pirellulales > Pirellulaceae > Laterigemmans. The sequence goes on from NZ_CP197414.1 coordinate 5,198,094, forward strand.
CGGTCTACTGCCCCCTGAAGACTGTCTCCTTTGATGAATCGCATGGCATAGAAAGGTCGACCATCTTCATACCGCCCCAAGCCATAAACAGGCACGATTCCGGGGTGCTCCAACCCGCCGGTGACTTCCGCCTCCAGCAAGAACCGCAAACGACTGTTTTCATCATCGGCATATTTGGTTTGGATTTCTTTCAACGCCACTTCGCGATTCAATTCAATATCTTTGGCGACAAAGACTTCGCCCAAGCCTCCTCTGGCGTGCGAGCGGAGTACGCGAAAGCGGCGATCCGTCGCGTCGCGGGGCAAGGAGTTTGTTGTGGAAGATGCCACTGAGCTCGGAACAAATGCTTCTTTGTACAGTTTTGTCAGATCGCTCCCAACGATGGATAGTGTCGCCTCAATGCCATCATCGCCGAGCGACCGAAGCTCATCAGCGACTTCTTCAACACTACTGAGTGCCGCCAAGCTGCGTTGCGGATCGCCGCCGTGGTTTTCAATATGTCGGGCCACGAGCGGCGCGAGCAACTTGTGATCCGCGTCACTCAGGGCGCCCTGCTCGACCAATATTTCTGCCAATTGCCGCGACTTGTCGGTCAGCCAAGTGCTAGTTGCCGCCACCAACTGGTCTCGGCGAACAAAGCCCATTTGCAGGGCGATGATGCCGAACAACAGGTTCTGATCGGTGTTGGAAGTCATCGGGTTCTACCGCCTCGCTCGGAATTGATTTTAAGATCGGAACCGCTCGAACATCGAGGTCATCCGCTGCTATCTCACACCTCATTCACAAATTGCGATGCATCGGTGCTCGTATTTTGCCAGATCGGACTCACAAAGGCCATCTTCGCTCGGCCTTCGCGTGTCGAGGATTCGGCGTCGGAGCTACTTCGTTCAACGAGCAAGTGCTGAGCAGCCCATTGCCCCAAAGCGGGGCGTCTCATCCCAAAAACAACGACTGAGAAGTGGACCTAGCATAATATCGCGCGAGCCGGAAGCCAACGCAATGAAAACAATCCAGCAGGACAAGAAAGGTTGGCACCAGAAGTTCCTCGTAGCGACCGCGAATTCCGTCGCCGCGCTGTCCGTCAGCGACGGCAAGGGGAGCCTGGGGGCAAGGCGGTTTCGGCTACCGCCAAGCAAACGACTTTCCGAACGCGGCGAAGGAATCTTACCTACCTGAGGCATTTCGCCAAAACAACTTACCCGAGTCGAGCAAGAACCGCTTCTCGCATAAGCGGGACGCTTGAAACGGTCGCGTCAAGAAATAACGGCGGAAACGCCGGAAATTGTGGGCTCCGATAGACCCGCGAGAGAGAGTCTCCATTAATCTCAGTCGAGAGTTCAGAAGCCCAGCTGAACTATTTCTCGCCTCCGTCGCCGAGTGGGATGGCGACGTGGTGAGGTTGGTGATGGCGGCGTGAGATTGGTGTCCCTCTACATTTCTATTGGGCGAATTCGGAATTCGTCGGGCGAATTGGGAGTTCGCCTTGTGCCCTCAAGGAAGTGTCGGACGCTCCAGTTGTGGCTGGCAATTGCTACTCAGGAGAGACGGGGTAAGTTCTGACAAGGCGAATACCGTAACCGCTACCACGCCCCAGCACTTGCCCAAGACTTGAATCTGCGCAACGAAGTTCCGAGGGATGTGAGTTGTAGGAACCGCCACGACGCATTCGATAGTCTCCCTCCTTCACCGTGCCAAAGAAGGGTGAAAAAGTGACGGTAGATTGGGTGTCCCCGAGAGTCGCTGAACCCTCTTCACTGGATGGGTGACGCCCATACGGGTCGTTAATCCACTCTGCACTATTGCCAAGCATATCAAAAATACCAAAGTCGTTTGGCTTCAAACTGCCTACGGGGTGTGTGCGTGCAGCGCCATTTGCCTGAAACCAGGCGTAATGATTGAGCACCGAATCAGCGATTCCGTAATAACGAGATGTGATTGTCCCTGCACGGCAGGCGAATTCCCATTCTGCGTCGGTTGGTAGCCGATATCCCGTCAATTTCCAAAACCCCTCCTTAACCGTCATGCCGGGGCCATACTTCTCCTCTTCGTTTGGCGCATAGCACCATTGGTCTTCGGGAATCCCTTCCTGTTCGCTCAGCCAATTGCAGTACTGAGCGGCTTCGTACCATGTGACTGCTCCCATAGGGCAATCGTCGGTAGGAATGATGGATGCGTTTGGATAGGCGTCCGCTGGCAAGACCTTGTGAGCGTCCGAGAAAACACGCCATTGGCCCTTCGTAAGTTCCTTCGTTGCAACTGCAATTTGCCTGCCAATCTTACGACGATGCCATCTCTCATTGGGAAGACGGCCAGCCTCCGAGTTTGGTGAACCCATCTGAAACTCATTTGCGTTGAGTATCACAAAGGTTTGCCCTTGACTTGTGACATACCAGTTTCGATCCAAGACCTGCCGAAGTGCCGCTTGCCTTGCCTCCAGTTGAGCCTGCAGTTGGTGTGACGGTTCGTCGTGCAGACGGTATGCCGTCTTCAGCAGCGTCTCCTGCTCAGCTGTTCTTTCCGCAGTCGGACGTTTGGCCACCTCTCGCAGTCCAAGGAAGTACAGATCATGCACCTCCCTTCCACTGAGCTGACGGTCGTAGAGGCGTACGTCATCAATCCTGCCCCGGAACGAATAACTTCGGTCTTTCATACCGATCTGCAACGGCACTTCATTCCTGATTGTTGCAGAGAGATGGTCAATAGGACGACTCGCCGTAGAAACCTGCCCATCGACAAATAGCGACATGCCCGCAGCACTTGAAGAACCATCGTACGTCACCATAACGTGGTGCCAGGCCCCGCTGGTTATGGTGCTTCGGGACACCAGTTTTATCTGGTTGTCTTTTGCAGATTCCGGAATCTTTTGATGAATAAGGCGAGCACAAAGGAAGGACCCTTCCAACCGCATGTCAAATCCACGATCGTTGTTGTCGTCGTCCATCTTGTCAAGCAACACCGACACCCGCTGATGGTCTTCAATGAAAATCCAGCACCCGTATGAAAACGAATCCGTGCGCTCAGGCGAAAATCCTTGACCGCAGGTGAAATGACCGCCGCTTCCATTCAACTTAACCGCATTGCCAATTACCCCAGGCATCCAGAGCGGCAACGTCGGTCCTACATACTCCCCAAGCGGTTGGTCCTCGACAGCATTGGCAGTTTGGCTTCCTTTGTTCTCGTCAAGCGGATAGTGAGTAAGCAATCCCTTCCTTAGTTCAAGCAGTGCCGCCGGTTGCTCGGCTATCTGGCGTTCCCACGCCGCTTGGCGAACTGCAAGTCCTGCCTCATCTCGAGTAATCTCTTGCCGGGTAGCGTTAATGTCCGAAATCAATTCGGAGGCTTTCTGTCTTTCTTCCTCGGATAGAACTGGCGTACCCACCGGCAAGTCCGGCAGTACCACGCCCCATCGTCGCAGCAGCCATTCCGCAGCGGCATGCAGCCCTGCATCGGAATCGCTGCGGTATACGTCGAGCAGTGTCTCAACCAATGGCTGCTGTTGGGATTCCGCCAACTCGAACTCGCCCAGACACAGCAGCAAAGCCCGCTTGATCGTGACATCCGTTTCCTGCTCGTAGTGAGCGATGATCGCCTGCGGATCGCCGCCCCGTGGATTGAGCCAGTGGATGATGTAACTGCGGACACGGGGATCGGGACTGTGTTTCAACAGCGGCCACACGTTTTCGGCGGCATCCATTCGCAGCAGCATCACAGCGGCGTTGGCCTGACGCATCGCTAGAGCTTCCTTGTCGTCTTCGCTGGCATCTTTGGGAATCGAGTTGGCGACCTCGGAGTTGCCAAGTGTGATCGCCTTTTTCCGGTGATTGGTGAGTTTCCCAAGCATCGGGGCAAACTGCTTTTCGTTGGCAGCGGCCAACAGATCAAACAGCCCCTTGGAATCGTCGCTCAGGTAATCGGCCAGCGTATCGGTAGCAAAGCCACGGACCTGTTCGCCCTTGTTGGCATCACGGTAGATCGCCGCCAGCGGTGCGGTGAGTTGAGCTTTGATCGGACGCAAGGCATTTCGCCAAGGCAGCAGTTCCGTAGGTAGTACGCTCACCAGATGACCGGCAATGAACTCGACAAACAGCTCGTCTTGCCAATGCTTGTTGTCGGGATCGTAAGTCGCCAAGGCACAAGCCGCCTGAAAACGCCGGGCCGGGGTCTGGCTGTTGTCCTTCGAAATCTGCCAGTAATTCGCAATCAAGTCCGCCTTATGATCGGCCAGCAGATCACGCACAGACTGGAACTGAGCGGGCGAAACCGTCAACAACCGCTTTTTGAGAAACGGCAGGACTGAATTGTCATCAGGCAGCATTGCCAAAGCCGCATGGACCTTGGCGTTGGAATCATCTGGCGACTCGGCAAACGCCTTGCCCAGGTCGTCCTTGGCATACTCTCGATAGTCGCTCAGATTCCCGATGATCGTTTTGACTTGCGAGGTGTCTGCTTGCAGCAGACCTTCCACAAGCCGAGTCGCTTCGGCATCGTTCTGCTCTTCCTGCTTCTGGGCAACAAGTTTCTGACGGTTCTTCTCGATACTGCCGCGCATCGTAACACCGCCCAACACCACGGACACCAACGCTACGAGAACCAGCACAGAGCGTATCCCATGGACTCGCCCGGCCTTACCCATCATTCTCCCCTGCGGCTCGGTCCAATTCTTCTTGTCGGTCAATAATCGGATGTTAAGATGTTCCCACCACGAAGGCAGGAAGCGGTTTTCCGGCTTGGCATTCCATGTCACCGACGTATCGTACAGCTTGAGTTCCGCTCGGCCCTTACGGGTTTCCTTCTGTTTACGGGTCAGCCAATCCCGCAACGAATGCACGAGATAATCGTGCGTCAGTTGGAAATACTTCTGCCCCGTCTCGGTCTGCGTCACGGAATCATTGTCGGCGTCCTTGCCTTCGGGATCGGTCGGCGTGATGAGCCGGATTTCGCTGTCGAGAATGCGGATCAGGTCATCGAAGTCCTTGGGGCGATTGCCGTAGCCGCTGGCTTCCAAAAGCTCGGCATGGGACCGCATATAGCCTTTGATTTCCGTGCCGGAATCAGGCAGCAGGTCTCTCAGAACCGCACGAGCCGCTTTCTGATGGAGGCGATGTTTGGGGGAGGCGGATGATGAACTAAACATCTCCTCCAAAAACGTGACGCCAACTCCTGACGTTCCACCGACTTCTTTGAGAGTTGCTGGCGTCCAAGCTCTGCCCTTCATCATTTCAGCAAACAGGGCCAGCCGAACGCAGATGACTTTGCCTTCGTCGGCCAGACCAGCCACCGATTGTTTGAGGAACTCTTTTTGCTCTGTGGTGGTTTCACCGATGTTGTCGGGTAGTGTTCGCAAGGCACGACCAAATGAAGCCAATACTTTTTCTGCGTGCCGAATCGGAAACAGGTCAACGGGTGCGAAATTCTGACCCTGCCTAAGTTCGACTTCTAACTCATTTAGAAAGCGTGTCACGGCCATCCAGAAGTCGTCCCGCACCATGACTATGCACTGCACCCGGCCACCATCGCACTGCCGCAAAGCTTGCACCAGATCGGTGTTTTCCTCGTCCTTCTTGGCGTGCAGCCATTGCTCGAACTGGTCGAGGACGATCAGCACTTTTTTGCCGACCGGAATGCCTTGACCCCGGCGGAGTGCCGCCAGTGTCTCTTTGAGGCTCAGGTTATCTCCTAGTGCGGGGCAGCGTTTCCGCAGACCATGCAGCAGACGAGATTCGGTCTCTTCCGGCGTGGCTTCGTTGTAAACCGGGATCACTTCTTCAGAAAGGCGAGGCAACAGCCCCGCTTTAACCAACGATGACTTGCCGCAACCGGATGGTCCGTAGATCAAGCCAACCGAGAACGTGTTGTCAGAATCCGTCTCTTCAATCCGAGTCTTCCAGAACCGCAGACTGTCGGGCAGTCCGTCCCGATCTCTGGCGCCGGGGAGCAGCTCCAGAAAAAAGTCGGCATCGTGGGCATCAAACGACCGCAATCCCTTGGGGACGATCTTGATGGGCTGGCTGTCGGACGAGTCTCCATCAGTCACCGAACTTGAATCAGCGGCGGTTGACATACCTCGTGTACCAACGGTTTCCTCAACAACAGGAGCCGCACCTCCCGGTGACGTTCCAGATTGAATGAGTGCATGCTCTTTTAGAAAGAGGTGGAGGTCTTCTGCGATGTCTATTGCTGTCGAGTATCGCTCCGAGGCTCGCTTCGCCATTGCCTTGTGACAGATGCGTTCTAATTCTTTCGGAATACGATCATGAATCTGTCGAGGCGGTTTAGGATCATAGGATGTAATTTGCTCCAGCAGTTCTGGCTGCGTGTCACCTCGGAAGGGTCTGCGTCCTACTAGCAGTTCATAGAACACGACGCCCAGACTGAAAATGTCGCTGCGACCGTCAACCCGATGCCCTTCGCCACGGGCCTGTTCGGGACTCATGTAGGCAGGCGTTCCAGCATACTTCGGTCCCTTGCCGACGTTCTCTTCTCGCAGTGCCAAACCAAAATCGACGACGAAAGGCTGGCCGTCTTTACCAATCAGAATGTTTCCCGGCTTCACATCTCGATGCACCAGACCTTGCTTGTGAGCATAGTGCAGCGCCTCGGCCACGGTTGCCACCAGTTCGGCAGCATCTCGGTACTTGAGCCGCTGCTGTTTCAGCTTCGTCGAGAGATCGGTGCCTTCGATGTATTTGGAGACGACGTAGCAGGGACAGTCCTGCGTGCTGCCAACATCATGCACCGGCACAATGCCGGGATGATCCAGATTGGCGACCGTGCGAGCCTCGGTCAAATACGCCTCGGCATCTTCGGGCTTGGAGATCAGCTTGGCGTGGGGCACCTTGATGGCCACCAGCCGATCCAGTTGCTCATCGTACGCCAGATAGACAAGACCGAAGCCCCCTATGCCCAGCACCTTTTCGATGCGATAGCGGCCAATCCGCTTGAGCGACTGAGCGGGCGCAGCGTCATCCGGGGAGATAGGGTTCCCTTGTTGGTCCTGTGTCACGTCGTAGGGGTCGGAATCGTTCACGCCTGCTGCCGCTTTCTTCGGGATTGCCGGTCATGGTCGTCGCCTTGGGTTTGCCTGAATTCTAGCAAATCGGCGTTCAGAAAGCATCAGCCATTGCCCGTTTGAACCAAGCGAAGCTGAGTGGAGGCAACGACTTGCAGAAATGCGGGACGATCAACCCTCAGAGAACAGGACATCGTTTGAACACTGCGGCAGGAGCGAGAAACGCTGTGATTCCAAGCAAAAAGCCCACCGCCGAAAAGGACGATGGGCTTGATGTGAAAGATAGTCGGGGTGGCAAGACTCCATTAGAACTTTTTGTCACCACTCTTTCTGACCTGCAAACATCTGATCCCGTGGCTTTTGCCGGGCTAAAAGCCCTGATCGGACAAAACCGTAAACAGCTGAAGTGATTCGCTTCTCGCCTTCCAAAGCAAGACGGGGAGCGGTTCACAGAACAGCTTTCTTAACGCCCTTGCCGAACGAACTTTAATTTGCGGCTCCTTCGCTGGCACGATCGCGTAAAGACGCTTTCCGGGGCCTCTTCGCTGGTCGCCTTTTTCTGTTTCTGGCTACCCGTGCGCATACACGCTTGCGAGTAACTTTGCCAAGCGTTTTTCATGGAGACTGAAAACCAATGACTACCTCACCTACTCCAAGCGAAGATCCGAAGGAGCAAGCCGAGACCGAATGCCGCCTTGAGCCGACTGAACAACAGTCCGAGCAGGAAACACTCGGTGACACGACCAAGCAAGAGCAGTACCGCCGGGAATACCCTCGCCAGCTTCGGTTGAGGTCGTGCCCAGGTTGTGGTGAGACTGACTTGTTCTAGACTGCCCTTTCAGCGAATCCAAATTTCGCTCAGCGACGAAAGACGACGCGGGAACCACGCTACCACCGGTCGGCCCGAACTGTCGTCGGTGAACCTCACATCTCAGATGCGCTAAACGCGCTGGACACGTCCGGTTCGGTGTCCCTGCGGTACACTCTGAGCCACCGAACTCGCGATCGATGCGACGCTCCGGTCGATGAAGCCGGAGCATGCTCGCCATTGGCGTTTCGGCGCGTCGGTGTCTCCAGCTTGCAGACACAGATGCGAGTTAGGCCAAGAGCTTCTTGCTGGCGGGCGATGCAACCGCCAACACGAAAGCTGACCGAGATCGACTAAGGGTGAGTTCAGACCGTTTAGTTTGCTCGAGGTGTATTTCAGTGGATCTGTGTTCGCCGGTGGATGGAATGTCGACGTCGAACGAAGCCCAGGAGCAATGCGACGTACGGTCGGGTTGGGGTTACCCCCAACAACGTCAATTTCACGTGGGTTGGTGGGTCTGACGTTCGCTAGTTTCATGCTCGGTGTTGTTGCTGCTTTCGCTTGACTTCAACCAGGATTGACTTAAACTTCCGACACGGTATCGATACAATCATCCCATGAAAGTTCTACCAAATGAAAAATTGCGTTCTCATCACGCTGCTCAGCGGATTTCTAGCGGTCTCGGCCGACGCGGCGGATAAGCCAAACATCGTCATTATTTGGGGCGACGATATCGGCTATTGGAATCCGAGTGCCTACAACCAGGGCATGATGGGGTATCAGACGCCGAACATCGACCGAATTGCCAGAGAAGGCGCCATTTTTACCGACTGGTACGGCCAACAAAGTTGCACTGCTGGTCGCGCGGCTTTCATCACGGGACAGTCTCCGATCCGCACGGGTCTAACGAAGGTCGGCCTGCCGGGAGCTCCTGAGGGAATGCGGGTAGAGGATCCGACCCTCGCTGGTCTCCTCAAGAATCATGGCTACGTGACCGGCCAATTCGGCAAGAATCATCTTGGCGACCGAGATGAAATGCTCCCAACAAACCACGGATTCGATGAATTCTACGGCAACCTTTACCACCTCAACGCGGAGGAGGAACCTGAGCTTGCCGATTACCCGACGGACCCGGAATTCAAGAAGAAGTTTGGCCCTCGAGGTGTGATCAAGTCAAGCGCTGACGGAAATATTGAGGACACCGGTCCGCTCAGCCGCAAACGAATGGAGACCGTGGATGACGAGACGACGACGGCTGCGTTGGACTTCATGGATCGAGCAGATAAGGCAGATAAGCCCTTCTTCCTTTGGTGGAACTCCACGCGGATGCATATCTTCACCCACCTCAAGCCGGAGTCGGAGGGTAAGACCGGCCGCGGCATCTATCCTGATGGCATGGTGGAACATGACGGTCACGTTGGTCAACTGCTCGATAAGCTCGATGAACTTGGCATCGCAGACAACACGATCATCATGTATTCGACGGACAATGGCGCTGAGACCTTCACTTGGCCCGACGGCGGCACAACCCCTTTCCGCGGCGAGAAGAACACTCAGTGGGAAGGTGGCTATCGAGTCCCGTGCATGATTAAGTGGCCTGGTGTGATCGAGCCTGGTTCCAAGCTCAACGGCATCTGCGCCCACGAAGATATGCTTCCGACCCTCATGGCTGCCGTGGGTGAAACTGACACTAAGGACAAGCTTAAGCAGGGCGGCTATAGCGCCATCAATCGTGAATACAAGGTTCACCTCGACGGCTACAACATGTTGCCTTACTTCAAAGGGGACGTTGATGAATCGCCTCGTAAGGAATTTATCTATTGGACCGACGACGGAAACGTTGCCGCGCTACGCTACAAGCATTTGAAAGTCACGTTCCTCCGGCAAGACCATCATGGTCTTGCGGTATGGCAACGTCCATTCGATAAGCTTCGTGCCCCGATGCTCGCCGATCTGCGATCTGATCCTTTCGAACGTGCTGACCAGGACCATGCCATGGGGCATGATCGGTGGTTTGTCGAGCACATGTGGGTCTTCGCTCCAGCTTCCGGTTATGTCGGTCAGTGGCTGCAGAGCTTCAAGGAGTTTCCCCCACGGCAGAAGCCTGGTTCTTTCAATCTGGACAACGTGATGGAAGAACTCACAAGCCGTCCCGGTAGCCAGTAGCAGCGACGCGGGATATCGCATCGGCGACGAATGCGTGGAGAGACATTGGCCGGTTCGGTACCAAAATGGTTGCCGAACTGGCTTTTCTTTGCTCGCATCACCCGCTCCTAACTTTGAATAACGAATGCACGATCGATGACACCTCGTGACGCCATCCAACAGATTCGTGCCGCGATGAACGCCGCAGTCATCGGTCAGGAGACGGTGGTAGAGCGACTGCTGGTTGCCCTGCTCGCCAACGGACACGTCCTCATGGAAGGACTGCCGGGCGTTGCCAAGACTCGCTCGATTAAGACATTGTCGACTTTGATTAAAAGCGACTTCGGTCGGGTCCAGTTCACACCGGACTTACTCCCCTCCGATGTGACGGGGTCGGATATTTACCGCGAGCAGACCGGTGCGTTCGACTTTCAGCCCGGCCCGATCTTCGGAAACATCGTGCTTGCGGACGAAATCAATCGAGCTCCCGCTAAGGTGCAAGCAGCACTGTTAGAGGCGATGGAAGAACGCCAGGTGACGGTCGCTGGAACCACACACAAGTTGCCCGATCTGTTTCTCGTAATGGCTACACAAAACCCGATCGAGCAAGAGGGAACGTATCCTCTGCCCGAAGCCCAGATGGATCGGTTCTTGGTCTACGTTCAAGTTCCCTATCCACCCGCCGATCAGGAGTTGTCCATTTTGCGACTCGTCCGCAGCGAGCGGATCGGCAGTGACGGCAAACCACCAGAGCCCGTCACTCAGGAAACGATTTTCGCCGCTCGCAGCGAGGTCAACGCCGTCCACGTCGCTGAGCCCGCCGAGCAGTACATGGTGGATTTGGTGATCGCTTCCCGTGAGCCAAATCGCTACGGAGAAGAGCTGGCGAGCATGATTCAGGTTGGTGCAAGTCCTCGGGCGACGATCGCACTCGATGCCGCCGCGCGGGCGCTGGCTTGGTTGCGCGGAAACGATTTCGTTTCGCCGGAAGAGATCCAAGCTGTCGCGCCAGCCTGCTTGGCCCATCGAGTCCATTTGTCCTACGAAGCGGAAGCCGCCGGCAAGTCGCGCATAGATATCGTCACTGCCATACTCGAACGAGTCGCAGTCGTGTCATAGAAACGAAAATGCCGATGTCTCACGTACACGCCAACCTCGACGACCTGGTACGCTTGCAGTACGACGCACGCGGCTTTTCACTCCTGCCGAAACAGCCCGTGGATAGCCTACTGAACGGTCGCCATGCATCTCGTTTGCGAGGACGCGGCCTGCTTTTTGAAGAGTTGCGAGATTATCGCCCCGGTGACGACATCCGTGCGATGGACTGGCGGGCCACGGCCCGGCTACGTAAACCTCATGTACGTGTCTATTCCGAAGAACGGGATCGACCGGTTTTGCTGGTCGTTGACCAGCGGGCGACGATGTTCTTCGGTAGTCAGCGAACGACAAAAGCGACTGCAGCTACCGAACTTGCGGCACTTGCCGCCTGGCGAGCGATCGACGTCGGCGACCGCGTCGGGACGATCATTTTTGGTGAACAGGATGTTGTGGAAATCAAGCCTCACCGAAGTCGTCGCAACGTGTTGCGGATTTGCCATGAGCTTGTACGCATCAACAACAAACTTGAGGCTTCGCAACAGTCGGGCGCATCGGCGACGCTCAATAGAGCAATTCGCCGTGCCGCAGAGGTCGCTCGGCATGATCATCTGGTGGTGCTGATCACGGATTACGACGGCGACGACGCGACGACTCAGCAGTTGGCAACTCGCTTGGTGGCTCACAACGACGTGTTGGCAGTCCTTGTCTACGATCCTTTGGGAATCCATTTACCGACGTCCGGACGGATGGAGGCGACCGACGGCCAGCGTCGGGTTGCTGTGCCGGTCGGTAGCCGATTCCACACCCAATTCGAGATGGCTTTTCGAGCCCGAGCTGATCAAATTCGCCAGCGACTCCGATCCATTCGAATTCCAGTTCTACCGATCTGCACGCACGAACCGGTACCGCAGCAGGTGCTTACAGCACTGGGGCGACGCCCATGAACTCGGATCCCGCCAGCCTTGAAAATTTACGCGACATCGCTCAGCCACCGCCCGTTTCATGGTGGCCGCCTGCACTCGGCTGGTGGGTGTTGCTGGCAGCTATTGTTATCGCCGCAGGGTTCGTAGCCTTGCGAGGGTGGCGTCGCCGGAAAGCGAGGGCATACCGACGTGCAGCGGTGCGAGAGCTGGAAAGTGCTCAAAGTATCGCTGAGATTGCGGCGCTCCTGAAACGCACTGCCCTAGCCGCTTATCCTCGAAGCGAGATCGCGTCGCTGTCCGGCAAAACTTGGTGTCAGTGGCTGCAGGAAACCGGTGGCCAGCCAGTTCCGAAAGCCGTAGCCAAGGTATTTTCAGAGGGAATCTTTACCAAGTCAGCGGCGGAGAATGCTCAGGAGGAAGTGAGTGCGTTTGTCCGAGTTTGGATTCAGAATCACCCCTCACCACCACCCCGCTAAGACCGGCATTACATCGAGTTCGTTCAATGTCCAAATCGCCTCTGCCTTCAAGAGTGTGTCGTCCGCGGCAAGGAGCGAGCCGATGCTGACGTTTGACCACTTTTGGATGCTCGCACTGGCACCACTGCCAATCGTAGTCAGGTGGTTGATTCCGCCGCGTGCGCGGGCGTCTGCAGCGGTTCGAGTCCCCTTTCTGCCGCGACTGGCAGTTGCCGCGGGTGCATCTTCCGTTGCCGGGCAGCCGTCCAATGTTTCGCTGTGGGTCAGCGGTACTGTTTGGCTGTTGATTCTGATAGCCCTCGCCCGTCCTCAATGGCTCGAGCCGCCGATCGAACGCACCATTCCAATCAGAGATCTATTACTGCTCGTTGACCTATCAGGTTCAATGGAGCAAAAAGACTTCACGAACACTACTGGCCAAGCCGTCACCCGCTTGGCAGCCGCCAAGGAAGTGTTGGGCGAATTCCTTTCGCAGCGGGAAGGGGATCGCGTCGGGCTGGTCGTTTTCGGCAATGCGCCGTTTCTCCAAGTGCCCTTCACTGCGGATCTGGACTTGTGCCTCGAGCTGCTCGACCAGATTGAAGTGCGAATGGCTGGGCCACGGACAGCCCTGGGGGATGCGATTGGACTCGGTGTTCAGCTGTTCGAAAACAGCGACGCGCCGACGAAGACGATGATCGCTTTGACCGATGGAAATGACACTGGCAGCTTGATTCCCCCAGCAGAAGCAGCTCGGGTCGCTCAAGATCGCGACATTACGATTCACACCGTTGCGATCGGAGACCCCACAACTGTCGGCGAAGAGAAACTTGATCAGCAGGCAATGCAGGACGTAGCCGAAGAAACCGGAGGCGATTTCTTCTTGGCTTTGAACCGGAAGGAATTGGCGACGATCTATCAGCGACTCGACGAAATCGAAACACGCGACGTCAAAACAGTCAGCTATCGCCCGCGACAGGATCTCTACTATTGGCCGTTGGCGTGCGCCCTGTTGGTGTCGCTGGCTGCTCACGCATGGAAGATACTTGCCGAACAGGTGCGAGGCGCGCAGCCGAGTGCGACACGGCGGTTGCGAGTCAACACGCGGACCTTCGAATTGGAGACCGTCGAACAATGAATCTACTGGGCGACTTCCATTTCATTCGACCCGCCTGGCTGCTGCTTACACCGGTCGTTGTCTGGCTGTGGTGGTGGGTCCGCTCGGCCCAGGATCCGATACGGGCCTGGCGGGCTGTTATGGATGGGCGGTTGTTGAATGCGATGCTCGTTGGCAAACATGCGGGGAGACGCTGGCGTGGAAGTACTTTACTGGCCGCTTGGTTGATCGCTGTTGTCGCTTTGGCCGGACCGACTTGGAAACCGGAGCCTTCACCATTCGCCGACGACCCGGTTCCGGTGATGCTGGTGCTGAAGGCTGATGAGTCGATGGAGCTTGCCGACTTCTCTCCGAGTCGAATGGAGAGAGCCCGCCTGAAGATCAAGGACTTTGCCTCGCGGCGCGGAGGCCAACCGCTGGGTCTGATCGCTTACGCGGGGTCAGCCCACTTAGTTCTACCACCGACACGCGACACGTCGGTGGTCGCGTCCATGGCCTCCGAGGTCAGCCCCGCGATTATGCCAAAGCCAGGCGATAATCTTGTCGAAGCATTGAATCTGGCGGCCAAGACCTTGGGAGATGTCGGCGGCTCGGTGGTGATCGTCACGGACAACGCTTCAAGCGTTAATGAAGCAGCATTGAAAGAGTTTCGTAGGGAGAGTCTTCTAGTGGTCAGCTTTTTGGCTGTGGCGCGCGATGGCACTCCCGAACTTGATTCCATCAGCGATGCAGCCGCAACATTGGGCGCCAATGTCACGCGGATCGCAGCCGATTCGCAAGATATTGATTCCCTGGTGCGTGCTACGGCCAGAGCCCCCGTCCGGGTTGCCGCCGACGGCAGCGGAACTCGGTGGGCCGAGTCCGGTTGGTGGCTCGTGCCGCTGCTCGCCCTGTTGAGCCTGGCCGACTTTCGGCGAGTCGATCCGATCGCTTCAGCGGAGGGCAACCGATGAAATCTTGGGCGGCAATACTGTTGATCGGTAGCATTTCATGGTCGTACCTGTGGTTTACTCCGGACCAGCAGGGACAACGACTCTTAAATCGCGGGGAATTCCGGGCCGCGGCCGACACATTTCGCGATCCAGTTCGGCAAGGTGTTGCCTGGTTTCGCGCCGGTGAATTTGAGAAGGCGGAACGCACCTTTGCACTCGTTGCGACGCCCGAAGCCGAATTCAATCGAGGTAATTGTCTTGTCATGCAAGGCAAGTATGAAGCGGCGATCGAAAGATACGACCGCGCACTGGAGTTGCGTCCGGACATGAATGACGCGCAGGTGAATCGCGAAATCGCCACCGCTCGTGCGAAGAGCGTCGAAAGGAAAGGCGGCGATATGGGGGATCAAAAGCTCGGCGCTGACGAAATAACCTTCGACAAAGCGAACAAGGCGGAAGGACAGGAAACCGAGATTACCGGCAAGCAACCACTCTCAGATGCGCAAATGCAAGCCATGTGGTTGCGTCGCGTTCAGACCAAGCCAGCAGATTTCTTGAAATCCAAGTTCGCTTACAAGTTCGCCACCGACAGTCAGCCCGCTTCGAACTCAGAGTGAGCAATACCATGCGAACAAGGCACAGCCCGATGGCGACTGAAAATCGAAGTAGCCGCGTCTTAACGATCCATCTGTGTGCAATACTAGGTTTGCTTCCAGCATCTTTGTTGACGGCTCAGGAGCCTGTCCGAGCCGAACTTGGAGAAGAGAGCGTCTGGATGGGGCAAGCCGTCCCGCTGCTCGTCACTCTCTATTCACCGGGGCCGTTCAGTGGCACGGCTGCGTTTGAATTACCCAAAATACCTCGCACGATCGTGATGAAGGCAGGGACACCGCTGGTGGGCAACGAAGATATCGATGGCGTCTCCTACTTCACCCAGCAACACGAGTTCACCATCTATACACAGCAGACCGGTGAAGTGGTAATTCCTGCATTTCGAATCCGTTTTTCAGGCAAGAAGACGTTCACCTCGGAGCCTGAATCGATGGAGGGTTCTACTCCAGAACTTCTTTTTGAGTCTCGGCGTCCGCCAGACACCGAGCAGTTTTCGGCGTTGGTTTCGGCAGCGGAGTTGGCATCGACACAGTCCTGGAACCCGGAAGCAACCGAGCCGATCAAGGCTGGTGACATCGTCGAGCGCACGATCGCGCGACGCGTTTCTGGAACCGCCGCCATGATGATGCCACCGGTCACTACCGCTGCACCGCTCGACGTGCGCGTCTATTTGGACGATCCGATCATCAAGGATCAAATTCAACGCGGCGAAGCAACTGCCGAAAGAATTGACACGATCAAGTATCAGTTTGAGCAAGCTGGTACGTACCAGTTGCCCGAAATGTCATTCGTCTGGTGGGATGTCCAATCGAGTGAACTCAAACGCACTATGGTCCCCGGAAATACTTTCACTGTGGAGGGTCCCCAGGCAGCTGCCGAATCCACATCAGGGTTGTCGGAGTTCCGGTGGCTGTTGGCTATTCTGGTTGTCGGATTCTTGTCGATAGGGACTGTAACGAAGCTCTTGTCGGCTTGGCGACTCCGACATAATCGCCCCGAAGAAATTGCTGCACGGCGACTGCTGGCAGCTTGTCACATGAACGCACCGGCTGATGCCTACACGGCGTTACTGCAGTGGCAAAAGTTGGTTTGTGGTGCTCACCGAGCCAGTGGTATCAAGTTTTTCAGATCGGCCGGAGATGCCTCATCACTCGAAGCGGAACAGGCTGTGCTCGCTCGGCATCTGTTCGGTGGTGAATCGCCTCAGGGAGCTTGGGCTGGCCAAAAGCTGGCCGCCACCTTCACTCAAGCACGTCGCCGGATCAGGCTGACAGTCCGCGGGCATCGGGCGGCGCGAAGTCTTCCCCAGTTGAATCCATAAGCCGATACCAGGGGGTTTGTCGATTATGGTGGAGTATTTTCCAATGACTAACGCGCTTCCCTCTCGGCAACTCCGTGATGCCAGAGGAGTGATTGCACTCAGCGCAATCACACCCTGCTGCGACTGATATTCCCGAAGGCAAATCCAACGCCGATACCGACCTGCGAGAAACCCTCGCTGACTCGCTTCGGTTGGACCAACCTCAGCATTTTGGGCAATCCCCAAACTGCGGGTGGTGCTGGACACCGAAGCTAGTTTCGGGCACCTATTTTCCAACGAAATGCCCGCAGTGGTCGTTTCTGGAACTTCTTTTCACAAGGGAAGCTCGGTTGCCCTTAGGCGAAGCGGGGTGACTGAATTTGAACTCGCAATTCCCCAAGAACGCCGTGTTTGGGCGATGTAGGCCGCCATCAGTCTCCCCAGAAGCGAGGGCCGGCATCCGAGAGCGGGCTTAAAAAACACCGCATAAACTGGTCCACCAAGGAGACTTATGAAGAAACGCACTGCTTTGAAAAGCGGTGCGTCTTATTTCAGTCGGGGCGACAGGATTCGAACCTGCGACCTTCTGGTCCCAAACCAGACGCGCTAGCCAGGCTGCGCCACGCCCCGATCGTGTTGATGCGGTTCGCTCAACACTCGCACAAGTATACCGATCCTCGCGTTTGGCGAAATGCCAGTTTCTTGCTTTTCCCGCCAGCTTTTTTGACTGTAGTTGTGTCCAGCTGGCACAACCGATCTAACCGCACGACTGTAATGCTCACGCGACCTGCAGTTCAGCGACCGGAGTGCCGGTGGATTGCGTCGACATCAACGCTCGCAATCGCTCGAATTCCTCCGGATTGGCGAAATGAATCATGATTTTGCCTTTGCCACGCGTGGTGTGACGAATCTCGACTTTGGTTCCCAACTGATGCCGCAACTCTTGCTGCAGCGACTCGATGTGGGGCGTGATCGTTTTTTTCTTGGTATTCGCCGCGGGGCCAACTTTACCAAGCTCTTCGTCATCCTCGGCCTTCAGCAACTCGGCAACTTGCAATTCCGCTGTTCGCACGCTCCAGCCCTCGTCCATCATCTTCTGCCCCAGGGCAATCTGCTGGCTCTCTTCGCCGAGCGGCAACAGCGAGCGACCATGACCGGCTGAGAGCTTGCCGGATTGCACCCATTGCAACACGGTCTCTGGCAACTCCAACAGGCGCATCATGTTGGCGACCGTGCTGCGGTCGATCTTCAACCGCTTGCCCAATTCGTCTTGCGTACAATTGTGCTGCTCAATGTAACGCCGGAAGGACATCGCTTTTTCGATCGCGTTGAGATCTTTCCGTTGCAGGTTTTCAATGATCGCCAGCTCGGCAACCAGGCGATCGTCGGCTTCGCGAATCTCGGCACGCACGGTGGCTAGACCAGCGTGGATGGCCGCTCTCAAACGACGCTCGCCGCTGATCAACTGAAAGCGGTCGCCGACTTTGCGGACCAACACCGGCTGCAGCTGTTTGTGCTCTTTTAAACTCTCGGCGAGCGAAGCGATCTCTGATTCGTTGAACTCGCGACGCGGCTGAAAGGGATTGTTCTCGATCTCATAGACACTGATCTCGACAATTTGCTGGTCGGAAAGCTGAGGCCCCGGCTTGGCATCGCCCGCGGAACTCTCCTTGGCATCCCCTTGCGATTCTCCCCCTGCGACAGCTCGCGGCTTTGTCTTTGCCGCTGAGGAACCAGCACCCGCCGCACCGCCGGGGCTGGGGGAGTCCGCCATGGGATTGCCTTCTTCATCGATCGGCGTGCCGAGCAAAGCGGCTAAACCGCGGCCTAAACGACGATCTTTGGGGGCGTTAGTCACGTCCAAGTACCTCCATGCACAACTGGGTATAAGCGTACGCACCGCGCGATCGCGGTGCGTATTGGTAAACACTTTGCCCATGACTGGGCGCCTCGCTGAGGGCCACATCCCGCGGCACCACAACATCAAAAACGATGTCTCCAAAAAACTCGCGAACCTCTTCGTCCACTTCGCGAGTTAACTCTAAATAGGGATCGTACATCGTCAACACAATCCCACCAAAGGTGAGTCTGCCGTCGGTCTGTTGCATGATCCGACGAATAACGTGGATCATTTGCGTTAAACCTTCCATGGCAAAATATTCACACTGGATCGGCATCAAGACTTCCGTGCTGGCTGCCAGGGCAGCCTGCGTCAGCGTACCGACCGAGGGTGGCGAGTCAATTAGAATGTGATCGTAATCGCTCAAGCTAGCGTCGAGATGGCGGCGTAGCAGTTCGACTTGGCTGCTGTCGCCCCTGGCCAGTTGGTCGACGTCGTGGAAGGAACGACAACCAGGCAACAGGAACAAGTTTTCGAGGCTGGTTTCCACGATACTCGCTTCGATCCCCTCGCTGCTAACCAGCGGATGATGCTCCGATGGCGAGCCACCGACCGCGCCAGTGGCATTGCACTGCGGATCCATGTCGACCAACAACGTGCGGTGGCCTGCCAGCGCAAGCCCAGCAGCCAGATTCACAGCGGTGGTCGTCTTGCCAACCCCGCCTTTCTGGTTCGCCACGCAGAGGATCCGTCCCTGTCGCTCTGTCACCCATTGGCCCCTATCGCCAAGCTCTCCGCCTCCGGGGTTGAAATGATCCATCATCTCTTCCCCAACCGTTTCACATGAAACCGGTCGCAGAGTTTAGCAGTCGATTTTAACCACTTGCGTCATTTTCGAGAATGTCAATTTGGTACACGCCGGCACGCACAAAATGAAGCACGCCCAAAATCACTTGGCCAGCAAAGGAATTCTCGACTCGCCGCCGCGAGGATTTCCCAGGCGGCAAGATTGGCTACACTTGAAGGCTCTCCACAGCTCCGCTTTTCCTCAACTTGCTAGTATCCGATGCCTCAGATCTCTGCCTTCCGTGGAATCCGCTACAACCTTGGCCGCGTGGGTTCGCTCGCGAAGGTCGTGGCTCCACCTTACGACGTAATCAGCCCAGCGCAGCAAGAAGCACTCTATGACCGCCACGAGGCCAACGTCGTCCGGCTGATCCTCAACCGCGCCCAACCAAGTGACGGCGAGTCGGAACGTTATGGACGAGCCGCACAACTGCTCAAGCGTTGGCAGGCTGAAGGGTTGCTGCAAACCGAAGGCGACCCGGCGCTCTACGTTTACCATCAAGAGTTTGAGTGGGAAGGCGAGCGGCATCACCGGAGGTCAGTGATCTGTCGCCTGCGGCTAGAACCCTTTGGGACTGGCAACATCTTTCCGCATGAGCAAACCCACCCCAAAGCCAAGGCCGACCGACTGCAGTTGCTGAATGCCTGCCGCACGAACCTGAGTCCCGTGTTTGGCTTGTTTCCCGATGAACAGCAGCACGTTACCCAGACGCTTAATGCCGCCATCGCGGGCGTGGCCGGGTTGGCTTGCCAGGATGACCTTGGTGTGCAGCATACCGTGTGGCCAGTGACCAACGTGAACGTGATCACAGAGGTCGTGGCGGCTGCTAGCGAGTCGCCGCTGTTCATCGCCGATGGACACCATCGCTATGAAACCGCCTGCGACTATCGCGACCAACTGGAACAAGCCCAAGGGCCTTTGCCAGCAGAGCATCCCGCCAACTTCATCATGGCGGCCCTGGTCAGCATGTATGACCCGGGCCTGCAAGTCCTACCCACGCACCGTCTCTTGCGAGGCACGCCCGAACTGACCACCGAGCAATTGATCGCGCGGCTGGGCGATCACTTCATGTGTGAACCGTGCGCCGCGGGAGCTGATGGTGCTCGCCTGGCTTGGCAACGCATGGTCGAGGAAGACGACCAGGAAATGCTAGCGTTATACGTGAAACCATCCGATCAATGGCTGCTCTGCCAAGCCTCGGAATTGGCGATCGAGCGGTTGCGAATTCTCGAGCCCGATCACAGCGACGAATGGCGTGGGCTGGGCGTCAGCTTGCTGCACCGTTTGGTAATCGACGACTTACTGCAAGCGGACGGGCACCCCAAGCCAACTTACGTGCACGCGATTGAGGAAGTCATTGACGGGCTAAATGGCCGCGGCGCGCGAAGCGAGGAAGAAGGTCGCGGCGACTACAGCATGGCGGCATTAGTCCAACCAGCCAGCGTCTCTCAAGTCGAGGCGATCAGCATGCACGGCGAACGGATGCCAGCGAAGAGTACCTACTTCTATCCCAAGCTGCTGAGCGGGTTGGTGTTCAACCCACTTTACTAGCTAGCAAAAAAAGAGCCGGGTTCACCATGAGCGAACCCGGCTCTCGATTGTCATTCGCAGTCAGCCGCAAACAATCAGCCGGAATGGGCCGGCGTCTGGTTCCGCGGAACCGTGAGCTGGCGCTCAGCGGCTGATAAAATGCTCAGGCCTAGTAGCGATAGTGCTCAGGCTTGTAAGGACCAGCCTTGGGAATACCGCTGTACTCGACTTGCTCCTCGGTCAGTTCGGTCAGCTTGACGCCCAACTTGCCAAGGTGCAAGCGAGCGACTTCTTCGTCCAGACGCTTGGGCAAGACGTGAATGTCGAGCGAGTACTCATCGGCTCGGCTCCACAACTCAATCTGTGCCAAGACTTGGTTGGTGAACGAGGTGCTCATCACGAAGCTGGGGTGACCGGTTGCACAGCCCAAGTTGACCAAACGGCCTTGAGCCAACAACAGAATCGAGTGACCGTCGGCGAAGGTATAACGATCGACCGCACCGATGTCGGCGGGCTTGATGCGTTGCTTGGTCACGCGCCCAGCGGCTACTTCGGCTTCCAACCAAGCGACGTCGATCTCATGATCAAAGTGACCAATGTTACAAACGATCGCATCGTTGGACATTTTCTCCATGTGCTTGCCGAGCACGATATCCTTGTTACCAGTGGCGGTGACAAAGATGTGACCTTGCTCACAAGCCTCTTCCATGGTGGTCACTTCGTAACCTTCCATGGCAGCTTGCAGAGCGTTGATCGGATCGATCTCGGTGACCAACACACGGCAACCGTATCGCGACAGCGAGTGGGCACAACCCTTGCCTACGTCACCGTAACCGCAGACCACGGCAACCTTACCAGCCAACATGATGTCGGTGGCTCGTTTGACGCCGTCGGCCAGCGACTCACGGCAACCATACAAGTTGTCAAACTTGCTCTTGGTCGCCGAGTCATTGACGTTGATGGCGGGAACACGCAGCTTGCCCTCTCGCTTCAAAACTTCCAAGCGGTGAATACCGGCGGTCGTCTCTTCGCTCAACCCGCGGACTTCGGTCAACAGCTCTGGGAAGCGATCGTGCACCATGGCGGTCAAGTCACCACCATCGTCCAAGATCATGTTCAGAGGCTTGCCTGAAGGGAATTGCAACGTCTGCTCGATGCACCAATCGAACTCTTCTTCCGACATGCCCTTCCAGGCGTAGACTGGAATTCCAGCAGCGGCGATCGCGGCGGCAGCTTGGTCTTGGGTGCTGAAAATGTTACAGCTGCTCCAAGTAACTTCCGCGCCGAGCTCCACTAACGTCTCGATCAGTACGGCGGTCTGGATGGTCATGTGCAGACAGCCGGCAATCCGAGCACCGGCGAGCGGCTTCGATTTGCCATACTTCTCACGCAACGCCATCAACCCAGGCATCTCGTTCTCAGCCAACATAATCTCGTTGCGACCGTCAGCCGCCAACTCGATATTCTTGACCTTGTACGGAACTCTGGTCGTTTCGACCTGTGACACTATAGACTCTCCTAAATAATTGTATGCGTTTCGCAATGGTGTATGAACGTGTAGCTCCCGGCCCCGAAAATCAGGCCCGACAGCAGCACCATCAAAACACTGGTACCCTTGAATTCGGAGCGCGCCACGAAGACCGCGACTGCAGCCGGCCACTCCGATGGGTTAACCGCGAAAACTCAATCTGCATGACATCTTAGCAGCAAAAGCCCAAATGAAAATGGCAAGCACGCCAACTGCTGCGACGCCCGGTCACGATGCCGCCAGAATTCACGGCTAAATTCCCGGTTGATCATCGCCTTCCCGGGGGCAACGCCGAAACTGCCCCGCGGGCTGCTTGACAGAATAAATGAATCCGCTCCGACGATTTTTCTCCCCTGCTAATTTCCACGCCGCTGGCCACATCGACCGTCCGCAGTCGGCTGAGACCAATCGCCTCCGCGACGTTCTCCGGGGTCAGCCCGCCCGCCAAGGCGATCGCGCCACCAGGTAATCGCGAGCTGGCGACCCACGCACCCAGCGATCGCCAGTCTAGTTTTTGGCCCTGTCCGCCGAAGTGCGCACCCACCTCCGCGTCCAGCAACACGTGGCAGCCCAAATCCAACCAAGGCCCCAACAACGGATCAAGATCCGCGCTGCCAAGTGGACCGGGGGGCAAACGAACCGCGCGAAGTACGCAAAATTCGGCGGCCAACAGCTCCGCTGCAAACTGCGGAGTTTCATCGCCGTGTAATTGCAGCCAGCGGATCCCCACCTGCTCGGCGGTCGCGATGAGCTGCCGACGCGTCTGATTGACAAACAATCCGATCGGCAGCACGCCACCGGCGATCGCCGCGGCGGCCAACATCGCCGCCTCTTCCGGGGGCAAGTACCGAGGGCTCGGGGGGTGGAAGTTGAGCCCGACCGCGTCTCCGCCAGCGGCCTGAACCGCAGCCAGATCCTCAGCGGTGCGAACTCCGCAAATCTTAACGGTGAAAGGTAAACGAGCGTGCATGCGACGGGTTTGATAGTTACGTGCGATCAGCAGCCGGTAAGAAACCTTCTTTTTTGGCTGGTCCGAAGATTCCGGTTATGTCGATTCTAGTAATTGATTAATAGGGGGCTGCGATTTCTTGCCTCCGCCGAGCTTTACCCATTGCCAAGCTAAATGGATGAAACGGACGCGATGCACGACTCGACCAGAAAACTAGTTGCCGGCTGGAACATGCTATCCACCGAACGTCGCCGCCCGTTTATCTTCGCGCTACTGTGTGGATTGTTAGCCGCAAGAGTATTGCCAGGTCCGGGGGTGGCTCAAGTTTTCCTCCGGCAAGCCGGCAGCGGAGAGGAAAGTCAACAATTTACCTTGGCCGCCAACGATCCACGGCTGCCGCAGATTTTGGCTGGCATCGAAGCAGCTGGCGTTCCCCAATACCAACTGCGACCGGCTGCATTTTACACGGCCCAGTGGGAAGCCGAAGTCGCCGACTTTTACGCTGCGCAGGCGGTCGAGCCCCAACCGACTTTTGCCTCGGCAACGCGGACAACTCAAGTCACGCAAGCTTCGTTTGAACTGCCTGGATTGGCCGCCAGCGGAAACGCGGGGCAGCCAGCAATGGAGCTCGACGAACGTGATGCCGAGTCACGAGCTCGCTGGGTCAACTACTGGTCGGACCGTAAATTGGCGGCCCAGCAGCAGGCCGAGCAGTTGGAAGCATCGCCAACAGTACCAGCGATCTTCGCACAACTGCGAGTTGGCCCCACGCAATCGCAGCCACGCGCCACCTGGGTGGTGATGTTCATTTGCTGCTTGGCCGGCTTGGGCTATTTGGCAGCGGAGCGACTCCTACCCCAAGAACGAGCTCGACTGGTGATGCGAAGTCAGCATCAAGTCGTCGTGCCGCGGCAATGGATTGGCAAACGGTGGCCGATCGTCGATTGGCGACAAGTAAGTCGCCCGCAGTGGACTGAGCTGACAATGGCCGCGGCCACAATCGGGTTGTTGATCTTTTAGCGTTTCCCGCAAGGCAACCCGGTTCCCAGCAACGCCGCGATGGATTTGCAATTCTGGGATTGGTTTGGCGGAACGACTCATTCGGTTACAGAAAGTTGGTCGGATTTGCCGATTCAACGTTTCAATGGACTCAGTTGGCGATCGCCGAGTCCCTTGTGATCGTAATCTTTGCTCGTCAAACCGCCGCCAATCGATCAAAATCCCATGGACGCACCGAAATTGACTTTTCCAGAACACCCATTTCCGGCCGCAATCAACGCAGCGCGTTACTTGCCGATTGGTGCGATTGAGTCGGCACGAGCACGTTTGCAGGAAGCCATCGACCATCGCGAGTGTCCGGCAATGTTGGTGGGACCTCCGGGCACCGGCAAGAGTCTAGTCTGTCAGCTGCTGGCGGAGGCGTACCAGAACGAGTTCGATGTGGTGCTGTTGTCAGAGACGCGGCTTTGCACACGCCGGGCACTGCTGCAACATTTGCTGCACCATCTCGGCCTGCCCTACGCCGATCGCAGCGAGGGAGAACTGCGACTGGCACTCATCGATCGAGCGACTCAGACTGGACCGGAAAGCAAAGCCGGCCTGCTGATCATCGTCGACGAAGCTCAGGGGCTGCCGGGCCGTTTGCTCGAAGAACTGCGGATGATCTCGGGGATCGTGCGGGGCGGCAAGTCGCGTGTGCAATGGGTGTTGGTCGGCGCTTCGTCGCTCGACGAACGATTGGCGCAACCACGGATGGAGCCGCTGGCCCAGCGAATTGGGACACGTTGTTACCTGCATCCGCTGAGCCAAGGCGAGACGTACCAATACGTTCGCGAATCGCTCCGCCGCGTCGGCCTCGATCCCAGCCAACTGATCGATGACCACGCTTTGCAAAGTGTTTACTTCGCGTCCGATGGCATCCCCAGGTTGATTAACCAGACGATGAGCCGCGCGGTGTCGCTGGCCGAGTCGGCAGGCCTAAAGACCATCAGTTCCCAAGTGGTCGAACAGGCCTGGGCTGAATTGCAGCAGCTGCCCGGCCCCGGTTTGGGATTGCCGGAAGAGTTTCGCGGCAACAGCTGGGACAGTGCCCGTGATCAAGCCGCCTTGCCCCACGACGAGGAAGATAGTGACCAGCCAGCCACGATTGAGTTCGTGTATGGGGAACCCGAACCCGCGGAGCTGCTCCACGATCTTCCTACCGTTCTACCCAACGACCTGCTCGGCGATTTGTCCGATCAGGTATTCGACGGGCTGTCCACTGACAATTCGCTATCCAGTTACGACGCGGTATCCAGTGAAGGCGAGTACGACGAACCCGAATCATACTCGGAAACAAGGCCGTTCTCGATCGTGCGAGCGAACAACGAGTCCGTCGACTCCACCGTTACGCCACGCCATAATCCTTTGGCTGAGACCACCGATTACGATCCCGAGACGCTGGAATTCAATTGGTCCGCCGAGCCAGTCGCGGCTGAGCCAGTCGCGGCTGAGCCAGTCGCGGCTGAGCCAGTCGCGGCTGAGCCTGCCGCCGCCGAGCCTGTCGCCGCAACGCCGGTTGCAGCGGAGCCGGTTGCAGCGGAGCCGGTCGTAATCGAGCCGGTAACAGTGCAGCCCGTTGCATTGGATCCCACTCCGCTCGGGCAACAAGTCAATTCAACTGCGTTTCACGATGACGCCGACTTGGTCTCGTTGTTTGGCGACGACTTTGATGACGAGCAGATTATTCCGGTCGTTGTCGCAGACCGCCCAGCCGCCTTTGGTGTTTCACGCGAATTGGGGCCATTGGAATTGATTGAAACCTTCGGACCTACCGCGGGATTGGACGTCCCCAACGAGATGTTTGCTCAGGATCCGGCCGCCGACGAATTGGCCGTGCACCAAGAAGTCGTCGCAATCAACCAAGAAGTTGCCGAGGGGGCACTCGATTTCCATCAGTTCATGGTCGCCAATGAGTCCCCGCAAGCGGACCCGGTCGCCGGCTGGGAAGCGACGGCCGAAACCGCTGCTCCGCAGTTCTCCTCCGAAGCCAACGAGGCGTTCAACGCGGATGATTTCCAGCCCCGCATTGTGGAAGTTCCGCCCAGCGAACTTTCCCTCGACACGCCGCTCGGAATCGCAGCCGACGAAGGCGAAGCAGGTTGCGGGACGAGTGGTGGCGACATCACAGTGCTGGATGACAGCGATCTGCTGGTGATCGAGGACGATTTGTCGCTCGACGATCAACCCGAATCGCTGGCTCCGCGAGGACCGCGCGACCTGGAGCCAGTCGACGGGGAGCATGATGCTCAGTCGATTCTGACTCGCTTGCGAAAGGGCTAGGGATGGATATCATCGCCACGTCACCGCTCGGCGGACTTGCCCAGCGGATTGTCCACACCTTCGATCAGTTGGGGCAAACTCCCGTGTTGGAGGTCGCCCCGGGGTTGATACTGCGGGACGCTTTTCATCTGCAGCTACTGTCAGCTGTGGCCCAGCAAGCTGGTCGGCCATTGCGTGTCGAGGTGCTGGCGGGCGATTACGGCTGGTGGCAAAACTGGCGGTTGTCGCGTGACTTAAAACGCTGGCAGGGGTTGGCCGTGGCGGCCAACGAGCTCGCGGGAATCGACATCACGGTCGAGCGGAGAATGGTGTTGTCACGACCTGCCGGCAAGAACCGTCCTTTGGTATTGGCGATCGCCGGCCAAGAGGACTCTTTCCCCAGCTGGGCTCAGCCGCTAAGGTTGACCACCGCGCCGACGCATCTGGATGACATCCAGCTGTTGGCAGCCGTTTAATTCAACAGCCAGTTTGCTTCAGGTGCTATGCGGCCCACACCGGACACTCACCAATTAACGTCGCTTCCCGTGGCCGCGGCAGAGCGCGTGCTGGTCGCCCTCTGCACATTTAACGAACGTCAGAATTTGCCCACGATGCTGGAGCGGATTCACGCGGCCCTGCCCACGGCCGATATCTTGGTAGTCGACGATGACTCCCCCGATGGAACGGGCGAATGGGCCGCTTCCCAGGCTGCTCACCTACCCCATCTTCACGTGCTGGTACGTAAACAATCCCGCGGTCTCGGCGGTGCAGTTAGAGCGGCAATCGAGTTGGCTGTCGGCGAGCAATACGACTGGCTGCTGAATTTAGACGCCGATCACAGCCATGACCCGGCGGATTTACCAGTCCTGCTGGCGACCGCTCGCCAAGCCCGACCACCTCGCGATTGCGTGGTCGGCACCCGCTACGGGCAAGGAGGCTCGATCGACGGCTGGACTTGGCGACGACGCGTGATGAGCCGCCTGGTGAATCGATTCGCGACTGGTATTCTCAGGTTGCCAGTCAGCGACTGCAGCGGCTCGCTAAGATGTTACCGAGTGGCCGCCTTAGCCGAACTCGACTTAGCCAGCCTGCGGAGCAATGGCTACGCGATTTTCGAGGAACTACTCGTCCGCTTGCGGCGCCGCGACGCGCACTTCGCCGAGGTGCCGATAACGTTCCACGAGCGACGCGCCGGCAGCAGTAAATTGACGTTGCGGGAAGCGGTCAAGGCGGCCAGCCAAATCATTCGCTTGGCCGGCCAATAACGTACATCTGTCCATTTCCTGGCTGCTGCCCGCCAGTTGTCAGCGGCGCGTCGGTGATCGAATGCCGGGCGGTCGCTATCCAATCGGCCACCTCCACCGCCGTTGGTAGCTGCCTGGCCACAGCCCCGGCAACTAGCGATTGGCCCGCCGACGAAATGGCAAATCGTTGCATGTCGGCCAGCAGCTGTTCGCCATCAGCTCGTTGCAGATCGGCCAGACGACGACGGTGAACGGCAACCAGCAGTTGGGCATCGAGCCAGCTAAGCTGCGGAATCGCCCGCTGCAGCTTCCCGGCAGCCTGCCAACGGGCCAAGGTTTTCCCAGCCGCGGGGGGAAGTTTCCCGGTGGCGACTAATTGCCGAGGCCGGCAAGTCTGTAAATCGTCGAGGGTGACAATCCCCAGTCGTCGCAATTGGCGACGTTGAGCAGGGGTGCCCAATCTGACCGCAGCCAGCGTGGGAGTTGCGGACTGGGTTGCGGACTTAACGCTTGCGAAAACAGGTTGGGAAATCGAGGGAGGAGCGATCGGCTGTGAGGGGACGAACTTTTCAGTCGTATTTTCGGCGGAGAAAAAGCCACGAATCCATGTGAGCATTGCTGGTCTCCCCAATAAGCGATGGCCGACTCGACTAGCTGGAGAACTCCCGCTTGGCAGGAGCACTGAAGCAGAGAATCACAGCCCAGATACCGAACGGCATGAGGATACAAAGATTGAGCGGCGGGATACAACCGAGAATCGCCACGGCCCGCGCTTGGGCAAGCGAGGTCCGCTGGATCAGGGCTAAGCCTCCGACGGCATATACCACACCGATTGGCAACGTAATCACAAATCCCAACACGGCTCTCAGGATCAACTGGTTGAGAATCGGTTCGGGCGCTTCGTTGACAAAGGCGAGCACCAAGTTGACAACCGCCAAGACCACACCCAGCAGGAACAACGCAGCAGTCAGCAAGAAAATCACCCCCAGCACAATGTACTGCCAAGTCCGTGAGGCGGTATTGCCGGCAGCTCCGACATAGCCACCCGCGGCGGCCCCGCCGCTGGCGTAGGGATTGAACGATTGAGCTCCCCGGTTCGGCTGCGCGGAAGCGGCGCCGCCCGCGGATCCATAGTTCGCGGTTGAATAGCCGGCCGCTGGAAAACCTCCCCCACCTCCACCGGCTGGCGGTAAAGCATCGAACGGCGAACTGCTGGCGGCCGGAGTTGACCACGCGGTTGCTGCTGATGCTGGCCGCTTGACCGGAGCCTGCCACTGAGCCGCGGAGGCGGGTTGCGGAGCGGTATTGCCTGGTGCTGGGGCACTGGCTGGGGCTGCGCCGGGCACCTGGACCGCCGATTGGCAGTGCGGGCATTGGACTCGCGTGCCCGCTTGAGCTCGCATGATCTGCCGACACTGCGGGCAGCGAACTTGCTTCAGCAATGACTCCTGAACCGCACCGGCCGCCTGGGGAGCGATGTTTCTGCTGGCGCTGGTGGAAGGGGTTTTGCGAGAGTTGGGGCTTTCCGCGGGCGACTGTGCTGGCCGCGGTGCCGCTGCGGCTGCTTTCTGCGCGCTGCGGGGCTGGGGAACCGCGATCACTTTGGAGCACTTAGGGCACTGGGTCCGTTGCCCCGCGGCCTGATCGTCCACTTGCATCAATGCTTGGCAATCGGGACAACGAAAGCGGATCGACATCTTGGTTGGCCTAAATCAGTGCGACACTTGAGCGAAACGTCGGGGTGGATGGAAACGTCATTCTAGTTAGCGATTTCGTGCCGGCGAATAGCAAGAGAGAGAGTTTTGCGGCTTTGTGCGAGTGGAACGGATAGTCGTGTATACTAAGAGACCTGCAGCCGTTTCGCGAGCTTTGACAAGTTGGCGGACATCGCTGTGAGTCACTCCCGCCGAATTCTTTCCCTGACGATTTCCCATCATGCGCGTTGGCTTGTTTGTCCCCTGTTACGTAGACCAATTCTATCCCGATGTGGCAATTAGTACAGTCGAGGTGCTGGAACGCTGCGGGGTCGAAGTTGATTTTCCGGCGACGCAGACATGCTGTGGCCAGCCGATGGCCAACACGGGGTGCACGGAGCAAAGTAAGCCCTTAGCGTGGCGGGCTGCTGAGATCTTTCGCGAATATGACCACGTGGTTTGCCCCTCCGGATCCTGCACTAGCATGGTACGGAATCACTACAAGGAGTACTTTGCGGACCGAAATGACTATGGACTGCAAAGCAAAACTTATGAACTGTGCGAATTTTTGCACGATATTTTGCAAGTCGAATCGTTGGGCACAAGGTTCCCACATCGCGTTGGCTTGCACCAAAGTTGCCACGGCTTGCGAGAATTGCGATTGGGCTGGTCGAGCGAAACGATGACGGCCGTTGATGACAAGGTCAGCCGGTTGCTGCGGCGAGTTGAAGGAGTTGAGTTGGTGACCCTCAAGCGAGCCGACGAGTGCTGTGGTTTTGGCGGCACTTTCGCGGTTCAAGAGGCGGACTTGTCAGTTGCGATGGGGCGTGATCGCATTGAGGATCACTCGCAAGCGGGTGCCGAAGTCATTGTTGCCGGAGACATGTCTTGCCTGATGCACATGGAAGGTTTGCTGCGGCGGAACCGCAAACCGCTGGGTGTCATGCATGTTGCTCAGGTGTTTGCTGGGCGTCCACTCGAACGAGCAAAGTGATCTCATGAATGCGTTACCCATTGTGGAACATCCCCAAGCCGCTGCGGAATTCGTTGCCAATCGTGAACGCACAAAGTGGCACGACTCGGCACTCTGGTTCGTGCGAGAAAAACGTGATCGGGCCGCCAAGTCGGTGCCCGAATGGGAATTGCTGCGGGAATCGGCAGCCACCATCAAACGTCACACGATCGCCAAGCTGGCCGACTATTTGGAACAGTTCGAAGCGGCCGCCCAGGCTGCCGGGGCCCATGTCCACTGGGCCAATGATGCCGACGAACACAACCGTATCGTGCTGGATATTTTGCAACAGCACGGCGTCAAGCGAGTCGTCAAAAGCAAATCGATGCTGACCGAAGAGTGCCATCTGAATCCCTTCTTGGAGCGTAATGGCATGGAGTTGATCGACACCGATTTGGGTGAGCGAATTGTGCAGCTCCGAGAGGAAACTCCCAGCCACATCGTGCTGCCAGCCATTCACATCAAGAAGGAAGAGGTGGGGGCCACGTTTCACCAGCACTTGGGGACTCGCGAAGGCGCATCCGATCCCCAGTATTTGACCGAAGCGGCGCGGGGGCATCTGCGAGACAAATTCTTGGCGGCCGACGCGGGCATTACCGGCGTGAATTTCGGAATCGCCGAGACGGGCGGTTTCGTGGTTTGCACCAACGAAGGCAATGCCGACTTGGGAGCATCCCTGCCACCCCTGCACATCGCCTCGATGGGGATCGAGAAAATGATTCCCCGCGCCAAAGATTTAGCCGTCTATTTGAGATTGCTAGCACGCAGCGCGACCGGCCAACCAATCACAACTTACTCTTCTCACTTTCACGGTCCCCGGCGGGACGAAGCTGGGAACGTGACGGGGGAATTACACATTGTCTTGGTCGACAACGGGCGGACGCGAATTCGTGACAACGAGGAGTTTCGTTCGGCGCTGAGCTGCATTCGCTGCGGCGCCTGCATGAACACTTGCCCCGTTTACCGGCGTAGCGGTGGGCACAGTTATGGCAGCGTGGTTCCCGGCCCGATCGGCTCGGTCTTGTCTCCCACCGTTGACGCGAAACGTCACAAAAGTCTCCCCAGCGCGTGCTCGTTGTGCGGTAGCTGCACCGATGTCTGCCCGGTCAAAATCCCGCTCCATCACCAATTGCTCGCCTGGCGGAAAGAGCTGGCTGGCCTTCATTTGGTCAGCCCTGCCAAGCGTTTCGCCATGCGGGCCGCTTCCCTGCTGATGCGCTCGCCACGGCTATTTGGGGCGGCGGGTCGCGCCGGCAGAATGGCTCTGCGGCTTTCGCCACGCATCTTCGTGTATCACCGCTTTAACATCTGGGGACGTGAACGCGAATTGCCGGAACCGCCGAAAGAGAGTTTCCGAGAGTGGTGGGCGAAGCGCGAGAGCACAACGAGCAATGGAGCAGCCAGCAATAAAGCAACGGGCGATAAAGCAATGGGTAATGACTTGGCAGCGCGGGAAGCGACGGGTCCCGTAGTGATGGGAGGAACACGTGATGAGTGAAAAAGCGAGCGGCAATGGTGTTGCGGCGGGCGCGGAGGTGGGAAGCGATGGTCGCACCGCGATCCTCGATCGGTTGCGGACGCAGCGGATTGAGGCACCGGAATTACCCGAATTATCAGCCGAGCAACTGATTCAGTACGACGACTTAGTGGCCCAGTTCACGCAAGCGGCAACGGGAGTGGGGGCAGCGGTGCACCGCGTTGCGAGCGGCGAGCAGATTCAGCAAGTTCTGCACGGTTTGCCGCTGTTCACCGAGGCTCGCCGGGTGGCTTCGCTGGCACCGGAATACATCTCGGGAAACACCGATTTACGGATGTACGACGATCCGCATTATCTCAAGGGGCTTGAGTGGTTGATTGCTAAGGGACAGTTTGGCGTGGCCGAGAACGGAGCAATCTGGATGGAGATGTCCCAAGTGACCCACCGGGCTTGTTTTTTTATCACACAATTTTTGGTGATTATCCTCCCTGCCGATCAGCTCGTGCCGCAAATGCACGCGGCTTACGATCGCTTGGGCCTTACCGTTTCGCAACCGTTCGGCCTATTTTTGTCCGGCCCCAGCAAAACCGCCGACATCGAGCAATCGCTCGTGCTAGGAGCTCACGGCTGCCGCACGTTGACAATTTTTCTCGTTTGATTTTCTCTCATCTGATTTTCCAGCAGGACTTCCCCAGCTCGGCAATTAGGCTGGCTGGCCGATCACGACTTGAGTGACGGTTGGGAATCCGTTTCGGAGCCGTTGTCAGGGTCTTCGCTGACACTTTCGACTTGGTCAAAATTCGTGTCCCCGATTGGTTGACGATCGGCGAAGTCCGCACCGATGGGGTGCCAAAAGCTGACTTTTTCATCAGCCGGCACCCAACAGAGGCGGACATCTTGCGAGCCGATGCGGGCGGGAAAGTCGAGTGCTCCTTGATCGAGAGCATGGACCAACACTCCGAGGCTTGACAATTCGGCTTCGATTTCTCGCATTCGCTCGCGATCGGCCAGCAACGAAGATTGCATTGCCTCCAATTCCTCGACGTGTGCCGGGGAGCCGGTTAGCCCGTGATTGGCTTCTGAGAGTTGATCGATTCGCTCTCCGCGGACGACGACTTCGAATCGCAAGCCGACGAGATCGGCCGCAATACGACGTACGAGAGGCAACGTGCGGTTAGCAGATTCCGGAGTGAAGTATCGCATCGACAGTTCATGCAGGAGAGTGATAAAGCAACGAAAGGGGTGAGAGGAACAGAGGCGGAAAACAACGGGTAGAACGTGGTTGGGCCGGCGAACAGACCAAATGCTGCTGCCACGGCAGCGAGCTGGCCTCCGGCGTCTCTTCAGTTTAGACCAGTGACTAGACTGAGGAAATCACTTCGGGTTCCCAACGGACAAAGTCTGTACGGGACCGCGAGACAATTTGTGCGTCGGCCCGTGCCTGCGGCAGCCGAGAAATTGAGTCAGGAAAAGTTAGCGAGAGAACTGGGCGAATGGTCGCTGAATTCTTCCGCTGAATTCCTTTGGGCCCCAGCGACCAATTTGCGGCGGCATTCCGTGAGACGCAACCAATTTAATGATGAGGAGGGTTATTGGGAGGTTAGAGGCAAATAGAGTGCCCAAAAACAAGTGGACTTGCATAAATTTACTTGACGTTCTTGCACAGCGACGTAAAGTGTAATGCGTCTCGATAGGGAATCTATCGACATCGACGCAGGGTCGGCGAACCGGCCCGTCCGAATTAGCGACATGGGCGTGAGATTCTGAGCGAGAGTAAAGGCCGCTGACTGCGGAACATGACTCTTGGTTGCGCAAGTCTCCTGCTTGACGCGAATGATTCGGTGTAGCAGGAAATTATCGGTACGCCGGTCACAGAGGACTGAGCCATGTTAGTACTGTCCAGGAAAAAGAACGAAAGCATCGTCATCAACAATGACATTCGGATTGTCGTTGTCGAGATTCGTGGTGACAAGGTGCGTTTGGGTGTTGAAGCGCCCCGCGAAGTGCCGGTTCACCGTCGCGAAGTCTACGATGCGATTCAACGCAGCAAGGACGAAGTTGACGACACCGCCAACGAATCGCTCTGATCGAATGTTGGCACGGTTCCGGTGATTGCTGGAAGTTCGCCGCCGGCAGTCTGGTCGTGCTATCCTGGTTGAGCATCTCTGCGCCGCTGGTCTTTTCTGATTGGTGGTCCGCAATCTAGTTATTTCGCCGATTAGGGTTGCACCTATAGGCGGCATGCCGGAGAAAAATCGGCGTTTTTGAGGGGCTTTTTTTGGCAAAAAAGCAGAGTCTGAAAAAAACTATGCGAGGATTGCCGGCAGCACTTGACGATACCCACGTTACGCTGGTAAACCTATTGCAGCAGCAAAGACGGCCCCTTCGTCTAGCGGTCTAGGACACCGCCCTTTCACGGCGGCGACACGGGTTCGATTCCCGTAGGGGTCATTGTATTGACGAAAGCCTCGTGGGGTGATTCGCTTCAACAAGAAGCGATGCCCCACGAGGCTTTTTTCGTAGCTTGGTCGGTTGACAAATGATCTCGCAGCCCTTAGATTTCGGCCCGCATGCGGGTCGAGGTCTAGACGCGCCCGCATGATCCATCGTGTGATAGGTCGGTACGGCCGACCGCGTATTTTTGCGTCTGCCATTACGGATGCGAGCCCGTCGGGCATGACAGTTGATCTCGAAGCCATTGCCCGCCGCCAGCGGTGCGAAACGTCAGCGTTACGAGTTGCTCTTCCATTGCTGGAGCAGGGGTATGACCCTCCGTTCCTAGCTCAGTATCGTCGTGATGAAATTGGCGACATACCGGAACGTGCGCTCTGGGAGCTTGTCTCCGCGTTACGAACTGAAAAACAACTCGAACAGCGTCGAGCGGAGTTGCGTCAGAAGTATTCTGAAGGCAACCTCGATGATGATGCGTTGTTAGCGTCGATCGCCGAGGCTCAAACGCCTCGTCAACTCGATCGGATTGCGCGACGGATTCGTAACGAATCGGGCAACACCCACCCGGCCAGCAGACTGGCGGTGCGACTCCTTAATCCCAAACCGGGTGATCCCTCCGATCTCTCTCGCCTTGGCGAAATGGTAGTCGGCGCGGAGCACGCTGATGCTGCCATCAATGGCTTGGAAGGGGTTTTGGGGCAATACCTTGCTGCCGATTCGCGAATCCTCAAGGCGGCCACGCTGTGGATGGACAAACAGGTCCAGTTGCATATCCTCGAAGTGCATGATCCGCATGAGGGGAACCAACAAGCGCCCGGCGATAACGATGACGCCGATGATGCAATCGACTCAGAAAATGGCGGCAACCGTGCCCCCGCCTCGGCAAAACATCCTCAAGAAACCGAGGAACAACCGGCAGCCGCAGAGAAACCTGGAGTCGCTGACGCGACCGCTGGAGTTTCCGAATCGCCGTCTGCCGAATCGTCTGCCGAAACGGCACCGCCCGAGGCCACTGCGGTAACAGAGACCGAGACTGCTGCAGCGCCCGAGCCAGAAACTGCCGCTCAGCCAGAAACTGCCGCTCAGCCAGAAACTGCCGCTCAGCCAGAAACTGCCGCTCAGCCAGAAACTGCCGCTCAGCCAGAAACTGCCGCTCAGCCAGAAACTGCCGCTCAGCCAGAAACTGCCGCTCAGCCAGAAACTGCTGCTCAGCCAGAAACTGCCGCTCAGCCAGAAACTGCTGCTCAGCCGGAAACTGCCGCTCAGCCAGAAACTACCGCTCAGCCAGAAACTGCCGCTCAGCCAGAAACTGCCGCTCAGCCGGAAACTGCCGCTCAGCCAGAAACTGCTGCTCAAAACGACGAAACCACCGCAGCCACTCCCGAAGCTGGTGCTGATCTGCTCGCCGATTTCTCCAGTCCGACCGAAGCGGGTGCGAGCAAAACTGCTGTTAAAACGCTCGGCAAGAAATCGTCGAACAAAGAGAAACAAGCTGCCAAAGCGAAAGAGACGCGGAAGAAGATTTCTCCCCGTCAGCGACGTCGCAAATGGTTGGTCAGCGTGCTGCAACCGCTCAAAGGCAAGTCGCTATCGAAATCCCGTTTGACGGCTTTTCAAGTGGTCATGCTGGGTCGAGCGTTGCGAAGTCAAGTTGTGCAGTGCTCCTTTAAGTACAACGCCACTGAATTTGTTCGCCATTTAGCGAAAGTTGCCGAAGGCCTCAACGAACAGGCTTCCAACGAGCTGTCCGAGATGGTGATTAGCAATGAAGCTGCCATCCGCGAGGCGCTCGAGGCCGCTTGGTGGGATGATCTGATTGACCGCGCTGCACGGCGGCTGATTTCGGTTGCCACCGATTCGCTGCGTCGGCAGATGCATCGCGAGCCGATTGCCGCCAAGAACGTGTTGGCGATCGATGCCGTTGGTCCTCGCACAGCCGCCCTAGCGGTTGTCGGAGTCGATGGTGCTGTGCTGCACACCGAGGATGTTGCTTGTCAATTAACCAAAGCGGTCCGCCAGCAATTGGTGGCTCGGCTCGGTGAGTTGGTGCACACTTATCACGTCGATCTGATCGTGCTCTCCAACGGCCCCGCCCGCCGCAGTTGCCTAGTCGCCCTCTCGGAACTGCTGGCGCAATCTGCCGGTGGCAGCCTCCGCTGGACGCTGGCCGAACGAGCGGGTGCCGAGATTTACGCTGGCGGCCCCGAAGGGAACCGCGAACTGCGGTCGGTGCCTCGTCGTTTCCGCGCCGCAGTGTGGCTCGCGCAATTGGTCCGTACCCCAGCCCGCGCACTGGCTAAAGTGGATGTCGGTCGCTTGCGATTGGGTAGTTACCAGCGTGAATTGGCGGAACGCCAACTCGCCTGTGCTCTCGAAGATGTCGTCACCAGCGGTGTCAGCCAAATCAGCGTCGATGTGAATTCAGCCGACCGCGGTTGGTTGGCTTCGCTGCCGGGAGTGACCGATGGCGTAGCCGAATCGATCGATCGCGCTCGACGCAGCCAGTTAATTCGCTCGCGAAACGAATTGCTCTCCTTTGATGCTTGGCCCGACCTCGTTTCACAACGACAAGCGGCCGGCTTCCTCCGCGTGTTCGGTGGCGAACAACCACTCGATGCGACCGCAATTCATCCCGATGATTACCCGCTGGCGGAGAAATTAATGGGTAGGCTGGAAATACCAGCTCCCCCCGCGGCGCCTCCCGGCTACGTTCCGCCCGATTACTCGGTAGAAAACGTGCCATCGTTGACTCCCGATCCGATCGCCAACTCCGCGACCTTCACGGAAGTCAAGATCGCGGCCGTGGATCCCGATGCGCCCTTCGGTCTTGATTCGAGCCCCGCTGCTGAAACCTCGACAGACGCCGAAACCTCAACCGCTGCCGAGGCGGAAGCGACCGCCAGCTCTGAAGCGGTTCCGGCCGCCGAGAATACCGAAACGAGTTCCGAGCAGGCAACGGCTTCCGAAGCTACTGAGCAGTCCGAAGCTACTGAGCAGTCTGAAGCGACCGAGCAGGCGGATGTCACCGCTGTTGCTGAGCAGCCCAGTGAAAATGCGACGGACGAAACTGCCACCAGCGAGGCTGAATCCAACCAGGTTGACGGTGCTCAGTCGCAACTGGTCGCCACAGATTCGGCGCCCCCCGTGGAACCCTATTTGCACCCGCTGCCCGAACGCGATCAAGTCGCTCGGCTAGTAAAAGAGTGGCAGATTGGCGATCACCGCGTGCGTCAGATTGTGCGTTCGCTGTGTCAACCATTCAGCGACGCTGGATTTGATTATCACGCCCCGGCGGCTTCGATGTCGGCTGTTCCCAAGCTGAGCGAATTGAAGCCAGGGGATTTGGTTTCCGGCGTCGTTGTCGGTGTGGCCGGTTTTGGGGTCTTCGTGGAACTTGGTCCCGAGTGCAGCGGCTTGATTCACGTCAGCCGGTTGTCTGAGGACTTCGTCGAGGATCTCAACGAGTTTGTACAAATTGGTGATGTTTTGACCGCTTGGGTCGTCGAAATCGATAACAAACGTCGACGAGTTTCGCTTTCGGGGATCTCTCCGGAGCGGCACGCTCAATTGCGTGAACAGCGAAACCAACGTGGTGGCGGAGCAGCACGCGGTGGCCGCGGCGGTCAAGCTCGCGGAGGCGAAGCGACTTCCGGCCAGAAACAACCAGCAGCAGCTCGCGCCGCGACAGGCGGCCGCGGTGCACCAGCCGGCGGAGGTTCACGACCAGCCGGTGGCGGACGTGGCGGAGCCGCCGGTGGACGATCGACGGAGGGTGGGCGTTCGCACGACAGCGGACGCGCCAATGCAAGTGGGCGCGGTGGCGGCGGCGGTGGCAAACCCGCTGGTGGTGGCCGCGGCCGACAAGGTGGCCGCAGGGACCAAGCCAGTTCCCGAGGACCAACCACTTACACGACCGTCTCTCGTTCCGATGCTCCCGTTGCCCCAATTACCGAGGCCAAACGAGCCGGCGAAGAACCCCTACGTTCCTTCAGTGAATTGCTCCAGTTCATGAAGTCACCGAAGGAAGAAGCCGCCAAGGATCAAGAACAGCCCGAGCAAAAGCAATCCGAGACCAGCCACGAGGCCGTTAGCAGCGGTGAGGAAACTTCCACCGCACAGCCTCCCGCCTCGGCGGCGACGGAACGAGTTGCACAAGTCGATTCCCCCGCGGTCGCCTCGAGTTCCCCAGCGGAACAACCGGCCGCTGGCGGCGAAGCGGAGAAGAAGCAACCCGAGCCCTCCGGAGAGCCGGATCAATCTTCATGAGTGACGACTTTCAGAATCGCTTGGAATCGGCTATCGCCCGCGGCAAAAATCGCAAGGTTTCCCAACAGAACGCCGAGCGGCAAGAGTCGCTCAACGAAGAAGAAGCCAAACGGTTGCACACTTCCTACCGGCTATCACTTTCCGAGCGGATTTCTCAGCAGTTAGACCAACTGTTGAACCACTTTCCCGGCTTTCGCAAAGAGACGCTCTTCGGCGAAGCCGGTTGGGGCGCTGGTTGCTACCGTGACGATATTAATATCTCCGGGGGCAAACGTTCCAATCGCTACAGCCGCTTGGAAATCACGGTCCGACCACTCAACGAATATCGAGTTTTGGACCTCCGCGCCAAAGGTACCGTGGCCAACAAAGAAGTGTTCAATCGCAACTTCTACGAGCCGTTGGAACAAGCCGATGAGCAAGCGTTCCAACAGTTGATTGATACCTGGGTGGTTGAGTACGCCGAACTTTATTCGGCCGCTCAATAAGCGGGGTTGCAAAGCCGTCGTCACTGGCAGCTAAATCTCAAGCAACCCGGCTTTCGTCTTTGGCATTGATCCATTCGCTCGTGTCGATCGGTTTCCCAGACCGATTGACTTCTCGCACCGAACGAACAAGATCAACGACCAGATGAATCCCTCCAAAAACGATCAGGGCAAAAAATCCGCCGGCAGCCAAAAGCACTGGAATGATTTTCAAGTCCATTAAACCGATGGTCGCCAACACCAGTCCGCTGATGAATAACAGCGTCTTAAACTCGGTCGGCCCAAACCGGCTCAGCACAAAGCGACCTGTT
This sequence comes from Kothea flammea, assembly GCF_052161645.1. Classification (GTDB taxonomy): domain Bacteria; phylum Planctomycetota; class Planctomycetia; order Pirellulales; family Pirellulaceae; genus Laterigemmans. The sequence goes on from NZ_CP197414.1 coordinate 5,237,424, forward strand.
AGCTTGGATTTGATGTTCGTCAGCACCGCGTGGCCAAACAAAATGATCAGAGCGGCAAGTCCCCAGCCGAGCGTTTCTAGGGCCACCGAGATCCCTACCAGCCAATAGGCAAACGACATAGGGTCGGTAAAGTGGTCGAGCAATTCACCCCCGTGACGACATTGGCCAGTAGCCCGCGCATGCGTGCCATCGACACAATCGGCAGTGTGATTCCCCAGCACCCCGATCGCCGCCAAAATTCCACCCCAGGGGCTGCTCAGTGAAAAAGCGAACCCAATGGCCCCAACGATTGCGAAGCCGTGCCCAATCAGCACAATGCCCTCCGGCGGAAACCAAGCGGGGATGTGCAAACGAGGATACAGCGACTTGAGAACTGGACCAATCAAGGGGTCAAGCAAGCTGTAGGAAATGCGCTGAGACATCGAATCGGTTCACATTAAAGAGTCGCGGGACTATGGACAGGCGCTTTGGGCGGGCGATGACTTGGTCGCCAGATCACACAGAGACCGCGCCGCCACGAATGCCGCGCAGCTATTTGCTCTTTTCGCTAAGCGCCCCAAACTACGACCTTCCAAACGTGCACCGGTAAATCCGCAAAATGTCGCGGCCAACGAATCAGATTGGTGCCCGCGAATCACGCGAATGAGCGCGCATGGGAAAGGATAGATGTTGTCGTATCCATATCCGCGCTATCGGACTGAGTCGCGTAGATTTGCGTCATTCGCGGGCAAATCGGTTTGGCTTCGCTGGGAATTAGCTCGCGTTTATTGGCTAATTGGCGGGTCTCCAAAAAGAGCCCAACTCCCTACGGCGAGACCAAGTTCGGGCGTCCGCCCCTTATATCAGTTCCCAACCGGGACGATATTCACGTTTAATCATTGGTGCCGCTTCGGGCGCATTGCGACATTGCATTGCCTCGGCATCCCACTCCAATTTTTTCCCGACTCGATAGGCGACATTTCCTAGATGATTGGCCTCCGTCAACCAGCCCGCATATTCGAAATTACAAGTGGTTGGAGCGCCGGTTTTGCACGCGTGAATCCATTCCGCGTGATGCCCCATTGATGCCGGGATGAATGGCTCGGGAGGCTGGAAATCGGCAAATTTATCTTCCGGCAAGAGCACATATTTGCCGTAGTCCGACAGCAACATGCCATCGTCACCAACGAATAACGCGCCGTCATTCCATTGTGGGATTTGTTTATCAAGCCAGGGCTGCGGTTTATTTTGGCCTTGGTACCACGTTAACTCCAAACCGGGTTGATCACCGCGTGGCCCGTACGTGTAGGTGGCCTGCATGGAAGCCGGCGCGATTTCGGGATGAGGCGGCGGGCCAGAGGCTTCGATCGTTAGCGGAGCGCGCAAATCGAGAGCCCAAAATGGCAAATCATTCCAGTGGCTGCCGAGATCCGACATGGTGCCATTGCCAAAGTCCCACCAGCGATACCACTTGGGCCCCGGTACGTAGATATTTGAAAAAGGCCGCGCCGGAGCTGGCCCCAACCAAAGATCCCAATCGAGGTGGCTGGGCACCGGATCGGCTTGCGCGGGACGTTCAGCGGTAAAGACGATATCGCCATAACTCCTGGCCGCCTCGGCCGTTGGCTGCCACCCCCAGGTTCGCGAAACCCAGACGTGAACCTCACGCACTTTCCCAATCGCTCCGGTTTGGATCAGCTCGACCACGCGGCGATAGTTATTGCCGGCGTGAATTTGTGTCCCCATTTGCGTCGCCACGTTGGCCTCAGCAGCCGCTTCGCGAATCACACGAGCTTCGTGAATGTTGTAAGTCAGCGGCTTTTCACAGTAGACATGCTTGCCGAGTTTGAGGGCAGGCAAGGTGGCAAAGGCGTGCGTATGTTCGCAGGTGCTGACCACGACCGCGTCAAATTCTTTTTCATGGTCAAACAACTGACGGAAATCTCGCACCGTGCGGGCTTTGGGAAAACGTTCGGAGGTGCGTCCCAAAGTATTCGCATCGACGTCGCAAATGGCGACGATATTCTCACCCGCAACGGATCCCAAATTTCCCCCGCCACGGCCGCCGACACCAATCACCGCGATGTTTAGTTTGTCATTCAAGTTTCGCCCCCGCACGATGGTCGGCACAGCCAAGGTGGCTGCTGCGGCCGAGGTCGTGGTGAGGAAATCTCGCCGGCTGGGGCGTGAGCGACTGCGGAGAGTTTGTTGGCCTGCTGGCAACTGAGAAGGTGTTTGCTTGGACACAGCGGCGAGCCTTTGCGGTGCGGGGGTGGGAAATGCTGGGGGACCTTGAGCCGTTATTATACAGGCTGATCGGCCACGAGTTGCACCAAAGTCCGCACCATCGAACCGGTGGCCCCGGCATCACGGAACGGTTTTGCCGCATCGGCAAAAGCTGGCCCAGCGATATCGAGGTGTACCCAAGGTTTGTCTTGGACGAAATTCTCCAGGAACTTGGCCGCCGTGATGGCACCCGCCCAACGTCCCGAGCCGACGTTTTTGATGTCCGCTACGTTGCTCTTGATCAACTCGCCATACTCGGGAAACATGGGCAACTGCCACACCCGCTCGCCGGTTTTTTCCGCAGCCGCCGCCACTTGCTGGGCCAATGCGTCGTGATTGCTGAACAATCCACTGACGTCATGTCCGAGCGCCACGAGACAGGCTCCCGTGAGCGTGGCCAGATCGACGATCCAAGCTGGTTTATCCTCACAAGCCACATCGAGCACATCAGCCAAGACGACACGTCCTTCCGCGTCGGTGTTGAGAATTTCGATCGTTTTTCCACTGCGAGCGCGGACGACATCCCCCAGCTTGTAGGCATTGCCCGCGATCATGTTTTCCACCAACCCACAGTAGGCAAACACGTTCTGCTTAAGCCCCATTTGCGCGATCGCTTGCATGGCACCCACAACGGTGGCAGCCCCCGCCATGTCGCACTTCATATCAACCATGCCGTCGCTGGGTTTAATCGATAAACCACCGCTATCAAACGTGACTCCTTTGCCGACGAGGGCCAGCGGAGCGGCATTTGGTTGGCCACCGCGATGCCGCAAAATCAACAACCGTGAGGGCCGCGTGGAGGCTTGTCCCACCGCTAGCAACGCCTCACAGCGTTCTTCCTCTAATTTGTCGGTGTCCCAAATTTCGACTTCCAAGCCGACTTGCGCGGCCATCGCTTGCACCTCCGCCACAAACGACTCGGGGTACATCTTGTTGGCCGGCTCGTTGACCAGTTTGCGAGTGAAATTAATCGCGTCGCCCAAAATAATGCCCGTGCTGGACTGCTCTTCGCTGGCCCCAGCAAAGATCAACTCTTGCGGAGCATAGGTGGCCCGCTTGGTGCGATACAGATCTTGACCTTGGGTCGCCGCCAAAGCACCGGCGATGAACGCAGATTGGCACTGCTCCGGGACCAAGTCTGGCAGCGAAACAACGACCTTTCCAATATCGCGATCGGTCAATTGCCGTAAAGCTCTCCCCCCCAGTGAGTAAGCATCTTGCTGGGACGTTTGCGTTCGCTCGGCGATCCCCAGCAACAAGGCGCTGGTCGCGTTCTTCGCGTTTGGTAGCGGCACCAGCGAACTGTCGGAGCTGGAGTGGTCGAGCAGGCCATTGGCGAAACACTGGCTAGCACCCCCGCCGAGCCACTTGTCGATTTGTTCGCCGATGGGGCCAAGAAATCCTTGCTTATCGTACCCAACAACAAGACAGTCTCCCCCAAAATCCAAAGCCGAATCACGGGTTGCTATCGCTTGCATAAAATCCTCGTAAACTGTGGCGGTCAAAAGCGGCTGGTTAGTTTAAGCCAGCCGCCTCGGTTATCCCAGCATACCGAATTCGGATCACCAGCCCGCGGCCAGTAACTTTCCATGAAACACCGAAGCACACGAGCATTGGTCGACGACCTGCGACATGGGGGTCACCTGGTAACTTGCGAACACGAGGTCGATCCGCGGCTGGAAATGGCGGAAATCCAACGACGCGTCTACGCCAGCGGCGGTCCGGCGGTCTACTTTCCCAATGTTCGCGGTTGTCGCTTTCCTTGTGTCTCCAACCTATTTGGCTCGCTGGAGCAATCACGCTATCTCTTTCGGCACACGCTGGAAGCGGTGCGGCGAGTCATCGAGCTGAAAATCGATCCCACCGCTTTGCCTCGTCGGCCTTGGCGATACGCGTCAGCCCCCTTTACCGCGCTGCGGATGTTGCCACGCAAAGTCCGTCGCGGAGCGGTCTCGGCTGGTTCATGTCGCTTGTCCGAACTGCCGGGGATTCAAAGTTGGCCCGACGATGGCGGACCGTTTGTGACCCTCCCGCAAGTGCTCAGCGCCGATCCGCAAGCCCCTCAGAATCTGATGCGGGTGAACCTTGGCATGTACCGCGTGCAGTTGGCGGGGAACGACTACGTTGCCGACCAGGAAGTCGGATTGCATTACCAAATTCACCGCGGCATCGGTGTTCATCATCAAGCTGCCATGAGCCGCGGAGAGCGGTTGCGAGTAGCGATTACGGTCGGCGGAGCGGCAGCCATGACTTTGGCGGCGGTAATGCCGCTTCCCGAAGGACTGACCGAACTGACTTTCGCCGGAGCCTTGTCGGGGCGACGTGTGCCAATGATTTGCCGGCCCGACATGGCCCCCGTTTACGCCGATGCCGATTTTGCCATCGTGGGAGAAATTGACGCGGGGGCAACGAAACCGGAAGGGCCCTTCGGCGACCACCTCGGCTATTACAGTCTACAACACGATTTTCCAGTGATGCGAGTCAAGCACGTGTGGCATCGCCAAGACGCGGTCTGGCCATTCACCGTGGTGGGCAGGCCGCCGCAAGAGGACACCAGCTTTGGACAGCTGATTCATGAACTGACCGGGCCGATCATTCCCACGGTCATACCTGGCGTGAAAGCGGTGCATGCCGTCGATGCGGCTGGCGTGCATCCCTTGCTGCTGGCTCTCGGCAGCGAGCGATACGTACCCTTCGCGCCGCAAACCGAACCGGCTGAAATCCTCACGCAAGCCAATGCGATTCTTGGCAACGGTCAATTGTCGTTGGCAAAGTATCTAATGATCGCGAACAGCCACGACGCGCCGGAACTTGACTTACACGATATCCAAGCTTTCCTGCACCACTTGCTCCGCAGAATTGACTGGCGCCGCGACCTGCATTTCCAAACGCGAACGACGATCGACACGCTCGATTATTCGGGAGACGGATTTAACCGCGGCAGTAAAGTGGTGATGGCAGCCAGCGGAAAAGAGATTAGACAGTTAGCCGATCGCCCGCCCGTCGACTTGATCCTACCCGCTGGGTTTTCAGATCCACGTTTGGTGATGCCTGGAGTGCTGGCTATCAAAGCACCCGGCTACCAGCAAGAAAAGTCCGAAGCGATGCTGGAGAGGTTCTGCGAGTCACTGAGCCAGACCGTTCCCCAGTCTGCCGCAGCCGAATCGCCGCTGGCAGGCTTCCCCCTGATTACGCTGGTCGACGACGCGGAGTTTACCGCCAAGCAATTGAACAACTGGTTATGGGTAACATTCACGCGCAGCAATCCGGCGGTTGATGTCGGTGGGATTCACGCGTTTAATATTCACCGACATTGGGGCTGTCACGGTCCGCTAGTGATCAACGCCACGATCAAACCGCATCACGCGCCACCGCTAGTGGAAGACCCTGACGTGGTATCAAGAGTCGATGCGTTGGCGGCACGCGGCGGGGCTTTAGCGCGTTGGCTCTGAGTGCTCATACATTGCCATAACTGTTCAACAGCTTTTAGATCTTGTTTCGTGGCACGCTGATCGCTGTACACGACGCGATTGTAAGCATCAATCACTTGCTGGGAGATGCCAGCTTGTTTGCCCAACAATGGTTTGGTGCGTTGAGCATACTCGAGCGGCGTCTCCTCATCGCCACGAGCGACACCAGCCTCCCGCGCCCAGGCTTCAAACGCTTGGAACGTGACGATAATGCTGGCTCGCGGTTTGAGTCCGGCGGTGAGCGGATTGCGAAAAGCCGAAAAGGGACGTGGCGGCGGTCCGCTCGGGGCCGCCAAAGCGACCTTCGCATTCTCAGCAGCCGTCTCCGGGCGGTCAAAGAATTTCAGCAAGTCTTGCCACCATCGCGATATGAGGTCGCGGTTCTTGAGAATAAAGACGACGATGATTGCCAGCATAATCGCCGCCAAAATCCACTTGAATAAACTCGTCCCCCAACTCGCCAATTTAGGCAACCAATTCGATGTGGAAGATTCGTTGCTAGCAGCCGATTCGCTACCAGAATCACTCGATTCTGCCGCCCCACTCGCTTCCTTGCGCGGATCATTTTGAGACCCTCCCTGAGCAGACTCCCCACCACTCTCGCCAGAGGACGTCTGCTCCGCTGAGCGATTAGAGTCCTGTTGTTGGGAACCCTGCTGAGAATTCTCTTTGGATCCTTGTTGTGATCCTTGCTGCGAACCCTGCTGCGAACCTTGTTGCGATCCCTGTTGCGATCCTTGCTGGGATCCCTGTTGTGAACCTTGCTGGGATCCTTGTTGTGAACCTTGCTGCGAACCCTGTTGTGAACCTTGTTGCGAACCTTGTTGCGAACCTTGTTGTGAACCTTGTTGTGAACCTTGTTGTGAACCTTGTTGCGAACCTTGTTGCGAACCTTGTTGTGAACCTTGTTGCGAACCTTGTTGTGATCCCTGTTGTGAACCTTGTTGGGATCCTTGTTGTGAACCCTGTTGTGAACCTTGTTGGGATCCTTGTTGTGAACCCTGTTGGGATCCCTGTTGTGAACCTTGTTGGGATCCTTGTTGTGAACCTTGTTGTGATCCCTGTTGTGAACCTTGTTGGGATCCTTGTTGTGAACCCTGTTGGGATCCCTGTTGTGAACCTTGTTGGGATCCTTGTTGTGATCCCTGTTGTGATCCCTGTTGGGATCCCTGTTGTGAACCTTGTTGGGAACCTTGTTGAGAACTTTGCGGGTTACCTTTTCCTTGTTCACTGGGAGCGCCAGTCGGTGCACCTTGCTGGCCACCTTTAGCGTTGTTACTACCTCCGGCTGGCTGTCGCTCGGCGGCGTGGCCTTGGGAAGCTTTTGCCGCGTCGGGTCTAGAATCTTCAGTCCCTTCGTCACCCCATCCGTACCGGCTGGCACTCAAGTTGTCCGGGGATGTAATCCAGTCGGGCAATTGCAAGCTGGCGATCATGCGGCCCGGCATGGGTAGCAGGAACGCGAACAAGAGTAACGCAGCCACCAGCGCCGCGCCTCCCGCCAGCCAAGCGACCGAGACTTCGCCCGGCATTTCGGCACCGCGTTGCCTCAGGTAACGGCGGACACCGAGAAAGCTGGTCGTGACCAACAACGTGAGGGTGGCGAACAGATAGAGTCCCAAGGAACGCAGCGCGCCGGTTTGAATGGCATCAAACCCTGGCAGCACCAATTGACCGATACCGAACAACGGCAAAGCGGCGATCGCCAAATACAACACGGTGCGGCCCGGTTGATGTCCGCGGCGGCGACGCGGTTGGGCTCGCGAATCAACAGCATCTTGGTCGCTGCCGCTGGTCCCGTCCAGGGAGACGTCAACGGCTGCTTGACCGTGTCGGCGGGCGCCCCACGACCCCACACCGCCGAACAAGCCCCGCGAGTCGATCAAGCCTTCGCCGCTGGAATTTTCCGCATCGTCAATCACCGTGCAATCAAAGGTGACTCGATCAGCCAACCACCAAATTAAGATGATGAATAGCGTGTTGACAATGAAACTTAGCCCCGCGAGCGGCCCATCAAAAACGACAAAGCGATTGATCGCCAACATGGTGGCGGCACCCAGGGCGGCGGCATAACCCATCGCGTAGGCTCGCCCCTGTTCAATGGCAATTCGCGCAATCAGCGTGGCCGCTACGACGAACAAGAACAAGATATACATCAGCCGGCTGGTATATTGCCCGCGATAGACACACAGCACCAAAAAATGAGTCAGCGCGGTCAGCATCAGAATGATTAAGGCGGGACAAATTGCGATCACCGCATAATCGGCTGCCGTTTTTTCCAATTTGCGGGTCATCGTAACACCACCCTGCGGCAAACTTCGGGCAATTGCTGCTCGTCGATCAACTGCATCACCGGAATATTCGCAGCGATCATCGGCCCCGCCACGTTGGCGAACTCCTCGGCATTATAAGCGTTCACAACGACGGCGATCGACCAGCCCCGCCGTGCCATTCCCAGGATCGCCGCACTTGTCTCGGCGGTCGCTTGCTGTAACACGATGATCAAGGTCGTATCACGGGAAAGCCGTGATTCGACTTCGATCAACGACGGTCCCAAACGCAGCGCATCGGTCAATTCCAACCGGGCCAACGTGCGTTGCAATTCTTGCTGATGGACTGGCCCGGTGGCAGCGGGAACAACGATCGGACGCAGCCGATTATCGCTGTCGCGCATCGTCAACGAAGTTTGCGCCGCGGTGCGGGTGCGAAAGTCGCTGTCCCATCCGGCGGTGCGAATCCGGTCGGCCGCATCGCGACCATTGGATGCCAACCCGATCGGCTGGCCCATCTCATACATCGCCGCGGCGATCGAGGCGGCCAGCGTGATGGCTAATTCCGACCGCATTGGTTCATGCCGGCTGGGATTGGTTTCTTGATGCAGATCCAACACCATGGTCGCCCCAGCCACGCTGGTCGGCTCATAAATCTTGCTGTGCAAAGTGCCCGTGCGGGCTGTCGCCGCCCAGTGAACTTGTCGTAACGGGTCGCCCGGTTGCCAGCGTCGAATACCGCGCAGTCGCGTGGGATCGTCCATCAGCATCTCTGTGAGGCGAATTTCCCCGATTGGTCGCCGCGAGGCCACGTCATATCCCGAGAGCGGAATAATCTTGGGCATCACAAGCAAGTATTGAGGTTCCGTGCCCACGCGATACCGCCGACTCAAGCCCATCAAGTCTCCCGTCTCCAACACGCTGGGGCCAATCTGATAGTAGCCACGTCGATTGCAGCGGAGCACATAATTGAGCAGCAGCTTTTGCCCCGCCCTGAGAAACATCAGGCGCAGTCGTGCCCCTTCGACTTCCAACGCTGGGGGATTGTAGATCAGGGCAGCCCGGGGCAATAAATCCTCGACAAGCAGCCAAGCAACCGGCAACCGCCCGCGGTTTGTAATTTCAATGCCAATCGGTACGGTGGTGCCAATTTCCACTTCCAGCGGACCTGAGCGGCGCGTGGCTGTGACGTTTTCGGCCCAGGCTTTGGCCATCAGATAGTTGCCAGCCGCCACCGCCACTGCCGCGTATGCCGCATACAGCCAAAGCGATGCGCCGGCGACCATGCCCAACAACACCAACGCCGATCCACCGGCCAGCCAGCCCAACAAGCCCACGCGGTTGGTGCCCACGACGCCCGCCCCGGCGCTGTCGCTCATCTGGCCAGCTCGCTGGTTGCCGACTCGGCTGGCAAATTAATCGTCGGCACAGCAATTTCAGACAGGATTTGTTCCATCGTTAACTCTCCGGTAATTTTTCGCAGCCGGCTTTCAGGACGGACAATGATCCGGTGGTTCATAACCGGCCCCACAATCCGCTTGACATCGTCAGGCAATACATAGCCGCGCCCGCGAATGGCAGCCATCGCCTGGGCACATCGGAATAAAGCGATGCTGGCTCGCGGGCTGCCACCCAGGGCCAAATCCTCATGACCACGCGTATCATGCACGATCTGCAGCAAATACTGTCGCACTTTAGGATCGACAAAGACTTCGCGTACGGCTCGCTGAGCATCGATCAGCTCCGCGGCCGAAGCAACTTCCTGCAGCGAATCGACGGGATGGGCCCGCTGCAACATTTCCAGCATCCGCATCTCCTCTTCCATCGTCGGATAACCCAAGGAAAATCGCATCAGAAAGCGATCAAGTTGGGCTTCGGGCAGCGGAAACGTACCCTCGTGGTCGACCGGGTTTTGCGTGGCAATCACCAGAAAAGGTGGGTCCAACGTATGCGTCACCCCATCGACGGTAACCCGCGCTTCGGCCATCGCTTCCAACAACGAAGCCTGCGTCCGCGGTGTGGCCCGATTGATTTCATCAGCCAACAACAGTTGCGTGAAAACAGGGCCAGGACGAAACTCGAATTCGGCCGTCTTCTGATTGAATATTGATGTTCCCGTGACGTCGCTGGGCAGCAAGTCGGGGGTGCACTGCACGCGTTTAAACTGACAGCCGACACTGCGAGCCAGCGCGCGGGCCAACATCGTTTTCGCCACACCGGGAACATCCTCTAGCAGAATATGGCCACCGGAGAGCCAAGCGACCAGCGACAGCACTAGCTGTTTTCGCTTGCCAACAATCGCCAGTTCAACATTGCCAATAATCCGCCGCGCCAAATCCGTTACGGCAGCAGGTGACGAAGGGGGGGCAGACATATCGAATTGACAACCTTAGACGAGGCGACTGATCCAGCGACTAGCGGTTCCAGCCTAAACGCAGCCCCCTCTTAAGTAAACATCGCAGCCGCCGGATTCGAACGCGCGAGCGGCTTAGGTCGCCGCTCAAATCGCTGCTTTGCCCCGGCCGATCTAACCCTGAGTCGCCGCCGCTGGCGAACCAAGTGTCTGCTGAAAGCGGTCAAACAAATAGTGGCTATCGTGGGGGCCTGACGCTGCCTCAGGGTGGTACTGGATTCCAAAGGCAGTGAATTCCCGGTGCCGCACCCCCGCAATGGTGTCGTCGTTGAGATTGCGATGCGTCACTTCGAGCTCAGCGGGAAGCGACGATTCTTCCACGGCAAAACCATGATTTTGCGTGGTAATTTCCACTTTCCCCGTGGTTAAATCTTGCACCGGTTGGTTTACGCCGCGGTGACCAAACTTCAGCTTAAAGGTCTTGGCACCACACGCCAGCGACAACAACTGGTGCCCCAAGCAAATTCCAAATACCGGGACTTGCCCAAGTAAATCACGGATCGTCTGCTGGGCGTAGTCCAGCGGTTCAGGGTCGCCAGGTCCATTAGAAAGAAACACGCCGTCTGGCTTCATATCCATCACGTCTCCTGCCGAAGAGGTTCCCGGCAAAATGGTGACGCGATTCCCGCGGCTGGAAAAATGCCGTGGAATGTTCCATTTCATACCATAGTCAAGGCAAACCACGTGCGGAGCCGAAGGGCCAGCTTCAACTGCACTTCCGGCAACAGAACCGAGGGCGGTCCATTCATCCAGGTGCGTGTTCCAGACGACAGGCGAGTGTGGCATCACTTCTTGCACCAGATCGCGCCCCACCAAACCAGGGGAAGCCTTCGCTTTGGCGACGAGGCTATCGTCGTCGAGATCCATCGTTGACAACACGCCCCGCATCGCCCCCACGGTGCGGATACGACGGACCAGGGCGCGGGTGTCGATGTCCGAAATCGCGACCACGCCGTGCTGAGCCAAGTAATCGCCCAGCGATCCTTCCGCACGATAGTTGCTGAAACGGCGACTGCTGTGGCGGACAATGAAGCCTGCCAAAGATGGTGCCGCGTGCTCAATATCGGCTTGATTGACTCCGTAGTTACCGATTTCCGGGTAAGTCATCGTGACGATTTGACCGCGATAGCTGGGGTCAGTCAAAATTTCTTGATAACCGGTCATGGCGGTGTTAAACACCACTTCTCCGCTGACCTCCCCCGGTGCACCGATCGAGATTCCGGCGTAAACGGTTCCATCCTCGAGAGCCAGCTTCGCCGCTGTGGCCTGCAACATTGACATGAACTTCCGCGCGTGCGTGTGATTTTATTTTCGAGGCTGGCTGTGCGCGCACAGCCACCGCCGCTCTTCCAAAGCTACGCTGACCCGCCACATTCGACAAGGCCCCCGGTTGCGTAGGCCCCCGTTAAATCGACAGCAGGCCAGCGGAGCGTTAAACTGGGCTCCCGAAGTTCAAAACCAGTTCTCAAGAACTCGTGCTCAGATGGCGGAGTGACTCAACAATGCAACATTGGCAATTCCCGCGACGATTCTTGGTTCGGGCGGTGCTGGTCGGTTGGCTCGTGGCAGTTTCGTTGTGCGGTGAGCGTCCATTTAACGGCTCCGCCTCTGCGGCTGAGCCCTGGGCAGAGAACCCCTGGTACTGGTCACACGCTGGACAGCCCGTTTTATTGCTCGGAGGCAGCGACGACGACAATCTCTTCCAATGGCCAGCAGAAAAATTGCTGCCGCAACTCGATCGGATCCGCGCAGCGGGGGGAAATTTTGTTCGCAACACGATGAGCGACCGCAAAGATGCCGGCTTCGAAGTCTACCCTTTCGCCAAGCTCGCGAACGGCCGCTACGACCTGGAACAATGGAACCCCGAATACTGGGAGCGGTTTGAGCGGTTCTTGCGGGAAACTTCCCAGCGGGGCATTTTCGTTCAAATCGAAATTTGGGACCGCTTTGACTACACCGACAACCGAGCAAACGACCCTCGCCGCTGGGAAGATCATCCTTATAACCCTCCGAACAATGTCAACTACTCGGCCGCCGAGACAGGGTTAGAACGCCGCTACCCCGAGCACCCCGGCGCGAACAAACAACCCTTTTTCTTTTCAACCCCCGCGCAGCGCAACATTGAGCCGCTACTGAAAATCCAAACCGCTTTTGTCAATCGTTTGTTAGATTCCAGTTTGCAATATGATCATGTGTTGTATTGCATTGATAACGAAACCCGCGCCGAACCCGCTTGGGGACGTCATTGGGCCGAGCTGATTCAGAGTCGAGCGGCCGCGGTGGAAAAATCAGTCCCCGTCACTGAAATGTGGGATGACTGGAATTTAACCGCGGAGACACACCGGGAAACGTTTGATCATCCCGAGTTATACAGTTTTGTCGACATCAGCCAAAATAATCACAACAGTGGTTGGCAACATTGGGAACGGGCTCAGTTTGTGCGTCAATTACTGAGCGATGCTCCGCGGCCAATCAACACCACGAAAACCTACGGTGCCGATGGCAATAAATTTGGACACACCAACCAGGATGCCATTGAACGATTTTGGCGACACCTATTGGGCGGAGTCGCTGCGGTTCGCTTTCATCGCCCCGATTCGGGTTTGGGGATTAACGATCAAGCGGTCCACTGCATCCGTGCGGCGCGACGCGTGGAGGCTGCGGTACCGTTTTGGAATCTAACGCCCGCCATCGAAATGCTGACCGATCGCGAAGCGAATGAAGCATACGCGGCAGCAACCGTCGACCAAGCCACGATGGTTGCCTTTTTCCCGCGTCAACAGACATTGGCAAGCGTCGGACTGGTTGACTCACTGGCAAAGCATCGCTGGCAAATTGTCTGGGTTGATGTCGATCGTGGCAGTTCCACCAAGCAACAACAACTCAAACCACACACCGCGATTGTACCGCCAGCGGATGGTAATTTTGTGGCGATCATGAAACGACTCGACGCCACCGTGCTCGGTGGCGAAGTGATCAAGGTTAACGGCGCCGGTAACGACCAAGAGTGGAAGGGATTTGTCTGTTTACCCGCGCCGGAATTGCGAAAGTCACCGCAGCCTTGGGTGATGTACGCGCCGACGCTATTGCCAAATTATCCGGACGAACATGAGCGTTGGTTACACAGTCAATTATTGGCAGCGGGCATTGCCATCGCCGGTGTCGATGTTGGCGAAGCGTATGGTAGCCCCCGCGGGGTGCTGGCGATGAATGCGTTGTACGACCGACTGACCAGTAGCCGAGAGTTCAGCACACGCGTCAGTCTGCTGGGGCGATCACGTGGCGGTTTGTGGGTCAGCAGTTGGGCCGCTGAGAACGGGGACAAAGTTTGCGCCATCGCTGGCATCTACCCGGTCTTTGATCTAACAACTTATCCGGGCCTTCCCACCGCCGCGGCAGCTTACGACCTGACGGCCATCGAGCTGCAAGCCGAGCTGAGCAAGTTTAACCCGATCTCCAAAGCGACCCGCTTGGCCGAGCTGGCAATTCCTTGTTTCATCATTCACGGCGAAGAGGATACCGTGGTGCCGATCGAACCAAATTCGTTAGCACTGCAAAGGCTGTACGAAAAAGCTGGTCAAGCAGCGGCCATTGAAGTCCTGCCGATCGCCGGGCAAGGACACAACTATTGGCCCGGTTTTTTCCGTTGTCAGGAACTTGTCGATTTCCTCATCGAGCATACAAAACAAGAGTAAAATCTAGCGGTTAGCGGTTTTGGCGTTAGCCACCGTTTTGTTAGGCGCGATTAGTTCGGTTCAAGCCGGGAACCGCGGCTAGCGCCAGTGCGGCTAACGGGAACCGCGGCTAGCGTCATTGCGGCTAACAGGAACCGCACCAAACCGCTAAACTATTAGATCAACGAATTAAGATTTTTGATCACCAACAACTTTCTTTGAGGAATTTCATCTATATGTCTGTTGCTCCCCGTTTCATCATGATCGGCGGTTTCCTCGGTGCCGGAAAAACAACCATGATTGCCAAGTTAGCGAATCAATTTCGCCAAGCTGGCAAGAATGTGGTCATTGTGACCAACGACCAGGCTGCGGATCTCGTCGATACCTTGATGCTGCGTTCGCAGGGATTCCAAGTCGGCGAAGTAGCCGGTTCCTGTTTTTGTTGCAACTTTAACGAGTTAACCGGCACGGTCGAACAGCTTGCCGCGGAATCGCGGCCCGATGTGATATTGGCCGAACCGGTGGGAAGTTGCACCGATTTGGTGGCGACGGTTATCCGGCCCCTCGAACAACTGTATGAACAACCATTTGAGATCGCACCCTTCGGCGTGATCATCAAACCGAGTCATGGATTTCGCATTTTGGGACGCAACGACCGGCGCGGCTTCTCGCCCCAAGCGGAATATATTTTTCGCAAACAGTTGGAAGAAGCCGATTTCATTATGATCAATCGGATTGATGAACTGCCCGCTGAGGAAGCTGCCGAGATCGCTCAACTGCTGGAAACAGAGTTCCCGACGACGCCTGTCCTGCAAGTCTCCGCGAAAACGGGAGCCGGTTTTCCCGAAATCTGTGACTTCCTACAGCGACAAGATGTTACCGGCCAACGGCTGATGGAAGTTGATTACGACGTTTACGCGGAAGGTGAAGCCGAGCTCGGTTGGTTGAATTGCCAAGTTAAGTTGTCCGCCGACTCGCCTTTCTCGCTCGATGATTACTTGCTGCAGTTGCTGGGCGAGATTAAAACCAACGCCGTTGCCGATGATGCCGAAGTGGCTCACCTCAAAGTAATCGGCATGGCAGATGGCAAAACGGCGGTGGCTAATCTAGTCAGCAACGCCAACGATCCAGTCGTTTCGCTGGCGGCAAACTGGCAGGGCACAGCGGCGGAGTTGGTGATTAACGCGAGGATCGCGATGGACCCGGAGATACTGTCACAGATAGTCCAAGCGGCTGTGGAACACGTCGCCGACGCGAATGCAGTTACCGCCAAAGTTGACGCTTTGCAAAGCTTCCGACCCGGCAGGCCAGTACCTACCCATCGCCTTAACAACTAACTAGCCACTAGCCACTAGCCACTAGCCACTAGCCACTAGCCACTAGCCACTACTACCGCCCCGCATTTTCGCCGGCTGGATCGGCGGTGGCCGACCACCAAGCGTTCGGCCGCTGCCAAACCTCCGGGGGTGCAGCATCGGTGTCGCTGGAATCTTCCAGCCACTCGCTTCCCACGCCTCGTTGATACCAAACCCAATCCAATTCCTCTTGATCTTCCTCCTCAGGAAGTTCTTCCTCGAGGACTTCTTCTTCGACCAATTCCTCCTCAACAAACTCTTCGGCGGGCGGCTCGATGCGAAGGCGAGGTTCTGGAACGGGCGGTGGCGGGGGCATCGGTGCGGGTTCGACCGCCACGACCGGTTGCGGAGGTTCAACCACTGGAACTTCAACCACCGGCAATGGCACCACCGCTGGCCGTTCAACTACTGGCAAAGCAATCGGAGTGACTCGCCTACGCACTGGTTCAGGCTCCGGTTCAGGCTCGGGCTCCGGTTCCGGCTCGATCAACTCAGGCTCTTCTTCCTCGACGGCCGCTTCCTCTTCGTAAACTTCTTCGTAGGACTCCTCCTCATATGCTTCCTCGACCGGTTCCGGCGGAGGCATGATTTCGGCGATGCCAGGTTGCCCTTGCGCCGGCAAGAGTCGAACTTGCACATCGATATCATGGAAAATGCTGGCGATGTGGTCATGACAGGTAAACATCATGACTTGATGGCCAAGCTCAGCAAAAGTTTTCAAGGTCAAGGCGGCATCAATTGCCCGTTTGCGGTCAAAATTGACCAACACGTCATCGAGCACCAAGGGCAACATGACACCACGTCGGGCGTAAGCTGCCGCCAATGCTAATCGCAACGCGATAAAGACCGCTTCGCGAGTCCCGCGGCTTAGCACCTCGATCGGCAGCGAACCCTTTTCCGGGGAATCAATCTTCAGTTGATTGGTTCCCAGAGGCGTCCAGATACGAACGTACTTGCCATCGGTAAGCTGCGCCAAAAAGGTGCTCGCTTCGCGCAACGTCTCTGGTTGGCGTTCCTTTTCAAATGTGGCGCAAACATCCTCCAGCAAGCAACTGGACATGGCCAACATTTGCCAGCGGTGAGCGAGTGATTCAAGTTTACGCTCGATGCACTCCAGTTCCAACTGGGCAAAGGAAAGCCGTTCATCTTCGGCCAACGATCGCATCTCTTGGGCCAGCTCTCCCTGACGCGTTTGCAACCCGGCGATCCGCTCTTCGGTTTGCGAGATGCGTTCCGTTAACGCATCCCAGCGGCGTTGTAAATCGGCCGGCTTGGCGCCATCGAGTTCGCGTTGCACATCCTCGTAAGCACACTGGGTGCCGATCATCGAACGAATTTGCGCATCATACTCGGCGATCTTCTTTTGCAGTTCGGCATAGTGTTGCTTGGCATCCAACAGCTCATAAAACTGCTCCGCAGTTGCCACGCCACATTTAGCCCAGAGTGATCGCCGGGCACCGTCGAGCCGCTGGATCGTTCGCGCGTGGGCGGCTTGCTGTTTGTGAAAGTGAACGTCCTGTTCTTTGAGTTCGCGTCGACGTTTGATCCAATGCTGTTGCCGGGAGAGTTCCTCGTGCAAATGATTGAGTTGGTCGAGCGGCGTGGTTCGCAGCTTGGGAGCCGAAAGGGGAGGCGTTTCGCGATCCTGATCGCGGGAGCGGTGACGGTCTTTTTGGCGATCGCGATCATTATCACGTTCACGATTGCCTTGTTGGCTTCGATTCCGCTCGCGATCACGCTTGGAATCGGACAGGCTGCGAGTGGCCGGCGCTTCGTAATCGTCCTCATAGTCATCATCGTCGTCGGCAATCGGATTGCGCTCGTCCTGACTACCATCGGGCCCCAATGCTTCGAGGTAGAGAGTCTCAATCCGTTTCGCCAGAGCACTTCGTTCACGACGACGTTGCTCCCGCTCCTCTTGCAATTCCTCCAGCTTGCGACGCGAATCGAGCAGGGTTTGATAACCGTCGGAGAGCAAGCGAATTCGCGAGGGTGACATCGACTCGCTCAGCCCCAACGCTTGAACCGCTTTGCGCCATTGATTGCGGGCCGCTTTCAGTCCTTCAGCAGCTTGCGAAGCACGCTGCCGGGCCGTGCGGTATCGTTCCGTAGCCGCTTGTTGACCATGGAAAGTGGGTAGCAAACTTTCCAACCGGTGCTGCAACTCCTCTGCCTCTCGCATCCGCACGTCGAGCGAACCGTTGGCAGCTGGCAGACGTTCTTCGATTTCATCCCGCTCCGCTTCCAGATCACGAATTTGTCGACGCAAGGTGTCGATTTGTCGTTCGCAATCCTCCAGGTCAAGGCTAGTCCCTTGGTCGCCTCGCTCGCGGCCGAGGTACCACAAACCAAGTGCCATCAGGCCCAAAAAGACCAACATGATGCCGGTGTTTGGATTGGAATCGTAAACGAAGGCTTCCCAGCCGAAGAGCGTAAAGATTCCATAGATCAGCGAGATGCCACCAAAGGCGAAGGGCACGGCGAGCATGATCGTGCGCTCGACCGGCAACGCCTCGGAGGTGGCCAGGTCCAAAGACTCCTGTTCCAAGTCGCGATAATGCTTGCGAGTCTTCTCGAGCTGCTCTTCAATTTGCATGCGTTGTCGCAACGTGGTGATGACCTCACCTTGTCGCTTGATGGCGGCGTGCAAGTTTTCGGCTTGCTCGTGTTCTAAATTTTCATGCAAGCGTTTGGAGAGCGACTCCGATTCCTTGCGGTACTTGAGGCTCTCGTCGCGAGCCCGTTTGAGTTGATAAAGTTGTTCTTTGACGGCCCGAGCGGGCGCGGTCAAAGTCGCCAAAGTTTGGCGGCTCAAGTCGGGCAGCGAAGTTCGTCCGCTGTTTACCAAACTTCGCCGATCCTCCTCTTCGATCCCCAGCTTCTCGGCATCCTCGTCCAGGGCTTGGCGGCCCCGTTCGATTTGCGATTCCAATTTTTCAATCTGCTCTTCCAGCGCTTCGACCCAAGTCGCCTGCTCGCTGGCCGCTTCGATCTTGCTCTGCAATTCCACCAAGCGACGGGAGAGTGGCAAGGCGGCCGCTTTTTCCCGCAGCTCACGTCGCTGCTTTTTGATCCCTTCAATCTTTTCTTTGCGTTCTTCAAGCTGTGCTTCCAGTTGCAGCAATTGCTCTGGCGCATCGGCTGGTGTTTCCCGCAAATCGGCTTGCTCGGCAGCTTGTTCGAGCAGCCGCTGGCGGTTGGCCCAATTATCCTGCACGCTAGTGGCCACTTCCACGCAACGAGCTTGACGCTCCCAATCGACGAGTCGTCCCCGCAGGTCGGTAATCTCTTGTTCTTGGCTGCGGCGCTGCGTCGCTAAATCAGACCAGCGGCGGGCCCGCGCGGTGAGTTGACCAATCTCATCTTTTAGTTTTTCGCGCTGAGCCAACATCGTCGCCAACCGCCCCGCTTCGGGCTCATCGACCCGCGCATCGACCAACTTACCGCGAGCGGTTCGCAAGGAACGCATCACGTCGACCAAGGAGACGCGATCCAGGCCGCTGCTGAGTTTATACAGCTCGTCGGCTGCCGAGGTGTCGTCGAGCGTGCTCAGTTCCTGCAGCTCGCGAAGCCCAATGGCGAACACGTTGGTAAAGATCGGCTCATCAATTTGACCGAGCAACATCGCCAACCGGTGCTGGCCTTGAGCCAATCCGTCCTGGCCGGTGACCGTCAGCTGGCCCATCACGCCTTGTTCCGCGTTCTCGGCTTGTGTGCCATGCACACGACGACGAATCTGATAACCGCCGCCGGGGCCGGTGACCCGCAAACCGCCACCAGGTGTGCCGCCGAACACCGGGGGCAGATAGCGTTGCCGACGCTCCGCAGTAAAGCCATACAAACAGGCTCGAATGAACTGCATGAGCGTCGTCTTGCCAGCCTCATTGGGACCGTAGAACAACGTCATGCCATCAGGCAAAGAGTCGACCGCCAAGTCAGTCCAGACTCCAAAACCGTCGATATGAATGTCTTTGATTTTCACCGTTGTATCACTCCCCATCCTCTGGGTCGCCCGAACCGATGCCGGACGTCATGTGGTTGATGAGGCAGACAGGCGCAACATGGCCCGCAGCCTACATTTTTGGCTTCCCGCCCCTCAATAATTCCACCCCTAGTAACGTCGCTTCTCCCAACAGCTGAGCCCGCTGGGACGCTTCCGCATCGGCCAACAAAGCGGCCGTCGATGGCGACAGCCCCTGCTGTTCTTCAGTCAGCGGCAGCAAATTTAGGTCACGCCCGGCGGTCTTGCGATGTCGCTCCGATGCGCGCAAAAAGTCGCCTAAAATCGTATCCTCTTCTTGCCACTGCTGCGGATAACGCGACGGCGGCAAAACGGTCAGCTTGACGGTCCAGGCAGCCGGGTTGCCGTTGCCGAACTCGCGACGCAACCACGTCAACAACTCGGCCGAATCGCCGATCATCTCCAGCGACTCCGCACTGGTCGGTTGCAGTTCCCAGCCCAACAGCAAGTGACGATTGCCGTTCTCGTTGAGCAACCGGGAGATGCGCGACGACATTGTTTGCCGCAAGTTGCCACCTCGCAACAATTCGCCAGCGTCGATCACGATCGGGCAATAACGAAAGGTGTCGACATCGACGACGTGCAAACGAGCCGCCCCGTCAGCGTCGATATCAACCAAGTGAAATCCGTGAGCCCCCGGTTCGGCGAGGCTGCGACCTTGGGGGCTGCCACAGTAAACCGCTCCTTGCGCCGCCCCCGCTTCGAGTTCCTTACGAGCGTGCAGGCCGCCAAGCGCCCAGTAATCAAACCGCGTCTCGGCCAGCGAGCCCGCCTCGGCCGTCCCGTAACCAACTCCGATCGTAAAGATGTCGCTGGGATCGACGCGGTAGGAAGGAACGTGCAACGGCCCGGAACCCTCGCCGCTGCGACCCACGATCATGGCGATCGTTTCCCCGTTGCGAATCACGGGATGCTGCACCGCACGCCCCTTGGGCAATTGGGTCACGTTGCTCGGTAAAGAAATTGACTCAGGCCAATACTGAGCAGCGTCGACGTTCCCAGCAGCCCAAAAAACCTGGATGTTCCGCTCCGCCAACGCATCAAAGGCTTCGATCAACAGCGACATACCACGCGGACCGGCCAGCGAGGGGCTGAGCAAATCGCCACACAAGAGGACAAAGTCGACGTTCTCAATCAAAGCAGCTTCCAGCACCGCCGTCGCCGCTTTCCAAGGGGCCGCGGCAATCGATTCTCTCAAGTGTTTTGGCAGTTCATCCAAATCACCCAAAGGTCGCTCTAAATGGAAATCGCTGGCATGGATAAAGCGGAATGATTCCGGCATCCCTGAGGCCCTCCGTGGTCCGTGTTATTCGGTCGAGCGAAGACGCGTCGACACAATCGTCTGGGAAGTTTAACGGAACTTGGGAAAATAGTCCAAGACAACTTTCGCAGATTCCTCAACAGGGGGCCCAGGTTGAAGCTGACCACGCGACTGTTGCCCAGACACCTCAAGTTTGTTGACCAAAGACAACGGACCCGTCCGCCGCGACTCCGATGCAAGAGCCACCGGAATGATCGCAAACCCTTTCCAGAAATAGACTTAAGGACAATCAGCCGGTTCCCCTCGGTGGGCTTTGGCACTGGGCATGCAATGCCTCTCAAACGCCGAAACCTCACCGCGTCGCAGGCCGCTGCGGAGGTGAGAACCCCTTTTGACTTTTCTCTCGAGTATTCTGCATGCATGCAGCTGAACTTGTCGATCTCGCCGCAATCCTCGCCCTGCACGGCCCCTCGCTGCTCTATCGCCGCGAATTGATTCCCCAGGAAGCGATGCAGGCTTATTGGCTAGCCAATCGAACTCGCTTCGACGCTTGGCACCAAGCGATCAGCGATTATCAGCACCTGGCCGACACTCACGCGGTCGCCGAAATGCAAGCTTGGTGGAAAACGAGCGCCTCGATCGTCGAAGAAGTCTTGTTGAGCGAACCACTGACACGCGTCTACGCCGCGTTGGGCAGCGGGCTGGACAATGAACGAGCGGCAGAGGAAATCTCCCCAATTACACATTCTGTCTATCTGACGCATCTTGAAGCACGGGCGAGGATCCTGCGGTTGATGCTCGACAGTCGCCTGGCGTCACTCGATCACGCGGTGCGGCTGAACAAATTGAGAAGCACTACCGAACGATGGTGCGACGCGTTGCTGGGGCATCTCGCTTCGCAGCAACCCGATTCGGTGCACCGTTACGCGTTCGATCCCCCTCGAGCGGCCGCTTTTGCTGAGGATACCCAACAGATCCCCATGGGTATGGCGCGGGAAACCGCCGGTTGGTTGACGTCGGCTGCGATGCGCGATGCGTTGATGCGGCGCAGCAATCCGAGTCCAGCTTTTCCAGACGCAAACCGAGCGGTCGCCGATGCGGTGCTGATGTCGCTGAGGCCCGACATGTTTGACTCGGTGGGGCGATGCAAATCGCTGTGGCTGCACCGGCTCGAACGAGGGGCCGAGCAGACCGATCGCGTGCTGCACTCACTAGCTCAAGCGGATATCACCAACGCTGGCATCTTGGGTGGATACGAAGCGATCCGAACCAGCTCTTTTGGCCGATGGTGAGCTTGTGATGCTAGCTAACGCTCACGATAGGTAATCCGACCTTTGGTGAGGTCGTAAGGGGAGAGTTCCACACGCACTTTGTCGCCGGGAACGATTCGAATAAAGTGTTTCCGCATCCGTCCTGCGACGTGTGCTAAAACTTCGTTGCCGGTCTCTAATTGGACGCGAAATCGTGTATTGGCCAGCGCTTGGGTGACCGTGCCTTCGACTTCGAAAGCTTCTTCCTTTTTCGACATAAACCTCTGCCGCGGGGTTGATCAAAGAAATAATGGGTGACAATCCGGCAGTCCGGGACACCCGCACTGCACAGTCATTGCAATCGTTATACCGTTTTCCCGCACAGCGTCTAGCAAAGATTCTGTGAAAGCCGCATTTTCGCGATTTTAGCCGCAAAAATTGTCGGGGGGCATGGGAATCAGCCGCAAAGCGCCAGCGTGCGGTTCCCCGCCGCATCAGTCGCAGCGCGCCAGAGACCGACCAGATTACGTAGCGTGCACGATTCGTACTCGACGTCGGCATTTCGAGCACGAGCACGGACCCCAACGAGTTTGCCTCGTGCGGTGAACAAGTTTTGCCGGCTAGCATGAATCGCCGCGTCGCGCGCCTCGTTTTCCCCGCCGCCCGCCGCAGGCGGGCGGGCGGGGCAGGAATAATATCGCGCGGATAACGGGGCAAGCTCGTTGGGGTCGGGCAAATTAATGTACGTAATTTGCTTGCACGAAGTCGTGCATCATCAGCCGCCTGGCGCCAGCCTGCGGTTCCCACAGCACGACACGACACCGGGAACCGCACGCTGGCGCGAGGCGGCTGATTGCGGTTCCCCGCCACCGAGAATTAACGCTCAACGGCTACTATAACGCGAAAGCGTTTAGCGAACCCGTTGCAGGACCAAATCAAGCGTCTTGCGGAGCGCTCCGCCACTGGATCGCAAGCCTTGGACCTCTTTGGGCCAAAGGTCAATCTCGAGGCATTTCTCCGCCCCGCGACGCCCCACGACGGTCGGTACCGATAATGCGACGTCGCGAATTCCGTAGCAACCCGATTGCACGGTGCTGACGGGCAGCAGACGTTGGCTATCGAGTGCGATGGCATCGATGACGTCACGAATGGCGATGCCGACGGCAAAACCGGCTCCCCCTTTTCGCTTGATCACTTCCGCACCGCTGCCTCGCGTGCGACTGAAAAGCTCTCCAGCCAGCGAAGGGGTCCAACCGGGAAATTTATCGAGTGGCAATCCGGCGACCGTGGCGCTGCTCCAAATCGGCACCATTGAGTCACCATGCTCGCCCAAGATCAGCGCCCGCGTTTGCGTCGGGGGCGTGCCAAGTTGTTGGGCGATCAAGCTGCAGAAACGAATCGTATCGAGCTGCGTCCCCAAGCCGATCACTTGATTCGCCGGCAGCCCCAATTGCTGGGCGGCCAAATAGGTGAGGATGTCGACCGGATTGGAAACGACGACCACGATCGCGTCAGGTTTCAGTCCACCCTTTTTGACATCGGCCAAGATCGACATGAACAGGTCGGTGTTGCGATTGATCAAGTCCAGCCGTGATTCATCCGGCTTGCGTCGCAGACCGGCCGTGATGCAAATCACATCGGAACTGGCAATCTGTTCGTAACCGCCACCGAGGATCGTTTGGTCGGCCACGCTGGGGCCACCGTGCTGCAGGTCCAAGGCTTGGCCGACAGCCAATTCCGCGTTCACATCCAACAGAGCGATTTCACCAACGATGCCACCACACTGCAACGCATAAGCTGCGCAGGAGCCGACCAGTCCGCCACCACCAATAATTGAAACTTTCATCTTAGGCCCCCTTGAGTTGACGCATGACTTCCGCGGAAATCAGTTTTACCAGTTGCTCTTCATCGATCCCGGACGTGCCCGTCGCGCCGTTCGAACTGGCTGCGGGCGCGGCCGGTTTGGCTGCCGGAGGTGCCTCAAAGGCGCGACGCTCGACACCGGCTGCTTCCCAACTATCACGGAAAATATCGTTCGCGCACACGTCGCAGTTCTTGTAGTCTTCCGTGTTGCGGGGATCGGCAAAGCCCCACTTGTCTTTCAATTCCAACAGCTCGCGGGTCTTGCCGTCACCCAGGTATTGGACATGGCCCAGCTGGCGAGCCAGCAGCAGCATGCGGCAATACGAGTCCAAGATCTCCGTCCACCAATAGGCGCGTTCGACCGTTTCACCGTAGCTGACCGTGCCGTGGTTCGCCAAGATAATGACGTTGGTGCGATCGACGAAGGGGATAATCGTATCGGCAAACGCTTGTCCACCGGGGGTCTCGTACCGAGTGATCGGAACATCACCCAAGAAGACCTCGACCTCGGGCAAAATACACTGAGGGATTGGCTCGCGGGCGATTGCAAACGCGGTCGCGTGGGGTGGATGGCAATGCACCACCGAACGGACGTCGGGGCGTTGCCGGAAAATTTCCAAGTGCAACAACGCTTCGCTGGAGCGTTTCTTGCGACCGGCGATTTGTTTTCCAGTCATATCGACGGTGGCGATATCGTCTGGCTTGAGAAACCCTTTGCAATGCATCGTGGGCGTGCAGAGGACCTCGTTTTCATTGATGCGAACGGTGATGTTTCCATCGTTCGCCGCGGCGAATTGACGATTGTAAATCCGGCGACCAATGTCACAGATATCTTGTTTCAGTTTGTGAACGTTTTGTGTTTGCATCATTAGGAAAGATCGAGCGTATCGAGAATGGCGGCCGTATTGGCGTCCACGGGAATAATTTTAGGGCGAAAGGGTTGAGCCGCTTCGGGACCTTCTGCCAAAGCGATTAAATCGCCCCAGCCGGTCCCCAACTGATCGGCAGCGACCACCGGTTCCTCCGAGTAAACCAGTTGGCCATCGGCATCTATCGTGTCGACCGTTTCCACCAGTCGCAGTGGTAATCCTTGCAGCGAGGGATGGCTGCGAGCCAGCGTCACCTTGCCAATCACGCGAGCGATTCTCATGCTGGCTGTCCTCCTGATAAGCCTGACTGTCCGCGCCCGGTTCGCAAACAAACGGCGGCAACGGCCACGATCGCGGAAAGAGTCAAGCGTTCGGTGTCGAGCACCCAAACTTGCGGCGCCATGGCAGCCGCAATCCGCAAGACATGTTGCGGCGAATCGACCGCCGCGGTGACCATCCCCAACTCGCGTCCCCAACGATCGACGTCGACCGCCGGCAAAGGGCTGAGCAATATCCCCAGGGCTCCGGCGACAAGTAGCGACGGCAACTGTTGACTGTCGGCCACGCTCACCGGCAAACCGCGGAGCGTCAATTGTTTGGCAACAGCGGTGGCTCGCGATGTACCGTCTGCGTCGCTGATGTAACCCCACAAGGAAGTTTCTTCTGCTGAAGGTTGGCCAGACGTGGCGTTCTCGACTTTTATGCTTTGATTGGCAACGGATGCCACCGCACCCCGCTCGATCGCAATCCCCCGCCGCCGCAGTTCATCGGCTGCCGCGGGAGTGATCACCGCTGCCGTGGCGACCCGCACCTGTTTGGTTTCCGCGGGCAGATTTTCGAGTTCCCGCAGCGAAATCACTCGCTCCGGAAGACTCGCCGTGAGCTGGTTTGCCGCCTGGGAGCGCGCGGCTTCTGTTGACACGGAACTCGGAGAATCTTTCTCATTGTCCGCGTTGCCGGTCCCGGCCGAACTGGCGGCTCGCAGCGCGTCGCGAACCAACCGCGTGATCAGGGCTTGCAAATCACCCGCGTGCGGCCCGCTAGTTTGTAGGCTGTTTGGTAGGCTTTTCGGCAGGCTGTTTGGTGTGCCATTCATGAGTCGACGAGCCCCAGCGTGTACCAGCGGATCGGCGTCCGCTCGTCATTAACCAGCACGCGCCCGTAAGGCCCGTCACTGGTCAGGATCACCTCATCACCTCGCCCCGCTCCCAATTGATCGACGACGATCAACGGCGGACCATCAGCCACGCCGTCGACGCCCAGAGGTTGAACCACCAACAATCGTTGGCCGTTCAAGCTGGGATGCTTGACGGTGGCGCGCGTCTTGCCGAGGACTTTGCCAGATTGCATGGGGAAAAACAGTGCGGAAAAACAGTGCGGAGAAACAGTGGGGAGGTGATCGGAACGGGTTGGTCTGCAAAAGTGCTGTGGCTAGACGATGTACAAATCATCGACCATGCTGCAACGGCGTTCCCGCGTGAAGGTCAACGGGGTGGTGACGCCTTCTCCCGTCGGACCGGCAATGGAAAAGGACAGATAGCCTTCTCCGCCCAATCCTAAAGAAGCCATGCAGGGACCGTTTTTTACAAACAGGGTGACGTCGAGTTCGCGCCCCATCTTGGTCATGTTTTGCACATTTCGCGAATGAATGATGGCGGTATGTCGGAAGCCATGTTCGTATTGTTTGGCCATCGCGATTGCGTGGTCGACGCAGCGGGCGCGAACAAAGGGGACGAACGGCATCATCTGCTCGACGGTGACAAACGGATGATGTTCGTCGGTTTCGCCGAACACCAATTCCACGCGATGATCGATATCCACACCGGCGGCCTCGGCCAGCTTCCAAGCATCTTGCCCGATGAAGTCCTTGTTCGCCGCCAAGTGATTGTCATCACCCACGCGGCTGATCGCTTTGGCGGTGAGGGCATCAATCTGTTGGGCGTCTAGCTGCACCGCGCCTGCGCGTCGCATCGCATCCATCATGGCATCGAAGACGCTATCGACAACGAACACTTCTTTTTCCGCGATGCAGAGCAAGTTATTGTCGTAGGCGGCGCCTTGGATGATACAGCGAGCGGCGTTATCTAGATCGGCCGTTTCGTCGACGACCACTGGTGGATTCCCCGGTCCGGCCACGATTGCCCGTTTGCCGCTGTTGAGAGCCGCCCGCGCCACGGCCGGTCCGCCGGTCACGCAAATCAAAGCCACTTGCTTGTTTTTGAACAATGCTTCGGCACTTTCGAGCGTCGGCTCGGCGATCACGCAAATTAGGTTATCGATCCCCAGCTCGCGATAGATCGCTTCGTTGAATCGCCGCACGCCTTCGGCCGCCACGCGTTTCCCAGAGGGATGTGGATTGACCACCACGGTGTTACCGCCAGCTAACATGCTGACCGCGTTGCCGGTGATTGTGGGCAGGCTGTGAGTGACCGGGGTAATGGCTCCGATGACCCCGAACGGAGCTCGCTCGATCACCGCCAGCCCGTTGTCACCACTGAAAGCTTTGGTTTCCAAGAACTCCACGCCGGGGGTCAACTCGCCCAACGTCTTGAGCTTTTCAATCTTGTGCTCCGGGCGCCCAATCCCGGTCTCTTCCATCTCCATCAGTCCCAACTCTTCGCACTGCTCGATCGAAATGCGACGGATGATGTTAATTATTTTGGTGCGATCGGCCTTGGTCCGTTCACGCAGTTGTTCGAAAGCCGTCCGCGCCGCGGCGACCGCTTGGTCGGCATCGTGGAAGATTCCATTGCGTCCCATCAGCGGAGCGTTTTGATTGGCAAAAGGTTGCCGCGCTTCCGGCGGAACCGGAGGGGGCGCGCCGACTTGAGCCAAGACTTCGGCGATCACGTTGCGGATCAAGTTTTCGTCGTATTGCATCGCTGCTTAATTCCTCAATCTTGCCGGTTGTAAATGCTTAGGCGGTCGATCGTGACGTCGTCGACAATCCCAATCACGACGGCGTCGACCGGTAAATCTTTAGTTTCGGGAGTCATTCGCGCGCTGCCTCCCTGAGTGATTAACACCATGTCGTCTTGGCCCGCGCCGAGCGCGTCGATGGCAATGAAGGTTCGACCCGTGGGAACTAATTTGTCACGCTCAGGGCTGGCCAAGCGATACGGTTCGACAACCAACAGCTTGTGGCCAGTCATGGTCGCCACCTTTTGGGTGCTGACAACCGAGCCGGTGACGCGGGCGACGAACATGGAACGACTTCAAGCAGGAAGGAATAAAAAATCACAACACGAAAGCGTGCATCATTAACTCAACAGCGCGACGCTTTGCCGCGCCACGATCAATTCCTCGTTCGTCGGTAACACCCAAATGGCCGCCCGACTGGAGTCCGCCTGCAATGCCACTTCGCCGCTGGCCGTGGCATTCTTCTCGGCATCCAATTCGATCCCCAACTCGCTCAGGCCGGCGCAAATGTCAGCCCGCATTTGGCGTCCGTTCTCGCCGATCCCGCCGGTAAAGACCAACACGTCGCAACCGCCCAGGGCCACTAAATAACCACCGATGTAACGCCGCACTTCGGCGACGTATGTTGCCAAAGCCAATTGGCAAGCAGCGTTTCCCGCGGCGGCAGCTTCCTCGATATCACGAATGTCCGCACTGTGTCCGCTGATCCCCAACAAGCCCCCTTCGTTGGCCAATTTGTCCAACACGGCTTCCAAACTCAAACCGGTGTGCTGCATGATCAACGGCAACGCAAAGGGATCAAAGTCACCGACGCGATTGTTTTGGGGCAATCCCGTCTGCGGACTCATGCCCATCGACGCTCCCAAGCTTTTGCCGTCATGAATACCGCACACGCTGCTGCTGCCACCCAAGTGACAGGAGATCACGCGAGATTTGCTGGTCCCGAACAATTCTTCACAGCGGGTGGCGATGTAACGATGGCTGGCACCGTGAAATCCCCACTTCCGCAACGGTAACTCGTCAGCCCACTGACGCGGAATCGCGTACGTTTGCATCGCCTCGGGTGCCGTGCGATGAAAGTCGGTTTCAAAAGCGGCCACCAAGGGAATGTCACCAACCTGGCTAGCCAAAGACCGCATTGCCGCCACGTAAGGCGGGTTGTGCGCCGGTGCCACCGGGTTCATCGCTTCCATTGCCGACAATAACGTTTCATCGACGCGAAACACTCCGCTCCGCGTACCGCCGTGGACCGCCTTAAAACCGATCGCGTTAACTTCGCCCGGAGAGCCCAAGCAACCATGCTGCGGATCGGTCAATTGGTCCAAACAAACTTGCACCGCCACGCCATGATCGGCAACGGGCCGCATCACATCTTCACTCCAATCGCCAATCCGCGCCACGCAGCGACTCGCCTCCGCACCAATCCGCTCGATCCCACCACGCGCGATCTCCCGCTCGTCGGTCATGTCAAACAACCGATACTTGAAACTGGTGGAGCCAAGATTTGCAACAAGAATGCGCATCGACCCGTGATGGGAAAGTGGAACTTGGGGTGCGGGTAACGACTGGCCTGCTAACGACTGGCCTGCTAACGACTGGCCTGCTAACGACTGGCCTGCTGCTGCGAGGAATTGCGAGGCAGTGGCCGCCGGCTCGTCTGTTCTTCAGCCGAGCAAGGTTTCGCGGAGGCCTTCGGCTGGACGTGGCATCACGTGGCTGCTGACCAATTCGCCGACTTGGGCTGCCGTGCTGGCGCCCGCTTCGACTGCCGCACGCACGCTGCCCACGTCGCCGCTGACGACGGTCGTGACCAATCCACCACCGATGTCAATACGTTTGACAATTTCCACGTTGGCCGCTTTGGCCATCGCGTCGGTAGCTTCGATCAGTGCTAACAGACCTTTAGTTTCAATCAGACCGATTGCTTGATTCATCTGAGGACTCGATTTGGTAGAGTTTGAATGGGTATCAACAGAAGTGGGTTCAGCGGTACGCTGCGGAACCGGTTTCGTTGGGTCTTGCGTGGAGTTGGGTTGCCCTTGCCGCTGGCCGCTGGAACCCCGTTTGCCACTGGAGTTCTGCTTGCCGCTGGAGCCACCATCGCGTGGTGTCCGACTGGCTGCTTTTTTCGCCATTTGATACTGGTGGAAACTTATTTGCTCATGGGAACCTTGAGCACTTTGCCCAAGTCGTTGTGCGGGCGAGGGATGACCTGCACGCTGACAACTTCGCCAATTCGCCCAGCTGCCGCGGCACCCGCATCGGTGGCCGCTTTGACAGCCGCCACGTCGCCGGTGACGAAGACGCTTACCAAGCCGCTGCCGACCTTGTCCCAGCCTAAATACTCTACATTCGCAGCTTTCATCATCGCATCGGCCGCTTCGACCAGCGCGACAAAGCCCTTCGTTTCGATCATTCCGAGCGCTTCATTCATGGTTGACTCACACAGTGGTGGTTCGAGGAACAATTCCGTTAAATCTCATCCGCTTCTATTGGCACCCGACCGCTGTCGAGTGTTCTGACTCAGTGCTGACAACGGCAGTCGCCAGGCTGAGCAATCAACTCGACTGAGCTAGCCGCATCCAAATTGCTAGCGTTGCCTTCATCGGTGTCGATATGTACTTCTAATTTGGCTTTGGCGTCGGCTCGCACCAACACCTCGTCGAAGGTCAGTGAGCAGCCCGGGCTGTTGACCCGCAACTGCATCATGTCGCCATCCTTGACTCCATAATATTCACAATCTTGATGATTGATGTGGACGTGCCGAGCCGCCCGAATGACCCCTTTATCCAACTGCACGGTGCCAGCCGGTCCGACCAACACACAGCCTGGCGTGCCAGCGATATCACCGCTGTGCCTGATCGGTGCGTCGATCCCGAGCGAGATCGAATCGGTCAACGCCAATTCGACTTGGCTATGTCCCCGCGTGGGGCCTAAGACGCGGACGTTGGGCAACATCCGCCGCCGCGGGCCAACGACCATTACCGTCTCGGCAGCCGCGTAAAACCCGTCCTGGTAAAGCCACTTTTCAGGAGTCAGCGTTGCGCCTGGGCCAAAAAGAATTTCCACGTGCTCGTCGGTCAAATGACAATGCCGAGCCGAGATGCTGACAACTAAATTAGGTTTTGCCGGCGAGCTGGATGCTGCCGGGGCCGCCGCGGTCGCTTGCCCCCCTCCGGCCGCAGCCGAGGAAGTTACGCGACGTACCGCTTCGCGAACCAGACGTTCAACCGTTTCCGCCGAAATCGGTGCTGTGGACATGAAGGGAAGTTCGAAGTTTTAGTGTGAAGTTTAAAATTTAAGTGCTGGATTTGCAAAATCGCTGCTGAAAATACTCTCCCCAGCGGCTAGGGATCGGTCAGCATCAATCGCACCCCAGCTTCGCACAGCCGTTGCTGCCACTCTCGATCCAACCCCGCGTCGCTGACCACCGTGTGGACTTCACCCAAGCGGCAAACGCGCGCCAGACTGGCGTGACCAAACTTGCTGCTGTCGGCCACGATCACCGTTTCATCAGCCGAACGCAGCATCGCTTGCTCGGTTTCCACCAATAAAAAATTGCTGTTGTAGTATCCCTCCGCGTCGGCGCCGGCGATCGATATGAACGCTCGCCGCACACTGATCTGAGACAACAGCTCCGTCGCCAGCGGCCCGACCGAGACTCCTGTGCGACCATGGACATAGCCACCGAGGAAAATCAAATCGACCGAATCACTGCTGGCAAACAAATTGGCCACCGGCAAACTGTTGGTGACCACCTGTAACGGCCGACCCACCAGACAACGAGCCAACTCATAAGTCGTGCTGCCCCCGTCTAACAAAATGGTCTCATTGTCGGCAATCAATTCAGCAGCAGCTTGGGCAATCCTTCGCTTGGTTTCCCAGAGCGAATCTTGCCGGCCCTCGAACAATAGCATGCTCGAAGGGGAGCCGGTCCAGAAAACACCGCCATGAGTCCGTTTCGCCTCGCCTAAATCCTCTAAATTCTCCAGGTCACGTCGGATCGTCGAGTCACTAACTTGCAGCGCGTCGGACAAATCTCCCAAAGAAGCAAAGCCCTGGGTCTGTAACAAACGCCGCAACTGCTGACGCCGCTGGTCGGTTGCAGTACTGCTGGCCACCGGTAGCTTTCCAATTCGTGACTGAATTCTTTCAGATTATGATCGATTATGCGCACTGAATGAACGAATTCAATCACCGAGGGCTGAGAATCGGCGGAATATTTTTTCTAAGGGTCCTAGATTACGCATTTAACCGCCGCGAGGGGGGATTCCTTCGCCGCCACTTCTTCAGCCCGCGAGCTCGGTAACGCTCGATCACTGTTCGCGTCACCAAATAGCTCATGATTGCCAGCGGCAGGGCCACGGCGATCGAGCCCAGCATCAGCGGGGCGAAAATTTCCAGCATTCGCGCCCAGTAAAAACGCGACCCTTCGATGAATCCGACCGGCGGATCGGCCAGGGCGGCCCACCATTGGCGGCTGACCAGCGGCCAGCCTAGGATGGCGTTGCCGATCAAGTAGCAAGGATAGAAGATAGGCACGAAGGTGGCCGGATTACTGATCCAGACCAATGGCACGCCGACCGCCTTGTTAGCTCGAAACACCCAAGCGGCCGCCACGACCAGCACCATCTGTACACCGATCAAAGGCGTAAAGGCGAAAAACATACCGATCGCCACGCCGAGGGCGAGTCGATGCGGCGGATCATCTGCGTGCAGCAGATTATGGGTAATGAACCGCCTGAGGCGAAGGTAGATTCGCTGCAAGCGTCGGCGCAGGGGTTTCATGGATGGCAGGCCGGATCGATTCCGATTTGAATTTGGAGATCGCTTGTGATTTTACGTCGGCTGAGCCCGACTGCGAGGTGGCAACGCTCTTGAAGTTTGACGATTTTTCCGGCTGCGCGATCCCCCCTAATTAATTTCTGCGGCGTCAGCACAGATCGATCGCAGCCAGACCGAGAGCCGTGCCGATTGCCAACTGGTAGGGTGTGAATTCGTCGCACGCCCTCCGCTCGATTATTGGGCTCCGCTCGAACCGATAATGTTCGAATCAGGGGAGATCCCCACCGCTGCACGCAAGGAATGCTTGGATGGCTTGGAAACGATTCGCCTTGGCCGGAATACTCGTGGCTGCCACCACCTCCACCAGCAACGCTGACTGGCACAGTTTTTGGCACCGCTTTCACGTTGATTATCAACGCAATAACGCCTGGCCACAACCGTTTCGCGAGCTGGCCGCTCAGCAGACGCGTGCTCCCTTTGAGATTCAGAAAATTAACGGCTGGCGGCTGCACAACACGATCAGCCATGAACTGTTTGTTGCCGGCGACGGCCAGCTGACCTACGCGGGGCAGCGTCAACTAGAAAACATCATGACGCGGGTCCCACCGCAGTACCGTTCTGTTTTCGTGGTCCGTGCCGGCAGCCAAGCTGAGACGGAAGCGCGCGTGACGGCGGTCCGTAATTCGCTCGCTCGGATGACCCATGGAGGCGGCCAAGTTCCCGAGGTGGGCATCGCCGATCGTGCGAATCCGACCAGTTCCGGCTCGATGGCTTCAGCGATCAACCGCGCCTGGGCCGAAGCACTGCCTGAGCCCGTGCTGCCACCACGTGAAGGGCCTGCCGTCAGCGACGGCAACTAAGGGGATGCGACGGTTCTCATCCGCTCCCTAGTAACGCTCCAAATTGCATGAGCGAATACATTGGCTTTTCTGAGCCGGCGTATTCGCTCGCCTGCACCTTGGCAGGCTGTCCCGCGCGCACCCCACTCCTGGCCACTGGACCACAGAACCGTAACCAACTGGCTCTGCTGCGGGGAGCCCGCTTGAACTTATTCTGCGAAAATCCCCTCTCGCGACAGATTCGATTGAACCGGAAGTGCCGATTGTGTCGATTCGACGCACAAGGCCGTCATTGGGTATGTCGCTCAGGTTCACAGGTTACCACCATCAGATCCGTCCATCTGCGGTTTCTGCTGAGGTGTTTTTTGGGGGTTAGGAACGTGTCAAAGTCAAAACAGCTCAACGTCAAGCGTCGGTTGCTGACCACTTTTCTGCTGGCCGGTGTCAGCTGTCTATCGGGGTGTGCATCGTCTGGCACGGGGCTGGCGAGCCTGAATCCCTTTACGCCCAACCCAGCAACTCCGACCACCGCAGGCTCGCCCGAAAGTGGCGGCCTGACCAGCACCTTCTCCAACTTGGCTCAAGGGACTCGAGCGCAAGCCAGTTCGATGGGCATGGCCGTGAAGAGTGCCTACGGCAAGAGTCGCGATTCGATCGCCGGCTTGGTGAGTGGCGGCAAAGACACCGTCACGGCGAATGACACAGGCGAGGTGGTGGCTGATGATGATCCGTTGCGGATCCAAAACACGCCGACTTCGGTTGGCCCGGAAGTGTTCGTCGCCAACGGCCAACTGTGGGAAACCACTGGCAACTTAGAGCGGGCGATGGACAACTATTCCAAGGCGCTCGAGAGCGAGCCCACCAATGGTTCCGCTTTAGCCAGTGTTGCTCGGCTCCATTTCCGCCAGCAGAACTACGACAAGTCGGTTGATTTTTTCCAGCGAGCCAT
Organism: Kothea flammea; assembly: GCF_052161645.1. Classification (GTDB taxonomy): domain Bacteria; phylum Planctomycetota; class Planctomycetia; order Pirellulales; family Pirellulaceae; genus Laterigemmans. Next base: position 5,271,627 of record NZ_CP197414.1, read on the forward strand.
CAAGTCGCAGCCCAATGAAGCCGGGTTGTACAACGATCTCGGTCTCGCCCTCTCGAAGCTAGACCGACACGAAGAAGCGTTGACCTTTATTGAACGGGCCATCGCCATCGCGCCAGCCACCTCGCGTTATGCCAACAACTTGGCGACCGTGCAATTCGAAGCAGGGCAAGCCGATGCGGCGCGGGGCACGCTACTGAAGCACAATTCGCCCGTCGTAGCGCACTACAACATGGCCTACTTGCACTACAGCAGCAACCAAAACGACAAGGCGTTGCAAGAACTCGGCCTGGCACTCTCTAAGGGAGAGACCGCCGGCAAAGATTCTGCTTCGCAGTCCGCACTGAAGAATGCCAAGCTCCTGTTTGATCAACTTGGTGGCCCAGCCACTCAGCTGGCGAAGAATCTGCCGCAAGCTTACAGCGTGGCCAAAGAGTCGGGCCAAGCGGTCGCCCAAATGGCCGGAGATGCCGGCGTACTGGCTCAACAAGTGCGGGGTAGCGTCGCTGGAGTGACAGCACAGCTAACCGATACGGTCGCACCACCTGCAACTCAACAAGCAGCCGCCCAGCAAGCAGCTCCTCAGCAAGTAACCACACCGCAAACGGCCCCCCAGCAAACTGCGGGACCGAGTGGCGGATTTGCCTTGCCACCTGGGTTCACACCGAGTACCCCGCGAGTCGCCGAAACGCCCGGCGGCGAAGCGGCCAAATTCTAGCCGCGGTTCTCGCTTGGACTTTATTTCCCGATGCAGAAACGGGAAAAGATTGAGTCCAAGATGTCGTCGGTATAAACGGCTCCGGTGACGCGTCCGATGGCGTCGATGGCCAACCGCATCTCGGCGGCCACCAGTTCATGCCCGCCGCTGGCCCGCACGACTTCAGCCGCCGCCTGCAATCCGGCAGCGGCAGCTTGCAAACTTTCGCGGCAACGAGCCGCCGTGGCTGCCACCGTCCCCTCTTGGGTCGCCAAACTAAACTCAGCGACGATTGCATCGAACAACTCCTCGATACCTTCGTTCGCCAGTGAACTGATAACCAACCAGCCGTTCGCTTGCAGCGCGGCCCGCTGGTCTGGCTCAAGTAAATCGGATTGGGTGGCAACCGCCAACTGCGGAACCTGCCTAGTCGATTTCAGAAACTGCTGCAATTTACTCTGCGCGGTCGCCAGCGTTTGCTCCGCCGAGCCTACTGCTGAGGAACCAACTTGACACCACAGCCGCACATCGGCTTGCGCCACGATCGCGCGGCCCAGCGATTGAGCTTGCTGGGAAATCGTCCCAGCCTGATCCTGTTTTAACGCCAACGGCCCACTGTCGGAGATCCGCTCAATGCCGGCCGTATCGACAACTCGTAGCGCTTGACCTTGATGCTGCAGCCGAACTTCGACGGGATCGCGAGTTGTACCGGCGGCGGCCGAAACCAACGCCGATTCGGCTCCCGAAAGTCGGTTCAACAAACAACTTTTCCCCGCGTTGGCTGGCCCCCACAAGGCGATCAAGGGCAACTCACCGCCGCGTCTCTGCGAATGCATTCGCGTCACCGTGCCGTGAATCGTTTCCGCGATCGCCGCCAAGCGGGTCGCCAATTGCGCGTCGCTAATAAATTCGATGTCCTCGTCGACAAAATCAAGTCCCGCTTCTAGATCGGCAAGCAAGTTAATCAGCTCGCTGCGAAGTTGATCCAGCGGCGAGGAGATGCCGCCGGTCAACTGATCAAGTGCGGCGTCCAGGCCGGCATCATCTTCCGCGTCGATAACCCCTAAGACCGCCTCGGCTTGCAACAGATCGAGCCGCCCGGCCAGGAACGCGCGGAGGGTAAACTCGCCCGGCTGGGCCAACCGGGCCCCCCGGCTACAGAGCCGCTCGAGCGTTTGCTGCAACAGCGGGGCGGCTCCGAGTAGATGCAATTCGGCGGCCGGTTGCCCCGTGTAGCTGCGGTTGTCAGGCCAAAGCAGCAAAGTCGCGGCGATGCGGCCCAGCGGCCACCCCAGGTCGAGTTGGGTGTCGATCACTTTGGCGTGCGATTTTTCCTCCGCAAGCTGGGGAGCGAGCGTCGTGGGGGGCAAGATTCGCCGCAGCAACTCGGCCGTTCCCGGGCCGCTGATCCGTACCACCCCGCGGGGAGCGGCTCCCGGCGGCGAAGCAATCGCGCAAATTGTGTCATTGCTATCGAACATGTCTGTCAGTCATTTTGTTGGTAATGCTGTCGATTTCAGCCTCTTGCCGAACAACCGACCTTGTGATTTTATCAAGCAGCGCTAACAATCAGAGGTGCCGGCGACGGAAAAGCTGCGGAAAAGAAAATCAGTGTTTTCCGGTTTTCGCCGCCCCCAAATTTCCACGCAGTCAAGGATGACCCCCGTGAACGGCTTGAACGATGAAAATCCGTTTGCCATCCTGCCCCGCCGCCCCAAACCGTGGCGAGCGATCGGGCGTTCTTTGGGGCTGTTGCTGTGTTGTTGCTTGGCAGTCTACGGGTTACACATCGCCAGTCGTGGATGGCTGCTCAGCCGTTTGGCTCACAACTTGGACCAACACGCTCCCGCGGTGCAGCGAGAGCGTTTGGCGATGTTGGCCGAGTTCGGTGTCGACGGGCTGCCGGTTTTAGTTAACTGCTTGGCGGCCGATGATCGCCGTTTGGCCGAGCAAGCGTACGCGGAAATTCAACGCATGCGAGGCCGTTGGGAAACCGGCACATCGCTGAATCCGACCGCCGCCAATCAAGCTTTAGTGGCCTCGATCGCAGAGGCAGTGCCCGATTTACCCCCCGACCGCCGCAGTTGGTTGGTCGATTTGCTGAACGCCACGCTGGTCAGCACGGTCGACTCGGAAATGCCCCGGGATGCCGAGACCTATCGCCGGGCACAGCGTCTCTTGGCCGTGCTCGCCCCGACCGGCTCAGATGCAGCTCAGTCGGCGCTTGCCAGTCGAAGTCAAGCACTGGATGCAAGCGACGAGTTGCAAAACGATGCCTCAGAAAACGACGCTCGGCCGCGCCTGGCTACCGTCGGCGATGTCAGCGGTTTGCCGCGACGTTTACAACCGCTACCCACCCGCTTTCTCGGCACGCTGGCCTCGGACGCTAACCGAGCTTCCGCCGACCCGGATGACGAGACGCTGGGGCGTTTTCCCACCGACCCGCCAACGATCAACGAGTCGGCCGAGCGATCGAGTTTTGCTGACGAAGCGAGAGGAGCTGAAGGGCCTGGCGACATTGGCGGAAATTTTGACGATGGCACCACCGACAGCTCGCAGCCAACCGCCGCGTTGCTCTCAGTGCCGACGGACGTGATCGCCCTGACCGCGGCGGCACGGGAAGCGATTGGCGACAATCCCTTATCTGCCTTCGATACTCGTTCGGTGATTTATTCGATCAATAGCGTACGTCCTAATTTACGCGCCGCGGCTGAACGCGAATTACGTTCACGGGGCTTCACCGCTGGTGATTTGGCGCTGGCAGCCCAGTTGGTTTCCCCTGACGCCAGCGTGCGGCTGAGCATGATCAGCGAATTGCCGCGACGAGCTGATGTCGACCCCCGCCAATGGTTACTATGGCTAGCTGCTGACACGGAACGCGACGTGCGATTGGAGGCGATCTCGATCTTGGGCACGATGGATGATCCCGCGGTCAAGCAAGCTCTCCGCGAGCTACTGAAAGAGGAACGCGACACGACCGTCGCCAGCCGCTTGCGCCGGGTGTTGGGGCTCCGCTAAGTCTCCTTTCGCTCCGCCGACAGTATCTCAAAACAAAAAATATCGAGGACGTACTTTCGGCGGAGCGAGGAGCGACTACGACGCACACGCTCCTCGCACGACGCAAACCGCACAACCTCCGGAGCTGCCGCAGCCTCCTTCGCCAGTGCCACATGTTGGACCGCAACCCTCGGCCAACAGTTTGGCAAACTGCTTTAACCTGGCACGCTGTTCGTAAACGTCAGCCAACTCGTCAACAACCTCCTGCAACGCCTCGTCGACTTCGCCGAGAAAATGAAAGATCAATGTGCGACCATCGAACAAGTGCTCGACGTCCAACAACACAACCGATAATCCACGCCGCGCAATTTCAGCTTGGCAGTCTTGCACTGCGCGACGCTTGTGACGCTCCAGCCGTTGGTCGAGCAACGCGTCTTCGCTAGTGAAGGGACGCACGATCCGCAGACTGTGCTGGCCGCTGGGGGCGTAATCTGCCCCAGTGGCATTTTGCTCAGAGAGGATTGGTCCGGCGATCCGGCCGATCTCTAGGCCCCGCGGGGTGCGGCAGATCACTCGGCTTCCCCGCGGCAATTGCGGCTCGCTATCCCATGCGCATGACAATACATCTCCCATGGGGCCGACGTGAACGAAATAGCTGGAGATCATTAAGTTCGCTTTGCTGGGCTAAAGGTCGCTTGGCTGAATCATCGGCTGAGTCAGCCGCCGGGCTTTTCGACTGGAGGTATTATAGACGCTGCCGGCGGCGACCGAGAGCCGCATGCGACTACTTGCGTTGTCGCCGGATGACGATCACGATGATGGGATTCAAGTGGCTTTAACTGGACCTTTTCGATACTTTTCGGCGGGAAAACGCACGTGACGGACTTGATGCAAGTGGCACAGCAATGGGATGCTCTGGCAGATAAATCACTGGAAACCGGCACAATTTCCCGCGCCGAAGCGTTGACGGTACTGCAAGCTGGTGACGAACAGCTGCTCAGTTTGCTGGCAGCCGCTTACCGAGTTCGCCACGCCCATTTTGGCAACACGGTCCAGCTCTATTTCCTGATGAACGCCAAAAGTGGACTTTGTCCCGAAGATTGTGGCTACTGCAGCCAATCCAAGATCGCCACAGCCCCCGTTCCTAAGTATACAATTTTACAGCGAGACAAGTTGCTTGACGCCGCTCGAGTGGCCAAAGAGCGGGGGGCGAAAACCTATTGCCTGGTCATCTCGGCACGCGGTCCCAACGAGCGGGAGATGAAAGCGGTCGAGACCATCGTGCCTGAGATTAAGGAAAAATATGGGCTCGACATTTGCGCCTGTTTGGGCATCCTCAGCGATGATCAAGCCCAACGGTTGAAAGCTTGCGGCGTGAATCGCGTCAACCACAACTTGAATACCAGTGAAAACTACTATGAGTCGATCTGTTCGACGCACGGATATGAGGACCGTATTAGCACGCTGCAAGCGGTCCGGGATGCCGGCTTGGAGCTGTGCAGCGGCGGGATCATTGGCATGGGCGAAGCCGATGAGGATGTCGTCGATATGGCGTTCGCGCTGCATGATTTGAAAGTCGAATCGATCCCGCTGAACTTTCTCAATTCGATCGACGGCACACCCCTGCAAGGCACTTCCCAGCTGACGCCGCAGTATTGTCTCAAAGCGTTGGCCATGTTTCGCTTGGTCAATCCAACTCGCGAACTTAGGATCTCGGGAGGCCGTGAAATCCACCTCCGCGGCTTGCAACCATTGGGGCTGTATCCTGCCAATTCGCTGTTCGTAGGCGACTATTTAACGACCGCCGGCCAAGCCCCCGAGGAAGACTATCAAATGATCCGCGATCTAGGATTTGAGGTCACCGGCGGCGTGCCACCAACCGCGTAATTGCGGATGGACAGGGACGAGAACTTTGTGTTCGGGCTATTCGGCTAGCCCGTGTTTCGGCTGCTCACCTGGCTTCACTAAGAATCAGGCGTGATTTGGGCGCGGCTCTTACGAATCAGCGTTAAGGCTATTGAACATCCCCACCCGCTCCAAGTCTTTCAGCAAGTCTCGCGGCGTCCGGTAGCGATCCTCAGGCCGTTTAGCCAATAGTTGCATAACAATATCTTGAAACTTGTCAGCGATCGAAAGCTGGAACTCCTTGGGAGGTGTAGGCTGGACGTTTCTTACTTGTTGAATCAATTGTGGTAATGAATTGCTTTCAAACGGCGGTCTTCCCGTCAGCAATGCGTAGAGGGTCGCTCCCAGACCGTAAAGGTCAGAACGATGATCGGCCGCCGCCCCATCACGCGTCCGCTCAGGTGACATATATGGGATATCCCCGATCAGTTGCCCCGGTTGAGTCACCTGCTTGGCCAGCGTTCCCTCAAGAGCTTTGGCCAGTACCAAGTCACCCAACAAACACACCTTGTCCGACTCGCGTCGCAGGATGTTCGCGGGTGTGACGTTGCGATGAATGATATTATTTTCAGCGGCCTCATTTAGCGCTCTCGCGATGTGAACAGCGACACGCCACACGGCCCGCCAATCAAGCATACCTTCGATTCCGATCCGATCGATCACGCTGGTCATGCTCTCACCGTCTATATATTCCATGGCTGCCCAGCAAAAAGGACCCTTTTTGCCGGCGTTATGGAGTCGTACAATGTTTGGATGCTTGATCGGCAGCATCGCCATCATGGCACGCACGAACCGCTCCTTTTGTTCATCACTGTTAGCCAGATCAGGAGCCAGGACTTTCACGGCGACAGGTCGCTCAAGATTCACATCAGTACCGCGAAATACCATGCCTGAATTGCCGAGCGTAATTATGGATTCGAGCCGATAATCGCCGAATGTCTCTCCGATCAAATCCTTTAATTGCCTGGCCTTGGGTTTCGGCTTTGGCCGGCCGAATGCGGTTCCGCCTGTGATTGTTGCCTCATTTTGTATCCCGTCAAGCACATAACGAAACTCACTATCGCCAACGCGAAATGTCTCACCTGATTTAAGTTCATGCTCAGCAATCTGCATCTGGCCAACAAATGTGCCACCGGTACTCCCCGCGTCGGATAACTTCGTCTTTCCGCCATCAACCGTAACTCGACAATGAACTCGTGACATTCGCGGGTCATTGATCTGTGTATTACTGGCTTGTCCTCGACCAATGGTCAGGGTTTCACCATCTACCAGCGGAAAGGACCTTCCTTTATCGGGTCCACTGATCACAATTAATTGATACTGCATAAAACGACTCTATTCGCACTGTTAGGGAAATCGAACACAGTTTGTCACTTAAGAAACAAGGGTGAAAGCCACGACGCTGACTTTAGTTCTTCATTACTTTCTCCGGTGATTTTGAAGTGCACATAATGCCAGGTTTCAAGACCGGGCGGGGAGGTGACGAAGGTAGTTAGATGCATCCGAGATTGCTCACTATGCGGTTGTGGAACTCGGTCAATTGCGGAGACGCCCGGGTGGTCGCATCATATGGTGCACCCCGTAGCTTTTAACAAATTCCTGGGTCGATTGTTCAGTTCCGTAGGAAGTAACCCTTCCTCCTTTTGAAACAATGTTTGCCGCTGATTTCCGCGATTGAGGTTATGGTAAATCAGCCCAGCTTGGTCGTCACGTTGTTGCCTGGGCATCAAACCCTCTGTTGGTGGATATTTCAATCACAGTCGATAGCCTACCACTGGGAATGAGCAGAAACTATCCCCGCCACCTTTTCCTCCCCGGATTCACCGGATTGGGCCCCTATAAAAAACTCTATCAGCAAGCTTGGCACCGCAAGGCGATCGCCCGACTCTGGGGAAAAAGATGGAAAGCTATAACTTACAATCTCCAAAGGGCTGAGGGTTCAACAGTACCATTCGGGTCTCACCCTTTGAAGGCGACTGGTGACTCATTGGGATTTGCTGCCTCGTCGGAGAGCGGCAGACCTGAATTCGGATAGCTGCTTACTCGTCGCGATCAGAACCCCAGTATTTTCGTATTAGGTCGATTTTTCGTTCTACCGTTCGCTTTGAGACTTCAAGTTCTCGGGCTAATTCCGAGTTGGTAACTCCCCGCATCTTATCCGCCGCAATCCTGCGCAGAATTGGATCGGGCAAGCGGGTGAGCAGTCGACTGTATTGCTCTTCCATCTCCGCGATCAAACTTGGCGAAGGTGAATTATCCAACAGAGTAGACCAGGTCCCGGGACCGGCCAAAAACACAGAATCACCGCGCACCTTGCCCCCGCCGCGTTTCAGTCGGTTTTCCTTGCGAACATGGTCAATGATATCGTGACGCGTCCAAGACAGCAGCAAGTGCCACAAGTCGGCGCGGTTATCAATATCTGGTAGCTGCCCTTTTTCCGCTCGATCGCACAACGCGGCCATCACGCCACATGCAATGTCTTCTTCATCGCTTACTCTGCGATTCGCATGCTGCATTTGGGACCTCGCGTAGACCACCAAGCGTTCGAAGAAGCGATGCCACAATTTCTCAGCAGCCACGGAGTCGCCAAGTCGAAGCTGCTCGAAACACACGGTTATGGAAGCGGGAGATTTAGTCATTGGATTGTTGATGCCAGATTGGAATAGGCCAACCGCCGGAATCCGCCGCATCGATTACGAAACCCCATTCGCCCACCCCTTGCGTAACCTTCATCAAGAGTCGGTGTTCCCCAGCGTTTAGCGCGATCTCAAACTTTTGTCTGCCTTGCTCAATTCCGACGACTCCCAAGTTCTCATGTGCTGGTGTTCCGTCAATCCAAAGCCGGTGTAAATCGTCCGCGCCAAGTCGAAATGTAACCACCTGATCCTCGGGCAATTGAATGATCGTTCCCGCATAAGCTACGGCATCTTCTTTCGTTTCGAATACCTTCGTGAAGTCTAGTTGAGTTTGCGCGAACAGCTTCACTAACGACGCCTCTTTCACATTCCCATAATCTTGCAGCAAGTTTGGTTCTGCTTCGAACTGTTGATTCAAGATGGCCGGATGATTCGCTTCGCTCGCAATTTTAATGGGTCCCCATACTGTCCACGACTGCGTAGAATTCATCCACTGGCGGAGTTTTTTCTCTCGGGGCATCCAATTTTCGGGCTCTTCGGTTCCTCGTGCTCGTTTGAGAACTTGGTCGACTACGAATTGCCTCCAAGGATCAACGGTTGGTTCGCTGGAGCTATTTTGTTGACGCTGTCTGGTTTGGCACAAGGCGTTGATCTGATTGATCGTCACGCGCCACCCCTCTGCAGATGCCTTTTCGCCAGGAATCACGTAGTCCGCCACCTCGATCGATGCATCCAAGGAGAGGACGGATTCCGCATAGAGCTTTAGTACCCATCGGCTCGAATACGGGAAAAATCGAATGTGTTCCAGCATGCGATCAGCGGCCACTTTTGCCTGGCCTAACTCAAATGCGCCGAGCGCGCTCCAGTAGAGATAGGCCGAATAAAGTCCCTGTTCCTTGATGTTAAATTCAGCGGGCTCACCTGAACGCGAAAGTACCTCAAACGACTCTTCAAACTGCCTCAATGCCCTCTCATTATATTTTCTTTCGTGGAGTGCCATCGCAAAATCAAAATGGGCTTGTGCGAGATCGAGTCTACTCACCCTATCATCTGGATTCATTTCAACAATTTTCCTTGCCGCCTTAATCGCACCTCGCTTTTCAGCCACGGAATATTTACTCGACGTCTCTGTTGCATAAGTCTGAAAAGCAAATAGTGAATAGAATCCGAGCCACAATACGGTAGCTAATGATTTGAGATACCATGGCCATTGCCTCAGCACGGAGGTGATCGCTAGTAGTGCGAACAGCACGCACAACAATGGTGGGATCCAGTTCAGAATCAAGCCCGCGCCGGCAATGAAGTGTATCCAGACCTCCGAAAACACCAGCAATCCGATGGCGTTCAATGCTAGAGCAAAACATAGGTAGCTCGTCAATCCAGAGATCCACCTACGTTGTCGAACCAGCGGGCCGGCAACTCGGGTTCCCACCGCACCTGTGACTCCCAATAGTGTTAAGCAAAATAAAGAGCCAAACCAAATTCCACCAGTTAGAATCCAACTTTGGTCGATCGAGATCTTATCTGACAGCAAGGCGGCTTGGTTATATCGTGTCAGCCCCTTGAGGTCTGGGTAGCGTTTCAATAAGTTCTCCAACGGTACGGAACTCCCTGGCGAACCGGCCAGCTCAAACAGCAACTGCAAATCGTCGAGACTTGTTTGCGAATCGATCAACGGAGCTCCCGCACCACATATAAAGGCAATTAATCCGGCCAACAGCCCTACTGCTAAGCCGACACTCCAGTCCGCAGTTGTATTCTTTGTTTGCACCAGCCTTGCCGTCGCCCATCCCAGACTGGTCATGATCAAAAAGAGCATGGGAAGCGCAAAATCATCGATCCAATGAATCAATCGAAAGGGAATCGTTGGACGATGTACCGGTGGAAAATTCGCGTAGACCGTGTCCCAATTGGAAGAGCGGTCTCCATAAGCCATGAGCCAAATCCCCACGCCAACACAGACACCCACTAGCAAAGCGATAATTGGGACCCAAAGCACGTTACCGAAATTGGCTCCCAGCCACATCCTTGCCACCTCAACGATCGATGGCGCACGTACCATGAGTGGCTCGCCCTTGGCAAACGCGCGTAAGTCATTGGCTATTTCCGCAGTGCTCGTGTAGCGTTTATTGGGATCCTTTTCTAAGCACTTCAGTGCGATAAGCTCCAAGTCTGGCGGAACGGATGGATCGTAATTTCGCAGCCGTTCAGGTTCGTCATTGATCACGCTCATCAGCGTATCAAGCACGGACTCTTTGGCGTGCGGTGGACGTCCGCAAAGAAGTTCGTAAAGAATCGCACCGATCGAATAAATGTCTGTCGCTGTGGTTACTCCCTTTCCCGATGCCTGCTCTGGCGACATAAACCCAGGCGTGCCAACCACCGCGCCGGTTTGCGTCACGCCACGGTCTGATTCTAATTTGCGTGCCAAGCCGAAGTCGGTCACCAGTGGCTGCTGATCGGTATCGATCAAGACGTTCCCGGGCTTCAAGTCGCGGTGCAGAATTCCCCGTTGATGGGCATGGTGAATTGCGTCCGCAATCTTCGCAACTAATTCGACGATTTGGTTGTAATTGCCGCGCAGGTCCGGTGAAAAATCGGTCAGCGTGCATCCCTCAATCAACTTCATCGTGAAGTAATGTTGTCCGTTGTGATCTCCAATGTCATAGATTGGGACGATGTTTGGATGGTCGAGATTGGCCGCCGCTTCGGCCTCCAATCGGAATCGACGCACCTCGTTGTCGTCGGCAAGTTGACCGGACAGGATCATTTTCAGTGCTATTGTGCGGCTGAGGCTGATTTGCTTGGCCTTGTAAACAACGCCCATGCCACCACGCGCAATTTCGTCGATCAACTCGTAGTCGCCAAAATAATGAATCCGCTCACCGATTGCTGTGGCCGCATTTTCAGATGCTGCCAGAGTCGCCATTTCCGATGATGGGGTATCTTGCGCAGCTTTGTTTAGACGGCCGATATGCCGGAATGCATCCGCGACGGCTCGCTGCAGCTCCGATGGTAAATCGTACTCTTCGATACTGGGAGAATCGCCACGATTGATTCGGTAGTCGAGCTCAAGCAGAATCAACTCGGTCGCCAGCCGCCGTCGGTGCTCTTGAGTTTGGGTATCGGGCAACTGGTCAACAAAGTTTATTAACTCCGGGGACTCGCCGTCACGAAGCGCTTTTTCAAAGGCATCGCAAATGCTGTCGATCTGTGTCTCAATCGCAAAATTGTTTGGAGAGGAGTCGTTCACGGCGATTTCATACTTTTGAGTTGAGTATTTAAGCCCTACGGTAGGTAGCGCCGGACTGCGTGCTAAAACGACATCGAAATCCGGTTATCCGCATTTTTTTACCAAAGGTGCTCGTGGATGATGAACAATTGTTCCAATCGCATCCCTATTGATAGCCGACTCAAGCCTCGTCAGCCGCGAGGTCGAAAATAGTAAGTCTGTAACGGTTGATGTATAAACACTTTGTATAATTTTTGCGCCGCAGTCATGTAGCCTCTCATATCCATTGAAAAAGAACCAGACTCTGACTCCTCGGTACAACATTCGACCGGCTCACGATTTGCCATGGAGGGGATGATGACGTCACAATGCCGCCTCGGACCCCGGGAGTTCGAAGCTGTCACACCTCCCTCGGGTGACGAAGCGACACTAGCACCGGAAGCGTTCGCGGGCGAGGCCAACGTTGGTGATCGCATCCGCTATTTCGGCTATTATCAACTCTTGGAAGAAATCGCTCGCGGCGGAATGGGCGTGGTCTTTCGGGCGCGGCAGGTGAATCTCAATCGTGTGGTAGCGCTAAAGATCATCTTGGCTGGGCAATTCGCTGGTCAACAAGATGTGCAGCGATTTTACACCGAGTCAGAGGCGGCTGCTCAGTTGGACCATCCGGGCATCGTGCCGATCTTTGGAATCGGCGAGCATCAAGGCCAGCACTACTTCTCGATGGGTTTGATCGAGGGACAAAGCTTGGCGGACAAGGTAAAGGATGGCCCTCTTCCGGCCCGTGAAGCTGCTGAATTGGTCAAATAGATCTGCGAAGCCATGGCTTATGCCCATCCGCGTGGCGTGATCCACCGCGATCTGAAACCTGCCAATATCCTGATCGATACAAACGGTCGGCCCAAGGTTACCGACTTTGGCTTGGCGAAGAAAACCGAGGCGGACAGGCACAGGACAAATTCTCGGTACACCGGCGTACATGCCGCCTGAGCAAGCCTCCGGCAAAACCGATGAAGTTGGTGTTTCGGCCGATGTCTATGCGCTCGGCGCGATTCTGTATTGCCTGCTCACCGGTCGGCCGCCGTTCCAAGCGGCCAATCCAATGGACACGCTGCTGCAAGTCTTAGAAAAGGAACCAGTCGCGCCTCGGACGTTGAACTCAATGATTGATCGAGATTTGGAAACGATATTTGCCTGAAGTGTCTCGAGAAACACGCGGCGCGGCGGTAGCTAACAGCAGCCGAGCTGGGAGACGAACTGAATCGTTACCTTCAACATGAACCAATTCGCGCGCGACCCGTCGGAAGCGGCGAACGAACCTGGCGGTGGTGCAAAAGGAACCCGGGAATTGCGGCGCTTAGCGCGGTTTTGGTGTTACCAGTTACGGGAGCCACCGTTGGCTCAATTCTGGTTGCTTATCGAGAAGAGAGGCTTGCCGAGAGCGAGTTCGAAGCACGCCGAATGGCCGAAGACGCGCAGCGTGAAGCCGAGAAGCAAGAGCGCGCCGCCGTACAGTCTCGCGACGAGGCGAATCGATTGTTATGGGTCCATTGCAAACACTCAAGCATCAATCCAGGCACCAAAAGGAGATCGCAGGCCCGCCGAAAAACGATGGAAAGCCATAACTCACAGCCTCTAATGGACTTGCGGTTCAACAGTACCATTCCCCCCCGTCACCTTTTCATACTCCAGTGGTTGGGCATCAAAGTATATCAAAATAATTTGACCGATTACCTCTCCAGGCCTTCGGCGAGCAATCGTTCGCAGACGAGGGAACCTTCCTCCTTGTGAAACAAGGTTTGCCGCTGGCTTTCCCGATTGAGGGCATGGTAAATTTCCGCAACTTGGTCGTCACATGGTTGTCTAGGCCTCAAGCCCTGCGCTGATAGATATTTCAGCCATAGACGATGGCTTACCTCAGGGAAAGAATAGAAACTACTCACGTCACCTTTTTACCCACCGTCACCTCTTTCCCCATCCACTAGACTAAGGGGTTCTTCCGAGGTAAGCTCTTGGAGATCATAGCTTGTATCAGTTGGCCTATTGGACAATCTAGAATCGATCGAACTAGCGAGCATTCCTGAAAGCGATCGTCGAATTGAGTACTTAACCGGCAACTGGTTACCGGTGGTGCTATACGCAACTGATCTTAGCAGACGGGGTTTTCGGACAGTTGTCCAATCAGGCTGGGGGCCTAGATGAACTCACTAGCATGTGCACGGTGCGGCCGGTCGCTCGGCGGTCTTCACGAGACGGTTTGCGCGGCATGCGGCGAGGAACAACCGACACGTGTTTTTGCTTCCCCTAACGACGAAATGTCAGCCGGTGTCGAACAGGAAGCGGCTACGCTGCTGGGAGGCGAGTCAGTAACAGACGCGCACTCCTTGCCGACACGCTTGCCCGACACTGCCGTTGTCAGCGCAACACCGACTTCGATTTTCTCCAAACGACCCGCTGGCGAAGGCCTAGGCAGCTATTTCCAACCACGCCCGATCGGCAGCTGGAAATTCGGTTCAATTGTGGAGGCTTCTCACCCGCATCTGGATCGAGAAGCAATCCTTTTTGTGCTCGACGAGGCCCACGCGAAGAACGAGGGACTACGTGAATGGTTCATGAATTCGGCACGTATGTTAGCAAGCGTGCAGGATCCACATATTGCGGCTACGATTCTAGAAGCTGTTAATTCCCCGCGGGCAACCTTCGTAGCCATCGCGAAACGCGAATTCGGCTCCATGAGCGGCCTACTCGAAGCCTGTCAGCGGCGCGAGCTGCAACAAGACGGCGATGATTTGGCTAAGCATTTTCGGTCGCTGCTATGCGGGCTGGAAAAGTTACACAACGCGGGAATTGTGCTCGGAACGATCCAGCCGAACAGCTTTGGCAGAATTGCGTCGGATAATTCACTCGTGCTATTGCCTTTCCAGAACGGCTTTCCCGGCGAGTCGATGGTGACGGAAGCGGGAAAAATCACTTGCGCGCAAAAATCGATCCGACAAAGAGACAATCAAGATTTGGCGGATGCGTTCTTGCGGGCACTGTTGGGTGAAGGGTCACGGCAGCAGTTGCCCAAAGTGATTACCCGTAAAGAGGTACGCAAGCGAATACCACTCATCAATCCAGGTCTGGCTCGGCTGTTAACCGAGACAAGCCACCAGGGCGCTCGGCCGGACAAAATTTCGGCTCTCAATCAGCAACTGGACGTGCTCTCCCGCCAGTCTCTACGACCAGTCAGTTGGAGTGATCGGATTGGCACCTTGTTGTATGACTTCGCCCTCTACGGAGGAGTTGCGTTTGCCGGGATGGTGATCCTTGGGATTCTGTACGCCGGGCTGGGAGGTATGGTCGTCGGCGTCCTCGGCATCACCTTCTTTATAGGCTGGACAAGCTTTGTGCTGTTGGCGAGTGAGCCTTTGTTCAACGCCACTCCCGGGAGGAAACTACGAGGTTTGTTCCTGGTTAGGGACGATGGAAGGCCGACGTCGCGGCGGCGTTTATTTTTGCGTTCATTGATCCGACTAGCGACTTGGGTAGCGCTGACGCTGCTAATGTCAGCCGCTCTGCGACTCGTGATCGGCGTCGCCGTTGCGAGTCCGCGAAGAGCTGCGGAAGAGTATGTCCTGATGTTTCTTTTTCCTGCGTTAGCAGTGGGCATTCCAGCGGTTTACTCTACCGCATGGTTCTTGGGCGGTCGCCCGCTCCATGATTGGCTCACGGGCATCCGCATGGTCCGCTACGTGAGTGCCGAGCGAACTGCTCAAAACGATGAGGAACTGACACGCCCGGGCCACAACGCCGTTGGCGAATTCCAGAGCGATCATCGCAATGGCAACACCGTAGATCAATACCGGCTGGGTGGCGAGCTGGGGCGAGGAGGCATGGGCGCCGTTCACCATGCGTGGGACACCATGTTAGGACGCGAAGTCGCGGTCAAGGTCATTACGCTTGCCTCCGGAAGTGACAGCGAAGCATTGCCCCGCTTCGAGCGTGAGGCAAAGCTGGTCGCTATGTTAGATCATCCCAATATCGCCAATGTCTATGGAGTGGGCACCTGGGATGATCAACCCTACATGGCAATGGAGTATGTTGCGGGCCGCAATTTTAGTGAGTTGACCGACGAGAACGGACCATTGCCTGTTGCGGCTGCTTGGGATTTGATAACACAAGCGGCCCGCGGGCTGGGGCACGCGTCCCAGCGAGGGATTGTACACCGCGATGTCAAACCATCGAACTTGATGGTGACCTCGACCGGGACCGTGAAAGTGATGGACTTTGGAATCTCCAAAGGTCTTAGTGAGGAAGGGGAGCAGCGGCAGCCAAGCTCCGCCCCCGACGAAATTTCTAGCCGCGTCGTTACGTTGTTACAACCCGACGACATGGACGCGAAAGGGGGTGGCCAGTCGTTGACGCGAACGGGCTCCGTGATGGGAACACCTCAGTACATGTCGCCGGAGCAAGCACAGGGAATCCAGCTGGACACACGCAGTGATATCTACTCCTTGGGCTTGAGCCTGTATTCCTTGTTGGCGGGCAAGCCTCCTTTTGCTTCTACCGAATTCTACGATTTATTAGTCAAGCAGTGCACCGAATCGCCGCCGCCACTACCGAAGAACCTGCTTACCAGTGCGCAGCAAGCAGTCTTGGACCGCATGCTGGCCAAAGATCCCACCCAGCGTTACCAAGATTTCTCGGCAGTCATATCGGCCTTGACCGAGTCTGCGCCGCAACCCCTCCGCTTGGCACCAGCTGCAACTCGGGTTGGAGCCGCGATGCTGGATGGCGTTGTTTTGAACGTTCTCATGATTGTGTTGGAACTTCTTTGGAGCTTTGTTGGAACAGCGAACACTCCGGTGGTGCGACTGTTCTTGCTGCTCACGGCCTTTGCCTGTTTTCTGATGCCCGTACGCTATTTTGGCTGGACGCTAGGAAAGTGGCTGCTGAAGCTTCGCGTGCGTCCCTTAAAAGGAAAACGTTTGAACTGGCGTCAAACGTTAATCCGCTGCTTAGTGAAGTGGCCACAATATCTGATCGGCGCCGCCTTAATCACGCTCACCCCCTTCCTTGACGTCGAAACAGCGGTCACCGCCAGTGGTACGTTGGGCTTTTTCATAATTGTCTACTACGCCATCGGCATCACCATTCTCTGCCGTCGGGTCGACCGACGGACGCTTCACGATTTGGCTGCGGAGACGCGTGTTGTCAAACTACCGGCCTTCCGCGATAAATAGTTCATTTCGTCACCCTTTCTTTCCCTAACTAGCTCAGCGTTTTTCAATTAGTGCCAATTAGTGAAAATTAGCGTTCTCCAAAAGCCTTCAGTGAGGGCATCGTAAATCTGCCCGGAGCATTAAAGGTGACGGGAGTATTAGAGGTGCGGAGTATTACAGGTGCGGAGTATTACAGGTGACGGGGGGAGTTTAAAGTATTTCCAGCGGTAGTTTCGATTGAGCTGTTTCGGCAAGTGGGGCTTACGCACGAAGTATCGGCAGAGGGCGAAACCGATCGAATACGAATAACAGCCAACAATCTCAGGGTGGGCTCGTTCATAAACTCCCCCCGTTTCCTTATTTCACCCTGCATCACTAGCCGACAACCTGATTTACGGCACGAGGCAAGCTCGCTGGGGTCTCATGCAATGCTTCCGCCGGGCTTGCCCCGGATCGGAGCGACAAGTGGCAGCTACCTCGCTCGCCTCACGGTCATCCCATGCCGCCCGCGATTCGCCCGCGGCGAATCGCGGGCGGCATGGGAGCGATTTCCAGTGGCTGGCCTGGTAGCTTGCCAGTTGTGATCCCGATCCGGGACAAGCCCGGCGGAAATCGATTCACACCCGTGAGACGATGTGGCAATGAACACCTGGCAATTTGATGCATGGTGGTCGCAACATGGAATCGCCCCCGAACACCGAACACAAGGCCTGACCCGAATGGCACTTAATCGGCGTAAGTTGCAGCGTGGCAAGGGGTTAAGCAGGGTTGACAGCAAGACGCTTCACTTGCGATTAGTTTGGGTATCTCAACCCCCGAACTCTCATCGCAAGGAAGCGTCTCGTGTCTTGTCCTAACTTCAACTCGCTACGCGCTCGCGTCGAGCAGGCCCGTTGTTCCGGTGATCTCTTTTTTGCATCGCTCATTTCCAGCAAGACTATCCAGTCAGTGTTCGGTGATGCAAGTGCCGTTTTGGATTCGGCGCGAATTTACAACACGATGGTCACGTTGTGGGTGTTTCTCTCCCAAGTAATGAGCATTGACCACGGCTGCGTTTCCGCCGTTGCTCGTTTGATTGTATACCGTGTTGCCAGTGGGCTACCAGCATGTTCAGCAAAAACAGGAGCCTACTGCATCGCGCGAGACAAACTCGACGAGGATTCGATGCAGCGACTCGTCACCCAAAGTGGTCGCGAAATCGAGGCTTCAACGCCAGGAGCTTGGCGCTGGAACGGTCATCGAGTGGTAACTGCTGACGGAACCACTGTCACCATGGAAGACACTCAAGCGAACCAGGCGGAGTATCCTCAGCAACAGGGACAGGCGGAAGGATGCGGGCAGCCGATCGCCAGGATGGTGGTCATGTTTGCATTGGCCTCTGGGGTGGTCCTTGAAATGGCTATGGGAAAATATCGTGGCAAGCAAACTGGCGAGATAAGCCTCTATCGCGAGATTGAGGATTGCCTGGAAAAAGACGATGTATTCCTCGCCGATCGAGCTTATGCCGGTTGGTTTGACATGGCGCGGGCAATGAAGCGTGGAGTCCACGTTGTCGTAAGGAAGCACCATATGCGATCGAGTGACTTCCGTACTGGCAAACGCCTCGGCAAAGATGACCACATCATCGTCCTTGAGCGACCTGATCGCCGTCCGTGGATGAGCCGTGAAGAATATCTGAGCTATCCGAAATTCATAGAGATTCGTGAAATTCGGATTCGCGTTGAGACGAAAGGATTTCGCACACGCGAGATCATTGTTCACACGTCCTTGCTTGACGCGGAAAGATACAGTCACGAGGAACTTGCTTCGCTTTATCGTCGCCGTTGGCAAGCAGAACTAAATCTGCGCAGCCTGAAAACGGTGATGCAAATGGACCATCTTCGTTGCAAGGAACCACATCGTGTGCGCAATGAAGTTCGTGCTCACATGTTAGCTTACAACTTGATTCGTCAGCTGATGGTCGAAGCTGCGATGGAGGCAGAGGTTGGGCCTTGGCAGTTGAGCTTCAAATCAACGCTTTCAAGCTTCATCGAGCTACTGCCGTTGCTTTCCGTGATTAAAAGCGAATCCGACCTCTGTGCGATACTCTATGCGTGCTGCCAATCTCACTCGGTTGGTAATCGACCGGATCGATATGAACCAAGACGCAAAAAGCGGCGGCCAAAAAACTACAAGCTGCTGCAGAAGCCAAGACGAGAATATAAACCCAATGAGGAGTAAGACTTACGCCGATTAAGTGCCATTCAGGCCTGACCCATGCGAAGCCCTCCCAACCGAAGATCTTGCATTCTTATCTCGAAAGACCGGTTTCGCGCTCGACTAGCAGCGGGAGCCGTATGAGGTAGTGCTTCGCGCACGGACCTGTGCGGGGGGCGGCCGGAAACGGCCGTCCCTACCGCGATCCTTGGCGAAGCCTCCTCCAATCATTGAACTTTGAGTTCCAAAAAAAATACTCTATTGGTGGTGCCGCTATCGTTCTGTGCGTATCGCTAATTTCTAGTTTGACCATGACAGTGCTTTTCCGCCCCCCCACATTAAACTCGCCCCGACCGCGAGAACACTTCTGCATTGTACCAGGTCGCGTTCGTCAACTTTTCCCATTGGGCTCGATAAGCGAACACGGCTAGTGCGAACGCGACGCCCATACTAAGCATCAGGACAGAGCCAGAACTTAGATTCTCCATGAGATAAAAATAGCAGTTACTGAAGAGAATGCAAAAATACATCGTGCGACGAGAGCTTGCTGTGCCATGTGCATTCCTGAGATCGTCCCATGTCGCCAAAGGGAGCTGATTAGGCTGGAAAATGCCGACGGTGGTAAACGCCAAGGCTGCCGCAAGTACTATTGCCGGCAAACAATAGACTAAAAAAGGGGTCAGGAGCCTTTTGGAGGGTTTAGGCAATTCCCTTCTTCTCCAGATTACCAAAAAGGCTCCTGACCCCTTTTTTCTACAGCGACGCGCGTCACTTGGCTAACAAATTTCCGTGGTCGCCCGCGTCGATAACGGCACTCCACTCCAGGACGGTACCTTCGCGGCCGAGTGCTCGGATCGTTTGTCCATCGGGCGTGAAGCCCGCATCCATAATAGGTTCCGGATGATTCAGCTCAAGCACCTCACGTCCCGAAACGACATCCCACAGCTTAAGCGTGCCCGCGAAATCTCCAGTTAGCAGTCGTCGGCCATCGGGGCTGAAGGCAATTGCACGGACCAATCCCGTAGCCTTGATAGTGTAACCCTCCGTTCGATCAGATAGATCCCAGACCCTTACTGTATTCCCAAATGCGGCCGCCAGCGTTGAGCCGTTCAATTTGAAAAATGAAGCCCACCCGAGAAATTCAGTCGAAAAAAGTAGTGATTGCGACTCCACCTCATAGACATCGATTCGATGCGAAGTTCCGTTTTCAGGCGTAGCCACTTCGGTAATGATCGCGATCAGGCGTCCATCGGTGGAAAGATTTGCTATCGCTCTATTCGTCGCTGGAAAGCTGAGTGAATCACTACTGGTAATTTCGTCGATCCGAATAGTTTCTTCCTTTCTACCAACGATACGTCGGCTTGTTAAATCGAAACCGAATATTCTGTCGAACGGGGGCGTGATAACCTCCTCTCCACTTGTAAAGTTGATGACCCGCGTAAATCCCGTGCCGAACGCCTTCCCTATCCCGAGAGCGATCAGTTTTCCGTCGAAGCTAATGAAGATTCCGTGGCCCGGGTCAACGGGTTCTGTCTGATAGAGCACTTTGCCACTGGAAACTTCGATAAGCGTACCAATTGAGCTAGCGCTGTCACCGAGCACATGATTCATTCCTGAACTGAACTTCGCAGAGCGCAATGGGCCGCCGGCAAAGTCCAATTCGGTTCGTTTGCTGCCACGGTCGCGACCGGCACCGAGATTCCAGACCCGCACCGTGCTATTCATTCCCCATGAGAACAATTGCTTATCTTCGGCACCGAACACGACAGCCCCGTAACGACCTCGTAAACGATTGACTTCCGCCCCCGTTTTTGTGTCGAAAATTCGAACCGAATTTCCGGACGCGGCCGCGATCAAAGCTCCGCTGGCGTCGAATGCCACGTCCAAGATGGCAGAGTCAAAGCTTGATAATGTCCGCAGCAATTTTCCCGACTCGGCATCCCAGATTCGAACGGTATTGTCGAAACCGCCGGAAATGATGTAACGGCCATCAGGGCTATACTCCAAGTCATTCACCATGCCCGTATGACCTTGGTAAGAAGTGACCAGCGTGTCCGAGGCAATGTCCACCAATCGCAAATTGAACGATTCGGGGTCAGGTTCGAAATCGGGCCCCGTTCCTCCGCCCACCAGGATTGCTTTTCCATTAGGATGGAATCTTACTGCAGCTGGCCCTGTCTTTAGATCGTGGGATACCTTATGCGTTTTAATCAACTCGGCCGTATTCAAATCCCAAACCTGAACCTCTCGCCATTGCTCCCCAGTTTCTGATCTTGTCATCAAAACAGGAACAGCAATACGGCTACCTAGATGATCAATTGCAAGAGGGAAAGAAACCCAACAATCGTCGATCGTGAGCAGATCCGCAACCTTCTCACCACTAGCGAGATCCCACTTGCTGAGCACAAAGCGACCATCTTGATCCGTTTTCCATTCTATGTCAGTTTGGAATAGTGTACTCCCGTCGCCAGAAAACACGCAGCTCGAGCTTACGCTCAGCTTACCAGGGGCGTTCAAAATTGGCTTTAGCGTTTTGGTATCGAAGACAGTTACTCCATCGCCGGTAGTAACCGCCACAAATCTGCCGTCCGGGCTACGAGTAAGCTGGCTTGGCGAACTTCCTAAGGAAATTGTCGTCGCGTCTGCCGTGAGAAGCGACGAATAGTAATACCATTCGAAGCCTCGCAAATCAGGCATCCTAGGAGTTGGCAGATATCGATTTAGCGTTTCGCTTACCAGACCTAGCCTGTCGTCCTCCCAGTCGCGTTTAATTAAACTCATGTCGGACGCATATTGGAAACGACGAGCCATTTCGCGCTGGTTAATTGCCTCCAGGGCTGACTGCCTCGCCAATGCCTCTGATCGCTTTGCTTCGATGCCAAAAGCCAGTGCTATGCAGGCTCCGGTGATGATCGCTAGCAGTGTCGCAGCGGCCAAGCTTGATACGGTTCGGTTTCTTTGCACCCAACGCCAAGCCTTTTCCGCTCCAGAGATCGCTCGCGCGCGAATCGGTTCACCTCGTTGCCAGCGGCCCAGTTCATCGACTAGCTCTTGGGCCGATGCGTAACGCTTGCCTGGTTCCTTCTGCAAACACTTGTGGCAGATGGTTTCTAAATCCTTTGATACGCCCGGGTTGAGCGACTGTACCGACACCGGTTCCTTCTCTAACACTTGCAGCAGCGTGTCCAGCGGGTTGGCGGCTTGAAATGGTGGGCGACCCGTGAGCAGGCAGTAGCGAATCGCGCCTAACGAATAGACGTCGGCTAGTGGTCCGACTTCGTCTGTTTTGCCCGAGGCTTGCTCTGGCGGCATGTAGCTGGGCGTTCCCATCACGGCACCGGTCTTCGTTAGACCGCTGTCTTGCTCCATTTTCCGGGCCAAGCCAAAGTCCGTGACCTTCGGTTCCCCTTTCGAATCCAACAGCACGTTGGCAGGCTTCAAGTCACGATGGATCACTCCCTTCTCGTGGGCATAGTGAATCGCTTCGGCCACTTTCAACGTCAGTTCAGCCGCTTCGCGCGGTGGCAACGGGCCGTCTTGGATTCGTTGTTGGAGACTTTGCCCCTCGACAAACCCCATCGCAAAGAAATGCTGACCCTCGTGCTGGCCAATTTCATAAATCGGTACGATCCCGGGATGGTCAAGATTGGCTGCGGCTTCCGCTTACAGGTAAAACCGAGTAACGTCCTCTTCAGAAGCCAAGTGCCCCGACAAAATCATCTTCAGCGCAACCAGCCGGTTGAGATTAAGCTGACTCGCTTTGTAAACCACTCCCATGCCGCCGCGAGCGATCTCGCTGAGCAGTTCGTAGTCGCCGAAATAACGCACCCGATCACCCGTCATCGTGTCTTCCCCGCCGCGAGCCTGGGGTGGAAAAGTACGATCCGCGTCGACGGTGTCGACCCCCGGGGCAATGGTTGGTTGTTCGTCCGGGTTGGTGCTCGGCGGCAGCGTCGCAGCGTCCAAGGGCGCCGGGTTATTCTCCCCAGCGGAAACCATGCGGTCGTGATCGACAAAGAACTGCGTCAGCGAATCGGCGTATTGCGGATGCTGACTCAGCAGGGCCTTGCGATCGACTCGCTCACCACGATTTTCCGCATCGAGGAAATAGGCGATCAGTTCCTGCAAGATGTTCTCATCTTCTAAGTTTTCATCTGGTATCATCACTAATCTCGCGAGAATCGTTCCGGCGGAAGCTGAACGCAGTTGCTTCTACAGAAAGATAGATAACATTTTTGCCCAATCGTGTGTCTCCTACCGCAGAAAAAATGTCAAACTCGCCGGGAAGTCGTATTGCATCCAAAAATGTCCAAGACCGCATCGGCCGTTTTCGCCCATTTTTACGTTTGCTGGCGGGAATGCAGCTCGACCCGCTGCTTCAACGCCGAGTCGACCCTTCGGATGTTGTCCAGCAAACCTTGCTCAACGCGCATCGTGCAGCAAGTCAGTTTCGCGGTGAAACAGACGAAGAATTGGCCGGTTGGCTGAAACAAATTTTGATCAACGAACTTGCACGGCACTGGCGTGACAACCTGAGAGCAAAACGCGACGTTTCGCAGGAAGTGTCGATAGGGCAAGCGATCGATGCTTCGTCCCTGCGTTTAGCCAAACTCTTTTCCGAGGATAATGCGAATGCCGAGTCGACCGCGGCCTCGAACGAACGCGCCTTGTTGATCGGGAAAGCGATGGAAACGCTGCCAAACCTTCAGCGAGAAGCGATCGAGTTACATTACTGGCACCAGCATTCGCTGCAAGAAATTGCCGACTTGCAGCAAAAGAGTAAGTCTGCGGTAGCCGGGGCGATCCGGCGCGGCCTCAAAACGCTGCGCGGCCAGCTGGCGGGTTTGACGTAGGATTGTGCCGATTGCATGCAATGATGCTGGGCGATTTCCATTGGCTGCCTAGGGAATCGGCAGCCCCTTCTTGTCGACCAGTTCGAGCGCGAATCCCCACTCACCTGCATCTTGACTGACCTTGACCATGATCACGTTTTCACCCGCCTGCAGTTTGACCGGCACATGGTCGCTGGTCGCGGAGAAGGCGCGGCCACCATTAAACTCATGAACGACTTCCTCGTTCAGCCAAATCTTGACACCGTCATCAGAACCCACCAGCAGCATTGCCTCTTGCTCGATAGGACTATCAATGCTGACCACTCCGAAAGCGGCAACGTTGCTGGTCCTTTCAATCGCTGACAAGAGATTAATGTACTCTCCGATAGAGACTTCGACTCGTTTCGTCTTGCGTTGCAGTTCCTCCTCCTCTTTGCTGGTCAGCCCCAGATGATAGCGTTCCAGTAGGAACGGCTTGTTGAGAGCTGCTTGGCCCGAATTGGCGGCGAAAGCACCGACGAGTCGCCACGACTTGGTGGTTGCGAGACTTGCTTCCAATTGCCGCAACCCTGCCTCGTCGACACCTTCCTGCGCAGCAAGCTCGCCAATTAGTTGCTGTTGCTTCATCATGGCGTCTTCTGGCAAGAGTCGTCCCAGCTGGACGACTCGCTGAAAGTAGAGCCGCAGAGCTCGCGTCCGCAGTAGCCAGCCGGTGGTTTCTTGAACCGGCAACTGCTTAATGAAATCGACGAACTCGGTTTCCCTTCCGGCGACAGCCATCAGCCGCACACTTTCGTCGAGAAATAGCGTTGCGTTGGGGGCTCGCGACACGATGCTGGTGAGACCGCGGAGCCCTTCGCTCACGTTCCCAGCCCCTTCCGCCGCTGCCCAGAGATCGAGCCAGTGATTGGGATTATCCGGTTCGGCGGCGGTGAGCTGCTGGGCTAGCTCGAGCGCCACATCGAATTTTCGCGCCCGAATACATTGCAGGATATGCTCGCGGGTGGGCAGAGGCTCGGAGGGCAGTTTTTCATTCAGATCAAGAAAATACTCCGGACTGTACTCGATGACTCCAACGCTTGATGAACGGAGCGCTCGGTGGTGCCAGGAGCGGGTGCCACGAAGCTTCCAGTGGCCTTGCTTGCGAACCAGTGCCAACTGATGGCCAAAATCAATAAACTGGGTTCCTTGCACGCGGACAATGCGGAGGTCAACTCGGGCCGAGTCCCCGTTAATTGATACGGATATTTGCTGTGGCAGCACTTCCGTGGCGTCTCGCTCAGGCGGGCGGCGCAGCCAGAGCGAGACAATGTCCTTTGCCGCTTGGCCGGTGAATCTACGATCATTGGGACTCTTCGTTTGCCAGTTCGCCGCGATGCGGGTGTAATTGTCCTCGCACATTTGAAAATACGCATCCAGATTACGGTCAACCATAAAAGCTTCTTGGGCGGCGAAGACGGCGGCGAGCACCTCCTCGACTTCCGCCGAGCGCTCTGGGCGCGGCACTAACTGCAACTTGTGCAGCCAAGTTTTCGACGCGAGCTGCCACTGCTCCAGTTGCTTTTTCCAATGAGCGAATCGCATGCAGTCATCAAACTGCTGTGCGAGAGCGCCGGCTTGGGCGGCGTTTCCGAGTTCGTGATGGCAGACCGCGAGCATCGCCATTTGATTGGGCGATGCTGAGCCACGCTGATTCCGCCGCAGCTCGGCAGCGGTTTCCAAACTTTCCAGCGCAGTTTGGTAATCCCCCAGTTCAAAACTGGCTTCTCCGAGCAGCGTGTTGAAGTAGCCGTTCATAGGCGCTTGCCGGACTGCGTCTTGGAAAAACCGAATGGCCAGTCGCAGGTCTTCTTCGGTCCGATCGGCACTCTCCGCGACGACTCGGCCGCGCTCCGCCAACGCCCGCGGAGATGCCGGCGGGTGGGAATCGACATGCGCCAAAGCGAATTGCTTCATTTCCGCGGAGAGCTCCGAGTTGTTTTCGACTTTGTTGCGAACATCTTCTGCCAGCAGCAGTTCTGCGAAAAGTTTGTCGACCAGTTCTTCCGCCAGCAACTGCTCGCTGCCCCACTCCGGCGCCCTGATGACGATGTTATCAATGTAAAACTTGGAGCCGCTAGGACCGTAGATTCCTTGGAACAGCAAGTAGGGAAGCCGGCGTGTTTGAATGCGAACCTGAGTCACCTCCATATCATTAACGAATGCGGTAAAGGCTTCACCTTCACGCCGCAAGCGAACGCGGACGCGTTCTCCCACTGGCATTTCAAACGCTTTGTTGACTCCATGTTGACCGTAATTGTTGCCGCCCATGCGGGTCCAAATTAAGGCGCCCTTCATCAACAAGAATGGATTCTCCACACTCAACAGCTCAACTTCCAGCGCGTGCTCATCACCATCATAGAAGCCAGCTTCGATCCCGGTCGGTTCGGTCGACATAAAATCGAACTCGACCTCGACATCCTCAGGTAGCCGTTGCTGGTGGTCGATCAATGCCGCGGAAAAAGTCACCCCAGGTTGCTCCACTGTGCCCAGCACGCCGACGAGTTGACCGTCCTCGATCGCCCACTTACCTGTTTGAGGGCGCCAATTGGCTGTGAGCTCGTCTGTGTCCTCAAAGCGTTCCTGCATAATGATCGGCCACTCACTTTGGCCGTTCGCCAGCGACCTACCAGAGTCCCAAATGTTGACGGTCCCGTCGTATCCCGCAGATGCGATATACCGTCCGTCAGGACTGAAGGCGACACCGAAGACGGTATTCGAATGCCCTTTCATCTCCAGCAGTTTCAGGTGCGTTTCCGGGTCCCAGACCGTGATGGCGGCATCGTCACCGCAAGAGACCAAGCGACGACCGTCCGGACTGTAAGCAAGCTTTACCAATGCGGTGAGTGGCCCCTCCAAATCAGCGAGTCGCTGTTGAGTCGTTGCATTCCAGATACGAATCCGCCCATCGACGTGGGTCGAGGCAAAAACATCTCGGTGCGGGTGAAAAGCGATGCCAGTTGTGTTGACGCCCATCTTCCAAAGTGGTTCTTTCGCCTCTGCGTCAATCGCCCATCTTGCCGTCACCCCGGCGGTGTCTGCCGCCAGCACGCTCCGCGAGTCATTTGAGAAGGCGAGCGCCTGAACGATTCCACGGTGTTCCGCTATTCGCTGAACTTCCGTGCCAGTTTCCAATTCCCAGATGATGATTTCAACGTTTCCCGAGGTTTGGTTCCTGGTAGATGCGCCGCCGGCGGCCAGATATTTTCCATCGGGACTGATCGCCACACGGATGGCCTCATCGTTGGGGCCCTCCAACTTGAGAACGGGCTCGGCAGAATCCGTATGCCAGACGAAGACGGAGTGATCGCCGCCGGCCCCGGAAACGGCCGCCGCAAATGTTTTGCCGTCGGGCGCTGTCGCAACGTCTAAAGCTCTGCCGGGTGTGTCAAATGCTTTCAGGGGCGTCGTTTGTTGGGTGCTCCAGAGCAGCAGACGATCATCCCGTCCGGCAGTCACAAATTGGTTGGAACCTGGAAAGAAATCCACGTCCGTTAAAGGACCACGATGGCCATAGTGACTTTTCCATTCCTGCGAAGCGTGGTCATAGACCATCCGCCGCAGACCGTCCAACACCTTGGCCCGATGATTGGAGGTGACGTCAAATTGGGTCAACAATGCGTCAAAATCATCCTTAGGTATGCTTTCTTCGATACTGGTCAGATTTTCAACGTTCCAAACGCGAATCACCTGGTCCGCAGCGGCAGTTGCCAGAAAGTTATTGTCGGGACTGAGCGTCGCATCGAGCACATACGACGTATTCCCTCGGATGGTTACTAATTCGGAGCCTGACGAAGCGTCCCAGATTCTCGCGGTTCGATCTTTACCTGCGGAAACGACCCATTTGCCATCGTCGCTGAACCGCACCCCCAATACCCAATCCACGTGGCCGAGCAGCGTCAACTGTTCTTTCCCGGTGTTCAGATCCCAAAGTTTAGCCACGCCCTCAAATCCACCGCTGACCAACTGCGTCGCGTCATGGTTAAACTGAATGCTGGTGATCGGCAACACATGGCCCGCGAGGGAGTGGATCAAGGTTCCCGATTGGGTCTCCCAAATGCCGATGATGTTGGGTCCCAAGGCACCGGCAAACCACTTGCCATCTCGGCTCAATACAGGAGCATGTTGCCCCTCGCCATTGACGCCTTTCAACTCGCAGAGCCGGTGGCCTGCTTGCAGATCGATTACGTGAACCAACCGACTCGACCCATCCTCCGATGATGGAATAAATTGCAAGGCGAGCGTGGATCCATCGGCGCTCAGGACGGCTTTGTCCAGAGAGGCTGCGTTGTCGGGAAGGGGAACTCTCGACACAACTTTGCCGCTGGCAATTTCGACGATTCGCAACTCGCGTCCCGATGGCTGGGCCATCAACCGATGCCCGCCCCCGAAGCTGCTTTTGAAAACGTTGGGTGCGGTTTTCGAGTCGATCTGTTGTCGAGAGGGAAGGTTCCAAATTTTGACCTGCTGATCCGTCGCATGTGAGATCAGCTGTAGGCCGTCCTCTTGGAACCCGACGAAGTCAACTTGCCCGGTATGCCCCCGCAGACTGACCTCCGCACCATGAACCAGAGATTGGAGATAGTGCCATTCCCAGTCGCGGAACTGTGGAGGACACTCGTTCAATAATTGCTCGACCCGCGTGATCTTGCTGCCCTGCCATTCCTGCTGCGCGAGCCGAATGCTGGTGGCGTACAGATTAGCTAACGCCTGCTCCTTCTCGACCGCAAGTTGCTCGCGAGCCTGGCGTTCCTTAGCAGCCGCTTCCTCAGCGACTCGCTTGGATGCGAGTGCTTCCGCTTCTCGGTCCTCGGCCAGCCCCTTCAGCCTGGATTGCTGCATAGCCGCCAAGGGGCCGCCGATGGAGACAATAAGCAACAAAAGGGCCGCCAAAGATCCTAGCACTGATACCACTGGATGCCGCTTGGCCGATCGCCAGGCACGCTCAACAGCAGTGATGGATCTTGCCCGGATAGGCTCTCCGGCGAGAAAACAACGAAGGTCATCCGCCATTTCCTGGGCCGTCTGATAGCGGCGTTTGGGATCCTTTTCCAGAGCCTTCAGCGCGATCGTTTCGATGTCGCGAGGCACCTTGGGAGCTAGCTGCCGAGGTGGCACCGGCTCCTTCTCCAAGACCTGCAACAAAGTATCCAGGGGATTGGCGGCTTGGAAAGGTGGTCGGCCGGTGAGCAAAGCGTAAAGGATTCCGCCTAGCGAGTAGATATCGGCTCGATGATCGATTGCTTCAATGTTGCCCGCTGCCTGCTCAGGTGGCATGTAGCTGGGCGTCCCCATCACGGCACCGGTTTTTGTCAGCCCACTGTCTTGTTCCAGCTTCCGAGCGAGGCCAAAGTCGGTCACTTTCGGCTCACCCTTTTTGTCTAAGAGAACGTTGGCTGGCTTGAGGTCGCGGTGGATCACGCCTTTCTCATGTGCGTAACCAATCGCCTCGGTCACCTTGGCGGTCAACTCCGCAGCTTCCTGAGGCAGCAGCGGGCCATCTTTAATGCGATCCTGCAGGCTTTGTCCCTCGACAAAACCCATCGTGAAAAAATGCTGCCCCTCGTGCTGTCCGATTTCGTAGATCGGCACGATCCCAGGATGGTCTAAATTAGCCGCCGCCTCGGCTTCGAGGTAAAACCGGGCGACATCTTCCTCCGATGCCAGCTGGCCGGAGAGGATCATTTTGAGCGCGACCAGGCGATTGAGATTGACCTGCCGCGCCTCGTAAACCACTCCCATGCCGCCGCGAGCAATCTCTTTGAGCAGCTCGTAATCGCCAAAGTACTGGACGTTCGACAGTTCCGATTCGCCCAGGCTCGCCAGCGTGGCCAGACCGTCGTCGAGCTGATAAGTCTTGTCTTCTTGCCCAGGTACCGGTCGCTGCGCAAGGGTTTCAGACTCCTCTGCGGCCAAATTAGAAGAACCGGGGAGTCGCGCAATATTTTCACCTGCCGGGGGGATGGTGACATCCTCACCACCTCCCTGAATATCTGTATCGTCGTTAGACGCAGTCATTCGAATACCCTGACCGACGCGGACGTATCAAAAGTGGACAGCAGCCAACTTCATGCAGAACAGAACAAGAGCCCACCCCCTTTGGTGCATAGTTCAATCGCCGCATTTAGCATTGCCATGTCGTCTTAAGTTCTCATTCTCGGAGTTTTTCCGCACTCCTGATCAATCGCCGTGCAATCAGCAGTTTGAGTCCCGACGCTCCCGCACCGGGCTGTCTCATCAATTCTTGCAGCATTTGCGCGGTCAGCCGCGCGAGAACCGTTGGCTCCGTCGTTTTCACAGAAGATGTTCGCGGCCTCTTTTCCAGTACACCGATCTCACCGAAAATATCGCCAGCTTCCAGCGTCGCCAACAAAGCGTCCTCATCTCCTTTTCGGCAAGTTACATCGACTTTCCCCGAGACGATGATGTACGCCACATCCGACGCGTCCCCCTCGCGAAGAATCCATTTTCCGCTCTCGATTCTCTCGAACGAAACTTCGCTGATATTCGGCAGGTCTTGCCGGAGAAGGCCCCCAACGGCACGACGAAGTAATTTCGACACAAGCAGATTCTTGATCAACATCGCGAGAGATAACGCTTCCGCGTCAAGCTCCGCCAGCAGCCCAAGAAAAGTTCGACGATCCAGGACCAGCAGTTCCGATGGATCAACGGTCGTTGCCGTTTCCTTTCTTGGTACCTCTTTTAAGATTCCGATTTCGCCGAACCCTTGCCCCGGCCCATAGGCAATAATTTCCCAATCGTCCCCAACATCGCTTTCTCGGGAAACATTGACACGCCCCTCGACAAGGATGAAAAAATCGGTTGCCTTGTCACCCGGCGAGTAAATCACTTCACCAGCTTGCAAGCTTAGCGACGTGAAGCGAGGCAACTCGAGGTCCTCGTCATCATCATGTACGTCAAGCCGCTCCTCGTAAAGCGACTTAGGATCAATGACACGATCTGCTTCGTCGCGCAGTCGCAGCGAAGCGGGTTGCCCATGAGAAGGACCAACCAACGGTGCCACGGTGATCGGAATCGATTCACTTTTGTTGGGAATCGTGAGATCAAAGATATGCAGCATGGTGGCGACCATCGTGGTCGTCATCAATTCACAAAGCCCGATAGCCAAGCAGGAACGCGGCGAGAATCCCCAGGGAGCAAAGCCGCCGCTAGCGCGATGCTCATAACGCGGTGCCCGCACCCGATTGAGATCAAAATTCCATGGGCAGCTATAATTCTGGCCATCAAAGTGCCCGGGAACCGCGGTTAACAAGAGCAGCTCGTGTGGCCCAATGGTAAAGTCACCAACCTGAGTTGTACGTGTCGTCTCATAAGGCATACCTGGTAGCAGTGGGTATCGTCGATTCGCCTCCAGAAACAACGCGCGCAACGTCGGCATCACTCTTAAAGTTGCTGCCGTTAATGGCCCTTTGGAAAAAGCGGTGTCAACTTCCTTGTTTAGCGCTGATAGTGTTCGCGGATCGCGGACAGCCTCTGCAAGCATCAATAATGATTGTCGCCCGAGATAGATGTAGGCGGCAATCAGCGCGTAGACAATTCCGCCTCGAATGCCGGCATCATCCATTTTCTGACCGTCCGCTTCCGCAGCAATGAAGGCGTCGATCATCCAAGGCAAAGGGTCGTCCCTGGTTAAACCACCGCGGTGACGTCCAATGATGGGATCGAGTGCGGCAACAGTATTTCGCCTCGAACGTTTCATTCGGGGCAAGCCGAGTACATACCGGGAACGTTGTCGCACCGTCACCATCATGCCCAATTCGCCAACTTCACCCAACTCGATGAAGTCTAGCGGGATTGGCTCCGGACTAACCGTTGCCGCCATTGCCCGAATGGAGAGTTCCTCCATTCGCGGTTGTAGTATCACGTCCGCGGGCCATTCGGAAATGATCTCACGGACGGTATCACTGATCCGGCTCACGAACGGGGCGATCGTCCCCCGGGTGTATCCGTAACGAACAAGTCGGCGAAGCAGCTCATGCTCTCGTCCTTCGACAGAAAAAATCGGCACCCCCGTCGTCTGCACAAAAGGCTCGAAGATCTTCTTTCTGTCCAATCCGAGATGCTCAGATTGCTTGGCGATCCGTAAGGCTTCCGGACCAGACACTACATTGACTGTTTTGCCAAAAAGCTCAAACCTAAAAATCGGACCGCAGCGAATCGCCCCTTCGCTGAGCAGGTCAAACGGATAATGACGGACCGCTTTGGCCGGCCCAAACCAAGGGCTCGACGATAACAGCGGCGGGCGCTCACTCTCGCTAAGCTCACTTTTCCTGGAAAGACCGCGCAGGGCACGTCCAAAAAGTTCAACAAGAGGTGCCAGCGGCCCACCCAGCCGACCTAACTCGGCGAACTGGGGTTGGTTGACCGGACATCGGAGGTCGCTCGGTTTAGCGCTGACTACTTCCTTTCGCCGTCGCAAATCAGCTGCAGGAGATATATACCCAGGGGGGAGTGTTGGTTCCTCTGATGGTTCGCTTTGGTTTAGTTGCTCAGGCACAGATCGGTTCGGCTTGGATACGGAAGCAATGCACTTGATGATTACCTATGGATGGGATTTACGCGACGATAGCGACGCGAAAGCCAGCAGATTTCTAGTTGTTGTACAACATATCAGCATCAACATTGCTTTCTCGGCCGATTTCATCCAGCCGGTCAATCAGTTGACTGGGAAAAGCGAAACGATCCTCTGGGGACTTGGCGAGCATTTTCAGCACAATTTGCTGGAACTTCTGATTCACTTCCTGTTGAATATCAGCGGGAAATGAAGGGACCTCGTTGCGGACTGCTTGGACCAATTGCGGTAATGACTTCGCTGCGAATGGTGGCCCACCGGTTAATAATGCAAACAGCGTGGCACCCAACGCGTATTGGTCGGAGCGCCAGTCTAAACTGGACGTATCAACTGTCCGCTCAGGCGACATGTAGGCAACATTTCCGACCAATTGCCCGGGCGCGGTGACTTGTCGCGATTGAGTCCCTTCGAGTGCTTTGGCCAACAACAAGTCGCAAAGCTTGACAACCTTGTCGTGCTTGCGCTGAATCAAATTCTCTGGAGTTACGTTGCGATGAATAATTTTCTGTCGATAAGCATATTCCAACGCCCTGGCGACGTGTACGCCGATTCGATAAACGTCACGCCAGTCGAGCCTGCCCTGAGTACCGATCAGCTCAATGATCTCCAGGACGCTGATCCCATCCACCAACTCCATGGCACACCAACAAAACGGCCCTTGCTTGCCGGCCCCATAAACCTCTACGAGGTTGTCGTGCCGTATGTTGATCATGGTCCGCACCGCGCGTACAAAACGATGCCGTTGCTCTTCATCCGCAGTAACCCGTGGCAACAGCACTTTGATCATCGCCGGGCGAGCATGTTTTAGATCCTCCCCGCGAAACAACAAACTGCTGCTACCCACGTGGGCAATTTTCTCCAGCTTGAAATGCCCGAGTGTTTGACCTACCAGATCTTGCAACGTCGGTTTTGAGGGGCGAGGCGCCTTGCCAACCTCAGATCCATCCGCTTGCGGTTGGTCCCTCGCGGGGGTGATCGTTTCTAGACGCATACAGGTGCTACCGATCTGAATCTCATCCCCGTCGGAAAGTCTTTGTTTATCAATCCTTTGCCCAGCGACGAACGTCCCGCCGGTGCTACCGGCATCGCTGATGATGACTTCACTGGCGTCCACTTCGAGCTTGCAGTGCACGCGGCTAATCCGCGGGTCGTCCAAACGCGTATTACTGGCAGCACCTCGCCCAACCGTCAGCACCACGCCATTGTCCAGGGGAATGATACGGCCCGTTTCGGGCCCCACTACGACCACCAGTCTCTTGTTCATCGAAGGCTTCGTCCTCGGACCATTTGCAACAACTCTAATCTACATTCTTAGTACTTTTTCAAGCCAGAGTTCGCTGAATATTCCCAGCGGGTCTCCGCTCGACCCACAACCTCATATCCTAGTCAAACAGTCCGGCGGGGAATACTGCCCAAGCTGTTCTGGCGTCGGGGGCCAACAGCTAGGGCGCGAGCAAGGTGAGTTTATTGACTGCTCGCAACTAGGTTATTGTCAGAGGCGTGAAACGCAAACTCAGCGAGCAAGTATCCACGGTCAATGGATATTGGGCTTTGCCGATTCGCGTTTGGGACGCACGACTTCAACCCAATGGTAAGCGTGCACGCCGAGAAAATCGCTCAATTGATGCCGGCAAGAAATGCCGCAAGCGACAATCGTTTGCCCCTTGCTGGCGGCGTCGCGAACAGCCGGAAAGAGGCGATCTTCGCCGATCGTGCGGGACAAATCATAGTTTTCATAGCCGAAGGAACCGGCCATGCCACAGCAGCCCGAGTCGACTTCCCGGCAATCGGTTGCCGGCATGTCGGCGAAGAGTTGGCGAATCGCTGCGGTGCCAAAAAGTGCTTTCTGGTGACAATGCCCATGCAACAGAATTTGCGCATGATCGCTGGCCAGTTCAACTCCTTCGCTGGCAAGAAAGACGTCGATCATTTGCACTTTACCGGCAATCAATTGGCCAAGCGCTTGGTCATCGACCAAATCGGCCAAATCATCGACCAGCGCCGACGCGCAAGAAGGTTCCAAACAAAGAATGGGCAGCCCCCGCTCGGCGAACGGCTTAAGATTCTGCAAAGTTTGCGTCCCCAGCTGTTTTGCTTCGCGGACTAAACCTTTACTGAGTCGGGTGCGTTGACAGCAACCGGCTTGAGCCACTTCGACTCTGTAACCGAGCCCTTCCAGGAGCGACAGGGCAGCCAAGCCGATATGCGGTTCAAAATAATTCGCGTAGGTGTCGGCAAACAACACCACTTCGCCTCGCGGCGAGGAAAGTCCAGAAACTTGCCGCTCGCTGAGGTGTTGTTCAAGCGTTTTCGTGGCGAACGTGGGGAGTGGGCGGCGACGATCGATGCCGGTCATTTTTTCCAAAAGGCGGCGGCCACCGGGGACTAAATTGGAAAGGTTTGCCGCGCGTCCCAACCGCCCGGCCAACCGGCGGGCCGCGTCGGGCATCCGCCCCAAGATTTTGGCACTCCAGGGTGTTCCGTGGCGGTCGTGTCGCATCTGCAGCACGTCGCTTTTCAACTTGGCCATGTCGACCGCGTTGGGGCACTCCGTTTTGCAAGCTTTGCAGGCCAAACATAACGAGAGGCAATCATTCACACCATCCGACGCCAAGGCGGCAACGGGGTCGTCTCCCAACTGGCCGGTCATCGCCAGACGCAACGCGTTGGCACGACCTCGCGTAGTATGCTGTTCGTCACGCGTCGCCATGTAGGAAGGGCACATCGTGCCGGCGGATAACTTTCGACATGCGCCCACACCGTTACACTGTTCGACGGCCAGCTTGAGACCACCTTGATCTTGATAACGATAGTTGGCGGCCGCGGCCGCTCGCGCAGCTTGCTGCTCGTAACCGGGAGTTTGATATCGCAAGTTTTCGGTCAACGTTTGAGCGTCGACGACCTTGCCCGGGTTCATTAAACCTTGGGGATCGAAGAGTTGCTTCAATTCCACAAAGGCACCGTAAAGATCGGGGCCGAACATGTTCGGCAAAAACTGGCCCCGCACTTGGCCGTCACCATGTTCACCCGACCAAGAGCCACCAAACTCCATCACCCACTCAAAGGCTTGGTGGGCAATTTTTTCCATCTTCACGACTTCAGCCGGATCATGCAGATCAAGCGCTGGAACAACGTGCACGACGCCCACCGACGCGTGCGCGTAGAGACTCAACCGCCCGATCCCGTGATCAGCACATAAGGTCTGAATCCTGCCAATGTACTCCGCCAAGTGTTCAGTCGGTACGCAAGCGTCTTCGATAAAGTCACGCCCCTTCATTGCGCCGCGGACGTTAGAAATTAGCCCCAAGCCCAATTTCCGCGTTTCCCAAACATCTTGTATCCCAGTTGGCTCGGTAAAGATCGGCCAAGCATAGCCAATCTTCTCCGCCTTCATCGCGGCGGCAAATTGAGCCACACGCTGGGACGCTTCCTCAGCGTCCTGGCCAAAGAACTCGACGATCTGCACTGCATGCGGGTCACCAGAGATAAAGTGGGCCATCTGGCGAGTCGCTTCGTTGACCTTCGCCTCCCGCATCACTGTGCGGTCCAATAATTCAACCGTCGAGGGTGAAAACTCCAACATGCGATCAACATGGCGAAGCGAATCAATCAGGTCGTCAAAGTGAACGACACAAAGCGCAGTCGCCGGCGGCAGTGGCACGAGGCGGATTTTGGCTTCCAGCAGAAGAGCCAAAGTGCCCTCAGAACCAACAATTAAATTGCTGAGGTTCCAAGTTCGCTGGCCGCTGTTGGCAGCCGCGCGGGGACCAATCGGGCCGGTATAGCCAGCGCCGTCAACGAATTCGTCCAAGTTATAGCCGGAGACGCGGCGGAGAACTTTGGGATAGCGGGCGAGAATCTCAGCCCGATGCCGCTCAATCAAAGCCCCCACGCCGCGATAAATCTCAGCCTCTCGCGGTTCCGTGGTCTGAGCACCTTTTGCTGCTTGTTTGTCAGCTTGGCCGGCGCGAATCTTCCATTGATCATCAGCGAGCGGCTCGAAATCACAAACGGACCCATCGGCCAACACCACGCGGCAAGAGAGCACGTGGTCGATCGTTTTTCCGAACACGATGCTGCGAGTACCGCAGGTGTTGTTGCCGATCATGCCACCGACCGTGGCCCGAGAGCCGGTAGCTGGATCTGGAGCAAAATGCAAACCGTGCGGGGCGACCTGTTTGTTCAACCGATCGCGAACCACGCCGGGGCCGACGCGGGCCCAACCTTCATGCCCATCCGGAGCGACGTAAACCTCTTCGACTTGATCCATATATTTGGAAAAATCGATCACCATGCCGGGCCCGAAAGTTTGTCCTGACAAACTGGTCCCTCCGCCCCGCGCCGTGATCGGCACGCCAAACTGCGCGGCAATTTTGACCGCCGCGATCGTATCTTCGGCGTCGCGTGGCACGACCACGCACTGCGGCACAATTTGGAACAGCGAAGCATCGGTGGCATACACACCGCGGTTGACCGGATCAAAATAGAGGTCTCCGCGAATGGTTTGGCGGAGCGTCTGTTCGAAAAGATCACTTGACGATGTGGATGCAATGCTCATGCGGGCTCAATAGGTGAAACTTTCAGCATCTTCCGCGGGTGCTGCTTGATAGCCCAAAGGCTCCATGCTGCCCCCAGCGCGGCCCTGGGAAATGCTGCGAATCGAGTTGGAATAGCCAAACAATTCTTTCAGCGGCGCGTGGGCCACTATGATTGTAATGTCACCGCGATTCTCCGTCTTGGCAATGACCGCACGGCGTTGTTGCAAATCACCGACAATATCTCCCATGTAAGCTTCGGGAGTGGTGATCTCAACTCGCATCACCGGTTCCAACAGCGTTGGCACGGCCGCTTGCAATCCGCGATCGAATGCATCACCGGCTGCAATGCGAAAGGCCACTTCGTCGCTGCCGTCCTCGTGCGCGTCGCCACCGGTGACGCTGATGCGAACCCCGGTCAGCGGGAAACCAGCCAACAACCCACCCCCAGCAGCCCGTTCCCGCAATTCGTCGAGCGCCGCGGTCCGTGGCCCATTGGGTATTTTGGTGTCGACCGGCAAGCGATCGAAAACTTGCACCGGCGAAGAAGGATCCTCCAACGGTTCCACGGTCACATCGAGCCGAGCGAACATCTGCGTGGCGCCAATCTGCCGATTGCATTGTCCCACCACGCTGGCTTTGCTGCCAACCGTTTCATGGTAGTTGACGCGAGGCTTGTAGAACTTGACGTTCAAGCTAAAGTCGCGAGTCAAACGGTGCTGAATCACCTCCAGGTGCAACTCACCCATCCCGCTGATCAGGGTTTGCCCCGTCTCGGCATTCTCAACCGCGTTGAAGGTGGGATCTTGCCGTTTAAGCATCTCCAAGGTTTCGGCCAGCTTTTTGCGGTCAGCCGTGCTTTCAGGCTCGATCGCCATGCTCAACACGGCGCGGGCGAATTTGATGCTGGGCAGCTCGATAATTTCGCGGGTATCACAGAGCGTATCCCCTGTGATGGCAAATCGCGGCCCGATCACGCAGACAATTTCACCGGCCGGTGCCGCTTCAATCTGACCATCTCGCTCTTTCTTGCTGGCGTGAATCTGCCAAAGTTGAGCGACGTTTTCTTTCTTGTCTCGATTCGGACAGTAGACGCGTGAGTTAGCCGTCAACGTGCCGCTGTAGACTCGCACCCAGTAGTTGTCACCAGTCTTGGCTGGCAAAATCTTAAACACCAAGCCGCAGAACGGTTCTTTCGAATCGGGGGCGCGGGAAATCTTGTCTGCCGAATCCGCGTCGGTGGCTCCTTGGGCGGTGACGCCTTTGACGGGGGGCCGATCGAGCGGGCTGGGTAAATAGTGGCCGACGCCATCGAGCAACGGATTGACTCCGATGCCGTGCAATGCCGAACCGCAAAACACCGGCTGGATCTGACGACGCAGACACCCAGCTCGAATGGCCTCGCGAATTTGCTCGACGGTGATCTCCCGCTCTTCCATGGCCGCCATGGCGAGGGTGTCGTCGACTTCGTAGAGCGACTCCAGTAGTTGTTCGCGATAGAGCGCGGCCTCATCCGACAGTTCGTCGGGAATAGCCACCTTGCGGACCACCTTACCGTCACTCTCCGGATCGAACTCGAGCAGTTCCATGGTCACCAAATCGATGACTCCCCGGAAAGGGTTGTTCACGTGCGGCGGACCAGCACCGACGGGAATTTGCACCGGAACCGGCGCGCCTTGCAACCGTGGCGCGATATCACCGACAACGGCAAAAAAGTCGGCTCCTTCGCGGTCCATTTTATTGATAAAAACGATGCGGGGCACTTCGTAACGATCGGCTTGTCGCCAAACGGTCTCGCTTTGCGCCTCCACACCTTCGCGAGCAGAAAACACGACAACCGCGCCATCGAGCACTCTCAGGCAACGTTCGACTTCGGCGGTAAAGTCGACGTGACCGGGCGTGTCGAGCAAGTTGATGCTGAATTCGTTCCAACGCATCTTCACGCAAGCGGAAAAAATCGTGATCCCCCGCTGTTGCTCTTCGGGGTCATCGTCGGTGTCGGTGGTCCCAGAGTCGACGCGGCCGACGCGGTGTTTCGCGCCACTGAGGTACAGCATTCGCTCGGTGACGGTCGTTTTACCGGCGTCGATGTGCGCGATGATGCCAATGTTTCGAAGATTGCTGAGCGACATAAGGTGTTGTGGGCGAGGAAACGAACGGGATAGTGAGCAGTTACCAGGTCCCGCAACGACGGGAACGCAACCTTGTAGCGGATTTAATACTTGTAGCGGGTTGAGCGCAACGAAAAAAGCCGCACCCTCCGAAATTCGGAAGCTGCGGCTCGATTAGCGGAATAATCACAAAGTGATAGCAAACAGATTTGCTTACCAAGCAAAGTGAGCGAA
Source organism: Kothea flammea (assembly GCF_052161645.1). Classification (GTDB taxonomy): domain Bacteria; phylum Planctomycetota; class Planctomycetia; order Pirellulales; family Pirellulaceae; genus Laterigemmans. The sequence goes on from NZ_CP197414.1 coordinate 5,310,835, forward strand.
CGCCTTGTTCGCGTCGGCCATCCGGTGGGTGTTTTCGCGTTTGGTGTACGCCACTCCCTCTTTTTTGTAAGCTGAGAGCAATTCGTCAGCCAACTTCAAGTGGGTGGGGCGACCTTTTTTGTCGCGTACAGCGGCGAGCAACCAGCGGAACGCCAAGCTTTGCTGGCGAGCGCGATTAACCTGCATCGGCACTTGATAGCTCGCACCACCAACTCGCTTGCTGCGAACTTCGATGTAAGGCTTGACGTTCTCAACGGCTTGCTCGAACACTTCGATCGGTACCGCATCGGGCAGCCGGCGACCAATTTCTTCGAGGGCCCGAAAAAAGACCTGCTGAGCAACTGTCTTTTTGCCGTCGAGCATCAAACAATTGATGAACTTGCTGGCCAACAGCGAATCATAGCGAGGATCGGGTTTCAGCTGAGTCCGACTGGCGGTAATCTTTCCCATGGCGACTTATTGCAGGCAACGAATGAATGGTGGGGGAGTAACGTAGCTTGTCAGGCAACAAACTAATTGGCTTATTTTGGCGGCTGGGCCGATCTTCGCGACTGGCTATCTGGGCAACTCGGATTTAAGGGCGAATTGGCCCAAAGGCCCAAGCTAGCTCTTCTTAGCACCGTATCGCGAACGGGCTTGCTTTCGCTTGTCAACACCGAGCGTATCGCGGCTGCCGCGAACCACTTGATAACGCACACCCGGCAAGTCTCGGACACGACCACCGCGGATCAGCACAATCGAGTGCTCCTGGAGGTTGTGACCTTCGCCTGGAATGTAAACCGTCACTTCTTTTCCGTTGCTGAGACGCACCCGTGTGATCTTCCGCAGAGCCGAGTTCGGCTTCTTGGGCGTCATGGTACGAACTTGCAAGCAGACCCCTTGCTTCTGGGGGCAACGGTCCAACACCGGGCTCTTGCTCGGCTTACGAGTGCGTTTACGTTGCTTACGGACGAGTTGATTAATCGTTGGCATGGAATGCGTTCAACGCTGGGAAAGCGATTGCAGTAGGCGTTAGCGACTGAAAAACAGCAGCGTCTGATTGGATAACAGGCCGCTTCGACATAATATAACCCGATAAGTAGCGCCGGTTAAAGAGGGCTACCGCTCGGATGATGAACGAATTTGCTCTGGGGAAGTCGCACGAGTATGGAGAACTGCAGCAGACTGTCAAGGCTAATTTGCCGAGTTGTACCGCGAATAATCATCAACAGGCCCGTATCACCAGAGCTATCGATTCAATTTTATCAGCGATTGCCCCCCGTGTTATGTCGTTTTCGTTACAATATTTTTCGGATGTAACGAGTTGGGAGAGGAGCCGGGTTGGCAGGCCGATTTGCGGATGATTACAAAAGGTGGGTGCCAGCAGTCGTTGTTTGGGTTTGGTCTTCTTGGCTGAGTCTTCGCTAGCAGTTTTCGTCGCCAGCTTTCTCGGAAGGAAAAAACGTTATGACCGAGGAGGGCGAATCGTTCGAGTCTTTGTTGATTCGCCTACGTGCGGGCGACGAGCATGCGGCCAACACGCTGTGGGAGCAGTATTATCACCGCATCGTTCGCCTGGCAGGTAAACGTTTGCCGACCTCCTTGCGGCGAATTCGCGATGAAGAAGATGTGGCACTGTCGGCTTTTCACAGCTTTGTCGCCGGGGTCAAAGCGGATCGATTTCCGAATTTGGCGGGGCCTGACAACCTTTGGGGATTGTTAATTGTACTTACCAGCCGCAAGGTACAGGCCCACATGCGGCACCACGCGCGGCAGAAGCGGGGAGGCGGAAAAGTCCGCGGGGAGTCGGTTTTCCTCGCTCCTCAAGAAGCTCAGCCGGGGCCGGGCATCACCGGAATCGAAGGACGCGACGAAGGTCCCGCCTGGGAAGCGGAGATGGCCGAAGCGGCCGAGACCTTGCTGGAATCGCTGGGTGATCCCGCCCTGCGAGAGATCGCCGTGATGCGGATGGAAGGATATTTAGTCGACGAGATCGCTGAGATTTTGGAAATGAGCAAACGGGCCGTCGAGCGGCGCTTGCAATTAATCCGTAAGATTTGGACAGAAACGGAGTCGGATTCCAAGGAATAACGAATGCAAATATCCCAACTATCCGCCCGACATTTGGCCGAAATCGATTCCCTCAGCATCGAATTCGAGCGATCACTGCGCGGCCGTCCCAAGGCCAGTCATGTGGCGGCGAGCGAGCGGCTGCCCCAAGATGTGCTGGAAAGCATGATTGCTGCCACGCTCAATAACTATGCGGGCAATCATCGCGAAATATTGGAAACCGAACTGCGGGCAGTCGCGGCGGAGATGGTGGGGAGTAACCAGCGGTTGGCCGACTGGTTTCAACCCGGGATGCGGATTGGCCCCTATTTGCTGGAAGCTCGCATTGGCCGCGGCGGCATGGGAGAAGTCTACCGGGGCCGCGACACGCGGCTCGATCGCGACGTGGCCATCAAAGTGCTGATTGAACAACTCGACGGCTCACCCGACGACCAGCAGCGATTCGACCGCTTTGACCGCGAAGCGAGGGCAATTGCCGGGCTCAGCCACCCGGCCATCGTCAGCCTGTACGACGTGGGCCAACACCAAGGGCGCCCCTTCGCCGTGATGGAACTGCTAAAAGGCGTCACGGTTCGCGAGCGACTTCGCCAAGCCGCACCACTCAGCCCCGAGGAAACACGGTTTATCGGCGGCGAAGCGGCGGATGCTTTGGCCGCCGCTCACGCCATGGGGATCGTCCATCGCGATCTAAAACCTGAGAACTTGTTCATCACCGAAGAAGGCCGCGTCAAACTGCTCGACTTCGGGCTGTCGCGAAACGACAGCGCCCGCGGAGGTGGTGATGAAGCGACCGTTTCCGGGGTGATCCTCGGTACGGCCGGCTATTTGTCACCCGAGCAAGCCAAGGGGGGGCAAGTCAGCGTGGCGGCCGACTTGTTCAGCCTGGGATGCGTGCTGTACGAATGCTTCTTCGGCTACGGCCCCTTCCAACGTGAGACCTTCGCCGAATCGTTAGCCGCGATCATCAACGCCCAGCCCGAATACGATCCCACGCGCGTCGCCGACGACCCGCGACTGGTCGATCTGATCGCTGCTTGTCTTGTCAAGGAACCTGGTGAGCGGTTGGCCGATGCCCAGCGTTTGGCCTGCCAACTGCGGGGCGACGTCACTATCGATGGCGATTGTTTGCCGAGCCCAACAACCGCCCGCTTGAACTCTCGCCCCAAACCACACCCTTCGCCCCACCCCACCACCGCCATCGCCGACCGCCCGACCGAGTCAGTGGTCCGGCAAATGACCGTCGACGAATCAGTCCATGCCCATCGCTTTCCGCGGCGACGGTTCCTCCAAGCTGCCGGCTGGACCGGTTTAGTGGCTGCTGGAGTCGCCGCATCTAGCAGCTTGGGGCGTTGGCTCAAGCAGCCCGCCAAGATCCAATCGATCGCCGTCATGCCGCTGGAAGATGGTTTGCGGCTCGACATGACCCCGCTGGCCGGGATGAATACTCGCGACCTCGGGATCGGCGAACAAATGGCGGCCGCGATCGCCAACCAATTGACGCGTGTCCCCGATCTTCGCGTTTATCCCTATTTGCCGCTCCGCAATGACCCCGCGGTGGAGACCGCACCCGTGGCTGAACTTGCCAACGGTTCTGCCACCAACAGGCCCGCCGATAACACTGCGCAGGCCGGCAATGCAGCACACGCTGGCGACGCAGCGCAGGGCCCCAGCACTGAGCCACCGGCACTTGCTTCGCGAGGTGTCAAGCTCGAACTGGCTCGCTATCAAGAGACCGGCCAGCAATTGGGAGTGGACGCCGTCTTGATTGGCACGGTGATCACCGATGGCGATGGCTATCAAACTATCGATGTGCAGTTGATTGATTCCCAAAGTGGTTTCCAAATCTGCAGCTACAACACGCGTGTCAAGCAAGAGACGAATCTGATCGAGCAGCAGGAAATTGCCGAGCAGGTGGCCGCCGGCATCGGCCGGGAACTGGCCGGTTACAACAGCGGCGAGCCACGCAGCAACGCTTCGTACCACTGCTTGGTCAACGGCTACGCGCGGATGGACCCCGATTCCACCAAAGCTTTACGAGATGCAATGGGGTGTTTCCGCAGCGCAGTACGGCAGGATGCAAAGTTCGCCGAAGCGCACGCTGGGATCGCTCTGACGGCGATGATTTTGCTGGAACAAGCGGCTGCTGAGGAACGGGCCGATTTGATCCAACAAGCTCGCCAAGCGGTGGCGCAAGTTCGCGACTTGCGGGTCGATTCCAACACGGCCGAATTGGCCGCCGCCGTGCTGGCTTGGCAAGCCGACTGGGACTTCGCCGAGGCCGAGAGAATTTTCGCCGAGCGCGTGCCGAAAATGACGCTCAGCTGGGTTGCACAGTACGAATACGCCGTATTCTTGGCCGCGCGGGGGCGGTGGCGGCAAGCGTTCGAGCACGCCCAGCAGGCGACCAGCCTCGACAAAATGTCGGTCGCTTTTCAACTCCAAGCGGCTCGGCTCACGTGGTTGGCGGGCGATGCCAACACTGCCATCAACCAAGTCCGCGCGATGCGAGCCGCGTACGACGGACGCGCGCGGGAATTGGCGATCGGGTTTGAACTCGATGTGCTGGAAAGCCGCCAAGAAATACCCGCCGCTCAGCAATTACTCGCTGAGCACACCTCCCACGACGGAAAATCTGATTACTGGATAGCCCGCGCGGCAAGCCTAAACAAGCTGCCTTATGGGCCCTATGGTGTCGAGTTGAACGAAGCGATCTTGACACTCCGCCGAGCTCCGAAAGTCGAAGAGGGGTGGCTGCTGCGGCTCAAGAGCGAGCAGGCTGCCAGGTTGCCATTTTTAGTCTCCGCTCATCCCGCTTTTTCCCAAGTCCGCCAACGCACCATCTTGCGAGACTTAGTGGGTGGCCCTTTGCGGCAATCGTGAGCCCCGCTGGGCAACCTCTACAGCCACAACCACTTTGACGATAAACTAACGCCCAGCGAGCCCCGCAAAGGGCTAAATTAAAGCCGTCAGAGCAAAACCAGCATTGTGGCACCGCGGTAGCCACGCGACATCGCACCGACAAGGGCGGAGCATGGAAATTAAGGTTGAAGACGAGTACGTTGATATTGAAGGTGTGCGGCTGAAACTCAGTCGCCCCAATCAAACAGGTGGCGATTGGATTGGCCAACGCGAGTTGCTGATGCAACTTTTGGCCTGCTGGTTAACGGTCGACCAGACCGATTTGCCGTTAACTCCCCGGCTGATCGGTTCCCCCGGTGTTGGCAAAACGCAGTTGGCGATTGCCGCGGCGGGGGAAAGTCAAAGGCCGTTGTACATTTACCAGTGCACCAGTGACACGCGGCCGGAAGATTTGCTGGTAACTCCCGTGTTAGCTCAAAACGGCCAAATCGCTTACCACGCCTCGCCCTTGGTCACGGCGATGTTGGTCGGTGGAGTTTGCGTGTTGGACGAGGGCAACCGCATGAACGAAAAGTCATGGGCCTCGCTCGCTCCCCTCTTCGATCAACGCCGCTACGTGGAATCGATCGTGGCGGGCATCACCATCGCCGCCAATCCGAATTTCCGCGCTGCGGTAACGATGAACCAGGATGAATCGACTTTTGAGATTCCCGATTACATCCTCAGCCGTTTGCAGCCGACATTGCCGGTTGGTTTTCCCACCAAACAGGATGAGCTGGCAATTCTGCAGTACCACCTGCCCTTTGCCGAGGCCGACATGTTGGCCATGACGGTGGAATTCTTGCAACGTTCGCACGAGCTAAAGTTGGACTATTCGCCTCGTGACGGGATTAACATGCTTCGCTACGCGCTCAAGCGTTTGGCTCAGAATCCGACGCATCCGATGAACCGCGATGCGGCCTGGCGAGAAGCTTTGGAGTGTTGCCTGGGAGAAGACGCTTTGGACCTGGAAGCGGCGGCTGATCGCAAACGTCGCACGCTGGGAGGCGACGCTGTCCCACTGGGGTTGGCGGATTTCTTTTTTGATGCGGACGATCCCCTTCATCCCGATCGTGACGACGATGACGATGATGACGACGAGGATATCCCCTATTGATAACCGTCGGTGGTTTTGAAGCTAGTTCCGCAAAGCCGACTTATCCAATCACCACGGCGAGTCTCTTGGCGCGGGTGTTTGCCGTGCCGGTTGGCAAATTAGTTGCCGAAGAGTTTCTGCAGTTGGCGATCAAGCTGACGCTGCAAGTAATTTTCGGCGGTGCCTTGCACCGCTTTGGCTCCCAGGTTGCCGATGATGCCGGCTACCGCTTGCGTGTCGACGCGGGGTGATTGCAACGTTCCGTTGATTGGGATCGTGAGCTGTTGGCCAGCCAGCCCCTGCAGTTCGCTTCCCAACCAACTGGCTTGTAAAGGGACTTCGATCCCCAGTGCGAGGCGACCATCGAGCGATACGTTCCCGCTGCTCAACAAACCAACTTTGCCAATTTGCATCATCATCCGTTGGTGGGAAACGCGCCCGTCGAGCATGGCAAAATCAATCGCTTGCGGCTCCATGCGAATCCACTGTTTATCGTTAGCCGCAGAGGGCTGGCCCTGCAACCCCTTCGCCGCCATTTCCAAGGTATCGATGGTGGCGATCAGGTTTTTCGCCAGCGGCCCAGGGCCAACCGTCGCTCCCTCGATTTGCAAAGAACCACGCACACGGGAACGAACTGGGTCCGAGGGAATAATCAAGCACTCGGCTAGCTCAACCGAAAACGTGCCGCTAACCGCCGTGGCGTCGGCAGCCAAGGGAAGCATGTATTTCAGCCAACCACGACACATCTCCGGAGTCAGCGTAATCCCCTCGGCAAACAAACCGGCTTGTTGTTCAAACCACAAGGCACCAGGACGATAATGCACTTCGCCCGCCAAGTTGATTTTGCCACGTTCCAGAGGCACGCTGGCGGGCTCCACATAAACCACGTTTTCGGTCACTCGCAGCGGCACCCGCGCGGCACCCAATTGCAAACCGGACACAGCGGCGGTATCCCAGCCGATGCTGCCGGCCAGCTCGAATTCCGCTTCTCCCGCAGCTCCGGCTCGAGCGCGGATGCTGAGCGGTGTAGCGTGTTTGCCCCGCGCAACGATCGGTTCGCCGAGCAGCCTAGTGAGCCGCTGTCCAACGACGCTCACGTCAATTTGACTGGGACCAGCCATTTGTAACGGGAAGTCATTCGCCAACTCGATCCCGCCAGAAAGGTCGGTGGCAAACCAAGGAGTGTTGAGCCGCAGGCTGCTCAACGTAAGCTGATTGTCCTGCGGGGATAACTCCAGATCGGCGGCGATCGTCAGTTCGGGTTCAGCCCACACCTCAGTCGGCTGCAGGTTGGTTGCCGAAGGCCGCGGGGGGCCGTCGAGAGCCGAAGCGTAAACGATGTTGGGTGGTTGGACGACGCGGAGATCCTTCCAGTTGGAATCAAGTACCACCATCCATGGGCCATGCACGTTGCGAGAGACCATCGCTTGGCCAGATACCGCACCGTAAAACTTCCAGGCATCGTCAATTTGATTCGCACCGCTGCCAGTCAACAGGCCATTCATGATGCTGGCCGGTTTGGTAATCGAACCATGCAGCCGCGAGAGGTCACACCGATAAGCGATTTCCATATTGGCAATGCTGGAATTCAGCTCGCCCTGCATGGCAAATGAGACGGCATTGCCGCTGACGGTGAAAGTTTGACAACGCAGTTCGGCTTCTGGAATTCGTAAACTACCTTGAAATTCTGTTTTAATGATCGACTGTTCATAACGCCGCCCGGAGACGACCGCGGAAGCTTGCCGCACCGTTGCTGAAAGCCGCTCGAGTTCACCGCCGGCGAGCGAAAAGTTACCTTCCAAGTCCGCTTCGATCTCTCCAGCCAGATGCTGGACCGATTGCGGGATGCTGCCGGCGCACCAGCTGGCCAAGGTCGCGATTTGGCCGTTGCCCTGGATTCGCAAGGGAAGTCGCGTGTTGCGGTCTGGGTTTTGGACGGGACGCACGAGCGTAAAGTTCCAGGCTTGCTGTGGCTCTTTGACTTGCATGCTGACGCTGCTTAATTGTTGCAACGAGCCGGCGGTCCAGACCCCTTGGGCATCGACAACTAATTCCACTCGCGGGCGTTCCAGCCGCGTCCCGCCGGGCAGTTGCACGACAATCGATCGTCCCCCCGCGGTTCCCGCTAAGCTCCAGCGGTTTTGAGCGTCAACCGACCAACGCACTTGCCCTTCGGCCGTGCCACCAAGGCTCGCTTCGGGTAGTTCCAAAATACTCCCCAAGATACTCGCCAAACGCCCAAAGTTAAGATTGAACTGAGCTTGGCCGCTGCGCAAATCGCCGCTGGCGGTGGCCGTGCCAAAACTGCTTTGCACGTGCAGATGTTCGGCTGAAATCCAATCCCCCACCGGCCGCAGGATAATCTCGGCAGTCACCGGTTGCAGCACCACTTCGGCACCGCCCTGGACGGCGCTTTCGTGGACTGTGGCTCGAATCGGTTGGGTAACCAAGTTCCAGCTACTGCGGAATTGTTGGTCGGCGCCCAGCGTTCCGCTGATCGAGGCTTGCACCCGCCCGCTGTCGATCCGCGCGTCGGTGCGAACGGGGATCAAGCCGGGGGCTGCTTGCGTTAGCACTGCCAAGTCAAAATCGGTAACCAGCTGACCCCGCATAGCGCTCAAGTATTCGCCACGGCTGATTGCCGTCGCGTCGAGTACTCCATCAAAGCTCAGAGAACCGGCGTCAGAAACGAGGGTGAAGTTTCGGCAAGCTAGTTTGTCTGCACCATAGTTGAGCGTGCCTTCCAGACGAGCTTGCCCCACTTTCCAAGCATCGGGGCCGGTAATCTTGGCGTCCTGAACAACTAAATTTCGCAAATCGATCGGTTGTGCAGTACACCGGAACGAGTCGTCACTGAGGAGGGTACCGCTAAATGCTCCGCTGGCATTCCCCGACCAACTTTGCGGCAACCCGGCGGCCGCGGCAGGAAAGCGAAGGGTGACGAGTTCGAGCAACGAAAGGGGCAGACCGTTGGCTTGTGCCAGCCATTCCAAAGGGAATTCGCCTGTTTCTTCGCCACCATTGACTCGCTCTAGATTTGCCAATTCGGCCAGTTTCGCGATAGCCTTGGGGCGGTAGGTAAGTTCCGTTTGCAGCGTACCGCTGATACCGTCCGGGTCGGTCAACACACCTTCGAAAACGATGCCGATCTGTTGGTCAAGTTGCACGGTCATCTGCAGTTGGTCGGTTCGCCAAACGCGGGCCCGTGCCATGTCTTCCAGCTTGACGGTTCCATTTCGCACTTTCAGCTCGGCGCGATAAGAGTTTCCATCACTGGGCGTCGCCAACCAGCTGGCCAAATCTTCTTCGAGGCGGCTGCCGCCGGCGTACACTTGCGTTTCCAAACGGGGCCCGTCGAGGTGCAGCGTGCCCAGGTCGGTTTCCCCGCGTAGCAGATCGAGAATGGTAAAGCCGGCATCGAGCGAGTCGGCGACCAGCACGGTTTCGCCTGAAGCACCGACCGCTTCGAGTTGGCTGATATGCAGCGGAGTAATCCAGCCGATGCGAATGGTGTTGGCGGTGACCGTCCAGCCGTAAATGGCCGTTTGGGATCGCAGCAACGAGTGGATTAAGGGGGAGTAGCTGATCAAGCTTGGCAGGCAAAGCACGAGCATGCCCAGAAACAGGGCAATCATCGCCACGAATTTGCGTTTTCGCTGCGACCGTTGCTGCCGCCGACGCTCGGTTCCCTCGCGCATCCAACGTAGCGTTCGGGAAAAGTCACGTCTTGCCACGGGGAGTCCCCTTACCAACGAAGCGTCCGGTTCAGTCACGGCCCGACACTGGCGCGCCGGCGGGTCGAGGGTAGGGAAATCAACGATTTAAGGGAATAGCGAAAAATCACCGGCTTCCCCCTCGCTGTTTAAAACCGGTGATCCTAGGGGTGGGTGGGGCAGCCGCGACGAATTAAAGTGAATGCTTGACGCTCGATTAAACGCCTCCCGTTGCTACCTATCCAAGAGCACTCATTATGGAACGTCGTCGCTTTCTCAAAGCCTCCTTGGCTACCAGCAGCATGCTGGGTTTGGCTGCCGCGAGCCGGACAAGTGCTGCCCAGCCAAATCCCGATCCTGCGGCACCCGAGAAGCCGCTGCCGCACGGGAAAATTATCGATACGCATCAACATTTGTGGAGCGTCGGCGAGGCGATGCCGCCCTGGCTGGAGGGGGCCAGCGAAATTTTGCGGCGAGAGTATCAAACCACTCAGTATCTTGGCGCCAGCGAACGCCTCGACATCTCGGCGATCTACATGGAGGTCGATGTGGCTCCGCAGAACCATGTCGCCGAGGCCGAACAAATCCTAGCGTTGATCGCCGGCGGGAAATCGCCGACGCGAGCCGCCGTGATCGGGGGACGACCGGCCGACGCGGAGTTCTCCGCTTACGTGAAAAAATTTGCCGGCAATAAAGCGATCAAAGGAGTTCGGCAAGTGCTGCATGGGGCGTCGACCCCGCGCGGTTATTGTTTGCAGCCTGACTTTGTGCGAGGAGTCCGTTTGTTGGGCGAGCACAATCTGAAGTACGACCTTTGCATGCGACCGGCGGAACTCGGTGATGCCGAGCAGTTGATTGCGCAAGTCCCAGAAACTCATTTTGTGTTGGACCACTGTGGCAATGCCGACGTGACCGCTTTCCGAGCGGGCGTGGAGCGACCGACGCATGATCCCGAGCAGTGGAAGCGTGACATTGAGCGGATTGCCAAACACGCCAACGTGACTTGCAAGATATCGGGCATCATCGCCAGGGCACCGGCCGGTTGGCAGCCAGCCGATTTGGCGACGGTGATCAACCACTGTCTCGACAGCTTTGGGCCGCAGCGCGTGGTGTTTGGCAGTGATTGGCCCGTTTGCCGGCTGGGGGCTTCGCTGTTGGATTGGGTTTCGGCCCTGCATGAAGTTATCGCCCACCGCCCCGAAGCGGAGCAGCGATCGCTGTGGGCCGAGAACGCGCGGCGGATTTACAGGTTGGATTGAGCGCCCGCCTGTTAGCGGTTTTGGCGCTAGCCACCATTCTCGTTAGCGGTTTTGGCGCTAGCCACCATTCTCGTTAGCGGTTTTGGCGCTAGCCACCGTTTTGTTGCAGGTGACTAGTTCGGCTCAATGCGGGAACCGCGGCTAACTGCTAACTCGTGAGCTGCTTTGCTGAATGGCAGTGATTTTTATTCGCGCTCATTCGCGTGATTAGCGGGCAAACCAGGCCGGCACAGCGCGGGCCTAATCCCGAAGAGTCTCTTTCCGGGGCGGAGTGTAGGTTGCTAATGGGAAATACGCTGACTTAAACGCAGACGCCCGCGGGGGGAACTGGTTGACACCGCAAACGATTGGGGACAATCGTTCTACATTGTGCCCTTCTCCCCGCAAAACTGGCCTTATTGAGTTTTTCCCTGCGGCACATGCTCTTTCGAAGGCCAGTCCCGGGGACGAAGGGAGCGAGTCTTTCGTGGGGCTGGGTTTGGGTTGCTAATGAGGCCAAACGGCGAGCGGGAACCGTGGCTCGCGCGAAAACGGCTAACGAGGACCGTGGCTAACTGCTAACTGCAAACCAGCTGCTTTGCCGCCGCGTAGGCGGCGTCGGCGGTGATCCCAAACTTTTTGTAGAGGCTATCAAAGGGACCCGATGCTCCAAAGCCTCCCATGCCGATAAAGTGCCCATCGATACCGATGAACGGATACCAGGAGAGTGCTAAACCAGCTTCCACCGCCACTCGGGCGCGGCAACTGGGTGGCAACACTTCGTCTTGATACTCTTGCGATTGCAGGGCGAACAAGCAGAGGCTGGGCATGCTGACCACGCGGGCTTTGATTCCGTCGGCGGTCAACCTCTCGTAGGCTTCCACGACAAACTGCAATTCGCTGCCGCTGGCCATCAAAATGACTGCGGGAGTGCCTTCGCAATCGCCCAAAACGTAGCCACCGCGCGAGGTGCCTGCCGCCGAAGCGTAGCGAGTCCGATCGAGGGTCGGCATATTTTGCCGCGAGCAGACGATCGCCGCGGGATGATCCTGAATATTGAACACCGTGCGGTAGCTTTCCACCACTTCATTGGCATCGCCGGGACGGAACACGTGCAGTCCGGGGATGGCACGGCAAGCAGCCAAATGTTCGATCGGTTGGTGCGTGGGACCGTCCTCACCGACACCGATCGAGTCGTGGGTCAGCACGTAAAGCACCGGTTGATGCATGATGCTGCTGAGCCGCATGGCGCCTCGCATATAATCGGTAAAGACAAAGAAGGTAGCCCCGTAGGCACGCAGTCCGCACAATGACATGCCGTTACAGATCGCCGCCATGGCGTGTTCGCGGATGCCGAAGTGTAAATTGCGACCGGCGTAATTATCGGCGCTGAATGAATCGGCACCGGGGAAGGTCAATTCGGTCTTGGTGCTGGGAGCCAAGTCGGCCGAACCACCGATCACAAAGGGAATGTTCTTGGCGATGGCGTTGAGCGCCTTGCCGCTAGAGTTCCGCGTGGCGTCGCCCTTTTCGGAAGCCTCAAAGCTCGGCAAATCGCGATCCCAGCCCTCAGGTAAACGATTGGCAAACAAATCAGCCAACTCGGCAGCTTGGCTGGTGTTGCTCTGCTGATACGTTTCCCAGAGTTCTTGCCAAGCTTGATAGGCGGCGGCACCACGCTGGCCGACACCCTCGGCAAAATGCTCGCGAACCCCGTCGGGAACGTGGAACGGTTCGTTATTGGGCCAATTGTAGGCCGCTTTGGTAGCTTCGATTTCGTCCCAGCCGAGCGGTGCACCGTGGGCGCCATGCGTGTTGGCTTTGTTGGGTGCCCCCCAAGCGATCACGCTCCGCACGATGATCAAGGTCGGTTTGCCGCTGGTTTGTTGGAAAGTCGCTAAGGCCTTACCAATCGCTTCCAGGTCGTTGGCATCGGCCACACTCAAGACGTTCCAGCCGAGTCCCTCGAAGCGGACGCGGACATCTTCGCTGAATGCTAAATCGGTGTCACCTTCGATGGTGATTTTGTTGTCGTCGTAGATCCAGCAGAGGTTGTCGAGCTTGAGGTGGCCAGCCAATGATGCTGCTTCGCTGGCGACACCCTCCATCAAATCGCCGTCACTGCAGAGGGCGTAGGTGTTGAAGTCAAACAGATTGTGCTCGGCCGTGTTGTATCGAGCGGCCAGCCATTTGGAAGCCATTGCCATGCCCACGCTGTTGGCCACGCCTTGGCCCAAGGGGCCGGTGGTGGTTTCAATCCCAGCCGCTTCGGCATACTCGGGGTGTCCCGCGCAAGGGCTGCCGATTTGGCGGAAATTCTTAATGTCATCCAGCTTGATCGACAATTCGTCGAGCACTCGCTGCTGCTTGTCCATGGCTCGCACGCCGACCAAGTGCAGCACCGAATAGAGCAACATCGAGGCATGGCCACAGGAAAGCACAAAGCGATCGCGGTTAGGCCACAACGGCTGGGCCGGATCGTATCGCATCGTTTCGTTCCAAACTTGATACGCCACGGGGGCCAGCGCCATGGGGGTACCAGGGTGGCCGCTATTGGCCGTTTGAACCGCATCCATGCTAAGTGTGCGGATGGTGTCGATGGCCAATTGATTGAGGTTGGTCGTCGATACGGACATGGTGGATTCCAGGAGTGAAATTGTCAGGGTTTCCAAAACAGCGGTTCAGCAACCCAAAAGTTAGACCGAAAGTTAGCTTGAGACCAGGGGATGCGGTAGCGGCGACGCGACGAAAAGCAATTTGCCTGCCGTCTTGCCCAGCAGTGATTTTGGCGTTAGCCGCCGGCTACGTCACTTCTGGTCGCAGCAAAGGGAACAAAACGACGTCGCGAATCGATTTTTGACCCGTCAACAACATCACTAGGCGATCGATCCCCACACCCAGCCCCCCGGCAGGAGGCATGGCGTATTTTAGCGCACGGACGAAGTCGTGGTCCATATGGGCCATCGAATCTTCCGCGGAAAGTCCGGCTAATTGCGTTTTAAACAGTTCTTCTTGCAAGTCGGGATCGTTCAGTTCGGTGTACGCGTTGGCGATTTCCATGCCGGCGATGAATAACTCGAACCGTTCGGCCACCATGGGGTCATCCGGCTTGCGTTTGGTCAACGGGCAGATACTGGCCGGATAATCAATGACGAACACGGGGCCAACCAGCGTATCTTCGACTTTTTCCTCAAAAATTTCGTTCTTGATCACGTCGGGGTGCCGTCCGGCGGTTTCCAAACCCAACTTGGTCGCCAAAGCGATCATTGCCGCCTCATCACGCGGGTCGACACCGGTCGCCTGGAGGATCAAATCATCGTAGCGGGCGCGGGCAAACGGAGGCGTGTAATCAATCGTTTGGTCGGCGAAGGTCCGCTGGAACCCACCCCCCGTGGCCTCGATCGCACCGGCGATCAACTGCTCGGTTAAATCCATCATGGAGCGGTAATCGCCGTACGCCTGGTAGGTTTCCAGCATCGTAAATTCAGGATTATGACGCGTGCTGATCCCTTCGTTGCGATAAACTCGGCCCAACTCGTAGACGCGTTCGATACCGCCGACGAGCAGACGTTTGAGGTGCAACTCGAGTGCAATCCGCATGAACAGCTTCATGTCGAGCGCGTTGTGGTGGGTCGTAAAGGGGCGAGCCGCCGCGCCGCCAGCGATGGTGTGCAGCGTAGGACCTTCGACTTCGACGAAATCCTGGCTATCCAAGGTGCGGCGTATCGAACTGACGATCCGCGTGCGATCGAGAAAAATTTCCCGTACCCCCTCGTTAAAAGCCAAGTCGGCGTAACGCATGCGTTGCTTGAGTTCGGGGTCACTCATCCCGGCATGCTTTTCAGGCGGCAATTCCAACATTTTACTGTGAAAATGCAGCGCCTCGGCAAACACGGTCAGCTCACCCGTGTTGGTCCAACCAAGTCGTCCTTCGACGCCAATCAAATCGCCCAAGTCGAACATTTTTGCCAGCTCGAAGGCGTCTTCGCCAACTTGTTTGAGCCCGATGAAAATCTGGATGTCGCCAGTCCAGTCGCGGAGGTTGGCGAAAATTAATTTTCCAGTGGGCCGCATCAGCATGATCCTGCCAGCCACGCGGACTTGCGGCCCCACTTCTTCACCACGCTGCCCCGTCGCTTTGTTTTGCGCCTCTTTCCAGCCGCGATAGTCAACCGCGGCTTGATCGCTGGCAGAGTCCGTAGCAGGGGCTGTTCCGCTAGCCAATTCGGCGGGTGGCAAGACGCTGGTGCCGTCGGGAAACTGATATTTGATCTGAGGAATTAACTCGCGAGCTTGCTTCACCGTCAAGCGATCATCGAAGCGAGCGCCCCAGGGGTCGCGACCTGTGGCGGCGATTTTGCGAAGTTTTTCCCGACGAGCAACGCGGGGGTCAAGGGGAGAGTCTTCGTTGGGCTGGCCGGCGTTGCTGTTCATGTTCTCAAACGCGAGAGGGTGGAAACCTGTGGTCCGCTGGCGTTAGGCGCTGCCGCGGGAACCGTCGCCAGGATTGTAGCGCCCCAGGAAGCGATCTTGAAAGACCGGGTACGGAACGAGTAAGTACAGTGGCGTCAAAGTTTTGTGCTCCCCCTCTGGTTGCCCACTCGCCGCTCCTTGCTGAGAACTCCATGACTGCATCGCAACCCTCGGCTCGCTCCCAACCGGCAGCCAGTTTGTTGATCGTCGATTCCAGCCCGATAACTCTGCTGGGGACGGCCGGAGCTTTGGACAGTTTTGGATACACGTGTTATTGCGCTCGCACCTCACAGGCTGCCCTGCAAGCGGCAACCGAACACCAGTTGGACGGGGTGGTGATGGATGTCGGCGGGGATGCCGAAGCGGCCTTGGAATTGGTTCCGGAGCTGCGGCGGCGAGCTGGAGAAAGTGTCTTGCCTTGGATTTTCATCGCCGATCAGCGGTGGGCCGGTTTGGAGAAACGTTGCGAGCAACTGCCGGCGGTGCGTTGTTTGTTCAAGCCGATCGACCCGAACGTGCTGCGCGACTTGGTCGATCAAGCTTTATGGTTGCCGCAGTTGGAGACGAATCATCGCCGCCGTGGGGGGCGTCCCCTGAGGCCAGGCTGGATCGAGCTGAGCTGACCTGAGCTGACCACCTAAGCGGCATCAGCGGCATCAGCGGCAAAAACAGCCACGCAGCTTTCGATCTTGTGGGGGTCCCGCCGAGGTTGCTACTCTCTGCCGCGATGACTCGGATTTCATTCTCTGACGTGCGGACAGATACGATGCGCAAGAGCCTGCTGTGGGTGATTGGTTTGGCGATACCACTTGGAATCGTCACCCTCGGGGGATGTGCAATTTGGCGCAAAGACACCAGTGAAGAGGATCTCAGCAAGAACCTGCTCAAAGCGCCGGAGCCACCGGACTTTATCCGCACGGCGGTCAGTCCACGGGGGCTGCAGTACGTCAAAGTTCAGAGTTTCGGCATTGTCAACGGACTCAATGGCACCGGCGGAGTCGAGCCGGCTAGCGAGCAGCGGGACTTGGTGCTGAGGGAGATGCAGAAGTACGACGTGATGAATCCGAACGAGTTTATTGACTCGCCGGAGACCTCCATCGTGATGATTGAGGCGGTGTTGCCACCCGGCGCGCGGCGGAATGACCCCTTGGACTTGGTCGTACGCACTTCTTCGCGTCCCAATTTGACCAATGAGCAGACCAGCAGCCTCAAGGGCGGCTGGCTGATGCCGGCTCGCATCGCTTACACGCAAGTCATGCAGGATGGTAAACCGCGGAGCAGTGATCCGCTGGCGATTGGCACCGGCCCGATCGTATTGCGTGAGCAATTCGAGGCGGGCAGCGACCCCCAGTTGCTGCTTGAGGGGCGGATTTTGGGTGGCGGTCGCGTGCAGAAGGACAGCAATTTGGAATTGCGGATTCGCTCCAATTACCAGCACGTGGCGATCTCCAAACGGTTTGCCGACGTGATCAATCGGCGGTTTCACTTTTTCGATGGCACACAACGTCGCGGCATCGCCAATGCCAAAGAAGATGATCTGATTACGATTGAAATTCCAGAACGTTACCGGCACAACGTGCATCGTTTGATGGCCGTGATTGGTGCGCTCAGCTCGGATCCAGATATTGCCCGTTTGCAAGAGCGTCTGCCGGCACTGGCCAAACAGCTGGCTGAACCAACGACGGCTCAGGACGCGGCCCTGCAATTGGAGGGCATTGGTCATGACGGAGTTTCCACCTTGTTGGTCGGTTTGGGAGCGTCGAACCCGGAAATTCGGTTTTACGCTGCCGAAGCACTTTCCTACTTGGATCACGAGGAAGCGATTGATCCTTTGGTGGAACTGACGCGGGACCAGCCGGCGTTTCGATTTCAAACACTGTTGGCTCTTTCGGGGATGCCGCAGCGACGAGCCGTGGAAGGGCTGCGAAGCTTGATGGACGAAACGAGCACGGAAACTCGAACTGGCGCCTTCGACGCGATCCGCCGTCGTCACGACGCCAACACGGCAATTTATGGACAGCAGTTAACGGATGGAGCAGCCGAAGTTGCTCGGCTCTATGATGTCCCATCGGCGGGCGGCAGTTTGGTTTCGCTGAGCCTCAGGCGGGCACCCGACATTGTCATTTTTGGCGGCGTGGTGCCGGTCCAGTTATCGCAATCGATCGTGGCTGGGAACGGACTATTAATTGTGCCCAACGAACGAGGTGGTTTGCAGATCAATCGGATTTTGACTGGCAAGCCCGATGCGCGGGTGAACGTACCGGCGGATGTCGGCAGCGTTTGCGCGGGTATCGCCATGGTGGGAGGTGGCTACGGGGGGATTGTCGAGTGTTTGCGGATGATGAAGCAACAGGAAGCTTTTGCGGCTCAATTGGCGATCGATGTGCTGCCGCAACCGTTGCGAGAGTATCGTCGCGACTCGGAGGAAGCTACCGGCATCCCCAGTTCGCTGAGCCCCAGTGCAATCGATCCGCCCGCTGCCAAGCCGCAAGAACGAGCGTGGTACGACCCGCGTGATTGGTTTTCGGCGATCGATCTTTCCGTTACGGAGACAGTTTCTTAGAATATATAAAACATTGTAGAGCGATTGTCCCCAATCGCTTGCAGCGCAAGCAACAGTAAAGACCAAAACACACTCACCGAAACAAGAGTTCGGAAGCATCCGAACCAGAAACGGATTTCCTTGCTCCCGGGTTGATTTACGCGCATGCTCAAGGCTCTCGAACTCTATGGCTTCAAGAGCTTTGCCGATCGCACTCGGTTTGACTTTCCCGAGGGGATCACCGTCGTCGTTGGCCCCAACGGCTCGGGGAAATCGAACATCGTCGACGGCATTAAATGGGTGCTCGGTTCGCAGAGTGCCAAGAGTTTGCGTGGCAAGGAGATGTCGGATGTCATCTTCAAAGGGGCCAGTGATCGCAAACCGGCCGGCGCGGCCGAAGCGTCGATCTTTTTTGACAACACCAGTGGTGCTTTGCCCTTCGAAGCGGACGAAGTCCAGGTCACTCGCCGCGTCTATCGCAGCGGTGAAAGTGAATACTTAATTAACGGCAGCCCTTGTCGGCTGAAGGATGTCAAAGACCTAGTTCGCGGCACCGGCATCGGTATCGATGCTTACAGCCTGATCGAGCAAGGTAAAGTCGATCGCATGCTGCAGGCGAATCCTAAAGATCGTCGGGCCATCTTCGAGGAAGCTGCCGGGATTAGCCGGTTCAAAGCGAAGAAGGTCGAAGCGGCTAGGCGGTTGGCTCGTGTCCAACAAAACCTAAATCGACTTGGCGATATCGTCGACGAAGTAGGCACGCGGCTGCAGAGCCTGAAAAGCCAAGCGTCCAAGGCGGAGCGTTATCGTCAAGCCAGCGATCGATTGCGGGAACTGCGAACTTCGTTAGCTTGGACCGACTGGGCCGAGCTGAGTCAAGTGCTGGCCACGACGGGGGATAAACTGCAAGCGGCTCGGACGGAACACGAAAGTGCTGAGAACGAACATCAAGCGGCCGTCGAAGCGCGTCAAACGGCCGATTTAGCGTTGCAAGATGCGGCCACGCAAGCGGCCGATATCGAAACACGACGGAATGAGATTTCGCGTCGCATCGCCAGCCTCACAGGCACGCGAGACGCCGATCATCAAGCCATTACTGACGTCAATCGGCAGCTCGATTCCGGTCGCCGGCGATTGCGAGTGCTCCGCTCTCAAGCTGGCTCGGCGGTCGCAGAACTGCGAGATTTGCGGCGGCGGCATCGCGAAGCCGAACAGGCGTTGACCGCGGCTCGTCAAGCCACCGGCGAAGCGGAACAGGTTCGCTCGGTCTCCAGCGATCACGTCGAAGCGATTCGTCGTGAGCGAGATACCCTGCAAACCGAGCACCTCGATGCGCTGCGTCAAGCTGCCGATTTGGAAGGTACCTTGCAGCGGTATCAGCAACGGATCGACGCCGGCCATCGTTCGCTTGATGCGCTCGAAGTTCGCGTCGAAGCTGGTACCGCGGCGGTCGACGAAGCGATCGAGGAAGTGTCGCGGTGCGTGCAGCTGATGACCGAGCTCGACGCCTCGATTAAGCAACAGCAGATCGAGATCGATCAACAAGAAGCCGAGCTGGGTCAGCATCGTCGCGTGCTGCAAAGACGTCGCGACGAAGCGGCTTCGCTGCGGGTGCGGTTGCAAGGGATCAGCGAGCGAGCCAACTTGCTGGAAGATCTAAACCGCCGGCAAGAAGGGCTGGAGACGGGTGTCAAAAACCTTATGGAAGCGGCTGGCCAAGTCACTGCGGGGCCGCTGACCGACGTCGTCGCCCTGGTGGCGAGTTTGCTGGAAACCGACGTCCACGTGGCACCCTTGATCGATGTCGCTTTGGGACCACTGGCGCAATATATCGTGGTGCGAGGCGAGCGTCTGCAAAAAGCGGTTATGTCCGGTGATTTAGGGCTGGCTGGACGTGTTGGTATCTTACGTATCGACGAATTGCCAACGCGTCGCCCCGGTGATCGTATTCGCCTCGATGGTCTCAAAGGCGTTGTTGGTCGGGCTGATCGAATGGTTCGCGTGCAGCCCGAGTTCGAGCCGTTGGCTCGACACCTGCTGAGCACCACTTGGTTGGTCGATACGATGCAAACCGCGATGGGGCTGCGGCGTCTGAGCGGGGCTGGGTTGCGGTTTGTAACCGGCGGCTGCGAATTGCTGGAACGCGACGGGTCGCTGGTACTGGGGCCGGCTGCCGCCGCGGCTGGTTTGGTGAGCCGCAGGAGTGAACTGACTTCCGCACAGAAAGAGCTGCAACACTACCGCTACCAGCTGGTTGAAAACGAACGCGAGATCGAACGCTTGGCTGCCGTCGTCGACGGGCAAGCGGCCACGCTGGGACGGCTCGAACAACAACACCGCAAAAGTGTCACGCAACGCGCCGGTGCGGAAGCGACTCGCGAAGCGGCGGTCGAGCGCGAACAAGCTCGTCGGCTGGCGCTGGCCGATTTATTGGCCCAACGCGACGAAGCCCAGGCGGCCCGTGATGAGGCCAGCGAACAGCTCGACGCGGTCACCTCGCAACTGACCGCATGTCGGGATCGAATTGCCGAACTGGAGGCCAACAGCAAAACGATTGTCACGCGGCTTGCGGAACGCCAAGCCGAATTGCGAGCCGCCACCGATGTGGTGATGCGTTGCAGCGTCGATCTGGCGCGCGTCGAACAACGGGCCGAAGCGTTGCAAGCGACGCTCGAACAACAGCAGCGAGATCAGTCGCAACGCGACGCGGCGGTGGCCGAAGTGCACGACCAACTGACGCAAGACAGCGAACGCCGCGATCAAATCGAAATGCGGATTCTCTCCTGCGGTAGCGAGCTGGCTGAACTTTACTTACGCAACGAAGCCGCCGAAAGCGAATTACGCACGTTAGCCACTCGCGTGGCGCAACTACGTGAGCAAGGCCGCCAACGTCAAAAAACCACCGACGCGTTGCAACGTCAAGTTACCAAAGCGGCCGAGCAAGTGCGTGAGATCGAACGCAATCGGGATGAGGCCCAGTTGCGGCGAACCACCTTGGCCGACCGCGTCCGTGAGGATTATCAAATCGATCTAGCTGGTGAGTCCCCGCCGGAAGACTTTACCCCGCCCGAAGATCGCGCGGCGGTCGAGGAGGAAATCGTCAGCTTGCGTGCCCAATTGCAAAAGACCGGCGCGGTCAACATGGAAGCCTTGGAAGAATTGCAGGAGTTGCAATCGCGTTATGACCAACTGCATGGTCAATACCAAGACTTGACGGCCGCTCGTGAATCGCTGGAACGGATCATCCAACGCATCAACACGGACAGTCGCCGGTTGTTCTTGGATACGCTCGAAGCGATCCGCATCAACTTTCAAAAACTCTACCGGAAATCTTTCGGTGGTGGCTCGGCAGACTTAATCCTCGAGGAAGATGCCGATCCGCTCGAGGCCGGTGTGGAGATCATGGCCACGCCGCCAGGCAAACCATCCTTTTCCAACTCGCTGCTCTCCGGTGGCGAAAAAGCGCTCACCGCAGTGGCGTTGCTGATGGCCATTTTCCAGTATCGCCCCAGCCCCTTCTGCGTGCTGGACGAAGTCGACGCCCCGTTCGATGAAGCAAACATTGGTCGATTTGTGACGGTGTTGACCGAGTTCCTGGATCAGACCAAGTTCGTGGTTGTGACGCACAGCAAAAAGACAATGACCGCGGCCAACACACTCTACGGCGTCACGATGCAAGAGTCGGGTGTCAGCAAGCAAGTCAGCGTGCGATTTGAAGACGTTACCGAGGACGGTCATATCAAGCGGGCTGCTTGATATAATGTAGATCTGCTGTCCTCAGCTGTTTGCTTTTCATGCCCCGCAAGTTATCGTGCATCGCTACCCTGCCAGTTCGTCTGGCAGAAACCCGAGGTTGGCACGCGAGAGGTATGTTGCAAGCGATTGGGGACAATCGCTCTACAATACAATCGCTTTACAATAGCGTTGCCACTATTTCTGGTTTCAGACTGGCGATGTCGTTGGCATCATTGCGATCATCAGGCTTGAGATAGAGATGTGGTTCTCCCGTTTCGTCAGTGGCTAAGAACCAGCCCGGCGTGGTCCGCAATAACAGCCCCTCCGCAGACTCCCCGCAGCGAGTCTCTATGACAGGACTTTCCGTCGCCAGCGGCTCGGCCCAGGCGGTCGGCTCGGCCAACTGCAACAGCGAGGCGTCAGCAAGATCGTCGGAAGCCCGTGGTTGCTGAACCGAGGCGAGCAGCCCCAGCAAGTCCGCCAGCGTGGCTCGTACTCTCGCGCTCGAAGCTGGTTGGGCACAGCGAATGGGGCCCAACCCGGCTGCTTCGATCAGCATCGGAAGCTGAACGCGATTGCTCCGCGGCGGACCTTGTGCCGCGCCCAAGAAGCCATGCTCCCCGAGCGCGAAACCCGAAGTCGAAACCACCACCAAAGCTGTCGACTGGTCCGCTGCATGGCTCACCTCAAGCGAATCCACTCCAGCGAAATCCTCTCCAGCCGAATCCCCGAAGTCGTCATCGCAGGGCATAACCAGCGTTTGTCGCAACAGTTCCAGCAGCGAGTCGAGCAGTTGAACTTGCGCACCGTAGGCCGTCATCCAGGCTAGTAAGAGATCGGGATCGTCGGCCTCGGAGAGCTGACAGCGCGGCGGTACGGCAGACAACCTCGCCTCCTCGATGGCGACTCGATCAGCCGCTAATCGCTCGTCCTCCGCGTCATCCTGCTCAGGATTCCAAACCAATTCTTCGGGTTCTTCTTCACAGCGGGAACAAGCGGCCGCGTCTTCATCGAGCAGATCGTCTGAGGCTCGCAACTCCAGCGGCGCGTCCCAAGTGTGCAGCAAGGCCGAAACATGAATCCACAGCAACTGAGGCTCCGCGTTCTCTGGCGAGCTGCCGTTGCCCGTTCGTTCTTCCCAGTGAGCCAGGGCGGTGGCAAATAATCGCCCTTGCAAAGTCTCTTCGATGGAAGCGGCCAGCGTGGCCTCCGCCGGCATCACCAAATGACTTTCCTCAAACCCGCAACTGCTGGCCAGCTGAGCGACTTGTCGGCAATCAGTAAACAGCAGGGGCTTGTAACCGCGAGTCGTGGCCCAATCGGCCAAGCGTTGGCAAGTCGGCTCGGCATCGTGCTGGGGTGCGCCAGCCTGGCTTGAGTGGGGAGTCGAGGAGGTCTGCCAAAATTCTCTTAAGACCTCTTCACGTTCGGTGCTGCTAGCGATCAAGCGATCGAAGACGACACCCTCGGCGGCAAGTTGATTAAAGCCAGGGGTGTCCAGCCAGGAACAGCCGTAAGGACCCAAGCCGGCGGTTGCCAACCCATCGACGCTGATCACAACAAGGGAGCGGGGATGCATTATCAAGAAAATCGTGTTTTTAAGGAGCGGACCCGAGTGGGCAAAATCAGCGGAGCGAGCTTTGTCGCAAAAAAGCTTTGCCCCGTTTCCATCCTATCACGATCGAATTGTGAACGAATAGGTTCGCTGGCCAAGCCGCCGCGGCAAAACCGGAGCTTTCCGAAAAAGCGTCAGGGGTTCCGGCGCCACGGGCAACGGCAGCCTAGAGTTGAAAAACACTCGACTTCAGAAGCATGCAACCACGCCCCAGACCCCGCCTCCGAGAGAAGTCCGCGATGCCAATTTTTCAACCTGAAACTGTTGATGTGTGGGGGCTGCCGTTTGCCCGCGTGACTCTCACCGAATCGATCGACTGGATTGGCGAGTTAGTTGCTCGAGGCAAGCCCGAGTACTTGATTACGGCTAATTTGAACTATGTGATGTTGGCCGCCGAGCATCCCGAATTGGCCGCGGTGACGGCAGGTGCAATTGGCTTGCTGGCCGACGGGATGCCGATCGTGGCACGCTCGCGCCGCGGCGGAGGGCCGAAATTACCGGAGCGAGTGGCGGGGAGCGAAATGATTTATCGCATCGCGGCGGGGTCGGCGGCGCATGGGTGGCGGGTATTTTTTCTGGGAGCCGCCCCCGGAGTCGCTCGTCAGTGTGCCGACAGACTTTCTCAGCTATATCCGGGAATGCAAGTGGCGGGAGTCGAATCGCCACCCTTTCGTGAATTAACCGCCGAGGAGGAATTGGCCCAGGAGCAGCGAATTCGTGACGCGGGAACGGATATTCTGTTGGTTGCTTTCGGGCAACCCAAGGGCGAGATTTGGATTTCCGAGCGATATCAGCGAATTGGCGCGGCGGTCTCGATTCAATTGGGAGCTTCGTTCGACTTTGTCGCCGGGACGTGCCGGCGAGCTCCGCTGGGATGGCAGAAAATGGGGCTCGAGTGGGCTTATCGGATGTTGAGCGACCCTCGTCGGCTGGTCCCAAGGTACAGCCAAAACGCCGCTTTCCTGGCGAAAACCCTGTGTCGTGATCTGCTCGGCTACTCACCGCAAGCGGCAAACAGATAACGCAGTCGAGCGATCAATTCGCCACGTTGCGCGGTCGGGATTGCCAAAGCCCGATGATCGAGCACCACGCCACAGTGGGCTGCGATTTCCGCATGTGGGCAATTCCCAATTCTGCGGGCAATTCGCTGCGAGCGTTTACTGAATACCGGAAACGTCTTCCCGCAGGGCAGGCCCAGTTCCAAAGCGGTGCGAATTTGCTGATCGCGAGCCGTTTCGCTAGGGGCAAACCAGGCCCATTTGTAAAGTGCGGGAAAGGCTGGAAAGGTTTCGGCAGCGGGCAATTGACAGCCGTGGCAATCTGCCACAGCCTGGCTCAGCTCGTTCGCGGCGGTCCCGCGGTATTGGTTCCAGGAGCTCAGCGATTGCCACTGGGGCAGCAACGCTGCGGCTTGCAGTTGACTCAGCGGATAAGTGTCGCCGGGCCGCTCCAGTAAAATTTTCAGTCGCTGCTCGATGCGGGGATCAGAAGTCAGAATCGCCCCACCATTGCCGCTGGTCAACACCTTGCTGCCACCAAAGCTGAGTGTGCCGATGTGCCCCCAGCTCCCCGCCGGTCGACCTTGCACGCTGGCCCCTGGGGCTTGGCAGGCATCCTCCAGAAAGACCAACCCGGCGTCATCGGCCAGTTGCCTCAGGGCGGCCGCGTCGACCATATTTTGGTAGAGGTGCGAGGCGATGAGCACGCGGGACTTGGGGGTAATCGCTTTTTCAATTTCTTTGAGATTGATCGACCAACTGCCGGCGGCCACATCGACCATGACAGGTAAACCACCCACCGCCGTCACCGAACGGAAATTTCCTGGATAATCGAAAGCTGCCAAAATGACCTCGTCGGCTGCTTCCAGCCGACAAGCGCGGAGCGCCAATTCGACCGCCGCGGTGCCGCTGGGGACCAAGCGAACGTGAGCAACCTCCAACGCGCTGGCAATCGCCAGAGCCAGTTGCTCGGCTGGTTGGCCGAAATATTCACGCCATTGGCCGTTGGTGAGAGACTTGCTCAGAGAGGCCCAAATGGAATCCATCGAAGTGGGCCAAGCGGGTAGCTGCAAGGGGGGAGACGTCGCGAAATCGGTCACAGTTGTGGGCCAGGTCTGCGAGGCTGGGGTTGTGAGTGGTTTCGTAACGTCATATTATGCCGCGATTAGGCTGCGCGGAGCTATGGCATGTTCCGAGCCAAAACTAGCTTTCCCCCGTTATAGATTGTAGAGCGGACGTGCTCGATACCTGTTACTTCGCACTGGTCGAATCAATTGCCACCTTTTCGGAGGTCGTTTCGCAGTTGAGCCTGCTTGCGCAAGCCGGCGCTGATGCGTTGCCGCCAGCCGCAGAGGGGGGTGCTGCCGGGGGCGGTCCCGGACCTGCGGGGCAACCACCGACTTTTTTTCAAGGATTGTTGCGGAGCCCGCTGACCCTCTTTGCGGGGGTGATGTTTTTGTTTTACATGTTGGTATTGCTACCGGAGCGACGCAGGCAGCGGGAGACCGCCAATTTGCGTGCTTCGCTCAAGAAGAATGATCGCGTGGTGACCACGGGCGGAATTTTTGGGGTCGTTGTGAACGTCAACTCAGATTCCGACGAAGTCACCATTCGCGTCGATGAATCGAATAACACGCGGCTGCGCGTGCTGCGTTCAGCGATCGGCACGGTAACACCGGCTGCTACTCCGAATGGTAAGGACAGTACATCTGGTTCTTGACCAGCGTACGGCTCTCCTCGGTCGCTTTCGTTAATCCTATAAGAATAATCGCGGAAATCGGACTTCCACCAAACCAAGACCTTCCATGCTCGACTTCGTCCCCCAAGCCCTGCTTGACGCACTTTCTCCCGCTATGCTGCTGGCCCAGCAGGATGACAGCGGGATTTCCTGGCAGAATTATGCCATCCTCGCAGCAGTTCTGGCCGTCTGCGTGGTCCCGTTTCTAATCGGGAACGCGTTTGCAAAGTCTCTGAAGATGCCGACTTACGGCTCGCGAGTTGGTGCAATTCTGTTCGCCGTTACCGCTTCGGCGATGGTGCTCGTGTTCGGCGAGCTCGACTATGGCGTCGACTTGCGAGGGGGAACGATTCTGGTCTACGAGCTGGACCCCACCGCATCGGTGCAAGCTTCTGATGACGGCGAAATGCGTCCGGTCAGTGCTGAAACGGTGATTCCCGCTTTGATTCGTCGAATTAATCCGGGGGGGACCAAAGAGATCCAAATTCGCCCCTACGGCGACACGCAAATTGAAATCATCATCCCTGAAAAGGGAGATGAAGCAATTGAGGACATCAAACGGCAAATTACCCAAGCAGGTATTTTGCAGTTCTTTATCGTCGCCAACAGCCTCAAACATGATTCGTTGCTGGAGGCGGCTCGTGAGCAGAGCACGAGCGAAAACCGCAGCGTGCGTCTGAGTCGTAAAGTGACCGACAGCGTGGGGAAACAGATCGGCTATTGGGCCGACGTCTCGCGTGCCAGTGTCGAAGACGCAACGGAAGATGGCATTCGGCCGCTGCGAATCGATGTGTTGGGCAGTGGCGGATCGCCGAGGATTTACCCCTCCATTGTGCGAAACGCTGACACCGGCGCTTTTGTCAGTCTGCCTCCGCAACTCGGCGGCGTTAATGAAGGTGCCAACGTGGCTGCTTATATGAAGCAGCAGGGCATCCGTGACCTGCAGATCCTCATGGTTGTTAACGAAACGCTGCGGATCACCGGGGAACAGCTTTCCTTTGCCGCTCGCGGATTTGATACCGACGGCAGCCCATCGGTGCGGTTTAGCCTCAAGGACTCCGGCTCGGCCCGGTTTAGTAAGTTGACGGGCAACAACGTGCCCCAAAATAACACCAAATATCAATTGGGAATCGTGCTCGACGACGAACTGTTGTCCGCTCCCACGATCAATTCTGCGATTAGTGGTTCGGGTACGATCTCTGGTAACTTTACCAAGGAAGAAGTGGACTTCTTGGTCAATATTCTCCAAGCTGGCCAGTTGCCTGGAGCCATCAACAAGACGCCGATCAGCGAAAACCGCATTGGTTCGACCTTGGGTGCCGACACGATTCGCAAGGGGATCACGGCGATCTCCGTGTCGCTCGGTTTGGTCCTGCTGTTTGTCCTGTTTTATTATCGTTTCGCCGGCATCGTCGCTTGCACCGCTCTGATCCTCAACTTGGTGATGATTATGGCGATGATGATTCTGATCAATCAGCCGATCACTTTGCCTGGTCTTGCCGGTCTCGTGCTGACTGTTGGTATGTCGGTCGATGCGAACGTGTTGATTTTTGAAAGGATTCGTGAGGAATTACGAAAGGGTGCCGCCGCCCGCATGGCGGTTCGCAACGGTTTCGCCCGCGCCACGACCACGATTGTCGACGCGAACTTGACCACCCTGATCACGGCCATCGTGTTGTACGCAATCGGGACCGATCAGATTCGCGGTTTCGCCGTGACCTTGATCTTGGGCATCCTGTTCTCGATGTTCACCGCGATCTACGTGTCGCGAACATTGTTCGACATCGCTGAACGAAAACACAAGTTGTCGTTGGGGATGTCGGATATGGTTTCCTCAATTCGGAATGTCCTTACCGGCAACAAAGATTTCGACTTCATGAGCAAAGGCACAATCGCGATGAGCCTCTCGGCGATCTTGATCATCGTCGGCTTGGTAGCCCTCTTTGATCGTCGTGGAGAGATTCTCGATATCGATTTCGCCGGCGGTAGTTCGGTCACTTTCCAACTGGAGGAATCGATGACCGCCGATAAGGTGCGTGACTTGGTTGCTGCCAGCTTGCTCACAGCCGAGGATGGTACGCCAGTCCAGTTCACGCTGAACAGCGTCGACGTTGACAGCGCGGCAAGAGACACCGTCTACAAGGTTGACGCCGGTTTTGAAGACGACGAAACGCTCAAGCAATTGATATTAGCTGGCTTTGCCAACTCGCCCGATGCCAAACTGATCACCTATCGAGTTGATATTCGAGATATGGAGTCGGGCACCCGCACGCCAGCAACCGAAACACTCGATTCGGGCGCTCCCGCAGCGACTCCCGAACCGACCGACACCGGCAATTGGCAACGGGACAACGGCACGCGTTTGATTGCTTCCTGGCAACAAGCCGAAGAGCCAGCTCAACCGCCGACAGCCGAGGAGCCCGCCCCGGCGGATCCGCCCGCTGCCGAAGAGCCTGCGACCGAAGAGCCGACTGCCGATCAGCCTCCTGCTGACGAACCTCCTGCTGACGAACCGCCCGCCGGTGACAAGCCGGTCGTGATTGCTCCTGACTCGTTTATTCCCCCCACGGCTCCGGCCGTGGTCGAGGCTGGCACGACCGGCGAAGTGGCAACGGATGAGGACGTTTCGGCAATCGATACCGCCGGGGATGCCGCACCAGTCGCCGGGACTGATTCCACCGTGATCAGCGAACAGATATTTAGCGAGTTCGTGTTGGATCTATCGATCGCAGGAACCGAGGATAAAGCCACGCTGAATTACGAGGACTTGAGCATTTTGCTGCTCAACGCCGCCGAGGCGGCCGGAGTCGTACTCGAGCCACTCGACATTCAAGCGGAACCGTTGCCGGAAGACCCCAGCGATCCTCTGCAAGTTGAGCAGGTGACGACTTGGACTCCCGAGTCGAGTCTGACTTTTGCTTCTTGGAAAGTCACTCTGGAACTGCCCGCGCAACAGGCCGACCAAGTGGTCGAGCAATTGAAGGCAAGCATGAACGATAATCCGGTCTGGTTATCCAGCAACGAGATCAGTGGGCGAGTGGCCGGTCAAATGGTTAATCGTGCCGCGGCCGCCATGTTCACCAGCTTGTTGTTCATCATCGCTTACATCTGGTTCCGCTTCCAACGCGTCGCCTTTGGCTTTGCCGCGGTGGTCGCATTGATCCACGACGTACTGATCACCCTCGGTGCGATCGCGATCAGCCACTGGGTGGCCGGTTTCTTTGGGTTCTTGTTGATCGAAGAGTTTAAGATCAGTCTTACGGTCGTCGCCGCCCTGTTGACGATTGTCGGATACTCGCTGAACGACACGATCGTCGTCTTTGACCGGATTCGGGAAACCCGCGGCAAGAGTCCGCGGTTGACAGCCGAGATGATCAACTCCAGCATTAACATGACGCTAAGCCGCACGTTGTTGACTTCGTTAACCACGTTTATCGTCGTCGCCCTGCTGTACTTCTTTGGCGGGTCAGGGATCCACGCGTTCGCTTTCTCACTCGTGATCGGCGTAATCGTGGGCACCTACAGCTCGGTCTTTGTCGCTTCGCCGGTCTTGTTGTGGTTGGTTAACCGCGATCCAAAGACAGTCTAACTGACAGCCGTTTAGTTGATATATTCTTCTTCCTCTTCGCCGCTTGGACGTGACAGCTCGCCTGTATCTTCCAAGTGGCGAACGATGTCGACGATTTTCTGCTGAACACCTTCGACTTCGGAGACGCGAACGCTGCCGAGGTAATCCATCTCTTCGCGGAGGTTCTCCGCCGCTCGCGTGCTCATGTTCCGCAGCACCTTGTCTTGCAACGCCTCGCTGCTGCCCTTGAGAGCCATCGCCCACTGGGATGTCTCCACGTTCTTGAGCAGTGCTTGCACATCGCGGTCGGAGAGTTTGCCGATGTCTTCAAAGACGAACATCAAGCGACGGATCTCGTCCATCAATTCCGGATCCTCGGTCGCCAGCGACTCCATGATGTTGCGTTCGACGGAGCGTTCCGAGACGTTCAAAATACCAGCCACGTTCTGGACGCCACCCGACTTGCTCTGTTGTTGGTTCATCATGCTGCTGAGTCGCATTTCCAAACCTCGCTCCAGCTCCGAGATCGCTTCCGGGCTGGTGCGGCCCATCGAGCTGATGCGGCGGATCACGTCGAGCTGCTTTTCAGGAGAGAGGCCAGCCAAGACTTCCGCCCCATAGCCGCTCGGCAGGTGGCTCATCAGCAGCGCGATTGTTTGCGCATGCTCTTCGATCACGAAGTTGATTAACGTTTGCGGATCGACCTTTTTCACGAAAGCGAAGGGCATCGCTTCGATGGTCTGTTGAAGATTGCCGATCAACTCGGCAGCATCATCACCAAGCGCCTGTCGAATCAATTCCTTAGCGCGTTCGAGTCCGCCGCCGCTGGGGTCGAGCGCTGAGGCCTTCGACTCGAAGAAGTTGGAGATCACACTTTCTTGCTCATCTCCGCTCACGTTATCGAGCTGGGCAATCGCCAAACTGAGCGCTTCGATGTAGGGCATCGGCAGTTTGGAAAGCACGCGAGCCGCGTCGCGCGTCGGCAAGCTCATGATCACGATCGCCGCTTTGCGCAATCCCGAACCGCTGGGCGTGGTGCCGACTGTTGGCGTTGTCTTCATTCCGACATTCACTGGGCGAGCACTCCCCGACGCGATTGTTGATGGCCTGGAGATGTGAGCGTAGGCCAAGTCACATCGAGGAAATTCGGTTGCGGTCGCACGCCTTCAACAAGCGATTTTTGGTGGAGCGAGCTGTGGAGAGAGATTGCCGATCATCCGCAGCGACTGTATCAGTTTTGCGGCCAAGGCAACCGGCAGGTGCCCCACTGGCCATGATTCTCGTCCACGGAAACTTCGATCCAACTGAGTGAATTGCCGAATGCCTGCTGGGTTCGCTTAATTAACTTTTCGGCCAACACGCGTGCCAACTCTTCGGCGGTCGTGTTGATCACAGGCAAAATCACGCAATCTTCCAACGGGAAAACCCAACGGCGTTCTTCAAACCGCACCACCACTTCCCGGTCTTCCGTGGTGACCTTGATGGCGGCATGATCGCTAGGCAGCAAAACGTGGTGATCCCATTGCCCCGTTTCAGCCAGCACGGCATCCCGCAAGGCAATAAAGTCCACCACGTAACGGTTTTCATCCAGCGGACCTTCGACCACCACTCGCACCCCGTAATTGTGCCCATGGATCCGCTCGCAAATGTTTCCCGCAAAGGTGATAAAGTGGGCTGCGGAAAAAACAAAAGCTTCCTTACTGACGTCAACTCGAAAGCTTGGTTGGGTTGTCACAATTAAATTCCTGGGGCGGCAACGATTGATGTTAAATTTGAAAACTTGGTGATTGAATCACTGGGACGTGCCGAGTGGTCGTCAGCAGCACGAACAGGCTGGCGGCGATCATATCGGCGGTGGTCCCCGGATTGCGGCGATTTCCGTCGGCTCGCAGCCATTGATCGAATTCCCGGGTCGCTCGCCGCCGCGCTTCCCCACGTGGGAACGCCAATACGGCGGCGGCTCGCGAGCGGACTTCCGCAGCAATCGCAGGACCGCATTTGCGCGCGATCAACGTATCGGAGTGCTCCGCCAAGCAATGCAATTGGGCACCGCGGATGCCGAATAGCAAATCTCCTTCAGCCGCCACTTCGCCAGCGAGCCGTGGCACCAGGGAATCATAGATGTCTGCAAAGCCGCTGACGTATTGGCGAGCGATCGAGTCGCGGTCGCGGGCCAGCTGCATGGCGTCGAGCAAGCGATTTGGGGCCGGAGGGGGCGTTGCTTCAGCGTCGTCACCGCCGCGAACATCCAGCTGTGCAGATGTCCCCAAGCCTCCCGGTTTGGCCAGGCGAATAGCTGCGTAAACGTCGCGGGAATCTGCCGAAGTAAGCTCCGCGAGGACTTGTTCCACGACGCCGCGCTGCTCACTTTGACTGGCATCGCCGCCGACCCGCTCAGCCGCCAGCGCCAGCGGAGCCAGCAACAGGGCGATCCCCAAGTTGACATTGCTGCGTGTCTTTCCAGCCGTACCACGGACCGCTGCGAGCACGATCGCGCCGACTTGGCGATGCTCGGACACGGCGATTGCCAATTCCTCCGCCGCGATCAAAAAATCTGCGGCCGACAGATCGACGAACGACTGGCTGAGATGGACATTCCCCAGCTTGGGAGCGGTCACCTCCAGACCACAGGCCCAGCGAACCGCATCCGCCGGACTTTCAATCCACTGCCGCAGTTCGGTCCAAGGCTCGCTCACGCCTTACACCGTTGCCGCAGGCGTGTCAGCCAAGAATCGCTCGACAGCCGTCACCATTTCCGCTCCGGCGTCTTCCATCACGTAGTGACCGACGTCTGCCAATTCGACGGTTTGTGCTTGGGGCCAGACTGCTTGGAAACGCCGCAGGCAGCTGGGGCGAAAACACCAATCCCGCATCCCCCAAACCAGCAGCTGTGGCTTGTCGGCTAACGTCGTCAACCGTGCCTCCAAGTCGACCAAAACTTGGTGCGTCGGGTGCTCCGCGCGCATCGGGATGTCGCGGACAAAGCGATCGATGGCGACTCGATTTTGCCAACTGTCGTAGGGTGCCAACAAGCCATGGGCCGCCGCCGCCGGTAATCGTCGGTGGCGGGCGGTCGCCATCCAAATTGCCGCGCGGGCAAACGCGTTCAACCCGCGGACCGCCGGAGTGCCGATCAGCGGCCAACGGCAGGCGGCAATTCGCAGCGGCAGGTAGGGTGGCGGAAAAGCACCCGTGTTGGTGACCACCAAGCGGGCAAAGCGGTCCGGCTGTTCGACCGCCGCGGCCAGCCCAATCGCACCACCCCAATCGTGAACCACCAGCGTGATGTTCCGTAAATCAAGCCGTTCGATCCAGCTGAGCAAATTGTCGCGATGTTGGGCCAGGCAATAATTGTACTGCTGCGGTTTGTCGCTGCGGCCACAGCCAATGTGGTCGACCGCCAATACGCGTTGGCTGGGTGAGAATCGCTCGATCAACTTCCGCCAATAAAAACTCCACGTCGGATTGCCATGCACGGCAACCAGTGGCTGATCTCCCTCGCCTTGATCGATGTAAGCGTAACGCAACGAGCCCAGCAAAATGTTTTCGCTGGGCCAGGGAAATTCAGCTTGCCAATCGGAAATCGTCACGGCCAGTCAGCCAGATCACGCGTCACGGGGGGAATTCAAACGGACCCGCTATTTAACCAAGTTCTGTCGCGAGGAGTCAGGGTAGTGCGATGAAATTGTCGCGCACGCTCGATTTTACAGGGTGAATTGGCAACTTCAGGAAATCGGCCAAAAAAATCGAACTTGGCGTGGCTGGAGCAATTCTGGTATGCCCCAGCCTTCTACCTCGGGAGATGATGCGCTATGGACCTGCGAAAAATCCGAACCAACCGTTGGCTCGCTCTAAGCTGTGGAATCCTACTTTGGCAGACGCTGGCGTCGCCAAGTTGGGCGGAGGATGCTTCGGTTGAACCTTACCGAGCCTTTGTTGCCCGCGAAGGCGAGTTCACGCGCTGCGGACCGGCGGGTGAATTCTATCAAGCCGATCCGCTGCGAGCCGGTGAGGAGGTCGAGGTCTATTTGGAAACCGAAGATGGCTGGCTCGGCATTCGTCCGCCGGAAAACAGTTTTTGTTGGATACAGAGTGATCAAATCCGCGTCGACGAAGATGCCACCACCGGCACCGTAGTCGATGCGGCCGCGGTGGCCTGGATCGGTACCCATTTGGGGCGAGCGAAGACCTATCGCTGGCAGGTGCGTTTGGAACGTGGCGAGACGGTAACCATCATCGGCACAGCCCGTCGCCAAGGTCCCGAAGGGGACGATGTGTGGTACCGCATCGTGCCACCAGCTGGCGAATTTCGCTGGGTCCATAAGTCGCAGGTGGTTGCCACCTTCGCTGAAGTCCAATTGGCTGCCGCCACAGATTCGCTCGACACCGATCGCCAGTTCAGTCCCAATCGCAAACCCGATCGCGACAGTCCCGGAAGTTCACGGCGGCGACTCCTCAGCGAGGATCGTGAGAATATCCGACCACGCGAGCCGCTGCAGGATCCGTTGGAGAGCGACCCCCGCGAGCGTTCCGTGCTGGAAGATGGTCCCATCGGTTCCGGGTTGGCCAACAGTAATTTAAAACTTTTGGATCAGGTCAGCCTTGAGGACATTTCTTTGGACGACACGCTGGCCGAACTGCGGAGACCGGAACCGCCAGCCGGTACGTTGCGAGCAATCAATGATGTTGCCAATCCGCTGCTGGAGCATGAGCCAATACGCCCCACAGCGGCGATCGACGCTGACAAGAATCCGCTGCGAACCGCGATGCGGAACGAGCTGATAAGCCCTCGTTTTCAACCGACTGACGAGCTCGCCAGCCTGGATGTGGAAGGGCTCAGGATGGAACTATCGCGGGCCATGGCCAGGCGGGCCCGAGCTGCGGAAACCGAGCAATTGCGTCGCAGAGCTGCCCAGTTGGCGCTCGAATCGACCAACAGCATCGAACGGGGACGGGCTTCGATTCTGCTCAAACGAATTGAAGAATATCAATTGGTAGCCAGCCGTCGGGACGACCAAAGAGCACCGGCAAGCACTCAGGCGGCACCGGCAAGACTTGAAATACCGACGCCCAACCCTGCTGCCCAGTCTGCTGCCCAGCCAGCGGCCGGATTGGCTGGCGTGAACACATCGCTGGAAACGCCAGCTGTTGCTGAAAACCGCATCGGTGCCGCCGCGCCGCGGGCTGCCAGCTTCGATCGCCAAGGCTGGTTGGTGCGTGTCTATTCGGCGCGACCCTCAGCGCCTCCGTATGCGCTGACTGATACCGCCGGCAATACGCTTTCCTACATCACACCGGTGCCGGGCCTCAACCTCCGCCGCTATCTGAACCAAGAAGTTGGCGTATACGGTCGCACGTCAGCCGACACCAGCCTGGAAACACCCCACTTGATCGCTGAACAAGCGGTGCGTTTGCGCCGCTGATCCGCTCAATCACTTCAACGAGTTGGGCATTTCAGCGAGCGTTGCGGCCCTGTTGCTGGGCGGCATCGCCATTTCGCCGTGCCGCTTCGCGAGCCAAACGGGCGGCCCGGCGACGACGCACGATGTCATAACGGGCCACGACCATCTGGGCCAAATCGCCGAGGTGTTGAATCTCCCCCTGAGCCGGATCGTACAACGGCACTCCCCCATTGAATGGTGCCGGAGCAACTGGCCGCCTGGTGCGAATTTGTGGGCTGGGACGCGACGGGGAAACAACGACCGCGGAGGAGTTGCCGGTGCTGGCGGGGGCCGCAAAGTCTAACATTAGCTGAGTCATCGTTTTGCCTCTCGAATGAAAATGGCTCACAAACCAGTGCGTCGGTTGAGTACTCGCTCAACCACAAAGCCATTCTTCAAAAGGCGCGTGACACCTTAGGTCACAACCAAGACAACTTTTTGAATTTTTTTTCACAAGCACAAATAGCTGGGGACAGCGGTTGTACATTGTAGAGCGATTGTCCCCAATCGCTTGCATTGTCCGCAAACAGCTGAGGACAGCAGTTCTACAAAGCAAACAGCTGAGGACAGCGGTTCTACATTGCAAACAGCTGGAGACAGCGGTTCTACATTGCAAACAGCTGGAGACAGCGGTTCTACATTGCAAACAGCTGGAGACAGCGGCTATCGTTTGGAGCTGGTTTTTCGTCGCGTGAGGAACCAGCCGACAGCCAGTGCACCGCCGGCAAAGCCGATTGCGGCGGCAAGAAACATGCTGGCTGCTTGCGGCATCGTGACTTCGTAGAACAGCAATTTGGTCTCAGTGGGGGCGGTGTTCTGCAGAGTCACCACCAACAACAGCACGAAAACCAGCGTCAGCAGGCCCAATTTAATTTTTTGCCACATCAGTCGTTGCTCCGGGGAATCGTCGGCTCTGTCCAGATTTCACTCAGCTGGGCCGCCATCGTGAGTGCCGCAAATAAGCTGCTGGGGGAGGCCTTGCCCTGCCATGCTAAGTCCAATGCCGTGCCATGATCAACACTGGTCCGCACGATGCTCAGCCCTAAAGTTACGTTTACCGCGTCATCAAAGGCGATCGCTTTCAGTGGAATCAGCCCCTGATCGTGATACATGCAGATAAAAACGTCCGTTTCTTGTCGAATCCTTGGCAAGAACGCCGTGTCGGGCGGCAAAGGTCCACGAATTTGCCAGCCAGCGGCCCGCGCGCTGTCAATCGCCGGAACGATCAGTCGCTCTTCTTCGCGATTACCAAACAAGCCTCCTTCGCCGGCGTGCGGGTTCAAGCCCAAGACGGTGATCACGGGGGACCGGCCCACCATGCGGCCGACCGCATCGCCCGCCAGCTCAATCGTTTCCAGCACACTGCGAACCGACAATAGCTCAGCCACTTCGGCCAATCCGACGTGCACGGTAACCAGCGCGCAGCGAATCTCCGGGGCAGCCAACATCATGCAGTGTCGCTCGGCACCAGCTCGCGCGGCCAGCAATTCGGTGTGACCGGGAAAGGGGCAACCAGCCGCGTGCCACGCTTCCTTATGGATCGGGCAAGTCACCACACCGGCCGCTTGGCCCCGCAAAGTTCGCTCAATTGCGTATTCCACGTACGCGAGCGAAGCTGCTCCGGTCTGGGCGTTTACTTCGCCCGGCGATACGCGGCCGATCGGTTGTTCAAGATCGACAATCGATACGCCTGCCGGTGCCGAGGCAGCCAAGTCCCAGCCGGCAAGCGGAAAACATGCGGGCAATGGCAGGGAAAGTCGCTCGGAGACCTCCCGCAACACCGTTGCCGAGCCGCTGATCACGAGCGGCAATTGTCGCTCCCGGCACCAGCTGGCGGCTCGCAAGCATAATTCCGGCCCCACACCGGCCGGATCGCCCATTGATAAAATTAGCGGCTTCGCTGTCATTTCGGTTTTCACCAAGAGGGAACACGCCCACACGGCTGACTGAGTCCAAAACCGTATTGTCTCAGTCGAGGCCGTCGAGCGTTACCCCCGGTCAGGTGTCAAGAAAACGAAATGACCTGTTGCGGTAATCCAACTCGCTCGCTGACGTTATTTGCCAGTCGAATCGCCCACTAGCGTGTCTTCAGCAGGAACATCCTCAGCAGGTGGATCTTCCGCAGGAGCATCTTCAGCCGCTTCTTCCTCTTCTTCGCTGCGAGCGGGAGGAGGCTCTGGTGCTGGGTTTTCTTCAGCTGGCGGTGCGGTTGCTTCCTCGGCTGCTTTTTGAGCTGCAGCTAGTTCCGCGGACAGGTCTTGCACTTGTTTGGTTGCCAAAGCGGTCGCGGTTTCCATCTCAGCTTGCAGCTTGGCAATTCGTTGATCTCGCTCGGCAACCTGCTTTGCCAACGCTTCCTTTTCTGATTCGATCGCCGACTTGGCCGTTTTTAAGGTTTCCATTTCGGTCGTCATCGCTTCCATTTTGGCAACTTGAGCTTCCGCTTGAGCTTCCGCGGTGGTCAGTTGCTCGCGGAGCTGGGCAACGAGCGTCTCCAGTTCCGTCTTAGCGGCAGCCAGGCTTTCCTGTTCGGCCGTCATCTTGTCGACCGTTTCCTGCAAGGAGTTAACTTGACCGGTCAACATGACGTTCAGGTCAAAAGACATGCCCGAAGTGCCGCTGGGAGCTCCGCAGTACCCTTGGCTGTAAACTTGCACTGGCTGCGACACTTGACCACAAGGCACCGAAGAGCCCATTGGTGCGGAACCGGACGTAGTTGCGGGGGTCGAGCAATCGCAGGGGACGCCCGTCGCTGGCGATTCGATTGCGTGAGATGGGGCTTGAGCAGATACGGTGCCGGAAATCAGCAAGCCTGCAATTACCAAGCTGGCGGGACGACGATCGTGTCGCTTGAAGATGTTGAAGTAGCTCATGATGATTTTTGAAAAAGCAGAGTGCGTTTAGGAGGGGGGCGTAAAATATGAGGGATATCTGCCCGCTTTTTGCGAACGTGGTCGTTACTAGTTTGATCGCGAACTTGCAGATTTCAACCGGCTCCGCGTGGCAACTCAATTTCCTGCTCCAACGTCGGGTTGTATCGGCTGTTCGGGCTGCAACAGGCGGGCTGGGCGTGAATAGGCACGGTGGCTGCGGATTCTGCCAGATTGCCGACTTGTTTGGTCCGAAGAAAGGACTTGGTAGCGGTGTGCGGGCTGTAGAGATCGTCCAGCTTAGGATGGGCACGATTACGGAAAACACCGAAATACAGTGACTTCCTAAGCTAGATGATCTCTGTAGGGGTTTGTCCGTCGCGCTCAATCGCAGGATCAGCAATTCGCAGGGGATATCGGGGCGAACATGGGGACTGAACAATCGATGCGACTGACGCTACTCGCCAGCCTGTTGGGTTGCTGCTTGCCCGGCTGTGCTCAGCGTCAAGCCAGCCCCGCCGCTCGGCAATTCACCGCTCCTGCCAGCAAATTGATTTCGCAAGATGCCATCAACGCGGACAACCCGGCAACATCTGTCGACGACGCGAACGCCCGAGTTCAGCAAGTCGCCTATCCGGATTTCGAGCAGGCCCAAACGCAAGCCGTTGACGCCACGGTGGCTGCCGCTTCCCCATTGGATTTCAACCCACCGCAAATTGACAATCGAGATTTAGCAGATAACTCAGCAGAGTCGCCAACAGATAACTCAGCAGAGTCCGCCGGGGTGCCGCTGGAGGAATATGTGTCGCTGGCACTGGCTCAGCACCCTCGTATTTTGGCCGCTCGCTCGCGAATGGCGGCGGAGCAAAATCGCATCGCCCAAGTCACCGCGCTGCCCGAACCAGTCTTCAACAACACTTTCTGGCCGTTGTCAGATCAAGCTTTGCAGACCGCCGGCGGGCGGATGGGAAATCAAATGTCGCTGCAACAGCGGCTGCCTTGGCCCGAAAAACTCAAGGCCGCTGGGCGAGTGGTCAGCCGCGAAGTGCAAATGGCTCAAGCCGAAGTCGAGCGGATTGAACGTGAAGTCACCGAGGCTGTGCAGCTGGCATATTTCGAGCTGTGGTACACCAGCCGCGCTTTGGAAATTGTCACGGAGGGCAAGCTCGTGGCCGACGATTTGTTGACCGTGGCAGGAGCACGTTATCGCAGCGGCGGTTCCCAACAAGATGTGTTGCGGGCTCAGACCGAGGCGGACCGTCTGATTAATCAAGAGTATGAGTTACAACAACAGTTAGCGGCGGCTCGTGCCGATCTCGCGACGCTGGTCCGACAGCCGGTGGAGTTGGTGCCGATTCCCGTGGTCCCGCCGCCGACCGTCGCCGCACCCGAGCGTTTGCAGCAATTAATTTTGAGGGCGGAACAGTGCAGCCCCGAATTGCGTGGGCTCGCTTGGCAAGTCGAACGTGACCGACAGCGTCAGCAAGCCGCTTGTTGGACGCAATATCCCGATTTGCAGTTCGGGCTCAATTGGGGGCTGATCAGCGACGCGCAGGCTATCAGCCCGGTGGCCGATGGACACGATAACCTCAGCTTTTCCGTTGGCACGACGCTGCCAATCTGGCGACGCAAATACCAAGCGGGCATCCGCGAGGCGGCACACCGCACGCAGAGCAGCATCCAGCAATTGGCCGCAGAACGCGAACAACTTTACGGCGGGCTCCGCAGGTTAGTCGCTCAGGCCGATTCGCTGGCCGGACAAGCGGAAACCTACGAACAACGTTTGCTGCCGCGGGCGCAAACCACGCTGAATCTAGTGTTGGCCGACTATCGTGGTGGGCGAGCCAACTTTGATGATTTGGTGGCCACCTACCGCGAGCTGTTGTTGTTTGAAACCCAGCTGGCCCGCGTGCAAGCTAACTTGGCCGGCACCCTGGCTCGGATCGAACGCCAAGTCGGTTGCCGCGTTGATTCGCCGAGTGCTAATCCCCCAGGCACTAATCCGCCGAGTTCAGACTGACGCGAGCGGCGATCCAGCGGGCGGCCGCGTCGATTTGCCGAGGATGCATGGCGTGCGGCTGGGTCTCGATCTCCCAGCATTTCAGCTCGCATGACAACGCCTGCTCGCGGAGATAATCGGCCGCGTAGCGGCCCCAGCGAACCGAGACGATCGGGTCTTGTTCGACATGTTGCAGGAAATAAGGTGTGCCCAAGGCCATTTTCCCGGGACGTAGGGGGGCCGGTAGATAGCCCGCGATCGTGCAGACTCCGCCCAGTGCATAGGGACAAGCCAGTCCCGCAGCGATGGCCATTGCTCCCCCTTGGCTGTGCCCCAGCAGAAAAATTTGGTTCGCCGCTTCTCCTGCCGCGATCAGACTCTCAACGGTCTGCTGAACCCGGCCCAGCGAATGCTCTAAATGTTGGGGAGCAACCCAAGTCGGTGAATCAACGCGGCGATCGCTGTCGCTCGGTGGATGAAACCAGCCCAAGTCTGGGGACTGCGGAGGATACTCGCGATAATCACCTTCGACCGCGTGGCAAGTGGCAGCGGGCAGCGAGCGGTTGAGCCGTTTGGCGACCGGCAGCATTGAAGTTTGATCACCGCCGAGTCCATGCAACAATAAAATTTGAATCACACTAAGCCAGCCTTTCGCTCGTTGGGCTTTTGCTCGTTGGGCTTTGACGGCACCGCCGGTTTCCCAATGCCCTTGCGTCGAGTACCTTGCAGGGACCGCACAGTTGTAGACCACTCAACAGGAAAAGGAAGCACAATGGTCCGAACCGCTAGCACCATGTTGCCGCTGGGCACCCCAGCTCCCGATTTTAAGCTTCAAGACACCGATGGACGCACCGTGGAACTGAGCGAGTTTGCGGGCAGCAAGGCTCTGTTGATGATTTTTATGTGCAATCATTGTCCCTACGTCAAACATGTCGCGGCCGGTTTGCAGCAATTGGCCGAGGATTATCAGGCCCGGGGCGTGGCCGTCGTGGGGATCAGCAGCAATGACGCTGAGAAATACCCCGATGACTCGCCGGAGAAAATGGCCGCGGAGAAGGCTCAGCAGGGATACACATTCCCCTATCTCTACGACAGCGATCAAGCGGTCGCCAAAGCTTATCACGCCGCCTGCACCCCCGATTTTTACTTGTTCGACAGTGAGCAACGTTTGGTGTATCGCGGGCAAATGGACGACAGCCGTCCGAAAACGGACCGACTAGTGACAGGAGCCGATTTGCGCGCGGCGCTCGATGCCGTCTTGGCGGGGGAGAAGCCGGCCGAACAGCAAGTACCCAGCATCGGCTGCAACATCAAATGGAAACCGGGTAACGAGCCCGAGTACTTTAACCCAGCCGGGACTGCCTGATTCGTGGAGACAGTGCATGTTCCCGTGATGCCCGCTGAGGTATTGCAGTACTTAGATCCGCAACCGGGGCAAACCATCGTCGACGGCACGCTCGGTGGTGGTGGTCACACGCGTTTAATCGCCGAGCGGGTGGGGCCGACCGGCCGCGTGCTGGCGCTCGATCGCGACGCGATTCCCATCGCGCGAGCCGAAGCCGAACAAGCTTGCCCGCCAGTGGTGCCACTGCATGCCAGCTACCATCGTTTGGACCGTGTTTGCAAGATGTTGGAGATTGATCGCGTCGACGGCATGTTGCTCGACCTGGGCTTGTCCAGCGACCAATTGGAAGATGAATCACGGGGCTTCAGCTTTCGCGGTGACGGCCCCCTCGACTTGCGATTCGACGTGGGCCGCGGCGAGACCGCGGCCGAACTCTTGCTACGCTTGCCCGAAGCGGAAATCGCCAATCTGATTTACCAGTTTGGCGAAGAGCGATTCAGTCGCCGCATCGCTCGTCGGATTGTTGAAAAGCGGAAACAACGCTGCCCAGTGACGACCACATCGGAGCTGGCAACGCTCGTTCGCAGCTGTGTTCCACGCTCCAAAAATCACTCGATTGATCCGGCAACGCGAACCTTTCAAGCCCTCCGCATTGCCGTCAATGAAGAGCTGAGCATTTTGCAACAAACGCTCCAGCAAGCTTTTCGTTGGCTCAAACCGGGCGCGCCGTTGGTCGTGATCAGTTTCCATTCATTGGAAGATCGGATCGTAAAATATGCTTTTCGCGAGCAAGACCACTGGGAGGTGCTGACGAAGCGACCGCTCACGGCAACCGACCAGGAGCTAGCGCTCAATAGCCGCAGCCGCAGCGCAAAACTCCGAGCCGCCAAGGCTAAGGATTTTGGTTAAGAAGACCCCAACAACTAGCGCACAAAAACTGCAAATTGTGTTGGCTGCCCCAACCCGGGGACCGCTTCGCCGATCCCTCGCAGCGTCACAGAATACCCGTTGCGGCTGGCAACTCCGTTCACCCAACGCCCAAATTTCTGGCAATCCCATTCAAACAAATGATCCGACGCGCGGCGCTGGTGGGGCGATAATCCATAAACTTCGTTGTAGCCGGCGTTGGGCGTTGTCATCAGCACCGCACCGGGTCGATAGCAGGCAAACACCGCCCGCTCGACGCGACTGAGATTCCCCGGAGCGACATGCTCGATCGTTTCCACCATGGTGCAAGCGTCAAAGCCGCTGACTTCGAGTTTCGGATCATCATAAGAACCGGCAATCACGGACAGCGTCCGCCCCGCGTCGCCCAAATAAGGTTCCAGCACTTCCCGGGCGTGCCATAGAGAATGCCCGCAGACGTCGACACCCACGATCGATTTGAATTGTCGTTGTCCGACGAGTCGCTGGAGTAATTGCCCGGTCCCGCATCCCAGGTCGAGCACCGACTCGGCTTTTAAATCCAGCAAAGTTCGCTTGATTACATCCAGCCGTTCGTCGTGCAGTTCGGTTTTTAAGTTGCGTTCAACCATTGGTTTGCGAAGTTTAAACCTCAGCCCAAGTGGCGCCGCGAGCAACATCTACCTTCAAGGGGACTTTTAATTCGGCAACTCCCGCCATCTCTTCGCGGACGAGTGTCTCCAGGGTGTCGATCGCGTGGGGATCAACCTCGAATAACAACTCATCGTGA
Organism: Kothea flammea; assembly: GCF_052161645.1. Classification (GTDB taxonomy): domain Bacteria; phylum Planctomycetota; class Planctomycetia; order Pirellulales; family Pirellulaceae; genus Laterigemmans. Next base: position 5,353,846 of record NZ_CP197414.1, read on the forward strand.
ATCTGCAACAAGAGCCTGGCTGGCAAGTCGGAGTTGCGTAGCCGATGATAGACGTTGAGCATCGCTTGCTTGATTAAGTCGGCCGCCGAACCTTGAATGACCGTGTTCACGGCGATCCGTTCGGCTTCGGTTAATGATCGCATTTTGCTGACATCCAGCTCGCGAAAATCACGCACCCCTTGTACGGCGCGGCGACGTCCCAGCATTGTCTTCACCGACTGGTCGCGGCGGCATTCGATCAAGGTGTTCAACATGAATTCTTGCACCCCCGGATATCGCTGGAAGTAGAGTTCGATGTAGGCGGCGGCTTGATCTTTGGGGATTCCCAAGGTGCGTGCCAACCCAAAAGCACTCTGCCCGTAGACGATGCCAAAATTAATCGTCTTGGCCGTTCGACGCATCTCTTCGGTAACTTCTTGTTCCTCGACTCCATGCACTTCAGCCGCCACGCGACGGTGAATGTCGGCATCGTCGCGGTAAGCTTGCAGAAGCGCCGGGTCGCCGCTGTAGTGGGCCAGCACGCGCAATTCAATTTGCGAATAATCGGCCCCCAGCAATAACCAACTGGGATCTTGGGCTCGAAAAGCGCTGCGGATAGCCTTGCCCGCTTCGTTCCGCACGGGAATATTTTGCAAATTCGGTTCGCTGCTGCTAAGCCGGCCGGTGGCCGCCACATCCTGCCGAAAGGAGGTATGGATCCGTCCCGTCTTCTCACAAACCAGCTGGGGCAAGGCGTCGACGTAGGTGTTCTTCAATTTCATCGCTTGCCGATACGCCACCACCTTGGCGGGCAAATCGTGCATCGTCGCCAACTCTCCCAACACGTCCGCGTCGGTGCTGGCCCCCGTCTTAGTCTTTTTGATAACCGGCAGTCCCAAGTGTTCAAATAAAATGACCGCCAGCTGTTTGGGACTATCGATGTTGAACTCGCTGCCCGCCAAGGCATGAATTTCCAGCCGCAGTCGGTCGATCTCCGTGGTAAAGCCGCGGCTCAATTCCTGTAAGGTTTCCACATCCACATAAATGCCATTAAACTCCATCTCGGCCAAGACTTCGATCAGCGGCATTTCCAAGGTATCAAACAACTCGTCCAAACCTTCCTGCCGCAATCGTTCGGCAAGTAGCGGAGCGATCTGCAGCGGCACGTCGGCATCCTCGGCGGCGTAGCGAGCGACCAGTTCTAAAGGAACTTCATCCATCCGCTTTTGCTGTTTGCCCGTGCCGATCAGTTCCTTAATCGAAATCATGGTGTGGTTGAGATAGCGCAGCGCGATATCGTCGAGCGTATGATTGCGACGTCCGGGCTCGATGATGTAGTCGGCCACCATGGTATCGTGCTGGACCCCTTCGACACGGCTACCGCTGCCACGCAAGACGACCAAATCATATTTGATGTTTTGTCCAATTTTGCCGACGCGAGGATTTTCCAGGACGGGGTTTAGAATCCCGATCACCGCCTGCTCTTCCAGCACTGGATCACCTGCGGGAGCCCGCACCGGAATGTAGACCGCTTTACCAGGTTCCCAAGCGACCGAGATGCCGACCAGATCACTGTGCCGGGGGCTGGTGCTGGTCGTTTCCGTATCAATGCAAATACTCTCTTGCTGTAACCAAATTTCCACCAGACCGCGAAGTTCGTCGAGGTCCGTGATGCAGCGATAGCCGCTGAAATCGATCGGTGACACTGCGTTCGCTTGTGGAACGCCCTCCCCCAACACTTCAGCCACTCGCCCTTTCAAACGCCGGAATCCGAACTCGTCGCAGAGTGCTTCGAGTCGTTTCAAATCGACGCGACCGACGCGACCTTCAGGCCACGAGATCGGCAGCTCAAAATCAGGTTCCAATCGCACCAAAGTTCGCGATAGCAGCGCGGCGGCTTGGCCCTGTTCGATATTCTGGCGACGTTTAGGACCGCTGATGCTGGCCGTGTTGGCGAAGATATTTTCCAGCGTATCGAACTGTTCGAGTAGCTGTTTTGCCAACTTGGGACCGACCAGCGGGATGCCCGGTACATTATCAACCGGATCCCCAATCATCGCCTGATAATCGACCACTTGATCAGGCCGGATGCCCCAGTCGGCCCACAGCTCGTCGATGCCCATCTCAGTATTTTTGCGAATGTTATACAGCTGCACGCGATCGGTGATCAGCTGGCGACAATCCTTATCGCCGGTGACCACCAGGCAACGTCCACCCGCTTGCTCGACCTGTTTGGCAACTTTTGCCAAGATATCATCTGCTTCGTATCCGACACACTCCAACCGGCTGATGCCCAAAGCTTCGACAACGCGATGAATTAAAGGAATCTGTTGCCGCAGGTCCTCGGGCATCGCCTCTCGATGCGCTTTGTATTCCGGATACAGCTCGTTGCGAAATGTCTTCTCGGACTTGTCAAACGCGCAAAACAAATAGTCAGGTTCTTTGCGGACCAGCAGCTCTAACAAGTCGCCGAGAAAGCCATGCACGGCCGCCACTGGCAGCCCGCTAGGACTGCTCATCGGGGGCAAAGCATGGAAGACTTGGTAAATCAAAGAATGGGAATCGACGATCACGACCAGCCGATCGGTCAAGTCGTTGGGATCATCTTGCTCGTTCGCCCTAGACGTAAGCGGAGCCGCTGGGGCTGCGGCATTGCTGTCAGTAACATCGCCATCAGCGGCACTGCTATCGGCGGCACTACTTTCCGCAACATCGCTGTCAGCAACATCCCTCTCAGCGGCCGGCTGTTGTGATTCGCGCACGCTGGCAGCCCCCGCTGGGTGTTTGCGGGCGGGGGGCTCGTCGTCAAAGCCCGCGAACGACTGTTGACGAGGCTGCGAAGCGGCAGACTGAGGGTCCGAAGCGTTTTGCGAGTTTGATTTGCGAGGCATGTTGGAAATCGGGGCAAAAGCGGAGCAACGAAGGCGGACAGCCCCTGTTGTACCCTTACCGCTGGCGACTCCCAAGGGTTTGTTAACCCAGCTTTTTCAAAACGCCGTTGCTGTCGCCAAAGGAGCTAACCCGCGCCCCCATCGTTTGCAGCATCCAAACGTACAAATTGCATAGTGGCGTATGATTGGGGTAACGGATGTGGCGACCCGAGCGGATGCGTCCGCCGGCCGATCCAGCTAGCAGAATCGGCAAGTCATCATGGTTGTGGCGATCGCCGTCACTGATCCCGCTGCCGTAGAGCAACATGCAGTTATCGAGCAGCGTGCCTTCTCCTTCGCGAATCGTCGTCATGCGTTTCAACAGGTAGACAAAGCTCTCCAAGTGAAACCGGTTGATGGCGGCAATTTTCTGCTGTTTCTCGGCACTCTTGCCGTGATGGGAGCAGTCATGATGTCCATCGGAAATCCCGATCTCGGGGTAACCGCGATTGCTGCCCGCGTTGGTAAACATGAAGGAGACGATCCGCGTGCTATCGGTCTGCAGGGCGAGAGCGAGCATATCGAGCATTAACTCGGCATGTTTGGCCATCTCGCGGGGAACACCGGCTGGGCGCGGGTAATCGGGGACACCATCCTCGCCAATCACCAATTTCTCGGCGCCGACGTAACGTTTTTCCACATCGCGGACACTGTATAAGTACTCGTCCAATTTGCGTTTGTCGGTTTGCGGCAATTTTCCCCGCAGGTCGTTGGCATCTTCCAACACGAAATCGAGCACGCTCTTACGGTACTTTTCTCGCACCGTTTTTGCTTTGCGAACGTCTCGCACCGTTTGGCCAGCGAACAACCGATCAAACACTGCCCCCGGGTCGATCTCTTTGGCCATCGGGCTGGTGCTGCTTCGCCACGACATGTTGGACGCATAGGCGCAACTGTACCCACTGTCGCAGTTGCCGCTCTGGGCACTCGGTTCCAACCCTAACTCGAGCGAAGGGAAGCGGTTTTTGCCACCCACCTCCGCGGCAGCAACTTGGTCGACCGAGACACCATTCTGAATATCGGCGCCGTTGGTTTTTCGCGGATGGGCACCCGTTAAAAAGGCCGCCACGCTGCGGGCGTGATCGCCACCTCCGTCGCCGTGGGCAAAAGCCCCGTCGAGGGTCAGCCCACTCAACACGTTGACATGTTGTTGATAGGGCGCCAGCTGTTCCAGCGTTCGCGGTAGATCATAATTGGCACCCTCGCGGCGAGGCGTCCAGTCTGGCATGTGCATGCCGTTGGGGACGTACAAGAATGCCATCCGTACTGGATTCGGCGTGGCCACCGCGGCGGCTGACAACAATCGCGTGGGCAGCATCGCATCAAGCACTGGCAGGGCGATCGCAGTTCCTAACCCACGCAGCACCGTGCGGCGGTCGAGACTTTTTGCTCCAGTCGTCATGATCAGCGTTCTCCCTGGTTTTGAAAGGGTGGGCTAGCGACAATCCCAGCAATGATATAGGCAAAGCGATAATCCTTGCTCTTGGCATCGAGCAAAATCTCATCGATCGCGCACTTGTCATAGTATTCTAAGCCACGCCCCAAAGCATAAATCATCAGCTTTTCGGTCAAACAACGCACGAATTGCTCGCGTTGTTTGCCCGTGAGGTGGGATCTCAATTGCTCGATACCTTGGAATGTGGTTCCATCGGGTAACTGTCCGGAGGCGTCGATCAACTCCTCGCCGTCGCTAGTCCGCCAACGCCCGATGGCGTCAAAGTTTTCCAGCGCGAACCCCAGCGGATCCATCATGTTGTGACACGCCGCGCAGGCTGGATTGGCGCGATGCTGTTCCATCCGTTCACGGAGCGTGCCCGACAAAGCATCTTGTTCTAATTCCGGAACATCGGGTGGCGGAGGGGGCGGAGGCATGTTGAGCAAATTCTCCAGAATCCACTTGCCTCGTTTAACCGGCGATGTCCGCGTGGGATTGCTGGTCACCGTCAACACGCTGGCGTGGGTTAGCAAGCCAGCTCTTGGCGTTCCCCGCAGCGAAACTTTGCGGAATTGCTCCCCCTCCACTCCTGGAATCCCATAAAACTCGGCCAGCGGTTGATTGAGGTAAGTAAAATCGCCCTCAAGCAAAGTGGTCACCGGCAAATTGCCCCGTAGCACCCCGGCAAAGAAAGTCAGCGTCTCGCGTTGCATCGCTTGCCGCAGCTGGGGCGTAAACTGAGGAAACTTGCCTTCGTCAGGCTGCGTCGTTTCCAAGCTCCGCAGCTGCAACCATTGACCGGCAAAGTTGGTGATCAAGGCGTTGGAGCGACCATCTTTAATCATGCGAGCGACTTCGCCGCGGAGCACATCAGGTTTGCTCAATTGGCCTTGCCAAGCGGCTTTCAGCAAGCGATCGTCGGGCATGCTGCTCCAGAGGAAATAACTGAGCCGCGTGGCTAGCTCAAAGTCGGTCAGGAGACGCGGCTCGCCGTTGGGGCCCAAAGGTTGATGACGCTCGACTTTGAACAAGAAATGTGGCGACACCAGAATGGCCTGCAAAGCGACTTGGATGCTTTCGTCAAAGCTGCCACCACCGCTGCGGACCGCGGCTGCCAACTCGCAAAGGCGATCGACTTCACGTTTATGAGCTGGCCGCCGATAAGCGCGACTCATCAAACGTTCCAGCACTAAGCGGGATGCTCGGTCGGCTGACAACTGCGCCGATGGCGTGGCAAAAATGATCTGGCGATGACTCGCTGGTAATTCGGTCGACGGAATGTAGCGGACTCGATTGTCCTGGCCGCTGAGTTCCGTGTGCACAAGATGGAGATTGCGGTCGGTCTTGGTTTCCGGTTCCCAAAAATCATTGATAAAACCGATTTCGAGCTGATGTTTCCCCAACCGCGTGCGAAATTGAACCGTGAATTCTTCGGGGTCGGAGTTGGGAACATCGATGATGGCCAGCGAATCACCATTGAGTCGAACTTCCATCTTGACCGGCTCGTCACCCCCTTGATCGCCATAAGCGGTGATGGTCAGGGTGTAGTTTCCGGGGAAAGGCAGATCAGGAGCGAAATCGACGAAGCCGCGAGAGTGAATCCCCAAGCCGCCGCGGGCCGCGTTAAACTTTTCCGCTCCTTTTAATTGACTGGCCGCCAGCGTTTTCAAATACAGGTCTGCCGGTGGAGGCGTCTTGATTGCTTGGCGGCTGATCTCGTCGGCGGCCAAGAGATATTTCTCCATCAGCAAGGGAGGCAACGAGAGCACATCCCCCACGTTGTCAAATCCATAGCCGACATCATCACCGGGAAAATTGATCGCCGCTTCGTAGTCAACTCCCAACAAATCACGAACCGTGTTGCGATATTCAAAGCGGTTTAATCGCCGCATGACCACCTTGCCAGCGTTGGGATTTTTCACGCAGTCGACCGCGTTGGCAAGGTCATCGATTAGGCTGGCCAAGCGGAGGCGAATTTCTTCCGGCATGCTTTCCGCGTCGGCCGGCGGCATCGCTCCCAAGCGAACTTGGCCGAGCGCACGCACCCACATCCTGCGATTATTCAAGATCGCATCCGGAGTCGCATCGGCGGCCAGCAGCACATCCCCTTCGCCCGCATCGGCCCCGTGGCAGTCGTAGCAATAGGTCCGCAACAAAGGAACCAATTCTTGGTCGAATACCCGCTGTCTGCTCGCTTCATCACCCCACGCCGCCGGACTGCTCAGCAACCCCGACAAGCAACCGCTGAGCAATAACCCGATGCTGAGCCGCACTCCAAACACGAACCCGCTCGCCGCGTAACCGCGCGAGAACTCGTTAGCCGGACCCGAACTTCCGCAAAAATTCATGACTGCCTGATACCTTTTATGCCGCGAATCGACAGCATCTATCCATTACCATCATAAACGCTGTGGCAAGCAAAAGGTACTTCAGAATGGTGAAAACTCCCCTCCCCGGAGTTACCGCGGCAGCCCGGCTCTGGCCTCTTTTTCGTCATCCTCGCTAGAGTCGGCATAATCAGACTCGACGACGCTGCCTTCCACGGTCCTGGGGTCGTTGCGATACGACTGGTAACCTTGCTGGGAATCGACGTAGGTAAACTGCATTTTACCAGCAAAACGCCTCGCCAAAGCAGCGGAAATGCGACGTCGCGTGGCCGGGATCAGCAGTGCGAAGCCAAACAAATCAGTTAATAGCCCAGGAGTCAGCAAGAGGGCCGCGGCAAAGGCAATTAGCAATCCATCGCGGATTTCGGCTCCCGGTAGCTTGCCAGCTGCTGCCGTGCTGCGAAACCGCTGCAAAGCTCGCAGCCCTTCCGCACGAGCTAACAAAGAACCGATAATTCCGGTTACAATCACCAAGGCGATGGTGGCCAGAATCGAGGTCTTGTCAGCGATCCACAACAACAGAAAAAACTCGATCAGCGGGATCAAGATAAACGCGAGCAGTAATTTTCCCAACATTTCCCGGGTCCATTCGTAATGCGTGTGATAAGCGCTGGTCACCGGCCGGTTTGACAGTCGAGCCAGTCGTTTATTTCCGGTGTTGCAACTAACGGGCCAGAGCCATGCGGCGGGGCCCCAATCGAGGTTCCTTGGGCACTGTAAAACCGCAATGGAAATGCTCAAGCCAACAGCCTGAACCATCCAGCTGCTCGCAATTTTCGGTCGGTTATGCGTGCCAGCCCTCGGGACATCAGCCACCAAGACATAAGGATAAGTGATTTGAAGTTCGCTGCCGTGGAACGGCGAAAAAAAAGTTGTCGGGGCGAAAGTTTTTCCTGCACTCGCCGTCCGTGGATAGTGTCAGCGACTTGCGTCGGATTGGCAGCCCAGCTCGACGTTGCCGCTGACGCCCGCAAGCTCGACGCCAGTAAGTCGGATGCCAGTAAGTCGGATGCTGGCCAAGTTGGGCATGCGGAAATCTCCGCCCCCTTGTTCAAGGCGGATTGTTGAGTGGCTGCTGAACGTTTTGCTGCGGACTCGCAGCCAGATGGGATTTCCGCCGGTGTGCGATTTACCGACGTTTCCACCGGTGCCAGCGGAAATTTAACGGGCTGGCTGGCCTTGCCCGAGACTTCGCAAGCCCGGGTGGCTTGCGTGTTCGTCCACGGTTTGGGCGAACATGCGGGGCGTTACCGTGAACTCGCCCAAGCATTAGCCCGCGTGGGTGTTGCCAGTCTGGCGTTCGATTTGCCAGGTCATGGTTTATCACCCGGTCGTCGTGGTGCGCCGCCGAGTTACGATGCCATGCTCGATGATATCGATCACGCGCGACAAACGCTGAAGTCCCATCTGCCCAGCATTCCCCAAGTTTTGCTGGGGCACAGCATGGGAGGGAATTTGGCGATCAACTACTCGCTCCGCTGGCCTCACGATTTGGCGGGCATCATCCTGGCCGCGCCGATGATCTTGCCGGCGAACCCGCCGAAGCGTGACCAGATCTTTGCCGCTTGGCTGACGGGAAAGCTGCTGCCCTTCATTCGCTTTCGCACCAACATCACGCCCGATCAATTGACGCATGACCCCGAGCAGATCGAACGGCTCGCCAATGATCCGCTGATGCACAATCAAATGTCACTGCGGCTGGGGACGCAATTGTTAGCGCAGGGCCGCTGGAGTTTGGACCAGGCCAGCAAACTGCAATTACCCTTGCTGGTTTTGCATGGCGAGCAAGATACGCTGACCGAGTCGCAGGCGAGTCACGCGTTGTGCATTCGCGTGGGGGAACAGGCCGAGTTCTTCAGCTTTCCGGAGATGTACCACGGTCTGTTGTATGAGCGCGAGCGGGCCGACGTGTTTGCCCGCATTATCACTTGGCTCACGGGCCGCTGGGGACAGCCGGCTGGTTCGTAGGCAACAGCCGGTCGACCGTTTGTCCAGCCAGCACCGGTGGCACAGGACAGTCCAGCAGGTCGGCCACGCCACGGAGCAATTCAGCTTCGGCGGGACGAACCTTGCCATCGGCGCAGACGGCTACCGTGCAGGCCGCCACAATCTGCTCGCGCAACCTGGGCGAAGCGGTCCGCAATAACTTCAACCCCTGCTCCAATTCACCCAGCTTGCACTCGGACCTGGGGAACCAAACCGGTTTAGCCGACTCCACCAACTTGATGGCCAACGCGAACGCTTGGCGCGCTTCGGGCTCTTCATGCCCGGTGTGGGACAGCATGGAAAGCAGCAAAGAGATCGGCGCGGTTAGACGCTGCAGTCCGTAGTACCGCGTCACGGGCGAGGCAATTTTGTTGAACCGCGAAGCCAAGTGGCGATGGATCACTCGCGATAACGCCCATTCAAACACAGTAATCTGCTCATCAGCGTGGACTAAGGCCCAAAAGCAGGTTTCGAACTGCTCGAATTGCGGCGGCGACATCGACTGCAAAGCGGGAATCGCCATGTCGACCAGTGGCAGGCGGAGACGCACATCCAAGTTGTGACAGTGGGGAGTTAGCTTGACCGCCAATTCAATTACGTGGGGTTCAATCCGACCGCCGAGCGCTTCCAACTGTTTGTTCATGATTGCCTGGTCACGATCAAACAGAAGGGCGAAGATGAACGCGCGCGAACCATAAGGATCGCGGGCAACCTGCTTGAGCTGCGGGGGTATCGAGCCGATGAGGTTGCGAGCATAGAGCTGGTGCACCTGGCTGGGCTCGCCCACTCGTCGCATCGCCTCCTCGACCGCTGCCGCCGTGACGAGACCGGCCAGCTGGATGGCGGGCAAACCGCCTGCATGCCCCGTCGCCCCGCCCTGCTGCTCGGCTGCGGTGTCCGCTTGCGCAGTTCCGGCGTGTTGTTGACCGGCAAAATTCGCTCCCCCGGTCTCCGTCGCGGAAAACCGGCCACGCTGTTCCGCCGCCGGCTTAATCACGGGAAAGACCCCATCCCAGTTCGGTTCCACCGCCAGAATTCGCATGGGAAGTGGCGGGTGGGTGGCAAAGAAACTGGCGAAACTCTTGTTGAGCGCTGCGGCAAAAAAGAGGTGGCTCGCTTCCGCTGCGTTGTCATTCTTGAGGATGGAACCTTGGCCCCGCGCGACGATCCGCTTGAGCGCGCCGGACAGTCCGGATGGATTGCGAGTGAACTGGACCGCCGAGGCATCGGCCAAGTGTTCCCGTTGCCGACTAACCGCCGCTCGAATCAAGCTGCCGATGAACACGCCGATCGCACCGATCACGACCATCAAGGCAGCTAAGGCAAAAATCGCAATGATGACTTGGCCGCCGCCTCCTTTGCCTGAGCTGGAACGACCGCCGCCGGCAATACTCCCGCGGCCAAAAATGTGAAACAGCGCGCGGCCCGTTAGCCCCAACAGCACGATGCCATGGAGAATGCCAATCAAACGAATCCCCAACCGCATGTCGCCATTGAGAATGTGACTAAATTCGTGAGCAATGACACCTTGCAGTTGGTCGCGACTGAAAGCGTCGACGGCGCCCCGCGTGACGCCAATTACGGCATCGCTTGGCGAGTAACCGGCGGCAAAGGCGTTAATTCCCTTTTCGTCCGCCAGCAGGTAGACCGGCGGCACCGGCACGCCGGCGGCGAGCGCCATTTCCTCGACCACGTTGAGCACGCGAATTTCGGCGAGATCCTCCGTGTTGGGATAGATCAGCCGACCTCCCAGCCCCTCGGCGACGGTCCTGCCACCGCCGCTCCGCAAGGTGACGACTTTGTACAGACTGCCCAGCAGGATCATCAGCACGGTCAGCAGCCCCACGCCGAGTGTCGTTCCCCATCGCAAAGCCACGGGGGCCTGCGAATCTTCCATGGAGAAGAAATAATCGACCAAAAAGTAGGTAGCGACTGAGGTGGCGGCGACGATCGCGCAGATGGCAAACACAAACGCCGCCACCAGCCGTACCGTCTGACCGCGGGCACGCTCCTGCCGTTCAAAAAAATTAGTCGCCATTAGCTGAATGAAACCGAAGGCGCTTGGTTAATTTTTTCGCTGTCAAACTCCAACAACTGACGATCTTGCCCATGTCCAAACAGGTTGGCAAAAATCACCGGCGGGAACGTTTGTTTGTAAGTGTTATAGGCGGTGACTGAATCATTAAAGGCTTGCCGGGCAAACCCGATGCGATTTTCCGTGGAAGTCAGTTCCTCGGTCAGTTGGGCCATGTTCTGATTGGCCTTGAGGTCGGGGTAAGCTTCCGATAACGCGAACAGGCGTCCCAACGCGCTGCCCAAACCACTTTCCGCCGCCGCTAGTTGTTGCATGGCGGCCGGGTCATCCAAGTGTCCAGCAGCATTTTGCAAGCCGCCGACAGCCTGATTGCGGGCTTGAATCACCGCCTCCAACGTCTCCCGCTCGTGACTCATATATCCTTTTACCGTCTCGACCAAGTTGGGGATCAGATCATGTCGTCGCTTGAGTTGCACCTCGATTTGGGCGAACGAATTTTCAACGCGATTTTTTAGCGTCACCAAGCGGTTGTAGATGCCCACTCCATAGGCAGCGATCGCCAGTCCAATCAACAACAAAACGCCAAAGGTGATCAGTATCCAAAGCATGAGAGATTACTTTTTCGAGTGGCCCGCACCAATTTCAACGGACAAGGCTACCCCCTTGTGGCGATGTGCGGTGATCGCCTGGTGGCACCCGTAGTGTAAGGCAACTTTGGCGGCGATGCGAGGCGCGGCTGCCGGCAACTTTTACGCGCGCTGGCATTTGCCCCACGTGCTTGGCCGTTAATTTGCGTTACGCTCCCTTCATCATTGCCGTAAAAGTTGCCAAGATGCTGATGGTGGCAAACTTCTTCGTTTTTTAGGATTCCCCATGGCTCGCAACGAACAGCTGGTTCGTCAACACCGAATTCTGCAACTGCTCGAAGAGACCCGCTACGGGAAGACATTGGACGATATCCGCGAGGACTTAGTGGGTGATATGGGGCTGACGTCGCTGCATGGCCGCACCGTGCGACGCGATATCGAGGCTCTACAGGTCGCCGGTTACGATATTGTCACCGAGCAAACCCAGCGGGGTAAAGTCTGGAAAATGGGGCGGACCGACCGAGGAATTCACAGCATCAGCGCTTCGGCCACCGAACTGATCGCGCTCTCGATCGGCCGCGATTTACTCTACCCGCTGGTGGGAACCTCCTACTGGCAGGGTATCGAGTCGTTCTGGAACAAAGTTCGCGAAGTGCTGCCCGACGGAGTTTACGAGCACTATCAACGCTACCGCAAAACGCTCTGCGTGTTCGGCACGCCAAGTAGAAAATATGAGTCCAAAGAAGGAATTCTGAGAACGATCAATCGGGCGATCAGCGAGCATCGCGTGGTTGAAATTGTCTATCAGAGCGTGGGCAAACCAGAGACCGAACGGCAGATTGAACCGTATGGTTTGGCTGTCTATCAGTCCAGCATTTACGTGGTTGCCGCAGCCAGCGAAGTCACTGATCCCGAAGAACGTTTGCGGCACTGGAAGTTGGACCGCTTTCAAAAAGCCATTCTGACTGATCAATATTTTCGCGTTGATCCGTCTGTCGATCTGGAGTCGCATCTCGGTAAAAGCATCGGCATCTTCTCGGGCGAACAAACCGAATCGGTCATCATCCGCTTGGGTCAGCGAGCCGCCGGCTGGGTTCGCGAAGATCCTTGGCACCCCGACCAAATCTTACAGCCCGAGCATGAGCTTCCCGAGGCTGAGGGGGTGCCCGTGGATGAGGCCCAAAAAGCGGCCAATGCTGGGGTGCCCCATATAGATGCGGCCACGTGGTTGTTTACCGTACCGGCCGCTCATCCCCGCGAGCTGTTACCGAAAGTGTTAGCCTTGGGGAGTGACGCCGAAGTCTTGGAACCAGCCTCGTTTCGCACGGCCGTGCAAGAGGTCGTGGGCCGCTTGGCTGCAACTTATCGAGTGACGACGACTCCCGCGGCAGCTGATGTGACACCCGAGGGCTGAGAACCGCTCGGTTACCAACAGTCGCTCAGCCGGGCAAATCATCTGGGAAGGGATCTGGCAACAAGTTCAGCGAGTTGGCAGTTTGATTGGCCGCTGGCCAGCGGGCTGGCGAATCGATTTCGGTTGCGTTGCGGGGCAACACTTCACGGTCCATGCGATAACAATAAGCGAGCTTCGGGTGCCGGTCGGCTAGCTCATCGCTGGCGTGCACCTCGGCGATCACCCGCTGGTAAAGATTCGCTTGTCCGGCACCCCGGTAACCCTCGATGGCGTCGAGCACTTGCAGGGTCAAAGGAACATCCGGCACCGCCAATTCCCACAATTGCCCGCAGACAACTCCAGGGCCTTCAACGAAAGCCGGGTAGGGCCCCAAATCAAACAGCTGACCTCGCAAAAATCCGGGGGCCGTTCGCAACGCCGGTCGCGGCCATTGTTGCCCCCGTGATTGGCCCAGCTGGAGTGTCCCGTAGACAAAAAAATGAGTCACCATCTAACGCTCCGGGCTGCCGCCCAGCGGCTCGGGTTGAACGTCCTCAAACGGCAAAGGATGGTCCAGATTGATGCTGGCCTTCATCAAATTTTCAATCATCTCAGTCCGTCCTAACGAATCTTCGATGGCAGCATCATAATTGTTGCAATTGCTCTTAGCGTGAGTGCTTGAATTGCCGCTTGGTTTTGCTTTCGCGTCACCTCCGGCAGGGTGTGACGAAGACCGCGGCGGCTCGGCTTTGCTCGTAGGATGTGACTTTGGTGTCGCCGAGTTGGGGCTTGCCAAGTTGGTGCCGACCGCTATCGGGCTGAGTGTTTCAGTCGAGCGCGAATTTTCAGTCGCAGCACGCCTGGGTGCGGCGGCTGCGGAATTAGCAGTAGCGACGTTGGCGGCGGTAACCGTTCCTCGCGCGGCCTGTTGGAAAGCACGTGGGCTCTGCAGCACCGCCGTTTCGGCAATCGTCTCTGTGTTTGCAGTTGGCTGAGTCGCAGTTGGCTGCGTTGCAGTTGGCTGCGTCGCAGTTGGCTGCGTCGCAGTTGGCTGCGTCGCAGTTGGTTGGGTTGCAGTTGGTTGAGTCGCAGTTGGCTGCGTCGCAGTTGGTTGGGTTGCGGTTGGCTGAATCGCAGTTGGCTGAGTTGCAGTTGGCTGGCTGGCAGTTGGCTGAGTTGCATTTGGCTGACTGGCAGTTGGCTCGTTGTTAACGGGCTGCAGCGTTGTAGTTATGTTTGCTGCTGGGACGCGGGCCGCTGCTCTGCGATCAGGGAAGGGAGGCATGACTGGCGGTTGGCTGGAGGCCGATTCTGGCGAGTCTGTCGCTCGGCGACCGGTCAAGCGATCGCTCCAGCGTCGGTTACCACCGCCGGGAGTCGGAGCGACCAAGAAGACGCCCCCCAGCCCCAGCATCAAGCCCGCCATGGTGGCTCCCGCGGTGACCATGGTGCCGCCGATGCCGACAGGATTTTCACCCGCTCGCACCGGCCCCAATTCGGACAACAAATTGACTGTCATGGCCGCCGATAGGCTGGCCTCGGCCTCCGCCAACGCGGTTTCAGCGTCGCTGAGCAAACCAGTGCGATGCTCGACCTCTTTCACTAACAGCGAATAATCAGCGCGTATCGTCGCCAGCTTGTTGAGCTTTGCTTGCAAGTCCGTTTGACGAGCAATCAAACGCTCGCATTTCTCCGCGGCCAACCGCAACGAGGGCTTCATCGTTTCCGTCACGTTGACGATCTCGCGACGCAGCTCTTCGCGAATGGTTTCCGTGGTTAACCTCGCGGAGACCATGCGTGGATGCGCCTGTTTGAGGCTGCCCGCTAACCGGGAAGCTTCAATTTGGGCATCGATCAAGCCGGCGGTTAAACGTTGCAGAGTAGGCTGCGTAGTCAACAACTCCCCATCGGAAACGACCAATTGCGTGGGATCCTCGTAAGCGCGCATCAATAGTGCTTGCAGCGATTGGAGTTTGTCTCTTTCCTGCTCGGCCAACCGCAGGTCGCGTTGCAATTCGGTAATCACTCGGCTGGAGTTGGATTCGGAATTCATCGATTCGGAAAGCAGGCGAAGCTCGCCCAAGTCGATCCCCAACGACTGCTCGAGTGTTTTCAGCTGGCCGGTGGCTTGCTCCAGGTTGTCTTTCGCCAAGTTGCGGGCCTGCTTTAATTCGTTGACGATGCTGTCGGCCCGCAAGCGGCGAACGTTGCGGAGATGATCGGTGAGGGCTGCAAACAGGGCGCCGCACAGCTCGCTGGCTCGTTCCGGCGATGCATCGCGGGCGGTTAAGTAAACCACCTCGGTCTTGCCAAATTCGCTGGTCTTCGGCGCCCGCAAATTGACCGCTTCGTTTGCCGTGGCATCAATCACGTCGGCTGTTGGCCAGACCGCTTCTTGAAAATCGGCCGGTGGCGGCAAACGTTTGAGTGCCGCTTCGACGACTTCTGGGTTGCGAGCCATTTCCAGCAGCGTTTCTTGGGCGGCCAGCAATTCGGTTTGGCTGGCGAATTTCCCCAGCCGCTCAACCGAGCCGTTGGCTTCGTCGCGAACCAACAGCGGTTGGCTAGCTTCCCACTGATCGCTGCTAAACATTGCGTAGGCAATCCCCAGCCCCGTAAACAACAGCGTCACGCCCAGCCAAAACGGAGCGAACCGACGAAGGGTTTGGTAGAAGTGTTTCCAAGGAATGGGCGCTGATTGGGGCATTGATTCAAAACATCGAGAGTGCGCGGGATCAAGTTCTTTGGAAAGATAGCTTGTTCCGCCGGCGCGCCATCCAGAAACCCATCCTTTCATGGCACCCTCGTCGACCCTGCTGCAACATCTGCAACGATTATGACGACTTTCAGCCGAACATATCGCATGCAATGCTGGGCAACAACGCACCAATGCTGATTCGCGGCCCCAAACACTTACCGCTCACATTCACCGAGCGGACATCAGTCGCCACCGCTTTGGCCTTTCGATTGGGCAGCGGACAAAAAAAAAGCGGAAGCCAAGCCGTAGCATGGTTTCCGCCTCATGTTGACAATTCCCCAGAACAGGGAAAAGTTACCCGGCCAGGACTCGAACCTGGAATGACTGAACCAAAATCAGTAGTGTTGCCAATTACACCACCGGGCAATCCTTGTCTCTCTGCTTTCTAGTTTACTCAATGAGGTGGCTCGGCGTTAAGGCCTGGTTCGGGGATTTTTTTCAGGTTGGCAAGAATCTTTGCCAAACCGCCCTCCTTGGGGAGAATTTATGAGCCGGCCAAGCCGCGCACGACCGCAAAGCTTAACTGCTGCAGCTCGCTGGCCAAATCCACGTTGGCGACGCAGGTCTCGCCGCGAAGGTTGAGCGTAACGGGGGCAAAGTTGAGCACTCCCGTGACCCCCGCGTTGGCTAAACGCTCGGCCGTCTCCTGCGCGGCATCGGCAGGTACCGCTAAAATCGTTAACGTGATTTCGCGACTCTTGATTTCACGCTCTAACTCGCTGAGTGGTAACACTGGCACTCCCCCCACCAACTGACCAATCCGATCAGCTCGAATGTCAAAGGCCGCTTGCAAGCGAAAACCCTGTTCCGAAAAACCACGATACCGCAGCAAAGCCGTGCCCAGCGAACCAGTGCCGATGAGAGCCACGTTCCAGACCTTATCGGCGCCCAGGGCGGCTCGAATCCGGTTTGACAGCCCGGCGATCTCGTAACCGATACCGCGACGCCCCAGCTGGCCGAGCGTGGCCAAGTCCCTGCGGACGACGGCGGAGGAAACCCCCAGGCGGCCACCCAGCTGCGAGCTGCTAACCCCCTCGCTGCCGGCTCCTTGCAGACGCCGTAGTTCACGTAAGTACAGGCTGAGCCGCGCCACAGCGGCCGCCGGGATCGGGCTGCGGGGTGATTGCGACGGCTGGTCGGGTGACATTGGGTCCATGCGATGCGTTGCTCCAACAGCAATGTGAGGGGTATGGGGGTGCGTTGGTTCAACCGCTGTGGTCCGCTGCCAACGGCACAATCGTTACGGACGGCACAACAACACACACATATACCCCGCAAACCGCCCATTTTGCGCTTGCAACCTGAATTCTATGTTCAACCTTTGCTCTGTAGTCGATGTAGTCATTGCACCAAGTCTCAGTTACCTAGTTACCGATGTTTGCGTAATCGTCAGATTCGCAAATGGTCACATTTGTTCAGTATCCGCAAAGGAGCGAGCAGATGGGCCGCCGGCACGCGGGTGGATGCGAGACGGGGGGTGCGATCGGCTCGGCCCCTCAAGGGCGGGTCAGAAGCTGCGTCCAGCACAGTTCGCGTTGTTACTATGGAGAATGGGAAATGAAAAGGCTGTGGTTGTTGCCCGTTTTGGCGGCCGCGTTGGTCGGCGGAACGGCTCGTCCGGTCGATGCCGCTTATTGCGGATCGATCAGTTACTCGGGTTGTGGTTGTAGTGGCGGCAGCGCCGTCGAGGGTTCCGTCGTTGAAGGCGGAGTCATCGCGGACGGTGACGTTGCTGTCGGTTCGAACACTGTCATGCGAACAGTTCGCGAGACGGTTTACGAGCAACGACAAGAAACGCGTTACCGCACACGCAACGAGACATATTACGAAGATCAAGTGGTGATGGCGACCCGTATGGTCCCCGAAACCCACACCAAGGAAGTTTCTTACACGGTGATGAAGCCCGTGCAAGAGACTCGCCAACGTGAGATCAGCTACACCGTGATGAAGCCGGTTTACGAGACACACTCGAAAACCATCAACTACACGGTCAAGAAGCCCGTGTACGAAACACGGACCAAGACGATCAACTATACGGTTATGAAGCCCGTATATGAGCAAAAGAGCCGCGTGATCAACTACACGGTCAAAAAGCCTGTGTACGAGACTCGCACCAAGACCACCAATTACACGGTGATGAAGCCCGTGTACGAAACGCGCAGCCGCGTGATCAACTACACAGTCATGAAGCCTGTGTACGAGCAACGCAGCCGCACGATTAACTACACCGTCTACAACACCGTGACGGAGCAAAAAGTTCGCACGGTTAACTACACGGTTTCGGTCCCGCAACCTTACACCAAGACGGTTACCGTCAACGGTGGGTATTGGGAAACCGTGACCGAAGAAGTTCCCGGTCCTGTCATGCGTCGCACGGTGCGTGACCCAGGCACTTGGGTCTTCGACGAAGCGACTTGCCGAAATGTTTACGTCCCCGGTTGCTGCCGCGTTGAGTGCGTGCAGTGCCCGCCAAAGCAAATCTGCAAGAAGGTTTGGGTTCCGACCTGCGAAACCAAGGAAATTCAGTGCGTCCGTTACGTCACCGAATGCCGCACCAAGGAAGTACCTTACACCGTTTGCCGTAAGGTTCCCGAGTGCCGCACCAAGGTGTGTAACTACACTGTTTGCAAAATGGTTCCTGAGTGCCGCACTAAGACCTGCAACTACACAGTTTGCAAAATGGTTCCTGAGTGCCGCACCAAGACTTGCAACTACACCGTCTGCACCTATGTTTGCGAGCCTCGTCAAAAGGTTTGCAACTACACAGTTTGCAAGATGGTTCCTGAGTGCCGCACGAAGACTTGTAACTACACCGTCTGCACGTATGTTTGCGAACCACGTCAAAAGGTTTGCACCTACACCACTTGCAAGATGGTTCCTGAGTGCCGCACCAAGATTTGCAACTACACCGTTTGCAAAATGGTTCCTGAGTGCCGCACCAAGACCGTGTGCTACACGACTTGCCGGAAAGAATGCTACGAAAAGACCATTCGGGTTGCCAAGTGCCGTCAGGTATGCGAGCCCTACACCGTCACCGTATGCGTTCCCCGGGTTGTCTGCAAGCAAGTTCCCGTAACCGTGTGCTGCCCAACTCCTGCCTGCGATCCATGTGCTACCAGCACTCGCAGCAGCGGTGGCTTGCTGAAGAAAATCTTCGGCGGCTTGGGTGGAAATAGCTGTGGCTGTGCAACCGCTTGCTCGGTTGGCTGCGACAGTGGCTGCGGCTGCTAACAACGCCCTTTGGATCGGCTGACGTCCTGTCCGGAGCTTCAAGAAGGGGTCGGTGTTCGAATCGAATGCCGGCCCCTTTTTTCGTGTCTGCCACTAGCCACTAGCCACTAGCAATCATGTGCCGACGCACCGTCCCCTTGACGGTCAATTGGCCCGCCGCAAAGGACCATGGCCCAGCAGCTAATTCGATGCCGGCCAACTGAATCGCGGCCAACGGGGGCAACTCCGCATCACAGCTTCGCAACGACTCGTAAGCGCGGCGAAAAACCTCTTCCGACCAATCAGCGCCGGGGTCGACGCCAGCCACAATCCGGCTACCCCGCGCGGCCAACACAACATGCCGCACGCCGGGTGTCCGCCGCAATTTGGCTTCCCAAGTAAGCGGGAAGACTTTCCTGCCAGTGCTCAGCACCAACACGTCGTCGCTGCGACCGAGCACTTGCAACATCCCGTCGGCGCCAAGGCGGCCCGCGTCGCCAGTGCGGAGCCAGCCATCGGCGGTAAACCGTCGCCGCGTCGCCTCGGGGTCTCGCCAATACTCCCGCATCAAGCCCGGCCCGCGCGCTTCGATCTCACCGCCACGATTAATGCGGACTTCGGTTTCAGGTAGCGGTCTTCCCACCACGCCGGGACGGCAATCGTCGGGCGTGGCGCTGCAGATCACTGGCCCCGCCTCGGTCAAACCATAGCCCTGAATCGGCGCAATCCCCAACTGGCGAATCTGCTGAAAACGACGCGTCTCCAAGGCCGCCCCGCCGCAGCCCAACATCCGCAATTGCTCCAGTCCCAAAGCCCGCAGTCGCCGCTGATCGCCCACTCGCTGAGCTTTTAATTGCCGGTCCCGTTGCGTCTCGCTTTCCGGGTCGGCTTCCGAGTGGGCTTCCGAGGCGGCAAAAATCTTGTCGATTAAGTAAGGAACACAATTCAGCAGCGTAGGTCGCACCGCCGGCCCCAGTTGCTCAATCGCCTGCCAACCGCTACCTGCTGCTAATTGCCCGCCGCTGATCAACCAAGTCATCAAGTCGCAGGTTCGCGAGTAGGCGTGGGCGAAAGGCAAGACACTCAACCGCCGATCCTGGGGCGTTTGCGGTGCCGCGGCCAGCTTGCCCAGCGCGTTCTTCACCAGCGCGGTGGCAGTCAGCACCACTCCCTTGGGTTCCGCAGTCGTGCCGCTGGTCCAGAGTATCAGTGCGGGCTGATCGGCTGTGCGGCGACCTAGCTCGGTAACCGCGTCAAGCTGCTGAGCAGAACGCAGCAAACTCTCCAGCTTGGTTACCGCTGACGCACCGGTAGCGGAGCGCAGGACCGACTCGATCTGCAAACCAGCAAACGGCGATAGATGTTGTGCGTGAAGCTCGGCTGAGGAGAGGACAAACCGCGTCTCTAACCGCGCGACGACAGTGGCCACGCGGGAGGGTGGCAGACGATCATCGAGGGGCGATTCCGTGGCCCCGCAAAGTTGCACCGCCAGTGCCATTACGACTGCCGACCAGCCGTTGGGCAATTGCGTCACAACGCGTTCGCCAGGTCGCACCCCAGTCGCCGCCAACTGCTCAGCTAGTTCAGCGGCGACAACGGCGATTTCCAACCAAGTTGCGGTGCCCACGCCGGGCTCGATCCAAGCAACCGCTGAGGGCGATTGCTGGGCGTGTTTCAGCAAGTATTCGGCGGGAGTTTGCGGGGAGTCCACAAAAGCGTTGCGCCGCGGTGCGTTAAGCCGTTGCGGAAATCAACTGCCGCAACTTGCTGGCGTTACCCGCTTGGCCGAACGATTCCATCCGCGCGACGCAGACCGCTTCCATGGCGGCGCGAGCCGGTTTGAGGTAATCGCGAGGATCGAATTTTTCGGGGCTTTCGGCCAGCACTTTGCGAATCGCTCCGGTGATCGCCATGCGGCAATCGGTATCGACGTTGATCTTCCGCACGCCCGACTTAATACCCCGTTGAATTTCTTCGACCGGCACCCCGTAAGTCTGCTTCATCTGACCGCCATACTGGTTGATGATGTCTTGCAGCTCTTGGGGCACGCTGCTGCTGCCGTGCATTACCAAGTGGGTGTTGGGCAAGCGAGCGTGAATCGCTTCGATGCGGTCCATCGCCAGCACTTCGCCGGTCGGCTTTTTGGTGAACTTGTAGGCTCCGTGGCTGGTGCCGATTGCCACGGCTAAGGCATCGACGCCCGTCTCGGCGACAAACCGTTCGGCCTCTTCGGGATCGGTCAGCAATTGATCGTGGGTCAATTCCCCTTCGGCACCGTGGCCGTCTTCCTGTTCGCCACCACCGGTTTCCAACGAACCGAGACAACCCAGTTCGCCCTCGACCGACACGCCGCGAGCGTGTGCCAAGCGAACAACTTCGGCCGTGACTCGCACGTTGTAATCGTAGTCGGCAGGTGTTTTACCGTCGGCTTCGAGCGAGCCATCCATCATCACGCTGGTAAAACCATTTTCGATGGCGCTGAGGCAAGTCTCAGGGCTGTTGCCATGGTCTTGGTGCATGACAATTGGGATGTGCGGATAAAGTTCGGTGGCGGCCAACATCAGATGCCGCAAGAAGGCGTCTTGCGAGTAGGCGCGCGCGCCGCGCGAAGCTTGCACGATGACTGGCGAGTCGGTCCGATCGGCAGCCGCCATAATCGACTGGATCTGTTCCATGTTATTCACATTGAACGCGGCCACGCCGTAATTATTTTCGGCGGCGTGGTCCAAAACGACGCGAAGCGGTACCAACGGCATAGTGGTGATCTCTGGGAGTTGAAAGGAATGCGGAGAATGCAATGTGGCTTGATGCAATCCAGCATTAGCTGGGTGCGGCCTGATTGAGCATCCGACCCGTTTCATTATCCTGATCCCTGCCAGCATCGCAACCGCCCCTGGTCCGTTGTTTGCATCGGCTGGGCGAACCGCTTAAAACCTGCCATCATGGCTAGCAAACGTTATCAATTCACTGTCGCAGGTCTTAACTAACGAACATGCCGGAAGATCTTTACCAAGTCCTGGGCGTAGGTCGTCAAGCGTCTCAGGAAGACATTCAAAAGGCCTATCGCAAACTGGCTCGCAAGTTCCATCCCGATATGAATCCGGATGACAACAAGGCGAAGGAACGTTTCCAGCGAGTTCAAGAGGCCTATGACGTCCTCAGCGACAGCGAAAAACGAGCTGGCTACGATCGCTACGGCGCTGATTTTGAGAAAATCCGCAGCAGCGGTTGGAATCCTCAAGCCGCTGGCGGGGGGGCTTTCGAGGGTGTCGATCTGGAGCAGATCTTTGGCGGCCGGGGCGGTCGCGGCGGCGGCGGAGGCGGCTTCGAGGGTGGCTTTGCGGATTTCTTCGAACAATTGATGGGAGCCCGCGGTGGCGGGCCGGGTGGTGGCCGGGGGCCGGGACCTGGAGGACGAGCAGCACCCCGCCAAGGTGCGAACTTGCAACACGAACTGTCCTTACCACTACGGACCGCCGTGACCGGGGGCAAACATGAATTCGTGATTCAACGACCCAGCGGCAATGAGACGATTAGCGTGACAATCCCGCCGGGAGTCCACGATGGAGCCAAGATTCGCTTGCGGGGCAAAGGCCAGGCGTCCCCCACCGGGCACGAAGCGGGCGATCTCATCCTCGTGCTCAAAGTCCTGCCGCACGAGTGGTTCCAACGAATTGGGCAAAACCTCAAGCTGAGTCTGCCAATCACACTTTCCGAGGCCGCCTTGGGGGCAAAAGTCGATGTGCCAACTCCCTCCGGCACAATTACGCTGACCATTCCGCCAGCCAGCAGCGGTGGCCGCCGATTAAGAGTCAAAGGCCAAGGCGTACCCTCCCGCGATGGTTCCACGGGCGATCTGCTGGTCGACTTGGTGATCAAGCTGCCGGAACATTTCGAGCCCGAAGATGAAGCAGCCATTCGCACAATCGAACAACGCTATGCGAATCCGGTCCGCAGCGAGTTGAACTTTTGAAACCCTCCAGCACCGACCAAGCAAACTTGCTCCCACCCGGGAACACGTTTCCGAAATCCAGCCGCATTGCCAGCTCCCAAGAGTTCACACGAATTCTCAAACAAGGCCGGTATGCGGCGGATGCCACGCTGGTGGTCAACGCCAAACCGGCTGCGCAAGCAGACCGGCGAGGCAATTTCCCCGGTCGCCTTGGGGTGACGATCCCCACCAAAACCGGCAACGCAGTGGTCCGCAACCGCTGGAAACGGCTGATCCGAGAAGCCTATCGTTGCCAACGCCAACTGCTGCCGCTGGGCTACGATTTCGTGGTCCGCCCGCGACGCGGCGGTACCTGTGACTTTCAGAGCATCAGCCGCTCGCTGCTGAAATTGGCCCACCGAGCAAGTGGTGTTCAGCAAGGCGGGGTTCAGCGGGGCGGGGTTCAGCAAGGCAAACGCCCCGCCAAGGAAGCTTGAAAATGCTGGGCCGCTTGGCGATTGGCTTGATTCGCTTCTACCAGCGTGGGATCAGCCCGCTGCTGGGGCCCTCCTGTCGGTTCACTCCCACTTGCAGCCAGTACGCGATCGAAGCGATTGGCAAATATGGAATCATCGTGGGCGGCTGGAAAGCTGTTCGCAGAATCTTGCGCTGTCATCCCTGGCACCCGGGCGGGTATGATCCGCCATAAGCGAGTCCCCTCCTGCGGCAGCCGGAGAATAGAAAAGGGCTTTCACCGGCTAGAGGAAAAACGTGCAGATCCGCTGCGCCTTCATCCCCCAGGTGTTCTGCGTTAATGCCCGCAACGCGCCCCGGGCGTGCTACAGCGATTGTGGCGGTTGTGCCATGAACCATTTCGTCAAGCGAGGGTTTTCCACAGACAAAATCCAATGATTCCCTCAGCAAACCCTCAAAAGGGGGCGTAGGATTCAACAGTGGGCCCTGCAGCAATGCCGGGTAAATCCTTACATATCGTGTCATGGCATCATTTATGAACGCTACTAAAACCTCTTTGAGTTGTCGCCGTATCTTGCATGTTGATGACGACCACAGCATGCTACGTCTAGTTCGCAGCGTGTTAGAAAACGCTGGCTACGAAGTGATCAGCGTGGATGATCCACAGCAAGTCATCAAAGTGCTGCAAGAGCAACAAATCCAGTTGGTCATTTCCGACGTCGATATGCCCCATTTGCCGGGCATCGAGTTGTTGCGGCAAATCAAAAGCTATCGTGGCAACATCCAAGTCATCATGCTGACCGGTTTGGTCACCCAGATGACGGCCGTCGATTCGATGTCGGCGGGTGCCGAATACTGCCTGTTCAAACCACTGCTGGATCCCACCCCGCTGTTGATGGCGGTGGAGAATACGTTTGCCAAGCTTGACTTTTGGCGAGACACTCTGTTCGAACTGAAGGAACGTAAGATGCGCGAACAGGGCCAGTTGAAGACAACCGCCAGCGGCAAACAACCTCGGACGGCCAAGACGGTCAAACAGAAGCTGACCAGGGTCGCCAGTTAAACGAGTCCAGAAGCTGGTGACTGATATCTATCATTTCTTGCCCGCTATCGATCAAAACCTGAGTGAATTCGAGCAAGGTTAGATGAAGTCGATTCAGGATCGGCTGGCATCAAAAGGTCGTCAGCAGCGCGACTTCGATTTCCAGCCCTGGGCCGAAACCTAGCATCAGCCAGGGCAGCGGGACTTGCGTTTGACGCATCTGTTTGAGGATAAACACCAACGTGGCGGACGACATGTTGCCATGTTCGGACAAGACGCCGCGGCTAATCGCCAAGCTATCGGTGGGTAGTTCCAGCGATTGCTCGACCGCCGTCAGCACTCGCGGGCCACCGGGGTGAGTCGCCCAACCTTGAATGTCCTGGATGGTCAATCCTTGCTCGCCCAGCCATTGTTCCAAGTAGCCTGGCAAATTCGCCTCGATGCAACCGGGAACCGTGGCGGCGAGGGTCATCTCATAGCCGTGATCACCAATTTTCCAACTCATTGCATCTTGCGTGTCGGGCAACCACCGTGACCCGGTGGCTTGGATTTGCGGTGCTTGGCCGGTCGCCGGTTGGTTGCGAATCACCAGCGCGCCGCTGCCGTCGGCGAAGAGCGCATTGGCGACGACGCGATCGGGGTCCCAACCATACTGATAGTGCAGGCTGCAAAGCTCGACAGCCACGACCAGCACGCAAGCTTGCGGATCGGCGACGGCGATTGCGGTGGCAGCTCGCATCGCGTTGATGATCGCGTGGCAGCCCATGAAGCCGACTTGAATCCGCTGTACGTCCCCCGACAATCCCAAGCCGCTGATCAATTCGATATCGAACCCGGGTGCGTAAAAGCCAGTGCAAGTCACGGTAACCAAGTGCGTCACTTCCGCGGCGGGGACCGCGGCATCCCGCAAAGCTGCGGCGGCGCTCGACACCGCCAGTTCACCGGCGGCGGCGGCAAACCGCTCCATCCGCTGCTGTGTCGTCGGTCCGCGATCTGCGGCCGAGCTGGCTTGCAGATAGAAAGATTGCTGGATCTCCAGTTCCTCCTCCGAAGGCCCGTCGAGCACGACGCTGGCCCGCCGCGCCACTCGCGTCATTCGATACAGGGCAGGCAGCACATTGGTAGCTTCACCCGCGTCATGCACAAAGCGGCGGGCGACCGAAACCGAATTGGCTTGCGAAATGGAGTAAGCCGGGCTGGCGGTGCCGATACCGACAATCGTTGCATTTGACAAAGGATTAAATTGGGTTGTTTGTAACTAAAAACGTCGATTGAGCAGGCCGATAACAGGTCGCGCCAGCCAAGGGCAATGAGCAAGCGTGGTGAATAAAGTGGCTCTGGCTCGCGGTCTTCGCAGTGCGGCCGAGAGCAGCCGGCAGGTAAGTTTTCTCCGTGTTAATCGCCGCTGGTAAGCGGCGGCGTAACGATCGCCAGCATTACCCCCCGTTGGCAGACTGTCAACGATCGCCTCAGCAGCCAGTCTACCTGTCTCCATCGCCCAGGCCATGCCTTCTCCCGTAAAAGGCTCCACATATCCGGCGGCGTCACCAATTGCCAAAATCCGCTGACGGCCTGGAATTCGCTGCCGCTGCAGCCGGGGAGTCCCCTTCCAGTGCGTACCAGCGGGAGCTGCCACCGGTGGTAGGCCGGATAGCTCAATAATATTTTCAATCCGTTCGCCGAGGGGAATATTTTTTTGCCGGCCAGCCGGCTCGTAAATCGCCGCAGCAACATCTAGGCCGCCATTTTCCAGACGCACCACCCCGGCATAGCCACCATCGGCACAACCCATGTAGATCACTCCCGGCTGGTAAGCTTCGCCGCCGTAAGCAAAGTTCGCTCCCACGCCAATCGGCCCGGACGGCGCCGATTTCCAAGGCAACCATTGCTGCTGATCGCCACCCGCCAAGCCGCTGGCAAAAACCACTGCCCGGCACCGCCAACGTGTCGCCCCACTCGCCCCAGCACCAAAACCAGCCGGCACTGTCTCGACTTCCACCCCCTGGTCCGTTGCAGCCACAATGCGTGCGGTGGCGGGTTGGAGAATCTCCACCCCGCGGTGCTGAGCCAACGCCAGCAAGGCCTGGTCCATCCGTCCCCGCGAGAGCGCGACCAGCCCGTTGGCAAACTGGCGGTCACCAGCCGGCCGCGAGAAGCTAAACGCCACTGGTCCAGCGGTTGGGCGCCCAATTCGGCCAGCAAATGTTTAGCATCGACAGCCGCCAACACGCTGGCCGCCGCACCGTTTAAGCAGCACCCGCAAACTTTAAAACGAGGGAAAGTTTCCCGTTCGACGATCACGATTCGCCGCACACGCTCGCCCCCCAGCTGACGAAGAGCCAGCCCACAGATCGCGCCCGCCGGGCCACCACCAATGATGATCGTGTCGGCCAACTCAACGTCAGGCGAGACAGCAACGTCAGATGAGACAGCCATGGGCATCAAGCAAGAGGAATCTCGGCTAAGAACCGGCAAGGCAACAGCGGCTCGACGCGTGGTGCAAAGCCCAAAGCGGTCTCGGCAAGTCCTTCAAATTCACGCCGCGTCATCGCCGCTCGCACACTCAACGCCGCATCGCAATGCACCACCGGTGATCGCGTGACTAACTGGGCGGCGAAACTTACCAATGTCAGGTTCAACCGTGAACGCGCCAAGTCGCAAACCAACAATCTCCGCAATTCCCCGCCCCGATCGGTGGCATCACGCATCACCCGCAACAGCTGGACAACGTCATCATCTTCAAAGTGGTGCAGAAACAGCGAACAACAGACGACATCAAAATCATTGGGCAAATCATCCTCCAAGACATTCGCCACCAGCCAGTCTGCCTCGACCTGATTTCGCTCAGCCTGCTCGCCCGCTTGGCTGACAGCCAACGGACTCAT
The DNA here is from genome assembly GCF_052161645.1 of Kothea flammea. GTDB lineage: Bacteria > Planctomycetota > Planctomycetia > Pirellulales > Pirellulaceae > Laterigemmans. The sequence goes on from NZ_CP197414.1 coordinate 5,380,878, forward strand.
GTCGACTCCAGTAACCTGCAGGGGAAAACCATCCCGCCGCGCGAGTTTGAGCCAGCGAATCGGCAAATCGCCCGACCCGGTCGCCACGTCCAACACCCGCAACGGCCGCGGACTGACAGCCGAGAGCCGCCGCAAGCGGCGGTAAACCGCGTCAGCCACCCCGGTGAATCGATTCAACCGCGATAATCCACGCAACGCGAGCCGATGCTCCGCGGGGTCCAAGTTCGGGTCGTCCATTAACTCAGGCTCGACAACTCGCTCTCGCATGCCACACAAAACCTGAAAAGGAAAACCACTGAGAGAACCACCACGAAAACCACTAATACCGAAGCTCGAGCAAGTTGCGTTACTCATTTCCCATTGTGCCTTTCCAGCACACCGATTGTACAGCCGGGGAGGATTAATCGGTGAAAACGCTCACTGCCGATTGTGCCAGCTGAGCCGCATTCAACACTCGAAACAGCTATAGCTTTGCGGTTTTCAGAAAACTCCGCACACGAGACTTTCGACCTGCGGGGGGGATTCAGCGTCTGTCGATGGTTGCTAACGACATGGGAATGCGCCACTTGGCAACCAGCATGTCACGACCAACGAGTGGTTAGTTATTGGGACAGGAAACCCGCCCCCAGAGGTTCCCGAGTCGTCACCTGCACGTTGTCACGATGATCCGTGGCAGTGCAGTTGAAGGATCACGACGACATTTTTTCAAAGGAGTTGAACGGTGAGAACCAACATTTTGCGAAGCGTCGCGCTGTCGCTTGGCATCTGCCTGAGCGGCGTCGCTCATGCGCAGTACGGCGGGTACCCGACTGGACCCGCCGGCCCGTCGCCCGGCTTCCCCAACCAGGGACAGCAGGCAGTGAATTACCAGGGCTCAAATTACCAGAGCCAAGCCGGTAATTATCAGATTCCCAATCAACAACCCGCTGCGAATCGAACTCAGCAAGCTTGGCAACCACCGGCTGGTAACCCACCCGCGTCGGCTTATCACAGCGTCCCTGTGCATCCCAGCCTGCGTTCGCTGCCACCAACGAACCACACTAATGCGAGCCCAGCCAACCCTGGGTACTCACCGGCGGGCCAACCAAACAACTTTACCAATAACTATCCCGGGACTGCGCAAGTCGGCCAACCGATCGCTTCGCAGCCACAGTTTGGTGCGCAGGCCGGCAACGGTTTTCAGCAACAGCCCTCGCAAAACGCATCCGGCCAACAGGTTCAGTTTCCTTTTCAGACGGTTTCCAATGGTGGTCAAATGGCCACCGGTGCCGGGCAACTGCAACAACCGATGCCGCAGATGATGCATCAGCAGGCGCCCATGCAAATGCAAGCGCCCATGCATCAACCAGCGCCGATGCAAATGCACGCGCCCATGCAGCAGTCCCATGGGCACAATCATGCCCTGCACAATCATGCCATGAACGGGCAGCCTGCCGGCGATTGCCAAGCTTGCAATGCTGGCAATGCTGGCAATGCTGGCAACATCTACGAGCAAGCTGCCGGCGCTCCCTGGGTGGGTTCGGCTTCCGTGGAATCGTGTGGCCCAGCCCCGGTCTTCTCCACCGTGGCTCCCGTCCGCAATTGGTTCGCCGGCTCCAGCTTGTTGTTCCTTGATTTCGAGCAAGATTACAATCGCCGGTTGGTCTTCCCCGATGCGATGCCCGCCGATACGAATTTGCAAACCAATCAGGTTGACCCAGGCGCTTCGACGGGGTTTGAAACCTTTATCGGGCGATATTTTGGGAACGGGAAATATGCCATCACTGGCAGTTATTTTTTCCTGAATCCAGGCAGCGAAACAGCGTCCATTGCGACGCCAGTCGCCAACGGCTATCGGGCCGCGATGCGAAACTGGGACCGCATGTACATCGACCGCGATGGCGACGGTGTGGCTGATGATGTGGGCGTGGCAGGTCCGGCCGATGACCATCTATACGGTGTGTTTGACTCGGCCGCCCATTATCGCGTCCGCCGTGACGTGGAGTTTCAAGGTCTGGAGTTGAACTTTGTCAGCTTCGGTATCGGCGGAGCTGGCCGCGTCAGTTGCGGTACCGCCTGCGGCAATGCCTGTGGCCCCCACGGAGCGTGCGGTGGCGGTTGTGGCGGCGGTTGTGGTGCTGGCTGCGGCGGTTTGGGCGGCCCCTTGCTGCCCGCTTGCAACAGCCGAGTTCAACTGCAAGTCTCCCACGGTATCCGCTGGTTCCGCTTCAACGACGAGTTTGAATTTGCCGCTTCGATGACAGACGCCGTTTATGGTACGGGGATCGATGATTACTATTACAACGTCGATGTCGAAAACGACCTGCTCGGCTATCAATTCGGCAGCCTCGTCAATTATTGCCTGACTCCTCGCTTTAACGTTTACGCGGGTGGTAAGTTTGGTATCTATGGCAACAACGTTGATTACCAATCCCGCATCGGCACCGCCGGTGCAGCGGCCCAAGTCAACGCCTACTATCCCTCCATGCAAAACCAACGCGTCGACGTTAGACGTAGCGAGACGGTGATGAGCACGCTGGGCGAATTAGATCTGGGTGTTGGCTTTCGCTTGACCAATTGCTGGACTTTGACCGGCGGCTACCGCCTGCTGGGCATCACCGGGGTGGCAACCAGCGTCGGCTCCATTGCCGAAGACCCGGCTCACTTGGCTCAAGGACACCTTAACTGGGTTGACGACAGCATCCTGCTGCACGGCGGATACGTTGGCGTGCGTTATAACTGGTAAGCAGGTTCTGATAACGGACTGTTGATATTATTGGATTCCAGGTCGACGCTTGTTGTAACTTGTCGTCCTGATAAGTGAAGCTCGGTTGGAACGTGGGGATATTCATGCCCCAAGGTTTCAGCCGAGCTTTTTGCATGGCGCGCAAAAAGATTGCTAAATAAGCGCCGTGGAGCAAGCGAGTTGATCTGCAGGTTATCGCACCACCATGCTGGGAAATTGGGTTAGAATGTGCAATCATTTCGCACCCCACTCCTCCCGCCACGGTCCTCCCCATGCTCCCTGCCAAACATCCAGTGCAGTGCTCGATCCCGCTGTTGTTTGTTTTTTTGACTTGGCAGCCGCTCCCGGCGCAATCCACGGAGGTTGTTAAAGTCTTCGTGCTCGCCGGGCAATCTAATATGGAAGGCAAAGCGCCTAACGCCTTATACGACCACCAAGCCACCTCTAAAGAAACAGCTCCGGCCTTCGCGCATCTCCGCGACGGTGACCGTTGGATCGAGCGCTCCGACGTATTTATCAAGTTTGGAAATCGCCACGGTCCCTTAACGCTGGGCTACGGCTCGCCCAATCGCACCGGCCCCGAACTGGAGTTTGGTCACGTCATCGGCAACCACTTTGACGAGCCCGTGCTGCTTATTAAAACCGCTTGGGGTGGACGCTCGCTATACAAAGATTTCCGCCCACCATCCGCTGGACTCCCCAACGATGAGGCGCTCAATGAGGAACTAAAAAAAGCAATCAGTCAAACTCAGCGGAACAACGAACAGCGGCAAAGCAATGACCCGCTGCCAACTCTGGATGATGTCAAAGCTCAATACGGCAGCAGCTATCGCGAGATGATGGCTGAAGTCAGCGAGGTTGCCGAGCATTATCAAACGCTCTTTCCCGAGCTGGCCGACACCCGCTTCGAGCTCAGCGGATTCGTCTGGTTTCAAGGCTGGAACGATCAATATAACGGCTATGAAAAAACCTACGAACAAAACTTGGCGCACCTGATTGACGACGTGCGGACGACTTGGCAACGCCCCCAATTGCCAGTCGTCATCGCCGCCATGGGACAACATGGCTCCAAACCAGTCGCCGGGCCGATGCAGATCATCCAGTCTGCCCAGTTGGGCATCGCCTCCCGCCCCGAATTCGCTGGCAGCGTGCAATCCATTCGCACCGATTCGCTCGTTGACAAAGCAGCCGAACAACTCTATCCCAGCTGGAAAGAGAATGTTGAAGTTTGGCAACAGACGGGCGGCGATCACCCCTACCACTATCTAGGTAGCGCCATCTGGTTTAACCGCATCGGCCACGGCATGGGTGAAGCCATGTTGGAATTGCTCCAAAACTAGCTGCAGAAACTAGCTACGGTGGAAGGGGCGGGAAAGGCGACATTAGGCCCCTTGGCGACTTGTAGGGTGGCCCTGTCGGTCGCAAGCGAGGACTCCCTGCGTTATCTAGCACACTCCCAGCAGCTTTTTGCTTTTCAAAAGCCGAGTTTTTGACCATGGCCGGTTTGCCGATCGTTATCATGAGTTGTGGGGTTCAATCTCGGAGAGATTGCTGATTCGATGGCTTACACAGACCGGATGGGACGGATGGCTCGGCTCGCTTTGCTGATGATCGGATGCGTTGGGTGTGTTTGGGGAATGGCCTTTGGGGCTCCCCAAACAGCCGCCGCAGCGACGATTTCCGAGGCGCGGGAAGCGATCCGAGTGGGCGATTATGCGACTGCCATCACATTGGCCGAAGCAGCAATTGAGGCGGGAACTTGGAGCGAACAATGGCCCCGGCTGTTGATGGAAGCCCAGCTCACCACTGGCCAATACGAGGCTGCGGTCGAGACGTTCGAGACCGCCATGGATCGTTACACCAGTAGCCTGCAACTGCGAATGCTGGCCGTGCAGGCTTACCGCTTTACCGATCAACTCGATGCAGCCGACAGCGTTTCGGCGCAAATTTTCGAGCTGCTGCGGAGTTCGCCCTCGCGATATTCCGGCAGCGAAAATTTGATCACCGCGGGGCGGTATTTCATGTCTCGCGGGGAGGATGCGAGAAAAATACTAGAACTTTTCTTCGATCGCGTCCGTGAACGCGAGCCCGGATTCGTTGAGACCTACGTTGCCACGGCCGAGTTGGCACTCAGCAAATACGACGACGCCGTGGCGGCCGATGCGCTTGGGCGAGCTGCTGAATTGGCTCCCGATGATCCGCAAATCGCTTTCCTTGCCGCGCGGGCTTGGCAATCCAGCGATCAAGAGAAAGCCGAACTCGAACTCCGTCGCGCCTTGGAGATTAATCCCAACCACGTTCCCAGCTTGCTGCAGCGGGTCAACTTTTGGATCGATCGTGAGCAGTACTCTTTGGCTGAAGAAACCTTAGCCCGGGTCGAGGGAATTAACCCGCGAAACCCGCTGCTGTGGGCCTATCGCAGCGTGCTAGCCCACCTCCGCGGAGACAGCGAAGGGGAACAGAAAGCCCGCGAGCAGGCCTTATCGACTTGGTCGCGAAACCCTGAGGTTGACTATCTGATCGGTAAGAAACTGTCCCAGAAATACCGTTTTGCCGAAGGGGCTGCCGCTCAGCGGCGGGCGCTCGCGTTCAATCCCAATTTTACCGCATCCCGCTTTCAATTGGCTCAAGACCTGCTGCGTTTGGGCAATGATGATGCCGGTTGGGAGCTGGCTGAATGGGCAAACCGCGAAGATGGCTACAACGTGGTCGCCTATAACTTGATGACCCTCCGCGATTCCCTGCGCAACTTCAGCGTGCTCAAGCAAGGCAACCTGCTGGTTCGCATGGAAGCGAGGGAAGCTGAAATCTACGGACCCGAAGTGCTTGAGCTATTGAGCGAAGCCGAACGCGTGCTTTGTGAAAAATATGACATTGAACCGTCTGGACCCGTCGTGGTGGAGATCTTTCCCCGCCAACAAGACTTCGCGATCCGCACGTTTGGCCTGCCTGGAGGAGATGGCTTTCTTGGCGTCTGTTTCGGCAGAGTGATTACGGCCAATAGCCCCGCCTCGCAAGGAGCCGATCCGGCGAATTGGCAAGCCGTCCTGTGGCACGAATTTTGTCACGTGGTTACGCTCGGCAAAACCAACAACCGCATGCCGCGTTGGTTGAGCGAGGGGATCTCGGTTTACGAAGAGCGGTTGCGAAATCCCACTTGGGGCCAGCAGATGACGCCCTATTTTCGCAAAATGATTCTCGGTGAAGATGCCGTCCCGATCAGCAAGCTATCGGGCGCGTTTTTGGCTCCCAAGTCGGCGATGCATTTGCAGTTGGCTTACTTTGAATCATCACTGGCGGTTGAATTCTTGATTGAGAAATACGGCCTCGAAACACTGAATCGTATTCTCGTTGACTTGGGCGTGGGCATGCCGATCAACGAATCCTTGGAACGCTATTCCGGCTCGCTGGCCACGCTCGACGAAGAGTTCCTGCGTTTCGTCCGCGCCCGGGCACGCGTCTACGGTTGTCGTTTTGATTGGAGTGAAGACGACATGCCCGAATCACAAAACCCCGACGACTGGCGAGTCTGGTTAGAACCCCGTCCCGATAATTATTGGGGCCTGCGAGGCCTCGCAGCATCGCTGATGGCGTCGCGAAAATTCGCGGAGGCCAAAGTGCCGCTGGAACGCATCTTCGAACTATTCCCCGCCGATGTGGTGGACACCGAAGCCCTCGCCGAACTGGCGGCGACCCAGCAAGCCTTACAGGAAACCGCAGCCGAACAAAGCAGCTTGGAAAAATTAATCGCCAACCAATCCGATGGGTTCCCACAACTAATTCGTTTGTTGGAATTATCGGCTGAGCAAAAGGACTGGCAGGCGGTTCGAGACTACGCCAACCAGGCATTGGCGATCAACCCGCTGCTCGCCACACCTCATGAACGAATTATCGAAGCCGCCGAAGCACTCGACCGCCCTCAAGACGCAGCTCGCGCACTTGAAGTGCTGGGACACATGGACCCCATCGATCCCGCTCTGCTGCATTATCGCACCGCACGAGCTTGGTTGGCGCGTGGGAATCACCAAAAAGCTAAACGCCAAGTCTTGATGGCGCTCGAAGAAGCCCCCCATTACCGCTCCGCGCAAAGCCTGCTTATCGAATTGAATCAGCCGGCGAAGCAACCACCAACGGGTAGCCTTGAACCGCCCACTGCTGACGAGCAAGCGGCGGCTGCGGAGCCACCGGCCAGTGAAGAGGAGATGCCGGCGGCTGAAGAACAACCGGTAACTGAAGAGAAGCCAACGGGTGAAGAAAAACCGGTAATTGAAGAGAAGCCGGTGGGTGCAAGCGGCACGGTGTTCTTCCGCAGCACGACGGCCGACCAACAAGAGGCCCACGCCACCTTTTTCGTACTCTTACTCGCTCGATCTTTCCGCCGCGGTGTTAACGCGTTCGATCAAATAAGTCCTTTCGAGCACGAGGACGAGTACGAGTACGAGTACGAGTATCGTTTTACTGAGTGCTGGGCTGCGACCAACGGAGGTTTGGTATGAAGCTGACGAAATTATGGCGATTGCGTGGCTTCGGCCTGGGCATCGTTTTATCGAGCGCATTTCTGCTTTCCGCGGCCGCCGTCTGGGCGCAACGTGACAATTGGGGTGGCGGTTGGGGCCGCGGTGGTGATTGGCGAAACGTGGGGCGTCGCGGCGTGCCATCTTGGGAAATTGATCCGAATTTTCGTGACGACACCTTTACTTTCGCTCGTGTCAAATATGACTCGGGAGGTTATCGCGATAAATGGCGCACCGACTTTCCCGACAGCGATCTAAATTTCTCGCTGCGGCTGCAACAATTGACTTCGCTCAAGGTCAACCCCGATCCAGTCGTCGTTGAGTTAACCGATCCAAAATTGTTCAACTATCCCTTCTTGTATCTGATTGAGCCTGGCCAAATCATGCTCAGCGAGGCCGAGGTCGTGGCGCTGCGTCGTTATTTGCTCAACGGCGGCTTCTTGATGATCGACGACTTTTGGGGAGACGAGGAATATTGGGCGTTAGAACGGGCGATGCAACGCGTCTTTCCCAATCGCAGCGCCACGGAAGTACCGCTGTCTCATGAAATCTTCAATTGTGTCTACCCGCTGACTGAAAGGCCGCAAGTCCCCAGCATCCACGCCGCCGCTCGCTACGGTTACAACGGTGAGGTGCAAACTTGGGAGTATCGCCCGGGCAGCGATACGTCGCGAGCCATTTATCGCGCCATTTATGACGACAAGGATCGGATCATGGTTTTCATCTGCCATAACACGGATCTTGGCGATGGCTGGGAACGAGAAGGCGAAAATAAATGGTACTTTGAGGAATTCTCCGTCAAGAAAGCTTATCCAATGGGTATCAATATCGTGACCTACGCCATGACGCACTGAGTCACCGGCACAATGAGTCACCTTTCGCTTCGCGAAAGTACTTACAGTTGCCTCTAATACCTACTTTTGCCGAGCGACAGGCGACATTAAATTCCCGCCCGTCACTTATTATGTTTTGACTCTTATAACACCGCATGGATTCATGTCAGCACCATTGGATGTCGCCACCGAAGATCACGAATTGGAAGCTCAAGTTGTCCAGCAGATTCGGGAGGGACGCGAAGCGATTTATCGCGAGCTGTCGAAGACGATTGTTGGCCAGCATGAGATCATTGAACAACTTTTGATTTCGCTGATGGCCGGCGGGCACTGTCTCATCACCGGCGCACCTGGTCTGGCGAAAACATTGCTCGTTCGCAGCGTTGCCCAAGTCTTTCATTTGGAGTTTTCGCGTATTCAATTTACCCCCGACCTGATGCCGGCTGACATCACCGGCACCGAGATCTTGGAAGAAACCTCGGAAGGCCGCCGGAACATGAAATTTGTTCGCGGCCCAGTCTTCGCCAATGTAATTTTAGCCGACGAGATCAACCGCACGCCCCCCAAAACACAAGCCGCTTTGTTGGAGGCAATGCAAGAACACCAAGTCACCGCAGCCGGGCAACGTCATGCCTTGCCGGAACCTTTCTTCGTCTTGGCGACGCAAAACCCGATTGAAATGGAGGGAACTTATCCCCTGCCCGAAGCCCAGCTCGATCGGTTTATGTTTAATGTGATGATTGATTATTTGCCGCACGCCGAGGAACTCGAAGTCGTCCTGCAAACGACGCGTTCTAAATCCGAGCCGATCAACGCTTTGTTCACCGGCGAGGATGTGGCTCGCTTTCACGAAGTGGTCCGCCGCGTGCCGATCGCCAAAGAAGTGGCCGACTACGCGGTCCGTTTGGTAGCCGCCACTCGCCCGGGGCGCGAAGGAGCTCCCGATTTTGTCAACCAATGGGTGACTTGGGGAGCCGGTCTGCGAGCCGCGCAAACATTGGTGTTGGGGGGTAAATCAAGAGCCCTCTTGCGTGGTGCCAACAGCGTTAGCTTTGAGGACATTCGCGCTCTGGCTCACCCCACGCTCAGGCACCGCGTGCTGCTTGGCTATAAAGCCGAAGCGGAAGGGGTCACGATTGAGCAATTGATCGATCGATTGACGGAGACTGTGCAACAATGACGGCTGCTCACGTCGACCCAGCCGCTCTGATGCGCATTCGCAATCTGGACCTTCGCGCCCGCCGCGCGGTGGAAGGATTTTATAATGGTTTGCACCGCAGTCCGTTCCACGGGTTCTCAGTCGAATTCAGTCAATACCGCCCCTACTCAGTTGGCGACGACCCGCGTGGTTTAGATTGGAAGTTGTATGCCAGATCGGATCGTTATCACATCAAACAGTTTGAAGACGAAACCAGCCGTCGTTGTTATTTGATGGTCGACCAAAGTCGCTCCATGGGCTATAGCACTTTAGCTTACGACAAAGCCGAATACGCTCGCACGGTGGCCGCCACGTTGGCTTATTATTTCACTTTGCAAAAAGATAGCGTTGGTTTATTGACGTTTGCGGAGGAGGTCACCGACTTTCTACCCGCCCGGCATCGTCCGGGACATTTTCGGCGACTACTGTCGCTGCTCGACAAACCATGCGAGGCCACAGCGACCAGCCTGATTAAGCCGCTGGAGAAATTGGCGGCGATGGTCCGGCGGCGGGGTTTGGTGATCTTGATCTCTGATTTGCTGGCTCCCCTGGAAAGCCTGAAAACGCATCTCTCACATTTAACAGGTCGGGGACACGAAGTCCTCGTGCTGCGAGTGCTTGATCCCGGTGAACGGCAATTGCAACTCAGCGAACCGAGCATGGTGCATGACATGGAGAGCGGCCGACAAATTTATGTCGACCCGGCAACCGCCAGCGAGCACTATCAGAAACAGTTTCAAGCCCATGAAGACCAGCTTCAAGCCGACTGCGGCCAGTTAGGTGTGCACTTTGCCAAACTATCCACCGACGCGCCGGTGGAGGATGCCCTGCACGCTTTGATTAGTCAGTGCATCTATCGCAACATGGCCAAGGGGGCGAGATGAGTTTCTTAGCACCTTTTTTCCTGTTGGCTGGCGGCCTGCTGGCGCTCCCGATCTTATTCCATTTGATTCGTCGGCAACCGAAGCGGAGTATTCAGTTCAGTTCGCTGCTCTTCTTGCAGCCCAGTCCGCCGAAAATTTCGCGACGCAGCCGAATCGACAATTGGTTGCTGCTGCTGTTGCGGGGGTTGGCGCTGCTGTGCATCGTAGCCGCCTTCTCGCGTCCCTTCTTGCGGTCCCAGGCGGAGTCCACCGCGATTGCCGCGGCAAGGTACTTGGTCGTGCTGGTCGATCACAGCGCCAGCATGCGGCGGGAAGACTTGTGGCAGCAAGCCAGTCGTCAATTGGCGACTGCGGTCGGTGAAGTTGGGCCCCGCGATCGCGTCGCGTTGGTGCTGTTTGCCGATCAAGCCAAAATTCTCCGCGGCTTCGATGTGGAGGCTGACAGTAGTTCCGCCGCCAATTCAGCAGCCGCGCTGGAGCAATTATTGGCCGGCTATGAACCGACCTGGACCAGCGGCGATCTGGGGGCGGCGTTGGTATTGAGTGCCGGCTTGCTGGAAGAAGCGATCACCGCCGGTGGTGGCCAGGATGCGGAACTTTCGGTGGCCGTGATCAGCGATCTGCAAATGGGCAGTTCGCTGAAGCGACTGCAGGGGTTTGAGTGGCCGGCGGAAGTTCGCGTGCGACTCTTTCCCGTCACGCCGCGGCAGCCAGGCAACGGCTCAGTCACCGTGGCGGGAGATGGGCTGGTTGCCGGTGATGAAAAGCGTGAGCCCAGCTATCGAGTCAGCGTCAGTAACACGGCCGATGCGGGCAATGGCCGCTTTCGACTCGCGTGGGTCAACGCGGCAGGCGAGTTGGCGACCGGCGAAAGTCAAAATCGCATGAGCTATACCGTGCCGCCCGGAACCACACGCGTGCTGCAATTGGCCGTGCCACCTCCCGACGCGGTCGCCGTGGAACTGGAGGGAGACAGCCAGGCCTTTGACAACAAACATTTTGTCGTGGTGCCCGAGGCGTTAACCAGCACCGTCACCTTCATCGGACAACCGAGCGAAGATCCTCGCGCAGACTTGTTCTACTACTTAGAACGCGTCTCCCTTTCCAGCCCCCGGCGGACGGTCGAATTTGTTAACAAAGCGAGCGACGATCCGACCTTGGCGGCTTGGTCCGAGACACTCAATCCGCGTTCCCACCCTTGCGTCATCGTGCATCGTTTTCCAGCGGCGAATGTGTTAGAAAACCTGCAGCGATATCGATTGGCCGGCGGTACGGTGTTGGTCGTCGTGGACTCCGTTTCGGCAGCGGACGAGCAGACCACGACCGGCATCTCCCGTTTGGCTCATTCGGATTTGGACAGCGATGCCGATGCGAGTGACACTGCTAACACCGAAAACGCTGTGAGCGGGGGCAACGGCGGCGTGCAGTTGTCCGAGGCGGCGGTTAAGGATTACGCCTTGTTAACTGGCATTGATTTCCAGAGCCGCATTTTTCGCCCTTTGGCCGATGCTCGGTTCAGCAATTTTTCACAGATTCAGATTTGGCGGCACCAAGTCATTGAGCTTGCGGATGCTGACGCTTGGTCGGTGTTGGCTGCCTTTGATTCGGGCACGCCCGCCTTGCTGCGGCAGACGCGAGGTGCGGGTACTTTGTATTTGCTCGGCATGGGATGGCAACCGACGGAAAGCCAACTGGCGCTGTCGACAAAGTTCGTTCCTTTAATTTCTGGCTTGGTTGGGGATCCCAATCAAGAGCTCACCTGGGAACGCCATGAGCTGGGCACTGCCATCGTGCTGGCACCAACACCCACAGCCAGTTTGCTGTTACCCAACGGGGAGACGATCGACTATCGCCAGGAGGCTGACTTTGACGCCGTCGACCGCCCCGGGGTTTATCGTTACCGCGACGGCGAATTAGAGCGTGCTTTCGTGGCCAACATCCCTCCAGTGGAAAGTCAAACGGAACCTCTCGATCCATCGCTGCTGGAGCAGTTGGGAATCAACCTCAGCGACGTGCGACGCGACCAGTTGCGGAGCGAAAACCAGCGTCAGCTGCGCGATCGGGAATTAGAAAGTCGCCAACAGTGGTGGCAGGCTTTATTGTTGGCGGCCCTCTTGTTGTTGCTGTTTGAAACTCTTGTCTCAATGTGGACGCGAGCCCGTCAGCGGTTCAGCTCGTCGGTTGAATCGCCGGTTGAAATCTCGGCGCCAGTCTCCCTGTCAGACTCTCAAGTCGGTTAAGGAACATCCATGGACGCGGAACTAAAACGATTATTAATCGCCGTGCGTGGGCGTTTTCGTCGCCTGCGATTTCTTCGTCTCGCGACCGCTTGGCTGATGCTCGGCGCGGGCGGCATGTGGCTGGCTTGGCTGATCGGCTGGCAGCCCCCCGCGGCCCTATCGCTGTTGGCCTTGGGAATCACCGCATTCTCCGCCGTGGGCTTGCTCGTCAGCGGCATAATCGCGCTCGGATCCTTTACCGACTTACGTGCGATCGCGGCTCGTGTGGAAACAAGTTATCCCGACCTCAAGCAACGTCTGCTGGCCGCTCTCGAGCAACAGCGGGACAACCAAGGGCGTCTGGGATACCTGCAAGGTTGCCTCGTCGAAGAAGTTGTGCGGCACGGTGGCCCGAGCCGCTGGACCGCGACCGTACCCCAAGGAAAATTACGCACCGCCCGGCTTGCCATGTGGACCTCGATGCTGTTGCTCTTCGGTTCCCTGCTGGGTTTCCAGGCGACCCCGTTAGCGAGACCCCAGCTCGCGGCGGAACTTGGCGACGAACCGGCTCCCGGCTCGATGGTAGTCGAACCGGGCAACGCCGAAGTCGAACGGGGAACCAGCCTAGTGATCACGGCACGCTTCCCCGCCGCCGAAGTCCCCAGCGATGTGACGCTGATCAGCAACTCCGGGGACGAGTCGATCCAACTGCCGATGAAACGCAACTTGGATGACCCCGTCTTCGCTGGCTACTTTCCCAGCATCAATGCCGAGCTGCGTTATCGCGTAGCGGCGCCACCATTCACTAGTGACGAATTCGTCATCACCGTTTTTGACTATCCGCGGATGCTCCGCAGCGATGCTCAAATTCTGCCTCCCAGCTACACCGGTTTGGAAGAAAAGCTGGTCGAGGACACGATGCGGGTGAGTGTCGTCGAAGGCTCGCAATTGGAGTGGCGATTACACCTTAACAAGCCTGTCGCTTCAGCTGAATTGATACCCGAACAAGAGGGCGAGCCGCTGGCGTTGCAGTTCGATCCCAATGACCCATTGTTGGGGGTCGTGAAAACGCAAATCACGCAATCGACTCGTTGGCAACTTCGCCTGACCGACCAACAAGGCCGTGCTAATAAGTTTCCACCAACCTTGATGGCGCGGGTGCTGCCTAACCGCCCCGCGGAGGTCAAATTGGCCTCCGCTCGCGATGCCACCGTCTCACCGCTCGAAGAACTTCCACTAGCCGCTGATGTCGACGACGACTTTGGGATTCAGCGAGTGGGTTTGAGCTACTCGATCGATGGCGTCGAGCCGACGGAAGTTGAAATTCTCAAAGTCGACGACTCCGACCAACAAACGCTAGCCGCCAAAGAGCTAGCCTACACGGTCGATTTTGAAAAACTAAATGCGAAACCCGACCAACTGCTGAGCTATCACTTTTGGGCGGAAGACATTGGCCCCGACGGCAAAGTCCGCCGCACCAACAGCGACATTTTCTTTGCCGAAGTGCGCCCCTTCGAGCAAATTTTCCGCGAAGGACAAGGCTCCGGCGGCGGGCAGCCATCCCAGTCGGGAGGCGGCGGACAAGCTCAACAAGCGGAACAGTTGGCTGAGATTCAAAAGCAGATTGTCGCCGCTATTTGGAATGTCTCCCGGCAAGCAGACCTGGCTGTCGACGTGGGCGATCCCACGTTGCTGCAGCGGTTTCTGCCCGACGTGAAAGCAATTGCCGACGCGCAGGGGGATGCGATCGGCCAACTTGATCAACTGACTGAAAACCTTCCCCCCGATCGTTCGCCGGAGCTGGTCCGTGAAGTGGAAGATTTCATGCAAACCACGGTAGAAATCTTGCAAGATGTGGAAGCAAACCGTCAACGCGATGAGCTCAATGAGGCCTTGCGAAGCGCCCAGGCGGCCTACGCGGCGATGCTGCGGCTGCGAGCCCGCGAGTTCTCGGTTTCGCAGTCCGAACAGCAACAAAGCCAAGGTGGTGGCGGCGGTCAATCTCAGTTGCAACGTCAGCTGGACCAACTCGAACTAGAAAATGATCCCAATCGCTATGAACAACGCCAAGCGGCTCAGGCCGAGGAGAATTCACCCGCCGATCAAGCCCAAGATATCCTCAGTCGCTTGCGAGATTTGGCGCGTCGGCAAAGTGACTTGAACGAGCAACTGCGCGCCGCCGAGCTGGCATTGCAGCAAGCTAAATCGGCGGAGGAGGAGGAAGCCGCCCGCCGTCAGCTGAAGCGTCTCCGCGAGCAACAGCAAGACTTGCTTCGCGATGCCGACGATTTGGCAGCCCGGCTCAATGAGTCCGCCGCCAGCGAACAGAGCGATAGCCAAGCCAGCAATCAGGCCACGCGTCAAGCGGCTCGGGATGCTGCGCAGCGACTGGAAGAAACTCGCGAGAACCTGCGTGAATCGGCCGAGGCACTGGAGCGCGAAGCACCATCGCAAGCGTTGGCCGCCGGCAGTCGCGCCGAACGCACGTTGGAAGATACGCGAGACCAGTTCAAACGGGAAACGTCGGACTTGCTGGCGGAGCAGATGCGAGAGCTGAAACAGCAGGCTGACGCATTGATCAACCGACAAGCTGAACTGGAAGAGAAAATCAGCCAACTTGACGACCCCACCGCGGGGGCTGGCCTGCGCGCAGAACGAGATGGTCGAAACGAATTAGCGGAACGTTTTGACCAACAACGACAAGGAGCTGAGGAACTGGTCGAAAACCTCCGCGAAACCGTCAGGCAATCCGAAGCGAGTCAGCCCTTAGTGGCTAACCAGCTCTACGAAGCGCAGGCCGAAGCTCAACGAAATCAATTAACCGATGAGCTGGAGTTGACTGGCGAGTTGCTGCGGCGCGGTTACGATCCGCAAGCTCAACAAGCCAGCCGTTCCGCTGGCGAAAAACTCGAGCGACTCAACGAACAAATCCAAAAAGCCACCGCATCCATTTTGGGTGACCCCGCAGAATCACTGCAACGCGCTAACGACGAACTCGAGCAACTCGCTAACCAATTGGCCAACGAACAACCAGGTCAACAACCAAGTGATGGTCAACAACCAAGTGATGGTCAACAACCAAGTGATGGTCAACAACCAGGTGATGGTCAACAACCAGGTGAAGGACAGCAGCCAGGTGAAGGACAGCAGCCAGGTGAAGGACAGCAGCCAGGTGAAGGACAGCAACCGGGTGAAGGCCAGCAACCGGGTGAAGGACAACAGCCAGGAGAAGGACAACAGCCAGGAGAAGGCCAACAGCCGGGTGAAGGCCAACAGCCGGGTGAAGGCCAGCAACCGGGTGAAGGCCAGCAACCGGGTGAAGGACAACAGCCAGGTGAAGGACAACAGCCAGGAGAAGGCCAAGGACAACAGCCAGGACAAGGACAACAGCCAGGACAAGGACAACAGCCAGGACAAGGACAACAGCCAGGCCAAGGACAACAGCCAGGACAAGGACAAGGCGGTGGCAGCGCTGGTGGTGGCGGTTTACTGGAAGACTTCTGGAGCGAATCGTCCACTGGTTCAGCTGGGCCGCGTCCGATCACGGGAGATGGGTTTTCGCAATGGTCCGATCGACTTCGCGAAGTCGAAGACATGCTCGAAGACGCCGAACTTCGCTCCCAAGCCGCCGGCATTCGAGATCGTGCCCGCGAACTGCGACGTGAGTACACGCGGAACTCCAAGCCACCGACTTGGTCCGAGGTTGAGGAGATGTTGGCCAAGCCGCTCCGCGAGCTGCAACTGGACGTGCGAGCGGAACTGCTGCGTCAATCTGCCGAGCGGAATGCGATTGTGCCGATGGATCGCGATCCGGTTCCCGATCAATTCACCGATGCCGTCCGCAAATATTACGAACAATTAGGGACAGA
The DNA here is from genome assembly GCF_052161645.1 of Kothea flammea. Taxonomy (GTDB): domain Bacteria; phylum Planctomycetota; class Planctomycetia; order Pirellulales; family Pirellulaceae; genus Laterigemmans. Next base: position 5,397,120 of record NZ_CP197414.1, read on the forward strand.
CCGTTGAGCATTGACGAATACTTAATTGGTTCGCCCCACTGGATTTGGCCAGCGGTGATTGCTGCGTTGATCGTCGGCCTGGCGGCACTTGGAAACTATTTGGTCAGCGGTCTGACAGGTTGGCGTTTCTTGGCGCTGGTGTTGAAACTGGTCGGCATCGCAATCATCGCGGTTTGCTTAATCGAACCACTTGGTCGTGGAACCCGTCCGCGACCGCAAGCGAACATGTTGCCGATCTTGGTCGACACCAGTCAGAGCATGCAGGTGCGGAATGCCGAGCGCAAAGACAGTGATGCCGATCGCATTTCGGAGTTGCTGAGCGACGAACCCAAGTGGCTGACGAAGGCCGCGCAAATGTTTGACGTGCGACGCTATCAGTTTGACAGCCGTTTGCAACAAATTGATGATTTCTCCGCTTTAGAGTTCACCGGCACGGGCTCGAATTTACGGTCAGCTCTGGAAACTCTCGGCAGTCGCTACAGTCAACGTCCGGTGGCCGGGTGTCTGTTGTTTACCGATGGAAATTTAACCGACGCCACGCCGCTGGAGACTTGGCAACAGTTGGGCTTTCCCATCTATCCGGTGCGTGATGCCGACGCCAGCCAGCTGCGCGATTTAGGTATTGAAAACATCGCCGTTTCGGAAACCAATTTTGAAACGGCTCCGGTCACGATTAACGCCAACGTGGTAGCCAAACAACTCGATGGCCGCTCGGTGCTGGTGCGTTTGCGTGACGAGGCGGGTGAGTTGATTGAGCAACAGACGCTGGAACTGCAAGCCGATTTGCCGGCTCAACCGGTGCAATTCCGCTTTCGCCCCATCTCCGCGGGGGTCTCATTTTACGCGTTGGAGTGCGTGTTGGCCGACGAACCCAACGCCATCGAAGCGGGCACATCGAGCGTGGAGGCGACCGTTCTCAACAATCGCAAACTGGTCACCGTCAACCAAGATCGCGGTCCCTTTCCGGTGTTATATCTCTCTGGACGGCCCAACTGGGAGTTCAAATTTATCCGCCGTGCGATTGATGAAGATGCTGAAATTCGCTTAGTCGCTTTATTGCGGATTGCCAAAAGCCAACCGAAGTTCAGCTTTCGCGATGCCGATGTCCGCTCCTCGGCGAATCCGCTGTTTGCTGGTTTGGGAGGCACCGAAGAAGAAGCTGCCGAACAACTCGACGAGGCGGTCATCATTCGGTTAGGAGTGGAGGACGCTGGAGAGTTGGCTGGTGGATTTCCCAAAGATGCCGAGACGCTGTTTCCCTATTCGGCCGTTATTCTCGATGACGTGGAAGCCAGTTTCTTTACGCAAGATCAACTGCTGTTGTTACGCCAATTCGTCAGCAACCGTGGCGGCGCGCTGCTGATGCTCGGTGGTGAAGATGCTTTGGAAAAAGGGGTTTACACCGATACGCCGCTGGGGGAACTGGCCCCAGTCTATTTCCCCAGCCGGTTTGCTCAGCAAAGTAACAACCAAGAGTCACCCGCCGCCCCCTTCTCATTGAAACTCACGCGGGAAGGATTGCTGCAACCATTTCTGCGGTTGCGAGGCACCGAACAAGCGGAAGCGGAGCGACTGCTCGCCGCGCCGCCGTTGCGAGTGTTAAATCGGGTTGGCCGGATCAAGCCCGGAGCGGCGGTGCTGGCTGTTGCTGAAGATCAAGCGGGCAGGTCTGCCCCGGCCTTGGTCACGCAACCCTTCGGGCGCGGCCGGACTGCCGCCTTGATGGTCGGAGACCTGTGGCGGTGGTCGTTGCAGCGAGATGGCGAATCGGCCGCGGCAACCGATTTTGCCGTTGCCAACCAAACGAACGAATCATCCAACCGCGACGACCCGCCACAAGTCTGGCGACAACTCGTCCGCTGGTTGGTCAGTGATGTGGCGCGGCGGCTCGAGGCGCGCGTCGAGCCGGGGGATATGCCAGACACCGTTCGCTTGCTCGTAGCCGCTCGTGATGTGGACTTTACGCCGCTCGACGGTGCCAATATTCGCGTGGTGATTGAAACGCCCGTCGAAGGTGAAGCCGTCGAGTTAGAGCTCGAACCGATCGTGCAAGAACGAGGCGTCTACAGCGTCGATTTTTGGCCTAAAACACCAGGCGGATATCGTGCCAAGTTTACCGCCACGGGCCCCGACGGCGGCGAGCTGGGAACTCTCGAAACGGGCTGGGCCAGCGATCCCGCGGAACGTGAGTTTGCCAACCTGGGAACCAACCTGGCGACGCTCGAAGAACTGGCCCAGAGCACCGGCGGCCAAGTCATTCCTTTGAGTGAGGTCGATCAATTCACCGAGGAATTAATCAACACGCCCGTCCCAGTTCGCGAGTTCTGGGAGTTCCCAATTTGGCATCGCTGGTGGGTTTGTGGTCTAGCACTGTTGTGCCTCTGCAGCGAATGGGGAATTCGACGATGGAAAGGGTTACCATGATTGTGGCCAACCGGCCGGCTAAACTCGTTTGGCTGGCGCTTATCGGCTTGCTCGCCCCAGTACTGCCAAATGCACCCGCGACGACGCGTTGCTACGGCGATGATTTCGTGATCGTCGTGGGAGCGGGTGGGACTCCGGAGTACGCGGCGGAATTCGACCAGTGGGCCGCCAGTTGGCAAACGCTGGCTGAGCAGCAAGGGGGCGAGGTGACGCAAATCGGCCCAGCGGCAAAGGGCACGAGCCAAGCGAGTGATCGTGACGAGCTGATCCGCGTGTTGGCGACGCTGGCCGCTGCGCCCGCTTCCTCCGAGCCACTTTGGCTGGTGCTGATCGGCCATGGAACCTTTCAAAGCAACGTTGCCAATTTCAACCTCCGCGGCCCCGACATCTCGGCAGCACAACTAGCCCTGCTGCTCTCCAATTCAGAACGCCCTTTAGTCGTCATCAACAACGCCGCAGCCAGCGGACCATTCATCGCGGCGCTCTCGGGTGAAAACCGCACCATCATCACGGCGACCCAAGCGGGCGACGAATTAAACTTCGCTCACTTCGGGCGTTTTCTGGCTGGCGCGATCTCAAACCCGGCCGCCGATCTTGATCATGATGATCGCATCTCGATCTTAGAAGCGTTTTTGCTGGCCGCTTCACTGACCGAGCGATTTTATGAGCAAGACGATCGCTTGCTGACCGAACACGCTTTGATCGACGACAACGGCGACAAGCTGGGAACGCCTCCCAATTTTTTCCGCGGTACCCGCTTGGTCCAGGAAGCCGCCGCGGCCCAGCAACCCGACGGTCGAGACGCCGCTCGCATCATCCTTACATTGCTGGCCGAACTGCCAGCGCTAACCGCCGAGCAACGAATTAAAGTCGGCGAATTGGAAATTGAAATTGAAAAGTTAAGGGATCAAAAAAAAGAACTTCCAGCCGACGAATATTATCGCCAGTTGGAAGTTCTGTTGTTGGAGTTAGCCACGTTGGAACAGCGGCCCGCCAGTTGAGCAGCGGCCAGCTGCCAGGTTGCACTCAGCGGTCAATGATTTCACCGGTGACGATGGATTCAGCTGTCATCGCTTCACCGCCGTCTGTTTTCACAACCAACCTGCTTTTCACAGCACCCGGGTTGGGGTGAGCGACGAGATCCACGGTGATGACATGGGCCTTCAGTGACTTTTCGGATGGTTTAAATTGAACATCAAAACCGGGGCACACAATCTCAGTCACTTGGAAGGGTTCTTTACCGGTCACCACCAAACGTTGCTTGATCGATTCCCCCGGCTTCATTTCGTTAACCGAGAAGGTTTGCGGAGCAACGTTCAGGGCCGCGGAAACTTCGCCAGTGACGGCCAGCGGCACGCGAGGCATCGAACGATCATTCGTCTTGACAATCAGGTTCTCTCGCAACAGACCAACGGGCGCGTTCGGAGCTAGGGAGACGTTGATGCGATAGTCGACCCGCTGACCGCTTCGCGAAGCTTCTTGCACCTGAGCGGTCAACAAGGGGCTGGGAGATTCAATGCCTAAAATTTGCCAATCACCACGTCCGGCGTAAGCCACTGAGACCGTTGTTTGCCCACCCTCGCCAGCATCCAGTTTGCCGAACTCAACAGCCCCCGGATTAAACACCATGTCACGCCGAATGTAGCCGTCGACGCGTAGTTGAACTTCGGCAAATACGGGTCGGTCAATCACGACGGTCAACGTCGCACCCTTCTTGCCATGGAATGAGCCGGTGTTGAAGCGAGCGGTGAGGCTGCCTTCTTCACCGGGCTGAATCCACTGCTGACTCAAAATCGGCGTCGTACATCCACAGCTGGCGCGAACGTTGGAAATATGAATCGGTTGATTCGTGCGATTCTTGATCGGAAACACGAACTCCGTCTTGGCGGCAACCGCCACCGTGCCGAAATCATGGCTTTTGACGGGAAACATGCTCTTGGCCCAATCGGCCGCCGGCAGTGTGGTGGTCCAACTGGCGGTCAAACAAACGGCTGCCAAAGCCATCAAGGTGCGTTGCATGGAATCAAATCTCAATAGTTGACGGTAGATGGCCTTGGTGGCTGCCGCAGACAACCACCAGCTCTCGGCACCTGGGGCCAAGACGATTTAGGCGGGATGGATAATTGGGTGGGTCCTCAGCGATCGCCAATCGCGGGAAGTTCTTCCACTCTAGCTCACAAAATACAGGTTGGCGGTCGCTAGTTCCCAAAACGCATGCGGCACTCGTTGCTCGCCGCTAGTCCCGAAAAACTATTAAGCCATGGAAACCTGCCCGCTGTGGCGACAACCCCACGAGGGTAGAAACGCAGAAAGTGGAGAAAAATTCCTCAGGTTCTGCTAAAAACCTAGACCAATTAAAGAAATCTAGCCAGCAGTTTGTTCTTTGGGAGGCTGGCCCTCGAGCGGAGGAGGGGCCGGTAATGCCACATCCTGCCCTTCGACTTCATCACCTCCTTGAGCAATCACTTTTGCCTCTGCGTTGAGCTCGGCCAAGATGCACTCCACATACGCGTGGACCTGATGGTCCGAGAGCGCATCGATCTTGCCTCGCCCCAAGCCGCGAACCATTCCCAACAAACGATCCACGCTGCGCCGCCACCCGGTCAACTGACGTAAACGATTTCCACGATCGAAGTAGACCTCGCGCCCTGAATGCCTGTAACCCAGCCAAGCGGGTGGCAGTCGAGTCACGATGTCATTGTTGTTGACGAAGCGATAGTAAGGAAATTTGACGTAATTGACATAAGCGCTATCGCCTACCCGGGGTGAGCCATAGGCATACAACCCAGCGGGATTGCTGGAAATGTGTGACAACAAACAACGTCCCGCACAAATTGTTGCCATCGCCGCCCCCAACGAGTGGCCGCAGAACCACAGCGGCAGCGTGTTGCTTGACAACACCTCTTCCAACATGGGCCATAAATGGTCGACCTCTCCCTTGAAACCGCGATGGACTTTCCCCACCGTCTCGGCCAACACCCGCCCCACATTCACATCTGCTTCGATATCTTCCCATTCATGCGGCTCAGTTCCCCGACAAGCGATCACGCAATCAAATCGATTGCGAAAGCGGTATGCTTGCGCCCCGTCGTCATCGAACAGCGACGCGTCCGAAAATCCGATTGCCTCAGCGGCCAGCTGTGCCTCGGCCTCGTCGTTGTAAGAAATCATCGCCAGTTCAGCGAACAACAATGAACGTTGCAGAAAACTCAAGTCGGCAATGGGGCCACGCACGTCACTGTGCAGAACCAGTGGCTTTTCGCCAACATCTTGAATGACCTTAGGCACTCGGGACTCTCCAGCTTTGTTAAACCAGACAGCCGCTTTAGCAATTGCCTTTGCCCGCCAACCGGAGCGGCAACCGGGCGGCCTCTACGGAGCGCCGCTATCTTAGCCGCTAGCAGGGGACCGCCCAAGATGGCGTGGACCAAGCCGTTGACCAAGGCGGCATTAACGCTAATAACGCTCCGCGAGCATGAATGAAACAGGCCGAATATGCCCAGAATAATTTCTTGCCAACGGCAAAGTACGTTTGATCGGAAAGGGTCGAGAAAAGGGGCCAGATAATGGCATGAGCCGAATTGCAAATTTCAATTTGTTGGGCTCCTTGGTCCGATATGCTGTTTTGGCTGCGGCAGCGTGGTCGCGGGTCGAGGAGGGAACCTCGATTTTAGGAACCTTTGCGGGAGTAACTCAGCTTATGATTGGTTGGCCTCAGTCGGGTGCTGTATCGGATGCGTTACGTCAACTGGTTCGTGGTCGCTTGGCCGAACTGGGGCACCTCGAAATCGACGCGTTTCCCATGACTGAACGTGTTGTTGTCAAACGGGGCAAACCGTGCGGTGTTTACTTCTGCATGCATGGGCCGCGGAGCGTCAAACTGACCGCCGTCATCGATTTAAATGCAAAAAAAATTCTGTTCTATGGAAGCGATGGGCAACGCGCCGAACAGCTCGACGTGCCAAAACGTCAGAAAAGCTAGCCAGCCCCTTACTGGGGGACGCATGGAGAGTTGTACTACTCGCCTCACACGCACGGCGCGGCGGCATTAGCCCTTGCTCGCTGCCACTGATCATTCCAGCCGCGATTGCCAGCTAGCACCTCTCCCGCTCTCCTAAGTGTTTACGCTTGGGTATGATAGCACTTGCCACTAAGCAGCTAGAAAAAACTGTCCGCGGCCCTCAACGCACGTTTGCGCTGCCGCGGGCAATCTCGACAGCACCGCACGCTACCTGAACCCAGTGGACGGGCGGAGGCAGACCCGGTAGTCTGCCCAGAAAATTGCGTACAGTAACCAAGCGTACACAGGGCGTCAGGATCCTATACGTTTGCTTCCTATCGTATATCGATAAATTGTCACTCCAAAAGTTTGACAACTCCAACCGTTGGCTTTACGATGCCGATGGTTCCTGCCTATAACATTGCTACAACTGTTATTGTCAACAGTTCCCACCTACCAGAAACAAGCTTTGGAATTTGTGGAGCCATCCACACCATGGCAAACGTTTCTATCGCTACCGCAGTTTTGTACTTCATGGACTTGATATTCAATCAACGTGCCAGAGAGAAACCGTGCCGCCCTTCGCGTGAAGGTTTGCGATTTGCAATGATTGGCCGTTTTTTCTTCCATGTAACGTCGTTTGTTGTCACTTTCTTTTGCTCCTGCACACCTTCATCCCCGAATGGGAGAATCCGCTCGTGACTCGATGCCGTGGAAACAATTTTAGCCGTCGTGGACTGCTGCAGGCTGGCGTTGCTGGAGGCTTGGGATTGACCTTGCCTCAATTGCTGATGCTGCGTGATGCCCGAGCGGAACAGAAGGATTACGACTTTCTTGAGGCCAAAGCGACCAGCCTCATTCACGTCTTTTTGCCGGGCGGAATGGCCCAGCAGGAATCGTTTGACCCCAAGCCATACAGCCCGCTGGAATACCGCGGCGAAATGGGCACCGTAAAGACGAACACGGGGGAGGTGTTCAGCGACGCGGTGCCGAAATTGGCACAACGTGCTGACAAGTTTGCCGTCATCCGTTCGATGACCCACGGCGAAGCGGCTCACGAGCGGGGCACGCACAACATGTTCACCGGCTACAAGCCCAGCCCCGCTTTGCAGTATCCAAGTTTCGGCAGCGTGATCAGCCACGAGTATGGCCCACGGAAGAATTTGCCTCCGTACGTCTGCATTCCCAATGCACCCAACGAGTTTGCTGGCAGTGGCTATTTGTCGTCATCGTACGGTCCCTTTGCGTTAGGTGCGGATCCCGCTCAAGCGAACTTCAAAGTCCGCGATTTGAACCTCGCTGGCGGAGTCGACGAAGCTCGCTTCGTGCGACGCAAAACCGCTTTGGAAGCGATCAACGCGCGTTTTGGCCAAATGGTGTCGGCCGACAACGTGGGTGCGATGGATACGTTCTACGAGCGCGCCTATAGCTTGCTCGATTCGCCCCAAGCTCGCGAAGCCTTCGACATTGAGAAAGAAGACGCCACCTTGCGTGACGCCTACGGCCGCAACCAAGCGGGCCAGCGATTGCTGATGGCTCGTCGGTTAGTCGAGTCGGGTGTTCGCTTGGTAACGTTGACTTATGGTGGTTGGGATCACCACCAAAACATTACCAGCGCCGTGCGAGGCCAGATGCCGCCGCTCGACCAAGCCCTTTCGGTGCTGCTCGATGACCTCAGCTCACGGGGTATGCTCGATAGCACCTTGGTGATGGTCAGCAGCGAGTTTGGCCGCACACCAAAGATCAACCAAGATGCCGGTCGTGACCACTGGCCGAAAGTCTTCAGCGTGATGCTGGCCGGCGGTGGCATCAAGGGTGGCATGATCTATGGTGCTTCGGATGCAACGGCAACGGAGCCCGAATTCGATCCAGTCGGCCCCGAAGACTTGGCAACGACGGTCTACAACCTGCTGGGGATTGTTGCCGACAAAGAGCTGATGGCTCCCGGCGATCGCCCCATCGAAATCGTTGATGGCGGGAAAGTCATCCAAGACTTGATCGTCTAAGCAACACCTCGCAGTCGAGCGTACCCTGAGGCTCGTCACCATAATCGAGAGCAATTTCCATGCGTTTGAATCGTCGTATCTGCCATCATCTAGCTAGCATCCGCTCGTTGACCAAAGAGCATTTTGCTTATAGGGCTCAAGCGATGCGTTGGTGCTTCGCTTGGATGGTTGGCTGGGCCATCATGGGAACATCCCTGGCCGGGGCCGCACAGCCGGTGGTCAATGGCATCTCGCCGACGGGTGTGGTCCGCGGCGAGACGACGACGATCACGTTGACGGGTGCCAGACTGCAAGATGCCACGCAAATCCTACTCGATCGTCCGGGGATCGAAATCAGCGAAGTCAAGCCGATTGATAATGCAAAAGTCGAAGTCACGTTAACCGCGCAAGCCGATCTGGCTCCCGGCCTATATCCATTTCGGTTGGTCACGGAGACTGGCATCTCGAACTTACGATTACTTAGCGTCGGAGCGTTGCCGGTCATCGAGGAAGTGGAGCCAAACAGTGATTTCGAGTCGCCGCAAAAAATTGACCTCAATGTTACGGTCACAGGAATCGTACAACGCGAAGATGAAGACTACTTTGCCGTCGATCTGAAACAAGGGCAAAGTATTAGTTGTGAGATCGAAGGGGTAAGGCTGGCATACTATCCCAACAACAATTCAAACTTTTTCGATCCTTACATTGCGATTTTGGACGCAAATCGGTTCGAGCAAGTCACTAGTGATGATGAACCGCTGTTGCAACAAGATTCGCTGTGTGCTTTTCAAGCACCCGCCGACGGGACTTATATAATCGTTGTGCGCGACAGCTCGTTTGGCGGCGATGGGAACGCGCACTATCGTCTTCACGTTGGTGGTTTTCCCCGCCCCGTGGCTGTGGTTCCCGCCGGTGGCGTGCCTGGACAAACCGTTGAAGCGAGCTTTGTCGGTGCCGACGGTTCAACTTGGAAGTCGCCCATTACGCTGCCCGACTTGGCCAGCTTTGAACATCCGGTTTCTGTGAAAACCGATTCTGGCGTGGCCCCCTCTCCCAACATGGTTCGCGTGCTGCCCATGCCGGTGACGGTCGAACAGGAGCCGAATGACAACATTCGCGAGCCTAACGCAGCCGCCGAACCATTACCTGCTGCGTTTTGTGGCACCATCGAAAAACCTGGGGACAACGATTCATTTGCCTTCACGGCAAAGCAAGGGCAAAAGATCGTCACGCGTCTCTTTGCTCGCACCATTCTGCGATCGCCACTCGATGCGGTCACTGACATTTTCGGTCCCGACTTCAAACGCATAGCCGGCAACGATGATTCCGGAGGCCCCGATAGCTTGGCTGAATTTACGGCCCCGGCCGATGGTGTTTATGTCATTCGGGTCCGCGACCATTTGCAGAATGGCGGTCCCGCCTACGCGTACCGAATTGAAGTGGAAGAAGTGCAACCCGAGTTGAACCTCACTTTGCCGGAGGTAAATCGTGATCAAGCGACCACATTGAGCATCCCGCGTGGCAATCAGGTCGCCGTGATGGTGAATGCGGAGCGACGCAATTTTGGCGGCGACCTCGAGTTAATGCTGGAAAATTTGCCCCCTGGCATCACGGCCACCACCTTTACGATGCCCGCCAATCGGCCCACGATTCCACTTCTGCTATCCGCAGCCGCTGACGCGCCAATCGCGGCCACGCTGGTGGACCTGCAAGCGAAACCGAGCAACGGTCAACCCGACTTAATTGGGCATCTTTCGCAACGGCACAAATTGGTCGCGGGTCAAAACCGCGTCGATGTCTGGGGTTTCCAAGCCGATCGGGCTGCTGTCTCCGTGGCCGCCGAGGCTCCGGTTACCATTGAGCTGGTACAGCCCACCACGCCGGTCGTGCGTTTGGGCTCTACGGAGCTGAAAGTAATTGCCCATCGCAAAGAAGGGTTCGATGAAGCGATTCCTGTTCGCCTGCTATATGTTTCCCCCGGCCTCAGCACAAACAACAGTCGTAAGATCGAAAAAGGACAAACCGAAGTTACAATACCGATCACGGCAAACGGCAACGCCGCGATCGGTGAATGGCCGATGTTGGTGGTTGCGTTTGCAAATATCGGCAACGGCTCGATGATGCTTTCATCGCAACCGGTAAAGCTCAACGTGGAAGATATTTACTTCAAATTTGGCTTCAACAAGGCGTCGGTCGAACAAGGCACCTCGGCGCAAGTTCTCGTCAATGTTGAGGTCAGCCGTCCCTTTGAAGGGACTGCCGAAGTCACGCTGGTCGGGCTCCCCGCCGGAGTCACCTCTCCCGCCCCAACGCAACCGATCACCGCCGAAACGACCGAAGTCACTTTTCCGATCGACATCGCGGCCGACGCGCGGGCTGGGAATCATAAAACACTGGTTTGCCAAGCTGTGGTGCACTCACCAAATGGTGACATTGCTCAAGCCCAAGGTACCGGCGAACTGCAAATCAACGTGCCACTGCCGGCACCCAAGGAGCCCGCGCCAGCGGCGGCCACTCCAGCACCGGCTGAGCAACCCAAAGTGGAAGCTCCCCCCAAGCCACTCAGTCGCATCGAACAATTGCGTCTGCAAAAAGAAAAAGACAAATGAGAGCCAGTCCGCTCGGAGCGGGTGACTGCCATACGACTCAAGAATTTGAACCATTGACCTCCCCTCAGAAGGTTTGCGATGAACTGCTGCCTCAATCATCTGATCCATAGTGCCTCCCGCCGATGCGCTCGCGGGCTGGGATTCGCGGCACTACTGACAGGCATTGCACTTGGACCAGCAATTCGTGGTGCGGAACCCGATCCCGATCCCGATCCTTCCAGCAGCAAACAAAAGCTAGATGGACCGGAGGTGCAAGTTTACCCGCCCACCATCTCGCTCAATTCCGATCGTGACTATCAAGGTTTCATCGCCGTACTGCGCCGTGAAGATGGCGTCACTGTCGACATCACCGAACAGGCCGATTGGGCCGTGATGGACGAATCACTGGTCAAGATCGAGAACGGAAATCTTTATCCGATCGCCGATGGTGCCACCGAACTGGCGTGCACTTTCGGCGGCACTCGCGTGACGATCCCCGTGGAAGTCAAAGGGGCGACGGTACACCCACCGATCAGCTTTACCAAACATGTGATGCCCGTGCTAACGCGGTCAGGTTGCAACACTGGGTCTTGTCACGGGGCGGCGCGAGGAAAAGATGGTTTTAACCTCAGCCTATTCGGCTTTGATCCGGTTGGTGATTACCAACGCATCACGCGGGAGATCGGCTTCCGTCGGATTAACTTGGCGCGACCCGACCAAAGTCTCTTCCTGCTCAAAGCGATCGGCGCCGTGCCACACACCGGCGGTAAATTGTTTGAGGCCGATTCGCCCTACTACGCCACCATCCTGGAGTGGCTGCAGAACGAAGCTCCCGCTGACCCGGCCGAGAACATGCCTCCTGCTGTGGAGTCGGTCGCCATCTATCCACCGCAAGCCGTCATCGAGGGCGAGGGGAGCGGCCAGCGTTTCTTGGCGGTCGCCACTTACGCAGATGGAACAACGCGGGACGTCACCACGTTAGCCGCGTTCAGTTCGAACAACACAAGCGGCGCCGAGATCGATCAAGCTGGCCGCGTGATCGCCGGCTCACGTGGCGAAGCGTTTGTGATGGCCCGCTTTGACACCCACACGGTGGGCAGCCAAGTGCTGACCCTGCCAACCGGTCTTGAATACACCCCACCGGCGATCACAGGTAATTACGTTGATCAGTTAGTGGGCAAGAAATTGCAACAATTGCGAATACTCCCCAGCGGTCTGTGCAGCGATGAAGAATTTCTCCGCCGCGTCACGATTGACATTACCGGCTTGCTACCTACCGAAGAAGAATATCGCCAGTTCGTTAACGACGCCGAACCCAACAAACGCGCCGAGTTGATCGATCGTCTGCTGGAACGCAAAGAGTTCAGCGAAATCTGGGCGATGAAGTTTGCCCAACTAATCATGATCAAGAGCAGCAATCAAGTCAGTTACAAATCGGCCTTCCTATACAATCAGTGGCTGACAGATCAATTTGCCCGCTCCGTGCCAATCGATCAAATGGTGCGAGATTTATTGGGCAGCAGTGGTGGAACGTTTAACACGCCGCAAACTAATTTTTATCAAATTGAACGTGATACCCTAAAAACCGCCGAGAATGTGGCGCAAGTCTTCATGGGTATCCGCACGCAATGTGCCCAGTGCCATAATCACCCGTTCGATCGCTGGACGATGGACGATTACTACGGTTTCGCCGCTTTCTTCAGCCAAATTGGTCGCAAGCAAGGCGAAGATTATCGCGAGACGATCGTCTTTAACCGCTTCGGTGGCGAGGTGAATCATCCACTTGGCGGCCGTAAGATGGATCCCAAGTTCCTCGGCGGTGACGCGCCTGAAACAGCCGGCAAAGATCGTCGCGAGGTGTTGGCCGACTGGCTCACCCAACCTGATAACCCCTACTTTGCCACGTCGATCGCCAACCGCGTGTGGGCTCACTTTATGGGCTCCGGCTTGGTCGACCCAGTCGATGATATTCGCATCAGCAACCCTGCCAGCAATCCTGAATTGTTCCAGGAACTGGGCAACCGCTTGGCGGAATATAAATTTGACTTCAAGCGTTTAGTGCGTGACATTTGTAACAGCCAAGCCTACCAACGCAGCTCGCTCTCCAATGAGTCGAATCAGAGCGATACTCGCAATTACGCGTTTGCCACGATTCGTCGTATCCCGGCGGAGAGTTTGCTCGATTGTCTGTCGCAAGTCACGCAGACGAAAGACAAATTTCGCGGCTTGCCGCTGGGGGCGCGGGCTGTGCAAATCGCCGATGGTTCCACTAGCACCTATTTCTTAGATACTTTCGGACGCGCTCCACGCAACACGGTTTGTGACTGCGAGGCAACGACCGATCCCAGCCTTTCACAAGCGCTCCATCTGCTCAACGGTGAATCGGTCCACCAAAAAGTCTTGCAAGGACAACTAGTCAAGCAATTATTGGAAGAGAAAAAGACTCCTGAGCAGGTCATCGAATTACTCTATATACGCGCCCTCTGTCGTCAACCGACCCCGGAGGAAACCAAGCTGTTGACCGACCAAGTTGCGGAAGCAGCCAATGTTCAACAAGGGCTTGAGGATGTCTTTTGGGCAATCTTGAACAGTCGCGAGTATGTGTTCAATCACTAAGCAGGTCATTATGCGAGTTCAGCACACGTTTGTAACGATGGCGTTACCGTTGATTCTTAGCGGTATTATTTCTGTCAATCTATCGGCCGAAGATGCTGCGGAGGAAGCGAGAGTCACCTATGAGGAAGACGTGCGGCCGATTCTTCGCCAACACTGCTTTACTTGCCATAACCAAAATGAGGCAAAAGGTGGCCTAGCGCTGGATACTTACGTTTCCGTCATCGAAGGTGGTGCTGGCGGCGAAGTGGTCTTTGACGGAGACAGCGGTTCGAGCCGATTGTGGCAGTTGATGGCTCACGAGGACACGCCCGTGATGCCCCCAGGGCAAGACAAATTGGCCGACCCGTTGATCGATACGGTAAAGCGTTGGATCGATAACGGGCTGCTGGAGAATGCCGGCTCCAAAGCGAAGAAGAAAAAGGCCAACAAACTCTCCTTCTCCATGTCTGCCGATGGCAGACCGGAGGGTGAGCCGGCGATGCCCGAGTCGGTTTGGAAACAGCCCACCATGGTGACGCCAAGGCCGGCCGCCGTAACCGCGTTGGCAACCAGCCCTTGGGCGCCGCTGATTGCCATCGGCGGACAAGAGCAAGTGGTCTTATACAATTCCGACACCAAAGAATTGGCCGGAATTCTCCCGTTTCCCGAGGGCGAACCGCAGTCACTCACCTTCTCCCGAGACGGAAGCTATTTGCTCGTCGGTGGTGGCCAGCACAGCAGCATGGGACTGGCCGTGCTGTATGACATTCGCACCGGTGATCGGGTGGCGCGCTGTGGTGATGAACTTGATATTGTTTTTGGCAGCGACGCCAACGATACTTTAACTCGCATCGCTTTGGGGGGTCCCAAACGAATGGTCCGCATCCATGATGCTACCAGCGGCGAAATGGTCTTCGAGCTAAAGAAACATACCGACTGGGTCTATGACGTTCGTTATAGCCCCGACGGAATCTTGGTCGCCTCGGGCGATCGCGCCGGCGGACTCGTGCTCTGGGAAGCCGATACCGGACGGCTGTACCTAGACTTGATTGGCCACAAGGACGCGATTCGTGGGATTGCCTGGCGAGCCGACTCGAACTTGGTCGCTTCCGCATCGCTCGATGGCACGGTCAAGCTGTGGGAGATCTTCAATGGTAACCAAGTGAAAAGTATCAACGCGCACGGCGGAGGCGTGACCGGGATTGCCATGGCGCGCGACGGGCGAATCGTCACCTGCGGCAAAGATCGCCTAGTGAAATTGTGGGACGCCAACGGCAACGCGATTCGATCCTTCCCGGCGATGCCCGAAGCGGTGCTCAAGGTCTGCTTTACTCACGACGGTTCGCACGTGGTGGCCGGTGACTGGACTGGTCAGGTGCGGATGTGGAATGCGGAGGACCCTAATCAAGTCACCGACCTAACTCCCAACCCACCGACTTTGGAGACGCGACTGGCCAGCGCCCAACAGGCCGCCAACGAAGCCACCAAAGTGTTTGATGAACGTGCGGCGACTTTGGCCAGCCTGACGCAACAGCTCACGACGGCAACCGCCCAGTTGGATGCTTACAACCAACAATTAGCGACCGCCAAACCAGCGGCCGCTCAGGCCGAGGCGGAACAAGTGGCTGCCAAGTCGGCCGCCGACCAAGCCATCGCCGCTATGCAACAAACTCAGCAGGGGCTCCCCGCCGCGGAAGCCGATGTGCAGCAGAAGTCAGCAGCGATCGGAGCGTTAATTGAACAACGAACCGCCAGCCTAACGGCAGTGACGCAACACGAAGCGGCTTTGGTGACCTCTTCGGAAGCCCGCAACGCGGCGGCCGAGAACTTGAAAAACCTTGACGCTAAAATTGCCGAACTGGAAAACTCCGGAAGCGCCACAAGCGAACAATTGACCCCGCTCAAAGAACAACGCACCGCGGCTGTTGCCGAGCACGCCAAGCAGGTGCAGAGCCTGGTTGCCAACGAAGCCAGTCGAACTGCGGCGGCAGAGCAACTACAAAAGCTGGTCGCCGAAATCAACGCAGCCCAGCCAACTTTGGCGACAGCTGAAGTTTCGCTCAGCCAACTGCAAGCGAAATTAGCCGAGACGCGTGCCAACAGTCAACAAGCGAGCATGACGCTCAAAGCGGCGATGGCCAAAGCAGAAGCTGCCAAGGCGACCGTTGTGACTCTGGAAAAGAACATAGCCGACACGCAGAAAGTAGCGACGGAACTGACTCCCCGAGTTGAGCAGACCAAAACGCTGGTCGCCGAAGCCACAACGGCCCGTGACAATGCCGTTGCCAAGGCACAGCAATTGGCCACCGACCTGGAAGCTTTCAAGACGGCGGAGCAAAAGCTAGCAGCAGCCGAGTCGGAAGCAGCGACGAAGCTTGCCTCGCTCACCGCAGCGGTCGAATCGTCGCAGACGGCTGCCACCGCGGTTGCGGAGAAATTGACCAGCGAAGGGACCGAATTGGATCAACTCAAGCAACAGCTCGAAGCCCTCCAAGCTCAAGTCAATCAGCTTCGCGACGAGAAACGTAAGCTGGAGACTGCTCAAGCCGAGGCCTTAGCCGAAGCCGAACGAGTGTCCGAAGAACGGCAAAAGTTGGCCGATCGTCGCTCGCTTTACGAATCTGCCTACGGTGGCCAATAGCGAGTGTTGATGAAACGGAAAGGTGGCAACGCGGAAAGCAATCGATCCGCTCTTTTCCGGCTGAGGGCTTTTGTTTAGCATCACGGCATCGAGACGTGTCTGCCCCTTTTTTGCGAAGCCCCCGGTAACCATCAATGGCTCCTGAACGTAGCCGCCATCAAGAGCGGATCATCAAGAACTACTACAAAAATTTAGACTCCATCGCCCTGCAAAAAGCGATGGAACAGGTTACCGAACTGTATCTTACCGAAGGCAAAAAGCGGGAAACGGTCTGGAAACGATTGGTTTCCAATCTGGAAAAAATGGGTCTTCCCCAACAGCAGATTGATCACCTTCGCGAGCAAGATAATCCCGAGTTGGTCGCCCAGACCCTGCAGAAATTTGCCTAAACGGATAACCATTGTTAGCGGTTATGGCGCTAGCCACCGTTCATCATGTTTGGAGCTAATGAATTTTGCATTTTGCATTCTCCACTTTTCCTTAATCATTCTTTCATTGCGGCTGACCAGACGCTGACGAGTCAGGCTGGGTTGGTGTCGCCGGGCGGAGCGCCCCCGCGTACCACATCGCGGCCCCCTCAACCCCAGCCCTTGTCCCCCAAAACTGGCCTTAATGAGGTTTTCCATCGAGAATATGCTGCTTCGAAAGTCAGTCCCGGGGGCGAAGGGAGCGAGTCTTTCGTGGAGTTGAGTTTTGGTTGCTAATGGGTGATACGATGACTTAAACGCCTGCGGCTGCGGGTCTAGCTGCTAGCTGCTCCCGCCGTTACGGTGTTGACGATAGATACTTCAACAGATCGCTGCGTTGCTGATCAGTGAGCGAATCCAACAATCCTTCCGGCATCAGCGACACGGGCGATGCTTTCAGCGTCTCGATATCCTCGCGAGCGATGCGCAGCGTTTGCCCTTCAGCGGTTCTCAACGTCACTGCTTGGGCTGATTGATCAACTAACAAGCCGACCAGCAACTGCCCATCCAACGTCAACAGTTGGTAGGCAGTAAACTCTTCACGAATCGCTGCCGAAGGGTCGACGATGGCTAAAGAGAGAAAGTCAAAATTCGTCCGTTCGTAGCCGGTCAAGTCGGGACCAACTTGGCCACCCTCGCCAAATAATCGGTGACACTTGCCACAGTTCTCCACATAGATTTGCTTGCCCCTGACGAGATCGCCAACCGGCTGTGAAACCAACGTTCTTAACTGGGCGATTTGCTGCTGCTTCTCTTCGGGAGTCGCACGAACTTGCCCCCACAATCGTTCGATCGCCGCGTTGAGCTGCGGGTCACCGTGGCTCTGCATCTGCAGCACCATGTCGGGCGTGACAAGCTCGGCCGGAATCTTCAAAGCGTCAATTTCAGCGATCAATGTTCGTGCCCAACTGGGACGGCTGGCCATCACGCGGACCGCAATCGGTCGCAACCCCGTGCTGCTGTCCATGGACGATTGATAGGCAGCGGCCAAACGCCTGCCCACAGCCGGATCGTCATACCTGGCAACAGCATTGAGCGCCACTCGCCGCACCGCCACCGAAGCATCCGAGAGTTTATTCAATAGGCCGCCGAGAGCAGTCGCGGGTCGCTGTTGCCCGAGAATCTCAATCAGCTCCATACGTTCGCTGACCCGCGTATTGGCAGACGCGATCTGCGTCATCGCCAACTCGACTGCCTCTTCATCGCCCTGCCGTAGCCGCAACACCAATGCTTGATGCGGCGACTCACCGCTGAGACGCGTCAACGTTTGTTTTAGATCATCCGGAAGCGTGCTGATCCCGGTCTCGGCCAGCCCCTGATCAACGCCCCGCAGCAACAGCTGACGACTAGCATCATCGGGAGCCGCTAACAGCAATTGATGGACAAGCTGAAAGTCTTGCGGCCCTCCCGATAACATGCCCCGTTTGGCCAAGCGGGGCAAGATCTCGGCTCGAAACAACCCTGAATTCCAAGGTGGCTGCGGCTGAGCGAAGCTGTCCATTACGGCGGCAATGTCATGGCGGCAATGCGATTCCAAAGCCCACCACAGTAACAATTTGGTATGCGGATCATCGTGGTCAATCTGCCGATCAGCCGACAACATGGCTAACGATAATGTTAAACCGCTAGATGCCGAAAGCCGTCGAGCGGTTGAGGCCAATTGGGCACGAACTTGAGCATCCGTTTCGCGTTCCGCCAAAGCCACCAATTGGCTCGTGACAACGGGTTGTTCATGGTTTGGCAGATCACCCAGCAACCGGACCGTCCACCGCCGAACGTCGGCATGGGGTGAGGCCAATAGAGCGGCCAGTCGCTGAGGGTCTTGCTTGAAAAAACTTGCTCCTTGCAAACGCGACAGGGCCCACAAAGCGGCCAATTGTTTGGCTGCCGTGGGATCGCTGAGCAAGTGCTCCAAAGCGGGAATCGCCGACGGCCTTGCTTCGCTCAACACCTGCAAGGCGGCCATTCGCAACCAACGGTTTGGATGCCCCAACAGTCGCAGCAAAGCCTCATCGGCGAGCTCAGTTAAATCAAAATCGGTGCGTGATGGCAAAATATCGTCGAATTCACTCGCGGACTCGACTTTAGCATCGTCGTTGGCCGATAACCGATAGATCCGACCGCTCGATTTGTGCCAATTATCACGCGGGTCGACGTGCGTCAGACGCGTGTCATACCAATCGGCCAAATACAGCCCACCATCAGGCCCCAGGGTAATATCGACTGGTCGAAACCAACGATCGTCGGTCGTGATCAACGATTCAAAGTCTTCCGTGGCATAGCTACTGCCATGACGCTTTAAATGACTGGCAATGACAACTCGCTGCAGCGGATTGACGGCCAACAGTTGCCCGCGAAAACGGCTCGGCAATTGATCATCATCATAGATTGTGAATTCCTCGGTAAAGCGGCGGCCGTCTCCACTAAACGGCATATGCTCGAGATATCCGAAAGCATAAGGATTTGTTAGCGGTCCATGCTTGCCCCAATTTTTGACACCATAACCTCCTTGCGGATAGTGCATGCCGCGAGTGTTACCCCAGTTGGTGCCTGAGAAAATCTGTCCGGCATTATCGATCTCCAGACCAAATGGATTGCCACCCCCTTCCGCGTAAATTTCAAAATCATGTCGCAGGGGATGATATCGCCAGACGCACTGACCCTCGTAAGCAACCGTCGGCTGATCCCCCAGGTGTGTTTTAATTTGCGCCGTCGTCGTGCTACCGTTCACTCCATACAACCAGCCGTCTGGCCCAAAGGTGAGACTATTAGCCACCGAATGCGTATCCTCAAGCCCAAAGCCGGAGAGATGAACCACCGGTTCCCCATCAGGTTCCGCGTCCCCATCGGCATCCGGATAACATAGTAAGTAGGGAGGATTGGTAACCCAAATCCCACCCGCTCCCACAGCCACGCTAGTGGCAATATTGAGTCCCGTGATCACATCTCGCGAGCTTTCAAATTGCCCATCCCCGTCGCGATCCTCAAACACCGAGATCCGGTCGGCTCCTGGTGTTCCCAATGGTGGTGGTTCGGGAACACGATCAAAAACCGCCCTCAAATGTTGATCATATCGCACCACCTTCAGGCCAG
Organism: Kothea flammea; assembly: GCF_052161645.1. Lineage (GTDB taxonomy): Bacteria > Planctomycetota > Planctomycetia > Pirellulales > Pirellulaceae > Laterigemmans. The sequence goes on from NZ_CP197414.1 coordinate 5,416,913, forward strand.
CCGGAAAAGGGTATTGACGATACTGCACCACCCACATGCGACCACGAACATCAAAGCTGATATGAATCGGTTGGGCGATTATCGGCTCGGCAGCCACCAATTCCAGCTTTAAGTCGGTCGGCACGACGAACCGCTGTAGTGACTGAGCGGGCTCGAGCGGTTGACTCTCGTCTCCCAGTTCCCCACGTCCGGCAAACTCTCGCATGATCCGGGCGACCTCTTCGTTGCCGGCGAGTTCCTCAGACGAGCTTGCCTGCTGCTGAGCCGTTTCCGGAACAGCGGCAGGCGACTGTGATTGGGCCTGGGCAACCGCAGTCAGAACTAACCAGCCCAGCGCCGCAGCGCTCCAAAAAGATAGCCGCGCGATCATGTGGAACTCGTCATGTTAACTAGGGAAACAACAGGTCAACGACAACGCTGGCTAATTGCCTGCGGCGGCCTCCGAGGGGGAGCCCTACTTGGGGTCCTCGGCTGCGTTGGCCTTTTCGGCTCCGTCGGAACCATTGCCGGCGGCAAAATCACCAGCAATGCTGATCACCAATCCGCCAAAGTTAAAATACTGTTTAACCACCTGATTCACGTCTGCCAAATTCGCTTCCAAGACTTGCGCGTCTTGATTGGCGTAGAAGTCCATGGTGCGGTTGTTAAACAGCGTGGCGACCAACAAACTGGCTAATTGTCGATCGTCGGTGCGGGCCACTGCCAACTGCTGGCGATAGCCCTCTTTGGCTCGCGCCAATTCGTCAGCCGTCATCCCATGTTTGGCAAAATTCTCGACTTCTTCCGTGATCGCCGTGAGCAAACGATCTTTGTTGCTCGGGTTCATGATGGCAAACAGCATCAATTCCGCCCGCTCGTCGCGAGTGGACGCGTTCAACCGCGAACCAACGCCGTAGGAAAGGCCATCTTGCTGCCGCACCCGCGTTCCCAAACGACTGCTTAGCGATCCACCGCCGAGCACAAAGTTCCCCAGAATCAACTCGGGGTAATCCGGATGTTCATCGTTCAAGGCAAAGTGCTGCATCGCCATCAGCACCGCGTTATCTTTGTCGGGTGTCTCAATCAGTTCGAGTGAAGCCTCGACATTTGGATGTGCTGGGCGATCGATCCGCTCGTACGGCACTTCGGAGGTCCAGCCTGCCAGCATGCCGGTCATCTTTTCCTTGACTACGGCTGGATCAAAATCACCAACCACAGCCAATTCGCCAGCCTGCGCGCTAAGCAGTGTCTCATAAACGTTGCGCACCTCTGCGGCGGTCACCGCTTTGACGCGGACTAACTCTTCCCGGGGTGTAGGCACATAACGCACATCGGTCTCCGAGTAGGGAGCCAACGCACGTTGTGTGTTGGTCGCCGCTAGCGATTGTGGATCATTCAGCGATTGCTCAATACCGGCGATCGCTTGCCGGCGAATCACCTCAAACTCGTTGGCATCCAGTCGGGGCGAACGCAACAATTGTTGGACGAGATCCAAGACAGCCGGCAGAGAATCTCGCTGAGTTTTAACAGTCAACTGCAACAGCCCGGGGATACCTCCTAAACTCACCTGAGCACGCTGCCGGTTTACCGCGTCTTGCCAAGCGACAAAATCAAGCTGCTCGGTACCACGCATCATCAAGGCGGGCAACGAATCGGCCGCGGCAATTCGCGATTCCAGGCTCCCCGCATTTCCATACCGCAACGTCAGCATCAAATTGACAGAGTTGCCCCGCGTCTGTTTGGGTAGGAACGCATACTTGATTCCCTCCACCAAAGTTCCCCGCGTGGTCCGTTGTTCAATATTCTCCGGACTGGGATCAAACGCTTCGCCCGCGCTCACCTCGGCACGGCCTTGATAGTCGGCCAGCATTTGATTCAGATCGGGCGCTGGCGGAATCGTAATCCGCTCGGAAGTTTCGCTGGGGATAAACAAGCCAACCGTGCGATTATTTCGCACCAGATATCGCTCCGCAGCCGCCTGGACTTGCTCCACGGTCAGCGATTCAATCACGTCGCGAAACAAGAAATACAACCGCCAATCGCCTTGAGCCGCCCAATCGCTGAGCGAGACGGCGATCCGATCGGTGCTGTTGGCTTGCAATTCACGTTGCTTCAAAATCTCTTGCCGGGCGCGTTCGAGTTCGGCCTCGGTGATCGGCTGTTCTCGCAATTCCTGTTCGATCGTCGCCAGCATGGTTTGGCGAGCGGATTCAATCGAGCCTTTTTCAGAAACTTGAGCCGCCGCCACCAGCACACCCGGATCGTGGTACGCGCGGGCGAAAGAAAAAACGCTGCTGGCCAATTCGGGCTCAACCAAATTCTTATATAACCGCCCACTTCCCTCCGCGGCCAAGACGCGGCTGACAATCCGCATGGCGGCGTAATCGGGATGACTTCCGGCCGGAGTGTGGTACAACGCGCCGACCAATTGCGTGTTGCCGACGCGTCTTAACACGACGGTGCGTTCACCATCTTGAGGAGGTTCGATCGTGTAGGTGTCATCGATTGGCGTTTCGGGCTGGGGAATCGCGCCAAAGTATTGCTCGGCTAATTCTAAGGCCCGCTGCGGATCAAACTTGCCCGCCAGGATCAGCATTACATTGTCAGGCCGATAATACTTGCGATAAAATTGTTTGAGCCGGACAACCGGCACGCGTTCAATGTCGCTGCGGTTACCAATCGTGTTGCGACCATAGTTGTGCCATTCGTATGCAGTCGCCGTCATGCGTTGCAGCAAAATTCCGAAGGGGTTATTTTCCCCTTGTTCAAATTCGTTGCGCACCACGGTCATTTCGCTGGCAAGATCTTCACCACGCACGTGGCTGTTGACCAAGCGATCGGCCTCAAAACGAATGGCGAACTCCAACGCCTCTTCGGAAGCGGGAAGCGTCTCATAGTAGTTTGTTCGGTCGACCCAGGTGGTGCCGTTAAAGTTACCTGGCCCGGCTTTCTCGGTTAACAACTTAGGGACGTCGGGATGCAGTGGTGTTCCCTTGAAAAGCATATGCTCTAACAAGTGTGCCATGCCCGCTTCGCCATACCCCTCGTGTCGCGAGCCGACAAATACGGTCATGTTGACCGTCACCACGTTTTTGGAGGCGTCGGGAAATAATAAGACTCTGGTACCATTCTGCAAACGGTATTCAGTGATTCCCTCAACCTGGGCAACTTGCATGGTTCCCTCCGCAGATACTGACATGGCTGCACAACTGATTAGCCAACAGCCAAGCAGCAGGCAGACGCATCGTTTAATGACTTGAAAAACTATCACGGTTATGATCCTTCGGCCGTAGAGTTGGCTTCGTCTTTACCCGCAACGGGGATTGTAATCTCAGCGCTAAAGATGGCTGCTGGATCGCCACGTTCAGCAAGCGTCTCAGCCAGCACGCCGATGGTACGTACGACGGTGCCTTGAAAGACAATGTCGTCGGCGAGCTTTACGGTTACTTCCTGATCGAGATCCAACATGGTTTCATGTAGCCGAATCGACAGCTTATCGACACCTGTTGGGCTGAGGGTAATCGTTTGCTGGGCAAGCTCCGCGCGAACCGCGGCGTTGCCGTTGAGATCTTCTTTATCGATCGCCAACCAATAAAACCTGCTGTGCATCGCGCCAGCACGATGCCAGACGATTTTGGTGGGAAACGGGTTGCGATTGAATTCAGCCATCCAGGGAATTGCGGCGGCATCCTCGCGATCCATCCAGTGTCCTTTGCCGTCATAAATTTTCGTCCAGTGGACATAGCCATCTGGATCAGCCTCCCGGAGCTTGTCTAGTTGTTCGCCCCAGCCCGCGGCGACTTTGTTGCGATTGTAGGCAGCATCTTCACCACCAACTTGAATCGAGAAGGGTAGATTGCGCAAACCCAACGGTGAGGCGTCGTTGGGATGGCCAGCCATCATCGAAGCGGCCGCGAAACGATCAGCCATTCGCGGAGCCAATTGATAGACACCATCTCCGCCGGCGGAATACCCCATCAGATAGACACGATTGGGATCAACATCCTCGAAGACAACAAGATTCTCAATCAACCGATCAAACATGCGATCGATGTGCCCTTGATGCCAAAGGTTCCAAGTATTAGTTGGTGCTCTGGGAGCCAGATAAATCCCTTCGGGAATCTCATACAATCGTTTCTGGTTTTCCCATTGGCGATCATTAACTCGCGGCGGCGCTCCACCGCCACCGTGCATCGAAATATAAAGACTTCTTCCGGTCGCCGGTTTGTCGCCAGTCGTGCTGTAGAAGAACGGCATTTTCAATTCGCCCTCCACAATCTGCTTAGCCTCCATCTCGGCGCTGCGGGACTCGCGAATCTTTGCCGCGTGGTCGGCCCACAATTTTTCTTTGGCCAATTTGGCGTCAGCCGCCGTCAGAGGGACACGCGAAAATGCTTGGCTGACAAGCGGCTCCCGATCGGCGAGCGGAATTTGCAGATAGGTTTCCAATTGGCGTAACGCGTGCATCGATGCTTCGATGTCGAACTTTGTCTCCGGTGTCGGTGGGATCGTTCTGGCAGGGTTATCGGCAGCCAGATAACGAGTCGTCACATCAACCGCGTAAACATAGTCAATGTTGCGATCCCAAACCAAAGGAAACTTTTGTTCGGTTTTGCGATAACTGGTCGCATAGATCGCATGCAGCGGGTGACCAGGGATTGCCGTGGTGGCGCGACCGCTAAACCAGGCTTGATTCAATCGATCACCGGCTGGCTCGGCGGCTCCCGTGTACTGCCAATCGCCATCCCAAATTTCGACCCAGGAGTGGTTGCCACTTTTATTTGCCCATAAAGGAGTTCCCGCAAAGCGAGCGGGAATACCAACGGCGCGACAGGCATCAACCAACAGCACGGACAATCCGGAACAGGAGGCCTTTCGAGCGGCGATCGTTTCGTAAGGACTCTGGTCTGCTTTGGGACGCTCCCGAGAGAATTGGACTTGATACATGGGGAAGACTTGCTGATTCAAAATCACCGCTGCCTCGGCGGGAGTCTTGGCCGACTGAATCAATGGCTGAAAACGGTTGTAAAAGTCTTTTCGCCAAGCGTCGCGTCGTTCATTGATGATCGCGTAGGGCAAGACATCGTTGAAGAAGAGTTCTTCGGAGATGTCAGCTCGCCAGGGAGCCTCCTGCCAAGCGCGGTAAGCAAAGCTGACGTTTTCCAGCAAAAACTCCGCTGACAAACTAGTCAGATCACGCTCCGGCATGTGGGCAATCAGGAATTCCATGCCGGCACGTTGTTCGTCGGCAACTTCGGCCAATGCCGTGCGCAATTCCGTTTGGTTGTCACCAGCCCGCGTCAGGGAATTATCGACCAGCTCGGCGAGATCATCGGCCGCGACCAGCGGGCAACTTAAGCCGACGGCGAATAACATCAAAGAGAACGTTCCGCACAACCGCAGCATAGTTATTGATCCTAAAATACCGATGAAAGCTCTGTCAGAACGTGTCAGCATAACCGCTCTGGCCGGCAGTTTCATGCCCCATCGACCCTAACGCGATGAATTGAGCAACGCGCATGGCTAGCAGCAGACTACGAACTCCCGACGTAATGGAGACGTTGGCCGACTTGGTGCGGATCAACAGCGTCAATCCAAATTATCAGGATGGCGTCAACGAAATTGAGGTGGCAGATTATATCGAGAATTACTTCCTGCGACTGGGAGTGGAAACTTGGCGACAAGAGCTCTACCCCGGACGGCCAAATCTGATTGCCCGGATCCCTGGGCTGCAAAGGGGACGGCGAATCGTCTTCGAAGCCCATATGGATACGGTGGCGACGAGCGGGATGAGCATTCCGCCGTTTGACTCGGTCATTGAAAACGGCCGACTGTATGGGCGGGGGGCTTGCGACACCAAGGGGGGCCTCGCGGCGATGATGCAAGCTGTGGGGAGTTTGGCTTTCAGCAGGCGCCAGCCAGCTTGTGATGTCGTTTTCGCAGCCACGATCGACGAAGAGTATTCCTATCGGGGCGTGGTTGCCCTTTGCGACTCTTTGCAGGCCGGCTCCGTCGATCCCGAATTGTTGACCGACCAACGTCCCTCGCGGGCGTTGTTGCGGGCCGAGGCGGCGCTCGTCGCGGAGCCGACCGAATTGCGAGCCGTGGTTGCCAGCAAAGGATTGGTGCGTTGGAAAATTGAAACGCGAGGTGTGGCGGCGCACTCGTCGAAGCCCCAGTTGGGCGTCAATGCGATTGAACAAATGGCCCACGTGATCCGCGCCATCGAGCAGGACAATCTCGGTTTAATCACCCAGCAACATCCGCTGCTCGGGCAGCCAACTTGCAACATTGGGGTCATTCGCGGCGGTACTCAGGTGAATTTTGTTCCCGACCGGTGCGAAGTGGAAATCGATCGCAGGATGTTGCCCGGAGAAACGGTGGATTCAGTACTGGAGCACTATCGTCAGCTGCTCGGGCGGGTCGCCGTTCAATATCCAGCCTGTGATGTCGTGATGCACCCGCCGATGTTGAGCGATCTGCCGCTGGAGACCGATCCTGAGTCGCCGGCTGTGCAGACATTGACATCGGTGCTGACCTCCTTAGGGCACGATGCGAATTTGTCGGGCGTGCCCTTTTGCAGCGATGCCAGCAAATTTGGCGCGTTGGGGATTCCCAGCATCATCCTGGGGCCTGGCAACATCGATCAGGCCCACGCGGCCGTCGAATATGTGGAGTGCTCGCAGGTACTGCAAGCCGCCGAGATCTACCGCCAATTCGCCTTGGAGTTTGCCAGGACTCCTCGCTCTTAACTGCCGGTCGCACCCGCTTTTTCGCATTGGCTGCGAACAGCAACTAGATCAACGGGTTGCATCAAGCCGCTGGGAAAATCGCTCTGTTGCCTGGTGAGTCGTTTTTGTTAGGCTCCGCGCCGCGATGCATTGTGTGGCCGTTTGCCACTTCGCCGACCTAGGAGCCTGCTCATGGATTCGAGCTTTTCCGCTGCCCCATCGATACCAGTCAACGCAACCAATGAGCTGAGAATCTATGAAGGTGGCGACGAACGCATTGATCGCGGCCGGCTGCGGGTACCCTTGTTATTGGCAACCCTAATCGCGGCCGGCATGGTCCCGGTAACGACGTTATTCGATGTCTCGATTTCACGATGGTTTCTCGACCGCTCCATGCCGGGGGATCTCGCCAAGACCATTGAGCTGGCAGAGTGTTACTCGCACGGCATCGGCGTGCTATTTTTTCTGCTGCTGATCTTACAACTAGCGCCCCGAAAGCGTTGGTGCTTACCTCGACTGGCAACGCTGGCGTTCGGTGCCGGAGCGTTGGCCGTTTTGGTCCGCACGTTTGTGCTGCGAGGTCGCCCCAATCGTTTGAACTTGGAGATCGCTTCTTTTGAAGCGGCCTGGCGGTGGAGCTTTGATTGGACGCTCGATCACGTGGCCGCTTTTGAATCGAGCATTCGCTCGTTTCCGAGCGGACATACCGCGATTGCAACGGGATTGACGATCGGTCTGTGCTTGATGTTCCCTCGCGGACGCGTCTTGTTTGTGAGCCTGCTGGGACTTTCCATGGCCCAAAGCTTGGCCTCGTTCGCTCACTTTACCAGCGATGTGATGGGGGGCCTCGCGTTGGGACTACTGTGGTCCTACGTCTGCCTCAGCCCCCGCTTGCTGGGAGCCTTGTTTGACAAGATCGAACCCCAAGGACGAGGCTTCGATCGTCGCGAAGTCAAATACGTGCGCAGCAACGCGGCCTGATCAAGGTCGCTGCCGCCGAACGTTTCCTACTCAGGCCTCACCGGTGCAGGCTTAACCGGTGCGAAGTAAATTCTCGATCGCTTCGAGCATCTGCCGGGGAGGCACCGACTGGGCACCTCGCCGCAGCGGTTTGCTGCCCGCGATCCAGTCTTCCACCCGCTTGGTCGCGGCGATTACCGTGCTGTGACTGCGATTCCCGAAGTATTCACCAATCTCGCTGAAAGCGGCCCGCGTATACTGGCGAGCCAAATACATCGCCAACATCCGCGGTTGGCTGACCGCACGTTGCTGACCACGCGAGCGCAACGCGCCCGCTTGCAGGCCGAACATATCGCAGACAGCTTTCTGAATATCATTCAGATTAACCGCGGGCCGACCCGCGGCGATCAATTCCGGAGCCGACGTTAACAGTTCGTCCCAGGTCGCTGGACGTTCCAACATTTGCCCCAGCGTTCTCAAGTGATTGACGGCGCCGGAGAGCAGTCGTCCATCGCCAGCCAGTTCTTCGGCGAGTCGATCGAGCACATCATCACGGATCATGGCCGCATCGCGTTTTGCCATCGCTCCGAGAACTTGGCGACGTGTGTCCCGGTCGAGGGGGCGGAGCGGACCGACCATCCCGCCCGCCATGCGTCCGGCCAGCTCCTCATTTAATCCCTCCAACTCCAGCGGCGGTCGGTCTGCCGAAAAAGCGAGCTGGCAGCGGCCCCGCAACAACGTGTCGACCGTGTAAAGCAACTCCCGCAGCGTCGCACGCTTACCACCGACGAACTGCACATCATCGATCAGCAAGGCATCGACATCGCGATAACGCCGCCGAAAACCGGGCAGACCGCTGCCGCGAACCGCACCAGTAAAATCGTTCGTGAACTGTTCCGCCGAGAGCATCACGACGCGGGGTAAACGGTGGCGACTTCGCAACTCGTTGCGGATCGCGGCCAACAAATGCGTTTTTCCCGTGCCGGCCGGTCCCCAGAAAAACAACGGCGATGCCGAACCAGGTTGTTCGACAACCATCTTGGCCGCCATGTGGGCCAACTGATTACAGGAACCGACGCAAAAATTGGCCAAGCTGGTACCGGCTAACTGCGATTGGATCGTAGGAGCCGCCGGTGTGCTGGGATCGTTTTCGCCATCGGCACGCTTGATCGATAAACCACTGCTGGAACCGGAGCTGGCAAGCTTTGCTGGACCAGATGTTTTTGTCGAGCTAGCACGCTTCGTCGCACGCAAGCCGTTCGCTGACTTCGCACGCTTGGCTGAATCAGTGGCACGCGAATTGGCAGCAGACTTTGAGGCCGGCGGCAATGCTTCACCATCGGTGGACGAATTTAATTCGTCACCGCTGGTCGTTCGCCGCTTGGAACCTCGTTGATTCACAGCCAACACGCTCGCAATCGTTTGCACATCGCCATCATCAGTCGTAGATCCGGCATCGGTAGATTCGGCATCAGCATTGATCACCCGCAAACAAACGTTCACAGCACGTCCGTAAACCTCTCCGCTGGCACCGCGAAGATGAGTCAACAGGCGTTTCCGGATTCGTTCCAAAACGAAAGCACTGGGGGCGAACACGAGCAGTTGTGCCGCCTCAGCTTCCATCCGCAACCCTTGGGCGAACCACCAATCAAAGCGGTCCGCTCCCAAGCGTCTTTTCAAAGCTCCTTCGATTTCTGCAGTAACTTCCTTGTCACCTGTCGATTCCAACGCGGGCATACCGGTAGCGCACCTTCCCTCGTGGCTGATGTGGGCTGCGACCAGAAAATCCTCGACAGACGAACGACACACTCCTCCACCGACCTAAAAGCCAGTCGGCCCGCAAAGTGTCTCTGTCGAGTGATCAGCGAACGAGACGGATTCTAGGTTTGCTAGCATTGAAGTCAAACCGACCGCCGTTGGCCACTCTCAAGTTCTCCTTTTTGGCGCAGCCTCGCCACTCGAATCGCCGCGTTTCTCCTAGGTCGGTTGCTATCAACAATTAACTCCAACTTACTTTGACGACCGGTGGAAAAGCTGTCGGCTGTTTTCCTCGGAGCGACTCAGGAAATCCGACCGATCGACCTAAGTGGTTTCTATTAAACAACTTAGCTCTTCATAAAAGGCACACACTCAAGTTCGCCACGATCTTCTACGCGAGCACCACGAGAAGCTCGATCGAGGAAAAAAGAGCCGTCCTTGCCTGGCCACTCACCCCCCCGCACGGGCCTCCCGAGAGTTTTTCTGTAGGCGGCCCCGGTTTTCCGACTTTGGCGGGCCGCGATAGACTGTTAGCGAGACTTCAGGAGGCTTATGGCTGAACGTAACGCCATCCTCCCCCGCTCACTATTGGAAACGGCATCGGCTGACGATGGAAATTTGGCCCGCGATTGATCTCAGGCATGGCCGCTGTGTGCGCTTGCAGCAAGGTGACTATGACCGGGAAACGGTATTTGGCGAGGACCCCGCGGCAATGGCGCGGCACTGGGTCGCAGCGGGCGCGGAGCGGCTGCATCTGGTCGACCTCGACGCGGCCCGGAATGAACCGAGTGCAGCGAATCGGCAAGCCATCGCGGCGATCCTGGCTGCCGTCGATGTGCCGTGCCAATTAGGGGGCGGAGTGCGTGACGACGGTGCAATTCGATCTTTGTTGAGTCTGGGGCTGCAGCGGTTGATCGTTGGTAGCGCGGCGCTCAAGAACCCAGCTTGGTTTGCCATGGCCTGTGACGCTAACCCGGACAGGCTTTGTGCTGGGATTGATGCTCGCAACGGTTTAGTCGCCACGGATGGGTGGTTGGAGACGAGTAACACGCCGGCGACTGCGTTGGCTCAAGATTTGCGCCGCCGGACTGCGCACGTGGCGGCAATCATTTACACCGACATCGCTCGGGACGGCATGATGTCGGGGCCCAACATGCCAGCACTGGCTGAGATGGAGCAAGCGACTGACATTCCAGTCGTCGCTTCTGGCGGCGTGACAACGCTTGACGACGTCCGCAGCCTGGCAGCAGCCGGCACGCATGCGGCGATCATTGGCCGGGCACTCTACGAAGGCACCATTGATTTAGCAGCAGCCAACGCCATTGCTGCTGGCGGTTAATTGGTTGGGCTAGCGCGTGGGTTGGCGGGCGTTTGCTCGATTGATGAGGGCTTGCACTTCCAGCGTTTCGGCGTTGAGCGTGAACTGTTGCATTTGCACGTTAAACAGGACTCTGCCGGTGTTGACCTCGCGGTTACGAACGACCGCGTCATAGTTGGGTGTGCCATCGAGTACAAACAGATCCTTGCTGCTGTCGAAAGCGGCCCGCGCGGCGGTCCCGTCAATCAAGCCGCGTGGTGTTAGGAAGCGGAAAGCGACTCCGCCGTCGGCTTGCAGTTCCCAAGCGGATGGGGCTTGGCTGGCCGTGGTTTGTTCACTCAAGTTAAAGCGGGGTGGAGGTTGGGGAGTTGGAGACGCGCCGATTCGCAAGCGTTCGCAGTCGATCGTTCCTTGGTTTAACTGCAATTGGGTCATGTTGGCCGCATCGAGTTGTTGGTCCCAATTTGCGACTGTCCCCAAACCGACGCGAACGCCGTTGAAGAAGGTCAGCTGTTGGCTTTGCAGGTCACCTTCGAGCCCATCGTTGAACATCAAGTGCGTGGCCATCAGCGAGCCGGGGGGAACCACGGTGCGAAATGGGCTCGACTCGTTCGCAGGAGTCCAAGCTCGATACCAGCCGGGGCCTTGGCCTTGCAACTGGGAAGTCTTTGCCCACATGTCGAGTTGGCGGTTCAGTAGCACGTGGCGAGCCACTAATTGGCCGTTGGGAGCGGTTTGGGTGGCCACGATCTGGACGGGTGCCCCTTCGCCGATCAGCGACACAACCTCGACGCCAGTTTGCCCGGCGGCGGTGGGATCGGTGACCGAAATACCCTGGTCAAGCTTTAGCTGCAGCAGCGGCGCGTGAGCGGTAATTTCCCAAACTGCGTTGGTATCGTTGGTAGCCAGTTTTCCGGACAGATAGACTTGATCGGAGATTCTCACGACCTGCCCGTCGAACTTTAGCTCGCCGCGGAATTCGCAACGGGGCGGTTGTAGCCAACGAAACGATTGCTGGTTGGTCTCGGGGACCACCGTCGAAGGCAGCTGAAAAGTACCGTGATCACGGATCACAACTTGGTTTTGACGACCATCGACGACGACTAGCGGGCCGCTGAAATAACCGTCTGCCATTTCGATCCGCGCGGGCGCGCCGGAGATTTGCACACGTTCTTGCCCGGCCCCGCTGATCAACCTCAAGGTGTCGCCCATATATAGCAAAGGTTGCCTACCGGCGGTGGGGGAAGTCAGTTCATGGGCCAGCGAAACCTGGCCTTCGACGCTGACGTCCTGCGAAATCAATTCGCCACCTTGCAGGACTAAGTTAGCATTGATGCGTCGGCCACCAAGAGTGGGGCGGGGCCTGGCGACTGGTTGCACGGCCAGAGTCTCTGCGCTGTTGGGACCGGAAATCCACTGCCGTTGCCGCGGTCCGCTGGCGGGGGTCAGCTGAGGTCCCAGCGGCTCTTTGGCTGCTGGATCGGAAACAATGCTGGCATTTCTCTGCACTGGAACGTGTTCAAAGGTGACAAACAGGTTGTCGGTACTGGCCGCCAGTTGGGGCGTGTCGACAAATACATGCTGCTCAGCCCAAAGTTTTTCCAGTCGCAGTCCGGGGAGCGCCGGTAGCGATTTGGCTGTGGACTCCGAGGTTGAGTTAGAGGTTGAGTCAGAGGGCTGCGAGGGCTCATTGCCAGCGGTGCCCAGGGGTGGAGATTGAAATACCAGCAGCAATTTGTCCGCCCCAGCGCTGCCGCCGTCGCGCATCGCCGCCTTGACTTGTCCCTCCAGCCACAATTGGTGACCGTTGTCTTGACGCAGCAGTCTGATGCTACGTTGCCAAGTCAATTGTCTTAGCATGACATCGGGTGAATCAACACTGAGCTTGCCCGCGCCGTCGCAGAGCATCGTTCCCAGTTCAGTCGGTCGTTGGGGGTCGAGCTGGTATTCAAAGCTGGGCAGCGACAACGCATGTCCTCGAAAACGAACCTGTACGGGTACATCGCTGGGGATCAACCTCAGACGTCCGGCGGTGACGTCAATATCCAGTTCTCCGGCCACCAGTTGACAATCGAGTGAAGGCATATCGGCCACCAGCGGCCAGCCCTTGGCAGTGATGCGCCGCAGGATGGAGCTGACTTGTTCGATTGCTCCGGCCGCGTCGGTTGTTTCAGCGTTAGTCCCTTTAGCGTTACTTGCTGAAGTGCTAGTTCCCGCAGTGGTTGCTCGAGATGTGCGTTGGCTGGCAGTTTGAAATAGCGAACTAGTTGCTTGCGATTTACGGAGCGAGGGATCGACCAATTGGACTTCGAGCGATTGGCAGCGAAAGGTGTCGACTTCGTCGGGGCGCCAACGGTGGGCAATTTCGACTTGTTCAAACAATCGCAGGGAGAAGCTGGGAAAGTCAAATACCAAGCGACCTTGGCAAGCGATGCTGATCAGGGCTGGGTCGGTGACCGCGGGTTGGTCGAGTGGTTGCCAGAGAGGTCCTGCGGGCAAGGGGATTGAAAGTTCGTCGAGGTAGATCAATTCCAAGGAATCGAGCACGGCCAGCGGCGTGTCGGCGTGGGGGCTGATTGTTTCCCCGCCAGCTAAGTGGATCGTCAAGTCACGGCCCCGCAGCCGGGCGCCGCCGAGTTGTAGATCGACGGCGTCGGCGCTGCGGATTTGACGATTATCGATTCGCACGTTGCTGGTTCGCAGATCGATCGCGTCGCGTTGCGGGTCGTAAGGTAGCTGGCGATCCTGAGGTGGTTGCCAAGTCGAGCTTCCACCGCTGGGATGTGCAGCCAGGGTTCCGGGCATGCTATAGATGTGGACATCACCGATCAGCTGTCCCCCTTTGACCTCGGGATTACTTCCCGACAGCATGCTGGGGGCTTCGATGAATTCAATCACGGCTCCCTCGGGCGCCTCCATGATAATCGGTCCGCTTGCCTCGGCACCGTTGTCGCGACGCTTCCCGGCGGGATTGCCACGCAAGATCACGGTTACCGGCGCGACCTTCATTTGATCGGGGCGAGCCTGACTCCAAGACTGGAAGAGCAAAGTTCCCCATTCGGCCTGCAGCGTTTTAGGCTCATTCAACTGCCACGAGCCGGGTGGGAAAATGCCAGTCAGATCGGGCCCTTTGGAGACCTTTTCTTGATCGCGCACGGCAACCGTGGGAGTCGTTTCCGGCGTCAACCAAGGGACGACCGTCAGTCGATAGCCACCCGCAGCCACCAAGCAGATTGCCAGTGCAATGAAATAATCAATGATGGGTCGGGACATTGGCAAAGTCTTCCCATTGGGCTTTGGCCTTTAGTATTCGTTCAATCGCTTCCCGAACCGCGCCCTGTCCCCCGGCGAGACGTGTTGTCCAGCGGGCGCCGCGCCGCACATCGTCAGCAGCATCAGCGACGGCGATTGGCAAAGCGACTTGGCGCATCACCGCCAAGTCGGGCAGATCATCTCCGATGTAGGCAGTCTCCTCAGCAGTCACACCCAACAATCGCATCACTTCGATCGCCGCAGTCCATTTATTCGGCACTCCTTGGCGAACGTGTTCCACACCCAGTTCGGCAGCGCGAATTCTTACCACTTCACTGGTTCGGCTGGTAATGATTGCGAAGTGATAGCCAGCTTTTTGCCAAAGTTTGATCCCGAGACCATCACGCACGTGAAAGCACTTGGTCTCGTTACCGCGATTATCGTAGATGATCCGACCATCAGTCATCACGCCATCCACATCAGACAGCAGAACACGTATTGGGCGAGCAATTTGATCGTCATGTGCCATTGCCGGCGATCACTTTCTCGGGAGGCGTTTTTTAGGAAGCAGCAGTTAACGACGGGAGTGGCTTTAAGATGAGGGAGCGTGGAGCGGTAAAATCGCTGGCGTTGGTTCATCGATGGCGACGATATCGGTGATGTCCAGCAAGCCTACGGGACGTCGCTGGGAATCGAGCACCGGTAACTCGCTGATTTTACGTTCGGCGAGGATCTCAATTGCCGTAGCCAGCAGGCTGCCGACAGGGATCGTCTGCACTTGCCGCGTCATCACCTCCGCGATGGGTGCATCGAAGGCTTGATAGCGACGGGTTTCCATTAGGCGTGCCAAGTCACTATCGGTGAACAGGCCGCTGAGCTGACCGTGATCGTCGACCAGCATCACCGCTCCGCTTCGTCGTCCGCCGCTACTTGAATTGCTGAAGACGTCGCGCACGGTTGCTTGCTGACTTGCGATCCGGCATTGGGCTCGTGGTCGCATCCAATGTTCCACGGGCGACAATTTCCGCCCCAGCGTGCCGCCGGGGTGAAACCGCGCGAAGTCCTTCGCGGTGAATCCTTTGAGTCGACTGGCAAGCAATGCCACGGCATCGCCGCTGGCCAGCATCAGGGTCGTGCTGGTGCTGGGGGCTAATCCCAACGAGCAGGCTTCGTTCACTTGGCCGATGGGGATCACGGTATCGGCCCAACTGCCCAGCGGATTCGCGGCCGAGTTGGTTGTGGCCAGAGTACCCGCTGCGAGAGATTTCAGCACAGGCAGCAAACGCAGCACCTCTTCGCTCCGCCCACTGTATGAGAAAACCCAAACCAGATCTTGCGGCCCCACGCGTCCTAAATCGCCGTGAATCGCCTCGGCAGGATGGAGGAAATGAGCGGGCGAGCCGGTGCTGGCCAGGGTCGCGACGACCTTCTGCCCAATTAAGCCCGCCTTACCAATCCCCGTAATGACTACTGCACCGCGGCAAGCTGCGATCTGTTCGGCCGCGATCACAACGGCCTGACTCGCTGTTGCCGCAAGTTCTTGGATCGCCGTCGATTCGGCCAGCAGCACTTCACGAACCAAACGCAGCCGCTCCAATGCAGTCAGGCCATTCGGTTGGGGTTGGTTCGCAAGCGAACGAGCGGCAGCAGCCGACATACGGTACCTCGCATCCATGCGGGAACGGTTTTCAGACGGGGCCCAAATAAAGATGGGCAGCGTAGGTTACTCGGCTGGCCGCCCTGGAGCAATGTTGAAATAGCGCCCCGCGCGTGCCATAAGCAACGAAATCGACAGGCTCGCGGGGTGTAACCGGAAACCGACGAAACCGACGGGGACAGGTACCGATGTGAACCGACGGGGACAGGTACCGATGTGGCAAACCAACGGTAAGCTGCGGAGATGGAGAACACTGCGCAAACGGGGGGGGGGGGCTGCTTGGACAATTAAAGCTGCGAGCTTACCCGCAAAACATCAGCGAGCCCTCTTGTCGCCGTTCAACTGTTAACTGGATAGATTGTCGGGAGTCGAATTCCCTCTGCAGTCCCTCGAGTTGCTCGGACAACTGTGCAACGCTGTGATTCAGTAGCATGTCATCAGGTTCTACCGGTATCGATAGGATCCGTTGCAGCAGCTGTATTTGACCTGCCAAACGTCCTTGCTTCCTGCCTTTTTCGATACCCATGCGTTCAATCGATGTAATATAAGGCATCTTCTCTTCCTGTTCGAATTTTTCTAGCTGGTCCCCTGAACTGAATTTGTAGGTCTTTGGGCAATTGCATCATCCTTTCAAATACGCGGAATAGTTTTCGTACACCTTCAGGCGACATCCCTCGCTCGCACAGGGGTCGCAACAGCCTCAGTTTCCACTGGCAGCGGTTCTCGGGGGCATTAACCGTTTGCAGTGTCGTCAACTGCGCCGCTATCACAAAAGCAAACGGATTGGTCGCTTTTTCAAACTTCTCGATCGTTACGGCGTAGTCTATGAGTTCTACGATCGGAAATTGAAAAGAAAACTGGCACCCAAAATTGGACTCACCAAACCCGTCTGGCCGCCAATTGATGTCACCATCGCCCAGCAAGGCGAAGCTCACGATTTTCTGGTTGTATTTGTCACGAATACGGCAAAAGTAGACGAACATCCGTTCGGCGAATGAGGCGTCACGCTGGCTTTGCGTTTCAAGATGCATCAGCAAGCAGGCGACCGCACTGGAAAATAGCTTGACTTCAACCAATTTGTCGACAGTCCTTCTCCCGAGTGCCCCATGAGGAGCAATCTGCATCAACTCCTTGTCGAGCATCTTCGGCGGGCAGGCCCAATCGATGTTGGACGCCAAGTCCGTGAAACAGCATTGCATAAAAGGTTTGAAAGTAAGCATCTAAGGCTTCTTTCCAGGGACTGTCATAATCGGCCATGGAATTCTCCCTCGGGAAAGCCCCAGTTGGCCCAATTATACCCCGCCGAGTGCGCAAGCCCAGACGGTCTTCACCAAATTGGTGTCGCTCACTTGCTTGACATCGAGTACGAGGTCTCGTCCCCAACGAAGTCATCATGTGCTCTTGGCGGTAACCGATCGCCAGCGGTTACCCCAGTGCTCCGACGTCTCCCCCCACATATAAACGTCGCGCGGCTAGCAAGTCACATCAGTCCCAACCCCGATTCCTAAAAACGTGCCATCCCGTTCATTGATTATTTTCTGAAATTCTTCTTGCAGGGGGTTGGATATGCACGGAAATTCTGTAAAATTCAGGCGTACAGTTACAGTTGCTCCCACTTTCTGGAGGGTTTGCTATGCCTCGCGGTGCACGTTCCGCCGTTTATGATCCCACTCAGCACGGCGTCTACCACTGTTTCAATCGTACCACTCGCAGAAGCTATCTCCACGGCGTTGATCCGCTCACAGGAGTCGACCACTCACACCGCAGAGAATGGTTTCGCGGGCGGATGAAGTTTCTAATCGAAAAATGCTGCTTAGATTTACTTTCCTATGCAATAATGCCAAATCATTGGCACTGCGTTATTAGGAACCGACCTGACTTGGTCGAGCAGCTTTCCGATCGCCAAGTCGCCATCCGATGGCTGTCGATCACCTCGAGGAAACCGACTCGAGGAAACAATGGCGGGAAAATTCGGGAGTGTGAAATCGATGCGATCCTCAGCGAGCCCGAATATGTAAAGGCACTCAGGGTGCGGCTTTCCGACATCTCTTGGTTCGTCAAGCTGATGTGTCAGACCGTGGCTCGCAAGTGCAACATCGAAGACGAGTGTACAGGTCACTTCTTCGAGGAACGTTTTAAGCTGAATGCGCTCAAGGAGCAAGAGCACGTGTTGGCCTGCATGGCTTACGTTGATCTCAATCCGCTGAAAGCTCACCTTGTCGATTCGCTCGACGATCCCAACGCCATGGTTTCGATTCGCGAGCGGCTGGAGACGCTTGATGGGAGCCCAGTGGATTCGTCGGATTGGCTTTCGCCGATTGAATTGTTTGGGGAAGCGGACGGTTTGCAGGTGGCGGTCGTTAACGAACTGACGCTGGAGGAAGTGCAGGAGCGTCGCCGGCAGATGGAAGAGGACCTGGGTTGTTTGCCGATGACTTTCGCTTCTTACGTCAATTTGTTGTGGCAATTGGCGATCCAGGCGCGACCCAATTTGCAAAGCCATCCAGCGTTAACTGCGGAGCAGATGCGTGAGGTTTGTTGGCGGAGTGGCCAGCCGATTGATGTGGATGGATTGCGGGAGCAGATCGAGGAATTGCGTAGGCGGAGCAACGCTGACTTGGGAGGTCACGCGTTGATAGCCAGCATGAAATTTATGGCGGGCAACACGCCGTCGCAGAAAGACCGAGCTGTCGCTGGGCCGCTAGCCCCCAAATAGTTCGGCAGTCGCCCTCGGCCAGCGTCTAAATCTCACCGAGCATCCGGCGAAAAAAGAATCAGCCGTCGGTTGGGGCTGAGGGTACGCGCCGACCGTCAAAATTCGGCAAGAAAACTGGGTAAAATTGCTCGCCATCACCCAATCTGGCCCATCAAAAACCGCCGCCAACCCAAAATTCCCGCCGCTGGCCCCGTGCGAGCAAAATTAGCTTAGCGGGACCTGTCCCCGCACGCCCCCGCACACCGTCCCCGCACGCCCGCGCAGTAGCAGGACCTGTCCCTCCGCGGTCTTGGGTCGGCATTCTCTTAGTATCGTTGTACTATTTCGCAGCACTCGCGGTCACCGGATTTCAACTGGATCCCAGTTGGATCCTACTTTCCATTGGGTTTAACATGTTGGCAGCTGGTGCCTCCTCTCGCCTGACAACAAATGAGCACCTTTGTCAAGAACGAGTGGTACGCAACATTTGTGAAAGCAATCGACATTGACTTTCTTTAAAATACTACGGGCTCGATTTTGGATGGAACGAATAATATGGGAAAACTAACTTTATGGTTGGCGGCATTCGCCGTTCTGATGTTAGCGATAATAATCACGGCGTTCTGCTTTAATTATGATCCCTCGGTCATTCGTGTATTGCAACCGCCTGAGGGTCAGCTGTTTTTTCCATTGCCTCAGTCGGGGAACTGGATACTAACAGCCCAGCGAATCCCGGTTGTTCCGGCGGATCCAATCGAAGAACTGAAGATCAAGAACGGCCAGCTTCCAAGCCATACTGTTATCGGGCCGGTCGGAATATTTGATTTGCGGAAAGGTCGAAGAGTGGGTGGGCTCTTTGATGCTACTTGTACACTAAATCTTTTATGGACAAGATGTCATATATCTCAGGACGAGTCACTCCTGTCATTGACAATTGAATCGACGGACGGGTACCCAAATAGACCGTTCGCGATTTACGACTTGAATAACTTTTTTTCCAGTTCGAATCACAGGTCGCCAGTAACTACAGTTTAAAGCAGTCTCCTTTTCAAATTTCTGCGAATAGCGAGCATGTTCTATTCTGGAAGGTGCTGGATGCCCAGCAACGCAGCTTTGCGGCCCTGGCGTGGGAGCGCTCAACGAGGCGGGAGCGAATTCTTTTAGAAAGGCCTTATCCTTTTTCTGGTCGTATTTCCAACGCTGGCACTCGAGTTGTGCTGGAAACTGCCGACGAAATATGTGTTATGGATTTAGAACAGCCAGGGGCACCTGAAATCAGGATTCCGCAAAGTGTGGGAGAACATATTCAGTGTTTCACGTGGGCGCATGATGACGCATCGATTGTGTTTGCCACTAAAACGGCAGAAAAAGAAATTGCCTTTCGCAAATGGATTTTAGCCGAAAATATTTTCGAAACTCTATCGGTTTATGGAAAACATGAAATGATTAATGCGATTGAAATTGAGTTGTTCTGCAACGACAGGTATCTATTTATAGATGACGGATATTTGCCAAGAGTTCTTGATTTGAGTACGGGAACGCCTCGACAGGCTACCTACCTGCTCGAAAAAGCAACGCCGTTAGATGTCAATGCAAGGGTGATGGTTTTAAGGGATGGCGAGAGTGCCCGCATCTGGGATGTATCAAAACCAATCTCCAGTGCAATTCGCGTGGAGTTGAGCAGTGGGCCGCTAATGTACGAAGTTAACGTTGACCAATCTGTCGTCTATTTGGGAGGAATCAACCATCAGGACGGAGCGTTCTACCGGTCCAGTGACGGCAGAAAGATCGGGGCGGTAAAAACCGGATTCTTCTTCGCCCGGTTTTCTGAACTTACTGACACCTATTATGCGATTAAGAAGCAATCGTTTTTTCGGGAACCCTTGGTGGAGCAGGACAAGATTTATGAGATTCGCATCGGTGCTATCCCAGAAGCTAATTAACAAAAATTAGCACGACACCATCGTTACCTGTGGTTTATTTTGGTCCAATTTGCTGGGAAACAGGCGAGATCCCCTTTTAAGCATAGTGTGCCGCTGGAAAGAAACGATGTAGCTGGAAAACGGCGTCGCCGTCCCCAGTTTGAATCTGTCCCCTGAGGCCGCCAAAACCTTGCTCGCATAGGTCCAGTGATAAGGCTTCGCCGTTGTTTCATTGAAATACTCGATGAACGATCGACTTGACGCTTTTAGGAGGCGTCCGTAAATGAAACTACCTGAAACGCTATTTCTTCTTGGGTGGATTTCATAATTCCAGTCACCATGAAAGTCGTTGCGTTTTGTCCGTACTGTTTGCATCTTTGCATCGGTCACCTTGCGACCAGTCTTATAGTCGCCAGTATCGAGCTAGCAATGAACTTCAATCCCTTCGTTCGTGCGGGTCGAGCTTACCAGATTGACAACCACCTGATGTGATTCCAGTCGAACGCCCCACCAGTTGCGGGTGACGTGACGGATCTCTGATGTTCGATCTTGTTCTATTTGCTCGTGCCAGGTGGGTAGTGAAACACCTCCGCCGTCATCATGATTGCACGTGGCGAGCGATTGTATTTGCATGCATTTGCTGCTGGGCCGGTCAGGATTGGCGATTACGAAGTTGCTTTTGCAAATCGGCAAGCATACTGGAGAGCCAAATTAGCGGGACCTGTCCCCGCCCGTTCGGTGCAGCAGCGGTACCTGTCCCCGTGCGACGGCCCTTATCCCCGTGCGGCCCTTTCCCTGCGCGGCGGAATGGCCAGCCGATTGCTGTGGATGGGTTGCGGAAGCAGATCGAGGAATTGCGTAGGCGGAGCAACGCTGACTTGGGAGGTCACGCGTTGATAGCCAGCATGAAATTTATGGCGGGCAACACGCCGTCGCAGAAAGACCGAGCTGTCGCTGGGCCGCTAGCCCCCAAATAGTTCGGCAGTCGACCTCGGCCAGCGTCTAAATCTCACCGAGCATCCGGCGAAAAAAGAATCAGCCGTCGGTTGGGGCTGAGGGTACGCGCCGACCGTCAAAATTCGGCAAGAAAACTGGGTAAAATTGCTCGCCATCACCCAATCTGGCCCATCAAAAACCGCCGCCAACCCAAAATTCCCGCCGCTGGCCCCGTGCGAGCAAAATTAGCGGGACCGGTCCCCGCGCATTTGGTGCAGCAGTTGAACCTGTCCCTGCGCAGTTCCATCGACGAATACCATCCGCCGAATGAGCTTGTGCTGTTCCATGCTGAGCACCCCTGGATCCTCCGCCGCATCGAGAGCGAGATCCCAAACGGAATTATTCAGCGCACCGGCACCCCCAAGTCACCCCCCGACCCGAACCGCCCGCCCCCGTTTTCGGCTGCCACGGTGGTCCCCTTCTAAACTGCCACCTTTAAGTGTCGCGGCTTTTCATTGGATGAGGTATGCATTCTGAGTCTCAATCCACCAGCGAGAGTGCCAAAGATGGCGTTTGTATTCAAAAAAAATAAACGGGACCTGTCCCTGATCAAGATTGTCCCTGATCAAGATCTGACTTGTCAGGGCGTAATTCATTCTCTGCAATGTTCAGCCAAACTCCGTGCTTGGGGGTGTAATGAGATTCGATTCGGCTGACCAGGGCTCTGGCTCGTGACGGTTCGAACGCCTCATAGAAAGCGCCGATCGTGTGCGTGTTGAGATTGTCGCATACCATTAGTGCAGCATTTGGATTAAGCACTTCAGGATTTCCCGCGGCTAATCGACCGACACCAGCTCGACGACGAAGTGCAGGTTCGAGTGAGCCGGAATGGAGCCAGGAGAGCCGCGTTCGCCGTATCCGAGACGCGATGGCACCCACAATTCAATCATTCCGCCTTGACCTACGAGTTGCATTCCCTCGGTCCAGCCAGCAATGACATTCTGCAACGGAAAGGTTGTCGACTCGCCTCGCTCATAGGAACTGTCAAACACTTTTCCGTTGCTGAGCCAACCACGATAATTGACAGACACCGTACTGGCGGCTGTCGGTTTCGTGCCGTCAGAATCTCGCAAAATCCGATACCGCAACCCAGAATCGGTCTTCGAAAACTCGGTGGCGAAATCAGCATCCATCGCTCCAGTTCCAACCTGAAATTCGGGTCTATCAATAAAGGTGACTGGCTTCCACTTCCCGCTCTCGGCATCCGAAGCCGCTGGCGTGGAAGTAACGGCCGGGCTGGGGGCCTCATTGGAACGACAACCCGCAGACATTAGCGATACGCTCAAAAGACTCCATGGCAGCCAATTCTTCATCGGTGTCCCAACGCCCCATTCTCGAGTACCGCCATCTATCCAGTCCGCAGATGGAAGCATCCTAAGCCCCCATTTTTCATCCGGGAGGGTAGCGATTTGCCAATTTCAACGAAAGTCCATTGTGCTTACTACCTTACTAACGTTTTTCAGATACCGCTGGGGAAATGTACCGACGTCGATTCCCGAAAAATTGCTTCGAGATCTACCTTAATTCAAGGTTCAAAATTGGGGACTAGCCCTCAATCAAGCGAAGCTTGATTTTCATTTTGTTTAGAAACTCGAAAACCCTCGGCGTTTTTCGCGTGTATTAGAGGTTATCAAGACTTCAATCCACGCACGCAAACGAGGGTTTCGAGTGAACTCCAAAATACGCAAACAACTTCAGCGACGCAATCGAAAACTTCGCAGGAGACTGTCCGTCGAACACGGAACCTGGCAGTCGCCTATGATTCGGCCAGCCAGCACCAAACTGGAACTCGCCGAGCGACAACAAGCCGTCACCTGCGGCGGTATTGCCGCCATCATGCAGCTGATCAAAACAGTCGGACTTCGTGATTCCATCAATCATGCTGCCAATATCTTCAAACTACATCTTCCCTACGACCAGGCCGACCACATCTTCAACATCGCACTTAACCTGCTCGCCGGGGGAACTTGCCTGGATCACATCGAGCATCGCCGCAACGACGAAGCCTATCTGGATGCACTCGGAGCGACTCGCATCTCCGACCCCACGACCGCCGGAGACTTTTGCCGACGGAACCATGGTTGAAACCTGCGGTGAAAAGAAGCAGGGCATCGGCATGAACTATAAAGGCCAATGGGGATACCATCCGCTGGTTATCACGCTGGCTCAAACTCAGAAAGTGCTGTACGTAGTCAACCGCGCCGGTAACCGTCCCAGTCATGAATCCTCAGCGTTCTTCTTTGACTTGGCGATTGACCAGTGCCGCAAAGCGGGCTTCCGAAAGATCGTCCTTCGCGGTGACACCGATTTCTCGTCTACCGAGCATCTGGATCGCTGGAACGAAGACGGGGTGAAGTTCATTCTTGGTTTTGACGCCAACAAAAAGCTTACCGGCATCGCTGAAAACTTGCCAAAAACCGCGTGAAAACCGCATCAGCGCAAATCATTGCCAACGCCACCAAAGAAAGCCCGAGCTAAAGGCGACAACGCCAAGGAGGCCTTCGTGGTGGCTAAGGGCTATGAAAATCAAAAGCTTCAAGCGGAATCTTACGCCGAGTTCGATTACCGTCCGAGCCAATGCAAACGGTCTTACCGCATAGTCGTGGTGCGCAAGGAAATCGATGTCACCAGCGGGCAGCAACTGCTGTTCTCCAAAGACAGATACTTTTTCTACATCTCCGACGAAACCGCAGACGAGGCTCCGGCACGCGAATTGATCTCCGCTGCCAATCGTCGTTGCAACCAGGAGAACACGATCAGCCAGTTGAAGGCTTGCGGCGCGTTGACTGCACCGCTGGACAACCTGGCCAGCAACGGCGCGTACATGTTATTCGCTTACCATTGGCTTTGGCGTTGAAGTTGTGGAGCGGCATGATGATTCGCGTCAAAGGGAATGAACCTCAAAAGCGGGTTCGTCGCGAGACGCGTCTACGGATCATCAAGATGGAATTCTGGACTTATATGAATTCGCTGATATTGCTCCCGGCGCAGGTCATTCGCACATCTCGGCAGCGCGTGTTTCGCCTGCTGACTTACAGGCCCAGCGTCGACTTGTTATGGACGGTGCACGACCATGTTTCGATGCCGCTAAAATGCTGACGGAACTACCACCGATGAAGCTGAAGCCTGGATGCTTCAGTACCGCCGCAAATAGCTAACCCCCGAAAATCCTCGCCAATGCCTACTCGATCACTATCCGACGCCAAGCGGGCTCCCGGTGCGCCTCGACCACAAGCTAAAATCGAGCCAGCATTTCAACCAGCGGTCGCTTGATTGAGGCCTAGCGACTTTTTCTCCCAGTTCGTCCCAATCGCCATCGGCATTGAAATCAATTCAAGCATCCAGTCGTTGGCCAATGTCGGCTTGACCGACGCGCACCTCCATCGAGGCAGTTGTGTCCCCCGGCTGCATAGCAGGAATGGAAACGCCATCTTCATCCGAGCCATCAAGCAACGCATCGGGACCGGGCTGGCCGTCGCTTTTAAAATCACGTCCCGTGCCAAGCATCTCTCCTTGCGTCAAATGCCGTGCTCCACTGGCAGAGTGCAGCGTTGCATAACTATTTTGCAAATCTCCGTAGTCGGCATGGAACACCACGACGTTGTCCAACATTGCGCCATAGTCGCCCGAAACGTCCCCTACGGTAACGGCGATTCACTTGACCGGATCCGTAACCGGACTGGTTCCATTGCCATAAGGATTGCCGGCCAGATCAAAGCTCATGACGTAGGTGCGACCAACTTCGGTGGCGATGGCTTACGAAACACTCCCCAGCCTCGGTGTGCCGTTCAAGTCGACCGAGCGCAGCCCATTGCTGGCTGCGATATGAGTTTGCTGCACCCAGTCCACCGTGTCCTCTGCGGAGACTCCAGCGATCGTCCAACCGCTCAGGGCTGTTGAACCCTGTTGCAAGACGTAGATCGGCGCGGCATGACTGGGTGGCTCTGAGGGCGAACCAAGAAGACCTGCCAGACCTGTGTCGTCGGCAACTTCAAACTGCCGTTGAAAACCAAGTTGTTCACTTTACGCACGACGACATCATCGAGCGTCGGGCCGTAGTTGGAACTCGGTCCGGTGGTGTCAGGGGCGAGGCTGAGGAATTGCACCGTCGTCATCGGGTCTGTGGCGGCAAACTTTACTGACCGTTGTTGCCAATGCGGTACGAATGGGTCCCCTGATTGATTGACGGTCGGATCAAAGACCCACCCTCCGAAAAGACTTTCCTCCGGCCCAAGCCCTCGGAACGACAGCGTCGTCCATTCATCGACAACGACAAATTCCCAGCTCTTCTTCACCCAGCCAAGATCATTGGCCGTGGCCGCCGACGATAGCTTGTTTTCAAAGACTTGCGTTTGCCCTGCCGCGAGGACTCTAAGGTTTTCAGTGGCGGTTCGCGCAGGTACGGCAGGCGCTGCTCGTTCCCTCAGTCCTCAATTCCGTTGCAACCACGACGGATCAAATCGCACGTATTTCATGCTTTTGCCGTTGTCCGTGAAATAACTGTAAACAACGTGAATCTGGCCGTCTGTCCCTTGGATTACGGCGGGATAGTGAAAGGAGCCTCGCTCGGCTCGCTCCAGATGACGGGTCCACTTCCAGCTCTTTCCCTCATCGTCCGAGAGTGACACTGCCAAGCTATTGCGCCCCTTAGTGGTGTCGTTGTAGACCATGACCCACTGGCCGCTGGATAAACGAACACCGTCGATACCCGCTCCCGAGTTGGGGAGCTGGCTGCTGCTGACCGCACTCCAAGTCATTCCGTCGTCTTTCGATTCAGACAACCGGATTCGCTCGGTCATGCCATTCTCTCGCATATACGCGACCAACGTGCCGTCGTCGCGTCTTAACACTGTGGGTTGAATGTTTCCAAGCCCAATAATTGGTTGGCTGGCATACCAAGTGCCGCCATCGTCATCACTGATAGCCATGATCGAGGCGGAAAATGTGTCGGTGTAGAGCGGCAACAAGATTCGGCCACTCGGCAGCGTCGTCGGTTTGCAGCGCGGTTGCCAGCCCAAACGTTGATACAACTTTTGCCCCAACCTCACGCGAGCTTGCTGCAGTTCCGCTTCCAACGGCTCCGGCAACGGTTGGGGAAGCTGTTCCAAGGTGCGCTCGATCGCCGTCTCAGCTTGCTGGGCAAAGTTGTCTGGCTTCAACAAGATCAACCCTTCGCTCGACCATTCCGGTCCCGTTTCAGGGTCAAATGAAATCGCCGTCTTATAGCGGGTGATGCAGGATTCCCAACTGTTGGCAATGATGGTTGGCCAGAACAAAAACAATTTACCCGACGCACTCAAATGCATGCTGGTGTTGCAATCAGGAAATCCTTCCTGGTCGGCAATCACGCGAGGTTTACTCCAACTCTCTTTGCTTGCCAATTTCCATGATCCCATAATGGCAACATCATCGGCTGTGCGCTCACCAGAGCCGCGGTACCAGCAGACAAATAAATCATGGTTTGGATACTGCACGATGCTCGGCGCATGATTGTGTTGCTGATCAAGTGGAAAGATCAATTCAGCAACTTCAGGCTCAAGCGAACTTGTATCGGCGGCGATGATCGTCGACCAGCCGAAAAGAATAAGAAATAGGCCACAAAGGCGGCGCAAACGGAGTCGAAAATACTGGCAATACAACATCGAAATCGCCATGGTGTGAACAGCGAACCAAGTCCGAAAGAGGCCGACAAACTCTGAACGCAGTATGACGTAAAAAAGCACGGATGTCAAAAAGAACTGGACCCTGGCGAATTCCGGATGAATCCGGTTTGTTGAATGACTTATGCGGAGATGCCAAGCAGCCGAGACCTGCGATTGCTCAGCGACAACTGCCGCTGAGCTGAAAAGAATGTCGATGCGCACTCACCAAAAAGCATTGGCGATGCGCTAGTTTTAAAGAGCTAATTTCTCCTGCCGTAAACAAGGTCTCCGTCACCAATCCAAATGAACGGCACGTTGCTCATTTGAAACGGCGAAAACGCCAACATCACTATGCTGCCACTTTCGAGCCGTCTAAATTTTCCAGTGGAATCCTCAACAACTGGTGTAAAGTCGGCGACCCAGCGAATTGTTCCTTCGACGGGCAAGATCTCAATAAATCCTTCGAAGAACATCGCTAGCTTTCTGCGATTCGCGGCGATAAATGTCGAACTCCCACTGAACGGGATTAGCAATTCCTCGCCAACGGGCTAGTCAGAAAGAAATTCCTCATCAAGGTCAATTTGAACCGTGTTAGCATCACTGGAATTGAGTGATGGTGAAGTGTAACGACCTAATTGAGTTGCAATACCGAAAGTCTGCCAGACTTCTGGAGAGGGCGAAGACGGCAATACGGGAACAAACCCTCCGCCAAAGATTTTCAAAGGGGTGGTGAGCCGTCCCTTGCGGGGGCCCAGGTTAATGTCGCCTGCCAACGTCCACTTAAACTTCCAAGTGGCATCGGTCAATTTGAAAGGAGCGTTAATGGCGACGACTCGCAATGGCTTGCGAGTCGGCCTTGCATTCTCGAAATCGCCGGCTCCGCCCAACACCACCGCATCCGCTTCCCAGATCGCAGTGAACTCATCGGGGTTACCTGTCGGCGTCAACGTGACGACGCCATTTTCGAATCGTGTCAGCAAAGTGTCGCCACTCGAAGCACCTGTCGCGATGCCGACATTGCCATCGAGTGTTGACTCGAACGTAGAGACTAAAGGGTTGTCGGTCGGCGTCACAACCACGCCACCCAAAGTAACATACCGCCCCAAGCGGGTACCGACGCCGGGTGCCACGAAAGTACCATCGGCTGGCGTGTACGCGCCAAAACCATCAGCATAGAACGGCACGGTCTGACCAACCGCCGACTGCGCAGTGGCTAGAAACGGTCCTATGACCGCAGCAAGAATCATAAACCCGTTTCGCAGAGCTCGCATTTTCGCCTTCCTCATTCATTGGAAACAACAGACAACAGACAACAGACAACAGACAACAGACAACAGACAACAGACAACAGACAACAGACAACAGACAACAGACAACAGATGGGTGGGCGACTGGGAACAGAATCTATCTTTCGCACTCCCCGCATCGCCACCGCACAGTTATGCGCAAAGTGATGTAGACGATTCAGGAAATTACAAGAAGAATTTATGAAGAAATCAGCAGTCGGGCGACTGCTCGGCGGGAGTCATCCGCCGTGGTGTGTCAAGGCGCGAGAAAACGGTACGCGCGTGCAGCAGATTGAATGGTAGGCGAATCCAGCGGGGTTACCTGGCGTGTCTCGCGAGGGTTATACTGTTTAGGGTCTCGGAGCGACTGCTGGTGGACCAAGTTTGATGTCGTGTCTTGCCGGGCGATGTCCAGCAATGAGACGATGTACCACGCGAGGTTACCTCGCGGGATTTTTCTAGGCCAGCGATTGATCGCGCGAGAGATTTTCCGGCTGCCGCAGGAACGGATCTCGCGCCCCACTCGGACCGGTTGGTAACAGCGTCGCCCCGAGACTCTTATCCTTTGTCGCCATGTCGAAGCGAGCCGTTCGCAAACAAGCATTTTGCCGCCTGATCGCGGCCGATCTTTCCTGCCGTTGGCTCGGCGCAGTTGGACCCATCGAGCGGCGACTGAGGCGTCTCACCGGCAGCCGCGCCGCTTGGGTAAGCAAACTTGCCGTGGCGATCGAGCAAAAATATGGCCGCAAAGGATACTGCTCCAAGGTGACGCTCCGTCGCTGGTTGCACAAACAAGCCGCCATCCACCAAGCCTTTGGTAGCCGCAAAACAATCCACATCAATGACTCGGCAGCAAGTGAAATTGACCGGCCCCGATACCGCTGGCCGGTGCCACAGGCTCAAGGCGATACCCAACTAGCCGATCTGCTCTGTTTGAAATCCCCGCGAGTTCTGGATTGGTTGCTGTTGCCCCACGTGCGACGCAATACAACGGTCGAGCATTACGACCCAAAATGGCTGCTCAGCAGCAATGGTCGCAAGCGAATAATCCACCAACCGCGCCCCGTGCTCAAGCGGGTGCAGCGAATCATTCATCAACACATTCTTCCCGCGATCCCTGTGCATGATGCGGCCCACGCTTATCGAGCTGGTCGCAGCGTTCACAGTTGTGCTCGGCAGCACGTCAACAAGTTCGTGGTGCTGAGGATGGATCTGCAGGACTTTTTTGGCTCGATCACTCGCCGCCGAGTTTCCGCGATCTTTCGCAAAGCCGGCTACGACCGAAAAACTGCACTAAGCTTAGGCCGGCTGTGCACCCTGCCAGCGAGCCCGACCGCAACCAATATACCTGCCCAAGAAACATATGCCCAAAGAATGCTCGCCCAAGAAAAAGTTGTTGAAACAACATTTGTCTCAACAACTTTAGATCGCGAATGCGTCGCCGAGATTGTGCCTAGCGACTGCCTACCGCTGGGCGCGCCCAGCTCACCGGCGCTAGCCAACGCCGTCGCTTTCCAGCTCGATCGAAGACTGGCAGGACTGGCGGGTTGCGTGGGAGCCGACTACACCCGCTATTCCGACGACCTCTACTTCAGCGGTGACGCGTCGCTGGCGGCGAAAATTGACCGGTTTGCCACGTCGGTAGCCGTGATCGTAATGGAGGAGGGATTTAAAGTAAACTTCCGCAAGACGCGAAAGATGTTCCACGGCCATCGCCAACAAGTCTTGGGGTTAACGGTCAATCAAGGTGTGAACAGCGACCGTCAAAATTATGAACAGCTGAAGGCAATCTTACATAATTGCCGAACTCGCGGATGGAGATCACAAAACTTGAAACCGCATCCGCATTTCCAACTGCATCTCCACGGGCGAATTGCCAACGTGGCGAGCGCCAACCCGAATCGCGGCGCAAAGCTGCTACGTGCTTATGAATGCATCGACTGGAGCTAGACCACGAAATGCTAAATCTAACTAAAATCCAACTACGAAGTTGTGATCAACAACCGCCAGACGCACCAACCGGTCAGCAACCCGCGGATGCTCCAGGCAATGGTGCGAATCCAATTCGACGCCACCAACCTGTTGTAGGCCGCCGCGTCAAACCCTAACCCCAAACGCTGGTGGCACGGAACTGAAACGAACGCGGTCGTTAGCCAGATGACGATGACGAGCGCCAAACCGAGCCAAAGCACACCCGTCGGTGTCTCGGTCTTGGTTGATAGCAGGACCAACCAGCCAGCCGAAAGTAATTCAACCAACATTGGCACGGCCACGATGGGAGTGATCAAGCGGCCATGATCGCTGGCGTAGCGGGGGAACTCAGTCTGCCCCACGCGATCAAACAATGGATAGTGAACTTGCTGGACCATCCAAATCAAACCCACCAAGTACCAAGTTGCGGCGAAATTCGTCAGCAGCAAAGTCTTTTCCATTAACCCAATTACTCCCCAGGTGACGTGCGACGCCCCAGCATATGCCGCAGCGCGGTTTCCAAGTCGGGCAGTTGAAATTCAAAACCGCTCGCTTGCAAAACGCTTGGCTGCACTCGAGTACTTGCCAGCAACAGCGCATCGGCCATCTCACCCAAAGCCAATCTCAAACCAAAAGCTGGCGCTGGAATCAGCGCGGGCAAGCCTGCCAGGCCGACGACGCGCCCCAGAATCTTGGCAAAGTCCCGGTTGCGGCAGGGGTCGGGGCTGACAAAGTTGACTGGCCCCACAATGGACAAATTCGCGAGACAGTGATAGACGGCACCGAGCAGATCATCCATCGCGATCCAGCTCCACCATTGTTCGCCTGAACCGGTCGAGCCACCCGCGAACTTCGCTGGCAGCAGCATTTTTGCCAAAGCACCGCCGCGGGGCGTAAGGATTAGTCCAAAGCGAAGATGCACCACCCGGATGCCCGCATCGACCGCCGGTTGACAGGCGGCCTCCCACTGCTGGGCAACCTCGGCCAGAAACGACTCGTCGGCGGCAGACTCTTCCGTCAACAATTCATCGCCCCGATCGCCATAGATCCCAGTCGCGGAGGCACACAGCAACACGCTCGGCGGTCGTTCCAGCGAAGCCAGTTGCTCGCACAATTGACGCGTTTTGATCACGCGACTGTCGCGAATCCTTTGCTTCTTGTCGTCGCTCCAGCGTCCCGCGGCGATCGATTCCCCTGCCAAGTGAATAACCGCGTCGGAGCCGGACAGTTTGCTCGCTTCCTCGGCTGATTCCCAAGCGGCGATCTCGACACCGGTCTCAGGGCTATCTTTGGAACCGGCGAGCGACTGGCTCGTCTGCCGAACAATGCGGTCGATTTGATGACCTGCCAGCTGCAGAAATGAGACAAGTTCACCGCCAACTAAACCGCTGGCCCCGGAAATTGCGATCCTTTGCGGAGCAAGGCGATGTCGGCAGAAGACCTGGAGATCATGCTCGGTAACCCAGTGCCGATAAGCAAACATTTGTATCAAGTCGCGACGAATTTTCGCCCCGCCCAGCAACCGTCCGAGCCCACCGAGGGGCAGCCGATAACGTATAAAATCGGTCATTCGGCTTTGCAACGTCGCGTCGCCCGCCGCTCCGTTGACTGGCAACATTTCGAAGCGATGCTCATGATGCCAGCTCGCAAATGGACCGCTCCGCTGCACATCCACGAACCTGAAGGGCGGATCATATTCGGTATGCTCGGCCCGCCAAGTTAATGGTATGCCGAATTTTCGCATTCGCAGCACCACCCGACTGCCCGGCTGGAGGCTGCCGTCTGATTGCGGAACCGTGATCGATTCCCAAGGAGGGACCAGCCGCTGCAGGGCGCCCGGTCTGTCGTGATACTGGAAAGCCTCTTCCTGACTCACTGGGAGATCCAGCGAGCGCTCAAAAACAAGATCATCACTCATGCGGAACGACTTTACGGGAAGGGGACTGGCAACGCCTGCTTACGCCTCCAAATCGGCCAGCTTGACGTCACAAGCCATTCCTCGCAATTTGTCGAGCGCACGCTTCTCTAACTGACGAACACGTTCCTTGGAGACACCCAAACGGTCGGCAAGCGCCTGTAAGGTTTGGACTTTACGGTGTGAACCTAGTGAAAAGCGAGCGCGAATAATAAATTTTTCTCGCCGGTCCAAATCGCCCAACATCACAGCCAAGCGACTGCGTAATTCGTGCCAGCGATGCTCGCTGATGGCAGGTTGACGTTCTTCATCGCTAACATCGAGCCCCAGCTCCTGCAGCCCCCCAACCATTTTGGACTTTTCTTTCTGCTTCAGCACGACGATGCGGTAAGCATTGCGACGAACGACCTGTGTCGCGTAGGTGCTGAAACGAAAACCGCGATCGTAGTCAAATTTCTCCACAGCACGGATCAAAGCCACGATGCCATCGCTGAGCAAATCATCAAAAGCGTTGTTTGCATTGACGAACTTTTTCACGATGGAAAAAACCAGTCGCATGTTGGCTTGCACTAAAGCATCCCGATGCCAATCCGCCAGGGCAACTAACCGCTCCACCAGTTCAATTCGTGTCTTACTGGGGCGATCGGGATTTAACCGAGCACGGTGCAGGGTGGCTTGATGTCGCAGAAAATTCATCCGCCGAAACAGCATTTTCTCCTGTTCGGGGGTCAGCAATTCGGCTTCACAGAGGCGGCCGAGATGGGCTGGCAGATCGGCCAACCGGAGGCGCTTCAGCACATTGCCGCCACCCGCAGCAACTGGGTTCAAATCAAGGGCTTCGGCAAAAATCGCCTGGGCAATCCCATTGCTGACGAATTCTGGATTGTTAATAAACCCGATTTCTTCTCGCAACCAACTTTTCGTGCGGGCACGTAATTGCGTTTCGTCGAGTTGGTCGAGATCGGCACGTTCGGCTAAATAAGCTGCCGTCGCTGCGGCCAATTCAGGATGTTTTAACCAAGTTGGTCGACGCAGTGCGGTTTTGGCGGCAGGTGAGGCGGAAGAAGCTTTCCTGTTCGTGCGTCCGCTCCGCGTGCCCGACTTCGTTCGCTCAGTTGCTGTGGCCATTCGTGTATTCCTGTCATGGAGCCAATTGCTGGCCTGCAAGATGGACGCCCCATCCCGAAAACCACTCTTTCGTCGCCAGTGAACGTTTCGCAACAGCAAATCGTTCAAAACGTTCATTTCTATTGATAACGAGCTGGGGCGAACGAATCAACTGCTCTGCTCCGAATTTTACCAAAAAAAGTTGCCGCCACATCATTACCTCGTTTTTTTTCGGCAATATTGTTCAAAAACGGACACAAATCCGGTCGCCGGTTGACTGGCGAGGTACAATAAGGTTGAATTTCGAAAACAGTCAAATCGTTCACTTCGAGCAACCGATAAAACGTTCATGACAAACCAGCCAATGTTTGATTGGCTGGTTTCACAGCGATTGAATGTCGCTGAGGACTAATTTTTTTTGGTTGTGCTCTCGTAATCATTGGACTTCATTTATCGTGCCCGCCCCGCCGTCGCTATTTTCACCAAAACAGGTCGCCGATGCGTTGCAGGTCAGCGAATCGTCTGTCAAGCGATGGTGTGACCAGGGCTTGATTCCGATGATTCGCACGGCTGGAGGGCACCGACGTATCCCGTTGGACGAATTGATTCGTTTTCTTGGAGAAAGCGAGCGGCCTTTATTGAATCCAATGGCGATTGGGCTGGAAGCTCCGCCGGTTCGTATGCGGCAACCGCGAACTACCCCCGGAACAGATGAGCAAAAAGCATTCCGGCAAGCTTTGGCGATGGGGAATCATGCCCAGTGCTCCGCTTTGCTGAGAGCGGTTTGGCAAGCGACTGGCAGTGCTACGGCGGCCTGCGAATTATTGATCACCGACGCAATGCACCGATTTGGAGAAGCTTGGGAGCGGAATGAGCTAGAGGTGTATCAAGAGCGGCGGGGTTGTGAGATATGCACGCGATTAATTCTGGAACTACGGTCCGCGATGGGGGAGCCGACGGGCCCGATCGCGATTGGCGGTTCGCCCGAGGGTGACAATTATCAGCTGCCAACATCTCTCGTCGATTTGGCGTTGCGTGAAGTTGGATGGCGAGCGGAATCGCTGGGGACCAATCTACCGTTTGCCACCTTAATGCGAGCGATTGAAGCGTATCGCCCACAGATGGTGTGGCTGAGTGTCTCGATTGTCAGCGGCCAAGAGATGTTTGTTAAATGTTTTAACGAACTGGCCGACACGCTGCCCGACGACTGTGTTTTAATGGTCGGGGGACGCGGCTTGACTGACGCAATTCGTCCCCTGTTGCGGTATACTGCTCACTGCGACAGCCTAAATCAACTGGTCGGCTTGGCGGAAGTGATCCGCCGCCAGTCGCAGCAATTGCCTGCTGCCAGGTTACCGCTTCAGCAATCCGATAATTGAGTGGCTAGTGGCTAGTGGTTAGTGGCTAGAACGTTCTTTTCTCATACATCTTCATGGAACCTAATTGATGTTTACTCGCTCGTTGTTCATGGCCAGACAATTAAAAAGCTTGCTGCGTCTGGCTTCTTTGGCAGGCTTGATTTCCTTGGTTCCGGCCGGCGGGCTGGCGATGGCGGGTGACCAGTGGTCGCAGTGGCGGGGGCCTGAACGGACGGCAATTTTACCAGCCGATGCCGCTTTGCCAACGAAATTAAGTGGCGAGGGTGGCCTGGAAACTGTTTGGAAAGCCGCTTTGGGACCGAGCTATTCGGGACCTGTTGTTAGCGACGGTTTAGTGGTCACGACCGAAACCGTGGATGCCAAGCTGGAACGTGTCACGGCGTTTGAGCTGGAAACTGGAAAAGTCAGCTGGACCACCCAGTGGGAAGGGGCAATGAGCGTTCCCTTCTTTGCCAAGAAGAATGGCGATTGGATTCGCGCCACTCCGGCAATCGCGGACGGCAAAGTCTACATCGCCGGGATGAAGGATTTGCTCGTTTGTCTCGACCTAAAAACCGGTGAGGAGATTTGGCGGTGTGACTTTACGGAACGTTATAAGACTGCCGTGCCCGCTTTTGGTTTCGCCAGTTCACCACTGGTGGATGACGGATTTGTCTATGTTCAAGCGGGCGAAGCTTTGTGCAAGCTCGACGCTAACACCGGCGAGACCGTTTGGCGGTCACTGCAGGGCAACGGGGGAATGGACAGTGCTTTCTCGTCGCCAATTTTCGCCACTTTACACGGGGTACGCCAACTGGTGGTCCAAACTCGCGAAGCACTCTGTGGGCTGAATCCTGAAGATGGAAAAGTGTATTGGACTCAGCCGATTGAAGCATTCCGAGGAATGAACATTCTCACGCCGACGATCATTGACAACCGCATTTTTACCAGTGCTTACGGTGGCCGGGCGAACTTATGGGAAATCAGCCTAACTGACGGCAAGTGGGATGTGGCCCAGATTTGGGACGAGAAGCACCAGGCCTATATGGCGTCACCCGTGGTACTGGGCGGGCACCTGTATCTGCACCTCCGCAACACACGATTCACATGCGTTGATCTGGAAACTGGCGAGGGGACTTGGATCACCCAGCCGACCGAAGATTACTGGAGCATGATTGGTAGCGGCGAGCGGATTTTGGCTCTTTCCAGCAACGGCACATTGCGGTTGATCGAAGCGACTCCGGAGGAATACCGCGAACTGGACTCGTTCAAGATTGCCGACGATAGTTGGGCGCACGTCGCGGTCGCTGGCAACTTGGTGCTGATCCGCGACATCCGCGGCTTGAAGGCGTGTCGGTTTGAGTAGTGTAGAATGAATGTCCTCGGTAGTGCATGCTGGTGTGTAAACTTTGGGCGATTCCGGTATTGGAAACGGCCGGCTAAAGAGATCGTCCAGCTTACAGCTTATGATTTGCTAGCAAAAAAAATTGGCCTCGCACGGGGTGGACTGTTCGCACTACGAGTGCGAGTGATTTATTGTCACTCCGACGAGGCCAGTTGAAAGCTAATGACTCTGTCACCAAAAAACAACTGCATTCCAGTATCCGCCCCTGGCGGAAGGTTCCCCAGAACTACTTGCTCTCCAAGAGCAGCTCAAAGACGATTCCCATGTCCAGGCCGTCCGGCGAACCATCAGCCGCCTCGATTTGCAGACACTGCGTGAGGTGTATCGAGGTACCGCATCGAAACCGTATCCGCCTGAATTGATGCTCGCCGTTGTGCTGGTTCAGATCCTCGCCGGACTGACCAGTCCGGCCCAGTGGTTTCGCGACGCGACCTCGAGAGATCAATGCAAGCTGGTTGGCCAAGGCA
The DNA here is from genome assembly GCF_052161645.1 of Kothea flammea. Lineage (GTDB taxonomy): Bacteria > Planctomycetota > Planctomycetia > Pirellulales > Pirellulaceae > Laterigemmans. Next base: position 5,453,332 of record NZ_CP197414.1, read on the forward strand.
TCGCTCCCTCGCGTTCAGCCTGGTACGACTTTCGAGACCGAGCTGGCAAGTTCATCGATACTCTCCACCAGCAGCTCATCAATGATGCAACCGATAACGGGCTGGTCGATCCCGTCGAAGCCGCTTTGGATGGAACGTTCACCTCGGCCAATGCGTCACGACACAAAATCTACAATCTCAAGCAGATCAATCGTCGCTTGAATAAACTCAAACGAGCGATCTGGTCAATTGACGACCCGCTTCAGATCGCTGCCGCAAAGCCACTCGAGAAGGTCCCGAAGTGGATTGCTGAAACCGCCGCAGGACGTGGCAGGCAATTGCACAGTCTGCGGCAAGCAAAACGCGAATTGCTTGATAAAATCCGCGATAATCGCAAGGCTCACTCACGTTATCGCCGCGATGAAGCCAAGCTGGTCGTAAGTCCGGCTGACCCCGAGGCGGTGATTGGCCGAGACAAATATGACGTGGTCCGACCGCTCTATAACATCCAGTATATGACCGACTGCCAGAGTGGTGTGATTTTAGGTTTTGAAGTGTTTCGGCAAAACAGTGATAACACAACCCTGGGACCGATGATCGAGCAATGCCAACGTATCGTCAAGGGTTGCTTGCGGACGATTCATGCCGACGCCGGCTACTGCTCGATTCTTGATTTGAAGGATTGTGAGCGGTTGGGAATTGATTTGTGGGCACCGGTTCAGGACAACATCATGCAGCAACGTAAACTGGCCAACGGTCAACTCCAAATACCCTCAGGCGAATTCGACTTTGATCGATCCACCGGCGAGCTGCGCTGCCCTGGTGGCCATGCGATGAAACTAGTACGTACCGTGCAGCTTCCCCGCGCCTGTGGACGCATGGTACCGGAACTGCGTTTTGAGCAGTCGAAGGAAAATTGCTTGGGTTGTCCACTAGCGTTCAAGTGCTTGGGTAATGGCTCAAAACGTCGGACCATCAGCCGCCAGAAAGAACAGCATCTACTGGATGCGCAAAAGGAAAAGATGTCAGGTGAAGCGGGTCGCCAGAGTCGAGGGAAGCGTGGTTCATCAGTTGAAAGAAGTTTTGGCGACGGAAAGCTCCACCGCAATCAGACTACTCAACACGGTCACGGATTAGCTCGGGTACGAGCCGAGGTGGGCCTGCTGGCGCTCGCTCAGAACACCTTGACGCTATACAACCGCGAAAAACGCAGTGAAAACGCATCGCTGTAAGCTGGACGATCTCTTTAGCCGGGACACCAGCGCAAATATTTTCAAGTTCCGCTGGGATTCAAATTCTGTTTCTCGATGGCCAAAATCTTCTCCACTCGCCTGGCGTGCCTGTCTAGCGGGGTGTAACGAGCGGCGAGAAAACTGCGAATGACATCCATCGCCAACTCGGGGCCGATCACGCGTGCTCCGATGCAAAGTACGTTGAGATCGTCATGCTCCACGCCCTGGCGCGCCGAATAAGTATCGTGGCACAGCGATGCGCGAATTCCGACGATTTTATTTGCCGCCACGCTGACCCCCACCCCGCTGCCGCAGATCAATAACCCGCGATCGGCGCGACCTTCCCGGATGGCTTGCCCGACCGCCACTGCAAAATCAGGGTAATCACTGCTAACGGCGTCGTTTGCCCCGCAATCGACCACTGCGGTGACTTGCTGCCCCAGCCAGTTCGCCAGCTCCGACTTGAGCGGGAAACCAGCGTGATCGCCACCAATGGCGAGGCGCAGTGGTTGAGGAGTGGTGTTTTGCATGCGAGCGGAAAATGTGTGAGAAATTTTGGGATGACCAGCGGCAAGAAAAAGGGCCAACAATCACTAGGGGGGGTGAATGGCCGTTGTGGCTAATGGCTGGCTTTGATATTGTTGCGGGTTATGTCAGTTTAGTTTTTTCCTCTAACCCCCGTGACCTAACCGCAATTTTTGTAACCTGATGGCAATGTTCCTTCAATGGCGCCATCGCTTTTCATTTGTTGTCGCTGGTTAGGTCATCTGAGTTCGTTATGGTTAACCGCAATTTAATTCGCTCACTTGAAGATGACAGTCTGGCCGAGGAGTTGGCCGTCCTAGTACCGGCCGAGGAGGCTGAAGAGGCGATTCTGGAGGCTCTTGAGCAAGAGCAACAGGATTACGACGCCGGAAAAATTGTCAACGGCCGGATCGTCGAACTGAACGACGAGTGGGCCTTGGTCGACGTCGGTTTCAAGAGCGAAGGCACCGTCAGCCTCGACGAATGGGGCCCCGATGAAGCGACACCCAAAGTCGGCGACATCGTCAAAGTCCTGATCGAAGAGATGGAGGACGAACTCGGGGCGGCTGATGACCCCTATGGCATGATCTCGCTGAGCAAGCGAAAAGCCGAAAAGATCATCCAGTGGGAAGAGATGATGGAGTCGGTTGCCGAGGGCCAAGTGGTCACCGGTACCGTGGTTCGCAAAATCAAAGGTGGTTTGCTGGTCGATATCGGCGTCAGCGTCTTCCTGCCCGGCAGCCAAGTCGACATTCGCCGACCGGGCGACATCGGCGACTTTATCGGCCGCGTGATCCAAGCCGAAGTGCTGAAGATCGACGATACTCGCCGCAACATTGTGATCAGTCGCCGTTCGTTGATCGAACGTCAACGCGAAGAAGATCGCAAGTACTTGATGATGGAACTGGAAGTCGGACAAATCCGCAAGGGTATTGTCAAGAACATCGCCGACTTCGGTGCCTTCGTCGACTTGGGCGGAATCGACGGCTTGCTGCATATCACCGATATGGCTTGGGAACGGATCGGTCACCCCACCGAAATGGTCACCATCGATCAAGAGATCGAGGTCAAGGTGCTGCATATCGACCGCGAAAAGCAAAAGATCGCGCTTGGTTTGAAGCAAAAGGACCGCAACCCGTGGGAAAACATCGAAGAGAAGTACCCAGTCGAGTCAGTGCACACGGGCGAAGTCGTCAACGTGATGAGCTACGGTGCCTTCGTAAAACTCGAAGCGGGCATCGAAGGCCTCGTGCACATCAGCGAAATGAGCTGGACCAAGCGAGTCAATCACCCCAGCGAATTGGTCAACATTGGTGACCAAATCGAAGTCAAGATTCTGGCCGTCGATCCCGAAGGCCAGCAATTGAGCTTGGGGATGAAGCAGACTCAGAAGAATCCTTGGGACGAAGTGGTGGAACGTTATCCCGAAGGGACCGACGTCAAGGGTCGCGTGCGAAACCTCACCAACTACGGTGCTTTCGTCGAACTCGAAGAAGGGATCGATGGTTTGTTGCACGTCAGCGACATGTCATGGACTCGCAAGATCAGCCACCCCAGCGAAATGCTGGAGAAGGGCCAAGAGATCGAGTGCCGCGTGCTCAGCGTCGACCAACAACGTCGCCGCATCGCTCTGGGGCTCAAGCAACTCGATAACGATCCTTGGGATTCCGACATCCCTGAAAAGTATCAGCCCGGCCAAGTGGTCAACGGCAAGGTCACCAAGATCACCAACTTTGGTGTCTTCGTGGGCCTCGAAGATGGCCTCGAAGGACTGCTGCACATCTCCGAATTGGCTGAACACAAGGTCGAAGACCCCGAAGAAATCGTCAAGGTCGGCGATGACATCGAAGTCAAGATCCTCCGCGTCGATACCGACGAACGCAAGATCGGCTTGTCACGCAAACGCGTCGATTGGGAAGAAGGCCAAGAAGAGGAAGCCGCTGAGGAAGAACGCCAAAAGGTTGCCGGCGATGCCGAACTGAAGGGCGGTCTCGGTGACAGCGAAGGTCCGCTGATCCCGACCAGCGAATGATGCCTTAGCGTTTTCAGAACGCCAAGTTGATCACGAAACCCGGTTGCCAGCCATCGCTGCCAGCCGGGTTTTTTTATGCGCCGGCTACATCAGCCGCCTGGCGCCAGCCTGCGGTTTTCACGGCACAACACGCCACCGTAGGAACCGCACGCTGGCGCGTGGCGGCTGATTTCTGCCAACGCGTTGGGCCGTCGTTCCATCAGCCGCCTGGCGCCAGCCTGCGGTTTTCAAAACACAACACGCAGTCGGGGGAACCACACGCTGACGTGTGGCGACTGATTGCTGCTGGCGCGTCGGCGATCGTTCCATCAGCCGCCTGGCGCCAGCCTGCGGTTTTCACAGCACAACATGCCACTGAGGAACCGCACGCTGGCGCGTTGCGGCCGATTGAGTGCGATTACGTTAGCCGAACAGTTGCTACTCGGCGGGCAGGGTCATTGCCGTAACACGGTCATCCGGGGCGATCACCAGCAGGTAGGCGTTGCGACCGTCACGAATCGTGATGCTGGCCGTGACCGGGGTGCTAGCGACGCGGGGCCCCAGCGCTGCCGTGCTGACCTGGTGTTTGCCGACAGGTACTTCCACGCGGAGGACTTGGATTTCCCTGGGCAGCAAGCTCCAGCAGCGGGTGTCAGCGTTTTCGGTCGCTTCCCACAGCGAGCCCAATAGCGCCAATCCCTGTTCCACACCGGCTGAATTTCCAGAAATCGATTTCGCTCCGGTCGTCACCACCGCCTTCTTAGCCACCCGCCGCACCACCCCTCGGGCAACCGTCCAAGGCAGCTCCGCCTCGGCTTGACGGGTTGCCAAACGGCCCACGTCGGTCAGGCGCGCCGTCGTCCCGGAAGCCACGCCGTTGACGCGAACTCCGACGGTTTGCACGTGCGAGGCGGGCACGACAACTTGCGGTACCGGAATGGGAGTAAGCGTCGGGGGAATCGCCAATTCGCTCGACGCAGCCACGATGCGATCGGCGATCAGCAGCGCCGAGCCGGTCGCCTCGGCGTAGTCTTCGACGCGAATTGGCCCGCGGCCCACCAAAGCGAAAACGTAGAGCACGCCGTAGCCTGGTTGGCTGTGGGTGCCGCTGCTGGCTCGCTGGACATCTTCGGCGGCGAAGGCAAATTCGGGTTCCCACTGGGCAACCAATTGGTAAGCCCGCTCGGCATCGCCATAGTCGTGATGATTGGACTCTCGCAGCAAACCACGAATGTAGGGTGAAAGTGCCAGGGGTTGGTAGACTTGGCCGACATTCTCCAGCCCGCGTTCAGCAGCTTGCTGAGCCAATTCTCCCTGCTTCATTTGAGCTTGCAAGGCATACGCTTCGGCATCTCCCGAGCCGCTGATCAAAGACGTGATCGAGAGCAGCGAACGAATCATCACATCTTCATAACCGGCCGCGTCGTAGGGGCTGTCACGATCATCGGTCAGCAAGGTTGTCGCGGTCGGCATCGTGATCGAGGCCTGGCGATCGTCGAACGTGTCACGGCTATCCCGCAGCAAGGCATCGGCCCGCGCCGCGTTCCCGGCGGCCAACTCGACGATCGCCAAATCGAGCTGAGCCACGTCCCGCAGCCGCCGATCCCGCTCCGTCAACTTCTCGAATTGGGTTCGCGATGCGGCGAAGTTGCCCAAAAAGTAGTCCTGGCGAGCTTGATCCAGCGGACGGGGTCCGGTTTTGCAACCGACCAGCGGCAACCAGGCAACGACGCAACACATGACTACAAACAGTCGCGCGACGTTTGCTCTGGGCAAAGCTGCTGGGTTGAACAAAGGGGGCACCTTCACTCAACCGTCCGCTTGTTGGAACAGCCCATAATTCCACCACTTGCCCGTTCGCGACTTGTGATAGCCCTTGCGAATCGTGGCGGTCTCTTTGACGTAGTCGCCCGAATGCACGTTGACCATTTCCATCGTCAACTCGTAATCGCGTTGGGTGCTCTTGTTTCGCTGCGTGGTGCCACTGGTGATCGTTCCGTACAGGAGAAAATCGACCGGAGCACCCTGGCGTCCAAGCGCGGCGGCAAACAGCTCGCGATTACCTGGCAAAAACAGCGAATCGGGGCGCATGCGAGTTTCTAACAAGGCGGCATCGACCATCCGCCGGCTGATCATGCGAAAATTCCCCGAACTGTTAACCTGAGCGTCAATCCGCTGATACAGCTGTTCTTTAAAATCAATCAACTCCTCGGCACTCTTGTTTTCCAAGGCGATAAAACAAACTTTTGCTGGCACCGAGGTCGTGGTTGGCGAGGGTAACTCGCCCGGGACTAAGGCGGCGCCAGCCAGCTGATCCTCATAAGCGGCCGGGTGAATCACTCCGGCGTCGCACCGCGACAACAGTTTGGCCACACTTTGATCGACCAACGGATTCCAAACTGCAGCGCCAGCTTGATGGCTGCCCACCATGTCGGTGTCATCAGCCGTCAGCAAGTGGCCATACTGGCGACTCGCGCAACCGGTCGAAGCCAACACGGCGGCCGAGATCGCCCAACCGCTGCTGCGACCAAATAATCCGAGAAAAGTGCGGCGATCCATCACCAGTCGCTCCGATTTGTGTACCTGAGAACGCGTGGCGTCCTTAGCTCAGAACCCATCCAGAAAACCCCCAGCTGATGAACCGTTCGGTGCTCAGCTGCTTAGAGTTTTAAGATAACCACGCTTATGTTTATCATTACTTGAAAACTAGGCTTTGGAGCAACCTGTTTGTCGCTGCCCGCCCATGGTCGTTCGTTGGCCTTTACCTGCCAAACCACCCAAACCCACTATCCCCCCCAGTCGCGGAATCTTTTCAGGACTTGGGGCCTCTGGGCGGGTGGGATGTTGGTGAAAAGCAAAAAAAACTGCCTCAGCATCGCTTGAAATCGGACGTTAGGGCTGTGTTGCGTTGACAAACATCGGGACGTCGCGAAACTCTTATTTTCCTACGCAGATTACCAACAGCGTGGAGAGTCCAGTTTGGGCTCTCGGCTGATTTTTTTTCAACTCCGTTCGATCGGTCTCACGATTATGTCCGTCGTTTTGCCTACCTCTCCCCAAGAATCTGATCGGGAAATCCCCGCAGTGGCTCCGCCTCAGCACGACCCTTCCGCGCCAATCGGCGTCCCACCCGTGCGCGGCCCGCTCGAGGACGATTTCAGCCTGGGTGCTTGCGGCTTGGTGCTGGACCCTGATCAAGCGGCCGTGATCCGCGGCGAACTCTCCGGTTTTGATGACGACAGCGACCTGGGTGACGGCGACACCGCGGACGGAGATGAGGAGGTCATTGGCGGCGAAGACGATGAACTCGATGATTTCGATGAAATTGACGAGGACGATTTCGATGACGACTTTGATGACGATTTCGAGGAGGAATTGGAAGACGAGTACGAAATTGAGATTGAGGACGAGATCAGCGCGGAGTTTGGCTTGGGGCCTGACCGCGAGGATGGCGACGAAGAGTTGGACGACCTCGAATCGTTAGCCGACGATTTGGACGATCTGGATGACGATTTAAAGGATTAAAGGAAGGCGATGTTTAAAGCTGTCTCGACCGATGTAAGTTTCCCGCAGCTGGAGCAGCAAGTGCTTCAGTTTTGGCGGCAAGCCGATGTGTACAATCGCACGCTGGCCCAACGACACGATGCGCCGGAGTTCGTCTTTTTCGAAGGTCCGCCAACCGCCAATGGCATGCCCCACCCGGGACACTGTTTAACACGGGCGATCAAAGATTTGTTCCCCCGCTACCGCACCATGCGCGGCTATCGCTGCGAGCGGAAAGCGGGTTGGGATACCCATGGCTTGCCGGTCGAAGTCGAAGTGGGCAAGGAGTTGGGGATTCACAGCAAAGAGGAAATTGAGGCCTACGGCGTCGAACCGTTTATCCAGCGCTGTCAACAAAGCGTCTGGCGGTACATGCAGCAGTGGGAGCAATTAACCGAGCGACTTGGCTTTTGGGTCAATTTGCAAGAAGCCTATGTCACTTATCATCAGAGCTATGTGGAAAGTGTCTGGTGGAGCCTGAAAAATCTTTTCGATCGAGGCCTGCTATATCGCGGCTATAAGATCGTATGGTGGTGGGCGCAAGGGGGCACGGCGCTGTCGGCTGGCGAAGTTGGCCAAGGCTACCGCGAAGTGGCCGATCCAAGCGTCTATGTCAAACTGCGGCTCGTCGACCAGCCCGATCGCAGCTTGTTGATCTGGACGACAACTCCTTGGACGCTGCCCAGCAACATGTTTGCCGCAGTCCATCCCGATTTGGAGTATTCGCTGTGCCAAGACCAGGAAACGGGCGAGCTGCTGTACATCGCGTCCGCTTTGGTCGAGACGATTGCCGGCAAAACGAAACGGGACCTGGAAGTACAGGAAACGTGCCGCGGCAATGACTTAATCGGCCGCCGCTACCAGCCTCCGTTTGATTTCTACTATCGCACGCTGGCGGAGGCCGGCGGCAAAACGACCAGTGGCGAGCAGTTGCCTTATTACTGGCGAGTCGTCGCGGCTGAATTCGTCACCACCGACAGCGGTACCGGGTTGGTCCATCAAGCGCCCGCCTTTGGCGAAGTCGACTACGAAGTTTTTGACCGCGAACGGATGCGTTTTGTCGAGGGCGACCAGCCCAGCTTGTTCTACGCGGTCGGTCCCGATGGCAAGTTCACCAGCGAAGCGGGCGAATTCGCCAGTCAATGGGTGAAAGATGCCGACAAACCGATCGCTCGCGACTTGAAACAACGCGGCTTGCTGTATCACCTCGAGCAGTATCTGCACGAATATCCATTCTGTTGGCGAGCCGATCAAGATCCACTGATTCAGTATCCCCGCGAAAGTTGGTTCATTCGCACGACGGCATTCAAGGATGCCATGCTGGAGAATAACTCGCAAATCAACTGGCTACCGGGGCACATTCGCGACGGCCGCTTCGGTAACTTTTTGGAATCCAACGTCGATTGGGCACTCTCCCGCGAACGATATTGGGGGACGCCGCTGCCGGTTTGGGAGTGCGAACAGACGGGCCGCTATGAGGCAGTCGATTGCTATGACGAATTGCTGGCCAAACCTGGTTTGCAAGGTACGGAAGTTTGGGCCGCGGCCAAAGCGGCAAACCCCGAATTGGCCGAAGATCTAAAGGTCCATAAACCTTACATCGACGCTGTCACTTATGATTCACCATTTGCCAGCGGAGCTCGCATGCGGCGGGTTCCCGAAGTCATCGATTGCTGGTACGACTCGGGTGCCATGCCGTTTGCCCAGTGGGGCTGGCCACATCAAAACAAAGAGCGTTTCAACGCCCAGTTCCCAGCCGACTTCATTAGCGAAGCGCTCGACCAAACCCGCGGATGGTTCTACAGCCAACTGGCGATCAGCACCATGCTGTTTGGTCCCCCGGCGGCGATGGAAACCCAAGCACCAGCGGCGGCCAACGGAGCCTCAGTAAACGGCGGAGAATTAAACGGCGGAAAAAATGCCGTCGCCCAATTTGATTTTCCGCACCCCTTCCGCAACTGCATCGTGCTCGGGCTGATGTTGGCCGAATGGTGGGAATCACCCGATGGGCAACAACGCTTTCTCTCGGAAACGGAAGCCAACGAACAGCTTGACAAAAAGCCGACGAAGAAAGTTGGCAAGATGTCCAAGTCGTTGCGGAACTATCGCAGCCCGAATGAGATTTTTGACACCTACGGCGCCGACGCGCTGCGGTGGTACTTTTTTGCCAACCAACCACCCTGGAATTCGATTGTCTACAGCGAGCGGACGATCCGCGATTCGATCCCCGAATTTTTGCTGCGGCTCTGGAACGTCTTCAGTTTCTTCACGATCTACGCGGAGATCGATGGCTTCGACCCCACCGCCGGGATTGATCAAGCGAAGCAGTTGAGTCCGGCGACGCTGGCCACGGCGACCACCTATCGCGATCCGGCGGAGCGGAGTGAAATCGATCGCTGGATCTTGGCCGAGCTGGCCGCCACGATCGAGCAGGTAATCGAACGCATGGATGCTTATGACAACTATGCGGCTTGCCAAGCGATCACGCGACTGGTCGACGGTTTGAGCAACTGGTTTGTCCGCCGCAGCCGCGAGCGATTTTGGGCCAGCGATCGCCAGGACCGCGACAAACTCGATGCCTATTGGACGCTGTACGAAGTCTTGCTAGAGACGACCAAGCTGATCGCCCCCTTTGTGCCATTTTTGGCCGAAACCCTGTGGCGTGAACTGACACGTCCGTTTGCGTCTGCGACGCGTGCCAGCCCAAACGCGGCCAAGCCGGCTTCCGAGCAGGATCAAGGCGTGCCCGATTCGGTCCATCTTTGCGATTACCCGGTTCCCAGCGAGGCGAATCGCAATCCGGACTTAGCTGGCTCGATGCGCGTGCTACGAGAAATTGCTTCGCTCGGCCGCGCCGCGCGGGCCGCCGCCAAATTAAAGGTTCGCCAACCCTTGTCCCGCGTCGAAGTGGTGCTCCGCGACGATCGCTATACCGCTTGGCTGAGCCAGCATGACGCGTTGGTGTGTGACGAATTGAACGTCAAAGCGGTCGACTACACCACCGATGGGCAGGCCTACGTGGAGTACGTCGTGGTCCCCAATTTCAAGCGTCTGGGGCCTCGCGTGGGCCGGCAGATGCCGGCGGTCAAGAAAGCACTGGGCGACGCCGATGGAGGGAAATTGCTCGAGGAGATGCAGAAGCATGGTAAAATTACTCTGCAAGTCGGCGGGGAAACGCTGGAGTTAGACGGCGAGGATGTGGAAGTCCGTTTGGCGGCCCGGGAAGGGTGGACCGCCGCCCAAGGCCGCGATTGCGTGGTGGTCCTCTCCACCGAAGTCACCGCGGAACTGCGACTCGAAGGGATCGCCAAAGATGCGATTCGCATGATCCAGAATCGCCGCAAAGATCTGCAATGTGAGTTTACCGATCGTATTGAAATCGGTTTAGTTACTGAGGACGCCGAAGTGTCCGCAGCATTGGAGGCGCATCGCCAACGGATCCTTGACGAGACTTTGGCCGATGTCTGCCGGTTTGCCGCTCTGCCGACTGCCGAGGGAGTCACGGTCAAACTGGGAGATTACGAAGCTGAATTGTTTGTTCGCACCGTCGCCAAACCCGTTTAAGCTGGCTGTCTGATGACACGAATCGCCGTATTCATTTCGGGCGGTGGGACCACCCTGCAGAATCTCATTGAGTTCCAACAGCGGGACGAACTTTCCGCCCGTTTGGTGTTGGTGATCAGTAGCCGCGCGAGCGCCGGCGGGCTGAAGTTTGCCGAGCAAGCTGAATTGGAGACGCAAGTGGTCCGCAAGAGTGACTTTGCCGATCAAGCGAATGCGTACAGCGAGGCGATGTTCGCACCGTGTCGCCAAGCCGGGGTCGATTTAGTGGTGATGGCCGGGTTCCTGAAACATGTGTTGATTCCGGACGATTTTGCCGGTCGAGTCATTAACATTCATCCCTCGTTGATTCCCGCTTTTTGCGGCGAAGCAATGTATGGGCAGCGGGTGCATCAAGCGGCTCTCGACTATGGCGTCAAAGTCAGCGGCTGCACGGTGCACTTCGTTGACAACCAATACGACAGCGGGCCGATCATTCTGCAACGCACTTGCCCCGTCCTGGATGACGACACGGCGGAAACCTTGGCCGCCCGCGTGTTTGTGGAGGAATGCCAAGCGTTACCAGAAGCAATTCGCCGCTTCGCCCACGGACAACTGCAAATCGTGGGTCGCAAGGTGCGGAGCAGTCTGGCGAGTAAATCAGTCTAACCAACGAGTCGGTTCGTGAATTCAAACCCAGCTGTTGAGCCATCGCCGCAAGCGGAGCCGCACGGCGAGCCGCAAGCACCTCACCGCCGCCCGGAACCCAAGCTGAGCGGCAGGGGACTGTCACTGTCCCTATTGTTTGCTTGTTTGGTCCCGCTGGGTGGACTCTCCCTCTACGCCATGCTCGTCGGTGGTGCTTACGACAAACCGCTGCCGGTCAAAGTGGAACTAGGCCAGCGTCCGGTGCCGGTGATGAACAGCAGCGCAAAAGTGATCGCCGACGTGGTGATTTTGACAAACTTGGCCGACTACGACTTGCCGCGACTGACGATCGACCTGAACGGGCAATATTTCTTGCATCAGAACAGCCCGCTGACAGTCGGCGAGGAATTGGTTCTTCCGCTGGCGATCTTCTCGACCAAGAGCAACCAACGCTGGGAACCGGGGGCCTATCCGCTGACTTCGATAAACGTGACGGCCCAATTGCCCAGCCGCAGCCGCGGGGTGTTAGAATTGGAGTTCGACCCACCTCGGTAACACAAAGCTTGCTCTTTCACACAGAGCGTTGATGAAAGACCGACGTGGGGCCCCTCGATTTCCCCGCCGCTCCATCTTGCTTTGTGAGGTCCCGTGATGCACCGATTTCTGTTACCCGTCCTAGGTTGTTTTCTGACCGCGGGCTGGCTTTTCGCTCCGAGTTGGGGGCCAGTCAGTTTTGCCGCCGAGCCTGGCACGGCAATCTATGACGTCTTCACTGACGGCCAAACCAGCCAGGATGCGCGGTGGGGCGAATTGAAGACCCTCAACGGCCACTTTCCTTTCCAAGTTCCCCAGAGCGTGGAGGCGTGGGAAGATCGCGCCGAGCAATTGCGGCGACGGATTCTGGTATCGGGCGGGATCTGGCCGTTACCGGAGCGGACGCCACTCAATGCAGTGCTGCACGGACGTGTCGAGCGAGATGGTTTTTCGGTGGAGCGAGTTTATTTTGAAAGTGTCCCGGGCAACTATGTCACCGGCCTGCTGTTCCGTCCCGCCGGCGATCCAGCGACCAAAAAGCCGGCCGTGCTGTGCCCGCATGGTCATGGGGGAAGATTGGACGACCGCGGCGAGCAGGGTGTTCGCAACGCGATCGCCGCTGGCTTTGAACGGTTCGAGCAGTCGGGGCGTTTTCCCACCCTGGCGCGTTGCGCTCAATTAGCCAGGATGGGCTGCGTGACTTTCTTCTATGACATGATTGGCTATGCCGACAACCAGCAAATCCCTTTTGAAATCGCTCACAGAGCGGCGAATCGGCGGCCCGAGATGGAGGGGCGTGAGACTTGGGGATTTTACAGCCCGATGGCCGAATCGCGGTTGCAGTCGATCATGGGCTTGCAGTCTTGGAACTCGATTCGCGCGCTCGACTTCCTCGCTTCGCTGCCCGACGTGGATCCGGCTCGCATCGCCGTCACGGGAAATAGTGGTGGTGGCACGCAAACGTTATTGCTTTGCGCGATCGACGAGCGTCCGATTGCTTCCTTTCCCAATGGCATGGTCTCCACTGCGATGCAAGGTGGCTGTTACTGCGAAAATGCACCATTACTGCGTGTGGGAACTGGCAACGTCGAGCTGACCGCACTGTTCGCCCCCAAGCCGATGGCAATGACGGCGGTCGACGACTGGACCAGGGATATGATGCGTGATGGATATCCCGAACTGAAACAACTTTATGGCATGTATGGGAAACCCGATCATGTGCTCTGCAAAGAGTATGCTCATTTCCCGCACAATTATAACTATGTCACCCGCGCCTTGATGTACTCGTTCTTCAACCGCCACTTGGGGCTCGGGCTGCAGGAACCCGTGTTGGAAGCAGACTATGAGATTTTGACTCGCGAAGAGACCTCGGTCTGGAACGAGCAACACCCGGCACCGGCGGGCGGTCCCGAGCATGAACGCAAGGTTTGTCAAGAAATAGCAGCCCGCTCCGACGCACAATTGGCTGCTTTACGTGAACAAGATTTTGACAAATACCAAGACACCGTAATGACCGCTTATCAAACGATCATCGATCGGCGATTACCCCCGACTGGCAGCGTCGAATTCGCCCCAGCGGCGACCGCTTCGATCGCCGATGTGTTGGTTGAGAAAGGGACCATCGAATTGCCCCAACACGGCGAGCAAATTCCCACCCTGCTGATCCGGCGTCTCGAAGACCGCAAGCCGCAAGGCGTGATGATCATGCTCAACGGTTTCTCGAAAGCCAACTTGTTTGGCGACGACGGCAAACCGGTGGAGGTAGTTCGCCAAGTGATCGATCAAGGCCGCTGGGTGATCGGGATCGATTTGTTTGCCGCGGGAGAAAATTTGAAAGCGGGGGTGGACCCAACTTTGCAACGTCGCGTCGCCGGTGATGATCGGCACTATGTGGGCTTTACTTATGGTTACAATCCGCCCCGTTTCGTCCGCCGCGTGCACGACATCCTCAGCGCCATTCGTTTCGCCAGCGATCGCGGTGAAGGGACACCATTGGAGTTGGTCGCCAGCGACGGAGCGGGACCGGCGGCGGCAGTGGCCAGATTGTTGGTCGGCGATGTGGTCGAAAACGCAGTGATCGATACGGAGGGCTTCCGCTTTGCTGACCTCGATTCCATTTGGCACAGCCAACTTTTACCAGGGGCAGTCAAATATGGCGACTTACCCGCCGTGCTGGCTCTGCAAGCTCCGCACAAGTTGACCATCAAAGGGGAAACAGGCCAAGCATTAAAGCCGATTGTGCAAGCTTATCGCCAAGCGGCCGATCGTCTGGCCGTCGAAGTTGATAAGTAGTCCAAATCTTCCTGCCCTAAATTTTCCTGCCCCAAAAGCTTTCACGGTTCCGAGGAACCGGACGCTGGCGCGTGCCGGCTGATTTCGTTTCGTTTAATGACTTTTGCGGAGGTGATTAGATTGGCAGCGCCCGCAGCAACCCTTCGGCTTTATGCCAAGTCTCGCGATACTCGGATGCCGGATCGCTGGCGGCCGTGATGCCACCACCGACTGGAATTTGGAGATAGCCATCAGCCTGCGTGATCGTGCGAATGAGGATGTTGAAATCGGCCGCGCCACCGCAGCCGATGTACCCCAGCGAACCGCAGTAAGGTCCACGGGGGACTTGTTCCAAGGCGGTAATTTTTCGCATCGCTTCGACTTTGGGAGCTCCCGTGATGCTGCCCCCCGGGAAACAGGCTGCCAATAGATCAACCACGCTCGCCTCGGGCCGCAATTGTCCCGTTACAACCGACACCAGATGCTGGACGAAAGCATAAGGTTCCACGGCGCAGAGTTGCCGCACGCGCACGCTGGAATCGGTGCAAACTCGCGATAAATCGTTCCGCATTAGATCGACAATCATCACGTTCTCGGCGCGATCTTTTTCGCTAGCCGATAACTCGGCCGCCAATTGGGCATCGAACTGAGGATCCCCACTGCGTGGACAAGTTCCCTTGATTGGCCTGGTCTCGACCTGCCGATCGCGAACTCGCAGGAACGTTTCCGGGCTGCTGCTGAGCACTTGAAAGGTCCCGCCATCAAAGTACCCGGCCTCGGGAGCTGGGTTTTCGCGTCGCAAGCGTCGGTACAACTCAGCCGGTGCCGCGGTTGCCGGATAGAGCAGACGTTGCGCCAGGTTGACTTGAAAGGCGTCGCCGGCGCGAATCGATTCCACGATCTCGGCCACAGCCGCTTGAAAACCGGCAGCGGTAAAGTTGCTGGTCAACAACAGATCGCGATGCGTGGGAAACTGGGGAGCTAAAGTTGCAGCCTCGCGGACCGGGCCGGCGGCGCGTTGCGGCGAGGGCCAAACGGGGGCGGCGAGCCACTGCAAAACCTGATCGATGCGGGTTGCGGCAGCAGCGACACTTGGTTCCCCATCCAGTCGCAACCCTTGGCTGATCACCCAGCTCGCCCCACTGCTGTGATCCTGAGCTAGCGTCCAGTCGTACAAGCCGACGGCCAGCGGTGGTGTCGCCAGATCTTGGTAGCGGGGCGGAGGGACCGGTTCCAGCAGCCGATTGAGCTCGTAGCCAAACAAGCCGGCGATGCCGCCTTGGAAGGGAGGCAACTCAGGCACGAATCGCCGGGGAAGTCTTTCCACCCATGCGGACAGTTGGTCGATCGCTTGGCGCAGCGCGGCAGGGTCACCCGCGGCTGGGGCATCCGCGGCAGGGGCCACAATTCGCAGCAGCGGATCGGCAGTGAGAAAACTGTATCGCCCCAGATGTTCGCTGGGGTGGGTAACGCTGTCGAGCCATAGCACGCCGGGCAGCGACTGCAAACGGTCAAAAGCGGTGACCAGAGAAAAGTCGTCCGGCAAACGATGGATCAACGGCAACGAGCCGTTTCCTTGCGCTGCGAAATCGGTGGGGGGCGCGAACGGCGGAGGGATCATGCCGCGGCTATTCCTTAGGCCCGAACAGCCCATCGAGCACGCCGTTGATCGACTGGCGAAAATTCGTCAATGAGTTGTCAGCCAGCAGCTCGGCCTTGTCCGATTTTACGAGCGCCGCCGCTAACGCTCGGTGTTCCTGCCAATCGGCCAATTCGAATTCGCGAATATCTGTGTAAGTATCGGCCAGGCCTTTGGAGATTTTCGGCACCATCAACAGCCCTTGGGAAGAGCGGACGAAATGGTAATGCATGGCGCCTCCCAACAACATGGCGCCGACAACCATCCCGAACAAAAACGATGTAAATCGACTCATCCCAGCCTCGGTTTGAAAAACAATTGATTATGCGGCTTTTGATTCCTGGGAATCTCGCGAAAGGGCGGTAAAACCAGCCGGCAGTGAGCGGATGTGCAAATCACGCTGCGGGAAAGCCAGTTCAATGCCATCGCGAACGAACCGTTCGTTCACTTCGGTATTTAACTCATGAATCGTCATCAATCGTACGTCGAGCGTCTTCAGGTAGCAACGGACCACTAGGTTCAAAGTCGAATCGCCAAAGCCCTCAAAGGAAATAATCGGGGCTGGATCTTCGGCCACGTTGGGGTGCTCGTCACAGATCGCTGCCAGTAATTTGCAGGCAGCCCGCGTGTCGCTGCCGTAAGCAATGCCAACGTTCAACACGATACGGTTGGTGGAATCTGAAAGTGTCCAGTTTATCACCCGGCCGGTAATCAAGTCCTTATTGGGAATGATCAATTCCTGGCGATCCCAGTTGACCACGGTGGTAGCGCGCATACGAATTTTAGAGACCGCGCCGGTGGTGCCATCGATCGTGACCACGTCCCCCACGCGAATTGGTTGTTCGAACAGCAGGATGATGCCGCTGATGAAATTGGCAAAAATCTCTTGCAAGCCAAACCCTAAACCGACACCCAACGCTGCGACCAACCACTGGATGCTCTCCCAGTGCAATCCCAACGTTTGCGCGCTGAGCACGATCCCCACCATCAGCATCACGTAACTGCTGAGGGTTGTGATGGCATAGCGGGCGGCGTTCTCCAGTGGCAACTTCTGCAGCAGCACGTTTTCCAACAACCCAGGGACGTTGCGGACGGAGACAAACGTCAGCAAGATGACTGGCAACGATTTCAACAAGCCACCCAACGTCACATACTGCAACACGGTCCCATCACTGCCAACCTCGCTGGGCCAAAGTTCAAAGCTGTCGAGGAACTGCACGGCCGGCAACACGGCGGCCCACATATAATACAAACCAACGACGGTCATCACCGTCATCAAAGTGTTAATCAGTCGCAAGGTCTGGGCGTTGATTTCACTCAAATCGAGCGAAGTCGATTCAACGGCGAGATCGATCGGCACACCCTCGCGGCGCTCCGCCTCGCTGGCTCGTTGGCGAGCTTGTGCCAGCAACAACCGCCGGCGGCTGAGCGTTACCCAGCGTCGCAGGGTTCCGCCGGTAACTGTCAAACCAAGCACCAGCCATAAAGTCCAATACAACTGCACGGCCAGCTGAATCGCCGAATAGCTGTACCCAGCCAAGCAGAGGATACCGAGGCCGATTGGCAAAGCCACCGCGCTGTAGTGCCAAACATAACGCAACCGGTCGACCCAACCGCCAGCCGATCTCTCCACCAGCACCGCCATGATCCCGCGTTCCGGATGCAGCACCCGCCATAACATGTGTGCAATCAACAGCGCGCCGATAAAGTATAAGGGGCGTGCCAAAGACGAGATAATCGAACCAATCCCGCTGTAATAAGCCACGCCCCATAACAACAGCAGCGGCGCGCCGGCATCAATCGTGGTGCGAAGGCTGGTGCGGACCACTTGCGCTTGGATGGCGCACAGACCAAAGTGCTTGATCGCTAAACCATGTGGCCGCAGAATCTGGCGTGCCAACTCGAGCGGAAAGACCGCCAAGGCAAGCAGCTCCAAGGCGCTACCCACGGCTCGCACATAGTTGGAATCTCCCGAATAATTGACCAACCGCCAGCCCGGAATCCAAAACATCACCACCAGTGGCAATGCCAACAAAGCGGTCATCCACATCACGCGGATCGTGGGCCGCATCGCCGCTTGATTTCGCTTGACCGCCTGCTCGCCAATCTCGGCAATGGCTCGCCGCAACTTGCTACCAAAGCCGAACAAACACCCTAGCGCCAGCAACCAAAGTAAGACAATATCGGGACGGCGCCACATCTCGAAGACGATCGCGTCCCACAAACCGCGCAGGTTGACCGGCGTGACGATGGCTTGGAACGAATGCCAAGTCAACTCCAGGTCGCTGGCCAAGTAGGGTCGTGAATTGCGGATCCACAACACGTTGCTGTCGATCAAGCTGCGAAACTCGGCCGCCCGCTCGCTGATACTTTCCAAATGATTCTTTAACTCAATCAATTCGGTGGTGTAGTTCTCAACGTCGCGATCGATCTCGGCTAACAAGGCGAGCTCTTGCTGGACCAGCGGTGAACGTTGTGGCCCGCTGAAGCGCGCGCCCGTGACTCCACCAGCCAATTCATCGATCGTCACTTCCAATTGGGCTTGAAAGGCACCCATGTCCTCAATCCGCAAATCGGCGGAACGAATCGCCGCTCGCAGCTGTTGCTCATCGGGCAAACGTTCGCGTTGCCGCAGCAGCTTCATGCCCAAGCCGCTGCGAAGCGTACCGTTATTTTTCAGGTCATTTTCAATCGCCTGCTGGGTGTCGGCTAACTCTTTTCGGAGCTGTTCCTCGCGAGTTGCCTCGGCGGTCTTTTCCCGCTCGATCTCGCCATGCTTGCGGACCACGTCGATCCAAGCCTTGCTCTGCTCCATGATGACCGATTCGGAGGGCTGCCGGTCGGCCGCGAGCAACGCCTCGTGGTGCTTGCGGATCACCTGTTCGACTTTGATCTCACGCCGGTTACTGACCGCTTGCGTTAACAGAGCGACTTCCTTCTCCAGCCAGGTCACCCGCCGCTGAGCAACGCTGATTTGCTGGGGAACCAATTCCTCTTCGGCTTCGATGGTCCGCTGTTCTTGTTGCTGCAAAGCCAATCTCTGTCGCAGCAATTCCAAACGTATCTCACGCTCCTGCCGCATGGCATCGACCAATCGCGTGTCGCCCATCCCTTCCGCCACCACGGGTAACGCTTCAGCCTCAGCTTTCTGCAAATCGGTACGCAGGCTAGCCACCAACTCGGTCGCTTGCACGCGACGCGTTTTCCGGTTTTCGGATTTGGCGGACAGCTCAGCCAACAAAGATTTGGCCGCCGCCAATTCCGCTTCGCGCTCGGCGCGGATACTTCGCACGCGATCCAACGGCGTGCTCTCGGCGACCCGCGGGGGAGGTGGTGGTTCGGCGGCCAATTCGGCTTTGGCGATCGCCAATTCCGTTGGCACCGCAGCGACCTGTTCCTCCAGCTTCTTTCGCCTGCCCCGCACCTCGGATAGTTTAGTGACCGCCTCCATACTGCGCTTTAAAACGTCCGTCAGCGGTACCTTGACCTCTTCGGGCAGTTCGGTCTCTTCAGCCAACGCGGCCAATTCTGCCTGCAGATGCTCGGCAGTCGGCAAGGGGGGAGCAGCGGCCTGGGTGCTGACCGGAGTCAACAGGTTGATTGCCGCAGCACACGGCTGCGATGACCCGCTGGCTAGCAGCAGTAGTGCGGACAGAAACACCCAGCAGCGAATGAAGGGCGTCCCTAGGGAAAGAAAACAAGCTCGCTTCGATTGCCAAATGGTGGCGGAAAACATGATCATCCGTTGAAATTAAGGTGCTGGCTTCCTAGCCAAGGCGATCCATCGCTGCCGGCAAGTGTCCTCGAAAGACCACTTCCCGGAAACCCCAATCGCTAGCCTTTCAACACTCCCATTTTAACCCGCTCATTCCCAACTTGACCCGCTCAGTCGCAATTTGCCCAGCTTACTCACCTAGCTGTCCAGCCACCATCAACAACCAACAGGCTGCCGGTGGTATAACTAGCTGCGGGACTCGACAAATAAATCGCCGCCCCCTGGATCTCTTCCAGCCGGCCCCAACGGTTGAGCGCCACCGCACCGACGATAAATTTCTTCGCTTCCTCGGTGTCGGCAATTGGCTCATTCATGGGGGTCAAAAAAGGGCCCGGGCAAATCGCGTTGACAGTGATCCCCGCCTCAGCCAGTTCCAACGCCAGAGCGCGAGTCAGCTGGATAACGGCCCCCTTGCTGGTGGCGTAAGGCGTGCGATTGGCCAAGCCGACCATCCCCAGGGTGCTGGCCAAATTGACGATCCTGCCCCAGCCACTCTGCCGCATCCAGGGCACAACGGCCTTACACATCAGCCACATGCCGTCGACGTTAATGCTCTGCACGCGGCGAAACTCTTCGAAGGAGAGTGATTCAATACTGCCGCGAATATTGATGCCGGCGCTGTTGATCAAAATATCAATCTGTCCGAATCGTTCCCCCACCGCAGCCACCGCCGTTTCCAAGCTGGCCGGCTCGCTGACATCTGCGCTGACGGCCATCGTGGCGACCCCGTACTCGTCAGCAATCTGCTGGGCCACCGCCTCACAACTGGCCAGCTCGCGGCTCAGAATTGCCACCTGGGCACCCGCCGAAGCCAAGCCGGCGGCCATCGCGGCCCCCAGTCCCTTGGAGCCGCCGGTGACCAGTGCCACGCGACCGCTCAAGTCAAATAATTTGATCCCTGGTAATCCGGTCATCAAACTTTACTCCGCTTGAAATAGTAACTGATGAAGCTCTCATAACTCTTTGGCTGGGATCTTGATGACCTTAGCCGCGATTGCGTTCCAGCAGCACCATCGTAAGGATCGCCAACAACGATCGTAGTTCATCATCCTCGGGCATGTCGTTGAGTTTTTCGACGACAAAATGACCTTCGAAGATGGCGGGCTTCTTGATGACTCGCAGCAGCGGCGTGCCGTCGGGACGTCGCACAATGTAACTGGGGTTAATCAAGTACGTGGCGACAAATCCCACCAGGGGAATTTCGCCCAGTAAACTCTCCAGCACCTTTTTGAATGGACTCTCCTCCGAAATGGTCATATCGATCTGCCCCTCCTGCATCACTTCGTAATGGGCTGACCAAAATGATCGCATTCCTTTGCGACGGACCGCACCCCAGTCGTTTTCTTGGGCGTCGGTGAAATGATAGTTGGCTGAAAAATCGATCACGCGATCGGCCTTGATCTGAAAAATCAGTTGGTTCCGTTCCGCATCGGCGAAGACCTCAATATGCTCCTTCAACTTGAACATTTTTTGCTTGATGAACATCAGCAACTGTTCGTTCGCATCGAGCGCGGTAATCCGCTGACCAAGTGTCAAAAGTTTAAAGTGTAAGTTGAGCGGATATTGCATTTTGGAAGTTTCCTGTTGCCAAGGCATAATTACCGAGATTCGCCGTGCTGCGAGCCTCCGCAGATGATACCTTAGACACCAACGCCTGACAGCCGGCGCGACTCAATAGTTATTTCCCACGAGTTATTTCCCACGCATTGATTTTCCGCAGTGACCGATCGTCCATCGAGTGAAAAACCGACCGCCGAGCATTCGCCCGCAGTGACGCCTGAGCTTCAAGCGGGGGGCGATCCGCTAACCGCCGACGAGCTATTTCCGCGGGAGGGCCGGCTGGCGGCTGTCGACTATGGCACCGTCCGCATTGGCGTGGCAATTTGCGATCCCGGCAGAATTCTGGTCAGCCCGCTGGGGATCCACACACGGGCCGGGGAGGCACAGTTGACTAAATTTTTCACCGAGCTGGCTGCCGAAGAACGCGTTGCCGCCTGGGTCGTCGGCTTGCCAATCCACTGCGACGGGGGCGAGAGCCAGAAGTCTGGTGAAGCCCGCGAGTTCGCCCTTTGGCTGCAACAGACGACGTCGCTGCCCGCGCGTTTGTTTGACGAACGCTTCTCCACCGCGCAAGCCAAGCGACGGCTGCGGGGCAGAAAAATGACTCACAAAACTCGCCAAGCGCGCATCGATGCGGTAGCCGCTCAAGTGCTGCTGGAAGCTTTTTTGGAAGTCCAACAGTACACGGGCAAACTCCCCGGCCAAGCCGCCGACGCGCCGCCCGAAGGTGACGATTCGCTCGAATAACGTGGGAGCATCGGTTTGCCCCGCCGCGTTGCTATTTAGCCGCCGCATTCCTATTCAACCGCTGCACCGCTATCCGGCGGGCACCTCGATTCGCCCGGCCCACCTAACTTGCTGGCAAGAATCGTTTGTATTTGCTCCGCCTGTTCGTTCGACAGCTCCGCGTTTAACGCTGCGGGAGAATGCAACAAAGAAACATGCAGCGAAGAGCCGCCTTCAGTCTTGGGCGTAATCTCCCAACCGGCTAATGCCTGCCACGGCACCAGTTTTCCGCCGAGCATGATGCCCTCTTCATACACGGGCGTCTTTCCAAACAGGAATTTGTAAGCCACGAAACTACCACCGACCAACAAAGCCAACCCGACCGTGATTGCGCGTGCCAACTGCAAATTGTCGTCGATCCACAGCACACTAAGCACGATCATTAGGGCGCCCGCAATTGCCCATAACACATACCCAGCCGACATCAATTGACGATTTGCGGTGGGAATGGCACAGCAAGTAACTCCCGCCCCCAACAGGAAAAAGCCTCCGGTTAGTCCGCTCGGGTCATTCCCTTCGGCGAAAGCCGCGACAATACCTCCGGCTCCCAGCAAAATTACGAATATCCCCAAAGCGATTAACGCCGTTTTGGCGGCGGAAAATACTTGGTAAACCGGCGTCCCGATGATCGCAAGGTGTTCACCATGGGGACTTGCTGTTCTTTTGCGAGTCATAACTGACGCCACGAACAACAACGCCAGCATGGCCCAGCCAAAATACAGTACGTACCAGCTGCTGGCATTCAATACCGCAATGGTCGTTACACCGGCGAGTATGCCGACAATCAGTTGAGCGAAGCGACCTTTGCTGGGAGGCATTCTATCTTTTCACTTGATGATGCGAGCGTTCGGCCAGCCAATCTGCCCGACACGACTGCAAAGAAATGGACATTCAACCGCTGAAACGACAAGCGAAATTGGAAATTTTGAGAAATTTACGCGGACCGGCAAGCAACAAGCTGCGACGCTCATGCGGATAGCTGGAAGACGCCAAATCGCCAAATCAAGTGCATCGTGATTAGCACGATAATGTTCCAGCCAATGAAAAATGCTTTGCTGAACCAAATCGGATAGCGGTCAGGCCCCAAGCTGGCGTCAAAGACAAAGAACAGAGCACCGGCCAGCATGAACAGGGCCACGTACCAGCCGGAAAAATAGCTCCAAGCAATGACCGCCTCGATCAGCATCATCACCACCAGCAGCCATTTGGTAGGCCGCACCCCGAGCAAGACGGCGGTCGAATGACGCCCAGCAAACTTGTCAGGATCCACATCCATTAACTGGCCGAATGTGTGGCTGATCATGGCGAACAAGCCACTGAAAATCATCGCCGGCAGATTCAGCTGCGGGACGTAGCAAAGCCAGCTGGCGAGGACAAACACCAGCACGTACCCAGCCTGATTGAGAATGTCCAATATTGGACGCTGCTTAAATCCCAGCGTGTTATACGTCGCGTTGGTCGCCACCACCATCGCGCACCAAAACAACATTTTCACCCCAGCAATCGCTACGAAGGCGATCACAAAGGGTGCCTGCACCAACACGATCAAGGCGGGCAAGCGGCCGCGCATGTCCTGGTCTGGCCGAGCCCCGAACAGCCAGCTGTCTTTCCGCGGATTTAAAGCGTCGGTACGAGCGTCGCTGAGATCATTCCAGCCGTATAACAACAGGCCCAGTGGAAAACAGACGTAGGTCGCTCCCAGCCAAAAAGCCGGATTGGAGAACATGTCGCGACCGGCAAACGGCAGCAGATAAAACCACAGCGTGGTCAGCCAAAATCCCGGGCGAGAGATTTTCAGAAGCGAAACGGCGGTGCGGCCTGGGGCCATGGGGCTTCATCCGGTTGATGTCGAACCTTGCGAGGAGGACAGGCACCTCCCCAAAAGTCTTTCTGCAAAACGTAATCAGCCGGAACGCGCCAGCGTCCGGTTCCGCGGGACCGTGAGCGAGTGCGCAACGGCAAATATACCCTAAAGACTTATATCGAGGTGCTTAAATTACTGCGGGTGTTTCTTCTGAACCCCAAAAAGTACAATGCTGCGCAGTCCGCCCGCGCCCCCGCCGTAGGTCCCAGCACAATAAAACCAGCACAATAAGATAAGCGGCAACATTGGCGGCAACCACCCCATGGGTCGCGATCAAAGCCCCCTTTTTGGCCACTTCGCCGCTGAACTGGGTAGATTCCCCAGTTTTCCCAAGGAACTTTTACCGCCCTTGACGCATCCGATGCATAACAGAGCGGAGTTGGTTTGACGGTCAAGCCCTGGTAATCTCCCTCTGGAAACGAACCGACAAGCTTGCCGAGCGTCGCGCAGCGGAATGCGTGCCCGGAGCAAAATGAACGCTTGTTGACTGTTATCACACTTGGTCAGTTGCGCTGCGGCTGGCGTTGTTGAGGCCTATTATGAGTCTCCCTCGGGAACTCCTTGACGATCTTCTCAGTCGGTACATGGACGACCAATTGAGTGACGACGAACGTCAACGCGTCGAACAGATGCTGGCGGATGATGCCGGTGCGCGGCGGCAGCTCGAACAGCTGCGAGCTCAAAGTGCGATGATCCGTCAAGCCATGGAGTCGACTCCGCGACTGCCGAAAGATTTTGCCAGCCGCGTGCTGGAGTTGGTCGGCGAGGAAGCTGCGGCTGCCGATCTTTCCGCGTCGCACCCGGTTCGCTTGGCTGTGCGGCCTAAAGATCCGAACCGTTCACAACAAAAAAATTCACCAACCGGCGGTCGGGCTGCGATCTGGTCGATGTTGGCTGCGGCGGCAACGATCGCCGCCATCAGTTTCTACCTCAGCCGCGGTGACCAGCAAACGCTGCCGCTGCAATTGGCTGACTCCGAAACGAGCCAAACCGGCGATTCGCAACGATCAGACATGCCGGTCCCAGATGCTGGTCAGCCAAATGTTGTGCGGCCAGACGTGATCCAGCCAGATGCCACGCAAATTGCCGACAATGCGGTCCGGCCCGGGGATGCCAGTGCGACGACCAATAGTGCGGTCGCCGAGCCTGCCATGACGGCGGGAGATAACACATCACAAAATAATTCCTCGGCAATTGCGGCCGCAGATCCGACCGCGACAGCTGCGGGCGATTTGCCGGCCGACCTCCAGCAGCTCAACGCGATGTTCGTTTACGAAGTCGAAGTTACCGAGTTGGGGCTAAAGAATAACGTTGTCGGACGCCTCTTTCGGGAAGTTGGTATTTCTCGCACCGAACGTCGGAACGTCGATGACGCTTTGGTGGGATTCTTGCAGCGTGATAATTTGCTGGCTGTCGATCAAGACGGTTCCACCGTTGGCGCCAACTTAATATTCCTCGAAGGCTCTGGGCTGAAGCTGGATGCGTTGATGCTGCGTTTTCTAGAGACGCGTGGCGAAGTGAAACGGGTCGGTTTCAGCATGCTGATGAACCCGCCAGTGATGGTTGCTCGCGATACGAATGCAGATCCGGTTGACCCGCGGAATGTTCGACGTCCAGATGACGCCGCTGGCGACCGCAACGAATTAGTCGCGCACCGGTTGATGCCGGAGAATCGCAACCTTGGTAACGCAACTGCCTCGGCAGCGGCCAGTTTTATTGCTGGCGACCATCGCTTTATTCCTCTCAATCGGGAAACTCTCGGGTCGCTTCGGCCGCTCGACACGCCAACCGCCAAAGACAACGCGACGGCTGGGACCAACAACGACCTGACGGCTCAAGTGCTGTTGATCGTGAGGTTTCCCAAATAGCCCTCTCGGTAATAACTTCCGAGGAGGGCGACTTGGTTGGCAACGGTGCGCGCCTTTAATCTTGCTGTGCGGGCACCCACTGAACGGCGTCGGCGATCACGTACCCGTCGGCCGCTCGGTTGTGAATCAGCACCGTAGCTGGCTGGTCCTGACGAAAAGGGAACTCACCCAGCACCACGAAGGGCTGGTCGCCGGCCGATTGTTGGCGTTGATTGACGCGAACCTCGTGCTTGCCATCGGCGGCTTGGATTTCAACCACCACGTTGGTTGCGCGGTTGCTGTTCGCCGGATAGTACAGTCGCACTTGATAGATTCCCTCGCCCGGTAGCTGCGCTGTAAAACGAACCGATGCGGCACCGTCCCCGCGATTACCGTCGTGCAGATAACCATGCGCAACATAGGGAGTGTTGGCAGCACTGAGTTGCCACTGGCCAACTTTTTCGGCCTCGCGGTCATCGACCACAATCCCCTCCAGCTCGAGCGGATCCATACCATCGCGACTGGCGGTCGCTGTCCACTCCAAAACTTGGCCATCTCCCAGTAGTTGTTCGCGGAGCTGCGGATAGGACACGGCTTGCACGGGGCTCCCCGCTTTGATCGCTAACACGGCCATGGTGGCGGCACTTTGGCCAAGAATCATAAACACTGGCTCCATGCGGATGGAGCCAAAGGCTACGTGCGAGCTGCTGACACAAACCGGCACCACCAAATTCTCACACTCCGCTTGCCGGGGTAACAGCGCGCCCCAAGCGATTGTGTAAGGGAAAGGCGTGGAGACACCGATATCGCCTTCGTTTTGCACATGCCCGTCGGAAGTGATATAGCGTTGCACGTTGTGAGAATCGATCGTGTACGATCCCATGCCAACCGATTGAGGCGTGGGTCTCCGTCCCAACAACTCGTGCTCGGTCATCACGTATTGACCGAGCATTCGCCGCGCCTCTCGCACATAAATCTGCCTTGGCCAATGATCGTTATCAACAAATTCGTCGGCCGCCAATCCCCACTGGCTCATCGCAGCGCGGACCTTGGGCGGTACGCTGGGATCGTTGGCAATAAAATAGAGCCAGC
Organism: Kothea flammea; assembly: GCF_052161645.1. Classification (GTDB taxonomy): domain Bacteria; phylum Planctomycetota; class Planctomycetia; order Pirellulales; family Pirellulaceae; genus Laterigemmans. The sequence continues at coordinate 5,480,178 of NZ_CP197414.1, forward strand.
CCTGTTGGTAACGCCGATGCGCCGCGATGATCTCGCCCCTACGCTCGTAACTGGCTTCCGGATAATCGTAGTTTGCCCCGATGTAATCAGTGCTCACAGGACCATGATTGTTGGTATCCGTTTTTCGATTGGGAATGGGATCAAATTTGTCAAAGGTTTCATCCCAGCCCGCCTCATAGATGCGTTTTAAAAGCGCGTATTGATCGGGGTCGTAACCGGGCGGACGAGCAAAGGGCACGCGATTCTCTTCGTGGTTCGTCAAGCACATGCGAAAGCAATAAGCTTGAATTCGCTTGTCTGCTGAGCCATATTCGCCGGGCGGTGTTTCGCTGATCAAGGGCAGCACGCCGCTGGTCGGATCATCGGGATCACGATAGGGACTGATCGGCGGCAAATAACCAAAGTGATGCCGATGGTGCAGCACTCCCGTTTGCACACCGGCCCATTTTTCTTGATAGCGGTCCATCGATTCGCGTCCGACCTCATAGGAGACTCCGGCGGCGGCCATCAAGTCCCCCTCGTAGGTCGCATCGATAAAGACGTCGGCGAAAAACTCATCACCTTGCAAACTGCGGATCGATTGAATTTTCGCGGCCTCAAGATCGACGCCCCGTTGACGATCAAGCCATTGATCACGGAAGACCAGAATCTGCTCTTCCTTAATCCAATCCTCGAACACCGCTTCGGCGACGTGCGGCTCAAAAATCCACATCGTCCGTTTCTCACCATCGATCGCCGCGGTGCCCTGGCCGCGATTGCCATACTCTGCCCGCTGCTGCCAACGCCAAGCGTCTGGTTCTTGGTAGTGCTGCCAGACCCGTTGGTAGAATTCACGAGCCACACCGCCGATAACTTCCTTGTTGCCGGTATCGGTCCAACCCAGACCGCCGCTCGACAACCCGCCCAAGTGCGTCTCGGGGCAAACTATTGCCACCGACTTACCCAGCCTGGAGGTTTGCACCGCCGCCGCCACCGCGGCGCTTGTGCCGCCGTAGATGACCACGTCGAACCGATGCGTGTCGGCCGTCGCCCGGCCGGAAATCGTTAAACAGCAGAGCGTGCTGCATACACATCGCAGCGCGGCCACAATTGCCGGAGCTTTACTGAGCTTGGTTAACACCAGGAATCTCCAAGGGAAAGATGGGGTTTTCGTCGACTTGCTCGCTGAGCAGCTGTTCGGCCCTGGCGATCAATGCAGCGTGATCGCCAGCCAAGTCAACTGACTCGCCGGGATCGTTGCGTAAATCATAGACTTGCCAAGCACCGGGCTGGGGGCGGCGCAGATTCTGACGGACAAGTTTAAAGTCATCCAGCCTGACCGCGACCTGACCGCCATACTCTGGATAAACCCAGAGCATTGGCTTGCGAGTGTCGGGAATTTCTCCGCCAGTTAGCACCGGCCAAATGCTTTGCCCATCCAACGCGGCCGGTGGAGTGATTCCAGTGGCATCGCACAGCGTAGGAAACCAATCGGCAAAGTAGCACGGCATGTCCGACACGGAGCCCGCCTCAATCACTCCTGGAAACCGAGCCACCATTGGCACGCGGAGCCCACCTTCATAGACGCTGCCTTTGTAACCACGGAGTCCGGCGGTGCTGTTGAAAAATTTAGCGTCCGCGCCTCCGATGTGAAAATGCGTATCGGCCCGTCCAGCGTGAGTGGTGCCGTTGTCGCTAGTGAAAATCACTAAGGTATCATCCGCGACACCGATCTCTTGCAACTTGGCCATGATCCGCCCCACATAGCCGTCAAGGTCGTTGATCATTGCCGCATAGCCGGCACGCGGGCGGGGATGAGGCAAATAGGCGCATTGGCCTCGATAAACTTCATCATCCCAGGCCAACGGGAAGCGATTGACAGACTCCTCCGGCGGGTGCATGGCAACGTGCGGTTCAATGAAAGGCAAATAAAGAAAGAAAGGATCGTTCCGCTGCGAGTCAAGAAACTTTTCCGCCTCGGCAATCATCAACGTCGGGGCGTAGACCTCGCCAATCCAATCACCCATCACGACCTCGCCGGTCGGCTGTTTGCGGTGTCCTGGAATCGGCTGGGGATTAATGAGAATGTGCTGATCATTCCTCCATAAATGAGATGGATAATAACTATGGGCAACCGCTTGGCAATTATAACCAAAGAACAGATCAAAGCCTTGGGCGTTTGGATCTCCGCTGCTGCCGACTGGCCCGAGTCCCCACTTACCCATCGCGGCGGTGGCAAAGCCGGCATCGTGAAACACTTTCGCAATGGTCACCGTGTCGGCGGAGATCGGATGCTGGCCCTCGGTGTATTTAGGGTCCGTCTTCTTGGCCTGCTGGTTACCGCGAATTTCTGCGTGCCCCAAATGTTTACCAGTCATCAACACGCACCGCGCCGGCGCGCAGACCGGCGCACCGCTGTAGTGCTGAGTAAACCGCATCCCTTCGGCCGCCAATTGATCAATATGTGGTGTGGGAATTTTCTCTTGGCCGTAACAGCCAAGCTCACCCCAGCCGAGATCATCAGCCAAAATAAAGACGACATTTTTAGGACGTTTTGGATTCGCTTCCGCGCCGAGTAATGTTTGATTGCCGACGGAAGTGATGAGAATAAGCAATGATAAAACGGCGAGCGGCAATTTGGCAGAGTTCATAGTTTGCGGCATCTCGAATTATTAGAATATGAGGTGTGTTGTTGATAGTTATTTTTTATGAGAAACGAAGGAAACCGGGGCTAGCGCCCAAACGGCTAACCGTTGCGTTAGCGGTTTTGGCGCTAGCCACCGTTGCGTTAGCGGTTTTGGCGTTAGCCACCGTACCGTTATTCTGACGGGCTCGCATTGGGCCGGCTAGAACCGGCATCGATCAAACCCTGTAATTCAGCACGCATCTCGGTGACTCGTTGGGGGAATTGCTGGCTAAGATCTTGAGTCTCCGCCGGGTCGTCCCGCAAGTTAAATAGTTGGTACTCGGGTTGCTTGCTCGACTGCAGACGCAGTCCCACGTTACTGGTTCGCTGTTTGTCGTGACGGTGCAGTTTCCAATCACCAACCCGGTAGCCGTAGTTCCCTTGCCGGCCGTTATCTTGTTGGACCAGCGCATCGCGGCCGGATGCCCCAGGTTGTCCCAGCAAGGTGGCTAGGACATTGAAACTATCGAGACACGCGTCAGCAGGCAAATCGACTCCGGTGAGCGCGGCGAAACTGGCCGATAAATCAATGGTGCAGACGATCGCGGCAGACTCACCAACGGGGATCGTGCCGGGCCAACGCGTAATGAAAGGAGTCCGCGTTCCAGCTTCATAAATATTGTATTTGCCACCGCGGAATGGTCCGGCTGGTCGATGGTCGCCCAGCCGTTCGATGGCTTGATCACGATATCCGTCGTCCAGTACCGGGCCGTTGTCGCTGCAGAAAACGATCAACGTCTGATCATCGATTTGCAGCCGCTCCAGCGTGGCCAGCAATTCCCCCACGCACCAATCAAGCTCGAAAATCGCGTCCCCCCGTGGCCCCAACTTAGTGGCGCCCTGAAACCGTTCATGAACAACTCGGGGGACATGCAAATCATGTGATGAGAAGAATAGAAAGAAAGGCTTTGTTCGATTGGCTTCGATCCACTTTATCGATTCGGCCACCCAACGATCTGATAAATCTTCATCACGAAATCTAGCCGCTTCGCCTCCGGTGTAAAAACCAATCCGGCTGATCCCATTGTGAATCGTGCTGTTGTGACCATGCGACCAATCAAGCTTCAGCGATTCACGATGCGTGATTCCGGTCGGGTGATCGGGGGAAGGTTTTTTTGTGCCCACCCAGAGTGGATCTTGAGGATCAAGGTTTAAGACACGATCACCACTGACGTAAACTTGCGGGACGCGATCGTTCGTGGTAGGCAGCAGGAAACAGTGGTCGAAGCCAATATCGAGCGGCCCCGGCTTGAGTCTGCCGTTCCAGTCGGGACCTGCTTCTCCACCCAGTCCCAAATGCCATTTCCCAATGACAGTCGTGGCGTAACCCGCTCGCTTCAGCAAGCTGGGCAATGTTTCCGTGCCCGGTTGTATTAAGGCGGGGCTATTTGGTGGTGCGATCCCAGTACCGGGGCGGCGAAATGCGTACGTTCCAGTGAGGAACGAATAGCGGGTTGGCGTGCAAGTCGACGCGGAACAATAGCCGTCAGTGAAACGTTGCCCTTCAGCCGCTAAACGATCAATGTTCGGTGTCTGCAAACCGCTGGCCCCGTAACAGCTGAGATCACCATAACCAAGATCGTCAGCCATGATGACAATGATATTTGGCTTAGTGGGGATATTTGGCTTAGTGGGGGGCACCGCTGTTGGATGATTAACGGTGGTGGTGGCCGAGGCATTCAAACCGCTGCTGATGCTCAATAGCAGACAGCCGGCAAAAAGTAGGTACCGCATGAAAAGGCATGATGAATTGGAGGGGTCGTCAACATCGCAGACGAAATCAGAAACAGGTAAGTGCTTGATTTTATCAGAGCCCCACTCTCTTTGCGCGGAACCGGCCCGCTGGCACGCCAGGATGATGCAACAACCCACCAAGAGAAACCGCCCGCTCGCCTAGCAAGAAGGGGCCTAGCAAGAAGATAGTAGGCCCAAAAGCGAGCGGGTGAGTTTAAGGCAAAAAAAAGCTCCATCGATGGATGGAGCGGTGGTCAAACGATAAGTCGTGGCGAACGACTCAGCTCACCGAAGCGGCTCCCGACAAGTTGTCTGGCCGGATCGCTTCGCGAAATCGGTGGCGGTAGAGCAGGCGAGCGAGCAGGCCAGCATGACGCAGATTGAGATCATCAACACTTACGCGATGCACTTTGCCCCGACGCGTTCGCAACAACAACTCATTCGTTGGCAGAACATCTTCGACAACCCAGTACTTATCCACCACGTAAGAGTATTTCTCTCCCTTGGTAGAAGCAACGACTCCCTGGGCGCGAGGCCCCGGCGAAGTACTTTGCTTGCTCTTACGGTAGACGACCCAATCGCCCACTGAGTATCGATTTCGCATATTTTTGTTCCTTTAATCCGTTCAATGATCGGAGTCCGTGCTTCGCACCGCAGCCATGCGTTGGTGGTGGCTCCAACGGCCGAAACCTGCTCTGCCACTCTTGGCTGATACTATCCTACTATCTTGCCCCTGCTCCCTAGACCGATTTTCCATGCGTTCTTTGTTAATTTAGCGTTAAGTTTCGCTCGGTGCTATGGAACTCTACCGTACTCGGGCCGTTTTACAAACGAATTTCCGGCCGAGCGGTGTCAACCCAACTACCCCAAAACCCGAGGACTGCCCGAACTGTGAAAATAGCGTGCCAAACGAAATGCCCCCGTGCGATCCGGAAAAAGCAGTGCGGATCCGGAAAAAACTGCTCGCTGGGTCGCTTGTTAGTGGCAAATGTGCGAAGATGCGTTCCAGGGTAATTGCGGAGCGCACCGAAAACCACCAAAATTGCCGCGATAAGCGAACGAGGACGGGGGTTCCGGACTAGCTCCGGAGTTATTGCTTTCTAAGTTACCGATGTCTAAAGCTAAGTTGGCTGCGTGATTTCTTTTCTCGAGCTGGTTTGGTTTCGTTTGGCTTCCTTTCGATCGTGAGTTCGGCAATGATGCACTTCGAAGGTTATCTGCTTGCTGAATCGGAAATCCGCAACATTAGTATTCTGGTCGGCGGCTTCTTGCTGCTGTTCTTGCTGCTTTCCGGAGGCTATTTCATTATTCGCTACGGCAGCTTGTGGTTTCAAGCATTCATGTCGAAAGCCGACGTGAGCCTGACCAGCTTAATTCGTATGCATTTCACGAAAGTGGACCCTAAAACCATTGTGCAGGCCAAAATCATGGCTTCGCAAGCTGGTTTGGACACCAATCGGCAGACGGGCATTAGCACGCGGAGAATGGAAGCTCACTTTCTCGCCGGCGGCAAAGTGATGCGGGTGATCAACGCCATCATTGCGGCTCACCGCGCTAACATTCCCCTCGATTTTGATCAAGCTTCGGCCATTGATTTGGCGGGGCGCGATGTGCTCGACGCGGTACAAACCAGCGTGTACCCGAAAGTGATTGACTGTCCCGACCCGCGTCGTAGCGGCAAATCAACCGTTTCGGCAATCACCAAGAATGGCGTTGAGTTGCGCGTGCGTGCTCGTGTCACGGTCCGCACGAATTTGGATCAGTTGATTGGCGGAGCGACGGAGGAGACGATTATTGCTCGGGTGGGCGAATCGATGATCAGTTCGATTGGTTCGGCCGAGTCGCATTTCACGGTGTTGGAAAACCCCGACCTGATCACGCGAGCCGTGCTGAGTCGTGGGCTCGATGCGCAAACTGCTTTCGAAATTGTCTCGATTGACATCGGTGACGTCGACGTGGGCGAGAATATCGGTGCTCGCCTGCAAGCCGACCAGGCGGAAGCCGACACCCGCGTCGCACAGGCGAAAGCTGAGAGCCGGCGAGCCGAGGCCATTGCTGAAGAGCAGCGGATGAAGGCTCGCGTGACCGAGAATCGTTCCCGGTTGGTGTTGGCCGAGGCTCAGGTACCGATGGCGATGGCGGATGCATTCCGCAGTGGCCGCATCAGCGAAGGCAACGGTGCACCCTCGGGGCTCTCTCGCGATCCCTCCTCGAACGCTTAACGGCCAGCGGTCACTGATGGGACGCAGCAGCTATCGAGTGGAAATTCCCGGCGGAAATGGTTATCCGCTGGCGGGAATCGTCGATCAACCGCTCGACGCCGAAGCGAACGAACGGGGTCTGGATACACCCGTCGTGCTCTTCTCGCATTGCTTTACTTGCAACAAAGATTTGAAGGCGATTGTTCGCATCAGTCGCCTGTTGGCCGCTAAGGGCTACTTGGTGCTGCGATACGACATGACCGGACTGGGCGGCAGTCAGGGAGAGTTTGCCAGCACCAACTTCCGCACCAACCTGGCTGACTTGTTCGCCGCGGCTAGGTTCGCCACCGAGACGATTGGGCCACCCACGATTTTACTGGGGCATTCGCTCGGAGGTGCCGCTTCTTTGGCCGCCGCGGCAGAGTGGCCAGCCGATTTGGTGCAATTGTCAGGTGTCGCCACGCTGGCCGCACCCAGCGAAACGCAGCACTTGGCCGAACTCCTCGTGCGGATGGACCCTCAAGTGGAAACGACTGGGCGAGGGCAAGTCAGCATCGGCGGGCGGCACTGGGAAACCACTTCGCAACTGATCGCCGACCTGCGTAGTTTCGATTTGCCGGCGCGGTTGTCGTCGATTGACATTCCGCTGCTCGCGTTTCACTCGCCCGTCGACAAGACGGTCGGCTACGATCACGCCTTGCGGCTCATCGGCTTGGTTGGCAGCAAAGCACCCGCCAGCCTCGTTGGCTTGCCGGGTGCCGATCATTTGCTGGCCAACGATCCTCGCGACTTGACCTTTGTTGGCGAGATGCTGGCAGCTTGGTTGACCCGCTTGACCAGTTGAGCGATTCCGCATGAAATCGTTGCCGTTGGACTCCCGGTTGCTGGACCCCCAACTGCTGGGCGTGATCGACCTGCGGGACGGACAGGCGGTTCATGCGGTCGCCGGGTTTCGGGACCAGTATCTGCCAATTGATATTCCGGGCCTAGCGGTTGGCGACGCGCTGCAATTGGCGGCGGCCTACCAGCATTTGGGGGTTGGCGGATTGTATATCGCTGACCTCGATGCCCTCACCAACGGCTCTCGTCGCTCCGCCGAGATGCTCAAGCAGTTAATCGCGACCAGTGCCCTTCCGCTGTGGATTGATATTGGCTTATCCGATTGGCAGTCAGACGCGGTCCGGGCAGGAGTCTTCGCAGAGTTGCTGGGACCGGCCGCAGATCCTTCCGCGATCACCTGGATCTTGGCAACCGAAAGCATGCGAGCTTGGCCCCCCGCCGGGCTCCTCGAAAACCACACGACCAATGGCTGCGGACAGGTCACTGACCGGAACCAAATTGCCGTCAGCCTCGACCTCCGCGGCGGCAGGGTGCTCAGCCAGGTAGCGGCTTGGCAGGATTTAGAGACAGCCCAGGTAGCGGAGCAAATTTTGGCGGCGGGAGTCAACCAGTTGATCGTGCTCGACCTGGCCAGCGTGGGAACTGACTGTGGGGCTGGAACTCAGCGGCTGTGTCAACAGCTTGCCGAAGCCCATCCTCGCGTTCGTCTGATCGCTGGCGGAGGGGCTCGTGGTGAGCGAGATGTACGGGCGTGGCTATCAGCAGGGTGCACATTCGTACTCTCGGGAACGTGGCTCCACCGCCGACTTGCCAACCGTTGTGGGGGAAACCCGTCATTATCCGAAGAAGAAAATGATTGACTTTACCGAGAAACTCGCGATATTAAAGAACTGGGTCCGATCCGTACACGACCGCAGGAACGCGACGGCACATTGCCGGGTACGGCTCTCCAATCTCCTCTTAACCCATCAATTCGCCATGCACAACACTCGCGTCGGAACGATTGATCGTAGCCGTCACTTGCCCAAGTTGGTTACCTATGTGACCGCCTTTGTGGCGATCACGTTGGCCTGTGTGCTGGCAACCACGGCTCGCGGTCAGGCGCCGGGGAAATCTCCCCAAATGAGTGGCGACTACTATGTGGCGAGTCTCGATCAGCTGGCTGATCCTAATAAGGTAAAATCGTTGGAAACGCAGATGCGGCAAGCGTTGACCAACAAGGGGGCATCCAGTTCCGCCGCGAATGGCTCCAAGGAAGCGACAGCCTATGCGGCGGCTAAAATGTACTTTAGCACTTATTTATGGAAGAGACTCTCGCAACCCGAGGCGGCACCAGAGCTGACCGATTTGGTTTACGAGACATTGCGAAACCTGGAAAGAATCGAGCAATCGGGATCGCCAGCACTGTTCAGGGAATCCCTTGACTGGGTTCGCGTTTCTATGACTAACGTGGCGACTCGGCAAGCTGGGGGCAAATATTTTAGCCCGTCAGCTAGAATTGCAGCCACCATGGTCTTAGCGAACCTCAACTCACGTGCTTCCAGCAACGGTGCGCCACCGACGCCGGCAATGAACGTTAGCAACGCCTTGGTGCAACTGATGAACGACGCGGAAGCGCCGGTGGGAGTTCGCATCACAGCGCTCGGCGGCCTGCGACGTCACGCGCACTTGGTCGGCCCGGTTAATGATGCCTCCATCCAGAGAGCCAAGCAGTTTTACGTCACCACTGGCAAATCATTGCTGGAAGAGAACGGCCCCGCTGGCTTGACTTCCGCCGGTTTAGGCAGAGATCCATTTGCCTTCGTGCAACGCTATGCCATCGATATGATCAGTTCGGCGGGGACGGCGGAGGACAAGCAATGGCTAGCAAGCAAGTTGAACGCCCTGGTCGCCGACCAAGCAACCTCCCCGATTGTCGCCTTTTATGCTGCTAAAAAATTGGCCGACCTGGGTGACGCCGTGCAAAGTATCGAGGTTTCGACGCCAATCGTAGTCGCATGGGCCGATCGAGCAATCGGTTCCTTAGATGCGGAGATTGAGCGGATGAAGAGCCTCGACAAACCGAAAGTTGTCGTTGCCCAGCAAGTCCTGGCTCGCATCAAACAAAAACGTCGACCTGGCGCTGGCGGTAGCGGGATGGGCCCCGGTGGCATGGGCGGCGGGATGGGCCCCGGTGGCATGGGAGGCGGCTTGGGCTCCGGTGACGGCGGCTATGGAGAAGGCCCCGGTGGTTATCCAGGTGGCGAAGGTGGCTACCCGGGAGGTGATGAAGGAGGCATGGGGCCAGGTGGCGGTTACGGCATGGGGCCAGGTGGCTACGGCGGAGGACTTGGTGGCGTCTCGATCAAAGCGCAACCGATTGAAGTCATCACCGCCCGTCGCGCGCTGAACACTCACTTGCAAGGTCTCATCCTTGGCATGACCGGCTCGCTCGATCCAAATCGTCCCGGCAAGGGCTTAGCCACGGCTGCGAAAGAAGACGCCCAAGAACGGGCTGACGAGTTACTGGCAACGTTCCGCACCATGGTCGATGAGGTCAACCAAAAATCTTACGATAGTCGACTGAAATTCATCACGATGCTCGAAGAACAGCGTGAAGAGCTGGCAGATTGGATCGCTCAACACAAGCCGGAAGAAGCCGATCCGACTGAGGCTGGCGAAGACGATCCTGCCAAGGGTGACTCGCCCCCTGAGATCGCTTCCCGCTAGTCCTTGCACATGGTGCGATTGCAGCGTTCGCCAGAGCTACACTGCAAGTGGATGTGATGGTTGTCGCGTATGCTCAATAGCACAAACAGTGCTCTAGGCCAAAGCCTCTCGCACCGGCGAATCGGGTAGCGAGGCGGCCAGCGGGCGGGGCCGTGCAAACCCGACCATCGTTGCTCCGATGCCGATCAGCAATGTGCCGCCAAGCAACCACAACCAGGGCAAATGCGTTTGCTCTTCAATGCCAATGCCGAGCTCCAGTAGTTGATCGCGATAACACATAACCATTTCCAAAAATGCGTTGTGTGTAAAGTGCAAGATGATCCCCGGCCAGACCGATCCGGTCCGCCAAGCGACCGTGCCCAACACCAAGCCCAACATGGTCGTCGGCAAAAATCTCTCTAGCAATAACGTGTTTCCTGTCAACACGTGAAATAGCCCGAACAGCAAAGAAGTCACCACAATAGTTGCCGTGGGACTCAATCGAGCTGCCAGCGTGCTGAATAGATAACCACGAAAACAGAGTTCTTCAACGACCGCGGGTGTAAGCGCCAAAGTCAACAACACCAGGGCTGGGGAAATATTTCGCATCTCAGCTAACATCGCTTCCACACCAGCGATCTTCGATGCGTCCAGCCCGCCCAAACCGAGCAATTCAGCAAACACAAACAACTCGTGGGCCCAGGTCCACAGCCCCAGCCCCAACAACACGGCACCACCGATCGCCAACAGCCCAGGACGCGCCAACCGATAAGTGGTTTTTGGGCGATCGCGGCAATACCAAACAGCAAACAACGGTAGCCCGCCGAAGACAGCAAACAAAACCGTGGCGTTCAGCAGCAAACGTGGCGCGATGGCTTGCGGTGCCCACTGGGCCAAAATGTTCGAGGCCAAATAGTAAGTTGGAAATATCAGGGCCAACGTCATCGCCGCTTCGCTCAAGGCGGGAATCGAACGACTGGCTTCAGGACGCTTTAGAGCCGCTCCAAACGACACTTCCGAGCCTCGCAGCACCGCATCGCTGCCGAACAGCCTAGCCGCCACCCCGAGTGCCGCGGCAGCGTAAACCAGGGTCGTGCAAATCGCGACGAGCGCCGGTACAAACTGAATGGTCCCCGCCAAGATTTCACGGCTGAGCAAAATGATATTCAGCAGCGGTACGACCGACAGGCTGGGGGTCAATCGCACGTCGGGAAAGAGACTTAAAACCCCGGGGGTTAACGAGAGCAACATTAACGGAATCAAATAGGCTTGCGCTTCTTTGAAACTGCGAGCGAAACTGGTCAGCGCCAGCAAAACGGCGGAGAAAAAAGCTGCAAACAAGATCAGCAACAAGAAAATCTGCAAGAACGCCAGCAAAGGAAAACCTGCGTCCTCACCCACCAATAATGGCAGCAATTTCCCAGCCCAAAGCGTGACAAACATTGCGCCCAAATTCGCGACGGCGGTCAACAAGGCGACCGTGACCACCGCCACGTATTTGGAGAACAAAACCATGCCCCGCGGAATCGGCGACGCGATCAACGCCTCCATCGTCCCCCGCTCCCGCTCGCCGGCGGTCAAGTCGATGGCCGGATATACCGCCCCGGTGATCGTCATTAGCACCAACACCAGCGGTACGATTGTGGCTAACAAGGGTTGCGACTGGCTCTCGCCAATCGAGTCCACTTCAACCGCGACGCTGGGAACATTGAACTCCCCGACGCTATCCAATTGCTCGCGGACCAACGCTTGGTTGAAATACAACAACCGTTCAGCCAAGACGCGACGTGCCGCCAGGCTGGTCGGATCTTCATTGATTGCGGTAATTGTGACCGTCGCCGCAGCAGCGGCAGAACGCGAAACCACCGCATCGACGAGGTTGTTCTCCAGCGTTTCCAGCGGCGTCATCCCATCAGCCGGCGCGACGAATTCAAACTTGGCGACCTCCTCTCCGGCAGCCGCGACGATCGAGGGTGGCGGCTGACTGCGCGGGTCCTGCAGGATCGTCAGCAAAAAATCCGCTTCGACGCCATCCGCCACGCAAACGACGAAACGCGCATCGCCATCCACTCCACTGGCCAGCAAAAACCGGTTCAGCGTCATGCTTAACACGGGGTACACCAACAACGGCATCAAAACTAGAGTGATGATCGTGCGGCGATCCCGCAATGTTTCGCGCAGCTCTTTTTGGCAGAGGCGAAATAAACGTCCGGACGGAGCACTCATGGGGATAGCTGTCGATCTTCAGAATTAGTTGATTGGCAAATAGTCGCGTCGGACTCCATTAACTCCACAAACATGTCGACCAAGCTGGCTTTGCCGGTCCGCTGCTGTAGTTCAGCCAACGTCCCCTCGTGATGCAACCGCCCTCGATGCATCATGCCGAAGCGATCGCACAGTCGCTGGGCTTCGTCCAAGCGGTGCGTGCAAACGATCACCGCTTTACCAAGCGTGCGGAGGTGACCAATGTAGCGAAAAATGGTCTGGCTACCGACCACATCCAGCCCCCGCGTCGGTTCGTCCAACAGCATCGCCGGTGGGTCATGAATCAGGCCGCGAACGAGCGTAACCCGTTGACGCTGGCCAGTCGACAATGAACCTGCCCGACGATCCAACAACTCCGTGATCCCCATCAGGGAAGATAGTTGCTGCAGACGCTGTTCGGCAATCGTGGGATGCACCGCGTACAAATCGGCAAAAAACAACAACATTTCTCGCACGGTCAGCCAAGGGTAAACCCCGTCGCTGGCCGAGACGAACCCGAGATTGGCTTTCACAGCCGCCGCGTCTTCGCTGGTGCGGTACTGGTTGACTTCGGCGTAGCCCTGGTCAGGTTGCAGCAAACCCAGAATCATCCGCAAGGTCGTTGTCTTGCCCGCCCCGTTGGGGCCCAGCAAACCGTAGACTTCGCCCGGTTTGACAGAAAAGGAAACCCTATCGACGGCGCGAATCCGCCCGCTGGGGACGGAGAACCACTTCGAGAGTTCGCAAGCAGCTAGCATCGGCTACCGTTTCGGGCTGGACAGGTCGGCAAAAAGATTCAAGACAAGAGCCTTACAGTATAGCACCCCTGCACAGTGATCGCATCATTTGGCCGCCCGCGATGGGCTGCCAGCAAAAACACCCCCACCGGAGGAGGTGCGTCCCAGGATGCCTGATTTGAAACTGTGCCCCCTTTCAAAACAGAGACGCGATCACTCGCCATCAGCGGGAAGAACCTTGCCCGCGGATCACGCCAATGAGCGCGAATTGAAGATCCATCGAACATATCCATCATCGCTCTCTATTCGCGGCCATTAGCGTGATTAGCGGGCAAATAGTTTTTTTGAGCCTAAGCAGCGACTCCAGCCTCGCGCGGCGGCATTTGACACAAATCTTCGCGAATTTGAATACCATTCACCTTATCTGTAACTACCCTCATTCGCGCTCTGTTGCGTGATTGGTGGGCATACACCCTTTGCCGGGAGATAGTGATGGCGGATTTGATTTACAAAGAAGAGTGTTTCAAGATCATTGGTGCCTGCTTCGAGAGTTTACAATGATAAAGGTTGCGGTTTTCTAGAACCAGTGTACCAAGAGTGCTTGGAGATTGAACATGAATACCAACATATACCTTCCATAGCTCATCAAGAATTGCGGTTATTCTATCGCGGCACGGAACTCAAACAAAGGTTCATTCCCGACTTCATCTGCTATGAGAAGATCATTGTTGAATTGAAAGCGGTCAGCAAACTGACCGACGAGCATCGCGCCCAATTAATTAACTATCTTAACGCCACAGGGTATGAGCTTGGCATATTAGTGAACTTTGGTGGCCACCCAAAGCTTGAATGGGAGCGGCTCGTTCACACAAAATGCAAATCTTTATACGCCCAACCAATGGAGTCTCCGCAGTCACGTGTGCAAATAGGGCCTAAATAGCATTCAGCTTAGTTGTTCGTGCACCCGCGTCGCTGCCAACCAGCCGATTGCCATCACCAACGGATTGGGATTCGCGGCCGGTAAGTGCGACAGCACGCTGGCGTCGGCGATCCAAATGCCCTCCCACCGGCGCAAACGAAATTGACTGTCCACGACCGCTTCCGGATCCGTTCCCAGGCGACAAGTGCCAACCGGATGATAAAGCGTCTGAGCGAACCTTCGGATCGCTCGCTCAATCGTTGAGTCACCAGTCCGTCGTTCGCCAGGTAGCTTTTCCCGGGAGATAAAGTTCGCCAGCGGTTCGCTGGCCAGCAATCGACGAGCCAACGCTACGCCGGCGGTCATTACCTTGAGGTCCTGCGGACAATCGAGGTAATTTGGATCAATCGCCGGGGGCACAGCGGCGTGGGGCGAGGTGATATGTATCGTGCCGCAGCTTTGCGGGTGCGCGGCAACGACTCCAATGGTCAATTGTTGCGAATGGCCGCCGTGTGGATGCCGTAGATAGTCGGTGGGAGTGACGAATAACTGCATTCGGCCTTCGGGAAGATCACAAATCAAGCCGGCCTCCGCCAAGTTGGACGTCACCGGCCCGCTCCCCACCGCTTGCCACCGCGCCAGCTCGCGTGGGGTCCAGCATCCCGGAAACGCATAGCTGGCGGCGGCCACATTTCCCGCAGCTTGAGTGGCCACATCGGCAATCACCGGCATCACCAAATGATCCCGTAAATTGCCGCCCACCGCGGGGAAATCGTGTTGACAATGGACACCGGCGGCAGCCAACACGCTCGCCGGTCCGATCCCGGAACGTTGCAAGATGGCAGGTGAGCCCACGGTGCCCGCTGCTAACACCACGCCGCGCCGCGAACGCAACTCGCACTGCTCGCCCCCAATCTCGACCAACACACCCAGCACGCGTCGTTGACGGATCAGCAAACGTTCGATCAACACTCCTGGAATCACTAACAATTCCCCCGCTCCACGAGTTTCTTCCTCGACGTTGGCACCGGCGCCCTCATTGGCACCATAAGAACCCGCTGCGTTGGCAAAATCGAGCTGGCTGACCAAACGGCGTTGGCCGCGACGGTTCATGCGAGCGAAAGGGGCTGCTGGCAAGTTGAGCGATGCTCCGGCGGCAACAAATCGCCGCGATGCCTCCGATAACCAGCGAGGCTGTTCGGGCGCAACTCGTTGCTCAACGGCAACCACCGCGAGCCGCAATTCGTCCGTGGTCAAGCTTCCCTCGCTGGCTTGGCTGAGTTGCTGGAGGCATTCATCCAGTGGTGGCAACCAAATCGAAGCGTTAATTCTGGTCGAACCGCCCAGCCCACGACCTCGCGGAAAGACCAGCGTTCGCCCGGCCAAACCGATTTGAGCCGTCGTGTGGTACCCCCAATCATCTTCGCTGGCAAAACGTTTGAGGTAATCAGCTGGTCGTCGCACGTGAGGCGAGAGTGTGCTTTGCGGGCCCGCTTCCAACAATAACACTCGGAATTTCCTGCTTAAGCGTTGGGCCAATACCCACCCAGCCGAACCGGCACCCACCACAATCAAGTCGCAATTATCGAAAAATTTGGCTTCCATCGACTTTCCCGCCGCGTTGTCACTCCCGCAAAACGATTCGGAAGATTACCATCATGCCGATCGGCTTCACCCCCTATTTCCTGGATTCTTTTTACCGCTGGCTCCGTCATGTTCGAAACGCTCGCCGCCGCCCCTCCCGATGCAATCTTGGGGATTACCGAAGCATTCCTCAAGGATACCAATCCGGCAAAGATCAACCTGAGCGTCGGTATCTACCAAGACGCTGAGGGGCAGACACCGGTGTTGGCGGCGGTCAAGCAAGCCGAACAGCTGCTGCTGCGCGACGAAACCACCAAGAAATATTTGGGTATCGACGGTGCGATCGACTACCGCCATCATGTCCGACGAATGGTCTTCGGCGAAACCTTCGCGGCGGATCGAGTGGCCGTGGTGCAAACGCCCGGCGGGACCGCGGCGGTGCGGTTGGCGGCAGATTTCTTGCAAACCGCCGTGCCGCATACCACCATTTGGCACTCCAACCCAACCTGGGCCAATCATGCTTCAATCTTTGCCTCCGCCGGCCTGGGCATTGAAACCTATCCTTACCTCAACGCGGAGCGGACGGGATTGGATTTCCCAGCGGTCCTCGATGCGTTGCAAAATGGTCCTCGTCCAGGTGATTGCGTGTTGCTGCACGCTTGTTGCCACAACCCCACCGGCGTCGACCCTACGCTCGAGCAATGGAGCGAACTGGCCAGCCTGCTGGCCGATCGAAAATTAGTGCCGCTGGTCGATTTTGCTTACCAAGGTTTTGGCGAAGGGTTGGAAGAAGATGCTCTAGGACTCAAACGTGTCCTAGAAGTCTGCCCCGAAGTGCTGGTGGCCAGTTCCTTTTCGAAAAACTTCGGTTTGTATTCCGAGCGCGTAGGGGCCCTTTCTCTCACGACCAACAGCGCTGAAACGACCACGATTGGACTCAGCCAGCTGAAACGGTTGGTCCGCAGCAACTACAGCAACCCGCCCCGGCACGGCGCCGCCATCGTCTCAGCAATTCTCGACGACTCAGATTTGACCACGCTCTGGAAATCCGAACTGACCGCCATGCGAGAGCGGATCGCCGACATGCGGGCCGCCTTCGTTGCCGGCATGCGCCAGCGCCTGCCCAACGCCGACTATTCCTTCCTGTTAAACCAAAAAGGGATGTTCTCCTTCAGCGGGCTGTCGCCGCTGCAGGTCGATCGTCTCAAGAGCGAACACAGTGTCTACATCGTCGGCAGCGGTCGCATTAACGTGGCTGGAATTACGCCAGCCAACTTGCCCCAGTTATGCGATGCGGTCGCAGCGGTGACGTCCTCTTAAAATGTTGCCGTAGTGCAGCAAGCGCTGCTCTGAGACAACGCCCGGGCGACTTGGGAATGTTGTCTAAAGGAAACATTGGCACTTGCCGAGCATCGCCAGCGAGAACTGGTTTAAAATTAAGAACCCAGGTATGTCAGGCGTCTGCGGGATGCTCGCGGTGCGATTTTACCAGCGAAAGTTCGCTTCACAGCAGCCTGAGTGGGCACTCCGACAACCGGCCTGCCCACTCGCCCAGGCACCGCTTGGCCCGCAAACTGCTTCGCTGGAAAGCACCTTGTCTGCCAGCCGAACCAATGTTGTCTGACGCCTGAAGTTTGGCCATTGAAGTTCGGTTATCGCTCGCGACTCCTCATCTCTGTAGATCGTGCCATGCTGAGTCATTTCAAAATCGCTCAACAACTCTCGGGACGCACCTTTGGTTGGTTGCTGGCTGCGACCATCGTTGGCTTGCCAACTCCCCAGCCACAGCGATCTGTAGGCGACACTCAGCCGACGCCCTCCCAGCACACTACCTCCCTGCAGCCCCAGCCCGCGGAGACTCCACTCCAGGAAAACTCTCGCGACGACGAAATTTCACCTTCTAGCGGCGTCGATGTGGCTCCCGAGGGCTGGCGATTGACAAAATATGGTTGGGAGCGGGCCGAGCAATGGCCAACATCGCTGGCGGCTACCAATGGGACAAACATTAACGCCTTAATCAATCAACAAGAATCGGCCGAGTCGTCCATGTTCGCCGGGCAAGTCGTTGAACGTTCCATGCGACTGGTTCGGGCGCTAAATCCCGTTACACTAGTGGCTCTCGAAGTCACACTCTTGGCACTACTCGTCGCGTTAGTTTTTCACCGCGATAGCAAGCGTGCCGCAAGTCGTCAGTTTACTTCCCGCTAGCCCCTTGCCATTCCGCTCGAGGAACTGCCTTATGAATTCGGCCGCCGAAGTCCCGCTAGAAATTGATGTGCAAGCTGTTAAGGAACTACAAAGCTCGGGTGAGCCTTTCTATTTTCTTGACTGCCGTGAGCCTGACGAATACGAAACTGCTTCGATCGTAGGCGCGGAACTGATCCCGATGGGAGAAATCAATGATCGGCTAGCCGAACTCGAGCCATACCGAAACGGCCGAATCATTGTCCACTGTCATCACGGGCGACGCAGCTTGAATGTAACGCACGCGTTGCGGCAAGCTGGCTTTTCAGAAACTCAAAGCATGGCCGGGGGCATCGATGCTTGGAGTGTAGAAATTGATCCATCGGTTCCACGTTATTAGCGAACCTCCGCTGTCTTTGCAATTGCCTTGGCTTAATCAATCGCGGCCAGCAGTGGCAGCCGCGACTGATCGGAAACAACTACGCCGCCAGGTTGTTCGATTGTGATTGCAAATGCTTTCGGAGCAATCGTTTTCAGCTTAGCGTTAATCGGCACAATGGTACGAACTGTGGCCGCATCGGCAGCATCGTTGGCGACGTCAAAAACCCCGCCGTCGATCGGATGTTCGTCCCGCTCGGGATCGATAATCCATAGCTGATATTGCTCCTCGCTGGGATTGTTCGCTGGTAGACCGGCAAACGTCATATATCCCGTTTGTGCGTTTTGATTCCAGACCACGTCTCCGCTGACTGCCGTCGGTAAGGGATGGGGACCCGCGGACCAGGCTGCCAAGATCGTTCCCGGGACGGCCAGCAATTGCTCGCGCTGGGCGACCAACTTTTGCCGACTAAATTCGCTCGGTTGCGTCGAACTGTTCCACATCATCGCCAAGGCGAATCCGGCAGCGAGCGCAGCACACCAACCGCTGATGGCCAACCAAGGCGAAACGCCCCCTTGCCGCACCATTTTTCGATCGGTTGTTGGGATTTGGGCAGGCTGTCTTGCGACCTGATCGGGCGCGTGCCCATTCATCGCGGCGAATTCAACCGTTGCAGCTCCGGACACATTATCAACCTGCACATTGCCAGACTGCGGCTCACTTGCGGTTGCCGTGCTGGCTGCCGGAGCGGGCAAATACCCGGGAGCTGCTTTGAGAATTTGTTCCTGCAAGTCGGTTGGCAAAGCTTCGGTAGCTTCGCTACTAAACGCTAGATCGAAAAGTGCTGCGGCCCGCGCGTACTCGTCGGCCTCCACTTCGGGAAATTCGGCAAGCAGCGCTTGCAATTCAACTTCCTCAGCTGGCTGCAACGGACCGACCGCCGACTCGGCAAGTAACATCTCCAAGCGATCGGGACACGGTGGCAATGAGTCATTCATAGCACACTCCGGGAAACGGATTCCAGCGAGCAACCCCGCAGACGATCACGTAATTTCTCCAAGCCGCGGCGAATGTTTGATTTCACCGTTCCGAGGGGCACACCAGTTTGCTTTGCAATTTCTTGATGGGACAAGCCACGATGCACTGAGAGTTCAAGCAACTCGCGTTCTTCCTGTCTCAGCTCACTCAACATTTCGTTGACTATCGCCGCTTCCTCGGACTGTTCAGCCACGAGCTGGGGATCGCCCAACCTGCCATCACAGGTTTCGGGCACAACACCTTCGGCAGTTAAGACTTGGCGACCCGACTTGCGGCGGCGGTCGATCAGACGGCGACGGGCAATCATCATCACGAACGTGGATTCTTCTCCGCATGCTGGATCGTATCGCCCAGCAGATTTCCACAGATCGACAAAAATTTCCTGCACCGCATCCTCCGCATCATCACGGTTCGCCGACCATCGACGGGCGACTGACCAGACCAGATTACCATATCGCTCAAGACACTGAGCTACTGCGGAGGAATCTCCGGAGGCTATCCGCTGGAGGAACATATATGTTTACCAAGACGAGTACTGTAGGGGTTGGTCTACTGTAGTCACCGTGGGAAGCCCCCCCGAACTGGAATATTCCAAAAATGCTCGCCCAATGCGGAGCGATTGTCCCCAATCGCTCCGAAAACAAAAGAGCGATTGTTTCCAATCGCTCCCGAATGCAAACGCGTCTCGACGCTGCTCTGCAAACAGTTGAGACAACTGTTCTACATAAATTACTTAGGCAACAAAACTTTGTTGATGACGTGGATCACGCCATTCGAGCACTTGACGTCAGCCTTCACGACCTTCGCGTTGTTGATCATTACGCCACCGTCGGTGACCTTGACCTTAACCATCTTGTCGGCCAAAGTCTTTGCTCCCTTGATCTTAACGACGTCTGCAGCCATCACGTTACCAGCAACAACGTGGTACTTCAGGATTGCAACCAGCTTGTCCTTGTTTTCGGGCTTCAGCAACATTTCCAAAGTTCCCTTAGGAAGTGCAGCAAATGCTTCGTCGGTCGGAGCGAAGACGGTGAAAGGACCTTCACCGGAGAGGGCTTCAACCAAACCACCAGCCTTGACGGCGGCTACCAAGGTGTTGAACCCATCAACCTTGATGGCGGTTTCAACAATGGTCATTTCCTTGGCTTCGTCAGCTTGAACGAGCGGAGTTGCAACAAAAGTCATTGCAACGGCGGCCAACAGTGCGCAAAACTTCATTTTGTATTTCCCATGTATTGGACTGTCGATAACCACCCCGGGAGGCACATCCTCCAGCGTTTTGGGCGGTCATCAAGTTTGTACATGAGAGCTTTCGCTGGCTCAGCGAAATTGGATGCAAGTATCTTTCCGTTTTCTAAAAGTTTGTCAGAAACGATCAGACTACGTCGTTTTGCTCAGCATCGAGCTCGATTGGCGAGTCGGCGGGGGGCTGTTGTGGAGCTCGATCCCGCCGCGGACGTTCGCCCGCACCGCGACCTGGGCCCCGTTCCGCTCGTTCCCGCGGCGGGCCACCCGGATGCATCGCCCGTACCGCCTTGTCAAACTCCTCGCGATCAATGACTCCATCTTGATTTGCATCCACATCCTCAAATTTTGGAGGGGTACCCGGCCCACGCATGCCCGGTCCACGCCCCTCAGGCCCACGTTCTTCCATACCCGGTCCACCTGGCCCACGTTCTTCCATACCCGGTCCACCTGGCCCACGTTCTTCCATACCCGGTCCACCTGGCCCACGTTCTTCCATACCCGGTCCACCTGGCCCGCGACGCATGCCCGGCCCACGCCCCTCAGGACCACGCCCTTCCATGCCCGGACCACCTGGCCCGCGACGCATGCCCGGACCACGCCCCTCGGGACCACGCCCTTCCATGCCGGGACCACCTGGTCCACCTGGTCCGCCGCGCATCCCCGGACCCCGCCCTTCGAATCTGCCTCCCTCGGGACCACGTCCTTCCATGCCCGGACCTCCTGGCCCGCGACGCATGCCCGGCCCGCGTCCCTCAAATCTGTCTCCTTCGGGCCCACGCCCTTGAAAATCGGGGCCGTTCCACGGCCCCCCGCCCGTCTGCGAATCACGAGGGCCCCTTGGTCCGCCTGGTCCACGGCGATTTGGTCGGGGTTGCAATTCGTTCATTTGCAGTACGCCATCGTCATTGGCGTCCAACTTTCCCAGAGATTCGCTGGCCTGTGCCAGTTCATCGGCTGAGATTTCGCCGTTCCCGTCAACATCCAAAGCGGCGAGCCAAGCGGGAGGCGCTGGACGCGCGGGCCGCTCCCCTTGCTCTTCATCTTGGGCTAGTGCGAAGGGAATCGCCGTGAATAGGCTGCTGGCAGCAGCAAAAGGCAAAGCTAGTAAATATCGACGCATGGTTGCTCGACTCCGGTGAGTGAAAATAATCCCGACAACGCATTCCAATCGTTGTCCAAGTAGAAAACGGGAGCACGCTCGCGTTTTCTACAGCAGGCAGAAAAAAACAAGCGGAAAAATTTCTGCCCACGTGGCTGCTATGATGAAACTGCGAACAGTGGCTACCGGCCTTTGCAACAAAGCGTACTACCTTCTTCCACTCATGAAAGCAATCGCCATGGAGTCGCCTGCGAAAGGCCCCCAGTCGGTGCCCGACTCGGCCCGCGTTGCCCACGCTTTGTTGGAACATCGACAACGACTTTGGCGAATGGTCCACTTTCGCCTCCATCCCGCCTTGCGCGGCCGCGTCGATCCGGAAGATGTGCTGCAAGAAGCTTACCTCGATGCTTGTCAGCGAGTCGCCCATTTTCCCGAAGACGGCAGCGAGTACTTGTGGCTCCGGTTGATCGTCTTGCAAACGCTGGCCGATACGCATCGCACGCATTTGCAAACGCAAAAACGGGCCGTCACTCGCGAAGTGAAAAGTCCCGCTCAAGCTGCCAACCAAGACACTTCCCTGTCGATTGTCCAACAACTGCTGGCTCACTTGACTTCGCCCAGCCAAGTGGCGATCCGCGCGGAACTGGGCCAACAACTTCGTGAAACCATCGAAGCGATGGGAGAGCTCGATGCCGAGGTGCTCGCCCTGCGGCACTTTGAAGAACTGAGTAACCTGGAAGTTGCCAAAGTTTTAGACATCAGCGAAAAAACTGCCAGCATCCGCTACGTCCGTGCCTTACGCCGCCTGAGGCACCTCCTGCTACAAATACCGGGGTTTGAATTCGATGCCAAACGATGCTAACCCCACAGATGCTAACCCCACAGACTCGCCCGACACCAGCAGCGCGACTGAGGCTGAGACCGCGACTGAGGCTGAGACCGCGACTGAGGTTGAGATCGAAGCGTTGGTCGAACTCTATTTGTCTGGCCTTCGCCGAGGTGAACGCCCTACGATCGAAAGTTTCGCCATCGCGCATCCCGCCTTAGCCGATGAGATTCGCGATCTGTTTCCGCTGGTCGCCGCGATGGAAGGTTGGAAGGAAGAAGAGACCTCGGCGCAGGGTGGAAATAATTCTCTCGGTGGCGTTCAATTGCAACAACTGGGCGATTTTCGCATTGTCCGCGAAATTGGTCGCGGCGGGATGGGGATCGTTTTTGAAGCCATTCAAGAAACACTCCATCGTCCCGTGGCGATCAAGATACTGCCCCCCACGATCGACACATCCAAGCGCGCCGGCGAGCGATTTCGCCGCGAAGCACGCACGGCCGCTTCGCTCCATCATTCGAACATCGTGCCCGTCTTTGGCATCGGCCACGAGAACGGCTTCAGCTACATCGTGATGCAACGGATCGATGGTTGTGGGCTCGATCAAATTTTGCAGCGACATCGCCAGGGACGCGACCGCAACCCGCCAGCCAACCCCTGGTTAACAAACACCAACCAAGCTGGTTTGGAACCGCGTCTCGTGGCCCGCTTGGGTCTGCAAGCGACCGCCGCGTTGCAATACGCTCACGAAGCGGGCACGCTGCATCGCGACATCAAACCAGCAAATCTACTATTGGACCAAGCGGGCCATCTGTGGGTTGCCGATTTTGGTCTAGCGCGTGCCCTCGAACAAGAAACGCTCAGCCACAGCGGTGACATCGTTGGCACCTTGCTCTACATGGCACCCGAGCGGTTTGCCGGCAACTGCGACGCCCGTTCCGACGTTTACAGCTTGGGCCTGACGCTGATCGAGTTGCTACGCGGCTCCGCATTTTTTGATACCAGCGACTCGGGCACACTTGTCGAACGCATTCTGCGAGGTGTTCCCTCGCGACCCGGCTCGCTGGGCATGGCATTGCCCAACGATTTGGAAACAATTTTACTTAAAGCGATTGCGGTCGAACCTCGTGATCGATACCAATCAGCCAGCGCGTTGGGCGAAGATCTGCAAGCCTTTTTGGATGACCGGGCCATCAACGCGCGGCCACCAACGCTTATCGAAAGTGTCCGCCGCTGGTGCCGTCGCAATCCGGCCGTGGCCAGTTTGTTGGCGACCGTGGCGACCTTGCTGTTGCTGACCGCCGTGCTGACCACAGCAGGCTTATTGCAACAACGTCGCATGCGGGCGCGGACCGAAGCGGTCCTCGATACGACGCTGGCCGCTTTGGACACCATGTACAACCGCTTTGCCAGCCCCGCGGCAGGCTCGCTCGATCCGCTCGCCGGAACCGCGGCGCTCAGCGACGAAGCGGCCTCGCTGCTGCAACAGATGTTAACGGTCTATGATGAACTGGCCAGTCAAGGTGCCGATACAAACAAACTGCAGCGAGAAGCCACGGTGGCCCGCCTGCGTGTGGCTGACATTCATCTCAGGTTGGGAGCGCCCCAAGAAGCGGCTGCGCACTATCAACGTGTCCTCAACGAAATCGACGAACTTCAACTTACCACGGCCGACGACCAGCGCGTCTGGGGATTGCGACAGCATCAAGCGCTACTCGGGCTAGCCGCCACGGCCGAATGGGAACGCGACGTTGTCACCGCAGAGTCGCTCAAACGACGGGCGCTTGCTGAACTCACTCCACTGCAAAGCACCTTTCCCGCCGATGCCGATTTGCGGTTGGCGCTCGCTCAATCACACTATTTGCTCGGCCGAAAAACCCCCAGCTTGATCTCCGCACCCGCCTCACGGCAAGTCGATCGAGAGCTCGCCCGCCCCAGTTTTCGCCCTGGAAATCAACCTCCCGGTCGCTTTGGGAATCAACCAGGTGGCCGTCGCGGCGATGGCCCCGTCGGGCCTCTCAACGGTTTCCCTCAACCTCAAGACCGCCCCGGACGTTTTTTAAGAGAACAAGAAATCCCCTTCGGTGGACCAGCCCGACGCGACTGGTTTCGCCAACAGATCGACGCGGCAGATGCGGGCCCCGCGCTGGAACCTGCACAAGCACCCCCGCCGCCAGCCGAGCCATTCTTGGCAAACCTTACCGGCGATAAACCCACCGGAGATAAACCATTTAATGATCAAGCGGATCGCCGAGCCCACTTAGAAACGGCCCTCAGCTTGTTGGCGGAACTCGGCCCCGGCTCGCAGGCCCAGTACTGGCGAGCCATCACCTTGCACGAATTGGCCAAGCTGGGGCAACAACCATTGTCGCAAAATATCCAGTGGTCCGAGCTGGCCAAAAACCTGCTGACCGAATTGGTGAATAGCGGGCAAACTAATCCTGACCAACAATTCGAACTCGCTCGCGTATCGCTCACGTCTTGTGAACTGCAGTTGCAAAATCAACCGACACCGCTGGAGGAATTGCCTCGGATCGAAGCGCAGTTGCATCAAGTGATTGCTTTGCTGCGTCCTCTCCGCCAGCAACAACCTCAAATCCCGGAGTACACTTCCACCCTGGCGAGAGCTTGCGAAGCGTTAGCGCTCGTGGATAAGAAATTGGCGATCGAGTCACCGCTCGCGGAACCAACTCGGCAAGGCGTAACGGCCGATAGCCTGATCCAAGAAGCGATCCAATTACAGCAGTTGTTAGTGAATCGTTTTCCCGACAGCCTCAACCAAGAGTGGTGGCTATTGCGATATCAAACTTCACAACTGCTAATCGCCCTCGGACGACGAGGCGGTTACGCCTGGGAACAACCGCTCGACGAGATTCGCACCCGCCTGGAAGACTTAACTCGCCGCGCACGGCAACCACACGATAACGGCTTGTCGCCGATAGCAGGGGCCCGCGAGTTCCAGCAACTGGCGGAGTCATTGCGGGCGGAATTAGATTTTCTGGAAAGCGAGTTTCAACGCCCAGGGCGCCCCTTCAGTCGCCGCGGACCAGAAGGGCGCGGACCAGATTTCCGCGTGCCAGATGGACGCGGACCAGATTTCCGCGTGCCTGAAGGACGCGGGCCAGAAGGACGCGGGCCAGAGAATCGCGGGCCTGAAGGACGCGGACCAGAGAATCGCGGCAGGCCTGGCATTGGGCGGGGGTTCAGCTTTCCCGACGCTCCCAACCTACCCGTCGTGCATTGAGACCGCCCGCTGTTCGAATCGGGGTTGCCCCCGTCGGACACCTCTTTGGCGTGCTCCGGTTGTTGCCCCTGCTGCAGAAAGTTCATGGAAAAATGGTTCACCGAACGAGGAAGCTCGTTGGGGTGCCCCGCTAACTGTTAGCGGTTTTGGCGCTGGCCACCGTTTCGTTGGGCGCGGGCCGTTCGGTTCAATGCGAGAACCGCGGCTAACTGTTAGCGGTTTTGGCGCTGGCGACCGTTTCGTTGGGCGCGGGCCGTTCGGTTCAATGCGAGAACCGCGGCTAACTGTTAGCGGTTTTGGCGCTGGCGACCGTTTCGTTGGGCGCGGGTCCTTCGGTGCAATGCGCGAACCGCGGCTAGCGCCGTTGCGGCTAACGAGAACCGCGGCTATTGAGAACCGCGGCGGCGGAGCCGGCTAGTTGCCCGAGTTGCCTAGCTGTTTTTCAAGGGCGTTGATCCGATCCTGCATGGTGCGGACTTGATCGCGGAGACGCTGCAACTCCTCCTGGACTTCCGCTTGCCCGTTTTCCAAAGGATTCACGGGAGACGCCGCTTGCGATGCTGCTGGCTGGGCGGCCGAATCGTTTTTTGCCACACTGCCCGACTCGCTGCCCGACGCTGGTGGATCGCCACCGCCTCGGAACAGTCCGCCAATGGCCCCGCTAAATGCTCCAAACATGCCCGGCTTTTCGGCCGCTGGCGCGGGCGATGCCACGACTTCACCGTCGTCGAGTGCTCCCAACCGAATTGTGCCGCGTTTGAGGGCTGGCCCCTGGTAATAACTGACTTCGATTTGTTGGCCCGGTTTGGTCGTTGAAATGTATTCAATCAGGGCGGCAGCATCTTGCATGACCACGCCGTCAATGGCAACGATGACATCGCCAACCGCAAGCCCCAAAGAGTTGGCCGGAGAAGCGGGTTGGACCTTTACGATCACCGCGCCCCGCTGTACCGGCACGCCCGCCCCCGGCGGTGTGCTGGCAACATTCTCGACGGTGACGCCAAAACGACCTGCCCCCGGCCCCGTGCGTTCCACGACCGGTCGCTCAACTTGACCGAGCGGCAATAAGCCGCTGGGAAGCTCATCCAGACTGCGGGGATCTTGATCAAAGCGATTCATACCTGCAGCGTCTCGATCGAAGATATTGATACCTGGCAAGTCTTGATTCCTAGGATTGAGATCTCCGAGGTCTTGATTTGGAAAAGTCGCGACGACGTTGACCGGCTGACCTTGGCGGCGCAGCGTGATCCGCAGGGTTTGGCCCGGCTGCATCGCTTGAACTCGATTCGCGATTTGATCGATCGTCCCCACCGGTTGGTCATCGAGACTCAGCAACACATCACCAGCGGTCAGTCCAGCGGCGGCGGCCACCGAACCGGGACTGACACGTTGCACAACCAGTTCAAAAGGAGCTCGCGAGCCTTGCTCGAGCACTTCGATTCCTAGTGAAGGAGGCTTGGGGGGTTGCGATTGCTGTGGCGGTGCTTGTTGGGGTGGCAATTGTTGGGGCGGGAACTGTCCGTTGGCGGGAACGGGTTGGAGCGCCGGGGGTGAACCGGGAGCGGGCAATCCGGTCCGCAAGCGATCGCGAAGGCGGTCGATCAGCCCCTGGCCATTTGCCGGCGATGTCCAAGGTCCAGCCAATAAGGCGAACAAAAGCACTAATAAGCTAAATCTCATCCAAACTCGCATAGCTTCTCTCCCGGGTGATGTCCGATACTATGACTCCCTAAGTTGCCGTTGAGAAAGGATCACATCGGCCGCCGCGTTGCCAAGTATGCTGACGATTGATGCCCATGAGTACTAAATCCGACAACCAGGTCACAACACCGTCTCGGCACTGTCAACCAGTTCCTTTAGCGGATTGGTCGGAGTTGGTGCGGCAAACCGTGGGTGAGGAATCGCCCCAGCGGCAGCAAATTGTGTTGGCCACCCTGAAAGACATAATCCAGCGTGGGGACGTTGACCATTTATTATTGCGACGGAGCGTTGCGGAACCAAGCGTCGGTGCGATTGCCATGCTGGGCAGCCAGCAGACCGCCACCATCTTGGCGGTCGGGCCCACGCACAGCGAACCGCAACAGCGGGCGGCGGCGGAATTGCTGCAGTCCCTCCATTTGGATTTGTCAGAGCGGGGAGTCGGCTTCAGTCAAGCGATGCGGGAACCTGAAGCGGCGCAACCACTGCTCCAGCGGGCCGGCTATTCACGCTTGGCGGTGCTCGATTATCTAGTCAGCAGCCGGCGGCCCTCCGCACCAAGTTCGCGGTCCGGTACGGCTGACAACGAGGCGCTGCGATTTCGGCCCTACGGCCAATTTTTTGCCAGTCGCGGGAGAACGGTTGCCGCTGGCTTGAACCGCAAACCGAACGGTAACGGGAAACGCAATTCGCCGTTCGCTCAACTTCGACAGTTAGTCGATCGCACCTATGTCGACTCGCTCGACTGCCCCCGCATTGCCGAATTTCGCACCACCGACGAGGTACTCAAATCGTACCAACAAACGCCCCACCATGATCCAGAACTGTGGCTCGTTGCCGTCGATCAAGCTGGCAAAGCGGTGGGCTGTTTATTGTTGACGGCGCATCCCCGGGGGGAAATCTTGGAAATCACCTACATGGCGCTGCTGCCCGCCTACCGGGGCCATGGCTGGGGATCGCAGTTGCTCGACCAGGTGTGGCTGCAAGCGGAACGGCTCGGTTTCAGCCAGTTAACTCTAGCGGTCGATCAGGATAATCACCCCGCCAGCCAGCTGTACGCCCGCTCGGGCTTCGATACACTATTCAGTGAAGCCGTCTGGGGCTGTCAGTTGGCGAGCTCCGTTAAACCGACTCAGTAATCAGCCGCAACGCGCCAGCGTCCGGTTCCCCAGATTACGTAACCGAAGAAATCAGCCGCAGCGCGCCAGCGTGCGGTTCCACGAAACCAGGATCTAGCGCTCGACGGCTAACTTCAATTAGTTCCACAGGCTTGATTGATACGACTGGTACAGGGCAACGGAAAGAGCAATTCATCAGCCCAGCTTGGGGTATCAGCCGATCGATGCAGTTAACAGGAATAGTTGGGCGAGCTCGGATGCTCTCCTGACGTACCGGCTCCGTTCTGCCTGCGTTGATTTTTCATGGATGTGCCCAACACCACCGTCGTCGACTTGCCGAGCCGCTCGAGGCTGGGCTGCGCCGCACGTCGTCGCTTAATCGGCAAACGGACGTTACTGATCGCTACGCTGTGGGCACTCAACCCACTGTTTGCCAGCGCCCAATCGCCTGCGAATCCTCGGCTACCTAAACGACTTCCCGCGATCGTTGCCCAGGCCACCTTG
The DNA here is from genome assembly GCF_052161645.1 of Kothea flammea. Taxonomy (GTDB): domain Bacteria; phylum Planctomycetota; class Planctomycetia; order Pirellulales; family Pirellulaceae; genus Laterigemmans. Next base: position 5,509,128 of record NZ_CP197414.1, read on the forward strand.
GGCGTCGTCAAACCACGCCCCTCGCAACCGCTCGACTCAACCGCTGGTAATTCGTCCGTTAGTAATTCAGCTGCTTGGAGTGCGCCTCGCCCGATCGGTAGGCTGGCCGCCGCCAGCGTTACCGACGAAGCATTCCCCCGGCTCAACCCGCCCGGCCAGACACAAGCTGACGCCGCATTGGTTGCAAGTTTGTCGCCCAATATAAGCCAACTCGCCGCAAGCCAACTCGATGACAGCCCACCCAGCATGATGCCGGTGGAAACCGTCGATTGGGGAACGTTGCTCGATGAATCCGCCGCCCCGGCAACTGGGCCTGTGATTGACCCGCAGGCGAGCACTTCCGCCGCCGCGCAAGCTCCTACGGTTTGGCAAGTTTACATCAACACTCCACCCGCTCTGCCAGCTCCCCAGGCAACCCCCATCACCGTCGTCAACATGCCGCCGCCAGCGGAGCCAGAAGTTGTCGATTTACGGACGACCGAACGGCAACGAATCGCCTCCTTGGTCAGCCGTAACAACCGCCCTCAGCCCGTCGCGACCAGTGACCGCTTGGCACCGCTGCCCGCATCCGAATCATTGACCGTGATTCAGCTGTTACGTGACAGCGAGCAAAAACGTGCCGAAGCCAATCGGTTGCTTCAGTCGGGAGCCAGCTACGCGGCCCATGCGGCCGCTGTCGACGCGCTTCGCTCGCTGGCGGCAGCGGCCGATCTGCGAGCTGGCGGCAAGCAGGCGTCGCAGGCAGTCAACGCGGCGCTCGAATCGATCCGCGAGGCGGGGGACTTTATGGGGCGTTACGGTGACGTCGAAACCCCGGCGATCGAACGGATGGTTGCCTCCCACCGAACTCCGGTGCTGAAAGGCTATGACCTTACCAACGTGACGCCCCTGAGTGCTGCGGACAATTACCTGGATTATGCTCGCGAGCAATTCACGATTGCCGCGGCGGGCCAACCAGAAGCCGCGCAGGCTTTGGTGGTGCTGGGTAACGCCGAACGAAAGCGAGGAGAACACCCACAGAATCTACGCGATTCGATCGCCATCAGCTGCTTGCGCGCCGCCGTGGGGACCAATCCCCAAAATCCTTATTTGGCCAGCGAGTTAGGTTACCACGCGATGCAATTGGGATTGCTCGGGGAAGCTCGCTGGGCGTTGGAACACAGCTTGGCGTTGCAGCCATCGCGTCCCGCTTTGCAGAACCTCATAGAAACGCACCGTCTGGCGGGAAACCAAGCGAAGGCGATTGAGTTGGCTGCGCAGCTGCAGCAAACCGGCATCCCGGCATCGCAACCTGCCGTTAATATCTTACAAGTTTCACCGGAAGTATTTGCTTCGATATCTCCCCCCGTGCAATCAGGTTCTCCGGTCGCTCCCATTCCCGGTTACGCCCAACAGCCCTTCGCCTCTGCCGCTGCCAACACGACCAACTCCAACGGTCAAACGATCGGCTCGGGTGAGCCGGTGCAGAGAGTTGCTGAGGGTAATGTGTTAGATCGCGTGACCGGCACCGTACGAAGTTGGTTGCAATAAATTTAGAACCTATCTGAATACCGTTAGCCGCTTAGTCGTTAGCCCCTTTGATGCTAACTGCGGTTCTTTGATGTTCAGATGGATCCTCAGGAACGTTCTAGGAAGTAAAGTGCGATGGATCAGCGCTTAGTTAGAATCACGGTTTGCGGCTGGGCAATGATGTCGTTGCTAGCAGTGCCCTCCGTCAAAGCACAAGCACCCGTCTATTCGCAACCAGCGGGCTGTCAAGGATGTGGCTTCTTGCATCCCGCCGAGCCTTGTCCGGGAGCTTGCCAAACGCCCATCCGGGCCGTCGATTGCGCTGCTAATTGCGGTCGTGAAGGGCGTTGGCCAGAGCTCAGCCCAGCCGACTTTCAATCATACGGTCAAGGCGAATATGCCGGGCCAGCCCGGCTGGCCCACCTCCGCGATTATCGCCTTCGCCCCAATGACGAGTTGCAGGTGGTTTATGTGGTCAGCCGCCGACTTTCCCACGGTGACTATCGACTAATGATCGGCGATTCGGTGATGATCAGCTTGATAGCTGATACCGATTTAAACCAAGGCACCTTGGAACGCGGTCTGGAAATCCAACCCGATGGTTTCATCCACGCCGACGCCTTGAAAAAACCAGTCTTTGCTGCCGGTTTGACCGTCTCGCAACTCCGCGAAGTATTAGAAGAACGGTACCTGGAAATTTATAACGAACCGGCGGTCAGCGTGAAGCCGGTTAAGACCAGCACCCTGGCTGATGATATTCGCAACGCCGTCGGCGGAGCCAGTGGTCTCCAACAACAAGCCTTACAGATTCGCGTCGCCCCCGATGGCACGATTCGCTTGCCTTGGATCGGCGCGGTCAACGTGCAAGGCCTGACCCTCAATGATGTTAAACAAGAAATCAACGCCCGTTATAATGCCAGCGGAGCCGGCCTGGCCGTGGAGCCGATTCTGGCTCAACAAGCCGATCACTTTGTCTACGTGATGGGACGCGTTGGACAAGCTGGGCAAATACAATTGCAAGGCCCAACCACCGTGTCGATGGCGATCGCCGCCGCCGGTGGCTGGGAAGCCGAAGGAAATCTCCGCCAAGTAGTCGTGTTTCGGCGAGCCGACGATTGGCGGTTAATCTCCACCATGCTGGATCTGCGGGGAGCCTACTACGGAAAACGCCCTACCCCTTCCGATGAAATCTGGTTGCGTGACGGCGATGTTGTCATCGTGCCACCCACGCCAATCACAGTCTTCGATGACTTTGTGCGGCAAGTGTTCACCGAAGGGGTCTACGCCGTGGTGCCCTTCCAAGGTATCGCCATCAACCTCGGCCAACAACAGTAGCCGAACAAGCCTGATAGCAGGACAAGCCCGATAGCCGAACTAGCTGAAAGCAGAAATAGCCTTGGCCGAAGGTCCACAGCAACGCTGCTAGCTGGCGCGAGCAGCTTTGCTACTTTTCCGGCGATGAATGGGTTATACTGAGCGCGGGGCATGATTTTGCCTCGCCCCCCAGAAAGCCCCACCCATTCACCACTGGAGCATCCATGATGTTTCCACGGTTGTCGCTCTTCGTGCTGATGCTGTGCCCATTGCCGATGTCAGCTGCAGCGTCCGAACCAGTCCAGCCCGCAGACGATGTTGACAGCTACACTGCGCAACTTAAACCGCTGTTTCGTAAACGTTGTTACGCTTGCCACGGGGCCCTCAAGCAGGAAGCCGGCTTGCGGCTCGACACCGTTGCCGCCATGCACGAGCAAGGGGTCATCGACCTCGACTCGCCAGCCAAAAGTCCCCTGCTGGAACGGATCGCGACCGATGATTTAGAGCTCCGCATGCCCCCGGAGCACGAGGGAGAACCTTTTTCCGCCGCTGAAATTCAATCGCTGCGAAATTGGCTGACCGCCGGAGCGTTCGCCCCCGTTGGTGAAACGCCAGAGACTGACCCCCAAGACCACTGGGCGTTTCGCCCGCTCGCCCGCCCCGCTGTTCCCCAATTTCAGCCAGTTCCAGCGAACCGCTGGGTGATCCGCAACCCCATCGACGCTTTTGTTGCCGAGCAGCATCGGGCTCACGATCTCACTCCGCAAGTCTCCGCCTCACGACGGTTGCTGATTAGACGTTTGACGCTGGATCTGATAGGAGTTCCGCCAACCTTGCAGGAAATTAACGAGTTCGTGGAGGCTGACGAAGTCGACGCCTATGAGATATTGGTAGACCGCCTGCTGGACGACCCGCGTCATGGACAACGTTGGGCGCGACACTGGATGGACGTCTGGCGGTACAGCGATTGGTGGGGCCTAGGCGAGCAACTGAGAAACAGCCAAAAACATATCTGGCATTGGCGAGATTGGATCGTCACATCACTCAACGAGGATTTGCCTTATGATGAAATGATTCGTTTGATGTTGGCCGCCGATGAAATCCACCCCAACGATTTAGATAAACTGCGAGCCTCGGGCTACTTGGCTCGCAACTTTAATCTGTTTAATCGCAATCAATGGTTAGAGGAAACTGTCGAGCACGTCGGCAAAGCATTTCTGGGCCTGACATTCAATTGTGCCAAATGCCATGACCACAAATATGACCCCATCGAACAATCCGATTTCTATCGACTGCGGGCCTTCTTCGAACCTTATCATGTGCGACATGATATGGTCCCCGGCCATACCGATTTGAATGCCGATGGCATCCCCCGCCCGTTCGATGCGTTGCTCGATGCGCCCACTTATCGTCTCGTCCGGGGTGAAGAAGGAAACGCCGACACCTCGGTGGTAATCGAGCCGGGCGTTCCCGAAATTTTCAAGTTTGCGGAACTCACCATCGAGTCTCAATCGCTGCCCGCCGAAGCGTGGCAGCCAGCTCGCCGCCCCTGGGTGCTTGCCGCTTATCAACAATCGGCCGAGGTAAAACTGGAGCAAGCGATTGCGGCCCGCGATACGCTCCTGGCAAAAGCTAAATCGGCTGACTCGGCTAATACCGCCGAGTCGGCTCCGCAGACTGATGATCCAGCGATCGACGTTGCCGAGAGGGCGGTCGCGGTTGCGGAAGCCGAATTGGCCAGCCTGCTGGCCCGCGCCGCAGCGATGCGGGCCGCTTGGCAACAACAAGACGAGACATCGACCGAGCGGGCAACAGCAACGCCCAGCGAAGCGAACGCATCAGCCAGCAATGCGGCGATCACCGCCGAACGTAAACTCCAACTTGCCAACGCCGAACACGCCGCTGCGATTGCCCGCCAACGGCTCCAAACTGCCGCCGACGACCAGCGTGCCGCCGCGGAGGAAGCGTTACAAAAAGCTCAGCAGGCTGTCTCGCAAGCAAGCGAAAAACTGAACTCTCCGATCACCGCGACCGACTCATTCACACCACTCAGCGGCGCTGGCTGGGCACCCACTCGTTTCAAATTTTCGGGCAGCGATGACCCTCGCATCGAATTCCCGGCCACCAGCACCGGACGACGAACCGCGCTGGCAAAATGGCTGACTGATGCTCGCAATCCGCTCACCGCTCGCGTCGCAGTCAATCATATCTGGGCGCGACACATGGGACAGCCACTCGTTAGCTCGATGTTCGACTTCGGTCGCAACGGTGCCAAACCCACGCACCCTGAACTATTAGATTGGTTAGCGGTTGAATTGATAGAAAGTGGCTGGAGCATGAAACATTTGCACCGCCTGATCACCAACTCTTCGACATATCGCTTGCACGCTTCAACGTTGGGCCAAGCGGAAAACCTGCGGCGAGATCCGGAAAACCGTTTTCTTTGGAGACGCCTGCCGACTCGCCTGGAATCGCAAGTCGTGCGAGATTCCGTGCTCGCGATCTCGGGTCAACTTGACTGCTCCTTTGGCGGACCGCCAATTCCGAACAGCCAGCAAGCGACCAGCAACCGTCGCAGCCTCTATTTCTTTCACTCCAAGAACGAGAGAAATCTCTTTTTGACAACCTTCGACGAAGCCCGCGTGACCGATTGCTATCGACGTGAAACGAGCATCGTGCCGCAACAAGCGTTGGCGATGAGCAACAGCCAGCTAGTCCTCGACGCGGCTCCCAAAATTGCGGCCCGAATTTCCCAGCAAGTCGAGGCCCGCGAACCATTCGTGCGGGCTGCCTGGCTGACGCTGCTGGGCATCGCGGCCAGTCCGGCGGAGATCGAGGCCAGCCTCACGGCATTGGCCGCTTGGGAAGCTCAACCAGATTGTGATGAACCGACCGCGCGGGGATATTTTATCTGGTCACTTTTAAACCATAACGATTTTGTCACGGTCCGCTGAGGGGCATGCGATGAACAACCACTTTGGAAACACAACACGCCGTCATCATCTGCTGCAGCTGGGCGGTGGCCTGGGCAGTCTGGCGCTGGCCGCCATGTTGCAGCGGGACGGCTACGGTCGCGACGGCAGCTGGGCCCCACCCACCGGCCAACCCCATTTTCCCGCTCGCGCTAAGAATGTGATCTGGCTATTTATGAATGGCGGTGTCAGCCATATGGAAAGCTTTGATCCGAAACCTATGCTGACGAAATACGCCGGCAAAACGATCGCGGAAACTCCCTTTGCCGACACGCAAGATCCCGCCAAGCTGGCGCTGGAACGTTTAGTCGTCCCCGATGGGAATGGCAACCAACGTAACGTCCTCTACCCATTGCAAGTTGGTTTCAAGAAACATGGTCAAGCTGGCATTGAGATCAGCGATTGGTTCCCGCATGTGGCAAGCCAAGTCGACCGCTTGGCCATCGTGCGATCACTCTGGACAACCGACAGCAACCATGGTGCACAAACTCAGTTCCATTCTGGTCGGCATCGCAACGACGGAGACTTTCCCACCCTCGGTGCCTGGGTTCATTATGGCTTGGGCTCGCTCAACGACAATCTTCCGCAGTTCATTTCGCTGGGCCACCGGGAATACTGGAACAAACGAGATGGCCACTATTTGGGCCCTGCACACGATGCGGTTCCACTGAAGATTGATCCTCAAAATCCGCTTGACTACAGCCAACCGGCCCGCCCCTTTCCGGCCGCCGCTCGGCAGATCGGCACCCAGCTGACGGAACAACTCAATAACCTCCGCGCCGAAGACTATCCTCAAGATGAAGCGATGGCTGCTCGCTTGGCTGCTTATGAGCTGGCTTATCGCATGCAACGTTCGATCCCCGAAGTCGTTGACTTCTCCCAAGAGACGGCTGAAACCAAGTCGCTGTATGGTTTGGATCACGATCACAGCAAAGCATTCGGTAGCCAATTACTTGCCGCCCGACGTTTTGTCGAGCGTGGTGTGCGGTTTGTACAGATTCAACACGGCGGCGGCGGAGCGGGTGCTTGGGATGCCCACGGCGGTCTGAAAGCCAATCACGAAAAAAACGCCCTAGCAGTCGATCAACCGATTGGTGGTTTACTGCACGATCTGCACCGTCGCGGTTTGCTCGATGAGACTCTGGTTGTTTTCGCCACCGAATTTGGTCGCACACCGGGAAGCCAAGGGTCTGATGGCCGCGACCATCATATCTTCGGATTCTCCGCCTGGATGGCTGGTGGTGGCATCCGTGGTGGCGTTGTCCACGGAGCCACGGATGAAATTGGCTTTCACGCCAGCGAAGATCGACACTACGTGACCGATATCCACGCCACCATCCTGCATCAACTCGGCCTCGACTCTCGCCAACTCGAAATTCCCGGCCGCAAACGCTTGGAAATTGACCACGGCGTCCCGATCAAAGCGATGATCGCGTGAGCACGTTTCGCCCCTGCTATCAAACGGTGGCTAGCGCCAAAACCGCTAACCGTTCGCCGCGGTTCCCGTTAGCCGTTTTGGCGCTCGCCACGGTTCCCATTAGCCGCTGACAGAGAGAAATACTACTTGCTCCTAATCAATCTTTACAGGCTCACCGTCAGCATACTGCAAAGCAAATCCAAGCATCTCCTCGGAGATGGTCCCTTCGATAGTGCGAACGGAACCGTCCCCAAAGCCCACGATCGCCATCAGCGCGTCGCCAAAAACAGAGGACCGTAAATTGCTCGAGTCCAACTCCCACGCCGCCGGATTGGTCCATTCAATAGCAGCAGACCGCGGTGACCGCATCAACCAGATCGTATTACTTAATCCGTCTTTGATATCTTTAAAACGCAAGGGCTCGGCGGAGGAGTAAATCGCACCTGGTATGACCGGCAATCGATAAGTGGTCATGCCTGGCGGGAGAGGTCCGCCGAGCGGATCTGCATAGACTGGCGGAATCCGCGAAAGCAGCGATTTATTGTACTCGCTGTCCCAAGGTTCATCTAATTTGAATTGATCGTACAACTCCTGTTGGCCAATATAGGGCAACAACGCAACTCGCCAACTTAGTAATGGCTTGCCATTTTCACCTTGAATCGCTGCTGGAACGATGTGGCCATAAACATCATGATAATGGTGCATCGCCATTGATATTTGTTTGAGGTTATTGGAAGCCTGCATGCGCTGCGCCGCTTGACGCTGGGCCCCCATGACTGTGCCCAGCACGCTGTTCAAGGCCTGTGGCTGAATGCCCAAAGTAACCTGACTACCGTCGGTTGCCGCTGTCACCGCGGTCTCCAGTCCAGGCGCTAACTTTACCAATTTCATCGTCTCCGCCAGAGCGACGTCGGCCGACGCCCCGTCTGGGCTGAACATACGAATTTGGAGGTCAACGTTTGGCGACAGGCTCCAGCCAATCGCCAGCGTATTTACGTTCTCAACCCAACGACTGGGGGAAAAATCGGTGGAAACGTCGCTGCTAAGTTTGTCGGGAAATACCCGGCCAAGTGTGGCTTGCAGTTCCTTGGGCAAGCTAAGAACGGCTTGATGCGGAAACTTTGCCAACGACTGCAAGCCGCGGCTAAAGTCGTCACGATCTACTCTCTGTTGCGAATCGGCTACCTGCTCGAACTTCGACCTCATCACTGCGGGGCAGACGACAACCTGTCCCGTTTGCTGGAGCACGACAAACTCTAACGGACCGGGAATCGTCGCAACGAACTGCTGCAAGAACATTCCGACCGCATTCACGTCTTCGCAAGGAATCACCAAACAAACCGCGCCGTGCGGAATCGCGCCGGCGGGGACGGTGAGGTAAAGATATTTGGCCCCCGCGTCGCTCAACGTGCTGAGGGACATTTGCACGCTCCGCTCGATGTCTGCTCCCGCGGCACCAACCATGCCGGAAAGCAAGGGGCCGAGCGTTTCTGGTTCAATTGCCAATAGATCCAATTTGACGACCGCAATTGTGTCGGTCATGACGACCCCGACCGGCAGTGTTAACTCATTGGCGGCGGGCTGCTGGGCCTGCACCCGAGCGATGCCGACAAACATCACAACTCCCAGCCACGCAAGGCAACGGCAGCGTCGCGCAATAATCGCTTTAGCATTCATCATTCTTACCTTTAAGCGTGCAGACTATTCTTGGTGAGACGATTCATAAAATTTCAAGATCACGACCGTTTCAGGATCCCCTGACCAACGCTCGGTTCTAATTAGCTTGGCCGATTGGTCATCGATTCGCTCGTATCCGAACGCTTCGTCCGTGTAAGGATCGGGCCAGGCGGGTAGATCTTTTAGTTGGTCCAAGGCTTGCGGCACCTTACCATTCTTCGCCACGTAATCGCGAATCGCCTCGATGGTGACCAGACGAGCAATCGTTTGTTTGGTCCGAGTTCCCGCCGCGTCGGCTGCTTGCATCGCCGGCAATAGAAGGCTCGCCATAATCGTGGCAATGTCACCGATCACCTGCTCCTCGCCTTGCCTGGTCTTCAGACCGTTCTCAGCCGCTTCCCAGTAAGCGTCTCGCATGTTGTTCGGAATGTAGCTCCACTTCATGAAATCATCTTGAATGACACGAATGGAACGCGCGGTAGCTCGCACCATCGCCTCCGCTGGGCTCATCGCTTCGACGACTTCAGAATCAACTCCGGCTTCCAGCAACTTGCGACGCGAGTAATCAGACAAACCGACAATCGCGGCGCCGGCCAAAAGGCGTGCGTTTACCATCCGACTTTCACTGGGCGCGCCGTCGTAAGCCTGAACAATCTGTAAATCCAATAACAGGCTAATAGCACGCTCCTCCCAGACTTCGGCAGGCAGTCCCGCAGGAGGAAGTTTGTCGAGCGAGCTAAAAACGCGAGAAATAATGCTGGCTTCGAACTGAATCGACTCCAACACTTCGCTGGTCGAAGGCGGTAGACTGGCCAGCGCCCAGTACAGATTCGGGCAGTCGTCAGCTTGAATAAGATCTTCCACTTCGCTGAGCATCAACCCACTGATCGCCAAGCCAACCAATCTAGCGACCAAGAAGTCGATTGCTTGTCCCGTCGACTCACCCAAACGAAAACCAACTTGGAGCGTCTTGAGCGCGTCGTCAACCCTTTGCTCGGCAATCGCGAGTCGTATTTCCAACTGGAGAATTCTCGCCAGTGCTCGCATTTCCTGAAACTCAGGCAGCAAAAGTTCAATCGTTTCCACGCCGCGAATGCCCTCGATGGGCAAACCATAGTCGGTGTCTTTGAGCAACCGTGCGCCGTGGGCTTCTTGCAGCGCAAGCTGATAATTCTCCAGGGCCGCACGAGCCTCTGCTTGAGGCAGATCGGCCGGTGCAAACTCCATCAGTTCCTCCCACTGGTTCCAAAATTCTTCGGCAGCTTTCGAACTGCGACGATCTTGCTGAGCCATCAACAAGATTGCCCGCTGAAATCTTACAAACGCATTCCCGGGCGTCATCTCGAATCGATCGGGCCAAAAACGATATTGCAAGGCGGGCACAGGTTCGGTCGCCGGTGTCAGCCAGAGCACCGGGATTTCCGCTGGTTCGTCTACCTCAGCCTCGTCTACCTCAGCTGAAGACTCTGCAAGCGACGAGATCGTCTGTCCCTGTCCCAAAGTCGTTTGCATGTCGAGCAAGCCGACCAAAGCGGTAATCGCCAAGGTCCCCGTGAAAACAGTCCAGCGCATAAACAGACTCCTGAATAGTAGTGAATCTCAAACAACGAAAAGCATCCTCCGCTGGTTCCTAACCACTTTCTCAATCAAACCACTGCATCAGATCGGTCGTCGACTCTCGGTTAGTAAGTGGAGTGCGAAATCCATCTAGGTGTCGCAGTTGTCTCCGCGGCGATATTTTTGACGACTTTGTGACGGCATTATTTTCCACGGGGCTACCGCCCGCACCGCTGAGCCCCTCGGCGACATTGGCTGGAACATTACGAGTCGACACGATATTGAGCTGGTCCAAGACGGAATGAATATCTGAAGCCGACCGAGTTGTTAGATATTGTTGCGGAGCCGAACCCGCGGGACTTTGATATCCCGAGAATATTGCCAGCGTTTCCCAAAAATGGGAAAGGTCCAACGCCGCGAACTGTTCATTCGCGCCAGGTTGTGGCTGCGACTCCACAGCATTTACGGGGATCTCAAGCGACGGAGGTGTCGGCTGGCTGTCATTTGCCGGCACTGGAATTGGTTCCCGCACTGAATCGCCCGCCACAACCAATCTCTCACCGGCGGGGGAATGAAACTGCCCCAGCCAATAACCTATCGGCCCGACCAGCAAACAAGAAATGCATGCCGCGAGCATCAGCGGTCGCCACGCGGCAGCGGATTGTGATGAATGAGTTGTCGACATTTCGCCCAGCGCACTCTGCCGCCCAGCTTGAAAGCCACAAGCGTACATCGCCTCCGCTTCGCTGGTTTCAGTAGCCTTGGGAGCGAGCGTCTGCAGCTGTCGCTCGAACGCGGTATGTGATTTCTTTTCAGGCTCATTCACATTTTGTGAATCTTTATGATTCATGACATACCTCGGTTTGAACACCCGCTCGTGATCGCAGCCGTTCAAGACCGCTGTGATAAAGTCGGTTTGCGGTAGCCAACGAGCAATCGGTTGTCGCGGCAATTTGTCGAAAGGTTAATCCGCCCCACAAATGCATGACAATGACTTGCCGCTCGTCGGTCGGCAGCATCTGCAGCCAAACGGTTACTTGTTGGCCGTCGAGTTGCGAGTCAAGCTCTGCCCCCGCATCAGAGAACCAGTTTTGTTGTGGTGCCACCACTAGTTGATAATTGGCCTGGGACTGGCGTTTGCGTTGCCAGCTGAGCAGCTGGTTGCGGCTGACCCGCACCAACCAAGCCAACGGGTCATCCGGCAGTTTGCCCTGAGTCGCCAGTGAGGTAAAAGCTTCTTGAACAGCATCCTCGGCCGGCTCTCCCACCGACCGGGCGATCACCAGCAATCGCCCCGCGTGGGCGCGCCACAATTCGGCAAGGATTGCTGGATCAATCACTGGGAACTCGATGCATGTCTCGGTAAAAATGTCGGCCTTGATAAACGGTCCTTCTATCAATCTCAAGGACGTGCCAAGCGGCTGGCTGTTTCACAAATCCGCAAAGAACTTGCTTGCCGATCGATTTGGTCTAATACCTTTATAGAAATTTTGTTTCCCAGCAGCGAAAAAACGGCGATGTCAATGGCTTCATTGAGAGAGCTTAGCGGGGGGCAAGAGGCCGGATACTCTCCCCTCGCTGCCAACCAAGACGGGCCACGCCTTTCCGTGACGCAACGGTGCTGGGTTGGAAATCGCGTTAAAACCGAGTGACGCCAATGGGTACCAGTCGTCGCCCGTCAAACTGATGTCGGTGCCGTTGGGTCCAGTCGCCAACCAGTAACCCGAATTGAGCGTTCCTGCTGGCTTGGAACCGGAACGTTGCAAGTCCGGAATTTGAGCGGCAGCTGCGGGCGAGGGAGGCACAAAAACGATCGAGGACCGAAATCCTGGCGGCTTGTTTCCCGTTGGCAATCGCCATGTCGCGCCGGCATCTGCGGAGATTGCGATTTGGTTGAGCGGCTGCGCAGGAAGCTTATAATCGCCGCCGACAGCGACCAGCAACCCGCTGGGACCAGTCGCCAAACCGAAAATTCCCGCCGATGGCCCAGCAGGCATGACACCAACCTCACTGGTCATCCAGGTGGCGCCGAAGTCATCAGTCCGCAGCACGCGGCTGGCCTGTTGATCTACCTCATTCGCTGGTTCGACCGCGACGCCCCCACCGAGCCCGATCACGGCGGATCGCTCGCCGATTGCAACAATCAGTCCGTTGCTAGCGGCAAAACCAGCTTCACCCTCCCGCGCGATGATCGGGCAATCAAGCGTCTGCCAAGTACGTCCGCCATCCTCGGTCCGCAAGATTAGAAATCTGCCCTCGATGGGATCGCCGCAGGCAAGCCCGCGTTGCGAGTCCCAGAAGTGCACGCTGTTGATAAAGGCTCCGGAATGTTCATTCTGATAGACCCGCTCCCAACTTTGCCCCTGGTCTGCTGATCGTAAAATCAGAGCGGGGCTCCCCGCGGAGGCTACCACTAATGTTGACTGGTCGATAATTGCCAGCGAACGAAAATCCACGGCACCTGCTTCTCGCGGGCTGCGGTCAAACCAAGTCCGCCCTTCATCTGGCGAAAAGAAGACAACCCCAACCGACGACTGTGTGGCCGACTGCGGGACTGTCCCGCACACATATAACTGCCCGCCTTCACCGGCGGATACGCCACGCAGACTGGCTTTGACAGGTATGTCGATTGCTTGCCATTGCTGCGCCGGCAGCGAGCACACCGCCTGAGTGACACTCAATAAGCAGAGAGCAATCGGTGCCAGTCCACAGCAACGCGTAATTCTCTTGTTTTTCATATTACGATCGTGAAATGGGGCGCTTGAGAAAATGCAAATTGACAGATCGCCACTGTTTCGTCCCTCCCATCATAGTCGCTGAAATCCCTAACTTGCGGCGCAAGCAAAGCGGCACTTTAAGCGGATCGGGTTTTTCTCCATTTTGATTTTCTAATTGCGCGGTGCCAACTGAGCAGTTACGGGGTTAAATCTTTGCCCTGTTGTCTTTGCTTTTTCTCGCATCCGCTCTCAGGCTTGTCCGATTTTGTGCTTTATCGCTCGCGAAGTTTGCCAATCCGTCCGTTCTGCGGCATGGATTGCTCTGTGTCTATTGTTGTTACTCGTCAGCTCAGTCGGGTGCGATCGATCAGCCACACCGGCCTCCGACAAACCAAAATCCACCGAAGCAGCAAACGCAGCGGAACCCACTGCCGCTGAGCAGGCCTCCGCGGCGAGCGATAACGAATTGGTTAAGGTTGCCTACGAAGCACCTTCTCGAGGTGGCTACCTTGGTAACGACGCTTGCCTGGAGTGCCATGAAGCGATCTGTGCATCCTATAAAGATCACCCGATGTCGCGGTCGATTGCCCCCGTCGACATCGCCGCCGAACGAGCCCGCCTAGCTGGAGAAGCGACTCCAATCGGCACGCCCAAACACCATTACCAGATCAGCATCCGCGAGAACGAACTTTGGCACACCGAGCGGATGATTGACGCTGATGGTGAAGAAATCTTCGCGGACGGTATTGAGATTGACTACGTAGTTGGCTCGGGGAAGCGTGCCTTTGCCTATTTGGCGAGCCGTGACCAACTGTTGTTTATGTCGCCACTCAATTGGTACTCAGACGATCAAGTCTACGATTTCGCTCCTGGACACTCCCTGGACGATCCGCGGCGACTCTCACGTCGAGTTACTGACGACTGTTTAAGCTGTCATGCGGGCCAAGTGAACGAACTCGAACGCAACACCGCTCGCTTTCAATCTCCAGCTTTATTGCACGCGGCAATTGGTTGCGAAAACTGCCACGGCCCGGGCGAACAACATGTGCAGTTTCATCATGGCTCGACAAACGCCCAAGATACCATCGTCAATCCTGATAAGCTTGACCATGAACAACGCGAAGCGATCTGCTACCAATGTCATTTGCACGCGCCAGCTAGGATTCTCAGACCCAACCGCAGCCAATTTGACTTTCGGCCAGGCGACCGTCTGGAAGACATTTGGGCGATGATGGTAACGGACGCTGGAATCGCCGAGGATGGAACCACGAAAGCCGTTAGTCATGTTCAACAGATGCACGCTAGCGAATGCTTTCAAGGTAGCGACGGTAGGATGGGTTGCACCAGCTGTCACGATCCCCACGCTTATCCTTCCCCGGAGGAGCGTGTTGCTTATTACCGCAATCGTTGCTTAAGTTGTCACGACTTGGATGCCTGCGAAACTCCCACAAGCGAACGGCAAGCGGTTGGCGACTCCTGCTTTTCCTGCCACATGCCGGCCAGGACCGCACAGCGGATATCGCATGTCAGCCAGACCGACCATCGCGTGATCGTTCCCCGCACGGATGTCTCAAATTCAAAAAATGACGGCCAACCACTTCAAGCCAATGACCAGCCTGCCGCGCCAAGCAACGGCCAACGGACGGCCTCCGCGGATTTGCAATTCTTCTGGAACTCTGCCGATTCACTACCTGAATGGGAGCAACAGCGATCGCTCGGCATGGCACTCTGGTTAGCCGGTTCACATCAGGGCGGCCGTCCGAATCTAGAGATCGTGGAACAGCTCGCACCGCTGGCCGAACAAACACGTAAGGACGGTCCGATGCTCACGGTGCTGGGAGCCTTTTGGTTGCAGTATCAATCACCCGAGCGAGCCAGATACTACTTCGAGGCCGCACGCGAAGATGCGAATGTCCGCGAAAACGTGCTATCGAATCTCCTCACGATCTATTATCTATCGAGCCAGTGGCAAGCGGCCCTGCCAATCACCAATGAACTATTGAAAATCGATCCAAAGAATGCCCGCACCTTTGCGCTTCGCGCCGACATCTTGGCTAACTTAAATCAAGTCGACGCCGCCCTGGCAGCGGGCGAACAAGCGCTAACCTGCAATCCCACGCTAACTCCCGTGCGGAAATGGCTGATCGAACAGTATCGACAACAGGGCGACACAGTCGCCGCAGAACGCCACGCGGCACTGCTCAGCCGCATCGAAACCGCGTCGCGGCAAACTGAGTCACGGGAAACTGAGTAATGATCCGCTGTCCAGTCATCCCTCATCCGCCACGTCGCGTCGATTTGTGAATTCAACGCTCGACTATTTTCTTTGGACTTGGGCTTAGTTAAATTACCAGATTCATCCTCCCATAAGAAATCAACAGGAATGTGAATCATGGCGGCTAAATTTCTGAACCCTCATCGATTGCTGATCTCCCTAACCATGGGGTTCGTGTTTTCTTTCTGTACATTTTGCCTGACACCGAGCCTATTCGCTGAGACCTGGACCGATAAAACGGGAGCCTTTTCTGTGGAGGCCGAATACGTCGGTGTCAACGGCAGCAACGTACTTCTGAAGAAGAGCGACGGCACAACGATCTCCGTGCCGATTGCCAAACTCAGCGATGAAAGCCGCGCTCAGGCGAAGAAACTATTCGAGATGTCACAGGTGGCCAAGCCAAACGCTGCCACACCAAATGGCTCCGCACCGAGCAACAAATCGACCTACAAGCCGCTCGCCCGGCAACTGAACTTTACGCCTCCCACACCCCCGCAACTCGCTGCCGCGTTACCGTTCCCCACAAATACCTCATTGCAAGACGCCTGGGAACATGTTCGTGATCAAGCGCTGGCGGGACATCTGGATGTCTTTTGGGAAGCATTGCCTGGCGACATTCGCCAGTTCATTGACAGCGAAAAAATTCGCGAAACACTCCGGCCGTTCCTGGAAGAAAGCGATATTTCGATCAGCCCAGAAACGATTCAGCTGGTCAATAAACTGACGGAGGTGCTAGTGACCAAGAAGGAATTCATCCTAAACTCACAACTATTGACCGCCGTGCCTCCTGAGCAATTGCCATTGATCAAACAAGGCTTTGATCCAGCCGTAGGGGTCATCCATGAATATGCCGATTTCACTTTCAGCATCGAATTAATCAAAGATTATCCCGTCAGTGATATGGTAAAATATCACTTACCTCGTATCGGCGCCCATCTCTACGAACTGCTGATGCTTGTCCCAGCAGATGCCCGCGATGCATTGATCAGCCAAGTATCTACCGAGCAGACCGGAGATACCACCGGTACGATGACCTTCCCAAATAGCGAAGGCGTTGTCCAAACCTTTGAAATGGTCTACTACGAAGATCGCTGGGTACCCAAAGACATGGTGACAAGGTGGCTCGAAGAGAAAGACACAATCATTGAGAAGATGGTTGAGAATGCCTCTTCGGGCATGCAGATTGGCAACAGCCCAGAGACAACGGCGATGATCGCCGAAATGGTTCGACAGATCGACACTGCCTTGGACCCGCTGCTGGCCGCTAACACGCAGCAGGATTTTGATATCGCCCTCGGGCAAGCCATCCTTCCCTTCCTGGGAATGGCTGGCGCATTTCCGGGCGGAGCTCAACAGCCGATCCAATAATCACAGCCACTGCCGACGAGATCCGGTTTTGGGGCGATGGCAGTCGCAGGTGTGGACGTGGTCCGGAGGAAGCTCGGCGGAAATCGATCTGCCCCGCGTGACGGATTGGCCATTAACGCCTGGCAACTCGATGCGCGGAGGTCGCGGATTGGACTCGCCTCCCAACAACGAGTGCGCCCAACCGAAAAACCACTTACTCTATCCTTCCCAACACCGAACACAAAGCCTGACCCCGGCGAAGCCGTCTGAGCATTGAGGTGAAGATCATGATTGTCGACCAAATATGGACAGGCAACGCTTCTCGGAATTTCAATTATCTGGTTGCCTGTCCGGAAACCGGTGAGGCGTTAGCGATTGATCCACTGGACCATGTGCAGTGTTTGGCGTGCGCCCATGAAAAAGGTTGGGAGATCACCCAGATTCTTAACACCCACGAACACCGTGACCATACTGGAGGTAACTCGGCAATGGTTCAGGCGACTGGCGCCAAATTGTTTGCCCACGCTCTGGCTGGCCCGCGCATCGAAGGGTTGGATCATGGCTTGAACGCGGGCGATGTCGTTCGCGTGGGCAAGACCGTGGAACTACTTGTCCTGGACACGCCCGGACATACGCTGACTCACATTTGCCTGTTATATGATACGGACGCTCCTGCGCTATTCAGCGGTGACACGCTGTTCGCAGCCGGCGTGGGAAACTGTCGTGGGGGCGGCGATCCCAGGCAGCTATTCCAAACTTGCTCCCAGCAGTTGATAAAATTATCTGGTGATACTCGGATCTACCCAGGCCACGACTATCTCATCAACAATCTGGGTTTCACCCTTGACCGTGAGCCCGATAACGCACGAGCGTCGGCGTTATTGCAAGAGGCAAGTCAGACCGATCAGCACTTGCTCACGACGCTGGCGTTGGAACGCGAGATCAATACCTTCTTGCGGCTTGACAACCAGACCGTGATCAGCCGACTGCTCGACGCGTTCCCCGATATGCCAAGGCAACCCTCCGCCGAGGAAGTTTTTGTGCGACTCCGCGAGTTGCGAGATCAATGGTGATCTCTTGCCAGCAGCTCAGCAAAATTGGTTTTCTCCGCCTACGTTGTGACGCGGAGTTGCTCATTCATGAATCATGTTTGAGCGACGGGAACCCAATGGCTCAGCCGATTGTTTCAGTCGATGTAAATGAACTCGTTTGTGTTCAACAAGGCCACGCAGACCACCTGCAGCGTACCTGCAAGATCCTCGTGGCTGGACAATAATTTAACCAGTTCGGTAAGCTCTTGCACAGTCGCCGGCCTGCTATACACACGTCGAATTAATCGCTCGCTTAAGCTTTCCAACCGACGGAGCGGGGGACGCGAGTTAGCATCAAAATTGTGATTATGCGCTAGCTCGGTCAGCAGCGTTTGGGACAATTGCTCAGCTGCGGTTAATGTCAATTGGCTGTTCAACAGCTGCAACGATTGAATGGCGGTGGTCGATTGTCCCCGCACCGCGCAGGTCGCTCCGGCGTCCGGTCGATCAAAGACTTCGAAAATTGGATAGCGAAGATTCCGACGCGCGAAAATATAAATACTGCGACGGTGGTGGTCGGCTGCCGATTCACTGGTCTTCCACTGACCCTTTAACAACGTGGAGGTCAGTTCAGGCGGCAACGGGGGCAACACGCTAGGACCACCGTAGCGACGATCGAGCTGGCCGCTGATCGCTAGCAACGCGTCTCGAATTAATTCGCCCTGCAAACGTTTCCTCGGAAAGCGGCTGTACAAGCGATTGTCGGGATCGCGTTCCAGAGCTCGTGCGAAATGGCTGTCTGCCAGCTCGTTTCCCGCTTCGGCAAAACTCGCCTGCCGATAAGTCGCCGACAACAAAATCTGACGATGCAAATGCTTGATGCTCCAGTCATTCTCGATCATTTCCCAGGCCAACCAGTCGAGCAGCTCGGGATGATTGGGCTCCGCTGTAATGACCCCCAAGTCATTAGGATTATCACACAGACTTGTACCAAAGTGATGTTGCCAAATGCGATTTGCGATCACCCGAGCAACGAGGGGATTTTGCGGTTGAAATAGCCAGTCGACGAACTCAGAGCGGGGATCTTGCTCGCCAAATTGTTGATGAAAGTCAACATCACAAGCGACTCTCGGCGGCTTGGGCTGCACCGCGGCACCACGACCGTCCAGTTCGCCGCGATGATACAAATAGGGACTGATCGCTTGAGGTTGAGCAGACAGTTGTAACACGTGCCGATTGGACTTCAGCTTGGGCACGGCCGCTTCGAAGATCGCCCGCAGACGGAAAAAATCAGCTTGGCTGATCGGATCATATTTGTGGTCATGACACTGGGCACATTGCATTTGCATACCCAGCAAGACGGCTCCCAACGTGCCCGTCATTTCATTCATCTTGTCATGCCGCCGGAGATCCTGCTCATTGATGTCAGGCATGTCGGGGCCGGCCAACAGAAACATGGTGGCAATGGAGACGATAGGATCATCGCTGAGGTCGCCGGCAAGCTGTGCGCGGATGAATTCGTGATAGCCAATCCCGCGGTTCAACGCATCGATCACCCACTGCCGATACTGCCAAGCACCGTCGCGAACGTTATCGTGCTCGAACCCGTCGGTTTCCGCAAAGCGAGCTAAGTCCAACCAATGCTGGCCCCAGCGTTCACCATAAGCAGGTGAGCTAAGCAGGCGATCAACCAATCTTGCATAAGCGGCAGGATGTTGGTCACTCAGAAAATCTTGCAACTCACGAGGCGTCGGTGGCAGCCCAAGCAGATCGAACTTGACGCGCCGCAATAACACCGCACGGCTGGCGGTCGGAGCGGGTTCGAGACCCTTCTTTTCCAACCTTCGTAAAACAAATGCATCGATTGGCCCCGCCGGCCAAGCGGGGTTGACGACCTTGGCAGGACTGATTTTGGCGAGTGGTACGAACGCCCAATGCTCGCGATCATGATTCTCGATCGGCATCTCATCGGCCAGCCCGGGGGAGCAAACACAACACGCCCAGCCGCTGGCCAGCAACAGCATGAGTATCAGCAAACTTGAGGAAAAACATCTCATGCCAAGATCTCCTTGACGACCGAAACATCATCGGTTGGGCCGATCAATCGTTCGTCGAGTCCATTGTGATAAAAGGAGAGACGTTCGTGGTTGATGCCGAGTAAATGGAGCAGAGTCGCGTGCAAGTTGCGAACATGAACTTTGCCCTCAGCGGCACGCAAACCAATCGGATCGGTAGCTCCATAGGACATGCCAGGGCGCACGCCTCCGCCCGCTAGCCACATCGAATAGCCCCAGGGATTATGGTCGCGTCCATGCCCCGATTCACTCATCGGCATGCGGCCAAATTCACCACCCCAAATCACCAGGGTGTCTTCCAATAATCCTCGCTGCTTCAGGTCCTGCAACAAACCGGCAACGGGACGATCCGTCTTCTGACAATGAGTGGTGTGATTATTTAGCAAGTGGTTGTGCGCATCCCAGCCGTTGGTGTCCCCTGAATAAACTTGTACAAATCGCACGCCACGCTCAATCATTCGCCGCGCCAACAAACAACGTTGGCCATAATCACGCGTCTCCGGTCGGTCGAGTCCGTACAGCCGATGGGTCGCTTGGCTTTCCTGGTTGATATCGACTAATTCAGGAGCGGATGCTTGCATGCGAAAAGCCAACTCATACGCTTCGATGCGGGCATGCAGTTCATCATCGAAATGCCGGTCGGCCAAGTGTTGGCGATTGAGGGTTTGCGCTAAGGCTAAAGCTTGCTGTTGCTGCTGTGAGTTGAAATTGCCGGCGGGTTGCAGATGTAAGATCGGTTTATCCCCGGGGCGCATGGTGACCCCTTGGTAATTGGCTGGCAAAAAGCCGCTTCCCCAAGCTGGCGGCCCCCCCTTGAGTCCACCGGCCGGATCGGGCAACACGACGAAGGCGGGCAAGTCTTGATTTTCACTGCCCAAGCCATAAGCAACCCAACTACCGACGCTGGGGCGTCCCATTAAAATGCTGCCGGTGTTTAACTGGTAGACGGATTGGGGATGATTGACGCTATCACCATGCATTCCTCGCAACACGCAGAGGTCGTCGGCGTGCCGCGCAATTTCCGGCAGAAAGTCGCTGATCTCCAGCCCCGATTGACCGCGCGGTCGAAACGGCTTGAGTGGACCCAACAACGGATTCTTGGCCACGTTACGACGTGTCTTGAACGCACCAAAACTGTCCGGTACGGGTTGGCCCGAGAGTTTTGTCAGCTCTGGTTTCGGATCAAATAGATCGACATGGCTCGGCCCGCCATGCATGAATAGCCAGATCACCCGTTTGACCCGCGCACGACTCGGCTCATACCAGGTTCGATCCGCCCCCCGCTTGTCATCCGTCTCGGCCGCTTGCACCCGGTCTCCCGCCAGCATGCGCGCCAATGCCAACGCGCCGAACCCGCCGCCGGCATGGGTGAGGAAATCGCGTCGTGGCAGCGGGGCCGCGGAAACAGCCGGTTGAAACGGTTTCATGGCGATTACTCAGGTGGCTCGAAATCATCCAGCCAGCTCGTAAACAGCGGCCCGACGTGCAGTTTCATTGTAACCGATTCGCGGCCGCCTGCTGAAACTGATCTTGGCTGCGCCAAATTATCAAGATACCGACCAGGAACAGCAGGCCCGCCAGCATCTGTAAGGTTGTGCCGATTAGGTAGACTTGGTGTAGCGAATAGAATTGTGCCGGCTGCAAAATTTCCATCTCCGGGACGTCGAGTAAGCGATCGAGTCGTGGATGCAAAATAAATAAACCCGCTTGCACGGCTGCCATCACGCCCCAAGTCGTCCAGACCAGCCGCCGCAATCTGCGTCCCTGATGGCTGTGGGTGGAACGCAAGTTGATCAGAAACACAAGTAACGCGACCGCTGCTAGCAGATTAATCCAGACAGTGACTCGCCGCGTGATAAAGCCGACGGTGGTGTGGCTGCCGAGAACTTCATGGGCGAGCGGGATCACGACAGCCGCGTAGAAGGTTAAACCACCCAACCAAAGCGCACCGGCGAGCACAACCAGCGTACGCTCGATCAATGGGTTTCGTTCCGCAGCGCGTGTTGCCGAGTGCTCCATGGTTATTTGTTGATGTCGTATGAACAAATCGAAAAAACGCGGCGAGCAAACGATTAGCGGTTTTGGCGCTAGCCACCGTTTTGGTGCAGGCGATCAGTTTGGTTCAATGCGCCAACCGTGGCTAGCGATTCTTGAATCCGATTTTAATCTTCATCATCTCGCAAACGGGCTAGCACGGAAAAATCTTCCAACGTCGAGGTATCGCCGCTGGCTTCTTTTCCAGCCGCGATGTCTCGCAACAAGCGTCTCATAATTTTGCCACTGCGAGTCTTCGGCAGCGAGGTGGTAAAGCGAACATCGTCAGGCTGAGCCAACGCGCCTATTTCTTGACGAACGTGCTGGCGCAGTTCGTTCCGCAGCGCTTCGTTAGCCTCGGCGTCACGAATGGTTACAAACGCGGCGATCCCTTGGCCTTTGATCGGATGGGGGCGGCCGACCACGGCCGCTTCGCAGACAGCCGGATGGCTGACTAACGCGCTTTCCACTTCAATCGTGCTGAGCCGGTGCCCGGCAACGTTAATGACGTCGTCGATGCGCCCCATGATCCAATAATATTGATCAGTGTCGCAGCGGGCGTTGTCCCCCGTTAAGTATTTACCAGGAACGGTCGACCAGTATTGCTCGACAAATCGCTCCTCGTCGCCCCAAATGCCGCGCAGCATCCCGGGCCAAGGCTGTGCCAAGCAGAGCATGCCGCCTTCGTTATGCTCTAAGACCTCTCCCGCTTCATCAACCACCACCGGCACCACGCCAGGTAGGGGCCGCGTGCAGGAGCCTGGCTTTGTGGGGGTGATCCCCGGCAAAGGGCTCATCATGATCCCACCCGTTTCTGTCTGCCACCACGTATCGACAATGGGACAGCGCTCGGCACCAATCTTTTTGTGATACCAAATCCAGGCTTCAGGATTAATCCCTTCGCCCACCGTGCCCAACAAACGCAGCGAGCTGAGGTCGTGGCGATCCACATGCTCATCACCCCAACTGATAAAGGCGCGAATCGCCGTTGGTGCCGTGTACAGAATGGAAACCTTATAGCGGTCGACCAATTCCCAGAAGCGATCTGGTTGCGGGTGATTGGGCGCTCCTTCATACAACAAACAAGTGGCACCAGCCGACAGCGGCCCATAGACGACATAACTGTGACCCGTGATCCAGCCGCAATCGGCCGTGCACCAATAGACATCCTCCGCGCGATGATCAAAAACCCATTGAAAGGTTCGCTTGGCCCATAAGTTATACCCGGCGGTGGTGTGTAAAATTCCTTTCGGTTTCCCCGTGCTGCCGGAGGTATACAAGATGAATAATGGGGTTTCGCTATCAAGCGGGGTAGCTGGAAAATCATCACTTTGAGTAGCCATGATTTCATGCCACCAAACGTCGCGTCCCTCCGTCATGGGCACATCGAGATCATCGATCCGTCGCAACACCAAACAATGCTGGACTGTGGGCGATTTCTCAAGCGCCTGATCGACCGTTTCCTTGAGGGGTAAAATTTTCCCGCGACGGTAGAGACCATTCGCCGTGATCACCAATTTTGCGCTGGCGTCTTGATTGCGATCGGCGATCGCCTCGGCACTGAAACCCGCAAAGATCACCGAGTGGATTGCACCGATGCGAGCGCACGCCAGCATGGCGATCACCAGCTCGGGCGTCATCGGCATGTAGATGCTGACCACGTCCCCTTGGCTAATCCCCAATTGGGTAAGCGCACCGGCCGCACGGCAAACCTCGCGGTGGAGATCGGCGTAAGTCAATTGCCGTTGGTCGCCCGGTTCCCCTTCCCAAATGAGCGCCACGCGATCAGCCAACCCGGCGGCGATGTTGCGGTCCAGACAATTGTAGCTGGCGTTCGTTTTGCCACCGATGAACCACTGGGCGTGGGGGGCTTGCCACTGCTTGACGGTGTGAAACGGTTCGAACCAGTGAAGATGCTCGCGGGCTTCGGCGTCCCAGAACGCATCGGGGTCTTCGGTCGAGCGGCGGTAGAGGTCTTGGTATTGTTCCAGCGAGTTGATAACGGCTCTTTCGGTGAACTCGGCCGGCGGAGGAAACAGACGTTCCTCGTTGAGAATATGGTCGAGATGCCCGGAGGAGGATTGGGTCATGGCTGGTTTTTCCCTTCGCTGGAGACTGGCAACTGCCTAGCAAGTGATCGATGTTCGACCAGGATTGTAAGAATCTAGGCACTAGAACGTCAACGAAGGGCAAAATAGTCTCCGCAGGATTGCAGCAAGAGCAAGCAATACCTGCGTTTAACGTTTGCGATGCACGGGCTGCAACGAGCGGGTTGCAACAAGTGCCTAGTGCAGCAACAAGCCACCCGCGTCATCCTCGTCCTCTTCCCAGGCGCGGCGAATTTCCCGCAAACCGTAGGCACAGAGGTCGAACTGCTCGCTGAGTTGGATCAGCAATTCGCAAGGCGGACGTTCGGCTCCACCCTCGATCTCGGCGGCGATCGCGTAGGCTCGCTTGCCTTGTTGGCAGTAATCCAAGAAGCCATCGACCGATGATTTACTCGGTCTTCGAAGGCTTTCGGGGTACATGCCCGACCAGAAAAGCGTGAAATCGCCGATGTGACGGTGGACTTCGCGACGGGCCAAGCCGATGCGTTTTTGGCCTTCTTGCAGCATTTGGTAGACCTCAGTGACCGGCTCGCCCGTGCCACGCCGCACTTTGCATAATGCGTCGGAGCGAACAAACCGCAGCAGCAGATCGCTGAGGTAATCCACCATCTGAATGTCGGCAACACCCAGTTTGCCGAGGAAAACAGACTCGGAAATTCCCGTAAGAAACCGATCGAGGGCCGAACGTTTCGGCTGTTCCGAGAAAGGTCGTTCTGAATTTGAATGCGAAGAATCAGGCATCGCAGCCTCCGTGGGGCTTTAAGTTGGCCAAACGAGAGGGAAGTAATCCGCCTGAACTCTACATCTAATTTGCTGGGCAAGCTGGGTCAAGCGAGATCTTGGCAAACTTGCCGAGCGGTCACTCTCCCCCACTAGCTGGCAAAACGACTATTGGCCCGCAAAACACGGTGTCGAATGACTTACCCGGCCTTAGAAATGGGCCCTTTGGGGGTGCGCAAATTGAATAATCCGAAGATTTCATCCCGGGTCAACCCTCGTGAAGTGCCGGTGTCCGCCTCGGAAAAAATTGCTTCAAATAATTGCCGCTTCATGTCCAACACATCGGCAATGCGTTGCTCAATCGTGTTCATCGCCATCATCCGCGTGACCGTTACCGGACCGGCGGCGCCGATCCGGTGGGCACGATTGATCGCTTGATCCTCAATGGCCGGATTCCACCAGCGATCAAACAGGAACACGTACTGACAGAACTGTAAATTTA
This sequence comes from Kothea flammea, assembly GCF_052161645.1. Classification (GTDB taxonomy): domain Bacteria; phylum Planctomycetota; class Planctomycetia; order Pirellulales; family Pirellulaceae; genus Laterigemmans. The sequence continues at coordinate 5,534,383 of NZ_CP197414.1, forward strand.
AGCCAACGCTACCCGCTCCGTAACTCATCAGAATCATATGGCAATTCGGATCGCCCTTGAATTGTTCGATCACCCCTTCTCGCTTTTTGTGCGGGATGCGACCGTGGTATTCGACGGGATTGAATCGCTGCAACGCCGGTCGCATTTGATCGATGCTGTTTACCCACTGGCTAAACACGATCGCCTTCTGACCGCTGGCCGCGACCTCTTCCATGTCAGCGACGAGCCGATCAAGCTTGACGCTGGACCCGGTTACCGGATCAAAGTTGCAGATCTGTTTCAGCCGCAGCACCAACTCAAAGACGTGCTGAATGGTCAGTTCTTCTTCGAGTTCGGTGAGCTGAATAACCCCTTCTTTTTCAGCCGTTTCGTAAGTCGCCCACTGCTCGGCGGTAAGGTCGAGATTGGCGTCGCGATACATTTTCGGTGGCATATCTTCCAGCACCATATCCTTGGTCCGCCGCAAAATATAATCGCCCGCCGCTTTGGCCATGGTTCTCAGATTCATGTCGGTCGACAAGTATCCGGGAGCTAGGAACTCAAAGATGCCAACTAAATCATCGGTCGTATTTTCCACAGGCGTACCGGTCAATGCCCAGGACCGCGTGCGCGGAATGGCCCGCGCAATTTCGCTGGTCGTGCTGTTGCGATTCTTGATCCTTTGCGCTTCGTCCAAGGCCACCAAGTCAAAGTGAAGATCCCCAGCGGTCAACAGCTCGCTGTCACGCATCAGCAATTCGTAGTTGGCAATCTTGATCGGAGCCGCGGGATTTTTCCACAACCATTTGCGACGGTTGGCGTCCCCTTCAATCACGGCAACCGGGATCTCCGGTGCCCACACGCTGAGCTCACGTTGCCAGTTGGAGACGAGCGGTTTCGGGCAAATCAATAACACGCTGCTGACTTCGCCACTGCACAACAACATCCGCATCGTGCTGATCGCTTGCATCGTTTTCCCCAACCCCATCTCATCGGCCAAGACAGCCGCATAACGGGGAAACAGAAAAGCAATTCCATCAAGCTGATAAGGAAACGGCTCGAACGGAAAACTCAGCTCGCCGGTACCGACAAGATGTTCCAGCGGAGGTTGCAACAGATAGTACAAACGATCCTGCAGCTTAACGACATCTTGCGGGGGACGAATGCGAGTCAGTTGTCCGGTGGGGTTCGGCTTTCCCTGCTGCCGCCGCGGCATGCCAGCGTCGTTGACCGTCGATGCTGGAGCCAACGGGGTTGACGAGCCAGTTGACGAGCCGATTGACGGCTGTCCCGAGTTGCCTGACTCCGATGAGCTCAACGCGTTCGAGTTGGCTGACGAGTCTGAATCGGCTGCTGTCACTGCGATTGCAGCAGTCTTCGTTGATTTGGACTGAACTTTAGCCAAGCCCCAGGCTGGTGATTCGGGAAATTGAAACCCGGTCGTCTTGATCGGAATCGAGCGCAAGCGAATCGGAAATGCTTTCAATTCGGGGAAAGCCACGTCCACGGAGTCAACTTCGATTTCCAGCGGTGCCTGCTGGCGACTCCAACTTGCTCCCAACTCGATGCGCAGCGGCTCCGTGATAGTTGGCAACGCGGTGCCAGGCAGAGTGGTGAGCCTCATTAAATCAGCTTGGTTGCGATCGCCCTGCGAGGCATGCTCGGCAGCGACCTGCGACAGCGACTCGGGTGCGATGCGAATACGCGAGCCGAAGAATTCCATGCGTTGATTACCTAGTTGAAAAAGCTGGCTCGGTGTTAGGGCGGGCTATGCGATTAAGCGAACACTGGCTCTTAGGCGGCTCGCGTGGCGGCACCCTGCTGAGCTTCGCGAATTGCCTCACGGATACGTCCGAACGGTTCCTGCCAATCGCTCAGATCCGCAAACAAGGGCAACGCCTCCGTCGCTTGCTGATGCCGGGTTGGGGAGCAGTAATAGGTCTGCCCATTTCCCCGCAGCTCTACCCAGGAAGCGGCATGTTGCTGGGTTGCTTGACGATTCCGCCAAACGACCGCAGAATCGTTGGCGGCATTGCCAGCCGATGAGCCATCGCCCCCATCCCGGGCGGCCTTTCGCGGCAACAATGCCAGCGGCACATCGAGGGTGTCCCCCAGCCCCACCGCCTCCACTTGGTCGGCGCAAATTAGTTGAGGGCGAACGCGAGCACGCTCAAACAATGCCTTCCCGATCGCATCACCGATCAAGTAGGTGGTGAGCGACGCCCCATAAAGAATTTCGTGGCTTCGCGTTGGCCGCACCGGCAAGGTGCAGTGAAACTCCAGTGGGCGACCGCCAGCGTTCAAAATAAGGTACCCGCCGGTCCAGCCTAGGGCCTCTGAATACTCGACGGTGTAAAACCCAATAGCGGGCTTTGATTCGGCGGAAGTCGACTTCATGCGGCTCCATCGCCTGGGGAGGCGGCACGGTTGGCGGGTTGCGCGGATAATCGAAAGACTTACTGCTATGCGGCTCAGTTTCGGTTCGCATGGACGTCAGACTTTAACTCTCCTGGAATAGGCAATTGACGCAGTCCAGGAGGATTACCCCGGCTGCGGCAGGCCTGGGGAGATAGGAATTTGCCAGTAAATCGCCAACTCATGGACAATCAATTTTTTCGTTGGTTATACTAGTGGCTCGGTTTCCGTCCCTTGACCCTCGTCAAAACAAGGCGTGATTCGCAATGTCGAATGACCCCATTCACATCTCGCCCATCTTCCGAATCGATGTTTCCGCGGACCCTACTGCCCCCCCAGCCGCTGCTGAGGAAGGAAACGTAGCGATCGCGTTGCTCCGCGAGCTGGTTGCTGGCCAAGCACGGCAGAATCAGTTGTTACAGGAGTTAGCTGAGGCTACCGCCAACCAGCAAAAACAACGAATGCAAGAGTTGCAGCAGTGGAAAGAAGCCAACCCACGATTGGCGAATGCCTGCCGTCACGCAGCCGAAACACTTAGCCAAGTGCAAACGCAATTTCTAGAAACAATGACCGAGGAAATTACCGACAACGCCGAATGCTTGCTCGAAGGTGAGTTCGTGTTGAACGAATTTGTTGATCGGTTTGGGCCGCGAATGGCTCATATCAATGGCGTGCTACAGGTCTTGGCCCAATTGGGCAGTGGCGTACCGGCCGAGCAAAATAGCTAGTCACTTCCGGTGAAAACACCAACCCCCGATGAAACCAATAGTTGGCTACACCGGGGATCGGGAGGTATCAGACGAACTTGGCTGGTATTCAAAAGTTTGCTTGCTGGCCTGCGTGTTCAATGTGCCGATCTACGAATTCGGACGATTGCATTGAGCTGGGGCGGGAGGGCATGCCTTTGCTTCGCAGCGTTGTTCGGGAATTTCAATTACATTCCGCAACCGCAGCTTGGTGCGATTCCGCAAGTGGGCTCGCATCCGCATGCGGGCTCAATCGCGCAAGGATCGCAGCAGCCGGTGTTCTTCTTGAACAGCTTCTTGAAGACACCGCCGAAGAGTGGCTTGTGGCAAGGAGCCGGCTCGCAACCGCAAGCTGGTTCCATGACTGCACAACCGCAATCGATCGGAGCGATTTCGCAACCGCAGGTTGGTTCGCAAACGGGAGCAATGTCACAGCAGGGAGCCGCGTCACAGCAGCTGTTCTTGTTGAACAACTTCTTGAACAGGCCACCAAACTTGGGACGTGGGTTGCAGCACGGATCCACCACTTCGCAACCACACACAGGTTGTGCGATTTCATAGCCGCAGCTGGGCTCACAAACGGGAGCCGCATCGCAACCACGATTACACAAACGATCAAACAAGCCGAATCCGGCATCTGCCGAGTTGCCAGCGACAATACAGACGGCCAGCAACGCAGGGACGATCACACGACGCATCGGTGAATTCTCCATGGACCGAGGAAACGTGTTTAGCAAACTGCGTCGTATCCTCATTTAACCCGCTACCGACGGTCCGGCGGCAGCTCATGGAGATCGGACAATCTAAGCAAGACTGCATTCTCTCCAGGTCAAACAATCGCAACGCTTGACACCACGTGGTGCACTGCCAATCCGTATCGACTACCCAGTAGGAAACTTTTGACCAATCCGCACCTTTTTACTCATGTCACCCCGTTTGGTGTTGCGATTGTGCGGGTCGAGCCAGCGGGTGCTGTCTGTAGCGGCTAGCGGTTAGCGGTTGTGGCGTTAGCCACCGTTTCGTTGGGCGCGGGTTCTTCGGTGCAATGCGAGAACCGCGGCTAGCGCCATTGCGGCTAACGGGAACCGCGACTAACTCCTACGTACCAGCTTGCTCGGTGACCACGATCGTTTGATCGACTCCATCGATCTCGACTTCCTGACGCATTCCGCTTGGCCAGTAGATGGTGGCTCCATCGACCGCCTGCCGCTCGCCCAAACCAAACGTCAGCGGCAGTTCACTTTGGCTGAGATAACCACGCGTCGGCATGACCACGCGATGCCAACGAGAATCACCCGCCCGTACTTCCACGCGCGCACCAATCGCCGAACGATTGGATTGCTGGCCGATCAATTTAAATCGCAACCAATGGTGCCCCAACTGTTGATCATTTCGTAACAATCGGGGTGGACCACCGTTGGCCGTCAGCACTACATCCAAATCGCCATCGTTGTCGATATCTGCAAACGCCGCTCCGCGACCGACCAGCGGTTGCGAGAAGGCCGTGCCTGTTTCCGCATCACCGAGCGGCACAAGCTGGTTTCCGCCGGCTGAACCTGCATTCCAGAATATCTGCGGTGGCTGCGCGTAAAACTGGCTCGTTTGAACCTTATTGATTTCGGCTTCCAAATGCCCGTTCACACCCAACATGTCGATCCCACCGTCCAAATCGACATCCAAGAAACAAAGCCCGAAGGTTAGCCCCAACCGGGTTTGAGGTCCCAAACCGGTGGCCATCGCCAAATCGTTAAACTCCGCCATGTTAGGCCCCGAGGCTAGGTACAACGCCGATGGTTCATTGGCGAAGTTGCCGATACCAATGGCAACCGTACCGTCATCACGGTAAGCCACCGCATCGATTCCCATAGCACCACGAGCGTTGCCGTTGCGATCATACGCGATCCCCGCCAACTCGGCCGATTCACGAAACGTCCCGTCGCGTTGATTGAGTAGCAGGAAGTTGCGGACCGTATCGTTGGCGATGACCAGATCTAGATACCCATCTCCATCGACATCAACCGGCGCCACCCCCATGGCTTTACCCAATGGAACCGAGGTGTCGCGATTGCGAACGTGCAAACCAGCCACCTCCGACACATCGCTGAAGTTACCCTCGCCATCATTATGGTAGAGCGTAGAAAACGTGCCGCCGAAAGCTCGTGGCGGCCCGTAAGCGCGGTTCTCTCCATCGATCGAAAAGCTCTGCGAAAGATCCTTGTCGCGAGACCAATCGACGTAATTGCAGACGATCAAGTCGAGCAGTCCATCGTTATCGTAGTCAAAAAATCCGCAACTGGTGCTCCAGTCCTGCTCGGCACCGGCAACGCCAGCCTGCTCAGTCAGATCACGAAAAACACCAGTCTCGTTTTTCAACAACCAATTGTGGCCGACCGCGCTGATGAAGAGATCAGTCCAGCCGTCATTATCATAGTCGCCAACCGCAACGCCCATCGCATAAAACGATTGATCAAGGCCCACCTGCATTGTCACATCGCTGAATTGGCCGCTACCATCGTTCGCATACAAACGGCAAAGATGCTCTTCCGCCACCGCGTCGCCTTCACGACTCCAGGGCCAATCGCAACTATTGATCAACAACAAGTCTTGATCGCCATCGTTGTCGTAATCAATCCAGGCGACACCACTGCCCATCGTTTCCGGTAGCAGCTTTTCACCGACGGCTCCGCTGTAATGCGTAAACTCGATGCCAGCATCGGCCGTGATGTCCAGCAGCGGGATTTTGGGCAGACTGACCCCCGTCGTTTGCCGCACCTGTGGCGCTTCGATCTCTACAACTTTGGCCACTTCCTGCTCGCGACTCAGATATTTAACGCCAAACCAACCGCCCACTAACGCGAGAATCGCCAGAGCCGCTAACAACGAACCTCGCAAAGCTCGACCGATCACCGCATCGTCCCCGGCCCCAGTATCGGCCAGTTGTTCCGCTGCAGGATTTGCAGCTGTAGACGCTTGAGGCGACGAACCAGCCTTGCGTCGCGGCGTGGCCGCGCGGTGGGCCGAGTCGCTGCCAGCGGTGGAGCGTTTGTTAGGTTTCTGTTTACTCATAACGGCTACTGCGGATGGTTGTAGTTTTGTTAATCTATCTGAGAGCACGGCCAGGGACCGCGACTAGCGCCGTCGGCTCACGGAATAGGTTTTAAATCATAAATGACCAAAGTTTGCGCCGCGTGATCGGCAGCCGGATACCGCTTCCTAGCTTTGGGGATCGCCAATTCAGCTGCGTTATCATCGGGCTTATATTTTTCATGCAACTGGCGATGATAAGTTTGTCGCTCATCATCCCCGCGGGCACGATAAATTCGCGCCAAGTTCGCATGCGCGGTGACGTTTTCCACGTCAGTATCAAGGACACGCTGAAATTCCTTTTCCGCCGCGGTGAGATGTTTCTCATAGTTTTCTTGATCTCCCATCACCTTGGCTTGTTGCGCCAGGTCAAAAAGTGTCAGCCCGTATTCATTTCGCACCACGTAGTCCAAGCTGAAATCAAACTTTCTAGCGGGAATTTTTGTCTCCAACACGCCTTTGAGTTTATCGGCGGCGGCTTGTAAATTGCCCTGCTGGCGATCGACCACGCCACTCAACCAAGCAAAGGTCCAGGCTGGAGGCTGGGGATCGAACTTCAGTGAACGTTCTAAGGCTTGCGTGGCACCATTGAGGTCGCCCTCCTCCACCATCACCCGCGCCTGATTGAAGGGACCGTCATAACGGCCCAGTTTTTCCACAGCCGCGAAGGCTTCGGTCGCTTGTTTCAGCTCCGACTTACCTTTCAACAACAAGCCGATGCCATAATCGTTCCAGCGTTGCCAGAGGGGAAAGTCTGGCTGCGGATTCCGATCCGCAGCAACCGCCTCGCCACCGGCGACCGGCAACACCAGATGATCCTCGGCCATCACGACCACGGGAAGTGGGTTGGGGGAATCGCCACTGCCGCGCAAGACAGGATCTCGCGGGTCTTTGTTGGCTTCAATAATGTTTAAGTATTCCGTATCAAACTTGCGGTACAAGACGCGAACGTGAAACTCCAACGGACCGCGAGTCTGCGGGGGAACGCGGAAGCGATAATGGACCGTGTGTCCAGCTCCGGGTGGGATCTGATGGTTGTAGAGCGTGGTAAAAATATCTTGAGCGTTACGGCGATTGATTCGATTTCCGTCACGGTCCAAAACGAAGTTATTGAGAAAATGGGCCCAAGGATCGACCGTGTCTGTCTCATCTTGCAAACCGCTGGCCGCGATCAGCTTGCCCTGATCCTTGACCGTAACCTCCAGCCAAATGTTGTTCGAATCGGTCGTTCCCTGTGTGAAATGGTGCCCCAGCTTTAACGTTCGGACGACCGTTTCCAGCAAGTACTCTTGACCAGGCTGAAGCTCGGGAATCTCCGGCCGCAGCGGAGCCATCAGATGCCCCTCGATGCCACCGCCTTCGCGGATGCCGAAGAGATCGACGCGCAAGCAATCTTGCAAAAACTTCGTCGTCCGCTCCACAGCGACATCGCCACCTTTCCAATATTGCAAGGCGGTGTTGGCACCTAAGAACAAGTGATCCTTGACTGCGAGCCTACCCAATTTGTCCGAATATTTTGCTCCCAACTCATTAGAAGCCACTTCCGGCATGTGGCAACCATTACAGTTGTCTTCGGCCACGGCCGGATAATAGAAACTGCGTGCTCCGTGCCCGCTAACTCCACTTAATAAGTACGAATCGTGGTGATTCTGGCCCCGCATCCACTCGCGATACTTGGTTAATTCGCCAGGCAAGCTGACCTTGTGGCAAGTGCTGCAGAAATCTTCGGACTTGTGGAATGGCTTGAGCATTTCCGACTTATGGAAGGAAGGTTTGGCTTTCACCAGCAGTTCATTGATCTGTTGCAGCAGCGGATTGTCGCTGTAAGCAAACGGATAGTGAGCTGGCTCATCAATCACGTAGTCGCCGTTCCCTCGCGTGCTGCCGATTGATTGAATCGCGTGGCAAACCGTGCAGGTGATCCCAGCGTGAGCGGTCGGGTCGACAACGTCATCAAATTCCGGATCATCAAAAGCGCCCGAAAAGAAGGGAACAGGATCATGGCAACCAGCGCACCAACGTGTGGCCTGCACGTTGTTGTCGCGTTGCATAGACAATTCTCGTGTCTCACGCACCGAGGCGGCATATGCCGGATTGTTAAAGCTACTTAGGTGGTGCGCACTATGAAGCCAAGAATCATAAATATCTTCATGGCACTTGAGACAATAGTCGTCGTTCATCAACGTGTCCGCATTGATAAAAGTGCCGCTGGCGGTGCGGGACAGCGACGGCTGAAAGTACTGGTCGCCCGACGAGGGGGCCGAACCGTCGCTGATTCGCGGATCAGTGCTTTGCACGGCTACCATGGCGACTACCCCCACGGCCACGGCGGCAAACAATTTGCCTCCCACCGCCCAGCGAATTCGGGGACCTGCCAAGCGATGCAACCAGTACAGCCAAACCGCCGTCAGCGGCGCGATGATGTGGGCCCAGTAGACTACCGTGCGAATTTCGGGATTAACAATTTTTAAATTACCAATTCGCATCAACAACACACCCGAAACAAGGATCGCAATGGCGATTCCGAACAAAGCGTAACCGATGCGAATCGCCCGTTTGTTTCGCCGCTTCCTCGCTTTCAACATGTGGAAGATGCCGAAGACAATCACCGGGACAATTAACAGCAACCCCAAGCCCAAGTGAACCAAGAACATCAATTGATAAAAGTGATTTTCGTAGACTTCGCTCCGCAGCCACTGCAGATAGGTGATGCTGGAGAGATAAAAGCCGTTCGCCGCCAGCAGCCCGAATAGCGCGAAGACAATATATAGCAACACCCGCAGGCGGGGCGTAATCGAACGAACATACTTTGGCTGGCTCGCCGCGGCGCGCATCAAGTGCGCGTACTTATCAGTGGCATCAGATTGAGAAGCGCTCATGGTGATCACGATTTACTGGTTGGACGATTGATTTGCAGCACGCCCCAGCTTTGGCACATCCAACGATTGTTTCCGCAGAAACAAGCGGGAGGCGAAGCGGGTGCGGAGAAGACGACCTGGCGGATGCAGAGGTCGTGATATCGTCTCAACGAGTAACAAACCCGCGAGCATGGAAGCGGGCCGAGTACCATCCACCAACGGCGTTGGCCGTGGGCTTTTTCTTGGACTTCGGCTAGGTTCCTACCACAACCCCAGCAAGCGGGTCGCTCGCGGCGGTCGCATTAAACGCGACCGCAGGGTTTCGTAATCGGAACGATCAGCAGTGGGGAAAGGGCGCAGCACCGAGGGTGGTGTAGCGTGCGAATTTGCTGACCAAGGATTCAATGAAGGGCCGTTGTCGCGACGTGAAAAATCGGGCGGCGCAACGGTGTGAGAAATCGGTCCAGCGGGTGCCTGCCGGCAACTCGGCCCGTCACAGGGCTGACTGACCGGCGTGGTCGGCATGCCCGACTCGTCTGTGTGGCTAACTTCCTGATGCCCACCGCTGCCCAACGGCATAAGGTAGTCACCGCAACTGGCCGCGACCGGTGTTTGCCCAACCACAATGCCGACGGCGACCAACAGCCCAAAAACGACACCGCTCCAGCGACCAACGGTGTTAAAGCCGTTAGCGGTTGCGGAATCGATTTGAGCGACAGGATAAAGCACGACGAAGTCACTTGAAGAAAAGGCACCATGGAGGACCGAGCATTCATGGGTGCAAATAACCGTCTTTCACTCCAGCATAACCGTTTTTTGTTCAGCGTGCCCAAAATTTGCGAAAAGACTGAATCCGAGTTCGGTGCCAAGCATTCGCCGCGTCTGCTTGCTTGGCGGCCGCTTGGTCCTCAAGGGGTGGTGGATAGGCCCGCATCGCGCGAAACGGTAGGGGATCTACGGACTGCCCCGCCAAAGTGTTCAGATCGGCGTCTTTGTCCCAGCCCACGCTGTGCAAGACAAAATCTCGCTTCCAGCCGACCGGTAGAGGCTCTACCGGGACGGCAAATTTCAGTCGAATCTCATCCCCGCCGGCAATCACCACCATTTGGTCATCCCAAGCGGTTAGCAACTCCAGGCAATCGCCAAATCGCGTCAGCCCGCCAGCTAATGGAGGCCATTTCGGCTGTTTGCTGGCTTGATGATAATCGTATCGATGCGGCTGGGTGCTGTCGCGAGGCAGCAATTTGGAAAAGCCGTGCTCGGCCACTTCGGCGGAGACTAATTCTAAAGTCTGCGTCCGTAATTCCGTCTCAGGTGGATTGACGACAACCTTCGCTGCGTCCCAGTAGATCTGCGCCGAGGTACGAATCCGCACGCGGGGGTCGAGTGGATTGAATTTACCTGTCAGCTTGACCACGATCGTCTTGGTTTTTCCTCCTGGAAAGCCCATCGCCGGGATCGACTCGACCCAATTCCCCTCCGCATCAGGAATCCACACCGAAGGTGGTTCGACGGCCGGCAATTGCGGGTTTTGGTCAATCTGAATATTCAACGAGGAATCGGTCGGCAGAATCCAACCGGTGAGCAGCAAATAGACTTCATCGTCAGCGGCCAACGGCCCGATGCCAAGATCGATCCAGTGGGGCGGACAGAGACCTTGCCGAATTCGGCGATCAAATCCCTGGACGTAATTTTCATCAACGGTTGCCAGTAACTCCCGGCAATCAACCCCGTTGGTATCCACAGCCGACACGACCGGGCGACTATCGCCAAAAGCATAAACACGATGCTGCACGACGTCGGGTGGTCCGACCTTTTCGTTCGTCCAAATATCGACTTCGGCGGGATGATCCACAGCCATCAAGGCAACATGATCAAAGTAAGCGATCTCCCACAATTCCTCCGTCAATCGCAATTCGTAGTGTCCATCGCGGGGCCGCAAAAAGTCTCCGTCAACTTTGAGATACTCCCAAGGACGATCGGGGACGACTTTGCCAACGGCGTATTGCAAACCGAGCGGTGCGGCCCATAAACAATCGGTGACAAAGGCAAATTTTTCGCCGTCCCAGGTGTAAAGGTAGGGACATGAACCTTTCAGCGTTTGTTCTTCGACGATAGTCACATCGCTGGGTGGATCGATAATGTTTTGGGTAATCCCGTTGGTCAATATGGATCGCAACGTGTCGGCCGACTCGTTGCGATTGATGCCAAAGCGGGTCGATCGATCGGTGACGACCGCGGCTCGATAATGGGGTCCAAAACGAACTTCGTGCGTGCTGCCGATGGCATAATGGTTCACCCGGCCAGTGGCGTTGTCGTCGATTCCTTTCATTTGGATCTCAACAAAGTGCCCCAGCGACTCGCTCGTATTCGCCAGCACAATCACTTCGTTTCCCGAGGCCAGGCAAACGTCCAAGCGGTCATCACCGTTAAAGTCGGCGATCGTGGCAGCGGCAACAGGGGCGGAAAATAGCGGCATGATCGGCAGGCCGGTCAACTCGCTCGGTCCGCCGCGAAGCAAGCCGGCGCCAGCGGGACCGTACAACAGCAAGTCGCTCCAAGAGTCGTGATCCAAGTCGGCCAGCAGGGCACGTCCGCCGAGCAACTGGTCATTCTCTGCGGTGGCCCCGCGGGTGGTGGCTGCGGTGGTGCGAAAAACGCCGGCCCCGGTGGTCTCGGTCCGCATCAGCCCAACACCTTGGCTGCCGGAATAGACCGCATCCCAGGAAACGTTTCCGTCCCACTCCACCGCCGCAATGCTGCCTCCCTGACCAACCGGTGAGGCCGCCTCCAGGGGTGCCCAGCGAAACTGGAGATGCAATAAATTTTCCAGCCAGCCGATCGCTCCCGAGCGGTGAATGGCAAGTAGGTCGAGATCTAAATCACGATCGAGATCGACCAGACCAAAATCGACAACCGGATCATCCTGCGGCGGCAGCAGGCTGAATTCGGTGGCGGAAAAGAAGGTCATGTTATCGCGATTGATCCAGAACTGGACGCCGTTGCCGAGCGTGCTGATTGCCAGATCGAGATCGCCATCGGCGTCGATATCGATCGGCTGTAATGCCGCCACTTCAGTCACCGATTCCAGCCCGGTTGGTTCATTGAGAGCCAGCAACCGTTGATCGGGTGGTGTTTCTTGGCGACCGTCAACACGGACGATGTGCAGACCATCCTGGCCCCAGGCAATGATGCTGGGGAAGACGTCGTGGCGGAGCGAATTTTCGCCAGCGGCGGTGGGGTTGGCCTCGGAGTCGGCTTGGTAAGAGCGTTTGATCTTGAGGGGAAAATCAGCGTCCACCATAAACAAATCGACCACCGTTAACCCGCGGGTGCCGGCCGGGATCTGCAACGAAGCCCATTCGCCCCAGCCCCCCTCGACCGCTTGCCACACGCTCAAGCGGTCGGAAGTGGCGACCAGCATTGCCGCGCGGTCATTCAGCAGTAAATCGACCTGCGCCACCGCCAAGACTGGACTGTCGGTGGTGGTCACCACGGCCGGTTCCGCGAAATTTAGCTCGGTCGCGGCGGCTGGGGGAAGCGATTCGGCGGCCAGTTGCAAAGCAAGTTGATTGATCGCCTCGGTGGCTACCAAATCCAACGGGTTGGGGGCAGCAAGTTTACGATCCGATTTAAAGATTTCGGTTCCATTCAACAGGTTAAACCATTGGCGAGCAGGCAATACTGCGGCACGAAAATTGCCACTATTGACCGCTTCAATGATGTTTGCTGGAAACGCCTCGGGAGGCAGCCCCGCGCTCGATAAAGCAATAGGGCGAAAGAACGTATCCAGAGGCTCAGTCAGTTTGCTCAGGCGGGCGGCAATCTCGGCAGCTGCGGGCTTTTCCGCTTTGAGGCTGAACTCAAGGGCTTTAAAAGCAATAAATAGGTTTCGCGGATTGGCCGCCGATGCGGCGATCAGAGCCTCAGCAATGGGTTCCACCAACGGGTCCGCACCGCCACCGAGCGGGTCTTCTGCCATGGCGGCGGCATCCTCCAACAAGCCGACCAAGACCGCGGCCCCTGGGGAGGCTTGCAACCGCTGGCCCAACTCCTGGGCAATCCCAGCCATGGCGGTTTGCTTCTCATCAAAGGAAGCCAATTCGGCAGCCGTGATATCGACTTTCGCTTGCAGCCAAGATGCTTGGTCTTGCCGGCGAGTTTCCCCGCTCGCACGATCGGCGGAAATTAATCGCTCGGTGACTTCACTCGCATCGGCGAGCCGCAGCGGCAATTGCTGCTCCGCATCCGCTCGCTCCTCAGGAGTGGTCTGAGGAGCGTTTAACTTTTCCTTTAACTGCTGCAACCGACTAACGTGCGTGACGGCCAAATTCTGCAGGGCATCGAGGTTCCCAGGTTCTTTGACCAATAGTTGCGTCCATAGCGCAACGGCAGGTTCGGTGTTGAGATTTTCCGTTTCCGCCAAAGCCCGCTGCATCAAGTCCAGCTTGGCGGCCGGTTCCATCGCTTCACCCACGACAACTGGACCCGCTCCATCGTCTCCATCACCAGCAGGCTGGTCTGGTTGCGGACGCAGAAACCAAACGCCCAGCATTAGCACGGCAACCGCCGCGGCAACGAGCAATCCCTTTTTCATAGCATCCGCCATCTTAGAGCAGGTCAGTCGTCAGCGTGGGCTGTCATGGATCAGCCGGCCTCTTCTTCGGCGGCCTCTTCTTCGGCGGCCTCTTCTTCGGCGGCGTCATCCTCAGCGGCACTATCATCAGCACCAGCATCGTCCGCATTTTGCGATCCGCCTCCACCACCCATCCCGGGTGGCGGGCCGCTGGCTTTGCCTTCGATGATCGTCGGCTTTTGCTCGAACGCCGACATATACATCGAGTAGACTCCCGTCATGCCGCCCAAGAATGCCGCAAAGACAAGGACCATGACGATGAAAGGAAGGATGCGCAGCGGTTGAGCCTGGGGAGTCTCCATGGATGTTCCTGCAGAATGAGAACCAAAGTAAACCAGCAACCTTTACTTTAGTCCCTCCCCGGCGTGGCGAAAATCGGGCGTGGAGAATTTACCGCCGCTCAATCCAGCAATTCTTGCACGAATTTTGGCGAGGGATTGCCCCCTTGCACCGCTGCCGCCTTGAAATATTCAGCCACGTAGCGACGCAGCGGTTGTTCGGGAGTCTTAAAGCGATCCCCCTTTTGCAGAATCGGGCGATATTCTTCCATGCTGCCGAATTGCCGCGTGCCGGCGACTTGGCAGGGAATCCAGTGGCCGTTACCCTCCGCGTCTTCCAAATAAAATTCCGGGTAGCAGTGCAATAACACGTGCACCATGCGGGCCGGAATCCGCATCGTGCGACAGATCGCCACAAACGCGCTGGTCAACTCCTCACAATCGCCCGTGCCGTCTTTCAACGCATCGTCGGCCGATTTAATGTCACCCTCGACGTACGCGATTTTTTCTCGAACCCAGTCATAAATCTGTTCGACACGTTGCCAATCGTTCACCGCTGGTTGGGCTTCAATCTCCCGCACCGCCGCCCGCACCCGCGCGCTGCCGACATCGATGTAGGGGCTAGAGATCATGAATTGCCGCATATCTCGATCGACTCGGCGGGGAATTTGCAGCGAAGTCACCTCCTGGGGCGGCAAAATCCGATAGCGGGTGATCTCAAAAGTAAACAGAGCATTGGCAAGACTGCCCGCCGGCAAACCGCCAATCTGAGCGACAAACTGACTGGCTAAACCGTTTAAATCACGTTCTTGCCAGCGTCGAAAGACGGGGTCGATTTGGCTCTCCACCAATCGCACCTCCTGTTCGGGCCAAACTCGAGGCAACGGAAAGGTGGTGATAATGTTGCGACAGTTCGCTCGCCCAGTGCTTAACTCCAACCCGCAACGGTAACGCTGAGTCTTGGGGTCCACATAAGATAATATTGATTCGCTCTCGGTCGCGCCCTCGACTGCGGTTTCCCCATCGTCGGCTGTTGGTAACTGGCCAGCCAAGACGTCATTGCAGGCAAACCAGGCAAGCCCGCCCAGGGCAGCCAATTGACGCATGGAGTGGCGTCGAGTCGATACCGGGTTGACCGTCCGAATTGGCTTTCGAGCATGCATTGCGGCAAATACCTTGCAAACGTTCTAACGGGCGTAGATCTCAAGTCGCTCCAGTGTAATTGGAATGACTCGCCAACACAGACGCAGCAGTTTTTCCAACACGGGAAATTTCATCTGCTGATAGATTTCCTCCACCAGCTGACAAGATTCATTCAAAACTTGACAGATATCTGGCAACCGAAAAGGACCTCCGTTAGCGGTCGTAAAAAGGTGACCGCTAACTTGCGTTATTCGACGCGAATGTTAAATCGATAATGCTCACTGATTGGCGGGGACTTCAATTTGCGCTTATTCGCGTGGTTCGCGGGCAAACCAGGCCACCAAACCTCGGCCCCCTCATCCCCAGCCCTTCTCCCCCAAAACTGGCCTTAACAAGGTTTGCGTGCGGGAAAAGCTTTTTCGCAGGCCAGTCCCGGGGGCGAAGGGAGCGAGTCTTTTCGCGGGGCTGGCTTTTGGTTGCTAAATAGTTAATACGCGAACTAAAACACTTGCACCAAACGGCCAACAAAATATTAGCGGTTTTGGTGCTAGCCACCGCTACCTTAAGAACCTGCGGGCGTGGGCGACAACGGTGCGACCGGCAAACCTTCGGTTTCGCGCAACGTTCCCGGGACATACCCTTGGGGCAACCAATTGTCAGGATTGTTTGCATCATAGGGGACTCCGCCATTATACCCCAATCCGTAGCCCATTCCGCCGATACTATCAGCGGGGACTGGATACCCGCTCCCGCCGTAGTAGCTGCTGATGGTTTCACCGCCGCAGCCTAACTCGGGACCATGGACGGCACCACATCCCGGCAGCCCGCACCCAGCGGCCTGACCTGGATAGGTTGGGGAAAAATTTGGGTTACCGACAGCACATGCATTGCAAGCTGCACCGGGACCATAGCACAAGCCGCGGAAGAATCCGCAGCCGACGGCAAATGGTAGTAAACCAACAGCAAGACTTAGTGAAAGCAAGCGAACGCTCATTGTAATCCCCTTCCTGTGCGAAATTGATCGTGAATCAATACCTCGAACCTTCGTGGTACTGCTGAAACCTAGGTCGCTCCGGATGAGGTGCAAATGCAACTTGATGTTTTTTCGCAACATTTGTTTTCACGACCGCGTGATGCCCCTCCCCCAAGCATGCCGTGTGATGTGAAATGGCAACATATAACTGCTGTGCTCGGCACAGCCTACAACCTGGCCGTTATCGATTGCGGCCCAGCGTCGCCAGCGTTATTTGGCTGTTGATGCTCTGTGGCACGCTGGCCCCCAACGCCTCCGCCAGCGGATTACGAGAAGGTGATGAATTCTGGGTCATCAGCACCCGTTCGATCACGGCCACCGCGTTGTGCGCTGATCTGCATGATCCACAATTCCGGATCCTTCAATACGACCCGTCGCTCGGCTTTCAGCCGCAGACACGTGACCAGCTGATCGACCTGCTCGGCTCCGACGGGACAAAGCACAGCGTGATCTACGCGCACGGGAATCGCTTTGATTGTGCCGAAGCGGTGGATCGTGGCTGGTTCGTCTATCAGAAAATTGCCTGCTATCGCCAAGCGGAAACACCCCTGCGGTTTATCGTTTGGAGTTGGCCCAGCGATCGCGTGGATGGTGTGCTCAAGGACGTTAAGATCAAGGCGGAGAGAACCGACTCGCAAGGACTCTATTTGGCTTGGCTGCTGCGGGAAGCGGCACCGGCTCCCACTCCCCTGACGGTGCTTGGCTACAGCTTTGGCGGTCGCGTGGTGACGGGGGCCCTGCATGCTTTGGCCGGCGGTTGCCTTGCGGGCCGACAGTTGCCCGGTGAGCACGTTCAAGGCCTGCACGTTAACGTCGGTTTGGTGGCGGCGGCCGTGAATCAGGATTGGTTATATCCGGGCCGCTATCATGGCCGGGCCACTCTGAATATGGCGAGCATGACGCTGATGTATAACCCTCGTGATTCAATCCTGAAACGCTACTGGATTCTGGAACCCGGCTTGAGCGCGCGAGCTTTAGGGGTGACCGGCCCGGTCAGAGTCGGTCCGCGCGCCGACGGCAGCCGCTTGCCAGTGTCAGCTCGCAACTGCAGCAACACCGTCGGTACCCATCACGACGAACTCGATTATTTCAGCCGACGCTGCCGAGCCGGAGAAATCTTCGCCCGCTTAATCGAGAGTCAAATGACTGAAAGTCGAATGATTGAAAGTCAACCGCTCGAGTGCCGACTTGAGGCGTGCCAGGAGTTGCCATGAGTGATCCGCCCACTGCGAGCAGCCGAAGCGATAGCAGTTCGTCAGCCGATGCATGGCGCAATGGCCGCTACCTGTCCGCTGCGGATGTGCAATTCCCAGCCGACGACATCGGCGTGCTGCAAGGCGTGATTGCCGTGGAGAAATTGCGAACCTGGAAGCACGCTTGCCCACTCCTACCACGCCATCTCCGTCGCTTTGCCACAACGGCTGATTTTCTCGGGATCGGTCCGTTCCCGTCGGCATCCGAGTGGACCGCTGTGATCGAACAGTTGTTGGCTGGCGCGCTGGCCATGCCTGCAGCAAAAAGTCAAGCTGCCGCCGACGAGACCGAATGGGGGCTTACCTTGCTGGCCACTCCCGGACGGTTAGGTGAGGCGGAACCGACTCTAGTCGCACTGCTCAATCCGCTCAACCTGAGTCATTACCGTCAACTGGCTGCCAACGGACAAGCGTTGATCATTTCTGATGTTCAACAGCCAGCTCCCGCATGCTGGCCTCGCCACTTGAAGGTTCGCTCGCGCATCCACTATTACCTGGCGGACCGCCAAGCACGCCAAGTCACCCCCGGCGCCTTGGGCGTGCTGCTGGACGATGATGGCACGATCACCGAAACCAGCACCTCCAACATCCTGATTCTCGAAAACGATTCGATCATCTTGCCGCCGGCTGACCGGGTCTTGCCAGGTGTGATCGCGGCCAGCTTATTGGAGCTGATGGAAGCAGCCGGCTGGTCGGTAAAGCGTGAGCCGATCTCTCCCCAGAGGTTGCGTCGCGCTGACGAAGTTTGGTTGACCGGCTCGCTGGTTGGATTATGGCCAGCCAACTCAGTCGATGGGATCGAAAAGCCGCTCAGCGATCGACTTCGCCAGTGGCAACAACGCCTGGCCGCGGCTCTCAAGACGGACGACAAGTAATCGACCGTTAGCTGGACAGGAGAATGGGGGCAGGAAAATGTAACGGAGATATTTTCCTGCCCCCACCTTCCTGCCAAATCGAAAGGACGTCAGCGTCCTGTACGAACTTCGTAACGAATGCGACCTCAATAAATCTTATACTAGATTGCCGCGCACCAGTTGGTGAAAGGCTTGCAACAACTGTTGCGTGATGGGGCCCGGTTTGCCATCACCAATCACGCGACCATCGAGCCGCACCACGGGAATGACTTCGGCCGCACTGCCGGTCAAAAAGCATTCGTCGGCAATGATCACATCATGACGAGTCATCGGATGTTGGCTGACCGAGATCCCTTGAGAGAGTGCCAATTCGATGACGGCGTTGCGGGTGATGCCTTCGAGAATCCCCGCTTCGATCGGGGGCGTGTTAAGCCGACCGTGCTTGACGGTGAAGATGTTATCGCCCGTGCACTCAGCCACTTCGCCTTTGTGATTCAACATCAAAGCTTCCACACAACCGGCTCGCAAGCCTTCGATCTTGGCCAGAATATTGTTGAGGTAGTTCAGCGATTTAATCCGCGGACTGAGGGCGGCTGGATGGTTGCGAATGGTCGAAGCGGTCACCAAGTCGAGACCGTCGCGATAGTATTCCTCGGGGTAGAGGGCAATTTTATCAGTGATGATAATGATCTGGGGATTGCTGCAACGGTTCGGATCCAACCCCAGCGATCCGGCGCCGCGAGTCACGATCAAACGAATGTAAGCGTCGGTCAATTGATTGGCCTGCAGAGTTCGCTCGACTTCGGCTGCCATTTCCGCTTTGGTGCCGGGGATGTCCAACGCCAACGCGCGGGCCGACTCCCACAACCGATCGAGGTGTTGGCTCAGCTGAAAGACTTTGCCGGAGTAGCTCCGCATTCCCTCAAAGACTCCGTCACCGTAGAGCAAGCCATGATCGTAGACGCTGACAGTGGCCTGTTCTTTGGGAACCAGCGTGCCATTCATGTTCACTTGCAAAGTCATCGCTTGGGCCCAATTCCTAGGTTAAGACAAGAAAAAAGTATCGCCGCAACAGTATAACGTCAGCCAAGCGACTTCCAAGGTGCTCAGCTGAGATAGGGGATGCGGTAGACGGCGATAAAATGGAAAGCCGACCCGGCCATCACCATCAGGTGCCACATGGCGTGAAAGTAGGTGACATGTTTGTCGCGGGTGAGAAAAATGATCCCCAGGGTGTAGGCTAGCCCGCCAGCAACCATCCAGGCCAAACACTCCCAAGGCGTACGACTGGCCAGCGGGATCGCGGGTAACCAGCCGAGCAGGATATAAGTCACCGTCGAGATCCCGCTCACGCGATAGCGAACAAGCACTTTGCTGGAGAAACCAAAGGCGGCGGCCAACCACACCAGCAGCAAAATGGTCACTCGCCAGCCCTCGGGACTGAAGCTGTAGATGAAAGGTGTGTAGGTGCCGGCGATCATCGTGTAAATCACGCCTTGGTCCCATGCTCGCCAACGATGCCGGCGACGCGGTTCATAAACCACGTGGGACATTGTGGAGCAAAAATAGACACCCGCCATGGCAACCACGAAGACCGAGGCTGCCACGCTCTGCCCAAAGCTGGGCGAGGCGGGATGGAACCACAACGCCACTCCGGCCAACAAACTCGCCACAAAGCCGATGGCATGCGTGATCGCGTTGGCCCGCTCATCACGGCGACTCAGATAAACCACATCGGTCGGTTCATGCTTGGTCACTGTGGCGACCTCCCCAACATCGCTTCCATCTCAGTCCAAGGCCGCGTGTTGGCGACCTGCGCGGCGGTCAAACCTCCCCGCCGAGCTTGTAACACGCCATAACGCATGACATCCAAACCTTCGACGGCGTGCGCATCGGTGCTGATCACAATCGGGATGCCATGCTTTCGCGCAGCCGCACAATGCACATCATGCAGATCGAGTCGCGCGGGATTAGCATTCAATTCCATCATTTTTCCGTGGCGAACAACCGCCGCAAAGACCGCCTCCATGTCAATGTCATAGGCTGGTCTGCGGTTGATCAACCGACCGGTCGGATGGGCCACGCAATCAACGTGAGGATTCTCCACCGCCCCCAGCATCCGCTCGGTAATTTGTTCCCGCGGTTGCCGTTGGCCATAGTGAATGCTGGCTAACACCCAGTCCGCCTCAGCCAAACAGTCATCCGGCAAATCCATCCCACCACGTTCAAGAATATCGCACTCAATCCCTTTGAGGATGGTTAAGCGTCCAGCATACTCCTCACGAATGGCATCGATTTCTTTCCATTGTGCTCGCAAGCGTTGCGGATCAAGCCCGCCGGCCATCGTCACGCGCTGGCTGTGGTCAGTGATCGCGATGTAGCTCAAGCCGCGGGCAATCGCCGCGTCGGCCATCTCCCGCAGGCTGGCGTTGCCGTCGGTTGCCGTGGTGTGCATGTGCAGGTCACCACGCAAATCATCCAGCTCGATTAAGTCGGGCAAACCCGACTCGCTGGTGGCCCAAGCAAACTCTTGGCGGTCCTCACGCAGCTCGGGCGGAATCCAAGGGAGCCCCAGCGCTTGATACACGTCCGCTTCTTCCGCGCCGGCGATGCTATCTGCGGAGCCCTCGGGGAAGACTCCGTACTCGTTGACTTTCAGTTGCTTACGTTTCGCCAACGAGCGAAGGTGGACGTTATGAGCTTGCGAACCGGTAAAGTACTGCAAGGCCGCACCGAACTGATCGGCTTCGACCAAGCGGAGATCCACTTGGAAGCCTTTGTTGACGCGAATCGACACTTTGGTTTTCTTGTCATCGCCACGGAGAATCGTTTCGGTCCGCTGGGGAAAGGCTTCGAAATGATCCATCACGGCATCGCGATCGGTGGCGACGCAGAGCAAATCCAAATCGCCGACAGTCTCGCGACCGCGACGATAACTCCCCGCAAACTCGCTTCGCACAACCTGCGGGCAGGCTCGCATGTGTTCGGCCAACTGGGCTGCCAATTGATCGGCCGTGGCCCAGCGGAGCCGTGATTGGGCGGTGGCAGCCAACGACAAACCGGCCAAAATAGCCTGCTCCGTCTTGGCACCAAAACCTTTTAATTTCTGCACCGCGCCAGAAGTGCAAGCAGCCTGCAAGGCATCCAAGTCGGAAATCCCCAGCTCACGATGCAGCTGGGCCGCTTTTTTGGCACCAACGCCCGGAATGGCGATCATGGCCAGCACGCCGGCGGGAAAATCCTCCCGCAACTGTTCCAACTGGGGAAGCGTGCCGGTGGCGATCAAGGTTTCACATTTCTCGACCAGCGTTTTGCCAATCCCAGAAACCGATACCAGATTTTTTTCCGGATCACTGAGCAGCTCGGCCACTTGCGTGTCCAAGTCGCGAATCGCCCTGGCACCCGATCGATAGGCGCGAATCCGAAACGGATTCTCACCTTTCAATTCCAGCAGGTCAGCCAATTCTTCAAAGCTGTCGGCAATCTTCGCGTTGTCCATTCTGCAACTCTCCCAGGGCACGGCGGTGCCCGGAAGCTTAGCAGCCTAACGGCGAGGACGCGAGCTCCACCCCAGAGACTGGTAGTCGTCACGCGATTCGGGTGCCGATTTGGCTGCGGGGATTGGCCTGCCTGCAGGGATTGGCCCGGCTGGGGGCGTTTGCTGTGCACGCACGGTGAGCGGCTGTCGGGTTGGCTGCTGAGTGACGTTTGACGGCTGAGCAGTCGCCGGAGCGCGCAAGCGAACCGGGGGTGGATCCGAGACCGGCTGCTCCGACGCGGGCCGCTGATAGCTGGCTCGCTGCACCTTCCACTCAATCGGCTTGTATCCCAGCTGACTGCTGGCAACGCGATCAGCCAGTTCCTCAGCCGATTGATAGTCTGGCTGCTGCGGGCGAGCCGAATCACTTTGTTGACTACCTTGCTGTTGTCGCGGGTAGGGATAATCACCAGCGGGCAAGGGACGCACATAGGGGTTTGCTGATGAGCTGGCTGAGTCGGAGTTTTGCAGCGGCGGTGCTTCCACTCGCAGGCCGCTGGGTGACAACGTTGTCTGGGGAATAATCCGCACCGGTGGCATGGCCTGAGTCGTCGGCGAACCGGCCGAGGGGCTGGGCGCGTATGACGAGCCACCATCGAGGCTGGGCGGGGCCAGCGGGATCGAGTCGGGGTTCGTGTAGGGACTTAAGCCGCTGCCCGGCTGGTTCATGCTGCCCGGCTGAGTCGCTGGAGCCGATTGTCCCACGGGTGGGCCATAATAATTTCCTGGCATCACACCGGCGGCCGGGGCAACGCCGCTGGAAGCATAAGGATCGCCCACGCCAGCGGGCAAGCTGTTGTTATAAGGATTGTAAACGCTACCACCGGGGACGGTCGCGCAGGCGCTGGGCGGCGCGATTGTGCCAGCCCCTTGCGCGGGTGCGAACGTTGTAAAAGGTGTGCGCTGCAGTTGCTGTTGATAGGAGGTGCAAGGCATCTGCACCACCACTGGTTGGCCGCTGGCATCAAGCTGCGTTACGGGCCGATAGTATGTCACTGGGGCTCGGTAGGATGACGTGGAATAACCCGTGCCGAACAGCGAGCCGAAGAATCTTGACAGTCCACCCAACACTCCGGGCCGAGCGGCTGGAATGCCAGGATAGGTTTGTATCGTGGAACCGGCTGGCGGTGCGGCGGGAATCGCAGCCGGATTCATTGCTGGTTGATAAGCCGTAACCGGAGCCACGTTGGCCGGCGCGCCATCAAAATCAGGATAGTAGTTTCCAGTGCCGTAATAAGATGTTTGCGGCACGCCGCTGGGCGGATAAGTGCCTCGCAGCGGCGGCGTGTAAACACCGTAACCACGATCGACGGCAGCGGGGGCGGCATAGGCGGGAACAGCCGCAGGCGCATAGGCAGGCACAGCCGCGGGTGCCACTGCGGGCGCGCCATAGTAACTTTGATATGCAGGCATCTGCAAAGCAGCCGCGCCACCAACGGGAGCCTGATAACTCACTGGCGGCAGCGTGCCAGGATAGCCGGCTGAGTAACCACCACTGACAGGTGCGACAGCCTGAGCGGCTGAATACTGGGCCGCGTAGACGGGATACTGGGCCGCATACACGGGATACTGAGCCGCGTAGGGAGGTGGTGGCGGCGGAGCGTGGCGGCCGAACAACCAATCACATAGTGGACCTGCCTGCGCTGGAGCCCCGGGGCTCGTCACGGCGGCTGCCCACAAGAGGCTGGCGAGTGCAATCCGTTTTGTGGTTGTTCCGATCGTCATGAAATACTCTCAAGCAATAGCTGCTGGAATTTGAGTTCGCTTCTCCTGTTAAGTGTTGGACCTAATTCCGCAAAAGGCCACAAGCGTTTCTGCTGAAATTCAAACTTATTTCTCCCCTTGGGGGGCCGATTCACCGCGTAAATATCGAATGTAACGATTATCCCAGCGGAGGCGGACACTTCCCGGCCAGATCGTTGCGCAACACAATCTTACCTCGCTCGACACCCGCTTCGATGCGGCGATGCGCCGTGGCCGCTTGCGACAGATCCATTAGGCTATCGATATAGACGTTCAACTTGCCGCTGACGTGGAGGTCCACCAACGTCGCCAAATCGGCTTGCCGTGGCTTAGCTAACATCACGCGTCCCTGCTTGGCAAAGGGGAACGTCAACACGGCTGTTAGCAAACCGCTGAAATTCGGTTCGGTGGAAACATATCTACCTTCCCTGGTCAATACACCACGACACTCATGAAAGTTGGTTTTGCCGGCCGCGTCAAAAATCAAATCCCAACGGCGATCGGAATCGGTAAATTTGGTTTGGCGATAATCAAAGAAATTTCGCGCACCGAGCGAGCGACAAAACTCTTCGTTCTCGCCGCTGGCAACGGCATCCACGCGAGCCCCCCAGGCGACAGCTATCTGCACCGCAAAGGCGCCCACACCACCGCTGGCGCCGTTGATCAACACGTGAGAGCCGGGCTTCATTTTACCATGATCGCGCAACGACTGCAGCGCCGTGCATCCAGCCAACGGCAACGCAGCTGCATGCTTATAAGACATGCTGTCGGGCAGGACCGCGGTTGCCTGGTCACCACAAGCCGCGTACTCGGCACAGCCGCCGCCGTAAAAATTATCGAGGAAGGCCAGCACCCGATCACCGACTTGACGATGGCTCCGGGGCCCCACGGCAACAACTTCCCCCGCCACATCGAATCCAGGCACTCGAGGAAATCCGCCTGGCAATAGGCCCCGCATTTCCCCCTTGCGAAGTCTCGCGTCCACGGGATTGACGCTGGCACAATGGACGCGAATCAAAACGCCGCCACTCGACGGCGGTGGTGTCGACCGCGCTCCAGCGACCAACACCTCAGGTCCTCCATAATCGGCGTAAGTAATCGCCGTCATCATGGTTGGAATCGAGCGTTTGTGAGTGACTCGCTCACGGTTGCTGACTTGGGACATGCAACAATCCTGAAGTAATCAAGGGGCGTGCAAACGTTACAAGACCATTTAGCAGCAACTTGCGTACCAGCCCCCCTGCGTACCAGATAACTTGGGCCATGCTGAGATAGCGGGGACCAGGCACAACAGCTCGTCCAGCTCAGGAAGCATGGACGGTTCCCACGAAAATGGACCCCAACGAGCACGAGGCAAGCTCGCGGGGGTCGTGATGGGGCAAAGCTCGTGTTCGTAATCGCCAACGATGTTTTAGCGAACGACGGGCTATGAAAACCGTGAGCGATTACGAGTACGAAGCGATTTGCTTCCGCTCCGGGCTCGTCCCGGCGGAGCAAGCAACTGGCGGCTACATCGCTCGACGCACATATTGCCTTTCCTGCCGCGAGTCGCCGAAGGCGAATCGCGGCAGGAAAAAGGGGAGCGTTTCGGGGCCGCCTGGTAGCTGCCAGTTGTTCCCCCGCCGAGGCAAGCTCGACGGAAGGAGCCGCCCTGGTAGCTGCCAGTTGTGATCCCGTCCGCGGCAAGCTCGTGGGGGTCGTGATGGGCATCCTTGTGCTCAGCTCGCGATCGCCAACGATCAATAAATCGACAAGTAGCTGGCCAGTTGTCGCTCCGCCGGGACAAGCCCGCAGCGGAAACGGAGCGAGAGCCCAGCCTAAGGCTGAAAGCCAGCTTGCTGGCTCAGCGGCCGTCTAGCTTGCGGCCGGCGAGGAAGTTCGAACCCGAGCGTGGTTTGCGCACTGGCGTGCGCCGCCAGACGCGACTTCTCATCCTCAAAGCCCATGCTGAACTCGCGAAAGATCAACTGCGGATCGGCTTGCAAGTCGACAAAACCATGCTCTCGTGGATCACGGTTTTCCAAGTGCAACAACAAGGCAATCGCCACGTCGCCCACTTGTGTCTGCACGGCGCGGCGACGAGCGGCAACGATCTGCCAGACGTGACAGACTCGGCGATCATCAACCCACCGCACCAATTCGGTTTCCGCACGCGCCGGTTGCAAACGAGCGAGCAATATAAGCGAGGTGGCCAAGCTGGCGGGCGATGCGTTGGGGTTCGCCAGCGCCCGCTCCGCCAACTCCACGGCTACGTCCTGACAGTCATAGGCCAAACCAATTTTCAGCATCGTTGAATTCACATAGTTCGCCGATGCAACAGAAAGCCACTGGCCGATCAGACGCTGCAGCACTGGATAATGTTTGGAAGCGGCCAGTCCAGCTTGCACGTTAGGGTTCAACAGCCCACCTCGGACGCGAGACGTTAAGACGGGAACATCGATAAACTGACGCTGCGATGCGGCCAGTAGAATTAAAGCCCAGCGGAGCGGATCGCCCTGATTGATCAACTTGGCTTCGATCGGCAAATAGTGATCCAGCGAAGTCAACTCCTCTGGGTCGGCCAACAGCCCCGGTTCACTCACATCGGCCAACCAACGTAACGAGTAACCATGCTCGCGCAACAAACCAGCGTATAAGCGTCGTGTTCCGGACGAATCGCCGCACAACTGACGAAACCTATCCCAAGCCGGCAAAAAAGTGATGTCCAGCTCGGAACTACCGCGCAGCAAATTGGCAATCTGACGCTCCAGCTGCAGCGAGTCGAGCGTCTCGAGCAACTCTTTGGCGGCCAAGCGAATTTCCAAACTCTCCGCAGATAGCCCCTCCACCAACGACTCGCGAGCCTCGCTCCCCCACGCTTGCAGACGATGACGGGCCAGCGTGCGGCGGCTCGGACTTGGGTCCCCCAAAGCGGCCACCTCCGCAGCAAAATCAGTCGCAACCTCGGACACTACTCCAGGCTGGACCGCTGGAGGCGCGCAGCGGACCGCCCCCTGCCAAAGAAAACTTGGCAGGCCGACCAAGATGCCTAGCAGCAGCGGATTGGCAATACGGCGATGTCCTTTCACTGCGGACGAATCCAAATGGATGGAAATTGGTGGCGAAACATGGAGTGCTACTCTGTTGCTCTGCTCTGCTGCTTTATTCTGCCACGGGATCGGGCGCGGTGCGGGCCCAGCTGGCAAGGGATCAATATGGCGGGCTAAATTGGGGTACGAATACTCCTGTGAGGCGAACTACAGCGACCGCTTGGCCCCAAGACGCCCCTGCACTATCGTGCTAGTCAGAAAGATTCCCGTTGAAAACACCATCTTGGTGACGCCCCCACGTACCCCGGCTGTCCGATGCAAATTGTTGTCTTCGAAGACAATTCAGTCAGTGACTTGGCCCCCATCACGACGGGCAGGCCCGCCTACGCAATCTCATGTGCGAGTTTCCGGCTGCTCGACTGGCTCCGCAAATTGGACCAGCCGATTTTAGGGGCCGTTCGTGATCATTTGGTGGAAATTCAGCGTTTAGACTACGCAGTTACCCCATTTAGTTCCCAAAAGCTGCTTGATGGCCCGGTTTTAGCTGTAAATGCTCGCGTTATTCCAGCTGTCGGCTGTTTGTCCACCTTCCAGCAGTTGATCGGCGCCAAGACCTCGGCAGTGATTAAGTGCGAAGGGGTGGTGGCTGCCGCACTGTTGCTCGACGGCGTCCAAAAAGTTTCCAACGACCCGCAAGTCATCATCGCCCAGCTGCAAGAAACAACCGCCGAACTGCCCGCGTTCCAGAGCGCTCAGGATCAACCCCCACTGCAACTGTTCAACTGGCCACATGACGTAGTGGCGGCCAACATGCGGTTGATCAACGAGAGCATGGAGTATCGGATTCAAGCGGGCGGGTATCGACAGACACAAGACGGCGTGTTTCTCGCTCCCGGCGCTACGCTGGGTGATTACGCCGTGATCGACACCTCGGCCGGCCCAATTTTGCTAGATGAAAATGTCGAAGTCGGCCCCTTCTGCTATCTCTCCGGCCCCGTCTATGCCGGCCCCAAAACACGCGTTATCGAACACGCCGCTCTCAAAGATGCGGTCAGTTTGGGGCACACGGTGAAGATCGGCGGCGAAGTCGAGGCGTCCGTCATCGAACCGTACTCCAACAAACAGCACCATGGTTTCTTGGGGCACAGCTACCTGGGCAGCTGGATCAACTTGGGGGCGGGCACTTGCAACAGTGACCTGAAGAACACTTACGGCACGATCAACATGCAGTACAGCTCGGGGCGGGTGGCTACCGGCATGCAGTTCATGGGCTGCGTCATGGGCGACTACACAAAGACCGCCATCAACACCGGCATTTTTACCGGCAAAGTGATCGGTGCTTGCAGCATGTTATATGGATTTGTGACCAGCAACGTGCCCAGCTTCGTCAACTATGCACGGCTCTTTGGGCAAACCGCCGAACTGCCCCCCGACGTCATGATCGCATCGCAACAGCGTATGTTCGCGCGACGAAAAGTCGAACAACGCGATTGCGATCAACAGCTAATTCGCGACATGCATCGCTTGACGGAAAGCGAGCGTGAAGGCCAACTCGGCACGCTCTAAACTAATCCCGCTAAACGTCCGGTGCTGTCGCCAATCGATTCAACCGGCGCGCCGACCAAGTCCAACATCGACATGAACAAATTGGCCATTGGCGTCTCGTCGGACATGGCCAGATGACGCCCGGTGGCAATCTTGCCCCCGGCACCGCCAGCCAGCACGATTGGCAGATCCTCATGCCGGTGACGATTACCGTCACTCAAGCCACTGCCGTAGAGGATCATCGAGTTGTCGAGCAAGGTCCTGCCGTCCGCCTCAACCACCGCGTCGAGTTTTTCCAAGAAGTAGGCAAAGTTCTCCGCCAAGTAAGCATCGATCTTGCGAATCTTTGCCACCGTCTCTTCGTCGTTACGGTGGTGACTTAATTGATGGTGACCATCATTCACGCCGACCGCTTTGTAAGCCCGATTACCTCCCGCGTTGTCCAGCATCATGGTGGCAATCCGCGTCGTGTCAGTTTGGAAAGCGAGCACCATCAAGTCCATCATCAAACGCGAATGCTCTTCAAACTCGCTGGGGCGTCCCTCTGGCAATTCCATATCTGGCATCGCCGCTCGGTCGGCCTGCTCGGTCCGCTCGATTCGCAGTTCCAGTTCACGCACGCTGGTGAAATACTCTTCCATTTTCCGCCGGTCGGACTTACCCAGCTGGCCCATTAATTGATTCGCATCTTGAGCCACTAAATCAAGAATGCTCTTGCGATAGAAGTCACGTTCGGCGCGCCCTTTGGTATCGCCGTTGCCGAACAAACGCTCGAACGCCAAGCGGGGCACCGTTTCTTTGGACATCGGTGTTTCCGCGCTTCGCCAAGAAATGTTTGACGAGTAAGCACAGCTGTACCCCGAATCACAACTCCCCGCGTTGCGACTTTCCTGCGTTCCCAGTTCGATCGAAGCCAACTTGGTTTGCCCAGCCAGTTGTTGTGCCGCCAATTGATCGAGGCTGACGCCAACCTTAATGTTGCTGGCTGTCTTGACGGGACGAGCCGCCGTTAAGAAGGTCGAACCGGCACGCGCGTGATCGCCGGCACCATCCTTTTTCGCACGCCCGTTATCGAGCGCCAAACCACTGATCATGTTGATCTTTTGCTGGAATGGCTGCAGAGCGGCCAGCGATTTCCCGAGCTTCCAATCAGCCCCCGAACCTTGGGCAACCCAGTCGGGCATGATCGCGCCGTTGGGAAAAAAGACGGCTGCCATCCGCACCGGGGATGCACCGCCTGTCGTTCCCGCAGCATTGGCCAGAGCCCGATTGGCCGGTCCCATCGTTTCCAACAAGGGCAGTCCCATGGTCAAACCGAGACCGCGCAACAGCGTGCGTCGTGATAGTCCTTGATGTGGCATGTCTCTAGGTTCCTTCAGCTTGTTGGAGTCGGAAAGCCGAACTCAATATCGTTTCTCGCACTAAACTCGAAAACCGAAAATCATCCGACTGGGCCTGTCTCACAATATCGTCCACTAAACAACGATCTTCGAAGCGCAATTCGCGCCCCAGAGCAAATGTTAGCAATCTTTCCACAGTGGTGCGTGCAAACTGCTCGCCATTTTGCTGTCGCAAAATCTTGATTAATTCCAGCGGGCCGTTAAAAGTTAACCCACCCGGTAATTCTCCCGATGCGTCAATCGGATGCTTACCATCCCGCTCGCGGTAACTGCCAATCACGTTGAATGTCTCAAAGCCAAAGCCGAGCGCATCCATCGTGCGGTGGCAAGAAGCACAACTAGGGTCAGCGCGGTGAATTTCTAATTGCTCTCGGAACGAAGCATCGGGATTTGATTCGCCGGCAGCTTCTAATTCTGGAACACCGACGGGTGGTTCCGGTGGCGGAGTTCCCAAGATGTTTTCCAAAATCCACTTACCTCGCTTAACGGGCGAAGTCCGAGTCGGATTGCTGGTCAGCGTCAACACGCTGGCGTGCGTCAAAATTCCGCGCCGGGGTGTGTCCCCCAAGGCGACGCGGCGAAATTCGTCACCTTCCACTCCTGCGATGCCATAATGTTCCGCCAACCGCTGATTCAGGAACGTGAAATCGGCATCGAGCAGATCGAGCACGCTGCGATCCTCGCGAACCACGTCGAGAAACAACAAACGCGTTTCCTGCAACATCGCCCCCCGAAGAGCATCATCGAACTCTGCAAATCGGCTGGGGTCAGGCTCGGCGGTGTCGAGGTTCCGCAGCCCCAACCACTGGGCGGCAAAGTTATCGGCCAGCGCTTCGCTGCGGGGATCGGCCAACATTCGCTCGACCTCCCCGACCAACACCGTCGGCTCGATGAGCTTGCCCTCGTCGGCCAAATCGAGCAAGCGTTCGTCGGGCGTCGAGCTCCAGAGGAAATAGGCCAGCCGAGTCGCAATTTGATGGTCGCTCAAGGGAGCCGCGTTGCCTTTGGCGACCTCCGCGGGAGGCAGTTCGACGCGGTACAGAAAGCGTGGCGAGACCAAGATTGCGGCCACGCCGATTTGCATCCCACGCGCAAAATTGTCTTCCCGCTCGGCAGCCATCTGCACCAGTGCCACGTAGGAATTCAACGTCTCCTCATCGACGGGTCCACGAAACGCTCGCCGCAGCAACCATTGCAGGCCGGGCCGGGCCGCTTTGGCAAATTGTTTTTTCTGCCGCGGCATGTCACTGATCAAACGGCGGTGCCCGGCGGGTAGTAACGCGTCCGGAATACCACGGGGGCCGGATATTGTCAAACTCTTGACGGCAAACGCGATCCCCTCACGCTCAAAGCCGCGATCAACCGGTAACGATTCCGACTCGCTCGCCAAGGCTGCCGCCAACGCTTGCTCATCGAGTTGGTTGCTGGCCTCAAGCTGTGCCGCTGGCTCTTCATCGGGGGCAACTCGGGTGACAAAGAAACGTTGCGTTCCCGCCGTTAGCTCAAGGCGGAAGGACTGGGAGTGCGAACCACCGCCGTCGGCATACTTCAGTTCGACCGTATCGAGCAAAGTACCTGCCGTGTTGTAGATCGCTAATTTGACTTCCTGTTCGGGCTGCCCCGCGCTGCCGGCCACACGCAGTTCGTAGTTGCCATCGTAGGGAGCGTCGAACTGAGCCCACACGACGCCATCTTCCAACATATAAAACTTGTAAAACGAACCGACGAATCGGGTGCCCAGGGCGTGCAGTGTTTCGCCACTCCGCTCGACTTTAATTCGCTCGACATCTTCGGGATCGAAGACGACCTGCTTGGCAACTTCTTCGGCGGCCGCTAGGTACTTTTCAAACAACATGGGAGAGAGCGAAAGTACGTCTCCGTTGTTGTCAAAACCGGCCCCGACTTCGTCGGCGGGAAAATTATCCGCTGGCTTTAAGTCTTGTCCAAAAATGTCGCGAATGGTGTTGTTGTACTCCGATCGATTCAGCCGCCGCACCGTCACCCGACCAGGCTTGGTGGTGAGATCACAGGCGGTGCCGTAGAGTACGCTTTCGATCGCCAAAATAAGTTCACTGCGTTCCTCGTCTGTCGGCTGGCTGGCATCTTCCGGGGGCATCGAGCCGAAGCGGACGCGTTGCAGAATTTTTTCCCAGTGCTCACGCGACTCGAGCACCGCGTCGAGTTCGACTGACGACTCCAGATCAAGCTCCGCTTCTTGGAAATCTGCGTTGTGACAATCAACGCAATAGGCGCCCAGAAGGGGGATCGCTTTTTCGTTCCAGAGGGCAGCCACTTCGGCCCTGGCAGCTTCATCGCTGGCAGTTTCATCGCTGGCAGTTTCACCAGCTGCCGTCTCGTCAGCGGCCGACGTTTCTCCCGCTTGCCCATCATTTCCGGCAGCTAACTCATTTCCCGCAACCAACTCGTCCGCGACAACCGGCAGTGGTGCCAGAGCCACAGCGACACAGAGGCAGCATTGAGCGAGAAGTGGCAAAAAGCGGTCGTGGGCGTTGCTAAACATGCAAGACGAACCGGGATATTGAGGGATAGCTTGAAAGGCTCCAAGAATCGACGCTCAGCGCGATCGCCAAACGAAAAACACAGGAATGTCATTTCAAGCGGGGTAATCTCAAGCGAGCTTGGGGAGGCGGGCAAAGTTGTTTGGCGTGATTGTCATCGGCGACACTGACATCGGCTGGGCTGCCATCAGCGGGCCGTCGCTGGCTCACATTCTCGCCGGAGAGCCAAGTTTTAAGGAAGGGAGCCCCATTGTACCGCAGAGCCAACCCCAGACAAACAGCCAAAATGAGCTACCAAACTGATATTCCATTATCACGCCCCCCTTTGGTAGCCTCCCGACCGCAGCGTCAGCCAGGGGCCATTTCCTATCCATGATGACTATTTCTCCGGCCCCGCGACCGCCGTTCGCCCCTGATAACTGAACTGAGCTTGAACTGAGCTGATTCGAGACCACCTCAACGATCTGAAAATTCATGAAAACAGCTAGCTGCAGAAGCATTGTTCCACTGATCAGCCTAATATTCGCTTGCTTTGGCACAGCCAGTTTGGCGCTCGCTCAGGGCTACTCAGAGCTACCGCCGCCGCT
The DNA here is from genome assembly GCF_052161645.1 of Kothea flammea. Taxonomy (GTDB): domain Bacteria; phylum Planctomycetota; class Planctomycetia; order Pirellulales; family Pirellulaceae; genus Laterigemmans. The sequence goes on from NZ_CP197414.1 coordinate 5,567,023, forward strand.
TCCGCCGGGCGGCTACTCCGCGCCGGCCGTCGATATGTCCGCCTTGGAAGCGATGGCGGCGGAAGCCACCGCGCCGGAAGGGCTTTCCTCGCAAGGACCGATCGGCAGCGCCATCGCGGAGCAATTGGCGCCCCCGGCGCCACTCACCGAAACACACGTCGCGTGGTACCGAAAATATCCGTGGCTCTGGATTCCGCTCGATGGCTGGAACAACAGCGTCGAATTCGGGCTCAATGGATCGGAGGGTAATTCACGCACGACCAGCACTCAAGTCGGTGCGGACCTGGAACGAGCCACGGAACTGTACACGTTCAGCATCGATTTTGACTATCAAAACACCGAAGCGGACGGGGTGCAGACTCAGGATAACGGCCGCCTGAACGTCGACTATGACCGCCTGCTGGGCGAATCGGCTTGGTCCGCATTTACGAAAATGGGCTTGGAGTTTGACCAGTTCAAAGCGTTTGATCTGCGGCTGAACCTCAACTCTGGTCTCGGCTATTATTGGGTGCGAACGGATCAATCAACTTTTGTAACTCGCTTCGGTGCTGGTGCGTCTCGAGAATTCGGCGGGCCCGACGAAGATTGGGTGCCGGAAGCTTTGTTCGGGCTGGAAGCTGCTCAACAAATTACGGAACGACAAAAGGTCAAAGCCCAAATTGAATACTTCCCGCAGTGGGATCGCTGGAGTGATTACCGGATGGTCACGGACGTCAGCTGGGAAATTCTGCTCGATGGCATCGACAACCTCAGCCTTAAACTGGCCGCCACAAATCGTTATGACAGCACGCCGAACGGGCTCGATCCGAACGACTTGTTCTACTCAGCTTTATTGCTCTGGAAGTTCTAAGTGAGCTCTCGCTCGGGGAGGTGGGCGCCGCAGCGGTCGCAGAAATTGGCGGTGATCGCATGGTTCGCTTTCTCGCATTCACCGCAGACACGAGCCGAGTCTGTGTCACGCTGCATGCGTTTGGCGGATAGCTCTGCGCTGACAAATCCAGAGGGAACGATAATTAGACTGTAGCCTAAGAGAATTAAGGCCGCGCTAACAAATTTTCCAGCAGTCGTTTGCGGCACAATATCGCCGTAGCCGACTGTCGTCATCGTCACGATCGCCCAGTACATCGATTGTGGGATGGAGGAAAATTGTGAGATGGATTCCCCCTCTTCACCTGGCACGAACTCAACGTGATACATCAGCGTGCCACTGATCGTGACGGCCACCATCACGACGGCGAGGAAAACGATAATTTTATCGCGAGCTTGCCAAACCGCTTGGGTCAGTTCATCTGCCTCGCTGAGCATCCGCCACAACTTCATGATGCGGAAGATTCTCAACAGACGGACCGAGCGTAGAATCACAAATGACCCGGGCTGCGTAGTCGTTAAGCCGACCAGCAGGGAGGGCAAAAAGCTGACCAGATCAATCAGACCCCAAAAGCTGAGCGTGTAGCGAAGCGGTCGCTTTACCACAAGCAGCCGCGAGATATATTCGAGCCCGAAGATTATGGAAAAAACGATCTCCGCGGTGTGCAGCCGGTTCATCAAGGTTGCGTTATTGTGAATCGATGGAACCGTCTCTAGAGCGATCACGGAAATGCTAGCTAAGATCATGGCCAGCAGGCAGATGTCAAAAACATGCCCCCAAAAGGTGTCCGCCTCGAAGATGATCTCGTACATGGTACGACGCATACCTGGCCCAGCGGGGCGTTGCCGCGAAGGACGCGGGAATCGCGGCCGTGCGGAGATGCGGCGATGAAGAGGGTTGGCAGCGTTTGGACTAGCAGGGTCAGCATTCACGATGCAGCGCGCTCGATTGAAAACGAATATTTGAAAACGAAGAAGGCGTGTGCGGAACAAGTTTGCAGCAATTCGCCGAAGTTGCCGGCTTCCTAAAAAAACGGAAGGGTTGTCGCGAAACCTGTTGACCGGCTGGGGATAACCGTATGATAGGGAGTATTCCGCCAACGTGTCGCGGAGACGGCCGGTAGGAGCTCGGCTGGTTGGATTGAACTGAGGCGTTGCGCTTCGGAATTACACCGCAGTCTGCTTGCATGGAGGTCTGTCATGCCCGTCGAGGCAATGCTTAAGACGCATGGTCAGCCCTGGCCCGAGGGATGTCCGTGGGAGGCACAAGGGGAGGGACTACATTCCGAACGGTGGTACGGAGTTGTCTCCTCCCGCCTCGGTTTACCAGTGGAAAAACAATCTGCTTGGTTCCAGGATCTAGAACGGGTCGCGTGGTTGGCGGCCCGGCGGGGTGCGGCGTTGCTAGTCGCCGATGGCACCGCGGCAGCGGAGTGGGTTCGCGAAGCAGCTTGCCTGTACCAAGTTCCCACGGTGGAACTGGTGTTGGCCGATCCCGCTCGACGCGATGAAGCGATCGTTCAATTGTCCGACAGCCTGTTCGCGCTCAGGGTCCGCCGCGGTGGCACCGTCTCCCGCTGTTTACAACGCCGGTTGCTGACCGACCCCGAGCATGTCTGGGTGGTCGTCGGTGAGACGCTCGACGACGGTGCCAAGCAGCTGATCGAACACGGGGCGATTCGCTGGCAAACGCGGACTCCCCCCAGCGCCGACGCGACTGCCCGCGATGTTCCCGCCTCCAGCCACGAGCTACTAGCTGACAGATATCAATCAGCTGCTGAAAGATATCTGCCAACAGCTGAAAACAATCAATCAAGCGGAGGGGAGTTGCGGCAAGTCGCCAAACTTTGGTCACCCCCTGCCGGCCTGGAGCAAGGGGATTGGCTAGTCCATTGCACGCGGGCTCGCAGCGGACCGCTGCCTGGACAAACTCGGGAGCGTTGGCGACGGGAAGTCTTGTTGAGAGGGACGACCGGTCGGGCTTGGCCAGCGGCCGAAGTGTTAGCCGAGATTATTCGCCGCCGCACCGTGCGAGGGGCTGCGGTGCGGCGCTGCAGCGGGCCCGTCGTCTGTTTGGCTGCGGTGGGCCTTAGACAATTGTTGGCTCGTCGGACCTTCCGCCCCCATCGCTCACGTTGGGATTATGAACCCTACGGGCTAGCGATTAGTCGCGAGGCCTTACAACGCATTGGTGGCCAACCGGTCGTTTATGCGGAGTCGTTGGCGTCGGCCACTTTGCCGAAAAACCAACGCTGGCGATTTCAACCGATCGGCAAAACGTACGATTGGCGGGCGGAACAGGAATGGAGAGTACCCGGCAGTCTTGACCTCAGCCAATTTGCCGCACACGAGTTGGTGGTCTTCGCGGGGGATTTGGTGGCCGCAGAAATTGTCGCCCCACTTTCCCCCTGGCCAGTGATCTTGATGAGCTGAATCGCGTATAATTCAATCAGCTAGGGAGCAACTTTTTTGCTCGTTAGCCAATTTTTTCACCGACAGGGAATTGATCGAGACCCGAATAAACTCGATCGAGCCCGCCGGGCACCTTAGGATGGAGTAGGACCTTGAGTCTCGTCACCGAACCGACTGCGTTACACCCGCTAAAGCCGTACAAGACGTTAAGCAACGAAGAGTTGCAAGCGCGTATTGAAGCGGTCCGAGAACAGCTCGGCGATCGACTGATGATCCTCGGACACCATTATCAACAGGACGAGGTGATCGCGCACAGCGATCTGCGGGGCGACAGTTATCAGTTAAGCCAAATGGCTGCCGATAGCGAGTCGTGCCAGTTCATCGTTTTTTGTGGCGTGCACTTTATGGCTGAAACAGCTGACGTGTTGGCCAATCGTCCAGAAAAACTCGCCGAACGCGATGGCCGGCGAGTGACCGTGATGCTGCCCGATTTGGCAGCCGGTTGCTCGATGGCCGATATGGCGGCGATCAATCAGGTCGAAGCGGCTTGGGAAGATATGGGCGAGGTGATCGATACCGCCGAAGTCATCCCGGTGACGTACATCAATAGCGCCGCCAGCTTGAAAGCTTTCTGCGGTCGACATGGTGGTATCGTCTGCACCAGCAGCAACGCCCAGGCTGTCTTAGAATGGGCTTTCCAACGCGGCAAACGCGTCTTCTTCTTCCCCGACCAACACCTCGGCAGAAATACTGCGTTGGGGATGGGGATCGATGAATCGGAGATGCCGGTCTGGGATCCGTACGCGTTGGAACTCGGTGGCAACACCGAACACGCGCTCGAACAGAGCCGAGTGATTCTTTGGAAGGGGCATTGCAGCGTCCACCAGATGTTCCGTCCCGAACATGTTGCTCAATTCCGCCAAAACCACCCCGGCATCAAAATTCTGGTGCACCCCGAATGCCCTCGCGAAGTCAACGACTTGGCCGACGTATCCGGCAGCACTGGCAAAATCATTAACACCGTGAAAGCTAGTCCACCCGGTAGCAAATGGGCGATAGGTACCGAATTGCATCTGGTGAACCGACTGAAAGCTGAACACCCCGAGCAGGAGATTCATTTTCTCAGCCCGGTCGTTTGCATGTGTGCCACCATGTATCGCATCGATCTGCCTCACCTCTGCTGGACCTTGGAAAATCTGCGTGATGGCAGCCCCGTGAACATCATCGAGGTCGACCCCGAAGTAACCAAATGGGGACTAATCGCGCTCGAACGGATGTTGGCGGTCAAGTAAGGTTCAGCTAGGTCGTCGTGGTCAATTTTTTAACTATCAACCGGGAATCATCATCAATGAAACGTCTAGCCCTGCTCGCGATCATCGGTACTGCTGGCCTCTGCTCCGCTTGGCAGTTTGCCCCCGCACAACCGCCCAAGGAAATCACTCAAGCCAGTGATGGTTCGCAAACCGCGGACGCCCCGCCGACGCGGCTCAAGGCGTTAATGCAATCCAAACTGGAAAAAGCCAAATTGATCTTAGAGGGGCTGACGCTAGAGGATTATGAGAAAATCGCCAGCAACGCGAACCAGCTAAAGCTGCTCAGCATGGAAAGTGGCTGGAACGTGCTGCAGACTGAGGAATACGAAGCACAAAGCAATGATTTCCGTCGCACCGTCGATTTGATCGCCGCGGCCGCCAAAGATAAAGATGTCAACCGCGCAACGCTCGGTTATGTCGCCCTCACGGTCCGCTGCGTCGAATGCCACTCCTACATTCGCAAACAGCAAGCTCCGGGAAACTAGGCCACGGCAAGCCTCTCCGCAATTTGCGATTTTTGGCTGGAATGCAGTTTCCAGCCAATTTAAACTGAAAAACGTTCCACAAGCTGGACTCGAACACCATGGCCCGCGTAAGCGATGGTCGCGAGTTCGGTCGCTGTTGGTAGGTTGCAATCACGGCCATCCTCCCGCCCGTTTGATGTATTTTGTCAAGCGAACTCCTCCCGCCTCCCAATTATCGATCGATTTATGACGACTCGTCGCCTGAATTGCGCGCTCGCCGCTATCCTCATCTATTGCTCTCCAGCGGTCGCTGAGGAATATCAAGTAGACCGCTTTCAACGGACGACGCTGTGCCAAGATTTAATTCAGCCGATGGAATTGGAGATCGCTCCCGACGGCTCGATTTTCATCATCGAATTGGCAGGCAAATTGAAGCAGCTCGATGAGGCCAGCGGTCAAATCGAAGTGGTTGGGGAAGTGGAGGTTACAACGGCTCAGGAAAACGGACTGATCGGCCTGGCACTCGATCCAAACTTTGCCGAAAACCATTGGATTTACCTGCAATACTCGCCTCCCGATTTTCCGGGCCAGCACATTAGTCGGTTTGAATTTCGCGACGGTAAGCTCGATCTGGCCAGTGAGAAATTGCTGCTTAAATATGAAGAGCAGCGGCGCGAATGTTGTCACCACGCGGGTTCACTCGAGTTTGGTCCCGGCGGATTGCTGTACATTGGCACGGGGGACAACACGAATCCTTTCAACGACTCGGCCGGTTACGCGCCAATCGACCAACGACCCGATCGTGAGCCCTGGGACGCGGCCCGCAGTGCGGGAAGTACCAAAAGTTATAATGGTAAGATTCTCAGAATCCGGCCCGAACCCGACGGCACCTATTCCATCCCCGAGGGGAACTTGTTTCCGGCGGATGGTTCGGTTGGCCATCCAGAAATTTACGTGATGGGTTGCCGTAACCCATGGCGAATCAACGTCGACCAGAGAACGGGTTATTTGTATTGGGGTGATGTTGGTCCCGACGCTGGGCAAGACAATGAGCGAGGGCCTCGCGGCTACGACGAAGTGAATCAAGCTCGCGTGGCGGGGAACTTTGGCTGGCCTTTCTTCATAGGTAACAACTTTGCCTATGCCATGGTTGACTTTGAGACGGGTGAGATCGGCGCAAAGTTTGACCCCGCCAAACCGCTCAACGAATCTGTCAATAACACGGGTGCTCGTGAACTGCCTCCGGCGCAACCCGCCATGATCTATTATCCCGGCGGAGCGACCAACGAGTTTCCCGCGGTTGGTACCGGCGGCCGCACAGCCTGCGCTGGTCCCGTTTACTATTACAACCCCGACTCCACCGCCGAGCGACGTTTCCCCGCACACTTTGACCGCACGCTGTTTGCCTTCGATTGGTCACGGAACGCCATCTGGGCAGCGCACCTTGATGAAGACTCGCAACTCAGTCGGCTCGAGCCTTTCTTACCAAACATGTCCTTCGTGCGACCGATCGATATGCAATTTAGCCCATCGGGCTCCTTGTATGTAATCGAGTATGGAGAGACTTGGGGCGTGAACCCCGACGCGCAACTCATTCGTTTGGATTATGTCCGCGGCAACCGCAATCCGGTCGCCGTTGCCAAATCTGAGAATACGGTGGGACGCGAGCCGCTGGTCGTACAGCTCTCTGCGGAAGGGTCATCGGATCCCGATGGAGACGAGCTCGAGTATCGCTGGTTATCGACTCGCAGCGGCCAAGAGCAGCCAACCGCCGAGGTCTTAGCTACGACCCGCGATGCCAGCATCGAATTCGATCAAGCTGGCATCTACACCATCCAGCTCGAAGTCGTTGATCCAGCGGGAGCGATCGCAACCCGGTCGTTTCCGGTGATTGTTGGTAACTCAACACCCGAGATTTCTTTTCTCTCGCCGCAGGACGGGGACTTTGTCGATCCAGGCGCGGAGGTTCAGTTTGAATTAATGGTCCGCGATCTCGAAGACGGCACCAGTGATATCGACGAGTATGAGGAAGGGCTGTTGCCATACATCGAGGAATACGCCCCTTCGCGAATTCAAGTCGAAGCCAAACCGGCCACCAGCGGCATGGCTGCCGGCGAAGTACCTCCGGGGCTAGCACTAATTCGCACCAGCGACTGTTTGAACTGTCACGCCCCCGACCGCCAATTGGTTGGTCCCAGCTTTATCAGCATCGCGAACAAATATCGCAACCAGCCGCACGCCCTTCCGGACTCTGTGAAACGAGTGCTCGAAGGCTCCACCGGGGTGTGGGGGAAAGTTGGTATGCTGCCCCACGCCCAGCATACCCCTGCGGAAGTGACGCAGATGGTGGAGTATGTTTATTCCTTTACCGCCGATACGTCATATCCCACGGCCCAAGGATTTAAAAACAGGATCACTCTCCCAGCCGATGCCACTTCGGTTCAGCTGCAGGCAACTTACACCGACTTGGGCCGCGACGAGATCCCCGCGCTGAGTGCTGTGGCCACGGTCCAATTACGAAGTCGTCATGCGCAAGCTGAATCGGCTGATCGCTTCGCCGACACGCAGCCGCTCGGCTCAGCCAATGCGGAGGGAAATAAATTCATGGGGGCCATCAACCACGACGGCTTTTTGCAATTTTCCAATTTGCGACTCGATCGATTTCAGCGGATTGTGGTGCGAGTAGCCAGCGCGGGAGCAGGTGGGGATATCGAGGTGCATCGCGGCGCGGTCGACGGTCCCCTGTTGGGCAAGATTGCAGTCGAGGTGAATGGCGCTTGGGAAGAGTTTTATGAAAAAACGATCCCGCTAGCTATGGATGAGATTGCCGCTGGTACTCGAGACGATTTATTCTTGGTCTTTAAAAATGAAAAAAATCGCGGTGGGCTGATGAATATCGATTCGCTGCGGTTCGAGGAATAGGCAACAGACCGTTCGATTCCCCGCAAATTTCCTTCCGCTTTGCTTAATGACTCATGCGGAGGTGCTTAGCAATCAGAACTCTGCCCCACAAACAGACTCTCTACCTTCGCCCCCGGGACTGGCCTTCGCAAAAACTGGGTTCGCCATTGGCGTAATCAAGCGCCTCCCTATAAGTCGTTGACCAATACGTAATCAGCCGGAATGCGCGAGCGTCCGGTTCCACGGAACCGTGAGCTAGCCCCCAATGGCTGATATGACCGAAAGAGTTGGGCGCGCTGAGTAAATCCGTGCGGTTCGGGACTCGGACGAGGTCGGGCGTGCGATGGGGCGCGCCGCGCGCATCCGAATGGCACACCAATTGTAACCGACCTGCTAAAAACAGGGGGATTATGGATTGGTCCGAGAAGTGCATTTGAGAGTTCCCAGCTTATTGCCCTTCAACTTTGCTCGAAAGGAACTTCGATGCCCAGCCATGCAATTCAATGCCAGTTCTTGTCACAAGAAAATCTTTTAAAGGCGGGCTGCCTGGATATTCGCTTGGCGATGCAAGCCGCCGAGGAAGCGATTCGCGCCTTCGAGACGGGTGACGTATTGTTTCCTGAAAAGATCGTGCAGATTTTCAACGAGGAGACGCAGGAGCGAATTAATTGTTTGCCGGCGACGTTCAAGAGCCGTCAGATTTGTGGTGTCAAATGGGTGTCGGTCTTTCCGCCCAACCCGGTGCGATATGGCCTGCAGAACCTCTCCGCCGTGATGATTCTCTCCGAGATCAAACATGGATTCCCGCTTGCCTTTATGGAAGGCACGCTCTGCTCGAACGTCCGTGTCGGTACGATGGGCGCGTTGGCGGCCCGCCACCTGGCAAAACAAGACAGTGAGTCGATTGGTTTTATTGGGGCCGGCGAACAAGCCAAAATGCACTTGATCGCGATGAAGACAGCTTTGCCCAGCTTGGAAGTATGTCGAGTCGCCGCCAAAGATGCTGCGGAAGAGGATCAATTCGTCAGCGAGATGTCGGTAATTTTGCCCAGCATGAAATTTGAGTGCACCAGGTCTGACTTGGCCGCCGCCACCCAAACCGCCGACATCATTGTCACGGCCACCAGCGCGCAAGCACCGCTGCTGAAGGCGGCTTGGATGAAGCCGGGCGCGTTCTACAGTCACGTCGGGGGCTGGGAGGATGAGTACGCAGTGGCCAAGCAGTGCGACAAAATTGTTTGCGATGATTGGGAAACGGTAAAGCACCGCACGCAAACGCTCAGCCGGATGTACCGTGACGGTGAACTGGCCGACGATGACATCCATGGAAATCTAGTCGATTTGATCACCGGCAAATTACCGGGACGTCAGTCCGACCAAGAGCGAACTTATTTCAATGCGGTCGGTTTGGCCTATGTCGACGTGGCAATTGCGATTGCCATGTATGATCGCGCCCGCGAAGCTGGGTTCGGCCAATCATTATCGGTGCAGGAAGAGATGATCTTCGAGCACAAACAACTGAAAGATTGGGTCCGCATGTAAGTTGCTTACTCGACTTCACGCACCAAAGCCCCATCGGCCACGTTCCAAATGCGGAGCTTGCCCGATTGCCCGCCGGCCAGCAACAGCTTGCCGTCGGGCGACGTTGTTAACGCGTAAATGAACTCGCCCCCGGCATTGAAACCGCGGATGGTGTTGCCATTGTTGGCATCCGACAGCCGAATGCTACCGTTGATGCTGGCGGCGACCAGCTGGGGAGTCGCTGCCACGAAATCGAGCGCGCTGAGCTCTTCGGGAAAACCACCAATCGTGCGGGTTGCCCGGGCGATCTCCACGTCCCAAATCTTCACGCTGCGATCAGCACTCGCGCTGGCCAACCGTTGCCCATTGGCTTCCCAGTCCAAAGAGAGCACGTGATGGGTGTGCCCTTCCAACGTCTTCGTCGTTTCACCCGAGGCAATATCAAGCAAGCGAATCGTTTTATCAGCGGCGGCTGAGGCGAGTAAATCACCGGCTGGTGAGAACGATAAACAGAGCACCACATCGCTGTGAGATTGATCAAAAGATCGCAACAGTTCGCCGGTGTCGGTCGCGAAGACTTTGATTTCGCCAAAGCGACTCGGCTCGCCACTGCCAACGGCGAGCAACAAACCATCGCGGTGAAAATTCAGCGCCGTGACGCGATCGCTGAGCAACGGTTCGGCGAATCCACCAATCGTGCGTTCCAATTCCCAGCCCGTCGTGGTCGAGAAGAGTTCCGCCTTGCCGGGCGATTCCCATCCGCACACCTGGTCACCCACCCAGCTCACTCCGGCGAATTCAGTCGCTTTGGTGCTGCTGAATTGTTGCCGCGGTTGACCATCGGCCACTTGGTAGATTCGCAGCGAGCCGTCGCGATGGGCGCTGACTAATTGCGAACCCTGAGGATCGAATTGCAAGGCCACGACGGCTTGAGAAGGCCCGCCGATGAGCGAGTTCACTTCGGCTAAATGCTCCTGATAGATCTTCAGCTGCTGCTGTTCCTGTTCAATCTGAGCAAGGTGTTTGGGGACCGTTTCGGCCGCCACGCGTTGGGCGTCTTGAGAGGCAGCCAACGCCTGTGCCCGCTTGGCTAACTCTTGCTCGCTGGCGGTGGTCGCTTCGGCAGCCTTCGTTACGGCCGCTTGTTGAGCTTCGATTTCTTTGCGGGTCTTCTCGGCCAATTGTTCGGCCTCAGCCGCCATCTTCTTGGCAGCTTCCCGCTCGGCAATCGCTTTGGCAGTCGCTTCATCGAGTTGCTTTCGCGCAGCTTGCTGGGCGGCGAGTTGCTCTTTCACCTTGGCCGCGTTAGCTTGGGCCGCCTCGAAAGCTTGTTGCATCTTTGCCAGTTGCTCTTCCGCTTGGCTGACTGCGGCGTCGGCCTGTTGCTCGGCTGTCACCAGCTCAGTCACTTGGCTATCAATTTGTTTTCGTTTTTCGACAGCGGCTTGTTCGGCCGCCGTGGCGGCGGTGATCGTTTGGTTTGACGCCACGATTCGCTGTTCGGCTTCCGCGAGTTGAGTTTGGCTAGTGCTGACCACGGTCATCGCGGCAGTCTGCTTTTCACGGTTCTCCGCAAGCGTTTTGGCTGCTTCGTCGCGAGCGGCGGTGAATTTCGCCAGGGCTTCATTTTCTGTTTTCAGCGAAGCTTCCAGCCCGGCAGTTTGACCATTTAACTTGTCGATGTTCGCTTGCTGGCGCTCGAGGTCACGTTGCCAAGTTGCCAATTCCAAATTGGTTGCGGGAGTTCCTTCCAGCGTGCGCAACGGGGCCCCGTCGGCAAGGTTCCACAGCTTGGTGCGTCCATCCAAACCACCGGTTGCCAACATCGCACCATCCGCCGAAACGGCCAAGCTGGCGACAACCGCGCCGTGCTCCAAAGTACGAACGACTTCGCGGTTGGCCAGGTTCACAATCAAGACACCACGATCGGCCGTGGCGATTGCTAATTGGGAATCGGCGATCATTGCCACCGCCGTGCCGCTGGTGATCGCGTCGAGGGGTTCGCCCACGGTGCTAAGCAGCGCCGCTTGTTCGGCGGTACTCGCGGCAAAGCTATGCAGAGCGACTTGCCGCGAACCGGTTAACGTTGCCAGCTGAGTTCCCTGCTGCGAAACAGCCAGTTGACGAATTCTCGTGGCAGTCTCCAGCGAAGCGATTTGCTCAGCAGTTTGCGGATTCCAAACCGCCACCCGTCCCGACGTATCGGCGACGAACAGCAGTCCCGTAACTTGATTCCAAACCAGACCGCTGATCGTTCCGCCATGTCCGGCGAAGGATTGCAAGCGTTGAAAATTCGCCAAATCCCAAAGCTCGATATCGCCAATCGCGTTCACGAAAGCGGCTTGTGATTGATCGCCGTTGAGGGCGATCGGGCCGGCCGCTTTGGATAGCGGTGTGGCTCGCGGTGCAACTCCCGCGTCAGCTTTGCGCCAAATTCGCACGGTGCGGAAGCCGCCGGTGGCAATGCGATTACCGGTCGGTGAAAATGCCACCGACTGAATCACATCGACGTCGGCGATGCCGCGATCACCGAGTGCTGGATCGGCAAGCTGGGCGGTTGCTTGGTCATTCGTTAAATCGATCACGACCGCGCGGTTGCCACGCCCGAAGACGGCAAAGCGGCCATCGGGTGACACATCGATCGCGTAAATCGGTCGAACGGAATCGGGAATCGACTGCCACTCCATCTGCTCGGCCAACTCCTGATCGCTGCCGGGAGCGCCCTGTTCAATCCACAGCTTCAACAACCCCAACTCTTGCGGCGTGAGCGTTTCAGCCCCGACCGAATTGCCTTCCGGTGGCATGAGTGGCTCTTCAATCCCGGCGGCGCGCGTAAAGACCAAGCTTTCATCCGCGTGGTTAGGTTTGATGCCCGGTCCACTGTCACCGCCGGCGACCACCTGGGAAAATTTTTCCAGGATCAATCCCCCTTCGGCTTCCTTGCTATGGTGGCAAGCTAAACACTTGCGGCGGAGCACGGGCATCAGTTCTTGGTTGAAATCGACCGCTTCTTGACGTTCAACGTTGGCGATTGGCAGCTCCGCCCGAACGGGCTGGGCCGAGGGCCACGCGCCGCAGGCAAGGACGATCATGAGCAAGAAAACTGTTGAACTTTTCATGGGTCAACGACTTGAATGGTCGCCACAGTGGAAGGAATAAAAACGGTCAATTCTTGTTCTCCAGCGGCCGCTTTGGCAGCGTCAATTGCCTTGTCCGCTTCGACAATCGCGGCTTTAATCGCTTCGATCTGCTCGGAGTTTGCAGGATCATCGAGTCGTGTTTGCAAAGCATCCCGATACTGCTGCGCACGCGCGGCGGCTTGCGGATTTGGTCGGATCTTGATCTTCACTTCGGTTTGCCACCACAGTGAGTAAGTTCCGTTGGCCGTGTTGCCAGCTACTTTCACCTCAACTTCACCTGCTGACTGATCGGCGGGAATCGTAACCTCTCCGCAAGTCACGCCGGCGGGTAAATCGCGGGGCCTCAACACACAAGCCGCGCCGCCCCCCTCGCGTCTCTCCAGCTTAATCGGAACCTTCAAAGACTCGCCCTTTTTTACCGTCACGCTGGCCGGTTCTCCGCAGATGACCGTCAGCGGTGCCAAGTCATCTGCCGAAACGACCAACGGCAATTGCGTGCAGCGGCGGCTGCGAAGGAGGTCACGTCCCGCACCACGGCTCACGGCCACTGTCACCGGCACCGCCTCAGCCTGCAGTTGACTCTCACCCTCACCAGCGCGGCCAATGACATGTAGCGGCCCGTCAAAATCAGCAGCCTCCGCATCGGCAACGAGGGTTAGTTGGGTTTGAGTCTGATTGGCGGCAATCGTGGCCGGGCGGCAACTAACGCCAGCTGGCAAGCCCTCAATGGAGACTTCAATCGGGCCGGACCAACCATCGTGACGAACCGCCAGCACACGGATCGCTTCCGCACCGCCACGAAAAAGCTTGCTGCCCAGTGGCCTCGCCTGCTTGGCATCATTATGCGGATATGCCCGATAAGCAACGAGCTTAAATGCGGGCTGCGGTTCGCGGATGTTGAGCAAGAACTTTTGCCGCGCCGAAAGCGTTTCGCCCACATCCAAGTCGCGCACGATCAGACGATAGGTAGCCGTCTCGGGAAACGATACCAAGGTCACCGGATCGCCCGAATGCAAGTTCAAGATACCATCACCAAAACTTTGGCTATCTTCCACTCGCGTGACAGCATGTGTTTTCGTTTCCCCCTCCGCAACCGGTTCCAAGCGGACCAGTTCCAGCCGCGCATCGGTCGGTTGGCCGAGGCGCTGCGAAGCGAGCTCAATCACCATCCGCTGGTCTTTCTCGGCGGAAAATTCAAATTGCAGTTCCTCGTGACCGGAACCAAACCACCAAGTTCCTTGATGGGGCAATTCAATGGCCTGCGGCTTAGCTGGCGTCGCAGTCTGCTCATCAGCGGCCAATTGCCCCCCGGCCGTGGCAGACTCTGGGGCCGCGTAGCCAACGACGGCTCCGGCGACTTGAGCATCGACCTCAATCAGTTCTGTCGCGGTGGCTAATTCCTGGACGACCAATTGATAGAAAAATTCTTCACCGCCGCGATAGAGAAAGTCGTGCACTGCGAGCAGATAATCACCGGCTGGTAAATCGTTGACGACCAGCACGGGATCAAATCCATCGGCCCCGTGCCGCGCCGCGATTTGACGTCCGCTAAAATCATATAACTTGAGATACCCAATCATCCGCGAATCAATTTGTTGAGCCAAGCACTCCAACTTCAGCGACTGAGCTTGCGGCAACTGCAAGCTAAAATAATCAAGCGTCGCGGCCGTCGACTTGGCCTGAATCACCCCGGGTATCTGTATCGAGCTGGGTTGTTCGGGTTGATGGCTGGGAGTGGGCAACAAGGTATGCGGCAACGGACTGACAACAAAGCTCCGCGGATTCGAGACGCCATGCCTGCCCACGGCCCACACTTCATACCTGCCGGCTGGCACGTCTTCGGCTACCGTTAAGTTAAAACTTCCATACTTAATCGTCGGGTGATCGGAGAATGGGCGTGGCTCGCCAGTTTGAACCTCCGCCGTGATCCCCGGGTGGGAAAACAGCAGGCGGTCAATTTCGTCGAGCCGATCGCCGGCGGTGATTGACAGTTCGCAAGCTGACCCGGCCGCGGCGCCGTGGGGCCAAATAGCCTTTAGTTCAACGGGCAGGAACTGAGCACTGACGGCAAGCGGGGCGACGAAAGTGGAGCAACAAACGATACCCAGGAGGGCGACGCGTAGGAACGACAAGGCGGGATTCCAATGACTGTAGCAGGCGCCATTCGATCCATGAGCGCGCACAGCTAGGAACTGCGAAAAATAATACTTAGTGATTAAACAGAAACTCTTTCGAATTGACCAAAGACCAAATGATGTCTTCGTAAGCTTCCTGTTGATTTTCTTTCCCCGCAAGGTAGTTCAAGGTAGCTTGCATCTCTTGTTCGCGGGGCGGCCGGCTGAAGGCCAAGCGGTAGAGTTCGCTGATCTTAGCTTCGTTGCTGCGCTCGTTGTCGGCTGCCAATTGAGCCGCGCGTGCTTGAGCCCCGGAGAGCTTATTTTGCATCTCTTCGGAGTTCAGCAAGTGCAGACTCTGAGCGAGGTTTGCATCTTGGGTGCGCTCGCATTCGCAAGCTGTCGAGGCGGAGGGTTGGCCGAAGACATCCAAGAAATACGATTCAAACGCCGTGTCGGGGAGAGCCACGGCCCGCGTCCCGGCTGGCATGCCGCCAAATCGGGTTTCGCTGAGGGTTACTCGATCCACGGCATCGAGCAACACTTCCGCTTGCAAACGCTTGGGGTAAAAACGCGAGTAGCTGCGTTCATCACCCAAGTTGGCAGCGCGAGGTTGATGATCGAGCGAGTAGCTGCGGGAGAGGACCAGCAGACGGATGAGCGCTTTGAGATCGTACCCCGACTCGACAAATGAATCTGCCAGCGCGTCGAGCAGGACTGGATTGGATGGTGGGTTGGTGACTCGCAAATCATCCTCGGGTTCGATCAGCCCGCGTCCAAAGAAATGCTTCCAGTAACGGTTGACCAGTGCTTTGGCAAAGAATGGATTCTCCGAATTGGTCATCCAATCGGCCAAGTGCATGCGTGGATCTTCGCTCACGTCGATTGGCAAGGGCTCGGAGTCCAAACCGGCCGGCGCCAGTGCTTGCCCCGACTTGGGATCGGGCTGCGTGGCTGCTGCCACACGGGTAAAGAACATTGGTTCGACCGGGTCACCATCGACGCGTTTCGTGACGGTGGCAAAGAAGGCCGCCATCCGCGCGTAATCCGCTTGACTCCATTTCTCGTAAGGATGGTGATGACAACGCGCGCACTGCACGCGTTGACCGAGGAACAGCTGCGCGGCATCTTCCACCCGTTGATTGATATCTGGCACCTGCTGATACCAGGCTACCGGTGGATTATTGGCCACGCTGCCGGCGGCGGAAATGATTTCATGCACAAACTGATCATAAGGTTTGTTGGCATCGAGGCTGGAGCGAATCCAATCATAAAACGCCATCGTGGAGTAGTGCAGCTCACCGCGTTGCCGCCGGTTCCGTAGAATGGCATTCCATTTCGAAGCAAAGTACTCCGCGTAATCTTGGCTGGCTAACAGACGTTCGACTAACTGCTCGCGTTTATCAGCACCCTGATCTTGCTCGAACTGTTCGGTTTCGGCCAGCGTCGGCAGACGACCGGCGATATCGAGCGTGACGCGTCGCAGGTAGGTGGCATCGTCACACTCGCCCGAGGCGGGAATGCCGAGCGACTGTAGTTTCGCAAACACGTGCGTATCGACAACGTTGCGAGGCTCGGGAGTGAGTGATTCGCCGGCAGTCAACTGTAACTGTTCCGCCGGTAGGGGAATGTCGGCGCGAAATACAGTTACCTGTCCCTGATAGCGGGCCATGACGGCCACATCACCGATCATCGAACCGAGCTTCACCAAACCGGTCGGGGAAACCTCGGCCATGTCTGGATCATTGGACTCGAACACCGCAGCCCGGGTCACATCCTCCACCGTGCCATCGGAATAGGTCGCCACGACGGCCAATTGTTGCTCGGCCGCGGGGTACAGGCGACGGTGTTGGGGAACGACCTGAATCGACTCGACTTGCGGACCTTCACCCTCGCCGTAAGGCATTCCCTGGGCGATCCAACGTCGGAGGATGCGGTATTCGTGGCTGTCTTTTTCTAATCGTTGTCCGCCACCGTGCGGCGATGCATTAATTGCTTTGAGCAGCAATAGGCTGTGATCGGGCAAAGCGGGTGATACTCTTCTGCCACGTGACTCACCGACGAGGTGTTTATAGTCTTCGCGGGGTTCAAAACCTAATAACGACAATTGAAAACCATTCTGACCGGCCGCTTTGCCATGGCAACCACCGCCATTGCAACCCAGTTTGGTGAAGATGGGGACGATCCGACCGGGGAAACTGAGTGGCGGCTCATTGCCGGTGTCGGTGACCGACAATTGGAACTCGGCAGTCTGCGGATCTGCAGCGGGAATGCCGGCCGGAGAACCATCTGGCAAACTGGCGATGATCGTGACGTCACCATCGGCAACGGGCACGACGTAACCGCTGCTGTCGACGTTGACGATCCCTTCGGGAACCACTCGCCAGTGAACTTGGCGAGTCACGTCACGCAGGTCACCACTGGCGTTCGCACCGGCAACGACCAATTGCACGCGAGCATCTTGTCCGCGGAGCTTCGTTGCTGCGGTTGGGTTATTGAATTGCAACTGGACCGTCCGCGCCACAACTAAGGTATCGCCCGCGGCTGCGTCACTTTTGTCGGCTGCGATGACCGGTTCTGGGGACACCGGCTCCGGCGACTCTGCCCTGAGTCGACCGACACCAACAAAAGTTGTCGCCAGTCCACAGCACACGGCAGCACATATCAGGGTCTGACGAAACAACATGGCAATCATCTATAAGGAGGCGGGAGCAAGTGCGAGTGAGCGTTGCTAAATTAGCTCTGCGATCGGAGCATGGTCGACCAGGAATTGCGGACGGCCGGTGGGGTCGGCAATCGTCACGGCTGACGTATCGATACCCAAATTGTGATAGAGGGTGGCCATGATTTCTTGCATATGGACGGGGCGCGTGGCAGCTTCCTCACCGAGTCGGTTGGTAGATCCGATGGCTTGTCCGGTACGCATGCCACCGCCAGCCAGGAACGCACAACTCACTTGGTTCCAGTGGTCCCGTCCGGCACCCGCGTTAATTTTGGGTGTGCGGCCAAATTCGCCCCACACCACGATCGTGACATCGTCCAGCATGCCGCGGACTTCTAGGTCTTCGATCAGCGCGCTGAGACATTGATCCAGTTTGCCACCGTGATCGCGGACGAGGTCAAAATTTTGTCCGTGACTGTCCCAGCGACCGTAGCTAAGACTGACCACGCGAGCCCCCGCTTCCACCAAGCGTCGCGCCATCAACAGATGGTCGTTACAAGTCGGCGCCCCGTCGTATTGATACTTGTAAGGTTTGCCATCACCATAACGTGCGACCACGCTGGGGTCTTCTTTGCTGAGGTCGAGCGCGTCGATCAGCTTGCTGCTGGTTAACACGTCCAACGCCCGCTGGCCAAACGCATCCATACCTTCCATCGCGCCGGTCACGTCGATGTCACGTCGCAGTGTGTCGATTTCTTGCAGCAGGCTGCGACGATCCGATAAACGCTCGAGGGTGATCCCATTGAGCGTCATATTTTTCATGCCCGGCCCGTCTGGCTTGAACGGCGCGTAGGCGGAACCGAGGAAACCGGCTGCCCCAGAATCCGACCAAGGCACGTGTGAGGTTTTGGCGGCCAAGCCGATGTTGGGTGGCACCGATGCGTCCACGGGGCCAAACAACTTGGAAACCGCTGCCCCAATCGCCGGACGACCACCGATGCTTTGCAGATCATTCGGACGCCAGCCCGACATGCACTGCACGGCATCGTGTCCACCCGCACAGCCGACCACGCTGCGAATTACTGCCGCTTTGTCCATCTGCTGGGCCAAGCGGGGAAAGACTTCGCAAATTTCAATTCCCGAGACGTTTGTCTTAATGGGCTTGAACTCGCCCCGAATCTCGCTGGGCGCTTCGGTCTTGATTTCCCACATGTCTTGATGGGGCGGACCACCGGCCAAAAAGATATTGATGACCGATTTGTGCGACCCGGTCGATCCGGAAGCAGCTTCGGCACGCATTAAATCGGCCAAAGTAAAGCCGCCAACTCCGCAGGAGAGGCCACCTATTTTCAGAAATCCGCGACGCGAAACGCCGTCGCAGTACTTGGAACCTCGAGAGCCAACAATCGATAACATGATTTTTACTCTCCCATCAGTGGGAATTTGTTGGTGCCAGCGAAGCGACTGGCGAAGGCGGGATGGCGGACAAGCGCCACTCAATATTATATCGATCCCTCCAAGGCAAAATCAACAACTGTCTCAAAGTTTCCCTTTGGGGGTAACCAACGGGGGGCAATTGCCCGCAAAACCCAGGCCGCACTCCCCTAAAAACTCCGTTTCAGCCGCTTTTTACCGAGCCAAAGCTCATTTCCCAGTTGGCTGCTGGCGAGGCAGATCGCGGCTCACACGATGACATTTGCGACAATTCTCCCCAACCCGGCGGGCAGAATTATCCAGCGTTTGTGGTGGGGGGCTGCCTGTTTTGGCGGCTTGCCAAGCCCGAATCGACCGCTCCAGCGACTCGGCCGCCTCTGCGGAATCGCGCAACAATTCCATATATTCAGGCTCTCGCCCCGTATTCTTTTCGGCCCTAATCAACTCCGCAAAGTGTTCGCGCAGCAGCAGCGCCTCATGCGCTGGCTCTAGGTCGGGGTGCTCGGCAGGTGACTGCCAACCGGCCGCCGCGATTTGGCCGATCCGCTCATGGGTGTGTTCCAGCTGCACCATCGCTTCGGCCAGTGCCGGTACCTGGGCGTGTGCCGTGAATTCGACCTGGAGTTGATCGAGCACCTGCGGCGCGACTGGCCGCGCGTTTGCAGCGGCTTGGTGTAAACCAAGGTAATGGGGACTGGTGCCGGCCATTTTTAATACCGCCGCCGCCGAATGGGCGGGCAACATGCCGGCCGCCACGCAAGCGACCGTCGCGGCGGCAGGACTGCGATGCTTACCATGGTGACAGTGAATGTAAATTGGTCCCTCAAGTTCACGCAGCGCTTTGGCTAATTCCAGCCCGCGGTGATCGGAAATGCCATCGTAACCGTGCGGCAAATGCACGTAAAGTAAACCAAACTCAGCGGCGGTCGACTCATCAGGTTGTGCCCCGTCAACGCTGAGGACCGTTTTGACACCCAACTGCTGTAGCTCAGCAAAGGCGGCTCGATCCGCAGGCAGGCCGCCCGAGAGCACGCTGGGATGAAGCTGCAGGACGTTCGGTAAATGTGCCGTGGCGATCCTCTGAGGAAACGTTGGCGTGCCTGCCCGGCTGGCCGCTGCAGCTTGATCATCAGCTTCACCATCGTTGTCATCAGCAGCCGCTTGGCCCTCGGCCGTGGCTACAAAACAGACTGGCTTGGAGAAGCAACCACTGGTGCACTGGTTAACTCCAGACGACCAGTAGCAGGCCGCTGCGAAAACAGCAAAACCGGCTCGCTGTAAGTTAGCTCGAACTAAACCAGATTGGAGAGCTAACTTAAAGCGGTCGATGACTAACAGCATGACGATTGTACTAACTGAGGTCGTGGATTCTAGCAGGACTGTTAAGGACCATTCGAATGCGAGTACCAGGGCCTAGTGCCCAAACGGCTAGCCACCGTTAGCCGTTAGCCGTTAGCGGTTTTGGCGCTAGCCACCGTTAGCGGTTTTGGCGCTAGCCACCGTTTCGTTCCTTCATCAAATATTGTAACCGAACTCATTCTCAGCAGGTGGACACCAGCTACGATTTGCGACCCATGCGGTCCCGTGTTTTTTGGTTCTAAGAAACTAACGTATGCTGGTACTTTTACTTTCGGCGGAGCGAAGGGCGACTTTGATTGCCAGCGGAGCAGACCGTTTAATACCGCTAACACATCCTCAATGCCAACGAACGGATGGTGATCATGGGATTTGCGGAAGCCCCCGTGGGCAGCAATATTTTTGTCAGTGATTTCGACGGCACGATGACTCGCTATGATTTTTATCGGTTGGCGATCGAGCAATTGATTCCTTCGGATTGTCCTGATTATTGGTCCGATTATCGACAAGGCAGGTTGACCCACTTTGAGGCGCTGAGGAAATACTTTCTACAGATCCGGGCCAGTGAGCCGGAGGTTTTGGCCATCGTCGATCAGATGGAATTGGACCCCGAGTTGCCCGCATCGTTGCGAGCCCTCCGCGAGGCGGGCTGGCATGTCGTGGTGACTTCAGCCGGTTGCGATTGGTACATACAACGGCTCTTCAACCAAGCCGGCGTTCAGTTAGAAGTCTACGCCAATCCCGGCGACTTTGTTCCCGGCTTGGGATTGGATATGCGGCTGCCGATCGGCTCGCCGTTTCTTTCTCAGACAGTCGGTGTCGATAAAGCGGGCGTGGTCAAGCGAGCGCAGCAACTGGGGGGCCGGGTCGCGTTCGCCGGCGATGGTCTACCTGACAGCGAGGCAGCTTGTTTGGTGCCGAGCGATTACCGGTTTGCCAAAAGCGACTTGGCCGAAACACTGAGCAACCACCAGCAAGCTTTTCAGCCCTTTCATCGCTGGTCGGAAATTGCCAACCAGCTTCTACGTTAAGCAGGCAGCTATGTCCACAGTCACGCAAATCGGTTTGCCCACGCTCGTGCGCGTCAAAGATGGCTCGCTCGACAGGCTGGGGATTTACTTACAACGGCACGGCCATCGCCGCGTCGCCGTGTTGCAGAGTCAAGATTTGGTCGCACCGCTTCCCCAACGGGCGGCCGCAAGCCTCCGGCAACAGGCGATCGAGCCAGTGCATTGGCAAGAAGTCGCGGAGATCGCGGTCGAGTCGACGGTCGCCTTGTTCGCGGAGCTGCCGAGCGACATTTCGGCCATCGTGGGACTCGGCGGCGGCAAAGCACTGGACGTGGCCAAATATACGGCCAGCCTAGCAAGACTCCCTTATTTTGCCGTTCCCACCTCGCTCTCCAACGATGGTTTCTGTAGCCCGCAGGCGAGTCTAACGGTGCGCGGCAAGCGACGATCATTGCCAGCCGCAATCCCCTTCGGTTTAGTCATCGATACGGCCGTATGTCGGCAGGCCCCAGCAAAGCTAACCCTAGCTGGCGTGGGTGACTTAGTTGCCAAGTTTACGGCGGTGCGAGACTGGAAGTTGGCGTTCCATGCTACGGGCGAACCGATTAATGATTTTGCCGCGCTCCTTTCCGATGGCTCAGTGCACGCGTTCATGAATCATTCGCAGTTTGACACCGAAGGGATGACGTTGCTGGCCACCGCCCTGATGATGAACGGGATTGCGATGGTGATGAGTGGTTCTTCACGGCCGGCCAGTGGCAGTGAGCACTTGATTTCTCACGCCTTGGATCAAATCGCATCCCGACCGCGACTACATGGGTTGCAAGTTGGTGTAGCCAGTTACTTGATCAGCTGTTTGCAGGGCGAAAACTCAGCCAGAATCGCTGAGCTGTTTGACACTGTCGGCTTTTGGGAGGAAGTGAAACAAGATCCATTTTCCCGCACCGAATGGCTGGCCGCGGTGCGGAAAGCCCCGCACATCAAGGATTCGTTTTACACGATCTTCTCCAGCCGCGATCTCTATCGTGAGATCGAACACTTGGTGGCGACAGATCAATACTTGCGGCAGGTAATCGTCCAATAAAAAAAGCTGGAGCAACTAAAAGCTGCTCCAGCAAATTCGTCTTTCGGGTCACCACGCGGGTAGCCCGATGATTACTGAATATTTCTAACGACGATCAGCTTGACTGTTCAGCTTCGGCTGCATCACCGGTTTCGGCATCGTCGGCAAATGCGGGACGTTGCGCGGAGCGGTTGACACGATCGTTTTGACCGACAAATTCGATCATCGCTCGCACGCCGGCATCGCCGAGTCGCGGAGTCGCCAAACGCACGATTCGAGTGTAACCGCCTGGACGATCGGTGAAGCGAGGAGCGACTTCGGAGAACAGTACGTTCATCGCTTCCTTGTCGCCGATCATCTGCAGGATGCGGCGGCGGGCAGTGATTGCTGGAGCGCGGGTGTCGGCCCATTTTCGCCAGTTCTCACTTTCACGCCATTGCTTCCACTCGGCCGAACCACGCTCGGCAGTGGTACCAAACTCTTCGGAAGCTTTCTCAGCTTCGAGAGCTTTCTTGGCGATGGTGATGCAGCGTTCCACCAGCGGACGAATTTCCTTCGCCTTGTGCAAGGTGGTAATGATTCGTCCCTTTACCTTGGGCGCGTTTTCATCCAGCTCAGCATCCCGCTCGGTGAGGAACAGTGAGCTGGCCATATTCTTAAACATCGCCTTGCGGTGGCTGGGACTGCGTCCCAGCACGCGGCCTTTACGTCGGTGTCGCATGTCAAAATCTTTATGATTGCGGGAGTCTCTAAATGTTCAGTCGCGATTAACGCATCACGTTGGAATTGGGAACTCGCATCCCGAGATGCAGATCGAGCGACCCCAATTTGGCCCGCACTTCTTGCAAAGTGGTATCGCCAAAGTTCCGCACTTCCAACAATTGATCTTCAGTCCTTTGAACCAGGTCGCGAAGCGTGCGGATATTCTCGGATTCGAGGCAATTGTTTGCCCGCACCGACAACTTCAGATCGCTTAACGGCATGTTCAATTTGTGATCTAGGGCAGCATCGCCCCCTGACGCTGCTACGCCACCGCCTCGTCCGCCAGAAAATACGCTGGGTCCGAGCTCTTGGTATTGCACGAATGGGTTAATGTGCTTGCGGAGAATCTTGGCACCTTCGATCAAAGCCATTTCGGGATTGATCGAACCATCGGTCCAGATTTCCAAAGTCAGTTTATCGTAGTTGGTCTTTTGACCGACTCGAGTTTCTTCAATTTCATAGCGCACGCGGGTGATCGGACTGAAGACCGCGTCGATGGGGATAATCCCAATTTCGTGGTCGCCGGTGCTGTGTTCGGTCGCTGGCACATAACCGCGCCCGCTCTCGACCACCATCTCCATCATGAAGGGGACGTCATCGGTGATCGTAGCCAGCACGTGGTCTTTATTTAAGACTTCGACATCGGCATCGGTCTCAACATCGGCCCCGGTAATGACACCCGCCTTGTCTGTTTCCACCGTGATCACGCGAGTGGCGTCGCTGTGGCTGCGAACCACCAAACTTTTCACGTTCAGCACCACGTCGGTCACGTCTTCAAGGACGCCCGGGATGGTGGTGAATTCGTGTTGAGCGCCACGCACTTTGATCTGCGTGACGGCGCTACCTTCGAGGCTGGACAACAGCACTCGACGGAGACTATTGCCCACGCTGTTGCCAAAACCTCTTTCGAAGGGTTCAGCGATAAATTTGCCGTAGGTTGCCGTCAGCGTATTGCGATCAACTTCAACGCTGCTCGGCAACTCCATACCGCGCCATCGGACATGCATAGCTTACGCAACCTCTGCTGCGGGGATGTAAAAAATAGATTGAACGCCTAGGAAACAAAGATGTCGAAGCGGTTAAACGCGACGCTTTTTCCGAGGGCGGCAACCGTTGTGTGGAATGGGTGTGATATCTTCGATCAGCTTGACATTCAGCCCGGCTGCTTGCAGCGAAGTAATCGCCGATTCGCGACCCGACCCAGGTCCCTTGACCCGCACGTCCACGTCTCGCATGCCAAACTTTGTCGCCTTCTCGGCCGCTTGCTGAGCGGCACACTGACCGGCGAACGGAGTGCTTTTACGACTCCCCTTAAAACCACAAGTACCAGCACTGGCCCAGCACAAGGTGTCGCCCTTGGTGTCCGTGATCGTAACCGTGGTGTTGTTGAACGTCGCGTGGATATAAGCAATACCCGCATTCACGTTGCGACGGACTTTCTTACGTTTGTTCGATTTGGCCACCGGGATGGCTCTCCACATGTAGTAATTGGAAGCTCAAAAAAGCCGAATATCCAGCGGACAACGGCCACCATCCGGCCGACTCCGCACCCTCTCGGTCGATCCCGCCGGCGAAGCCGCCAGCAGGTCGCATGTTCTGTCGACAGCATTAGTGTCGGGCGAAAACAATGCCGGTTCCAGCGATCGCCGAAACCGTGATGCGGCGAACCAATCGCCAGCACCAACCATTTATCGCAAGTCCTTCACACCCTTCTTGCCTGCCACAGTCTTTCGCGGACCCTTCCGAGTTCTCGCGTTGGTTTTCGTCCGCTGGCCGCGTACCGGCAAGCTGTTACGGTGACGCATCCCACGATAGGACTTGATCTCCCGTAAACGACTTATATTTTGCGTTAGCTGACGACGAAGCGGACCCTCGACCAAATAGTCGGTCTCCAAAGTCGCCGCCAAGCGGCTGACCTCCTCCTCCGTCAAATCACTTGCCGAACGCGCGGGATCAATCTTCAGTTTTTCGCAAACTTCACGAGCCGAATGCAGGCCAACACCGTAGAGGTAGGTCAACGAGTACTGGATTTGCTTATCGTTCGGGATGTCAACGCCCAACAACCGGGGCATATCGCAGACTCCTACGCGAAACTATCAAAACGGGAACTGGACGGCCAGCAACTTGTTGGCTACGTACCACTATGAATCCCGGAATATAGCGTGCGGTGCAGGATTTGCTCAATGGGGTTCCGCCAGTATTCTACCCGAAATTTTAGCAGTGCCCCGCTGGAATGGTGGTCAAGAGTCGCTCACTCGAGCAGGAACACCGCCTTTTCAGCCGCTTTACCAGCGTACTCGGGGCTAGCTTCCAACTAACTCACCAGCCCGATGCCACTAAGTGACTCGGCGGAAAGCGAAAAAAAATCTGCGAACGGGCGGCCAAACGGCTAACCGGCTCGCCTATGCCTGCAGTCGCAGTGAACCGACAATCTCGCGAACGCTCGATGCGCCCAGCTCGGCGAGCGCCGCTGGCAACTCGGCGACCATTCGCTCTGAAATCGTGGGGTCGTAATAATTCACCGTTCCCAGTTGCACCGCGGTCGCTCCGGCAACCAAAAACTCCATCACGTCGTCGAGCGATTGGATACCGCCGATACCAACAATCGGTATCTCCACCGCTTGAGCAACCTGAAACACGCAACGCAACGCGATGGGCTTGATCGCCGGGCCGCTCAAACCGCCCATCACGTTGCCCAATAACGGACGCCGGCCACGCCAATCCACGGCCATCCCCAGCACCGTATTGATCAGGCAAACGGCATCGGCGCCTCCCGCCTTGGCTGCCGCCGCGATGTCCACGATGCGAGTTACGTTGGGTGTCAGTTTGGCTAGAATCGGCAGTTCGCAAACAGCCCGGGCCGCAGCCACACAGCGCTCGCAGGCTGCCGGATTCGTGGCGTAATCGACGCCGCCCGAAACGTTCGGGCAGGAGAGGTTCAGTTCGATCGCCGCGACGCCCTGGCAAGCTCCGATCTGCTTAGCGAGTTCAGCGAACTCCGCTTCGGTTTTACCGGCAATACTAACGATGATCGCTGATTCGATGCCGGCTAAATAGGGCAGATGATTCTTGATAAAGGCATCGACGCCGTCGTTATCAAGCCCAATCGAGTTCAACAAACCGGCTGACGTTTCCACCGTTCGCCACGGCTGATTGCCAATTCGCGGTGCCGCGGTGATCGTCTTGGGGACGATCCCGCCGAGCCGATTGCAGTCGACGATCTGCTCCATTTCCCGCGCATAGCCGAAGGTGCCGGAGGCGACCAAAATGGGATTCTTGAGTCGCAATCTGCCCAGTTCAACGGACAACTCCGCAGTTGCTTCAGTGGTCATGTTCGGCTCGCGACTGGCGGTTATGAAAGGGTTGTATCAAACGGCTGTCGATCTCGCGGAGCAGCCCAGCGGCGACCCGCTGCTTCGTCCCCTGAAACTCCGCCAACACGCTGCCGTCGGGCGCCAGTAATTCGACTTGCGTGTCGTCCGCGTTGATCGCTTGCGGACCGTTGCTGACCATCAAGTCGCAGTGCTTTCGCTCCAGCTTGACCGTCGCGCGAAACCGCCGATCCTCGGTCTCCAAAGCAAAGCCCACGACCCATTGGTCAGCCCGCTTGCGTTGCCCCAGCGTGGCCACCACGTCGGCTGTTTCCACCAAGTGCAAAGTCAACGGCTGGCCCGTCTTGGCCAACTTCTGCTCGGCAACTTGCTGGGGGCGATAATCACAAGGTGCGGCCGCACCAATGCAGCCGTCACAA
The DNA here is from genome assembly GCF_052161645.1 of Kothea flammea. GTDB lineage: Bacteria > Planctomycetota > Planctomycetia > Pirellulales > Pirellulaceae > Laterigemmans. The sequence continues at coordinate 5,593,793 of NZ_CP197414.1, forward strand.
CTGGCGAACTCGCGACAGGCCACGTCCAGCATTTGATCGGTCGTTTCCACTGGCAGCACAAGACAGCCGGACGGATACTCGACATTCACCGGCCCCGTCACCACGACCACCTCATGCCCCAAAGCCAACGCGGCTGTTACCAACGAAACGCCCATTCGTCCGCTGCTGGCATTGGTCAAATAGCGTACGGGATCCAGGTATTGCCGGGTGGGCCCGGAGGTTATCAACAGTCGCGCCAAACGATCTTCCCCATCCGCCAAGTGCTGAAAGTACAGACGAGCACCCAGCGTAAACCGAACGCGCAACGACGGGAACGGGGGGCGCAACGCGCCGCGTCACGCAAGGCGTACTGCTGTACTTCCTCAGCAAATTACCACAGCACCTCGCGCATCAACCGCGTTGGTAACCGCCGTCGCGACGATCGACCCTCAAGTAACGGTTCCACAATCCGCAACGTCCCCTCCTGTAGATCGCAAATTTCCCCCTCCACACGCAGCACCGGCCGCAACGAATCACCTCCGCAAGTGCGAAACACCGTCCCCGTGCGGTGGTCGTTAAGCCGCACGACCGAGCCGATCGGGTATACCGAAACTGTCTTTACAAAAGCTTTCATCACGCGCAAGTCAAATCGCCCCTCCAACGCGTGATGCATCAAATAGGCGACAGAATCAGCTCCCAGATAACCTTCGCTCGCGTCCAGCGGTTCGGTGAGGGCCAAGTAGGCTTGCACAACACCAATGATTCTCGCCCCCAAACAGACCCGCTGACCACCGATCCCATGCGGAAAACCAGAACCATCAATTAACTCGTGATGCTGCCTGACCGCTTGCAGGATCGGACCCGGTACCAACTTCAAGGCGACCAATTGCTCAAAACCACGCTCGGGATGCTGCAGATAATGACGGTTGCCACCCGACTGCCTTGGATCGCTGCGTGATTCATCGCGAGGATCACGAACGGCGGCGGGAAAGTGACGCGAGAGTCCGATGTCACAAAGCATCGCCGCGGTGCCCAAGTGCAGCAAACTCTCCACATCCAAACCCAACTGAACGCCCACCGCCAACGACAACACGGAACTCTGCAAAGCCGTCCGGTGCAATCGCTGATTAAACGCCTCATCCTCAGGATCCAACTCGAAGGCGGAGAGCATTGCCAAGTCGACGTCGGCCGTTACGTCCAACAATTGCTGAGCGGTCGTTGTTTGAATGTGGTCAATATCCACCAACTCCCCCGCCTCGATTTGCGCCAACACGTCGCTGATTACGGCAGCCGATTCTTCGATATGAACCGCAAACTGCAGTTTGACATGCGGATCAAAATCCTCGGCGGCCCGCTGAGCTTTCACCAAAGGTCGCCGCGCCATTTCACTCAAGCGGTGCCGGACTTGCTCCAGCAACCGGTCCATCGCAAACGCCGAGCTACGCTTCGCTTTCGGAGTGGGGGACTTCGAGGGGGCCGCCTTAGGCTTGCCGACGCGTACCTGCTGAATACCCCGCGTCCTCAGCGTCTGAACGAACCCGGCAGTCAGGACGATGCCCTGATCGAGCAGCAACACACCGTTAACATCATAGATTGGGTCGGCCAATCGGTACCCGACCGGCAGTGTGTCGATCGACATTGCCTAACCTGCAGATGTATTGCCTAGCAACGACAAAAAGACAACCTACCCCCGCGAGGAACGATGTAGCTGCCACCGCAGGAATATGAGTGACATTCCTTGACCGCGCCGGAATCCCATTACACCCGACAGGAAAAATGCGGTTTACATCAGTCCAATTACAACACCGGTAGCGATTATTCAGGCTGCGGGTAAGTAATTTCCGCGGGGATGCGGTCTTGCTTGGTCGTCTGGGAGTCCATCAGCGTGAAGCCCAAGAAAAGCGAGACAAACAACAAAGAGCCGATAAACACGACCGCGTTGTACGATTTGTCAAAAGCCAAGTGCATGAAAAACAAAACGACCAAACTAGCTTTGATGGTCGCGATAAACAAGCTCAAAAAGACTTCCCACGAACCAAGATCAAACTTCGATTGGGCGACCGTCACAATTGTCAGAAAGACCAATGCGAAAAACACCGCCAACAACCCCCACACCGGAAACGGGTGGGCAAAGTCATGACTGGAGTGCCCGTCTTCATGTGCTGAAACAGTGGATTCGTGTGACATAACGGTCAGGTGAAAAAAGTGCGTGGTATGTGAAAATTAAAGCCGCGACGACCGAGAACCAGCCATCGCAAATCCCCAACAGACTTAGCGAATCAAATACAAGAGGGGGAACAGATAGATCCAAATCAAGTCGACAATGTGCCAGTAAAGACCTACATAGTCGACGGGTCCAAAGTATTGCCGATTGAAATCGAGTCGCACAGAGCGGATCAACAGCCATACTAAGACACCGATCCCAGCCAAAATGTGAATCGCGTGAATGCCAGTCATGCAATAATAAATGCTAAAGAACACACCAGCCAATTGCGGGTTCGTGATCACGGTGGTTGGTTCTTCAACCATCGAACCCCGAACTGCGGACGATGCATTGACGCCTCCGGCCAAGCCGCGTTGCTGCTCCTCCGCCTTCATTCGCAGACGAACTCCCGTATTCGTGGGATCGAGTGCAAGCTGATCCAAGACCGTTTTACCGGCGGCCTGTGTTTCCGCTTCCGCAACTGCACCCTCGGAAGCATCCGCTACGTTCGCGTCGCCATCGCTGGAATGATCCTCACCGGAATGATCCTCACCGGAATGATCCTCACCGGAATGATCCTCACCGGAATGATCGTCGCTGTTGTGACCGTCGCCCGCGGGCGCTCCCTCCCCTTCCGCCATGCCGCCGTGGTCCGCGTGATCAGATTCTCCAGACTCAAGAATGCTGCCCAACCCCACGCCGACAAAGAAACAAGCTGACGAAACCAACAGCGGGCCGGCAATTCGCATCTGAAACTTGTTCGCACTAATCGCCGCAACGGCGTACCAAATCAACAATCCCAGTGTAGAAATGGCGAAGGGGACACACATCCAAACCAGGTAAATTGAAATTCCCTCCGCATGATGCGGCGCGTCAGCGTTGTAGCTGTAAAGCCCCGCAGGCAATAGACCTAACTCAATCTTGTGTGAGTATTCGATCGCCTTGACGCCCAAGAAGATCGTCGCGCAACTGATCGTGGCGGCCAACATGCCGGTCAGCTTTCGATGCTCTTCTGTTTGAGCACAACGCACGGCCCAGGCCATGGTCAGCGAACTGAACAACAACACCCCCGTATTGATCGCTCCCAGCTGCGTATTCAAAAACACGCTAGAACCGGAAAACACCTCCGGTCGCAAGAAGCGATAAATCGCGTAGGCACAGAATAGACCACTGAAGAACAAAACTTCTGTGACCAAAAACAACCACATCCCCAACTTGCCCGAATCAAATTGCTGCTCGGGCGTGTCGAAGTGGTGGGCCAGGAACGCTGGGTGATCGTGATGACCATCGTGCTCATCAGCAGCGTCGTGGAGTGCGTCTGTAGTTGCCATTGGGGAGACGAATCGGAAAGGAGAGTTTCAGTGGATACGATTGATATCTAAAAAGCCGAAAAGCTCAATAGAGCTTCCCGGCGAAAAGTATAGACAAACTGACGGTCAAATATCAGTGACCTTTCGTCGCGTGCACCGGTTCATCCTCGGGAGCCGATGGCACCCTTTCGCGAGGCGGAGTCGTGAACACGTAACCATCAATTCCGGGATCATAGTCGACGTTATCAAACTCATAAGGATCGCCGACGGCGGGCGGACGAGCAAAGTTATAATATGGCGGTGGACTTGAGCAATGCCACTCCAAAGTTGCACCACCCCAAGGATTGGCTGCTGCCAATTTGCCTTTAAACATGCTGTGCAGCAAAACCAGACCTGCGATCAACAACCCGATTCCCAGCACGAACGAACCGATTGACGACATCTGGTGCAGTGTCTGGAACTCCGGATCATACGTCGCATATCGGCGAGGCATCCCTCGGCTACCCAGCACGAACTGAGGCAAGAATGCCATGTTGAAACCAATGAACACAACCGCGGCGCTGATCCGACCCCAAGTCTCGTTGAACATGCGGCCTACCATCTTCGGCCACCAGTGGAACAGACCACCCAGGAAAGCGACCAACGTTCCGCCCATCATCACATAATGGAAGTGAGCGACAACGAAATAGGTGTCGTGCAAGTGCAAGTCGGTGCTGAGCGTACCCAAGAACAAACCGGTCAAACCACCGATCGTGAACAGGAAGATAAACGACAAAGCGTAACACATCGCCGTCGTCAGGCTGATCGACCCTTTGTACATCGTGGCCAACCAGTTAAACACCTTAATCGCGGATGGCACTGAGACGCTGAACGTTAGGGCACTAAAAATAATCGTAGTGAGGTTGCTCATGCCCGAGGTGAACATATGGTGACCCCAAACCAAAAAGCCGAGCAACGCAATCGCGATCGAGCTGTAGGCGATGAAGCGATATCCAAAAATACCTTTGTGGCTGTGAACGCTGATCAACTCGCTGATAATGCCGAAAGCTGGCAAGATCATGATGTACACGGCGGGGTGGCTGTAAAACCAGAAAAAGTGCTGGTAAGTCACCGGGTCACCGTTGAACGCCGGATCAAAAATCCCAATGTTCATTGTTCGCTCTGCGATCAACAGCAGCAGGGTGATGCCCAGGACGGGCGTCGCCAAAACCTGAATGATGCTGGTCGAATAGGTCGCCCACAAGAACAACGGCATGCGAAACCAAGTCATCCCCGGTGGTCGCATGGTGTTGATCGTGACGATGAAATTCAACCCTGTGAAAATCGAGCTGAACCCCAACACGAAAGCACCGAAAGTGGCAAACACCACGCTCGTTTGACTACGCGTACTGTACGGCGTGTAAAATGTCCAGCCCGTGTCGAGCCCCGAGGCAAGCAAGGCTGAAATGAACAGCACCGCCCCCAAACACCAAAGGTAAAAACTACTCAAGTTCAGTCGCGGAAAAGCAACGTCTTTGGCACCTAACATTACCGGGACTAAAAAGTTACCCAAGGCGGCGGGAACGCTGGGGATAATGAATAAGAACACCATGATCGCGCCGTGCAGCGTGAACACTTGGTTGTACGTGTCATTGTCCAAAATCATCCCATCGGGCGCCAACAAATGCGCTCGAATCGTAAGCGCTAAAAGACCGCCCACGAAAAAACTGAACAAAATGCCAGCCAAGTACATCATCCCGATTCGCTTATGGTCGAGCGTAAACGCCCAACTCAGAAAACCAGACGATTTACTCAGATAATTATCAGGTGCGTGATCAACTAGTGTGGTCTGCTTGCCAGCAGGCAAAGCCCCGGTAGCCATTGGATGATCCTTCTATTAACGCGGAGGTGCTTATCGAGCGATCAGCCCGACCTGCCCGTTGTGTTTAAATGTTATTCCAAACTCTTGATGAACGCGATCAAACTGCGCAGTTTGTCCTCGGTCAAACGCCCCTTGTACGACTGCATCACGGGTTGGTAGCCCTCGACAATCTTAGCCATGGGGTCCAAAATTGATTCTCTCAAGTAATTCTCGTCGACCTGAACTGTATCGCCGGATCGCAGTTTCTCTTGCCGACCCCACAGTCCTTGGAACGACGGACCAGTCCCTGCTTTGCCATCGAGAGTGTGGCAAGAAACACAACCCTGTTGATTATATTGAAGGCGTCCATACTCCACGTCGGACATGCCTTCTGGCTTGACATTGATCTCCTGCAGCCAGGCCTCCAGATCTTCGCGGGTCTCATGAACCACCACCATCGTCTGCATTTCCGAGTGGTCTTTGCCGCAATACTCCGTGCAATACAGGTCAAAGAATTCGTAACCCTCGCGGGTGAACTTGTTTTTCTCAGCGTCAAAAACCCCTTCATTCTCAGCTTTCGCGACGGCTTTCGCCGCATCCAGACGCTCCTTCGACACTTTTTCGTTGGCCACGGTTGGGGTGAACCACAGGTAGTTATAACGACCGGGAACAACGTCTCGCTTCACGCGGAACGCCGGAACGAACAAGCTGTGGATAACGTCCGAAGACTCCATTATTAGCTTGGTCGGTTCGCCCTTGACCACGTGCAACTCGGGGTGCGTAATGCCGTCGCCGTAATCGAAACTCCATGACCAAGATGCGGCCGTCACGCCGATTTCAGTCGCTCCAGCGGGAATCTCTCGCATATCGAGATACCCCCAACTCCCCTTCACGAACATCACAACCAGCAAGAACGAAGGAAAGACCGACCAGCTGATCTCGAGCACGTTGTTGTGCCGCACACGGCTTGTTGCCTTACCACCCTTTGGCTGTTTGTATTTGTAAGAAAACCAAACCAGCGCCCAAACGATCACGATGAAAAACACCAAACTGATCCACAGGATCAGCATGTATGTGGAGTCGACCTCAGTGGCAAAATTGGATGCCTGTTTTGGGAACCACAGTGTGTCGGTGTAATCACCCAACAACGGGCTGAAAAGCTGCCCAAACATGGAGCGGGTATTCCTGAATAAAAAGGTCAAAATCGGCTTAGCTACCACCAAGCCCTAGCAAATCATCTGTTCTAGCTCTATCCGCTAACCAACCAACTCAATTAACTCTTCAAGTCGTCTCGCGGGGGCGACTCCAGATCGGCCTCAGCCGAACTCAGATCATTCCCCGCAACAGCAGCGTAGCGTTTTCGCCCTATCCAAAATGGTGTCAGTGTCACCACCAAAATCGCAACGGTGGCAAATCCACCAAGCCGCATGATCTTCCAAGCACTGGCAACGTAACGATTGCGTTCCGAATCGTAACGAAAACAAAGCATAATAAACTGATCGACAACGGAGCCGACCTTGCCGTCTGATGCGTCAACAATTGCCAGTCGCATCTGCTGCTCAGGAAAAGCCACGTCTAGCGAGTAACGCGTGACAACCCCTTTGGGAGAGACGAAGGCCAACATCGCTGGATGGTAATATTCTTTGGTGACGCGATCGTAGCGATAATTAAAACCGAGAGCCTCAGTTACCGCCGTGATCTCAGGTTGGGCAGCAGTGACGAAGTGCCAGCCGCTTTCCGCTCCCGGTTGCCGGGGCAACATCGCCACGTACTTGCCCTTGGTTTCCTTCGCCTTTTGAGTCGTTTCCGCAGGGTCGATCGAAAGGGTGAGCAAATCAAAATCCGTGCCAATTCTTAACTCGAGATCGTCAAGCGTCTTGACCAGCTGATTCAGCTGCAAACTGCACAACATTGGGCAGTCGCTGTAATTCAGCGTAACCAACACCGGACGTTCACCGTTGAAATAATGCCCGAGACGCAACTCGCGTCCGTCTGCATCAACAACCTTGGCTGCCAGCGGGAGTTGCGAACCTGGCTTTTGCTCGACCCCAACCCCTTGTACTTCACTCGGCACAGCGTCGTTGAGCTGCGCGAATACTGAACCAGGCACCAATACGAAGATTGCTACGCAGGAGGATAACGTCAGGATAAAGCGGGCTAAATACATTGGAAATCTAAAATGCTCATGCGGCACTGAAGACAGCAGCGGAAACGTCGCTGGGCGACAACCCGGCCGTTAAGCGTCTTCATTGCCTTGGTCTGATTGACCCTGGCGTTGGATCAGAAGATCCATCGCATCATCAATCGGAATATGAATCGTCCCAGCCTCAGCGTCACGGCCGAGACTGTTTATCTGCTCCGTCTGCATCTGCAGTTGACGGATGCTGCTGGTGTACTCAGCTTCCGCCATGCTGTCTTGCTGCAGTCCCAGCATCGCGTAATACAGAACCTGAACAGCCAGGATGGTAATCCCAGTCAAGACTGCCGAGATAATCCCGACAATCCAAATCTGTCGCGTGTTAAGATCGTCGTACTGTGCCATGGTGGGCTCGCGTAACTTCCAAGCGGAATGGTATTCTTCGTGGGATCCGGTAACTGGACCCTACATGTTGTGGAATGCTAATGACTCATTTAAACGTGGGTCCCGCACTGGAATTAGCGGGGCGTTATCGGCGGCACGCAGCACCACACCAATTAACAAACCGCTCATTCCGAACAGGCACAACAAGGTTGTGGCAATCCCGACGCCACCACCCAAAGGGTTCGCAGGGGAAAGGGTAGGCATAATCAACCAGTAAATGTCAATGAAGTGGACCACCAAAATGTAGCTCGCCCAAAAGAACATCAGTCCGGGCCGCCGTCGCACGTGGCGGCTCATCGTTCCGAGGAAGGGCAACAACCAGTGAAACGCTGGCAATAATATGGAAATCGCAGCCCAACCTCCGGTCTGCCGATTCATGAACCAGAAAGTTTCTTCGGGAATGTTGGCGTACCAGATCAACATGTACTGACTGAACGCGATGTAAGTCCAAAACGTGATAAAACCGAAAATCAGTTTGCCCAAGTCGTGGTAGTGTTCGACAGTGACTTCTTGACGCAGCGCGCCGCCACGCTGCACCAAGAACACCATCACCAGAATCGCGCAAAGTGACGACAAAATGCCACCAGCGAATATGTACACGCCAAACATTGTGCTGAACCAAATCGGCTCAAGGGACATAATCCAGTCAAAAGCGGCAAATGTCAGCGTCAAGGAGAACAAAATCACTGCCGGTGCGCTGACAGTTTGCAACTTTTCGGTGATCCGCAACTCGGCTGTCTGGTCCTGCTGGCGACTAGCTTTGAAGAAGTACACGGCCAAACCGGCCCATACGCCCAAATAGAGGACTGACCGCAAGGCGAAAAACCAATCCGTCAGATAAAACCCTTTGGCATTCTCCTGCCATTCCGGGTGGTGGGTCTCAACCCAAGCAGGATCGTCCCACTTGTAGATGGTTCCCTCGCCCAAAAACAGCGTGGCTAAAACGGGCAGGAAAAGCAGCCCAAGCACTGGCAAAGTGTACATAAACAATTCGCCAACGCGCCGCACCGTGACACTCCACCCGGCTCGGGTCAGGTGCTGGATGAGCACGAAAAAGAGAGCGCCCAAAGCGATCGTCAAACAGTAGGTGAAGGCGGTCAAATACGCCCCCATTGCGAATGACATGCCGGCATCGGTGAAGGCACCGAGCGCCACACCGAGGACAAGCAGCAAGGCACCACCCGCCATCATTGGCACGACCAAGCGGCCCGCCAAAGCAGGAAGTTTTAGAGTGGGATCGTCAGGTTTCTTGTTCATGATCGAATCACGATTGGAATTAATACGTCTTATGGATTTCAACGAAGCTCAGCCCGCCAACAATTCGGCAGCGTCGCTATTCCGCAGATGTCAGCTTCACGCGGTCGGCCTCGGCGACATCACTCTCGGCTGCGTTCTGGCTGAGCTGCAGGGCGCGTACGTAAGCCACGATGGCCCAACGCTCGCGAGCCTTAATTTGTGCACTATATCCAGGCATCTTGCGAATGCCGTTGCTAATCGTACTGAACAATTTCCCGTCGGGATAAACCTCGGCGGCAACTGCTTCGCTGTGCAACGAAGTTGGCGTCACCCAGTTTGGTTCCAGCAGTCGCTGTGCACGCGTGGCAACAAGACCCTGCCCCCGGCCATCGATGCCGTGGCAGACTGAGCAATAGATATTGAACTGAGTTTGACCCAGCAGCAAATTTTCGCGAGTCAACTCCAGCGGGTTTTCTTTCAGCCACGGAGTATTGTCAACAACGGCGGCAGGTTCGGCCGCCACAGGGGGCTGGGAAGCGTCGACATTTTCCGGTCCGGGCAATGGTTGCACCTCCGGGACCGCGTCGCCATCACCTTGAGGTTCGGTAGCTGCGGGCTCTTCTGCAGGTCGATCTGCGGGGGCTGGTTCTTCAACGGGAGGATCAACCGGTGCTGGCTCTTCAGCGGGTGGATCAGCCGGAACAGGCTCTTCAGCAGGTGGCTCCACGGGAGCTGGTTCTTCAGCAGGTGGCTCCACGGGAGCTGGTTCTTCGGCTGGGGGCTCGACGGGAGCAGGTTCTTCAGCTGGAGGATCCACGGGAGCAGGTTCTTCAGCTGGAGGATCCACGGGAGCAGGCTCTTCAGCAGGTGGCTCCACGGGAGCTGGCTCTTCGGCTGGTGGCTCCCCGGGAGCTGGCTCTTCAGCAGGTGGCTCCACGGGAGCAGGCTCTTCAGCAGGTGGCTCGACGGGAGCTGGTTCTTCGGCTGGGGGCTCGACGGGAGCGGGATCTTCAGCAGGTGGCTCCACGGGAGCCGGATCCTCAGCCGGAGGTTGCCCGTTGTAACGAACCAGACGCTCCGCCCTGGCCGGATCGATTTTCCGAAGGGCGACAATGTCGACACCCGAGTAAAATTCAGGGCCCTCGAACTGTTCGATCTGAGCAACAGTCCCTGGTACATCAGGTCGCATCGTCCGACCATCAGCGAACAAGGTGGTCAGCGCCTGAGCGTCCTTAGCAGGACTGAAGTCCATATCGTAAAAGACGTGGTACCGAGGCGAACTGCTGGTAGTCACACGCATACGAGCGACAAACAGGGCCGGTATGACTGACAGCAAAGCGAGCGTCGCGGCAATGGCGACAAACGCGGTCGGCAGTTTATCAGACGAATCGTCGTCAACCACGGGGTCCACCGAGAGTGCTTCGAAATCTCCGAAAAGTTTCTTCACGCCCTCTTCGTCGTAACGCGGGTCTTTAGCGTCGATATACAAAAAGAACTTGTCATCGGTCACCGCATCGAATCGCGAATTGGTGAACATCGGGTTGGAAAATCGCGGCAGCTTGTTGAGCGCGAGCATTCCGAAAAAAGCACCAAAACTGGCCAGCAGGATCGTCAGCTCGAATGAAACCGGAATGAACGCCGGAATGCTGACGAACGGCTTGCCAGAAATGATGTACGGGTAATCGATCCCGTTCATCCAGATCTGCATCGTCAAGGCGATCATGGTACCGGTCAATCCACCGCCCAAAGCGATCCAGGGAAGCACCGTAGGCTTGATACCCAGAGCGGTATCAATGCCGTGCACCGGAAAGGGCGTGTAGGCGTCGGTTACGGTATACCCTGCGTCACGGACTCGCCGACAGGCAGCCAACAACGTGGGGACCGAATCGAATTCGGCCATGTAACCGTGTACTGTTTTTTGATTTTCCGCGGACATACTCAAAATCTACAGGCTAGTCCGATTAATTGATAAATAACGAACCTCAGCGACCCATTGGGACTGGCCCAACTCAATCGCGTGCGAAATGCTCTTTGTGCGCCAACTGATGGGACAGCGTGGCCTTGGTTTCCGCCATGTTGATGATTGGCATCAATCGGCAAAACAGCAGGAACAACGTAAAGAACAGCCCGAAGGAACCGATCAGCATGCCCCAGTCGACCCACGTTGGGCTGAAGTAATTCCAGGCACTGGGGAGATAGTCTCGAGACAACGAGGTCACAACAATCACAAATCGCTCGAACCACATGCCAATATTGACAAAGATCGTCACGATAAATATCAGCTTTGGATCGGTCCGCATACGCTTGAACCAGAAGACTTGCGGACTAATCACGTTACAAGTGATCATCGTCCAATAAGCCCACCAGTAGGGACCGAAGGCTCGGTTGATAAAGGCAAATTGTTCGGCAGGAACCTGGCCGTACCAAGCGATAAAGAACTCGGTGCCGTAAGCCAAACCGACGATGGTACCGGTCGCGAGAATAATCTTGCACATGTTCTCTAAGTGCCGAATCGTGATCAGGTGCTCGAGCTTAAATATGCTGCGAGCGGGAATCATCAATGTCAGCACCATCGCGAAACCGCTGAAGATCGCTCCGGCAACAAAGTAGGGAGGGAAAATGGTGGTGTGCCAGCCGGGGACTTGACTGACGGCAAAGTCAAAGGAGACGATCGTGTGCACGCTGAGCACCAGCGGCGCGGCAAATGCCGCCAACAATGCGTAAGCTTTTTCGTATCGCATCCAGTGGCGACTCGACCCACACCACCCCAGTGCCAAAATGCCATAAGCCATCCGCCGCCATTTGTTCTTGGAACGATCGCGGAAGGTGGCCAAGTCGGGCACCATGCCCATGTACCAGAACAACAGCGAAACCGTTCCGTAAGTGCTGACAGCAAACACGTCCCACAACAGCGGACTGCGGAATTGGGGCCACATCCAAAGATTCAAACTGGGGTAAGGTGCCAACCAAAATGCCAGCCAAGCCCGCCCCACGTGAATCCCGGGAAACGTGCCCGCGCAAATGACCGCGAAAATCGTCATCGCCTCAGCGGCACGGTTGATGCTAGTACGCCACTCCTGACGAAACAGAAACAAAATCGCGCTGATCAACGTGCCCGCGTGCCCGATACCGACCCAAAACACAAAATTAACAATCGGCCAGCCCCAGAACACTGGCGACCGGTTACCCCAGACACCTACACCCATGTAGATCAAATAAAAGATCAACATGCCGAACATGCTGGCCAGAGTGGCCGAAACCAAAAATCCGGCTACCCACAATTTGCTAGGCGGCTGTTCGGCGATCCGAGAAACCGATTCGGTAATCGTGTGGTAAGTGGTATCCCCAAGCACCAGCGGGGCACGTCTGCCAGGACGTTCGACCGTGTTGTCGAGTGGATTATTTAAGGCAATTGCCATCTCAAAAACCGAATCACTAGTTATTTGGATTGAGGATATACATTAACTGAGTCGCCCCCGGTCAATCCGGCGATGCAACTCGCGAGGCCAAGCACCGCAATGCAGCGGACCAAGCCCAACTCTCTTGACTTTTAACTCTCAGCGAGACCAGCGAGTGAGCACCCCACTTGACCAACCTCGCCTGCTAATTTCGACAGATCAGTGCGACGCGTCTGCGGCGTGCTCCTCATCATGCTTCTTATCACCGTGCTCATCACCATGATGCTCATCACCATGACCACCATGATCATGGTGCGCTGCTTCCAACTGTGCCGCTTTCTTGGGCCAGTAGACCAAATCCTTAAGCTGCTGGGCTGACATTAGCCGCACGTTCGGATTACTGATCCGAGCCAAGTAGGTCACCCGCGGCTTGATGTTCAATTGGTCAAGCATCGCGTAGTCGCGGGGGTCTTTACGCCACTCGTAAACTTCCGATTGGGTATCCTGAATATCACCGAACACGATAGCGGAAGTCGGACAAGCGGTTTGACAAGCGGTCTTAACTTCGCCATCGGCAATCTTGCGACCACCCTCGCGGCGTGCGTTGATCTTACCCGCCTCGACTCGCTGGATACAAAAGGTGCACTTTTCCATCACACCGCGGCCACGGACGGTGACCTCAGGATTCAGCACCAATTGCTGCAGCTTGCGATTCGCTTTTTCAATGTTGCCGGGGAAGGCATCGATGCCATAGCCCACGCCGACATCTTCGTTCCAGTTGAAATAATTGAACCGCCGCACTTTGAAGGGGCAGTTATTCGCACAATACCGAGTCCCAATACACCGGTTATATGCCATCGCGTTAATGCCATCGTCGGTGTGAACCGTGGCGGCAACCGGGCAAACCTGCTCGCAGGGAGCGGTTTCACAATGCTGACACAACATCGGCTCTTGCACCACTTCGGCCCGCTCAGGAGTGCCCTGGAAGTAACGGTCAATCCGCATCCAGTGCATCTCTCGCCCCATCATGACCTGCTCTTTGCCGACGATGGGAACATTGTTCTCAGACTGGCAAGCGACCACGCAGGCGTTGCATCCGATGCACTTAGAAAGATCGATCGCCATGCCCCACTGCGGAATGTAAGGAATCTCTTCCTTGGCCACCAACTCTTCGATCTGGTCAATCGGCTCCTGCCAGAGTGACTCCTGAATGGGCGAGTGCACACCCATCGATTTGGCGAAATCAGGCAGAATATTGTACAATTCTTGCGTGCCTTCGCGGACTAACTGATAGCTCCGCTCGATCGTCTCCTCACGCCCCAACTCATCGATCGCCCAGTGATTCTGAGTGGTCGCCAGAACGTATTCAGAGCGCGGCCGTGGCCGCGCCTCTATGGCGAGTGCCATCTGCATGCTAGCCGTCGTTCGCAGGGGCGCGACATCGACACCAACGGGAGCAATCCCCAATTCGTCCGAACCACCCACCGCACCAGCTCGGGTGCGACCATAGCCGCAAGCCACCACAATGCCACCCAACGCCATGCCGGGAATCTCAAAGACAGGCAACTCGACCGTGGAGCCATTTAGAGTGAGGGCTACCATCACACCATGACGAACACCGAGCGCCTCGGCCGTTAACGGATTCATCAGGGCCGCGTTGTCCCACGTCAACTTCGTCAATGCCTGGGGCATCTCCTGCAACCAGCCATTGTTGGCAAAACGACCATCGTAGATGCCGTCAGCGGGAACAAACATCACATCAATCGCATCGCGATCAATGCTCTCGCGATCAAACACCACCGGTTCGCCAGGGAGCGGCTCGCCATCCGTTGACACGGTTCGCTCGGCCATGTCAACCACCAGATCCTCAGCGAATCCGTGGAACAGCAATTCCCGCCATTGGCGATCGCTCAACGAACCCTTCGCCTCAATATCGGCGGTACGCCGCACAATCTGATCGCCCGAGACTTCGTCCATGCCCAACATGCGAGCCAGCACTTCCAACTCACTGCGACCGCCCAACAACGGCAGAATGTGGGGCTGACAAACACCGTAGTGGCCGCGATCACCGAAGCAATCACCCCAACTCTCCAGGGGATGCGACAACGGCAAAGCCCACTTACAAACGACAGCCGTCTCGTCGTCATACTCGCCGAGATAAATGGAGTCCTCAACGCGACCAATCAGTTTGGCAAGCTGTAAGTCACTGGGAGCTGAAAACACAGGGTTTCCACCCAAGACCAGCAACGCGTCGACCTGGCCCGCATCGAGCTGCTCGGCCAACTCCTCAATTCCAACCGTTTCGCCTAGGCGACTTGGAATCGCGTCGGCAAACAACACTGTCTTACCAATATTTCCCAGCTTGGCATTGATCCGCAAACCGGCAGCCACAGCATCCACGCCGAGCGACTCGCCGACGGCGACCACAGAGGCGCCCTTGGCGTCCACCAAATCGTGCGCAAGCACGTCAATAAAGCGAGCCAACCGCTCCGCTTCCGTTTCCAGCGAGTCGTAATCAGGCTCATCCTCGCCATGATCGTGCACCGCCCCACCGAGCAACTCATCGACCGCCCGCTCAACGGCACCGAGAAAAGCGGGGAGCTGGGAGGGAGCAAGTGCGAACCGCGAATCGGACGACATACCAGTCGCAGAGAACGCAGTTTCAACCGCATACAATCGACTCATGTCGCCTTTCGGCTGCCGACGTGACGCGTAGCCGCTGGCGTGCTGCAAGAAGCCCGGGTGGGCGCCGAGCAAATCAGCAGAGACATCGAGCACAACGCCCGCTTGGCTCAAATCGTATCGCACCACCGCAGGATCACCAGCGACCGCCGCCACCGCTCGCTCGGCCACACCTTGACCAACCGAATCGTAGACACAGACAGACGTGCTGGGCAAGGCAACACGGAGCGCCGCCAACATCCTCAACAGCGACGGCGACGCAGTCGGCGGCATCAACACAGCCAGACGGCCACCGGATTTCTGCAGCGACTCGGTCAGTGCCACGGCATAACTATCGAACGCGGCCCAATCGGACTCAACCCGCTTGGCACCCTGCTTCTGCAGCAAGACCCCCAAGCGATCAGGATCGTACAACTGCAAAACCGAAGCTTGCACGTACTGGTCGGTCCCGCCGTTACTGGCCGGATGCGCGGCATTGCCTTCGATCTTCAGCGGCCGCCCGTCAACGCAACTGACCAACAGATGATGCACCCGATTGGCGAGCTGGAAATTCGTCGCCCGCGAGTAAGGCTCTCCGGGGACTCGCCCCTCAGGACGAATCACAAAAGGAGCGATCGTCTCTTCGGGATAGCGGCAACCAATGGCGCCGCCCATAGCCAAGGAGGCACCCATCAACTGCAACCAGCGGCGACGGGAAACCCCTTCGGGATACTCAGAAGCAGCTACGGGGAACTCGCGATGCAGAAACTGCTCAAATTCCGGTGTTTTCTGCAGCTCATCGAGGCTCCTCCAGTAGCGACTGGAAGATGGTGTCGTATTTTCGGTCATCGGTGACAAACGGCGCAGTGGGTTTGCGGATTGATATTCAACGCGTCTCGGTGGGCCTCTGGCTCGAACTCCGGATTATCCTCAGGCTTCCAATCAAGCTGAGTCACCTTATCCAGCGGCCGCAAATGCTCTGTGGGATTGCGATGGCAGTCGATACACCAGGCCATCGACAACTGCTTGGCTTGATAAACCTCCTCCATCTTGTCGATCCGACCATGACAAGAGACACAACTAACCCCCGAATTCACGTGGGCAGCGTGATTGAAGTAAACGAATTCCGGCAAGTTGTGAATCCGCTTCCAACCGACACTTAAGCCGGTCTCCCAACTCTCATGCAGGGCGGCGAACGCTTCGCTGTCGGGCTTGATCGCACCCAGAGCCGTCGCACCGGTCTCGCCGTAGGGACTGTGACAGTTAATACAGGTTGCCGTCGGCGGCACAGCGGCGTGGGCCGCTTCAAAAACCGTGTTGTGGCAGTACCGACAATCCATCTTCAATTCGCCCGCGTGGATCGCGTGGCTGAAAGGAATGGGCTGTTCGGGTTGATAGCCAACGTTCAGCGTCTCCGGGTCGGTTATTAACCCACCCATTGCACCTGCATAAACGCCACCGCCGACAATTACCGCACCAAGCAGCATGACGAGGCGATTGACCCATCGTGGAAAGAGAAAACGATCCATTGCACCAATCGTGGGACCGAGCCTTGAAAACGGGAGGCGAACCATCAGAGCGATGGGCCTGTCGATAACTCACTGAAACAAGTCTTTTACTTCGTTAGTATCGCTGGAT
This sequence comes from Kothea flammea, assembly GCF_052161645.1. GTDB lineage: Bacteria > Planctomycetota > Planctomycetia > Pirellulales > Pirellulaceae > Laterigemmans. The sequence continues at coordinate 5,610,639 of NZ_CP197414.1, forward strand.
AACACTACCCTTTGCAAGGGCAGCACGGCAAGCAGCGACAATGAACCGCAACCTCAATCGTCAACAACGGTCTCCAGGAAGCGAGCCAAGCGATGGAAGTCAGATCCAGGCTCGATAAAGCGGACCTTGGTGACCAAGGTTTGCGGATCGATCAACCGCTCAAAGGGGACGTAATGCAAGTCCAGTTGCCCCGAAACACTGACCATCACACCATTGAGGCATTCTTCGGTCAAGGCCCGGAAAGCGCCCACGCCCAATTGAGCTCCGAGCATAATGTCGAAAGCGTGCGGCGGGGCGCAGCGGGATTCATAGCCCAATTGCAAGCCGTTAATTTTGCGACTTCGGCCAGTCCGCTGTTGGTAGCGATCTCCGACCAGTTTGGCCAGCATCGAGCCCAAGTGAATACTGGTAATGCTGATGTGGCCGTGATCGTCCCGCTGCACACCCTCCAGTTGCTTGAGCGGTAAAAACTCGGCCAGCCCCTCGGCGATCACGATCACGCCCGACTCGCGGTTTTCCCGCTCCCTGGCCAGCATCATATCGACCATCCGATCGACAACCCGATCGAGCGCCATGACTTTGCGGGTCTCACCGGTCTCTGAATTCACGACCTCTTCCGTCGCCAAACTGCCGGTGATGTCTTCGACGCTGAGCACCATGCTGGCTTCCCCTGCGATGCTGGCACCGTAAGCCAGCCAACCGGCGCTGCGGCCCATGCATTCGCAGATAAAGTAAGCACGCCCGGCGGCCGCGTCGTAATTCAGATTGCGAATTTCCTCGGCGATCGTTTCGGCGGCGGTGAAATAGCCGAAGGTAAAGTCAATGCCGGTGTAATCGTTGTCAATCGTCTTGGGCAAATGGACCACCGGAAACCGTTTCGCTCCCGGGGGCAAATGCTCTTGGTAAAGCTTCATCTTGTTGGCGGTTTTCAGCGTATCATCGCCGCCAATCGAAATCAGCGCATCGACATCGAGCGAAACCAGGCCTTCGTAGACTCGCCGCAGCGGAGCGGTCAGCTCGGGGTCCTCCAAGTGCTCCGGCGAGCTGACGTGGCGGCCCGGGTTCGTACGCGCAGTGCCCAACATAATGCCGCGACTGGTGCGCATGTGGGTCAGCAAGTCTTTGGTAAAAACAATATAATCCGTTCCCTCGCGGAGCGGCCCCGAAGCGGTGTACTCGGCCAACTTGCTGTAGCCGTGCTTCATGCCGATAACTTCGATGCCAGCGCTGAGGAACGAAAAAGCGGCCGTGGAAATCACCGCGTTGGCGCCGGGGGCTGGCCCGCCAGCAAACAAAATAGCCACGCGTTTGATGGAGTGCGATTGGGACATGATGGCTCGTTTCAATTCGTGAATAGCTTGTGGGTGATGATTGCAGACAATCGACTGCGATGGAATGTTTAACTCGTCTGTTTCATAAACACGCGATCCACAAAGGTCGTATCGTGTGTGCCATCGACAAATTCAGGATGCTGCAAGACGCGATCATGAAAAGATGCGGTGGTAGCGATCCCGGTGACTTGTAATTCATAAAGCGCCCGCCGCATGGTGGCAATCGCTTCCTCACGAGTGGCCCGGTGGACGATGAGTTTACCAATCATCGAATCATAATGGGGTGGCACGGTGTAGCCGGCATAAACGTGCGAGTCAAAGCGAACACCCAATCCTCCCGGTACGAACAACGATTCAATTTTCCCCGGCTGAGGCTGGAAATTGCGATCGGGGTCTTCAGCGTTGATGCGACACTCGATCGCCGCGCCTCGGCAGACAATATCTTCTTGACTGAATGACAGCGGCAACCCGGCGGCCACGCGAATCTGCTCGCGAATCAAGTCCACACCGGTGACCATTTCGGTGACCGGGTGCTCGACCTGAATCCGCGCGTTGACCTCGATGAAGTAAAAACTGTTGTCCGGAGCGACGATGAATTCCACGGTCCCCGCGTTGGTGTAATTGGCTTGCCGCACCATCCGCACAGCCGCTTCGCACATCGCTTGACGGTCCGCATCCGGCAAATTCAAGGAGGGAGCTTCTTCAATCAATTTTTGGTGTCGGCGCTGCACGCTGCAGTCACGCTCGAACAGGTGGCAGACGTTGCCGTGATGATCGGCGATCACCTGGACCTCGACGTGTCGCGGTCGTTCGACATATTTTTCCAGATAGACTCCCGCGTTTCCAAACGCAGCAGCCGCTTCGTTACGAGCTTGCTGGACGGCCGTTTTCAAGACCAATTCATTCGCCGCCACTCGCATCCCTTTGCCACCACCGCCGGCGGTCGCTTTGATCAAAACGGGAAAGCCGATTTCCTTGGCAACACGCACCGCCTCGGCTTCATCTTCCAGCAACCCGTCGCTGCCCGGAACGACCGGAACATTTGCTTTTTTCGCCAAATCACGGGCCGTGTTTTTATCACCCAACATCGCCATCGCTTCGGGGGACGGGCCGATGAATGTGATTTCGCAGGAGCGGCAAACTTCGTTGAAATGGGCATTCTCCGAGAGAAACCCAAAGCCCGGATGAATCGCCTCGACGTTGCCAATTTCGGCCGCGCTGATCACTTGATCGATCGCCAAGTAACTTTGCGCACTGCGAGCTGGACCGATACAGATCGCCTGATCGGCCATCCGCACGTGGGCCGACTCCCGATCGGCTTCGCTGAATACCGCGACCGATTCGATGCCCATCTCACGGCAGGCGCGAATGACGCGAAGGGCGATCTCACCGCGATTGGCAATCAGAATACGATTGAACATCGAGCCACAGTTTCTAAATAGTAATGAAGAGTAGTAATAATTCCATGTCGGCGGCCAGCAATGCTGGCTGAGCGAGCTGATCTGGCTGCGCTGGCTGATCTGGCTGACCTGGCTGCGCTAGCTGCGCTGGCTAATCTGACGTAGCTGCCCGCTAGCCGCTGGTGTCGATCTTGAACATTGGCTTGCCGAACTCGACCGACTGTTCGTTCTCGACCAACACGGCCACGACCTTGCCGCTGACCTCGGCCGGGATCTCGTTAAAGACCTTCATCGCTTCGATGATGCAAATAGTCGTGTCGGACTGAATCTGATCGCCAACTTTGACAAAGTTTTCCGACTCCGGGTTGGGCCGGGAATAAAAAGTGCCGACCATTGGTGCGGTGATCGTGATCACATTGGGACCATCACCAGCAGGTTCCACCGCCGGTGGGGAGCCAACGGGTGACGAGCCACCGAGCGACGAGGCGACCGGCGCGGGGGCCGCCACGGGGACGGGTGCCGGTGCGGCTTGCACAAATTGCGGCATGCTGTTGCCACGTTTTAAATTAATGCGTGATTCTTGCTGTCGGAGGTCCACTTCCGACAAATCATGCTCTTCCATCAAACGGACTAACCGCCGAATTCGATCGACATCAAAGACGTCTCCCGATTCTGTATTGCCGCCTTCGCTCATAGCATTGCGTCCCATCAAAGATTACGTAATCGCCAGCCACCTCGAGACTTGTTGAGATGAAGGCGTTGAACACGGGCCGGAAAAGTCCAGAATTTACAGAATCACCACGTTCTCATCGAGACCCTTGGGAAGACTGCACAACACTTCGTGACCATCGTCGGTCACCAGGATGTCATCCTCGATCCGCACGCCCAGCTCGCCGGGAAGATAAATGCCAGGCTCGATCGTGATTACCATACCGGCCTCTAGCACTCCAGTGGAAATCCCGGCCAGACGTGGCGATTCGTGGACTTCCAGGCCAATCCCGTGTCCCAAACCGTGACCAAATTTCTCCCCGTAACCCGCTTTGCAAATGACATCTCTGGCGGCTGCGTCCACATCTTTCAGGGGGACGCCGGGGCGAATAGTGTCAATTGCGGCCAGCTGGGCTGCCAAGACAACCGGATAGATTTCTTGCATTTTTTTCGTCGCCGGCCCTAGCGACAGCGTCCGCGTCATGTCACTGGTGTAGCCCTCATACTGGGCTCCCCAGTCGATCAACAGGCCTTGCCCGTTACCAATCGGGAGATCGGCGGGATGATAATGGGGCAAAGCGCCGGCAGGTCCGGCGGCGATGATGGACGCGAAACCGACTCCTTCGCCACCAAAGGAGCGGATGGTCGCTTCCATTAAATGAGCGGCTTGCAACTCGGTCATGCTGGGTCGCAAAGAGGCTCGCAACACGGCGAATGCCCGCTCGGCACAATGGATCGCGTTGCGGATCGTTTGCAGTTCGCCCGCGTCCTTGATTAGCCTGAGTTGGGCCACCAACCCGCTGCTGGGGACAAACTGGTCGCTGCCCAGACCGGCTTGCTCCAGAGCTTCGCTCAGGCCGTGGAGTTGCGCCAGAGTCAACGAGTGATCCTCCACGCCGATTTGGTTCACTCCCAATTCAGCGACCGCCTCGGCGACCAACTGGGGCATTAGCCTCTCCGGCCCGCGAATCATTGCCGGCAAATGCCCGCACTCCAGCTCCAGCTGCTGTTCATAGCGACGATCGCTGAGCAGCGTGGCAGATTGGTGTGTGACCAACAAAAAGGTGCTGTCGCCGGTAAAGCCGGTCAAATAGCGAACATTGACAGGATCGGTAACCAATAGCGACTCCAGCTCGCGGGCCACGAGCGCCCCGCGAAGGGCATCAATTCGCCGCGTTTTTCCTGCTGTTTGCTGGTCTGAATCGGCTGGGGGTGCTGCTTCGGGCATCGTTTTTTACTCGCCGGGCAGTGCGGTTGCGGATGGTGATGTTGGAAAGAATAGCAACTTTTGCTCGGCCGTCGCCTGGGTCAAGCTTTTCAAGGAGTGGTCAAACCTGCTATTTTCTTGGTCTATCGAGGCTCGCCCGTCCCGCCAGACGCCGCCGAGTTTGCCTGTCCCCTCCATTCGCTAGTGACTGATTGCCCGTGCCACACGCATCCATTGGCCCGATCGCGGTTCATTTCCCCGAACGGTTGGAGACAAACGACCAGTTACAAGCGGCGAATCCGAGTTGGGATTTGGAGCTGATCGCCTCGAAAACGGGAATTATGCAGCGACATATTGCCGCCCCAGATGAAACCGCTTCCGATTTGGCAGTCGCTGCCGCCGAAAAGTTATTCGCTCGCGAAAACATCGATCGGTCGAGCATCGATTTCTTGCTGTATTGCACGCAGACACCCGATTACCCGCTGCCCACCACCAGTTGCCTGGTGCAGGACCGGCTCGGTTTGCCGCACCATTGCGGGGCGCTCGATTTTAACCTTGGCTGTAGCGGGTTTGTGTACGGATTGGCGCTCGCCGAAGGCTTGATCTGCAGCGGATCGGCCAAACGGATTTTATTGTTAACGGCGGAGACTTACAGCAAGTACATCGATGAAAATGATCGCAGTTTGCGAACGATCTTTGGCGATGGCGCGGCGGCGACGCTGATTGAGGCGGGGCCCCGGCAGACGCTCAGCGGATTTCGTTATGGGACCGATGGCAGTGGAGCCGATACGCTGCTGGTTTCTGACGGTGGTGCTCGCAGTGAGGCGGACCGATTGCAGCCTCGCCACCGCAAACGCTGGAAAAGCCGACTCTACATGGATGGCCCGTCGCTGATCAATTTTACCGTCGAAGCGGTCCCGCGACTGGTGGAACAGATTTTGACGCAGGAGAAATTGACCAGCGATGACATCGAAATTTTTCTCATGCATCAAGCGACCCGGAAAATGCTCGAGCAGCTGCAGCTGCGGATGGATATCCCCGAAACGCGGATGCCCATCGAGCTGGGTTATTGCGGTAACACCGTCTCGGCAACTTTGCCGATTCTGATCCACGATTTACGAGCGTCCGGGCGTTTACCGTGTGCCTCCAATGGGGCTAAGCAAGCCAGCGAGTCCCATGCGCTTAGCGAATCAGTGGTGGCAGGTGGGGCTGGTGAAGCTAGCGGAGCCGCCCACATGCTGGTTGGGTTTGGCGTCGGCTGGTCGTGGGCCGGTTGCGTTTGGCGACCATAATTTTTGACCACCACGGCAATTCTTGACCACCACGGCCTGGATCTTGACCGTCGTGGCCTGTGGCAAAACTTAACGCGGCGGCAACGATTTTTCCTGCTGCCGAGCCGACTTGGCTACGTTAACATGATCGTTGCTCAGCGTTTTGACTGGCCGACAGGTTTCTCTTTTCCCTTCGCATGAGATTTCGCTGGTATGCACGAATCGGTTCAAGGTCGCTTGTTGATCGCATCACCAATGCTGAATGACCCCAATTTTTTTCGCAGCGTGGTCTACATTGCTCGACATGACGAGGAGGGCGCGCTTGGAGTGGTGCTGAACCGACCCAGCGATATGCAATTTGAGGATTTGCTTGAGGAGGCACGTGGCAAACGACCGCGGCGGAGCGACGTGATTTATTACGGTGGCCCGGTGGAAGGTCCATTATTAGCATTGCACATGATGGAAAACGTGGGCGATCTCTGTGCCGACAAGATTTGGCTGACCAGCGATGATGACGACCTGATGCTGCTGGGCGATCGTCCCGAAATACCAGCTCGTTTTTTCACCGGCTACAGCGGCTGGGGTGAGCAACAATTGGAAGCCGAATTAGCAGCTGGCGGTTGGATGGTCGCTGAGCCGGAGCTGGACCATTTGTGGGCCGACAGTGGCGAAATCTGGGAACAAGCGGTTAAGCAGCAGGGGCATAACGTGCTCCGCGCCGTGCTTCCCGCAGCAGGCTGCGTCGATCCTCAAGTGAATTAGTTGACCTTGGCCAGAACGATTGCGATCGGCGATATCCACGGCTGCAGCAAAGCGCTCCGCGGACTCTTGGAGGCGATTTCGCCTCAGTCTGACGATACGTTTATCTTGTTGGGGGATTACATCGACCGCGGCCCCGACAGCCGGGGAGTGGTGGACATCTTGGTCGAACTCCGCTCGATCTGCCAGGTCGTGCCGCTGCGAGGAAACCACGAAGTGATGTTCCTCGGCGTCCGCTGGGGCGGTTTGCCCGATGAGCACTGGAAACTGTCGGGAGGCCAAGCCACGCTGGCCAGCTACGGGGGGGATTTATCGCGAGTGCCCGATAGCCACCTCGATTTCTTCAGCGGCTTGCGAGCTTTTCATGAAACGGATCGGGCAATCTTCGTGCACGCCGGTTATTTGCCGACGGTGAACATGCCGGACCAACCCGACCAATCACTCTACTGGGATCATCTGCCGGCGATCCCGCCGGGGCCGCATTGCAGCGGCAAAACGGTCTTCGTGGGCCACACGCCGCAAGGTTCCGGCATGCCGCTCGACCTGGGGCACCTAGTCTGCCTCGACACCTATTGCTTCGGCGGCCTGTGGCTGACCGCGATGGATGTAGCGACTCGCGAAACTTGGCAAGTCAGTTACCATGGGCACATGCGCCGGCGACCTTTCCAGTGGTTGCTCGATGCTTGGCACAGCCGCCGCAGAAAGACCCGCGGCTGAGGCAACACCCTCCTCGCGAGCACCGGACACACTCCCACGATGGCATTCAACGCGACGCCCCAATACGCGTCGGCACTCCGCCTGTTCATCGCGATCCTTGCCCTGGGGGCTGTGATCGTGATCGGGGTCTGGATCAGCGTGCGGGTCAGCGCCCGCGGGGTTTCCAGCCCAGCGGTTAACTCTAATCCCCAGGCATTTGACCCCCAGCCACTCAGCCAGCAGGAACTGAGCGAACTTCGCGACGCGGTGGGACGCTCGGCCGGCTATGTGGTCCTGCTGTACGGCGCGATGGGCGTACCGATTACGGCGATCGTAATCGCGCTGCGTCATTTCCGTCGCACCCAGGAACTGGAGCAACTAGCCGATAAAGTGGCTTGGTTGGCTAGCGCTGACCTCCAAGAACCGCTCGATGTGCCGGCAGAACGTTCGCCGATGATGTACCGCATCTATCAACACATGGTCGATGCTCAAGAAGCGATTCGCCGCCGCTTGCAAAGTCTCGATGCGGAACGGCGGCGGGGATTTCAAGTCTTGGGGCACATGACCGACGGGGTGTTAGCGGTCAGCGCCGAACGTCGCGTGGTGCTGTTAAATCCGGCCGCCATCCGCCTGCTCGGGCTGCTCCGCCAGAGCCTACTGGGACGCCGCCTCGCCGAGGTGGTTCGCATTCCGCAGATCGTGGCCGCCGTGGACAAAGTGCTGGCCGGCGGCGGTCCCGAGTATGTCGAATTTGATCTCCCCAGCGACAAAACGCGGACGTTGCGGCTGCAAGCAATTGAGTTGCCATCGGAAGGTAATTCGGGCGTGTTGGTGACGATCCGTGATGAAACTCAAGTCAAACACCTGGAACGCATGCGGCGGGAATTCATCGCCAACGTTTCGCACGAGCTGAAAACTCCACTGGCTGCCGTGCGGGGTTACGCGGAGACATTGCAGCTCGGTGCCAAAGAAGATCCCGAGACGTGCACGCATTTTCTGCAGCAAATCGATGTCCAGTCGCTCCGCTTGGAACGCTTGATCAACGACATGTTGCAATTGGCCCGCGCTCAAACGGGCAGCGAAAATCTGATTCTCGGCAGTGTCCCGCTGGGACCGGTGCTGAACGAATCAGTGCTGACTTACGAACCGATTGCCACTGCGCGGCAGCTGACCATGGAGTACGAGCCACCGCCGGAGAACGCCGCGGTATTTGTCGATCGCGAAGCTTTGCTGACAATCGCCAACAACCTGTTGGGCAATGCCGTGCGTTACACCCCCGAGGGTGGCCATGTGAAGTTGAGCGTTCGCGACGAGCTCAATCGTTGGTTGATCAGCGTCAGTGACGATGGCCTGGGGATTCCGCTGGCCGATCAGGAACGCATTTTCGAGCGTTTTTACCGCGTCGAAAAAGCTCGCGACGCAACTCGCGGCGGCACCGGTTTGGGGTTGGCCATCGTCAAAAACTTAGTCAGCGCCCTGGCGGGCGAAGTCCGTTTATCGAGCACCCCCGGTGTGGGCTCTACGTTCGAGGTGTTGTTGCCAAAGGCAGTCGGGGGCTCCCAGCAGCCACTCTCCCCCAGTCCTTGAACACCCCAGCCAGTTCACCACCTAGCCGGGCTATCCGTTTCACCGTTTCTTCAAGGTAATTTAACGCGAGCGATGGCAAGTAGGGGCTGGTCAATCGTTGGTCATTGACGAACATATGACTTGAGAATTTGCTCCACACAGTTTTAAAACATAACGACCAAGCAAACGGGTATTTATGACAAAGGCAAAAGTCCTGTTGGTGGAGGACGACCGCGGCTTGGCGGAAGTGGTCGATTACAACCTCAAGCGTGCCGGCTATGAAGTATTTCGTGCCCATGATGGCCGCGACGGCCTCACCCAGGCTCAGTTGAAACTGCCTGACCTGATTCTGCTCGATGTGATGTTGCCCGTGATGGACGGGATCGAAGTCTGCCGCAATTTGCGAGCCTCCGATGAAACGCATGACCTGTTGGTGATGATGCTCACCGCGCGCACCGAAGAGACCGACGAGTTGGTCGGTTTTTCCGTGGGCGCTGACGATTACGTGACCAAACCGTTCAGCGTGGCGGTGCTGCTGCAACGGATTCGCGCCCTGTTGCGACGACGACAAGATGGCAACGAAAACCGCACGACCGTTTCCAGTCAGGGAATCTTGGTCGACCACCGCCGCCACGTGGCAACGGTGGATGACCAAAAACTGCGGCTCACGCGGAGCGAGTTTCGTTTGCTCTCGACCATGATTCGCCAACCGGGTCGAGCTTTCGACCGCAGCGAATTAATCGACGCGGCGCTCGGCGAAGATACCATGGTGCTGGAACGCACGATCGACGTGCACATTCGCGCCCTGCGAAAGAAGCTGGGCCAACACGCTGATTTGATCGAAACGGTTCGCGGCGTCGGTTACCGCTTCCGCGAACCTGAGAATGAATGATCCTCAGCCCTTGCGGCTGGGATGTTGTCACTGGGACACTGTGACTGGGTCACGCCCCTTTTAGCGACTCGTCGTTTCTGATGCTTGCGCGAGTTGCTCAACCGCGTAGGGATTGGTTTGAATCGGAGCCAATTTGACGCTCCGCACCGGGGGGACGTCGGCGATGGTGTCGGCGGGTATGTCGACCGCCAATTCACAGTGGGGGTTCATCATCGGAGGCCTTTGCGGAGGCCGGACGAATTCGGCTCCCGGTCGGGTTTGATAACCACGGCCAGCTTCGACCAGTGGCAGTGAAGCAAACGGACTGGCACCGTAGGGTCGATAGTGGCGTTGGCCGTAGTACACTGGTGGGTTAACAGCAAAATAGGGCGGCGTTCGCACCGAGGTGCTGTAACGAATTCCGTAGGGCTGGTAAAACCCCATGCCGAACGGGAATCCGTTAAAGCTGGCGGGATTGCCAGCGGATGCTTGGGGCGATCCGCTGCCAATGACCAGCAAGGCGACCGCGGGGAGCAATATACGACGTAACATGGCAGCCTCTGGAAAATTTTGTGTAAAAACCGTTCGCCACGGCAACTGCCGTCCGAACAACTCCCCCGATTACTCTGACCGTAATCGCCCCCGCTGGTAATTACAACGTTTTCCTTACCCGACTGCTCTCCGCATTTGAGCTCCTCGCCCCGATAACCGTTAGAATGCGAATAACCTGTGTCATTCACTCGTTGCAAGGCGGTGGGGCGGAACGCCTGCTGGCCGGCCTAGCAAATCGCTTGGCTGCCACGCACCAAGTCAGCTTGCTGACACTCCAGCGGTCCGAATTCGACTCCTACGAGGTTGCCAACAACGTGCAACGACGGGGGCTCGATTTAATGGGGACCAGTCAAGGGTTATTCAGCGGATTGCGGAACAACGTTCGTAGAATTCGCGTTCTCAGGCGGGCCATCGCTGCCAGCCAACCCGACGTCGTGCTCAGCTTTTGCGACCAAACCAACGTCTTGACTTTGGCCGCTTGCATTGGCTTGCAAACTTCGCGGGGCTCGTTGCCCGTGGTCATTTCCGAACACACCGATCCGCGACATCAACCACTCCCGCGACCTTGGGCTTGGCTGCGAAAAAAACTCTATCCTCGTGCCGCGGCGGCGATCGCCCTGACGTCTGCGACCGCCGCTGTGGTGGCCGCTTGGACGGGAAGCCAAGTCACGGTGATCCCGCCGGCGATCGATCGCCCCCAGCAGCCAATAACAAGCGGGCCAATAACATTGAGCGATTCAGCAAATACAGCAGAGCCAGCTCCGGAGGGGCGTTTCCGTTGGCTGTGTCTCGGCAGGCTTTCCTGGGAAAAAGGGTTCGAGCGGGCGTTGGCCGCATTTGCCCAGGCCGCTGAACAGTTTCCCCTGGCGACGTTAACGATCGCCGGGGAGGGTGCTGAACGTGAGCGGTTGCAAGCCTTGGCAGCAGAACTGGGAGTGACCGAGCGGGTCGATTTCACCGGTTGGGTCACCGACGTGCCCGCTTTGCTGGCGAACCACGGCGGTTTTTTGCTCAGCAGTCATTACGAAGGGTTTCCGCTGAGTCTGCTCGAAGCGATGTCCCGGGGACTGGCTTGCGTGGCGATGGATTGTCAAAGCGGTCCCAGCGAAGTCTTGCGCGATGGCCAGAACGGGCGACTGGTGCCGGCGGGGGACGTGTCGGCAATGACCGTGGCGATGCGTCAGATCATGTCCGATCCGCAACTCGCTCAGCGTCTGGGAGCGGCTGCCAGAGCTTTGGGGCCGCAGTTCGATTGGCCCGCCTTCACCGCCGCTCACGAAAGTTTGCTCAAGGCTGCGGCCGAAATCGGCTAGGCGTCGGTCACTGGCTGGCGGCAGCACTGGCGGACGACTTCGTAGAGCGCCACGGCGACCGTGTTGGCCAAATTCAGGCTCCGCACCAAGGGTGTCGTCGGCAGCCTTAAAGCTTGTGGACCAGCTTGTTCTCGCATGGTTGCGGGCAATCCGCTGGTCTCGCTGCCAAACACCAACACGTCCCCGCGCTGAAACTCGACGGACCAGATCGATCGGGTGGCAAACCGGCTGAAGTACCAGTATTGGCGTGGTGGTTGCGGGGGCAATTCCTGCTGCAACGCTTGCCAATCATCGACGGCATGAAAGTCGAGATGTTGCCAATAGTCGAGTCCGGCGCGGCGGACCGCGCGGGCGTCAAACTGAAAAGCTGCCGGACGCACAATCCACAGCGAGGCTCCGGTGGCGACGCAAGAGCGGCCAATATTGCCTGTATTTTGCGGGATTTCAGGTTGGTAAAGGACGACGTGGGCCAAAGGGGACGCGGGGCCGGGTTGGTCGATTACAATGGGCACCTGGTCGGCTTGCGGCGAGCTAGCATCGCGTGCAAGACTATCGGCCAGCTTCCCAGTTTCCTTGTCTCGCCGCATCTTTTCTGATTTCGAATTCTCCATGTCGATCCAAGTTACCTGCCCCGGCTGCCTGACGCGATTCCAGGTCAATGACAAATTTGCTGGGAAAAAAGGCCCTTGCCCCAAATGCAAGGCCGAGATCATGATTCCGGATAAATCGGACGAGGTGGTGATCCACGCGCCCGAACACTCCGGTCCTAAGGATAGCCAGGGACGCTCGGTCTTGAAACCGATCGAGCGGGAAGAAGTTCGCATTACCCGCTGGGGCTTGATCGCCGTGTTGGGGGCGATCGTTTGTTCCCTGGCAATCGCCATCGGGTTGCGATTTACCGGCGAAGTCTCACTGGTGCTCCGCGTGCTGGGAGCGATCCTGTTTGCCCCCGCCCTGATTTTCGCGGGTTACACCTTTGCCCGCGATCAAGAACTGGCCCCCTACCGTGGCCGTGAATTATGGATTCGCGTTGGCATCACTTCGCTGGTCTGCGCCGGCTTGTGGTTGATTTACGCTTTCATTCCCAGCTACCTGTTCGACTACCGGCAAGCGGCCGAAGCACCCTATTGGCTCGCGGGCGTGACGATCAGTGCCATGATGGCCTTGGGAGCACTGGCCGCCCTGGCCGCTTTTGAACTCGAGTTTACCGGCGGTCTAGTCATCTCAGCGCTCTACTTCATCGGCACGCTCGGACTCGCCTGGCTGGCCGGTATTCAACTCGCCGGGCTCGAGCTGGCGGGCTGATCAGGAAAACCAAAACACCCCTCCGGCAAAGCTAGCCAGCGGTTTTGCCCTTGACGCCTGCGGGCGAGATCGCCGATTGCCTATTTCATGATGGCAGCCTGCGCTTCGATCTCGTCGCGGTTCCGCCAACTTCCCTCCTCAAGTAGCGTTCACAGCCAATTGCCGCCCGGTCCTCGTCGGCTTGGTTTGCTGACCTGCGTGCTGCTGGTGGGCAGTTTGTTGGGGTGTGCGCCGCTGCAAACTCCCTCGGGTTTGCTGGAAAAGCCTGCGGAAGTGCTGGAAACCTCGGCCGCCGCGTTGGAGCGGGCTGCCCGCCTGGCAACTACCCCGCCGCTGGTCGCACAGCCTTCGCATGATCGTCGCTGGCGACTGGAACAAGCGGTGTTGCCCTACGCGGACCTGACTCCGGAGATCGCCACCATCCGCAACGTGCGGCAATGTCGTTGGCCGGCTCAGGGTGATCCCGCGGTGCACCATGCCGATTGGACGATCCGCTGGGATGACATCAAGGCAGTCGATTTTGTCGTCGTACCATTCCAGAGCATGCCTTTGCTCTCCCATACGATGCTCAGCTTTCACCTCGGCGACGGCCGCGTGCTGGGCGTTTCGGTGGAAGCCCGCTTGGAACACCACGAAATCTATTCACCGTTGGCGGGCGCGGCGCGGCAGTACGAATTGATCTATGTGCTGGCTGATGAAACCGATTTACTCGGCGTTCGCGGCGCAGTTCGCGGTGACGATGTCTATGTCTACCCCGCGGAGATGACAGCCGTCCAAGCGGCCGACCTGTTGGCCTCTGTGCTCCGTCGCGTAAATGGGATCTCCCAACAACCCGAGTACTATGATTCGTTGACCAATAACTGCACAACCAATTTGATGCAGCATGTGACCGCGGTACTGGACGATGAAACGCTTGCCGAATGGAGCAAGCGGATGCCGGGGCACAGCACCGATCGTTGGATCCATGGAATGGGTCTGCTGCGCACGGAGCTCCCTTTTGAACAAGCCCGCGCCCGAGCCTGGACATCGAGTCGCATTCGCCAATACATCGACGAGCCCGATTTCTCAAACCGCATCCGCGTGCAACAGAACGGTGGCTAGCGCCAAAACCGCTAACGGGACCGCCAACTATGGTTCAGCGGGCGTAGTCCAGGGGTTCTGCCAAGCTTTCCAACCTGCCAAATATTGGGCGTAGGCTTCGTTCTCTTCTTGCCGCTCTTCGATCCACTCCTTCGCATGCGCTACCAATTCCTGCTCGCGATCTAGAGTCAACTCGCCGCGGAGCACCGAGCATCGCAGAAAAACAAAATACGTGTCCAGCACATCGCAGCGGCAGTAATCACTGATCGCTTGCAATTCCCCTTTGTCGTACATGTCCTGAACCATATGCCCCTCCACGCTCATCTTGCCCGGTTTGCCGATCAACTCAGCGGCTAGGTTCAAACCCCCGTTGAATCGCGAAGCACCGCAATTGGTCATCACATCCAACAAATCGAGGTGACATTTTTGGTTGTAGCGATTGCGAGGTTGCTCGAACGACTTGGTCTTGGGAGCGAACCAATTAGGCAATGAAATCCCGTAACGATAGGCGGCCAATTCCATCAACGGCATATCGAAGGAACGTCCGTTAAAAGTCACCCAAGTCGGTTGTTGGTAAACTTCCCAGCCCCGCCAAAATTGCTCCGTCATCACGTGGGAACGAAAATCGGGTTCGTCCAGCGATACGAGATCGAGCAATTCCAGGGTGTGCGCCACCTTGGCAATCACAACCGAAACAGGTACCTGAAAGGTATAGGGAATGAAATCGCGTTTGCCGTCGGAGTCGGCGAGCAACTCTTGACGATAACGGTCAATGGCCTCGCTCGGACTGAGTTCCTCCTGAGGATACTTGACGCTGGCGATTAAATCACCGTCGGCAGCACTCTCAACATCAAAAATGAAAAAACCGACTTCGTTTCGCTGGGTCATTTGTGCCTCGATTTTCCGATAAACTGCGGCCACTAGATTGCCGATTGTAACAACCCTCGTGCTGGAGCCTGAAGTGTCGCACCAAATTCCTCTGGAAACTCCGCTGATCAATCGCCGTCGGTTGCTGGAACGTTTCCTACAATATGTACAAATTGAATCGACGGCGAACCCCGCCGCACATGATTACCCCAGCAGCACCGGTCAATTGCGACTCGGCGAACAAGTTTTTCGAGATCTGCAAGCTTGGGCCTTGGAGGATGTGCACCAGGATGAAAACGGGTTGGTGTGGGCCACCATTCCAGCCACCGATGGCGGCGACTCGGCCACGATCGCCCTGATCGCTCACCTCGACACGTCCCCCGAAGCTCCCGGCGGCAATGTCCAGCCGCAAGTCATCGAGAACTACGCCGGTGGCGACATCTTGCTGCCCAACGGCACTTCCATTCGGCAAGATGACACACCTGAATTGACCGATTTAATCGGCTCGACGTTGATTACGACCAGCGGCGATACGCTGCTCGGTGGCGACGATAAAGCGGGGGTGGCGATCATCGTGGAACTGGCCGCCCACCTGATGGAGCACCCGCATCTACCGCACGGTCCGATCCGTTTGCTGTTTACCTGTGACGAAGAGATTGGTCACGGCACCGACAAAATTGATCTCGAAAAATTGGACGCGACGGTCGCTTACACGATCGACGGTGGTGGTGCCGGCCAGCTCGATGTGGAAACGTTTTCCGCCGACGCGGCCCAAGTCACTTTTCGGGGACGCAACATTCACCCCGCGATTGCCAAAGATCGCATGATCAATGCCGTGCGCGCAGCCGCTTTTTTTATTGAACAACTGCCACGCACCACGCTGGCTCCCGAAACAACCGCTGGACGCGATGGTTTTATCCATCCGCATGGCATCTCGGCCGGCGTCGGCGAGGCCACCGTGCAACTGCTACTCCGCTCCTTCGAGACCGCAGAATTAGAGCAGATGGCCGATCTGCTGCGGAACACCTTGGCGACCACGGAAAGTGAGTTTCCCGGTCTCCGCGGCGAGCTGACCGTCCACCGCCAATATCGCAACTTTCGCGAAGGACTCGGCCGTCTGCCCGCTGCCGTGGGACTGGCCGAACAAGCATTCAAGAACCTGGGTCGCCCCTGCACCAAAGCGATCATCCGAGGCGGCACCGATGGCTCTCAATTAACTGAAAAAGGACTGCCCACTCCGAATCTCAGCAGCGGCCAACACAACATTCACGCCCTCACTGAATTCGCTTGCCTCGACGAGATGATCGCCGCCAGCGAACACCTGGTAGAACTGCTGCGACTCTGGAGCGACCACAGCAAATCTTGATTGGCTGTCATGCGTGGAGAGTTCGCACGTTTATGGCAGCCATAAGTTGCTGGCTTTCACCGCCGGTTGATCATCATCACGGCGACGAGCCTTCAGACGTACGTAGGGAGCAACGTACTGAGCCCGCTCGGCAAACGGATCGCCGGGCCGACCTTCGCCGGTGTGCAGCGGTTCGACCAAGTCCTCAATCACAAAGCCGGCGCGACAGATCCCGCCCAGCAGCTCTTCCCAGCGATGCAAAAATTCGTGCGTACCCGCCTCGCGCAACCGTTCGGCGACTCGCGAAGTCCGTTCCGGAGGCGGCACGGGCGTCTGCCGATAATAGCTATGGCGAAGCGCATAACCACCTTCCGGCAACGGGCTGGTGGAGGCTTGCAAACTGGTCGGTTGCTTGTGCTGGCTGACGTACAGCCCGCCCGGTCGCACCAAGCGAGCGACTTCGGCAAACACCGGCCCCACGCGCTGCACATAACATGTGCTGACGGGATGAATCACAAGATCAAAGGTGGCAGTGGCCAGCATCGGCAAACGCTCCATCGAAGCCTCGATTACCCGAACTTGAAAACCCCGCGCGGCGGCCACTTGCCGATCCAGTTGCAACATTTCTGGGCTCAGATCGACCACCGTGACTGCTGCACCCGCAGCCGAATACAAAGCGCTGTGGCGGCCACCGCCAGCTGCCAGACACAACACTTGCCAGCCGTGAATCGAAGGCCCCAGCCATCCCAACGGATCGACTTGCCGTAGCGGGTCGGCCAACTCGGCATCGGTCGCCGACTGACACAATGGTTTGCCCGCCCGCGCCATCCGATCCCAGGCAGCCCGGTTAGCCGATAAGATATGCGGAGCCGCCGCCGGCGAATCATCGCTGGCTGGTTCGGCCCCATCGGGCTGATGTTCTACCGAAGCCATGCCGCGGTTTTCGCTTTGAACTGAACAAATGACGTGCAACAGAACGGTGGCTAGCGCCAAAACCGCTAACGGTGGCTAGCGCCAAAACCGCTAACGGTGGCTAGCGCCAAAACCGCTAACGGATTGTTAACCCCGGCTTTCCGACGAATCGAGCCGACACATCAGTTGTACAAAACGATCGCGAGCGTCGCGACGTCGTTCAATCCGCTCTTGCACGTCCCAAGAGGCCCGCACTTCCAAAATCCGTCGCGTAATTTCCTTTGGAGACGGCGTCCCCTCGCGAGCGTGGGCCACCAAAGTCACGGGTCCTTGAGGGCTCTCATATGTCATTATCATGGCGTTTCTTCCTGAGTTACCAAACAGGTGGAAAAGAAAGGCGACCGTCCAAGATAAGCCTGGGACAGTCCGTCATGGGGGGCAAGCTGTATCCAGCCAATTTCCAACCTTTGTCGGACTTCCTAGCAACGGTCATGCCGGTTATCCAGTTTATTCGGCGTTTCCCCAGATTTCTTGCTCGAATTGCTCAAGTAGCAAACTTTCCCGCGTCAAAAGCCGATAAACAGTCCAGCTTCCGCTATCTGAGGTGGACAAAAATCCATCGCCAGGGCGGTTTTCCGGCCGCCGATAATTACAACTCATTAGTAAAAGTTTCCACTGCTGAAGAGGGCAACTGCCTTTCAAATCGATGTATTGCACCTTTCCGTTGGCATCGTAGAGCATGCCGTCCAGCTGCCAGCGGTGACCTTGCTGCTGACCAGTCCAGACCCATGAGCCATCCATCTCGAAGTACATTTTGGGCAGAGCGGACAGCCGCTCGGCGAGCGTCTCGAAATCGACAGGCAGAGGACCGCCCAGCGGACCATAGAGATAAATCGAAAAACGGGACAAAATAGTTCAGCTCGCCAATTTGAGTAACGTTCGATGTGCGGCGGGATGCTAATGCAACACAAGCAGCAATGCCTGAGCAGCGGCAACTTGAGAAAAAATATCTTCGGCGAGCGATTTTTCGCCGCTGCCGCTCGTCTCTTCGCTTTCTTCCTAACCTTGTGAAATCTACCCGCTTAACGATTTGCCAGCACCGTTGTGAAGCGCATAGTTTCCTGGAAACACTAAAGTTTGTCTTACTAGGACATGATGCCATGAGACCATACCAGACAATGCTCTGTGCTGGGGTGATCCTGATCAGCAGCAGCGGTTGCGGCGTGTTGCAGCGAGTCGAGCAGTGGAAGTGTGATCATTGGGGAATGTGTCATGGAAACCTGCAACCGACACAACCATGTGCGCCGCCACCGATGCTCCACAATCCGGTCGCCCCGCCGCCCGATTTCTACGCACCGCAACCTCTGTAGGCGATTCAAAAGCGGACTTGCGATTCAACCCCGAACTTGCCCTTCAACTCCGGACTTGCTCAGCGAGCCAATTCAGATAGCCGGGCGAACCGGAACTGACGGGCACACACAGGATCTCGGGCTCATCGTAGGGGTGCAAGCGGAGGATTGCCGCCACCAGTTCGTCGCTGGCGGCCGCAGTGGTTTTGATCATCAGCCGCCACTCTTGCTCGGTCTCCAGTTTACCTTGCCAACGATAATGGCTGGTAATCGGTCCGTCGATTTGGATGCAAGCAGCCAGCTGATCGCTGAGCAGTTGTTCGGCCAGCCTGGTTGCCGACGCTTGATCTGCCGTGGTCGTCAAGACAATGGTGGCTACGCAGGCCAGACCACTGCCGTTGTTAGCATCCGCTGATGATGGCATCTTTAAATAACCTGCAAATATCTCGCGAGCACTTTGCCTCGGACGCTCGGCAACGCATGACTTAAACGGCACCTCGTTTTTGTTCAACCGTAATCTTCCGGTGGATCAATTGGCCAATATCACCCGGTGCCAGCACTTCATTAGCATAACCGGCTTGCACGACTGCCGCCGGCATCCCCCAGACGGTGCTCGAAGCTTCATCTTGAGCGACGATAAATGCTCCCCGTTCGAACAGCAATTCGGTACCTTCCAGCCCATCGCTGCCGATGCCGGTTAACATCACCGCGATCGTTCCCGGTCCTGCCGCCTTGGCCGCGGAACGGAACAGCTGATTGACGCTGGGACGGGCGAAATGCTCGGGGGGCTTTTGATTCAAACGCGATAAAAAACGCCCCTGCTCGTTTTTGTGAACGGTCAAATGATGATCCCCTTTGGCCACGTAGACAAATCCAGGCAGCAGGGGCGTGTTATTCGTTGCTTCCAAACAACGCAGCTTGGTCGCGCGGTCAAGACTCTGCGCGAGCCGCTCGGTAAAGTCCTCGAGCATGTGCAACGAAATGGCAATCGGCAAGGGAAAGTCGGCCGGTAATTGCTGCAGCAGCTTAGTCACCGCGGCGGGAGCTCCCGTGCTGCCACCGATCACGACTAATCGGGTTGGCAACGAAACAGCCCGCAACCTGGGGCGAGGTGGGTTCGGGCGACTCTGCTGGTGCGGAATGTTAATTGCCGCTGGAGTGTTGGCAGCCGCTGGCGTGTTAATTGCCAGCGGTGTTTTGATTACCAGCGGCGCTGTGGCTGGTATCTTGCGAGCCTCGCCGGTACGGTTACCGATCAGTTTTGACGCCACCGCGGGGGGTGCTTCAGCGGCGCGAGCGCCCTGCGGAAGACAACGAACCAGTTCACCCAGCGCCAGCTTGGCAACCTCAGCGGGTCGCAACTGCGGTTCGAATTCGATGCTTGATGCGCGAGCGGCAAACTGTTCCTGCAGTGCCCGGTAATCGAGTTTGTGTTTGCGCAGCAGCAACAGAAGGGTCTGTGGCCAACGTTTGGCTAATTCAGCCGGGCCGGTTTCTTGGGATGCTGGCTGGAGGGCTGAGCAGACGACGAGGAAACTCGGTGCCTCCGTGGACACCGAGTCGCACAGCTCCGCGAGCGAACGGAACGTACCAACCAGCGAAAATCGATCATCGCCGTGCAGATACTTCGTCAGCATCGTCCGCTGGAGCAGCGAGTCATCAACGATGACAACGGTCTTGCTCGCGGCATTCGCACGCGAGGGAATGTTTGCATCGTGGGACATCGCTTGATTGGATCAGATCCACGTTGGAGGTACTTGGGCAGTACCGCAAGCGATCATTTATGAGACCGGATCCGAGTCACAAATTCGGCGGACACGGTGCTCAAATGATTCGACTCTCGGCTAAGTTCCTCACCGAACTGGAGGATCTCATTGGCGACCGACTGATTCTGCTTAGCCGCCTCGGTAATCGAAGCGATTGCCTCGGTCACTTCTTGAGTACTATCGGCAGCTTCGGCGATGCTTCGTGAGATGTCGCTGGTAGCAACCGACTGTTCTTCCACCGCACCGGCAATCGTGGTAGCGATATCATCGATTTTGTGGATTGATTCCGCGATTGAACCGATCGCTTTGGCCGAGCCTTCGGTGGCTGCTTGGATTGAAGCAATCTTAACGCTGATCTCTTCGGTGGCTCGCGCCGTCTGCCGAGCCAACTCCTTCACTTCGTTGGCGACAACCGCGAACCCCTTGCCAGCCTCACCCGCCCGAGCCGCTTCAATCGTTGCGTTCAGCGCCAACAGGTTTGTCTGCTGGGCGATCGAGGTGATGACTTTGATCACTTCGCCAATCTGCTGACTCGACTCGCCCAGGGCGCGAATCGTTTGATCGGTCGCTTCAGCCTGCTCGACCGCTTGCGATGTCATGCTCGACGCTTCGTGCACGCGGGCGCTAATTTCGCTAATCGCTCCGGTCAACTGATTAGTGCTCGCCGCGACCGCACCCACGTTTTGCGATGCCAGCTGGGCCGAAGCGCTGGCGCTGTCCGACTGTTGCGAAGTCCGCAACGAGGACTCGGCCATTTGAGTGCTGTTAGCTTGCAACTGACCAGCCGCTTCGGCGACCGTTTCGGCTACCGATTTGATGTTCGACTCAAATTCATCCGCCAACCGCAACCGCGCGGTAACCAACGACCAAGTCGCCATAGCGCCAATCATTTCACCTTGGGAATCAC
This sequence comes from Kothea flammea, assembly GCF_052161645.1. Classification (GTDB taxonomy): domain Bacteria; phylum Planctomycetota; class Planctomycetia; order Pirellulales; family Pirellulaceae; genus Laterigemmans. The sequence goes on from NZ_CP197414.1 coordinate 5,631,844, forward strand.
GAATGCAGGAAACCAACAGCTCCATGAATTCGTCCCCCACCGGAATCACCGCCGAGTGGGGCATCTTTTGTGGGTTCGAGGCAATCGAACGAGGACGCTGCACGTTCTTATGGAAAATGTCAATCTTCTGACCAACGATCTCGTCCACGCCGCATGGCAATAAATGCTCAATCGTCCGCAGCGTATCAATCGAGGCGGGATTCATGTAGGTGATCGTGTGAGAACGATCGGCCATAATCACGTTGATCGGAATGGAATGCATCATCGAACGGAACATCTCCGAATGGGCTGTATCGGCTGTTTCCGACATCTCGTGCCAAAAGATCGTTCGCATCTGGTCGCTTGCGCTGGTGCGAGTCACCAGGCAAACCGAAGTGCCATCGAGCTCACACACCTGGCTATCCTGAACGCTCTGCAAATCGGCGACTTGCTCACTGCCGCCGGCCGCAATCCAAACCTCGCCCCATCGCAGCCCAACTAAATCCTCGCTGGCCTTCTCGCCAACGGCCAACTGGGCGGCGGCCGTTTCCGACAGTGATTGGATCACTCCCGCACCGTCGACCGTCACCACGGCTAATTGCAAGTCGTCCCAGGCGGTCGCATTCGCTTTGGCGACCGCGCGTGACGAAGCTTTTCGTTGTGTTGCGCCTGCTTTACCCTTGTTAGCATTACTTGCTGTCGACATAGTCTATTTGCCCCGACTGATTGATGGCGAGATATGGAAGAATGAAAATCAATGGCTGTTATCGCGCTGTCCGCCGAGGCATCATCACCATCAGTCACTGTCATCAAATCACCTCGTCAAAAAAGCCCCTTGATGATTTGATGGCTCGTATGATGGCTAGCCCCACAGCGAGCTGAAAACTTAAGACAGTTTTCAAGAACATCACTTCCAGCGATCTTGGCGGGAGTATGCGCTGCGAGGTATCAAAGCAGTCAATAGAGACTGAACCTTGACAAGCGGTTGCCAGAAAACTTTGCGGAAATCACTCGCAAACGGGTCCATCAACCCAAGGGCTTTCATCCGGCACTGGCGGAGACAAGCAAACACACCACGGAGGGGCGTGCGGATCGGCAACACCCTTCATGACCGATATCTCGTACCACCTCGGATACAATCGCGCCGGTGTGCACCGCGATCAACTGATGAATTGCCGCAGATAGTTATAAGACTGACGCAATGAACGCACGCGATCCTCCAGCGTCTGTTCGTACGCTCGGTCCTCCACTTCGACGCACACCGGCCCTTGGTAGCCGGCGTCGGTCAGAGCGCTAAAGAACTTGCTCCAGTTGACATCGCCGAGCCCCGGCAACTTTGGTGAATGATAAAGATTGGGGTGCGCCATGATCCCCACTTCATCAAGCAAATGCTGATCGACACGGACATCCTTGGCATGCACGTGCGAGATGCGATCAGCAAATTCTCGCAAAGGTTTGACGTAGTCCATGTGCTGCCAAACCAAGTGCGAGGGGTCATAGTTTAGACCAAAATGCGGGTCGGGAATGGCGGCAAACATGCGTCGCCAAAATTGCGGATTGGAGGCCAAGTTCTTTCCCCCAGGCCACTCATCCGCGGTGAAGATCATCGGGCAATTTTCAATGCCCACGCGAACTTGATGTTGCGCCGCCCATTCGATCAGCGGGGTCCAGGTATCGATAAAACGCGGCCAGTTATCTTCCACGCTGAGTTGCCAGTCGCGGCCCACAAACGTGTTGACCCGCTGCACACCCAAAGCCGTCGCGGCTTCGATCACGCGTCGTAAATGGGCTACCGCCGTGGCTGCTTCATCCGCCACGGGAGTTAGCGGATTGGGGTAATATCCCAGCCCCGAAATCTCCAGGCCGGCAGCGGAGAACTTGTCCCGAATTCGCTCGGCCCCATTATCCGAGCTCATCATCTGCTCGATATCAATATGCGTAATCCCCGAGTAACGACGCTCCGCCGCCGATGGCGGCCAGCAACATACCTCCAGGCACTCATAGCCAATGTCCACGGCAATGCTTATTACTTCATCGAGCGAGAGATCGGGCAAGATCGCAGTCAAAAAGCCGAGTTGCATGGCTGGTTTATCCTTCTCATGTTTGATGATCTATTAAGGATCTAAAAGATAACATTTTGAACCGCGGGGATGTTGATCGGCGTAGCCGTTTTGCCCCAGCGACATGAGGAGAATTTAGCAAATGCGAACAGCGTAGTGCGGACTGGAAGAACGTTTAAAATCTTTCTGCCGGCGATTTCGCTGGCTTTTCTCAGTCGCGGTCAGTTATCTTAGATGCGATGGAACTGTAAACAGGAAGGAAAAGAGGCGGTCAAATTGCCCGCGGGGGTTTACTTTGCCTCCCCTTTTCACCCCACCAAGCCGTTGTTCCCCCTGGTTAGCAAATACCGCTGGGAGGCTATCGATGAGCGCAGATTGGTTTTTCCTCAAGCACGGTTGGTTTCGCAAAGCCAAGAAGATCGGTCCGATCGACGACCACGAGTTGTTGATTCGGATTGACCGAGGCGACATCCAACCCGACACGTTAGTTCAGAGTCAGACGAAGACTCGCGGTCGCTGGATCAGGATGGAGAAGATCAAACCGGCGCTGCAGCGTTGGACCGCCACCCATCCCGACTCGTAGCTACCGTCGCCACTCACCCGCGCGATAGCGGCCCTTCTAAAAACCACGACTTCCGCTAGACTGGCAAGTGCCAACTGGTACCGCCCCCTTCGTCTAGTGGCCCAGGACGCCGGATTCTCAGTCCGGAAACAGGGGTTCGATTCCCCTAGGGGGTACTTTGGCATCGCCAAGATCGGTTATTTTACCGCTCTCGGCGGTGAATTCGAAACAAAGCTCGGATTTTCCCAATGCCTGGTCCAGGCGCACCTGATAACGATACCCTGGAATCAAATTGGCGAGTTGAAATCGCCCCTGATCGTCGGTGTAAATCGGTTCGCCGTTGGAGGGTTCGGAGATGATTAACTGCCAACGGTTACCCCATTTGCTACGGCCCGATGTTGCCAAAAGACGCAGCTTTTGGGCAGCGATCGGCTGCCCCTCTGTGCTGACGATCCGCCCCTCGGCTTGGCCGACCGGCTCCAATTCCAAGATGACGTTACGCTTGTCCGCGTCCAGTTCCGCAAAGCCAGCCAATTTGCCATCCGGACTATAGGCGCGCACCACGGAATCAGCTGGCCCCCGCATCACCAGAAAATTACCTGCCTGATCTGTTTTCGCTTGCCACTCACTAAAACCACTGCCTTTAGGGTTCGCAAATAACTCAGCATTTTCGACCGGTGCTCCGTCCTGTTTTTGAACAACGAGTCCCGATAAACGCTGTTTGGCTTCCAACTCGACTGGCAGGGTGATTTCGATCGCAGCTTCACCCGCGATTGTTACTTTTTTGGCCCGCCCTGCCCCCGGTGGTATGAGCGAATAAGTGCCATCCCCGAGCTGAAACTGATACTCTCCCTCGGCATTTGTCTCGATCCATCTGGCAACCGTTGGTTGAACAAACATTTTTCGGGAGTTTTCAGGGTTGGGTATTTCAACGTCAGGCAATTCGTCGAGCAAGCTCCCCTCCTGAATTAACGTAACCGCGCTGTTGGCGATCGGATCGCCCGTCGTTGCATTGATTAAGCGGCCGTAAAGCTTCGTGCCTTCGCGAAGCTGGAAATCGATGTTGTTGACTGGCTGATTCGGGTAGACCGCAAAGCCGGTTTGCGCATTCGCAGCCCAATTGTCATCAACGATGGTTACTAAGTAGAGTTTATTAGCAGCAGCTCGAATCTCATACTCGCCATTCGCATCCGTTGCGTAGCGAACCAAAAAATCATCCGCAGAATAGTCCACTCCCGCAGCTCGAATCTCAATACCCTCTACTGGGTTTCCGGCGACGTCGACAACCCGACCTCGAATCGGGACTAAGCGTCGCAACTTCACTTCAAGCAGACCGTCGTCGGCTACAGGATTGTAGATTCCACGAATCCGCTCGTATTGTTTCGAAAGTTGCCAAAACGTTACCTTGTCTCGCTGCCAAGCGGGCATCCAGTCGAACGTGGCGACACCTTCATCATTGGTGACTGATTTGAATTGCCTTGAAATCACACCTAGGTTAAGGCGATCCAACTCACTTGCCTTCTTCAGCAGCCACGGGTATACCTCCAATCCCGATATCGGTTGACTGTCATGGTTCATCGCTTTCACGGTAACCGGCGACGCTCCACTCAAGACTAATGTTTCCGGCTCCCCATCTGGAAATCGAGGCTCTCTGGAATTGATGTCCGCCCGTTGCTCTCTCGATCGGGTGTAGATGCGGTAATCCAAACCTTCCTGATCTTTCCAAGCAGCTATCGCTTCGATCTTTTCACTTGCCGGTATCCGGACAGCGACTCGCCCGTTTGCGTCCGTGGTCTGGGCATCCAGATTGACGGGATAATCGAATTGAAAGGCTACGTTGGCATCTTTGATCGGCCGCTGTTGACGATCAACAACGATGACTTCGGCCAGCCGAGTCTCTTCCAGCGGTAACCGCAAATCGTCCGTTTGAAAGTTTGCGGCCACAGAGTTAAAGCGATGCAAGGTGCTATTTTCTCCCGGTTTGTCAGTGGCCACAATGAAGGTGGAACCCAAATCTAGCTTGGCGAGCCGCACTCGAAAATCAAAGCGACCGGCCGCGTCGGTCTCCTGTGCGAGCACGACTCGGCCTTTTATTTCTACGCGGGCCCCTGCGACTGCGTTTCCTGACGAATCCACCACAATGCCCGCAATCCTCCGTTCGGGAAAGTTGGAGTTGCCAACGATTTCGGTTTCGGTTTTGTTTTCCGATGCTGGCTGGTCACCTTGTTGATCTTGCAAGACTGTCGCAGCTGCGACCGCACCAAGCGGTGGAACTTGAGCCAGCACCATTGCGCTCATCAAAGCGGCTCCAAAGGCAAGGCAACCAATGAGCGATCGCGTCGATAAACGAGTCGGCACGTTGCCGGCGCGCCCCGCCAGTAAACGACGAATCCTCCGCTCCAATTCACCTCCCGATGCCTGGCTGATCCCGACCGACGCCATATTCTTTTCCGACGTCATCAATCTTTCGGCCATTGTGACCAGCGACCAAGCGTAGTCTCGCGGAGAAGTCTGCGAGTTCAACACCACATCATCGCAGATCAATTCGCGGGTCTGCGCAATTTTGGCTGACGAAAGCCATACCAACGGATTCCACCAATAGAGCGTGGTTGTGATCATTTGCAGCGCGACAACCCATTGGTCACGCCTAGCAGCATGCCCCAGCTCATGCGTCAACATCGCAATGATCTGTTTTTCGCTAAAGGTGTCTTGTAACGCGACCGGCAAAACCACCTTGGGTTCAAAAAATCCAACCACAATCGGCGAACATACTTGCTGAGAAATCAGCAGCCGCGGAACTTTGCAAATTCCTAATTGTTGACAAGCGGCTCGGTATGTTTCCGCGAGAACTGCTTCCTGATTCACTCGGCAGGTAGCCAGCATGCGGCGCGCTCTCACCAAGTCACGCACTCTAAATGCGGCAAAGTAAAAAGTGCCGGCCAACCAGACGACCACCAAGCCAACAGCCGCGATGATTGCAAAAGGCAGGTTGCTAAAAACACCTCCGCTCTCTTCGGCATGGTCGTTGGCCGCTTCAGGGAACTGGTCGGCCAGCTCAACGACTGGTCCGCCGGCCGCGCTAACATCGGTTTTTCCATGCCCAACTGATGCCGGAGTGTTTTCGCTCTGAGTCGCTAAGCCAGAGGAATTTGAAATGCGGAAGTCAGAATTTGAAAGCCAGGTATCAGGTTGATCGGCGATAACGAGTTCGTTAACTCGCGGCCTCTCTCGATCTGCAAGCCCGGATAGTTGCCCCAGCGGAATCGTCACGCCCAAGCCGACGACAAGTGGTGCCAGCAGGCAAGCTAGCAGACCGGCGACCAGGATAGCGTGCTTCCGCGGCAGTTGCCTGACAAAGCATGAGCAGAGCAGCGATCCCGACGTTGCCAAGCAAGCAGCGATAGCCAGATTCAAGGCGAGCAGCAAGGTAGTCTCAAGCGTTGGCATTGGATCATTCCTTACCGTGGCGGGATTCAGAATCAATTTGTTGACTGAGCAGCGATTTGAGCTGTTCAATTTCGCTGGCCGAAACCTTTTGGGAACCCAACAAGCTCAGCAGAAAACTAGCCGGGGAGCCGTCGAAGTACTCGCCGACGAACTCGGCGGAGAGTTGTGCCTCGGTCGTTTGACGATCGACGTTGGCAAAATAGCGAAAGAGCCCAGCCTGCTTTTCCCGCCGCAGCCAATTTCGCTTCTCAAGCCGATCCACCAAATTCAACACCGTCGTGCGGCTGACCGCGCGGCGCTGGCAGATGGCGGTCCAGATTTCGGCAACGGTCAGCCCCGCCGTGGCATCCCACAACAACCGCATGATCTCGAACTGTGCGGACGTTAAAGTCCCTTCCTGACGCGACACGAGCATTCTCCCAAAAGTGACCTACGACACCTGTCGTCTGCCCAATGGTAAACATGCCGACGCGCGTCGTCAATCGTTTTGCGAGATTTCATTCTGCCAGCTTGCAGCTCGCAGCCATCTACCCCGACGGCTGCCCCTGCCAACTGCCGGTGGTCCAGCTGCCGGGGGCCAGCTGGTCGTCGCTCAGCCCTTGACGGCCAGATTGATCATCCGTCCGGGCACGACAATCGTCTTCATGATCTGTTTGCCGGCGATCACTTCTTGGATCCGCTCGTTGGCCAGCGCGGCGGCCAAAACTTGGTCTTTATCCCAGTCAGCCGGCACGGTGATCTTGGCTCGCAGCTTGCCGTTGACCTGAACGGGAAGTTCCAGAGTCGACTCCACCAGCGCCTGCTCATCCCAAGCTGGCCAAGGTACGTAGGCCAACGTTTCCGCATGCCCCAGCAAGTGCCAAAGTTCCTCAGCGATGTGAGGCGCGTAGGGGCTGAGCAGCAACACGAACTGCTCCATCGCGATGCGGGGACGGACCGTCTCACGAGTAAAGAAGTTGACGAACTCCATCATCCTGGCGATCGCCGTATTAAAGCTGAGTGATTCCGTGTCTTCGGTCAGCGCGCGGATCGTGCGATGCAAGACACGGTTTGCCTCTTCGCTGGGAGGTTGATCGACGACTGCCGATGACAGTTTCAATTCCTCGGCTTTCGAGTCGACGATCATTCGCCAAACGCGATCGAGAAAATTTCGGACGCCACCAACGCCAGCCATGTTCCAAGGCTTGGTCGCTTCCAGGGGGCCCATAAACATCTCATATAACCGCAGCGAATCGGCGCCGTAATCACGAACGATGCTGTCGGGGTTGACCACGTTGCCGCGACTCTTGGACATCTTGAATGTTCGCGCGTCGATGCGAATTTGCGGATCGGATTTGAGGACGAAGTGATCTCCGACTTTCTCCACCTCGCCCTCTTCCACTCGATTCGCTTGCAACAGGTTGCCGGCGGCGTCCAGTGGTTGGCGTTCTTCGTTCTCGTGGACTTCGCTGAGCGAGACGAACTGGCCTTCGCTATTTTGATAAGCGGTGTACTCCAACTCGCCCAGGATCATCCCCTGGTTCACAAGACGTTTGAATGGTTCTGGGGACGAGACGTAGCCGCGATCGAACAGCACTTTGTGCCAGAAACGCGAGTAAAGTAGGTGCAGCACGGCGTGCTCGGCGCCACCCACGTAGAGGTCGACCGGCATCCAAGCTTGTTCTTTGGCGGGATCGACAAATTGCTCGGTGTTGCCCGGATCGAGATAGCGGAGGAAGTACCAGCAGGAACCGGCCCACTGCGGCATGGTGTTGGTTTCGCGTTTGTAGCGCTTACCATCAAGCTGAACGTAGAGCCAATCGTCACTCGCTTTCTCCAGCGGTGGCTCGGGCCGGCCATGCGGCTTGAAGTCGTCGAGGTGAGGCAAGTCGACTGGTAATTGCTCTGCGGGCACGGCACGTTTTCGGCCGGTGCGATTTCCCTCCGCATCAATTTCGTGCAAGACCGGAAACGGCTCGCCCCAAAATCGTTGGCGACTGAACAACCAATCTCGCAGCTTGTAGTTAACCGCTTGGCGGGCCACGCCCGCTTGGTTGAGAGCGGCGGTGATCTGTTCTTTGACTTGAGCGGTGGGGAGACCGTCATAAGGTCCGCTGGAAATCGCCGTGCCATGCCCGGCAAAGCATTCCTCGGTGTCGCCATCGGCGGCTTGCACCACGCGGATGATTGGCAGCTGGAAACGAACGGCAAATTCGTGATCGCGGGTATCGTGCGCGGGCACCGCCATGATCGCCCCCGTGCCGTAGCTGGCCAGCACGTAATCGGCGACCCAAATCGGAATCGGTTGGCCGTTGACGGGATTGATGGCGTAACCACCGGTGAACACGCCGGTCTTCGACTTATCCCCTTCGGTGCGTTCGCGATCACTCTTGAAGGAAGCGACCTCACAATACTTCTGCACCTCGCTCGCCTGCGCCGCCGTGGTCAGTTGTTCGACCAGCGGGTGTTCGGGTGCGATCACCATGTAGGTGGCGCCGTAGAGCGTGTCGGGACGCGTGGTGTAGACGCGCAGCGCCGATGTCGGCTTGGCGGGAAAACCCGAGGCTTGCCGCTCGGCTTGCCAAGCGGCAAAGTCTTCGCTGGCTCCGACATAAAAATCGACTTCAGCACCCGTGCTGCGACCAATCCAGTCGTGCTGCAGTTTCTTAATGCCGGTGGGCCAATCGAGATCATCCAGGCCATCGAGCAACCGTTCGGCGTAGGAAGTAATTCGCAGCATCCACTGTCTTAGGGGCAGGCGCTGCACGGGATGGTCGCCCCGCTCGCTGCGTCCATCGACAACCTCTTCGTTAGCCAGCACCGTACCCAAGGCGGGACACCAATTCACCAAGGCGTCGTCCTCGTAGGCCAAGCGGTGTTCGTCTTGAAATTGCTCCACCGCTTCTTCTCCAGCGGCACGAACTTCGGCCGGGATGGGCAACTCGGCGATCGGCCGGCCCCGCTGGGTTTCGGGATCAAACCAAGTGTCGTAGAGCACGGTGAAAATCCACTGCGTCCAGCGGACGTATTGCACATCGGTCGTCGCCAACGAGCGGTCCCAGTCGTAGCTGAAACCCAACATCTTTAATTGACGAGTGAACTCGGCGATGTTCTTCTCAGTGTTGACGCGTGGATGCTCACCGGTCCGGATGGCATGCTCTTCCGCTGGCAGACCGAACGCATCAAACCCCATGGGGTGCAAGCAATCGCGTCCCCGCATGCGGGCAAAACGACACACGATATCGGTTGCCGTGTAACCTTCCGGGTGGCCAACATGCAACCCTTCGCCACTGGGGTATGGAAACATGTCCAGTACATAAAGTTTGTCAGCCCCGGGCGTTTCGGGCGCGCGAAACGTTTTATGTTCTTCCCAGTAAGCTTGCCAGCGAGGCTCAATTTCGGATGGGTTATAGCGTGGCATAGTCCGACACGATGCTGAGATAGGATATTCCGTACGACCCGCAGTGTATCGAAGTCAACCGGTTATCGGAACGACCGGTCAGTAGGCCAATCCTCGTTGATCTGCTAATATTGCTCAATGAACCCTCTATAATTCCGAGAAGAGATTCCATGTTGCATAATAAGACCCGCAACAAATTGATCCTGACCGCCGCCGGACGCGACGCGATGCGCCGCGCCGGTGCCTTCAACGCTCAGTTGCTGGATTTCGTCAGACCTCAGGTGCAGGCAGGAGTCAGCACCGCTGAGATTGATCGATTGATTCACGAGTATACATTAGACCACGGCCATCGCCCGGCGACGCTCGGCTATCAAGGTTTCAGCCGCAGCTGCTGCACCAGCGTCAATGATGTGATCTGCCACGGAATACCGGGCGATTACGAACTTCGCGAAGGCGATATCGTAAATGTCGACCTGACGACCGTGGTTGATGGGTGGTTTGGAGATCAAAGCGAAACGTTTCTGATCGAACCGGTCAGCGACTTGTCGCGGGCCGTCACGCAGTGCGCGTTCGATTGTCTGCATCTGGCAATTGAAAATCTCACACCGGGCTGCCGCGTGGCCACGATCGGTGAGACGATTGTCCCCGAAGCCCATCGCCGTGGCTTTACCGTGGTCCGCGAGTACGTCGGCCACGGACTGGGTCGAAACTTTCATCAAGATCCCTCAATCCCCCACTATCCCAACCGTCAAAGTCGCGTCGACCGCTTGCTGCCTGGAATCGCCTTTACGGTCGAACCGATGATCAACGGTGGTAGCCGGTTTACCAAACTGGACAAAGCCGATGGCTGGACAGTCCGCACCAAGGATGGCATGCCGTCGGCTCAGTTCGAGCACACTATCTTAATGACCGAAGATGGTCCAGAGATTCTCACCACCACGGAGCACGGGCCACAACGTGGTCATCAGTTCTAAGTAGTAGCTCTAAGTAAGAGTTCTCAGATTCGAGCACTGCGGTGCTGGACGAAACCACCCTGTAGATGTAGCGTTTGCTTGCGTTCTGCTTTGGGGGTATGCTTTGAATCGAGAAGTGCTGTCCGCGGGCAGCGGTTCCCCGTTCCACATACTGCCCCTCCGCAAGGTACTCGACGTGCGACATCTGATCATTGGCCTGCTCTATTCAATTGTCTTCGCGGGATTTGCTCTCCCCAGTCAGGCCTGGGCGGCAACATATTGGCAAGACGCGGCCGATGATCGTGCCAATGTGCTGACAGATGAGACCCTATTTGACGCGCGTTACGACGCAATCGTTGAGTTGCGCAGCAAAGGTGATTCCGTTGCCGCGATGGAATTAATGGAGCAATTATTGCGGGATGTGGAAGCCGTGCGAGCGGATTCCGAGGAGAACCTGTCAGCGAAGCTTCGCCTGATTTTGGTCTTGGCGCTGGAAGCCAACCTGCTGCGGGATTTGAACCGCAACGACGAGTCGGTGGAAAAGCAACAGCGATTGCTGGAGATGACCAAGGACGATCCCTCCCTGCCAATGAGATTGCAGTATCTGCAGCTCCGCCAAAACTACGCGGGGTCAATCGCGCAAGCTGGCAAGCAGCAGGAAGCACTGAGCGAACTCCGCGGCGTCATCGAAGACTACGGTCGGCTGGTTACGGAGTTTCCCGATGATAAAGATGTGGTCATCCAAGCGGTGATCGCTAGCAACAATCTGGGCATTCAATTGGTAAGAGCCGGTCGGCAGCGTGAAGCGATTGAAATCTTCAACCCGGCAATCGAACGACTCCGCAAGCTTCCCGCCGACGGTGGTGCGCGGGACCAGAAGCTCTCCTTGCTGTTGCTCAACAACGCGGTTGCCACCGGTTCGATCGGCGATCCATCCACGGCACGCAAGTTGATTGAGGAGTCGATTGGGTGGAAGGAAAAATTAGGCGAAGGAGATTCGCAGGAGACGATCAGAGCCCGCCTAACGTTGGGTGCCATTCTCGGGCGGCTGAACCAGTATGCCGAGTCAGCCGAGACCTATCGAATCGTTGTGGACCAACTGCGAAAACTCTATCCCACTGATAAATACCCCGCCGGCACGCTCGATTTGGCGATCGCCATTGATAACCATTCGGTCAGCCTCAGCCGGCTGGGCGAATATGAACAAGCGATCAAGCTGGCCGAAGAGGCAAATGGCATGTTTGCCAAACTTGCTGAGCAATCGCCCGGCTTGCGGCAATACTACGCGCGCAGCAGCGCCAGTCTTTCATTGCTCAATGCCCGCCTGGAGCGGCACGAACTGGCCATCAAAAACCTGACCAGCGCGATCGAAGCATACGAGATCATGTTTCCAGGCGGTCACGCAGAACTACCGGGGCTGTATCGATCCAAGTCAATTATCTTGTCGGAGCTACTACGCGATTCCGAAGCAATCGCTGCCGCACTGCATTCGCTCGACATGGCCCGCGAACAGTTCCCCGCTGACGACTATCCCGATGGTCACTGGATCCTGGCGCAGAGCCTCGACAGCACGGGGCAAATATTTCTGGCAGCTCAAAAACCAGCGGAAGCGTTGACCTATTTTGCCGAAGCGACGGAGATGCAAAATCGCTTAGCCAGTCAAGCGCTCAGGCACATCAGCGAAGCCGAAGCACTCCAGTTTTTGGCAATCGCAGATCGCTTCAAGTCACACCTATTAAGTGTTACGGGTGATCCACTGCAAACATATCAATTGCTAGCCGGTGACAAATCTCGCATTCTCGACCAACAGAAATACAGATACGAGGCGGCACGCAGGTCACGCAATCCAGAGCTGACCGCACGCCTTGCCGAATACGAAAAAGTTCGCAGCTCGCTGGCAAACCTGTTGTTACAACCTTCGCGAGACTCGAACTCAGCGGCGTTGTTAGCAAAGTTACAACGAGCCAGCGAAGATTTAGAACGCCAGCTGGCAGAAACGACCGAGGGCGAACTGCGCATGCTCGCTGAGCCTCAGCCCGTCGGTGCCGGCGACCGCTTAACCCGGGCCTTTGCACAACTGGAAGATTCCACAACCTTGATCGAGTTCTTCTCGTACGAGCACATGCTTTTTAATGAAGAAGCCAAACACCGTCGCACCGAGGGGGAACAAAGAATTTGCGCTTTTGTGCTCGATCCGATCGGTGAAACCGTCACGCGAGTCGAGTTTGGTAAAGCCGAACCGTTGCGGTTGGCCATCCGCGGACTTGCGGCCGCCATGCCCTTCGGCACTGAACAACAAGTGCTAGATGAAATTAACAAATCGATCATCACGCCGCTGCTCAGCCATGTCCCCGCCGACTGTCGTCAGTTGGCGATCATTCCCGATGGCATTATCAGCGGCGTGCCCTTTGCCTGTTTGCAAAATTCGCAAACGGGAAAAACTCTGATGGAGAGCTTTCAGTTATCGTTTTTGACTTCGCTCGACGCTTTGCAATCGACCAGCCCAATCATCCAACCAGAAACCAGGGTGCTGGCGGTGGGTGCCGTTGAGTATGGTCCCGTTTTGGCCGACCAACCGCTGCAGTTTACGGAGTTACCTGGGACTCGCGTCGAGCTGGACAACCTTGCCAAACGGATATCACCGCAAAACTGGCGAGAATTGAGTGGTGAGCATGTCATCCCCGAAAGTTTGCTGGAAGCCATTGAAACGGTCGAACTCATTCACTTCGCCACGCACGCTTACGTCAAGCCAATTGTCGAAAATACCATTGCCCAAAAAGGTGTCGGCAGCGGTGCCGTGCGGCTCACGGCGGAGCAGCGCTCTCCCCTGTTAGCGACACGCATGGCGCTCTCCGGTGCCAACGATCCTGCCGAAAACACGATTGTCACTGGCGACCGCTTTGCCGCGACTAACCTCAGCGGCGCGAAACTGGTCGTGCTCAGTGCTTGCGAAAGTGGAGTTGGCGAACGCGTGCTCGGCGAGGGGGTGTTTGGCCTGCAAAGAGCATTTCACGTTGCCGGTGCTAAACATGTGATCGCGACGCATTGGCCCGTCTCCGACACTGACGCCGTGCAATTCATGGACTCCTTTTATCAAGCACTGCTCGAACAAAGGCTACCTCCAATCGAAGCCTTGCGGCGAGCTCAATTGAGCATGCTGAAGGCCGAGTCGCAGACGAACGCATCGAGCTTGCGGCAATTAGCAAGACGCGGAATCACCTTCAACTTTCAAACCAACAAAGGCACGCCAGAGAACGCGACTGAGGATCAAGCGAGTGAGTCCGCATCATCAAAACCCAGACCCCAGCCGACGAAGCGATCGACTTGGGCCGCATTCTTTCTCAGTGTCGATTGATTGATAAACCGCCTACCCCAGCCCAGGCCAAGTCAAATCCGATGACACGGCGAGTGCCGTCACGGTGGCAACGAACTCCGCGGGCACACTATGTACGTCCGCATAAAACTCGGTGATCTTCCACGTCCCTGGCATGGTAGCGAAGGCAGCAGTGATGCGAACTTTCGCAAATCAAAAAGCGACGTTTATGCTCGCTGCAATCGAAAGGCGGTGATTTCGGGCCGCACATTGAAGCGGACTCGCAGCAAATGTCCGATGCCCCGATTGATATACATGCTACGCCCGCCAGCAAGACTGTACGCTCCGGAAACGTAGCGTTGGTTTTTGACCGGCAAGATTGGTGGGCTAAGAAATGGAGGTTTGCATTGTCCGCCATGCGTGTGCCCAGCCAAAATCCAACCGGAAAAGTCGCCCCAGCCAGGCTGGTCCGCGGTGTCTGGATTGTGGCTCAACACCAAGGCCGGTGTGTCTTTCTGGATGCCGGCGAGGGGGATGGCCGGGTTAAACTTTCCGGCCCATAAGTCATCGAGCCCGACGATGGTCAGCCCTTCAATATTTGTTTGTTCGTTTCGCAAGACCTGCACACCGCTGGCCGAGATCAAAGCGGCTAAACGATCGGCGTGTCGGTAATCGCGCATGCCTTGCCCATAGTCATGGTTTCCCAACACTCCCAGAGTTGCTAGCGATCCAGTGGGGAAAGAGGCAAGCGTTGTTTCCGCGCGGCGAACAATGTCTTCGTCGTAGCTGGTGAAATCTCCCGTGACCACAACCAATTCTGGTTGGAGTTGTCTGACGGTGTCAAAGACGCTTCTGAGGTAACCATCGTCGACCTGACGTCCAATATGCAAATCGCTCAATTGGACTAGCGTGCTGCCAATCAACCGCTCAGGCAGATTGCGGATCGCCAACGGTTGCTCGACAAGCTGCACCCAGTGCGGCTCAACTCGCCAAGCGTAAGCCCCGGTTGTGAGCCCCGTGGCCACGACGAGCCCGGCAGCCTGGACGAATCGTCGGCGACTTATGCTGACTGCCATGCAGGGAACTTTCAATACCTGAAGTTAATTCCTAGCCTTGTCGCGGGCTTGCATCCAGCCGGCATACTCTTCCTTGGTGATCTTGCCGTCGCGATTCAGATCGGCTCCGCTAATGTCCATAATCATGTCCTTCCATTCATCCACGGTGAGCGAGCCGCTGTTGTCTTTGTCGTTGCGTGAAACGATCCGCTCGGCGGTCTTCACGTAGCGGGGCTCGAGGTCTTCAGTGGCTACTGGCTTGACCTCGGCGGTCCGCGAGGAGGCTGCCGTGTCAACGCGACGCGCCGGCCCATCTTTGACCGAAATCAACGCTTCGTTGGCCGTGATCACGCCATCGAAATTACGATCATGACCATAGAATTCCTCGACGAGTTCATCGGTCCACTCGCTGGCAAACTCAGACATGCGAACTTGCCCATCTTTGTCGCTATCCTTGTCCTCGAACCAACCGGGCACCCCGTCAGGCAGGCTGAAGGGCAGCGGTCGGTATGATTTACGGCCTTCAAAACGGTCCTCCACCGTGAGGTCAGGCTCCTCCTCTGAGCGCTCTCTTCGCCGAGAATCTTCGCGTCGGCCGGAATCTTCGCTGTCCAGTCGTCGTCTGGCATAACGCACTGCCAATTCGCTGACTGACAAGCGGTTGTCACGGTTTTGATCGAAATCCATCGGATTCCCCTGCCAGCGGCTAGAGGTCTCCGAAGCATCAATGAAATTATTGCGATTGCGGTCGTATCGCCGCAGCAATTCTTCGGCTTGACGCGTATCCTCGGGAGTCACGCGGACCGCCATCAGGTCGGCCGTGGCACCAAAGCCAGGCACGGGCGGAGGGAGATCGACTCCACCGAACCCCGGCACCAAGATTCCCGCTGAGAGACTGTCCTCCTCTTCATCCTCGTCATCACCGCCTCCCCCACCTCTGCCGCCACGCATTTTCTCAAACGCTTCTTTGATTTTGCTCATCGGAATCGGACGATCTGGGTTGATGCTCGAGTCCTCTCGGCCTAATCGCTCGATCATCGATCGCATCGGGCCTTGCATTTCGTCAGGATCAAGTGAGCCATTGCCATTGCGGTCCATACGATCCAGAAAACTGCTCGGGCCACCACCGCCACCAAAGGAAGGCCTGCCACCGCCAAAGCCGCCAGGAGGTCCACCGCCGAAGCCGCCAGGAGGGCCGCCACCAAACCCGCCGCGAAAACTACCTCGCCCTCCGCGTTCGGAATCACCTCCCCGCTCACCATCTCCCCGCTCACCGCCACGTCCGGAATCGCCACGATCTCCGCCGCCGCGACGTTGAGCCGTCACGTCAGACGCTAGCGTCACCGTGAGTAAGATGGACAAGGTGGCAATTTGGCGAATCATCATTTCCTCTCTCAAGTTTACATGCGTCCAGTAGCGGGCCGGACGCGGATTGAGTGTATCCCTACTCTACTTAACCCAAGGCTAGTTACTAGGTTTCGTTGGTGCCCGGTTTTGCTCGATTTGGGGGGAGAGTAATGCCTGTTGTAGCGAGCTTCGCAAACAGACTGTTTTTTTGGCAGAAAACGATTCCCATCGCGGCAAAATGGCTTTTGTTTTGCGACACGTCACCCTGCATTCTTCTTTTCGCCACCATTTGCAGGAGTTGTTCGCATGCGAACTTTTTTGGTGATCGTCCTGATCATCGTGCTGCTAGCCATTGTTGGCTGGATTCGCTTTGGCAAGCAAGACGGGAATCCAACGCTCGAGATCGACTCCGACAAAGTCAAACAAGACACCACAATGATCTGGGACGAAGGCCGGCAGGCGTTTGACTCGATATCGAGTGAAGCAGCCGATGAGGAGCCTACGGGCAGCGAGAAAAAGGAGACTCCCTGATGGACTATCTACGCCTGCTAATCGCTTTTCTTCTCCCCCCGTCGCCGTTTGGATGCAGTTCGGTCTGAACCGCACCTTTTGGATCAACGTGCTGCTGACCCTGCTGGGCTACGTGCCGGGACTCGTGCACGCGATTTACATGATGGCAACTCGCCCGCCAGGCTTGCAGCGTTTACCGCCGAGAAGTCAACCCACAAAAGGACCATCGATACCCAAGAACTATCAATGATGAATGACTGATACTTTGCATGTATCAATCCAGCGTCCGTTAACGACGGAAGCGAGCGATCACAATGGTGCCGACCAGTCCACTCACGAGGAGCGCGAATGTCGACCAGCTGGGAGCCGCGAGTCCTTGGCTGAGGATCAAGCTGCTGACGATGATGCTGACCCACATGCTGAGAATCGCGGCTATCCGCATCCGATCCGTCATGCGGTAGGTGCCATCGAGGTAGTGCAAATAGTTTGCGAACCAGCGATTGCGGACCAGTCGACGTTCGAGAGCCGGGCAACTTTTGGTCAGGAAGAAAGAAGCAGCCAGCAGCGGCCCGGTGGTCGGGATACCGGGCAGGAATACGCCGATCGCTCCAACGCTCACAAACAGGATGCCGATCGCGGCAAATGCCCAGCGGACCAACGAAGTGCGGCTGATTGAAAAATCGACCGGCTGTTGCTCTCTACCACTGGTCAGGTCGGTGGAAGTGGTGGCAATGGACATGGCGGTACAGGTTGCAGGTAGTTTGCGATAGGTACGGCGAGTTTCATCGACGTGCTGTGCGGGAGCACGATCTCACCATCAGGTTAGCTTTTCTATCGGCGCGCCGGGAGGTGAGATTTATCCAAGCCGGCGGTTACGATCAAATTAACGGGCTTACGGAGTTGTCCATGGAAAACCGTTTTTTTGCGTGCTCTGCAACGGCTTGGGGTGCTCTCGCGTTGTGCGGTAGAATCCAGTGCAAAAGTCTGCAATATTCCTCGACGAGGGCAGGACCAGAGATCAGTTGCTCTGCTAATTCAGTCCGCCCCGCTTTATTCACTCGGCCAACGTTACTTTCACGACCTCATCGTTTCGCTCATTCAATACACACAGGATCGCCTCCCATGCCGGCCAATTATTTAGATTTCGCCAAGATGATTGATCATTCCCTGTTAAATCCGGCGTTCACCGTTGGCGATTTGGAATCGGGAATCCAGTTGGCGTTGGCTTATGACGTCGCCAGCGTCTGCATTTTGCCCTACTACTTGAAACGCTGCAGCGAGCTGCTTGCCGGCAGCACCGTCAAAGCTTCCACAACCATTGGGTTTCCCCATGGTGGTCACACCACGGCGATCAAGTCGGCTGAAGCACGCCAAGCGATTGCCGACGGCTGCGAAGAGTTGGATATGGTCGTCAATATCTCGCAAGTGCTCAGCGGTGGCTGGGAGTACGTCCGTGATGAGATCGCGGAGATTGTCACGATTGCTCACGATGCGGGGCAAAAAGTAAAAGTGATCTTTGAGAACTGTTATTTGAATGACGAGCAGAAAATCAAACTATGTGGGATTTGCAGCGAGGTGGGTGCTGACTGGGTAAAGACATCGACGGGCTACGGCAGCGGAGGAGCCACAATGGCCGATTTGCAGTTGATGCGACGGCATGCGGCTGAGCACGTACAGGTCAAAGCGGCCGGAGGCGTCCGCGACTTGACGGGCTTGAAGGAAGTGCGTGAGCTCGGCGTAACGCGGTGTGGAGCGAGTCGCACGAAAGATATTTTGGACCCCTGGCGAGTCGAATGTGGTTTGCCCCCAATTACCATTACCGCCACCGGCACCGCGAGTTACTAAATCAGCAGCCACCGTTCGGTTGCACGCAACTAGTTCGACTCAAAACGAGAACCGGGCCTAGCGGCCAAACGGCTAGCCCCGCAAAGCTAAGAGCCAAAAGCTAACTCTTGGGCCCAGCAGCAGCGACTTGTGGCGAGGCTCCTTCGGCGAAAGCTTGAAAGTTTTGTCGGAAGAGGTCGGCCAACCGGAGGGCGGCCGCGTCGTAGCAACTGGGGTCTTTCCAGTTGTCGCGTGGCCAGAGAATTTCGTCACGCACTTGCTGGCAGCTGACCGGGACTTCGAAACCGAACAGCGGATCGCGACGCGTGGCAGCTTGGCTGAGCGAACCGTCGTGGATGGCGTCGATAATCGCGCGGGTTTCAGGCAAGCTCATGCGTTGCCCTTCGCCATAACCGCCGCCGACCCAGCCGGTATTGAGCAGCCACACGTGGGTGCCGTGGCGGTGAATTTTTTCGCTTAACAGTTCCGCGTACTTGGCTGGGTGCCAGACCAGGAAAGCGGCGCCAAAGCAAGCGGAAAAGGTGGCTGATGGTTCGGTAACGCCCATTTCGGTACCGGCAACCTTGGCCGTGTAGCCGCTAATGAAATGGTACATCGCTTGGTCGGCCGTGAGTTTACTGACCGGTGGCAACACGCCGAAAGCGTCACAAGTCAAAAAGATGATATTTCGCGGGTGCCCGCCGAGGCAAGGCAATTTTGAGCGGGGAATAAAATCGATAGGATACGCGACGCGGGTGTTTTCGGTGATCGACGCATCATCATAATTGACTTCGTGCGTGCCTTGGTCGTAGACCACATTCTCCAGCACGGCGCCGAAGCGGATGGCGTCAAAGATTTCCGGTTCATTTTCGGCGCTGAGGTGGATCACTTTGGCATAGCAACCCCCTTCGATGTTGAACACACCGTCATCGGTCCAACAATGTTCGTCATCGCCGATCAATTGTCGGTGCAGGTCTGCGGAGAGGGTCGTTTTGCCGGTGCCGCTGAGCCCGAAAAAGAGGGTCACATCGCCTTCGCTGCCTTCGTTGGCGCTGCAATGCATGCTCAGGATGCCCCGTTTGGGCATCAGATAGTTCATCACCGTGAAGACCCCTTTCTTCATCTCACCGGCGTACTGAGAGCCGAGGATGACCAACTCACCATGCTCGATCGCCAAATCGATGCTGGTCTTGCTGGTCATTTGCGCCGTGTAGGGATTGGCTGGGAAAGCGCCCGCGTTAAAGATCGTAAAATCAGGCTCGCCGAAATCGGCCAATTCTTGATCGCTGGGACGGATCAACATGTTGTGCATGAACAACGCATGGTAGGCACTGCTGGCGATCACGCGAACTTTGATGCGATGGCGGGGATCCCAGCCGGCGAAACCATCGAAAATGAATAAGCGTGATTGGAGTTGAAGATAATCGATCGCCCGTTGTCGATTGATGCTGAAGGAGCGTTCGGTGAGGCGAATGTTAACGTCGCCCCACCAAATATCGTCGCGGCTGGCTGGGTCGTCGACAATCCGTTTGTCCTTGGGGCTGCGGCCGGTTTTGTCACCACTGCGAGTGGCCAGTGCACCGCTGGCGGCAATCACCGCATCGTTCCCGCGGATGGCGTATTCGTAGAGCCGTGCGGGCGTCGCGTTGCGAACCACGTCACTGGGGTTCAACCCATATTTGGTTAGATCTATCGCGGTGGTACTCACGACGCGGGTGCCTTTCTGATCCGTTGGGCGACAAGGAAATCGACAAACACTTTTTTTGCAAAACGTCGGCGGCCGCTTTGATTTCACCGACGGAAGTACTCATAGAATAAGAGCCGAGCGGATTGCTGACGACCCGAGGGAACGCTTATCGCGTCGCTTTAAAGCGAAAATTTAACGTCCGCGCGCCGTTGTGTTGGGAAGCCCTTAATTGCAACACTTGATCGATTAAGTCCTCGCCGGCTGGCCAAGCGAATTCGCAAGTGACAGTCGTCTCCGCAGGGATCGCCACCGTTTGCCGCTGCCTTTGGCGTTGAGGCGCGTAGACCGAGCAATCGAACTGCAGCGGCCGGTTAGAGGTGTTGGTGATTTCTTGGCGAACGACCAGCACTCCGGAAGGCAGCAGCCTGGTCGTGACTTCGATGTGCACATCCTCCGGGCCAATGTTCAGTTTTCGCCAGACGGTGAACCGCCGACGCGAGTCTCCTTCCAGCTCAAAATCAAACGCAATCTTTTCCTCGCCGATGGTGGCGTCGTTACGCAACGTCAGGCTCAGCTTTTCCGACTGTTCACGCCCCGCTTCAGCAACAATGTTGCGAGCCCAACGCGAGACATTCCAGGCTTCGGGGGCTTCGACTTGCAATTGCCCGGTGATCGTTTGATCGCTGGGGTTGGTGAACAGCAGTTCGATCGTTTGTTCCCGACCGAGTAGGCTGTCGACGCGTTGGCGATCGAGCCGCACGGCCAGTCGCCACAACGCGGCGGTGCGATCCAAATTAGTGACAAACGTCGGTTCGCTGGTTACAGTTATTTGTTGCAGGGGGTAATTCCTCAGCTGCACCGGCTTGATCGGCAACTCGCGGCCAAAGGCATCGATGTGCCGAGCTTCGTCCCCCAAGTATATCGCTTCTTCAGTGGGTTGTTCGTTCCAAACCACGAGCGTGGCTGTTTCCGCATTGGCCAGCAGAACGTTTTGACTAGAGCCTGGCAAATCGAGCGAACCGACCGGTTTGAGGTCGCCCAGCAAGGCCGCTGCCGTTCGCCAGGGCAACAACATCTCATCGGGCGAACCATCTTCGCGCAGCAACCCCAGACGGGGGTCGAATGGATCACTGATAAATGCAGCCTTGATCTCCATTTCGCGGACCACCAGCATGCGCTCGACAAGATCCCGGATGCGTTGCCCCCGGGGATACGCGTCGCGTGGCAGTGGCTCCAGAATCAACCAGTGCTTGCCGCTGGATTTCGGCTCCGATGGCGACTGACCGGCCGAGTTTCCCCCGCCCCCCGCGACAATGAAGCTGTTGTTGGCGACCAACTGCGTGGCTTGACGCAAAGAGCCATCAAGGTTTTGAGCCTCCATACCCGGGGCGTTGGCAAGCTCCGGGTCGGACTTTGCTGCCGAATTATTTTCAGCCGCCGCCAGTGGATCAGCCGCCGACAGTTGGTCAGCGCCGGGGAGCGGCTCAGCTGGGCGAAAATAAGCTTTGATTTCCGCCGCCGTGGGTGGCGTCGGGTCACTCAAACAGACGGCGTGCCATGACCAACTGGAATCGGGCGGCAGGGGATCGAGCCAGGGCCAATTCAAGACAATTTTGATCGGCTGGCCGTAGCCTTGCAGAGCCACGCGAATCTCGTCGATGGCACTTTTCAGTTGGGCGCGGCCGAGAAAACTATAGTCCCCTTCGTCGCCCAATTGCCACCAATCCACCCCGTTGGAAAGTCTCGCCATGACCGGTTCGAGCAGTGGTTGCCAAGCCTCTGTTTCCCGCAACATGATCGCCACGTGGTCTTCCGCTTGCATATTTAACAGCGGCAGAATGACCGCCGGGGGCTGACAAATGACGCCCACGGTGTTAATCCCCCGATCCTCCAAGCGTCCCATCAGGCGAGCCAATTCGTCGGCTTTCTTGTACGCCGTCGGTTCTAACCAGCATGGGTATTTTACCCATTGGACACGGCACTGGGAGAGCCAGGGGGGCAAACCAATCAGCGGAAAATTATGACGGCCAGGGCCCGTCAGCGACCAGCCGAAGGGGCCTTGCGGGGTCGGCAAGTCCGCCAGCACGGCAAACGTTTGTTCGATCTCAAAAGCGTTTGGGCCGCGGTTATCGAGTGCCGCTCGCACCCGATAAAATCCCGGGCCCAGCTCTGGCAATTGCCAAACCGCGATGCCACCGCTCGAGGCAATCGTGCTGGGTTCGGCGACGGCGTTTGGCTGGCCCTCATCAACACCGGTGTTGCTGCTGAGACTGCTCTCCGGATTACTTGCGGGTGACGGAATGTTGGTCGTGACGGATGTGCCCGCTGAATTGCCAACTGAATTGCCCACAGCACTTCCCGCAGTTGGTCGGTCGAGTGGCGAGGGATTTAGCGCGGCCTGATGCGTGGCCAGTTCGTTGCCGTTTTCGTCGAGCAAACGAAAAAAGACCGACGGCACGCTATCGGCCAGTCCGGAAACCGTGCAAGTAATTTGCGGTGCTCCGGGAGGCGAATAGAGGCCACCCGGTTGGTCACATTCCATCCGGATACGTGGAGTTTGGCTGACCCGAATCGCATCAAATCCAGCGTATCCTTGGAAATCTTGACGCTCCTGCGGCTCAACGCGAATTCGCACGCGGCCCACCTCCGCGTTGATCGGTGCCGTGATCGGACCGAGTTGCACCGCTCGCCAATCACTGCTGCCGCCGATCTGTTCGGTCGCGATTGTTTGCAACAGTTTGCCGGGAGAGCGGTTGCCTTTCGGGTCTACCAAATCGGCTTCGTAGAAGGCAAGCTCTAGCCATGCTTGGTCGTGCTCGAAGCCTTCGCTTTTGATGTTGGCTCGCAAGTGATAGCTGTAACGCTTGGCAACAGGAAAGGGAGGACTTTGGCAGAGAATTCCGCCGCCATCAACGTGCGCGCTGAGAAAACGGCGCGTGAGCATATCCGTTAGGCTCGGCGGCATTGGCAAGTTGGGGACGTGGGCGACCGCTTTTTGCCAAAGCCGAAAAGCTTGTTCGTCGGCCGTTCGCAACTGCAGTTCCTGCGCGGGCCGGTGGGGTTGAATCTTCAGCTTGGCGTAGTGGGGATAGCGGCGTCCTTCGATTCGCACCCAGCCATCGGGTTGGTTATCAAAGTTTAAATCGTCCCGCCGCGAGAAATCCCAGGCGGCCAGCTGTTCTTCAGCCTGCGCCGAGCCGGCGGAGTCGAATCCGCAGCAGATGATGCTAGACGCGCACAGCCAAGCCGCTAACATCATTAGCTGACGACCGCGGCGCAGCAGCCGCGTGGGCGTCTTTCCAGTTCGTTCCGCGTGCTCCCAGCTTCGCACCGTGCCTGACCTCCGCATTTCCGTTCGACTTTCGGCTTTCAACTTACCGTTCAAGAAAGCATTGCTCGCGGCTTCGCAAGCGGGTGCCCAAGGCATCGAAATCGATGCCCGAAATGAGCTCCAGCCGACCGATTTGACCGATACAGCCAAGCGTCAGATTCGGAAAATGCTGGATGATCTGAATTTGCGGGTCAGTTCACTGCGGTTTCCGACTCGCCGCGGTTACGAAGTGGTGGCTGACTTGGATCGCCGTATCGACGCCACCAAAAAGGTGATGCGAATGGCTTACGATCTGGGTGCCGGGCATGTTGTCAATCAAATCGGTCGCGTACCATCTGATACTGAATCGGCCAGCTGGGTGCAACTCCGATCGTCACTGGAAGACCTAGCCAGTTTTGGCAACCGCGTGGGAACTTTCCTCGCCGCGGAGACCGGCAGCGAGTCGGGCGAGGACTTGGCCGCCCTGCTGGGCAGCCTCAGCGATGTCTACATGCCGGTTGCTTACAACCCCGGACAACTCATTCTGAATCAATTTGATCCACACGCCGCTTTAAACTCGCTAACCCAGTTCGTCGGCATCGTAGAAGCGCAGGACGGGGTGCAGGACTTGGCCCGCGGAAGGGGCGTCGAAGTCCCCCTAGGACAAGGCACTGCTGACTTTCCACAAATCCTCGGCCAGCTCGAAGACGCCCAGTACCGCGGTTGGTTTGTGGTCGGACGAACGGGCTGCGGCCAAGCGGAAGTGGCAAACGCGATCAGCTACCTAACGGCACTCTAGGAATCGCCGCCACTCAGTATATCGCCGCCACTCAGTATATCTCCGCCACTCAGTATATCTCCGCCACTCGGGCTAAGCACCTCAGCGAATGCCAGGGTCACGATGCCGTACTGGCGGATATCCCACTCCGCCTCGGGGAGGATTGCGGGATCACATTTTCGATCCATTTCGCAGACGATGATGCTACCCGCCGAGGCTCCCGCAAAGCTCATTTGCACAAGCTCGAACAGTTGTTCCTGGTGTGACTCCCACATGCGATATGGGGGGCAACAGAAGACGATTCGCCGTTCTTCGGGTGAGCGAGGCAAGCGGAGGGCTGCTAAACGGAAGGTGTCTCCTTGCAGCACCTCCAAACGCTCGGAGACCGAAAGCGCATCGGCCGATTGACGGATCGAGCGAGTGCAACCGCGTGAGGAATCAATCGCAATGGCATGAACCGCCCCCCGGCTCAACGCCTCAATTGCCAAAATGCCCGTGCCGGCGAACAAATCCCAGGCCACGGTGCCCTTGATTCCAGGGCCGAGAATGTTGAACAAGTTTTCGCGGACGCTATCCTTCATCGGACGAGTGGCCCGGTCGCCGTTGTATGTCACGCTCCGCCGGCGCAAGTCACCACCGATAATTCTTAGCGATTTTGTACCAATATAGCGGCTGGCGCGAATTTCAGTGCCACCTCCGAGCCGTTCCGCCGGGGTGCTCCGCGATGTACGGCGAGACTGTTTTTTTCGTGGTGAACTCATCCCGCTACCCTACTACCGATCGACAGGAACGTGCAAACTATCTGGGGCCCTTCTACGTATCGTTAGAACGGTTTGGTCGCTGCGACGGAAGGGCAGGGCTAAATCGGCACCCTTTTGCCCTTCACGGCACACACTCAATTCCAGCGACAGCCGGCCACTCAATTCCAGCGACAGCCGGAAGGCTGGCGACCGTCCCGAAACATTGCCTCACCGCGGCACTCAGAGGTTTAGCATGACTTGCTTGATTCGACATCCCTGGAGCGCAACCGCTCTGTTCCTTGCCGTTCTCTGGGTACATGCGGCCGCAGCCACCCCGCTCCGAGCACAGACCACCGACGGCGACCAACAACCGACCCAACAGCCTTCTGCTGACGGGGAAACAACTGCCGACGGGGAGCCAGCAGCCGACGTAAATTTGCTCCCCGAAAGTAATCCTGATTTTGACAACGAAGCGGGAGTCGCTGCTTTTGAGTCCGCCTTGGACGGCTGGCGAGTGACGTTGGCCGACATGCGCGAGGTCATGATTCGCTTTAACAACGGTCCTCCCCAAGAAGCGGAGGGATATCGCCAGCGGTATCGCGAGCTGGAAATGCTTGGCCGCGAGCAGTTTGATGCGGCGATGGCTGCGGCGATTGAGTTACTAAAAAATGCCCCGCGGGAAAATTACGTTGCGGCTCAGTTCCTGCTGGTGGCGGTCCACTACCGGTTCAATAACGACTGGTATGAATTAACCGGCGAAGCGGTTGAGCAATTGCGGCGGGTCAAGGCCAAGGACGAGCGGTTGGCCGAAATTGCCGGGGTCAGCTTTTTCGCCACAAATCAATTCGACAAAGCGGAGCCTTACTTGCGGGAAGCAATGCAGACGGGAAACCTGGCAGAAATCAATCAGGGGATCTTGGAGTCGCTCGACGCTTGCCGAGTGTTGTGGCCGACTGCTGCCGCGCAGCGTGCCACGGACGCCGAGCGGGATGACTTGCCCCGCGTTCGCTTGGTCACCACGCGTGGTGACATTGTGCTAGAGCTGTTCGAGGATGCCGCCCCTAACACGGTCGCCAATTTTATCCGCATGGTGGAGGACGGTTTGCTGGAGAACTTGCCCTTCTATCAAGTGATTTCAGGTCGGATTGCACTAGTCGGCGAATCGGGTGGTTCGGCGGTCGCTGGCGAGTACTGTTTGGCCGACGAAACACAATCCCCCGATCGCCGCTATATCTTTCGGGGCTCGCTGGCAATGGCCAAATTGCCCGATCCGATTGGCGAAAGCAGGCTGACGATCCCCAACACGGCCAGCCAACAGTTCTTTTTCGCCTTCCAACCGCTGGTCATGGCCAATGCCGAGCACACCGTTTTTGGGCGAATCATCGAGGGCATGTCCACTTTCAGTCTGCTGACCCGGCTCGATCCCTCGAAGAAAGAAGAAAATGCCGAACCAGTAAATCCCGATCGGATCCTCGAGGCGGAGGTGATTCGCAAGCGAGATCACAGTTACGAACCTCAAATCATCCGCATGTCACCCTTACAAATGGCCGAGCAAGGGGGCCTATTGTCCTCAGAAAACCAGCCTGGTGATTGAACTTGCCGCTGCCTGGCGTTACCCTGAAGGGGAATGAAGACGACCATCCAGCTCTTTTTTTGCCGATATCCCTCCCTTAGTTCCTCTCGGAGTTATCTTTCCCATGGCCGATGCAAAGCCTCAAACTCAATCGACGGAAGACGCGGGGCCTTCCCGGCGATCCTTCTTGAAAAACAGCAGCATGTTGTTAGCTGGCGGCACCGTGGTTAGCCAGTTGAACGTTGCCCGGGCTGCTCACGCCTACGGCAGTGACACCATTAAGTTGGGCTTGGTGGGTTGTGGCGGTCGCGGCACGCAAGCGGCGATGCAGGCCATGAACACTTGCCTCAGCGAGTTCGGTTCAACCGGTGGCGAAGTCGAATTGGTCGCCATGGCCGATGCTTTTGAAGACCGCCTGCAAGGTTCACTGCGCGGCATCAAGAGCAAGCATAATGAACGAGTCAGCGAGAATGTGGGACGCTTTGTCGGCTTGGAGTCCTACAAGGATGTCATGAACAGTGATTGCGACGTGGTGATTCTGGCCACGCCTCCCGGATTTCGCCCGCTCCATTTTGAAGCTGCCGTGAATGCCGGCAAGCACGTCTTTATGGAAAAACCGGTTGCCACCGATGCACCCGGCGTCCGCCGCGTGTTGGCGGCCAACGAAGTCGCCAAGAAAAAGGGCCTGGCCGTCCAAGTCGGTCTGCAGCGGCACCATGAATTCCGTTACAAAGAGTGCGTGCAACGTCTGCAAGATGGACAAATCGGTGATTTCGTCATGGCCCGCGCCTATTGGAATGGCTCCGGTGTGTGGATGAACGCTCGCAAGCCCGAGCAAACCGAAACCGAATACCAGATGCGAAACTGGTACTACTTTAACTGGCTGTGCGGTGACCACATTACCGAGCAGCACATTCACAATTTGGATGTTATCAACTGGGTGATGCAAGGTTATCCCGTGAAAGCCCAAGGTCAGGGCGGGCGTCAAGTTCGCACCGGACCCGACTCGGGACAAATCTACGATCACCACTTTGTTGAATTCACCTACGATGGCGGCACCACAATGCTCAGCCAATGTCGGCATCAACCAAATTGCTGGAATCCGGTGTCCGAGTTTATTCATGGCACCAACGGCTGGTGTGATATCTCGGGTGCTAAGATTTATGATCGCAATAATAACATCGTTTGGCAAAGCGAAGCGGACGAGGTCAACGGCAAAGGCTGGCAACAGGAACACATTGACCTGTTCGCCGAATTGCGGAAAGGGAACATCCCCAACGAAGGCGATTACGGCGCCAAGAGCACCATGACCTCCATCATGGGCCGCATGGCAACCTACAGTGGCAAGGTTGTCAGTTGGGATCAATGCCTCAACAGCACGGAAGCTCTAGCCGATTTCGACTCAGTCACCTCGCTCGATGTCGAAGCGCCCGTGCAACCGGACGAAAACATGAAGTACCCGATCGCTATCCCTGGTAAGTACAAGGTTACCTAAGCGACGGAGAAACTCGCAAACCAGCGTTTGCCTCTCTTACACTGCTAACCGATGCTCGCGCTTTTTGCCGAGCATCGGTTTTTTTGTTGCTTGATGCCAGTTGTTTTGCACGCGCCCCGCCAAGACGTTAAACTAAAGAAATCTGATCGCCCTGGCGGTCTTCTTTTCGTCGCGTGGACAGTTTTGGTCTGATGGCAAAAAACGACTCGTTGAAACAGCGACTCAAACAGGCGGCCAAACGGCGCGCCAACCGACAAAGCTCGCCGGCAACCGGCCAACTTGCCTCCCCCGCGGCAATGGGCCAAGCGGATACAGCCAACCAATCCCAATCGCCCCAATCCCAGGCAACAGCTGGCAGCGGCGGGAAACAGGGTGCTGCAGTCGACTCGCTGGTCGCTTGCTTGCTGAAGTATGACCAGCATCAAGCACCGCTCAACGATCGTGACTTACTAGCTGCCCTCCGCAGCCTGCAGCGTGGCTATCCGAGTCAAGATCCGACCTGTATTGCCCTCTATGAACAACTGCTGCAAGTCAAGCAAGCGTCCCAAATGACGGTCCACGCGACCCGTCGTGCGGTCGAGCAACTGATTGATTTGGTGCGCTCTTACGACAAAGCAAACTCCTCGTCGCGGGCCGCGATCAGTTACCTGCATTCGGTCGCCGACTAATCAACGAAAAGCAAAAACGCATGAGCGATACGAAACGACGAAGCGATCCTGGAATCGCTCCTGATATCAGTGCCGGCAATCGTGTGTGCGACCGTTTGCTGTTAGACATCAGCAGCGATGCCAACGAGGAAGCGGAGCAGTTTGTTGAGTGTTTTGACACGGATCAACAGGGCGAGTAGAGCCTTGGCTTTCCTATCTCCATTGTCGGCAGGCGATTATGCTCCAGCGATTAATTGGTCTTGAGACCGAGTATGCGACGTTGGTTCGTTCGCCTCGTGATCAAGTCCAACCGCCCTCACGAAAGCGAGTGTATGAGGCGGTTTGCCAGCAGATCGGTCGCAACATACCAACCGCTCGAGGTCGTTATGACAGCGACACCATGTTCTTGGCGAACGGCGGGGCATTTTCTTTGGAGACAGCCGCTTTCAAACTGGACAAGCCGGGCGGGTTGATCGAGGGAGCAACCGCTGAGACCCGCAGCCCCTCCCGGTTGGTCGAATGCCAACGCGCGCAAGATCGCCTCATCGCCGAGGCAGCCGCCAGTTGCGAAATACCGGGCGATGTGCGAATTTTCAAAAACAGTTGTGACGCCCAAGGGCACATCTACGGTTGCCAGGAAAACTACTCCGCGGCCGTCGCGAGCGGTCCCATGTTGCTGGTTTACTGGGGGTTGCTGTCGCTCGTATTGCCGTTCGCCATGCTCTACTGGGCAGTTTGTATTGCCGTACTGAGCTTGGAAATGAGCTTGATGCTAGCCTCGCGATGTTGTCGGCTTGCCGGACGATGGACGTTCCGTTGGCTACGGCCGGCCGCGCCCATGGCGAGGATTACTACTGTCGCCAACGAGCCGACCGCCCCGCTAGACAATGCGAATGAAGACCACGCGGAAAGCAGCTACTCTTCACACCCGTTACCGACACGTCTGCTGGCAATCACTGCTGTTGGTTTGCGTGTCGTCAATTTGCCGACGGCTTTGATGTTATATGGAATCGCCAAGACCGTGGCGTTTCGTCGCCAACGCAAATACTTGACCGCGTTTCTGATCTCGCGTGTAGTCGTCACTGGAGCGGGGCATGTCGATCGGCAAAACCGTTACCGGCTTTCCAGCAAAGCGATGGCTATCAACACGGTGACTGGCTTTGGTGGCTACTGGAACGAGAGGCCTATCTTCGTCTTTCACCATTGGTTGCAGCAGCTTTGCGGGCGTTCGCTGCTGAGCCGACGGTCAGTAACCGAATTGTTCCATCGCAGCCAACGTCTGCAGATTGGTTTGAGCGACTCAAATGTGTCCGATACAGCCGAATTTCTCAAAGTTGGGACCACGTCGCTGGTTTTGGACTTGATCGAAGCTGGCGGGGGCCGAGAGTTGCCTCGCTTGTGGAAACCCATCGATGCCCTCCACCGGATCACTTCGGATTGGGATTTAATTGCGCGCGTCAAGACGACACAGGGAGAATTGTCAGGCTTAGATATTCAGCGGCGTTACTACCAAGCTTGTCGACAGTTCGTCAGTGCTCAAGCGTTACCGACCGATCATGAGGCGCATCAAGTCCTAGAGCGTTGGGACCAGGCGCTCGAGGCCCTCGCCGCATTTCGATCATCGGCCGTCGATCCACGTCCCGCCCTGGGGCACATCGATTGGTTGACGAAAAAATGGATGCTGGACCATTTGGAAGACCAGCAACCCGCGATGCTGCCGCAACCGGCAGCCGTCTCCGGCCAGTCTTTGCTTGCCCAGCGAACGCAGCGTTGGGCGGCTCGCAAAAAGGTCGACATTCGCTATCACGAACTGTCGGAGGATGGATATTTTGCCCGCCTACGTTGTTCGTCTCCCGAGGTGTGTCTCGTCGATCCGGCAGGGATCGAGTTTGCCCTGCGGCTCCCCCCCAGCGGTTCCCCCGCCTCGAGACGCGGGCAATTAATCCGCGAGTTTGCCGGTGGAGCGGAAAGCCTCGCCGTCGATTGGTCACACGTCGTCATTGGCACCGGACGCGAACGTCGGGTCCACGTTGTGGGCTAAACTTCGCCGCGGAAAACGGGCGTTGACGTTTTTTGGGGAGAGGTTAAGATTCTGCCTTCCGGGCTTCTGGCTATCGTCGGAAAAACGCACGCGGCCGTGGCGAAATTGGCAGACGCGCTAGGTTGAGGGCCTAGTGGGAGATAATCCCGTGGAGGTTCGAGTCCTCTCGGCCGCATTAAAGTAAACCCCGTAGAACCAAGTGTTTTACGGGGTTTTTTCGTGCCTGCAGCGGATCACCAGCTCTTTGGAGAATCCACTCCGATGATGCTACCAGAACATCCAGCAAGAATAAGCTCCAACCAGTCACAAACTTTGGAATCACTCCCCCAGCTATGGCTCGGAACTGCTGCCCCCGGGCAGGAGACGATCAACCGGGCTTTGCAAACGCCCACCAAATCCAACCTCCACATGGACATACTGCATCGTCGTTTCAATATCCTTGTGCCCCATCAGTTGCTGGACCGTTGGCAAATCAGTGCCATCTTCAACAAGATGCGTCGCAAAGCTGTGTCGAAGCGAATGGGGTACGCCGTTCTTGGTGATCCCAGCTGCTTTCTGAGCAGCTTTCAATGCGTTCGCAAACTGCTCCTCGCTGATGTGATGCCGCCAAATGTTACCGCTCCGCTTGTCAAGCGAGCGCTGACGCGAGGGAAACACCCATCGCCAACCAATTTCGCGACCCGCATTCGGATACTTGCGGGCCAAAGCATACGGCAAATAAACTTTATCAAACCCCTCATCCAAATCCTCTTGGTGGCGCTGTGTCGCCCAGGCAATCTGCCGTCGAAGCTCCGGAATTGCTTGTTTCGGCAAAAAAGTCATCCTGTCTTTCTGCCCCTTGCCATCTCGCACCAATAACCGCTCTTCGTCGAACCAAATGTCCTTGATGCGTAGCCGGCGGCACTCCTTGTGACGCAGACCTGAGCCATACATTAGCAAAAACATGATGTGGTGTATGCCAACCATGTGCTCCAGCAAGCTTGCAATTTCCGGACGGCTGTACCACACCGCCATTGTCTCGGGACGCTTCACACGCACAGCGTTCAAAAAACCAATCCGTTTTCCTAGGATGCATTCGTAGAGGAACAACAGCGACGATTGCGCTTGCGTCTGCGTGCTGGCAGCCACCTGACCATCGACAGCCAACTTGGTCAAAAACGATTCGATATCTCGCTCATTGAACGACGCCAAGTCGGTTGAACCGACGTGCCCCATAAACCGCTTTACCCAACGCACATACGCCTTTTCGGTCGCCATCGAGTAGTGCAGCACTCGCATATCCCCCCGCATGGTCCGAATTAGCGGGGGTTCCGCAGGATCCACCTTTCCTCGGATCTTGGTTAATTCTTCCTCGGTCGGCGGCACATGTAGCTCAAAATTGCGTTCCTGTCTGCCCAACTGAGCGAGCTTCGCCGTGATGCTCGACAAATCGGGTTCAGACCGCCGTAACACCAAGTTGCGATAGCATTCCACTGACCGCACGGCCTGCCATCGCTGCCACGCTGGCGCTCCAGCCTCCAGCAAAGTGCGAGAAAACCGGATGGCCGTATCGCGATTAACAGGAAGATCGGTTGTGAGACCTTTGGGGAACGTCATGGCGTACCGTCGAAGCCATTTTGGGAACCAAACTCGCTCGCTCTCGGTCAGCCCCTCTGTTGTAGCCACCGCAGTTTCGAAGCTCGAAAGTGTCATCAAATTGATCCTTCAAAATAGCAGTGTTGCATTCACCAATCGAACAGGGTAATCTGAGAAGACAAAGTAACGGCTTCTGCGACTTCGGTCAAACGACCCGACTGAGCAAGTCGGTATTGCGGAAGTTCCCGAATACGACCCTACTCAGTAGGGATCATTACATTGTTATTTGGCAGGAAGTCAATCTTTAGTCGAATGATAAACCCGTCACGTTCTGAATTGAGCCTGCTCGTCGAGGCCCTCCTCGTTGGAGACACCAAAGCTGTCCGTGCTCAACTGCGGGACACCAAGAGCGTCGATGTCCGCTTGCCTCAACGGAAGAATCGCCCCAAACGCGAGACACCGTTGATGCTCGCAGCCGAAAGAGGGTGCCTGCCTATCGTTCGGCTTTTGATCTCGCTTGGCACAAACATCAATGCAACAAATGAATTCCGGCAGACCGCATTGTTGTACGCCGTTCGCGAAAATCAGCTATCAACCGTCAACTTGTTGCTCAAGTCCGGAGCAGACCCAAATGTTGTGATGGTGGACGGTGACTTCGTTCTCCGTGAGGCCGCCACCAGTTCAATCGATCTCCGAATTTGCCGTGCGCTCCTCAAATCCGGCGCTGATCCTTGTAGTGTAAACAAAATGGGTGGCACGGCACTACACATCGCTGCCTTTCACGGACGTGCGGATGTCGCTCGACTATTAATTCGCGCCGGCGCAAATGTGAATCACCGTGACCACCACGGGCACGGCCCACTGACGTGTTCAATATCGCGTAATCACAAAGATGTTTCGATTCTGCTTCTCGAGCACGGGGCCGATCCCGGTCTACAGCCCGAAGCCCTAGGTATCGCTGCATGGGAAGGGCGGCTACAGTATGTGAAAATGCTGATTGAACGCGGGTGGGACGTAAACGCTAGGTCACATCAGGGGCGTACGCCACTTCAACACGCACGAAATCGGAAACACAAGTCTGTAATCAGTGCCTTGATTGATGCAGGCGCAAGATGAGGCTACGAATCGCCAAATAACAAACCGTTGCACACGGAGCCGCGGGCCGCGTGGTTTCTCAAATCAATACTGTCCGCCGCGGCCCGGTGAACGGTGGCGTTCCCGGCGGAGAGCTCTTCGGGCCTGAACTTGGTCTCTCTGCAAGCGTCCATTGATAGTCCATGCTCGATGATTGTTTCGCGCAGAAGTTGCGAGTACTGATCGATACGTTTGCTCGCAACTTGCAGTCGATTGCACCAGTGGTAAATGCGTCCTCTCCGGACGAACGTGATGCTACCGAAGTTGTTCGGGAGATACCTTCAATGAACTAATGCTCTACCGTCCCAGGCGAAGATGCTCGCAATAAAGTCAATCTGATTCCCAGGACTCGAAAATGATTGCAAGCGGGTTTGGAGTTCGGTACCGTAATGGAATGTATTGGCGGGCCCGGATGCGCTCGGGATCGGCGCGCGAGCCGGGAACCATGCGATCCACCCCAGCCCTCGCCAAAATCCGATTTTTCAGATCTACCTCAATCGCTCGGGCGGGGTGATCGCCGACGTTCGTCGGAACGGAGTCATCATGGTCATCCTGCGACTTTCCCGCTGCACGGCATTGTGCTGAGGAACTTAAGGCCTTGTTCTGAGCGGTTCATCTCGACGGATTTTCTTAATGTTCGAGACTCGATGCCATCTGCTTGTTTCTTTGCTTATCGCGCAGCTGGCGTGTGGACTGCATTGTGTGTGCCTGGCTCAACGGGTGTTCTACGACTTCTTGCGTTATGAACCACTGCCCGACTCAGAGGTGCAGCTGTTGCGATCCGTCGACCGGGTTTTGTCGATTACACACTTCCCAAGCTTTCAGTTGCTTGGTCTTCCCGACTCAGACATTCCATCGATGTTTTTCTGCGCACTCTTTGGCTACGCAGTTGGTTTCTCACTTGGATTCCTTGCGAGCCGACAAATTGTCAGGTTCAGAGCAACTTCTTTCTTTTGGTGGTTGTGCATGGCAATCGTGGTATCCGACGTTTCCATGATCGTTATCTTGATGAAAGACCCAGTCACTTCGCTTTTTGTTTTTCTCCGCATCCAGTTACTGCTGGCTGTGCCTGTCGCTGCTGTTGTCGGTATAGTTTTCGGAATTGCAAAACTTGAACGCTGGCTGCAGTCTCTGGGGCCACGAGAACCTTGACGTTAGTTATTTGGGTTGCCGTATCGCCCGTACTGCCAAAGAAATTGGATTTTGGTGGGCTGGCCATTGCCGACGAACCAAGCGATCAACCGAAGTCGCGGAGTCGCCGTTCTTGACAATGGAAAACCAAACGCCGCGACTCGGTTATCGCAATCGTTCCCGGCGTCAAGCTCTTCAGTCCTGAACTTGGTCTCTCTGCGAGTGTCCATTGAAAGCCCATGCTCGATGATTGGTGCGCGCGAAGAAGTTGCGCGTGAGGATCGATGCATTTGCGTCTCAACTTGCAATCGGTTGAACCAATGCTAACTGCGTCCTCTCCGGACTGACCCGATCCTGCCGAAGTTGCTCGCGAGAGATACCTTCAATGAAAGTTTCCTCTGCCGTCCCAGGCAAAGATGATCGAAATAAAGTCAATCTGATTCCCAGGACTCGAAAATGATTGCAACCTGCTTTGGAGTTCGGTACCGTAATGGAATGTATTGCCGGCCCGGATGCGGTCGGGATCGGCGCGCGAGCCGGGAACCATGCGATCCACCCCAGCCCTCGCCAAAATCCGATTTTTCAGATCTACCTCAACCGCTCGGGCGGGGTGATCGCCGACGTTCCCGGCGTCAAGCTCTTCGGGCCTAAACTTGGTCTCTCTGCAATCGTCCATTGAAAGCCCATGCTCGATGATTGGTGCGCGCGAACAAGCCTCGAGTACTGATCGATGCGCTTGCCTCGCAACTTGCTATCGGTTGAACCAGTGCCAACTGCATCCTTTGCGGACGAACCTGATGCTGCTGAGGTTGCTCGCGAGATACCTCCAATTAAATTTTCCACTGCCGTCCCAGGCGAAGATGCTCGCAATACAGTCAGTCTGGCTCCCGGAACTCAAAAATGATTGCAAGCGGGTTTGGACTACCGTACCGTAATGGAATGAATTGGCGGGCCCGGATGCGCTTCGGATCGTGGCGCGAGCCGGGAACCATGCGATCCACCCCAGCCCTCGCCATACTCCGATTTTTCAGATCTACCTCTGCCGCTCGGGCGAGGTGATCGCAACCGTTCCCGGCGTCAAGCTCTTCAGTCCTGAACTTGGTCTCTCTGCGAGTGTCCATTGAAAGCCCATGCTCGATGATTGGTGCGCGCGAAGAAGTTGCGCGTGAGGATCGATGCATTTGCGTCTCAACTTGCAATCGGTTGAACCAATGCTAACTGCGTCCTCTCCGGACTGACCCGATCCTGCCGAAGTTGCTCGCGAGAGATACCTTCAATGAAAGTTTCCTCTGCCGTCCCAGGCAAAGATGATCGAAATAAAGTCAATCTGATTCCCAGGACTCGAAAATGATTGCAACCTGCTTTGGAGTTCGGTACCGTAATGGAATGTATTGCCGGCCCGGATGCGGTCGGGATCGGCGCGCGAGCCGGGAACCATGCGATCCACCCCAGCCCTCGCCAAAATCCGATTTTTCAGATCTACCTCAACCGCTCGGGCGGGGTGATCGCCGACGTTCCCCGACTCAATTGCATCTCTTCCAACCTCCACCCATGACTACAACGCAAGACAACTCGGCAATGGCGGGGCCTCGTCGTTTACAATGGCAAATCGGTGGATGGTTTGGGGGCCTTTTCGGCGGATCTGCTTGGCTGCTTCCCACCGCTGCGATACTTGCGTTCAACGGCCAACCCACTCTTGCATTGGTGCCTTTCGGATGCTGCTTGCTGATGAACGTCGTTGGATGGGTCCTTTGGTATCGGCGTGATCGGGTTTTACCGTTTTCCGCATTGATCGGCATCCTGACTCTGTTTTCGATTACCACCCCGGTCGCCTGGTTCGCGGTTTCGGTAAACGCAACACCAGAATCTCTTGTATCCCTCAATTGGCCCCACTCAGGGATCATCGATACAATGATCACGTTGATATGCCCCGCAATCATCGTCTGGTTTTGCATACTCGAGTACTCGCATGACCGCACCTCAAATCGGGATAGCCAAGACAGCGGGGAACCATGCGATGCAACCGAGCGGCGAAGTCGGGTGTTTTGAAGTGGATGGTCAACCGTCGCCGCCGGCTGATCGCTACCGTTCCCGGGGTCAAGCTCTTCGGGCCTGAACTTGGTCTCTCTACAATCGTCCATTGAAAGCTCATGCTCGATGATTGGTGCGCGCGAACAAGCCTCGAGTACTGATCGACGCGCTTGCCTCGCAAATTGCTATCGGTTGAACCAGTGCCAACTGCGTCCTCTCCGGACGAACCTGATGCTGCCGAAGTTGCTCGCGAGATACCTGCAATTAAATTTCCCACTGCTGTCCCAGGCGAAGATGCTCGCAATAAAGTCAATCGGGCTCCCGGAACTCAAAAATGATTGCAAGCGGGTTTGGACTACGGTACCGTAATGGAATGAATTGGCGGGCCCGGATGCGCTCCGGATCGTGGCGCGAGCCGGGAACCATGCGATCCACCCCAGCCCTCGCCATACTCCGATTTTCCAGATCTACCTCTGCCGCTCGGGCGAGGTGATCGCAACCGTTCCCGGCGTCAAGCTCTTCGGGCCTGAACTTGGTCTCTCTGCAATCGTCCATTGAAAGCCCATGCTCAATGATTGGTGCGCGCGAACAAGCCTCGAGTACTGATCGATGCGCTTGCCTTGCAACTTGCTATCGGTTGAACCAGTGCCAACTGCGTCCTTTCCGGACGAACCTGATGCTTCCGAAGTTGCTCGCGAGATACCTCCAATTAAATTTTCCACTGCCGTCCCAGGCGAAGATGCTCGCAATAAAGTCAATCTGGCTCCCGGAACTCAAAAATGATTGCAAGCGGGCTTGGACTACGGTACCGTAATGGAATGAATTGGCCGGCCCGGATGCGCTCCGGATCGTGGCGCGAGCCGGGAACCATACGATCCACCCCAGCCCTCGCCATACTCCGATTTTTCAAATCTAGCTCTACCGCTCGGGCGAGGTAATCGCAACCGTTACGGCTGCGGAGGATGAAGCTTGCGCTGACGGAATCCAATGCGGCAGTTGCGCTTGGATGATTTCCGATTTTCGAGGTGCGCGTGGATGATCTTCAAGGGCGGCGGTGCGCTTAAATGATTTTGAGAACTGAAGGTGCGCGGACGCCGGATTCCGTAACCATTTCTTCGCTGCGAGCCTGACCATTCCAGTCGTCCCGGAGCCCAAGAAGCGATCTGCAAAAATAGTTGATCCGATCAATGGCGATTGGTACGATCAGGCCAGGCTGCAGCTCGCGGGAGTTCCGTGCCGAGAAAAGCATCCGTAACAATACGATGCAACCCAGCCCGAAAAACTTTGGTTCCTTGCGATCCAGCTCATCCTCGGGCGGGCTGATCGTTACCGTTCCCGGGTCAAGCTCTTCGGTCCTGAACTTGGTCTGTCTACAATCGTCCATTGAAAGCTCATGCTCGATGATTGGTGCGCGCGAACAAGCCTCGAGTACTGATCGACGCGCTTGCCTCGCAAATTGCTATCGGTTGAACCAGTGCCAACTGCGTCCTTTCCGGACGAACCTGATGCTGCCGAAGTTGCTCGCGAGATACCTCGAATTAAATTTCCCACTGCCGTCCCAGGCGAAGATGCTCGCAATAAAGTCAATCTGGCTCCCGGAACTCAAAAATGATTGCAAGCGGGTTTGGACTGCGGTACCGTAATGGAATGAATTGGCAGGCCCGGATGCGCTCGGGATCGTGGCGCGAGCCGGGAACCATGCGATCCACCCCAGCCCTCGCCATACTCCGATTTTTCAAATCTACCTCTACCGCTCGGGCGAGGTGATCGCAGTCGTTCGTCGTACCTAATCGCAGACTCTTGCGCAATGGCGACGAGTGAAAACCAGAAAGCCCAACTCTTCGATCAGCTTCCGCACTTTGTACGCGGACTTCTGCCCCTCAACAAAGTACCACGGGCTTGCGTCATCTTCTCGCACGAAAATGTTCGCAGGCCCATTGGTGTGCTGACCTGACTTTTGCTCTGGGTCGTTGTACTGCGTCTGCCTAATCTCGTAACTCACAGCCGAACCTCCCAAAAGGACGACGAACAAAAAATTGCACCCAAGCTGCCGACAGTGCGTTTACTTACATCCATATCCACCCCGGCAACTGGGTGAATTTAACCGTTACGGCTGCGGAGGATGAAGCTTGCGCTGACGGAATCCAATGCGGCAGTTGCGCTTGGATGATTTCCAGTTTTCGAGGTGCGCGTGGATGATCTTCAAGGGCGGCGGTGCGCTTAAATGATTTTGAGAACTGAAGGTGCGCGGACGCCGGATTCCGTAACCATTTCTTCGCTGCGAGCCTGACCATTCCAGTCGTCCCGGAGCCCAAGAAGCGATCTGCAAAAATAGTTGATCCGATCAATGGCGATTGGTACGATCAGGCCAGGCTGCAGCTCGCGGGAGTTCCGTGCCGAGAAAAGCATCCGTAACAATACGATGCAACCCAGCCCGAAAAACTTTGGTTCCTTGCGATCCAGCTCATCCTCGGGCGGGCTGATCGTTACCGTTATTCCGCTCGACAATCGCATTCGCTGCCCTGGACAAAATGGAAACAACTAGAGTTGGCAGTGAATTGAGTTCGGACTCAAAGTATCAAGAAGCCGCAAATGACCTCAGAAGGCAAACAGGACGTGTTAATTCGAGAGTATGAGTCGAAGGACCGCGCGAAGTGCCTGGAGATCTTCGAGTCAAACCGGCCGGACTACTTTGCCGAGCATGAGTACCAGGAATTCGCCGACTGGCTGGACAAGCCAGATTGCCTTACGTACTCGGTGGTCGAACTGATCGGCGAAGTTGTGGCGTGTGGAGGTCTTTATCTCGCAGACGATGGCCAACACGTTGGGATGGCGTGGGGAATGGTCCATCGCGATTCGCATCGGAATGGACTTGGACGCCGATTGACTGAGTTCAGGCTGGAACAGATGAACGAAGTGTACCCGCGCATGGAGCAGAGGCTGGCGACGTCGCAACTGACATTTGGGTTCTATGAGAAGCTGGGCTTCAAGACGGTCAAGGTGACTGAAAACGGATTCGGGTCGGGGATTGACCGATACGACATGGTTCGGAAGCAGACCTTCTAACAATCGTTGCTCTTCCGGGTATATTGGGGCCATGACTGCTCAGGAAGAATGCCAAAATTGCGGTTGATTCAGAACCCGGCTTGCCGGCTCAGATTTCGATTGACGTCTCAAATGGATTGAACTTAGGATTTCGTTGCCGAGTAGAAACCCCTAAATCAACCGAAACAGTAGTGTGTCCGTCAGGACAGGCAGAACGAAAAATCGCGGAATAACAATACGATGCACGCGAAGCCGGACTTGGGCGTGTTAATTGATGTTTAGATCACTCGTTCCGGCTCGGTGATCGTCGCCGTTCCCGGCGTCAAGCTCTTCGGGCCTAAACTTGGTCTCTCTGCAATCGTCCATTGAAAGCCCATGCTCGATGATTGGTGCGCGCGAACGAGTCTCGAGTACTGATCGATGCGATTGCCTCGCAACTTGCTATCGGTTGAACCAGTGCCAACTGCGTCCTTTCCGGACGAACCTGATGCTGCCGAAGTTGCTCGCGAGATACCTCCAATTAAATTTTCCACTGCCGTACCAGGCGAAGATGCTCGCAATAAAGTCAATCGGGCTCCCGGAACTCAAAAATGATTGCAAGCGGGTTTGGACTACGGTACCGTAATGGAATGAATTGGCGGGCCTAGATGCGCTCCGGATCGTGGCGCGAGCCGGGAACCATGCGATCCACCCCAGCCCTCGCCATACTCCGATTTTTCAAATCTACCTCAACCGCTCGGGCGAGGTGATCGCCGCCGTTCGTCGAACTACTGGAAATGAATCGAAACCTTGAGCAAACCCGACTCGGCAACTGGCATCTACTTTTGGCCCTACGACATCTTCGGGTACTTTCTTCCCGGCGTGGTTGCCCTCGCGCCACTGACGCAGTTTCATACTGACATCCGTGCAATAATCGTTGCCCGTTTTCAGCCTACAAGCTGGGTCGACATCGCAATGCTCTGCATTGTGGCGTACGTCCTGGGCCACATCATCGCCGCCGTCTCCAGCTGGCTGCTGGAACGCGTCCTACTCAAGTACACATTTGGTTATCCCGTAATTCAACTTTTTTGTGGCTACAACTCCGGTCCATTGTTGCGGAGATGCGTTGCAGCGATCACCGAGCTTCACAAGCGACAGCCATTCACATGGCTACAGCACAGGAAAGGGCTGCATTGGGCGTTTCTTCTATCTCGGGTCTTTTCACGCAATTGTCGACCTTTACTCGATTTGATTCCCGGTTTTGTGCATCCATACGATTCAACCTACCGAAAAGCCCTCGAACGAAAGTTCCGACGTTTGTGTGATGTCGAATACCCCGACTGGTCAATCAGGCGTAGATCACACGACCTTTTCTGGACCGTGCAAGCATACTCGATGGAACACATGCCGACCGTTTATCGGTCGTCGATGCACTTCGTGGAACTTTATGGGTTCTCTCGAAACACTAGCTTGGCGTTTCTTATTGTCGCCTTGTATCCTTTGTGCCCGGATTGGGATACGAGCATAAACGGAAGCCAACCGATCGAAACGTGGGTCTGGTCAACTTGCTGTGGCGTCGCTTCATTCGCGATGTACGTGAATTTTGTTAAGCTACTACGACGTCACAACGACCTGTTGCTTCGAGCATTCGTGGCAAACGCCAGGATCGACGAACCATCCGATGCACCCGAGTCGCCGAGTCGGGCGTTTTGACAATGGAAGATCTCTCGCGGCGACCGGGTGATCGGTACCGTTCTGCGATATCTGGTTGCCATCGCCACGTCGACTTCAATCCTCCAAACAACTCTATCACCATTCGGAGACTTCCATGAGAACGCTTTTCCTCGGCGTCCTGTTGTCCTTAAGCGTCAACGCGTGGGCAGACCAACCGCCAGAAACAGAACGGCAAGACTCGCAACTCAATGGCGTCTGGGTACTGAAGTCAATTGAGAGACGTGGAGAAAAAGTCGAGGGCGATGGTCTTCCGGAGCGTATGCGTGGCACGACACGTACGATCGCTGGCGCAGAAATGGTTCTCTCACGAGGCGGAGGAACGCGGGAATTGCGTCTCTCCATTGACGTGAACACCAGTCGGAAACCGAAACATATGGACATTACCGCCGAACGCAACGGAAAGACCCAAGTGTTAGAATGCGTTTACGAGATCAAAGATGGAATGTTACGAATCGCCGAGAACACTACGGAGAGACCGGACTCATTCAAAACAGACAGTACGACTCGTACCATGGTCACGACTTACACAAGGAAAGGCAAACCTCCTCGCCAGCAGACAAAAGACGCAGAACCAAGCGATCAACCGAAGTCGCGGTAGCAGGGCGATTTCGCAATGGACGATCAACTCCCGCGACTCGGTTATCGCGTCCGTTCCCCTGACTTATCGTTCCAGACGCCACGCCAGTTCAATGATGTTCGACGGGCCGTCCGGCTGACGGATCACTTGCGACGGCATCCCGATTGCAGCCGATCCTTCGATGTCGCCAAACGTCGGATTCGCTGTGACCATCAAACATTCTTTCGGCTTGAATCCCGTTTCCTTCTCAACCGTTCGGTAGGCATCTACGTGCGGCTCGTAAACACGATGTTTGGCTAGGTCGATGATCCGATCCCAAAATACACCGCCATTTCGCGAAACAGTGTCCAGTAGATTCGCTGCCCCGTTGCTTAGTGTCACGCACTTGTACTGCGATCGCTGCAACAGTCTAATCCCCTCGGCTGCATCTGGATGCAGCGACAACTCCCACCACGACTGCGGGAACTGATACGAAGTAAAATCGTTCTTCCGAACGTGCTGGACAGATTCGCTAATTTCATCACGGCTAACGCCTGCCATGTCAAACACGGTTCCGAAACAATCGAAGGCAATGCAACGGAGAGCAGGGGAACAATGCGATGATACGGAGCCATCTGGCTTTTCTGATTTCTTTGCGTTCATTGGTAATTCCAACTGTAAAGGATTCCTTGACTGTTCCAGTGATTCGATGGCCCGCATATCGCAGGCGTTCGCCGACGGAGATAGT
Source organism: Kothea flammea (assembly GCF_052161645.1). Taxonomy (GTDB): domain Bacteria; phylum Planctomycetota; class Planctomycetia; order Pirellulales; family Pirellulaceae; genus Laterigemmans. The sequence goes on from NZ_CP197414.1 coordinate 5,674,477, forward strand.
CCTACTGCCTACATGAACGAGACAGCATCGTCCGAGCCACTCGTCGAAACCATACCTGATGATCTATTCCAACTCTGGCGCAAGGGCCCGCTAGTGCTTGCTACCAAATCTAGCTTACCCGTGGTTGAATTGCGTGGTCGCACGCTCACACTCCGCTGGGGTCGTGATGTGATTCATGCTGACGTTGCCGACTGCAACTTCCGAGTTGGAAGGGCGTGGCAGATGAAACGTAACGCGAGGAAGACAAAACGTCTCCTAACCTTTGGTGATCACGACCTGGTCCTGATCGATTTTCCTCCGCTCTATCGCGGGTTCATAACGGGCAGAACGCACTCCTACAACACGGCACCAGTCGGCTACACTAAAGCTTCACTCCAAACTTGGAAACGTGCATTGGCCCCACTGATCGGCGAACCAAGCGGTGAACCGAAGTCGCCGGTGACGCGTTTTTTGGAATCATAGTTTTTTGGCGGCGACTCGGTTACCGCCGACGTTCCCGGCGTCAAGCTCTTCGGGCCTGAACTTGGTCTCTCTGCAATCGTCCATTGAAAGCCCATGCTCGATGATTGGTGCGCGCGAACAAGTCTGAAGTACTGATCGATGCGCTTGCCTCGCAACTTGCTATCGGTTGAACCAGTGCCAACTGCGTGCTTTCCGGACGAACCTGATGCTGCCAAAGTTGCTCGCGAGATACCTCGAATTAAATTTCCCACTGCTGTCCCAGGCGAAGATGCTCGCAATAGAGTCAATCGGGCTCCCGGAACTCAAAAATGATTGCAAGCGGGTTTGGACTACGGTACCGTAATGGAATGAATTGGCGGGCCCGGATGCGCTCCGGATCGTGGCGCGTGCCGGGAACCATGCGATCCACCCCAGCCCTCGCCATACTCCGATTTTTCAAATCTACCTCTACCGCTCGGGCGAGGTGATCGCAATCGTTCCCGGGGTCAAGCTCTTCGGGCCTGAACTTGGTCTCTCTACAATCGTCCATTGAAAGCTCATGCTCGATGATTGGTGCGCGCGAACAAGCCTCGAGTACTGATCGACGCGCTTGCCTCGCAAATTGCTATCGGTTGAACCAGTGCCAACTGCGTCCTCTCCGGACGAACCTGATGCTGCCGAAGTTGCTCGCGAGATACCTGCAATTAAATTTTCCACTGCTGTCCCAGGCGAAGATGCTCGCAATAAAGTCAATCGGGCTCCCGGAACTCAAAAATGATTGCAAGCGGGTTTGGACTACGGTACCGTAATGGAATGAATTGGCGGGCCCGGATGCGCTCCGGATCGTGGCGCGAGCCGGGAACCATGCGATCCACCCCAGCCCTCGCCATACTCCGATTTTCCAGATCTACCTCAACCGCTCGGGCGAGGTGATCGCAGTCGTTATGCCAATAAACCGAACACGATGACTGAACACGACCCTTTCAATGAACCTGAAACTGCTCACGCTCGTGCGCGAGAACTCATGGTCGAACCGTTGTTTTGGGATTGTGTCGATGAAGCCGCGCCGTTTGGCAGCGACGAGGGAAGCGAAGCCTATTATGAATGGCGAAACTGGCGCGCGGAAAACCCCGGCGCTCCACTGATTCAATGCTTCGATTGGATTCTCGATGGGCAACTTGCCGCTTTCAACGAAGCTCTCGCATCCGATGCTCAAATTGAAATTGACGCCGCCAATCCCGATGATGCGTTTCTCGCCCAACACTACGACATGTACACTCTGGATACGACCATCATTGCGACTGGCCTCGGCCAATTGATGGACGAAGGCTCGATTGATTCTGATGCCAAGCCGTTTATGCATGTTGCAATCAAACGGCAACGCAATCCAAAGGCCGGCCATTACGATGCGTCAACACTCGATGCTATCGCTCGCGTGGTCGACGATGCATGACGCCAAATTGTGGCATAACAAAAAAATGCACCCGAGTTGCCGGTCGGGCGGAAATTTGAAATCAGAGTCACTCGCGGCAACCGGGTGATTTTAAACGTTATCGCGTAAGGACTGGAATTTGTTTCCAATATTCTCCGCTACAATGCGAATCACTACGAATCGTTGATCACTGCTGGCGATCAGCACTATGCAACCAGAAATCCTTAACGGAGTGGATATTTGAGGAATATTAACCTTTGCGCTCTCGCAATCATTTTTGTCGCGAGTTTTTGTGGATGCACATCCCGAACAGCAATATCGACGGTGAGAATCACCGATCCCGATGTCGGTGTTTCGATTGATGTCCCGGTTCAACATGACGGAACATTTTCGCAAGAATCAAAAAAAGACAATGTGGTTTCCGTCGCGACTGGAAAAGTCAGCGACGAAACCGGCAACGTTTACTCAGTCGAGTTGGTGTACGACCGCAGACTATATTCCGCCCCAGGACAATTCACGTCCGAAAAACTCGAAACTACGTTCAAAGCCGAGCCTAACGCTGAAGTTCCAATTGGTAAGAATCCCTCGAAGCCCCAGACCGAGCAATCAGTTGCCGATAATGCACTCACAAATGTAACCGTCAAGCTACTGAAAGGCGAATAGCTCCCAGGTCTTCCGATGTACAGTAAATCGCGATAACCAAGCGATGCACCCAAGTCGCCAGTCGGCCGCGAATTTGAATCATAGTTTTTTAGCGGCGACTGGGTGATCGCCGCCGTTCTGCCGCTAGCCGCTCCCGAGAATTAGGACATGCTCAACAGATGGCCGTCACCATCTCAATCAAGGACCATGCCGGCACCGATCACCTACCCTTCGAGGACGACGATCCTCTCTACTGGTTCCTCTATCCCTACTTCGAAGAGGTTTACAGTGAAGTTGGGCAAATGGTGGATCTGTATGGCAACGCCGAATTCTTCGCCGAAGAGTTGCTCGCGTTCTTCTTGGTGCTGGAGAAGGCCGAGGGTGATGTGAGATCACGTGGCGACCAATGGCATGTAACGATCGGCTACCATGGCGAAAACCGAACGCCGATCGATAAACTGCTCACGAAATCAGGCGCGCTCGATCGCATCGAGGCGTTTAAACAGATGCTCAATCATGCGTACAATATTGATCGACGCGTTGTCTGCCTCGGTGATTGACCAAACGGCAACGATACGCGGCAGAACCATCGCAATCGGGATAGGGCCCCGGTTGCCCGGGGACCCTCCCACAACACCTAGCATGCGGGTCCGCACTAGGCGTTTCGACGCAAGGATGCAAGCGATAGCCAGCGCTCTTCAAGAATAAACAAGCCCTCGGCGGCTAGGTACTCGTTGGATAAAGCTCGTTGGACACCCGACGTCGCGGAAAGACGCCAGGGACCCTTGCCGCTCATCGCAAAGCCACGAGCGACACGATAAGACAAGCCCAACGACATCAGATTCTTCAGCCGGGTCTTCGATTTCCGCCACTGCTTCCAGTAACAGGCGCGTACCCGACGACGAATCCATTTGTCTAAGTTGGTGAACGTTGTCTTCACTTGATCCAACGCAAAGTAGCCTAACCAACCACGAGCATAAGCACGGAACGCTGCATAACGTGACTTCATCGACACGCCTCGGTTTCTACGAAAGATCTTCGAGACACGTTGTTTGAAAGTCGCGAGCTTCTTCTTGCTCACCCGGATCTGGCCGCCGTAGCCACGAAATTCGTAACCCACGTACTCAAGCCCATCCGTCTTGCGGACTTGGCTCTTGTTGTGATTGACGGACAGTTTCAATCGGTCGGTCAAGAAGCGTTCAATGCTCCCGTACACACGCCGCGCCGCCGCTTCTGTTTTCGTGAAGATCACGAAGTCATCTGCGTACCGCACGAACGGCAACCCTCGTCGTTCCAACTCCTTGTCCAAGTCATCTAAGTAGATGTTCGAAAGCAGTGGTGACAACGGGCCGCCTTGCATAGTTCCTTCTTCGCTGGGTTGGCATAAGCCGTCGACCAACACACCGGCTCTCAAGTAGCGTCCGATCAGTTTCAAAAGGCGTTTGTCGTGGACCTTGCGGGCCACGCGTGTCATCAATATATCGTGATTGACTCTGTCAAAATATTTCGATAGATCCATATCGACGCATCGACGACGACCACCTCGAATGATCTTTTGCACTTGCTTGACTGCATCTTTAGCCGAGCGGTGAGGTCGGTAGCCGAAACTCGACTCGGAGAAGTCCGGATCGAAGATCGGGGTGAGGACTAACACAATGGCAGTCTGTATCAAACGGTCGAGCAAGTTTGGAATACCGAGCTCTCGCGTGCCGCCATCGGGTTTATCGATGCTAACGCGCCGTACCGGTTGGGGACGGTACGTTCCATCGAGGAGTTGCTGACGGATGCCTTCCCATTGTGGTCGGAACCACTCAGGAAAGTTTTCGATCGTGACGCCGTCGGGGCCAGGGGCTCCACGGTTTGCTTTGACTTTCGCCCAAGCCGCCTCGATCGTGCCTTCGTCAACAATCTCTTCCATCAAAGCGTGGCTTTCGTCCAAGGCTGACTTCTCGATGGACGCCTGAGCTGAATCATCACGCTGGATGTTTTGCGATTGCTCCACAAACTCTTCCCAGAGGGAGAGCTGTTTCGCCGGTTCGTTCGGCTGGTCAGAGTTCATCGGTGGTTCGTTCCTTGTCTTGTGACGTTCAGGCCTTCATGTCGCCGTTGGCTTCGGCGGTTCGCTACTATGCCCTCTGCTGCCGACTTCAATCGTGGGCTCGTGTTACCACGGCCCACCCCGCGTTGGAGCAAGCTCTACTGGCGGACACAGGATGAAGCCCTCCCCAAATAAGGGACGTCGGGGTTTGATGTAATCGCCCCGCGACACGTGATCTGTCCCCGCCCAAGTGCCCGATCTACCTGCGCTCGTTCTTCCGGTTCGGTTTCGTGGTCAGCAGCCCACTCACCTCGAGTCGTCGGCCTCATATCGGATTTCTGTTCGTCACCTGGCGGGTCTTGGCGTAAATGCGGTTAGCACGTCTTGGCCGGGGAAACCTTGTCCGATTCAGTCATCGTCGAACCGCACGTTCCCCGCACCGGAGCTAACTTCACGAGCACATTCGCAGGCTTCCTTTCCACGGTCGGTCACCCTTCCGCAGTTGCCCTCGCCTCGTACTGTCTTTCTTCGGAGTTACATTTGGTATACTGCCTCGTCGTGAAAGAAACCGGAACTGAGTACAGGGGACTTGCACCCCACAAGATCACGCCCATGTTGGGCGTACTGCACGGGAGCGGCGGTGGCCAGCCGATTTTGAAATCAACATCAACTCCCGCCGCCCCGTGATGCGGGTCGTTCCCGGCGTCAAGCTCTTCAGTCCTGAACTTGGTCTCTCTGCGAGTGTCCATTGAAAGCCCATGCTCGATGATTGGTGCGCGCGAAGAAGTTGCGCGTGAGGATCGATGCATTTGCGTCTCAACTTGCAATCGGTTGAACCAATGCTAACTGCGTCCTCTCCGGACTGACCCGATCCTGCCGAAGTTGCTCGCGAGAGATACCTTCAATGAAAGTTTCCTCTGCCGTCCCAGGCAAAGATGATCGAAATAAAGTCAATCTGATTCCCAGGACTCGAAAATGATTGCAACCTGCTTTGGAGTTCGGTACCGTAATGGAATGTATTGCCGGCCCGGATGCGGTCGGGATCGGCGCGCGAGCCGGGAACCATGCGATCCACCCCAGCCCTCGCCAAAATCCGATTTTTCAGATCTACCTCAACCGCTCGGGCGGGGTGATCGCCGACGTTCGCATACTGAAGAATGAAACCTGTTTGCCAGCATTGCAGCACACGCTACGGCGAACTTCTTCGCAGTGAGCGATGGCGCGCATTCCGCTGCCGGGCATGCGACACGGAGTCGTGCGAACTTTGTGTCGCCAGCGAGGACCAAGGTAACCATATCGCGTTTCTGCGGTGCCCAAATTGCGGCGGCGACGAGCTGGATGCTCTTGATCTGCGTGATCGGCACTCGATCTTTACGTCAACCGAACAACTGGCGTCATTTCATGTTGCAATCGCCCTTCCGTGGGTGCCTTGGTCTGTCTATCCGCGCCGGACCGAAACGCTAATTCGAAACTCCCTGCCGAAACTGTCTGAATACGGACCACGACTTGCGTTGTTGGACGAAGACGACGCACAGGTGCGCACCTACTTAGCACGTGCGTTCCCAGATCGTTTTAGCTGTGACGCTCCACAGGGATCGGGAGCACTGATTTGGATCGCAGATGGGAGACCGCTACAATGTGGTGGCGGACCAAATGTGACAGAGTACGAGATACTCAAAACTTCGCGATCTTTGTGGACCAACGCAGCGGATTAGGTGCGAACCATGAAATGCACGTGAGGACGGGAGTCGCGGTTTTTCGTCTGCTTGCACATCGTTCGCCCGTCCCACGTGATTTCTACCGTTCGCCGACAGATGGCTCAAGCCTCCCTCGTCTATGAAACGCTTTTCGTTACGAGCGCTTTTGATCGCGACGGCTGTGATGGCAGTGCTCATGGCTCTTCCGATCCGGCGTGCAATTGTTCAGAAACGGGGACGCGAGTGGGTAGCCGCTCAAAACGGCCACGTGAGCTTCTCGTACAAATACGACGCTCAATCTGATCAATGGGACCACAACGCTTCTCTCCCTGCACCTGAATGGCTCATCGACGCCCTCGGCATCGACTTCTTTGATACAGTGGACACCGTGATTCTTGACAACATGGAAGTGGAGGACCTGTCTCCCATCACAGATTTGCGGGGACTTCGACAACTTGCCATTATTATCGAGATTGACGAAAAGCTTGACTTCGCTCCGTTGGCTGAACTCCCAAATCTTCGTCATCTGCATCTCGACTACACTGACATCGACGCGGAACGACTTGCTAAACTACGGCAACTGCTCCCAAATGTCCGAGTGGACGCAACGAATCATCCTCCGCCAGAATAAAGCGGCGAACCATCGGATGCACCCGAGTCGGCGAGTCGGGCGTTTTGACAATGGAAGATCTCTCGCGCCGACCGGGTGATCCGCGACGTTCTGCCCTGAAGCGTGATGCCCGCTACCATCGAATCAATTCGCGAGGATCTTGAACGCTGCCGAAGTGCAAAGCGGCCGCCCAAGATCTTTGGTGCCGAAACCCATCGTTACATGCTGAACCCAGTAGTTCGGAATTCGGTCGTCACCAACTTTGAAGCAAAACATGGCATTGAGCTTCCCGAGGACTATCGCCGATTCATGACGGAACTCGGAAACGGCGGAGCGGGACCGTATTACGGGCTATTCAAGTTTCGCGAAATGGATGATTGCCACTCATTCCAACGCTGGAAAGAAAACGATGGCTTTGTCGGAACGCTCTCCGAACCGTTTCCGCACACAAGATCGTGGAATGATGTTCTTGAATATCCAGAACAGGATGAAATCGAGGACGAAGATCTGTACGACGCGGAAGTAGAACGGATCGACAAGATCTATTGGAATCCAGAGAATGTGAACGGCGCAATTCCTATCTGCCATCAAGGTTGTGCGCTGCGCAACTGGCTGGTTGTGACTGGCCCTGAAGCAGGCAACGTTTGGGAGGATTTGCGTGCAGATGAAGGCGGACTGGTCCCCACGAAACGGAATCGCAAGAGTCGCATGACGTTTCTAGAATGGTACAATGACTGGCTTCAGCAAGCCGTCGCCAAACTTCCTAAGTCGAAGCATAAAAAGGGCAGAACCAAGCCGTGAACCGGAGCGGCGAAGTCGAGCGGTTTTGAAATGGACAATCTTTCGTCGCCGCCCGGTTACGGCAGACGTTCATCGGACGAATGGGGACAGCTTGCGGTAAAAATACACTGCCGATTGGCATGTCGCTCCTAGCACCAAACCGAACCACAACGCCCAGTTCGCCCCACCGAACGGAACTAGGATCAACTGGCCCAACCCGCCACCAATCGCCCATGTAATTGCTACCGTCATTAGTTCGTTTCGCATGATAAATCGCCGATGAACAATGCAAATCGGGATAGGAGCCCGGTTACCCGGGACCCCTCCCACAACACCTAGCATGCGGGTCCGCACTAGGCGTTTCGTCGCAAGTGTGCAAGCGATTGCCATTGCGTTTGTAGACAGAGTAAGCCCTCTGCGGTGAGATACTCATTCGATAAAGCTCGTTGGACACCCGACGTCGTGGAAAGACGCCAAGGACCTTTGCCGCTCATCGCGAATCCGCGAGCGACCCGATAAGAAACACCCCGTGACATCAGTTGCTTTAGCCGAGTTTTCGACTTACGCCACTGCTTCCAGTAACAGGCTCGGACCCGGCGACGAAGCCACTTGTCCAAGTTCACCAGCGTGCTCTTGACTTGTTCTAATGCAAAGTATCCCAGCCAACCCAGTGCGTAAGATCGAAACTCCGCATAACGCGACTTCATCGACACACCTCGGTTTCTACGAAAGATCTCCGAGACACGCTTTTTGAACGCATCGAGCTTCTTCTTGCTCACCCGAATCTGACCGCCAAAGCCACGAAACTCGTAGCCCACGTACTCCAGCTTATCCGTTTTCCGGATACTGCTCTTGTCGTGATTGACAGCCAACTTCAAGCGGTTTCGCAGGAAGCGTTCGACGCTCGCGTACACACGCTGTGCAGACACTTCCGTCTTCGTAAAGATCGCAAAGTCGTCAGCATAGCGCACGAAAGGCAACCCCCGTTTCTCCAATTCCTTGTCCAGGTCATCTAAGTAGATGTTGGAAAGTAAGGGAGACAGCGGGCCACCTTGCATCGTTCCTTCGCTGGACGGTTGGCATAAACCGTCGATCATTACGCCGGCTCGCAAGTAGCGTCCGATCAGTTTCAGCAGTCGTTTATCGTGGACCTTGCGGGCCACGCGTGCCATTAGTACGTCATGTTGAACGCGGTCAAAGAATTTTGACAGGTCCATATCAACGCACCAGCGGCGACCACCGCGAATGATCTTTTGCACTTGCTTGACTGCACCTTGAGCCGAGCGATGAGATCGGTAACCAAAACTCGACTCCGAAAATTTCGGATCGAAAATCGGCGTGAGGACTAACACGATGGCTGTCTGGAGCACCCGGTCGAGCAAGTTTGGAATACCAAGCTCGCGGGAACCGCCATCGTTTTTCTCGATCGAGACGCGTCGCACCGGTGACGGGCGATACGTCCCCTCGATGAGTTGTCGACGGAGTGATTCCCATTGCGGCCGAAACCACTCTGGAAAGTTTTCGATCGTGACGCCGTCGGGGCCAGGGGCTCCGCGGTTGGCTTTGACTTTCGCCCAAGCCGCCTCGATCGTGCCTTCGTCGACAGTCTCTTCCATCAAAGCATGGCTTTCGTCCAAGGCTGACTTCTCGATGGACGCCCCGGCCGAATCGTCACGCGGGACGTTTTGCGATTGCTCCACAAACTCTTCCCAAAGGGAGAGCTGTTTCGCAGGTTCGTTCGACTGTTCAGAGTTCATCGGTGGTTCGTTCCTTGTGTTGTGACGTTCAGGCCTTCATGTCGCCGTTGGCTTCGGCGGTTCACTACTATGCCCTCTGCTGCATTCTATTTGCGCGAGATGCGTTACCGCATTCGCCCCGCCTTTCGGGCAAGCCCTACTCACGGGTACGCATCGAGTCCTCCCCAAATAAGGGACGTCGGGGTTTGATGTAATCGCCCCGCGACACGTGATCTGTCCCCACCCAAGTGCCCGATCTACCTGCGCTCGTTCTTCCGGTTCGGTTTCGTGGTCAGCAGCCCACTCACCTCGAGTCGTCGGCCTCATATCGGATTTCTGTTCGTCACCTGGCGGGTCTTGGCGTAAATGTGGTTAGCACGTCTTGGCCGGGGAAACCTTGTCCGATTCAGTCATCGTCGAACCGCACGTTCCCCGCACCGGAGCTAACTTCACGAGCACATTCGCGGGCTTCCTTTCCACGGTCGGTCACCCTTCCGCAGTTGCCCTCGCCTCGTACTGTCTTTCTTCGGAGCTACATTTGGTATACTGCCTCGTCGTGAAAGAAACCGGAACTAAGTACAGGGGACTTGCACCCCACAAGATCACGCCCATGTTGGGCGTACTGCACGACGAGTCGCCGAGTCGTGTTTTTTGAAGTGGAGGATCGCTCGCGGCGACCGCGTGATCCGCAACGTTATTTCACAATGCCACGGAGCAGACGATGAACACAACGCGAAGCCACTTTTTACTGCTTGCATTTTGCGCGTTCATCGGAGGCCCGGCGCTGCACGCTGACGACACACCAAACCCGCCCTCCATCACATCCCTCGCCGACCTTGGTCCGCAATCTGATGGACAAGAGGTGACGATGATCTTCAAGATCACCAAAACACAACTTATCGGCGGTGAGCACGACGGTGAATTCCCACATGCGATATTGCACTATGCAGAGATGAGGAAGGCTCCACATTTGGTCGTCTATGCCAAAGGTGAACTAGCGGATGCGCTCCATCGTTTTTCATGCATTGGACCAACAGGTTGCTTGATAGGCCGCTCGATCAAAGTGTCGGGGCAGATCAAGACACACACAGACTTTCCAAAGGGCGAAGACCAAACTCCTATCTACAATCTCAACCTTCGAAATTGGAAGGCGTTTCAGATCCTTCCTGAGCCAAAAGTGAAATAACAAAACGGTGCACGGGAATTGTGCATCACCCGCAATTTTCAAATGAAAGCCGTCCGGCACAATCCCGTGACCGTCGGCGTTATTCCGCAGGAGATCTCAATGCTGACACGCGTAGTTTCTGCCTCTTGTCTCGTTGCTCTCTTCACTCTTGCGGATGCCGAGAGTACCGTCACGCCCGCCAAGCCGAGGGCGGCGTATTCCCACTTTAATGGCGATTGGGAAGTCGCTCGTGACATGCACAAATCGCTCGGGTACGAACCGTCCCGAGACTCAGCCGCAACGTTTCCCTCTTCGTTCAGCCTGTCACTGGATGCGAAGCTGGATGAGAATGCCGATCCTGGTGGCGTCCACAAAGGGTTACTTCAAAAGATCGGGCACGAGCTCTACACTTCCGGACATTGGATCGCAGACGCCGAGGAAATGGGGTTCAACACAGATCACTGCGTTGTCTCAATTCATGGCGGTCGCACATTTCTTTGGTTTACAGACGTCCCTTTTATTGCACAGTACGGAGGTGCCGTGTCATATATCGAAGGCGCTGGCAGGCCCCACGACCTCTTGGTTATTGACTTTAACACGATGCCCAGACATCTTGCCGGGTACAAGCGAGGAATCGACACCATCGTTTACCGCCGAAAACATCGTTAGGGGTATCGGCGGAATAACCAAACCATGCACCGGAGTTGCCGATCCGGGCCGAATTTGAAATCCACGTCGCTGGCGGCAACCCGGTGATGGTAAGCGTTCTGCCCGTGCATTGATTGAATGATTACAGAAGACGACATACCAATCATTCTAAACACGGACTTGAATAAATTTCCATTTCGATGTCTGGCGGCAATCGCGTACCGAGCCTTGATTCGCTCGGTTGAGGTTCTCGAATGTGTGCACAGTGAAAAACTTGACTCAGTATCACGCGAAATGGTCGACCGCTTGATCGACTTGCTGCAGAAATTGGCGGAATCACCGCCGACCGTGACTGAAGCGACTGCAGTTATTCCATGGGATCTTCAGGGTGACTTTAAGAACCAGCTGGACAAGATACCGTTTTCCACCCAAAGACGGGTGGTCTTTTTGGCTGCATGCGACGCAACACGTGTATATGGCCGTAAGGTAAACGGTGTCGTTGGATGGTCGATACAAATGTATCCTGAAAATGCATCCGAACAAAAACAGCTTGATTTTCAATTTCAATTGGCAACACCAGCTTACGCTGATTTCACCTACCTTCGAGACGGGCTACAATCAGGCAACGTACTACACTCCACAGCGATTGTCTCAGAAATGCTTGGTGATATCTGGCACGGATCGGAGCCAGATTGGCAACACTTCCAAACCAATCGCACACGAAAAACGGGCAGAACAAAGCGATGAACCGAAGTCGCGGAGCCATCGTTTTTGAAAATTGAAAATCAATCACCGCGACTCGGTTATCGCGGACGTTACGGCTGCGGAGGATGAAGCTTGCGCTGACGGAATCCAATGCGGCAGTTGCGCTTGGATGATTTCCAGTTTTCGAGGTGCGCGTGGATGATCTTCAAGGGCGGCGGTGCGCTTAAATGATTTTGAGAACTGAAGGTGCGCGGACGCCGGATTCCGTAACCATTTCTTCGCTGCGAGCCTGACCATTCCAGTCGTCCCGGAGCCCAAGAAGCGATCTGCAAAAATAGTTGATCCGATCAATGGCGATTGGTACGATCAGGCCAGGCTGCAGCTCGCGGGAGTTCAGTGCCGAGAAAAGCATCCGTAACAATACGATGCAACCCAGCCCGAAAAACTTTGGTTCCTTGCGATCCAGCTCATCCTCGGGCGGGCTGATCGTTACCGTTAGATGGCACCTGTCACGCACTCAATCATCCTAAACTGATCTAAAGGAGAAACATCATGACATTTGAACAACGCGTTACGGATCTCGAAAAACGCTGCCGCCGACTCACGGGCGTTATCGTCGGAACAATGGTTGTTGCCGCCGTCGTCGTTCTTGGCGGTGCCGCGCCAAGCGCTGATCGAGAAACTGTGCGCACCCGGCAACTTGAAATCGTGGATGGCAATGGGAAGGTTCGCATCCGCCTCGGGCCGGCAGACGAAGGATACGGCGTTGTTGTATACGACGAGAACGGCAATTCTAACGCTACACTCACAGACGCCCCACTTGGCGCTGTGATCCAACTGTCCAAGGACGGTGGCGGGATCCGGCTCCAAGCCGGGAAAGATGGTGCGGGTCTCAGCGTTCGCGACCTCAAAGGCAAGCCCCGCGCCGTCGTTGTCGTGACAAATGACAAATCGGGATTTGTGTTGAAAGACCAGAAAGACAAAACGGTGTTTTCGGCACCGGCAGGCGAGTAATGCATCTAACCAGGCCGTGAACCGGAGCGGCCGACAACGCCGGTTTTGAAATCAACGCCTTTTGGCGGCCGCCCGGTTACGGCTGTCGTTCTGCTTGAAGTAGGAAATCTGATGAAATCAAAGCTCTTTACACTGTTCGTGGTGACTCCGCTCGCACTGGGTTTGACCAATGGGAGCGAATGCTCCGGAACGGACTACGCCCAGTTGAAGCGTCTGCAAGCGGTTCTGGATCTCGCTTCGTTCCCGGAACCCTCGAGAGATGGGATTCAAACTTGGAAGCAGTTAACGCCCTCCCGGGGTGCCGTCAATAAATTCGACTTCACTAAATTTCCGATGCAAGGCTACAAAAAGATGCAGCTCAAATCGGTTGTCAAATTCTACGGCGGAAAGGCCGCGGACCATGATCTCACTAATGTAGTCATAATTTCGCAAAACGGTCGATCTGTTCGCTTTGTCGATTACACAAAACGTGGTGCGGATATTATTGTTAAAAAGGGCGACGTGATCGCATTTCTGCTGTCTGAGGAGACTAAGTGAACATGAAGTCAGCCAGCGAACAACAACCGAACCCATCGGCCATAGTTGATCATCCCTGCCCGTCGGCGACTTCCGGCATTTTATTCGAGAGCATTATGTTGTACCGCGTATTCTGTTTGATGCTAATGATTACGGCGATTGCAGTCGATCCTACTGTGTCCATCGCGGACGATGACCATCGCAAGCTGATACGCGTAGAAAACGGCGCGAAAGCACCCGCGATTCAAGTCGATTGCTGGTCGGATGGAGTGGATCGCACGCTCGAAGACTTGAAGGGCAAAACTGTGGTTTTGCATTTTTGGGGAACGTGGTGCGGGCCTTGCATCCAGACGATTCCTGTTTGGAAACAACTTGAAGAAAAATACCGTGAGAATAATGTGGTATTCCTTGGGGTACACACTGCTGGCGCGAAACTTGAAAACATCCGCGCTTTTATGAAGAAGCACGACTGGGAGCACGTCACCGCTATCGATAAGGGCGAGTCAATCCCTGACAGCGCGACCTTTACGACTTACGGCGTTCCAGCTGTCAACCAGATTGTAGTGATCGGCCCAGATGGAGTTGTGCGATACAACGGTCACAAAACTACGCAGACTGATGGTCCTGTCGCTATCGCGAGAGAGCTTGGGGTGAAAGGTCCCGGCGACGAAGCAAGTCCAGAAGAAATGCGGGAAGGAGGAATCGCAATCCTATTGCATATGTACGGCAAGGAAATCGAAGCTACGCTGCAGCCAATAGAACAGAAGTAAGCAGAACAAGAAAATGCACCCGAGTTGCCGATTGGGCGTTCCCTAATCTCAAAGTCCCTCCGCGGCAACCGGGTGATTTTGGTCGTTCCGCCTCGAAGTCATGACAGCACGCCCCAAAGACAGATTGAAGGAACGTGATGCAGCGATGCGAAAGGCTCGCAACGCGATCCTTAAAAATGTCGGCGTTTGGCTCGTTGAGCAGGGGTTCGCCAAGGCAGCGTCAGGCCATTTCACACGGCGTTACAGCGATTGGATCGGCCACGTTGGATTTCAAAAACACAGCAGTGGTCGGAATGTTCGAGTCATGTGTCATGCTGAGATGACTGATGCGGTTCAATCGAGAATTCTTGGGCCACTTAGTGATGCGTATGAACGCCCCAATTCGCCGAACGGAACACGATACAATTTCGGCTGGAGCACTCGCGAGCAAGACATGGCCCGTTGTAAGGACGAGTATTGCCGCTACCTACGCGATGTCGTGTTAGAATGGCTGGGCAATCCAACGGGAATGGCGGAACCAGACGATGCACGTGAGTCGCCGAGTTGAGTTTAATGAAGTGGTGAGTCGTTCGCGGCGACCACGTGATCGTTTACGTTATCCGCCACGTCATCGAGTCGATTGGCGGTCGTGAACGTGACCTCTTTCGTCTGACTCCAATTCAAGGTCCGCTTGACGCGCTGTGAAATCTTCACCTTCTCCAATCGCAATGAACGTACACAAAGAAATGCCCGCGTCGAGAATCGCTCTTGTTCTCCTGGGCTTCCCAGTAGTTTCGACGCTTCTATCACTGCTTCTTCTGGATCGCTCTATTTTCTCGTGGACGGGCTTGAGCTTTTTCACTGCATTTTGGTCGTTGATTACGTGTTGGTACTTTGGACAGATCGCCATCCTCGCCCGGTTGCTTCAATCGTCCGGTTGGAGTTGGAGTGACATTGGCTACTCGTTCAATCGCAAGAGGACGACATACTTTGTCATTGGCTATCTGGTTTTTGCTCTTGCTTTGCTGGGCTTCGTTGAGGTGTCGCTTGCCACTGTCGGCGTCGACCCAGAGAAAGTGAAAGCTTTGTCTGATTTCGCCAATCTCACTCCAAAAAACCTGCCACAACGCGTAATTTTCATTTTCATGGGCCTGGCCGCGGGCCTCAGCGAAGAATTCGTATATCGTGGTTTCGCGATACGAGCTCTCAAGAGCCGTGGTATCAATCAGTGGCTGGGCGCTTTGATTGCCGCGTTTCCGTTTGTATTTCAGCACGGCCTGAAGTCACTTGATCAGTTTTGGTGGTTCTTCACTTGGGCTGTTGTGTTTGGCGGGATCTTTATCATGGCCAAGCGGCTCTACATCAACATTGTCATTCATTGGCTGGTGATTCTCTTGGCTTTACTGGCAATTTTGCAAACGCTGAAATGAGTATGAGGTTGCTGCTTTGACCGCTCATCTTCGGGGGCCACTACGGATAACCATGCCGTGAACCGGAGAACGGCTTGCCAGGTTTTACAGATGGAAACTCAACTGTCCGTTCCCGGTTACGGCAACCGTTGAACTTAATCGAATTGCTCGCGAGCTGTGACGGTGCTGGGGCGGTGAGTTGACGGTGTTCAGCAGGGCGATGGGGCACTCGCTGCCCTTGCCAATGCCAGCACGCTTCCTGCGTGGGACGAAGCTGGCATCCATGCCAGCCCGGCAATCAAACAGTCCCCCGGTCTCTCTTCAACTCCCCCGCGGCTCTCTTTATCTCCCTGATCCAAACCCTTGAACTCAGCGCCACCTTCAGGACTCGGCGCGGGCAGGGTCATTCAAAATTTTGCGAGCGGCTGCGCCGGCTGTTTCCTTTTCTTTCTTTTTTCGCTGGCGCGAGAGAGGCAGCTCCCAGCTTGGCGCCAGCAGAATCGATATCAGCGACACCACCAACGCAAGCTAACGAATCTAACGATTCTCGCTGCAACCTATTTTAACCGTTTGACGAATAAAACGATTAAAGAGGTTGCGATTTTTGTGACGGCAATTGCAATGGGCTTCTCAAGCAATCGACACACTTCGTGTCACTGCATCACTTCTCAAATTGGGAAAAACATTATGACGCCTCACGAAAAAAGACCATGCCCGCTCACCATTCGACTCGCTCAGGATATGAAAATCCGCAACTTGGCACCTCGGACCATCGATGCCTACACCTACCACGCGGGAAAGTTCGCCGACTTTATTCAAAAGCCGCTGGACCGCGTGACCCCGGAAGACGTTCGAGCCTTCCAGCTCCACCTAATCGAAGAAAGGAAACTTGCTTACAGCAGCTTCAATCAGGCCGTTTGCGCGTTACGGTTCCTCTACACACATACCATCCGAGTCAATTGGCCGGTCACCATGGTGCCGTTTGGAAAGAGACCCAAAACGCTACCTGTGGTCCTCGGCCGACATCAAGTCGACGAGCTACTACGATGCACGACGTGCCACAAACACAAAGTCTTCCTAACGACTCTCTACGCAACCGGGATGAGATTCTCAGAAGCGGCAAACCTAAGAGTCCACGACATCGACTCCCAGAGAATGCAGATTCGGATCACTCACGGCAAGGGAGCCAAGGACCGAATCGTTCCCCTCTCGCCGCGATTACTGAGCGAGTTGCGGGATTACTGGAAACGCTACAAACCCAAGTCGCTACTCTTTCCGGGCAACTCGGCAGACAAGACATACGCCGACACGTCGATCCAAAAAGCGATCAAGAAAGCAGCCCTCTTGGCAAAGATTCACAAGAACGTCACACCTCACACCCTGAGACACTCCTACGCGACCGGACTACTCGAAGCCGGAGTCGACTTGTTGACGATCAGCCGGCTCCTGGGACATGCGAGCTTTGCGACGACGATGGTCTACCTCCATTGTCGCAGGGAACACATGCTATCTACCCCGAGTCCACTGGATTGGCTACCGGTCGAACAACTGCCCACCTATCGGCCACCAGCCGAGAACAACAAGCCCGAGAACAAGCAGAACAACAAACCAGGCAGCCAGCCACCGGAGGCAAGCAGCTAAGTGTTCTAGAGATTCTTAGGATCGGTGCGAAACAATTCGTTGACCGGTACCGCGAAGGCGGTGCCAGTTGGCAAGTACAGGGCGTGCTGGCAAAGCTAACACTTTGCCGCACACCGGCACTGGGCGGTCACGAGTATCGATGCAAAGCGTGCAACTCAACCTGCATCGTGGCGAATTCATGCGGCGATCGCCACTGCCCAGGATGCAGTGGTGGCAAACGATTCGACTTCAGCGAAAGGGCCAGTAAACTGCTGATCGATGGAGTCGACTACTATCAAGTTGTCTTCACCCTGCCGAGTGAACTCTCTCGCATCGCCCTTGCCAACCGACAACCGCTGGCAAATCTCTTATTCACCGCTGCTTGGAAAGGTCTTAATAGAACGATTCGCCGCGAACAACAATACGAACCCGCAGCGATCATGGTATTACATACTTGGAATCAAAAGCTCGAAGCTCATTGGCACGTACACGCGCTCGTCCCCGGTTCAGGACCTGGCGTTCGCAACAATCAATGGAAGACCAGTACCGCGCCGCCGGATAGCGGCTTGAGCGACAATCATTACCTGGTCGACGCAATTAACCTTCGAGTGGCCTTTCGCAAAGCGGCGATCTCCCACTTGCAGAGATTAAGAACGCGTCGCAAATTAAAGTTGGACGTCGAGCCAACGTTCGGGGATCTGCGCACCGACGAAGGCTGGGACAAATTGATTGAGCATCTTAGCGCACGCGACTGGGTCAGCTTTATTCAACCGCCCCCGGACAGTTCCAGCGGTCCCAACGATTTGGTTCGTTATCTGACACGTTACCTTACGGGCGGGCCAATCAGCGACTCGCGAATCGTAACGGCGGACGAACAGCAGGTGACCTTCTTGGCACGTGAAGGGAAAGTTCAAGGCGGCGAAGCGGTTCAAGTTCCCGTGACACTCAGCACAATCGAGTTCGTGCGGCGTTGGTGTTTACACATCCAACCGAACCAATTAACCAAGACACGCTACATGGGAGGCTGGACTAACAAACGACGAACGATCTACCAAGCAAAGTGCAGCACCCAGCTACGTGCTGCGGCGGGACTTTCGGGGCAGCCCACGCCAGCGTCGCCAGCCGAATCACTGACAGATGAAGAAGAATCTAACACGGACACTGACACAAAACTCAACTGCCCAGCGTGTGGCGAAGTGGCACTGCGGCTAGTCGCTAGCAGGTCCCGTCCATCGTGGCGGGAAGCGCTGAGTCAACGTAGCACGCATCTTCCAGGTTGGTACCGAAAATCGTTGGAAATAGACGACGAAAAGTTCTGGGACGGTAAGTTTGGGCCTGGATTTAACGCCTGGTACCTGGAAAACATCTTCGAACGTGCATATCACCCGACAGCCACGCCCACCACTCGGCCGGCAATTCAACCGATGCTTCCAGGACTAGAACTGCACAACTACTACGCGTTAGAATGAGTTTTTACGACAAAGTTCAACGCACGATCTATCCGCAAGTCAGGCAAAGAGCCCAGCCAAAGTTGGGCTTTTTTAAAGCCTGACCAGCGGATAGATCGCAATTCGTTCCCGGGTCAAGCTCTTCGAGCCTAAACTTGGTGAGCCTAAACTTGGTCTCTCTACAATCGTCCATTGAAAGCCCATGCTCGATGATTGGTGCGCGCGAACAAGCCTCGAGTACTGATCGATGCGCTTGCCTCGCAACTTGCTATCGGTTGAACCAGTGCCAACTGCGTCCTTTCCGGACGAACCTGATGCTGCCGAAGTTGCTCGCGAGATACCTCCAATTAAATTTTCCACTGCCGTACCAGGCGAAGATGCTCGCAATAAAGTCAATCGGGCTCCCGGAACTCAAAAATGATTGCAAGCGGGTTTGGACTACGGTACCGTAATGGAATGAATTGGCGGGCCTAGATGCGCTCCGGATCGTGGCGCGAGCCGGGAACCATGCGATCCACCCCAGCCCTCGCCATACTCCGATTTTTCAAATCTACCTCAACCGCTCGGGCGAGGTGATCGCAACCGTTCGCCAAATCAACCCTAGACACCTGGAGCCGTGAAGTTGCGAAGTGAATCCGTCAGTCTCCTGCTCTCGCTTGTCGTTCTGCTTTGTATTCCCTGCGGAATTGTGATCGCGTCGTTTGCAATCCGACGACTGCGAAACAATTCTGCAATCCCGTTCAGGGACGTTTTGGGACCGTGCGCTACTGCCGCCACGATTACCGTCGCAATAACATTGCTCATCTCGCTCATCCTCAAGGTCACCGGCTTTCTCGATCAGCAATTCTATAGGCCATCAGCACGCTCATACGGTGTGCAGGCGGACCTTGGACTCCAACCTGAAACCGTGAGTTTCGCCAGCGCCGATGGCACGATGCTGCATGGATGGTTCCTGCGTTCGGAGGTCGAGCCGATAGGGACGGTGATCTGTTTCCATGGCAGCGACCGCAACATTACTCATACGACCCGAAACGTGTATTGGCTGACGGAACGCGGATTGAATTTGTTCGTTTTTGACTACCGTGGATACGGTAGGTCTGAGGGCGAACCGGACCGAAAGGGGCTCGTCGAAGATTCAACTGCGGCAATTGACTATGTAATGACTCGCTCGGACGTTCGACCTGACAGAATCATTCTGTACGGTCAGAGCATGGGAGGGCAACTCGCCCTAAACGCTGCTTCGCTTCGAAAGGACGCCGGTATTCGCTTGGTGATTGCCGAAGCGACCTATGCTCGGCCAAGCTACCACTTGAGCGACAAGCTTGGTCAGTTTGGCCCGCTTTGGCTTGTAAAATGGGGAGGTTGGTTGCTAACCAGCGACGAATACAGCGGCGAGGCAGCGATTGCCAACTTGCAGTCGACGCCCGTCTTGCTCATACACGGGAATTCAGACACCGCCGTCAGCCCCTACCATAGTGAACGGCTCTTCGACGCAGCCACGGATCCTAAAGAGCTTTGGCAGTACGATCGTGCCGGGCACTTGCAGATTTTTGACGAGCCACCTCATCAGGAACGACTGGTTGCGTTCATCAAGAAATACCTTCCTAATGGGGCCGACAGTGGCGGTGATGCAACAAGCGGCGAACCAACGGATGAACGCGAGCCGGAATAAATCGGTCGGCTCGCTTCGCTCGATCACGTTTACTCCCGGCCGCGTTATCCTAAACGTTCCCGGCGTCAAGCTCTTCGGGCCTGAACTTGGTCTCTCTGCAATCGTCCATTGAAAGCCCATGCTCGATGATTGGTGCGCGCGAACGAGTCTCGAGTACTGATCGATGCGCTTGCCTCGCAACTTGCTATCGGTTGAACCAGTGCCAACTGCGTCCTTTCCAGACGAACCTGATGCTGACGAAGTTGCTCGCGAGATACCTGCAATTAAATTTTCCACTGCTGTCCCAGGCGAAGATGCTCGCAATAAAGTCAATTGGGCTCCCGGAACTCAGAAATGATTGCAAGCGGGTTTGGACTACGGTACCGTAATGGAATGAATTGGCGGGCCCGGATGCGCTCCGGATCGTGGCGCGAGCCGGGAACCATGCGATCCACCCCAGCCCTCGCCATACTCCGATTTTCCAGATCTACCTCAACCGCTCGGGCGAGGTGATCGCAGTCGTTCTGCGATTTACATACATTGGGACAAAACACGTCATGATCAAACAACTGAGCACTTGCATTGTCTTGCTCCTTTTCTTGAGCACTTCGTTGCCCGTGTCAGCTCAAGATGATTCCAGTTCCGGTGACGCCATGGGAGATGCCCAGTCCCAGATAGTCGCATATGAGCACGAAATCGAAGCGGGTGTCGCGGACGTTTGGAATGCGTTCACGACCAACAAGGGGCTAATGTCGTGGATGGCTCCGATCGCTGAGATAGAGCTTCGGATCGGCGGAAAGATGACGTCCAACTACAACAAAGACGGTGAACTTGGCGACGCAACCACTATCGAGAACACGATCCTTAGCTACGAACCGGAACGTATGTTGTCACTTCAGGCAACTAGATTTCCGGCGGGATTTCCCTTTGAAGAAGCTGCAAAAGGTACTTGGTCCGTCTTTTACTTCACGCCCATTTCTCCGACACGAACTCGCGTTCGAGTTGTTGGATTAGGATACCGTGATGACGAGCAATCAAGAAAGATGAAATCGTTCTTTGCCGGTGCAAACAAGCAATCGCTTGACGGCCTCAATAAAGCGCTGGTTGAAAAACTGAAGTCCGCGGCTTCGAAGTAGCACGCGATCCGTCGCAGAACAATTTGATGCACCCGAGTTGCCGACGGTGCGGGATCTGAATTCAACGTCGCTCGCGGCAACCGGGTGATCATGGACGTTCCCCGAACCGATGATGCCCTACGTTGATCCTGGCGAACCTGGCACCTGTGATGAGTGTGGCAGCCCATTTGTCCGCACGGCGATGGCAATGTCTGGACTCTGCCGCGAATGCGCTTTCTGGATTTACGGGAAAGCACGTTGCAACCATTTGATACGGGACGGAGCATGCACTCAATGTGGCTGGGACGGCTCGACTTCTGAGTACATTCTGCACATCAAACTTCACGGTGATCCGCATCGAGACCCATCAGCGTCAACGCAGAAACCCAAGTCTTCAATTGCCGACCTTTTTGATCCCGAGCCGGAGCAATGGGGGCTTCGTGGCGATCCATACCTGTGGCGCGAAATGAAGACGATGTTCTCTAACGCTTCACTTCCGCAGACTGGAACGGAGTTTCGTGACGCGATTCTAAGTGCATTCCAAGACCTCGTCGGAATGCGGATTGAAGACGGGCAAGATATGTGTTTCGTTGAACGATACGCACACGGCGGCATGTCCAGCGGGCAGGTAAGTCTACAGTTTTGGTCTAATACGGCCTTATCGATACTCGGTCTGCGGTACGCGAATGCCCAAGGTCGGGAGAGGCTTGCCGAATGGCGCGACAGCGACGGGGAACCATCGGATGCACACGAGTCGCCGAGTTGAGTTTATTGAAGTGGTCAGTCGATCGCGGCGACCGTGTGATCCGTACCGTTACACAAAGAAAACTGAGTGAAAACCAACCCTCTCATATCGCAACGTTTCGCTGAGTTGGCCGACAAGGCTTCCGCTATCCATGATGCGAAGACTCTTGACTTCGTTGCGCGTGATAGCGGCACGCATTACTACGACATCAGTTCTCCCGACGCCAAAGGCTGGTCCACCAACGTGTTGAATCTTCTGCAACGCGTGTTTGGAGAGGACAGCATTCATTTCAAGCATTTTACAGAGGATGCCACGAACGTTGGCAATTCCGAACTCTCGTTTCGGAGAATCGTTGCAATATTCGAGGCTGCACGCGAGGACTATGAGGGCGGCTATCTCTTCAATTTGCAGTCGTTGGTTAAGGCAGAAGTGTTTGACGACATGCTTGAGCAGGCTGCGGCGTTGCTCAAAGCCGGATACAAGGACCCCGCATGCGTTGTCGCGGGTGTCGCGCTCGAAACTACGCTCAAAGACCTCTGTACACGCAACTCAATTCCACACGCCAAACTTGACAAGATGAATGCCGACCTTGCTAAGGCGGGTGTTTACAACAAAAGAATGCAAAAACAGATCACGGCATGGGCCGACCTGCGAAATAGTGCTGCACATGGGGACTGGTCCGCGTACACGAACGCTGATGTCGATGATATGCTCAAGGGTGTCACACGTGTCATCGCAGATTACGTGTAACCATGTGAATCGGGATAGGAGCCCGGTTACCCGGGACCCCTCCCACAACACCTAGCATGCGGGTCCGCACTAGGCGTTTCGACGCAAGGATGCAAGCGATAGCCAGCGCTCTTCAAGATTAAACAAGCCCTCGGCGGCTAGGTACTCGTTGGATAAAGCTCGTTGGACACCCGACGTCGTGGAAAGACGCCAGGGACCCTTGCCGCTCATCGCGAAGCCACGAGCGACACGATAAGACAAGCACAACGACATCAGATTCTTCAGCCGGGTCTTCGATTTCCGCCACTGCTTCCAGTAACAGGCGCGTACCCGACGACGAATCCATTTGTCTAAGTTGGTGAACGTTGTCTTCACTTGATCCAACGCAAAGTAGCCTAACCAACCACGAGCATAAGCACGGAACTCTGCATAGCGTGACTTCATCGACACGCCTCGGTTTCTACGAAAGATCTCCGAGACACGTTGTTTGAAAGTCGCGAGCTTCTTCTTGCTCACCCGGATCTGGCCGCCGTAGCCACGAAATTCGTAACCCACGTACTCAAGCCCATCCGTCTTGCGGATTTGGCTCTTGTTGTGATTGACGGACAGTTTCAATCGGTCGGTCAAGAAGCGTTCAATGCTCCCGTACACACGCCGCGCCGCCGCTTCTGTTTTCGTGAAGATCACGAAGTCATCTGCGTACCGCACGAACGGCAACCCTCGTCGTTCCAACTCCTTGTCCAAGTCATCTAAGTAGATGTTCGAAAGTAGTGGTGACAACGCCCCTCCAACAAAAGTGCAAAACTTTCTCGCTTCCGGCTTTGCTAGCTTTCTTCGCAAAAAGGGGGAAGTTGATTCGGTACACGATCCGAATCTGATCTGGCTCGACAACGACCTTGTCAATCAGTGTTCGCAGAATCTCGCGACGCAGTGTCCAGTTAGTGGATTCCAGGTTCGTGCCCACCGATTCGCAGAAGCTGTCCAAACACGACAACGACTCACGCAACGTCGACTGCTCGCGCGACTCCGATTCAAGATTCCGCAATTGCTGTTCGTGCTTCGTTAGACGGTCACGCGCACGCTTTAAGCGAGGGTCGAATTCAGCTCGATCAAGCACACCATCGGTGTACGCATCGATCAAGCGTTCCACACTGCGTTTCGATGACGCGAATTGCTTCTTGATCGATACAACAGAGTCACTATCGCTCGGCGCGGCCAGTCGTCGCTCGTACTCTTGGCGGAGCAGCTTCGGATGACGCAACAACTCACACGCATCATTCCACACGGCCTCATCAAGTTTGTCGGTGCGCACCTGTTTGCACTCGCAGACTCGCTTGCCGCCAAACCGATATCCATCGGTTCCGATGCAACGATAGTAGGCGTAAGAACGCACTTTGCCTTTTGCACTCTTGCTACTGACTGGTTTGCCGTAAAACGCATATCCACAATTGCTACATTCCAGCAAGCCTTGCAGTAGATACTTCGCTCCACGACGTGACTCGTGACCACGCTGTCGGTTCTCGGTCAACTGTGTTTGCACGGCATCGAACAGCTCCGATGAAACGATTGCCGGAACCGAAATCGACAACTGCTCGCTCGCTTCGGTATCGTAAGTAGAACCTGTGCGTCGCGGCGTTTTCGAGTTGCCTCGTTGAGTTCGAAGCTGCGGCCGTCGCGGTCCCGTGCGTGTCTTTCCAAACGCCGCAGAGCCTTTATATGCCGGGTTTTTCAGCATTCCCCACACCGTTGTTCGATCCCACGTGGCTTTGCCTGTCGCCGTCACCGTGTCCGACTTCGTCAGCCGACGCGTCGCTTCACCAATCGACAATCGATCGCGACCGACCCACTGGAACACCTGCCGGACAACAGCCGCTTGTTGCTCATCAATTTCATAAGCGGCTTGCCCATCACCGTCGCGACGGGTGATGTAGTGGTATCCGTACGGTGCAGCAGATAACACGCTCGCGCTGCCGCGCGTGGCTGCGTGACGCTTGCCGCGACGACTGCGTTCCATGATCTTGGCGCGTTCGTATTCAGCAAACATGCCTTGCATCTGCAACAGCAAATCTTCTTCAGGACTGGCACCGATCGCGCGGTTGAGAAACACGATTTCAATACCCAGCTTTTGCAATTCATCAACGATCAATACTTGATAGGCATACTTGCGTGCCAGTCGATCGGGCGAATGAACGTAGAGTCTTTGAAACTGACCCACGTATGCTGCATCTCTCAGTCGCTCGAGCGCTGGCCGATGAAGTGTTGAACCGCTCACTCCATCGTCGAGAAAGCAGTTCTTGTCTTGCAATGAGACTTCGTCTGCACTCACTTTTCGACGCATGTCGGCCACTTGAGATTCGATGGTTTGCTCTTGAGCCTGCGCGTCCGATGAGACTCGCCCGTAGATGGCCGCTTCGACGTTTGAATTGGAATGAGTCGTCATGCGACAGCCTCCAGTTGATCCCGTTGCTGCGGCACGCTCTGAGCTCCAAAGTCGTGTTGCGTCGAAGGCCCGCTGCCCTGACCGTCGACCGCGTCAGTGTCCAAACCGAGTTTGGCAGCACGACTGTTACCGGCGGAGCAACCACGCTCGGCCAGATCAAAAACCTGAGCTAGCAACTCGCGTTCGATCCGAATTGGGTGGTAACTGCGAATGACAGCAATGGATTGGCTGTCAGTTTTGAGTTTGGCAGGCTTTGCCATCGGAATCTCCTCCATGAGACATTTGCAATCAATCTGTAAACACTTGCTTGAAAACAGCTTACGGCGACTTCCAGCCTTCGCCATACGCCGTCGTCAACGCCTTTCTTGGGATCAATCTATCCAAGAAACCGCCGTTGTTTGCAATATCGTTGGAGGAGCGAACGGGCCGCCTTGCATAGTTCCTTCTTCGCTGGGTTGGCATAAGCCGTCGACCAACACACCGGCTCTCAAGTAGCGTCCGATCAATTTCAAAAGGCGTTTGTCGTGGACCTTGCGGGCCACGCGTGTCATCAATATATCGTGATTGACTCTGTCAAAATATTTCGACAGATCCATATCGACGCATCGACGACGACCACCTCGAATGATCTTTTGCACTTGCTTGACTGCATCTTTAGCCGAGCGGTGAGGTCGGTAGCCGAAACTCGACTCGGAGAAGTCCGGATCGAAGATCGGGGTGAGGACTAACACAATGGCAGTCTGTATCAAACGGTCGAGCAAGTTTGGAATACCGAGCTCTCGCGTGCCGCCATCGGGTTTATCGATGCTAACGCGCCGTACCGGTTGGGGACGGTACGTTCCATCGAGGAGTTGCTGACGGATGCCTTCCCATTGTGGTCGGAACCACTCAGGAAAGTTTTCGATCGTGACGCCGTCGGGGCCAGGGGCTCCACGGTTTGCTTTGACTTTCGCCCAAGCCGCCTCGATCGTGCCTTCGTCAACAATCTCTTCCATCAAAGCGTGGCTTTCGTCCAAGGCTGACTTCTCGATGGACGCCTGAGCTGAATCATCACGCTGGATGTTTTGCGATTGCTCCACAAACTCTTCCCAGAGGGAGAGCTGTTTCGCCGGTTCGTTCGGCTGGTCAGAGTTCATCGGTGGTTCGTTCCTTGTCTTGTGACGTTCAGGCCTTCATGTCGCCGTTGGCTTCGGCGGTTCGCTACTATGCCCTCTGCTGCCGACTTCAATCGTGGGCTCGTGTTACCACGGCCCACCCCGCGTTGGAGCAAGCTCTACTGGCGGACACAGGATGAAGCCCTCCCCAAATAAGGGACGTCGGGGTTTGATGTAATCGCCCCGCGACACGTGATCTGTCCCCGCCCAAGTGCCCGATCTACCTGCGCTCGTTCTTCCGGTTCGGTTTCGTGGTCAGCAGCCCACTCACCTCGAGTCGTCGGCCTCATATCGGATTTCTGTTCGTCACCTGGCGGGTCTTGGCGTAAATGCGGTTAGCACGTCTTGGCCGGGGAAACCTTGTCCGATTCAGTCATCGTCGAACCGCACGTTCCCCGCACCGGAGCTAACTTCACGAGCACATTCGCAGGCTTCCTTTCCACGGTCGGTCACCCTTCCGCAGTTGCCCTCGCCTCGTACTGTCTTTCTTCGGAGTTACATTTGGTATACTGCCTCGTCGTGAAAGAAACCGGAACTGAGTACAGGGGACTTGCACCCCACAAGATCACGCCCATGTTGGGCGTACTGCACGGGAGCGGCGTGCATCACGTTACTTGAAATCGGCGTCCACTCACGCCGCCCGCTGATTGCAGGCGTTAGGACGACGACAGCAGATCGGAAACGTCTGCCTTGCCGTCGATGTTCGCGTTCTCTATTGCTGACTTGACAAGCATTTCCGCAGCGTCAATCAACCCGAGTCCTGTCGACCAATGTGGAATCACATGGTTCGACGCCCAATCCTGCAATTCGCTGAACTGCTCGTCCGTCAGTTCTTCTGTACTGTCGATCCCTCTCATCGTTTCTGGTGGAGTCGCCCGCGTTAGTGCCGCCAATGCTTCGTAGAGCGGGTCTTTCACGTCTGCAATAAATGCCACAGTCGCGATCCTAACAACCCAATGCACCCCAGCCGCCGATAGGGTCGTTTGAAATGGTGAATCACCTCGCAGCGGCGGGGTGATTGGGGGCGTTCCCGGCGTCAAGCTCTTCGGGCCTAAACTTGGTCTGTCTACAATCGTCCATTGAAAGCTCATGCTCGATGATTGGTGCGCGCGAACAAGCCTCGAGTACTGATCGATGCGATTGCCTCGCAACTTGCTATCGGTTGAACCAGTGCCAACTGCGTCCTTTCCGGACGAACCTGATGCTGCCGAAGTTGCTCGCGAGATACCTCCAATTAAATTTTCCACTGCCGTACCAGGCGAAGATGCTCGCAATAAAGTCAATCGGGCTCCCGGAACTCAAAAATGATTGCAAGCGGGTTTGGACTACGGTACCGTAATGGAATGAATTGGCGGGCCCGGATGCGCTCCGGATCGTGGCGCGAGCCGGGAACCATGCGATCCACCCCAGCCCTCGCCATACTCCGATTTTTCAAATCTACCTCAACCGCTCCGGCGAGGTGATCGCCGTCGTTCCCGGGTCAAGCTCTTCGGGCCTGAACTTGGTCTCTCTGCAATCGTCCATTGAAAGCCCATGCTCGATGATTGGTGCGCGCGAACGAGTCTCGAGTACTGATCGATGCGATTGCCTCGCAACTTGCTATCGGTTGAACCAGTGCCAACTGCGTCCTTTCCGGACGAACCTGATGCTGCCGAAGTTGCTCGCGAGATACCTCCAATTAAATTTTCCACTGCCGTACCAGGCGAAGATGCTCGCAATAAAGTCAATCGGGCTCCCGGAACTCAAAAATGATTGCAAGCGGGTTTGGACTACGGTACCGTAATGGAATGAATTGGCGGGCCCGGATGCGCTCCGGATCGTGGCGCGAGCCGGGAACCATGCGATCCACCCCAGCCCTCGCCATGCTCCGATTTTTCAGATCTACCTCAACCGCTCGGGCGAGGTGATCGCCGCCGTTATCCGACAGAGTGTAGATGTCACCGATGCTGTTCATTTTCGTGTGGTACACCTTGCCGATATTTGCGTATGTCGGCGTGAGGTGCTGCACCGAACGTGCAATTCGCATGCCCGCGATCTTATGGACGATGGTGTGCGGCTACGTGTTGATCATCGCTACAGTTGTGGCGGCCAACGCAGCTGATCGATCGACAATGAAGACGTTTGATCTGAATCGCAACGGAAGAATCGACGGATTCGAACGCACAAGCGAGGCCGACCGCGCGATACGAAATCAAGGAAACGACACGGGACGCGCACTCGCCCCCATACTCGGGATTCCGTTGACCGCAATTTGGTACGCAGTGCTCTATGGTCTCTTGTTCAGTGGTGATTGGACTTTCAGAAAGCTATTCAGTCGCACATACATTTCACCTAACCCGATAGCGGAACCTGAACATAGGAGCGGATAACAACAGCATGCAGCCGAGTTGCGATCGGCGCGTTTTCGCATTGAGCATCAATCGTCGCAACCGGCTGATGCTAAACGTTGTTATGCACCTGAGAACGGATGAGCTGGAAAAAACTCACTGCCGCAATCGCTCGTTCGGTTTACCTGTTTGCTATGTATACCGGCATTCGCGCTGTTGTGAATCGTGCTCGCAATGTTTTTCTGCCGCTGCCGCGCGCCGCTGCAATCGACGGAGCGACGATTCAGTTCGACGAATCCGTTTCCGTCAGGGTGCGGGTGCACGCGAGGATTCCTCCCACCCCAGGTCGCGAGGCACGAGTCGCCGGAATGATCTCGGTGTATCTTGAGGACCCAGGCATTTCTCGCAGTCTGTATTCACTATTGCGACTCAGCAGTCACTTTGGCTGTGGACACATCGAATTGGCGTTCCGCGAAGACGACAGCAGCGTCTGTGTATTTGCAGTTCGCAACATGCTGCGTTCCAATCTGCATCGCCTTGGGTGCAGCGCGTGCTTTCGTGATTTGCCGCTCGGGACGGAACGTGATGAGATTGTCGTTCTCGCACGGATCTTTGATGAACTTCGAACGCATGGTCTGAATGCATACCTCGCGTCGCCAGCGGATTGCGTGAATCTGGCCATGTCTCCTTGGCTCCTAAGACCAAAAACACGTGGCCGTGCGATCAAGGCACTGACTCGGAAATATGAGCGAATGGCGGGACAGCTTGCGATGCATAACAATCCGTTGCACGCGGAGCCGCGGGCCGCGCGGCTTCTGAAATCAATCTCGTTCGCCGCGGCCCGGTGAACGGTGTCGTTCCCGGCGTCAAGCTCTTCGGGCCTGAACTTGGTCTCTCTGCAATCGTCCATTGAAAGCCCATGCTCGATGATTGGTGCGCGCGAACAAGCCTCGAGTACTGATCGATGCGCTTGCCTTGCAACTTGCTATCGGTTGAACCAGTGCCAACTGCGTCCTTTCCGGACGAACCTGATGCTGCCGAAGTTGCTCGCGAGATACCTCCAATTAAATTTTCCACTGCCGTCCCAGGCGAAGATGCTCGCAATAAAGTCAATCTGGCTCCCGGAACTCAAAAATGATTGCAAGCGGGCTTGGACTACGGTACCGTAATGGAATGAATTGGCCGGCCCGGATGCGCTCCGGATCGTGGCGCGAGCCGGGAACCATACGATCCACCCCAGCCCTCGCCATACTCCGATTTTTCAAATCTAGCTCTACCGCTCGGGCGAGGTAATCGCAACCGTTACGGCTGCGGAGGATGAAGCTTGCGCTGACGGAATCCAATGCGGCAGTTGCGCTTGGATGATTTCCAGTTTTCGAGGTGCGCGTGGATGATCTTCAAGGGCGGCGGTGCGCTTAAATGATTTTGAGAACTGAAGGTGCGCGGACGCCGGATTCCGTAACCATTTCTTCGCTGCGAGCCTGACCATTCCAGTCGTCCCGGAGCCCAAGAAGCGATCTGCAAAAATAGTTGATCCGATCAATGGCGATTGGTACGATCAGGCCAGGCTGCAGCTCGCGGGAGTTCCGTGCCGAGAAAAGCATCCGTAACAATACGATGCAACCCAGCCCGAAAAACTTTGGTTCCTTGCGATCCAGCTCATCCTCGGGCGGGCTGATCGTTACCGTTCCCGGGTCAAGCTCTTCGGTCCTGAACTTGGTCTGTCTACAATCGTCCATTGAAAGCTCATGCTCGATGATTGGTGCGCGCGAACAAGCCTCGAGTACTGATCGACGCGCTTGCCTCGCAAATTGCTATCGGTTGAACCAGTGCCAACTGCGTCCTTTCCGGACGAACCTGATGCTGCCGAAGTTGCTCGCGAGATACCTCGAATTAAATTTCCCACTGCCGTCCCAGGCGAAGATGCTCGCAATAAAGTCAATCTGGCTCCCGGAACTCAAAAATGATTGCAAGCGGGTTTGGACTGCGGTACCGTAATGGAATGAATTGGCAGGCCCGGATGCGCTCGGGATCGTGGCGCGAGCCGGGAACCATGCGATCCACCCCAGCCCTCGCCATACTCCGATTTTTCAAATCTACCTCTACCGCTCGGGCGAGGTGATCGCAGTCGTTCGGCAACAAGAATAAAGCGAGAGTCACATGGGAAGACCAGTCGTCCATTTTGATATCGGCTGTCCTGACGCGCAACGGTCACGAGCATTCTACGAAGCGACCTTCGGATGGACTTCGGAGGAATATGGGCCCTTATCATTTAAACTAAATACTGGCTCGCAGGACGGAATTCATGGTTTCACGACTGCGCTAGGCCATGAGCCGCACAATTATGTGATGCTGTATATTGAGGTCGAAGACATACCACGACAGGTCGCGTTGATCGAGTCAAATGGGGGAAGTATTGTTGTCCCGGAAACCCAGGTCCCTGGAAGTGGCCACTTTGCTTGGTGTCGAGATCCCCACGGCAACTTGTTCGGGCTCTGGAAGCCACAATCGTGATGCCGAAGTCGCCGAACAAGGCGGTCAACCCGAGCGGCGGATGACACGGGTTTTTGAAATCACAGTTACTTGGCCGCCGCCGGGTTACCTCGGTCGTTCCCGGCGTCAAGCTCTTCGGGCCTAAACTTGGTCTCTCTGCAATCGTCCATTGAAAGCCCATGCTCGATGATTGGTGCGCGCGAACGAGTCTCGAGTACTGATCGATGCGATTGCCTCGCAACTTGCTATCGGTTGAACCAGTGCCAACTGCGTCCTTTCCGGACGAACCTGATGCTGCCGAAGTTGCTCGCGAGATACCTCCAATTAAATTTTCCACTGCCGTACCAGGCGAAGATGCTCGCAATAAAGTCAATCGGGCTCCCGGAACTCAAAAATGATTGCAAGCGGGTTTGGACTACGGTACCGTAATGGAATGAATTGGCGGGCCTAGATGCGCTCCGGATCGTGGCGCGAGCCGGGAACCATGCGATCCACCCCAGCCCTCGCCATACTCCGATTTTTCAAATCTACCTCAACCGCTCGGGCGAGGTGATCGCCGCCGTTAGGTGCATGACGAAGGGAAAACAAATTGCGGAACAATAACGTCATGAAGATTCTGGCCGCAGGACTCGTTGGCGGCTTTCTTGGAAACGGGGTGCTGGGCGCCTTGTTTTCCAGCCCACCGGTGCAAGCGATTCTTTACAATCCCGAATGGCAAAGCCAACTCTTCATCGATGTCACTCCGAAACGAAACATACCCGTCTCGGTCACTGGCCTTGTGGTGTTAAGCATAATACATGCGTGGCTTTTTAGTGTTTTCATGCCCTCGATGCCTGGCACGACATGGTTCAAAAAAGGAATGTTCTGGGGCCTCACGATCTGGTTGATGTATTGGCTGTTTCAGGAATGGTTTATCTACAATACGTTGCTTGATGAACCGCTTGTTCTGAATTTGCTCGAACTGAGTCTCTTGATGTGTGGTTCGTTGGTTGAAGGAATAGTCATTGCATTTGTTCTTGCAGGCACGCCGTCACGAATTGCCGAATGAGACAACAACGCACCTAACAATTGCAATCGGGATAGGAGCCCGGTTACCCGGGACCCCTCCCACAACACCTAGCATGCGGGTCCGCACTAGGCGTTTCGACGCAAGGATGCAAGCGATAGCCAGCGCTCTTCAAGATTAAACAAGCCCTCGGCGGCTAGGTACTCGTTGGATAAAGCTCGTTGGACACCCGACGTCGTGGAAAGACGCCAGGGACCCTTGCCGCTCATCGCGAAGCCACGAGCGACACGATAAGACAAGCACAACGACATCAGATTCTTCAGCCGGGTCTTCGATTTCCGCCACTGCTTCCAGTAACAGGCGCGTACCCGACGACGAATCCATTTGTCTAAGTTGGTGAACGTTGTCTTCACTTGATCCAACGCAAAGTAGCCTAACCAACCACGAGCATAAGCACGGAACTCTGCATAGCGTGACTTCATCGACACGCCTCGGTTTCTACGAAAGATCTCCGAGACACGTTGTTTGAAAGTCGCGAGCTTCTTCTTGCTCACCCGGATCTGGCCGCCGTAGCCACGAAATTCGTAACCCACGTACTCAAGCCCATCCGTCTTGCGGATTTGGCTCTTGTTGTGATTGACGGACAGTTTCAATCGGTCGGTCAAGAAGCGTTCAATGCTCCCGTACACACGCCGCGCCGCCGCTTCTGTTTTCGTGAAGATCACGAAGTCATCTGCGTACCGCACGAACGGCAACCCTCGTCGTTCCAACTCCTTGTCCAAGTCATCTAAGTAGATGTTGGCCAGCAGCGGAGACATCGCTCCTCCAACGATATTGCAAACAACGGCGGTTTCTTGGATAGATTGATCCCAAGAAAGGCGTTGACGACGGCGTATGGCGAAGGCTGGAAGTCGCCGTAAGCTGTTTTCAAGCAAGTGTTTACAGATTGATTGCAAATGTCTCATGGAGGAGATTCCGATGGCAAAGCCTGCCAAACTCAAAACTGACAGCCAATCCATTGCTGTCATTCGCAGTTACCATCCAATTCGGATCGAACGCGAGTTGCTAGCTCAGGTTTTTGATCTGGCCGAGCGTGGTTGCTCCGCCGGTAACAGTCGTGCTGCCAAACTCGGTTTGGACACTGACGCGGTCGACGGTCAGGGCAGCGGGCCTTCGACGCAACACGACTTTGGAGCTCAGAGCGTGCCGCAGCAACGGGATCAACTGGAGGCTGTCGCATGACGACTCATTCCAATTCAAACGTCGAAGCGGCCATCTACGGGCGAGTCTCATCGGACGCGCAGGCTCAAGAGCAAACCATCGAATCTCAAGTGGCCGACATGCGTCGAAAAGTGAGTGCAGACGACGTCTCATTGCAAGACAAGAACTGCTTTCTCGACGATGGAGTGAGCGGTTCAACACTTCATCGGCCAGCGCTCGAGCGACTGAGAGATGCAGCATACGTGGGTCAGTTTCAAAGACTCTACGTTCATTCGCCCGATCGACTGGCACGCAAGTATGCCTATCAAGTTTTGATCGTTGATGAATTGCAAAAGCTGGGTATTGAAATCGTGTTTCTCAACCGCGCGATCGGTGCCAGTCCTGAAGAAGATTTGCTGTTGCAGATGCAAGGCATGTTTGCTGAATACGAACGCGCCAAGATCATGGAACGCAGTCGTCGCGGCAAGCGTCACGCAGCCACGCGCGGCAGCGCGAGCGTGTTATCTGCTGCGCCGTACGGATACCACTACATCACCCGTCGCGACGGTGATGGGCAAGCCGCGTATGAAATTGATGAGCAACAAGCGGCTGTTGTCCGGCAGGTGTTCCAGTGGGTCGGTCGCGATCGATTGTCGATTGGTGAAGCGACGCGTCGGCTGACGAAGTCGGACACGGTGACGGCGACAGGCAAAGCCACGTGGGATCGAACAACGGTGTGGGGAATGCTGAAAAACCCGGCATATAAAGGCTCTGCGGCGTTTGGAAAGACACGCACGGGACCGCGACGGCCGCAGCTTCGAACTCAACGAGGCAACTCGAAAACGCCGCGACGCACAGGTTCTACTTACGATACCGAAGCGAGCGAGCAGTTGTCGATTTCGGTTCCGGCAATCGTTTCATCGGAGCTGTTCGATGCCGTGCAAACACAGTTGACCGAGAACCGACAGCGTGGTCACGAGTCACGTCGTGGAGCGAAGTATCTACTGCAAGGCTTGCTGGAATGTAGCAATTGTGGATATGCGCTTTACGGCAAACCAGTCAGTAGCAAGAGTGCAAAAGGCAAAGTGCGTTCTTACGCCTACTATCGTTGCATCGGAACCGATGGATATCGGTTTGGCGGCAAGCGAGTCTGCGAGTGCAAACAGGTGCGCACCGACAAACTTGATGAGGCCGTGTGGAATGATGCGTGTGAGTTGTTGCGTCATCCGAAGCTGCTCCGCCAAGAGTACGAGCGACGACTGGCCGCGCCGAGCGATAGTGACTCTGTTGTATCGATCAAGAAGCAATTCGCGTCATCGAAACGCAGTGTGGAACGCTTGATCGATGCGTACACCGATGGTGTGCTTGATCGAGCTGAATTCGACCCTCGCTTAAAGCGTGCGCGTGACCGTCTAACGAAGCACGAACAGCAATTGCGGAATCTTGAATCGGAGTCGCGCGAGCAGTCGACGTTGCGTGAGTCGTTGTCGTGTTTGGACAGCTTCTGCGAATCGGTGGGCACGAACCTGGAATCCACTAACTGGACACTGCGTCGCGAGATTCTGCGAACACTGATTGACAAGGTCGTTGTCGAACCAGATCAGATTCGGATCGTGTACCGAATCAACTTCCCCCTTTTTGCGAAGAAAGCTAGCAAAGCCGGAAGCGAGAAAGTTTTGCACTTTTGTTGGAGGAGCGAACGGGCCGCCCTGTGGAGTGCCTACTTCGGTTGCTTGCAAAACGCCTTTAACCATTACACCGGCTCGCAGGAAGCGTCCGATCAGACGCAGCACTTGTTTGTCTCGGACCCGACGAGCCACTTGCGCCATTAAGACGTCATGTTGGACTCTATCGAACGAACTTCGACAAGTCAAAATCTGCGGCATAGCGGTAGCCACGACGGATCGTGGCACGCACCTGCTTGGCTGCTCCGTGAGCCGAGCGCCGAGGTCGAAAGCCGTGACTCGATTCGCTAAAGTGCGGATCGAAAATCGGCGTTAAGACTTGCACGATGGCTTGTTGGATCAAGCGGTCGACTATGTTTGGTATACCTAGCAAACGCTGACCACCATCGGGTTTGGCGATGGACTTTTGTCGCACAGCACCGGGCGTGTACGTACCATCGACCAAGGCTGGCTGCTCGGCTCGCGCCGCGACGTTTGATCCCGGTCGGGATAGTGAACCTGTGGTCTCGTGACCATCGCCGCCTGAATGATACAGGTCGACTTGCCGCGAGGGGTTCCTTCGTCGCAAGTGAGCCGATGGCTCCTCCTTGTTCTTCATCGTTCGGTCCTTCCTGTTTCCGTTGGACTCGGAAGCTCAGTACTATGCCCTCTGCTGATCCCTGCCTCGCCCACCGTGGATTGCTCCGCGATGTTCCCGGCTTTCAGGCAAGCCTTACCCGCGGGAACGAACGACGGCTCGCATGCCGTCTGGCAGGTCTCCCCGGATAAGAGCGTGATGTTTCGCTGCGCAAGCTCTCCGTTTACCTGAGCGGCGGATTGGTAACGGCTTCGCGATGTTGTGCTCGCTCGCCCGGCCGCCCCGGCCTTATACGAAGTTTCTATCCGTAGCCTCGCAGCTTTGACGTGATCGCGTCCGGGTGGCGATAAACAAACCCGGCGTTTACGCACACGATCGCAGGCTTCCTCTCCACGGTCTGTTGCCTCGCCGCAGTTGCCCTCGTCTCGTAATTGACTTTCGTCGTGGAACATTTGGTATGCTGTTAATGAAAGGTTTCCAATCTCGTACAGGAGACTCGCACCCCATAACATCACGCCCGTGCCGGGCGTACCCAAAGCGTTGGACGCGGAGCCGCCGATCGCGTCTGTTTTGAAGTCAATGTTGGTTGGCGGCGGCCCGGTCAACGCGGTCGTTTTTTGGCTCGATCGATGCAACTTTTCTACAGCAATGACTACTCGGCTACCTCACACGCCATTGACGCCACGCAGAAACCGCGTTGGATTGCTGAGTCTATTCTCAACTTTCCCATCACCAATGTAGTGCTTGAATCACCTACGGCCGTCAGCGTCGACCAACTCATACTTATTCACGATATCGCGTATGTGGAAGCGGTAAGAACCGGTTCGCCACGGAAACTTGCAAGCTCGTCTTCATATCCATGGAATGGAAATACCTGGACTTCAGCGATTGCATCGTGCGGTGGAATGGTGGCTGCGTGTAGCGCGGCATTGTGCGATGGCGTGTCAGGATCACTTAGCGCCGGGTTTCATCACGCCAAACGGGAGCGGGGCCACTTGCATTGCGTCTTCAATGGACTTGCCCTCGCAATACATCAACTCCACACTTCTGGCGTTAAACGGATATTGCATATCGATTTGGACGCTCATTGCGGTGGCGGAACGTTCTCTCTTGTTGGCGCGCTAAGTGGATATCATCAACTCGATGTTTCATGTTTCCAAACCGACAAATACACGCCTACTGGTGAATCGACTCTTGATTTAGTCGAATCTGCCGAGGTCTATTTATCCACGGTGGCCGACCGACTGGACCAGTTGGCAGGCCGAATGGCCGATTTCGAAATTTGTGTATATTACGCGGGAATGGACCCTCACGAGGGATCCGCGTTTGGGGGGCTGCCGGGCATCGACGCTTTTTTGTTGGCCGAACGCGATGAAATGGTGTTTTCGTCAATGCGCCGCCATAACGTCCCCGTGGCATTTGGGCTGGGTGGCGGTTATCTTGGTCCCGGACTCAACCGAAATGGATTGGTCGACCTTCATAGGACGACCATCAAGCTAGGTGCCACGTGCGCCAAAGAACAAACGGATGAACGCGAGCCGGGATAAGCTGGGCTGGCTCGCTGCGCTCGGCAACGCCAACTCCCGGCCGCGTTATCCTGAGCGTTATTTGGAAAGCAACATGTATCGCTGTATTGCCGCATTCTTCGTGTTGGTCGTGTTTTCCATGAACGCTCTCTCCGTCGCCGCCGATGCGGCGAGCGACACAATCTCGTCCGACGGAACATCGATCGCTTACAAAACTTTTGGGAGTGGACCGGCGGTCGTCTTTGTTCATGGGCTAACCGGATCGCAGAAAGACTTTGCTCCACTTGCAAAGGAGTTTGCAAATGCCGGATTCAGGGCGATCGTTTTCGATATCCGTGGTCATGGTGCGAGTGGCAAACCGCACTCTCCCGACGCGTACGGCCAACAAATCCTACGCGATATTCGAAATTTGTTGGACCATTTGTCTATCGACTCTGCACATATCATTGGGTACTCAATGGGAGGGGACATCGCCAACAAATTCCGCGAACTGTACCCCACAAGGACACTTTCCTGTGTGATCGGTGGCGCCGGTCTTGGAACCACCATTGGTTGGGCAGACCGTCCGCATGACTTCAACCAGATCGCAGATTCATTGAAACAGAGAGACGGATTCGTGCCTTTGTTGCGATTGCCAGGGGCGATATCGCCCGGTGTCGCGACTGACAAGGAAATCGCAGAGGTCAACGCAATGATGACCAAAGGAAACGACACGAATGCCCTTGCCGCTCTTTTATGCAGCTATTCGTCGCTCGAATTGGACCCTACGCTGCTTGCATCGAATCAGGTGCGCACGCTGATCGTCGTAGGTGCTTACGACGCTGAGTACGCATCGTCGCTTGAATTGCACGAAAAATTGCTGCATTCGCAACACTGCATCCTTGATGGACTGAATCACTTCGAAGCGTGGCAGCACAAGAAATTTGCCGACGCGACGACCGCTTTCATTACAGGCCTTGATCGAACCAAATAACAATCGGGACACAACCAGCTAAAAGCACACTCGTGCAGTCAGCCTTCGGGTAGCGCCCAAATTACCCATCCTTTGTGCGGGAACCAATTTCCCATTCTCAAAACTCGAACCGTTTCCGGCGTGGAGTGCGTGATCCTAAAGGGATCGGATTCGGGAACTTTCTCGGTTCCTCGACAGTGGACTTCGATTCGCTCCATCGATTGCTACGAAGATGCGGAAGTCACTCCGACAATCCTCCGCTTGGAGCAGTTGATTGAGATGGCTGCGCTTCTCAAGACACTCGGCAAATCCGCCTCTGAAAAATAGCCCCGTTACGGTCTACTGGATACGGCTCGGTGTGCGATCGAGCGAATTCGATTTCTTCTTCTAGATGGCAATCCAATTCGCCAGGCGAAGAAGCGTTGCCATCACTTGATTGGGAGTGAAAGCCATGACGGCGACCCAACAGCAGTCAGCAGTCCAAGCTCATTCGTCGCGACGAACTTTATCGCGTGATTGTAGGACTCAGATCGCAGTACTGATCGCAAACTTAATCGAAACCCACCTGAACGAAACCAACCTGACCAAGGGGGCACAGCCCAAGTCAACGCCCAACGACGACGCCACTCTAGGCGATCGTTCCACTCACCATAACCATTCAGTCAAGGATGATTCTCATGCACGCGACGGATCAACGTTCAATCAAGATCACCGAAGCTCACCTTCAGAAGACTGCCTACGTCTACCTGCGACAATCGAGTATGGGACAAGTTCGTAACCATCGCGACGGTACCGAGCGACAGTATGCG
This sequence comes from Kothea flammea, assembly GCF_052161645.1. Classification (GTDB taxonomy): domain Bacteria; phylum Planctomycetota; class Planctomycetia; order Pirellulales; family Pirellulaceae; genus Laterigemmans. The sequence continues at coordinate 5,713,536 of NZ_CP197414.1, forward strand.
CTAAAAGAGCATGCGAAGAACCTGGGCTGGCCAATTACACGCATCGTTGTGCTGGATCACGATCTCGGTAAGTCCGGCACTTCCACCACTGATCGCGACGATTTTAAGAAGCTTGTCGCGGACGTATCTCTTGGTAAGGCTGGAGCCGTGCTGGCGATCGAGGCCTCGCGATTGGCCCGCTCCAACGCAGATTGGCATCGCCTGATCGAAATCTGTGGCATCACCGGCACACTCATCGTTGACGAAGATGGTATCTACGATCCTTGCGACTTCAATGATGGACTGTTGTTAGGACTCAAAGGGACAATGGCTCAAGCGGAACTGCACTTCATCCGCGCTCGTCTGCAAGGCAATAAACTGAACAAGGCTCGCAAAGGAGAGTTGCGATTCCGATTGCCAGTCGGCTACGTGTTTGATGATTTGGGCTGCATTGCCAAGGACGCCGATACGCAGGTACGTTCGATGATCGCCTTGGTCTTTGACTACTTCCGGCAATGCGGCAGTGCCTACAGCGTCGCGTAGCGTTTTGCCCGGGAAAAGCTGAATTTTCCCAAGCGGAGTTACGGTGGCACTTGGGCTGGAAAACTGCATTGGGGACGTCTCACCGATTCACGCGTCACAGGTACTTTAAAGAACCCATCGTACGCCGGGGTTTATGCGTTCGGGCGTTATCAATCGGTTAAAGAGATTCTGGAAAACGGAGAGGTACGATCTCGCATTAGCTGCATGCCAGAGGAGAACTGGCTAGTGAACTTGCGAGATCATCATGAAGGCTATATCACTTTCGAACAGTACACGCAAAACTTGGACCAGTTATCACGCAACCGAACGAATGCAAAGGAGATGATTTTGAGCAGTCCGGCACGAGAAGGATTGGCACTGCTTCAAGGGCTTTTAATCTGCGGCTGTTGTGGTCGCCGTTTAACCCCACGCTATCGCGGCAATGGCGGTATTTATCCAACGTATCAATGCAACTGGCGAAAGCGTGAAGGACTGTCGAAATCAGCCTGCATGACAGTGCAATGTACCCACTTGGATCGCGCTGTTGAGCAGTGCGTGCTTGATGTGCTCAATAGCGAGCAGTTGCAGTTGGCGATCCAGGCGTATGAGATGGTGATGCAGCGGCATGAGCAAATCGATTCTCAGTGGAAGATGCGATTGCAACGAGCGGAGTACGAAGCAGAGTTGGCTCAGCGTCGTTACGAGCAAGTTGATCCGAACAATCGCTTGGTAGCTTCGACACTCGAGCAACGTTGGAACGACGCGTTGATCGAACTGCAAGACGTCCAAGATCAAATCGATCGGCTTCAGCAAAAGACGCTTCAATTTACTGCGCAACAACGAGATGAAGTGCTCGCACTGGCACAGGATCTTCCCAAACTTTGGCATAACACGACAACAGCTTGGAAGGATAAAAAACGAATCTTGCAACTGTTAATTCGCGACATCACTGTGACCAAGCCGGAGCCATATGTCGCCTTGTTACAAGTGCGTTGGCAGGGAGGAGCCAACGAAGCCCTGCGAGTAGAGTTGCCACGATCCGCCTGCGATTGCTGGCGGCATGATGAGGCGTTGGTTGAGCGAGTACGAGAGTTGGCTAAACAGCTTGAAGATGCTCAGATCGCTGAGCAGTTAAACAATGACGGCCTAGTGACGAACAAGGGAAATTCGTTCACGGTAAAAAGTATCAAGTGGATTCGACACAAGCACCGCATCCCGCGAGCCGATGATAGAAAAGAAGGCGAGCTGACGGTCAAGGAGTTCGCCGCGCGGATGGGTGTCGGCGCTGGAGTGATCTACTACTGGATCGAGCAAGGAGTCATTTCTGCCCGCCGACGCAATGCCGGATCGCCCTACCTGCTAGCGTTAACGCCGGAGGTTGAATAGCAGTTCGCCAAACGGATCGCACAATCGAAACGCCTCAAACCCCAATAATCACGACGTTTTCAGCCCCAAGAACCCGAAAGCTTACCGTAAGAGGTGCAGTATGCAGCCACTGTCGCATGTGCCGAGGACAAACTTGTCCCACGCGCAATGGTAAGGATTCTGGAACAAATCTACGAGGTCGACTTTTATGACTCTTCGTACGGTTGTCGTCCCCGGAAATCTTGCCACCAGGCCTTAGCGACCCTCAGATGCTTCGACTGATCGAGCGATACCTGAAAGCGGGCGTCATGATCGACGGTCAATTGCTGGCGACCGAAGGAGGCGTCCCCCAGGGCGCCAGTCTATCCCCGCTGCTGGATAACGCGTATTTACACTATGTGCTAGACGACTGGTTCGAACGAGAAGTTAAGCCACGACTCAACGGCGAGGCGCATTTAATGCGGTTCGCTGATGATTTCATCGGCTGTTTCCAGTTAGAATCGGATGCGAGGAGATACCATGCGGTGTTACCGAAGCGATTGGGCCGATATTCGTTGACAGTCGCCGAGGAGAAAACGAAACTGCTCCGATTCGGCCGCTTTGCCCGTCGCGACTGCCAGCGACAGGGTGAAGGTGCACCGGGCACCATCCAAGTACCGGATGGCACACAGGGGAACGGTAGCCTATAACCAAAGAGATCCCGGCCTACTCACCCACAGCTGCGAATTGAGGCGTTTTTGCAGAAAGAATGATCTCTCGTCGATGCGAGGTGATCGCAATCGTTCGGCCAGCGTGGAAGCGATGCAAAGATATCGCATGACGCTTACGGATTGATTTTCTATGCACTGGGTTAATTATCACAGCTTCGACGAGGAGGAGGAAGCCGATTTTGGAATTCACCACAACAGGAGTCTTCCCATGTCAACTTGTACGCCGTATCGAACCAAGGGGCCTCAACACGATTGTAGTTTTCCTACTATTGCTCGCGTTGCCCGCTTGGGCTGTCGGGCAAGATCAAAACTCGCCCGCCGGATCGGCCTCGAACTTGGGCCAAAACCATCGGAGCACAACTGTTGCCAAGGGCGAGGTTGTTACAGAGCTTGACAATGCGATTTGGCATGTTTATCAAGCCAAGAATAACGACTATTGGTTCGGAAGCCATGAGCGAGGCGTGTATCGCTACAATGGGAAAATCCTTGTCAACTTTACGACGAAAGACGGATTGTGTGACAACCGCCTTGGACTCGGCGGAATCCAAGAAGACAAATTAGGAAATATTTACTTCAATACCGCCAACGGCATCAGCAGATTCGACGGAATATCGTTTTCCACTTTAAATGTCACCATCAGCAATTCCACCACGGGCGAGTGGAAACTGCAACCGGATGACCTGTGGTTCCAGGGTGCACAGGATGCCGGCGCGCTCTACCGGTACGATGGCCAATTGCTGCACCATTTGGAATTCCCCAAAACCAAAGACGGTGATGAGCATTACCGGCAAATGCCACGTGACAAATACCCAAATGCAAAATTCAGCCCGTATGACGTTTACAGCATTTTCAAAGACCGTCAAGGCAATGTCTGGTTCGGCACTTCCACGCTTGGCGTCTGTCGCTTTGACGGCAAGTCCTTTGCCTGGCTACCTGAGAGTGAATTGCGAAATGGTTCGTTTGGTACTCGGTCGATTATCGAGGATAAAGAAGGCCGGTTCTGGTTCTGCAGCACTTTGCAGCGATATGATGTCGACCAGCGTGATTCGGCTGGACCGAAGTTCACGAAAGTGGATGGACTTCGCAACGCCAATGATCCGAGCAAAGAGCTATTCGGCGGCATCATGGCAAGTACCTTGGATAGCACCGGTGCACTATGGATGGCGACGTACCGGGAGGGAGTTTGGCGACATAACGGGATGGACATCACTCATTACCCGATTATGGATGGCGTTAACACTGTCAATCTTTTCTCAATTCATGAAGACAGACAAGGAGTCTTGTGGCTCGGTACACAAGAGGCTGGGGCTTACAAGTTCAACGGCAAGACGTTTGAGAGGTTCAAGCTGTGACGACTCCAGTTCATGGCGGGCGATCGATTTCTTGACTGCTGGACTTTGGCTAGCAATTCCCATTGGTCTGTTCATTGGTCGGCGAATAGATTGAGTGTAAACTGTAAGCGTTGGATCCTTTTTCACATTCAGGCGAGAGTTACTGATGCCAACCGGAGAAACACAAACGAACCTAACGCAATCAGGACTGAATCGACGGCAGGCTTTGCGCAGTTCTCTCAGTTGGGCGGGAGCGGCCGTGTTATCCAGTCGCCATCAACGAGCGTTCGGCTTTCAGAGTGCCAATGAACGGCGTCGGATTGCCGCGGTGGGCACCGGCAGTCGCTGGTATCAGAAAGCGACTGGCCTGGACAGCAACTATGGCTCGGCACCCCAAATACGGCCGTTGGGTGATTATGTCGCCGTCTGTGATGTCGATGCAAACCGTCGAGAGTTGGCTCAGCAGATTACTTCAGATTGGCTTGGCAAAGCGACGCGAGCGGTAGCCGACTATCGCGCGGTGATTGATGATCCAGAAATTGACATCGTCCATATTTCGACCCCCGATCACTGGCATGCTAAAATCGCAATCGAAGCCATGTTAGCGGGCAAAGACGTATATTGTGAAAAGCCAATGACGTTGACGATTGAAGAGGGTCAATTAATGTCGCAGGTTTGCCGAACGACGCAGCGGATTTGTCAAATTGGAACCCAGCAGCGAAGTGGCAAAGATTTCATCACTGCAATTGCGCTGATTCGCGCTGGCCGCCTGGGCTCGCTGCAAAAGGCGACCTGCAGCATTGGCGGTGGCCCCACTAGTCCCAGCTTGCCAGCGATCGCGGCTCCGCGACACCTCGATTGGGATCGGTGGCAAGGGCCAGTCGCAGACGTGCCGTTTCGTTATCTGGCGGGCGACAACGGCGAAACACAAAGCTGGTCACGATGTCATTATGAGTTTCGCTGGTGGTATGAATATTCGGGTGGCAAGCTAACAGATTGGGGCGCGCATCATGGCGACATCGCAACGTGGGGATTGGGCAAAACTGAAACGGGCCCAGTCTTGATTGAGCCGCTGATGGTTCGGCATCCGGTAGAGTTCAAGGATGGCTATCCAGTGGACGACACCCGTTACAATACGGCCACTCAGTTTTTGATTAAGGCCACGTATGCAGACGGCCAAGTGATTGAATTTCGACACGACGGAGGCAATGGGGTTTTGTTCGAGGGGACTGCCGGACGGATCTTCGTGAATCGTGGCAGGCTGTCGGGTCAGCCAGTCGAAGACCTGGCAGCGAACCCACTCCCTGGAGACGCCTTGCAAGCGGCATATAATGATCGCGAGTTGACCGATCACTTTCGCAATTTCTTCGTCGCCTGCCAAGATCGGCGAGATCCGATTTCCGATGTCCACAGTCATCACCGAGCATTGACCACGTGTCATCTAGCCGGGATTGCCGCGCGGCTCGGACGTAATATCGCTTGGGACCCGGTTGCAGAAAAAGTGGTCGGCGACCAACAGGCTCAAGCGATGGTATCCCGCGACCGCCGTGGAGGATATGAGATTGAGATGTAAGGTGTCGAGACGAGCAATGCTCGCCGCCGTCCCCATCGTTCAAAGCCCAGGCTTAGCATGACCATCAAAAAGATGCTGTCGCTCATCTCCTCATCTGTCACTTTCTGGGGAATGGCATATCCAAACGAAGTGCCTTGACTCCCATTGGTCACGGACGTCGAAAGATAAACCATGATGCTAACCGGAAATTTTTCACATAAGTCAGCGTTGGAACATGTATAGTCTGAAATAAAATGAGCCGTGACCGCCGAGTTTCTTTGCCAACGATGCTGCTGCTGTTCTGGGCATGTTGGATAGGCGTGCTGTTAGCGCATTTCCGACTAGCGTATCCCGCGATCGTCTGTCGTGGCCATCCACCACTTGCCCCCAATGACTTGATCTCGCTATTCGTGGGGCCATTTCAAGTGGCCTTACCTGCGGTATTTTGCAATGTCTCGCGTCGTCATCTCGGTGTCATCTTGGTCGCCGCCTATCTGTATGTTCCGCTGGCGATTGCGCTGCACTTTATTGATCGCGTACTTGGCGATCTACTACGATTGGTCGTTCTCGCGGGCTTCGCCAAGAGAGTTGGCCTTACCCAATTAAAGGTGGAAGGCGTCCCTCTTTCCTCCCCCAAAACCGAACACATGGCCTGACCCTAATGGCACGCACCGCGGAGCGAAAGGCGACTATGAATACTTCGCCAGCCTGTGAGCTCGTTGGGGTCATAGTACGGTTTTTTTGTCGCGCGCGCCGACGTTATAGTTGGACATGCTCGAGGAACTCCAAAAACTCGGCATCACGGAGAGGGTACTCATCGGAATAGCAGCTCAGCAGGAATACCACGAAGTCCTTTTCTCGTCTGATCACCACAAAATGCTGGGTCGTCAATCGATTGCCCTGACCAGTGATGGCTCGACCGATTCCCGGAGCTTCCTGGGCGAAGGTGCGAGCGGGAAATCCAGCGACCGTCATCGATCCCTTGCTTAGCGTTTTGGCCTTTAAAAGTGAAACACGCGATTCCACCATGCCATCGGTCATTTCATCCAAATTGCCCTCCTGATCTATCCCTAGGAGACCAATCAGCGATTCATTGGTTGGCAACCAGGCAGCCAATCCATTTGGCCCGGCGGCCAGCAGCTCGTTGGAGCCGCGGCGGTAAAAGCTGGGAGGTCGGACGCGAATCCCCTTACCTACATCGACTGGCTCATCAGCCTGCAATTGCTGTACGGCGATGCGGCGAATCGCCGGCATGCCGGTGACCATCGGATCTAGCGTGATCGCTTGTTTCGCAGCACTTTGCATCAGCTCCGCATTGCTGGCACTGTAGGCCGATTCGAAGAGTTCTTTGAACACGGCCGGGCTTGGGTGTTGGGCGGCAAGCTCTTGGGCAACCGCGAGCGATTCTTGCTCGCGGCTGGCCATCCGCAAAAGTCTTACTTTGCCGAGCGATTGAGCATCTTCGTTGTCGGCCAAGCGATCCAGTTCTTCCCACCCATCGCGTTCCATGTCGAACTGCAAGTCGCCAAGGCGGAGACGCTTCATACGGATGACCGTCGAGACTAATTTCCAGTCCTTAATGTCGCTGGCATCTTGCTTGGCAAATACATTGGTTTGCTGCCACGCGAAGAAGCCAGCTTCAAATTGCAACACGAACTCACCATTGAGGACAGCGAAAGTGTTTTGCAAGTTGACGCGGTGGTTGGTGCGCACCAGATTTAGCCCTGCCGACTTTCCTTGCCAAGCTAGCGATTCAGCGGCGAGCCAGGCATCGGCAGAGACTTGCCTTTCATAAGGTCCGTTTTCCTCGATCAGACGACGAAAGGAGAACTTAGCGTCCTGCGCCAACGTTTCTCGGTAAGGCTGAAGGTCTCCTCCTATAAAGTGTGTATCGGTGAGGTCCCAGACTTTCTGGCTGAAATAGGTTGCCTCGTCAGCGACTTCCAGCGGCTCGACCCGTTCTCGGATCTCAGCGATCCAGGCTTGTGCGATTGCATCCTCTGACCAGCGATCCGCGAGTGTTAGTTGTTCGAGTTGCTCCCGTTCCTTTTGCGCTTGGATTCCGTCGCTTTGTTTTTCGTGTAGGAGGGCCGCGATCGCGACGTCGATCGGGTGTTTGTAGCCATAGTGATCACGATGGGCTCGCATACATTGGTTGAGTGATTCCCAGGCGTCACCAATTTTCGCAGCCCGCAAAGCGCACATTGCTCGCACGCGTTGTGCTTCCTCCGTCACTGGTCGCACGTTGGCAGCAATCCAATCGGCCAGGGCTGCGAATTCGGCGGCATCTAAGTCGTTCGCCGTAGCCGCCTGTTTAGCCGTCTGCAATATGTCGGCGTCCTTTTGTGGCCAACGTCGCGCGACTTCGATTGCTCGGCGGCGAACGGCCTCCGCGGAAAACTGCTTGGTGGCACCTGAGAGTAGCACCTCTGCGGTCGCGTTTGCCAAGTGACGACTCACCAGCGGTTTTAACTTGAGTGCGTCATACAAATCGATAACAACCCGGGTGGCTTGGATGTCAATCGCTGACTCGGTAGGTACGCTAATTTTGATGTTGTCGATTTTGAATTCGCTGCCAACCTTGCCAAAAATGCCTTGGAAGGAAAGATATGGCAAGGCGAGGTCAAACGCCACTTGCGCCGAACGATACAGTTCGTCGTCGATATAGAGTTCGGCCAAGCCGTTCAGTCGCCGCGTACGGATTTTATAAGTGCGATTCGGCTCAAGGGTAAATCGTCCATCTCGGCGGGAGGCGACTTCGCGATACATGCCATCGGTGTGAGTTACCAGCGAGACACCTGGTTCACCTCGATTGAAGGGCAGGCCCGTGATACCGATGTAACAGGCGGAGAAATGGTTTTTAGTACCGCGGTCACCGATCAAGTCTTGGACCATCATCGGTTCGAAGATAGTCAATTCATATTCGATTTCACTGTTGGTCGGCAAAATTCCTTTCCAGCTGAGGAACGCGGCACCCATTTCGGGGCCGATCGCCTCAGCAGCAAGCTTGCCGACAGCCGCACCGTTTTCGATCCTCCATTCTCCGCTGGCTGCCGTCCAGTTTTCTCCTAGGTCGCTACGCTCGAAATCGTCTTCCAACAAGACATCCCAAGGCGGGTCATTGCTCTTCGATGATTGTGAACCCGTTTTACGAAGAAAGACCGTATCGTGGACTCCTGAAGAAGCAATGACGCTGGCATCGCTGCTAGCCGCTAGTGCCAGCTTGGCGGCGCCGTCATCCTCCCAAGTGAGAATCAAATCGCCAAAACGCGTATCCCAGACGCGCGTGGTGCCATCGATCGAGGTCGTGGCAATTCGTTTATCGTTTTCCACGAAAGCCAGATCCGTAATCGCTCCGCTATGCCGCGTTGAATTCCAAATCTCATCGCCATTTTCGGTGTCGAACAGGCGCAGCGTCCAGTCGATCCCCCCCGCGGCCACCCATTTACCATCGCTACTGAAATCGACGGCGAAATAGACTCGACCGCCCGTGTTGCCGACAAAGCTGCCATCTTCGGCATTGGTCAATTGGACTCCGCCAGCTCCACCAACCGTCGCAATCAGTTTGTTGTTGGGTGAAACGGCCATATCGCGGATCGAGTAGGTGAGCCGTTCGCTGGTCCAGATTGGTTGGCCGGTTTGCGCATCCAGCAGGATCAGCCCTCCCAGGTTCACATTTTGGCTGCCCATGGTGGCGGCCAGTTGGGTGCCGTTGTTGAGGAAAGCTAGTTTGCTGACCGGACCGGGTGCTTGCGTATATCGCCAAAGCTCTTCCCCCGACTCCAAATCCCGGGCGACGATGGCGCCGGGTTGCCGGTCGCGGATCCCCCCGCCGCCAGAGACCAGCATGCCGGTGTCTTCAGAGTAAGCCAGTGCGCCAACACTCTCGGTAACAGCGAATTGACGAAGGACTTTTCCGCTGTTCGGCTCAAACACGCGAAGTTTATCGTCGCGCCCAGCGACAAACAGCTTGCTTCCGTCGGGAGTGATTTCGAGCGCTTCGATTCCGTCCTTCGCAGTCGTAAGGTAGTCAACCGTTTGGTTGGGGCGTGGGTAATAGGGGTTGATAATGCCCTCTGGAGCGAGGCTTTCACGGTCTCCGCACCAAATATCCCAGACTTTAACCATCAGATCTGACCCAGCACTGATCACTTGGTGGCCATCGGCACTAAAGGCGAGTGCGGGAATTCCGTAGGCCTCCCCCGCCCCATGGCCGGTCAGTTCGCTGAACAGCTTTCCGTTGGCGGCATTGAAGACGCGGACCGCTCCGTCTTCGCTGCTCACGGCGAGAAAGCGTCCGTCTGGGGAATAAGCGAGCGAAAGGGCGTAACCGGAAATTCCGTCGAGCGATTGCGTGACCTCGCCCGTAGCCGCTTTCCGGATTTCAACTGAGCGGTATGAACCGACGGCAAGCATGCGATCATCCGGAGCGAAGGCGAGTGGCGCGTTGTAGTCGATGAGTTTATCGACTCCGGGACTTTCGTAGCGGATTTTGCCAGTTTTCGTCTCTCGAATAATCACCGCTCCGTCGTCTCTTCGTCGCCAGGCGATGCTGCGACCGCTGTGACTGAGGGCGATCGGATAGAGTCGTCGGCGCCAGGGAATCTCAATCTTCGTTATTTCTCTGCCTGAAATTGTATCCCAAACGCGAACCGACTTGTCCGTAGCGACCGACGCGAAGAGGCGGTCACCGGGACCGCCGAAAGCCGAAAAGCGAGTCACTTCAGCCGTCGCGGCGAAACGGTGCAACTCTTGGCCCGAGATCACGTCGACAATCGAAAGATGATCGGTCGCATTGGGATCGATGATGGCAATTTTTTCGCCCGTTGAATTGATAGCCAAACCCGTTACTTGTTGAACTCGCTGCGGCGAAGCCGAATCACGCTGCCAATAGATGACATGAGCCTGGTCACCACCCTGAATGGCCGTAATATGGACACCGTCGGGTGCGATGGCGAGTTGTTGGGCGCGCGAGGCAAGTCCGGTCAAACGCGCCAGCTCTTGATTGCATAACTGGTTGACGTAGTTCCATTCAAAGCCACGTTGCTTCGCTGGCAGCCCCCCCAAAGTATCCTCGGCACTCATTAGATTGGCCGAGCGAAACTGTTCGAATGCCAAAGAAATGGAGCGTGCATAGAGCGTGTGATCGCTTTGTTCTTTCGCCTTAGCTAGTTCGGCCTGCGTCGCTTCTGCCGCCTTGCGCGCATCCGATTCACTGGCAGCCAGCTGCTCGGCGCGTGCCTCGTTATCAGCGGCGATCGCGCGGAGACGTGCTTGGTTGACAGCCACCAACGGACCGCCCATAGCCAATGTCGCCGTGAGCAAAACTACCGCCGCACTGGTCATCGCCAACGCCGGATGACGCTTTGACCACCGCCAGGCCCGCTCCAAACGCGACACCGGACGGGCCAAAATGGGCTCGCCAGCGACGAAGCGGTCGAGTTCCTCGGCAAGGGCCACAGCTGAGGTGTAGCGTCGTGCCGGGTCTTTACTGAGACACTTCAGGCAGATTGTTTCCAAGTCGACAGGCACCGACGGGTTCAGTTGCCTGGGCGGTGGCGGTTCTTTATCCAAGACCTGCAGCAACGTATCCATCGGGTTGGCCGCTTGGAAGGGAGGCCGTCCAGTCACGAGACAATAAAGGATAGCACCCAAGGCATAGACGTCGGCCAACGGCCCCACTTGATCCGCTTGACCGCCTGCCTGTTCGGGCGCCATGTAGCTGGGTGTGCCAAGAATTTGCCCCGAACCGGTCAGTCCGCTATCCGCTTTCGTTCGTTTTGCCAGGCCAAAATCGGTGACCTTCGGTTGCTCTCCTAGGTCCAGCAGGATGTTGGCTGGTTTGAGATCGCGGTGAATGACATCCCGAGAGTGGGCAAAGGCGATTGCCGAGGCGATTTGGCTGGTCAGCCGCGCCGCCTGGGTAGCCGAAAGTGGGCCGTCAGCGACCTTGTCGGCAAGGCTTTTGCCTTCGATATATCCCATCGAGAAATAGTGTTGTCCGGCGTGCTCGCCGATTTCAAAGATTGGTACGATCCCCGGGTGATCCAAATTGGCGGCGGCTTCCGCCTCGGTATAAAAACGCTGGACGTCTTCCTCCGAAGCCAATTGACCGGCCAAAATCATTTTCAGGGCGACCAACCGATTGAGATTGACCTGCCGTGCTTTGAAAACGATCCCCATGCCGCCGCGAGCAATCTCTTCCAGCAGTTCGTAATCGCCGAAGTACCTTACTTTATCGCCAGGTTGCGGGGTGTTCTCCATGGCACCGGCGAGCACACCTTCAGTGCTGACATCGCCACCCGGTAGAGGCAGCGTCGTTTCCTTGTGGAGATCCGCCTTGGGGGGCAGAGTGGGTTCATCCACCGAGGTTGGTCGTGACCTAGGAGGCAGCGTAACTTGGTTGTTGGCTGGCCATAACGTGGCCTCTGCCGACTGCACAAGTCGTAGTTGATCGTGGCGATGAAAAAATGCTCGGAGACTGGCCTCGTGCTGCGGATATTGGTGGACGAGTGCTTCGCGGTCAACCTGTTTCCCCACAGCTTCAGCGTCTAAGAACTCCGCCACGATGGAGTCGGGCAACTTTGGCTCTGGCGACGAATCATTTTCCGGTCCAGCAGCATCATCAACGTTCATGGAATTATTACTGGCTGGCGTATCAGGGGGAGCGAGTGCGAACCATCGGTCGCTCACCCTGGTGAGGCGTTGTACTGTTTTGTTAGATACCTTATCCCAGAGCACGTACACTGGACGTCTCAATTTAATCGGATCAAGATCGCGCGGTATACATCCACTAAAGTTCTGCAACCCATTGGCAAAAGGAAAAGCTCAGTTTGGATGGATCGAAAGGTTCAGGCGATTTGGCTCTACGATTGCATGACTTTCGTGGGTATCTCCGCGTGTTGGCCGGGATGCAGCTCGATCCGTTATTGCAAAGCCGGATCGATCCCTCGGATATTGTTCAGCAGACTTTCCTGCAAGCTCACCGCGCGCTGGCGCAATTCCGGGGGAAAACCGATGCTGAGTTGGCGGGCTGGTTGCGTCAAATCCTCGCCAACGAATTGGCTCGGCAGATGCGAGATCACCGCCGCGACAAACGGAATATTCAACGCGAGCAGTCGTTACAGCAAGCCGTCGAGGCCTCCTCGCTTCGCTGGGAGCAATTTACCGTTTCCCAGCTTCCCACACCGGCTGACCAGGCTGACAACAACGAAATGGCGCGACGACTGGCAAACACGTTACAATCTTTACCACCCACGCAGCGCGAAGCGATCGAGTTGCACTATTGGCACGGTTGGTCGTTGCAGCGGATCGCCGATTATCGTCAGTCGAGTAAGTCGGCCGTGGCGGGGGCCATTCAACGCGGAATCAAGCATTTATATGCTGATTTATCAAATTGAAGCTGTACGATTCGCGGTCGACGGCATCTAAATGCGGTAGCTAAGATTTCCCAGTCCATTAGTCGTTGGAACCGCTTGTGCCCCCACAACTTACCGTCGTGGTCGGTGAACTTTCCGGTCGCACGTTCCCGCTCGTCGATGGTCGCTCTTTCCGTGTCGGGCGGGCAATCGACTGCGACCTCTGTTTACATGATCCGCATGTCAGCCGCCAGCATTGCCAACTGAGCGTCGAAGGTGAGGTGGTGCGATTGGTCGATCTGCACAGCACCAGTGGAACCTATATCGGAGGGGCGCGCATCAGCGTCCGCTATCTCAACGATGGAGATGTCATCGTCGTCGGCGCTACCAAACTTCGGTATTGTGCCAGCATTCCGACACCACCGCTGGCTCCCGCGGGACCGCCCCGGTTAACCCTTGGGATGCACGCACCGCCCATCAAGCACGCCTTGACCGGCGGGCGGTTGGTCGGACAAACCTTCCGGCAATTCCAAGTGTTGGAACTGCTGAAGGATGCACCACAGTACAGCGTGTATCGTGTCGCCGCTGCAGCAGGCGACCAACGCCTGCTGCGACTCTTCACGGGCCCAGGCGAGCAATTGGCCCAGTTGGCCCAGCATTTATTTCCGCGTTTTATAGCGATTCGCGCGTGCCGACATCCAGCCAATGTTGTCGTTGACCAGTTTTGCTTGGAGGATGGATATTGCTGGCTCACCGAGACCTGGTACAGCGGCGGAGGCAAGCGCGGAACTGTCGTCTATCCGCCCGTGCAACCGCTCGGTCCGGATGAAGTGCTGGAAATGGGACGGCAAGTCAGCGAGGCGATGCGAGAATTGCACGAGCGGGGAATCTTTCATGGTCAATTGAATCCGCGACGTGTCTTCCAACATTCCCGCGGCCGGTGGGTGCTGACTGGCACGACCGTTGATCGACGCTCCATTTGGGACTGGCACAACGGCGCCGCTTCGTTAAATCACGATGTCGACCAGTTGCCTTACCGTGCCCCCGAGTGCTGGGCGACCGACAAAGCACCCGCGGAACGAGCGGACGATGTCTATGGATTGGGAGCGACAATGTTTGCCCTCTTGACGGGAGCCCCCCCGCGACAGGCCCAACCAGTCGGGGATCGCACTTCCCAGCAACTTGATGACGCAGGCTACCGCCAAAAACGCTTTGAATCGTGCGCCGTTGGCGCAGCGCTTCGCAGTTTGCTGGAACAGATGCTCGCCCACTCCCCTGAGGAACGCTTGCCTGACATGCAACAGGTCGGCGGGTGGTTGAGCGAGCTGATGAGCCACGAAGCGGCCAGTAAGAATCGCTAGGGCGAGGCTTCGCCAGGTTTATGCCTTGTGTTCGGTGTTCAGCTCTTGCTTGATTTCGATCTGCGGCGAAGCCTCACAGACTTGGGCTGACTGAGGCGATCCCGTCGGGAAATGCCAGCTCTAGCACACGATCCAAGCGAGCGCGGAGCAACTGCATTTGATCGCTGCTTAAACCTTGTCCGATCAGGCTGGCGATGTGCAGCAAAAAAATCATCAGCAGTGAAATGGGGATCAACAACAAAACCCAGGGACTTTCCCCAAGAAACCAAAGCACATAGCCGTAAATGGCTGCCGAACAAATCACAAAGCTGGCGGCGAAATAGATCGCCATTACAAAGGTCCAGATTTCTGGGCGAGGAGAAAATCTCGCAAACAGCAACGACCCTTCGGCGGTATCTTCAATCTGAACGGAGAGGTGCGGCGACCAAAATCGTTGGTCAGCCCGTTCGACTTGAAAGTCAACACAGCGTCCCGCCGAAGCCACTAAGCCTTTTAATTCAGAACCTTCAATTGCGGCGCGCAAACGCTGCACAGCTGGTTCGGCTGCCAATGGTAGAGGGACTCGAAACGTGGGTTGTAACTTTAATGACTGCATGACTGTTCCGCCTTCCAGCCGTCAGCGTTTTAAATGGATGCCGCGTTGCCGCGGTTAACCATCGACGTTGGCGTCTCCGGTAATCTTATCTTTATACATCGACAGTCGCCCCAGCGCCAGATCGACATCTTGGGAACTAGCCCCGTGCGATTCCAGCGATTCGGCTAAATGACCAAAAAACTTGGCAAAGTGCTTGCCAGTAATGCCCTTGCCACGATGAATCGAAGTCAGTTCGGCTCCCGTATATTGGACTGGTCCATCCATCACGGAAGCCATGAATTCAAACTGCATCCTTTGCAGCCTTTCGACTTCGACATGCTGGAAAAAAGGTGCCAATTCCGGATCGTCAAAGACTCGCCGGTAAAGATCCCGCACCACTGCGTTCACACCGGCTTCGCCACCCAATCGTTCAAATAGCACTTCGGTTTGATCCGACATAAAATAATCGTTGCTTACGTGAGGGAGTGGTCGAGCGAGGGCTCGACCGTAGTGCACTTTCTTCAGTCAGTGTCCATGATTCCAACCAGTGAATCAACCACGGACGACTTCCGCAATCTCTCGCAGCACGGCCACGTGCTGGGGAGACCAACCGCCACGCGTGGTCGACTGCCCAGCATCATCGGGATCGCCCAAGCCACTATCCATTGCCAATTTACAGCGGGACATAATCAAGTTGCGGATTTCTTCCGCGTTGCCGATCCCTTCGATGCGTCCCACGTGCGGCCCCATGCCGCCCGTCTCGGGACTGCTGCCACCGCCGGCCGTTTCCACCATCACGTTAGAAATGCCAAAGTAGCGTTCCAGCGGCCCTTGAGTAACTTTCACATTTTGAATGTTGTTATAAGTCAGCGTGGTTTCATGGATTAACCAGATCCCGCGGCGAATTCGCAAACTGCGGTCGCTCAACAAATACCATGTCGTATCGTAACGCAAATGAATGGCGATATAGATGGCAACATCGGGCAGGATAATAATCGCCAAAGCCAGCGGCGTGATCAATAAACCGATCGTCGGCTGGGCAACGATCAGCGCGATCCACAATCCGGTCAGCACCGCGTCGGAGATCACCAACCAGATCCAAAAATGGAACTTTAAATAACCCAGAAAACCTTCGCTGGGACGAAAAGCCCGCACGTTCTGACCGGCCCCCGCTGGCAGCTCCGGCGGTTGGTCGGGAATGCGAAACCAACGCACCAAGCTTTTCCAAATGCCCCGATAAACCCAGGCCGCCGCCAATTGATGTCCGCTGTTCATTCAGGCATCTCCCCGCCACGAGTGCTTTCCGCCGAGCCCGTATTATCGGCTAAGCCTCCGCTATCGGCCAAGCCTGGGCTATCAGCCGAGCCTGCGATGCCAGCAGAGACAGCGCCCGGTTCGGCCCGGAAACGGATTCGCAAGTTATCGCGGATTTCGGTCAGCAGGGTAAGCACTGAATCGTCTTCCGCAGCAGCGTGCTCGTCGGCAACTGTGTCCCGATCGAGTCCTTTGGCCCCGCGCATTTGGGCATACAGGTAATCTCGCAAACTGTCCGTCTGCAGCACGCCCTCGATGGTCATTTCCGGAGCCGCACTCCCCGACGCTGTCTGAATTGCCACATTCGCCAACCCCATCCAGCGTTGAAAAATGTTGTTGGTCAAGTGAATGTCTTGGATCCGGCGATGGGTCAGATTGATCTCGCGACGGAACAACACCCCCCACTTCATCGACACGCCATCGGCCTCGAACTGATACCGCAGCGTGATGTATTTGCACAGCAACGGAATGAAAGCGAAGGGAAAAAGCGGTCCCGCTGCGAGGCTGACCAGGGCGTAATATTTCAGCAGCACGGGATCGGGCCGCTCAATTTTTTGCGGGTCAAATGTGTCTTGGGGGGCAGATGAAGGTGCGGCGTCTTTGTTCATTGCTGCGTCTGTTTTCGAAAAGAGTCGTGGAAAACGGGGCCGTGCTCGCTCGCCTGGGCCACAGTATATCTCGCTGGCGTCCCGACTCCCACTCCTCCGACTCAGCCGTTAAACTGAAGTGGTTGTTTTGGAAGTTTGCAAAGTGATGCGGGCAAGGATTGGTACAATGTGGCACACACCCACCGGTAAACGCGTGGTCGACGGAGTGGAAGCGGAACTGATCCGCGAATCTATCAGCACGATCCTCGAACAATTGCTTTGTTCGTCGCTCGAGTGCGAAGATTTTTGTTTTCAATCGGGAATCGAAGTTTTCGATTGTTTGCCGCTTTCGCAAAAATTGGCTTCGCTCGAGTTGGCGGGCCGGCATCTGCTGACCGACACCGAGGATGCCTTACCGCTGACTGCGGTCAACGAATCGGTGGTGGGAGTCATTTTTGAAAATATCCGCCAACACATTGAAACCGAGATCGATACCGAGCGTTGCTATGAAGCGTGTTTCGGTGACGAAGACTCGGCCTGGGAAGAAGATTCCCAAGATTGTTTTCCAGGCGATCGTTACTGGCGGCGGCAAGTCCTCGTGACTTGCCGACAAACTTTGGGCAAGGACCCCGCCAAACAGTGTCTGGCCAGCGAGTTTGACTGGCCCCCGGTTGAGTGTGATGACCTGCAGCGTTGGGATGTCTTGATTGAATTGCTGGCCGATCGCATCCTCTGGGATCGTGACTACGAGATGGCCGAGGCTTTTCTCGATGATGCGCCCGAGAACGCCACCGCCAAAAAGTTGATGCTGGGGATCGACGAAGACTATTTCACCGGGCTGGCCCCTGACCCACGCGATGAAGTGATGGATCAGGTGGTCCTCTCGATCCGCCGACTGACCCGGCCCAAGCCGCGATAGATCTTACCAACAAAATCCTCCGCGAAATCCTTTGCTCTTGCTCGAAACAAAGCTGATGACACAACTTCGCCGCCGCAATTTTCATTCGCTGTTGGGCCTCGGATTCGCTGCCGCCATGACACCCACTCGCTCGACCGCCGCTCAAAATCCTGCAGAGGAAACGCCCGCCACGGAAACGCCCGCCAAAGCGGCAGCGGCTGGGGGTCAACAGGCCGGGCCGCTGGCGATCGCGACTTGGTCTTTCGGGCTGGCGGCTTGCCAACAAGCGGTGCGAACGATGACCGACGGCGGGCATCGGCTCGATGGGGTCGAACAGGGTATTCGCGTTACCGAAGCCGATGCCGAAAATCGCTCGGTTGGTATCGGTGGAATTCCTAACGCTGACGGCGTCGTCCAGCTCGATGCCTGCATCATGGATGGGCCGCGGCAACGAGCCGGTGCGGTCTCCGCTCTGGAGGATTACCCACATCCGATCAGCGTGGCCCGGCGAGTCATGGAAAAGACGCCCCACGTAATGCTGACCGGGGCAGGCGCCGCCGATTTCGCCGCCGCCGAGGGATTCCCACGCGGCGAGTTGCTGGTGCCCCGTGAACGCGACGCGCACGCGAAATGGCAAGCCAACCGCAAAAAGCCGGTCGGCGGCATCGACCCCGTCGACGTTTCTAAACAGGCCCCCGCGGATGACAGATCGCTGAATCACGACACCATCGCCCTGCTGGCGCTTGATTCAGCGGGTGAATTGGCTGGCGGCTGCAGCACTAGCGGCTGGGGATACAAATTAGCGGGCCGAGTGGGGGATTCGCCGATTATTGGCAGCGGGCTCTACGTGGACGGGCTCGTCGGTGCGGCCGGAGCCACCGGATTGGGCGAAATTACAATGCGCTATTGCGGTTCTTTCCTGGTCGTTGAAGCGATGCGACGGGGTGCCTCCCCCGAAGACGCTTGCTTGGAAGCGATCGAGCGGATTTTGGCGGGGGAACGACGCGCTGCGAAAGAATTAAGCGTCAATTTCATCGCATTGGCCAAAAATGGCCGCGTTGGCGCGGCGGGAACTGATGTTGGATTCCGCTACGCGGTGGTCGCCCAAGGCGTCGCGGAGGTGCGAACCCCGACGATTCTCAGCTAACGGCGACGCTCTGCCGCGTTATAGGAAAAAATAGGGCGATACAAGGTAGCTGGTATTCAAGGTGAGCGTTTCCTACGATATGGCCATGACCATACGCGTAGCATTGCACCACCGTTCGACTTACCGGTATGACCGGCTCGTCTCGATGTCCCCGCAGTTGATTCGACTGCGACCGGCCCCCCATACGCGGACACCGATCCCCAGCTATTCGCTGACGGTGCTGCCGAGCGAGCATTTTGCCAATTGGCAACAAGACCCGCATGGCAACTTTATGGCTCGTTGCGTGTTCCCCGAGCCAATGCGGGACTTTTCCGTCGAAGTCGATCTCGTTGCCGACATGACGGTGATCAATCCTTTTGACTTTTTTGTCGAACCATCGGCCGACCTGTGGCCATTCCAGTACGACACCTGGCTGGCTCGTGATCTGCGACCGTTCCTGGAATGCGAAAAGCCGGGGCCGAAGTTAACCAAATGGCTGGCGGGGATCGACCGCAAGCCACGCAACACGGTCCATTTTTTGGTCGATTTGAATTGTCGCCTGCGGGACCAGATCAGCTATTTGATTCGCATGGAACCGGGCGTTCAAAAACCAGAAGAGACGCTCACGCTGAATTCAGGGTCGTGTCGAGATAGCGCCTGGTTGTTGGTGCAAATTCTCAGAAACTTGGGCATCGCAGCCCGTTTTGCCTCGGGATATTTGATTCAGTTGGCACCCGACGTGAAAGCGTTGGATGGTCCCAGCGGTCCCACCGCCGACTTTACCGATCTGCATGCCTGGACGGAGGCGTACGTGCCGGGAGCGGGTTGGATTGGACTCGACCCGACCTCAGGATTATTGGCTGGCGAGGGGCATATTCCCCTGGCTTGCACCCCCGATCCTTCTAGCGCGGCGCCGATCAGCGGCGCGGTTGATCCTTGCGAGACCGAATTTGACGTACAGATGTCGCTGACCCGGATCCATGAAGATCCGCGAGTCACCAAACCGTATGCGGAACCGACTTGGCAGCGCATTGTGGCTTTGGGGCACGAGGTCGACCAACGATTGGCGGCCGGCGATGTGCGGTTGACGATGGGGGGCGAGCCGACATTTGTCTCCGTCGAAAACATGGATGGGGACGAGTGGACGACGGCGGCCGTGGGACCCGAGAAACAACGCATGGCGGCCGAGTTGCTGCGGCGTTTGGAACAGCGCCTGGCGCCGGGCGCGCTGCTGCATTTTGGACAAGGCAAATGGTATCCGGGCGAACCCTTGCCACGTTGGGCCTACAGCTGTTTCTGGCGAGCCGACGGTCAACCGTTGTGGACCGCCCCCGAATTGATTGCCGACGAAACGGCAGATTACGGACATACCCCCGCGGATGCCGAGCAGTTCGTCAGCACGCTGGCTGAAAAATTGGAAGTGGAGACCAAGTTTGTCGTCACGGCCCATGAAGATGTCTGGCATTACATCGCTCGCGAGCGA
Source organism: Kothea flammea (assembly GCF_052161645.1). Taxonomy (GTDB): domain Bacteria; phylum Planctomycetota; class Planctomycetia; order Pirellulales; family Pirellulaceae; genus Laterigemmans. The sequence goes on from NZ_CP197414.1 coordinate 5,733,696, forward strand.
AAACTGCCAGTAAACGTCGATCCCAGCGATAACAAACTGGACAGCGCAGAGGAACGCGCCCGCTTAGCCCGCTTGGCCGAACGGGGCGTCAGTACGCCGGTCGGTTTTGTCCTACCGCTGCGTCGCCAGTGGTGGCAAGCGCAAGCCAAGTGGACCAGCGGTCCCTGGCCGGTGCGTTCCGAACGGCTGTTCCTGCTGCCGGGCGATTCCCCGATGGGTTTACGGTTGCCGCTCGACTCGCTGCCCTACGTGCCGCCCACTCCGCTGAATGGTTTTTTTGAAGCCGACCCGTCGGCCCCGAAAGATCCGCTGGGGCCTCATCCCGGTCGTCGCGCCCAACCGGAAATCCCTGCCGCTGGACCGCCGCTGGATACAACTAGCAACACCGCCAAGCAACAAATCCGCCGCCAAGACCATGACACGGCCGGAGCTGAAACGGAGCGCGAGTCAACGGCCGAACAAGAGCTCGAAGCGCAAGAACCCGGGGCGGAAGAGTTCAGCGGCGAAGTGGTGCGGACGGCACTCTGCGTCGAACCTCGTGATGGTCGGCTCTATGTTTTCATGCCACCGACGGAAAGGTTAGAGGACTATCTCGATTTACTGACCGCCGTGGAAGCGACCGCAGCCGATTTGGAAACCCCGATCGTGCTCGAAGGCTATCTGCCGCCGACCGATCATCGTTTGCAGCACATTAAAGTCACTCCCGATCCGGGCGTGATCGAAATCAACACGCATCCGGCCAGCAGTTGGGGAGAATTGGTCGAAGCGACGGAAGCACTGTACGAAGAAGCGTTTTTTGCTCGACTGGGGGCCGAAAAATTTGACCTCGATGGACGCCATACCGGCACCGGGGGTGGCAACCACGTGGTGCTGGGCGGGCCCACGACGAACGACAGTCCTTTTATCCGTCGCCCCGATTTACTCAGGAGCCTGCTCGGTTATTGGAATAACCACCCGGCCCTTTCCTATCTGTTTTCGGGAACGTTTATTGGTCCCACCAGCCAGGCGCCGAGAGTCGACGAGGGCCGTCGCGATGCACTTTATGAACTGGAGATTGCCTTTCAACAAGTCAACGATCCAACGACCTCGGCCGGGCCCACGCCGCCGTGGTTGGTCGATCGCTTGTTCCGCAATCTTCTCGTTGACCTTACCGGCAACACGCATCGCTCCGAATTTTGCATCGACAAACTGTATTCGCCCGACAGTTCCACGGGACGCTTGGGGTTGGTCGAGTTTCGTGCGTTTGAGATGCCACCGCACGCTCGCATGAGCTTGACGCAGCAATTGCTGTTGCGTGCCTTAGTCGCCCGTTTTTGGGACCAGCCATATCACGAGCCGCTGGTGCACTGGGGGACTGCATTACACGATCGTTTCCTGTTGCCCCATTTTGTCTGGCACGACTTTAGCGAAGTGATCACTGAACTTGTCGCGTGTGGCATGCCGCTGGAAACAGACTGGTTTGCGCCGCACTTCGAATTTCGTTTTCCCAGAATTGGCACCATCGAGCACGCGGGGATCGAGTTGGAACTGAGGCAAGCTATCGAGCCGTGGTACGTGTTGGGCGAGGAACCGGGAGCGGGCGGGACCACGCGATTCGTCGATTCCTCGGTGGAACGATTGCAAGTCAAAGTTAGCGGGTTGACCGATCCGCGCCACATCGTCACTTGCAATGGACGTCGCGTGCCACTGCAGCCCACCGGGACGGTGGGGCAAGCCGTGGCGGCGGTCCGCTATCGAGCCTGGCAACCGCCCAGCTGTTTACATCCCACGATACCGGTTCACACACCGTTAGTTTTTGACATCTATGATCGCTGGAGTAGCCGCAGCATTGGTGGCTGCATCTATCACGTCTCTCATCCGGCGGGGCGAAACTATGAGACGTTTCCAGTGAACGCGTATGAGGCCGATGCCCGCCGGGCGACTCGATTCATCGCCGCCGGTCACACCCCGGGTCCTCGTGCGGAACCAGTGACCGAGTCGAATCCGCAGGCTCCGCTGACGCTCGATTTGCGGCGGACAGTCGCTCGGCAATGAATAATGATGCGATGAAACCGGCGGACGCGGAACATCTCTTCAGTGGCTACGTGCCGGGGAGTGATGCCTTTGATGAAGTCTTCACGGCTCGCGATTCGATTCGTCCCAGTTGGCAAGAACCGTTTAACGTGTTTGCCGATTTGGGACAGCACGAGTTGCAACGGAGATGGTCGCAAGTTCAAGAAGAGATTCACGCGACCGGTATCGCTTACAGCGTGTTTGATGAATCGGCCGTGGTCGCCCGCCCGTGGGATCTCGATCTGTTGCCGCAGATCGTGGCTGCCGACGAATGGCAGCGATTGGCCGCTGGGATCTGCCAACGGGCCCAATTGCTGAACCGCATTTTGGCCGACTTGTATGGTCCCCAACAGTTGTTGAGTGAAGGTTTATTGCCGGCCGATTGGCTCTATTCCCACCCCGGGTTTCGCCGGGTTTACCATGGTCAGCAGCCATTTGGTGGAAACTTCCTGCACTTTTACGCGGCCGATTTGGCCCGCGCGCCCGATGGTCGCTGGTGGGTCGTCAGCGATCGCACCGATGCGCCGTTGGGGTTAGGCTTTGCGCTGGAAAACCGCATCCTCACATCGCGTATGTTTCCTAACGCGATCAGCCAATTGCATATCGAACGCTTGGCACCGTTCTTTATGACCTTGCAGGCCACGCTGCGAAAGTTGGCACCCACCCAACGTGATAATCCCCGCGTCGTGCTGCTCAGCCAAGGCCCCAGCGGTCCCAACTATTTCGAAGATGCCTACCTTGCTCGCTACCTCGGTTACACATTGGTCGAAGGGGGCGATTTGGCGGTTCGTGACGATCAAGTGTTTCTTAAAACGTTAGCCGGTCTGCTGCCAGTCGACGTGATCCTGCGGCGGTTGAGCGACGAATTTTGCGACCCCCTGGAACTGAGGAGCGAAGCGGGTATGGGGGTGCCGGGATTGTTGCAAGCCGCTCGGCTGGGCAAAGTCGCCGTGGTCAACACGCTCGGCAGTTCGCTGGTTGAGTCTCCCTCGCTGATGCCCTTTTTGCCGAGCATCGCCAAGCAGTGGTTGGGCGCCGAGTTGCTACTCCCCTCGGTCGCGACGTGGTGGTGTGGACAAGCGTCGGCTCGGCAAGAAGTCAGCGCGATGATCGCTCAGAACCAACTGGGAACCCGCGTTCCCCGCGCCGCCTATCGCGTGGGCAGACGCGAAGCGATCGCCAACGAGGAATTAAGGAACATTAGTTCCGCCAAGCTGTCCGAGATGCTGCAGCAACAACCTGAATCGTTGGTCTTGCAAGATACGATCCAACGCTCGACCTCGCCAGTCTGGTTTGCCGGGATGTCCGAACGCTGGCATGTGGCTAGACGCGTCTACGCGGTGGCCGTCAAAGGTGGTTATGAGGTGATGCCTGGTGGGTTGGTACGGCTTTCCCAATCGGCCGCTGCATTGGACGAGACCGTGCTCGGTGGCAACGTCAGCCAAGATACTTGGGTCCGCTCCCACAAGCCGGTCCAGCAAATTAGCCTGTTGCCGACTGCCAATTCACCTCTGGTACTTCGTCGCAGCGGGGCGGAATTACCCAGCCGCGTGGCCGACAACCTGTTTTGGTTCGGCCGCAATTTGGAGCGGGCGCAAGGGACTTGCCGACTACTCCGCTTGATCGCTGGGCGGTTAACCGGTGACCGGGAAATTGAAGTGGTGCCCGAATTGGACTGCCTGGTTCGCTGTTTGGCTGAACAAGGTCAGGTCGAACCAGGGTTTGCCGTCGAGGGCATGCGAGATCGTTTGCCGGCAATCGCCACCGTGTTACCTCAAAGCGCCTTGGACGAGCAACAGACAGGCAGCCTCCGCGCGTCGGTCGCCAGCGCCCACCGTAACGCGTCGCTCGTCCGCGACCGGCTCTCGCTCGATATTTGGCGGATCGTTCATCAATTGGAACGCAAATTGGAACACGCCGCGGCGGCGACCGGCGTGCGGCCCGCCTCAGTTCCAGATAGCTCAAAAACAAATAGCTCAAAAACAAATGGTCCAACAGCGAACGCTTCGCAGGCTAGTCCTCAGCAGGCCGCCATTCGGCCGCTCAAGCCGGGCGGCGTGTTACCTTTTGGGCTGATCGAACTGGATGAACTGCTGGACGATTCGATCATCAGCATGGCGGCGCTCGATGGTTTGATTGCGGAAAGCATGACCCGTTCGCCAGCTTGGCGGTTCCTCGATTTGGGGCGGCGGATCGAACGCGCCCTGTTTGTCGTCTCGCTAGTTCGCTCGCTGCCTACTGAAATGCGTGCCGAAGAGAATCGCAGCCTGGAAGCGATGCTTGAGGTCGCCGACAGCATCATGACGTATCGGGGACGGTACTTGGCTGCCATCGATCGTGCCGCCGCACTCGACTTGCTGGTGACCGACGAAACCAACCCGCGCTCTTTGGTTTATCAATTCCAAGCGATTGTCGATCACGTCGCCAACTTGCCCCGCGCCGACTCGCTGCCGCTGGGCACGGCCGAAGAACGCATTGCCTCTTCGCTACTGCATGGCGTGCGAATGATCGAAGTCGATGATTTAACCGAACTGGGAGGGGAACGATCAAAGCTCGGTCGACTGCTGTTAAGAATGACGGACCAACTTCCTAAACTTTCAGACATGGTTAGCCATCGCTATTTAATTCACGCCGGTCGGCCGCAACAAATGTCGAAAGGACGGTAACGTTAGCGATGCAATATCGAATCTCCCATACAACAAAGTATGAATATGCCGAATCGGTTCCCTTCTGCCAAAACGTGGTCTATTTAACCCCGCGGAGCACGCCCACGCAGAGCGTCACGCGGCACCGTTTGACGCTCAGCCCCAAGCCGGCCACCAGCCATCGGCGACTCGATTACTTTGGCAACACGGCTCATATTCTTTCGGTCGACACGTCGCATCGACTGCTGCAGATCACAGCCAACAGCACCGTACAGCTGCAATCGCGACCACCAGTTGCCAGCGCTGCGGGGCCTACCTGGGAAAGCGTTACCAAACAATTAATCAACGATCGTTCGCCCGCTGGACTGGACAATTATCAATATACTTTTTGCTCGCCCCATGTTCCCTACTGCGCACCCCTGAAAAGTTATACCAGCGAAAGCTTTACCGCTGGCCGACCACTGGGGGAAGCGCTGGCGGAGCTGAACCAGCGAATCTATGATGATTTCCAGTACGATCCCGCGGCCACCACGGTCAGCACACCGATTTCCGAGGTCTTTGAGCAACGCCGCGGTGTCTGTCAAGATTTGGCCCACGTGATGCTCGGCTGCCTCCGCTCCATCGGCGTGGCAGCACGCTACGTCAGTGGCTATTTGCGCACGATCCCGGCCGCGGGGCAACCGCGGCTCACCGGTTCCGATGCATCACACGCTTGGGTATCAGTCTTTTGCGGACCAGCAGGGTGGATCGATGTCGATCCGACCAACAACGTCTTTACCCGAGATGATCATATCACGGTCGCTTGGGGGCGTGACTACAGCGACGTCTGTCCGGTTGCCGGAATGTTTGTCGGAGGAGGCACGCAGTTGCTCAGCGTGGCAGTCGACGTGGTTCCCAGCTTAACAGACTAAACCGCTGCGGTCATGCTTCGGCGAGATATAGCCCCGCACGCGGTCGTAGATCACTGAAGCGATACGAAGCTTCCAAGGCGCATAGACCTTGCGATATCGTCCGTGATTCGTCAGCGAACCGCCAAACTTGGCTTTAAACTTGCCAGGTCCGTAAGGCTCTCCCTCCCATCCGCCACCGGCAAAATCGAAAACGCGGTAGCCTTCGGCGGCGAAGCTCTTCATGGCATGCCAAAACACGCTGGTCGTGCCCGGCACTCCGCGAATTCGCAAGGTCCCCGCGTACCAGCAAATGACACGATCCTTGAAGGCCAAAAAACAAGCCGAAGCAACAGCAGCACCTTCATGATAAGCGGTGTAGATGCGAAATACGTCACGAGGAAATTCCAACGCCGTGGACGCGAACAACGCGCGGTCCGCCAGCGGCACCATCGCTCGCGCGTGACTGGCACTCACCAACGAATACATTTCGCTGAGCCCCAACTCGCCACTCACCTCCCGCACGCTGACTCCTTTTCGCTCCGCCGCCCGCACGTTGTTACGCCGCTTGGCTCCAAGCCGACGAAATAACTGCTGCTCACAGGGACACAATTCAAATTCATAATTCAAATAGCCGAGCTTCGAATAGCCCGCGTCCAGCAACGGATCGCCCCGCTCTGGCAAGGCAAAAATTGGACGGATCTCACTGAATAACGCCCGCGTTCTCATGTAGCGATCATGCTGCTGCAACAGGGCCTCGATGCCGGCGCGACCTGCGGCCGTGTTGAGGAACAACGGCTCCGCAGCCATGATCGACCTAGCGGTGATCTGTTGCCCCAGCCCCGACATGGTGACGATCCTCGAAGCCACCAAGATCGCGATTAATTCCCCGCCAGCATCCAGCGCTCCGTAGGCATGGGGGAAATGATTCGGCGTCGCCGCGCGACATCGAATCATCGAGGTCGTATGGAGCACCGAGCCGCTGGGGTGTCGCAGCACGAATTGATCCCACTGAGGAATCTCTCGATACTCTTTGATGTCCACATTCGCGCTGCTCATGAATATGTCGCCCGCAGTGCCCGGAAAGTGCGTGAGCGGCAACCCCGTGTGACAAATGGAACAGGACAACCTTACATAGAGACGGGGTGGAATCATTACCTCTGCGAACACCACTGAGCCACTTGGCATTGGTCGCAGTTCGCCGATCTGATTCCAGTTAAATCCCGCTCAGAGGATAGTATCAGCATACCACGCTTTTAGCATCAACGTCCCAAAACCTACTACAACGCTCGCCAACATCGTTAGTACGGCGAGCTCGGTGCGCCCGCTTTGTCCACAAATTCGAGTCGGCTAGCCAGCGGGAAGCGAATCGCTGCGCCCAGCCATCGACCTGACGTCAACACCACGAATGCGTCGCGTGCCAGGTTTTCAACACCTTTTTCCCGCGGATTACCCGCTCGACACCGGATCACGAACCGGCCCCCCCCAACTCGGCCGCCGACGCGCCAGCTTTTTCGGACAGCCAAACTGTGCAAACAGTGGCCGCCTATCAACTTCCCAAACCCCGCATGCGATTAAATAGAATTCAGGTATTTGCTTGGTAAAATCAAATATTTTCAAGTCTGCCGTTGGCCTCCAGTACGGACGCGTTGCCGATGTGCCCGGTCTGTTACCGCGCAGTGCCGCCCCTCGGCACGGCATTGCGACCCCGGCACTGCATTACGACCCCGGCACTGCATTACGGGGGGGCTACTTGCCAAACCCACGATCAGCGACGATCATGTCGACAGGTGGCCGTTGCGTCCCAGACGGTAGAACATGGGAGTCGCTATTCGTATAGAGATGGCTCGGATGGATCAGACTCAGTTCAGCGATGGATCCGCTCAACTCCATTTCCGCGATTATGATACCCATGGTTTTTATGACGAACTAATCGACGAACATGGGCACCCCCGTCCCGGGGCCGAGCTGTTGATCCAACGCATTCAAGACCTCCCCAGCGGAGAGTTGTTACAGCGGCAGCAGACCGCCGAGCGGTCTTTGTTTCGCATGGGAATCACGTTCAACGTGTACGGTGATGAACGGGGAGCGGAGAAAATTTTTCCGTTCGATTTGCTACCACGGATCATTGCTGCCGCCGAATGGGACCAGCTCGAACGGGGACTGAAGCAGCGAATCCGCGCGCTCAATATGTTCATTGATGATTGCTATCACGATCAGCATATCATCCGCGACGGCATCGTTCCTCGCGATATTCTTGACAGTGCGAAGAGTTTCCGCAAACAGTGTGTGGGGCTGAATCCGCCGCGGGGCATTTGGTGTCACATCACGGGCACAGACCTAGTGCGTGACAAGGACGGCACTGTCTACGTGCTCGAAGACAATCTCCGCTGCCCCTCGGGCGTCTCCTACGTGCTGCAAAACCGTTTCGTCATGAAGCGGAGTTTTCCTTGGTTGTTTGACGCGACCCATGTACGTCCGGTGGTGGATTATCCCGGCCGGTTGTTCCGCCTGCTCGAACATCTCGCCCCCGACAGCATTAGTTCGCCCACCATTGCTGTGCTTACGCCGGGGGTGTTTAATTCGGCCTACTATGAGCACTCCTTCTTGGCTCAACAAATGGGGGTGCAATTGGTGGAAGGACGCGATTTGGTAATTCGCGACGGTTTTGTCTGCATGCGAACGACCAAGGGCTTCCAGCAAGTCGACGTGCTTTACCGCCGCATCGACGATGATTTCATGGATCCCAAAGAGTTCCGCGAAGACTCGCTGCTCGGTGTGCCCGGTTTGATGGACGTTTATCGCAACGGACGCATCGCCTTGGCCAACGCGCCGGGAACCGGGGTCGCCGACGACAAGGTGATCTACGCTTACGTGGAGAAGATGATCGCTTATTATTTAAACGAACAAGCGATCATCCCCAATGTGCCGACCTACGTTTGTTTTCACGAAGAGGATCGCAAATATGTCCTCGCCAACTTGGACAAACTGGTCGTCAAAGCGGCCAATGAAGCGGGCGGTTATGGCATTTTGGTTGGCCCCCACGCCAGCGAAGAAGAGCGTCGCAAGTTCGCCCATTTAATCGAAGAAAATCCACGCAATTACATCGCTCAACCAACACTTTCCCTATCGAGAATCCCCACCCTGATCGATGGACAATTCGAAGGTCGCCACGTCGATCTGCGACCTTATATTTTGTTCGGCGAGGATATCTACGTGCTCCCGGGTGGTTTGACGCGAGTCGCACTTCGCAAGGGTTCGCTGGTAGTTAATTCTTCTCAAGGTGGCGGCAGCAAGGATACTTGGGTAATGGCCGGCAAGCCGACCGCTGCGGGCGAGCAGACGCAAAGCCAAAATGCGTCAAGCTCCCAGTCGCAATCCCAGTCGCAAACTCAATCTCAATCGCTTCAGTAACCTTCATCGGACCGAGGAACTAGATGCTAAGCCGCGTTGCTGATGCGATTTATTGGATGAGCCGTTATGTCGAACGGGCGGAAAACCTGGCGCGATTTATCGAGGTGACTCACTACGTCACAATGGATATGCCGCCCGGCTCCGCCGAACAATGGAATGCGCTCGTTTCCGCCTCGGGAGATCGCGACTTATTCGAAGAGCTCTACGGCCAACCGTCTCGCGAGAACGTGATTCGCTTTTTGACTTTCGAGCGCAAAAACCCCAACTCGATCTACTCCTGCGTGGCGGCGGCGCGGGAAAACGCAAGAAGCGTTCGCGAAGTCATTGGCTCGGAAATGTGGGAACAGATCAACCAGTTCTACATTTTTGTGCGAGCCGCAGCGATGAATCCGGGAGAGCTGCCGGATGAATTTTTTCATCAAGTCAAGATGTGCAGCCACACCTTCTTGGGCATCACCGTGGCCACCTTTTCACAAGGGGAAGCGTGGCACTTTGCCCGCCTTGCGCGCGTCTTAGAACGTGCCGACAAGACGTCGCGAATTCTCGATATGAAGTACTTTATCTTACTGCCTAAACTCCAAGACGTGGGCACCCCGATCGACGACCTCCAGTGGTCGGCGGTGCTGCAAAGTGTCAGCGGTTTCGAGATGTATCGCAAACGCCATCACGGGATCACGCCCAAACGCGTTGTCGACTTCATGGTCCTTGATCGCAATTTCCCCCGAGCGATCATGCACTGCGTGCAAATGGCCAACGCCTCGGCACACGCCATTTCAGGTTCGCCGGAGGGAACGTTTTGGAACGTCGCCGAGAAACGCTTGGGCCAACTCGGCAGCGAACTGGCTTATCTCACGGTCGACGAAATCGTCAGCATGGGGCTACACGAATTCCTCGACTCCTTGCAATCAAAGCTCAACCTGATCGGTGATGGTATCTTCGAAACCTTCATTACCAAAGAACCCCGCGAGTCGCTCTCTGATTGAGCAGGTTCCATCAGCCGCCACGCGCCAGTGTCCGGTTCCTCACGGATATCAGGCCCCCCCTCGCAAATCGTGAGAAAAAACGTCATATTCCGTTCGGTTTTTTCTTACGATTCGCACTTCGGTTGTCGCCATGGCTCAGGCCACCCCTTTTGTTTTTGTCTGTTGTCACCATGGCGCGGAGGCCCCTCTAAAAGATGAGTTCACCACGCAAGGGTGGCGATTGGCCTTTTCCCGGCCCGGTTTTGTTTCGTTTAAATCAAATGAAGCGGGCTCGCTGAAACGGGAGCTTCCCCATGGCGTCTTTGCCCGCTCGACATCGTGGTCGATTGGCAGAGTTCAAGCGACCGAGACCGCAGAGCTCACCAAGCAGATTACCTGGTTGCTGAGCGATGTTGCCCAGGCTGCCGAGCCGGCTCAGTTGCAGCCGGCTGCAACTGAACTCGACGACCGTCCATCCCCCCCCTTTCCACCCGCCCAGTTTGAGGCGCTACATTTATGGGCTCGCGATCGTTTACCGGTGGGGGAGCACAATTATGAAACCGGTCCCGAGGCTTTGACCCAGGCGGCTGCGGAGGATGTTGCCCATCGCTTGCATGCGAGTGGGATTATCGTCAGCGGATTGCCGAATCAGCCTGTCGACAGCGGCCGAGCCGTGCTCGACGTGGTGATGATCGACCCGGGCCAGTGGATGATCGGTTGGCACCAAGCGGCCAACTCGCCACCAACGCGCTGGGCAGGTGGCTTTCCGCCGCTGGACATGTCCCACGATGTCGTTTCCAGAGCCTATTTTAAAGCGGCCGAAGCGTTACTCTGGTCGCGCATGCCCTTGCGTCCTGGTGAAACGGTGGTGGAGATTGGCAGCGCTCCGGGCGGGGCTGCCCAGCGTCTGCTGGAATTGGGCATGCAAGTCATCGGGGTGGATCCCGCCGAGATGGATCCCGATGTGGCAGAACATCCAAATTTTGAACATATCAGAGCCCGCGGCGGAGACGTCAAACGCAGTTGCTATCGCGACGCCAAATGGTTGTTGGTCGACTCTACGGTTCGCCCCGACAAAACTCTGGTAACAGTCGAAAACATCGTGGGCAACCGCCAAGTTAAAATTAACGGCATGTTGCTAACGATGAAGATTGGTCGCTATGACCAAGCAGACCGCATTCCCGGTTGGTGCCGCACAATCCGGCAATGGGGCTTTACGCAAATTGAAGTTCGCCAATTGGCTACTGGCAAATGTGAAGTTTGCATCGCCGCCAAACGCCCCATCAATGAGTTTCTGTAGGGCGCCAATTCCAGCCGCTCGCTCAGCGGCCTGGGAACGAGCCGGCAAAGCCTAATGAATCATCCCCCGCGATTACTGGCCCAATAGGCTTTGCACCGTCATTGCGCGGGGCGCCGCCAGCAGCGAAGTGCCATCTGAGAACTCAACTCGCCGGGGCGTTTGCTCGAAATTGTAAACCGCGTAAGTCCGTTTGCCGGCTTTGGAGTAGACATTAAAGAATGGGTGGTCGGCGGTCACCGCGGCATCGTTCACGCCGAGTCGATCAAGGGTATGAATCCAGTGATACATGAATGCGTGTGAATTGCCCGTCTCGACGTGACACTCCGGAGTTGCTTGCAGATATTTGACTGCGGAATTTGGGTCTTGCAGGGCACCAAACATCACTAACAAATCACCCCAAGGCATGTTGAAATCGTCGCCCCCCGTGCGAGTTTCGCAAATTCGCTCGAAGCTCAATTGGACATAATCGCGATGACGCCCCAGATAGATCGAGGCGGGGGTAAAGGGCAGCCAATTAATGCCATGAATGCAGTCGACTTCAGCTGAGAACCAAGTCTCATAGCTGCCTTTGCCACCCCACACCATCCCCACCGCAACGTGAGGATAGTCGGCGGGAAAGTTGCTCCCGGCAACGTCAAACCAATACTCCTCAACGGCGGTTCGTTCCGTATTAAACAGGAATATCCCCGCATCACGAATCGCATCATTCCCCGTCACCTCGCCCCACAACATCATGGCATACCAAGCGTTCATCGATTCCGATGATGACTCTTGGTTATTGCCGTCGGCAAATTTTGCGTGCCCCGACGCCCAGGAGTGTCCGGCGTAAATATCGAAACAGCGAAGCTGTGGGAAAAGCTTGTCATCGGCCGCGCTGCTAGCAATATCGCCGACCAACAAGTTCACCATTGGCCCCCAATTTTCGGCCCAATCGGGCTGGAGTCTCGCCAATTCGGCCGCCGCGCGAATGAAATAGCCATAATGAAAATGGTGATCATTGAGCTGATCATCGCTGCCATATGAAGGTGGACTGCCGATCAAGGTTCCCCAGTTCGCATCATAATAAAACAGCGTTGCACTTTCGTTAGCCGAGGCGGTCAACCAGTTTTCCAGCCGCATTTTGATTTCGCCGACAAACTGCTGCTGCAATTGAGTCTCGCCGAGCGCTTCCGCAATACCGCTCAATGAGGCGAGCTTGCCTAGCCGTTTGCCTTCCCAGTACGTATCGCGAAACTCGGATTCGGCACCGGTTGCCTCTCGCTGAAGATAATTCAACATCGTCTGTCGGTCCGCGATTCCTTCCGCTGGCAACATCGGCAATACGCCCTGCAGCGGAACCTTGGTGGAGAATTCCCTCCCGACCGCGAGTTTCATTTCGCCTCGCACGCTGCGGTAACTTTTGCCGGTCAACGCCTGGGAAGAGTATTTCCATTGATGCGGGTACAGAGCGAACAAGGTTTCCTTTGAGGTGGAGCCTTCCATGGATTGCGTGACGAATTGATAGTCAACCTCAACCGTCCCCGCCACAATCCGCGGGACGGCAGTCGTGCTGACAACGTGGTTGTGTGCGTGCCGCGCGAACATCGCCAGGGTTTCAGGTTGGTTGTCAGGCAGCAACGCGATTGAGCAGTAGTCTTGCTCGGATTGGTTGGTCGCAATCAAACCATCGATGCCCGACCAACGGCTACCCCGTGCACCAAATAAACCATAATGATTTCCACGTACGGTGATGCCGATGACGGCAGCCTCAGCGGGAACACTCCAGATGATCGGCTTTTCAGCAAACCGCAGCTGTGGTTTACCCGCTTCGTAGCGGCAGAAGACAAACGGACTGCCATGACCAAAAGTTGTTCGTAGTTTGGCGTCGGCCGCAGTGAATTCAGCAGTCACGAACCACTGCGAATGCGCAGCCAAGCGAGCGTCTGGAAAATCTGACTCGGCCGTATGCCCGATCACAATGTCTCCACGCTCTGAGACACCGCCGCCGATAATATGTCCCGATCCGGCAACGATTGCCGCCCCCGGGTAACTGACTGATAGACCGCCGGCATGGCAGACCATCGCCAGAGGATGCGGGAACATGTTTTGCGAATATCGCTCCCAAACAAGCGAACTCCACCATTGGTTGGTGGGAGTCGGACCTGCCAAGTCAGCGGTTTTAAAGATCTCCGACTGCAGCACCGCACATGGCTCGGGGCGCACCAGCGAGTAGCTGCCTTGCCCCACAGCTACCGCCTGCTCCTCCGCAGCAAAAACGCTGGGGAAAGCCAAAACTGCCAGGCAACCAAGGAACGATGCCGTATAGGAAAAGAGACTCGTGGCCAGCAGTTTCATGTAAAATTCCGACTTAAGTTTTGCAGCTAACCGAAACCGTCTAACGCATCTCAAGAACGGCTCTCCGCACTACGATAGCTGGCGTCACAACAAAAGCCAAGGTAATGGTTTTTATCAAGGTACTGGTTCCTATTCTGATCGTTGTCTGTCCGGAGCACGGCCCGTGCGGCGGACGGTCATGGAACGACGCCCTGCCCCAACGTAGAATAAAACTGCGATTAGAATCTGGCCCCAAAGCACCCCGGCAATATTCCTCCCCGATGCCTGCGGGGATTTCTGCAAGCCTAAAAAGTCGAAGTCTTGAACACTGACAACATCGAACCGACCGACACATGGTTGACGCATCAATGGATTGTGGCGGGGATTGTGGCCGCGGCCGCTCGCTTTATCCCGCTACCATTTATGGACGATGTCGTTCGCGATCAGTGTCGCCGGTTCGTGGTCGCCCGCACGCTGGCCGCCCACCCAACCACCGGCACCACGCTCGTCGATTTAACTCCCTTTTATGCCGACAGCGGTGGTTGTGCCACGGGGTTTCTCGGCATGCTGGCCAAAGCTCCGCTAAAACTCCTGCTGTTTCCAATCCGCAAGATTGTCGTGATCGTGACTTCGATCCGCGGAGTGCCACTTGAAATGACGCGAACGATCTTGCTTGGCCGCACCTTGCAGCGGCAACTGGCCAGCGGGCCGATCGATCCGCAGCGCGCCGCACGCATGCGGCTGGCCTTCGACGAAGCCTTCTCACTGATGGACTTTCGGGCGATTCAAGCCGCTCTCTCCGATGCGATGCGAGGCGTTGCCGACTGGAAAGGCGCGGCCATTAAAGCAGCCCGCAAGCTCGCCAGCAGCTCCCGCCAGCAAGCGGCGACAGACATCCGTACCACGGCTCCGGTGGATCAAAGTGCGGATCGCGTGCAGAACGTACTGGAGCGGCCGGAGACAGTGAAACTCTTCGCAGAATTCGACGCTCGCTTTGATCGAGCATACCGCGCGTGACTCTGTCGTTTATAATGAACGGCTATCGGGTGCTGAGCCAAGATTACGTCGCTGTCGGAGCATGACCAGTGTGTCGTTTTTATTATTGCCTGACGTTGCTGGCAGCCGCGACATTGCAGGCACCCGCTTGGGCCGACTTTGCGACGTTTGCGGAACGTCACTGCTTGGCGTGTCACGGAGCGGACGCGGAGCCGGGATTGATTCGAATCGACCAGCTGACGGCCCCGGCCGCCACGAGCACCGGCGCGCAAAGCTGGACGCGGATTGTGGAGGTGCTGGAGTCGGGCGAAATGCCTCCACCCGATCACCCGCGCCCGGATGCGGCGGAGATTCGTGGTGCTGTCGAGCAAATAGTCTCGCGGATTGCCGCCACCGTCCCCCCGCCGAAGAGTGCCTTGCGACGCATGAATCGACGCGAATATGAAAACACGGTGCACGACCTGCTTGGGATCGATGTGCCGCTGCTGGACCTGCTGCCAGAGGATGGTAGTTCGCAGGGTTTCGACAACGTGGCCGATGGTTTGAGCATCTCCTCTGTCTTGATGGAACAATATCTCGAAGCCGCTAACGTGGCTTTCGACGCGGTGATCCGCCGGATTGTCCCCTTGCCCCCCGCAGTCCGTCGAGTCGAGTTAATGGCCGTCAAGGAAAACATTGATTCGGTGGAGAAACGCAAAGGAGGGACGATCGAAGTGGCCGACTCGTTCGTAAAGTTTACTCCCGGTTGGCCACCAGCCAGGCTCGACGCGGTCCATCCCATCGAAGATGGAATCTATCGCTGCCGCGTCGCACTTTGGCCGCACGATCCCAGCGATCGCACGTTGGCGGTGGCCATCTACGTCGGCTCACTATTTGGCCCCGAAACTCGCAAGTTTATGGGCATCTACGACGTGGTGGGGACCCCCGAAAAACCGCGAGTCATCGAATTCACCACGTTTATCGAAGAGGGGCACGCGATTCACATCGTGCCGCGGATCTGGCCGGAGCATGTCACATGGCGCGACAAGCACGAACCACGTCCGGGGATCGGTATCACCTGGGCGGAGACCTACGGCCCGATCGACCAGAGCTTTCCCTCGGAATCACAGAAAACACTTTTTGGCGATCGCGACAGCATCAGCATGCATCCCGATCAACCGATCTACATGCGTCATCGTAAAGGTGTGAAAACGCACATCGTTGAATCGAGCAGGCCGGTTGAGGATGCCGAACGCATCATTCGCGATTTTATCCCGCGAGCATTTCGGCGCCCCGTCGGGGAGGAAGAAATGGCTCCTTTCTTACGACTGACACTGGCTAAACTGGCTTCCGGTCGCACATTTGAACAAGCGGTGCGGGCCGGCGTCACCGCTGTCTTGTGCGCCCCACAATTCTTACTGCTCAACCAAGCTCAACAAGTTGATGACTACACATTGGCTTCCAGACTCTCCTACTTTTTCTGGTCTTCGATGCCAGATGCCGAGTTGCTCGACTTGGCTGCCTCAGGACAGCTTTCCCAACCGGCGGTGCGGCACCAACAAGTCGAAAGGATGTTGGCAGACCCTAAAAGCAAAGCCTTCATCGAAAACTTTACCGGCCAGTGGTTAGATTTGAGAGAGATTGAATTTACCACTCCGGATGGCAAACTTTATCCTGAATTTGATCCGCTGCTGCAGGCAGCGATGCTCGGTGAAACCATTCATTTCTTCCAGCATATGCTGACGGAGGACCTCAGCGTATTCAACTTTATCGATTCCGATTGGACATTTCTCAACGAGCGTTTAGCGAGGCATTATGGCATCCCGGGCGTCCAGGGCCATGAGCGATTTGAGAAAGTCAGCTTGCCGGTTGATTCGATTCGTGGCGGAGTCTTGACGCAGGCGAGCCTGTTAAAAGTCACTGCCAATGGCACGACGACGTCACCCGTGCTACGTGGCGTCTGGGTCTTGGACAAACTGCTGGGGCGCACACCCGCACCACCACCTCCCGGAGTCGCCGGGGTGGAGCCTGATATTCGCGGCGCGACTACGATTCGTCAGCAATTGGAGAAACACCGTGATAACTCCAGTTGTGCTAGCTGTCATCGCAGCATCGATCCCCCTGGATTCGCGTTGGAAGTGTTTGACGCGATCGGTGGGGAACGCCAGTTTTATCGCTCGTTAGGAGCAGGCGAAAAAATCGCCGGCAACAAAAACTATCGGCAGGGACCTGACGTCGATTCAGCCGCCACGTTTGCCGACGGCCGCCAGTTTGCCAACTTTCGAGAGTTCCGCGAGGCACTCCTCGCTGACCAACAAACCGTCGCGCGGGCGATCGCGACAAAACTGTTGATTTACGGGACGGGCAGACAGATTTCCTTAGCGGAACGCCCAGTGGTCGAACGCGTCGTTAAGCAAACGGCCAGCAATCACTATGGTCTAAAAAGTATGATTCACGCGGTTGTGGATAGTGAATTATTTCTCGCTCCCTAGCATTACAACATTATTGGAGCCTCAATGAATCCTCCGCGCGCCGGCTGCTTCACCGAGCAGGACGACCGTTCTAACAATAGTCATTGTCGCGCAAACATTGGACGCCGCAGCCTGTTACGATCGGCCGGTGTGGCGATTGGATTACCGTTTTTGCAATGCTTGCAGAGTTCGCAAGCGAAAGCGAAAGCGAATCAGCAGCCACAACGGCCAAGTGACGTGCGGCGGATGCTGGCGATTTGCGCGCCGCTGGGATTGCACACCCCTAACTTATTTCCGGCGACGGCGGGAGCCGCTTATGAGACGACTCCCTACTTAGAACCATTGCAACCGCTGCGAGATAAATTTTCGGTGATCTCGGGGCTGCTGCATCCCGATGTCGACGGGGGACATAGTGCGGAGAAAAGTTTTCTCACCGGCGCGGCACACCCGGGACAACCTAGTTTTCAAAATACCATTTCCGTCGATCAATACGCCGCGGAACAAATCGGTTATCAGACGCGGTTTGCTTCGCTGACGTTAGCCACCGATCGCTCCAGTTTGTCATACACGCGATCGGGGGTGCAGATTCCAGCCGAGACTCGCCCCTCGAAATTGTTTGCCAAATTGTTTCTCGAAGGGAGTCAAGCCGAACAGGAAGCGCAGCTGCGGCGCATCAAGGACGGCCAGAGTATCATGGATTTGGTCCTTGATCAGACACGTCGTTTGTCGGGAATCGCCCCTGCCGAAGACAATCGCACCCTTGATCAATACATGACCAGTGTCCGCGAGTTGGAACAACGTTTGATGTTGGCCGAACAATGGGCCAAACATCCCAAACCTCAAGTTGATTACGAGCCGCCAACCGACATCTCGGATCGAGCCAACTTTACCGGCCGCATGCAGTTGATGTTTGACATGATATTTTTGGCGATTCAAACCGACTCCACCCGTTTGATCACTTTGATGGGTGCCGGTGGCAACGAAGTGGTCGCTTTGCAGGGCGTTGATGACGGTTGGCACAATCTCAGCCATCATGGTCGCGATCCGCACAAGCTTGAGATGCTAGCGATCATCGAACGCGAAGAGATGCGATTGCTGGGCGAGTTGCTGCAGAAGTTAGAAAGCGTACGAGAGGGGGAACACACGCTGCTGGATCAGACAGCCGTGTTGCTGGGCTCCAACTTGGGCAACGCTTCGGCACACAACAACACGAACCTGCCGATCATTGCCGCTGGAGGCCATTTTCGCCACGGCCAGCACTTGGCCTTCAACCCCGAGCGTCCCGCGCCGCTCTGCAATCTATTGGTCAGCTATCTGCAACACCTGGGGCTGGAGACCGATAGTTTTTCCAGCGGCAACAGCACGCTCAGCGGACTCGAGTTTGCCTAGAGCACCTCGACATAAGTCTTATGGGGTCAGCGGCAGCGGTTCACAGAGCAGGCGTTGATAGAGTTGGGCGACTGCTGATTCCGCGGGCTGCTCGGCCCAACGGACCGTCCAAAAACGTGCTTTACGAATCACACCTTTCTCCAAGAATTCAGCCAGCAGACGAATATGCAAATGGGTGGCCGAGGGTTCAAGTTCACTGGCGGCCGCGCGATCGCTCGGTGGCAACATCAAGACGGTGCTGCCGGCGGCAGAATGCGAGGGCGTAGCGTTCAATTCAATGACGGCGGGAATTTGGGTGAGCGACGAGTTGTTCCTGGTGGACGGTAGCACGGCGTGCTCGCTGAGTGGATCGGCCTCCCCGGCGGCTGGCACTAAGGTTAAAGGTTGCCCACCAAAATCACTGATTAGATCGATTGTGGGGAGGCTATCTAGTAGCGAAGTTTGCACGGCAATGATGGTTTCCAAGGCGCAAAAGTTTGCCTCGCAAAAACTGACCCGCTGGGTGACCACAAGGCCAAACGAACTGGTCGCATCTTGCGGCATCATTGCAATGGCGTCATGTCCGCGAAAATAATTTTCCGTCATCGCGGGGAAGGCTGAGGTGGACAATTGGTCGAACAGGCCAGGCTCCACGCGATCCCGTGGGGGCGTTACTCGCAGCCGAGGATGGTCAGTGAAGTCGGCACCGGGGGCGGCGAACTCCAGCCCCAGTTCGGGGCGATCCAGGCGGCTGCGGACTCGCCAACCATGGCGGTTGTCCGCAAAGACCGCGAGGGTGTTCTGGTTTTCTGCAAGACTCCAAGCCACGCCAATGTCCTTAGTTCGGATGAACAAAAAAACCCCGCTATCGCGCAGGGGATGCGGACAGCGGGGCCGGAACAGAGAAGAGGCCTTTCTGTTAGCCGCTCGGCAAAGCGAACGGACTCTTCTAGCTTACCAGCTGTGTCCAGCCTGTCCACAGTTTTCACAAAATGTGACTACATCAGCGGAAGTTGTCCACTGCCCCCGCGATGGGCAATTTTTTCGATGGTTGCCGGCAATTGGTCAATCCCATCAATGATGTAATCAGCACCCAATTCAGCAAACTCCATGCGAATTGTCTCCAGGCGCTCCTCGAGCTCCTCCGGATCAAACGCCTCGACCTCTTGCTGAGAGAGCCCCAGCTGATTCCCCGTTTTAACTACCGCGACGGTCCACGCACCGGCCGCTTTGCCAGCTCGGATGCCGACCGGGGTATCGTCGACCTTAACACATGTCCAGGCGGGGTAGGCGTTCATGCGATGCAGTGCTTCCAGGAACATCCAGGGAGCGGGGCGGCCGTGTTGGACTTCATCACCGCAAACCAGCGAATGGGGCGTGTAACCTTGAGCCGCAGCGGCGGGCAAAATCACCTCCATCAATTCGCGGGTGTAGCCGGTGGTGGAACCGACAGCGATGCCACGTTCCAAGAGCCACTGGAAAGTTTCCGCGGTGCCCGGGATGAGGTCCGTGTATTGGCCAAGGATGCTCAACTGCAGGGGCAGGAACTCGGAGTAGAGCCGATCAACGTCTTGAGCATTGGGAGCTGCCCCGTGGGCTGCTGTCCACCTTTCCGCCACGTCGGGCATGGCAGCGATCTGGGCAATATGATCGCGTTTGGAGGCCCCCATTGGCTCGCGAGCTTGTTGCTGCGTGATCGGGACGCCGGCGCTGGCAAAAATTTCTTGAAAAACTCGTGCGGGAGCCATGCAGCCATAATCCACGGTGGTACCCGCCCAATCAAGCACAACGGCGGTAATCGATCGCTCGCTCACAAGCAAAGACTCCTAGTAAGATGCGGGTTCGGCACCATTGGATGGGCAATGTCCCGCTTGGGTTTTCGAATGGGTCCTAAATCGCAACGGGCCCTTAAATCGCAACTGGGCGGCCTTGGGCAATACTCTCGGCAATTCGGCTGCTCAAAACCAACGCATCGGCGGCCAATTCGCCTTGCAAAGCGGCCAACGCGGGGGCTCCGGCGACTGCCGCTGCGGCCGCGTCGATTTCATCAACAAAGGCATCGACCGGATCGCCGGCACCCAGGTCGGGACGTTCGATTCGCCCGTCCGCGGTCAGCACTTTGAGCGGCATCGCCTCGCCGCCATCGTCAAAGGCGGCTGATTGAAACTGCAGCGTCGCTTGTTCGAAATGCGCTTCAAAACCATGCGTAAATGGTCGACCATGTTGATTGATGACACCGCCGCGAGCGGCAACGACTAAGTTGGGGTCAGCGAAGTCATAAATCGTCTCAAAGTATTGCGGCGTGCCTTGATGCAGTCGGCCCCGCGCGTAGACGCCTTTGGGCATGCCAAACAATAAACGGATCAAGTGGGTGTCGTGAACGTGCAAGTCGATCAAGGGACCACCGACTTTGGCTGGGTCATAAAAATCGGGGTTCCAATCGACCGGGCCGATCGTGCGCACCACGTGTAAGCCCAATAGCTTTCCGTATTGTCCCGAAGCGGCGGCCTGAGCCAAAAAGCGGAATTCCGCCATGAACGGCAGCACGTGCCCGACCAACAGCAACCGGTTAGCCTGCTTGGCGGCAGCCACCAACTTCAGGGCGTCGTCACCCGACAGAGCCAAGGGTTTCTCGCACAGCACGTGCTTGCCCGCTTGGAAACAGGCCAGCACTTGGGGAACGTGCAGATGCGGCGGCGTGCACAGATCGACCAGTTCGACACTGTCATCAGCCAGCACTTCCTCAAGCGTCGTGTAAACCGTCAGATTGGAGACATCGATCTGCTCTCCTGGAGGGCCAAAGTTGCCCTGAATGCCGGTCCAATCGCCAGCACGCTTGCGATCATCTCGGCTGGCAAAGCCGACCAAAGTCGCTTGTTGCGACTTTTGGTACGCCAAATAGTGAATCCATCCCATGAATCCAACTCCGACGATCGCGGCCTTGGTCACTGTGCGACTCCTGTTGCGGGCTGTGGCGGGGTGCTAGCGTCCAAACCCAACGATCCAATAGATCCAGCCCAGCAGTTGGGGCTTAGCCGAGTAATCGGGGTTGAGACCACTAATTGGGGTTGAGACCACTGATTGGGTTGCGACGACTGATTAGGCTGTAATCGTACCCGATCAGCACGCCGTTTCCGACCCTCCAGCGGGCCAATTTTTTCCCGGTCGCCGGTCATCGCAACCGCGTGTAGCGTTCAGCCGGAATTCCCAATCGCTGTGCCGTGCTAGCGATCTGTTGGCAGAATCGTGCCGCATCTTGAGGGTAACCGGCTGTCGGGGCCAGCGCGACAGGATGCTGTTCCAGCCAAAATGCGTTGAATTGCGACATTAAACGTTCACGCAAATACTTCGCCAGCATCGAAGCGGCCGCGACCGGGACAAATTGATCGGCTTTGGTGCGAAATTCGAATTGCAGCGGCCGCTCTCCGAACATACATCGGTAACGGCTCGACGTGGCAGATTCGGCGATGATGCTGGGAAACGATTCCGGAAAATATTGCTGAATTAATCCCCCGTAGCGACGCCTCCCGCCGTGACGGTCGCAAATTACCCAAATGGAATCCGAGTCGTGCGAGGGTGAAAGCGAGTCGATCGATTGACGAATCAACGCTAGCGTGCACTCCGACAACAAGGTCGCTTTATTGCCAGCCAGCTGGCAACCAGCGTTAAATCGCACCGCATCCAACACGCGGCAGCGCAGCGACAACAAGCGGGGTCCCCCGTCCAACCAAGCATCTGCGGCTACCAACTGCTCGGCGGGTAACTGTTCAGCGGGTAACTGTTCAGCGGGTAAAGTCGCCGAGTGCGGCGCGGCGACCCCCAGCGGGAAGGGCAGATCAAGCTGCTCGAACCAACGCTGTTGTTGCAAGCCAGCGAGGTCATCAGCGGCAACAAATTGGATCAACTCGGCCAGCGTGCTGGGCAACGCCGGCCCCGACTTGCGTTTTCCAGCGGAGCAACAAATTCGCCGCAGCAACAGCCAGATCGGCAACTCCAATTGCCACAGTGGATCGGGGCGATTTCGTTGGTAGAGCTGTTTGGAATCAGCGAACTGAAGTTTTGTTTTGATTTCACCGGCAGGACCGGCGGCCAAGCTGGCAAAGGCTTGCTCCGGGACGAGCGAGTCGTCGAATTCCCAGCAAGTTGCCGCAATCAACAAGGGGCCCAATTTGGGCCCGTAACCGGCTTCGTCGGTCGCGATTAAATAAGCCACGCGGGCAATTCCAGCAGGTCGCCAACTCTTACGCTAACAGTTCCGTGACGGGTTGTCCTTGATTGGCGATTTTGAAGGGACGCCCGTTGGGAGCAGTATATTCGGTCGTCGTGGAAAGCCCCAGGGCGGTTGCAACGGTGGCGTTGAAATCGGCGATCGAAACCGGCTTGTCAGCAACCCCAAAGCCTTTTTCATCAGACGCTCCGTAAACTTGCCCGGTGCGAATACCGGCCCCCGCGAGCAGGCAGGAAAAGGCCCCGGGATGATGATCGCGGCCGGCATTTTCGTTGATGCTGGGAGTCCGTCCAAACTCGGTCGCCAGCACGACCAGCGTGCTTTCCAATAATCCGCGAGTGTGCAGGTCAGTCAACAACGCGGACAACCCCTGGTCGAGACTCGGCCCGAACTCTCCGAGTTTTTCGTACAGACCGTTATGCATATCCCAGCCACCGTAATTGACCTCCACGCAAGGCACTCCCTCTTCGATCAACCGCCGCGCCAACAAGCAACCTTGGCCGAAGCGATTCATGCCATAAGCCGAACGGATCGCGTCCGACTCGGCTTTGATATTGAAGGCGGCTAACTTTTTACTGCCCATCAAACGAATCGCGTCAAGATACATTTGATTATAAGCCTGCACCTCGGGCCCCTGATACTTTTGCCGAAAATAGCGATCAAACTTGTTCGTTAAACTCATGCGATGGTTAAAATCACGATCGCTGAGATAGCCAGGTTTCTTAGCGTTCTCCAACCCCTTGGTAGGATCTCCAATCGGCACGGGAGCCAACCCGGGCGGTAAAAAACCAGCCATCGGATGATCATTATCAGCGCCGATCAAAATATTTGCCGGCAGCTCTTTCGGCCCGCGAAAGCCAGCGTTCAACATCCAAGCTCCCAAGGCCGGATGGCGGATGCTGTTGATCGCCGAGTAAGAGGTCCGCATTAGATAGCGGCCCGGTTCGTGCGCTCCCGTCTCGGTGCTGAGCGACCGGACAACCGCCAGAGCACCTGCCAACTTTGCTAAACGAGGAAAATGATTGCCAAACTTAACGCCGGCGATCGTCGTACCGATTGGTTCCGTTTCGCCCTGCGAGGATGTGCTCGGCTTCGGATCAAAGGTATCGAGATGGCTCATCGCGCCATCCATAAACAAATAGATCACCCGCTTGGCTTTACCTGTTGGTGGTGCCGCCAGGGCAAGCCGTCCACCGGCTAGCCCAGCGACGCTGACTCCCAAGCAACACTTGGCAGCCGCACACATCAGATCACGTCGCGAACGCTCGAAAGGGTCCATCGGTTCTGCTCCCAAACAAATATGCAATGCTGCGAAAAACAAGTGTTCGCCTAACGAACAAACAAAAACTCACGCGTGTTCAGCAACGACCAGATAATGTTCCCCAAACCAATCAAGGGTGTTTTGGCACTGCCCACTTCCGCGGCCGCAATCCGGCGATCCTCGACTGTCGGCTCTCTGGCCAGCACCGTCAGGAAGATCAGGTCGACCGCTTCGCGAGGATTTTCGGTCGCAGCGACGGCATCATAAATTCGCGACCCCCGTTCCAACATGGAATGCGTAATGGGACCATTAAACATGGTGAGAATTTGCGGCACCGTGGCCGCTTTGGTACCGCCACTAATGCTGGCCCGGTCGCTCTGGCCAAACTGCCGCAGGAAATGCCCCGCCGGCATCGGCGTTGGCAACTCGCTGGCTTTCGCTAGCAACAATCCCTTGTAACCATGTTGTTTGTTAAGGTTCTGTTTGTAAACGTTGAGCAGATAAGTCTTACTAAATCTGTCAGCTTGAGTTTGCACTTGATTAAAGTTGACTTGATCTAAATCCAAAGCAACATACTGACGCAACTGGGCAGCGGTGGGACGTTGGAATGGCCAGGGGTTATAAACCGTTAGCGTCAAGATTGAATCCCAGACTTGCTCAGCAGTCATCCGCCGCAGCGCAGGGCCCGTGTAAGTAAAGCTCTTCCAATCCGCGATATCGACCTCGACCGAATCGAGCTGGTACGACGTGGAGTAAACAATCCGTCGAATTAACTCTTTCAAATCAAAGTCAGTTTCCACGAGTTGCTCGGCCAGCGTGGTCAACAATTCCTCGCTGAACGGCGGATTGGAGTCTTTAAAGTCATCCACCGGCTCGACCACCCCCACTCCCGTCAAACGCTGCCACAAACGGTTGGCGACCGTGCGGGAAAATCGCTCGTTGTCAGCGGAAGTCAGCCAGGCGGCAAATTGTTTGCGGGGACTGGCCTCGGACGAGCCGCTGGGCAGTTCACCCCAGGGCAATTGAGGTGAAACCACCTCGTTTGGCTTACCATCGGTGTAGGCGTAATCGTGAGGCAGCTTGAGTTTGCGTTTTGTTTCCTGCACCGAATACGTATTGGCCCGCACCAAGCGCTGCAAAGGACCGACTTGCTGTCGGGAAAGCTGTCGCTCCGCTTGGCTGATCAATGTCGGGACCGGGTTCTTCTTGTCTTTGAATTGGTTGCGTCCCAGACGGGTTAACGTTCCCGAGGTAAACGCGGCCAGTTCGTAAAACTGTCGCTGACTCCAATCCTCAAACGGGTGATCATGACACTGGGCACAACCAATTTGCGTTCCCAAGAAAATTCGCACGGTGTTGTCGACATACGGCAGTGGCATACCATTGTCACGCAACTGATATCCGACAGCCGGATTGTCCCAAATTTTGCCATCAGCGGTCAGCATCTCATAGACCCACTTGTCGTAGGCTAGGTTGGTGCGAATCGCGTCTTTCACATAAGCCAAATAAGGATCGGCAATAATGTTCGGCTCGGGCCGTTCGGTCAGCCGTAAAACGTCCGCCCACATGTTGTAGAAATTGCTAACGTAGTCGGGACTTGCCAACAAATCATCAATCAATTGCAATCGTTTTTCGGGTTCCGGGGAAGCCAAAAAAGCTTTGACTTCATCGCCGGTGGGAATGCGGCCAGCCAGATCAAGATAAATGCGACGCACAAAGGTCGAATCGCTGACCGCCGACTGGGGGCGTCGATTTCGCTGTCGCAAATGGTTGAGAACCGCTTGATCGATGCGACTCGCACCCGCTTGCGCAGCAGCCCTTGAGCCAGGCTTTACCGCCGCAACCTGCATTTGCACCGGTGCGGTCAATTGGGAACTGGCCGGCAGTTGAACCGGCGGGGGCGCCTGGGAGCGATTTGGCCGGCCCCCTTGGCCGATCGCCTGGGGGGACAGCACAAGCGAACTTCCGCCCAGCACAAACAACGCCAAGCAGCGGGCGGTAAACGCTGGCGATGGCAACACGAAACGACTAGACAAGCCCTGCATGACGTCTTCTCCTTGATGCCGATCCAAAAGCCGAGAAGAACCGTGGCGAACGCCCGTACGGCCAAAGCCTTTCAGATTGACAATTGACCACGAAGCCGCGACCGCTGTTATGATAGCAGCTGACGCGAGTGCTCACTCCCCAATCGCACCAGCATAGTCTGTAATTCCACGCCAGTGGTGCACGCAGTGACTATTTGGTCCCCAAATGTTATTCACCCCAGAACCCGAGGACTGCGAACATGACGTCAAGTCAAAGATATTCGGCTGCGATTTTCTTCAGTTTGGCATTTTTCACCATGAACAACTCGTTCCCGCAGGCAGTTGCCGCCACAGAACCGGCCAGCACAGAACCGGCCAGCACAGAACCGGCCAGCACAAAA
Source organism: Kothea flammea (assembly GCF_052161645.1). Lineage (GTDB taxonomy): Bacteria > Planctomycetota > Planctomycetia > Pirellulales > Pirellulaceae > Laterigemmans. The sequence goes on from NZ_CP197414.1 coordinate 5,759,997, forward strand.
TACGAAGTCCGCGAGGATGAGCGAGGGCCGCTGGTGTTTCGTGACGATCAATTGGTTACGCAATATTTAACGGTAAGCGGCCACAAGCCGGTGCTGTACCCGCTGCACGGTCCTGATGGCGTGCCTCTGACCCGCGCATTCCCGATCGCTGATGCACTCCCCGGCGAGGCCAAAGACCATGTGCACCATCGTTCCCTGTGGTTCACCCACGGTGAAGTCAATGAGTTTGATTTTTGGGCCGAAGGGGAGCATTGCGGCAAGATCAAACAGACTTCGATCGAGGCGACGGCCGACTCCAAACAAGCCAAACTGGTGACCGAAAATGATTGGCTGACACCGGCTGGAGACGTGTTGCTGAGCGACCAACGCACGCTGGTTTTTCACGACGTGGAAGGTACCCAGGTGATCGATTTTGACGTTGTCCTGACCGCCGGCGAAACAGATGTCGTCTTCGGTGACACGAAGGAGGGCAGCTTCGGCGTCCGCGTGGCGGGCACGATGAAAGTCGACGCCAAGCAGGGAGGGACGATCTTGACCAGCCGCGGAGCAAAAGACGGAGCCGCCTGGGGCCAAGAGGCCGAATGGGTCGATTACAGCGGCCCGGTCGACGGCAAGACCTACGGAGTGACCATCATGAATCACCCCAGCAGTTTTGGCTTTCCCACTCGCTGGCACGTCCGCAGCTATGGCCTGTTCGCCGCGAATCCTTTCGGGGTTCACCACTTTGTCGGTGGAAAGCGAACCGAAGGCGTGCGATTACCGGCCGGCGAATCGCTGAGCTTGCGATATCGCCTGGTCTTGCATCGCGGCGGAGCGGCCGACGCCAACTTGGAAGCACAGTGGAAAGCCTACGCCGGCGAGTAAATCACTTGGCGGCGAAGATCCGCTTGACTTCGTCGATGCTCGTTAACCCGCGGGCCACAGTCAGCACCGCCTCGGCTTGCAAGTTCTGATGCCCTTCTTCTTTGGCGATGGCACGCAGTTTGTTCAAATCGCGAGTCTTCAGCAGGGCGTCGCGAAACTTGTCACTGGGGCGGAGCAATTCAAAGATGGCGATGCGGCCAAAATAGCCCCTGCCCTGACACTGCGGACAGGGCGGGATGGGAGCCGGTCGCCCCTTCTCATCCACTTGTTGTTCAATCGGCGGTGGCACGTACGGCTGAAACAACAAGGAAACGCGTCCAGGCGGAATCCCCAGCCGCTGCAATAGCGCCGGAGGTGGCGGAAAGCCCTGCTTGCACTGTTCGCACAAGCGCCGCACCAGCCGTTGATTGGTCACACCCATCAAGATCGGCACCAATTCCTTCGCCGCTTGCGGATACTGCGTGACCAGCCGCAGAGCCGCTTCGACGGCGTCATTTGCGACCAATCGCGTGTAGGCGTGCTTGTCATTCTTACTGGCTTGGACGCAAATTTTCTCCAGCGTTTCGTCGTCAGGAATCTGCGGCAACAAAAAGACATCGGGTTCTTTGAGCAGCATCCGGCGGAGCAACTCCGCGGCGTTGGGCCCCTCGGTTTCGTCATAGAAATTAGGATTGACGTTGATCGTCTCCGGCTCCGGGTCGTGGAGCGGTTCGAGCGATTGAAAGTCACGCACGAATTTATCGGCCGCGTCGATGGTGATCTGCCAAGTCGTCGACAGTCCCAATCCCTTGGGAGCACTGACCGCGATAAAGCCTCCGCTGTCGTTCAACATTTCCCTGAACGACTCGATCATTTTGTCCCGCATCCCCAAGGCGGCCAAGTTCTCGAAAGGCAGTTTCTCTTGCTCGAGCCGCAGCAGCACCCGTTCGCCGGTCGCCACACCTTGGCTTTGAAAAGCGACGTTCCACTTATCTCGGCCAGTCTTTAGCTTGAGCTTACCCGCTTGCGCCGAGCGCCGATCTTGCGGATTGAGACTGGCCAGCATCTTCAGCGACACCAACATCGCATCGCCAGCATCCCGGGGCAGCGGTGGCATCTGCTCCCACAGTCCGTCGACTTGATAGCGAATCGCCACGCCCTGTTGGGTAAAATCAAACAGAATCTGCCCCGCCCGGTTGGCCAACGCGTGTGCCACTTGCCCACCAGCGACGGGCAGGCCTGGCGTTTGACGCGCTTGAATCAATACCGATTGCTGTTCCGTCTTATCGGCAATTGCCGGACTTAATTCGACCGGCGGGAACAATTGCCAGGGCTGCAGTTCTTCGACGGGGGTCTGCTTATTTTTCTTAACCATTGCGTTGGGATAAGCCTAAGGGTGCGTTGAGAGATGTCTGAAGGAAACGTGGAAAAGTAGGAGTGGCACCACCGCGGGTGGCTTAGATGATACCCGGTGATTTCACATCAATCCCCTTCAGAGCCATCTTCAGCGCATCTTTATTCGGCGCCACAGCAAAGGCCGTGGGCCGATCAATTAATTCGTCATCGATCAATTTCTTCAGGCTCATCGTAAAATCTTGCATGCCATCTTCCGCCCCGATACGAATCGCGTCGGGCAATTTTTGATCGTGCCCCTCGAGGACCAGTTTGCGGATCATCGGTGAGAAGGTCATCACCTCGCAAGTCGGCACGCGGGAAACGCCCGGCTTAATGCTCCGCAATAATTTCTGAGCAACGATGCCTTTCATGTTAAAGGCAATCGCGCTGCGAATCGCGCCGTGCATTTCTTCCGGGAACAAGTCCAAAATCCGCCCGATCGTCGTCGCAGCACTCGAGGCGTGGATAGTACCGAACACCAAGTGTCCCGTCTCGGCGGCGTGAATCGCCGTCATAAAGGTTTCCTCATCCCGCATTTCACCAACCAAAATGATGTCGGGATCTTCCCGCACGGCGTGCTTCATGCCAATGCCAAAGTCCTTCACGTCCTGGCCTATCTCGCGTTGGTTAATCAAACATTTGTCTTCGGTAAAGACGAACTCGATGGGGTCTTCAAGTGTCAAAATGTGCTTCCGATAAATGCTGTTTACATAATTCAGCATGGAAGCAATCGTGGTCGATTTTCCCGAACCGGTAACCCCCGCCAACAACACCATGCCTTGGTCAAAGTGACACAGCGACTCGATTACCGGTGGCAAAAACAAACCGCGAAAGTCGGGAATCTTGTTGTTAATCCGGCGAGCCACCAAACCGACTCGTCCCAACTGCTTGAGCATGTTGACGCGAAATCGCCAAGAGATACCGTCGATTTCGCAGATGTAAGCAAAGTCAGCACCGCCATCCTCCTCGAAAATCCGCCGGTTGCGGTCGTCCAACATCGGCACCAACAAACGCACCATCTCTTCGTTATCGATGGGAGGACGATTCAACGCTCGCAATTCGCCCCCCACTCGCACCATCGGCGGTTGGCCGACTTTGAGGTGCAAGTCAGAACCTTCCAGTTTGACTAAGGCGCGAAAAATCTTGTCCACTTCGAGGTCGCGACGTTCGACCAACAGACTGGCTCGCAAACGATCAGCAGTTGCGTCACCACTGTCTGTTCCGCTGGTGGGAGCTGAAGCCGATCCGTTGCGTTTGGTGGATGATGACATGCGGGCTCTCTATATCAATCGCGAATGTTGCGGAAAAGTGTCGAAAAGTCGTCGCCGTTACGAAGCAGTTGGCGTCGGCGTTAGCCGTACCGGGATCCCGGCGTCGGCCAAGGCCTGCTTCGTTTCAGCTATTGTATATTGCCCGAAGTGAAAAATGCTTGCCGCCAGCACGGCATCGGCCTTACCAGCCAGAATTGCCGCGATCATGTGTTCTGGACCACCCGCCCCCCCACTGGCGACAACTGGTATCGAAACGGCCTCGGATACAGCTCGCGTGACTGGCAAGTCGTAGCCGTCACACGTGCCATCTGCATCCATGCTAGTCAGAACGATTTCCCCCGCACCCAAACTTTCCACTTCTTGGGCCCAAGCAACCGCCTCGAGCCCCGTCGGTTTGCGGCCTCCATTGACAAAAACCTCCCAAACCTCACGACCGTCACGTTGCACTCGCTTGGGGTCGATGTTGACCACGATGCACTGCGAGCCAAACCGCTCGGCCGCGCGGCGAATAAACTGAGGATCGCGGACCGCGGCCGAATTGATGGAAACTTTATCGCTGCCAGCTTGCAGCAGAGCCCGCACATCTTCAATGTCGCGCACTCCCCCCCCCACGGTCAACGGCATGAAGACTTGCTCTGCCGTCCGCCGCACCACATCGATGATGATCTCCCGCTCTTCATGCGAAGCACAGATATCGAGGAAGACCAATTCGTCGGCCCCCTCCGCTTCATATCGCCGGGCGACCTCGACCGGATCGCCAGCGTCACGCAAATTGACGAAATTGGTCCCTTTAACCACGCGTCCTCGATCGACATCCAGGCAGGGAATCACACGTTTGGCAAGCATGGGGCGACAGTAGACAAAAGTGAGTGTCAGAAAGTGAGTGGAAAAAGCCGCCCAAATCGACGACTTCATCAGTTGCGTGGCAACGACTAGAGCCAGACCAGCAGCGAATTGAACTACTTCGCCTGAACAAGTGGCTCGACCTGCTTGCTCTCCAGCGAGACGCGGAAAATCTGTTTGGCGTGCGGGTCGGCAATGAACAACTGGCCTTCGTGCAACGCCAAGCCGACGGGGTTTTGCAACGGTTCGCCCGCCAGCCAACTCTCAACCGCTCCGCTGGGATCGACGCGCCAAATGGTTTTCGCATAGCCATCACTGACCAACGCCGAGCCGTCCGGCAAAACGACAACGTTGTGGGGAAATTCAAACTTACGTTCTCCCACAACCACCTCAGGAGGCTGATCCGCTTTCAGTTTCACCAACGGGGTAGCGGTCGGAGTGACAGCCCACAATTGGCCACTTGGACCGATGTGCAAACCACGCGCGTTGGTCTTGGCGTACAGCTCCGGTTGTCCGCCACTGGCAGCGACGCGATAAACGAAACGGCTCTCCAAGTCGGCGATGAACAAGTTGCCTTCGGCATCCAGAGCGAGGCTGTTGGGCACGCCGAGAAAGCCCGCCGTCAAGGGCTGCGGGTCGCCGCTGCCGTCGGCCGCCAAGACGTAAATTTCGCGAGTGGCGGTATCGCCAATGAAAATCCTGCCATCTGGCTGCACGGCCACGCAGCGGGGCCGATTCAGCGGCTGGCGAAAACGGGTCGCTCCCCGCACGATCAGTTCGGGAACGCCCCCGGCGGCCGGCAGTCGCCAAACGCCCGGCAGATCTAGGTCGACGACGACCAAACTCCCGTCGGGCGCGATCGCCAAACTGATTGGGTACTGCATTTCGGCAGCTTCAGCCACTTGAGCCGGTTCTTGGGAGAAGGCAGTCATTGGCTGCAGCGACAGGCCGCAGGCCAAGCAAAGGAATTTCAAACAGCCGATTCGCATGCCCATTTGCCCCAAACTTCCCATTTCACGCTCGCCGGTTTGAAAAAAGGTTCCGATCATGCCGCCTGTATCGATTGCGCAAGATTTTCTCATGTTACCGATTATACCGGCCGAAAAAGAACGGTAGATGTGCCCACGTTTTTGCACATGCCGCCCCTCCCCGTTTCAGCGGTTCGACTCGGATATGGACATTCATACAAAACATCAGAAGACCAGCGTGCTCCGTAGGATTTCCTACTTTGGTATCCTCACCGCCTTGGCGCTGACCGGGCTTCCCCAGTCGGCAAACGGGCAAACAGCCGACTCGGCCTCCCGACGTCAGACGACCGAAGACCGGCGGATTGAAACCAGCCACGCTCGCCCGGTGCAACGCAAGACATTTCGCGTCGCGAGCACCCAGCATACAAACAATCACGACTCCGTGGGCGCCGTAAACCGCTCCAATGGTAAGTCGAAACGCAAGTCCTTGCTAGCGCAAGCGGCTCACAACGAAGTAATTATGGAAGCACCACCCGAAATGGTCCACGGATCGCCGATAATTGAGGCGGCTTGCGGATTCGAGCCCGGTTGCGGGGCCGAGTTTGGCTGTGGTCTCGAGTCGGGATGCACATCATGCTGCCAAGGCGCCGGTCTGTGCAGCGGCTGCAACGCCTGTGCTGGCCCGATCGGTTGTGACAGCGGGCCGCTGTTCGGCGGCGGCTGTGCTGGTGGCTGCGATGGTGGGTGTGACAGCCTGTGTGGCCCTGGCTTCCAACAGGTACAGTTTTCTCCCTTGATCCTGCCAATGCTGCGGATTAACTGGAGCCAGTTTGAATTCTTTGCCGGCGTAAACGCCTTTTCCGGTCCGCCGAGCTTTGCCGGGCCGGGCGCACCGGCGGTGGGCGGGGTGGCGGAAAACCGCGACGGAACAGCCAGTTTTGGTTTGCAGCAGGGCTTTAATTTCGCCCGTCCGATGCATCTGTTTGGGAATGCGGTCTCCATGCAGTTTGGGTTGCGGGCCACGCAAACCAACGCCTCGGGGGCTGAGTTTACCCACGACAACCGGCGACAAGTATTCTTGACTGGAGGATTGTTTCGCCGCGTCGATTATGGTTTGCAAGGTGGCGTCGTAGTCGATTACCTGCACGACGATTGGTATTACGAGGTGGACGTGCTGCAATTGCGAGGTCAGCTAAGCTGGATGATGGACCCCTGCAATGAGTTCGGTTACGGGTTCATGACCGCCTTGCAAGATGATGTCTCCGATGGAGTTATTCGCTTTCCAGGCACCCCGGCGGGTCTCGTCCAGATTGCTTTCGAGCCGCTCGACCAACACCGATTTTTCTACCGCCGGCACTTCAGCCAAGGCGGGATGTTTGACATGTTTGCGGGCTTCACCAACGACGAAGATGGGTTGTTGGGGATGAGCCTAGAGCTACCGATCATTGATGGTTTGAGCATGCGAAGCGGATTCACGTACTTAAACCCAGATTTTTCCGGTGGTCAGATCGACAATCAAGAAGAGACTTGGAATATCGGCATGGGCTTTGTCTGGTATCCCTGCGGTACGGGAGCTCGCTCCAAATACGATCGTCCGATGTTCTCGGTAGCTGACAACGGCTCGTTCCTGATTGACCGACAGTAGGCTTTCGCGGCTCCTCTGGCACTGGCCAGAACGGTACAATGCGTACGGCTACCGCGGAACGCCCCTGTGCGTTCCGCGGTGCTTTCGTTTTATCACGGTCAGCCACAGATCGCGCGTGCGATGACCTCGTCAGAACTTTCGCGGTACTATTGGGTGTTTGAGATGCTAGCCAGTTTGTCATCAAAACCGCAGTTCTTCCCCCCAGCTATCTCGCCTAGAATCGCTCTGCACCTCCTTGCCGCGACGCTGTTGCTCGTCTGCTTGAACGGCTGCAATGACGCCAGGCGAACTGTCGCCGAAGCGAAGCTCGACAGCACCCCGGTGCTCATTCAATTGAACTGGTTTCCCGAATCGGAACATGGTGGCGTCTACTCCGCCAAAGCCGCCGGGCTGTATCGAGATCTTGGCCTGGACGTGACCATTCGCCCCGGTGGCCAGGGGACGCGGATCGCTCCCGAATTGGCGGCCGGGCGTGTCCAGTTTGCCTTTGCCAACGCCGATGATGTCGTCTTGTTTCGCCAAGAAGGTGTCGACGCGGTGGCCGTCTTGGCTGCCATGCAAAACCACCCTCGCTGCATTTTGGTGCGGTCCGATTCGGGCGTGAACTCCTTCGCCGATTTGCCCGGCATGATTTTGCAACGCCAAGCGGGCCGCCCCTTCCTGGCTTTCCTGGAGAGCAAAGGATTACTCGAAGGGGTCCAACAAGTCCCCTACGCCGGTTCGGTGGCGGCCTTGGTCAGCGACCCCAAAACGGCGATTCAAGCCTACTCGTTTGCCGAACCACTGCTGGCTCAACAACAGGGTGTCGAAGTTCGCACCTTGATGGTTTCCGAATTGGGCTGGAATCCCTACAGCAGCGTGTTGGTGACAACCGGTCAAATGATCCGCGAACAACCCGAACTGGTCCGCACCGTGGTGCGTGCCAGTCAGCTCGGTTGGCAACAATACCTGACCGATCCCGCCAAGGGGAATGAAGCGATTCTGGCCGCCAACGAACATGGCATGACGGCCGAAACGCTGGAGTTCGGCGCCGAAGGGCTGACCAAACTGGCCCTACCCGAAGGCTTTACCGTCGAACAAGTCGGGACGATGCAACAAAGTCGCTGGGACGAATTGGTCCAGCAAATGACGGAGCTCAAACTGGTCGACTCCGCCAAAGTCAAAGCGGCCGATTGCTTTACCAACGAATTCCTGCAAGAGGCAAACTAAGCAGCTCCACATAAGTCACTAAACACAGCGGAATCAGCCTTAGCGGGCTAGCGTCGCTACTTGGTCCGTTATTTGTCGTCGGCCGCTTTCTCGTCGGCCACTTGCTCGCCGTACAACACGACTTGGTTGAGGTGCAGCGTGGCTCGACGCTCCATGCCGATCTTGACCATCAACACTGGTGGACCGGCGGGCAGCGAAACGTCGTATTCGGCCTGAGGTTTCTCAGCGGTCCAGACTTTGGTCCAGGCGTTTCCGTCGCTCGATACCCACATCGTCAACCCGTCGGCTCGCGAACGAAACTGGGGGTTGACCCGGTTTTGAATCCAAATGTGCCGCAATTGGCTCGGTGCGGCCAAGCGAATTTTAATTGCCGGCGGTTCGGTGGTGCTTTCGCTGGAATGAAAAGCAAAATCTCGGTTCCCCGGAGCGACGGCCGACAGCAGGTAAGCAGCTTGGCCATTCCATTGCTCGGGATAATCATCGCCAATCTGCAACTTGGCATCTCGCGAGATCTCCTCCCAGCCTTCGCGGGTTCGCAGCTCGCCGACTTCGGGCCGCGCCGTGTCGATCCAATCACCGGCCAAAAACCGAATTAAGTCCAAGAATTCGATGGGAGCGATCGTGTCGGTCAAGCCTTCCGGCATGGAGCTGGCGCGCATCTCTTTGCGAACTTCAATGGCAACCTTCTCCACCTCTTCGACTTTGCCATTGGCAATCCCCAGCGAGATCGTCTCTTCATCTTCTTTCAACACGAATCCGGTCAAGCTGCGTCCATCATCGGTAATCACGGCGATCGTCTCGTAGCCCTTAGATATCTTTTCATTCGGCCAGACGATCGACTCGACTAATTCGTGCCGCGTCATACGTTTGGAAATGTCGGTCAGGTTCGGCCCGAATGCTTTGCCCAAATCGCCGACTTGGTGACAAGCCGCGCAGACTCGGTTGAAGACATCGCGACCGCGATCGGCGTTGCCACCGCGTGCAGCGACCAATTCGTCAAGTGCTTGTTGCCGCTGCGGTTGCGGAAGATCGACGTTGGTGACCGCGCGGAGCGGTTTATAAACGGCCTTGCCCGGCCCCGATGAATACTTGTAATCGAGGTAAGCCTGTTTGACGGCATCCGGTGCGGCAGCCAGGAATGTGCCAGCCTGCTCGGCTTGCTGCAACGCTGGTTCCAACGCTTGCAAGGTGTGCTCAAAGGTGTAATCAATCCAGTAATCGGTCGGCTGCAGCTTGGCCAACAAAGCAATTTCAGCCGCTTTGACGGAGTTCAAGAAACTGAGCCCTCGCAGTGCTTCCACCCGCACCCGCGGATGGGGATCCTCGATCGCAGCGGTCAGCCAATCAAGGGCCCGTGGTTGACGATCATATTCGTTGGACACCGCATGGATGGTCGCGGCGCGAGCCCGATATTCATCGCTGGCCAACAGTCGGTCCACCAACTCCGGATCCAACTGCCGGAAACTCTCTTGAACCCAGAGAGCTTCACAGAGGTGACGCGGATCCTGCACACCATCAATCCACTTTTCCACCGCCGCCAGCACCGCGTCGGCATCGCGACTGGTCAATTCACGCCGCGCCCGGTAGCGAGTCCGCGGCTCGTAAGCCAACAATTGATCTAATAGTTCGACAAGCGGTTGCTCGAACTGAATTCGCGGCGTCAACAGGTCACGATGCTTATACACCAAGCGATAAATGCGGCCATGCTCCTGATCCCGATTTGGATCCCTCTGCGAATATTGCATGTGGCCAATCAGCGCATTACACCAATCACCAAACCAGAGCGCACCGTCAGGGCCAATTTTGGGATCCACAGGACGGAAGAACATATCGGTACTGGAGAGCAAGTCTTCAATCCGTTCTCCAGTTAACCCCGCGCCATCCTCCTCATCACGGATGGTAAAGCGAGGAAAGCCATGCATATTGATCACGCACCCGTAGACAAAATGATCGTGAATCTCTTCGGGAAAATGTCGCGATGTGAGAAAGTCATTCCCCACCGCCGGGCGCATCCCTTCATTGTTAAAGATGGTTCGCAGGGTCTTGCGGGAATTGACATCGGCCCCCGAGAGGGGACTGGCCCAGTGGTGATTGGCGCCGGTGCCGTCACCAATGATCCCGTTGCCCCATTGGTCGAAGACCAAACACCAGGGATTGCCATAGGCGGGCGTGCGAAAATGTCGCATCCGCAGGGTCAACGGATCCCACACGTAAGAGCCCGAGGGGCCAGCCACGCGAAATGGACCATAGGGAGTTTCCAGAGTGGTCGACATGGCGATTCCCTCCAGCATGTGCAACAAACCACCATGAGAAAATTCCCAGGCGCCCATTGCGTGGTGGGTGTCATCGGTGCCGATACCATCGAGCACTTGCGTTACTTCGTCGGCAACATCATCGCCGTCGGTATCTTTCAAGAACAGAATCCGGGGCTCATCGACGACCAACACACCGCCGTTATAAAACTCGAAACCTGTGGGGCAAACCAATTTATCATAAAAGGTTTTACACACATCCGCTTTGCCATCTTGGTTGGTATCTTCAAAGATCAACAACCGATCGGTGGGTTTCGCAGTCCCCGGCAACCACTGGGGATAAGTCACCATACAGGAGACCCACAGGCGGCCCCTGTTATCAAAAGCAATTTGAGTCGGGTTAGCCAGCTCGGGAAAGTCCTTTTCCGAGGCGAACGCTTGCACCTCAAAGCCTTCGGGAACCGTCATTTGAGCGATCGATTCAGCCGGCGTCGGATATTCCAACGTTTCGGGCTCGCGGCCACGACGAAACCCTTCGCCACGCGTGCCAAACATGGTCTCGGGAATAAACACTTCACCGGTTTGCGAATCATCCGGTTCGCTGGCTACTTCGCGACCCGCCGCAAGATCCCAAACATATTGATCTCGCACGCTGACCATGTTACGAATTTTGCGATATTCGCGGGGAAATGTCTCCGTATCCCAAGTTCGCCGCCCACCGTAAACATACCAACCATTGAGCATGCGATAATCTTGCAAATGCAGCCAGGATTTGTCATTCACGGCGGCGCGGAGACGCTCAAATTGCGGATCTTCAAAATCGATTGACTGCTCAACGCCCAACAACTGGTCGGCCAATTGCTGGCTCAAGAAACGATCCCCCGCTTCGTTGAGGTTAAAACCGTTGATGGTGTATTGCAGACCAGGTTCGGCCGCAAAGGCTTGCAACGACGGCTCGAACACGTCGACGTAGTGATAGCCGAGTTGTTCGGCGAGTTGACGGATAACCCCGGCGTAGACGCGCAGCCGCCGGTTCTCTTCCTCACCGCTGGGCTGCAGCGGATTGCCCGAAGCCTCAAAAGCGATCGGGCTGACCAAAATGAAACCTGGTTGCCGGTTGCCGTTCTTTTTGAACTCTGTTTTCTTCTTTTCAATCCACTGCTGATAGTTGTTCTTGAATCCCTCCAATTGCGCAGCGCCGGTGCCGGCAAATGATTCGTTAAATCCAAAAAAGCAAATGAACAAATCGGGAGCGAAGACTTTCAGAGGGTCGTCGATCGCGGTGTAATTGCCGGGCCGCTGTTGAATGCCGACTTCGTCAGCAGGCCAACCAAAGTTACGAAAGACAATTTCTTGCTCGGCCAGTTGGCGATGCAGAATCGTCTCAAAGTTACCGAACAGGTTCATTCGCTCGGCTAACGAGTTACCCACCAAGGCGATTCGTTGGTGTTGGCGAAATTCGAGCGGTTCATCGTCCGCGGCGACCGTCGAATAATTTGCGAGCAGGAGTGTGACGGCTAACAAAGTCAGCAGGAACCCTGGCGGTTTTGGCATGATTGATTCCACGCACATTGCAATGTTAACAGGTGGGAAATGAAAGCTCGGAGCGGGAGCGGATGAAGAAAGCCCCCTCCGCAGGCGGGACCTGCAATTATAACTGACCGCCAGAACAACTTCAAAGCACCACCAATGGGCGAACTGGCGGCCAGATCTGGAGATTCCTCACCTGCGGCTGCTCCCTCGCTGCGGCAGCCGGAAACTGCGTCGTTTTAACGATTGAAGACCGTGTTGCGGACTTCTTCATCCAGCGTGGCTCTCTCCGACATGGCTCGTTGGAAAGCCGCTTTGTCGAGCGAATAGAGCACCAAGTCGGTGGTCGCGTCGACGTGCGCGTTGCGGGGATTGCCGGTGATTAGAGCCGCTTCGCCGAAGAACTCTCCCGGACCGAGAGTCGCTAACGCTTCCGTTTTGCCATCGACGTGCACTTTGACTTGCCCGTCCCGGATCAAATAAAACCGGTCTCCCACGTCGCCTTGGCGGATCACTCGCGTGCCGGCGGGGAACGCCTCCGCCAACATCACCTCAGCCACGTCGGTGAGCGTGCGGATCGTGACGCCGTCGAAGACGGAGCAGCGTGAGAGCATCTCGCCAATCCGCGCCGCCTCGCTCAGCCGCGTGTCGCGAACAATCCGCCCGAGATCGACTTTGACGATCCGGTCGGCGGCGTGCGAGATTCGATCATCGTGGGTGACGATCACCACGGCGACCTTGGATTCGCGAGCTAATTTCTGGAACAATCCGACTACCTGTTGGCCCGATTCCGCATCCAGAGCGGCCGTCGGTTCATCCGCCAGCACCACGCGCGGGTGATGCACGAGACCGCGAGCCACGGCCACACGCTGCTTCTGCCCCCCCGAAAGACCCTTAGGTTTATAGTGAATGCGTTCCCCCATGCCGACTGCGCGAAGCATTTCCTCACAGCGATGATTTTGTTCGTTCCGCGTGCTCCCATCGCGTTGCAGTTCCAGAGCCATGCGGACATTTTCCTGGGCGGTCAGTGAGCCGAACAGGTTGTGGGCTTGAAAAATAAAGCCAATTTGACGACGTAATGCGACCAATTGCCCGGGATCCGCTGTCTCCAATGGCTCACCCAGCAGCTTCAACGCACCATGCTGAACACGACGCAACGTCCCCATCAACGTCAGCAAGGTTGTCTTTCCCGAACCACTCGAACCACGAATGATCACAATCTCGCCTGGACGTACAAGCAAATCATTGTCAAATAAGACCTGCTTGCGGGCTTCCCCCTCGCCATAGAAGTGGGAAACCTTGGCCACCTCCAAAGCAAACTCCTTGCGGTGGCCTTCCGGGTCATAGTGCGTGGCGAGCATCTGAGCGTATTGGCCAAAGCAGGTGGAACAGAAATGGATGATTGAAACCCGAACGAGCGCGTGCTGGGTTTCCCTTGCAAATTGTAACCCGATACAATTCCTTTTATGAATACCAGGTCAACCCCACGATTTTCGCAGCCCGGTCCCGGCTTTCCGCCCGTTCGCCGACCAGCCAGTTGCCCACGACCTGTGCGGCCACGAACTGTGCGCCCACGACTTGGCACCTCGCCCGGCGGCTTCACGGGCGATCCGGGCGGACGCGCGATCGCCCGACGGTTAACTTGGGCGATTGGGCTCATTGGCATCATCGGCTTGACTGGTTTCACTGGCTGTCGCCCGCAACCTGGCAGTCCGCTGGAACCGGCCGGTTTGACCCAGTCTCAAGCCGATTTGCAAGCCAGTTTTGAACAGATCGTGTTTGCCCAGGGGCAACTCGTCCCCTCGGGCGGCGTGATTCCGATCGTGGTTGCACCGGGGGATCGCATCGAACGGATTGATGTCGAGGAGGGACAGCTGGTCGAGAAGGGACAGCCGGTGGGGTTATTGGCGGGGAGAGCTCTCCGCGAATCGGAGCTGGAGGTGGCTAAGATTGAACTCGCCGAAGGAATCGCCAAACTCGACGCTCAATTAGCCGCCACCGAAGCGGAATTGGCTGTTGCCAGCGTGGGCGTGCGAACTAAAGAATTGCAGCTGCGAGAGACCGAAGCCGCCTTGGCTCGCGCCCAAGCTCCCGGCGGGGAACTGGAATTGCTAAAGGAAAAGGCTGCGATCGCGGCCGATAAACTAACGCAAATGCGGCGAGCGGCTGCCGAACCCGATTCCCGCAGGCTGGTTGGACAGACCGCCGTCCGGCAACAGGAACTGGTCGCTCAAGCTGCCGAGGCAGAACTTGAATCGGCTCGCTTGGAGGCGGAAGCGGCGGTGCAAGCTGCTCGTTTGCTGCTGGAGGTTGCCGAGAAAGAGACGAAAGCCGCCCAGCTCAACATCGATGCGGCCAAGCAGGCGACTCCCGTTAAATCGCTAAAGCGAAAAGTTGAATTGTTGGAACAGCAACTGGAAGCGACTTCCCTGGTCAGCCCGATTGCCGGCACCGTGTTGGCAATCGATATGGATCCGGGTGAACCGACCAGCGGCCGGCCGATTATGCGGATCGCCGATCTCGACAACATGGTCTGTTTGGCCGAGGTCCCGCTGGCTTTGTTGTCCAGCATCGAAGTCGGTTCTCTGGCATCGATCAGCGGGGGAGGTTTGGGAGACAGCACGCTAAAGGGCAAAGTCGAATCGATCAGCCGGGTGGCCGGCTCGCCGCGTCTGCCCAGTCCCGATCCCCGGCAGCTGGTTGATTATCGTGCTGCCGTCGTGGTGATCGAGGTCGATGCGGCGGATGTTCGCCAGGCGGCTCAATTGGTCAATTCCCAAGTCGACGTCGCAATTCGCGTGAAAGAGTAGGCTTGATGCTGCGACGGACTCCGCTGGCGACGAAGAACCTAACCCACAATTTTGCCCGCACGATTGTCTCGATCGGTGGCGTGATGTTGGCGGTCGTGTTGATGTTCATGCAACTCGGTTTCCTCGGCGCGGTGGGGGACACGGCGACTGTCGTCTACCAAGAGATGCCAGCCATGGATTTGGTTGTCCGTTCGCCCGACTATCTACACTTGTTCGAACCAAGTTCAATCGACCAATCGGTTGCCTTGCCGCTGCGGGGCATGGGCGAAGTGGCCGAGGTGCGACCGCTCGATACGATGCTAGCCGCTTGGAGGAACCCGGAGACAAAAGAGACGCGGGCGATCGCCGTGCTGGGCATTGACCCCGAAGCTCCGGCGGTCGTGACCGACGAACTGGCAGGCAAAATAGCGCGACTTACCAGCGACGAATTCGTGCTGGTCGATCGTGAAAGTGATATCGAGTTTGTGCCTCAACTAGCGGCACCAGGATCCGCGCAGCGGTTTGGACGCGAGCATATTTGGACCGTCGCCGAGTGCAATGACCAGCGGGTGCGGATTGTGGAAACGTTTAAGCTGGGAACCGGCCTGGCCGCCGCCGGTGCGATGGTCACCAGCCGGGCCGGCTTTCGTCGCCTGAGCTTTGGGCGACAGGCGGAACGAACATCCATGCTATTGATCCAATTGCAGCCGGGGGTCGACCCGCAAGCGGCCAGCCAAGCCATTGAATCGCGATTGGCGTCGCTGGGCTTAGGCAATCTGGTGGTCCTACAGCGGCAGGAAGTGCTCAAACGAGAAATCGACCGTTGGTATTTTGAGACTCCCATCGGTCTAATCTTTTTGATGGGAGTGTTTTTGGCCGTCGTGGTGGGGAGCGTTATTTGCTACATGGTGTTGGCCGCTGAGGTGCTGGCGAATTTAGCCGAGTATGCCACACTCAAGGCCATTGGTTATTCCAACCGTTACCTGTGCGGCGTGCTGTTGCGGCAAGCGCTGTTGGTCGCGGGAGCCGCATTCCTGCCGGCTTTGGTGGTTTCGCAAATCTTGTATGTCGTCACCAGTCGCGTGGCGGCGATACCGATCGCCATGGACTTGCCACGGGCGGTGATCGTGGCCGGTTTGACCGCGTTGATGTGTTTGGTTGCCGGTTTCATCGCTTTGCGAAAACTAACCAAAGCGGAACCGGCCAGCTTATTTTGAGTGATGAAGAGTCATGAAAGGGAATGCAAGCAGACAGGATTGGCATTAAGGATGGCACGATAGGGATTACACGATGAATTTTCTGAACGCCACATTGTTGCTCGGAGGTTTGGCAGCCGCCATTCCTTTGGTGCTGCACTTATGGGGGCGTCGTGAACCGCGTCGCGTTACCTTTCCGGCGATTCGTTTTTTGACACAGCGGCTGGAGACCCATCGGCGACAAATACAACTTCGCCGCTGGGCTTTGCTGGCGCTGCGAATTTTCTTGCTGCTAATCTTAGCGTTAGCATTGGCTCAACCCGAAGTCCATCGCGCCACGGTCGGCCAGTGGTTGGGTATCACGGCGATTGCCGCGTTGGGGTTGGTGATCGGTGCGATCGCGATTTGGGCAAGTGTTGCCGATCGATCGCTGGCGTTGCGTTGGGGGTTGGCCGTGGTGGCGTTGTTGATGTTGCTGGGGGCCGGGGGTTTGGCGGTGGCGATGGCGGCCAGTGGTCCACGGCCTGTGGCTTCGACCACCGCACCGGCAGCGGTGGCGATCTTGATCGACAACAGTCCCACTTTAGGTTACCAGCCGGTGGGCGAAGAATCGCGATTGGATACCGCTGGCGAGATGGCCACCTGGGTACTGGGACGCTATCCCCAGCAAAGCCGTTTTGCCTTAGTCGACCGCAGCACCCGGCCGGCAACCTTTGCCCTTGATGCGGCCGCGGTACAGAAAGGATTAAACATGCTCCAACCGCTAGCCACGACCCGCCCGCTGATCGAACGCATCGAGGCCGCGATCCGTTTGCTGCAAACCAGCGAGTTGCCGCGGCGGACGCTGTTTATCTTCACCGACCTTTCGGAGACGAGCTGGGAGCCCGGGTCCGAAGAATCGCTGGCGGGTCGTTTGACGGCGCTCGTTTCCAGCGAACCTGAAGTCTCGATTCAAGTCGTCGATGTGGGTTCAGACACTTACCGAAATTATTACCTTGGCCAGCCCGAGCTCGCTGACATCACGCCCGCGGTGGATGTGCCAACGAACTTGACGATCGAGGTCAAGACTGAACAACTGGGATTTGCTGCCCCAAACCAGCAAGCGGGAGATCAGCAACAAGAGAACTCACAAACGGCGCCAGCTGGCAGCCTGACGGTCCGCCTACGGCTCTTTGATCAAGAGCCCGGCTTACCGGTCCAACGCGATGGAGAGACCGCTTTCCCGCAGCTCCGCACGGTCGATCGGCAGACGGTGGTGCCGCGTGGGAACTCGCCGATTCAACTCGATCTGACGCTGCCGCCATTGCCTTTGGGAACGCATCACGGGATGGTGGAACTACTCGAAGCGGACCCGTTGATGCGCGACAACGTGCGGTTTTTTACGCTCCAAGTGAATCCGCCCAAACGTGTATTGCTGATCGCCGATGATGAGCAAGAACGCGAAATCATGTCTCGGGTGCTCAACCCTTATGGCATCGACGATCCGCGACGCGAGTATGAGATTGAGCTGGGAGCGACCAGTATGCTCCGCGATACCCAGCTTGACTCATACGCGGCGGTTGGTTTTTTCAACCCCAGTCTACCGCCGTTATTGATTCGGGAACGAGTTGATAGTTGGGTGCGGAAAGGTGGGCATCTGTTTGTCGCCATGGGACCGAACCTGGCGCCCAACTGGAGCGATCAAGTTTCCACCTCGGGACAACCGATGGTGGATTGGCCGCTGTTGGGTAACCCGCAGAGGGTTTGGCGAGTGCCGGAACCGGGCACGTTTACTCAGGTGATGCGCCCCGGCCATCCTTCCTTGGCCGCGTTGGCTGCCGATCCCAGCACGCCTTGGAACGCTTTTCGGGTTTACCATTATTGGCAATTGAACGAGCCCGATTCGTTTGCCGAGCTGGCACGGTTTGCTGGTACCGAACATCTCGCCTTGGGCGATCGCAACTTAGAGAACGGCCGCGTGATGGTGCTGACAACTCCCCTGCCGGCGCTGGTCAGTCCGGCGGATAATTGGAACGACCTGCTAGCGCTGTCATTAACGAACGCTTGGTTTGTCTATGTGGCGTTGGTGCAAGAGATTTTCGAGGACTTAACAGGTGGCGCGAATTTGGCGTTGAACGTAACCGCGGGAGAACCGGTGGCAATTCGCTTGGAGGCCGAGCAATCGGCTCGATGGCAATTGTTCGCCCCCGATCAACCCCCAGCGCCGCTGGATGCCAACGAGCAAGTCTTGGTGCCCGGCATAGCGCGTCAGGTGGGAAATTATTGGCTTCGCGGTGCCCAGGGGGAGCTGGCTGGATTCAGCGCGAATCTGCCCGAGCGGGCAACCCGACTGGCACGCACCGATGCTGAGAATCTGGATCTCCTGTTCGGTCTCGACCAGTACCAATTGGTGCGTGATCGCGATGAGATTCAGCTGGCTGAAGGGGAATCGAGCGACGGCCGCCCGCTGTATGCGATGGTCATGTTGGTCGTGATGGTGCTGTTTATTTTGGAACAGTTGCTGGCCAATCGCTTTTACCCCGGCGGCGATGATTCAACGGCCAAAGCGTCCGGCTCGAAACTAGCTGGAACGAGCTCGGCAGCCGCATGAATTCGCTCATCCTCGAACCGATTTTCAACTCCAGCCTGTTTGTGGTGGCGTTGGTCTTACTGACCGGTGGCTTGCTGTTGGCAATCCGTCCGGCTGGCCGCGAGCTTTCGCCGTCGCGACGTCGGTGGCTGCTGGGGTTGCGGTTGGCCGCGCTCGGTTGCTTGGCTTTGGCGCTGCTGCGCCCCGCATGGGTGCGGACCGACGTGCGTCCGGCAAAGGCGAATCTGGCAGTCCTGATTGACCACTCACGGAGCATGACGTTACCGGCGGAAGGGGGCGATTCACGTTGGCAAACAGAGGTTGAAGTCGTCCGCCAACTGCTCCCCGCACTGGCCGACATCGATAGCGAACTGGAACTTCAGTACTACCGCTACGGGGCTGAAGCCGAACCGTTGGCAAGCGACCAAGTTGAGTCGATTTTGGCACAACCTCCCACCGCCAGGCGGACTGATTTGGCTGCCGCCCTGCGAGCTTCACTGGCGGGTGCCGCGGGGCAGCCGCTGGCGGGTGTGATCTTACTCGGTGATGGCACATCCACCGTCAACGCCAGCAACCCGGGAGCGGTTGCCCGCACGCTGCAGTCACTCGATGTTCCCCTCTGGACGGTCCCCATTGGGCCGCGCGTGGATGGTGGCCAATCACGCGACTTGGCGGTTGAACAATTGGCTGAAGAGTATCGTGTCTTTTCCAAAAATCTGTTTCGCATCTCGGCGGCGGTGCGGGCTCGTGGGATGGTCGGACGTGACATTCCGATTAGCGTCACGTTGATCAACGACGAGGGCCAACGCGAGGAGGTCGCGTCGCGCGTCCTGCTGGCCAACTCGGCGGAGGAAACCTTGCCGATCGATTTGGAATTAACAGCCCCCGAACCGGGCAGCTATCGGCTTGAACTTCGCGCCGAACCCCAGCCCGGAGAAACGCTAACTGACAACAATTCACAGATTGCTTTCCTCGATGTTCGCGCCGGAGGGGGACGCATCTTCTACCTCGAAGGACAACCGCGGTTTGAACAAAAGTTCCTCCGCCGAGCGATTAACGCTTCTCCCGATCTGGCCTTGCAATACCGCTGGATCGACAGCGGCTCGCGACGCAAATGGCCGGTCGACTTGGGCGATGCGATCACACCTGGACGATTTGACGTATTCATCATTGGCGATTTAGATGCGGCCGCGTTGGGTAACGAAAATCTTCGTGAGATTGCCCGCGCCGTCGAAATGGGAGCCGGACTGTTAATGCTCGGCGGACTCCACACGTTCGATGTCGGCGGTTACGCCAGTTCACCACTCTCTCGCGTGTTGCCCCTGCAGTTGGACCCTCAGCGCCGCGTGGCTGTCGGCACCGACCCTCCCGCCGACGTGATGTTGCCAGGCCCCGTGGAGGTCCGCGTGCGACGCCCCCACCCGATTACGCAATTATCCAACAGTGGCAATAACCTGGAACTATGGCAACAACTAAAGCCCCTGTTGGGCGCCAACCGCTTCGTCGGTGCCAAGATCAGTCCGACGGTTGAGGTCTTGCTGGAGTCAACGGCTGGCGAGCCCCTGTTGGTGGTTGGCGAGTACGGTGCCGGACGCGTGGCAGCTTTTGCGGGCGACACCACATGGCAATGGTGGATGCAAGGACGCAGCGAGGCTCACCGCCGTTTCTGGCGTCAAACGCTGCTCTGGTTGCTGGCCCGTGACGCCCCGACGGCTGATGCTGTCTGGATCAAAATGGAATCGCGGCGCTTCGAGCGTGAATCGCCTTCCGCCTTTACGGCCGGTGTCCAGTCGTTGGCTACCGACACGGTCCCCGACGAGTTTGCAGCCGAAGTGATCGATGAAGCTGGTCAACGGAAACCCATTGCTCTGGAACAAGTAAGCGAAGCGGGAGAGCAAAGTGGCCAGCCGTTAGTCCGTGGCCAACTGCCCGACCTCCCCGGTGGTCTCTATCGCCTGCGAGTCGCCCCGGCGGAGTCTGCGGCTGGGCAAGCGCAGGGACAAATTGAACCGGCCGAGGTGGTTTTCCAAGTGGTCGATATCGATGCCGAACTCAGTCGTCCGCTGGCCGAAATTAGTCGCCTCGAACAGTTGGCACAAATCACCGCGGATGCCGGTGGGCGTGCGTTTCGACCGGACGAAGTGGACGCCTTGCTGGATGCCGCTCGCCAACTTCGTCGCCAAGGCGAACTGCCTATCGTCGAGAAGAACCGCCTTGGTGATGATCCCCTCAGCGGTTGGTTGCTCATGCTGGTAATGCTCGGGCTACTATCAGCCGAATGGTACTGCCGCCGCGCTTGGGGATTGGCGTAGTGGCTAGCACCAAAACCGCTAACGGTTTGCGGATCGACCCCTAATCGAAAATCGGAAAAAAGGTATTAAACACCCGCTCTCCAAATTCGGCGGGATCATTGAACCGACGCCCGCGTTCCAGACTATCAACGCGTCGCATCTCCTCGTCGCTCAGCTCAAAATCATAAATTGCCAGATTCTCCGCCAAGTGTTGCGGGCTTTGAGATTTGGGAATAGCCACCGTGCCACGCTGGATCGCCCATCGCAAAGTAATCTGTGCTGCTGTCTTCCCTCGCGCGGCGGCGATCGCGGTCAGCACCGGCTCTGCTAACACCCGCTCATCCGCTCCCGCCATCCCCAAAGGAATATATGAATCGGCACCGAGTGGCGAGAACGCCGTGACCGCAATTTGCTCCTCGTCACAGTAACGCTTTAAGCGAGCCTGTTGTAGATACGGATGCATTTCCACCTGATGCACGGCCGGACGGATCGTGCAGTAACTCAATACCTCCCGCAACATGGATACGTTAAGATTACAAACTCCAATGCGTTTGACTAATCCGGCTTGCACCAATTCCTCCATCGCTCCCCAAGTCTCCGCGTAGGGAACTTTGATCGGTTTCATCGCCGGCTTGGCAGCCTGAGGATCAAAAAACCACTCCGGCGGGTAACGCTCTTCGAAGGGGACGAAGGCTAAGGCAATCGGAAAGTGAATCAAATACAGATCGAGCACATCCAATTGCAAATCGGCCAGCGAACGTTCACAGGCGGCACGCACCTGCTGCGGCTCGTGATAAGTGTTCCATAATTTCGATGTCACCCACAAGTCATCGCGTTGACATTCACCCCGCTCGATTGCCGCAGTCAAACCGGCGCCCACTTGAGGCTCATTTCCGTAATCGCACGCGCAATCGAAATGGCGATACCCCAAGCGGACCGCCTCGACGATCGTTTCCGGAACGATCTGCTGGGGAATTTTCCAAGTTCCCAATCCCAACGTTGGAAACTCAGCACCATCGGCAAGCTGGAGCGTCTGCAATTCAGTTGTGGGCATACAATTGGCACTTCATAATCGTAAGGTAAATTCTAATAATTCATAAGGTTTTTCCTTATGATTGCCGCGCGACTTGAAAATACTTTAGGGGGCAAAGGAATCCTCGTAAATTCGACGGACTGTGGCGCTGCCGTACTCGCGTTCTAGCCTTCGCACCGTGAAATGAGCGCGGGCCAGGTTTTGATAATGGTCAATAAAATAGCTGTTAATCAACGCCCCGCCGACGGCGCCGACGACGGGAATCGCTTGAGCGGCCAATTTTTCGCTGACCACTACGCCGAAACGGTTCGCAATTTTCCCTAAGAACTTGACCAGCGGCGGGGCTGCAGTGTCCCGCACTCCGTGCTTCAACACATACTGCGAAGCATCCGCGACTTGCTTGGAGAGCGCGGCGCGGACGGCGAAATAACCCACCTCGGTACTATCGTCGATACGACCCTGCTTGCCGCCGTCGATGGCAAACACTTCCAGGCAAGCCAGGCGTGTTTCGATGGCGCTTAAATCCTCCCCCTGGCTGCGAGCGATATCGGCGATGCTGCGTAAGATCAACACAGTCGATACGGGTAACTCGAGAGCCACTGCGGAAAGCCCGAACGCGCCACCGGCGGCTCCAGACAAACCAGCCAGCAGCCGGTTGCTGAACAATCGCGGTTGGCCTTTGCTGGTTTGTTCGCCCAAACTTTTGACGGCCGTGGTCAAAGCCACCTGCAGTGACTTGTTGACTGCCATCTTGAGCGAATCTTCAGCAACGTCGGGCAGCATTTTTAGGGATGCCGTGATCGGTGCCCCAATCAATTCGGTCAATCGGTCCGCCAAACCGTGATGTTCTAACGTTCGCTTGGCTTCTCGTAATTCATCGATCGCTTCCTGCGGCAGATCACTGCGAATTAAATCTTTACTCATGGGTTTTCTGTTCGCTGTGTGGGTGCGTCATGGCGAAGTGCTAGGGCAATGCCCGTTCCCAAAATTGTGGCCGGCCCGACAACAATCACCAAATAACTGTGGAAAGGGCTTTGCCAAGCCGACCAGTCGCTCGGCCAATAATCCGTTTGCGAGGCTGCCATCCAGCCGACCACCAGCATCCCCAACGCAAAAGCAATCTGCGCGTCGAAACTGGTCGCGCGGCGGGAGATTAAGCCCAGCAAAAACAAGCCCACAATTCCCGCTCCCAGCACGCTCGATAGCGTCCACCAAATAGTTAACACATTTTCGGTGAGCGGTACCAAGGCGAGTGCCATGACGGTTCCAGCAATCCCCCACACCACGGTTGCTCCGTACAAGCAGCGCATCAGGTTACGATCATTGGCCTCGGGGCGGATAAAACGGCGAAAATCGCTCATGATCAAGGTTGCCGATGAGTTCAATGAGGTGGAAACCGTACTCATCGCCGCCGCAAAAATAGCCGCCACCAACAACCCGGTCATTCCCATTGGCAAATGAGCGGCAATGAAATGAGGAAAGACGCGGTCCCCGATCGCTTCGGGGGGCAACTTTTCAGCTCTCTCCGCCACTTGGCTAGCATAGGCAGCCGTCAAACGCAGTTCACCGGAGGACTGCATTGCATACTGGGGAGGTGTGCCAGCTTGCATCAATTGTTGACGAGCGACAATCTGCCGGACCTCAGTGAGCTCTGCCGGCCGGGACTCATAAAACGCGAACAACGAGCTGCCAATAAAAAAGAACAACCCGCTGACCGGAATGTATAACAAGCCACCGAGCCAGACGCTGCGGCGAGCTTCGCGATCATCCCGCGAGGCGATATAGCGTTGGATATAACTTTGATCGATACCGAAGTTCTTGATGTTTTCCATCACCCCGTAAGCGAACATTACCCAAACTGTTTTTTCAGAAAATTCCCATAACTTAGTCTCTCCCCAGGAAAATTTCTGATTGGCAGTCCCCAGCTCCAACACACCGCTCAAACCACTAGGAACTCCCCACAAAATAACACCCAAGGCAACGATCGCGCCGATCATCAACACCACTGCTTGAATCGCGTCGGCCCAAATCACGGCAATGATGCCGCCGACGAAAGCGTATACCGTAACAACCACACCCGTGGCGAGAATCACCAAACGGATATCCCAGCCAAAGATCACGGTCATTGGCAACGCCATCAGATACATTACCACACCCATGCGGGCAATCTGATAAAGCAGGTAGAATTCGCTGGCGAAAATCCGCGCCCAGGGGCCAAAGCGACGTTCCAACATCGCATAAGCAGAGATCTCCTGCGTGCGACGGTAATAAGGCAAAAACCAAACGGTCGCTATCCAGGCCGCGACCGGCAAGGTCAATGAAAAAACAAACGCGTTCCAGTTGCTGACAAAGGACGAGCCAGGCAGTGCGAGATAACTAATACTACTCAAATAAGTGGCAAAAATCGAAAGCCCACACAACCAGCCCGATAGAGCGCGACCACCGACGGTAAAATCCTCGCTCGACCGATTCCGGCGATGAAATCCAATGCCCAATCCCATGATGGCGGCGAAATAGGCAACAAGAACCAGCCAATCGAGCCAAGTAAAATAGTTGTTCATAATGCCTTAGCGAGCCGGAGTGGGCTGGCCGTCGCCACGGAGGTTACGCAAGTAGTAAAAGCGGCCATCTTCAGCTCCGCCGATGAAATCGTCGATCCCATCACCATTGAAATCGACCACGCAAGGGCTGGTGGTATGACCTTGAATATTCTTGCTGACAATTGGCCCTTCATCGGCCAACGTCCAGTAGCCCGCTGCCTCCTCTGTTTGCCGCAGCCAGTTCGCGTTGACGGAGTTGACCAAGAAATCAATTTTTCCATCACCATCCCAATCCGTGACGCACAGCTTGCGACGTCCACTGCCACCCGCCGCACGGCTATTGAGTTGCAGCGGCGTCGTGGAACCTTCAGCACGAAAGACTCTGCGCGGCTCCTGCAAATGCAACTTACCATCATGCTTTTCGCGCTGAAAAAAAGCTAAGAAACCTTCCTGGTCCAGCATCACTAAATCGTTCAAACCATCGGCATTCCAATCAACGACCACCGGAGTCGTCCGCCACTGCGTGACTAGCGATTTCCCCTCAGGTTGCCACCATGTCCAGGCGGGCTTGGGAGTCTCCTCGGACCACTGGACTTCGATCGGTTGCGGGGCCAGCAGCTTGGCTTCACGCGGTGTGCCCACGTTCTCCAGCCACAGCACCTTTCCCCAAATGGAATTAAACAACACATCGGGTAAACCGTCGTGATTCCAATCCGCGGCGCAGATCGTGGTATATCCCCACTTGGCTTCGGCAGGCCCCTGGATGCTGCCATTGGCACCCGCCAGCACGCGAAACGTTTGCCCGTCCACTTGCAACGGCACGGGCGAGTTCCAACGCGGGAACTCCACTCCCGGACCACTCAAGTTCTCAAAAAACTCAATGGTTCCGGCGGTATTGCCGGAGAGTAAATCCAAATCCCCATCGGCATCCCAGTCGACCGCCCATGGTGTCGCCAAAGCACCGCACTTCAATTCGTCCGCCTGCTGTTGAAAGTACTTTGGTGGTTCAAAAATTGGCACACCAGTCGGGCCGAGCTGGCCGGTGTTCTTCACAAATGCCACGCGACCATCTTCGTCACCCACGATCAGGTCGGTTTCGCCGTCACGATCCCAATCGAAAGCGACCGGCACGATCATTTGCAAATGCATGCTCAGAGGTTCGCCAGTGCTATCGAGCACTCGGCGGGCCGGAGCGTACCGCGGTTCCTGTCGAGTGCCAATGTTTTCAAAGTAGCTGAACCCATCAATGAATTCGCCACACAACAAATCAAGATCTCCGTCGTGATCAAAATCGACAAAGTTCGGTGACGGACAACCATAGACATCCAACGGCTGGTCACCCGCGGTCAGCTCCAGCGGATCAGCGTACTGGGGTTCGTCGTTGGTGCCTTGATTAATCATTACAAACACGAACCCATGCAATGGCCCCCGCATCCACTCCCCGGCGGCATTCCAAGCATCATCCCAGCCGTACTCGCTCCAGTCCTCCACGGCCACGACTAAATCCAACACCCCGTCACCATCAAAATCGACGTAACGCCATTGATTGTGGCGAACGCGGGGCCCCTTATTAGTCTCCCAGCGTGGTTTGTAAAAATTAGCCGCCAGCGGCAACTTTGTTTTTTCCTGCAAACCAGTCTGAGTAAAGTTTTGATATTCCAACCCAGGAGATAACACGCGCATCTCTCCGTTGACATAACTGGGCATCACATAGTGGACTGTGCCGCTCAGCCGCTTTGCCGAAGCAAATACCGGCATTGGATTTACCGCCGTGTCTCCGTCGGTGTTCTCGAAATACCAAACACCATTGGATGGTTTATCGGGACACGAAATCAGTAAATCAAAGTCGCCGTCGCCATCAACATCCCAGGGGAGCGGCCAGGCCCAAAGCCCCACGCCTAAATCAACCGTCAGCCCCGGATTGTTATATCGCAGCGGCGCCAAATCGTTCGCGCGAATTTCGCTCGCCAAGCCAAATCCACACAGCAGGAACATCCCCGTCAGTAATCGCAGCAGTCGTGCGGGGAAGATGAGTGTCAGCCAGCTCATGAGATTAAACCTGTGCTAGATACTTGCGAGACCGATTGATTTCCGCGGTGACTTCCTCTGTGCTCTCCATGATTGGTAAGCCACGAGGATAGGGGTGCATGAAGATCTCAGTCCAACCTTGATATTTAATTGTTCGCAGTGCTTCGACCAGGGGAGCGAAATCGAGTGGTCCACGTCCAGGCATCTGCAGTAACTCTTGCTCTTTCGGCTGAGCTCGCATGCAGCCGTTGCCATGCTGCCAAGCATAAAACATCACAATACCAGCCCCCAAATCGCCAATCAGTTTTGCCAGCAATGCTTCGTCTTGCGGCAAGTGATAAGGGGCAAAGGCCACCGCCAAGTGTGAGCTGGGTCGCAACTCGACGAGGTACCGCAACGAGTCTGGCGAATCAATCAGATTGTTGCCGTGATTCTCGATGGCAATCGTGACGTCATGCGCTTCGGCCAGCTCCAAATGTGGCTTCATTTGTTCGACGAAATCGGCAACCGCGGCCTTCAGTTCACTCCCTCGCAAACCTTTAGGGCCGCGTGCGCCGGTGACGATGGTTTGACAACCAAAGCGGGCTGCCAATGGTATTTCGTCCCGCAACCCAAAGGGTCCCAATTTGTACTGAGTCAGACAACCAAGTTGAACGTTATGCTGCTGCAATAATTGGGCAAAGGCTTCTTCCCCCATCTCCGTCAATTGTTCACGTTGATCGCCATGCACGCGGGGCCAAATATCAATGGCCGTTGCTCCCGTCTTTGATACTTCGGGAAGAATGGTGCCGACTTCCGCGTAGCCGTACATACAAGAGGCAAGAATATATTTGAAAGCAAACGGCTCGCTCACCAGCGGGTGGGCTTGCGCGACATATTTGCTGGACAGCACCGCCGCGATGGCCGCCGCCGAGATGCCACCGAAGTGGCGTCGATCGAGCGGGGCTAGGTTTTCGATTTCCGCCATCAGAATCTCCCAAAAGTGGTCAAAAAATATCTTATTGCGGGAGCCAGCACGCCAGCTTTCCCGCAGCTTGCTTACTGTTCCAACGTGCGCAGCAGCGCATCCAAGCCGGCAATGCTGGCTGCCCCCAACAACGGGAACTCGGTCAGATAGTCATCCGCCAAGCGGACGTTGACTAGTTGCCAAGGTTCATCAGCCACGGCGGCGGCGTAAATGGTGACGGTTGCCAAGCTTGGTGCGGCCGTAATTGTAAACCGTTGTTGATCGGCCAAAGTGTTCATAAATCGCACCGCTTGCGTGATATCAAAGGCTTGCATGCCGGCAACAGTTTGGCCGAGCAAATTAAAACGTCGGCGAATATGGATTTGCTCGGTCGGTGTTCCCGACCAACGGTTTGGGCCCAGGCCGCGGGGAATGATCGTCACCCGCAAACGATCCACTGGTTCCAAAAGATGATCGATCGCCTGTCGGCTGAGTTGTTGCCAAGCCTCTTCATCGGCGATGTGTAACTGAAATGGTGTCGTCGGTTTTTTCGTTGCCCAAGTCGGCGGCAGTTGCACAATGGCTCGCAGTCGCACATGCGGTTGCACTGAGAATTCCCATAGTTCTGCGGGAGCGATTTTGGCACCATTTTGCCAGATCCGGACGGGGTTTAGTTCAGACGTTGGCGAAGGCCAACCGGCAAAACTCCGCTCGCGGAGCTGCTCGATCACGTGTTTTCGGCCGGCCGCTCCAGTCAGCTCGGCCGGTTGTTGAAAACGTTCCAGGTGCTCGCGAAATACTTGATCGGCAGTGGTCACTCGCTGATCACCTGGTAGCTCAGCAAAGACTTTCAGCTCCGCTCGCTCGAATCTTTCCACGGGCGGTTCAGCAATCGGACGATCGAGATCCTTCAAGTGCAAATCCAACCACCGAAACGCACCAACTTGCAACTCATAAGTATCTTTGTGAACGCCCGGCGTAATCCAGCTGCCCAAGTTCTCCTCCGCATCGGCAAGCTGGTAGATATGTTGAATTTGCTGCAGCGTGCGCGCGACTCCGGAGAGCGGGAAGATGGAATCGCGATCTGAATTGGCCAGCAGCAGCGGCCGAGGAGCAATCATGGCGGCTAACTGCGGATAATCCCAACGGTGGTAATTCACCATAAACATGCAATCGCAATGTCCGCTGACGCAACCATCAATCACATAGTTTTCCAGATCGGTGATCCCGGCAACGGGGATGGCGACTTTGACGCGTTGGTCCAAAGCCGCTATGAACCAACTGTATGCACCACCACCGCTCCGACCGGTAACGGCAATTTTTTCGGGGTCAACCTCGGGGCGAGTCTCCAGATAATCGAGTCCGCGAATACCATTCCAAGTTTCCACACCGGCTGGGGTGTAACCCAGAGAGAGCCAATCCCAGCGATTGTCTCGATAAGTTCCCCAGTGCTGGCCGAGAAATTCGCCCCACTGAATGGTATCAATCATCAGGCACACATAACCGTGGCGGGCAAGCCATTCGCCGTGCCGTTGATACCCTGTTTTATTACCATAGACGACTTTACGACCATTGATCGTTTCTTGTTGATTGCTGTGGCCGCAAACATATAAGACCGCCGGCAATGGTTGTTCTTGTTCGCTTGGTCGATACAAATTGGCCGCCACGTACAGGCCCGGCGAAGCTTGGTAATGCAGTCGTTCCACGATCACCCCATCTCGCTGGACCTGACCAACAATGGTCGCCTGCAGGTCGCCGCGTGGGGGTTCCGGGCGAAGGCTGAGCATATCGGCCAGGGCTTCGCGATGTTCCGCTTGAGTCGCTTGCCACTGATCCCACGAAGTAAATCGAGTGAGATCGCTGTGCTGTTTAATCTGCTCAACTTGATCGACAAAATAATCATGTAACGCTTGGTCAACATTCCCGACCGCCGGCCAAGCTGGGGAGGGGGGCGGGTTGCGGCGAAAATCGCTTAAACTGGTCTCAATCCCGCCGCTCGGGATCTCGACTTGGGAAGTCCAGAAAATGCCATTCATGATTAACTTTCGCAAATCATCATGTTGCCAATTGCGATAATAGTGCGGCATCACGACGGCGAAACCGCGGCCGCCGTCGGGGCGCTCGATTCCCCAGCTGACAATCTGCTCAGTCGGCGACTCGGGAGGCAGCATGCTGGTTGCCAGCGCCACGGTGCGATCTTTCAACATCGCGTTGTCGGGGCCAAAATAATTATCGATGTAAGGTTCGTCATGAATGGTGAACTTTTTCCAGCCGCGCGTGACGGGGTGATCGTTGGCGACGGGCTGGATCTCGGCTGCGGGAAAAATTCGTGCGGTCGATTTATGATGCTCACAGCGGCTAGCAAAATACCCGCCCAACCAATCTAACAATGGATGCTGGCCGTCGGCTGGTACATCGGGGTTCCGCAAACCGGTGGCAAAGTGAATGCAGACCAGCCCGCAGCCACGATCCATCAGTTGCTGCAGATCGGCCATGATTTTTGCCGAGTTGGGCATTTGATGCGGCGGAAATTGATCGCCAATGAAAACGACGGAATCAATTTCAGCAAGCAAAGCTGGGTCTTGCGGCCATTGATTGGTGACCGTCGCGCGGAAAGCAACCTCATGTTTTGCGGTTTTGATACAGTGGGCCATCAATTGACCGCCCGCGGCAACTTCGTGAGTTTCCGGCGGATGATTGCTGGGGCCGACAACCACCAAGACATGTTTCGCCAACAACTGGCTTGGCAGATTAATGATGCAGCCAACACAGATGACGAGCAGCAGCAAGCGAGGCGTTCGAAATTGCGAACCAAGTCGGCCGCTGCCACCGAAGAGGCGGCGGGCTGGAATTCCGTGTTGGCGGGCAACTGGGGCGGAATGGGGTGCGGTCATGATGAGGTACTTCCTGTCCGGCTGCGGGGGAGGCAACTGGGTTGGGAGCTGGTGAGGGCAAGTCTTGGCGGGCCGTACGCAGCTTGCGACGATTCGAAGACAGTTTAACAGCTGGCGGATGCGATGTGTGTTTGATGCCAAGTGTCTCAGATGCCAAGCGTGCTAAACATCGACGCCAACTGCCGCTTGGATGTGCTCGAAGCCATCGCGATTCAGCAGTTTGAGCAGGCCCCGATTGATTTCATGAATCACTTGGGGGCCGGAATAGACCAAGGCCGTGTAGATCTGAATCAAGCTGGCACCCTGGCGGATGGTTTCGTAAGCGTCTTCCGCAGACATGATGCCACCACCACCGATGATGACAAACCGATTCGCGGGCAGGCGACTATAGAGCGAGCGGATGCATTTCAGCATGTGGGCTCGCACCGGCGGCCCCGAGACGGCTCCCGCGAGCCCTTGGCGTTGTGGCAACGGGGTGCGGAGGTTGGCCGGTTGCCCCGCTGGCAGGTTGAACATAAAGCCACGCACGAACGAAAAGGATTCGCAGGCGGCAATTAGCGAATCGAGTACGTCAGGTTCCCAGTTGGGCAGCAGTTTGAGAAATACCGGCCTGTCGCACGCTGGATGCTGGTCGATGTGCGTCGACATCATTTCCAGCAGCTGTGAGATCTCGGTGGCGCTGCTAAAGCGAACGCCATGCCCAGCCGCGTTCGGGCAGCTGAGATTCAGCGTCACATAATCTGCATGGGGAGCGAGCTGGGAGAAACTGTGACAATAATCGGCAACGATGGCAGCGAAGTTAGCTTGGCATGTCTGGGCATCATTGGTGGCCACCAAATTGACCCCCAAGCGAACGTCTGCATCGCTATCTGCATCGCACTCAGTGTCACCTTCAGAATCGTTAGCCAGCGGTCGATTTTTGCGGCGTGAATTTTTGCGGCGCGTTGTGCGGTCCGCAGTGGCGAGTTGCTCCGCGACCGCGTCCGCCCCGGCGTTTGGAACTCCGTAATGAACGAGGATGGCCTGGTCGGCGGTCAAGCGATGCAGCCGCTTTCCCGGATTACCACGCGAGGGGCGTGCGGAGATCGAACCGATCTCAATCGCACCAAAGCCGAGCTGACGGAGACCTGGCAGAGCGATGCCGTTCTTGTCCCAACCGGCCGCCAACCCCACGGGATTCGCAAAGTTCAATCCGGCGACGTGGCAACGCAAACGGGAATCGCTGGGTGATCGAAAGCGACGCAGCAATAACCTGGTGGGGGTGGTCGCGCCGGCCAGCTGACACGCTCGGACCGATGCTTGATGAACCCATTCCGGATCACAGCGAAAAAGCAGGGGGCGAATCAGCTGACGGTAGAAAGCCATGATGCGGGGGAAACCGTCAAGTCAGTTCGCGGGCGTAGACTGTGCCGCTGTACTGCAGCGAGAAGCCAACGCTTTCCAGCAACGCCTGAGCGGCTTGATCATCGGCTTCGATGGTGGTTTGGATTTGTTCAGCCCGCTCGCTGGCCATTTCGGTGATTGCGCCGCTGAGCACAAAACGGAGCGCAGCGGCGGGATTTGGGGGGGGCGGATCAGAGGTCGCGGCCCAGCGGCTGAGCAACACGGTCCCACCGCTGACGATTGACATTTCGGGATCGCCCAGCAACAACTCTAATTCGGCCAGTCGCTTGCCGCTTCGCTCGGAGGCAACAAAACGGTGCATTTCTAAATGACTCATCGCCGAGGCAATACGGAATGGTTGATCGTTGATATCACGGCGTCGATCGACCGTCGCCGCCCGCCGCATCGCTAATTGCTCGCGATCAAAGGCGGGGCGATAATCGCGCAGTTCCAAGCCAAAGGTCAGCAACTTGCGACGCGGCTGAAATCCCGCCAACTGAGCCCAACAACTGACCTTCTCGTCTGCATCCAACACCCCGCCCCCCATCCCGCTGCGGCCCACTCCCGCGTATCCAGTCCAATATTCCGGTGCGTTGCCAATCAACAACCGGCTGATGCCCGACGCCCGAGCTTCTTCAATCGCCCGGTCTAACAATTGCTGAGCGATCTCTGTTTGCTGCGGATGCTCAGGCAGAGCGATATTGGCAACCACCGCGCGACGCAGGTCACCGGCGATCGGCAGCCAATGCAAAAAACCGACCGTGCGACGATCGTCGGCGGCCACCAACAAATGATTGCGTTGAAAATATGGTCGACTGAGCACCACAATTTCCACAGCCGCCATCGTCAACGGGGGCTGAATACCAGCCGATTCACGATGCTTATTCCACAGACGCCACAAGTCGGGTGTGTCGGAATTGCGATAAGAACGGATGGAAATCACTTCGAGCCGCCCTGGACGAATCGCTGGAGATTGACTGTGATGATCAATAGAGGTTGTCGCTAAGGTCGCCTCGGTTGATGATGCCACAACGCAGTCCTCTTGGCTACTCGGCCAATGGGGTTATTTTGCCACTGTCTCCACGGTTACTGCAACATGTCAACGCAACCACTCGGATTACCGGCAGATCGACGCGCCCAATTTGGTGGGCTGTTGTTTTTGTTGTCGTTGCTGGCCTTCTTCCTCGCCAGCATCCTGCTGTACCTCATGTACGCCTATGCGCGACGCGGCGAGATCCAATCGACAAACCCGCTGCCCCTGAGTTTTTTACTCAGCACGATTTGCTTGGTCGCGATCAGTGGACTGTTGCACTTTGCCACCAAAGCAGTTGCCCGCGAGCGTCGCCGACAAATGCTAATTTATCTGCTCGTATCGTTGTTTGGAGCGATCGGGTTTATGGTAATTCAGATGTGGTCGCTCTGGGAGATCATTCGCGTTCCCGACTTTACCATCAATCCTCACATGGGGGTTGCCGGGATGGTGATTGTGCTGGCAATCCTACATGCGCTGCACGTCGCTGGCGGAGTGATCGCGCTGGCGCTCGTAACGGCTCGCGCGGCAATTGGCCGCTACGACCACGAACGGCACTGGGCAATCCGCTTCAGCGCCATGTACTGGCATTTTCTCGACCTCATCTGGGTTTTGATGCTGGTCGCTTTCTGGGTTACCAGCGGCGGGTTTGCGGTCGTTTAGAAGCCCAAACCTCGCGTTCTGGTGGGTTTAGTTTCGGGGCCGAAAGCGTCCGAAGCCCGCAACGTTCGCTGCCAAATAGCAGCCGCTAGAAATCAGGTGATCGCGTGATGTTTGGCGGGATCTTCGTGCTCGTGCTCAGTATCGCGTTAGTCGTACTCGCTCACACCCTACCACTGAGTTATCTCGTTCGAACGGCGGAGTCCTATCGAGTACGAGTACCGTTTCACTGCGTACGATTGCGTTGGTGCGACGATGGGGGAATGGTTAAATTTACAGGCTGGAAGCCTATGCCACTTACAGGCAGGATGCCTATTCCACTTTTTCCGACGGAATTCTCACTCTCAACCAATCCTGTTGCTGAGCAGCTTGCCATTCGCTTGACTTCTTCGGAAAACTCAATTTCCATTCATCTTTTTGAGGTGGTGCCAACACCAATTCCGTTTCGACCAACTTGCCGCGGCGAGAGATCAAGCATGGAATGGAAATGCCAAGGGTAAACTGCTTGATCTGATCATTCCACAATGCTTCGGTCGCGCGAAACCGATCGACCGCCAACAACTCATCATCGACGTTCCAGCCAGCCAAATCGGCCGGGCTTCCCCGCACGACTTGAGTGATCACCAAACGGCCCTGTTCGCCCCGCACCGTGGCTCCCACGTAAGGAACCTTTTCCCCCTTCGCCGTCGCCGCCGCAGCTAACACTTCCTTATCGTCCAGGTCCTCCTTGATTTCCAGGGCTTCCTTGATGTCGAGAGCTTCCTCAGCACTCAGAGCTTCCTCAGTACCCATAGCTTCCTCATCATCTTGTGCCTGCTCCTCAGCGACCGCGGTGTCCTTTTCGCTTCCCAACCGCAAGCCCCAAACGTCTCGCACGCTGGAAAAATCTAACGGCTGGGCGGTATCGACGGCGGTCTCCAAAAAGGCGGCGAGCGGTTGTCCAGCGACTTGGTCAACTTGTTGGCGAAATTCGACCAGCGTGTATCCATCTTTGGCGTGCGTTTGATAGAGCGCTCGCATGACATCATCGAGCGACTTTTCGCCCTCCGTGAGTTGCCGAATTTTGGCATCCAGCAACCAAGCGACCAACGCGCCCTTGGTGTAATAACTGATCCGCGAGTTGCTGCTGTTTTCGTCGGGGCGATAGTGTTTGATCCAAGTATCGAAGCTGCTATCGCGGAGGCTTTGGACTGTCGTGCCGGGCGCCGTCATGACGCGTGAGATCGTTCCACTGAGGCGCTTGAGATAGTCTTCTTTCGTCAACAAACCGGCGCGTCGCTGCAGCAGATCGTCGTAGTAACTGGTGACTCCTTCGGCGATCCACAATTCGTCAAAGTAATTTTCTTGCTCATAGTCGTAACGCATCAGCGCTCGCGGTCGCAAACGGCGGACGTTCCAAGCGTGGAATAGCTCATGCGA
Organism: Kothea flammea; assembly: GCF_052161645.1. Taxonomy (GTDB): domain Bacteria; phylum Planctomycetota; class Planctomycetia; order Pirellulales; family Pirellulaceae; genus Laterigemmans. Next base: position 5,794,731 of record NZ_CP197414.1, read on the forward strand.
GACCAAGCTCAGCCAACTGCGATAACGGGCCGGATCGCCGAACGCCCAGCGGCTGGTCATCAGCAACGTGGAGTTGTCATGTTCCAAACCTCCCCCCGATTCGCCAACGACATTCAGGAAGGTGTAATGTTCGTAGGGGAGCGAGCCCCAGAAATCATGCTGAGTCTCGACAATTCGCTGGACGTCTTTCGCCGCAGCTTCGTTATCCCACAGCCCATCATCGTTGATTGTCACCAATCGATGCGGCACCCCGGCGACGGTGAAATGGGCGATCTTTGGATTGCCCAGCACGATAGGACTATCGACCAGTTCATCGAAGGAGCTGGCAACAAACGTCTGTTCGCTGTTGTCGGCCGCCGGTAGTGCGGTGATAGCTTGCCGCCAGTGTCCTGGCAACAGAAACTCGACGCGGTGTTCGCGATCGAGCATGTCGACGGGAGTCAAAAAGGTGGCCGCTCCGTTGAGACAGGCGAATTCATGTTCAACCCAGTTTGTCCGCACGCTCATTTCGCGGCAGTACAGGCGGTATTCGACTCGCACCAGCGACTCACCGGCGGCGGCCGTCACACGCCAACGATTTTTCGTTGTTTTGACCAGTTCCAGCGGCTGGGATGTGAGCGGGCTGGTGGCTGCGATAGCCTCGACGTGACGCGCATACTCCCGCACCAAATAGCTCCCCGGTGTCCAGACCGGCATCATCAACTCGACTTCATTCCGACCACCCGTGGGCACCAACACCTGAATTTGGATCAGGTGGCGGTCGGCGTCGCGGAAGCTGACCTGGTACTGCACTGGCGGGAGTTGCGAGGTAGCGTCGGCTGGGGTTTCAGGCTCGGTCGCCCCAGCAGGCAGGGTTGCAAGCAAGGCCAAAATTAACGGGAAATAACGCATATTCAACAACAACACGGGGAAAAACAGGGACAACCTAGCACCTACCTAATGTAGTTTGTCATCAAGCTGTGGTCCGCAATAAATTGCCCGCTGCTGGTGAAAATAAAAAAACGGCCCGACGAAATTTACTTCGTCGGGCCGTTGCGCTCGGGCCGTGCTGCAAACTTACTCGAACCGAATTAGCGATTATCCGGATCAAAGCCAGTTTGAGCGATCTCTTCCTCTTCTTGAATGATGATCCGTGGGGTGACCATCATCATCAGGCTGTTGGCCTCACGACCGATACCAACGTTGCGGAACAAGCGGTTGACGTAGGGGATTTTGCTGAGCATCGGCACGCCGATCTCGTTGCGATTCTCCCGCAGTCGCTTGATACCGCCCAACAGGATCGTGCCCCCATCGGGAACACTGACCGTCGTGCCCACACTGGTGAAAGCGAACGAAGGTTGCTGGACTGTGGTACCGACAATGATCTCGTCTCGATCATCTTGATCCACCACCGCATCGGTCGCTGGATCGCGAGTCTCAGAGCTGCTGGTTGTGCGGCGACTGCCTTCATAAGTAAAGGTGTCGACGTCGACAATCTGAGTGAACATTGGCACCAGGGTGAGCCGCACAAAGCGCTTATCTTCACTGACAACCGCTTGCACGTTCAACTGAGTGCCCTCGGCGAGCACCACAATGACCGGCTGTTGAGCGACCGCAAAGTCACCGACGACCGGAATGATGCCCGTCACAAACGGTCGCGACGTGGTATCGTTGATGTTGGCGATCTGACCGTCGAAGAGGGTCACCTTGGGAGCTTGCATAATGTTACTTCGAGCATCCCCTTGAGCCGCTTCGAGGAAGAAGAAGGCCTCGATATCACTGAGGATGGCAAACCCGATTTGACCACCTTGCCCGGCCACAAAGTTACCGAAAGTGGGTACCGCGGCACCGAAGCTGCCTTGGTTGAACTGCACATCCAAGTCGCTGGTCAACAAGCGGTTTTCACCAGCCAGACCAACGGTCACGCTGGGACCACGATCGTCGGGAGGCAGGGCGTCCACATTGTCATCAAAGGCGACGTCAAAATCGATCCCAATCCGCTCGTAGAACGAATCGCTAAGAGTGATAAAGCGAACTTCGATCGTGACTTGCAAGTTTTGCAGACGACGCAGCGAAGCCAACAGGTCCGCGATTTGCTCGTGCACGTCGGTCGTCGTGCTGACGACCAGCGAAAGGTTCGCCCGATAAGGAGCCATCGTACTTGGTCCACCAAGGGCTTCCCAGGTATCCGGTGCGATCGTGGTTTGAATCAACTGCATCAACGAATCAAAGTCAGCGATTGCCGCGCCACCGAAGCCCGCTTGACCGCCCATACCCGAAGGTCCAGGCATGCCAAAATCGCCGCCACCATACTGAGCCAGGGCGTTCGCATTCAGTTGGCCCTGCTGACCACCCTGCTTGGCTGCCATCATGTCCATGGTGGACATCGGGGCAATCCGCACGTCGGTGGTTTGCGCGGTCATCTGATAAGCGTTCCGCAGAGCGCCCGCCAAACCATCGTCATATCCGGCGACAAAGTTTGGAATCGGAATCACCAAGTCGGCGACCTTGTAAGGCACAGTCCGCACGTTCGATCGTTTCTGCTCGGGACTGGTGATCTTCAAGACTTCGTCCTGAATCATCCAAGTCAAGTCATACTTATTGAGAATCAACTTCAGCGCGCTCTTTAACATGACCTGCTGTTGCAGATCGAGGTTGACTGGTTCATCCAAGGTCAAGCGAGCGGCAGAGAGCGCTTGTTCGTCGACAAAGATCGGTACCCCAGTGACGGTGCTCAAGGTCCTCAGCACGTCTCCCAAGGGGCGATTTTCAAAGCGAACTTCCACGCTGGTGGAGAGTTTCTTGCGAATCTCTTCCTCTTGTGGACTGAGCCCGGCAATGCTGCTGCCGTCAGTCCGCAAGCGACGTCCCGACAAACTTTCCCATTCCCGCGCATCGGGCATGGTCAAAGGCAAGGAGGGATCGGGCATGATCGCGCCCCGTTCCACATCCATAAGGTAGTCGACGACGGTCTCTTCCTTACCGGCTTGAATTTCTTCATACATCAATCCACGCAGGGCAACTCGGCTGTTCGTCATCAACTGAGCAGCGATCTCGGAATCTGGATCCAAGATTTGCACCTTCCGAGCGATCGTTTGGGCTTCGTGATAACGACGGTCCCGCATCATCTGATTGAACTCTTGCACGAACTGCGCAATCTGATCATTCGCGGCGCGACGCTGCGTTTGTTCGTTGTCAATGTCGGCTTGAACTTGCTCATTCCGCAATTGCAGATCGATCGAAGCTCGGTTCTCCTCGACGTAGCGTTCCTGCTGCGTGTAGGCCCGATCAACGATGCTTAACATCTGTTGCTTGAAAGCCGAATCGCTAGCGGAATCGTTGACGCGGCGACGCAACTGCACGATGCGGTCGAGCGCCTCCATGGGGCGCGCCGTGCTGATTTTCTGCGTGTCATTCAGCTCGCTGCTGATCTCGCGATAAAGCCGCTGACGAGCTTGTTGCTGCTGTTGATCGACCGTGTCCAGCGGACTGCTGGCCGCGTTACCGGAAACTGGTGCTAAACGCGCGGGCTGGAGCAACGTCAGCTTTTCTTGTAACTGCTGTCGCATCTCCGGAGCTAATTCGGCTTCGTACTTCCAAGCTTCCAGGAACTTACCCCGCGCTTCGCCGGAGTTGCCAGCCGCCATGGCCCGCATGCCTTCGTCGAACAACGCGGCCCCATCACCAGCTAGCGGCGAAGCCAACGCTTGCACTTGCTGGACACCGTTTTGCTGGCCCTGCATGATCGGCATGAAGCCAGTCTGGAGCACTTGGCCGGGAGCCTGTTGACCGATTGGGCCGGTCGCCTGCTGAACCCCAGGATTTTGTGGGGCAGGATTTTGTGGACCAGCTTGTGGAGCGGGTGGCCGCAGCAGATCGGGATCGACGCCCGCTGCGACAAATGTCCTGCCGGTATCCATCAAGGACTTGCGCATCTCGGGCAGTCCGGCCGAAGCGATCGCCGCTTCGCGAAAGCGAGTGATTGCCAATTCTGTGTTCTTGGCAGCCAATGCTTCGCGTGCTTGACGCAGCAACGCTTCCGCTCTCGCCGCGTCCGGTCTGACGGACTGGGCTGAGTTCGTTTGGGGGGCGCCCGTTTGCGGCGCTCCCGATTGGGGACCCGGCACTTGGGCCAGGGAATGGGCGGCCGGAATGGTCACGGCGGCTGCTAGGCCGGTCGCGACCAGCCAAGCGCGGTTCAGCACGGTCACTCTCAACGCGACTCTCCTTCTTCGCTGTTGAACCAGACCCGACGCTTTGGCGACGGCTCTCAGTTGGCCGAAGGTGTCGTTCGCACCGAACGAACGCTCCATCCTTCACACCGGTACCAACACCTCGGAAAAAAATCCCCCCTGCCAATACCTCGTCTCCATCCTTGGAACCGTGGTGTCGCCTCTGGGATGTTGTCCAATCCGACTGGTCTCGTACCCGGCGGCCGATTTTTACCCACCCCAAAACAACGCTGTTTCAAGTCGTGGGCTAATCGACGGCTCAGTATCGGTAATCTTCCTCGTCTCCCCACCTACGCCATGCCTGGCAGAAGTCGGGACGGGCGGGAAGTAACACCTGCCGGGAAACCAGGTCAACCCCAAAAAACAAAACTCTCAAAAAAAGTTAGCACCGCGAGCAGTCGCAAACCTCACGCGCAAGCTCAGCCTGCCCACCAGCCAACAATCCGCTCAACAATCGCCGGTACGGACTGATCATCCGTGTCTACGACGAAACTGGCCACTTGCCGGTACAACGGTTCGCGCTCAGCGAGCAGCTTGCGAACCTCTTCCACTGCTGGTAATGCTGTCAATCGCGGACGCAAACTGGCTGTGGCCCGATCGGCGGCCAACCGCTGGCAAATCGTCTCCTCATTCGCCCGCAACCAAACGCAACGCCCCGTCCGCTCGATGATCTCGCGGTTCTCCGCCGCTAATATCGCACCGCCCCCCAAGGCAATGACCCGTGGTGGCTGCTGAGCGAGCTCGACCAAACTGGCCGTTTCCAATTGCCGAAACCCCGCTTCTCCCACCTCCTGAAAAATCGCCGCCACCGTTTTTCCAGCCGCTCGCTCGATTTCTCCATCTAAGTCAACGTGCCCCACTCCCAACTGATGGCCCAACAACTCGGCCACCGTGCTCTTGCCCGTTCCCCGGTAACCACTCAAATACAAATGCACGCTGCCACTCTCCAATATTTCGGAGCCTATCGGAAAACCATGAGCCGCTTTGGCGCTAGCCGCGGTCCTTTTGGGTTTTCCGATAGGTTTCTAATTCATACGACCCAAAAACGAAAAAAGCCCCGCAGAGCATACTCCGCGAGGCTAATTCGTTACATCGTGGTAAACCGAATGCTACTTGACGCTGCGGCGACGACGCCAAGCGACCAAACCGCAACCAATTCCCAAAACAGCCAAGGAGCCAGGCTCGGGAACCGCGGTCAAGCGAAAATTGTCGACCATGATCCGCTCTCCCGTGGTGGCCGACAATTGCACTACAAAGTCGCCATCCGCAAACGTGGTCAAGCCAAAGTCATGGCTGAACGTCGTCCAGTCAGACGAATCACCGAGGAAAGCATTGTCAATCAGCCCCACGTTGGTAAAGTCCACGCCACCATTGACGCTGTACTCAACCGAATATTCTGGGCTCGGATTACCGTCCCAACGCCGCACGTCAAACGAAAACCGGCTGATCGTGTCCAACGCGGTCGTGTCCGCGTAGGTCGCTGTCCAATTCACGGCGGTACCGTTACGCAGCCGCCATGAAAAAGCGCCGAGTGCTCCGGCGACGCCATCTTGAGCCCCATTGCCTTGCCGCAACGCCGGGCCACCGGTAAACACCAACCCTTGATCGGCATAGACGTGATCAATTTGGTAGCTGGTAATCGAACCGCTACCAGCGACCCACTTGGCATCGTCATCAAAATCGACAACCACGCTCGCTTGAGCTTGGGGAACCAGCAACGCTGCTGCGAAGGCCGCAAACAAAACGGCTCGAATTCCCAAAAAATGACTTTTCATTGAATAAAATTCCCAGGTACTAACCCTATAACTTACCTAATTTCAGGGATAGGTTAGGCGGAATGCGCTAATTATTCCAGCAGTGGAAAGTGAATTTTCCGTGAAGAAAGCCCTACTCGCTAGGGGGCAACGCACCATTCCCTGCATCAGCAGTGCGCAGCGAGGCCAACACGATCCCGGAAAAGCCCAGCAGACCGACCACGGTAATTGAAACGAAACCTGCCAGCGCGGGCAGATCGAACGCTCCGCTGTCCTCCGCTAAAACACCAAAAATTGCCAGCGTGTTGTTGGTAAAGTGCCCAAAAATGGCTGGCCACAACGAGCCGCTGGCATGTGCAAGGAAACCAAGCCATAGACCGAGCGGCAGCACCCCCAAGGCGTGAACTGGGTCGACATGCAGAGCGGCAAAAGCGACAGAAGCAAGCAAAATCCCCAGCCAAGCAGGCAATAGTTGCGTCAACCGCCGCTGCAGAAAGCCGCGAAAAAGAATCTCCTCGCAAATTGCCGGAGTGACTCCGATCAACAGCACCAAAGGGAACAGGAATCCGCTGGTTCCGTGGTGACGCATCGCCGCCGACGTGCTCCGTAATGTCTCGCTTTCCTCAACCAAGCCACCCAAAAGCACCGCCACGATCAATCCCAAGAGCGGAGTGGCCGCCGCCGCGGCAAGCCAGCCCCACAGCGGCCAATTTCCCCTGCCGATCGCCAAAGCCCCGCCGATTCCGCCGGGGAAAAAATAAGCCGCTAAGATCGGCAACACGACCAGTGACAGCTGCGGCAACAACACGATCCAAGTGAACCCGGTGCGATCGAGCATTAACTCCTGAGCAACTTGATTTCGAGCGTCTTGCCCATCATCATCGTCCTGCTGCTCGGCGTCCTGCTGCTCGGCGTCCGCTTTTTCGGCGACGACTGTCTGCCCAGCTGGCTTATCGTCCGGCGCCGCCAGGGGCGCGGCGTCAACGACCAAGGTGGCAATGACCACTGCCAAAACCGAGGCGATGATGAACGCCAGTAGCGTGCTCAACAACACCCCGACCAGCAGCAGCCAAGTCATCAGCGGCGAAGAGGCCAAACCATATCGAATCCTCTCCAGCGGGTTAAAATTGCTTGCCTCTGCCATCCTGTTTGCCTTATTTCGCCTGCTTGCTTAGTTATCGAAGACAGTCAAACCAGCAACCCCAGCCGTTGATCAAAGCCGTACATACAATTCAAGTTTTGCACAGCCGCGCCGGCGGCCCCTTTGACTAAATTGTCGATCGCCGCGACCAGCACTAGGCGATGCCCGGCACGGCGAACGGCCAGTTGAACATGATTGGTTCCGGCAACAAATTTCGTGCCGGGAAGGTGGTCCACTGGATGTACGAAGGGACTGCTCTCGTAAGCGGCTCGCCAAATCTCCATCACCTCAGCCGGTTCCACCGCGCCTCGCCCGTGCTCCCGCGGCGTGACATAAATCGTCGAGAGGATGCCCCGGTCCATGGGGGTTAAATGCGGAGTGAAAATGACTTGTGGTTGACTTCCGCTGCACCGCCCCAGCACGTTGGCAATTTCTGGTTGGTGACGATGCGCACCGACCGCATAGGCAGCAATCGACTCGTTGGTTTCGCAATACAATGACCCCAACTTGGCCGACCGCCCCGCGCCGCTCACGCCACTTTTGGAATCGACGATGATATCCTCATCAGCGATCAATCCGGCTCGCAATAACGGGGCCAGAGGAAGTATTGCCGAAGTCGGATAACAACCCGGGTTGGCAACCAAACCGGCTGTGGCCAATTCGTCGGCAAACAATTCGGGCAAGCCATAAGGAACTTTTCCCAACTGCTCGGGCCAAGGATGCTCGCCACCGTACCACTGTTGATAAAGTCCGAGCTGATCAAAGCGAAAATCGGCGCTAAAATCGATCACGCGTGGCCCCGCTTGCCGCACTTCCCGGACCGTAGCCGCCGAGGCTCCGTGGGGCAAACAGCTGAACACGACATCGCATCGCTCGGCAATTTCGCCGCTGTCGAGCTCGCTGATCGGCAACTCCAAGCGACCAGCAAATTGTGGGTGCACCGCCGCCAAACTTTGACCGGCCGCTTGGCGACTGGTGGCCACGGTAATCGTAACTTGAGGATGGGTCAGCAGCAGGCGAATGGATTCCGCTGCGGTGTATCCCGTGGCACCAAGAATCCCCACACGAATTGCAGACATAAAGCGAGCGGCCCTGACGGCTGAGGAAAAAAGAACGTTGCCAACCAGGCGAAATCAGCGCCGCCGGCCGGCCGCTCATCCTAAAACCGATCGCCCGCGGAAGCTAGCCGGTGAGTTCGCGGGCGATCACTCGAGTTCGCGGGCTGGGCGATCACGCAGCAATTTTTTCAGCATCCCGCGCAACTCGCGAACCTTCAGCGGAAGACTCAACATGCGACGGTGCGCATCCATCAATGCCCGACCGATGATGTGTTGTTGTTTTTGATCCACCAACAACACGGCGGGAATCGTGGCGGTGTGCTCGTCGGTGCCAAACTGATTGAAAGCTTCCAGCGCCCGATTGCCCAATTCGTGGGCGCTGAAGACCACGCAGTCGGCAGGTGGATCTTCCGCCGGGTCGAACCGCATCAGCGCGCGACCGGGATCGCTGATCACCAATACCCGGTAGCCCCGCTTCTTCAAACGCTCGCGGATCGCATTTTGCAGTTCCAGTTTGGACTCGACCAACATGATCGTGCGGCCATCCCCTTCGTTGGAAGCCGTTTCATCTTGATAGTCTGCCAAGCTGTGCAAGTCACTGACTCGCCGCTCATCCCCCGCCTCCATACGTTCGATGGCGTTTTTCAGCTCGGTTTGAAAAGCAGCGGCCGATTGCAACCGCTTCTCCGGATCGAACTCCATTGACTTGGCCACCACGTGGGCGGCCGGCAACGGTACGTCGGGCAGCAGTTGGTGCAGCGGCGGAATCTGTTGAAAGCGGCTGACGTTCAACCGGGCCATGCGATCGCGAGTTTCCGTGAGCGGAGATACTCCGGTCAGCATGTGATAGAGCATGCATCCGGCAAAGAAGACATCGCTGCGGGGATCATCCTTGCGCACCGAAGTGCCCCGTTCGAGAGCCGCATAATCGATGGCCCGCGCGTTGGGACAATCGGCAATTTGGTCGGGGTTGTTGCGGTCGGCCAAAGCGGCCAAGCCAAAGTCGACCAATTTGGCTCGACCTTCCGCGCTGACCAGCACGTTGGACATTTTCATGTCCCGGTGGCTGATGCCGAGCGAGGCTGCGTACGCCAACCCGGCCGCCACATCGCATAACAGCTTTAAAGAAGTTTGCGCGTCCAACTTGCCACGAATCTGCACCAATTCGCGGAGCGTCTGCCCCTCGACGAACTCCATCACCATGAAGGGGTTGCGAATGTCAGGCACCACGTCGTAGATCGAGACAATATTAGGGTGCCGCAACCTCAACCCCATCCGCCCCTCGCGAAGAAATTGTTCCAATTGGGCAACTTCGTCGCGAAATCGTTTGCGCAACACTTTGACGGCAAACACCTCACCGGCCGAGCCTTTGGCCGCTCGGTAAACGCGGGCAAACGTACCGGCACCTATCAGGTACAGCACTTTGTATTCGCCGAAGAAATAGCCGGTCGAATCACCCCTCAAAATCTTTTCCAATTGCAACGTGGTGAGCAAACCGTTGCGTTGCAACGCGCGGACCATGTCATCCAGTCCATATTCGCCCGATCCCATTTCGCCGCGGGCCAAATCAATCTGACGCTGATCGGCCAAGCCCAGCTGCAATACCCGTTGGGCTAACGATTCAGGCGTAAATTCGGACATCGATCGCTGAGAAGAAAAGGTCGAAATGGATCAAGGCAAGGTGGCTGCGGGTACGCAACGCGATACCCTTTAGACTAATTGCAGTTCAGCCCCGGCACTAGGTTCTATTTTCAAACCTGTGCAAGCAGAGTGGCTTACTCGCCCAACCCATCGACATCACCCATGTCGCCCGAACCGTCAATTTGTTGGCGGAGTTGATCGCGTTCTCGCCGTGTTGCCTCCAAGTCGAAAACCAAGTACTTCATGTCCAACCGCAGCTGGCTGAGAGCTTCTTGGACCAAGTTCAGGATGCGGCGGCGGCGGGTGCTGCATTCGATGACGCGAGCCAAAGCGGGTTGCAAGCTCTCGCGTTGGCGAGCTGGCAGCGCTTCAACGGCGAGCAACAATTCTTGCAGTTCGACGGGGGTTTCTTCAGTTTGATTGCGGATTGGTTGTGCTGCGGATGCCATCGTGATGCGTTCTCCAAGAAGCCGTAAAAAAGAAGTTTGTCAAAGTGGGATAAGTCGAAGGCGAGCGGGTGAGCCGGCTGGTTTCCGGTGTCAGCGTTGCCTTGTCGTCTGTGTGGGATTTAAAGCACACTCGGTGCCGCGGCCTTGAGGAAAAGCCGGGAATTAGTCGTAAGTCATGCGAGACTATCCACTTAGAGAAATTCTCCCGGCTTGTTTCATTTTCGCAGCTCGTGGCGAGAAAGCAACAAATCGCGATAGCTTTTTGTCGCAAAGCTTGGTAGTAAAGCGACTTAGGTCATTTGTTGCAGAATCGCCTCAACGGTTGCTTGGGGGCAACGATTGATCGTGGCGACAATGGAGTGTTCAAGCAGAACACTCCGTGGTCAATCAAAACCGTCGCCACGAGGCATTAATTTAAATGTTGGCAAACCGGCTGGTTTTGTCCGGAAAGCCCTTCCGACTCGGCTAACTTTGCTCACCTCACCGATCATGACAGGGAGTTTTCTGCGGATGCCGGTCGTGCAGCCTTCGCTCCGTATCAAACTGCTGGCTCTTTTGGTCGCCACCCTTTGCCTGCTCACGGGGGCCACCTGGGCGGACAACAGTGTCGATAGCATTTTGGTCGATCCGCTCGATGGCCAGCCGCTCGGCTGGCGATTGAGCGAAGCCGATGCCGCCATTGACATCCGCGGCCACTGGCTCGATGCGACCGGGGGCGAAGATCAACGCCCCTGCGAAGCGATCACGGTGGCCGCCGGTAACGGCACGCGAGTGCTGCTTGAATATCGCATCGATCCCTGCGCCGTGCTGGACGAAGTGCGAGCCAGTATCGCGGTGCAGGCGGGCAAAGCCGGTCCACAAGTGGGCCTGAGAATTCGCTATCCACGAATCATGGATCCCAGCACACGCCAACCGCTGGCCGCTCTCGTTTGGGGTGAAAGTCACCGAGGCCGGGGTGAATGGCAACGCCTGAGGGTCAGCGGAGCCAACTCGAAAAAGCGAGTTCGCGAGATGGCAATTCGCGATCGCTTCGGTTCTCAAAGCGACACCAATGACTCGTACATCGATGCGATCGTGCTGAACATCTACAGCGGCCCCGGGACGGCCACCCTGCGACTCGATAATCTTCGCGCCGAAGGACTGCTCTCAATCACTGGGCAGACACCGACTCGTGACGCAGACCCGGCAGATTTGCTCCCGGGCCCCCACACGATGACCGGTTCCAGCGGCCTCCCGGCTTCCTGGGACTTGCTCACTCCCCGCAATTTGCAGAATCGCACCACGTATTCGGCTGTCAACTCAGCGTTCCCGGCCGGGAAAATATCGCGAGTGATCGAGCACAATGGCGAATCGCTGGAGTATTTGAAGTTACTGGCCTGCGACGCGGTGCTGTTGGCTCGCCCACCCACCGTGGAAATTCTTCGCGAAGCCGTTCGCCACGAGATCGCGGTCTACGCACCGCTTCCCTCGGCCGTCAATCCTGACTTAGAACCATTGCTCACGGCAGTCGCCGGCTGGTACTTGGGAACATCCACCGATGACAGCCAGTTGGAATATGTGGTCAGTGAGTCCCAGCGACTGCAAGCGATGCCGCCCCTTTGGCATCGTCCTCTGCTGCTCGCCCCGGCGGAAAGCTGGGATCGCTACGCCGGGATCGCCACCACGATGATTTATGATCTTCCCCTGAGCCTCAGGGGGCTCTCGGGACACGAGGAACTCGATCTCCTGCAGGACCAGAGGCAACGGGCGGGGCGTCCCATCGTGCCCGGCGTCGGGGTGGCCACCTCTCCTCCCGATCGTCTAGTTGCCCAACTCGACGCCATCGCGGAAACATTGGGTGCCAGCAAAATCGATGATTACGGCTGGCGCGGGATGGCTCCCCAAGTTTGGCGCGGGCTCTCGCTGGGCGCCCGCGGCATTGTCTACCGTTCAGCACGCTCGTTGACTTCGGGCGACCCGCAAGACACCCGCCGCGCAACCAGCATCACGATCGCCAATCGCTGGCTGGAGGTGCTCGGCCCGCTACTCAGCCAATCGAATCGTCAAGTTCGCTTGCGAGCCAGTCGCGAGGATTACTGCGTCACACAAGTCGAAACTCCAGCAGCCGATCTCGTGATTGCCACCGCCGCCGCGGGGGACCAACTGCCAACTCCCGAAAATAGCCTGCGTATCCCCATCTTGAGAAGCAGAACTCGCTACGCCTGGAGATTAACCAACACGACGGTCGAACAATTGACCATCGAGGGCCAACAAACCGATCGAGTCGTCAACATTGAAAATCCGGACAACATCGAATTCATTGTATTGAGTGACGACCCGGCGGTCGGCGGGCGATTGTCACGGCCGCTGCGGCAGCAAGCCTTGCTAATCAATCAACAGCGTTGGCAATTGGTCGGTGAATCGCTGTTGCGGACGCGTGAGGATTGGGAGGCGGCGATTGGCGGCGGGATGGTGCCACGTTCCGCTGCACCCCATGAGTTGTTGCGAACTGCTGCCGAATTGCTAGCTCCCGTCCAGAACGCCTTGTCGGCGCAACGCTACGGTGAAGCGATGCGGGCCATTCGCGCGGCCGACGAGATGACGCTCCGCTGCGAAGTGATGCTAAACAGAAGGTTGCGGCTTCCCGGCGTGGTGGCCAGTGGAATGCCGACCTTGCTGGCTCCAGGAGGAGTGATGTTGCATCTCGCTTGGCTGCCCGGGCTGGAGGATGGAACTTGGAGCGACAATCTGCTGGCCGCTGGAGAACTCGATCAAATCGATACGATGCTGGCCGCCGGTTGGAGATATCAAAGTCGGCTGGAACGGTTTGCCCACGCCACCGTGGCTTGGCAACCGCGAGCTGGCGAGGCGGCAGCCAATGTCCTGCGAATCGAATCCGTGGCCCATGGCAAGACACCGCTCCCTGGTGGCTACGCTGGCACGGTGGCTCGCGTCCGCAGCGCCCCAATCACGTTCGCTCCCGGCAGCTGGGTGCGAATTCGGGCTCGCGTAAAAACCCTTGGCTTTGGGGGCCCCAATCAAGGCCTCCTGATCTACGACAGCGATAGCGGCTCCGAGCTCGGCACGCTGGTTAGCAACCAGCCCGAATGGACAACGGTGGAACTTTATCGCCTCATTACCTCGGACCGTCCCTTTCGAGTAACCTTTGAGGGCATCGGGGCCGGAGAAGCATTAGTCGATTGGGTCCGCGTGCAAATCTGGAAACCGCCCGCGACCAAGCCCCAATTTCGTCCCATCTCACAACCTTAAAACGAACAATGCTTCCCCACGATTCGCGGCTGCCGATTGACGATGCCTTGGCGATCTGGCAAGCCGGCGTCTCCGGCGTGTTGGCCGATACTTTGGTTGAGAATCAAATCGCCCTGCATGGCACGGGAGCTGACGCCGCGCTGCTGATCGGCGATGCTTACCTGCCAGTCTCGGAACTTGATCGCCTGGTGGTCGTCGGGGCAGGGAAAGCGGGGGCTGCGATGGTCCGCGGGCTCCAGCGGGCGCTCTGCCGTGCCGCCAAAAACCAGCCCCAGCTGGGGAACCTGGTGGTCACGGGGCTGATCAGCGTGCCGGCGGGCACCGAACTGCTAAGTGATTCCCCGGACGACTTGCTCGCACTGTTCCCTCACTATCAATTAGAACTGGCTGCCGGCCGCCCAGCCGAGCTCAACGAACCAACGGCAGCCGGCGTCCAGCTCAGCAAACGCATGCTGGCATTGGTCGGCGAGTGTGGCCCCCGTGACGCCTGCTTGGTGCTGCTCAGCGGCGGTGGTTCGGCTCTGCTGCCACTTCCCAAAGCGGGCATCAGCCTGGAAGACAAACTCCGCGTCATCCAACACTTGAGCGCCGCCGGAGCCAATATCGAAAGCCTGAATGTGGTGAGAAAACATCTTAGCGATATCAAAGGCGGAAAACTGGCGGCAGCCTGTCGAGCCAATTGGCTGGTCACGCTGGTCATCAGTGATGTGCTCGGAGACCCGCTCGATCTTATCGCTTCGGGCCCCACAGTGCCCGACCAATCGACTCCCCGCGACGCGCTCGACGTGCTGACCGAATTTGACCCTGAAAAGACTTTACCAGAGTCTGTTTATCGATTGATCAGCGAGGAAAACGACGCTACATCTCCAAGCATCGCGCAGCACTCCCTGCCACCCAACATGTCAACGCATGAGACTAGTCCCACTCAAGAGTCTCCCACTCAAGAGTCTTGGGTGCATGTGATCGGCAATAACCCGTTGGCGGTCGACATCGCCGGTATGGAAGCGGAACGTCGTGGGTATTCTCACATTATGAATTCCGCCACGCGCAGCGAAGGCAGCGCCGAAGCGGTCGGCCGGCAGATTGCCGAACTCGCCCTCACATTCCTCCATGACAAATCGGTTGACAGCCCCGATTGTTATATTTCCGGAGGCGAACCAGTCGTCACCCTGGCTCCCGCTGAGATCCGCGGGCGGGGCGGTCGCAACCAACAATTGGTTTTGGCCGCGCTGGCACGATTTCAACAGGAACCGCTCGAAGTACAAAACATGCTTCGCGCAAATTTTGTACTGTTCTCCGCTGGTACCGACGGAGAAGATGGGCCCACCGATGCCGCGGGAGCTTGGCTGGACGATCAGGTATGGTCGCGCGCCGAACAACTGAATTTGGACGTTGCCGATTACCTCCGTCGCAATGATGCGTATCATTTTTTCCAGCAAACCGGCGGCCTGATAAAGTCAGGTCCCACCGGTACGAACGTGTGTGATCTCCGGGTGCTGATTTGCAGGAAAGCACGCTTTCCACACTAAACGGTCAGCCCAGCAGCCCGCTAGCCCACGCCAGCGAAATTGTTTGATTCTCTCTTCAGCTAATCTTAGCTGGCGGGTGGCCGGGATTGGCCGATTTGAAACTGGCCCCCGGCACGCGAACCGATGCCTCGCAGCTTAAGCATCGCTTCAGTGCGATTGATCACACCCAATTTTTCAAAGATTGTCTTTTTGCGATAGTGAACCGTCCGCAAACTAATGTCCAATCTCGCGGCCACTTGCTTAATCGTCAGCCCTTCCGAGAGACCGACTAAGATTTTCGTCTCCTCATCAGTCAACAGCGAGGCGACTTCTGCGGGCAAAGCACATGAGTGGTTTTCGCGCAGTTGTCCAAGTTGCGAGACTGCATCTTCCAAAGCTGCTTGCAGGTCAGTAAAGCTAAAGGGCATCTCCAACACGTTGCGAGCCCCCAACCGCATCGCCTCGACGACTTTCGCGGTATTGCTCTCCGCGCTCAACATCATCACAACAAGGTTTGGATAATCTTGTTTAACTTGCGACAATGCGGCTAAACCACTTCTGTCACTTAAGTAGAAGCCTAACAACAAGACTCCGGCAGTCGCACCGTCGCACTGGGAGTAGAACGCTTCCAGTGTCTCGAAACAACACACATCGTGCTCGCAATACCGCACCACTTCGGCAATGGAATCGCGGATGCTCACATCATCTTCAACAATATATACTCGACTCACGCTCATAATCGATGCCCCGATTAAGCTGCCCCATAACCCCTGCTCCCCCTAATGACTCAAATGTCACTTTTGAGGGAGCTCGTCAGAAGCTCATGTCAATGGTACCCAAATCACGAAACATTTAAATTCCCGCAGCCTCCAACGAGGCTGCAGTGTTGCAAAACCTAACCTGGCGAAATCATTCGCTAACGCCGAAGTTTCAACCCAGGAGTCATCTAACCAAGCTCGCACTTCGTGTGTTGAAGCATGCGAGCTAGCTGCATCGGAAAGAAGCATCGCATATCGATCCGAAAAGCGATGCCCATTGAAATGGATTGTCGCGTCATCGGGCAACTCAGCCAGAACTGCGGCGGTGCCCCGTAACAGGGCCTGCATCAATTCCACAACGTCCACGCGAGCCTTCCCTGAGAACTCGTCGAGCTTGACTCGGAACTGTCTGCCGGTCAGCTTCAGCCGTTCGCTGGCAACTAAAATTAGATCGTTCCAGACCGCGGTCAAAGCGACGGCACGACGGCCTGGTTGATCCTCAGCCGCCAAATCACGAACCCTGCGAGTGGTCTCGATCATCGCACCTGAGAGTGATTCCAATGACTCGAGGAGACCAGAGAGGGAATGTCCGCCAGTGACTTCCCGGTTCGTTTTATCTCGGTCAGTTCTATCTCGGTCAGTTGCTTCGTCAACAATCGCCCGGCACAGACCAGTCTTTGCGGCGATTGCCGTGAGTTGTTTTACCAGTTGCCGAGTGAGTACTCCGCTCAGTTCGTTGATTGTTTGTTGGCGAACCTCTTGTTGCTCAGCTTGCTGGGCAACTTCCGCACAACCTTGCAGCGACCACCCTGGCAATGCCTGAGCTGAACTGACGTCAACCTTTGGAGCAGATGCCTCTGATGAGCTAATCATCACTTGAATTCCGTTCCATAGTTTTAAAAAATGCGTTGCAAGGCTCCCCTCTATTTAATCTTATCTATCGAGTCAGTAGGTGGCGCTTGGACGGCAAAAGTCGCAAACAATCGCTGCCATAGTATCGCTTCGGTGCTAGATTCGGCACAGATTACCACCCTTCTTAGGAAGACTAGGGAATCACCCCATATTCTCTGATGAAATCCCCATCGAAGCGTGCGAAAACGCTCGCCTTTTTTGACCTCATGACACCAATCAGGTTTACTCCTGGTAAACCATTGGAATTGCGGCTTCACGCCATTTAGTAGACGACGCTATAAGGCAAGTGTTTCGTTGTGTCGAGGATAGGTTCAAACGGAAAGCTTAATAGAAACTTACCTTCATCCAAAGCAACCTCCAACGCTTCCGCTTGGAACTGATGTTTCAATTCCCGACAGCACCGATCCAACCACTCAGAAGGCACAATGCCGCTATCGGGAACGCGTGGTTGGATTGCCAATTGCACCCGGCTTTCGGCTTCAAGCACTTGTACCTTGACGACCGCCTCCTCCTGCGGCACCGTGGTACGATTGATCAACTCCCCAGCAGCACGCACAACCGTTGCCGGTAGATAGAGAAAATCAGTGTTGTCGAGCGTCTCGCAGCGAACGGGCCGCTCTCGCCCTGTTTTGCTGAGCAAGTAGGCTTGCAGTTGGCGAGCCAATTCCTGCGGCTCGTACGGGATGGAATGAGTGGGAATGGATTCAGGCAGATCGATCGAATCGCCATGAAAACCAGCGGCATCGAAAGCAATCGTGCCGAGCAGTCCAATCAAGGAAATCAACGGTGAATAGTCATTGGTTACCGCCGCAAATTGATCAGGGTTGATGGAGTTCATGAACACGAAGCCTTGGATCGTTTCGGCGCGGCCAACTGCCAGGCAAAATCCGCTTCGCATGCCGCTGTCAGCCACATAGGCAATCGACCTTTGCGCCGGCCGCCCTTGGCGAGCAAACGAGTCGAGCACCTGGCTTGAATCACCAAACACCCGCAACACGCCGGGACGCATTTTCGCCAGCGAACCATTGGGATCGACGAAGCAGGCATAGCCGCGGCGCATGGGATTGCCAATTCCCAAGTCGCGGACGCGTGAGCTGACCACCGAGTCGACGACCATTAATTGATTACCGCCCGCCACTAAGCCGGCAAGGCACAGTCGATCGACTTCTTGAAAGAATCGATGGTTGTGCAGCACCGACATCAAGCGATGCGCGGGGCGCACGCGTTCGGGACTGAGCGCCAAATCCTCAGCCGCAGCGGCGATCTGGGCGACCGTCCATGATTCCTCGGCCGTGCATCGCGCCATAGCGTCGAGCTGCGCGTTTCGATAGATCACGGTGTCTTCGTGCGCTTGCTCTAGCTCATCACCAGCATTGGACTCCATAGCGATTTGCGGTAGCGTTGTTCCAGCGGAGGCCACCAACGCACTCCAGTTATATTTCTCACTTGGCATCTCCACCGCAAGATGACTGAGCAAAGTATCAATCTGCAAGGCGTGCGTGGTATGTGGCGAGGCCAGCAATTGAACTAGAGTTCGCAGGCCGTCGCACCAACTCTCCCTTACGTGCACCCCGCCTTCCATGGGAATACCATGAAAAGCCGTATTCAGTGCGGCAGCCAGCTTGGCGGCGCGGGGAAAGCCCAAGTGGGAAGCTTGCCGAAACGCCTGACGCAGTTCCCGGTCGAGTCGCTCCACATCCTCTTCGGGTATGACCTTTTCGATATCGTCACTAAATCGATCTCGCCACTCTCGCAGAGCCTTGATCGTCGACTCTGGAACCAGACGACGCGAATGAGAGTCTGTTGGTGCGGATGCTGTCGAAACTTCAAGATTATTCATGGGGGCGCGCTCGCGCTTGATCAGTAATGAAATGCTAGTAAATAATTAACGTGTGGACTGACTCTTGGGCGTACGGTGGTCTAGATATCATCCAGACCATCGTCATCGTCGTCATCACCATCTTGATTGTGCGCGCCATCGCAAAAGGGTTTCGTCAACGAGCGTCCACAGCCGCAAAACACGTGCATTTTCTTGCGTTTCTCTTTGGCCAGTGGACGGCCGTATTTATCTGTAATCTCCACATCACCTTCGACGATGATCGGCCCTTTGGGGTTACAGCAAATTTTTGTATCACTCATAATTAGTTTTACCTAGTAAAAAATGCGAAGGAAGAAATCTCTCTACTCGAACTGAAACAGGGGTCGAAGGATATGTGCCGACCATCCCAGGCCCTTGTATTCTCGATACCCTTTACTGCGGGACGAGCCGATGATGTAAATCTCATCGTTCATCCGCAGCACGCCCGAAACCGATTGGCCGATTGCCAAGTCGCGGTGCAACTCGGGTAACTCCGGTGTGATCGATAGCGGGATTAACGCCTCGTCAGTCGACTCGATGACTTCCCCTTCGGAATTCGTGTAGAAAGCCACACACCCTTCGATCCGCTTTCCATTACGGTTCTTTGGCAAACAGGTGCGGAGGATCTTGCCCGACTCGGTTACCCAGTCAAACAGACTACCGAGCACACCAACGCACTCGCCTGCACGTGCTCCGTCGCGACGAACAGCCCCGGAATAAATCAGCGATCTGCGAGCACCCCGTTCCAGTTCAGTCTCACCAACGTCCTGCACGGAATATTCTGTGGAGTCCTTGGTTCGCATGGCTCGCACAAACCATGAATGGTCGGCAACTCGCACACCCTGAAAGTCCGGGATCAACTCGGGAGTCGACGCGGTGACGATTCTCCCCATCCGATCTGACAACACCAGATTTCGGTACATAGAGTAGCTACTATTGATGTCTCTCAATCGCTGGGAAGCGGCCGTCAGATTCTCTTCACTAGGATCTTGTAACGCATTCCATAAGTATTGATCAGTCGACCACCATCGAATTGCCGCCGAGCGCTCAAACAAGTTGCGATCAATCAAATCAATTGCTTGCTTAGAGAAAGTCTCCAGTGTTTTTAGGTTCAATAGCAGTTCACCGGAGGCCATTTCCCTGAGCAGCTCCTCCATCTTTGTGGTGGCGAAATCGCCCGTCTCGGTGATTTGATCAAACACCGGAGCCAAGGCCGCTCCACGTTTGCCTAGCTTCGAGGCGAACACAATCCCGTTGAGTGAGATCAGTTTGATTGATTGCTTATCTTCTTGGACTTTAACGTAAGTCTTCTTATTGATCTCCGGGATCAAGCGGGAACGCATCAGTTCGTTGGCGCTGATGCCCGCTCCATCAAAGTCGGCATCACTAGTAAAGATGTCGTCGGTGGGGATCACCAAGTGGGAGCCCCAACCCAAGCCCTCAAAATCAAGGTAACCATCCGACTGGGCGGAGAAGATTGCCGAATGCGTTCCCTCAAACACACCGTACCCGCTGGCCGTTTCTCCCGCCTTCAGGCCACGGTGCGAGCGGGGAAGGTGAGCAAAGGTCCCGGTGGCGATAATCTCCGGATCACTTGAACCGACGACGATTCCATCGCAGTCGGTAAAGAATGAATACCACCCCTCACGCGCGGACCCATGGTTGGTCTGCGGCATGTAGTCTTCAAGAATAATCCGACCTTCTTCCTCCAGGTCAAAGAATGCTCCCATCACGCCAATCGGGACTTCGCCAATATTCCCATCTTTCCGCAACTGCGTGCTGAACACCAAACTATGAGCGGGCGCTATTGCCGATTGCGATGTCTGTTCAATCGCAAAATCACTGCCGTCGTTTGTCTCCTTGGCTGCGTTGAACCACTTCTCCGCGGCAATCGAACGTCCCAACACCTTCGCTCGCGTCTCAGGATTCGCATTCGCCACAACGATACCGTTGCGGGTCGTGATCACCAAGTCCTTGTAGAGAGTGTAAGAACTGCGGATATCTTCCAGACGACGGCAAGCGTGATCGGCTTGCGAATGTACGTCCGCCAAACTCTTTATGACTTTGTTGAGAATTTTGATCGTGGCCTCTTGGCTTTTGCCTTTGCCTAATTGCTCGATTAACGTCTCCACACGCTCATTGAAGTCGTTAAACACGCTCCGATCAAACATCAAATCAAGCTTGCGGCCAAGATACCCGCGAACTTCATCCACATAGGCGCTGATGTCCCGCATCGTCCAATTGGTTTCCAGCGTGGGAACCTCGAACGCGGCGCGCGAAGCGTCCAGATATTCGTTCGACTCGACAAGCAATTTATCGAGACTGCGGCTCGATTTTTGAATCTGCTCCAAACACCGCACGAATACCGTTTCCATTGCCCACCAGCGGACATCACAGGTCCGCTCCAACAGCGTGCGATCAATCAAATTGACTTTGATGTAGGCGGTTGTGCAATAAATCGAACGGCAAAAGTCTTCTTTCGCCTGATAAAATTGGTCAAACAGATTCTTGGTACCCGAATAAAGCTCGGCGGCAAACGTCTCCACCCGAGCCATCAAGTCGGTAATTTGTTCCTGCTCGGTAACCGTTTCGCTGATCTCCGCAGCTGTCGACTTACCTTGATTGCAGATTGGCGCAACGCCGATCAACTCGTTGGTGATCTTTTCGTAAAATTCGCGGTGATCGTTAGTGATCAGCGAGCTAAAAATGCTAAAGCGATTAGGTGCGACTTGCGTACTCATTCGGTTTCCCCCAGTTGTGCTTTCAGAATCGAGTCAATAAGTTTTTTCGGTGAGATCACGGTCACAGTCTTTCCGTCAATCTGGGCCACACCCTCGACGAATTGTTGTGAGACGTGAGCTGGCGCCGCGTGAAGTGTCGCCCGGTCAAAGAGATGGATCGACTTGGTTGAATCGACTTGCAAGACAATCGGTTCATCGAAGGCCGTCAAGCCCAACTCGTGTGCTTCTTCCACCAGTCCCGTGACTGTCTCGAGCAAAATCATTTCGTTGAGCACAGGTTCGATCGGCGGGGCCAACCGCAAGCAAAGACGCATGTTCAAGACCACTGCCGTGCGTCCACGAATGTTAACTAGGCCCTCAATTCGCGGATCGGCCGTTGGCACCAAGGTGACCGGCAACGGGCGAAACAGCTCCTCGACCAACAGCGTTGGTACCCCGAACGTTTCGCCGTCTATTACAAATGTGGAAAGTTGCATCATTCCTGCCCCCGATGTGACCCCAAATCTCAGTCGCGAATTTTGCACCTATTCGATTCATACGACCGCTCAACCGCTAACCGCGGTGATCGGCGAATCGTGGATAGGTTATCAGCGTCGAATCTTCAAACACTCGGCTACCGTGCCGCGAACTTCTCGTTTATCAATTTTGATGACGTAGCGATCGAAGCCCAAATCCAGCCCCTTTTGTCGAAAATGGTCGTCAGACATGGTGGTCAAGGCGACCAGTGGTAGCCGATCAAAGCGGCGGTCGTCTCGTATCCGCGAGGCCAACTCAAAGCCATCCATCCGCGGCATGTTGATATCTGATATGACCAAGTTGAACCGCGTCGGCTCCTGCTGCAGTCTCTCCCAAGCCTCCAGCCCATCATTGACGATCTCGATATCCCACTCGGGCCGCGACATATATTGGGATATTAGCTTGCGGAAAAACAAACTGTCCTCGGCAACTAAAATCTTTGCATTATCAGTAGCCGACTCCTCGGCTTTCAATTTCTCTGGGGCGTGCTTCTCGAAAATGCTGAACAAATCTAATAACATCACCAATTTGTCTTGATGAGTGAATGTGCCGACAACTCCGTTACCGTCGTCCAAGCGAGTCTCGAAAGTCTCGGCAACTTGCAACACGGAGACATCGGTACCCGTAATCAAACCAATCGGATATTCAACGGCCGCCGGACGGATCAAACAATATTCGCGATGCTCTGGCGACAGGGGAGAAATCGGCAGGAACTTATCCAGCCGCATGACCGAAACCGTCTCATTTTTGAACTGACAGAATTCATTTTCGCCGACAACTTTTATATCGCGAGTATCGAGTCGCTCAATTAGTGCGACGAGCTCCAACGGGATCGCAAAGTACTCCCTCTCCGCATAGTTGAATAACAACATCTTCTGCGTGGCTGACTCTTGCTTTCCATCCCAACGATCAACACTTTCACGTTGTCGAGTTGGCTTCTTCTTTTCGCCGAATTCCAAGCCCAGTTTATTGACGATGCCATTGCTGTCCAGGATCAACGCCACTCGACCATCTCCCAGCACCGTATGACCCGAGAAGACGGTGCAGCCCTCCAGCAGCCTGGGCGTGCTGCGGACAATAATTTCCTGCATTCCCTTGACCTGATCGACAATGCAACCAAAGAGATGGGTCCGATACTGGATAATGACCAGACAGGCCTCCGGGTTGTCCGCCTGGTTCGAGCCCGTTTCGTCTTTGGTAATCGCCAAAGCATCACGAAGATCGACCAAAGCTACCAATTGATCACGCAATTGATAGACATCGCGACCGTCAACACGATGCATGCGAGAGCGCGTGTGATCATCGTAGCGAATGATCTCGCTGATCGCCGTCTCGGGAATTGCAAACCGCTCTCTGTCGATTTCGATGATCAGAGCCGCGGTCAGCGACGACGACACCAAGGCCTTGGCCAACGGCAGGCGGGCGGCAAATGTGGCACCCTCACCCACTTTCGTGCGGACTTCCAGCGCACCTCCCACCCCCTCGATGTTGTTTTTCACAACATCCATACCGACTCCTCGGCCGGAAACGTCAGAAGCTTGATCCTTGGTTGAAAAGCCCGCGGCGAAGATCAGCATCACCTTTTCATTTTCAGTCAGACCGGCCGCATATTCCGCGGTAATGACACCCTTTTCAATCGCTTTTTCACATACTTTTTCCGCGTGGATTCCCCGTCCGTCGTCTTGCACTTCAAGAATGATTTCACCACTCTGAATGTAAGATTTCAGGTAAATGTTTCCTTGTCGGTTCTTGCCGGCAGCCTCTCTTTCTTGCGGTGTCTCCAACGCATGATCCATGCAATTGCGAACGAGGTGTGTCAACGGGTCAGCGAAACTCTCCAGAATCGTTCGATCTAACTCGAGATCACCTCCGACGATATGAAACGAGACTTCCTTACCCAGTTTCCTAGCCAAGTCACGCACGACGCGACGGTAACGCTCGAAAAGCGTCCCCGTGGTCTGCATACGGGTTTGGATCACCGTTTCGTGCACGCCGGAAATCGCTTGCGAAAGCGTCTGAAAAGCCGTGCTGCTGGCAAAATTGAATTCGTTCATTAACTGGTTACGTGCCATCACCATGTTGCCGGTCCACTCCAGCAACTCGTGCAAGATGCGAACCGGCACGCGCATCGTTTGGTCGGCGTTGGCAGCCCCGCCCTTGCTGGCACCCGCGCCCCCACCACCACTTGCCCCGCCAGTTGGCGTCGGCTTGGCTGGTGTCGGCTTGGCTGCCACTGGCTTGGAAGCGGCCGGACTTGGTTCAGCCTGCTTTTCCCGCACCGCTTCCTTGGGTGCCGTGGCGTGGGCAACTTTTGGCGGATCACTCGTTGCCTGCCTGGTCGGGCTACCTGAAACCGCAGCTTGCAGATGTGCTGGGGGACCGTCGGCGAGCGCGATAACTTGATCTTCGCCGAGCGAAAAGTGTGACCTCAGCATGTCAGCATCCAAGACCGTCTCAAAGAAAATGGTGCAAGGACCACTTTCGACTGAGTTCAGTTGTTCAACTGGCACGGAGGCATGGAGCACCTTGCCCAGGCTGTTCAAGCCGTCAAGTATACCTTCTTTGGAATCGATCAGCTCATGCAACGCTGACAGTTCCACATTCAGGGCAAAAGCGGGAAACAGCCCCTCGCTGATTTCAGCAGCCCGTTGCCAGTCGGCCAACGTGGCGAGTTGCCCACGAGCCGCACACTGATTTGCGGAGGCTTCACCCAACGCGTGCGCTAACTTCGCCAAGGCGGTGCTGGCATCGAAACTCTGACCCAAGTCAGCTTCAGCTAGCATCGCATTGAGGGCGTCAATTGCCGCTAAGACGGCATCGGTAACCTCAGGACTCGGTTGCCTAGAACCATCTCGCAAACCATCCAACAATGCTTCCGCTCGATGGGCCACGCGGACAAGATTCTCGAGCCCCATGTAGCCGGCGTTTCCCTTGATTGTATGCACAGCCCGGAAAACGCGATTTACCAATTCGCTGTCGATAGTTTCCGCTCCCTCCAGGGAGAGCAGATCTTGCTCGACATCCTGCAACCCTTGCACTGCCTCGCTCACGAACTCCGCCAACAGTTCGGGATCGACCATCTCGGAGTAATCCCCCCCCGGCTCGGCTCTCATTTCCGGCTCGGCGGATGCACTTTCTACAACAGCATGTGATTCGTGATGATCGGGCACTGTCGCGTCTGTCTTGACAGCAGCAGCAACCGGAGCAGGGCTAGATTCTCCTAAAACCTGAGCCAGCTGACTCAACACGGGAGCCGCGTCAAAGTCGCGTCCCAAATCATCAGTCTGTAACATAGCCATCAGCGCATCGTTTGCGTTGAGGACCGCATCGACTGCTTCGGAAGTTACCTGCCGAGTGCCCGAACGAATTCCATCTAACAGTGTTTCGCCGCGATGGGCGACTTGCACCAAGTTATCCAGCCCCATGTAGGAACCAGTGCCCTTGATTGAATGGACCGCTCTAAATATTCGATTCACGAGCTCCACATCACTAGCGCCGCCAGATTCTAACGATAGTAGATCTTGCTCGATATCTTGCAATCCGCGCAAGCTCTCAGAGACAAACTCTGCCAGTAGCTCGGGATCTTGAATATCATCCATGCTGGGATTTCGGAAACGAGTGACTAAATTGAACCGTTATAGCGAAACATCACCGATGCCAATTCCGCCTCAAGGTGGTCGATTTGATGGCCGCTGGTGAAGGTGACCTGAGTAACATTCAGTTGAGTCTGCGAATCGGCGCTGAGATAAAGCCCTGGAATGATCGTCTTGCACAGGGTTGCACCTCCGCATGCGTGACCATTCGGTTTGCGCCGGTTGCGCCGGCAACTTGCTGAAAAAGCTGCACTCCGTAATTCCATTGAGTAGCGAACGGAGTCTCAAAGTTGCCTTTCGCTACGCGAAAGTCCGAGCAAACGCAGCTTTCGCGTTGCGCAAAACAAAACTTATTTTCAAATCGTTTCCGAGTACGTAGCGGCAAGATGTATTGATTGCCGCGAGTTAGTCCCTCGTGATTGCACCCGTCATGCAGCAGTCGCTGGTACAAGCTGCCTAATCAGCAGCCTCAGCATGCACTATGTGCAACCCCGTGCAATGCGCCGGGGGCTGATCCGATAGAACTACGGAATCATGAAAGAAAGGGCGACTATTCTCCAGTGTTTACGCAGCCAGCGCCTGCGACAACGAAATGATGCTGCTTGGGAGTTTTTGGTACCCCGACGCGTCAGCGAGGGAAAAGCCAGCAGCCCTGAGGATGGAAACGTGATACAGCAGACTACAGCCCAAGCGAACGACTCGGCGGCCATGGTGCAGGGCATCGTGGCGGCCCGGTCAAGCCAGGTTACCCAATCACCGCTTACGCCCGGTGACGAAAAATCCGTGGGACCGTACGTGAGCTTGGCGGATTACACTCGCGCGAGATTCAACGACGGTACACATCCTCGCCTTGAGATTCACTCGGCTCAAGTGCCGGAGCCATATCGCCAGCGGCTCGGTGGCAACGGTCGCTTCGAACTAACTTCCGAAAGTTGGCAACTGCGGTCGGCCGGCATTCACTTGGCGACGGCACGCATGGTTGTGATTACGGGAACCAAAACCGAAATACTCAACACTTGGATCTTTCCGACTTGGCCGGAGTCGACTCCTATTTTTGCGGCGGAGCTAATTTCCGTGGGAGGCGCTCCGCGTTTGGCGTTTATAGATATTCAAGCAATCCGAGATCAGCCAACGTCACTCGTCGAGCGGGAAGTCGGTACCCAACTCATGAATTTGGCACAGACTCGCGGCGCCGATCTGAGTGCGACCCTGCGATCTAAATTTTCCCGCTTTAACACTCCGGAAACGCCTCCTGCCTGGGCAATCGATGCCAGCGTGGGCAATTATTTCTTCTTGCGTGGCGGATCAGCGTCAGACTTTAACCTGATTCAATACTGCTATCGCTCGTATTTCGAAACCTACT
Source organism: Kothea flammea (assembly GCF_052161645.1). Lineage (GTDB taxonomy): Bacteria > Planctomycetota > Planctomycetia > Pirellulales > Pirellulaceae > Laterigemmans. The sequence goes on from NZ_CP197414.1 coordinate 5,821,483, forward strand.
GCGCTTCAAACCTGCTACCAATCATGCTCGAACTCTCTCGGGCAGACGCTTTGGATCGGCTGTTGAACTATCAACGCCATCACATGAGGCACAGTCCGGGCACTCGCTTCTTGGGCAATCTCTTTGGGGTCGACTGGACCACTGAGTTTCTCACCGATTTCTTGTACACAACTCCTTAGGATGGAAACTATGTTCTCTCAAAATCTTCGCGCGTCCATCTCGGTTCAGCATGAAACGATCGAGAACACTCCGCTATCTCATGCGATCATTCAAGCAAAAATAAGCGTAGTGGAGTACGGCAATTTAATGCGTCAGATGCTGGAGATCCATCGCAGCTTGGAGCAACAGGCAAAGCTAGCTGGATTGAACCAACCACTGTTTGCTCCGAGCATGGTCAGGACACCAACGATTTCGGCAGACTTGACGGCACTCGGTTTCCATGAGGACGACCTTATTGTATTGCCGGCGACACGCCAAGCCATTGATCGCATGCGTCTTGCGGCGGCCGAAAACAGCATGGCATTGCTAGGGGTATTTTACGTGGTAGAGGGCTCGCGAATGGGTTCACTAATGATCGTGAAACCACTCGGTATCGCCTTGAATCGCGAGTTACGCCCGGAAAATGGCCTGGACTATCACTTGGCTGGCGCACGTGAGACGCCGACTCGCTTCCGCACCTGGAAGTCGGTGCTGGACCAGTACGTCATCACTCGAGCAGACCAGCTAGCGGCGACCGTGGCGGCGGCGAACTTTATGAACGACTTGGTCGACATCTATCGTGCAATTCCGGCAAATCCCTCCGTAGCGATTGCGCAACCAACGATGCACCGATTTGAGCGTGCGGAACCACCTCAAGTCAACAGCCGAGCCGGTTGATGCACGCTTCGATTGGATACCTCCTTCATTTAATTCCCTTGGACTAGATCATGTCAGAAGCGGCAACCTCAAACGACGCCTCAAACAGCCGATTTGTCGAATTGCTTTCGGGAACCCCCGAAACAAAATCGGTCATGCGAATCAAGACTGAAAAGGCTGATGACAAAATCAGAGACCACATCCGCATGACACCGGGGCCTCAGCCATACAAGCACAATTATTACACCAGTGATCAATTCTACATTCGCCAGCGTGAACAAGGAATCATCACGAATGTTTACGGCCAGCGGATTCTGCGTGTAACCGAGGACTTTATTACTGGCATCCTAGGTGGCCTGGAAGATGAAGTCGGAGATCGGGCCGCTTGGGTCATGTATCAGGCGGGTTACGAGTGGGGCATGGAAGACATGAAGAACTTCGTCAAACGATCTCAAGCAGAATTTGAGGTCGAGTTTGACAAGATGGGCATGGGCATGATGCTGGAGACTTGGTGGTGGCCGTTGACGATCGAAGGCTGGGGGACATGGCATTATGATTTCCGTGAAGCCCGTCGCGACATGCTGTTTGTCGACCTTTATGAATCGGCAGTTGCCAAGACGTTAGGAGACATTGGAAAAGTTGTATGCTTTTTTTATGCAGGATTATTCGCTTCTGTGTTTAGCATCCTGACTAGAAAAAGCTATGGTTGCGTCGAGATACAATGTTATGCCACCGGAGCGGATCACTGCCGTTTCTTAATCTCTCATGAAGAACGAGTCGACGCAGCTGCTTTTTGGCGTAGCCAAGGCGCGACGGCTAAAGACATCATGAGCAAAGTCAACGACATTTAGTGAAGGTCTTACAGGATGGGCACTGTTGCCGGACAATCGAATAATGCGATGGTGTCATGGGCGCAGACACTGGGATACCTCCGTAGGTTTGGAGCCCAGTCTCTCAGTGACCTGCCGCAATGCGCCAACTGGGAAGCTACCGCCGATTTCAAGTTGGCCCAAACACTTCCTTGGAGCAATTTAACAACTGAACAAGCTGCTGCGGCTACCACGCCGATAGCCGCTGCTGAACCGGTTGCTGCTGCCGAACCGGTTGCTGCTGCCGAACCTGTTGCTGCCGCCGAACCGGTTGCTGCTGCTGAACCTGTTGCCGCTGCCGAACCTGTTGCCGCTGCCGAACCTGTTGCTGCTGCCGAACCTGTTGCTGCTGCTGAACCGGTTGCTGCTGCCGAACCGGTTGCCGCTGCCGAACCGGTTGCCGCTGCCGAACCGGTTGCCGCTGCTGAACCTGTTGCCGCTCCCGAACCTGTTGCCGCTCCCGAACCTGTCGCCGCTGCCGAACCTGTTGCCGCTGCCGAACCTGTTGCCGCTGCTGAACCTGTTGCTGCTGCTGAACCTGTTGCCGCTGCTGAACCTGTTGCTGCTGCCGAACCGGTTGCCGCTGCCGAACCGGTTGCCGCTGCCGAACCGGTTGCCGCTGCCGAACCGGTTGCCGCTCCCGAACCGGTTGCCGCTGCTGAACCTGTTGCCGCTGCCGAACCGGTTGCCGCTGCCGAACCGGTTGCCGCTGCCGAACCGGTTGCCGCTGCCGAACCGGTTGCCGCTGCCGAACCGGTTGCCGCTGCCGAACCGGTTGCCGCTGCCGAACCGGTTGCCGCTGCCGAACCGGTTGCCGCTGCCGAACCGGTTGCCGCTCCCGAACCGGTTGCCGCTCCCGAACCGGTTGCCGCTGCCGAACCGGTTGCCGCTGCCGAACCGGTTGCCGCTGCCGAACCGGTTGCCGCTGCCGAACCGGTTGCCGCTGCCGAACCGGTTGCCGCTGCCGAACCGGTTGCCGCTCCCGAACCTGTTGCTGCTGCTGAACCTGTTGCTGCTACTGAACCGGTTGCCGCCCCGCCCACACCACCAACGCTCTCGATTGAGCAAGCCGATACTTTCACATCAGGCAACAGGCAGCCTGATGTTGCTCCTAGTCGGCCGGCGAAGAAAGAACATCGATCTCAACCTGTTTCGGTGGATCATCAAGCAAGCGGTGCAAGAGCAGCGACGAAACCTCACCAGCACACCGCACAATCGAAACCAACAGCCGCCGCCGCGCGTGCGACCATGCCATTAAGCATGCCAGCCACATCGAACCTTCGCTCGGACGAAGCGACCGAGTATGAAAGGCGTCTTGAGCGGGCGGTTCTCGAACTGAATCTGGAACTGGCTCGAGCAACCAGGGGTGGAAACGCGGGGGAGGACTACGTTCAGTGGCTTTCCGATCGCGTGATCGCTCTCAGCTTAGAGAACATGGATTTACGACGCCTTGTGACACAGCAGTAAACAGCAATCTCGCGCTCGACATTCACCATCAAAACCATTTTTTAAACACCCATGCTCGCGGGGCAAAGCCCAATGAATAATCGCATTCAAAGAATACTGCATGAGAGCGACAGCCGATACTTGACCTCGGGTGAGAAAGAGGAAGTACAAGGGTATCTCACTGAGTTAGGGAAGCGGCTTGAGTTTGCCACGCAGATTGAGGATGCAGAGGATTCGGCGGTTCGCTTTTGCATCGACAATACACGCAAACGCTATCCGAATTTTGATAAATACCATGACAAGGCTTGGGCGAAAGCTTTTCGTGATGTTCAATTGACAACCCGGTATGCCTCCCAGGCAATGCTCTTGGGCGAAACAAAGTTATTAGAAGACAAATTACTGTTTTGGCTGCGAACTATCTTGGCCGGATTGAATTTCACTCCTGAGTTCAACCGGGATACCTACACCTTCCTCAAAGAGGGTTTCCGCCAAAACCTATCTCCAGAAGTGTTCACTGAATTTGAGCGCTACCTAGATTTGGTGATTGATATCATGTCCAGTTTCCCTGAGCCGGCGACTCCTGCCGTCTAGATCACGTCTCGCAGAGCCTGGAGCTTAGGCAATGACAGATACCGCTGAAATTGAATTCAGAGACTACTACACGGAAGCGCTTTATATGACCACCGATCTAGAAACAGGCGTACTTTACAATCGTTCGGGACGCCGCATGATTGCCTTAACCGATGATTTCCTGATTGGTCTGCACAAAGCGCTTGAAGCCGAATGTGGCGAAAAGGCCGACCAAGTGCTGGCAGCTTGCGGCCGCCGCTGGGGCAAAAATTTCGCTGCAGGCTTAGATGATGAATGGTCACAATTTTATGGACAGCCGGCGAAGAACTTTCCCGCAGCCATGTTTCACAGCCTCTTGGTCCAAGAATTCGGCCATAACGGCTGGGGCAACATTCAACTGCATTACGACCACTTTGAGCAGGGAGTGTTGTGGGTATCGCTGGAAGGGGCAATCATGTCCGACATCTATCCGACTCGTTCCGAACGAAACGCTGACGTGCTCACGACGGGCATCCTAGCGGGTATCTTCCAGCACTTTTTTGATCGTGAACTCAATTGTCTGCAAACACAATGCAGCGCTGCGGGTCACGATCTTAGCTGTTTCGTACTAAGCAACCCCGCTCGCATTGATTCCGTTCGGGAATTGGTAACGAACGGGAAACCACACCAAGAGGTCCTTACCCATCTGCATCAGCAATGTGGTTAGGTATTGAGCAAGCGGATTATCAACTTCGTGTTTCCAGGCTGGCCTGATTGTTGAACCCCAGTCTACACTCATTCACTTTCACATTAAACAATTCAAAGCTTCCACAAGATTACGCAGCTAGCTCGTTTTACAACGGCTATCTGAGATCTTGATTGCAAGCTTGAATATTAATTTTTAGGGGGCAGTCATGGCTATCACCGGTTTGAAAAAAGTTCTCGGCGGTTCGGAAGGTCGTTACCTGAGTTGGTACGAGCAGGAATTGGTTCGGACCGCGTCGTTAGAGCTACCTTTTCGGTTAGCCGTCTCGCGAGCCATCCAGGAACGTGAACATCAAATTATCAGCTACGCGACTGACGCGTTCTGTGAAACAATGCCCCAGTTCGATGGACCGGCTGGTTCGATGCGACGGAAGAAAGGGCATCAAGATGGTCGCATCATGTTGCGATTCATTGCCCAAGCGATTCGTGACGGCAGTCCGGCTGACTTGTATGAGAAAGTGCTGTCATGGTTGGTCGGGCACCTAGACGAACACAACGTCACCGGAAAGCACATGGAGATTTTCCTCCATTTCATCCTCCAAGGTGCAAGGCGGGAACTTCCGGAGGCAATGCACGGTATGCTCGACACAACCTTTAATGAGGTCATGAGCTTCATCCGTCGATCCAGCGACAGCGGCACCATCCACCGTGCCTTTCGCAGAATCTCCGATCGAGCAGTGACCCGTCTGTTGAGCATTTCGACTGAAGCAAAAAATCGGTACGGGGGTACCACGCAAGCAAAGTGCCGGCGAGATTTTGAGCTGTTTGTCAAAGAACTCGCTCGTTGCCTCAAAGCTGATTCGTCAGCACAAGTTCAAGAAAAACTCGTCGGCTGGCTGATTGATCGCTTGGTCAATCAAGTCGAATACCCGGCGGATGTTTGGCATTGGAGCTTTTTGGCGATTAATGAAGCCATTGTTGATTGCTGCGGTGCCGATGTGGCCGCGTCGGTCGAACCATATCTCCAATCGTTGGCAAACAATGCGGAACATCTGCTCGAAGCCGTAAAGATTGGCGAAGCTGCCGGAAAGATCGCTGACGCGACCGCCGAGGGCTTGCTGGAGATGGGAATACCCTTAGGACTGTACCGTGTCGATGAATTCAAAACCAGCGCGAGCATGGCAAACCGCCAACTGATCACTCAGCTAGCTACCCTGCATGCCGCGGGTCACCTCAATCACCCCGAGCGTTTGGCCGCCATTTGGTTGGAGGAGGTCTTACCAGCTCTGCCGGCAACCGATACCAATTTGCTGGCTGCCAATCTAAAAGCCTTACTCGGCGCTGCCAGCAGCGTGTTGGGGAATGAGGCTGCCCAACCGCTTCGCGCCGCCGTGATGCTGTTGGTCGATGTTGCCAAACGGACCGAACTGGGCGATCGCCTGGCGGTAGCCGCCGATGACCTAGCGGGCAACACGGTACATTGGTTGGTTGGTCAACAATTGATAGCCGCCAGTGGCGTAACCGCCTGCATGCGTGACTTACGTCTGATGATTGGGAAAGTCATCGAGTTGCTACCTCAGGGACAGCCCAGCGACAACGCGCATCAGCTCCGTGATTATGCGGTCACCTACCTGCTACCCAACCAGCCGTCGCACCTTAAGTTACTGTCCGCTGCATACGGCCAGCTTCAGGCGGAAGTCACGGAACATCTCAGCAATGAAGATGCACGCGTTGTTCTTCAGTACCTCGAACCGCTAGGCGAGTGCTTCCAACGCTTCGACAGCTACCAAAGCGTACTAAACGGACTTGATAACTTCACCGAGTTGCCAGTCCAGCGTGGCTACCAAGTTCAACCACGTCATGAAACGCTGTCACGCCACGGTGCCGCCGCCGGTCGTCGCGACGCCTTCTTCCTGCTGCAAAAAGTTTTGCACGCCGCCACAGTCGGTGGAGAGCAGGCAAGAGACGAACTCCATACGTATTTCATCCAGGAAAACGTTCGCTTTAGTGGTTTGCCGGGCGGAGTGATCATGGAATTCATTCGCGGTCTCCAAGAACAGTTGCTCGACCATCCCGATGTGACCGCGCTGTTGGTTGATCTGGCTCGATGCGCACCTCTTTATTCAGCCAGCTATAAGATTCGCCGACACAGCAGCGAAGTCGCGACAATCGTCTCGGAACACTACCTGAGGAATCATCCCGAGTATGCCAAGAACCTAAAGGATAATGGCTTGGAAGCGTGTGCTCGCGATTATGGAATCATGCTCCGTGGTCTGGCCGCAAACCTGCAGAGCGAGCCACACGATGTCGATCAATTCAAGCAATGGTGGATGAGCCGGATTGGCAGGAACTTGCATAACAAGCCGGTCAACTATGACCAGAGCTATCCCTGGCGCGTCATTGATCTGAAACAACTGATGATGTCCTGGAGCAGCGTGCTTGACCAGGCAGAGCTCGATGCGGTGGAAGCATACCTGAAAATCGTTATTGGCGACGACCCCGCTCGTCCCGTTGCTGCTTCCAATGGACGCAGTTTCGGAGCGCCCGTAACCATGGCCAGCGGCCTAACTTTCTCGGATGTGTTGACCTAAATTTGACCATGCCAGTTTTACACTTGATTCCGATCGTCCACACCGCTGCGGAGCTCGGCAAGCTCCGCGGCGCAATTTGCCAACCCGCGGAGGTGAATGGAGATTCCTCAGCGACACAGCATCGAATCGAAACCATTACGCACTTTTGGGAATTACTTCGCCAATCTGTGCTGAACTGGAAAATCGATTTCAACAAGACGCGGATCTACCAAGATGCGTTACCAGTAATGGACGAACGTCATCAAGTGGTGCTGGAGAAAATTGTTACAGAGTTGGCAGAAAAGGGCAGCCCCAACCACAAGATGCTGTGCTGGTTGCGCGAGCAGGGTGCTCAGCTGATGGGAACAGAATCTGCGGCATTGCTGCGTGAAGAATATGCCTTGGTAAAACAAGCGGTTACCGACCAGGTGAATTCGGTTGGTGCCATCGGACGACCACCCTCTCGCACTGGCGACAACTACTACGAAGTGCTGTTGGAAAAGAGAGATCGTTTTATTGCTATGCGAATCGCCGATACGCTCCAGCAAACCGAAACTGGGTTATTGTTTATTGGCATGCTGCACTCTGTAGAAACATTTTTACCAGACTCGATTGTCGTGCAATATCCGTTTGGCAAACCAAGTCGCGAGAGTCTGCGAGTACGCCGACTAAACGTTCAACGCTAGTTTCTTTTCTGTTTTAATGCTGCGGAGCTCTCCCATGACCGACCACAACTCAGAACACTCGAATTCTGGACCTTCGCAACCTGGTCCAGTGGGAGGCGGATTCTTGGAGGGCTTCGCTTCGTTGGTCGAGCGGTTGGGGGATCTAGCGGAGAAGAGTGAACAACTTCGCAAGAGTGGTGACTTAGAAACCAACGACGGAAAGATCCGCACTTCCTATAACTTTACCTTCGGCGGAGCGACACCCGGTGGTGGAGCGAGCGGCGGTAGCGGTCGTGGCATGGGTGGTCGTGGTGTTAGAAACGGCGGAGCGACCGAATTTGATGTCAAGCCAACACGGAAGAAGAAACAGTCGGCGGGCAACAACGGACCAGCCCATTCCAATCCCGCGGCGGATGGAAATGGTGACGTAGATGAAACGCCAGCGAGCGCACACCGCTCGTCGGGTTACGCTCGCGTCGGCGGCATGGGAGCTCAACTGCAGCGGGTTCGTGAATTAATTGAGTTACCGCTTAACCACCCGGAGATCTTTCGCACCTTGGGCATTGATGCTCCCAAAGGCGTGCTGCTGCACGGCCCACCCGGATGCGGAAAAACGCTGATTGCTCGCACCATCGCCGAAGAGGCCGAAGCTAACTTCTTTACGATTAGCGGCCCCGAAGTCATTCACAAGTTCTACGGTGAAAGCGAAGCGCATTTGCGGAAGATATTCCAAGAAGCTGCCAAGTCCGCCCCCAGCATTATTTTCATCGATGAAATTGACGCCATTGCTCCCAAACGGGAGAACGCCGCCGGCGATGTCGAGCGACGTGTCGTGGCTCAGTTGTTGGCCCTAATGGACGGCCTTGATGCGAGAGAGAACGTGGTGGTGATCGCTGCCACCAACCTACCCAACGCCCTAGACCCAGCTTTGCGGCGTCCAGGTCGATTCGACCGTGAAATCGAAATCCTCATTCCTGACCGCACAGCCAGGCGCGAGATTTTGGGAATCCATACTCGCAACATGCCGCTGGCCGACGATGTTGACTTGGACGAACTCGCACAACACACCCATGGTTTCGTGGGCGCCGATTTGGCAGCCTTGTGTCGCGAAACGGCAATGGCCTGCTTGCGACGCCTTGTGGACGAACTGGACTTTTCCGGTGGTGCGTTGAATCAGCAACAGCTGGCAAAGATCGGTGTCACGATGGCCGATTTCCAACACGGCCGGAAAGCGGTCGAGCCCTCAGCGATCCGCGAAGTATTTGTGGAGGTTCCCGCAGTCAATTGGAATGACATAGGTGGCCTGGAGGATATCAAGCAAGAACTTCGGGAAACTGTAGTTTGGCCACTTGAGCACGCAGACCTATTTCGCAGCTTGAACACAAAACCGGCCAAAGGGCTGTTGTTGGCTGGCCCACCCGGTTGCGGCAAAACCATGCTGGCACGCGCGGTTGCGACCGAGTGTGGTGTGAACTTTATATCAATAAAAGGCCCCGAGCTGTTCTCAAAGTTTATTGGTGAGTCGGAGAAAGCGATTCGAGATGTGTTTCGCAAGGCCCGGCAAGCAGCACCTTGCATTATCTTTTTCGACGAGATTGACGGCATGGCTGCCAATCGAGCTGACGAATCTGGTGATTCCGGCGTGGCGCAGAGGGTGTTGAGTCAGCTGCTGTCAGAACTTGACGGAGTCGAAGAACTTACCGGCGTGTTCGTGTTGGCGGCCACCAATCGACCCGAGGCGGTTGACGCCGCCTTGAAACGCTACGGTCGTTTTGAACGGACCATTCAAATTGGCCTTCCCGATCAAGCGTCGCGACTGGAAATTTTGCGTACCCAGTTTCGTGACAAACCGCTCGACCCGGCAGTTGATCTGCAGGAGTTGGCCGCACGTGCCGAAAACCTCTCAGGGGCCGATTTGGCTGCGTTAGCAAGCCGCGCAGCGCGGAACGCAATTCGTCGTAAAGTATCAGGAGCGGTATCGCCCTCTGGTGACGAATTGGTAATCAGCTCCGACGATGTTGCCGAAGCATTTGCACCTCATGTTGGAAGGATCCAAGCTGATGAACCACACCTCTCAACTTCCGACGAAAATTGAACAAGCGATCTATGTTTACGGATTTTCGTTAGCCGAACTTGACAACGGGGGGGACGCCGATCGCTTTGGTGACCTGCCTGATGTCATGGTTGAGCAATTGGGAAAGGTTCGCGTCTGGTACAGCCGGGTAGATCGTGACGACTATACTGGCGCGGCGGGGGAGAAGAACCTTGCTAATATCGAATGGCTAACTCCGCGGCTGATTAAACATCAACAAATCTTGGAACAGATCGCGGCTCACGGGGACGTCTGCCCGCTTTCCTTCGGAGTTCTCTTTAGTTCCTTCTCGGCGCTAAGGGCGGAGTTGAATAATAGCTATGATCAGCTCCAGTCATTCTTTATTCGCTCTGCGGGGCACCATGAATGGGGATTGGCCCTGCATTGCACTCCCCAGCTAGCTCGCGAACATTTGGAGCAACAACGGCAACACGCTCAGCAGGCAAGAGACCGAGCCGCGGGAGCCAATTATCTACTCGCGCGACGTGCCAACCTGCTCCACAAACAGCGCTGGCAAGATTGGCTCGCGACGATGACTAACGAGGTGCGGACCAGCATCCAGGATTACGCTAGCGAATGGGTGGAGAAGCGTCCCGTAAATCTAGAACAGGCTCCCGACAAACAACAACGCGTTGCTTCGTTTTCATTATTATCGAATCCCAAGCAGGCAAATGCGCTAGCAAGCTTTGTGCAGGCTTGGAATCAACGGGCCCAAACTACCCACGGGATGCAACTGGAACTCACCGGCCCTTGGCCCGCTTATAGTTTTGCGCATGGCCTTGATATGGAAGCCGCCTAAGGAGCGAACGGTGTTATAAAAACGCCTTTCGATCCGGGAAACCAACGTTATCCTTTTCGTTCATATCAACCGTTGAGCGCTAGCTCACAGTTCCGAGGAACCGAACGCTAGCGTCATCCAGCTGATTCCGTTTTGTTCAATGACTTATGCGGAGGTTTGCAATCAGCAAACAGGCATGCTTTCACAAAGTGTGCAAGTGCGAGAGCAAAACCGCACAAAAAGAGATTCGCCAATGCGTCTTGGTGCAAAAGAAGAAAGCAAATCGAGCCTCGAATTAACTATGTCGTATCTCTTAGTATCCCAATCGGCAAGACCGGCGAAGTTTATGGTGTCAACCTAACGCGCATCTACCGCGGGACCACGTTCAAATTGGAATCGTTCCATTTGACCTTCACTTTAAATAGGGGACATAGATATGGCAGCAGTTCAAAAAACCACCGATTCGTCCAGCTTGGCTGAAGTCGTTGACCGCATTCTTGACAAGGGTGTCGTGGTCGATGTTTGGGCTAAGGTATCGCTAGTCGGTATCGAGTTGCTGAGCGTTGAAGCTCGTATCGTGATCGCATCGGTAGAAACCTACCTGAAGTATGCAGAAGCAATTGGCTTGACCGCTACAGCTGCAGCACCAGCCTAAGGTGCGAAAAGCAAAATCGTGCACTTCGGTGGGTCAGCTTGGCCCGCCGATGCACGACTTGCCGGGGGGCGAGTTGAATAACTAAGACAGGCATCAAAACATATAATTGTAACGGCACGGGTGAGCATGACGATGGACGCAAAAAAAAGAAGTCAGACATGGACCGAGCAAGTACAACTGGCTCGTCGCGAGCGTCAACAATTCATTGCTTCCATCCGTCGGGGCAGGATCGACCTCAGCCGCCAAGTCCAGGTATTGCGTCGAAGTTGGCAAGATCAAAACGCCAGGAGGGCACGTTTGCTGCGGCAAGATTTATCAACCTTCCGGCGACAACAAAGTAGCTCGCTGAAAGGATTAATGAACCGCCAGCGGCGCGAGCGTCTGCAGAACTCTCGGAGCCTAGCCAGTTCGCGAACCGCCAAGCTGGCCGACATCCGACGCTCAGTTGCACAGCTGTGCTGTAGCTCGCTGGCGAATCTGCGAAACAGCAGCAAGGCACTCGAGCATGCACACCGCAGACAACTCAACGAGCTTTTCGCACGCTCCCGGCAATCGCGCCGCTGGCGAGGCGCCCGCGCGGCTGCTGTCTCAAAGTTCGCTGGAAACAAGCCGCACGCAACCCCACCTGCCACGCCTGCAACCTCACTTACCACGCCGGCGGCCGCACCAATGATGCGGCCACCTGCCACCTTCTCATTTTCGGCTCCCAGCGTCCCGCGAAGCCTACCGACGCCACCCGCATCGCTTTCCAGCGAATCGGGTTCGGTAGTTAGCAACGTATAATCGAAATTGCAAATAAACCGCGGACAAGTGTCATGAACGAATCATCCAAGTCATCCAGTCAAGAGTCCATGAGTTGTGGCTTTGTGCCCAGTGCTGGACCAGAGTTCGTTGCCACCGATTATGTAAAGAGTATCGCGGAACGCTCGTTGGCCTACTTGGGGCTTGGCTATGCCCTGCACCTATCAGGACCAGCCGGTACCGGCAAAACAACTCTGGCCCTGCACATCGCCTCCTTGATTGGCCAGCCATGCATTATGCTGCATGGTGATGACGAATTCAGCTCGGCCGACTTGGTCGGGCGTGAGGCTGGGTTTAAACGCACTTCCATCCGCGACAACTACATTAGCTCCATCGTTAAGTCGGAGGAATCGGTCTCATTGAACTGGAAGGGCAACCGTTTGACGCGCGCCTGTCAGTTGGGACACACCTTGATTTATGACGAGTTTACCCGCTCGCCCGCGACGGCTAACAATCCGTTCCTGAGTGTTTTGGAAGAGGGCATTCTAAGCTTACCGGCAGCCAGCGGCGAAGGGGACTACCTGCGTGTCCACCCCACGTTTCGCGCGATTTTCACCTCGAATCCCGAGGAATACGTCGGTGTTCATAAAACGCAAGATGCATTACTCGATCGAATGATCACACTGGAGTTGGGCCATCCTGATGAGGCAACCGAGGTGGCCATCTTGCAAGCCAAGGCAAACTGCACGGTCGAAGCTGCGAAAAAAATAATTGGTATCGTGCGATGCATTCGTGAGCGTTGCGGAACCACGCACGGACCGACCGTACGAAGCGCGATTGCAATCGCTCGAGTCGTACAGCTCAGAAGTTGCCAGATTCGTTTTGATGACCCGATCTTCGCCACAACCTGTCTGGATGTGCTGCGTTTTCCCGCCAGTCGTCAGGCTGCGGGCAAAATCAGCGAAGCCGAGCTGTTGGACATCGTCCGCCGCCAAGCACCAGCACCGACTCTTAAAGTGGAAACACAACGCGACTCCTCAACCCCCTTAGCCAAGGTTACTGAAGAGCCGGTCTTGGTGGCTATTCAAGCGGAGCTAGCCGAGCTTGCAACAGACACCGATGTTCAACTCCAGCACCACGCGGGAAGCCGTTTACCAAAACCACCAGCGAACGTTCCCAGTCTCGAGCGAGAACTTGTAACTGCTGACTTCGCTATCGACGTGAACTAAAAAGGAATTAATTGAATGGCCAATTTCACCCATAAGATTCGCAGCCTTGGCAGCATTCGCACGCACGGCAGTGCGCGCACCAGCGCAGCCACCGAAACTCACACGCTCTATATGAAACAAACCGCGATTGAGATTGAACGCGCGCGGCGGATTGAGGAACGGCGCTGCCTGCTAGAGCGGTTGGCGACGGTGGAAACGCGGATCGCAGTCTTGACAGACGAACAGGAAGCGATTGCCGGCCATCTCAAGCAGCGTGAGCAAATGACCGCCTTTGAACCGGTCACCGGGCCCAAAGCAAACCGCATGACAGCGGGAAAAGTCAATTCAACGTCAACGTTTTCATACTAACAAAGTGCGGTGCATAAGAGTTACTTCTCGCTCCGAGAATTTCTAGGAAAATCACGAGAAAACACTGCTTTCGTCGCGTGAAAAGCGACTCTTATGCAAAGTTCGTCTGACAAGATTGGGCTACGCCAAAGTTTTCAAGTTGTTCTCTATGCACCCGGGGGGGATTTATCATGTCGATTGCCGCAGCCATTGAAACTGGACTCTATCTCTATGCTTTCGCCGACGCACGCGATATCGAAGCTATCGCGGAGTTGGAATTAGCTGGCCTGGAAGGCCAACCGGCGGAAGTCTTACAAATTGACGACTTCGCAGTCATCTTTTCACGAAGCACCGCCAAAAAGCTGCGTCCGCAACGAAAGAATCTGGCGGCTCACCAACAAGTCGTTGCTTCATTGGCCAACCGGGTGGGCATGCTGCCCGTGTCTTTCGGCATGGTGGCTGACGACCTAGAGCAGTTGCATCAATTGATCGAGGCGAACGGCGACAAGTTGAGAGACCAGCTAAATCGGGTAGCTGATAAGGTGGAAATGACTCTGGTATTGCAATGGGAGTGCGAAGACGTGTTCGCATCGTTCGTGCAACGCTATCCGGAGTTAGATCAATATCGCGAACAAATTGCCAGCGGCCAAGCGACTCGCGATGAAATGATTGCCGTCGGGCAATTGTTCGAGAAACTGCGAAACCAAGAGCGAGCCGAGCATACCGATGCGGTGTGTGGCGAACTGCAAAACGTCACCGCGGAAATCTTGGACCAGCCGCACCGCAACGATTTTGAAATCGCCCGTCTGGCCTGTTTGGTTAATCGCGAAGATGTGGAAGCATTTGAGACAAGCTTGCAGCGTGTGGCTAGCAATTTTGACGAAGCTTTTCGCTTCTCGTTCAGCGGGCCTTGGCCACCCTACAGTTTCGTCGCTCTGTCATTGTCCATTGACACTTAACAAAGGCTGTCACAATGTTTGTTCTCGATGATATTGCCAAGAGCCCGTTCAAGGGAATGATGTTTTTGGCACGCGAAGTAGCAAAAGCGGCCGAGCAGGAAAAAGAGGAGCAACGGCTTACATTGATGGATCAATTGACCGATCTGCATCGCCAGTTCGAAGCTGGCACCTTGGATGAAGATGCATTCGATGAGCAAGAGCAGGCAATTCTAGACTTGCTGGAATCATTCGAGGAAGCGTAGGTGATAATACGATCGTCTGCATAATCGATCATCTGCCCACTCGGTTGATTCTCATCATCCGATCGCGCCGAAAAAGAAGATAGCGACTTCTTTCTCGGCGTATCAGGGGCAGCAGGCATGAGTAACACGAAAGCAGTTCCCACCGACAGCCTCGATGCCAACGGGAATCTAACCAGTGGGGGCAACTCACTATGCGACGCGCTTGATCGCCTGCTAACGACCGGTGTTGCCGCGGAAGGCGAGATCACCATCTCCGTTGCGGGGGTGGACTTGCTGTTCGTCGGCCTCAAGGGACTGCTATGTGCGATTGATGCCATTGCGGACCAACAGGCGGCGGAGAAGTCGTCTGCTGAATCTTCCCAGCACGCGGCTCCCTCGCCCCCATCTCAGGAGTAAACACAGTGGTTATCACAAGTGAAGAGCTTCAACCATGTGACGCCAGTCCATTGCCTAAGATTGAAATAAACGCAGAAAACGCCGCTGCGGGGATTGGGCGTTTGGCTTTGGCAATCGTCAATCTGCTGCATGAATTGTTGGAGAGGCAAGCGATACGGCGGATGGACAACGGCACAATCACTGACGAAGAAGTGGAAAACGTCGGTGTTTGCTTGCAAAAGCAATCCGCAGCGATTGATCAACTGTGCGAGTCGTTTGGCGTTAGCCGCGATGATCTCAACTTAGACCTGGGTGCATTGGGAAAGCTGGTATAAGCGTTATACATGGAGCGCGATCATAGCCTCCCAGACTGCAAAGTGTGCAAAAGTTAGCACAACATACCTTTTCCTTGCGGTTCGTGTCGTCTCGTTACGAAGAAATCATGGTTACCCTCCGTTTCCTACCCGGGACATCTCCATGACACGCGCTGCACTCCCTTCGGCAACTTCATCCTCTTCCATCGCCGATATCCTTGAACGCGTACTTGATAAGGGCGTAGTCATAGCCGGAGATATTCGGGTCAAATTGGTGGACATTGAATTATTGACGATCCAAGTCCGGCTCGTCGTCTGTTCCATCGAAAAGGCCAAAGAGATCGGCATGGATTGGTGGAATGTAAAACTGAAAAATGAGACCCCCAGCGCTGTTGCTGGCATTGGCGAACAGGCAGCCATGCTAGCGTCTCGGCTGGAGAGCATTGAAGAGAAACTGGATAACATCGATCGCATGGCGCTGCAAAAAGGCGGAGTCGATGAACGAGCGTGAGGAACAAGTCGACAAGCTAACCACGTTATTGGAGACGCTTCCTGGCCAGTTTGAGGTGCGGGCTGATCTCATCCGTGAATTGAGAAACTCCCAGCGACCACGTCTCAGCAAACTGACCCTGGGGCTTGGAGTGGTGGTAACGCTTCTATGCACCACTACTGGCTTATTAGCGCTTTGGCAGGACGCCAACTATTCGCAGTTGCTCACACTTTGCCTGGGTCATTTTTTTCTGTCGGCACTGGTTGTTGTCAGCGGCATGGCTGATCTGGCACTACTCAAGAATACACCCTCTGATTCCGCGCTCGCCCAGGCTCTCGATCGCATCATCGGTTTCAAGGAACTTCTGCAGTCCACTCAAGCAGAACGTCTAGCCTTAAACCTTGATGTCGAAGAATCACGCGACCGCCTAGCTCGGCAGGAATCCGCATGGGTGGCCAGGCAAGCTGAGATCGAACAGGCCGAGGTGGCGGCGGAGCAGGAGTATCAAGAACAGCTGCATGTTCGGCAGCAAGCATTGCAGGCTGCCAGCGACGCGCTAAGTGAAGTTACCGCACAACAACAAGACGCCCAAACGCAGATCGCTGAGCTTGAAGCGAGACTGGCCGAGTTGAGCGGGCTGAACGCCCAAGCGGAGGAGAGCAAGCAGTCCCTGGCGAAGCAGCAACAAGACTTAGAGACACAAGTCGAATCGCAGAAGTCGGAACTAGCTGCGCTGCGAGAGCTAAGGACTGAAACGGAATCTGAAAATGAGTCGCTGCGGACGGAATTAGCCTCCCTACAACAGGAGGCGGAGGAATTGCGTCAGGGAGTCGCCACCTCGACATCCGCGCTCGAAGATTTGGAACGCAAACAGTCTGTTCAAGCCAAGTTCACCGACGAGCTCCATCATCAATGCCGCGAAGCTTCCCGATTAATTGAATCGCGTGAAGCGACGTTGATGCAATTGGTCGAAGATTGCGAACAGCAATCTCGGCTTCGCGGAAGGTTAGAGACGCAATGCGGCGAGTTTTCCGAGCAAATTCGAGGCACGCAAGCCGAACTTGCCGAGCAGCAAGCAAAATTCGATCAGACCACCAAAGATTTGACCCTGGTGTTGGCCGCACTTGATGAAGTCAAGGAACAAACCGCCCAGCTGCAAACCGAGCGGCAATCGCTCCTACAGCAGCAGAACGATCTCGCTGCTGAACTGCAAGCAGCCCAAGAGTCATCGCAAGCCATGCAGCTTGACATACTTCGCGCCGCTGAGGAAGAGGTTTCCTGGTGCCAGCAATTCCAGCTTGAGCTGGTGGCGAAAAACGAAGCGACGGAGCAACAGAGTCAGGCGCTGGAACTAAAAGCTACCGACTTGGAAGCAGAAATCATCAAGCGAAAGGTGGAGCTCGAACGTATTGAGCAGGAGTTGGAATCACAACTTGAATTACGGCAAGCAGCTATTGCCGAGCAAGCCGACGCCGAGGCCAAAACGCAAACCCTAGCCGAACAAACGGAAACCCTCGCGGCGACCGTCGAGCAATATCAGGCACGCGTCGAGGAACTCGATCAATTGTTGACCTCCAAACAGGAGGTGGTGGACGAAATTAGCAGTGAGTGCGAAAAGCTGGAATCGCGAGCCACCTCCGCTCAAGACCGAATTACTTCGCTGGAAGAGTTATTGGGCGAGCACACGGCCTCGATCCAAGAACGAAAGACAACCTTGGCCGAACTCGGGGTCGAACTTCGAAATGCCGAAAAGGCCTTGGCCGAACACGCAGAGCTGCTCGCTCAGAATGATGAACTGACAGCAGAAAATGGAAAGCTAAGTGATCGAAACCAAGAGCTCGCTTCACAAAACATGGACCTGGGCAACCAGCACCATGATCTGATCGCGCAGCATAACGAGCTGAGCAATCAAATCGTCCAACTGAGCACTCAACATCACGAGCTCATTGCGCAAAATAATGATTTGAGCAGGCAACATGGTGAATTAAGCGATCAAAACGATGCATTAAGTACGCAAAACAACGAGCTTAGTACGCAGAACAATGAGTTAAGCGTCAAAAATAGTGAGCTATGCACAGAGAATGATGAGCTTAACACTAAGAATAGTGAACTAGTCGCGATAAATAGCGAGCTCACTACCCGCAACGATGAATTCAACTTCCAAAACGATGCGCTAAACACACAAAACAGTGATCTTAGTAGACAAAACAGTGAACTAAACTCGCAAAACATTGAGCTCAGTACTCTGAACAGTGAGCTGAGCAGCCGAAATATTGAGCTGAGTACGCTTAACGATAATCTCAACACTGAGAATCAGGAGCTACGCACCAGCAACACCGAATTGAGTCGCGAGAACGGGGAACTTAGCACTAAAAACCTGGAGCTGAGTGCCAAGAACCTTGAATTAACCAGCCAAAACGTCGAACTCAGCAACGGAATCGCCGAGCTGGTAAGCCAGCGAGATGAATTGACCGCAACCGTTACAGAGCTGGCCACGCAGCACAGTGAACTCGAGCGAGCGACTGATCATTGGTGGGGGGCCTGTCTGAAGTTGCGAAAAGCTCAGGATTTGATCTCGGACCGCTGTCGTGCAGACAATGCAAAATTGAGTGCGATGCAAGCCTCCTTGCAGGCTGCAAAAACTGAGCATGAGACTTTGCAACAAGAAATCGATGCTCAGCGAAATAGTATCAACCTTGATGAAACGCAGAAGCTAGAGTTAAGGCAGAGCCTAGAGGAATTGACTAGTCAGATTGCCGATCTAGAAATTAAATTAATTGGCTCCCAACAGCAACTGGACGATGCGGAACAGATGTTGCTTCTGCGGAATTCCGAAACACAACAATTAGCGGAGCAGCAACAAGCGATGTTAACTCAGCTAGCCGAACAGACGCACGAGCTCAATCAGGCTGAGGCTAGGCTGAGCGAGCTTGAAGAACAAACGGCGTTGAAGCAGCACGCGGTTGAGATGCTCGCGCAAGAAACAGTAGCCAAGCAAACTGCTTGTGACGATTTGGCGCTACGCATCCAACAGCTCGAATCAGAAGTTAAGGAAGCGCAAAGCATCAGCAAGGAGTGGGAGCGTTACCTCAGTCAGATTCGAGAGCAGGCCAGCAGCGCAGAGCAGAGTTTACAAAGTGCGCAAGAGAAAACGCACATTGCTGAGGAGGAAGGCTCGCGTCAGTTGGCTATTTGTGAGGAGCGTCAACAGCGGGCGGAGGCGTTGCAAGCCGAAGCTTTGGAATTGGGTCAGAGAATACAGCAGCAGGAATTGGAGCGAGGTCGTCGGCAAGACGACTTGGCAAGTCTTGAGTCGGCCGCAGGGCAATTGGAAAGTCGGCGGGCCGCGATGCAGGCTGAGGTTGACGCATTGGCCGGCCAACAATCGCTGCTGAACGCGGAGATCGGCGAGTCGACGCAGCAACGAGAAACGCTGGCTGAAGAACTGGAATCTCTCGTTTCACAACAAGCGAGTCTCGAAGCGGCCATCGGTCAATTGGAAAATCAACGGGCCGGAATGCAGGCGGAAATTGACGCACTGGCAAGCCAACAAAGCCTGCTGAACGCGGACGTCAACGAGTCAACGCAACAACGTGAGACGCTGGCTGAAGAACTGGAATCTCTCGTTTCGCAACAGGCAAGTCTCGAGACGGCAACCAGTCAATTAGAGAATCAGCGGGCCGCGATGCAGGCGGAAATTGACGCACTGGCAAGCCAACAATCGTTGCTGAACGCGGAGATCGGCGAGTCGACACAACAACGCGAGACGCTGGCTGAAGAACTGGAATCTCTCGTTTCACAACAGGCAAGTCTCGAGACGGCAACCGGTCAATTGCAAGATCAGCGGGCCAGAATGCAGGCGGAAATTGACGCACTGGCAAGCCAACAATCGCTGCTGAACGCGGAGATCGGCGAGTCAACACAACAACGCGAGACGCTGGCTGAAGAACTGGAATCTCTCGTTTCGCAACAGGCAAGTCTCGAGACGGCAACCAGTCAATTAGAGAATCAGCGGGCCGCGATACAGGCCGAAATTGACGCACTGGCGAGCCAACAATCGCTGCTGAACGCGGAGATCGGCGAGTCAACACAACAACGTGCGACGCTGGCTAAAGAACTGGAATCACTCGTTTCGCAACAGGCAAGTCTCGAGACGGCAACCAGTCAATCAGAGAATCAGCGGGCCGCGATGCAGGCCGAAATTGACGCACTGGCAAACCAACAATCGCTGCTGAACGCGGAGATCGGCGAGTCAACACAACAACGTGAGACGCTGGCTAAAGAACTGGAGTCCCTGGTTTCGCGACAAGCCAGTCTTGAGTCGGCCACCGTTCAGTTGGAAAGCCAGCGAGCCGCGATGCAGGCTGAAGTTGACCACCTGGCAAGTCAAAGGTCGCTGCTGAGCAGCGAAATTGGCGAGTCGACGCAGCAACGGGAAATCCTGGTTGCGGAATTGGAGTCGCTGGTTTCGCAGCGGGAAAATCTGCAAGCGGCAGCCAGCGAGTTGGAGGATCAGCGCGGTTTTATGCGGGCTGAGATCGACGAATTGGCGATGGAACGGACTCAATTGAGTGCGGCTGTCGACAGCATGCGAGTGGAGGGCGATGCCCTGCAGCGCAAGAAGCAAGAAATACGAAAGGCGATTGAAGTCCAACAGTCCCGCCAAGCAGCAATTACAACTTCACGGCTAGAAACCGAGAAGTCACTGGAGCGGTTGCAGGGAGAGCTATCGCGAATGGCAGGGGAGATCGCCGCCGCGGAGCAACAGCGTCAACAGTTGGAAAGTCGACAGATTGAGACGCATCAGCAGGTCTCCAGAGGGGACGTTGCCAGAGTCGAACAGCGAGTGTCGGCCGACTTGCTGGAATTGGAAAAACTGACGCGAGCCGAGGAGGAAGTGAATCACGTGACGGAGCGGGATGTCACCACGCCGGAGCCTGCTCGCGAAAAAGATGTGAAGGCAACAAAAGCGACGATTGCGAGTCCCTGGGATCGCTACTTTGGATAACGTGACAACAGCAGGCCCTGCAAAGAGAATTTGATCATGCAGAACGTAAGTGAATTAGGTCGCGGCTGGCTGGGCAAACTGGCATGGCTGCGATTAGACAGACCAATGCGTTACGTCCGTGCGGTCCCACGCCGGCAAGACGGAGGCTTGGCAAAACGTGGGCGAACATCGCCTCAACAAGGAGAACCGCGGGTGCTGGAGTGGATATCGCCGTTCAGCATGCTGACGAGTTGCATGTTTTATTTCCCACTATTGTACAACCGCGAGATCTTCATCCAGGGGCGGCAAGCGTGCCGCACGAAGAAACATCTACAAACAGTTGATTCTAATTCGAACAAAGCGAAAGGTGGGATACGATGACAGCCAGCGCTGAGCAAGTAGAGGTCACGACCAGCACTCATTTGAGGCTGTTGATCGTCGACGATGACCAGTCGATATTACGCTTGTTAAGCAAACAGGTGGAGGCTTTCTTTGGTGAGGGCGCCACGGTTCGCCAAGCATCCGATGCGCTCTCGGCATTGAATATTGTCAGCACCGAGCACCAAGATGTGGTGATCACCGATTTAGACATGGATGAAAAAAACGGATTTCATCTGCTAAAGAAAATCAAGCAACTCGATCCATTAATCCAGGTGATCATTGTCACGGGACACGATTCGCCGAATGCGATTCGCTCCGCATTCACGATGGGCGCCGATGAATATTTCATCAAACCGGCCGCGCCGAAAGAACTGGTCGATGCGATTAGTTATTTAACGAATCGCATCGTTCGTTGGAAAGCCGCGATCGCGGGATTGTGAGGCAGCCGACCGGCGTGAAGCATTCAGCGTGCGGAATCGAACCGGACGCGAGCGCGTTCCGGCTGATGCCGTTTTGCTTTGTGACTCATGGGGAGGTGCTTAGCTGGCCATCACGGCGGCTTGCATGTTGGCCATACTTTCCTTGACGAGTCGTTCGACACCCGGTTCGTGATCAAAGACTTCGACGCTGACCCAGCCGTCGTAACCGATTTCAGTCAAGGCTTCGAAGACGGGAGCGACTTCGGTATCGCCCATGCCGGGACCTTGACGGTTGGGATCATTGGCGTGGAAGTGGAGCAACCAGTCTTGGTTTTCACGAATCAGCTCGGGCATTGATTTTTCTTCACTGCTCATCGCCTTCATGTCGAGATGCAGACTGATGTGGTCGCTGCCGACCAGGGCTTGCAAGCGGCGAGCTTCTTCAGCCGTATTGAGAAAATTGGTTTCTTCGGGGCCGAGCGGCTCGAGAGCAATTTTTACCCCAGTTTTTTCCAGCGTGGGGACCACCGCGCGAAGCACGTTGGCGGCGTGCATGTAGGCTTCTTGAACCGAAATTGCGTCGGCAATGTTGCGTTGCTGAGGAGAACCAAGGACCATCACCTTGCCGCCGAGTTCACCACAGAGGTGGGCTAAGTCGATGAGGTGTTGGGAAGTTGCCTTGCGGATGCGGGCATCAGGGCTGGTTAAATGGAGGCCTTCAGTCTTCGCCAACAACCAGTGCAGCCCGACAACTTCGAGACCGGCCTGGGATACATCCGTGCGGTACTGATTTCGTTCGACACCGGAAAGGGCCAAAGGATCCTCACCGAGTGTGAACGGTGCCACTTCCCAGCCGGTATAACCTGCTTCGGCAGCAAACTCGAGGGAGCGTTCTAAGGGCCAATCACCGAACGTTTCGTTACAAATCGCAAACTTCAAAACAGTTATCCATATATGGGTCAGCTGGGGGAAAGCGCCAGATGTTCATTAGATAGGGATACTGCCGACTTCGCTACCCCCCTTGGCAGCCCGGCGGCAATTGGCCGCTGGGCGTAATCGGCCACGGCTTCGGCATTCGCGAGAGCTTGTCGAGGGACCATCGTGGGGGACCGCCGCGGGGGACTGGTCGCGAGTGGCTGTGCAGGTATAAAGATCGACAGCGGAGTGCCGCCGGACGAATGTTACAAACCGCGTGATTTCCCAGCGTTATGATGGTCCCACCCACCGCGTCGCAGCCTAACGAATCGAG
The DNA here is from genome assembly GCF_052161645.1 of Kothea flammea. Classification (GTDB taxonomy): domain Bacteria; phylum Planctomycetota; class Planctomycetia; order Pirellulales; family Pirellulaceae; genus Laterigemmans. The sequence continues at coordinate 5,844,380 of NZ_CP197414.1, forward strand.
CGAGGCCAATGCCGGCCAAACGGCGGCTAGCCACACAACAACCGGCCAAGCGACGGGTCCAATGTCGACTTTGGAGCAGGGGTTCCTGTTGCGATTGCGAAGTTGGCGGGATGCGTTGCCGTGGTTGGCGATGGGAGATTGCCTACGCCCCGCGACCAGCGTGATTCATTGGTTATTAGTCGGTTTGGCCCTCACGGCAGCGGACTGGCTAACGACGGATCACTTATTACATTCCCAGCAAGACTCGCGAGCCGGCGAGTCCTTTGTGGGGGCGGTCGCCTGGGCGGACAGCTGGCTACTGGGGGGAGCAACGGCCGTTGCCGGTCCCTGGATCGCTTTACTGGGGAACGTGACCAGCGCGACGGAACTGGGCTGGTTGCTGCTGCGGCAGCTAGGGCTGATCGCGATTTGGGTATTCCCTGCCGCGATGCTGATGCGGCAAAGCGGGCTGGCGATGGCTGGCCGTTTGCCGATGGGGAGTTGGGAATTGCTGCGTTTGGTCGCCGCGCGGCTGCCGGCCTATTTGGGTGCGGTTCTCATTCCCTTGATCGTGCTGGCTGGCGGTTGGTTTTATTTTTGGCTGACCGCGATGGCTGTGAAGATCCCGGCCGTTGGATTCTACCTATCTGGGGCGCTGCAGATTTTGGGGATCCCCTTGGCCCTAGCCGCCAGCTTAATTGGGTTCGGCTCGCTGGCCGCGATCCCGCTGGCTTGGGCGGCGATCTCGCTGGAACGCGACGGCAACGCCTTTGATGGCATCAGCCGAGGCTATGAGTACGTTCTACGGCGACCGCTACAGTTGGTCGGCTACGCTTTATTGGGACTCATTGCCTTACTGATCTTATCCCGTTTGGCAGCGGGAGCTGGACAAGTTGGCGTGGTGCTGATCGAATCGGCAACCACCACTGGCCTGGGAGCAAGCGATGCTGCCCCGGCGACACTCAGTTCGGGACCGCGTTGGGCTCAAACGGTTTTACTCTTGTTGCCAAAGATTGCCGTCGTAACCGTCGGCTGGTCGCTGGTCAGTTGGCTATACCTGCTGTTGCGGCGGAGCGCCAATTCGCAAGAGATCGAGGACCTCTGGGAGGCCCCGCGACCGGCAGCCGAACCGCTGCCGGAGCTGAATTTGGAATCCGCTGAGGAACAACCTCAAGGCCCACCAACTTAGCGATGCCGCCAACTTAGCGATGCAGCGGTTCGCTGACGTAGACCTTCATGCTCTTGTAAGAGACTTCAACTTTCCGATTGCTCGGTGGCACCGGGCCATCGAGTTCCGGAAAAATGTCAGCCGGTGCTTGAGCGGAGGTGTCGACGAACAAGTTCCACTGTAAACCGCGGCCCTGCTCCGGCAAATGGAATTCGACCGGATCGCCGGACGAGTTTAGCAGCAACAGGACGTCGCGGCCGCGTCGGTCAGGATCGTCAGGCAGCGGTGGAGCGGTGACGAACGCCGCCAACGCCAAGTGGCTTTGGTCCCAGGCCAGCGGTTGACCGGAAGGACTGTACCAGGAGAGGTCGGGCATCTGCCGGCCTTCGGACGGTTTACCGGTCAAGAACGTTTTGCGACGTACGGTCGGTTGATCGCGTCGGAATTTAATCAGGGCGGAAGTAAAGCGCACCAAGTCGCTGTTCTTTTCCACCAGTCGCCAATCGAACCAGCTAATGTCATTGTCTTGGCAATAGGCGTTATTATTACCCTTTTGGGTCCGGCGACATTCATCACCGCTGACCATCATCGGCACACCCTGGCTGAGCATCAGCGTGGTCAGCATGTTGCGAATTTGTCGCAAGCGAACTTCGTTGATGCCACGTTTCCGCGTGGGCCCTTCCACACCGTAGTTGTCGCTGAGGTTGTTGTTGTCACCATCGCGGCCCTCTTCGCCATTGGCGAGGTTATGTTTGTCTCGGTAGGAGACGAGGTCGTTGAGGGGGAAACCGTCGTGCGAGGTGATGAAATTGATGCTGCAGAAGGGTGCGCGACCGGCGTGTTCATAGAGGTCGCTGCTACCAGCCAAGCGCGTGGCAACCGCCCCCAAGGTGCCGCCATCACCTCGCCAGAATTTACGGACATCATCACGGTAGCGTCCGTTCCATTCGGCCCACCTTAAATCGCCAAACGATCCGACTTGATAAGCACCGGCGGCATCCCAAGCTTCGGCAATGATCTTGGTATCAGCCAGCATCGGATCTTCGGCGATCAAGTCGACGATTGGCGGGTTGGGAACGAGGTTCCCGTAGCGATCGCGGCTGAGAATGCTGGCTAAGTCAAAGCGGAATCCATCGATGTGATAATTGTGGACCCAGTGTCGCAAGCAGTGGAAAATCATTTCCCTGACGACGGGGTGATTGCCGTTAAAGGTGTTGCCGCAGCCGCTGTAATTGGCATAGCTGCTGCCGCCGTCCTCGAGGATGTAATAGACCTGGTTCTCGAGCCCCTTGAAGGACAGCGTGGGACCATGCTCGTTACCTTCGCAGGTGTGATTGAAGACCACGTCGAGGATGACTTCGATCCCGGCGCGATGGAGCTCTTTGACCATCGTCTTGAACTCGTTGACCTGAGCTCCCGGCTGGCGACCATGCGCGTAGCCGCGGTGCGGAGCAAAGAAGGCCATCGGATCATAGCCCCAGTAGTTGGGCCGTTCGGGGCGATTCCCCATCACGTCGCGAATCGGGAACTCGTGGACCGGCATTAACTCGACCGCTGAAACGCCCAGCGCTTGCAGGTAAGGAATTTTTTCAATGACCCCCAAGTAGCTACCAGCCGCGTTGACCTTAGCCGTGCGGCTCTTGGTAAAGCCGCGGACATGCATCTCGTAAATCACCGACTCCGACAAGTCATAGCGGAGGTGACGGTCGCCCTCCCAGTCAAAATCGTCATCATCAACAACAACGCACTTGGGCGGTCGAATGACTCCGTCGGTGCTGCGCTGAAAGGTGCCGGCCAGGGCTTTGGCGTAGGGATCAATCAGGCGAGCGGAAGCATCAAAGCGATGCCCGACGGCCGGATCAAATGGCCCGCTGGCTTGCAGGTGATACAACTGACCAGCCTTCAAGCCGGGCACGAAGACACTCCAGATGTCACCCCAGCGATCGGTGTCACGGTCGAAGTGAATCACTTCGGCCGGTTCGCGATCGCCAAGGCGGGAGTAGAGCAAAAGGCTCATCGAGGTTGCGCTTCGGCTGAATACAGAAAACTGCACACCGCCTTCTTTGGAGATGGCGCCAAAGGGCAATTGGTAAGTGAATTGCAATTCGGGGTGCGGGTGACGCATGAGCATAGAGGTAGGTCCTTCCAGACTCTTGTGAGGATGCATCGCTGACGATTGGAAATGGGCGAGGATGACCGTTAGCTGCAGTCATCAGTCAACACTACCACTCGATCGAAACACGGTTCGGCGATAACCGGCAAAGACTCTCGCATTCTTGCCATCGCACGACCTAACACACCACTTGGCGAGCCGCTAACGAAGAGACCTCCCTTGACAATGAGGAAAGCTATTGCGACTGGGCGCTCCAGGCAGGATTACTCCGTTCTGGTCCACGTCCCAGACGCTTCGCATGAATTGTAAACCAATAGCCATATCCCCCCGGCGTATCGGACGCAACCACACTATGAGGCCTGTTTTCGTAACGGCCGAGGGTCTTCCTCAGGTTAGTGCCTAGGGGCGGGTTATTGGTGGTTAATTTTCCCGCTTCGAAGTAATTTCTCGATTTCCCGACCGCATTTAGCCGTTGATCGCGGTTTTTCGCCTGCCGCCCCTGACGGCAGTTGGTCAAAATTGATTACTATCTGGTTCACCAAATAGTTCATTCCCTTCGTCCTTCGCAAACTCCCCAGTCATGGCAGCCACTTATAAAGACGCCGGAGTCGACCTGGATATCTACGCCCAATCGATGGGCCGGTTGCCTTCTTTAATGCACCGCACTTTCTCGCCCCGGGTAATTCCCAGCGATGGTGGGTTCGCGGGGCTGTTTCGACTCGATTTCGATTCCCCCCTGTTTCGGCGAAATTACCAAGACCCGGTGCTGGTCAGCGGCACCGACGGGGTGGGAACAAAGCTGAAAATCGCCCAACTGACCGGCCGCCACGATACGGTGGGGATCGATTTGGTGGCGATGTGCGTCAACGATCTGTTGTGCACGGGGGCCGAACCACTGTTTTTCCTCGATTACGTGGCAATGGGACGCGACTGTCCTGATCGTTTGGAGCAAATCGTCCGCGGGATCAGCCAAGGGTGTTTGCAAGCCGACAGCGCGCTGCTTGGTGGCGAAACCGCGATCATGCCCGATATGTACGGTGCGGATGATTACGATTTGGCTGGTTTTGCCGTCGGTGTCGTCGATCGCAACAAATTAATCGACGGTAAATCAATTGCTGCCGGTGATGTCTTACTTGGGCTGTCCAGTTCGGGTCTGCACTCCAATGGATTCAGCTTGGTCCGCAAGATCATCGCCGATGCGGGGCTGACGTACGAGACTTCCCTAGCCGAATTTGCTCAGCAGACACTGGCTGACGTGGTCATGTGCCCCACGCAAATCTATGTCCGCGCCGTCCGCGCCGTGCAGTCGCATTATCGAGTCAAGCAGGTGTTGCACGGGATCGCCCACATCACGGGCGGAGGGCTCGTGGAAAACCTCACGCGGATCTTGCCGCCCGGTTTGGAGTGTGAGATCGACTGGGATGCTTGGGAGCGACCGCCGGTGTTCGCTTGGCTGCAACAAACCGGTCAAGTGGACACGGAAGAGATGGCTCGCGTGTTCAACTTGGGGATCGGCATGGTCTTTGTCGTCAACGAATTCTTCGCTGGCAAGATCAGCGAGTTGGTCGCCGATTGTGGTGTTCAATGCGGCGTGATCGGCCGCATCAAGCAGACCCCATAGCAGCACAGCGAAGACCAGCAACTCTAAAAGCGTTGTCCCGGAGTTTCCGTGTCGATTTGTGCATCGGGAACCGGCAACCGGGTGTAACTGAGAACACAAAAAAACAGGCAGCCCACAAGTTGGGCTGCCTGTCATGAAATTCAGCGTTCGCTAGTTCAGCCGTTAGCTGGGGAGTGCTTACAGCACGCCACCGCCACCGCCCGCACCACCGAGTCCGCCACCAGCACCGCCGGCGCCACCGCCACCGAAGCCGCCCAGTCCGCCGCCACCGGTCTGACCACCTTCACCGGTCACGAAGTTAAACGTTTGCACGTCGCCGATACCGAAGAAGGAGGGAGCGGGCGAGATGCGGACGTAACGTCGGTCGCCAGAGATGACGCCCATCACCTGCATATTCGCACCGGCTGGGAAAGTCTCGATTTGTGGCATAAAGCCGACCCCGCCACCGCGATTAAACCCGCGTCCCCGTCCCAGTCGCGAAGCCCGGTAGAGGTCTCGCAACAAGTCGGATGGATCGGAACCACCAGTCCCGTTAATGCCGCCGGGGATACCAGGGAAGAGCCCGATATTGTTGCCTTCGCCATTACCGACTTGAGCTAGGATCGCTCCATTTAACTGGTTTTGCACGTCCTGCAATTGCTCGAGCTGCGCGGCTGCCATTTCCGATTGTCGGCGGCCATCTTGGACATTGAACGAGATCAGCGCGTTTTGTTCGGTCAACGGAATTTGCTGTTGAATCAAACGTTGGCTAGGACGCCCCACGTCGGTGAGAATATTGACGGTCACATGGCCGGTGGAAACGTTGCCCCACATGCGGCGAACATGCAAGCGGTAAACTCCCGAGAAGCCTTGGGGGCAGACGTAGGTCTCGGTGACCTGACCGTCTTCCTCGGTGCGTCCACTGCTGTAGCCGTCCCCTAGCAACACGCCGCCGCCGGCGGATTGCGGATTGTGCACTGAGCAAATGGTGCCGGCCGGTTCTTCGATTGAAATATCGACATCGGCATCGCCGGTCCAACGAACTTCGACGATGCAATCCCGCGCCATTGCTTGGTTGACTGCTTCGCTGAAGGCGCGCGCTTTCTCAGTTTTGCCTTCTTCCAAAAGTTGAGCATGGGTGGCTCGAGTCAGCAGGCGGACTTCGCTTTCCAATTCTTGTTGACCATCGGGCCAAGCTTGTCCGAGCAAGCCGACGCAAGACCAAGCGATGGCGTCAACGTCTTCCAATTGACGGGCTAGGCGTAAGCCAACCAAGTAAGGCTCGGCTCGCAGGGGTTCAACAACAGCAGCGTCTTTGCATAGGTTAAACGCGGCCTGCAGATTACCGAGCCGCTCCATGTGGCTGGCCAGTAACAACAACTCGGCAGGAGAAGTCGCGATGTCAGCCGCAGAGAGGAGTGCTCGCTCGATCTCAGCGGGATCAGCTCCGGTGGCTTCCAAAGCGATGGCGTAGCCTTCATGCATCCAAGGCTGGACCGCTCCGTTGAGCAGTGCCGCAGCAATGATCGCGCGGACTTCGCCAAAATGGACGCGTGCTTGATCATCTTGCGAGGCTTTCACCGCATTGGCAGCTTTCACGTTGAGTTGACGCACCGTGGTGTGAATTCGAGCATCGTGCAGTTTGACCGCTTCGGCGCTCTTCAGCTCCAGGTTGGAGAAGTAATCGGACCATGCTTGATCGATCGACTGGCCGGGCTGGGCAGTCACGCGAATGGGCACATCGGGTCGATTTTCCAGATCACGAGTGGGTGCTTGCGGTGCGGAAGCCGACTGTTTGGCCGCCAGCGGGGAATCATCGGGAACGGCCATCATCATGCCGCCGCCTCCCATGCCGCCCATACCGCCTCCCATGCCGCCCATGCCGCCCCCCATGCCGCCGCCCATGCCGCCACCCATGCCGCCGCCCATGCCGCCGCCCATGCCGCCCCCCATGCCGCCGCCCATGCCACCCATCATGCCGCCACCAAGATTGATGACCGGCACGACCAAGTCGGCCACAGGGTAAACTTTGGTGACCGCGTTGGCGGGATCTTCGGCGTCGTCGACCGTGGTGATCTGCAGCACCTCATCCTTGATCATGTAGGTCAGATCGTGGTCACGGAGCATGATTCGCAAGAACGATCGCAAGGTCACATTCTTGAGGTCAACGGTGATCGGAAGGTCGCGGGTCAAACCGAGATCTTCCAAGGCACGCGTGTTGATAATGATGGGAATGTCATTATCGGCCGCTAAGGTGCGAACCACATCTTCCAAGGGGATGAGGTTAAAGGTGTTGGAGTACTCGTTGTCGAGTGCTTTATAAATTCGTCGTTCCGAAGCGTTGTCGCCGTCCAGTTCAACAGCCCCGTAACGCTCCAACCGACGAATGCTCAATTGCTGCCAAACCTCGGCGTCCGGATAGACCACAGGCGGTTCGTCGACAAAGGGAATCATCGCTTTTTCGTTGAGCGCCAGCGCGTCGACGAAGGCTCGGTTCTTGAGGTTGTTGTAACGCAGCGCCCGCCGGACCGAGAGGCCCATGTCGCCGTAGTTATCAACCTGTTCGCCAATCGTTCGCGGTCCCTCCAGTTCCATGATCGTGGGCGTGACTTCGGTCACCGCTTGCCCGTAATCACCGATCACCAACAGGGCCGAGAAGCGCTGTACGGCCGCGTCGAGACGAGCTTCGCGGCGGAGGTTTTCTTCCAGCAGGCGAGTTGTCGCGGCAGCGTCCGCAGCTTGCTGTTGCAGCGTCACCTGATCTTCGTAATAAGCGGCTTCGGCGCGACTCGCCTCTTGCAACGCCGACTGAATTTGCGCGGTCAATTGCTGACGCACAGCTGGATTCAAATCGGGCTCACTTTCCAGACGAGCTAACAACCCTTTCAAGTCCCCCGCTACGTTGATCGGGTCGGTTCGCAATTGACGGCTGGCCGCTCCCAACCGAGCACGCACTTCGGCACGCCATTGGCCCGATAAAGCGGCCCGTTCCTGTTCCACACGGTCCAACAGACTGCTCGGCGATTCCACTAAACCGGCTAGAGGATCGCGACCGGCAGCACCGCCGACAGCTGGCGGAGTTAACGAATCAAGACCACCGCCAGCGGGACCGCCGGGGAAGTCACCAGCGCCAACTTCGGGTTGGCCCGCACCTGGTTGGCCCGCTTGTGGTTGGCCCGCTTGTGGTTCACCAAAGGGATCCGCGTTGCCAAAGGGATCAGCGTTCCCACCTGCGGCCGGAGGGTCACTGCCTTCCGCGAAGGGGTCATCGCCGAAGGGGCTGTCTTGCGCGGCGGTCAAGGTTTTGTCTTGAGAAATCGATGCCAGGATGGCCTTCGCTTCGGGGTTCTCCGGATCAACTTCCAGGACTGTTAAAGCCAGTGTGCGAGCCCCTTTCCAATTGCCTTGGCTGAGTGCCAAACGACTGGCTCGAACCAGTTCGTCGGCGCGATTGGCCAACACGCGGGCTGCTTCCCGTAGCGCTGCCGAACCGGCGGTGGGCAACAGCAAACCGCGATCGGGCTCGGCGCTGGCGACCATCGTGGGTAAGAAGGCAAAGTCAGGGTGCGCTTCTTCGATCGGCGCTTGCCAGCGGAGACTAACCGCTCGACCACCGGCCAAACCGCTGATTCTGAATTCCGCACTCTGTTTTGAATCGGCGATTTCGGGGGACATGCGTCCCAACAGAATGCTGTCGCGATCGATCCGCACCGGTGGAACTCGCGTTTCTTGCACGACCGAGAAACCGGCGGGAATCTTCAGCTCCGTCGGCCAGATCGGGCTAGTCGATGCGGCTGATGCCAACATCAAACCAAACTGCTGAGGCGAAACATTGGCTCCATCTTCAAGGACGTAGGTCATTCCGCCGGTGTGATTCGCAAGCGTGGCCAGCAAGGCAACGTCTTTGTTCACACCCACGGCCAGCGCGTGCACACTGACCTTGTCCTGCTGTAAGCGATCGACGATTCCAGCAAAGTAATCGGCTTCGCGGATTTTTCCCAGCGAAGTTCCATCGCCAATGTAAATCACGCTGCGGTGGCCCTTTTGCCCCGACAACTTGGCGACAGCCAACTGCATCGCGGAAGCTAAGTCGGTGCTGCCCAGCGGCAGTCGGCTGTTGAGCTTGCTGATCGCTTGACGGGTCGCAGCACTGTCGACCTTGGCGAACGAGTCGCTCAACATCGTGCTCTTGACGTCAACCGCCGCGATGGCAACTTGGCAATCTGCCTCAAGTCCATCGAGCACGCCAGCCAGGCTTTCCAAGGAGTCGGTTCGATAGCCGCCCGTTTGCGTCGCCGAGGTGTCGACCACGATCAACACGCTGCGGGGGCCCGTGGTCAACAAATCCCGTAACCCATCGTCGACTTGGGGCCGAATCGCTAAGGCGAAGAAATCTTCCTCGGCTGCCGATTCGTAAGTCGCCAAGCGACTTTGTGCCGGCATCGTCTCCGCGGCAAACGAGTTTCCACCCAAAAAGGTCGGGCAAGCGGCCAATGCCAAGGCGCCTAACCATTTAGCCAGCGAAGCGCGACGTGCGGCTCGCGAGCGTGGAATTTGCAAAGATGAAGCTTGGGGGAACCCAGCGGTGGAACCCTGCTCGACTCGGGTCTTCCGCCCGGGAAGGCAAGCGTTACGGCGTCGCTCTGCCATGCGATTTCTCTCCGACTAAAGCTGTCGATAAGTTGTGATTTCGGTGAATAGCTGTCCTGCGCAATCTCTCATATTATTTAGAGATTTCCCAAAACGCTATGAAAAACCGACGGGAAACAGCCGACTTGCTTGTGCATTTTAACGATTGTAAGTGCCGCATTTTGCTACACCTGTCGCATTTTGCTTCGACTTTATCGGCCAATCCGGCTTACTTTTCCAGATCATCACTAAGTAATGCTAACCGAGTGCCAAAACGCAATGGCACCCTTTTCGCCAGCGGCCGGCTCAGCTCCAGTCGAGCCCTTCGTGCAGCCGATTGAGGTTGCGAGGCCCCGCGGGCGTGACGACCACCATATCCTCGACGCGCACACCCCCCGCGTGGCGGCCATACAAGCCGGGCTCGACGGTGAAGACTTCACCGGCCAGCATTTCACCGCCGCCGTCGTCGAGCAAAATGGGTTCGTGGACTTCCAGGCCGATGCCATGGCCAGTCCCGTGCTGGATCGTCGGCTGATCGCTGACTTGGCCACGAGACAGGGAAAATCCATGCTGTTGCTGAACGGCAATGACGGCTTGATGCACTTGTTCCGCTCGATTGCCGGGCAAAAGTTGCGCGATCCCGGCCGCTTTGGCCTCGCAGACGGCGGCGTGCATGCGGCGGACCACATCAGAGGGTTGTCCATGAACCACCGTGCGGGTGCAATCACCGTGATAGCGAGTTTGCTCGCAGCGGGGGAAAATATCGACAATCACTGGGACTCCCGTCCGCAGGGGGCCGTTGCCGGAATCGTGGCAATCGGCCGACTCGGGTGCGGTGGCCACGATCGAACCATGCGAGGTCGTATAGTCGAGATCGAGCAAAAATCGGGAGATGTGGGCTTTCACCCGCTGGCTGGTCAGCACCTCGCCATCGACTTCAAGAATTCCCTGACCATTTGCCTGGGCCTTAGCGATCAAGCCGCAAGCCATCTCCATCGCCCGCTCGGTCGTCGCCTGAGCTTCCGCCAGCCAAGCAATTTCTTGCTCCGATTTAATTCGTCGATCGAGCACTCCCCACTGTTCGTCGTAAACAATATGGATTCCGACTTGGCCGAGAAAATGAGCGTAAATGTAAGGCAGCGAACGATCGACCCGCACGCTGCTGACACCCCGCTGCCGTAAACATTCCGCGGCCGCCTGGGCCGTGGCGGTCGCTCGGTCGGCGCTCAGCCCACCGGCGGGGGCAAAATCGGCCGGGCAACACACTCTGTCGGCTCCGCTGGCGGCCGCGGCCCGCTGCATTTCGATATCGCGAATCACCAGAGTCGTTTCCCCGGCTTGCGATTCAATCCAAGCTGCCGGATCACCAGCGGTCAGCAATACTTTGCGAAATAGAGTCGGATTTTCGGCCGGAATGCCGCCCAACAACGAAGCTTGGTGGGGGGCCGTGGGATGTTCAGTCATGCTTTGCAAAGCCAGCTAGCGTGTGGGGGCGAGGTCCAGTCGGCTGCTTATGATGAACGCTTCCCCGTCGCCTGACAACGGGCGGGCTCGTGCTCGTAACTTATTCGGTACTCCGGTTGTGCGTGGTGTCAGCTTGTCTCATCGATTGCGAGTACAAGTACCATGGGAGAATTGGTGCTTTTCAGACGGGTCAGGAGGTCCATCCTACGGAAAGCTTGCCGTTTAGACGGGCTGGGAGCCCCGTCCTACGGGCGTTGGCCGGGCCAAAATTTTCGCCAACCTCCACCGGCCGCGACTTTCTCGCTATCCTCGGCTTGTTCCGAGGAGACTTCTTCGCCGGATAGTTTCGCCAGCAGGTCACGCAACGCCTGGGTGATCGCCGCCTTGGGGGCTTGGGTGATCAAGGGCACGCCGTTGTTGCGGACCTCCACCATGGTGCGATAATCGTTTGGCAACTGCGCGAAGATCTCGCGGCCAATCGTCTCTTTGGCTTTTTTGAGGCTGATCTGACCAGTCTCCAAGCCCGCTCGATTGACCACGATTTGGACCTTTTCCTTGAGGTCGGCAATCTCATCAAAACTCATCAACAACCGCACCACGTTGCGGAGGCAAGGCAGATCGAGTTGGGTGATCAAGATAACGTGGTTGGCCATCTCCAAAGCCACCATATCGATCGCACTGTAGGTCTTCGAGGTGTCAATGATCAGGTGCGTAAAGGAAGCCTTCATCAGGCCAATCACTTTGTGCATGCCCTCGGCCGTAATCAGTTGGGCATCCTGCAATTCGACGGGGCGGGGCAGCAAATAGAGCCCCGATTGGTGTTTGGTCAGCGAGCGTTTCAGCAGCTGGATATCGAGCCGGGCAACATTTTGCGAAACGTCGGCTAGCGTGTAATCAGGGATCGAATCGAGGAACACGTCGGCATCACCGAGCGCCAGATCGAGGTCGATCAGGGCCACGGAATTTCCCGGCTGAGCGGCTAAAATGCATCCCAGATTGACCGCCGCACTGGTGGAGCCGACTCCGCCGGTGGCCCCCGCCACGGCGATGACTTCGCACGATCGAGACTTACCTTCGCTACTACCGAATTTCGAAGCTCCCACGCGTTCCAACGCGGCGCCCAACTCATCGGGCGAAATTGGTAAGGTGAGAAATTCCCTCGCGCCGGCTCGCATCGCTTGCAAAATCAACTGGCCGTCGGTGCTTTTTGACGCGACCAGCGGCAGCATCTCGGGCGTTTCCACCGCGATCCGGCGAAGCAGTTCCAAAGCCCGCTCGGGGTCTCCATCGAGCGAGATCACGCCAATGTCCGGCAGCGTCTCCTTGGCCACGTCCATGAAAAATTCATAGCGTGAGCACTCCGCCTCGAGCCACACCGTCTCCATACCGACCAGCATGGACTTGAGCGCTTCCCGAGAGCTATCGTGGGGATCAACAATGGCGAGTCGAAGTACGTTACTCATGGGCGTTGAATCAATGCGTGACTGGGAAGGGACAGTATGCTTCTCATCGGCTCCTAATAGCCGGAAACGTTACCAGTCGTAGACGATGGGGACATAACTGATACTCCCGGTGCAATCGTCGTCGGGCGGGAACCCGGCACGATGAGATTACCAGCCGGTGGATTGCCCGCGGAGTTAATCTCCCCCGGTGGAATTGCCTCCATCTGACCGGCTGGTTGCTGATAACCGCCGGGCAGTGGCTGGGACATCTGGCCCGGAGGGACTCGCATCGCGGGTCCCGCCCCCATCTCCATCGGATAACCGCCATGCTCACCGCCCGCCGGCAAGTAACCCGTCCCGTCATAACCCGTCCCGTCATAACCAGCACCGCCATAACCAGCACCGGGGGCGGCCGATGGTGTGAGGCACATGCCATCGGTGCGGGGGACTTCCAGATAACCTCGCAAGAACAATTCGGTGTCGGATGGCGAATCAGTATTCAGGCCGGGACCACCGACGGGAACCTGATAATCATCCATCGCTTCGGCCAACTCGGGCGTAACGGTGATCAGCAGTTCGATTTCGTTATTCTGTTCCGAGATGCGACGGAAGAACGTACCGATCCAAGGCAGCTCCCCGAAGAAAGGCGTTGCCCGCGAGACCGACTCGACGCGGTTCTGCAGCAATCCGGCGATGGCGAAGGTCTGCCCCGTGTTGAGTTCCACGGCGGTATCGACGTAACGCTGGCGGAAAGCGGGTACGGTGGCACCTTGCACAGTAATCGAACGGGCCGGATCGGGCTCGCTGACTTCTGGGCGGACTTCCAGTCGCACGCGGTTGGGACCGATCACGAATGGTAAAAAGTCGACAGCCGTACCGAACTCCTCATACTCGATTGCCACCGCACCATTACCAGTCGGCACGATATAAGGCACCTTACCACCCACGATAAAGCGGCTGGGGCGTCCGTGCGTGGACACGACGGTCGGTTCCGCCAACACTTTGATCAAGTCATTACGCCGCAAAGCTTTCACCAAGCCATCGAGATCGTAACCACCCAACTCGGCGGCAAACCGGGTGTTGGCTTGCAGGCTGACAGGCGCGATCGTGGCAAAGTCGGAACCGGGCGCGTTGAGCATGTCGCCGGCGCCGAAGAGCACACCGGTGGCGTTAGTCTTATCGGAGAGAGCCCAGTCAATTCCCAGCTCGCGGAACTTTGTCCGCGAGACTTCCATGATCTTGGTATGCAACATGATTTGTTGCACACCGACGACCCGCACGTTTGTGACAACGTCGGCATAAAATTGCTCGACAATCTGCACGGCGCGATCCACATCATCGACGTTGTTCACCGTGCCGGAAAGGACCGCACCGGTCCCTTGCGAGAGAGCGGTCACCTTCAGGTTGCTGCCGGGAAATTGAGTGGTCAGAATCGTTTCCACTTCGCGAGCATCGGCACCGACGATGCAATCGACGGTGAACAGATTGTTCTCGCTATCCCACAGGTTCAGCTGCGTCATGCCGGGAGTCAGCGAGGCAATTTGAATTTGCGTTGCCGAGATGGGCGAGGCGGTGAGGATCTGCTCGTTCTGAACTTGGTATTTCAGAATCGGCTTCTCCATTGTCAAGATGCGACTGCTCTTAACAATCATCTGCAGTGTTTCAACGCTTTGGGTAACGTTAAACTGGACCACGGATGAGGCTGGCCGAGTGTTCTGCGCCAGACAGTCTTCCGCCCACATGGAGGAGGCGAGAAAGCCGGCCAACAACGCTGCAATTGCCGCTCGCCGAAATTTGCGTTTTACCACCATCGTCTTTGCATCCTTGCGTGACCGAGGAATCCGTCCCGGCGAAATTTGTCAGTGCCCCAAGCTGGCCCTTCCCTCAATGGTCGGCCCAGTTTACCGCTTTGGATTGTGAGGGAGTAATCCAGCTCCAGAACGAATCACGTTTCTCATCGTCATCCGCGTGCTCTCAATACCAATTCGTTTTACTTTCTTTCTCACTCCAACTGCGGAAACTGGTTCCGATTAGTCAAAGCGTAACGGTTGGGCGATTCAGCCCCGCCGATCACTCGTCTCGTTCTTCCCGCATCTGCTCGTTTGAGGGAAACGTGGGTAGTTGACCGGGCGGCTGGACTGCCGAGCCCTTGAACAGGGGGCTGCTGCGACCGTTCAGGTAGTCCAAATCGGGTGTCGCTTTGGAGCTGGTGGTGCTCTTTTCCTCCCCAGGCGAGGGCGTCGTCACTTTGGGAATCGGGTTGCCTTCCTCCCAAGTAAATACGCTGATTTGACCATCGTCGCCAATCTTCACCATTTGGTGAGCGACCTTGGCCGATTTGGGCTGCTGGGGTGCGGGAAACAGGGGTGGACTGTTGTCGCTCTCGTCAGCCGGTTTGGCCTTCAAGGCGTCGAGTTTGGCTTGGTGGTCGGAGAGCCACTGCAGGAACGCTTGACCAGCCGGATTGGGCCCCATTTCCTCTTCGCTGGTGCCGCCATCATCAGGGCGTCCCAAGCTGAGGCTGATTTGCGCCAACTCACGCGACCAGGCCAGCACTTCCGCGTCGCCGTTATGAATCAGCAGCGAAACGGTTTTGGCAACTTGATTTTTCTTGTCATCGGCCGGATCTTCCGACTGGCGTTTCGTGCGGCCATCGACGGCAAACACGCGGACGCCACTGAGCACCGTCTTGGTCGTCGTTTCGGGAATCACTTCGCTGCGAGTGAAGAAGCCGATCACGTTGACCCGGTCACCGGGGGCGACGAGGTTCGCCACGCTGCTAATCTCATCCGCTTTGAGGGCTACGACGTTGAAGCCCTTGGGAATGTCGACGGTACGCGTGTCGTTGCTGTCCATTAATTTGCGAACCAGCACAGGCTCGCCGGCAAACAGCCGCTGGGCGGCAAACTTGCCCTTCAGCTCGCTCCACTCGCGAATCGCATCTTTAGGGACGCGATCGGCCGGCCATTGTTCCAGCTGGATCGCCGCTTGCGTAATCTCCTCACGCGCATTGATGACTCGATTGGCGACATACACCTCAACAGATTCTACCTGAGGTCCGGCCTTCATCATCTGAGAGAAACCGACCACGGCCACCGATCCAAAGATCAGCGCGACAGCCAGGGGAATGAATTTGTTTCGCATGACAATCTTGAACCTAGGTAATCAGTTCGTACTTAAGCCGGCAAGTTCGATCGCTAGAGCAGTTCGAATTATTGGCACGCTGCCAGCTCGCTCTGCACTGTTTCGCAATTGTCTGGCCTAAACGTCTACTCCCTCATAATTGCCACAACAGGCGCAGCTGGAATGTTCCAACTGCGTCCGCTGTTGACTGGAAAGAGCGATTCGCGGGCGGCAAAGGACGCAGACCCGCGGTCGCACGTCCTCCGCTCAAGCTTGAACCAAAGAATGGAAATTAATGGAAATTCGTGTCACAAAACCGAGCCGCGGCAGGGCTGGCTAGTTAGACCAACATGCCGGCAAAGGCAAAGTACATGATCGATCCGATGGCCATGGGAATGCCGTAGGGCAACAGCCGCATGGTCGGTTTCCGAGCTCTGGCGATCTCAGCCAATTTTTCCGGATCGCGAATGGTGACCCACTCGTTGAGGATTTGATGTGCTTGCACCCAGTGCTTTTGCCATTGGCCGCTGGTGGCAATCATCACGGCAGCCATCACGCCACCGACCATCGCCGTGGCCAGAAATGCCCACCAAGTGGTCGAGGCGCCGAGCCAAGCTCCCACGCCGGCGAGCAGTTTCACGTCGCCAGCTCCCATGCCGCCGACAGCTCGCAAGACCAGCAGCAACATCATGCCGACGAACGTTCCCAGCAGGCTGTAGCCGAGTCCCGCGGCACCACCGTGCAGCGTGCCGTGCAGCCAGCCGGAGAGAATGAAGGGAAAGGTCAGCCAATTTGGTACTTTAAGAATTTTTCCGTCGATAATCGCGGCCACGACTAGGACAACGCTGACCAACCAAACTGGCCAGTTCTCGACGACTGATTGTGTGAAAGTTTGCACGTGTGGTTTCCCCCCATAACTGTTCGACTAATGATTTAACGAAGGCTGGTCAACCAACTCACCATTGCCACTAGCATGGTGATGGTGCAACAAATCAGCTGCACGGCGTTCTGACCTGCTTCGAGAGGCAACAATGGATAGTTCATTGCGGCTTCCAAAGTGAAGTAGTTAAATGTCTGTCTGATTGATTGAACTGACTGCAAAAACGCACCCCGGGACGTAACGCTCCGCTGTGGAGGATACGTCCCGAGGGCATGTATCTTGAACGCGGTTTCAGCAAACAAAAAACTCGTCCGCTGAAACAACCGCGTTAGTTACCCAAGCTGGTCGAAATCGTTTCGAACTGGGTGTTGGCGTTGGTACCAATCGTACCGATTGCACCCAAGCAAACGACGACGATCAGAGCCAACATGACGGCGTACTCGACTGCTGTCGGGCCGTCTTCTTCCTTCATGAACTCAACGAACTTCGCTACGAACTTATTCATTACCTTCTCCCTCGAGGGTTGCATGCGGGGCGGTGAACTCCACCACGCACGCGGGAAACGACACTAACTCGGGCAATCCTCTCGTCTCCCCGGTTCTCACCTAGGCGACAGCCTGACGCACAACTCGAAAGTTCGAGCTGCTCGTTTCTGCTGACCTTGGCGGCTCGGCAGCCCCACAGGGGTCCGTAGCTTTGCGCCCCGACCTTACGATCGGTTAGCCTTTAGCAAGGAGCAGAGGCCGGACCGCCGCGGGAAGCGACGATCCGAAGGCCGCACACCGGCCTGCCCTCTCTACCGGAAAACTACGCTGCGTTTCGCTTGAGTCAAAAATCCCGAGCACAAAATGCGTAACGACCAGACAAGCGTGCGCGATTGCGCAAGTCTTAACGATCAGGCAGCTGACACGCACCGCCCCCCCCAGCTGATACCAACTGCCACCGGACGCGAAATGGACGACTGAGCAAACAGCCAAGGGAGCCGGCTGCGGAAACTGCTGTGAGAGGAACTGGTTTCCAGCATGGCAAAGTCGCTGCACAGCGGTTATTCTGTAAGCACGCGTTGATTACAACCGATCTGACTTCCCCACTGACTCTCCGCTTTGCGGGAGAGAAACGTCCCGCCGTTCGGGAGGTCGTTTTCTACCAAGCCTTTCCTAAAGGAAACTAATGACTTTGCAATCTCTCGGGCGGACCGCTCTCGGAGCTCTCCTCTGTATCTCCCTGAACGCGCCACTCGTCGCCCAAGACACGCCCGCTGAAACCCCAGCCGCTGAAACCCCAGCGGCTGATCAAGCCAAACCCGCCAATCCGGCCAGCTACCTGATCGGCTTGACGATTGGCGAACAGATGAAAAACCAAGGCCTCACCGCCACCGATATCGATGTCGCTTCATTAGCCATGGCGATTGCCGACGAACTGGCTGGCAAGTCCCCGCGACTCAACCAAGAAGAATTGCAAGCGGCCAGCAAGGCGTTGCAAACCATGATGCAAACCCGCATGCAAGCCAAAATGGAAGCCGATCAAAAGCAGATGCAAGCTGCCGGGACTGCCAACAAAGAGAAAGCAGAGCTGTTTCTCAAAGAAAACGCCAAAAAAGAAGGCGTCAAGCAGCTGGCCGCGGGCCTCCAGTACAAAGTCGAAAAAGCGGGCACCGGCGCCTCGCCAACCCCGCAAAACATTGTCAGAGTCCACTACACGGGCAAGCTCATCAGCGGCGAAGTGTTCGACAGCTCGGTCGAGCGCGGCGAACCGGCAGAGTTTCCCGTTGGCAACCTGATTCCCGCTTGGCAAACCGCCCTGCCGAAGATGAAAGTCGGCGACAAGTGGACCCTCTACGCGGCGCCCGAAATGGCTTACGGCCTCCGTGGCAGCCCCCCCAAGATCGGCCCCAACGAACTGCTGATCTTTGAAATGGAATTGCTGGACATTGTCAAGTAAATCGGCTTTTGCCAAGCGAGCCCAGCGGCGGGGAACCTGCTAGCTGGGCTTTTTTATCGCTCGGGCTTGTTTACCGCTCGGGCTTGTTTACCGCTCGGGCTTGTTTACCGCTCGGGCTTGTTTACCGCTCGGGCAATCATTCCTGCCCTCCCTTTGCTAACCCCACTTTCCACAGTCGATGCTGACAAACATGAAATCACACCTGCCTGCCAGCCTGCTGGCGTTGAGTTGTGGATTGGCGCTCGGAATTTCCCTCCCGGCGGCCGAACCAGGTTCCCCCACGGTCAATTTGGCGAACCCGCCGGCATCGCTCGATATGTCGCCGCTGCCGATCAAGGTCGAGGTCGCCTATCCGAATCTAATGATCTCACGGCCCGTCGTGATCACCGGCGCCGGTGACGGCTCGGGACGCTTGTTCGTCGCCTCGCAGACGGGTGAAATCTATTTCATCCAAGAGCAAGACACCGCTGTCGAAGAAGCGGAAATGTTCTTGAATCTTCGAAAATTGGTAGCTTACAAGGACCGCGAGAACGAAGAGGGTTTATTGGGCTTGGCTTTCCATCCCAAGTTCAAGGAAACCGGCAAATTTTACGTCTATTACACCACCAGGGAACGCCCGCACGTGTCAGTGCTGGAAGAGTTCTCGGTGTCGGCGGATGACCCTGCCCAAGCGGATCCGACCAGCGGCCGCGAGCTGCTGCGGATTCAACAGCCGTTCTGGAATCACAACGGTGGCACCTTGGCTTTCGGCCCTGACGGCTATTTGTACGTCGGTTTGGGCGACGGCGGCAAAGGGAATGATCCTCTGAACGCGGGCCAAGACCTCAGCAAACTACTAGGTTCCATTCTGCGGATCGATGTCGATACGCAATCAGAAACCAGGCCCTACGGCATTCCGGCCGATAATCCGCACGTCGATCGTTCGGGCGCTTGGCCGGAAATTTACGCTTCGGGCTTGCGGAACGTATGGCGATTAGCCTTCGATCCCAAGACGGGCGATCTGTGGGCGGCTGATGTCGGTCAAAATGATTGGGAAGAAATCAACTTGATCACCGCCGGCGGTAACTACGGCTGGAGCCTCCGCGAAGGTGGCAACAAGTTCACGCTTAACGGGAACGGTTCGGGGCCACGAGCCGATTTGATCGACCCCATCGCCGAGTATCCTCACACCGACGATTGGGGCAAATCGATTACCGGCGGGGCCGTCTATCGCGGCTCGGAAACGCCCGAACTCGATGGCTACTACCTGTATGGTGATTACGTCACCGGTCGCATCTGGGCGCTCAAATACGACGCCAAAACCAAGACCGTGACAGCCAATCGCCCCATCGCCTGGAGCCAACTGCCAGTCTTTACGTTTGGGCAAACCGACGGTGGCGAGGTGTTAATGAGCACCATGTCGGCGGGCGGTCGGATCTACAAGTTTGTCAAACAGTAACCACAAGTTTGTCAAACAGGAGCTGACGCGGAGACGGGCGTGGGGGCCATCGGCAAACGGAGCACGAATGCCGTCCCCCGACCCACCGTGCTCTCCACGCGAATCCGCCCGCGGTGGGCTTCGATAATCTCCCGGCACACCGCCAGCCCCAACCCCGTGCCCCCTTTGCCCGAAGCATCGGGGCCACTTTTGCTGGTGTAGAAAGCGTCGAAAATTTTCGGCAGCTTCTCGGCCGGAATTCCCTCGCCCGAATCGCGAACAGCCAACACGATCTGCTCACTCTCGGTCTCGGGATAAAGCGAGATCGTGATCGTGCCGCCGCTCGGCATCGCTTGCCGCGCATTGATCAAGAGATTAATTAGCACCCGCTGAATCTCGTTGCCATTGGCCATCGCCTGCGGACACTCCGCGATCTGCAATTCCAAATCAATGCGGTACTTCCGCAACTCCCGCTCGAGCAACACCAAAGCATCTCGGATGATCTCGGCGAGCGAAGTTGGCACCATCACATCGGCCCGGTTGCGGGCTTGCGAGAGGATCGTCGTGGAGATCTTTGATGCTCGCAGCGAAGCCTCCAAGATCTTCCCCAACGCTTTGTCGCGAGTCGCTTCATCCTTATGGCGAATGCCCATTTTTGCATAATTCAACACCGCCATCAGGATGTTGTTGAATTCGTGGGTGGCTGTCGAAGTCAGTTCCCCCAGCGTCGCCAGAGCTTGGGTCCGCCGCAATTGCCGGCGCAATCCCTCGATCTCTTGCTTTGCTTGACGCAGTTCGCTGGACTCACTCATCAGCCTATTTCCCCCAGTTTTAATGGCAATGTCACTTGAAGCGATGTGACACGCTTAAGAGCTATCCGCAGCTTCCGACCAAAGTCATGGTGATCGCCATGCGATGCTCATTTCGGATAGATATTCAGTATCGACGGGTTGCGCTGGGCCTCTGTAGTGAAGATAGCTACAATCGTCATGCTTTGACTAATCGCTACGCCAAGGAGGGTGCGAGCATGGGAGAACCTCATCCGCTTAAGGAGGATAAAACCGCCACTAAAGTGGATCAACTGCAACGGGCGATCTCCCGTGCGCGACGAGCGGGAATCCGCGTTCGCCGTGAATGGCTGGCCGGACAAACTGGTGGCGGCTGCGAAATCGCCGGTGCACGGTGGTTGTTCCTTGACCTCTCGCTACCAATCCAAGAGCAGATCGGGCAAGTCGAGGACGCCTTGCGACTCTGGCAAGACACCGCAAATGCCAGCTCTGCAAAGTAGGGCTCTGATGGTTTGGGGCTCTGAAAAATTAGGGCACAACGATGCTAGATTCCGCCCCCTCAGCAACCCTCAGCGGTGGCAGCTTGGGGCGGTAGCCGACAAGCTCATCCAGCACGCTTCTCTTCCGCACGATTTTTTCCAGCACAGCCAACTCGCCCCCATGACATCAGCCTCAACGCCACCAGCTTCCCTTACTTCAACTGCTCGGCCACCCGACTCGCAAGTCCAGCCCCCGGGCGTGGCGTTGATCACCGGCAGCGGCGCCCCCCGCGTGGGCCGCGAGATTGCCTTGCATCTTGCTTCGCTGGGCTACTCGATCGCTTTGCACGCAAACCAGCATCGTCAACAAGCGGAGGAGGTTGCTGCCAGCTTGCGGGCTGCGGGCACGCCGAGCACCGTTTTTTGCGGAGAAATGCAAGACGATGCGTTTATCGAATCGATGATCGCCGGCGTGGTCGACCACTTTGGCCAGTTAGACGTGCTGGTCAACAGCGCGGCGATCTGGCACCCCACCCCCTTGGAAGCGGTCACCGGGGCGGAAATTCGGAAATATTTCGAGATCAATTCGGTAGGCACCTTCCTGGCCGCGCGGGCCGCTGGACTGCGGATGGTTCAACAGCCCCGCGGCGGCTGCATCGTCAACATCGGTGATTGGGCACTCGTCCGTCCCTACCTCGATCATGCCGCCTATTTTCCCAGCAAAGCGGCCGTGGAAGCCATCACCCGCTCGCTGGCTGTCGAACTGGGACATCGCAACCCACAAGTTCGCGTGAATTGCATTTTGCCCGGTCCCGTGCTGCTCGGTGACGACGTACCAGCGGAAAAACGAGCCGAAATCGCTGCCGGCACGCTGGCAAAACGGGTCGGAACTCCAGCTCATATTGCACACGCTGTGCAATTTCTAGTAGAGAACGATTTCGTTACCGGAGTCTGCCTGCCAGTCGATGGTGGCCGCACCATTTTTACGAACGATAAACTGCAAACCGAATATCGCACCGGGTGACCGCCAGCCAAGGGGCGGCTCCGCGGCAAGGCGATCGTGGCGAAGCCTCAAATTTTTGCCAATGTCGCCAGCCACAACTGCCGATCATTTCAATACTTGACCTTATTGATCATTATTGTATGATTTCCACGATTGTTTATGAACGCTCAAGTAAATTTGAGGCGGAGGCATGGCTGTACCAGCCCGTCACGGTAAACCGACTTTGGAAAGCACCCCACTTATGGCGCCGCAATTAAAAGTGATCAAGCCTGGGTGCGATGCCTCCGGCTGTGGCGATCGCGGCAGCGAATCTGCTGGAGAACCCGCCAGCGGCGAGTCTGCGGAGGCTGGCATTTCCGCCGAGCAACTGGCCGAGTTAGCCGCCATTAGTCAGCAATTGGAGAGAGCCAGCCCGCAGGAAATTCTGCGGTGGGCGACGGATAAGTACGCTGACAAATTCACGATGGCAACCGCTTTTGGTCCAGAGGGGATGTGTTTGATACACATGTTGGCCGAAGTTGCTCCCGCGACACCGATTTTCAACTTGGAAACGGGGTATCAATTCCGGGAAACCCTAGAATTGCGCGAAAAAGTCAAGCTCCGTTACGGCATCACGGTAGAATTTAAGTATCCTGAGCACACCGTAGAGGAGTACGAAGCGGCTCACGGGGGACCGTTGTATCGAACCGATCCACATCGTTGCTGTGCGGATCGCAAGATCGCCGTGTTGCGGCGAGCGGCTGCCGGGCATTCAGCTTGGGCCAGTGCGATCCGGCGGGACCAGAGCAGTGATCGAGCGGCCGCGCCGATTGTTGGTTGGGACGCCAAGTTTCAGTTAGTCAAAGTCAGCCCCTTGGCGAACTGGACGAAGCGTGAAGTGTGGGGATTCATTACCGCTCATGATATTCCTTACAACCCCTTGCACGATCTTGGGTACCCGAGCATCGGCTGTTGGCCGTGCACCCGCAGCGTGATGGTTGGCGAGGATGAACGGGCAGGTCGTTGGAGTGGATTCGCCAAGACTGAATGTGGGTTGCATAGTCAGTAAGCACTGTCCGCAATCGCTGTCAACAATGACTGTCAACAATCGCTTGGCAAGCTCTTCGTTCATTGAAAGTCGAGGAAGAATGTGTTGCAAGTATCCGCCCGCGTCCATTACGGATGCCTTGCCATGCTGGAATTGGCTCAGCGATATACCCAGGATCGTCCGGTAGCGTTGCGCGAAATCGTTGCCCGCCAGGAGATTCCGCAACCGTTTCTGGTGCAAATTTTGCAATCATTGCGGGCCAGCAATTTAGTCATCAGCACTCGCGGCAGCGGAGGTGGTTATCGATTAGCGGTGCCTCCCCAGCGGATTAGCGTTTTGGAGATTGCCGAGGCGATTGGTTGCGGGGATTCGTCTTCGGGTGGCGCGGAAGGAACCGCTGATCAGGCAGAAGCGACGGCGCTTCGCGACTTGTGGATTCGCGCTGATGAAGCGGCGCGGGAAGCGTTAGCCTCGACGTCGCTGGCCGATTTAGTAACGGCTTGCAACACAGATGCTGAGAGCATGTTTTACATCTGAGATACGCCTTGGCCCGTTGAGGAATTCTGCATGAACCGTCCCCGCGTCTTCGTAACCAGGCAAATTCCCGAGTGCGGTCTGGAGCAATTACGTCAGCATTGTGACGTGGAAGTTTGGGATGGCCGGTTGCCGCCGAGCCGCGAGGTGTTGCTGGAGAAAGTGGTCGGCTGCCAAGCGCTGTTGACTTTGCTCAGCGATCGCATTGACGGCGAGTTGCTCGATGCGGCCGGTCCCGAATTGCGAGTAATCAGCAACTTTGCGGTCGGGTACAACAACATCGATGTCCGGCTGGCCGCATCGCGGGGGATTCGCATTGGCAACACGCCGGACGTCTTGACTGATGCCACCGCCGACATGGCGATGTGCTTGTTGCTGGCAGCCGCTCGGCATTTAAAGCCAGCGATCGACGCCGTCCGCAGCGGTGCTTGGAAGACTTGGGAACCGCTCGGTTTGCTCGGCACGGAACTGGCCGGCAAGACCGTGGGCGTGATTGGCCTGGGCCGCATTGGTGCAACCTTCGCCCGCCGCTGTCATGGCGGCTGGGAGACGCCGATTGTTTATCATTCTCGGCAAGCAAAACCAATTTTAGAAACGGCTTTGGCGGCCAGATTATTGCCGCTGGAAGAGCTGCTGGCGACCAGTGACATCGTCTCACTGCATTGTCCACTCAACGAAAATACCCGCCACTTATTAAACCGTGATCGGCTGGCGATAATGAAGCCGGGGACGATTTTGATCAACACCGCGCGAGGTGAGATTATCGAGCAAGACGCGTTGCACTGGGCGCTCACGGCGGGACCGTTGGCAGCGGCCGGTTTGGATGTTACCGACCCAGAACCACTCGATCCCGCTTGCCCGCTGGTTCCGCTGGACAACTGCGTAATCGCCCCGCACATTGGCAGCAGCACGCGGTCAGCCCGTGACGCCATGTCACGGATTGCCGCGGAGAATATCTTGGCCGCGTTGGGCAACGAATCAATGCCGGCGGAAGTTAGTCCTTGAGCACCGCTTCGCTGAGCACGTGGACGAAACTGCTCCTCCAAAAACTTTAGGGTGCGTTAGCCGCTTGCGATTGTCGGGCCCAGAAATCGCGTGCCGCTCGCACATAAGGGACGTGGGGTTGGATTTTCTCGGCGGGCAAATTCAGCAGCATCGCTTCGCGCTCTTGTAGCCACGCTTGAAAAAACTCGACAGCCCGTTTGCTGACGCGTGTTTCGCCATCGAGCTCGATATACCAAGGTGCCGTGATGGCAGCTCGATAGTGATCTTCGTACTTAGTCATCACCCGCATCAGCACCCAGCCACTCTGGTCGAATTCGAGTGCCGGCATACGGCCTCCCTGCCGAGCGTAATCATCCAAACGGGCGCTGTAGACGATTCGGCCGTTGTATAAGATTTCCAAATAGTCGACCGGGTCACGGATGGCCAACTGCAGCTCGGGTTCGAGCGTCAATGGTTGGCCGCTGGTCATTTGAAATGTGTGCCCGGGGGGAAATCCGGCCAGCTTGGACCTCAGCAACGGACCGTTGGTAACCGTGCTGCGTCCAGCCCACAGCCCTCGCCACCAATCGGCTTGACGGCCAGCGGAGGGTGGGTCTGCCGGATCGAAGAATACATACGTTCGATTGTAGCCAACCGCGTTCCCAACGCGCCCCGCTCCGCTGGCACCGACTGGTGGAATGCGCAAGCCCGCCTCGAGAACTTGCAAATAAATCTTCTCGCCCCATTTTCCCAAGCCGAGTGGCCCACCCAATTCGAGGTCAGTGGTGCTGCGAGAGTCGGGCCAAGCCGTGACGCGACGATCCTCTTGCAAGAACTCACCCAGCACGGTGATGCCGTCAACTTTGCCGCTGGCCAACCAGATCGGAAGGTCCCAGGCGAACGGGTTCAGCACGAGCAACCGCGGACGCTGCTCGAGGCTCTCTAGCTCCTCCGCCGCCGCTCCAGCCCCCACACCCGAGTTCACCAAGAGTCGAATGAATTCGCTCGACGGCCCCTGGCCGATTTTCGCCAGCAGACTCTCCAGCGAGCCGTCCAATTTCAGCGAATCAGGTTGCAAACCAATCACAGCCAATCCTTTTGCCGCTTCGACACCGGCAATGACATCGGTGCGAATCGCCAACTGCCTGGCTCCATCAGCGGGTGGTAAGCCAGCGAGTGGTTCGTCGCGAGTTGCGACCGCTGAGGGTGCCGT
The DNA here is from genome assembly GCF_052161645.1 of Kothea flammea. Taxonomy (GTDB): domain Bacteria; phylum Planctomycetota; class Planctomycetia; order Pirellulales; family Pirellulaceae; genus Laterigemmans. Next base: position 5,870,164 of record NZ_CP197414.1, read on the forward strand.
GCGAAATAGATTACCGGCAACGGTCAACGCTTCGGCTCGCATCCGCAGCGGCAGTTGTCGCGACGGCACGTCGACGACCGGATCACCGGCGACCCACCCCTCCGCTTCCATATCGACAATCCGTTTAAGTCTTAAAGTCTGGACATCTTCGGAAGTGCGTTCGAGGGCGAATTTGCCCAGCAACGGGCGATATTCTGGTCCCCGGCTGAGTTGAAATTGATAAGCCGCGGTGGGCATGCGCAGCAGCAGCTCACCATCAATCGCCGTCCCCAGACCGGCTGGCACACCTCCACGAATGGGAGCTCGACCGCCATCAGCGCGGTTCAGCTGCATGCGGATGGCCAATGGTTGGCCGCTGGCATCATCCACGAACTGCAACAGCAGTTCCCCGGCACACCCTTGCCGGCCAACCAGATTCAGCAACACGACCAGATTCAGCAACACAATCCCAGGCAGGATCCGCAACCAAGGCAGCGACTGACTGGTGGGCAGGCGGCAACTGTGAGTTAGCGAAAAAGAGGGGACACGGTTCACGCTGCAAACTTCCCTGGGCACGTTGGGGCGGTTGTCGTTAGAATAGACTAGATCAAAAAACCCACTCGTGTTCTGGAGATTGAACTGCCATGCTTCGCTCGAATTCCCCGCTAGCGGCGAAATGGGGTGGCTTCGGTCTTGCCACCGTATTAGCACTCGGTTTGCTATTGCTAGGCAAGTACGCCGGTACGACCCCCGCTTTCTCGACCGCAGCAGAGCCCGTTGTTGCCGCGGAACCTGTTGCCGCACCGCAGCAGCCCAATTCCGGCCAGCCGCCGGCGGCCGACGCCGGCGAATCGAAAAAGTTGGAAATTGCAACCCTCGGAGGGGGCTGTTTTTGGTGTGTCGAGGGGGCCATGGAGATTCTCAAGGGAGTCGACAAGGTGGTTTCGGGTTATGAGGGGGGCTTCGTCAAGAACCCCACTTATGAACAGGTTTGCGGCAAGCGCACTGGGCACGTGGAAGTCTGCCAGATCCATTTTGACCCCGCGGTCATCAGCTTTGAGGATTTGCTCAAGGTCTTTTTTAAGATCCACGATCCGACCACCAAGAATCGCCAGGGCAACGACGTTGGACCGCAGTACCGCAGCGTGATTTTTTATCACAGCGAAGCGCAACAGAAGCAGGCCCTGCAGTTCATTGCCAAACTCGACGAGTCGGGGGTTTACGGGCGCAGCAAAGTCGTCACCGACGTGGAGCCGACAAAGGTTTTTTACGAAGCCGAAGCTTATCACCAGGATTACTTTGCCAAAAATCCCTTTGCCGGCTATTGCCAAGCGATCGTCAAGCCCAAGGTCGACAAAGTCAACAAAGAGTTCAGCGACAAAGTCAAACGGGACTAACCCGAACTTCGATGGCTCAGCGCACTTCGATGGCTCAGCGCACTTCGATGGCTCGGCGCACTTCGATAGGTCAGCGGCGAGCAGGATGCTCGCCACCTCGGTTCGTCGGTCGAGGAGGCCTGCCAGGCTGGCATACGGCACCTCCCGACACTTCTTTGCCGCCACGCTAAATTGCATTTAAACCGTTGCCAGCAAGCTACTTGCGACTTGAAAAAAAATGTCTGGCACGCAGCTTGCTCAGATGACAATGCCAACGGGGAAGGCTGTCAAAACAGTCGGCGATCGGTTTATGCGTTCGTCACCGTTGCCTGAAATGCACAAGCGTTAACCGTCCTCCGTTGGCGGTACATTGGTTCAAAGTAGATTCGAAACAACTTAGGAGAGACACGACGTGGCAAAGCAGATCGTGTTCGATGACGACGCTCGCGGCCCCCTGTTGGCCGGCGTAAGCAAGCTAGCCAGGGCTGTTCGCAGCACATTGGGCCCTCGCGGTCGCAATGCGGTGCTGGACAAAGGGTGGGGATCCCCCAAGGTAACGAAAGACGGTGTGACCGTTGCCGAAGACATCGATTTGGACGATCCCTTCGAGAATTTGGGCGCCCAATTGGTCAAAGAAGCGGCCAGCAAGACCAACGACGTGGCTGGTGACGGCACGACCACCGCAACGGTGCTCAGCGAAGCCATCTTTCGCGAAGGCTTGAAGATGGTCGCCAGCGGTGGTGATCCGATGGCATTGACCCGCGGGATTGCCAAGGCAGTTGAAGCGGTGAGTGCTGAGATTGCCAAGTTGGCAACTCCGATTCACGAGAACAACAAGAACGAGATCCGCCAAGTTGCCACCATTGCCGGTAACAACGATCCGGAAATTGGCAAAGTCTTGGCTGACGCCTTCAGCAAAGTCGGCAAAGATGGTGTGATCACCGTCGAAGAGGGGCGTTCCAGCGAAACGTACGTCGACGTGGTCGAGGGGATGCAGTTCGATCGTGGCTTCTTGTCACCGCACTTCGTCACCAATCAAGACGACGTCAGCGTCGAGCTCGAAGATTGCTACGTGTTGTTGTTCGAAGAGAAGATCAGCAGCAACAAGAAAATGATTCCGCTGCTCGAAGCGGTCAGCAAGGCCAAAAAGCCGTTGTTGATTGTTGCCGAAGATGTTGAAGGCGAAGCGCTGGCGACTTTGGTTGTCAACAAAATGCGCGGCATCCTCAGCTGCTGTGCAGTCAAAGCTCCTGGCTACGGCGATCGCCGCAAAGCCATGTTGGGCGACATCGCCTCGTTGGCTGGTGGCAAGGCGATTTTCAAAGACTTGGGAATCGATTTGGAGAGCGTCAAATTGACCGACCTCGGTCGGATCAAGAAAGTTCGCATCACCAGCGACAGCACCACCATGGTTGGTGGCGCCGGCAGCAAGCAAGACATTGCCGGTCGCGTAGAAGTCATTCGCCGCGAGATCGAGAACACCGATAGCGATTACGATCGCGAGAAGTTGCAAGAGCGGTTGGCCAAGTTGGCAGGCGGTGTTGCCCAAATCAACGTTGGTGCGGCAACCGAGTCGGAAATGAAAGAGCGTAAAGCGTTGATTGATGACGCTCGCGCCGCAACGCACGCCGCGTTGGAAGAGGGCATTGTCCCCGGTGGTGGCGTGGCTTTGATTCGCTGCTCCAATGCGGTCACCAAGTTGATGACGGAGCTCGAAGGTGACATCCGCTTGGGTGCTCAGATCATTCTTAACGTGCTTGACCAGCCGTTGCGAGCAATCGCTGCCAACGCTGGACTCGACGGTCCCGTTGTCGTAAATCGGGTTCGTCAGCTGAAGGGCAAGAACGACGGCTACGACGCGAACGCCGACAAGTATGGTGACATGATCGCCGCTGGCATCATTGACCCTGCCAAAGTGGTTCGCACCGCGCTGACCAACGCTGCCAGCGTCGCTTCCTTACTGCTCACCACCGAATCGCTGATTACCGAGATTCCCTCCGAAGAAGAAGAAGGTGGCGGAGATCATCATGACCACGGCATGGGTGGCATGGGCGGAATGGGCGGCATGGACATGGGAGGAATGGGCGGCATGGGAGGAATGGGTGGCATGGGCGGCATGATGTAAGCCGTCGGCACTCGGGCCGAACTTCGATTCACAACACAATCTACGCATTACAAATCAACATTTTTGGAGAAAGAACAGATGGCAAAAATCAGCATTCGTCCTTTGGACGACCGGGTAGTTGTGCAGCCTGCGGAAGCGGAAGAGACCACAGCGGGCGGGATCGTACTTCCCGATTCGGCACGTGAAAAGCCGCAGCGCGGCACGATCATGGCCGTGGGCCCCGGCAAGATGCTCGACAGCGGTAATCGCGGCGAGCTGACCGTGGCTGTTGGCGACGTGGTGATATACGGTCGTTACGGTGGCAGCGAAATCGAAGTGGATGGTCAAGAGATGAAGATTCTGCGTGAGTCGGACATCCTGGCCAAGGTGCTCTAGTTCGTTCACCTCCCTTTCATGTCTATAAGATTAAGGATCCATTTCAGTGCCTAAGCAATTGCTTTTTGATGACCACGCACGGGCGCGGATGTTGGCCGGTGTTGACAAGCTGGCGAACGCCGTCGCTGTCACCATGGGGCCCACTGGGCGCAACGTGATTATTGACAAATCGTTCGGTGGACCGACCGTCACCAAAGATGGTGTGACGGTTGCCAAGGAAATCGAACTGGAAGATCGCTTCGAGAACATGGGCGCCAAGCTCGTCATCGAAGTCGCTCAGAAGACCAGCGATTTAGCTGGTGACGGAACCACTACGGCGACCGTGTTGGCTCGCGCGATTTTCCGCGAAGGGTTGCGTAACATTGTCGCTGGCAGCAATCCCTCGGCCATTCGCCGCGGGATCGAGCGAGCGGTGGCGGCAGCTTCCGAGCAGCTCAGCCAGATCGGCCGTCCGGTCAGTGGCAAGCACGAAGTTGCCCACGTCGGCGCGATCAGCGCGAACAACGACAACTCGATTGGCGAACTGTTGGCGGACGCTCTCGAGCGCGTTGGTAAAGACGGTGTGATCACCGTCGAAGAAGGCAAGACGCGGGATACCACGGTCGAGTATGTCGATGGCATGCAGTTCGACAAAGGTTTCGTGTCACCTTACTTCGTCAACGACACGACCTCGATGGAAGCTGTGCTGGAGAACGCACTGGTTCTGTTGTACGAGAAGAAGATCAGCAACATCCGCGACTTGGTGCCATTGCTGGAGAAGACGGCTCAAAGTGGTCAGCCGCTGTTGATCATTGCCGAAGACGTTGATGCTGAAGCGTTGACTTTGTTGGTCGTTAACAAGTTGCGTGGCACGTTGAATGTTTGTGCTGTGAAGGCACCAGGATTCGGCGATCGTCGTAAAGCCATGCTGGGTGACATTGCCACCCTGACCGGCGGCACGTTGATCAGCGAAGACTTGGGCATCCAGCTCGAGAACGTGTCGCTTGAGCAACTTGGTCGCGCCAAGAAAGTTGTCGTCGACAAGAACTCGACCACGATCGTCGAAGGTGCTGGCGAGCGAGCCGACATCGACAAGCGAGTCAGTCAAATCCGCGCCCAAATCGAGCAGACTGACAGCGAGTACGACAAGGAAAAGTACCAAGAGCGACTGGCCAAATTGGCTGGCGGCGTGGCTGTGATCAGCGTTGGTGCGGAGACCGAAGCCGAGATGAAGCAAACCAAGGCGCGGATTGAAGATGCCTTGCATGCTACTCGAGCTGCCATCGAAGAGGGCATTCTGCCTGGCGGTGGCGTGGCTTTAGTTCGCTGCCGCGAAGCAGTCGAAGCGGCCAAGAAGGGTGCCAAGGGTGACGAGAAGATCGGTGTCGAAATTGTGCTGCACGCACTCGACGCGCCGATGCGTCAAATCGCTGATAACGGTGGCATCGATGGCAGCGTAATCGTGGACGAAGTTTCCCAAAAGGCAGTAAACATCGGCTACAACGCGCACACTTGCGAGTTTGTCGATATGTTCAAGGCTGGTATCGTTGACCCGGTTAAGGTGGTGCGGACCGCGCTGACCAACGCCGGTAGCATCGCCGGTCTGATGCTCACGACCGAAGCGATGGTGACCAACTATGATAAGGAAGACAAGGAAAAGAACCAGATCGAAGGGGCAATAGCCTAATCAGTCAACGGTTCGACATCCGGCGACGGATGTCACCTTCTTTCCTCGCGTGATACGGCCGGGCCACTTTCGCCAAGTACGAAGGTGGCCCGGTTTCGTGGGGACTTTTCATTGCCCCCGAGCTCTTGAGATTCATGGCCGAGAAACGCTGTTATTACGAAGTACTGCAAGTCGAACGGACTGCGACTCGATCCGAAATTGACCGTGCCTACCGCAAGCTGGCGCTGCGTTTCCATCCCGACAGCAATCGTGGAAACGAAGAAACCGCGGAAAAATTCAAAGAGGCGAGCGAGGCGTATGACGTGTTGCGCGACGCTGAAAAACGAGCGAGATACGATCAATATGGGCACGCCGGAGTCGGCGCTGGTGGTCAGTTTCATGATGTTGAAGACATCTTCGAAGCCTTCGGCGACCTGTTCGGCGGCGGGATGTTCGGCGATTTGTTTGGCGGCGGCGGCGGACGAGGTGGCAGCCGCGGTCGGCGGACACGACGCGGCGGCGATGTCCGCTGCGACCTCACGCTGACCTTGGAAGAAGCAGCTGCCGGGGTCCAACGCGAAGTCTCCTTCCGACGCCGGCGCCCCTGCGAAACGTGTACCGGGAGCGGGGCCGCGCCGGGAAGCAAACCAGAGACTTGCGGCCAATGTGGCGGCCGAGGGCAAGTGATTCAGTCTGCCGGAATCCTTCGCGTGCAGACCAACTGCCCCCGCTGCGGCGGAGCCGGCAAAACCATCTCGGAACCTTGTCGAAATTGCGGCGGCAGCGGTTTGGAGAGCGTCAAGGAAACAGAAGTCGTCAACATCCCGGCGGGGATCGACGATGGCATGCGAGTTCGCATCGACGGCAAGGGGGAAGCCAGCCCCGACGGTGGACGCCCGGGCGATCTGTATTGCTTTGTGACCGTAAAACCGCACAACTTGTTTCAACGAGATGGCAGCAACCTGGTACTTCGTTTGCCAATCGCTTACTACCAGGCCGTGCTGGGGGCTGACATCGAAGTGCCGACACTCTCCGGACCGCATACTTTGCGGGTCGAACCGGGAACACAGAGTGGCACCGTGCACAAGTTGCGAGGACAGGGACTGGAAGACCCACTCGGCGGCAGGCACGGCGACCTGCTGATTCAAACCTTTATCGAAGTTCCCAAGAAAGTCTCCGCCGAACAAGCTCGTGTGCTGCGAGAATTGGCCGAACTCGAGAACGAGACGGTGCTCCCAGAGCGCAAGTCTTTTCTCGACAAGTTACGTAAGTTTTTTGAACCCGAAGAGTCGACAAACGATCCCGCGGGTTAACCTTTCACTTCACCGATCCGCTGCGTCTCGATTCGCGAAACTTGAGCAACGATGAATAATCAGGAAGACCACCAACAGCCTGGCGCTCGTGACCAATCGGGCGGTCAGGATCCAAACGCTTCGGCGAAACATGATCCGGCAAACTCCACGGGCGATTTCGATGCCGATTCCGTGTTCCAAATGAACGAAGCGGGAGAGGCGGATCAGGCTCGTGAGGGCGATGATCGTTTTGAAACGGATGCGCAGCGAGCGGAGCGTCTGGAACAGGAGTTGGCCGATGCGAATCGCCGTCTGCTGCTGGCGCACGCGGATGTCGACAACACTCGCAAACGCCTGCGGCGCGATTTCGAAGACCAACTTCGCTACGCCAACATGCCGTTGATTCGCGACACACTGACCGTGCTCGACAATTTACAGCGGGCCCTCGCCGCCGCACAAGGAAACGAGGCGGCCAGCGGGCTGATCGAAGGGGTCGCGATGGTCGCTAAACAACTCGAAGAAACGCTGACTAAACACAACTGCAAACCGATCCCGGCCGAGGGTGAATTGTTTGATCCCAACTATCATGAAGCGATCACCCAGATCCCCAGCGAGCAGCATCCTGCCGGAGTGATTGCCCAAGTGGCAGTGCCCGGTTACCAGCTGCACGAACGTGTCGTCAGACCCAGCCAAGTGATCGTTAGCACCGGGCCAGCGGCCGCTGAGGGCTAACGCTCCCGGTGTGCTGCTTTAATTTCCAGTTACTTCCATTTTCGCTTTCAAGTGAGAACCAATCGTGCCCACGTATGACTATGAGTGCGATGCCTGCGGTCACACCGAAGAGATTTTTCAAGGGATCAACGATCCCATTTTGACAAAGTGCCCCGAATGCAAGAAGAAAAAGTACCGCCGCCTGTTTGGTGCTGGTGCGGCGATCGTCTTCAAAGGCTCCGGGTTCTACCAAACCGATTATCGCAGCGAAGGCTACAAGAAAGCGGCTGCTGCCGATAAGCCAGCGAGCGATAGCTCCAAAGACAAGAAATCGAGCAGTGACAAGAAGAGCGGGGGCGAAGCCAAAAAGGCTAGTGGCGAAAGCAAAAAGAAGGCTCCCGACAAAAGCTGACCGCTCAGCTCAAGGTTCTATCAGCCGCAGAACGCCAGCTCACGGTTCTGATTAGCTAGCTCACGTGTGGAAAGGGGATTACCTCGGCGAGCGAATCGGCCCCCAGGGCTAGCATGATCAAGCGATCGAGACCAACCGCTGTGCCACTGCACTCGGGCAACCCCGCTCGCATCGCTGCCAGCAGGCGAAGAGGGGGCGGCAGTAATGATTTCCCGGCAGCAATGCGAAGCGCGTTTTGATGCTCGATGCGGGCGGCTAGAATCCCCGCATCGGTCAACTCGGCGTAACCATTTGCGATCTCCACATGGTTAATGAACAGTTCAAATCTTTCCGCAGTTTGGGGATCACTGGGGCTTTGCCTAGCCAGGGCCGCTTGGCTGAGCGGATAATTGCTGATTACCGTCAGTCCCTGGAATGCGGGCTGCAATTCGAAGCTGAGCAGCACGTCGAGCAGTTCGTCTCGGCTGTCGCTGGACTGCTGTTGATAGCTGGGGACGAAACGCACGACCGCTTGCCGCAACGATTCAATGCTGATCTCCAATGGATCAAAGCCTAATTTTTGCTGAAAGAGTTGCCGGTACGTTAAACTCGTCAGCGGATGACAGTTTGGCATCAAATTTTGAACGAATTCGATCAAAAGTTGACAGCCTTCGAGCATCGAGTCGCCACGCCGGTACCACTCCAACATGGTAAATTCGGGATTATGGTGCGATCCCGACTCGGCGCCACGAAAGACGGGGCCGCACTGAAAAATGGCTGTTGCGCCGGCTGCTAACAGACGCTTCATGGCCGCTTCGGGAGAAGTCTGCAGAAACCAGTGTCGGCCCGCTGACAGCTCGACTTGAATGGGATCAATTTGAGCATCCACGACCGTCTCCGGCAGCAGACACGGGGTCTGAACTTCCAAAAAGTTTCGCTGCTCGAAAAACTGACGGACTTGGCGGATCAACCGGCCACGAGCGGCTAGCATTTCGAGCGATGCGGTTGGCCGCCACGGCTCAGGTGCGTGATGTTGCGAATCGTGATGTTGCAAGTTGGGCATATGGCCAGCGGGGGCATGATGTTGGGAAGAACGGGTACACAAGGTGTGCGAGAGAATGAGAACGTAATGCAGGAATCACGATATGATCGTCAGGAGCGATTCGCTCCCGTGGGCATTGCTGGGCAAGCGAAATTGCGTACGGCGCGAGTCTTAATTGTCGGTGTCGGCGCACTTGGCAGCGTGACGGCCGAGCTGCTGGCGCGAGCTGGCGTGGGACACTTGCGGCTTGTCGATCGCGACACGGTCGAGCGGAGTAATCTTCAGCGTCAAGCTTTATATACCGAATCAGACGCGGCAGCGGGATTGGCCAAAGTGCAAGCGGCGGCCAACCATTTGGCTGACATCAATTCCGAAGTCACGGTCGAGCCGTTGGCGTTGGATGTGACCAGCGGCAATCTGCTGTCGCTGGTCGATGATATTGATTTGGTATTAGACGGCACTGACAACTTTGAAACGCGATTTTTACTCAACGATGTGGCTCTGGAGAGGCAGTTGCCTTGGGTGCACGCGGGTTGCGTGGGGGCTGCCGGGCAAGTGTTTACCTTTTGGCCGGGCAAGACGATTTGCTTGCGTTGCTTGGTTCCCCAGTCACCGGCGGCGGGAACCACAGCCACTTGCGATACGGCCGGGGTGCTGGGGCCGGCCACGCATTTAGTTGCCGCGACCCAAGCGGTCGAGGCATTGCGGACGCTCGTGTTGGGACCGGCCGCGATTCGCAGCACGGTGTTGACCCTGGATGCTTGGGAGGGCCGATGGCGTCAATTCGAGACGAGCGATCTGCGCAATGGCGAATGTCCGGCCTGTCAGTTGGGGCGGCGAGATTTTTTGCGCGGCGACAGCGGGGGGGCTCAGCCGACGGTGCTGTGCGGACGCGGTGCGGTGCAGATTCCGGCAAAGCCGGGAGGTGCGGAACTGGATTTGAGCGAGCGTGCCAGCACTTGGGCGGGGCTTGGCGAAGTCGACCAGAATCGTTTTTTAGTCCGATTGCGGCTCGACTCAGGGCGATCGATCACGTTGTTTCGTGACGGACGTGCCGTAATTACCGGGACCGAAGATATTTCCATCGCTAAATCGCTGTACGCCAGGTTTGTGGGAAATTGAGACTTTCCCTGCAGGGCACCCCCTGTTCTATTGTAGCCTTCATAACGGTTACACTAACCGTGCTCGGATCCTTAGCGGATCATCTTCTCCCCTTCGCATTTCTTACCAAACCACAGCAGCGCAATGCGTTACGCTTTTCGACTCGCCGAACTACTCGGACATACTCCCGATCGCCGCAAACGGCCCGGCACGATCAAAGCCATTGTCGAACACACCGGCCTCGATCGTCACCAAGTCGCCGCGTTACTGAAAAACGAAGCGAAGTACATTCCGTTGGAAGCCCTTTCGCGACTCTGTGATTACTTGATCGATCACGGGCACGCCACAGCCGACCAACTGCCTGGCGCGTTGTTTGCCATCCAGCCGGAGAGTTTTTGGGAGCTGCTGGCTCGGCGGCGAAGTGTCGAGATTTGTGTCGGAGTCCGCCAGGGAGAAGGCGCGGACACCCCTGAAAATGCCTGGGTCGTCGCCTCCGACTCGGTTCTAGTCGGTGAACTCCTCAGCGGGGTCACGACGGTCGGCGGGATGGCCAAGCATCGCAAGCGGCGTCCCGGGCAAACCGAGGCTTTGGAGGGCGAGGAAACACCTCCTCAGCCCGAACGTCTGCAGCAAACGTTGACCTGGAGTCCCGGACAAGTTTCCGTGGCCGACGCACAAGCTCGAGCTCACGAGGTTTTCCAAGCTTTCACCGAGGACCAAGGTGACAAATCGTTGGTCTGCGTCGGGAGTGTAAAAAGTAACCCGGTTGTCGAGTTAGTTTTTGCCGATGCGTTTGGCTGCGAAGCATTCACCAGCGAAGATAACGTGGAACGGGCCGCAGATCGCAACTGCCCATTCTTTTTGCGATATCGGGATCACGATCCCCAGCCGGGTGCCGCGTCGGCCGGCGTGCGTTTATCGAAGACGGAAAAAGCGGATCAACCTGGATTTTACTACGAGCAGGACGATGGCACTTGGGGTTGGGCTGGAGGCGGCAAAGGGCACGACGCGGCCTTGGTCTTTTATATCTTCCGCGAACCGCTCGGTCGCTTGGAAATGGTGCTCAGCGGATTCTCGGGGCGAGCAACCCGCTTGCTGGCCAAGACCCTAGCCTCCCGATCCGAGGAATTTTGGCCACCCGTCTATCAAGAGGCCAGCGTCTCGGTCGGTGCTTTCATTGTGAAGTACGAAACCGACCCGGAAGGCAACCAGGGAAATAGCCTGCTGCAAACCGACGTCTCGGCAGCCGCCAAGATCTTCCCCATTTCGGGCGAGGCAATCCGTCGCCGCATGGAACGGACTTAAGCCGAAGGTCGCTCGCTAGCACACCTGTGGCCTGAGCGTGCGCGTGTCAGCTCAATTTTGCTCGCAGCGGAGCGATAATTTCGCGTGGCACGAACTTGGCTAACCGTTCGTCGTTGGCGCTCATGGCGGCGATTTGCTTTAGCAGGCTGCTGCTGACGTGAGCGTATTCTTCGTCAGCCATCAAGAATACGGTTTCGATCTCGGGGTCGAGTTGGCGGTTGGCCATCATCATGGTGAATTCGCCAGCGATGTCGGTCAGCGGACGAATCCCCCGCACCATCACGCTGGCGTCGCAATCCCGCACGAAATCAACCGCCAAGCCGGAAAACATTTCGATGTGCACGTTGGGCAAATCACGGCTGACATGGCAAAGCAGATCGACCCGTTCGGCCGGTGTGAACAGGGGGCGTTTGTCGGCGTTGATCCCCACGCCGACGATCAATTCGTCAACCAAGCGAGCTGCTCGCCGAATGATATGAAGGTGCCCCAACGTAACGGGGTCGAAAGTGCCGGTGTAAACTGCCCGCTTTGTCATCACAATCCGCTGGCTGAGAGTTCGGTTAGAGCGCGTCGATCAAACGATCGATATCTTCGGTCGTGTTGTAGACGTGCATACTAACTCGAACTCCGCCGCCGCGGCAGCTGACCACGATCCCGGCGTCGAGCAAACGTTTTCGGCAAGCCTCCGGAGATTCGTCGCGTGGCACAAAGTTAATGATGCCGCTGCGACAGCTGCGATACCAGTCACTGATTAAATGCACGCCACGACGCAGCAGCCCCGCTCGAGCGTAGCCGTGCAGTTCCAGCACGCGTTGGCTGAGCGCGTCGCTGCCATGGCGCTCGATCACCTGCCAAAACATTTGCAAGCTGGCCAGCAGGGCGGCGAACCCCGGCATGTTGCTGGAACCTCCCTCAAAGCGGGCGGCGGAGGGGAGCAGTTCCATCGCGGCAGCGGAAAAACTATGGCGTCCGACGACGCTGTTCCAGCCCACGGTGGAGCAATTCAGCAACTCGAGATGTTGCTGGCGGACAAAAGTAATCCCCGCGCCTTCGGGGCCCAGCATCCATTTGTGGCCGTCGGCGGCGAGAAAATCGACGGGGATTTTTTTCAAGTCGAGCGGAAAAATGCCCAGTCCCTGAATTGCATCGAGGAAGAATAAAGCCCCCCGGTCATGAGCCACCTGGCAGAGGTCGGCCACTGGCAATCGATATCCGCTGGAGTAGCCCACCCAGGAAGCCGCCACCAGCCGCGTGCGGCCGTCGATCGCCCGGCGGATACCATCCAGGTCGATGCGACCGGCCGGACTGGGAACGACTCGCAATTCAACGCCGTGCCGCGATTGGTTTTGCCAAGGCAGGTGGTTGGAGGGAAATTCGCCGCCGGGGATCACCACATTGTCACCCGCTTTCCAGGGCAGCCCCTCAGCGACAATGTTGATTCCGGCCGAAGTGTTCGGTACAAGAGTGATCTCGTCGGCGTCGGCCTGCAACCAGCTGGCAACGCCTTCCCGCAAAAGTGTCAAATTGGCGGCCCAGGTCGGCCACATGGTATCGCCCTGTTCGCTGGCTTCGACTCCGAAAGCAGCCAGTGCGGCAGCGGCGGGTGCGGTCAGCGGAGCGACGGCGGCATGATCAAAATAAACCCACCTTTCGGTCACAGGCATTTGTTCTCGCCACCAGCGCCAGGTCTCAGCCGGGTCAGCAGGCGGGGGGGCCGAGTCAGATTGGATCGTTTTAGGCGTTGAAGTTGACATTTTCCGAATATTTGGACCTGATTTTCCGAGACGTCAAATTAGGCTATCCAGGTGGGTGTGTGAATTTAGGAATCCCTGGACTATACTGCCCTCTCGCTTCTTTATAACAGCATGTCTACCGCCCCCGCGATCCTAAGTCGAGGTTCCTTGATGCCCAAGGCGCTGTGTTTGACCAGCCTTGTGGTTGCTGCGTTGTTGTTGCTCCTATTTTTGGTTGACCTCATCATGCGGTTTGCCGGAATGGAAGCCTCCGCACCGTTGCGCGGCGCAAGTCTGATGATGGATATTAGTTTCCTGATTTTTGGCGGGATCCTCGCCTACTTGAGCTGGACCACCTACAAGGAGCAAGCCTGATCAGCAGGTTTGCTCGGTTTGTTTGATAATTACTGCAGGACTTAGCAGCGCCCGGTCTCTCCGGTGCTGGCGCTCCGTCATGCTCGGAACGCCGCGCGTACCTAGCAACTAGCAACTAGCAACTAGCAACTAGCAACTAGCAACTAGCAACTAGCAACTAGCAACTAGCAACTAGCAACTAGCAACTAGCAACTAGCAACTAGCAACTTCCCCCTGCCACGCTGGCAGGCATCTCGCGGCGGGCACTCTGCGGCGTGCTGCTCACAAAACCTAAGTTGTTTTCTGGGAACGAGTTGCGCACCGTTTTTTCAGCTCTGGCACACTGCTTGCTGTAAGTGGACCTCCAACGCTTTGACTGTCAAAAGCGGCTGGCTGGTGGTGTTGGCTCCCGGAATGGGGCGAGCAAGGCCACCACGATCACACACAACCGTTTCGAATTTATTGGAAAGACCGGGAGGTTCTACGGACATGGCGACTGCCACCAAGAATGTAAAGAACAAGGTGAACCTGCAGCCCATCGGCGAGCGAATTGTGGTTCGTCGGGAAGAGAGTGAAGCGGTAACCAAGGGAGGCATCGTGCTTCCTGACGCGGCACAAGAAAAGCCTGCTCGCGGCGTCGTTGTGGCGATTGGCACGGGCAAATTGTTGGACGACGGCACTCGCAGCGCGATGCAACTGACGTCCGGCGACCGAGTTTTGTTCAGCAGTTACGCTGGCGAAACCGTTGAAATCTCGGGTGAAGAATACCTGCTGATGCGGGAAGACGACGTCTTGGCTGTGATTGAGTAACAGCCTCTCTCTCCCCGTTTTCCATTCATTCCCAGACTCTCTACGAAAAACAAGCGAACATGTCAAAGATTATTGCATTCGACCAGGAAGCTCGCGAAGCGATCCGTCGTGGGGTCTCCAAGTTGGCGCGAGCCGTCAAAGTGACTCTCGGTCCGAAGGGACGCAACGTCATCCTGCAGAAGTCCTTCGGCAGCCCCACCGTCACCAAAGACGGCGTGACTGTGGCCAAGGAAATCGACCTGGAAGATGTTTACGAGAATATGGGCGCCCGCATGGTGCGGGAAGTTGCCAGCAACACCAGCGATGTGGCTGGTGACGGAACCACGACGGCGACCGTGTTGGCAGAAGCCATTTTCAACGAAGGCCTCAAGGCTGTTGTCGCCGGCGTCAATCCGATCCAAATGAAGCAAGGGATCGAGCGAGCCGTCAACGATTTGACCGAAAAATTGCACAAGATGGCCGTCAAGGTCAAAGACAAAGTGTCGATGGCCAACGTGGCCACCATTGCCAGCAACAACGATCGTGAAATCGGCAATTTGCTCGCCGACGCGATGGAAAAGGTCGGTAAAGATGGTGTCATCACCGTCGACGAAGGCAAGAGCCTGCAAACCGAGCAGGAATGGGTTGAGGGGATGCAGTTTGATCGCGGCTACTTGTCGCCTTACTTCGTCACCGATTCGACCAGCATGGAAGCCGTGCTGGAAGATTGCTACGTGCTGGTCTTCGAGAAGAAAATTACCAACATCAAAGACATGGTCCCCTTGCTCGAGCAAGTGGTCCAACAAGGCAAGCCCCTGTTGATCGTCGCCGAAGATGTCGAGGGCGAAGCGTTGGCCACCTTGGTCATCAACCGCTTGCGCGGCACCTTCAACTGCTGTGCCGTTAAGGCTCCCGGTTACGGCGACCGTCGCAAGGCCATGATGGAAGACATTGCTATCCTGACCGGTGGGCAAGCCATCTTCGAAGCGCTCGGCACCCGCCTCGACAGCGTCACCCTGGCCGACCTGGGTCGCGCCAAGAAGGTGATTGTCGACAAAGACAACACCACCATCATCGAAGGTGCTGGAAAGAGCGGTGAGATCAAAGCTCGGATCGATCAAATCCGTCGTGAGATCGACAACAGCACCAGCGACTACGATCGTGAGAAGTTGGAAGAGCGTTTGGCCAAGCTGGCCGGTGGTGTCGCCAAGGTAAACGTTGGCGCCGCAACCGAATCTGAAATGAAGGAAAAGAAGGCTCGCGTTGAAGATGCTCTGCACGCAACCCGGGCGGCCGTCGAAGAAGGCATTCTTCCCGGCGGTGGCGTGGCCCTGCTGCGAGCTTCCAGCCAACTGAGCACCACCGAAGGGCTCAGCCACGACGAGCAAGTTGGTTACAACATCGTGCTTCGTTCGTGTCGCGCTCCGTTGACCATGATTAGCGAAAATGCTGGCCAAGACGGCGGAATCGTGTGCGAAAAAGTGATCGAAGGCAAAGGTAACTTCGGTTACAATGCGTTGACCGACACCTACGAAGACTTGGTCAAGGCTGGCGTGATCGACCCCACCAAGGTCACTCGCACCGCTTTGGCGAACGCCGCCAGCGTGGCAATTCTGTTGCTCACCAGCGACGCCTTGATTGCTGAAAAGCCAAAGGCTGACAAGAGCAAGGGCCACGGCGGCGACCACGATATGTACTAGGCCAGAAGCTTGCGGGGATTCCCCTTCAAGTGACTGTTAATTTATGAGAAAACCCCGGACCTCGACCCGAGTCCGGGGTTTTTTTCGTATGCTGTTGGCAACACTGTGTTCGCGTCCTTATCGGAATAACGTGCCATGATCAACCGCCGTCGCTTGGCCGCCGCCGTGGGTGCGATATTTTGGCTCGGCCTGATCGCTGGTCTAGTCGTCCTCAATTCACCCGCCAGCACTCCAACTGCCAGCACCCCAGCTGCCGGGCTTCCTGCGAGTTCCAGTATTCCATTAGCCCCCTCGCTCAGCCAACAGCTGTTGCACTTTTGGACGACCCCTTATCAACGGATCGACCTCGAGTTGCCGGAGGTCCAGGCCCGCGATGGCGACCCCATCTTTATTCAAGATGACCTTGGCCAATGGAGCCAAGCTGGTTTTCTGGAGTGGTCGGACAACCGCTACAGCGCGACGCGAGCGACAGCGGTCTGGCACACGCCGCTGGGTTCACCCGACGAGTTTGATCTCTTCTATCACCACAATCGCGGCAAGCTAAACGATGTGGTGCGAATGCTGCTGCCGGAGTCCAAACGCAAGCGGCTGGAGATGCTAATTCGCGACACCATTGCCCAGCATGGTGATGAAGTCACTCAGCTGCTCCGGCCCATCATTACCAAATCACTGAAAGATAGTATGCCGGTGATCGAAGTTGCTTTTCGCAACTCGATTACCGCCCGCCGCGACCAGTTGGAAACGCTCGGCGACCGTTATCAGACCGAAGTGCTCGAACAGCGTCTGCTGCCACTGGTGCGTGAAGAGGTATTTCCGATCTTCAAGCAGCATGGCGAGCCGATCGCGCAACAGATCGGTCGTGAACTATGGCGACGCGCCTCGATTTGGCGGTTTGCTTGGCGCGGGCTATACGACCAAGTCCCATTTACCGAGCGAGAACTGTTGCGAGAAGAGTGGGAGCGTTACGTGGAGGAAGAGGCGCTACCGGTGCTGGAGCGTTATACGCCCGATTTGATCGAGGCCCAGAAGTTAATCTTCATTGACATCAGCAAGAACAAACGGATTCGAGCGGAGCTCCGCGATGTCGCTTCGGACATTGCTCAAGATCGTGAACTGCGCGAGTTGTTGACGGCGATTTTGCGTGACACGTTTGTGGACAATCCCGCGTTGCGTCAAGTGTGGGTGGAAAATTGGCAGAGTGCCGAAGCCAAAGCCGCGCTCGATCTGGCAGGCAAACGACTGGAGCCGTTGGTGCGTCAGATTGGTGACGAATTATTCGGCACTCGTGATGGCGGCATCAGCCCCACGTTTGCTCGCGTGCTCCGCAATCAAATTCTGGGCAAAGATCGCCGCTGGCTAGTCGCGGTTCGCAAGAACTCAGAGCCGGGAGAGCCACATAATCTGCCCACTCACGATAATCAATCCGCGGGCGGCGAGCGGGGTTCCCAGACGATCGCTGTTCGCTTGGCAACGGAAGCAATTGCCTTTCCGTTGATTATTTTGGCGGATGCCGACGCGGACCTTCTGGACTCTCGCGTAGAACGGTCAGCTGCCGGTGGCGAAAATTGACTTAGCCGCTCATTCTCAGATTGAGAACCAATGCCTTTCACCGTCACACACATTGCCGCCGCCATACCGATTGCTTGGTGTTTCCGCTGGCGTTTGCCTTTTTCGGCGTTGGCAATTGGTTGCATGATCTGTGATCTGTCGGTGTTCTTTCCCCGCTTGGTCAGTTACCAGGCGACGCATTCGATGCAAGGCATTGTGACCCACTGTTTGCCGCTGGGACTGGTCGCTTTTTTCGCTTATCACTGGGTGCTAAAGCAACCGCTCTGCGCGCTACTGCCCCAACGGCTGGCGCGGCGGACGGCGACTTGGGCCAACCAGATGCCACGTTTGACCATCGGCCATGTGTCGATCATCGTGGGCTGCTTGTTGTTTGGTGCGGCCAGTCATGTGCTGTGGGATTCGTTTACCCATGAGAACCGCTGGGGCGTGCGGACCTTTCCCGTTCTCAATAGCATCGCGATCGAATTTCCTTCGCGAGCCGTGTGTTGGTACAGCGTCTTGCAACATGGCAGCTCGGTGGTGCTGTTACCGCCGTTGTTGGCCGGATGGTTGCTGTGGCTGTATCGCCAGCCTCAAGTCGCGCAAACCGCAGCCCCCGGCGTGCCGCTGAGTGTCAAGCTGGTTGCCATCTTACTACTACTTGTGGTCCCACCGATCGCCTGGAAGTTGGCCCTGCAGCGGTTTCCAGGAGAACCAAGCTACTTTATTATGCACGTCGCGGTTAAAGTCGCCGGTGGCTTGTTGATTGCCTCCGCTGTCGCCTACGCAATCGTTTACACCATGCTTTCACGAGTCTCATTGCTTGAACGAATCGAAGAAGGCCTCGAAGACGGCGGAAACCGCTGAAGCCAACGGCCCCACCACGCCGCTGATCTTGCATGATGTTTCGGTCTATGCCGGTGGACGAAAGTTGCTCGATCACACTTCGGTGAAAATTCCCGATGGTGAGATCACGGTGATCGTCGGCGGGAGTGGAGCGGGTAAATCGGTGCTGCTCCGCATCTTCGCCGGTTTGATTGGGCGCGACGATCCAGTCTTGCCCTGGAGCGGCTCGATCGATCACGGGGAAGGACGTCCGCTGGGCCGTGTCGGCATTGTCTTTCAACAGTTTGCCCTGTTTGACGAGTTATCCGCCACTGGCAACGTGCGTTTTGCGATCGATCATCGCCGCCGCCAAGACATCGCCCCCGAACAGTCGGCCAGCGAATGGTTGGACGAGTTGCGAGTTCCTCAGCAAGTCCCCGTCTCGGCACTCAGCGGTGGGCAAAAGCAACGCCTGGCAATCGCGCGCACGCTGGCCGCCGACCCCGAAATCGTGCTTTATGATGAACCAACCTCCGGCCTGGATGCGGCCAGCGGCCGACAAGTCGCCGAGCTGATTCGCAGAACGCAACGTACGCACCGCCGCACCAGCGTGGTCGTGACTCACGACTACGAGACGCTGCTGCCGATCGCGGATACGGTGTTGTTGCTCGATGCCACCACGTTGCAGCTGGTGCCCGTCGACAAACAAGACTGGGCGGAAATTCCCAACCGCATGCAACCAGTTCAGCAGCAACCAACCAGTCGGACGCCCGCCTCGGTCGACGGGGCGAATGCTGATGAGCCGACTTCGACTCTGACTTCAACTCTCGCTTCGACACCGGCTGCAACTCCAACTACCGCGACCGGTTCGCGTTGGTCGTTGCCGGTTTTGAGCAAATGGTCCGGCGAGCAATTATTAGCCGGCATGACAACCACCGGCGAGGCGTTGATCTGCATCGCCAGGGCACCATGGGATCTCATCCCCAAATGGCCGCGCGGTATTTGGGGGCTACGATTTCTGGGGCACTATTTGAGACTGGTTTGCGGGCCGTCGGCTTGGGTGTACCTGCTGATGAGCGGCTTGATCGTCGGTTTCACGTCGACCTACTTCACCTTTAAGTTTTTGCCCTACGACTTATACACCAAGCCGTTGTTGTTGGAAGATTTGCTGGCGGCAATCGGCTTTGCCTTATACCGCGTGCTGGTCCCCGTGCTGGCAACGATCTTGATCGCCGCCCGCTGCGGTGCGGCGGTCGCCGCCGATGTGGGTGTCAAGCGATACGGCTCGCAGGTCGAAGCTTTGCAAACGTTGGGGATCGCCGCGCGAGCTTACTTGCTGACACCCATCTTGTTGGCGTTCGTGATTGGCACGCCACTGCTGACTTGGCTCGCTTTTTGGTCGGCTAAATCGATCAGCTTGGTCAGTTTCTTGGCGGCGCATCCCGAGCGGGGTGCCTACTTTTGGGATCTGTACTTCAGCGATCAATTACGGCAACCCAACAGTTTTTTCTATGATGGCTTTGGTTGGCTGATCTTGAAGACCGTGCTTTGCGGCTTGGGGGTCGGATTGATCGCATATTACCGGGGCGTGCGTCCCAAACAATCGGCCCGCGACGTTAGCGAAGCAATTACTTCCACCGTATTGTGGGCTACGCTATACGTATTGATGATCCACTTCATCATCGCCTTTTTCGAATTCTAGCCCCCCGCGGGAACCCTGTTGATATGGACAAGAAAGCCAAGAAACGTCTGGAAGTCATTAACAAGAAACTTCAGGCCCTCCGCCCTCGTTTGAGCGGCGCGAAACAACAAGACGATGATCCAGGCGAAGTGGCCAAGCTGGAACAGGAAGTCAGCGAGCTGGAAGCCGAAGCGGCCGAGCTGAAGAAGTCCTAGCGGTAAGCAAGCACCGCTCAGCCGATTTCAGCGGGAACCAAAGTCAGCAAAATCCGCTTAATCACTGAAATCCGCTTAATCGCTAAAGTCACACAGCTGAATCTGACGATCTAAGAGCGGGCGGAGGACGATCTTGATTGGGTTCGCAGATATTATGCAATCGCCGTTACTCCCTGGTCGCTGGACCGCTGTTGGCCCGTTTTTGCCAATCACTCGCCAGCTTCCCCGCCAATGTGCTGTGGCCAGCCTGTTGACGGTTTGCTTGCTAACCTCCAGCGGCTGCCTAAACCCCAACATCCCCAGCGTTCGCCAGGGTGCGTTACCTTTTGGCGTCGAGGGTCTGCCCGCGCAGCATCCGCAAGCGTTCGAGGCGACAATCTTTCACACGGGGCACGATGATTCGCTTAGCCCACGCTTGCCCGGAGGTCCCGTGGGACTTCCGCCGGACGATCCGCATCAAGTTCGCACTGGCGCGTTGGCCGACCATATCTACGATCAAGGGCCGGCGAAACAACCCGATATCCCTTGGCCCCGCTTTCACCCGTTACCCACCCGCCCGGTGTTATAATTTTTGAAGCCACCGTCCGTTAGCGGTTTTGGCGCGAGCCACCGTTCTTTGCACGGGGTTCGTTCGTTGCAAACGGGGGGAACCGCGGCTAGCGCCATTGCGGCTAACTTCTGAAACCAATTCTCAAGCGGCCCGCTTGCTGGTTCTCGCTGCGCGCGAGCGATACGTGCGAGCATTACCTCGCTTGCCCGCTTCTTCCACGGCACCGATGTTACGCAGCACGTAAGCGATGCGCTGAGCCACATCGCGACGACGCTCGAGATGTTTGGCCAATTGACCAGTATCAAAAGGTTGCGGCAGCTTATTCACCTCAGCCAGCCGCTTCAGGTCGGCCCGCGTGCGGAACGACCGCGTGCTGAGGATCTCTTCGAGCACCACATCTTTGACGCTGTGCTTGGGGCGAAACCGCCCCCGTCTTGATTTGCCTTCCACCGGTGGCAAACGCCATTCCTCGACGCTGACCAACGGCACGTCGATCGTGAGGTTTGGATGGGGGAAAACCTGCGTCAGGTAGACCAGTTCTTCAAAGAGATCGAGTGTCTGCCCCCGCTTGGGACTTAACCGCCGACTGATGATGGGTCCCTCAGCGGTTTTTTGACGAATGATCCGGCGGCGAGCCACAATCGGCTTGACGATTCGCACCCTGTCAGTTTCCAGCAGCGTAGCCAGTTTGTCGCGAATCGAAGATAGCGAGGCGAACTGGATTTCGATCAATTCGCCGCTGTGAATCGCATCGATGCGAAAGGCACCATGACGAACTTCAGTCGCATCCTCTGATTCCGCATAATGCAGCTTCAGCGTGCGATGCAGCGAAGTTTCCACTTAGCCGACATCCGGCTCGAGGCCAAAATCACGAATCGTTAACAGCGTTTCCAGTTCCAAGCCAACCGCCGCGAATGCTTCGCGACCACCCGCGAGACGATCAACGATCCCGATCACTTTGACCACTTCAAGACCAAAAGCACGAGCCGCCTCAGCCGCTTTGATGGCGCTGCCTCCGCTGGTGATCACATCTTCGACAATCACCACGCGTTGCCCTGCTTTGACGGGGCCTTCAACTTGCCGCCCCGCCCCGTGTCCTTTGGGTTCTTTGCGAACCATGAAACCACGCAGTGCTGGTCGCTCCGCCGTTTCGGGGCGTTGGCCGACCAGCGTGACAATCGCCGCCGCGATCGGATCGGCACCGATCGCCATCCCACCGACAGCAGCCACCGGAGGTGTGATTTTATCGATCAGCTCTAACATCCCAGCGGCGATCTGATTGGCCCCGCGGGGGTGCAGCGTCACTAATCGACAGTCCAAATAATACGATGCTGTCTTTCCGCTGGCTAACGTGAAGCTGCCAATTTGCAAAGCTTCCTGGCGGACTAATTCGAGCAGTTCGGCGCGATCAAAGGTTGTCATGAATACTAAGGTTGAAGAGCAAGGGGACCCGCCTCGCAGGACTGCGAGCGGTTACCGCCACGACTTTAACGGGTGATCGTAACGGCAGAACCACGCGATAGGATACCAAATACGTCGCGAGCGTCAGTGCGCCGTAGCTGAATACAACCGTTACCCGCGGCCGCTTGCTCTGCCGAGCCGTGGATACACATTTGATTCCCCAAATCTAACCACACATCGCCGTAGGGATTCCGCGGGTCACCGGGAGGAATGTTGCCGCCATCGAGCGAATAATAGGTCCGCGCGGTTTGTTTATCTTGCACCATGTATGAACCCGATTTGGGTGCCGGATCGCTGCCGGTCTGGATCGGAAAGCGACCAGCATACATCTCTCCGAGGAACAGAGTTAACTCCGAGGAAGTCAAATTGACCTCCGCTCGGAATGGCCCTCGAATGACTTTCAGTTCCTGCCCGGGGACCACGGCGGCGGGATCACTGACACCGTTGACAGTGGCCAACAACTGCCAAGGCACCTCCAATTTGGCGGCGATATCCTGCAGCGTTTCCCCTTGGGAGACACGATAAGGTTGTTCCAACAGGTTGCGAGTCGAATAAATCACTTCGCCGGCCAACCAGTCCAAGCGACCGAGCAACGATTCACGATCGGCTGAGGAGAGAGAGGGTGAGTTATAAAACAAGCTCAGCGTTGCCAGGGCTTCTCGCAATTGATCTTTTTCACGCTGCCGGTCCGCTGTGGCAATCGCGTTCGCCAAAGCCGTTTTGGCGGTTGCGTCGTTCAGCGACTGTTGACTGGAACCGGAGGCGGCGGAATCATCCATGGAGAGGCTGGGAATATCATAACCGCTCGCCCCCCCAGCTTGTGAGCTGTTGCCAGATTGTGAGCTGTTTCCAGCTTCCGTTTCGCTGACCAGTTGATTGAGGTCTAAAGTATCAACGCCGTTGACTGCGTAGTTGGAGCCAGCCCCACCGTTGCTGCCAGAGGGTGGCGGTAAATCGAGGGTGCGTTGGTCAGACAACGAAGCTCGCGACGCACCGCCCATATCGGTTTGAACCGTGCCCGCCATGCTGCTGGAACCAGCATCTGGCGAACCAGACCGCGGGGGTGTGCTATCGAGCGTCGGCGGCAATGGCGCGTCGAAGCTCATGCCCGGACCGTCCGTCGGATTACCCGCCATGCTGTCCGCACCCCCGCTCGGCAGACCGATATCAATATCGTCTCCCAAGGAAAAATCGAGACTGTCGTTCTCGACGATCTTGACCAGTTCGTCAGGCATTTTAGCGGGGGGTGCTGTCAACGCCACGTACGCGCTATACGACACGGTGAGCAACAACACAACGACGATAGTAGTTTTCACAGTTTGCACGTTCGTCCTCCTTGACGACGGCGAAAATCCGGTCACCCATAGATTGGTGGGGAGATTAATCGATGCATCGATTTCACCGCTAGGGCAATCCGCGATGTTCTAAGCGAAAAAAAGCAGCCGCATGAAGATCGAATACAAGGCCCGGAAGTTTCAGCGGCGATTCAACCTAACCACTGGTCCATGATTTCGACAACTTCACTCCCTTCCAATAATTCGTGAGCCAGCAATTCGTCGACGATCGCTGCCAGCGCGGCCCAGTTGCGGTCGTCTTTGAGAAGATGATAGAGCTGGACCGATTGTCGCTCGAGAATTTGCATACGCTGTTGCGGCTCCGGCGCAATCTGCTCGGCCGCTTCCCAAGCGTTTTGCCAATCTTGCCCCCATTCGGCCACTCCGGCCGGATGCAGCGGTTCCCCGCGATAAATCATCTCAGCGACAGGTCCAGCCAAAGCGACCAAAACTTGTTGCCAACACAACCGCCGCGGATCGGCCACTCGGCGTGGCCAAAGAATTTGTGCGTCTCCGGTCCTCAGCGGACCATCATCGCGGTCAGGGCTGATCGTCAACGAATGCACCTTGGCCCCGACCATCACGGCCATCATCGCGTGCCCCGCTTCGTGGTAGGCCGTCAGCTCACACATTGTTTATCCAAATGTGCCGCCAAAAAGACGCGGCAATTACTCAGCCGAGGCCAATTATTGAGCGAGGACTGGTGTAATGGCGGCCCGAATATCAGCCGGCCGGTTGGTCGTGATCCCCATCGCTCCCAGCTCTTGAAAGTACTTTGCGTCGTCAAGATCGTCGATCGTCCAGACGTGAAATTCGGGCATACCGCCAGCTCGCAATTCAGCAATGAACTCTTTGGTCACCACGCTGCGATCTCCCCGAGTTCCCAAACCGTCGGCACCACAGTCTTGCAACGTCTTGATCACTTGCGCTGCGGTCGGTTTCACTTCGCCAGTCTCTTTGTCACGACGATAGCTGGTCAACCAATGGGCTTTCACCCCAGGTAATTGCTGCTTGCAAGCCTTCACGGTGTCCGCTTTGAAAGAGATGATTAGCAAGTCATCCCAGCTGGGTTGCTGTTTTTTCAACTCGGCAACCAATAGCGGCACAATTTCCGGACCGGTCTTCAGCTCAATGACAAACGTCTTGCCCGCCGGCATTCCCGCCAGCACTTCCGCAAAGGTGGGAAGCGGCTCGCCTGCGAATTTCGCATCCTTCCAACTGCCATACTCTAGCTCACGAAGCTCGGCCAAGGTGGAGGAGGCCACTATTTTCTTGACACCAGCCGTGCGGGCCGTGTCTGCGTCGTGGATGCAAACGATGTGACCGTCTTTGGTATAATAAAAATCTCCTTCGACCCCGTCAGCTTGCTCTTGCCAAGCCAACTCAAAAGCCGCCATCGTATTCTCAGGTGCGGCATGCGAAGCACCACGGTGAGCAATGATTTCTTGTCCCAACGCCAACTCCTCAGCGTTACCAAGTAGCCAAAAAGATAGAACACAGTAAGCGACGAATGTCGACCGACTCAGCATCTGTAACCTGCAATGTTTGAGAAATACAAGACGAAATTTTGTTGGCCGCAATGGCGCTAGCCGCGGTCCCCGTTTTTCCGCGAACTAGTCACGCGCAAGGAACGGTGGCTAGCGACAAAACCGCTAACAGTTTGCTGCTATTCTAATCGCCGTCTCCGTTAGCAACGAGGAAGCTGAGGTAAAACGAGCGTTAAGAAACGGGGAATTTACCAACTCCTTAACCGCCCTCATCAACAGGCTCAAAAACCCCCTTTTCGCGATTCTTGCGAACCTGCAGCGGGTTAAAAATCCGCCCCCCCATGGCAATGAACACACCGTCCGGCAACACGTTGACCGCACCGATGGCGGTTCCAATATTGAAGATCGCGTCACTTTGGTGAAAACGTGCGGGCTGCATCGCACCGGTTAGGACGACGCATTTTTGCGGCACGCCCAACAAACTTTTGGCGGTCTCCACCATCGTGTCGGTTCCGTGAGTAATCACCACTCGTCGCTCCGGACTGGCCGCCACGGCAGCCCGCACCAAATCGCGATCGGCGGTGGTCATATCCAAGCTATCCTTCCGCAATACCGGTTCGATTACCCAACCGACCGCCATTGGCAAGGCCTCAAGAATTCTCACCACCCCCGGTGGGCCCACCTGATACTCGCTCAATTGATCAAAATACTCTTTGTCGATCGTGCCACCAACGGTGAGAAAGCGGATGTTCATCTTTCTTTGCGAGTCCCTGATATGAAGTGTCAATCTGCCGCTGTTTGTGTTCGGACCGGTTCGCTAAACTGTAGCTTAGTCGTCCCACCCAACGGGTCATTTGCCCATGCGGAATTGGTCAGACACAGATTCCCACCTCGAGTTACCCCCAAGTCATAATAGGAGCCGTTAGCCGATGTTTCGAAATCGCTACCTACTGTTGGCACTCTGCCTTTCCCCTTGCGTGTTTAGTATGGTCTCCGCGCGGGCACAAGATGCCGACGGAAAAGTGGAGGCGGAACCGCAGAGTGTCAAGCCGGGCATTAACGAATCATTCCTTGATCCCGACTTGGATGTGGGCAGTTTTGTCGATCGCTTCGAAGTGGAAAGTCGTGAAATTTTTTCCGCTCGCGATCGCGTCATGGAAAATCTCAAGTTACAGCCTGGCGACAAGGTGGCCGATATCGGTACCGGCACCGGCTTGTTCGTCGAACTCTTCAGCCAAGCGGTGGGAAAAGATGGTTGGGTATACGCCATCGACATCGCCCCCAAATTTATCGAACGCGTGGGCGCGATCACTGAAATGAAGAGCCTCGTGAACGTGACCCCTGTTTTAGGCGGGCAAAACGATATTCGCTTGGCACCCAGCTCGATCAACGCAGCTTTCATCTGCGATGTTTATCATCACTTTGAATTCCCAGCCGACTCGCTGCACTCGATCTTTACCGCGCTCAAGCCGGGGGGCCAATTGGTGGTGATCGATTTTGAACGGATTCCCGGCGTCTCCCGCGATTGGTTGCTGGGCCACGTCCGCGCGGGAAAAGAAGTCTTTCGCAAAGAAATTGAAACGGCAGGTTTTGAGTTCGTGGAAGAAGTCAATGTGCCCGGCTTTCGCGAAAATTACTTCTTGCGTTTTCGCCGCCCCGAAGCGAAGTAGCTGGTTGGCTCATTGGCTTTGCAGGGGCAGCGTGAATTTGATAGCCAGGCCTGGGTCGCACTGTTCGGCCCAGATCTGGCCACCATGATCTTCAATGATCGAACGGCTGATCGTCAGCCCCAGCCCTAAACCTTCGCTGCGCGTCGTGCGAAAGGGTTCAAAGACCCGCATCAATTCACCCGCCGGCAAGCCCGGTCCGTTGTCACGGATTGTGACCTTCACAAGCGGAGCTTGAAAACTTGTCCTAATCTCAATGGTATTTTCTTGACGACCTGTCATCTCAAAAGCCTGACAAGAATTGCCAATCAAATTGATCAGCACTTGCTCGATGGGGACGCGGGCCAATGCCAACATGGGGCATCCGCTGGCCAGCTCCAAGCAAACCTTCACCTGATTGGCGCGAAGTTCAGGCTGCACCATGATCAACACGCACTCAATAATTTGATTAATATCCAACGGCTCAACACGAGCGTTCGAACGTTGGGCATAGCTGCGGAGATGGCAAAGAATCTCCTCGGCGCGTTTTACCTGTTGAATCATTGCCAAGTTCCAATCACGAACTTTATCCAACGATTGATCTTGTCGCGTATCTAACAAGTTCGCCGTGGCAAAGGCAAAATTTGAAATTGAGTTCAGTGGCTGACGTAGCTCGTGAGTAATTCGAGCCATCATCTCTCCGAGCGAAGACAACTTTGCCAGGTGCCGAACCTCGACGTCGCGATCCAAAAGCTCTCGTTGAGCTTGCCGCAGCGCGGGTTTAAGCTGCTCCAACTCGGCCGTTAATTCGGCAACTTGCTCAACAAGTTTCGCCACTCGCGGCTGTTCTTGCGGCTGTTCTCCTGACAGTGTTTCACTATTGGCGGGGCTACTGCCCGGGTAGCCGAGTACACCATGTGCAGGGTTTCGAGAGTTGTTATTGGGAGGCATACCAAGGGGGCGCTTCCTACCTCCGCGACGCTGTTTTTTTGCAATGCTACCTGCCACCAATAGAACTAATAACACGATCAACAAAATAGTTGTTATCAGATTGCGAGGTGCACCAAGAAAGGTGGCGGTGGATTCTGCCGGACGGCTGCTCAGCATCACGACCACACAAGGGAGCACGGCAACCTGTAGCGAAGTGCGACGACATACGGCGAGGGGGAAAATCCTGACTTTGCCTTGCGGCTGTCCGCAAAAAGATGGCCAGTAACACCACTTTCCAACATTTCGACTCAGCCCTGAAAAATTAAGCTCTTGCTCGCGCACCGTTAAACCGAGAATGGAGTTGACTGAATATGGTAATCATCGAGAGTATTGCGCCCGCAACCTGGCGTCAGATACCTGGGATTTTGTAAATGAAGATAGCAGCACCGCAAGAAGCCATTGCCTACGTCTTGGACGATGATCCGGTATTCTGCCAAAGCGTTGCCGCACTAGCGTTCAGCATTAACTTGCGGTGCGAATCGATCGACTATGTCAATGATGACTCCGCCTGCTCACGACTGCGACGCCCCGGTTGCTTGATTTTGGACCATCGATTAGGGGACACCCTCGATGGCCTCACCGTGCTTCGCGAGCTGAAAGAGGGGGCGTCAGCCATCACAACCATTGTTTGCTCGGGGTACGCCACGACCGCGTTGGCGGTCGCCTATTTACAAGCGGGCGCGCTCACCGTGGTGGAGAAACCGGCGGCACCCCAGGTGCTTTCTCAGTGGATGCACCAAGCAATCAACCTGGACCGCCAACAGCTGGCGGCCGAGTCCCGGGTCAAGTCGTTGATCGAAACTTACAATCATTTGACCCGCCGCCAAAGGCAAATATTAAGCTTCTTAATGCAAGGCCGATCAAACAAATGGATTGCCATTCGTTTAGATGTATCACGGCGGACCGTGGAGATGGATCGGGCAAAAATATTGCACCAATTCAACACTGGCAACATGATTGAATTGTCCAGCATCGTGACGGAGGCATTGGTTGCCGCCCAGCATTTGGGAATTCCGGTTGCCGATCAGATTGACAAACTGTCGTTATCCGACGGTCGCTCCGAGAGTTTCTCCGAGGCGTTTTACGGCCCGTTTCGCGGTCCCCACCACCGGCGCGATACCAACTCCATGTAGACTGTTCCCGGCAATTTCTAGCCCGGGTAGCGTTGCCACATCCTTTTCGATCGCCGCAGCCAATTCGCGGTGCCCAACGTGGTATTGTGGCATCGCACGGTTCCAACGTTGCACGGCAGACCAAACGGGCTCGCCCCGCAAACCGATCAAGCTGGCCAGTTCATCCCGAGCGATTTGCACCAGGGCGTCATCAGTTTGCGATAACAATTCGGGCTGCAGGGCACCTCCGATAAAAACCCGAATTAGCGTATGCCCTTTCGGAGTCCGCTCGGGAAACTTGTGGCTGGCAAAGCTGGCAGCCAGAATTTTGCGACCATCGATGGCGGGAACCACGAATCCGAAAGCTTGCGGCATCTTTGCCACTTGCGCGTCGGCAACAGCCAACAGCACGATCGCGCTGCTGGCATATTCGATCTGCCGCAGCTTCTGGGCAGCTGCGGCATGCACAGGCGTCAACAACTCTGCCAACTTGGGTGCCGGCAGCGCCAGCACGACCCCGTCGGCCGTCGTCGAAGCTTGATCGGCGGTGGCAATTTGCCAGTTGCCTTCCGCTTGCCGCGTGAGGGAAGTGACTGACTTGCCGAATTGAATGGTGTTGATTGGTAACCGCGATTCGATTTCCGCGAAGAGTGCACCCATCCCCCGCGGCAAAACGCGAAATTGTCCATAGCGGGCGCCGCTGCTGGTCCGCTCGAGTTCCCGCTGGGCCTTTTCGGTCGCGTTATCGCTGGCTTGACCGCTGGAGAGGGTCGCCCCGATCAAACTACCGTGTTCACGCTCCATCTTCACGAACTGCGGCATCGTGGCTTGCATGCTCAAACGTTCCGCATCGGCCGTGTAAATGCCACCGACCAGCGGTTGCACCAACCGTTCCAACGCTTCGTTGCCGAGACGGCGGCGGACAAAGCTGGCGAGACTTTCGTCACCGGTGTCGGTTCGCGGACGCACAAACCGCTCGGCAGCCAAGCGAAGTTTGCCACGCCACGACAGCAGCGGTGACTTTAAGACTTGCCCCAGTCGCGTCGGCCGCATCAGCACAAAACCTTCGGGCACCGGCCACAATCGGTCGCCTTGGGAAATCATCGCGCGGCGACCATGGGGCAACGGTTCGATCAGTTGGTCGGCGACCCCCAGGTCTTGGCAAAGCTGCAGAGCGTCGGGCGGAGTGACCGAAAAGCAGTCCGCTCCGTGCTCCACTAACCAGCCATCCCTGTGCTCGGTCTCAATCACGCCGCCGACTCGTTGGCTCGCTTCCAGCAAGGAAATGTCCGCCTCGGGCCAATGACGGTGCAGGTAAAAAGCGGCCGTCAAGCCCGACAGCCCGCCACCGACAACAACCAACCGCATTTCTCGCTCCCCACTGAGTTACCAGATCGCTCGACACGCCTCCACCCGCCGTTCGGTCTTCCAACGGGACGCCCCGACCAGCCGTACGGTCCCGCAGTCTATCTGGATTTTCCTGGCGATGTCAGCGACGTGACGAAAAGTCTATGGGGCTGGCTGCGACACCCCCTCCGCAGCGTACCGCGGTACGCTATGCTGACGACTGGCGGACGTCCGTGCTGCCTTCCAGGATATTGCTTGCTCTTCAGTTTCTTTTCGGCCCTCAATTTCAGAGTATCACGGCAATGAGCGAACTGACTCCACAACCTTCAGAATCCACTTCCTCGGACGAACTTGTTGTGGCCACTGCAGCCGCGCAGCGCGATCCGACCACGATGCGTCGCTATTTAGAGCGAGCACTGACGGTGCTCGACAAATTCGGACTCTCCGCCCGCGACGACACCCCGCAAGAGATGATTCACTTGCTGGAAAGCGTCAAGCATGTTGACGAGGCTAAGGCGTTGGCGATCGCCGACGTGATCAAGCACATGAGCACTTTCAACGAGATGGTGCGAGAGCACGTCGCCAGCGTAACGATCGGCAATCGTTACATGGAGATTACGCAAATGTTTGATTCGGTCCGCGAAGACAGCAAAACATTGATCGCCCAGCTCGACGACGGCCGCATCAGCACTGGAGAGAAAGTCCAGAATTGGTGGATGAAGATGCGCCGCGGTACCCCCTCGGATCGTTTTGAAAAGATCTCTGAAATCTATACGGACGTCTCCCGTGACACTCGCAAGCAGTTAGAAGTCGAAGAGGACATCATGGATGCCTACATTGACTTCCGCTTTGCCTTGAAAGAAGCCGAAGTTCTGGCGCGTGACATGCTCGCCTTGCACGCTCCGATGCTGGAGGCTGCCAAGCAAGCCTTGGCAGATACGCAGGGAGCTGTCGACGCGGCGGCTGAAGACCTCGACCAGGCAGCCCGCTCCCGTTTGGAGTTGGCTCGCGACGAAGCACGTTTTGGCTACGAGTCGGAAGACAAAACCTATCAATTGCTGAAAGATATCGCCGAGAACTTGGAAATCGGCTACGACGTCGGAGAGACGCTCGTTTCCAAGCTCAAGCAAACCCACGACGTTAAAGAGCGAGTCTACCGTCGAGCCGTAACTTTCTTCACCACCAACGAACATGTCTTCACAATCTTGGGGACCGTCTACACCTCGCAGCACGGTTTGCATGAGGTAACCCAAGCCACCGAGGCGATGAAGACGGGGCTCAATAAAGGCCTCGAAGACGTTGCCAACTTGGGACGTGAGTTGGAAAAAGCGGCCCTCAAAGCTGGCTACGGTTCAACCGTCGATCCGAAAAGCGTGCAGAAATTGGTCGATGCGATCAGTGACTTTCAAATCGAATCATTGACCATGATTACCGATCTGCGAAAAGAGTCCGAGGAAAGCACCAAAGAAATTCGCCGCGTCGTCGAAGCGGGTAAAAAGAAGTACCAACAGACGCTCGCTCGCTTTGCCCGCGGTGAGCAACCATGATTGCAGTTGACACGGTAAAGAAATCGAGCATTCGCAGTCATTATCAGTTGGGCTCGCTGTTTTATCGCTTGCTGTGGGGAAAACACATCCATCATGGATTGTGGTTACGGGGCGACGAATCGATTGGCCAAGCGCAAGAGCAGCTGACCGATACGCTGGCTGACTTGATTGGCGTGGCGGCGAATGATCATCTGCTGGACGTCGGTTGTGGCCTGGGAGGCTCTTCGATTCGGCTTGCTCAACAGCGTGGTTGCCGGGCCACCGGAATTACGCTCAGCCCCGTCCAACGTCGCTGGGCCGCAATGTCCGCGAAATGGCATCGCGTTGGCCCACGCACCGAGTTTCTCGCGCTCGATGCGGATCAAGCTAGTTTCGATCCCGGACAATTTGATGTGATATGGAGTATCGAGTGCACCGAGCACTTGTTCGATAAGCCGGGGTTCTTCCAGCGAGCGGGGCAGTGGCTGCGGCCCGGCGGGCGATTAGCGATCTGCGTCTGGTTTGAGGGGCAAGACAACAGCGTGCCTCAACATCGCCAGCAGGTCGAAGAGGTCTGCCATCGATTCGTCTGCCCATCGCTGGCCACACCCTCCGACTACGCCGGCTGGATCACCGCTGCCGGGCTGGAGGTTTGTCAACAGACCGATTGGACGGAGCAGGTCGTACGCACCTGGGAAATCTGCCAAGCACGGGTGGCTCGCACCGGCGTACGGCATGTGGCAAAACTGCTCGATCGCGAACAAGTCGACTTTATTGACGGCTTCGACGCTTTGCTGAAAGCTTACCGCAGCGGGGCCATGCAGTACGGCGCGATCACGGCTCGTAAACCGGCCGCTTGAATTTTTGCTCACTGTTTTTAAGCGAGTTAATTCTCCACGCGGCGCAACCTCTCCCGGAATGCAAACCGAAACTTCACCATTTGCGGGCCGACGCTCGGCGGCCGAGCTGTCATAATGCCAGCTCAAACGGAAATAGGATTTCAAAATGGCCCGTTCAAGAAACTCCCCACGAGGTGTTGCCGATGCTCACTGTGTTCCCCCAAACTTTGTTTCCCCCGACTTTGCTAACTCGAAAGTTTCGCAGCATGGTTTTCCGCGGCGCGATGTTATTGCTACTGCTTGGCTCGCCCGCGTTCGCTGCTGTCACGGTGGCGGCGGAATCTGGTGAATTGCGGGTGATGAGTTTCAACATCCGCTTCGGGACCGCCAACGATGGTGAAAACAAATGGCCCGCGCGGCGAGAATTGGTGGTGGAAACCATCAACCAATACGCGCCCGATCTGCTGGGCACCCAAGAAACACTCCCTTTTCAGGCCAGCTACATCGGCCAGCAATTACCCGAGTACACCTACGTGGGCTGGTCCCGCGACGCCAGCCCGGATGGGGAGCAGTGCGGAATTTTCTATCTCAGCGAACGTTTCGAACAGATTGACGCGGGACAATTTTGGCTCAGCGAAAACCCCGCTGAAAAGTTCAGCAAGAGCTGGGATTCCTCGTTGCCACGCGTTGCAACCTGGGTGGTGTTGAAAGATCGCCAAGCGGCCGATGTGGAACCGCTGTTCTTCCTCAACACGCACTTCGACCATCGCGGACAAGTGGCCCGTCTCGAAGCTGCCAAGTTGATTTTGCAGCAAGTCAACGAACTGCGGGGAGACAAACCGGTAATCATCACGGGGGACTTCAATTGCGACCAAGGCTCGGCTCCCTACCAGGCGATCACCTCGGATGGTTTATTGGTCGACACCTACCGGGCGCGTTATCCCGAGAAACAAGAAATCGAAGGCACCTTTAATGGTTTTAAAGGTACCGCCGGTAACGCTCGCATCGATTGGGTGTTGGCCAGCAAACCGCTCGTCGTCCGGGAGGCGGCGATCGATCGTTATCATGTCGAGCAACGCTATCCATCCGATCATTTTCCTGTCACCGCTATCCTCAGCCGCAACGTTTCCTCCAAAGGCGAGTAGCACTGCGGGTGAGAATTTCTGTGAGTGAAGAATTCAGCGGGCGACTGGTTGCTGCCGGCCAATCGAGCAAACGTTTAGCCTCGCAGGTAGTTCCTACGAAACAACCAGATCGCCGCCGTTGACATCAAGAGCGTGTAGCCGGTCTGCACGGCAATCGCTGTGATCATTCGGCTGTTGAATAAGTCAGCGCCGTTCCATAGCATACTTTGGAAACCTGTCATGGCCCAAAAAGTGGCCGTCGAGCGGGTTGTCAGTTCGAGCGGCGTGGGCAAGTCGAGCATCTGTAAGGGAAACCAACAACCTCCCAACGCCGCCATCGAGATGATCAGGATCGTCGCCAGCATATCGGCCTGCTTTTCGGTCTTGGCACCAGTCGCGATCAACATGCCAAAACTGCTGGCGGTGATCACCCACAACAGCGTGAGCACGACGAGCGTTAGCGGATCATTGAAGATCCCCACGTGGAACATGAACTCACCGTAAATCAACATGACAATCATCTGCATCAAACCGACGATGATGGTGAAGATTGCGGTCCCAGCCAGCAGACTGCTCCGCGGAACACCAATCGATAGCAAACGTGACATGGTGCCGCGTTCGCGTTCCTGCAGGAGCGTGCGACCACAACTGGTCACACCAAACATCAACATCATGACCGACATTCCGGCAACCGCTTGGGCAATTTGGAAGCTAGCTTGGCGAGGCCGTTCGGGTGGGGAAAAATCCTCTGTCTCCAGCGGTAACAAGTCCAGCATGCTATCCATTGGACTGGTGGCAGGATTCGCCAGCTGAGCTTTATCAGCGGTTGGCGGATCAGCGGTATCTTCCGATGATGGGCTAAAGCCGTTAATCACCTCGGTCATTGCATTTGCCCGTGACTGAAATGTGGCAATTTGATCCTCGGGGATACCAGCTTCGCCGAATAATTTGCTGACCGCACCGATCCACCAACCTCTGTCAGCCGAGCTGAAGACAGCCTGTAGCAATGACAGGCGGACAATTTTGTCTTCCATCGTCCGGCCAGGATCGCGCAGGAGTCGAAACTGGCCACCCTCCGCTGCGCCGGTCGGAACTTCGCTGAATCCGGATTCAATAATTAACGCGTGGCTGACCTGGCCATCTTTAACCGCCTGTTCCGCTTCCGACCGCGTGATCGCGGAGGCCTCTTGCCTTGGCCTCACCCGCAGCATATCGGCGCCCCGCAGGTCGTTGATGAATTGACGACTGCGGAGGGAATTGTCCTCGTCGACGACATACATGGTGACCTTCGGCGTCGGCCCACTGCCACCCCAAACCGCCCCCATGAGGAATCCGAAAATCGTTACCAGCACGATTGGGAGCAGAAATCCCAACAACCAAGCAACTGGATCGCGAAAGTAGATCCGCAGGTCTTTCTTTGCCAACTCAAGCGCGAATGCGAACATCGTTAATTATCCATGGTCGCGCAAGCTGCGCCCGGTCAAGTGTAAGAAAATCGTTTCCAGTTCCGCTCCCGGTTGACCAATCAAGTTGCCCAACTCCGCGATGGTGCCAATGGCCACAACGTGTCCCTCATGCATCACGCCGATTCGATCACAAAGGCGTTCCGCTTCTTCCATGTAGTGGGTCGTGTAAAGCAACGTCATACCCTGTTGCTTGAGGTTCTCGAGCGTATCGAAAAGATGATTGCGGCTCTGCGGATCAACGCCGACGGTGGGTTCATCTAAGAGCAACAACTCGGGATGATGCACCTGGCCAATCGCCAAGTTAAGGCGGCGTTTCATACCGCCGCTGAACTTGCTGGTCACCTCATCGGCACGTGTCTCCAACCCGGCGAGTTGCAATGAAGCTCGCACGGTAGCAGCCAAATCGTGCCGCTTTATTCCTGAAAGCTTGGCAAATAATGTCAAGTTTTCCCGCGCGGTCAGCCCTTCGTAGATTGCCAATTCTTGGGGGACGAATCCCAACCGCAACCTCGCTTTTCCCTGGGCCGCCGGGCGAAAATCTTGGCCGTCGAACAACATCGAGCCTTGCCAATCGCCTCGCAACCCCGCGATGCACTGGATGGTCGTGGTTTTGCCGGCCCCGTTCGGTCCCAGCAACCCAAAAATCTCTCCACGCTTGACGGTGAACTCGATTTCATTGACAGCCACCCGCTGTCCGTAGCAATACCGCAAGGCTTTGATTTCCAGCAGTGCAGGAGGAACTTCGTTTTTCATACGAACCGCTGTGCGCAACAAGAGGGAGCAAGCTGTGTCGCGACCAGCAAGCGAAATGCTTGCCGTCGCGAAATGCTAGGCTAGCGTGTGGCTTGGTTGGGGCGCTGAAAAAACAGTTTTTTTTCTAATTACTGGATAAGACCGTTAAATTTCACGGCCGCTTGATCGTACGGAGCCGGATTTTGAGGCTCGTAGGTCAGCGGATTAAAGCTGTTTCGCACTAACTGCCTCGCCTCATCGACGCTGCTAAGTGCACCGAGCCCGATCATTTGCATCAACACGTTGCCAATCCCGGTCGCTTCGGCCGGCCCGGCAATCACGCGACGTCGGCACGCGTCGGCCGTCATCTGACAGAGCAGCGGATTTTGCGAACCGCCACCAACGACGTAGATCGTTTCAATCGAGCCGCCCGTTAAGTCCTCAAGGATTTCCAGGCTGCGGCGGTATCGCAGCGCCAGGCCCTCGAGCGCCGCGCGGAACAATACGCCGTTGCTAGCGGGCAGTGTTTGCTCGGTGCGATGCGCCGACTCCGTGATCGCTTCAATCATGTCAGCCGGGGCAACGAAAGCCGGATCGTCGGGGTCGAGCAAAAAGCTCAGCGGCGAGGCTTGTTCGGCCTGCTGGACCATCGTCTCCCAATCAATCTCCTCGCCACGACGCTGGAGCGCGGCCCGAATCTGCTGAAAAATCCAAAGGCCGCCGATGTTCTTCAGCAATCGCGTGCTGCCAAACACTCCTCCTTCGTTGGTAAAGTTATAAGCGGCGCATTTTTCATTGATCAACGGCCGTGGCAACTCGCAGCCAATCAGCGACCAAGTGCCGCTGCTGATGTAACACCAGTCAGGGCTGGAGGGGGCGAAATTTGTTGCTGGAACCGCCAGCACGGCCGAGCCCGTATCGTGCGTAGCCGGCACAATCACCGGCACCCCAGGTAAGCCGGTTAGTTTGGCAACGCTGGCCTGGACTTGCCCCAGTTGTGTTCCCGGTTGCACAATGTCACCGAAAATTTTTCGCGGGATGCCCAACCCATCGAGCACTTCGCTGGACCAAGTTTGCGTGGTCGGATTATACAGCTGTGTCGTAGAAGCATTCGTCAGCTCGCTCGATTTCTCACCACTCAGCAACCAATGGAAAAAGTCTGGAATCATCAGAAATGATTCAGCCGCTTGCAACCGAGCGGACTGCCGCATGACGTCGGCAAACAACTGATACGCCGTGTTGA
Organism: Kothea flammea; assembly: GCF_052161645.1. Taxonomy (GTDB): domain Bacteria; phylum Planctomycetota; class Planctomycetia; order Pirellulales; family Pirellulaceae; genus Laterigemmans. The sequence continues at coordinate 5,907,208 of NZ_CP197414.1, forward strand.
TCTCCATGAACTGCAGCCCGGTCTCGGCAAAAATCCGCTCGCGAGAAATCCGCTCAAACGCTTTGTCCAACATGCCGCGGGTTCGCCCATCGCGATAATGTACGCCGGGGCCGACCATCCGCTCGTCACGGTCCAAGAGCACGTAATCGACTCCCCAAGTGGCCACGCCGACCGAACGAACCTCGCCAAACGCACCGGCCGCCGACAAGCCGTGGCAAATGTCGCTCCACAAACCGAGCAGATTCCAGCACATCTCCTCTTGGACCAGCACTGCGTTGTTGGGGAACCTCGCAATCGCTTCGAGCTGTAACTTGTCGTCAGTGACTTTCCCAGCCAACACCCGACCGCCGGATGCACCAAGATCGATTGCCAAGTGGACGGCGGAGGTAGCTGTCATCAGTGAAATTCCGTATTTCAAATTAGCGAAAGGGGGGGACGCAATGTTGACGCGCTGGACCGATCGCGTCAACAAGCGGCACGACCTGCCGAATGGGGCCAGCCAGCACTTTGCCATTGAGCACTTTGCCAACCATCGCGTTGCCAGCCAGACTGGGATCGTAATACTTAGGAGAGCCACGTTCAGCCAGTTTTCCGAGCGGCCGGTAATTCAACCACTTGCTATGCGAGCACAGCATGTCATCAAAACAATCGCCACTTCGCGTCACCATCTGGAACGAATTCGTGCATGAACGGAGCCGGGATGACGTGCGCGCGATCTATCCTGATGGCTTGCACATGGTCATTGCCGAAGGACTCCGCCAACAAATGGGCGAAACGGCGACGATACAAACGTGCACGCTGGATCAGCCGGAACACGGGCTCAGTGAACAGGTTCTAGCAGATACGGATGTGCTGTTGTGGTGGGGACACGCCGCCCATGATCAAGTTGCCGATGAGGTGGTAACACGGGTACAGCAACGGGTGCTCGATGGCATGGGCTTGTTGGTCCTGCATAGCGGGCATGGCAGCAAAATTTTTCAGCGTCTGATGGGCACGAGTTGCATGTTGCGATGGCGGGAAGCGGGTGAGCGTGAGCTGCTATGGATCGTGGAGCCCAGCCACCCTATTTTCGATGGATTTGAGGTGGACCACATTGAGGTGCCGAAAGCCGAAATGTATGGCGAATTTTTTGATATTCCCACGCCCGACGAGTTGCTGATGATCAGTTCGTTTAGCGGGGGAGAGGTATTTCGCAGCGCTTGCACATTTCGTCGCGGTAAAGGCAAAATTTTCTACTTTCGTCCCGGCCACGAGACGTATCCTATTTACTACCAATCCGAGATTCGGCGCATCCTCGCCGGTGGAGTCCGCTGGGCCGCACCGAGCGGTTCTCCCTACACTCGCGATGCTCGGCATTGCCCCACAATGATTGGCGATCAATGACTCTCCAGCAGCCAGCAATTAGAATCCCAGCAGCAAAATTCCCCGTAGCCTTCGCGGCCGTTAGCGTCGCTGCCGCGTTCCTTGCTGTCCTGGGTGGTTGCTCACCATCCACCGCGATCCCGTCGGCAGAGCAGCCTAAGTTGCAATCTGCGAATGCTCCCAGCCCGCTGGCTCCCGAAACGATTTTGCAAATCGAGCGTTTCTGCGGTGATTGCCATCCCTTGCCGCTTCCCGAAACCTTTCCCCGCGAGCATTGGGAGGAAGAGGTTATCCAGGGATATGATCTCTATATCGCTTCCAGGCGGACAGACTTGGTCGAACCCAGTCGGCAGGATGCGATTCGCTATTACACCGATGCTGCTCCCGATACGGTGTTTGTGCCCCGAGCAGATTCATTACCCGTGTATGAGTCTTCGACTAGGCTTGAGCGGGCTCCCTTGGAAATCGCCGGGCTGGGCAAGACAAGCTCGATTTCCCATCTGATCCGCGGCAGCAAACCGTCGCAGTTTTACTCAGCCGACATGCGTCAAGGAGCGATCCACCGCTGGACAATTGCTACCGACGGGCAACTGACGTCAGAGCAAATTGGTCGCGGGCGGCATAGCTGCCGCCTGACCCTCTGTGATTGGAACCAGGATGGCCAGGATGATTTGTTGGTCGGAGAGATCGGCAGTTACGGCGTGGGGGATCACTCCAATGGCAGGGTCAGCTTATTAAGGAGCCAGGAGGGGGGCGGCTATCAGCAAATTGTCTTGGCTGACAAGCTGGCACGGGTCGTGGAATGTCAATTGATCGATTACGACGGTGATGGGGATCGCGATGTGTTAGTGGCTGAATTTGGCTGGCTGGAAACCGGAGCAGTCAAACTATTGCGAAACCAGGGGGAGGTCGATGGCGAACCAAAATTCACCGTCGAAGTGCTCGACCCACGGCACGGCGCTTTGGGGGTCCGCGTGCTGGACATGAATGACGACGGGTTGGACGACTACGTGATCGCTTTCGGGCAAGAATATGAGTCGATTGAGATTTGGACGAACCAGGGAGAGGGGCAGTTCAGCCATCAAGTGATCCTTGAATTACCCGACCCTTCTTATAACTCCAGTTCCTTTGACCTCGTTGATATCGATCAAGATGGACTCGTTGACATCTTGCACACCAACGGCGACACGCTCGACGCCTTTCTACCAAAACCATACCACGGAGTTCGTTGGGTCAGGAATTTGGGTGATGGCAATTGGGTGGCGCATGAATTGGGTTTATTGATCGGCGCACTGCATGCTTCTGCCATTGACTTTGACCAAGACGGCGACCTCGACATTGTGGGGGTTGGCATGTATCCGTTTGCGAGCCAAGACCCGGGAGCTTATGACTCCGTGTGCTGGTGGGAGCAAGGCCCCGATTTAGCATTCACCCAACACTCGATTGAGCGAGACCACTGTGACTACGCCAGCTTTCTGCTGACAGACATCAATGGTGACGATCGCGTGGACTTAATCTTGGGGAACTGGACCGTCGGTCCTGAAGAAGCACCACTTAGGGTATATCTAAATTTCCCCTCTCAGCTAAAGTGACAGCGTTAGGGAAAGAAACAGTACTTGCTACCCGTCTACCGTGTGATTAAGTCTCGCTAATCCTAAATTCTGTTGTTTGTTTGCGTCGTGAACGGTCCATCTTAATGTCGCCACGAAATGACGCCTTGAGACATCGTTGTTAGCGCGGTTAATGACTGGCGGTTTCTTTACTAAATGGTAAAAATCTACGGAACCTTTAAAGGTTACGCGAGTTCAAATGTGTTAGACCGGATTGTGTCCCGTGCGCGGGGTCGCTCGTCGGTCGGCCTTACCCTCACAGGCACTCTTTTCCCGTTTTCCTTATATTACTGGCTTAGTCTAATATGCAAAGAAAGAAGCAAGGTTTCACACTCGTAGAACTCCTGGTGGTCATCGCCATCATCGGAATCCTGGTCGGGCTTTTACTTCCAGCCGTTCAGGCTGCGCGTGAAGCGGCGAACCGGATGAGCTGCAGTAATAATCTCAAGAACTTGGCGCTGGCCGTTCACAACTACGAGAGTACTTACAGCCGAATCCCGAAGACGTCCAGCGACAACTGGGGAGATGGGGTTTATAACGTCGCCAACTGGCGAGGCTATTCGGCGCACACTCAAATTTTGCCATTTATCGAGCAAAACAATCTGTTCAATTTGCTTCGCTTTGACCAATCGCACTACCAAAACTTGGGTGCACCAGGAGCTTTGACAGTGAGTCGCAACCAAATAGCGACTTTCCTGTGCCCCTCTGACCGCGACCACCCTAACCGGACCGATATTGGCTGGAACAACTACGGCTTCAGCGAAGGTTCGAACGCCGGATGGAACGTCTCTTCGGCTGACGCCAATGGCATGTTCCAACGCCAGTTCTACAACAAGTTTGCTGACGTGGTCGACGGTTTATCGAACACCGTGATGATGTCGGAATTCATTAAGGGTGACAACACCGACTCCCGCTTTACGATCCTGAGTGACGTGGTTGCCGGCCAAGCGTTTCCCGGTGGATGGACAGCACAATACCCGACGCAAGTGGTTGTAGAGCAATACGGCCAACAGTGTTTGGCAGCTTCGGCGACTCACCGCAGCTTCGCTGGGTTCCGCTGGATTGCTCCCGGCTTCTACAACACGACGATCAACACCATCGCGCCGCCAAACTGGCGTTTCCCGGCATGCATGAGCTGTGGTGGGTGCGGACAGGCTGATTCGCAAGGGGTTTTCCCCGCTCGTAGTCGGCACACCGCGGGTGCTCAAGTTGCCATCGGTGACGGGTCGGTCCGCTTTGTTCCAGACACCATCGACTTCCTAGTCTGGCAAGGCCTGGGCAGTGCGAACGGTCAGGAAAGCGTTCAGTTCCCGTAGGGTTCAGAACCTTATTTGCAATAACCGCCAACCCGCCTGGGGTTTCTCAGGCGGGTTTTTTCGTTTTTTTTTCCCGCTGGCTTGCACAGTACGAATCGGATAGTTCGGCGAAAAACGCCGCTTTTTTCGATATTTCTTGAAGATTTCGCGAAACTTTTCTGTCTTAACCGGATCTTTCGGCGGTCAGTTATTGTTGAACCGGGCTACCCTAACCTATAGACTTGGGGAGAGATCGCACCTTAATCTGCGGAGACAGTTCGCCGCCCAGCGGACGCCCGCCATTTTGCCACCATTAGGCTGGTCAGGCGGCGAGTCCACCTGGACCGATTTTGAGGTGTCTTTTTTTTCATTTTTCTAATAGGTGATTTTGATGCACAGGAAAAGGCAAGGGTTCACGCTCGTTGAACTGCTGGTGGTGATTGCCATCATCGGCATCCTGGTGGGGCTGTTGCTGCCCGCCGTTCAGGCAGCGCGTGAAGCCGCGAATCGAATGAGTTGCAGCAACAACTTGAAGAACTTGGCGTTGGCGGTTCACAACTACGAGAGCACTTACAGCCGCATCCCCAAAACTTCGAGCGACAACTGGGGCGACGGAGTGTACAACGTCGCTAACTGGCGAGGCTATTCTGCGCACACGCAGATCTTGCCCTTCATTGAGCAAAACAACTTGTTCAATTTACTCCGTTTCGATCAGTCGCATTATCAGAACATCGGCAACCCGGGAGCTGTTATTGTCAGCCGCAACCAGATTGCCACGTTCTTGTGTCCTTCGGACCGCGACCACCCCAACCGAACTGACATTGGCTGGAACAATTATGGGTTTAGCGAAGGCTCAAACAGTGGCTGGAACGTCCCTGTTGCGGATGCGAACGGGATGTTCCAACGTCGCTTTTACAACAAGTTTTCTGATGTCGTCGACGGATTGTCGAACACGGTGATGATGTCGGAGTTTATCAAGGGCGACAACACGGGCTCGCGGTATACGATCTTAAGCGACGTGATTGCCGGTCAACCATTCCCGGGCGGCTGGACAAATCAATATCCGACGCAGGCTATGGTAGAGCAGTACGGCCAGCAGTGCTTAGGCGGGACCGGTAATCACCGCAGCTTCGCCGGTTTCCGCTGGATAGCCCCTGGGTTTTATAACACTACGATCAATACGATCGCACCTCCCAACTGGAGGTTCCCGGCGTGCATGATCTGTGGCGGTTGTGGCCAGGCTGATTCGCAGGGTGTTTTCCCAGCGAGAAGCCGACACACCGCCGGTGCGCAAGTAGCCATTGGCGACGGCTCCGTCAGGTTCGTTCCAGACACGGTTGACTTTTTGGTTTGGCAAGGATTGGGCAGCGCAAACGGCCAGGAAGCCGTTCAGTTCCCGTAGTTGCTAAATTGCCCGAAAAAGACGAGAATAGAACCCGCTTGAGAGTGCTCAGGCGGGTTTTTTTGTTGAGCTCTATTCGAAAACTGATCGGAGAGATAGACGCGATGAAGTCTTTAAAAACAATGATGATGTTGGCGCTGTTGGGTTTCGCTGTTGGCTGCGGCGGTGGCCCTGCCGACAACCCGGTAGACGTTACCACGGCGCCGGCCGCCGATGATATCAAGCTGGTTCTCAACGAAGTGATTGCGAATGGGCAGCCGCTGGGAAGCCAAGGCTATACCCTGGAGCTTAAGATCGGAGAAATTCGGGAAACGGATCCCGCCAAGGCAGATCAGTTGCAAGCTGCATACGAAGAACTGCGAGGGCTGCAAAAGCCGAATGAGTTGAAGGCCAAGGCAAAAGAAATGTTGGAAATGCTCTAAGCCGTCGCATTCAACCGATCACGTAGATGGTGCTGAGCCAATACATGCCTCAGAACCATCAACGAGGGGATTTTAGTTTAGGGCCATGAACCCGGGGCGAGTTCGACTTTTGTGCGGGCTTGCCCCGGTTCTTATCAGCACCTCCGCAAACGCCGTTCGACAAAACGGAATCAGCCGCCTCGCGAAAGAGAGCGTCCCGCTTAGCATTTTCATAACCCGACGCGTTAGCGAGGGATTCAGACTGCTTACGACTTGATCGCCGCAACTCCCTCGCTCACGCGTCGGGTTATGATAACGCTTGCTTCGCAATCCAATGAAAGTTCCGATTCTTAAGCGGGACGCCTCGCGCAAGCGTGCGGTTCCTCGGATCGGTGAGTTAGCGCTCGTTGGCTGACATAACGGAAAGACTTATCTCGACGTGCTTAGCGATGAAATCCTGAGCGAAATCAGACCGGTGGAGTCCGCCTATTTGTTTCGCATACGACGGCTGTAGCGCTCGAGTGTTTTGCGTTCTGCCGACGTTAAACTGGATTCGCCCTGTTCGTGAATCTTTTGCAAGATCCGATCAGCTTCGGCATCTTCTCTGGCCAACCTTTTCTCGGGATCATGCAAGCGAAGCCTAGGGCCACGTTGGGGAAAATTCCCCAAGCTGGAGGTCAAGCGATCGGGAGCGAGAAAGCGGAGGTTCCAGCCTTTCAAGTAGTAAGCGGCGGCAAAGCCCATACCGGCTAGGTGGACATCAAAAGCGGTGCCCGTGTTTTGCACGAACGCACCATAGAGATTCAAGACTGCAAACAAAATTCCTGCCACCCAAGCTTTGATCGGAAAAACCATCATCAAATAGATGGTGGCTTGGGGGTACATAAAGCAAAACAAGATCACCAACCCCATCACGCTGCCCGAAGCGCCGACGACGGAAGGGATTGCGTCGGGACCCGCCTTAGCGATCAACTCACCGACGACCGTCGGCGTAAAACCCTCGAACAGGAATAAGATTAGCGAATGGAGCACGCCGCCCAGCACGGCGGCAACCAGATAAAACCTGACGAACTCGCCACGCCCAATACGTTGTTCGACAGCGGAGCCGAAGAAGAACAGCCCAATCATATTGAAGATGATGTGCTGAAAGCCACGATAGTCATGGGCGAAGGCGTAAGTCACCCATTGCCACCAGAGCCATGGTTTAAACAGCGTTTCGGCGTCGGCTCGCAGGGCTTTATGCAATTGGTGTTCGCGACTGAACAGTAGCATATCGATTAGGAACGCCGCCGAGGTGATCACCAGAATGATCAGCCAGGCGGGCTTATCAGCCACCTTGCCACCGATCGGTGGCATTTGCTCGTCGTAGCGTCCATATTCGCGATCGTAGAGACCCATCGCTGGTGGCCTAGTTTTTCGAAGAGAGTGAGGAAGCGGAAGCGTCACTGGCTGCCAGGGAGCGGGTAATCCAGCCACCGCCGAGGACTTGCGACCCCCGATAAATGACGGCTGCCTGTCCGGGAGCAATCCCACCTTGAGGTTCGTCGAACTCGAGGCGAAATTGGCCGGGCTCCGCATCGCTGCAAATCAACCGAGCAGGTTGCGGGGAACTGTTATAACGAATTTGCGCCTCGCAGGGGCAAGACTGATTCGCATCGAGCGGTAAATCGTGTGGATCCACCAGCCAGTTTGCTTGGTCTGCCAATAACCCGGGGCGGAGCAGTTCCTGCTGGGAACCGAGCACCACGCGGTTGGTATTGGCATCGATCTCAACAACAAAATGCGGGGTCCCGAGGGCAATCCCCAACCCCTTGCGTTGGCCAATCGTGAAGGCTTCGATTCCCTGGTGCTCCCCCACCACGCGGCCGTCGGTGGTGACGAATTGACCCGCCGTGGAGGGGTCGTTGGGGCCGCGGCGGGCGCGAACGAAATCGCTGTGATGGCCGGCCGTGACAAAGCAAATTTCTTGGCTGTCTTTCTTTTCCGCCACGCCCAAGCCTAGTTCGGTGGCCCGCGCCCGAATTTCGCTTTTGGTGAAATCGCCCACCGGCAGGAGCATGCGGCTGAGCCGCTGCCGCTGAACACCAAACAGGGCGTAAGATTGGTCTTTGTGGGAATCGAGTCCGCGCAGCAAACGGGGATGTGCGGGATCGCTGCGGTCGATGCGCGCGTAGTGTCCGGTGGCGACGAAATCGGCATCCATCCCGTCGGCAAAATCGAACAGGCGTCCGAATTTGATCCAGTTATTGCACATCACGCACGGATTGGGGGTCCGACCTTGGGTGTAATCATCGACAAAATAATCGACAATTCTGCGGAAATCCTTTTGCAGGTTCAGTGCGTAAAAGGGGATACCGAGGTGGTCGGCAACGCGTCGCGCGTCGATCGCATCACTGGCGCTGCAGCAACCCTGCTTGTGATCGGCTCGCTCGCGGAGGATCGGCAACAGCGGTGATTTCGCGTCCGCGGGGGTTGGGCCAGTAATTACTGGGCCCGAATTTGCTGAATCGGGTTCAATTCGACAAGCCGCCGCCGATTCCTCGCCGTGCCGCATGAAAACGCCGACAACTTCGTGCCCTTGCTCACAGAGCAGGTGCGCAGCGACACTGCTGTCGACGCCACCACTCATTGCTAATACGATACTTGCCATTCTGGGCAACTCCGAAAATTACTGACTCCGGTTCGTGATTCGCCCTGGGGCCGCTATCGTTTACAGTAACCCATAAACTTGTTTTGCATAACCAAGGCTTTGAGCCAGTATGGAATCTGAATTTTACGACCGCGCCGCCGAGATAAAGAAACGATTGACCTCTCTCGGAGACAGTCTTTGACTACGCTGCGAAGCGGAATAAAGTCGAAGAGATCGAAGACCAAATGTCGCACCCCGATTTTTGGACCGATCAAGCTGCTGCGCAGACAACCGTTGCTCAACTGAAAGGGCTAAAGTCGCTAGTCGGTCCTTTGGAGGACGCCATGACTTCGGCTGCCGATCTCGACGGATTGCTGGAGATGGCAGAGGATGATCCGGCGCTCGAGGCTGAGGTTCGCGGTGAAATCGCGCGGTTGGTGGAGTTGCTCGAAGCGCTCGAGCTGAAAGCGTTGCTCAGCGGACCGAACGACAACGCCGACGCGTTGCTGACGATCAACGCGCGGGATGGTGGCACCGATGCCAATGATTGGGCCGACATGATGTTGCGGATGTACTCGTCTTGGGCAGCGGCGCATGACTTTTCCATCGCCCTGCTCGACCGTCAAGACAACGAGGAGGCGGGAATCAATCACGCCACTTTGGCTGTGCGAGGGCCATTTGCCTACGGCTATCTCAAGGGGGAAGAAGGGATGCACCGGCTGGTCCGGATCAGTCCGTTTAACTCCGAGGGAAAACGGCAAACCAGTTTTGCGGCCGTAGCGGTATCGCCCGATTTGGATGACTCGATCGAAGTCGACATTCAGGAAAAAGATGTGCGGGAAGATCGTTACCGAGCCAGCGGGGCGGGGGGACAGCACGTTAACAAGACCGACAGTGCAATTCGCCTAACCCACGTTCCCACCGGCGTGGTGGCACAGTGCCAAAGCGAGCGGAGCCAGCACCAGAACCGAGCTGCTGCTTGGAAAATGTTGCGAGCCCGGATCGCTCGTTTGGAAGAGGAACGTCGCGAAGCGGCCGACGCCGCCAAATATTCCCAGCTGGTGCGAACCGGCTTCGGCAGTCAAATTCGCAACTACTTTTTGCACCCCGATCAACGCGTGAAAGACGCCCGCACGGGACATTACGTGGGCAGCTTCAATGCGGTGCTCGAGGGGAACGAACTGCAAGGCTTCCTGGACAGCTTCCTCAAATGGCGTGCCCGCGGGGGCGAGGAGGAAGGTTGAGAGTGAAGAAAATCTCGAAATCGCGGTCAATTTGGCCGTGCGTTTGATCCTCAGTTGTGAGTAAACTGTGGCGTTTAAACGCATTTCGCGTAATCGTTGCAAACTCGCGAACCCCTATTTCCGTTGTTATGGCGACAGTAGACAAACCGTCGACGAGCGATTCTCCGGACGTTCAGGTAAACCTGCCGGAACAGCTGGGAAACCAGACTTCAAAGAAGCGTGGCGTCCCCGAGGGGCTGTGGCTGAAGTGCCCCGGTTGCTCGGCGTCGGTCTATCGCAAAGAGGTCGAGCGACGTCTGAACGTTTGTCCAAAATGCGACTACCACTTTTACGTATCGGCCTGGGAGCGAATTAGCCAAGTGCTCGACGAGGGCACCTTCGAGGCGATGGATGAGCATTTGCGCCCCGTCGACCCGCTGGAATTTGCCGATCGCAAGCCTTACGCGGAGCGATTGTTGGCCGAACAGCGACGGACCGGTTTGAGCGATGCGGTGATTACCGGCACCGGCATGGTGCGAGCCCGACGCGTCGCTTTTGCCGTCACCGATTCGGCTTTCATCATGGGCAGCATGGGTTCCGTCGTGGGCGAGCGTTTAACTCGGCTGATCGAACGAGCCACCTTGCAAAATCTTCCGTTAATCATCATCAGTGGTTCGGGAGGTGGAGCTAGAATGCATGAGGGGATTCTCTCGCTGATGCAAATGGCCAAGGTTTCGGCTGCACTCGCTCGCTATGACCAAGCGGGGGGGCTATTCATCAGCGTGCTGACAAACCCAACCATGGGGGGTGTTGCCGCCAGTTTTGCGTCGCTCGGTGACCTTGTCTTTGCCGAGCCACGAGCGCTGATCGGTTTTGCCGGACCGCGGACGATCAAAGCGACCATTGGAATCGAATTGCCCGAGGGTTTTCAGACCAGTGAATTTCTGCTCGAGCACGGTTTTGTAGACCGCATCGTGACTCGTCGGAATCTCAAAAGCGAGATCGCCCGCACCATTGATTACTGTGGGAAATAACTCCCGTTAAGTAAGGTGTACGCGCTTGAGCCTACTTGATTCGCTCCGTTCACTTCTGAAATCTGAAAAACGCCTCGATGTCGAAGCTCGCTTCGAACGTCTCCGTTCCAGCGTCAGCGGAACCATGGGTGACTTCAGCGTGGTGCGTGATCGCTTGGAGGATCGCGTCGTCGGCCTCAAGCTCTGTGATCCAGAAAAATTCGCCACCTTCGAAGCTCGCTTTAAGGGATTGAAAAAGCCCAAAGAAGGCGAGATAGCGATGCTCATGGATCACCCCCAAGTCATGAAGACTTTCGAGACAGGGACCACCACCAAGGGCCAGCATTACTTGATCTCGGAGTTCATCGAAGGCCCCGGGCTGCAGCAATTAGTGCAGAAAAAGGACGAAAAATCTCTGCATGGCCGGCGTCTGCGGTTGGTTCGCCAGATGGCCGAAGCGATTGCCTACGTGCATGAGAAGGGCTTTATCCACAGAGATGTCTGCCCGCGGAACTTTATCTGCTTCGAAGACATGAGCGGGTTAAAGCTGATCGACTTTGGCCTCACGGTGCCGGCCAAGAAAGAGTTCATGCAGCCGGGCAATCGCACCGGCACGCCACTGTTTATGGCTCCCGAGATTGTCCGCCGGCGAGTCACCGATCAACGTGTGGACGTGTTTGCCTTCGGCGTCACCGCCTACAACGTGTTCGCTTTCGACTTTCCCTGGCCCTCGGCAGACACCAGCGGGCGAGCCGCTTTACATCACGACACGGCCCCGCCAGTTAGCCTGTTGAGTTTTTGCCCCGATTTGAACCCAACGTTGGCTCGAGCCATAATGGGATGCATGGAAGCTGACTTGTCCAAGCGGACCGTTTCCATGACCCGCTTTCTCAGTCAAATTGAGCGAATCGAATCGGAATTTGCTGAGTAAGCGGGAAAGCAGCCGAGCCTGATGTAACGCGTGAGTCGGTCGTAGCGGTCATGGGGATTGCACCCATTAGGGTGACATGGGTGTCTAACTTGTCCCCCTAGTTTCGGCAAAATGCCGAAATTAACCGAATTCGTTGACATTGAATTTGCTCGGTAATTATATTTCAGAAGTGCGGACTTGCGGCCGCGATGCTTTCCCCGCTTTTCAAACCGGAATGGGGCTGGCGAAAATTGGTCGTAAGACTCCGCGAGTGATCGTGGCTGTCCCCTTGTTGATCGCGTCCTATTTTGACGCGACGTGGGCAGTAGATAGAGCCGGAAACTTCATTCCTTCGAGCCTTAGCCGATGACCTTCCTCGGAAAAATCTTCTCAGTCATCATTGCCTTGCTGGCGTTGACCTTTATGGTCTTGGCCCTCGCGGCCAATGCATCACACCGCAATTGGCGTGACCTGGTGATGGACGAAAATAATGGCCTGCTGAAAAAGGTCGCCAACATCGAAGAGACCAACGAACAGTTGGCCACCTCGCGGATGCGTGCTGAAGCTGACCTCTCGCGAGAGCAAGCTGCTCGCCGGACTGCCTTAGCCGCTTTGCAAACGCAATTCAGCAGCTTCCAACAACAACTGCAAACCGCGGAAGCAACCGTGCAGTCGCTGCAAGCTCAAAACAACGAGTTGGCACAAGCCGACCGCAGCCGTGCTGAGCAACTGGCCAGACTGACCGAAGCGAACAAGTCGTTGGAAGAAACGATCATTTCCGAGCGAGCCGATCGCGACCAGTTGTTCGCCCGCTCGCTGGAATTAACCGACCAATACAACCAGGCTCTCGGGTTGCTCGACACGCTCAACAAAGTTAATCAAACTTTGGTTGCGGACGTCTCGCGTTTCAAAGAAGTGCTCGACGCTCGCGGGATCAATGCCCAAGACCCGATCGACGGGGCTCCGCCGGAGCGAAATGGTGTCGTAGTCAAGGTGAACCGCCCCAGCAAACTGGTCGAAGTGTCTATCGGCTACGATGAAGGGCTGCGAGATGGACACACCTTGCGAGTGACTCGCGGCGGCCGCTATCTGGGCAAACTGTTAGTCCGTTACACCGAACCTGATACCGCAGTGGCGGAGATCCTTGAGGATTTCCTCGAAGGTCCAATTCAAAAAGACGACCGCGTCGACACCATCATCGAGTAAATCCATGAATTCCGTTCAAAATCAAAAGCAAGGATTTAGTATCTACACGGTGCTTTTGCTGCTCAGCATGATTTTCATGTTGATCGCGGTCATCGCCATGTATGTGGAATTGAAGCGATACCAGCCCGACTACTGGGAAGTTACCTCGGGGCGGATCGGCGGCATGATCGTCATGAACCTGCCCCTGACGTCAAATTGACAGCTCAGTCCAAAATGCTCTACAATTGAAGAGCATTTATTGACATCGCCGGTCAGACAATTAGTCGGACCGCGTAGCTCTTGGCTGATTAAATTTGACCCTAAGGATTTTCATATGGCTGGCAACGTCAAAGAATTTACCGATTCCAACTTTGAAACCGAGGTTCTCCAAGCGGGCGAACCTGTGTTGGTTGACTTTTGGGCACCTTGGTGTGGTCCTTGCCGTCAGATCGCACCGATGATTGACGAGTTGGCTGGTGAAAACCCCGACGTCAAGATCGGCAAAGTCAACATCGACGACAACCCAATGGCCGCCACCAAGTATGGTGTCAGCAGCATCCCCACCCTCTTGGTTTTCAAGGGTGGTGAAGTCGCCGAGAGCTTTGTGGGAGTTCGCCCCAAGGCCCAGCTGCAAGACGCGTTAGACTCGGCCAAGGGCTAAGAAGCTGGTTACTGCTAGCATCTGAACAACTTCCGCCGGGGCAAACGATCCCGACGGAAGCGGTTGTGTGCCTGCCGATTTCTGTTATGCGGCCGCTCGCGCTTGTCGGTTGCAGAAATCGTCAATCGCCTCGACGACTCGCACTTGCTCGTCGGCCCGCAATTCGGGGAAGATTGGTAAGTTGAGAATTTCTTCCGCGGCCCGTTCTGTCTCTGGCAGCGACGCTTTGGCCCAGCCCAGGTCCTTGAAGCAAGCTTGACGATGCATGGGGATCGGATAGTAGATTTCCGACCCGATGTTTTGGCTGGACAAGTATTCGCGAAGTGCGTCGCGGCGGTTTTGGGGCACACGGATCGAATATTGGTTCCAGACGTGATACGCGTGGGGATCGACCACCGGTAGCGCCACGTGTTCATCCAAGCCGGCCGCGGTGAATAGCTCGGTGTAGCGAGCTGCGTTTGCTTGGCGAGCGGAGACACTCTCGGGCAGATGCTGGAACTTGACCTTCAAAACGGCAGCTTGAAAAGTATCGAGCCGACTGTTAATTCCGACCAGGCTGTGGTGGTAGCGGGGGCTCATGCCGTGCGCGGCCAACAGACGCAACCGCTGAGCCAGATGGGCATCATTGGTCGTGATCATGCCGCCATCGCCCATGCCCCCCAGGTTCTTGGTGGGGTAGAAGCTGAAACAGCCGATCTGTCCCCAACTGCCAGCCGGGCGACTGTGATAGGCGGCGCCAATCGCCTGGGCGGCATCTTCCACGACGGCCACATCTTGATTGGCAGCCAACCGGCAAATGGCATCAATCTGTGCGCACTGCCCGAACAGGTGCACCGGAATGATGGCGCGTGTTTTGCCGGTCATTGCCGCTTCAACCGCAGCCACGTCGAGATTAAACGTCTCGGGGCAGATATCGGCGAATACGGGGGTTGCCCCCAGCCGAGTCACGCAGCTGACCGTGGCGAAGAAGGTAAAACTGGGGACGATCACTTCGTCGCCCGGGCCGATATCCAACGCCATTAAAGCCAGCAACAGCGCGTCGCTGCCTGAGGCGCAACCGATGGCATGGTCAACTTGTGTCAGTTTGGCAACGTCCTGTTCGAGCTCAGCGACTTGGGGGCCGAACAGGAAACGGCCGCTGTCGACGACTTCGGCAAGCGCCGCGAGAAACTCCTCGCGAAGCGGTGCATTGCCGCGAGAAACATCCAGGAGTGGAACTCCGGCAGGGGTACCCGACATAACGCAAGCCTTCCTTGGCTGTGGTATTCGAAAACGATGTTTGAGCAGTTAAAAGCTCGGACCAAAGGTAATATCGATCGCCAGATGCGGTCAAGATCAGTCGATTCCGGGGAGTTAGCTGGCAGATTCCCCCCCGGCCATTTGACGCTCGCTCGACCGGGGCCAGCGAGCCGCTTATGATAGATGCGTATTTTCGCGGAATAGCCGCTAACTTGTTTCCTAAACCCACTTGATTTCCCATGGCTTCACGAACTCGACACACGTTGCTTGAAGGTGCTGGCAACGATTCGGCAGGGACGATATGCCGCATTTCGCCGGCCTTTGCAAGGCTTTTGGTGGGCTGTTTTGCGAGCTGCATCGGTGGCTTGATGATCGCTCCCGCGGTTGCCCAAGATGCTCCGCCAGCGCCAGCATTGCAGACCGCCGCAGCGGAGGAAGCGGCCACGCAAGAGCCTGTGAAAGTACTTACCGCCGAGCAAATTCCCGCTGAAGTGCGAGGCGCCGTGGAGCCGCTGTTCAACCGCATTGAAAAGGCCGAACGGATTCGCGCGACCGTCAAGATGAACGTGGTGACTTCGATTGGCGAAGAGGTGTTGGGGCGGAATCAGGGTTTGTTTCAAGTCGCCAGCCAAATTCCCAACCTGCTGGCCTTGTCCGCCAAATTTGACAGCGATGCCGTGCGTTTGATCTCGACCGGCGACTCTTTGATTATCGAACTTTCCGATACCGAATACGTGGAAATCGATGCGCCGGCAACGCTGAACGCCTTCGTGGCGTCGATGCCGCTGCAACTCGGCCCCCAGCCCGAACCGATGTTGCTGTTATCGGTCGCCGGTATGAAGCCCGCCGATTTATTGCTAAGTGGCCTGACGCAGGTCGAAGTAACGGCCGGCCCGGCGGTGGAAGGCATGGCGACGACACTCGTGAAAGCTCGCCGCCCCGAGGGTATCCAGTGGGAACTGCAGTTGGCTGAGGGTGCCGATCCGCGTCCGCTTAGCTTGTCGATCGACATTACCGAAATGATCACGCAGGCAAATAACTTAGAAGTCCCCGAGGGTTATAGCTTCAAAGTAATGTACACCTTTGAACGCTGGACCGCCGACGCGCCACTGGCCGCTGAGATGTTCTCCTTCACGCCATCGGAAGAGGCTGTCCGCTACGAATCGATTGCCGCTTATCTGGAAGCGAAGAGTGCCAGCCAGGAACATCCGCTGCTCGGCAAACCGGCCCCAACATTTACTGCCCCCTCACTGGCCGCTGATCCCATAGAGTTTACCGGCCAGTCGGGAGACGTTGTGGTGCTCGATTTTTGGGCGACATGGTGTGGACCTTGTGTCGTCGCGTTGCCGGAGATCGCCAAGTTGGCTGAGGAATTTTCAGACAAGAAAGTCCGCTTTTACGCCATCAGCGTCAGTGAAGAGAAAGAGGCCGTGCAAAACTTTATCGCGGAGAAAGGTCTCCAAGATCTCCAGGTGCTGCTCGATCCGGGAGGAGAGTTGGCAACCGCTTTTGCCGCCTCCGCGATTCCGCAAACGGTTTTGATCGGTAAGGACGGCCGAGTGGAGGCGGTGCATGTTGGCTTCGACCCCGATAATTCGATTAAGATATTGCGACAGGAGATTGAAACGCTGTTAGCCGGTCGTAGGCTCCATCAGGCGGAAGAGGTTGAGTCCAACGCCCAGGCTGAACCGGACGCGGCACCAGCATCCACCGCTGAGAAGCAAGAAACGGATAACTGATGGGCAAACGCATGGGACTAGCGGCGTCAGCCGAGTACTGCCGCCGCTTCGGTCTGGCCTTTCGCGCCGGCGTCGACATTGTTTCGCTCTGTCGATCGGAAGCCAAGCACGGCAGGGAAATCCAGAGACTTATCATGGCCCGCGTTGCCGACGGGGTTGCCAGCGGCTCTCCTTTAGCGGAATCGATGGTCGCGGCGGACCCCAAGTTCTTTCCAACGCTAATGGTTTCAATGGTTCGCTTGGGCGAACAGACCGGGCGATTAGAGAGGACGATGTTGCAACTCGCCGATCATTATCAACATCGTTTGCAAGTGCGCCGCATGTTCTTTTCGGCAATTGCTTGGCCGATGATTCAATTGTTCGCGGCGATCATGATTCTGGGGCTGTTGATTTGGATTATCGGTTTGTTGCCCTCGGCACCCGGTCGGGAACCGTTTGACCCGCTCGGCTTTGGGCTGCGTGGCTCGAAGGGTGTGGCGATCTATTTCTTTTATGTGTCGGTGATTGCCGGTTGGCTGGCGCTACTCTTCTACGCTGGGAAAAACAATTGGTTTAATTTGCATGCGCTGGTGCCACTCACATTCATGATTCCCAAGGTGGGGCCCGCGTTGCAAACAATCACATTAGCCAGATTTACTTGGACCCTCTCCATGTCACTCGATGCCGGCCTCGACCCCTTCCGGGCCATTGCCCTTTCGATGGACAGCACCGGCAGCGAACACTATCGGTCCGAAACCAAAACAGCCGAGAACGCCATCCGTAAAGGAGATTCGCTAACCGGCGCGTTAGCCAGCACTCAGGTGTTCCCCTCTGATTTCCTCAACGCCATGGAAGTGGCCGAGCTATCGGGTACCACCTCAGAATCACTGGGGCATCTAGCTGAGGATTATGATACAAAAGCGAAGATGGCAATTCGCACCCTGGCCGGTATCGCCTCCGGTGTCATTTGGCTGTGCGTCGTGGTTGCCTTAGTGTTCATTATTCTCAAGATGGCGATGCAGGTCTTCGGTGTCTACAGTGATGCCATGAGCATGTAAGGCAAATTCGAGCACGTAAGGTAAACTCGGACAACACCGACCGAGCCCAGTTTTTTGCTGTGATAACTTTGAGCTTTTTTCATCTAACGAAAAACCGCATAACCCATTGGCCAGCACGCTGGCTGTTGCTCGTCACATTTATTTTTTCTTTGCTTCTCCCTGAGGCTCAGGCGAACAGGTCGGCTGACGTCAGTTGGGCCGTGGGGTTACCCGGCAGCACCCCCTGTCACCTGCCGCTTGGCACACCCGACCACTCTCCCGATGAAGAGAGCGAGAGTTCGGTGCTGAACTCTTTCCTCAGCGCGACGGCCAGACGTCGAGCTATCCAGTTGCGCGGTCAGCAGCATCGCTTTTCAAAATATCGCGTTGGCGCGCGGGCTGACAAAGCTGGGCTTGGAGATGGGCTGAGTTGGGACTCCAGGCCGTCAGCGATCAGCAACCCGGACGACATTGGCGTGCCTTGTTACGGTTTCATCGGCCATTGCTTGCCAAACGGCTTGAACGCCCCCATTCGCTGTTAACCGGCGACCAGCCAGCACGCTCCCCGGCCAGCTTGCCAAGCACGTCGCCGTTTTGTTCGCTGGCAATGCGTTTTCTGCCAATCTAGCAGGCAGCTCTGGTATCTCAGCTACGGCTGTTATGCGGAGCACCATGACTCGCTCCTTTGTCCAGCTCAAAATGAACAGCAACAGCATGTTTTCTCCCCGCTCGCTAATGAAAGACCTGTTAGCCGGGGTCATCGTTTTCTTAGTCGCGTTACCGCTGTGCCTGGGGATCGCTTTGGCCTCCAATGCGCCACTCTTTTCCGGGCTGATCGCGGGCATTGTTGGCGGAATTATCGTCGGCACGCTCAGTGGCTCGCATACCAGCGTGACGGGCCCAGCGGCCGGACTAACCGCCATCGTGGCTATGCAAATTGCCAACCTGGGGTCATTCGAGGCGTTTCTTTTGGCGGTGGTGGTCGGCGGTGTTCTGCAA
The DNA here is from genome assembly GCF_052161645.1 of Kothea flammea. Classification (GTDB taxonomy): domain Bacteria; phylum Planctomycetota; class Planctomycetia; order Pirellulales; family Pirellulaceae; genus Laterigemmans. Next base: position 5,925,892 of record NZ_CP197414.1, read on the forward strand.
ATTCTGCTGGGGGTTTTTCGGGCCGGCGCGCTGTCCGCCTTTTTTCCCTCCAGTGTGATCAAGGGTTTGTTAGCAGCTATCGGTGTGATTCTAATTATCAAGCAGCTTCCCTACCTACTCGGGCATGTGACGGAATTGACCGCAGGTGGTGGTGTCGAGGTCGCGGTTCAGCAAAATATCTTTAGCGAGATTCGCAATATTTTCAGCGGCGAGATTCACACCGGCGCACTGGCAATTGGCTTTATCTCATTAGCGATCCTAATCACCTGGGACCGGCTCAAGTTGCTTAAGAACTCGCTCGTGCCGGCTCCGCTGGTGGTTGTCGTGCTGGGTGTCGTGCTGGCTCAACTGTTCACTAAGCTTAATTCTGAATGGGTGATCGATGCCCAGCGAATGGTAACCGTACCGGTTGCTGAAAGCCTGAATCAGTTTCTTGGTTTCTTAACGTTTCCCGACTTTAGCCAAGTGCTAAACCCGGCTATTTATGTCGCCGGGATCACGATCGCCGTGGTCGCTTCTTTAGAGACGCTGCTGAATCTTGACGCGGTCGACAATCTGGACAAGAAACAGCGGGTCTCACCACCCAGCCGCGAACTGTTAGCCCAAGGCGTGGGCAACATAGCCGCCGGGATGGTAGGTGGCATTCCCGTGACTTCGGTTGTGATTCGCGGTTCGGTAAATGTTAACGCCGGAGCCGAATCGAAAGCTTCGGCAATCTTCCACGGCTTGCTGCTGCTGATCCTGGTCGGGTTCTTGCCCGCGATGCTGAATATCATTCCGCTATCATGCCTGGCCGCCGTGCTGTTGATGACCGGTTTTAAACTAGCCAGCCCCAGCCTATTTCGCCAGATGTGGGAGGATGGACGTTATCAATTCCTACCCTTCCTGTTGACCTTGGTGTCGATTGTGTTGACCGACTTGTTGATCGGCATCATCATCGGAATGGTGATCAGCCTAATTTTCATCTTGTCCAGCAACCTCCGGCGGCCGATTCGCAAAATATATGAGAAGCACATAGGTGGGGATGTCTTACATATTGAATTAGCCAATCAAGTCAGTTTTCTCAACCGGGCAGCTTTAGAAAGTGCTTTGCGAGAAGCGCCTCCAGAAAGTCGCATTTTGCTCGACGCCCGCCGCACCGACTATATGGATCCAGACATCCTCAGTTTGATTCGCGAATTCATGCGAGTCACAGCCCCCGTGTATGGAATTGAAGTGCAGTTGGTTGGATTCCGAGATGAATATCGGATCGCCAACGTGGCCGAGACGGTTGACTTTATTTCCCAAGAACGGCGCGAGCAACTCACCCCAGCTGAGGTCCAGCAAGTGTTGCTCGAAGGCAATCTTCGCTTCACCGAGGGCCATCCGCTCGATCGCGCCATTCGCAATGATGGTAGTGTCGAACGCAGCGCCGACGGTCAAATTGCCGGCAGTCCCTCGAGAACGATGGCGGCGATTTTTACTGGTATCGGTTCACGCACCCCCGTGGAGCTGATTTTCGATCTTGATTTAGGCGATGCCTTCGTCATCAGGGTGCCCGGAAATGTCGTCGGCCCCCGCGTCATTGGGGGACTCGAATTCGCTTGCCTTGATGGGGCAAAACTGATTGTGGTGATGGGCCACACGGTCAGTCGGCTGGTAAAACATGCGATCGAACATTTGATGTCAGAATCAAATGCTGAGACATTGACCGGCTGCCAAAACTTGGAATCAGTCCTCTCTGAAATATCTAAATCGACAACACCGGACGAAGTTCGCCAATGGCTGGCCAGTAATCCGAAGATTGATGACGATTTCACCAATTTAATCACTCGCCGTCACATCCTCAGAACCATTCGGCAGATTACCGAACAAAGCCCGCGCATCGAGCATTTGGTTAATAGCGGGGCGGTTAGGATTGTCGGCGCCGTCTACGACATGCACACCGGGATCGTCGAATTTCTTGATGAGGAAAGTGACGCCATTGTCAACGTTGGTATTTCCAGGAACGCGGAACTTTGAACAAGTCGCACTGGCGGGTTCTTGATGTGCTCGCTGCGCGGCATCGTCCCATAAAAAAGTCGTCGAGGTTTTCGTGAATCTGGAATCAACGCCGTCGCGTCAACTTTTGTTAAAAGACTTCCTCGCTGGGTGGTCGGTATTTCTCATCGCGGTGCCGATCAGCGTTGGCATCGCGCAAGGATTTTCCGTCTCACCGTACGCAGGTTTGATCGCCGGCATTGTTGGCGGGATCGTGGTCGGTATGCTCAGCGGTTCGCAGACGAGCATTAGCGGACCATCAGCCGGCCTGAGCGTGATCATCCTTAGTGAGATCGCGTTGTTAAAGTCGTTTGATACGTTCCTCTTGGCCCTGCTGGTAGCCGGCGTCCTGCAAATCGCTTTTGGGATTCTGCGATTCGGCGCGGTCTCCTACTTTTTTCCCTCCAGCATTGTCAAAGGTTTGATTGCCGCGGTGGGGATCATCCTCATCCTCAAACAAATTCCTCACTTACTCGGCCATGACACTGACCACATCGGTGAGATGTCGTTTTGGCAACCCGACAGGCAAAATACTTTCAGCGAATATTTACAAATATCGGGCGACACGCATTTGGGGGCAATGTTAATTGCCGCCGTCTCATTGCTGATCCTGTATATCTGGGACCGAGCTGGTAACGCCAAATTACGAGTCTTGCCAGCTCCCATCGTGGTTGTCTTGACCGGCGCTCTAATGGCTTTGTGGCTAAGGCAACTTGACGTTCGCTGGGGAGTCGAGCCGCGACACTTTTTTGACGTCGGTGGACGCACGGCGGACGAACCCTATTTCCAATTTCCCCGTTGGTCGGCCTGGAGCAATCCCGCTGTCTACATGGCCGGTTTGGTGATCGCGGTAGTCGCCTCGTTGGAGACACTGCTTAACCTAGACGCGATTGATCGCTTAGATCCGCAGCAGCGAAACTCTCCACCCAATCGCGAATTGATCGCACAAGGTGTTGGTAATTCCCTCTGCGGACTGATCGGCGGCCTACCGATCACTTCACGTATCGTGCACAGCGACGTGAGCGTAATCAACGGTGGCCAGTCGAAATGGGCAGCAGTCTTTCACGGCTTGCTCTTCTTAGTTTGCATCGTACTGTTGCCAAACTATCTGAATGCCATCCCACTTTCCTGCGTGGCGGCGATTTTGCTGTATGTCGGACTGAAAATGGCGCGGCCCAGTCTGTTCCTGGACATGTGGCGTGAAGGCCGCTATCAATTCATTCCCTTTATGTTCACCGTGGTGGCGATCGTTTTCTCCGAGCAATTGGTTGGCGCCGTGCTGGGACTGGTCGTGGGAATCGGGTTTATTTTAAACAGCAACCTGCGACAACCGTTAAAACGAATTGTCGAAAAACATACCAGTGGCGAGTTAATTCATATCGAATTAGCCAACCAGGTTAGTTTCCTCAATCGCGGAGCGATCGAAAAGACGCTGCGTGAAACCCCTCCCGGGACCCACCTGTTGATCGATGCCACCAACTCTGATTTCATTGATCCCGATATCCTTGGCTTAATTCGCAACTTCAAAGAAAAATCTGCAGCGCACAAAGGAGTGGTCGTCAGCTTACGAGGTTTCAAAGAAAAATATAGTCTCAACGATGAGATCCGATTCCTAGACTATTCGACTCGTGAATTGCAAGAAGACCTCACCCCGGCTGATGTGCTGAAACTATTGCGGGAAGGAAATCAGCGTTTTCAAGCAGGGACGACCTTATTTCGCATCTATGCCACGCAATTGGAAACAGCAGGCCAGGGGCAATTCCCGTTTGCCGCAGTTCTGAGTTGCATTGATTCACGAGCACCCGTCGAAACCATTCTCGACCTCGGCCTGGGAGACATCTTCAGCGTTCGCATCGCTGGCAATGTGGTGGGGCCTAAGGTGCTAGGTAGTTTAGAATATGCCTGCGGGGTTGCTGGGTCGAAACTGATCTTAGTTTTGGGGCATACGAAATGTGGAGCCGTCACGGCCACCGTCAACTTTACCTGCTCCGGTGAAAAAGCTGAAGAAGTGACTGGTTGCAAGCACCTGGAAGCGATTATTGATCGAGTTAGCACCTCGATCGATCGCGATCGCTGTGCCGTGCTCAGTCAGCTCAGCCCTGAGCAGCGGGCAAGCTTTGTAGAAGATGTTGCCAAAGCCAATGTTTTACATTCGATCGAGCTGATCATGGCCGATAGTCCGATTCTGAATCGGCTGGCCGGCGAAGGAAAAATTGCCATTGTCGGTGGGATGTATAACGTGGCATCGGGAGAAGTAGAATTCTACGTGGACCACGCGGTGGGATTACAAGCCCGCTGATTTCAGACACACCAGATAACGAAAATCGTTCTGAAAATGATTGAAGATCGAACAGTTCTTTCGGCCCGGGAACTGAACTATTCTTGCATGTTATCAAAGGGGTCAGCGACGGTCTCGCTTTTGTGGGAAGCTTCGTCGGGTTCTGGGGTTTTTGATGTCGGGTTTGTTGCATCAAATACGCCTGCCCCCTTTGATTCGCCTGGCGGTTAACCCATGAAATCAGACTAAATATATGATGGTGACGGCGAAGCTGGTTTTGGGATCGCTGTGCGTGTGTATCTTGTCAATGTTTAGCTTCGGCATACTAGACGGATACATAACGCACCGTTCATTGGTTGGCACCACACTTATAGACGGATTAGTGATACTCTTTTGGTCTTGCATTGTTTTCGCATTGTGGAAATCGCTGTCGCACAAGCTTCTTGGAAATAACTAACCACATAGCGAGTACGCCTTAGTGAAGGGCCTCGCCGGTATGTCTGGAGGTTTTGCTTGGATCTCACTAGGCTCAAGAATAGGCCTACCAGAGACACGAGTGGCACGCTCCCGAAAAAAATCATAGACGTTAGCTGGCGGTAAGCGCATCGCCAGGCTCGGAAAACGGATCGCGGCTATAACTCGCGAGTACCAAACAAGTAACTGGTCGAGCCTGGCGGCATTTCAATGCCTCGAAAACCACAACGCTCGTAAAGCTCGCGGGCACGATGGTTATCCGCTCGAACTTCCAGACTCACCTGACAAGCGTTGCGGGAACTGGCTTCTTGGCAAACGGCTTCGATCAACTGCCGGCCAATGCCCAAGCCACGGTGCTTGGCATGCACGATCAAATCATGAATGTTGATGCGAGGCCGCGCGTTAAAGGTAGAGAAACTGGTCAAACAATTCGCCATCCCCAACGTCTGCTCGCCACGGATGGCCAACACAGTAAACGCGCCAGGATGATCGGCCCAGCGAGCGGGCAGGATTTCGGCAACTTCCTTCGCCAGCGGACTGCCGCCACCAAATTGATCACGGCTGTAATGATCCAACATGGCAATGAAAAGATCGCGATCAGCGCCTGAGGTAAAATCTGCCAAACGAAATTGGATATCGGCCATGGAGCTATGCTTAGTCCTCAGAGCGTTCGGGAGTTTTCTCTAGAATTTCCAAGAGCACCGAATCGGGCTCGATACCTTCCGCCTGGGCCTCAAAATTCAGCAACACACGATGCCGCATGGCTGGCAGAAAGACGCGGCGAACGTCTTCAAAACTGACGTTGTAACGCCCGGCCAGCAGAGCTCGCACCTTGGCCGCCAAAGCCAGCGTCTGAGCCCCCCGAGGACTGCTGCCCCAACGCACATACTGATTGGTAATATCGGCAGCCAAAGTCCCTTCGGGATGCGTCGCCAGGGTGAGCCGCACCAAATAATCTTGCACGTGATTCGAGAGAATGACTTGCCGAACCAACCGCTGCCAACGAATGATTTCCCGACCATCCATCACTTTCTCGGGAACGACGATTTCGCCACGAGTCGTGCGATCAACAATCGTTGCCAACTCATCGCGACCACTGTAACCGACAACCAGCTTGAACAAGAAACGATCGAGTTGCGCTTCGGGCAGGGGATAAGTCCCTTCTTGCTCGATCGGGTTTTGCGTCGCCAGCACGAAGAACGGTCGGTCTAAGACAAACCGGTTTCCCGAGACGGTGACCGTGCCCTCTTGCATCGTCTCGAGCAACGCGGACTGTGTCTTCGGCGTCGCACGGTTGATTTCGTCTGCCAATAGAATTTGAGTAAAGATGGGACCTTTGTGAAACTCAAAAGCCTTCCGCCCATGCTCATCCTCGACCACCATGTTGGTCCCCAAAATATCCGCCGGCATCAAGTCAGGCGTGAATTGAACCCGGGAAAAATCGAGGCTGAGCGTTTCCGCCAAGGTCCGCACCAGCATCGTTTTACCTAACCCGGGGACTCCTTCGAGCAGGCAATGGCCACCGACGAGCATGCATGTCAGCACACCTTCGACAACGTCATCATGCCCCACGATCACTCGTCCGATTTGATCACGAATGGCAGAGTAACGCGTGCGAAACTCTTCAGCTTCTGCTTGTAAGGACTCAACGGTGGTAGTCATGCTGCGCTATGTTGGCAATTAGGATTGGTTATCGCGATTGTCTTTCTGAGCCCGACGTTTGGCTTCCAGCAACCGCTCTGTATAAGATTTTTCTACTTGCTCTGCCTTCAGCGAAGGTGTTTTACGCGTTGTTTGCGAGCCGCCCTGTGAAGCGGAGTCGCCGGAGTTCAAGATTTGATCGGCGTCGGCGACATCCGTGGGTTGATAACGGGCGGAAGAGCGTCGGCGCTCGATCGAATCACCGACTTTTTCCTTCTGTGCTTTCAATGACTCCAACCGTGACTGGGTCTGCTCACCAGACGCGTTGCGACCAGATCGCCCAGCATTGACCAGCGTACCAATTCTGGACCAGTCAATAGTGATCCGCCGAACTGCCACATCAGCCAAGAACAAACAGCCTACACATAAGATGACGAAGGGCCAAGCGTCGCGGGCGCTGCGGGCCAGCGCCAAGCCACCACGGAACGTGTCGGTGGCCAAGACTTCTTCCAGCTGATTGGCGGACAGCGGTGTAGAAATCACGCCGGCGGTACCTCCGCTCGGTTCCACTCCGGCCAAAGCCTGCAGCAACGCCTCATTCGCTTCGCGAACCCTAAATTCTTCGCTAAACGGCACAGTGACTCCCGTTGTCAACGGTGACTCACCAGCGGTGGGGACGACGTTGAGAAAATAGCTACCAGCTTGGTCGGCGGGAATCGAACCGACGTAACGCCCCGGTGCGGTCTGGCGAAAGGTCAGCGGAATGGGTTGCAGATCGGGGCTCAACGCCGAAGCATTCATTTCGAGAAAATCAAGGAACTCTTCGTTCTGATCGAGCGCCGTCACGACCACTTCAATGCGGCCATTCTCGGCTTTGGTGGCCATGGTAAAATTACCGGTGTCGCCGCTGGGACGCATCAACCAGCGGACTAGCTGGGAGAAAAATTTGTCATAACCGGACCAACGCGTCCACGGTTCTGCCCAGACACTGCCGGCATCAGTTGTCAGCACGGCAGTCCGCCCCAAACCGTAATTCCAAACCGCCAAAATCGTCGCATTGTCCGGCTCCAAGGGGAGTGGCGAGCGAACGAGCACCTGCACCAGAGGGCTATCCTTGACTTCCGTTTGCACGAATCCCTTGGTGTTGGGCAACGTAACGCCGATTCCTTCGACGATCGGGTGCGGATAGATGACCTGTGGTTCCACACCTCCCTCGGGCTCAAAATTCAAAGGCTGTGAAACCTTGCGAGCTTCGCGCTGAAAGATCTTAGGCAATGCTTGCGCATTCTGGGCCGCGTAATACTTGCCACCGGTGGTGATGGCAATCTGCCTGAGGCGTTGACTTTCGGCCGGTCCGTGAGTGGCAACAGCCACGGTGCTGATCGTAATTCCATTATCTTTAAATGCTTGGATGGTGGCCGGTGTTGGATCGCTGGGGTCACCATCGGAAATGATAATGCAATGTTTTAGTGAGGCGTTGGTGTTATTCAAACCTTTAACCGCCATCCGCATGGCAGGATCAAACTGAGGCATATCGCCCGGGGTCATTCTGCCCACGGCAGCCAACATGGCACGCTGGTTATTGCCGACCGGCAACATGCCTTGCTGGCCTCCCCACAGCCAAGCATCGCCGGAAAAATTCCAGTGCAGCACACCGCAGTAGTCGAGCGGTCCCATCGCTTCGATCGCTTTGCGAGCCACCACTTTTTGCCAATAGTTGCCTTGGGCCATCTCCGAAGCGTGCATGATCATGGCCAGCGCGCCGACCGCTTGCACCTTGGAATTGCGAATACGAAAGTTCACCGGCATGGCCGCTTCCAACTCCGTGTCGGCCCAACCGCCATTGCCGAGCGCCCGCGGCCCACCGATCATCAACAGGCCACAACCAAGTTGTTGCGTGTTGCGAACGAGCATATCGAGCTGCTCGTCGGTAAAACTGCTGATCGAATCTGCCGTGTCACCACTGACGCGTTGGACACCGGCTAGGATCACCGCGTCATAAGCTTGCAATTCGGCCAACGAGGTAAATAGCTGGTTGCTCGGCTGGATAACCACTTCGATGTCTGCCTGACGAAGCCGATCGACCAACAGGTCATACTGCCCAGGCTCGGCCATCCAATCTTCAATCAGTAGCACCCGCCCGCTGCCGCGGACATAGGTATAAGAAGTCGCCCGATTGTTCTGCTGCAAACTATCATCATCAGCAGCGTCGGGAATAAACTCCGCCTCGTAGGTATAAGGAGCTGGTTGATCGATCGTGTGCCGCAGGGGAAAAACATTCTTGCCAGGCACCAGTTCAATCGCTTCCTCGCTGAGCAGCTGCGTATCATTGCCCAGCGACTGCGTCACGCGCAACCGCCCCCGCACCGGCGATTCACGCCCCTCGACGGCATAGTTGTTGAGCACAATGCGAGCCTCGAAGGGTTGCCCCTTGCGAATGTCGCTAGGCAAGTCAATCTTTTCAAGCAAAACTTCAGCGTCGGCCGTGAGGGGAACCGGCACCACGTCGATACCGATACCCGCGTCGGCCAAACGGGCAACCAACTGCCGCGCGCTGCCCAGATTCTCGTTGCCATCGGAGACAATTACGATCCGCCGCGAAGTGTCTGCCGGCATGGCCGCCTGGGCCAATTTCAACGCCGCTTCGAGATTGGTGGCGTCGGTGCGCCCCAAATAACTCTCCAAACGCGAGAGCGATGGAATCTGATCATCAAAGGGTGGAATCTCGATCGTGGCCTCGCGGCCGAAGACGATGATCCCCGCTTTGTCCTCACGCCGCTCGTTTCGATGTCGGGCGACACTTTTAATCACGTAGTCCAGCATCAACTGACGCTTGGCGGTCGGAATACTCTCGCTCTGGTCGAGCAAGTAGACGACGGAAATCCGGTCACTGGTCCAGACTAACTGGATACCGGCGAGCGCCAGCACCACGCCGATGACCACCACAGATCGGAGCAACAACGCCAAAATGCGGCGCAATGAGCCCAAGCCGGCCAAGGAGCGAAAACTGGTCCACCAGAGCAACGGCAGCAGCCCCAGCAGCAACAGGAACCAAGGATGCTCCCATCCTAACGCAACGGCCAACATGAAAGTCCTTGATTAAATGAGTTTACTGCTCAACTGCGAAATAGCTTGAACTGCAAAACACCCCGCCTGCGCCCCCCCCGCCCATTGTACCCAAATCCGATCCATCTGGAGAGGTAAAAAAACTGACCGCGTCGTTCCCTCCGGCCGGGCTGATGAGACCCGAGCTTTTGGAATAGGATAGTAAGCTGAGAGACCTGATTGTACCGCGGGGAATCCCCGCGTTGATTTGACAGTTTAGCCTGTTTTTGCTCCCCGCTCGACCCCGGTCCAAGACCTAATGCCCACCCCGTCGCATTCGATCGATATTCCTTTTAACGTCCCACAAACGTTTCGATTTCGTAACACCCGTGATGTGCTGGGAGGCGACTCACACGTGTTGCTCGACCTGTTGGAGCCTTCCGGCGATGCGAAACCGCGGGTCATCGTCTTTGTCGACGCCTCGCTACCCCGCGCCGATCATGAATTCCTTGGCAGGCTGGAAGGAATTTTCACCACCGCCAAAGATCGCGTGACCTTGGTCGAAGAGCCGCGAGCGATCGGTGGCGGCGAACCTTGCAAGAATGACCCCGCGTTGGTCGATGGGCTGTTGAGCCATTTTCACACGCACAATTTGGACCGCCGCAGTTACGTGGTGGTGATCGGTGGCGGCGCCGTGCTGGATGTCGTCGGGTATGCCGCGTCGATCGCACATCGCGGAATCCGCTTAATCCGCCTGCCGTCGACCACGTTGGCCCAGGCCGACTCGGGAGTCGGAGTCAAAAACGCGGTCAATTGGTTTGCCAAAAAGAACTGGAAAGGGACCTTTGCGGTGCCCTGGGGTGTCATTAACGACCATCATCTGCTCCGCACCTTGCCCCAACGAGCCTTCCTCAGCGGTTTCAGCGAAGTCGTTAAGGTTGCTCTCCTGAAAGACCCCCGCGTGTTCGCCGAACTGGAGGCACAGAGCGAGAAAATTGTCGCCCGCGACGATGCGGCCAGCGCGGAGATGATCCACCAATCGGTTTGGTTGCATCTGCGACACATCACCAACGAGGGCGATCCCTTCGAAATGCTCGAAGCCCGACCGCTCGATTTCGGTCATTGGTCAGCCCATCGCCTGGAAGCACTCAGCGATTATCATATTCCACATGGCGAAGCGGTGGCGATCGGTGTGGCGATCGATACGCTCTACAGCCGCAACGCTTTGGGATTTCCCGCCACCGATGCGGATCGCGTGATCCGTTGTCTGCAGAACTTGCAGCTACCCGTCGGGCACCACTTGCTCCACGACAAAGCTGCCTTGCTGGCTGGCTTGGAAGAGTTTCGCCAGCATCTCGGCGGTCGCCTGACGCTGACGCTGTTGGCTGCCATCGGTCAGCCATTGAATCAACACAAAGTGGACATGGGGGCCATGCACGCAGCCATCGACGAAGCTTACTCAATTAGCCGCCGCTAGCGCACAAAAAAAGCCAGCCCCCACTCGCATGCTTTCAGCGAGCGGGGAGCTGGCTCATTACGATTAGCTACGACTAATTGTTTCCAGGAGCCGCGGGGGTTTCGCCCGACATCATGATGATCGTCTGACCGGCCCCGGCAGCACCGCCACCAATCGTGTAACCGGCATCCAAAGCACGCTCGATCCGTTGCTGGGCATCAACCAAGTGTGCTCGGCTGTACGGATCCAATTTGTCTCCCGCCGATTCCAAATACGCATCCACCTTGGTTTGCAGATCGCGGAGCGACATGGCGGCCAAGGTGCTGATCGGCTTAAGGGCTGCCGTTTGCGAATCGGTCGCCAACACCAAGTCGATCAAGCGTCCCAAATGTTCGCCTTGCAAGTTGCGACGCAAGCTGCTGATGACTGGCTTCCGTGCGCTGCTATCGTCGGGAATCTCTTCACCCAATTCCGACCAAGCCGCCGCGGTAACCGTGTCAAGCAACTCGGGCAACGTCAAAGTGTCAACATCAGCGGATAGACGCAATTCGTTGTCGTACACACGGCGCAATGTCGTGGGGTTCATCAACATCGTCAATGTGGATGCTTGCACACCCAAAATGCGATCATGAATCGGCCAAGTTGCTTCCTGACCGAACGTGGCGCTGTCATCGCTCCACTGATCAATGCTCATCTTCGCCAACAACTCAGGAGTCAACCCATAGGCTTTGTCATGAAAGGTCGTGTCGATAATAAAGGTTAAGGCGCTGCGTTGTTGTTCCGCCGGCACGACTTCGACCGGATCGCGATCGCCAGGATCGCCCTTCTTAGCCCGGTTAATAAACGCACCGCCGACCCAGCCGGCCATCATGTTGACGGCTCGTGTCTGCAGGCTGAGGGTCAATTCATACCCGCGACGCGCTTTGGCCCAACTATCGCCGTCCTTCACGAAACTCTCCAGCAGACGACCGCGATAGACCTCGATCAACTTCATTTGCTCGGTTGCGTAGTCGAGCGGATCTTTGGCAAAGTCATAACGACGAGCCAACGGATCAGGACCGCCGGTGTCTTCGTCCGTGGCATATTGCAACGCGGGTTCATTACAGCGTTTGAGAATCTCTGCCAGTTTGCCTTCCTCGGACGTGTAACCGTATTCGATCGCCCAGTAATCGTAGGGACCGATTTCGGTCATGCCAAAGTCACCTTGGATCTCGCCAGCTTCGTACCGATAGTTGATCGGGATGTAGTCCATCACGGAACTGGAGAAAGGTCCTTTTTCTTTTACTTCTTCACTGTTGATCTCATCGAGCGAATACAGCGAAGAGGCTTTAAAGTTGTGTCGCAAGCCGAGGGTGTGGCCGACTTCGTGCGCAACCAAATCGGCCAGCAAGGGACCAACGAACCACTCGGGAATCCCGTCCAACAAGTTTTCTTCTTCCTGCTTGGTTTCTGCTGACTTCTCCTCCGCAACTTCCTCTTCCTCATCGCCTTCCTCGTCAGATTCGTCAGCGGACTCGTCATCAGATTCATCTTTTGATTCCGCGCCGTCGTCTTTCTTTTTCTTCTTATCTTTCTTCTTTTTCTGCTTAGCTTCCTTGTCAGCCATCAACACGAACTCCCAGTTCATACGCGCAAGGGCCATGTCCATCTGGCGCCCCGAGGCGGCCATGCAATATCCGTTGACTTGGCTCAGTCGCCCATACAGTCCATCATAGGGATCGTCACCGATCAGGCTGGGGTCGGCTTGCATCATTTCATGAGTGAATCCGCGACTCGTCGATTGGCGGGCGAACTGTTGACGCAAGAACTGCTGTTGGTCGGCGCGAGCCAAACGCACGCGAGGATCCCAGCTGGGGTGTTTGGCCAACCAAGCCAGCGTCTCACTGCTGGATCCTTCCATGGCCAACTTGGGCATCAATTCGTTGTAGTTGAAATTAAAGTGACGAATCCAACCATCGGTGAGCACAATGTCGGCGTCGAGAATCTGGCCCGTTTCGGGATGCACACGACTGGGACCAATCGCGGTCCCGATGTCGTTGTTCAACCAACGCACAAAATTGTATCGCACATCCTCCGGATCCTTTTCCATGTGCTTGCCGTTTACCGCGTCTTGAACCTCGACGACGATCGCGTCCAAGATGCCGACCTTCTCGAAAGCTTTGTTCCAGAATTCGACACCTTCCTTAACCCAACGTCGATAACGAACCGGGGTGGTGTGTTCGATGTAGAACACGATCGGTTCTTTGGCCGGGCTTAATTTGAGCCGTGGATCACGCTTTTCCAAATGCCAACGATTGATGTAACGCACGCGAGTCTTTTCATCATCGTACTGGCCCAAATCGCTGTAAGCGGTGGTGAAATAACCAACCCGCTCGTCCGCCTTACGCGGCTTGTAGGTTCCACCGGTGGGAACTTCACTGAACGAATAGTGAATGGTTTGCAGAATGCCGCCACGGCCAACGATTTCGAAAGCCAATTCCACGTTCAGCGGGAAAGTCTTCGCCTTGGCGATCTTGGTCACACGGGGATTGGTGACTTGCACGCTGCCACCAAAGAAGCGAGTCGCATTGCCAACCAGCAAGTTGTCCGCGTCAATCACCGGACCATTGTTGGGCCCCATCGCCAAAATCGGCATGTCCAAAATGACTTGGTCAGTGAACAACCGCTTGACCGACGCTTTGCCCTCAGCATCGCCACTGGCGCGAATTGCCAAATTGGGCACAATCAAGGCCAATCGGTCGTCGTAGCGACGCCACTCAACCACCCAATCTCCCGATTGCAGCCCAGCAAAACGATCGCCGCTGCTGACCGTCAACGCGACGAAATATCGCTTGCCAGCAAAATTCTTAGGCAGCTCCACCAACACTTGCGAGTCTTTTTCCCGCTTCCAGACTGAAAACAATGTTTTCTCGTTCTGGATGTCCGAACTATTAACCTGCTCATACCCCTCCGAAACCTTGTCAAAAGGAGGCAAATCGGCGCCTTTCAACTGTCCCGTTGCCGGCAGCAACCCGGTCATGACCATGGCCAGCGAAATACCCCCGAAAAGTCGGGCAGGCACTTGGCGGGCGATTCCAAAAATTCTCATCAGCAAAGACTCTCCGAAGAAAGGGAGCAAGGAACGTTTATTTTGTTGGGGGCACACACACTTCTTGATCTAGCAACTCTTGGTCTAGCAACTCTTGATCTCGTAGCTCTCGCTACCACACTCTTGATGCAACTCACTCGATTTAGAAGCGCTCACAGGAATATCCTAGGTTACCCAGGCCGTCTCATTTCCAAGCAATGTAGCGATTTTTCGCGGATCGGTGGCGGCCATGCTGTCACTTTGACCCCGCCAGCCTCAATTTCTCTTCCCTATCCGCCCGCATCCGCACAACTGCCCTGATTGTCAAAAAAACTGAAATTTTCGTCTGCTTTTCATGACTTACCCTCGGGAATATCACGAAGGTTAACAAATAGATCCGAAAATTCAGAAAAGTTATTACGAAATGATTCGCAGGTTGGATCATTTTTTGGATTCGTCAAGGAAACTTCGCATGAGCGCAATCAACGGCGTACCGGCAAACGTGAGCAAACTACTTGATACTGCTTACGAAAAATCCAAAACTGACAGCCAAATTGCTTATGCAGTCGCCGGCAAGCAGATGAAAGCGAGTCAAGCAGCGGGCGATTCCGCTGTGAAACTGGTGGAACAAGCAGCCAATATGCAGCAACAACTGTCCCAAGGCCGGCTCGACGTGCGCGTCTGAGCTTCAGCACCCAAGAAAGAGTGCTCGGGCTATTTGTCCCGCTCGGGAGACAGCGAAACCAACAATGCGGCCAGTGCCACTCCGTACAGCCAGCGATCTGCCAGTGCGGCAATCAGCATGAGGTGCACGAGCAAGACCGCGATCGCCGACCGCTGCCAAACTGTGTTTCCCCGCCACCAACCCGAGGCAAACGCCGCCGCGGACGCCCATGGGATCGCCACCATTAACACGCCGGCGAGATGGTTCAGCAAGGGACTGGCGGCAAGGAAGGAGAGGTCGGCGAACCTGCCGGCACCCGCGGTCAACAAGCGGGCAAACCCCTCGCCACTGTACCACTCGCCCCGCAGTCCTTGAGCCGCCGCAATCGCCAACACCAACAGTGCGGCCTGGACTTGCAACAGCCTTTTTCCCAAACCGAAGTGCCAAGCTTTGAGCGGTTGGGATCGGGGCTGGCCGCGTCCGCTGCCCGCAATGGTCAAACCCAACAAACCAAGCGTGAGGGGAAACTCCACCAAACCGACCACGACCCATTGGCGATTCGCCAAGCTCAACAGGCAGAGCCAACAAACCACAATTGCCCCACGACCGAGTCGCCCCAACCCCATCAGCACCGCGGAAATCATCCCCACGAGCAAAAACCCCCGCAGCAAGGCGGGTGAGTCGATGCCGTACAGTAGAGAGAACTGCCAACGAGCCACTTCCTCGGCCCCAGTGGAAGCTACCAACCGGCCTAAACGATCGGTCGGCAATAGCCCACGCGAGGAAAACCAGATGGCAATGTCAGTCCAGTACGAGGCGAAGTAAAGCAGAGCCGCCAAGCTGATCCCCAGCCGTGTCCAGAGCAGCATCCCATACGCTTGTGGCTGATACCAGAATCGCTCCCAGGCATCGCCCGAGGGGGTATCAGAAGCGACGGCAACGCCAGCGTCGCCCGCTCTCACTGCTTGTTTCTTAACTCGCTGACTCGCAGGACGCGTTTGTTTCTTGGCTTTACTGGACACGTGGCGCCACCGGAGTTGCATTCAGACGGGACTCGTCCAGGGTCACCAATTTCCACGACCTTTGCGCACTGGCCGATGCGTCGGGAGTGAGAATCACCGCCGCCCGCAGCCGGACCTCTGGTGACGATTCTCCCGCCGGTTGCCGCGGCATGACCACCACGCGGACTTGAAAGTGCTGACCAACCGCCGCCGCGACCGCCGGATCGGACACCAAACGATCAATCCAAGGCTTGATCAGCAACGCCGCGGTGGCCGTATCGTCGACCTCGGCCGCTTCGGAGACGGCGCGGGCTAGTCGTGACAGACGTTCTTCAGCGAACCGCCCCCATTTGGCTGTTTCAAATAGTCGCCAAACAGGCTCGCCCCCAACCTCATCGGCGGGAACTGGGCCCCATTCCAAGCGGTGCTCCCAGTCGGACTCGGTGAAATTAAGAAAGTCGAGCGGCCGGTTGTCGACCCGCATGTGCAGTGGCGACAGGTAGGGCAGCGCGAAACGCACCAGACGACCTTGTACGGGGGAGGCAACCAGCAAGCCTGCCAGGCTCATCGCCAAGAGACCAAGATGCACAACCAACCACAAATTCATCCCCGCGCGAAGTGCCGAGCTGGGCTGCGGTACCGGTTTCGAGTCTGCGGGTTTCGAGTCGGTCGGGGGCAAGGATTTTCAGCGTGTCGATCAGGATGGAAGCGAAAAAAACCTCGCGGAGCCAACAGGGCGGCGCGAGGCTTTAGTTTAATCCGAGTCCAGCTGGGCTGAACGAAGTGATCACTAAAAATTGTGCGTCACTGAGAATTAAGTGGAAGCAGGAGGAGCTTCGTCAGTAGCGACAGGAGCATCCGAAGCGCTTTCGACACCAGCTGCGGGTGTTTCCGCAGGAACTCCGCCGATCACGGTCTCGCTGATGATGGTCCCGCCCATAACGGAGGTCGAACCGCAGCAAGGTTCAGCAACGGTTACGGTACCGCAGCATACTGGCGCAGGAGCACAAACTGGCTCAGGGGTGCAGCAAACTGGCTCAGGAACGCATACTGGCTCGGGGACGCAGCAAACTGGCTCAGGTGCACAGCAAACTGGCTCGGGGACGCAGCAAACTGGCTCAGGTGCACAGCAGGAAGCTGCGGCGCGACGAGCCTTCAAGCGAGCGAACAAGCCACCACCGCAGCTCTTCTTGGCGAACAGTCCGCCACCGCAATTTTTCTTGGCGAACAATCCGCCACCACCGCCACAATCCTTCTTGAACAAGCCACCGAGCAGACCGCCACCGCAACCAGCTTGCGCGGTCGAAGTCGAGTCCACGGAGGACATGGCGAAAGCAATCATCATTGCCAAACCGGCAATACCACAAATAACCGAACGATTCATCAAATACCTCACGAAGTAAACGGGACATCTCGTGCGACCTACAACTTTGGCGGGCCACATTGACCACTGCCGCCCGTGAGCCTGGAGGAACATCCTCGCGTGCAAAAACGTGCACATCAGGCAGGCTAGGAAACACAGGCTGTCCTTGACGATCGCACAGGCTGGCTCAAAGAGTAGCTTTATTACGCCTAATGTCAATTGGCAAGCCGGGTAACTTTAACAGTTTTTCCGACAGTCATTCCGGAGAATAGAGAAAAACACGCGGAGGGGGGGCGTGTTGAGTGCAGCCAAAGAGCGGGGGCTAGCAGTCTAAAGAAGGCCCAACTGGCCCAAAATTTCGAATTCAGTTGAATTTCCCGCTGTACTCAGCGAGGCGGGGCTGCCGCCAGATGCTCAGCGACAACCACAAGTTCACGGCGAGAGATCGCGAGGGTTCAGCCCGCTGGGCTCCCTCGCCGACCTTGCCGATGTTAATTTCTGGCTTTTTCGGACAAGCGTCCAACCGCGGCGGTCAGTTGAAGTCGGGCATGGTAAAGCCTGAGCCATCCGCTGTTCTGGGGACATCGCCCCCAACGGCGGGCTCGCCGTCTTGCATGCCCTTGATCGCCAACACATCGTCGCGGCTTTCAAAGTTGAAGATTTGATCTTCGCCCAAGATCAAGCCGCTGACGCGCCAACCCTCGGGCTCATTCTTCAGTGCCCAAGCCACCTCGTAGCTCACCGGCTCGCCCTCGGCCGACTGTTCGGACCACACGCTATTGACCAGCACAGCGCCGTCTCCATAGGGAACGCTGCGGGTCACCTTGAAGGTCGCATCGGGTGCACCGAGAGGCTGCATTACCAACCCCACGGCAGCGTACTGCTCACGTGCTTTGGCGGTCATCAAGCGACCGATATCGGCGGCCGTTCCGCCGCGACGAACTCCGTCCAAAAATTCACTGACGACCGCCTCCGGGCTTTGCAGATCGAGCGATGCGACGGAGTCCGCTGTCGTAGACGACGTCGCGGCTTGAGGCTCCGCATCCTCCGTGGCATCCGGTTCGCCGCCGCAACCCACTGCCGCCAGGGCTAACAACAGCACCGCCACGCTCGTCTTTCCTCGCTTGCCTGCCTGAAGGGCATGAACACTTAGTCGCATCGGACATCCTTGTCGAATTTTGAGTTTGCTTGATCACCAGAAGCGGTTCGCAAGTCGGCCAGCTGCATTTGCAGCGGTTACGCCTGCGGCACCGCATCGTCGGGAATATCAAGTCAACCGCGACCATGTCAAGAGCTGAGAGCTATTCCCCAGCAGTTCCGCAGTCCCAGCTGGGGCACTGAGGTAACTGGGGCACTGAGGTGACTGGGGCACTGAGGTAACTGGGGCACCTAGGGAATCGCGGCTACCGTGACTTTGGTCTGGTAAGCATTGCCGTCCCGGTAAAGCACCACCGGCACGCTACGCCCCACGGCCGTCAGCCCCACGCGAGTGACGAGATGGTCATCATTTTCGATTCGCACGCCGTCAAACTCGGTAATCACATCGCCCACGCGAAGTCCAGCCTGCAAGGCGGGCGATTTTTCCCGAACGGTTTTAATCAAAGCGCCGCCGGGCTGCGGCAATCCCATGCGGAGCGCGTCGGCGGCGGCAAACTCGGGAGCCAAACTGACGCCCAAGTAAGCTCGGCGAACTTGTCCATGCACAATCAATTGATCGACAACCTGCATCACCATATCCATGGGGATGGCAAAGCCAATGCCTTCGCTGCCTCCGCTGCTGCTGGCGATTGCCGTGTTCAGCCCGATCACTTCACCGCGGAGATTCAGCAGCGGTCCGCCGCTGTTCCCGGGGTTGATCGCCGCGTCGGTCTGAAAGAAATCTTGCAGCTCGATCCGCTCCGCCCCCAATGTCAAATCTCGCCGGCCGAGGGCGCTGATAATCCCAAAGGTGACCGAATGACTGAGCCCGAAGGGACTCCCCACAGCTAACACAAAATCTCCCACGCCAACCCCCTCGCTGCTGCCAATGCGGGCCGCAGATAATTCGACCGCCGGCAACTGCAACACCGCCACATCCGTGCTGGCGTCTTCCAAAATTCGCAACGGCTGCAAGCTGCGACCATCGTGCATGCGTAGCGTAATTTCATGGCGGCTCGAGCCATGGATCACGTGACGATTGGTGAGCACCCAGAGGCCAGCGGAGCGGGAGATGATTACTCCTGAGCCAGCCTCATCATAGCTAGCAGCTCGCCCCCGACCAGCTTCCGTCTTGCTGGCCTCAATGTGCACCACGCACGGCCGCACCAGTTTGGCGACCAGCTTGACGACATTCTCCATCCGCTGCAACGCCGAAGCTTCAGCGGCCAACGCCGCGTAGCCGTCAGCTTGCCCCGCCGGCGGGCCCACCTCGCGGGGACGAGTCGCGGAGTAACGATCGCTGGCCACAGAGCGGGTGGTGGGGGCTAGCGAACCGGGATTCGGCAACAAGCTATCTGCTGGCAACAAGCCTGCGGTTGGGAGCGACTCGGCCAAGTCAACGGGGGCCAAGTCAACGGGGGCCAAGTCAACGGGGGCCGATTCGATCACCGGTGCGGGCGACTGCGGTGGACTGAGCCTGGGAAAGGCCGGAGCCTGCCCTGACGCGTAAGGTGCGGCGGCGGAAGCAATCATCAGCGCAATCGTCGCGCGGTGCTGAAGCATGGCGGATCTCGTGTCGGGGAAATTTCTTGCTTGCGCGTCCCTAGGCCAAGAAAGACCCGCCACGTCCGTGGGCTGGCCGATGTCGGAACCCCTCATCAAAAATCATAACCGCCCACTGCCGCCAGCAGTCTGTGGCGACGCGATCTATGAGATAGGTTCAGTGCTGTTCATCGGCAGGAGAGCAGTAAAGTTACAGCTCGAGATGCTCGCCGGGCGCTAACGTTTTAATCGCTAGAAGTGTGCCTCAGCGGCGAGCTTGCGAGTGGGTTTGCCCCCCTTAGACCGAGTCGACTTGACTATTGTCGAAGACTCGATTCCAAGGAGTGACCTGAGCGGCCGAACCACTTTGAGATTCGCTCTTTCGCTTACAATCGATGCATTCGGTCGCGTAGGGTAACGCTTGCAATCGCTTGAGGGGAATCGGTTTCTCGCACTCTTCGCAGAGCCCAAAAGAACCACTTTTGAGACGATTCAAGGCTTCTTCGATTTGCTCCAATTCCCGCGATTCGACTTCCAACAATTGGCTATTCAGCTCATCTTGGGCCGTATCGACCGCTGCGTCGAGCATATCTCCGGGACCTTGATCCCGCAGTTCCTGCAGTTGATTCAGATCACCAGCCATCGCCCTTCGCAAGGCATCGCGGCGTCGGACCAAAACGTCCCGAAGCTTCGTCAAAGCATCTTTGCGTGCCATCGTGATTGTCCCTTGCTGATAACGGTCTGTGGCATTGCTTTTCTGATTAACCCAGCAAGCCGAGTTCCCGCAACTCATGTGAGCTCATCAGATTGCGTGGCATCGAACTATACTACGCGGATCCGAGAGATTTGGTTCCTTTCCTCGCCGGCATTCCCAACACACCTGAAAGTGCTTCCGCAAGTGCTTTCCAATAAATGACTTACGAACCATCCACTGGGATCGCACCGAGATTTTTTTTGCGTTGCCAACGGCGGACAGTTTGGCAGTTCGGTCCATTTCTCGGGCTCGAAACAGCTGGACGATTTTTCCACTGCGAGGAATTACTAATCACACAACGCTCGTAATTCCGACAATTCAGAGACGGAGTCATTTTCGGAGAGGGAGGATTGTCCGCATTGGGTGGAATTTGTCGATTTCTCTCTAGGAAATTGCTCCGGCCCCCTCTGCTGGCAGACAAGCCAGCCTAATGGGGACAGCTCCAGAACGCACGCTGTGAACAAGGGAATGAAACGGTGCCGACCCTGAAATCGAATCACGATGAAACCATACCCGCTGCGCAGGATGTGGCCATCGAATTCCGCGTCACGCGTCCAGGCTCGCCCCGCAGAAGACTGAAATTAGTGGGGCCCAAGTACACATTTGGAAGCGGCCCGGAGTGCTCTGTTCGACTCGACGATGCGACGGTGCGTCCGATGCACGCCAGTCTCGTGCGGAATTCCAAAGGCGAAGTGGTGCTGCGAGCCGCCGGGGTGGCGATCCCCGTTAATGGTGTCGCCAAGACGGAAAGCGAGTTGTTTTGCGGCGACTATTTCCAGTTGGGCGCTTATGAGTTTGAGTTGCTGACCGATCTCCGCTCCCAGGAACAAACAGCGACTGCCGGCAAGTCCAAAGCGCCCGCCACGCAGGCTGAGAATTCAGTTGCTGAAGAACCAGCCGCTGAAAAACCAGCCGCTAACAGCTCTCGCGTGGTGCCCCGCCGCCGACTATCGTTCGCCGACTCCATGCATGTGATCACGGAGTTCAACAACCAACCGCCGCCAACCAGCAATCCTCGCAGTGCCGAGTCGCTGGCTGATCCCCCGTTGGCTGATCCCCCGGTCCTGGACGGCCCCTCGGCAGAGCTCGACTTTAGTGATGAGTCTGCAGAGCCAGTCGAGCCGGAGCCAGTCGAGCCGGAGCCAGTCGAGCCAGTCGCTGAAAAGAGTGAGTTGGCAGTGGGCACCGCTGACGACAACCCGCTGCCCCATCGTTTGCTGAATCCAGACCAAGTGCTCGATGCGCGTCGCGCGGGGGTCGATTTACTTGAGCAGCAACAGGCGATATTGGCGAACGAGCGGCGTTGGCAGGAACGTAGCCGGCGGCAACAGGAGCGATTTCGGCAGCGTGAGCAACGAGCCAAGGCTCAAGTTGAAGCGTTGCGTCAGGCCCAGGAATTGGCTGAGCAACGAGCACGGCAAGCGGAAGATACCGTCCACGGACTTCGCAACCAGTTGGCTGAACTGTCGGGACGGGTCAGCGCGATGGCCGGATCGATGGTGCCCGGAATCGAAATGCGGCTCGAACAGCAGCAGCAAGACACCGAGGTGGCGAATCGGCAAGTGCTGGGGTTGGCCGAGACGTTGCGGAAACGGCTCGACTTCGTGCAAGCCGCGCTCGACAGCGTGCAACAAGAGAATCGCGAGATCCGCTTGCAGACCGTGGCCAATCAAACGCGACAGGAAGAAGTTGCGGCCGACGCGGAGATGCTCGAACAATCGCTGCAGCAACTGGCCGATCAGTATGCCGCCGGGCGGTCACGCGACGAGGCGGCGATCAACGAAGTTCGCGGCAATGTCCAGCGGTCCACCGAACGCCTCAGTCAGTTGGGCGGCGAGTTAGAGGAGACGCGTCAAGCTGGACACGGCTTGAGTGCATTGGTGCAACAACTGCGATCTTCACTGCAAAACTTGCAGACCGATTCGGAGCGTTACGCCACGATCAGCCAAATCGAAACGTTGCAACGCGAACAGCGTGATTCCGATCAACGACTGTCCCGGTTGGCTGATGAATACGACATGCAGAGTCAACAACTGCAAGCCGAGTGCGACGAACTGCGACAACGGCTCGAAGCTACCGAGGACTCCGCCCAACAAGCGATCAACGCCGTCGGAAATCTCAAGCAAACCATGCATCAAGTTGTGCCCGCAGATCCCTTCGACGTGGCGGATCCATTCGCATCAGCCCCAGCAAACAACTCAGCCCCAGCGAACACATCCCAGCGGAACCTGACGGCCGCAGGGTTGCTCGCCACAGAATCTCACGTAGTAGAGACGCCTGTTGCAGAGACTCCTGTGGCAGAAACTCCTGTGGTAGAAACGCCGGCAGCAGAGACTCCCCCGGCAGAGACTCCCCCGGCAGAGACTCCCCCGGCAGAGACTCCCCCGGCAGAGACTCCCCCGGCAGAGACTCCCGCCGCGGAGATGAACTCAGCGGAGATGAACCCAGCGGAGTTTCCGTTTGCCGAAACGGTGCTCACGCAACCTCCATCGCCGCTGGTGGCGAGCGAGCCAGCTTTGCCTACCGTCGACCAGGCTGATCAGCGGGAGGACGTGAGTGTTTCCCAGTCGCAGTTTTTCACTTCCCTGCAAGACGAACTGGAGGGAACGAGCGGGCACGATGTGACCGCGTCGCACAACGCAGCCGCTGATCACGACGTCTCTACTGCCCGCGACATGACAGCTGATCACGGGGACGAGGCGTCGATCAGTATGTCAGCTTTTCATTTGCCGATCGATCAAACGGCGCAGTGGGAAGAGCAGCATGATGTCGACGATTCGCCCCTCAGCGACCACAGCGAATGGCTCGATGACGACCCTTTCTCGCAGCTCGACCAGAGCGGGGAGAGTTCGGCAACTTCGCTCGGAGCGGACTTTCTGCAGCCCACAGCAGCCGAGCCCACAGCAGCCGAGCCGGCGTTGGCCGAAGAAATGCCGACCGAGCAGGTAGCGGTTGAGGGAATCACCACCCAGCCCGCTCCGACTGAGGTTGCACACGAGACCCCCGATTCGTATCTGGATGGTGCCACCTACGCCATCGACATGGAGCCCAAAGATCTGGCCAATGCCGCCGAAGCGATTGACGCGATTGATCGCGCCTCGCTCGATCCTTCGGGCTTGCTGGCTAGCTTTGGTATCCAACCGCAGGCTCAGCAGATTGACGGTGCTGACCAGCAGGATGCCGAGCGGGCGAGTGCTGAGCGTGAAGATGCCGAGCGGGCACAAGTCCCAGGCAGCACGGCGGCCGAGATTCTGGCCCGCATGGGATTGGCTGTCGAAACGGATGAGCTGGCGGAATTGAATTCGCCCCCGGCCGCAGCGGAGCAGCCAGTCGATGAAGCCTGGCCCGAACAAGAATTGCCCGAACAACAAGCACCCGAACAATCCTTGTCGGAACAAGTATTGTCGCAACAAGTATTGTCGGAACAAGTATTGTCGGAACAAGTATTGTCGGAACAAGTATTTGGGGAGCAAACGTTCGCGGAGCAACCAGCCGAACCGCCGGCCGAACGAGCATACGCTGCCGAACCAGCATACACGGCTGAGCCAGCGGCGGCAGCGAACGAAGAAGAAGAGTCGATTGAGGATTACATGAACCGACTGCTGAGACGCGTGCAAGGTGTTTCTTCAGATGAGGCGGGCGGATCGACGCCGCGCCCTGCCGCCAGCAGTTCGCCCGCACCAGCCAGCAGCAGCCCCAGCTCGGCAGCCGCGTCGCCAGCCACCGCAACCGACAACCATGGGGCGACCAGCGTCGTGGGAAGAGATTCGGGAGCAAGCATGTCGGCAGCCAGTGGCGAGGCGGCCAGTTTCTCCTCGCACGGCTCGCCAGCCACCACGGCAGGCGAGTTGGGCTCTGGCTTGGCCAGCAGCCCGCAGTCGCTCAGCCCGCAGGAACTCAGCCAACAACCGCTCAGCCCCGAGTCGCCCTACGTGCCCCGCAGCAACGCACCGGAGCGATCGGGCAATTTGGCCGCCATGCGAGAGCTGGCAAACTCGTCGGCCAGATCGGCGATTGCGACCAGCGCTCGGCGGCGCATGGCCAACGAAGCGTTGTTCAAATTCGCCATCTTCGGATTGGGAGTGCTGGCCGGTTTGGCAACGTTGGTCGGTACCGATTTCGCCATCGGTAGATGGTTGATCGTGGCTCTCTGTTGTTTCGCGCTCAGTGGATTCTTCTTGTACGAAGCGTTGAACTTAAGGAAGCGTCTGCAAGCCTCTGCTCCGGCCTCCACCCCCGCCGCTGCTGCTGAGCCCTCGCCCGCTAGCGATTTGGCAACAGCCCCGGCGGCATTCGCAGCCCCCACAGCCGGCCCCACAGCCGGCCCCGCTGCTGGGCCCAATCCAGACGCGGCGGCACCGCTGTAAACAGCGTCTGAGGGGGGCGAGTGGAAGCTCCCTTGGTTGCGGTTGCCAGGGGATCATTTTTTCCGCCCCAGCGTGTATACTCCGCGACCAGAGTGTTTTGGCTGAGATCTCAACCCTGAGCGCGGAGTTTAAGCGAATTATGACTGCACTGCGAGGAAAAAAAGCGTTGGTGACCGGCGCATCGCGTGGCATTGGGCGAGGCATCGCGCTTCAACTGGCAGCTGCTGGAGCCGACGTGGCGATCAATTATCGGAGTCATCCCGAAGAAGCCGCTGAGGTGCAGAAAGCCTGCCAAGATCTCGGCGTGCAAGCCATTACGCTGGCCGCTGACATGGGAATCCAAGCCGAGGCGGAGGGAATCATCGATCAGACGGTCGAGCGGCTTGGCGGCTTGGATATCGTCGTCTCGAATGCCGTCTACAGTGATCGTCATTTGTTCTACGAGTCGGACCTGAACGAGTTCCGCAAGACGATCGATGTCAGCATGTGGGGAGCGTTTTACCTAATGCGGCAAGCTTCGCTGTACCTCATGGAACAGAAAACGGGGGGCAACATCGTCATTATCAGCTCGCCCCACGCCGTCTTGGCGATCCCCGGTGCGATGGCTTACAACATGGCCAAAGCGGCCATCGATCAAATGGCTCGCACCGCCGCCGTCGAATTGGCCGAGCATCGGATTCGCGTCAACATCGTGCATCCGGGCTGGATTGATACGCCTGGTGAACGCAAATTTTTCACTGAGGAAACACTGCAAGAACAAGGCCGACAATTGCCTTGGGGGCGTCTCGGTCAGCCCGAGGAAATCGGCCGCGGCGTGGCGTTTCTCTGTGACCCTGCCAGTGAATACATCACCGGCAGCACCCTAACTATTGACGGCGGAATCCAACTTCCTTGGCGGGAAATGTATCGCATTCGCGAGCAAGTTTAAACGCCGTAAGCACTCTCCGGAACCTAACGGGAATACAACGTGATGACGGATAAACGAACTGAATACGACTCGATGGGCTCCGTGGAAGTCCCCGCGACTGCCTACTACGGTGCGCAAACTCAGCGCGCCGTGGAGAATTTCCCGATCTCGGGTTGGCGGTTACCGTCAGCCATGATCCGCGCCATGGGGATGGTCAAACACGCTTGCGGGAAAGCGAACCACGACTTGGGCAAACTCACCGGCAGCGGCAAACAACCGCTCAGTGAAGCTCAAGTTCAAGCCATGTTGGACGCGGCCAACGAAATTGCCGAGGGCAAGCTGATCGACCAATTTCCGATCGATGTCTTTCAGACGGGCTCGGGAACCAGCAGCAACATGAACGTCAATGAAGTGATCAGCAATCGAGCCATTGAACTGCTCGGTGGAGATCGCTTTGCCAAAGACAAAGTGATCCACCCCAACGACCATGTGAACATGGGACAGAGTACCAATGACACGTTTCCCACGGCGATCCACGTGGCGGTCGCCGTGGAAATCGAGTTGCATTTGCTGCCCGCGTTGGAAGCGTTGCACGAACAGCTGATGGTCAAAGCGGCCGCTTGGGACGAAATCATCAAGATCGGCCGTACCCACTTGATGGATGCCACGCCCCTTCGCCTAGGCCAAGAGTTTGGTGGCTTTGCGCGGCAGATCGCCCTCTCCATCGAACGCGCAGAGCGGGCCCAAGATGCCGTGATGGAACTGCCCGTGGGCGGCACGGCCGTCGGCAGTGGGATCAATACCCATCCTGAATTTGGCGCCCGCGTGGCGGCCGCGTTGGCAGAGCGAACCGATATTCCCTTCGTGGAGGCATTCAATCATTTTGAAGCCAACGCCCAGCGCGACGCTTTGGTCGAGGCCCACGGCCAGCTAAAATGCGTAGCCCAGACTCTGATGAATGTCGCCAACAACATTCGCTGGCTGGGCAGCGGCCCGCGTTGCGGCTTCTTTGAAGTCGCTTTGCCCAGTCGCCAACCGGGCAGCAGCATCATGCCGGGCAAAGTCAATCCGGTGATGTGCGAATCGATGATGCAGTTGGCCGCCCGCGTCATCGGCAATGATGCGGCGATGACCATCTCGGGCGCCGCGGGGGGAAATTTCCAGCTCAACATCATGATGCCCCTGATGGCTCACACGGCGCTTGAATCGATTCAATTGCTGGCCGATGGCACGCATGCCTTTGTCGATTTCTGCGTCAAAGACCTCGCCGCCAACCCCGAAGTCTGCCAGGCCTCGGTGGAACAGAGCTTGGCAATGGTGACCAGCTTGAACGCTCATCTTGGCTATAACATGGCCTCCGATCTGGCCAAACAAGCCTTTCAAACCGGCAAGACCATTCGCCAGTTGTGTGAAGAGCAAGGCGTACTGCCAAAGGGGGTGCTCGACGAGGCGCTCGACCCGTTCCGCATGACGGAACCGCAAGTTGAGTGAGAAAAAATGCGAAAACTAGGGTAATCCCTAGTTGCCTGACTCTAGCGATCGGTCGATGTTTAGAGAGATAAAAGAGTATTTCAAGTTGGTGAGGGGCAGGCCAACTTGACACCGTTGGTCCCAGCAATGGGACCAACGGTGGTTTTTTTAATACACACAAAGTGAGACTGACCCGCGTCTGTTAGTCATTTGACAGTTCGTGGCGGCTACGGCCCATCATTAGACGGACATGTCATCGCTCCAACCTCACCGATTGCGTAGAGCGATCTACTTGCTGCCTGTTTATGCATGCGATTCGCCTCGCGGGCTTCGTTGCGTCCATGCGCAAAACGGCCAGCCAGTTCTTGTCCTGAATGATTGCATGGTGGTAGCCCTGTTACCATCGATGACTTCACTTGAGTTATTCGCAGCAGAGGGCCGGTCACCGCCGGCAAACAGGTTTGCAGGATGGACCGATCGGTCGTGTACATAGTCGAAGATGACGCAACAGTCCGGCAAACGCTGGTTTGGATGCTGGAAAGCGAACAGCTCATCGACGAAATTGAGGTCAAGTCCTTTGCCACACCGGGCGATCTGCTGAGCCAATTTGACCCGCAGTCAACCGGCTGCCTAATTCTTGATCTGCGTTTGCCCGAAATGTCAGGCCTCGAACTGCGCGACGCCTTAGTCGACCAGGGATGCGAATTACCATTCATTGTCATCACCGGCAGCGGTGGGGTGCCCGATGTGATTTCG
This sequence comes from Kothea flammea, assembly GCF_052161645.1. Classification (GTDB taxonomy): domain Bacteria; phylum Planctomycetota; class Planctomycetia; order Pirellulales; family Pirellulaceae; genus Laterigemmans. Next base: position 5,953,833 of record NZ_CP197414.1, read on the forward strand.
GCGATGCGACAAGGCGCGATCGACTTTATCGAAAAACCACTGAAAGCCGAACAACTGTGCGCCAGCGTTCGCCGAGCGATCGCCAAGGATGCCCAACGTCGCAGCTTGCAGCAATCTCGCGAAAAGACCAACCAACTGCTCGATTCGCTGACAAGGCGTGAACGCGAAGTGCTGGAACTGGTGGTCGCCGGCTTGCTCAATAAGCAAATTGCCCGGGAATTGAATCTATCGATCAAGACCATCGAATCGCACCGCGCCAACATCATGAAAAAGCTGGCGGCCGAATCGGTTGCCCAATTGGTGCGGATGGTAGTCGAAAATCGCGAATAACAACCAGGAAAACAACCCAGCAATCAGCCCCCGCTGCCGCCATCCCCCTGACGACTTTGATTACCCCGCCGCAAACGGTTCCGCAGCCTACGCAGCGGCCCTTCTCGAACCGGCTCCTCAGCACCAGCCGCTTCAGCAGCTGAACCGTCGCTGGTTTCTAAATTAGGCTCTGCCAAATCGGGCTCTGCTGGTTCGCCGCGTTGCCGGCGTTTCTCCAGCAATCTTTGCCCCAACTGGCCGCCCACTTGCTTCGCCATGTCCAACCACAATCCATCACCCAAAGCTTCAGCCACGGCATTGCCTTGCGGACCAAGCGTCTCCTGCCAGAGAATTTGCGGTTCGCTGAGCGTGCCCCGAATCGGGATCCGCAGCCCCTGAAACTTGGCCGTCGACAAAGCGGCCGACGAGGCCTGTTCACCGACTGCGTCTTCAATTGCATCACCAACCTGTGACGTGACCTCAGGATTGAGCGCCGCCAAGAAACCGCTGGCCCGCTCCAGCAGGCGACTGGAGATCGGCACCGTCAAGATTAAATCGAGCGATTGATCGAAACCGACGGTGCCGCTGGTTTCGAATACCAGATCAGGATCGATCGCTGGCAAGCCAAACTTTAATCCCGCGTGATGCACGCGACGATCGGCCAGCGCAAACTCGATCTCGGAATCGGCGACCAACACCACTCGCCCGGCCCCCTCGCTCCGCAACAGCTTGCCCAACACCTCTGAGATTTGTTTCATCAGCGGGGAACGGGCTTGCAGCGAAACAGCATGCACCGTCAACCGGCCGCTACCTGCCGAATCGAGCAGGCTATCGAGCGGCAGGCGAATATCGCCCACCGCCAGCGAGACTTCGCCATCGATGGCGGCCGCCTCGGCGGCGACCGGGATCACGTACTTGAGGCCGAAAGCGAACAGTTCGGGGGTCAGTTTGGCGCGACGAAAAAGCTCCGTGGGCGGCACCGAAACCAGCGGCTCAGAGGTGGACGCCGCGTAGCGAACGGCAAAGTCTTCCCAGGGAACATCCAACAACGGCCTGACCTGCTGCTGGTCACGGATCACCACCCGCAGGTCCTCAATTCGCACCTCCACGTCCGCCCGCAATGGTTCTCGAGCGGCAGGGGGTTCCTGTTTGGCGGGACGCAAAGCCGAGACTAGTTTGCGAAAGTTAGTCCCTTCGTCCAACTGCGAAAGATTGACCGTCGGCCGGATGACTCGCACCTCACCCCATTGCTGCCGGTCCCACAGCAAGCCCAACAGACTTCTTTGCCCGCGAATCGACGCGACGTCAATCAACAACTCGCCGCTCGGCTCTTGAATGGTCAACTGGCTGATCTCCAGCGGGCGAAACCAACCCAACTTGACTCCGGCAACTTCGGCTCGCAGATCGTCCTTGAGGAATCTCGCCAGCAGTGGATTAACGACCCAACTCGAGCCGAGCAACGTGGGTGCAATTAGCACCGCCAAGCCGACCAGCAGCAAACCAGCGGCGATCCAGCTTCCCCAGCGGCGGCTGGATCTAGTGACAGGACGCTTTTCAGGCTGGGGCTTTTCGGCTGCGGACTCGTCTGCTTCATCGGCCATGTAATTCACCAGCAAGGAAGACATGGGCGACCAATCGGACGGCCCGCTAAGTTGTCAGCGAGCCGCTCACTCGTGGCGAGCGGCTCGCAGATTTTGAGTCGAGCGGCTCAGTCGAGCGGCTCAGTCGAGCGGCTTGATGGCCAAATCGCGGAAGGCGACGGGATCATTGTGACCGGCAAAGCCAAAGTGACCGGAGGTGCGATCTTTCCCGGGATGGGGCGAATCAGCCATGTACTCGCTGACTTTGGCAAGATCGGTATCCAGGATCAAGGTACCGTTGAGTTCGACTTGGATTGTCGATCCGCGGACCGTCACCTGCTGATAATTCCACTCGCCCACGGGACGCAAGTAACCGCGAGCGGCGGCCGCCATCCCGTAAGCCGATCCGTGATATTGACGCGGGTCCAGCTTGGCATATTTGGCCGCCGTGTTATCGAGTACTTGCAGTTCGGTCATGGCCGCGTAGGCTGGATTTCCCTCGCCCGGATAGCGGATCGCCAAACCATTGTTGCCGCCGGGAGGCAAACGAAACTGCATTCGCACGACAAAATCGCCGTAAGACTCGGTGGTGAACAGGTTGCCGCCGCGACTGGGTTTGCACTGCAACGCCCCATCGACCACTTCGTAATCGTCCACAGCTCCCTGCCAACCGGCCAAAGACTTGCCATCGAAAATCGAGGCAAAACCATCGCCCGCTTTCTCAGCCAAAATAGCATTCGCTTCGTCGCTGGGAATTTCCCGAATGCGGATATTCTTCCAGCTGATTTCACCACCGTGGGTTTGCAGTTGAATCGGTCCGCGAGCGGGAAAGGGGCTATCGCGATCCCAATAATTGGCCATGCGGGCGTGATCGACGACCATTTTGTCATTCAGCCAGACCGAGACCATTTCGCCGACTTGCAAAATTCGCATCGTGTTCCATTCGCCAAACGGCTTATCGGCCAACACCAGCGGGTCTTTGCCCTTGGCCCCGGGAGCGTTGTTCCAGAGTCCGCCGGAACCTTTATCCGCACCGATGCCAAATTTCTTTTCGTCGGTGTAGTCCCAGATTTGCACTTGGGGAACTTCTCTGAGGTAAATCCCCGAATCGGCCCCGGCGACTGTCTTGTAATCGATGAATAACTCGTAGTCGCCATAGTCCTGATCCGTCGTCAGGTAGGGGCCTTGGCCGTCATTTACGATGGCGCCATCTTTGGCCTGCCAGTGGGCAGCCGTTTCCTGCTGCCATTTTTCTCGCTGCTCAGCCGTCGTTTCCGCATATTTGCCGGGTGCCATCGTTTGCCGACCATGCCAGCCGTTAAGCGTCTCGCCGTCAAACAGGTCAACAAAATCATTAGCCACAGCCGGACGAGCTGGGCTGGCGGCGAGGACCAACGCAAAACCGCTGAGAAGGCAGGCTGCAAATAAGGCAGGGGGCGTGAGGTAATGTCGCTTCATGGTGTATCCGCGGGGGAAGGGAGGGAATTCAGAATCGATCCGCAAACCGTTGGCCGCCATGGCAATAGCCGCGGTGATCCTCGGGTTTCGGACAGTCCAAAGGTAGGAACCGAAAGTGGTTGCGAACGCCATTATTGCCCGGGAGTTCCACCGGTGGCACCCGTTCAATGGGCGATCGCGGCAAAAAGCTGGCCGATCTAGCGCGTCGTGGGTTGCGTTACCGCCTAGTTGGTGACTATATTTCGCGGTTCTTAAAAATTCAAAGTGGCAACAGGCGAGTAGCGTTGATCTCCTCTGCGGAGTCCTCGCCTTTGATCAAGTTATAACGCGAGATTCCGAGCGATGTACGCGATTATTGTGGATGGTGGGCGTCAGTACCGAGTGGAACCCGGGATGGAATTAGACCTGGACTACCGAGATGTCCCTCAAGGTGAAAATTTCCAATTCCCCAAAGTGCTGGCGGTCGGCGGTGATGACGGTCTGCGGATCGGCACGCCCACGCTCGATGGGGTTCAGGTAACCGCGTCGATTATGGGCCCCAAGCAGGGCGAAAAGATTTATATTCAAAAGTTTCGCCGGCGAAAAACCTTCCGCAAGCGGACTGGCCATCGTCCCTTATTCACTCGCGTTAAGATCGAAGCGATCACCAACGTCTGATTGCTGAGAGACGCACTATGAGTCCTTGCTCCCGACTGCGGAGCACACTTGGCTCCGCGGGCCAGAGGGGCAGTGTTGGTGAGCATTTCCACGTTGCGACTGGATGATTATCAACTCGGGGCCGCGATTGGCGTGGGCACTGTGGGGGCAATACATGCCGCCACTCACAAGCTCAGCGGCGAACAGGTCGCGGTCAAACTGCTGCACCCGAGCGTCTCTCGCGACCTGCTGATCCGCGCTCGCTTCGAGCGGGAAATGCTGATCCTCTCGCGGGTCCGCCACCCCAACATCGTGCGTTACGATGGGGGCGGCGAAGCCGATGGGCAGCTGTTCTATGTGATGGAGTTGGTCGACGGAGGCACGGTCCGGGACTTGCTGCTTGGGGGTGGTGTCTTAACTTGGCAGGAAGTCGTCAGCTGCACGCGACAAATCTGCTCCGCCTTGCAGTGCGCGCACAATCACGGAGTGGTGCATCGCGATCTCAAACCGGCCAATTTGTTTCTGACCCGCGACGGCAGGGTCAAACTGGGGGATTTCGGCATCGCCCGCGACACCACCAACACTGACTTGACTGGCCAGGGGCTAACCGTCGGCACGCACGCCTACATGGCACCGGAACAGATCACCGGCGATCAGGCGATCAGTGGCAAGGCCGACCTTTATGCGCTTGGATGTTGTATGTTTGAGATGTTGACCGGTCGCAAGCCATTTTTGGGGGAGAATTTTGCCCAACTGTTCGAACAGCATTTGAGATCTGCCCCCCCTCGCATCGTCAGCCTCGTACCGGACTGTCCGCCGGAACTCGATTTAATCGTCGACCGGTTGTTGGCGAAAAACCCGTTGGATCGCCCCTTTAATGCTCGGCAAGTCCAAGGGGTGATGCTCGATATCATTGCCCGTTATCAGTTGCAAGAGACGGTGAGGGTCGAAGCGGACCAACCGCTGGCGACAGATGTGGGTGCCGATGAAACCACCGAGGTGGGACTAACTCGATTGCAGCGGCGAATTGCCGCCCGTTTGGGTGCACAATCCGCTCGCGATGTATCCTGGCGATTGATTCTGATATTAGTGATTGTATTGACTGTCGTGGTCGCGTTATTCGCGTGGTTCGGCGGAAAAATGGGGCAGTAGAGACTAATGGCCAGTGATCCCAACTTTTTTCCGTTGGCGAACCTCGAATTCGGCCAGCCCGATTCGGTGTTGCTGTATTATTTCGCGCTCGTGCCGGCGCTGGGCATTCTGGCCCAGTGGATTGCTTGGCGAACTCGCTTGCCGGGCATTTTGCTGCTGCTGTTGTTTGGCATTTTGCTGGGGCAATACACCAGTCCCGACGACCTGTTAGCTTTTGTGACTGGGGCGGACCGCGCCGCCGGGACACGGATTCTGTTTCCCTTGGTATCCCTCTCGGTCGCCGTCATCCTTTTCGAGGGTGGCCTGTCGCTGCGATTCGGCGAGCTTCGCGAAGCCGGTTCGGCCGTGCTGCAACTGGTCACCATCGGCGCTTTGGTGACGATGATGATGACCACCTTCGCAGCCTGGTGGCTACTGGACTTCAGTTGGCAAATGTCGCTTTTGATCGGGGCCATTTTCGTGGTCACCGGTCCGACGGTCATTTCTCCTTTGCTGCGGCAGATTCGCCCGACCAAACGGGTCGACGCCACGCTCAAATGGGAAGGCATCGTTATCGACCCGATCGGCGCCGTGATGGCGGTGTTGGTCTTCGAGCAATTTCTGGCCAGCAGCGCAAATTTCACGGTCTTGCATGCCTTTTTGAAACTCCTACAAGTGCTGCTCAGCGGCCTATTGACAGGTGGCATTGGAGCCTGGTTCTTACTGCAATGCTTCCGTCGCTATTGGGTGCCCGATTATCTCCAAGGCGTGCTGGCTTTGGCCGTGGTGCTGGGGCTGTTCAGCTTGAGCAATTTCTTGGCCGAGGAATCTGGCTTGATCACCGTCACCGTGTTGGGCGTGATTCTGGCGAATCAAAAGAAGGCGGTCATAAAGCATGTGATCGAATTAAAAGAGCACCTGCGAACGCTCCTGATCGGTTGCTTGTTTATCTTACTGGGTTCGCGAATTGAACCGAGCGAAGTTTGGGGACTTGGTTGGCAAGGTCTAGCCTTTGTGGCGGCCTTGATCTTGATCATCCGCCCAGTCTCCGCCTTTATCTCTTTGAGCGGTTCGCAATTAACCACCAAAGAGAGACTATTCGTAGGCTCGCTGGCACCGCGAGGCATTGTCGCGGCCGCCGTCGCCAGCGTCTTCGCTTTGAAGCTGGAGGGAGCAGGGCTAGCTGGCGATGCGGGTGACGCCACTTCACGGATGGTGGCTTTAACATTCTTGACAATCCTCAGCACCGTGGCAGTGTATGGACTGGCCGCCGGCCCCATGGCTCGTTTCTTAAAGTTGGCTCAGCCGAATCCTCAAGGCTTGCTAATTGCCGGAGCCGACCACTGGGTCCGCGAGCTCGCGAAAGTCTTGCATGAAAACCAAGTCACATTCTTAATGTTGGATACGAACTACAATAAGATCAGCGCCGCGCGGATGGCTGGCTTGCCCGCTGAGTGCATGAATATTCTCAGCGACCACACGTTGGAGGAAGTCAACTTTGGCGGAATTGGTAGGATGCTGGCGCTGACACCGAACGACGAAGTTAACTCCTTGGCGGTGCAAGAATTTCGACACGAATTTGGCCGCGCGGGAGTGTATCAATTAAGTTTTAAGACACGTGCCGCCGCTGAAAAACGGGCGATGGCCAATCACCTCCAGGGAAGGATTTTATTTAATGAGAAATGGACCTTCTCGGAACTCAGCAACGCAATTGATGCGGGAGCAACTTTTAAGGCGACCAAGTTAAGCGATACCTTTTCTTACAATGATTTCTTTGATCGCCACGGCGAGGCATCCGCCTTGCTATTCGTGTTAACCGAGAACGAAGTCCAGATCAACAGTGCAGACCGCAAGCTGAATCCCAAAGCGGGGGACACGGTAATTGCGCTGGTGCCTCCGAGTTCGAAGGCAGGTGGTGCAGCGAAGAGTCCCAAAGGAAAAACCGTCACCAAAGAAGGCTCGCCTGCCGACCTTGGCGAGACCAGCGAGACCAGCGAGACCAGCGAGACCAGCGAGACCAGCGACCCGGCTCAAGCAGACTTGCCCGCCAGCGGCCAGCTCTCCGCCAAGCCCCCTCCTCGATCCACTCCAGGCTAGCGAATGTCAATCGATGTCTTTCCTCAAGTCGTTGCGATGCTCCCTTTAGCCAGCTACTTTATTTTGCTGGGCGCTTTGCGACTGGGGAAATATCCCCTGGTGACGACCGCCACGCGGGACGGAGCCGCGGTGGGGATCGCGGCCAGCGGCTTGATGATGATCGGCCCCGCTTACTTGTTCTTCCCTTCCATGGCGGCAGCCGAACTGGGCTGGTATATCTGGATTGTGCTGGGCATTTTTTACATGCTTTGCATCTCATTATTACTGCTCGCTCTTAAACCCAAAATCGTGATCTACGGTTTGCGCGTCGACGACGCGGAAGCTTGTCTCTTACGTGCGGCACAGACGATTGAGCCCTCAGCCCACTTGGACGCGAACCGTCAACAAATTGTCCTTCCGCAGGCTGGCGTCACTTTACGGGTGGACGCTTTGGGGATCACCGACGCGGTGCAAATCGAAGCCTTTGAAAAGCATTTGCACCCCAGATTTTGGCGTCAGCTTTTGTTGGAGGTCCGTCGGGAAGCCGCGCAGGTGCGGAAGGGATTTAGCGTTGGTGGGCTGGGTATGTTGGCGGTCGGAATTTCGTTGATGGTCCTGACCGTCAGTCAAGCCTTATCGCAATCGAATGAGCTGCTGGCTGGATTCCGACAGTGGTTACAGGTATAGCGGCGGAGAGGTCAGCATGATGGCCGCGATCGAACGCCAGGCTTTAACTGCCTGTTACCGCGATGGCTTATTAAATGACGTTTTGCCTTTCTGGCTGAGCCACGGGGTGGATCAGACATACGGCGGCATTTTGACCTGCCTGGACCAGGATGGCACGGTGCTGGATACCGACAAATCGGTGTGGCACCAGGGACGTTTTACATGGTTGCTCGGCGAACTGTACAACAACGTCGAACCGCGGCCCGAGTGGTTGGCACTGGGCGAGCGGAATCTGGCCTTTATCGACCAACACTGCATCGACCCCAGCGACCGGCGCATGTGGTTTCAGGTGACACAAGAGGGGCGACCGATTCGCAAACGTCGCTACGCTTTCTCAGAGAGTTTTGCCGCTATCGCCTATGGTGAAATGGCACTCGCCACCGGCAACGCCAGCTATGCCACCCGCGCCGTGGAATTGTTCCAACAATTCGTTCGGCACAACCTTGACCCGCCGCCACAGACTGCCAAATTCACCACCGAACGCCCGCTGCGGTCGATCGGTTTCCCGATGATCATGTTGGCCACGGCACAGGAATTACGAGGTTCAGTGGGTATGGCTGACGCCGACCACTGGATTGATCGCGGCATTGAAGAGATCGTTGGTTATTTTCTCAAGCCCGATTTGCGTTGCGTGTTGGAAACAGTCGGACCGCGTGGCGAATTGGTACCCCATTTCGACGGTCGCACGCTAAATCCGGGGCATGCCATCGAAGCAGCTTGGTTCCTGCTGCGGGAGGGTCGCTGGCGGAACGACCAACATTTAATTCAGACCGGCTGCCAGATGTTGGACTGGATGTGGGAACGAGGCTGGGACACCCAACACGGCGGACTCCGCTATTTTGTTTCCATCGACTCGCGGCCGATTCAAGAGTATTGGCACGAGATGAAATTTTGGTGGCCTCACAACGAAGCGGTGATCGCCAGCTTGATGGCCTTCTTGCTGACTGATGATCCCAAGTACGCTGACATGCACAACCAAGTCCACGGCTGGTCGCATGCGCACTTCGGGGACCCCGTCCACGGCGAGTGGTTCGGCTATCTGAATCGCGACGGTTCGCTGAGCTCTTCACTCAAAGGCAATCTCTGGAAAGGCCCCTTTCATTTGCCCAGAATGCAGTTGACCTGCTGGCAATTGCTGCGAGACGCCTGAAATTGGGGCGATCCCAACCAGCATCGCTCACAAACGGAGTCCGTTAAGTCAACGAGCGCCCCCCCCCCTCGATTGTCTGCCGATTTTCGGTAAGGATTAGTCTGGGGAACAAGATTCTAAAAATTATCACGAAGATTTTCCCGCCTCCAGCGTTTAACTATGCGGAGGCTGGATGCGAGAATCGATGTCATTTCTCACTTCCAGATGCGAAAGCCAGCATGAACTCCGCAATTCAGTCGAACCGGCAACAAACCGCTTCGACCGTGCAGAATTCCGAATTTGTAGCGCTTTACGACGAGTACGCTCGATGGTTGATGCTGCTCTTGAACAACTGGAGTGTGCCCGTGCATATCGCTGAGGATATTTCGCAAGCAGTGTGGCTGAAAGTATATCGCAGTTTGGCCAGCTTTGACGGCGCCAGCCCCCGTGGTTGGCTTGCCAGCATCGCCCGCAATGAACTGGCATCGCTCCATCGCACCAAAAAGAGTCAGTTGCTGCGGCAAGCCGTTTCCACCCATCGCGATGACGACACCATGGAGATACCGGTCCCCTATTCGGCCGTGGAAGTTTTGGAGATCGACGAGCAAACGCAGCAGTTGGCGAGTTGTGTTGAAGATTTGTCAGACCCTCATCGTCAAGTCGTCAGGCAAATTTTATCGGGGATCAAATATGACACGATCGCCGCTGATTTGGCGTCGACTAAAAATCGCATCTACAAACTTTTCCATGAGGCCAAGGGGCGGTTAAAAAATTGCCTGGAGGTGCACGGATGGTAGCGTCCCGCGTGTTAACAGCCCCCGATCAAGAGGAACAACAGGCGGCTTGGCTGGAAAGCGAGCTGAGCGGCACGCAGCTGCAACGCTTGGTCATCGAATTAGCCGCGCTCGCCGGCGTGGAACCGCGGACGGCAAGCAGCGAACAAGTGGACCAATGGCTTGGTGACAGACGAACAGTGGTGCTGTCAGAGGGCCTTGCTGGCTTGGCCCCTGAAAGCGTGCGGCAGCTGCTGGGCAGTCCCGAGTTGCTGCTGCCACTGCAGCAGTTGTTATTGATTGAAGGGGCCGCTTACTGGCAAGCTAAATTCGCCGCGGGAGCCAACGACGAATCAAGACGGCAACAGCAGGTGCGGTTGCTGAAAATTCAACAAACGCTGGAGGCGGAAACTGTTCGTCCTGCAGAGTCCCCTCACACCGACCAGCTATCGACTATCGAACCATCGGGCACCTCGTCTCGCCGCGGTCTTGTGCTGTTGCTCCTGGCTGCTTCGATCTTGCTGGTGGTGGGAGGTAGTTGGTTGCTGCGGAGCCCGACCGGCCCGCCTTGGGGCTGGACCGCGGCGGAGATGACAGCCATGGCCGATCTGCCCGCCGACCAGTACCTCGAGCGACTGGCTACCAGCGGCAGCAAGTGGTTTGCCAAACGCCCCGACACCACAGCTGGTTTGGCAAAACGGATTCGTGAAATGCGAGCCGGCTGCGATTTGGTGATCGACACCAATCGGCAAGCCGCGCCCACACCGACTCGCCAGTGGCTGATCGAACGTTGCCTGGCGTGGCGAGACAAGTTTGAAGAGCAACTCGTTGCCCTCGAAAACGGCGCGGAGGTCGGCGAAGTTCGCGATAGCATGGACGCGTTGGTCAATAAATTAGTCAACGCCCTGCGGGAGCGGGCCGATCAACTGGCCGAGAGCCGACAAGTGGGCTGATTGAAGTGGGTTGATTGTCGCGCAGTGCGAATCCGGTTAGGCTGTTTCTATGATACCCAGAAACCGGTGCAACCTTCGGAACCGAGCCAGATGCTGCAGGGAATTATTCCACCACTTGTGACGCCGCTGCAAGCCCGCGATACGCTCGACCAAACGGGGTTGGAGCGGCTGGTCGAGCATGTCATCGCTGGTGGTGTTAGCGGCCTGTTTGTGCTGGGCACGACTGGGGAAGCCCCCAGCCTGAGCTATCATTTGCGCCGCGAATTGATCACTCGCGTATGCGATCAGACCGCCGCGCGGCTGCCGGTATTGGTGGGCATTACCGACACGGCCTTTGTGGAATCGGTGGAGCTGGCTAGGCATGCCGCCCAAGCCGGTGCTACCGCCGTGGTCTTGTCGACTCCTTATTACTTCCCCGCCGGGCAAACCGAATTGATTGCCTACGTGCGGAACTTGGCCGCCGAGTTGCCCTTGCCGTTGGTGCTTTACAACATGCCCAGCCTGACCAAGGTGTGGTTTGAAATCGACACCCTCAAACAGCTGGCCGAGCTGGAGAATGTGATCGGGGTCAAGGACAGCAGCGGCGACTTGGAGTACTTTGCGCGACTGGCCGAAGTTCGCCTGCTGCGGCCCGATTGGTTTTGCTTCATGGGCCCTGAAAACTTATTGGCCGAAGCTCTCCAGCTGGGCGGCCAAGGGGGGGTTCACGGCGGGGCGAACGTCTATCCCGAATTATTCGTCGGACTCTACGACGCGTTGGTCTCTGGAGATGTACCGCGACAGCAGCATTTGCAATCAATCGTCGATGAGCTGCAAGCGATCTACGCGATTGGAAAATATGCTTCGCGGTTCATCAAAGCGACAAAGTGCGCACTTTCCCTGCGGGGGATTTGCCAAGATTTCCTAGCCGAACCTTTTCATCATTTTCATCCCCCCGAGCGCGCGCGGGTTGCGGAAATCCTAGCCACCGTAGATCGGCTAATCGTCGGCTCGTAATCAAGTGAATGGTCAAGCCAAGGTATTACCATGCAAACGAAATATGCCCCACCACTGTGTCCAGTCTTGGTCCTGTCTCTCTTTGCCAGCGGTGTTTTTTATACTTCAGCCGCAGCTCAGCCTGCCGGAGCCAAACAGACCGTGAACAGTCGCTCGATATTGCTACAGCCCTGGAAAGGCCCTTACGGTGGCGTACCTCCTTGGAATGAAGTTCGCGTCGACGAATTTGTCTCCGCCTTCGACATGGCCATCGCCGAGCATGTCGCCGAGATTGAGGAAATCGTGAACAACCCGGCTGAGCCTACTTTTGAAAATACGGTGGTCGCTCTGGAACGTGCGGGGAAAACGCTGCAGCGGGTGAGCGCGATTTCCGGAGTCCACTCGTCGAATCTCAACCTTGGCCCGATTCCCGACATCGAACGCGTGGTGGCACCAAAATTATCGGGGCATGACGATTGGATTACGCAAAACAAGCCATTGTTTGCTCGCATCGAAACCTTATACATGAATCGTGATTCGGCCAATTATACGGTCGCTCAAACGCGTTTGCTGGAAGACCGTTATAAGGATTTCGTGCGGTCGGGTGCCAAGCTGACTGAGGAGGAAAAAAACAAACTTTCTCAGCTCAATAAACGGCTGGCGAGTCTCTACACCGACTTCAGCCAAAATGTCTTGGCCGACGAACAGAACTATGTAACTTGGATCGAGGACGCACAGCGTTTGGCCGGTATGCCGGAGAGTGTCGTGGCAGCCATGGCGGCGGCCGCCCGGCAGCGTGGACGAGCCGATGCGTGGGCCGTTACCAACACCCGCTCTTCGATGGATCCGTTCTTGACCTACGCCGACGACCGCGAATTGCGTGAGCAGGTTTGGCGGACTTATTATGATCGTGGTGATAACGGTGATGAACACGACAACAACGCGATCATCACCGAAATCCTCCGCCTCCGCGCGATTCGCGCCAAGATGCTGGGTTATCCCACGCACGCTCATTGGCGACTAGAGCCGCAAATGGCTCAGACCCCCGATGCCACCATGGATCTGATGATGCAAGTTTGGCCCAAAGCGGTGGCGCGAGTTCGGGAGGAAGTCGCCGATATGCAGCAAGTGGCTGATCGCGAGGGAGCCGATTTCAAAATCGCCCCCTGGGATTACCGTTACTACGCGGAAAAAGTTCGCAAGGAAAAATACGACCTCGATTTCAACGAAGTAAAACCTTATTTGCAACTGGAGAAGCTGCGGGAAGGCATGATGTGGGCCGCCGGCCAGTTGTTTGGCTTTCAATTCATACCGACTTTTGAAGTCCCCACCTTTCATCCCGATGTGCGAGTGTGGGAAGTTCATGACGCGGCGGGAAACCATGTGGGTTTATGGTATTTAGATCCTTATGCTCGCGAAGGAAAACGCAGCGGTGCGTGGATGACCGATTACCGCCCCCAGGAAAACATGGGCGAGCCGATTTCAACGATCGTATCCAACAACTCGAATTTTGTCCCCGGTGCGGCGGGCGAACCGGTGTTGATCTCTTGGGATGATGCGATCACTTTGTTTCACGAATTTGGCCACGCTTTGCATGGACTCTGCTCACAAGTCAATTATCCTTCGCAGTCGGGAACCTCGGTGGCCCGCGACTATGTGGAGTTCCCTTCACAGTTGAACGAACATTGGCTCGACACCCCCGAAGTCTTGGGTAAGTTTGCCTTGCATTATCAAACGGGGGAACCTTTGCCAGCAGCGTTGTTAGAAAAAATCAAACGCGCGTCAAACTTTAATCAAGGGTTCGGTACCGTCGAATACTTGGCCAGCGCCTTGATTGACATGAAATTGCATCTCGCCGGTGACGCGCCGATTGACCCTGACAAATTCGAGCGGGAAACGTTAGCCGAACTGGGCATGCCGGCTGAAATCGTGATGCGTCACCGCACTCCGCACTTCAGCCACATCTTCGCCGGCGATGGCTACTCGGCTGGCTATTACAGTTACCTCTGGTCCGACGCGTTGACGGCCGATGCGGCCGAAGTGTTCGAGCAAGCTGGCAGCTACTATGATCCGGAAATCGCTAAACGGTTGTTCGACACCATCATGTCCGTCGGCGACACGATTGACCCGGCCGCTGGGTTTCGCGCGTTTCGCGGGCGTGATGTCGATACCACGGCCTTGTTGCGGAAACGGGGATTTCCAGTCGAATGAGTGCATTGGATTCGATTCGCATTGGCATTGTCACAGTCTCCGACAGGGCCAGTCGTGGTGAGTATGAAGATCTTGGCGGTCCGGCTATCGAAGGCTACTTGCAGTCGGTGCTCGATTGCCCATGGACTCCGTTGCGACGGTTAGTGGAAGACAATCGCGTCTTGATCGCTGATCACTTAATTGAATTAGTCGATCAGGAAAAGTGTTGCTTGGTGATTACCACCGGAGGCACCGGACCGGCCTTGCGCGATGTGACTCCCGAGGCGACCGAACAGGTTTGCCAGCGGATTTTGCCCGGTTTTGGCGAATTGATGCGGCGAGTTTCGTTAGAAAAGGTTCCCACCGCGATATTATCAAGACAGCTGGCCGGGATTCGCGCTCGCGCCTTGCTGTTGAACTTGCCTGGCAAGCCAAAATCGATCGCAGAATGCTTAGACGCGGTCTTCCCGGCGATTCCCTATTGCATTGATTTAATCGAAGGACCTTACTTGACCACCAATACCAGCCGCTTTACCGCCTTTCGGCCGCCAGGCGCGTAAATGGCTAAACGCGACTCACAGCATCGAATTGGCTTGATTTGTGCCGTTTCGGCGCACTGCATGTGGGGATTCTTTCCAGTTTATTGGAACCTCCTCAAGGACATCCCCTCGATCCCGCTAGCGGCCCATCGAGTCGTTTGGGCCTGCCTAATCTTGACGTTGCTGGTGCCGATTTTGATCTGGCGGAAGCAGGAAATTTCGCTCACGGCGCTGGCTGGCCACCTCCGCAGCCCGCGAGTTTGGGGATTGTACGCACTCTCCGCCGCCATGCTGGCCATCAACTGGTTGGCTTTCATCTGGGCAGTCAACCACGGCGCCATTCTGCAGGCCTCGCTGGGCTACTACATCAACCCCTTGCTGAGCATCATGCTGGGAGTGTTGGTGCTGGGAGAACGTTTGCAGACCAGCCAATGGTGCGCCGTGGGGATCGCGGCTTTTGGGGTGCTGGTAATGACCGTCGCAGGAGGCGGGCTGCCCTGGGCATCTTTGGCGATGGCCTGCGCCTTTGCCACCTACGGGCTGATCAAAAAGAAGACACCCCTGCCGAGTCTCTCGGGCCTTTGGTTGGAAGTGCTGATCTTGTGCGGACCGGCGTTGTTGTTTTTGTTATTGGTCGATTCCGGGAACAGCCAGGCGGCTATTAGCAGCGGAACAACAACCACTTTCACAGTCGCGACTTGGTTGCTGTTGTTCGGTGGCGGGGCGGTGACGATTTTACCGCTGACTCTCTTTGGGATTTCCACCAAGCGGTTGCCCTTATCGACCGTCGGAGTGCTGCAGTACGTTGGTCCGACTTTGCAATTTCTGGTTGGAACGGTCGTCAATCACGAGCCCTTTGGGCTGTGGCGACTGGCTGGCTTTGCTTGCGTTTGGACTGGTTCCATTTTGTATTTGATAGGCACTCGGCGACACAGCCTGCGAAACTCTCGGGCCGCAAAGCTGCTCGCGGAGTCTACACCCACCGGCGCGGCACCGCCCAAGCTATCATCACCCCCCTCCCCAACGCCTTCCCCCTCGGGTGTCCGGTCGTAGCGAATGTGCCTTTGGCATCGCTCGCTTTGCCTACGGAGATGCGAAATCGAGGGGCATTACAGGCCGGAGCGAGCTGAATTGGCAAAATAAGTGTAAGAATTGCCTGGAGCCAGCTTGCGGTGTTCATGTCCCTCCGCGGCAAACGGTTAGGTTAACTCGGAGAATCACCGATCATGAATTCGCTGTTGAACGATGAAAGCCCCATTTATTCGTCTCTGGCGAATGACGAAATGATGTGCGAACTGGTCGAGGAATTTGTCGGTGATATGCCCCTGCGGATTGAGGCTTTGCGGCAGGCACTTGCCGCGGATGATATCGACACGGTGCAGCGACTGGCCCACCAGCTTAAGGGCGCTTTTGGCAGTTACGGCTTCGAGCAAATGACGGAACCAGCTCGGAAGTTGGAAAAGAGCGCAGCGGAATCCCGCGATCAGATTGATGTCATCCGGCAAGATGTTGACGCCTTGGTCGGCTATTGCTTAAGACTGACCGCCGCCAAACCACCCGCCGCCGGCTGATTCAAAAAGGCAAATTTCGCGCAGCATGCCCGGGCTGCGGGCTCTAGGTTCTCAGCTAGTGCCCCACGAATGTGCGAAATCTGCTACGATTGCCGCACTAGTGGGGGTCTGATGGAACGGCCCCTCCTCCATAATCCCTCGAGATTTGCGGCGTGCGTGCATCGTGAAAAGTAATTTGATTAAACGCGGCTTTCTTGCGCTCACCGTCACGCAGTTTTTTGGGGCGGCAAACGACAACATCCTCAAAACCGTGCTCACTTTCATGGTGGTCGACGGTGCTTGGCGGGGCGATTTGGGGGACGGTGGTCAAGCCCTGGTGGGGATCTGCTTTACCGTTCCCTTTATCTTACTCTCGGGCTACAGCGGGCAATTAGCCGATCGCTACAGCAAGAGTGCTCTCAGCAAGATCATCAAGTTCGCCGAGTTGCCGATTGCGCTGCTGGCAATGGTGGGATTTTGGGCGGACAACCTCTGGATCACGCTGTTTGCCTTGATTGCCTTGACATGCCAAAGCGCGTTTTTTGGACCTTCAAAATACGGCATGATCCCGGAACTGGTGGAGCCCGGCGACTTAAGCCGCGCCAATGGCTCGATCAACATGATGACGAACATTGCCGTGATTGTAGGCACATTGGTGGCCGGCTGGGTCAGCGATGCCTATTCGCCCCAATCAGAATCGGGGGGGGCTGCGGTTGCAGAGGGGGCAGCGGTTGCGGACAAAGTCGTGGTTGCCGGCGAGGCTGCGGCTGCCGGTTTGCCCTGGCTGCCCGGGATGGTGCTGGCGGCCGTTGCCGTGCTGGGCATCATTTCCGTATTCTTTCTGGGTAAACTACCGGTAGCCAATAAACAGCCGCAAAAGTTTGATTGGAACCCCTTTACCACTTACATCATATCAATTCGCGAAATGGCCAAAACGCGGTTGCTGATGGTGATGATGGCGTGGGGATATTTTTATATGTTGGCGGGCATCGCGCTGTTTATTATTCCTGAGTACACTCGCATCCTTAGCGTGACGCGATTTGAAGCCAGTTTATTGCTGGGCGTGATGGGCATTGCGATTGGTATCGGTTGCGTACTAGCCGGACTGATTTCGGGCCATCGGATCGAACCGCGGCTGATCCCCCTGGGCGCTTTTGGCCTGACCCTGTTTTTCTTTTTGCTGGCGATTCAGCCGACCCGCACCGCCGAAAATTCACTGACTGGTTCGGCGCTGGCGGTGCTGATGAGCAAAGAGTCATGGTTTATTTTTGGTGCTGGTATTTCCGCGGGCTTCTATATCATTCCTTTGCAAGCACTGCTGCAATATCTTTCTCCGGATGATGAGCGTGGTCGCTTCTTGGGAACTGCCAATGCCGTGTCCTTTGCCTTCATGACCGGCTCCGCATTGATTTACAAAGTGGTGGCCCCACTATTTCCCGACAACCCGCAGCAGATTTTCATGATCTGCGCCGTGTTAATGCTGGCTGGAGTCTCTTTCTTCTTATACCGGTTACGGGGGACTGGAATCATGTTCGGTGGCGGTTCGATTCAGAAAACCGAGGGTGAGCAAGTCTAGCAAAGGAAATACCATGAATCGCTATCATATGCAGTTTGCCCCGGCGGTCTGGAAACCTTGTCTGAGGCCTCGCGTCGTGCGTTGGCTTCGGCCGCTGCGGTTGCGTCATCAATATCGAGCTCAACAATTAGTGGGGATCGATCTGCAAGGAACGGATGCGGTGCGTCAAGCGCTGCGAGATGGTTGCGGCGTGATGATCATGCCCAATCATCCCAGTCACGCGGATCCATTTTCGATCTATATGGCTGGAGACGAACTGCAAACACCACTGCACGTAATGGCCACTTGGCATGTGTTTCACAACAAGCCTCGATTGACTCAGTGGTTGCTGCAAAGCCATGGTTGTTTCAGCGTCGATCGGGAAGCGAATGACATTGGCGCTTTTCGCACCGCGATTGATCTTTTATCGACGAGAAAAGAACCGCTGGTGATCTTCCCCGAGGGAGAAATCTATCACTGCAACGATCGCGTCACTCCGTTTCGAGACGGCGCCGCGGCGATTGCCGTGGCGGCCGCCAGGCGAGCTAAACGTCCCGTGGTTTGCGTTCCCTGCGCGATCTCCTACCGTTACTTAAGTGACCCCACCGATGCGTTACAACAATTGATGGGACAGCTCGAAGCGTCAATTCACTGGAAACCCCAGCCGCAAAAGCCGCTGGAAGAGCGCATCTATCGCTTTGCCGAAGCTCTGCTGGCACTCAAAGAAATCGAATATTTTGGCGTGGCTCAAGCGGGCGACTTGGCCGACCGCATCCGCGGGTTTCGCGCGCACATCTTAAACGACATCGAAACTCGCTATCAGCTATGCGGCGGCAATACGGCCAGCTTGCCGGAACGGGTCAAGGCGGCGCGGCGGACCATCATGGAAGCGTTATCGAGTGGCCAGGAGGCGGCAAACAACGAGCAGGCGGCCACAAATCAGCGGCCAGCGAATCAGCAGTCGGCAAAGCAACAGGCTGCCGCAAACCAGGCCACCTCGCAAATGGAGAACGACTTGGAAGATTTGTTCCTCGTCGTCCAGTCGTTCAGTTATCCGGGCGATTACGTGCTGCAACGCCCATCCATTGAGCGCATGGCCGAGACGCTGGATAAATTCGAGGAAGACGTTTTGCGGCAAGATACGGCCAGGATTCGGGGAGAGCGGAACGTCAAAGTCCAGTTTGCCGAACCGATCGAAGTGGTTCATGATCGCAAAAACAAAGAGCAAGTCAGCCAACTCTCTCGCCAAGTGGAAACGGCCGTCCAGGACATGCTCGTTTCCATGCGAGGCGAGAGTGTGATGATCTAGTGCTTAGCTGGCCAAACTGCGGAGCACCGTGTTGAGAATCCCGCCATTTTGATAATAGCGAATTTCCACTGGCGTATCGATTCGCACGATGCAAGTGAAACGTTTAACCGAGCCATCGGGAGAGGTGGCCACAACTTCGGTCATGCTCCGCGGCGTCAGGTCGTTGTCGAGCCCGACGATATCAAACGTCTCTTCGCCGGTTAAACCTAGCGATTCCCAGGTTTCGCCATCGGCAAACTGCAACGGCAGCACGCCCATGCCCACCAGGTTGCTGCGGTGAATCCGCTCGTAGCTAGCCGCGATCACCGCCTTAACACCTAACAACATGGTCCCCTTGGCGGCCCAGTCACGACTGCTGCCCGTTCCGTATTCGGCACCGGCAATGACCACCAACGGGACTTGGTCTTCAGCGTATTTCATTGCCGCGTCGTAGATACTCATTTGCTCGCCGTCGGGCAGGTGACGCGTCACGCCTCCCTCGGTGCCGGGTGCCATTTGGTTGCGAATGCGAATGTTGGCAAACGTTCCTCGCACCATTACGCGGTCATTTCCGCGACGGCTACCGTAGCTGTTAAAGTCTTTCGGATCGACGCCGTTGGCCTGGAGGTAACGACCTGCTGGGCCATCTTTGGCGATCGCACCGGCGGGAGAAATATGGTCGGTCGTCACGCTGTCGCCCAGCAATGCCAACACGCGAGCGCCGCGGATGGGCTTGATATCGGGTACTTCCGCCGTGACCGAAGCGAGGAAGGGTGGCTCCTGAATGTAGGTGCTGGTGTCATTCCAGGCGTACAAGCTGCCGCCGGTGATTTCAATCGCGTTCCACAATTCGTTACCCTGCATCGCCGCGGCATACTCGTCGACGAACGCTTTTGGATCGACCACACGTTCGATCGTGTCGAGCACTTCCTGGGTGGTCGGCCAAATGTCTTTCAGATACACATCTTGCCCTGATGTCCCTTGGCCAATCGGCTCGGTCACCAAGTCGATATCGGTGGTACCCGCCAATGCGTAAGCGACTACCAGCGGTGGGCTGGCCAAATAATTGGCTCGCGTCAGCGGGTTGACACGTCCCTCAAAATTGCGGTTTCCGCTGAGCACCGCCGAGGCGACCAGGTCACCCGAGGTGATCGCGTTTGCCACCGGTTCGGGCAGCGGACCGCTGTTACCGATGCAAGTCGTGCAGCCGTAGCCAACGGTGTGGAAGCCCAGTTCACGCAGGCTGTCAGTAAGCCCCGCTTTGGCCAAATAGTCGGTGACCACGCGAGAGCCGGGAGCCAAACTGGTTTTCACGTAAGGCGGTACGGTCAATCCCAGCTCAACGGCCTTTTTGGCCACCAAACCGGCTCCCACCATCACCGAGGGATTGCTCGTGTTGGTGCAGGAAGTGATGGCGGCGATTACCACCGATCCGTGACCAATCTCTGAGCTTGAACCGTTGTCTTCGACGTTGGCTTTCGTACCCAATTTGTCAGCCGCGAGTCCGAAGCCGCGATCGGCAATCGGAGCGGTCAACGAGTTGCGGAACGAGGCCTTCATGTCGGAGAGCGCGACGCGGTCTTGGGGGCGTTTAGGGCCGGCCAAGGCGGGCACGATCGTGCCCAAGTCGAGTTGCAGTTGCTGGGTATAGTTCAGTTGTGGCCCGCCGTCGAGGCGGAACAAGCCTTGCTCTTTACTGTAACGTTCGACCCGCTGCACCAATTTTTCGCTGCGGCCGGTGCGGCGCAGGTAAGCCAGCGTCACGTCGTCGACGGGGAAGAAGCCCATCGTGGCGCCATACTCAGGTGCCATGTTGGCGATCGTCGCGCGGTCGGCCAGCGACATATTGGAAACGCCAGTGCCGAAGAACTCAACAAACTTGCCAACCACTCCGTGGGCACGCAAGATCTCGGTCACACGCAGCACCAAGTCGGTGGCGGTGGCCCCTTCGGGCAAAGCGCCGGTTAATTCGAAACCGACCACTTCCGGCATCAACATGTATAAGGGTTGGCCCAACATGTTGGCCTCCGCCTCAATACCGCCGACACCCCAGCCCAATACGCCCAGACCGTTGATCATCGTGGTGTGGCTGTCGGTGCCAACCAAGGTGTCCGGCATGGCGACGCGGCCAAACTCGGTCTCGCGGACGCAAACAACGTCAGCCAAGAATTCCAAATTCACTTGGTGGACAATGCCCACGTTCGGCGGCACAACGCGGAAATTGTCAAAGGCTTGCTGTCCCCATCGCAAGAATTCATACCGCTCGCGGTTCCGCACAAACTCAATATCGACGTTGCGGTTGAGCGCATCATCGGAGCCGAAAAAGTCGACTTGCACGCTGTGATCAATCACCAGGTCGACCGGGATCAAGGGATTGATCTTGGCGGGATCACCACCGAGGCGTTCCATGCCGGAACGCATCGCGGCCAGATCGACCACCGCGGGAACGCCGGTGAAATCTTGCAACACAACCCGCGCCGGCTTGAAAGGAACTTCATCCTTCGCCGGGGCCTTGGCATTCCAAGCAGCCAAATTGCGAACATCCTGCTCGGTGACTTGAAAACCGTCACAGTTTCGCAACACGGCTTCCAACAAGACGCGAATCGAGAATGGCATCCGGCTGATCTCTCCCAGACCGGCCTCTTCCAATCGACTGAGTCGATAGATTGCCATCGGGCCATCGCCCGACTCGAAGGTATCACGCGCGTTAAAAGGATCGAACGGGGCCTTGGCTGTGCTCATCGTTGCTCTCTCCGGCGACTCGACGCGGCGGAGTCTTCCAAGTTGGTGAGGTGGGGGCGAAACAGTCGGTGTTCGGGCTAGCGGCCGATTTCAGATGAGGCGGCGTTGCTGGTCGGCACCGATACGTCCCAGATTCTATCGGTCTGACTGCGGTTTGTCAGTCCGGCTTTGGATTCCGAGCAATTCTTCGGCAATCGCCACCAATTTATAGGGGTCAAAGCGGTTACCCAACTCCAGCCGTGGTACATCGGGCCAATCGGGTTCCGCTGCCCCCTGCGTTCGCTTGGGAAAAATCAGGATCCAATTAGGTGGCTGGCTGGCTCCCGCGGGCGTTTGACAGAACTGCCGCAACCTGATCGCTTTCTCGGCCAAATATTCGGGTGTCCAAAAGCCAATAAACTCAACGTACACCGGTTTGGCGTGATCTTGATGCCAGAGCACGAAATCGGGAGTTAAAACTGTCTGCCCCTGAAATAAAACTTCGGCCTCTCGCTCCATCCGCCAGCCCGCCGGCTGGACTTGCTCCCAAGCGTCGGCAATTTCCGCCTCTTGCTGGGAATCAAACTCCTCGGGGCTGGCCAGCGGCGAGCGGAGCCCGTGAGCTGGGCTGAGGCCGAGCGTGAACAAACGCTGCTTAGGGCCCAGCACTTTGGCTTGCAATTCCCAGTCGGGCAGGGTCAACAGTTTGGGCAGCAAGCAGGCGTAGCGAATTCCGTATCGCCAAGTCTGCCGCAGCATCGAGGTCGGACCATCAAAAACGAAAAGGTAACGCCGAGGTCGTTCGCGAAGCTCGATGCGATGCATCAACCCGGCTAATTTTGCGTGCCGCAGAATGGTCTTGAATTCGCTCTTGGCGATCACGCTCATCGAGGTCGCCTTGTAGAGACAGGCTTGGTACTGAGCCAAGTTATACTGCGAAAGTAAATCGACCGGATTTTCAATCTCAGGAAACTCACGCAATGTTTGCAGCTCGATCACGTCGGCAAATAGCTGGGCCTCAATCTCGCTCCAAGGTCGCCCCAGTTCCTCACTGGCTCGCTGCCGCGCGGCCTCGAAGGTGTGCTCGAACAACCCTTCTGGTTTAGCCACCAAAGGGTGCAGCTCTGCTCCCAGGGCAAACAGTTTTTGCCGTAACTGGCGAGCCGCCCGACGGTCGCCATAATACTCAGCTCGATCGTCCAGCAGTTTGCAGAAAGCGGCGATCCGCCGGGGTGGACAGTCGGGCAAACGCGACAGCACACTTTCCACACGCCCATGCAGCTGTTGCCGCGTTTGCCCGATTCCGCGGCGATAAATGTCGATCATCGTGCGGGCTGCGCGGAGGTAATGATCGTGCCGACCTTGGCGAAGCTGGTCGGGAAGGACTTGGCCGGTGGAAAACTGGTATCGCAAAATGGCCTGTTCGCTACGCAACATCAGGGCCACCCTCGCCGCGAGTGGGCTTGTCTGCAGCTGGCCCCGCTGCTGGCCCGCTGGCCACATCTTGCTTCGTTCGAAAGGCCTCGTGTCGCCGACGTTTGCGACTGCGTTCGACCTCTCCGCTGGCCGACGTTACGACCTCATACAGCACCGCCGGTCGATTGGCGTCGCGGGCATTTCGCCGCAACAGGCGTCCCAACCGTTGCACCGCTTGGCGGCTGCTGCCCATGCCGCCGAGCACAATCGCTACTTTAACGGCCGGCAGATCGATGCCCTCGTCGAGGACTTGATTAGCCACCAACACAGGATAACGTCCGTCGGCAAAGCCTTCCAGCAAGTCGGCCCGCTCGCGTTTACCACAATGGCTGAGCAAACAAGGCACCATGAATTGCAACGCGATCTCCCGCGCCATCACATTGGAGCCGACGAACACCAAAATACTTTCGCCGGCGTGGCTGCGAAACAGCTCGCTGAGAATTTCCAACTTGGCCGCGTTGCGTTCTTCCAAGCGTTTCTTAATGCGGGACGCCCGCAGCGCGCGGCTAGCTTCTTTGGCTTGCTCCGGCGCGGTGTCGGTCGCCGCCACTTGTTTATAAACATCGGGCCACTGAAAACTAGGATCGAGACGTCGTTGCTCGGCCACATAGCGGCTGATGATCTCACCCAACTCGCGATAACGCCGCAGTTCCCCTTGGGTCATTTCGACGGCGACGCGGCGGACTTGATAATTGGCCAGCGTGCGTCCCGTGGCGGCTGAGATCGCTTGCTGATAGAGCACCGGACCGACCAGCGTTTGCAACGTAGCCACACGTTCCTTGTCTGCAGGCAACGTGGCGGTCAAGCCCAGCCGACAAGGTGCGGCCGACATCTTGGCAGCGTCACAACGCCATTGCCCTGTTAAATGATGCACTTCATCAAAGATCAACATGCCAAACCGGTTGCCGAGGCGATGCATATGAATCGTGGCACTCTCATACGTTGTCACCGAAACCGGCGAGACGCGATGCACGCCGTCCCCAATCAACCCCGCATCGACCCCCGTGGCCGCGAGCAGACGATTGTGCCATTGATACATCAAGTCTCGGGTTGGCACCACGATCAAAGTGCTGGTCTCGCCCCGACGAATCAACTCGATGGCCACCACGGTTTTTCCAGTCCCCGTCGGCATCACAATCAATCCCCGGCCGCCGCCATCCTCAAAAGCTTTGCACGCCTCCTGTTGGTCACTCCGCAGTTCCACTTGGCTGCCGCGTGGGAAAGTAACGTCGAAGGTTGCCAAGACTTCATCGATTAAAACTGCTGGAGGTGCGTCAGCGGCTTGCTGTTGGAAAAACAATTCCAGCAGCCGGGAAACGGTCGCATAGTGCTGGGCATCAGCGCGGTAGCAATCGTCGCGGTGGTCAAACAGAAATGGACCTTGAGGAAATAGTGCGGCTACCAACTGAGATGTTGCGCCCCGTAATCGCAGCGTCCCTTCGTGAAATTCTAAATGGATGGGAGACGCGGCGGATTGCACTAGAAAAACCTTTGTTTCTTGAGCAGCGGGTGTTGTTTTGTTGCTTGGACTTTCGGCGGCGCGAAAGGTGACAGTTTTTCGGCGGCGCGAAAGGCGACGATTTCGTGGTACTCGTGCTCGATCGATTGCTCCGGTACTTTGTTATTCAGGTCTGTTCCAATCATGGCAACCGCCGGGCCGTTGGCTCACGTGTAAGAGTACCGTTTCACTGAGAGTACGAGAAGGAATTAATGCGCACCGACGATTTGCGGATAGCCAAAACGCATCCGTTGCTCAGCCCAGCGGTCCTGGCCGAGGAATTTCCGCTCTGCGACCGCGCGGCCGATTGCGTTGCCACCCAGCGTACCAGCATTGAACGCATTCTGTCGGGGGAGGATCGGCGACTGCTGGTCGTCGTAGGTCCCTGTTCGATTCATGACGTGGACGCCGCTCGGGAGTACGCGGCGCGGCTGCGTCCGCTGGTCGCTGAATTTGCCGATCGCCTGTTGGTGGTGATGCGAGTCTATTTCGAGAAACCCCGCACCATTCTCGGCTGGAAAGGACTCATCAACGACCCCGACTTGGATAATTCTTACCGGATTAACCGCGGTCTGCGGCTGGCTCGCCAGTTGATGTGCGACATTGCCGAGCTTGAACTGGGGGCGGCGACCGAATTTCTGGACACCACGCTGGGCCAATTCTATGCCGACCTGGTCTGCTGGGCTGCGATCGGCGCGCGAACGGTGGAAAGTCAAATTCACAGAGAGCTGGCTTCCGGGTTGTCGATGCCGGTGGGCTTTAAAAACCGCACTGATGGGAACGTCCAAGTAGCGGTCGAGGCAATTATTTCAGCGCAAAACCGTCACCTCTTTCCCTCGTTGACGGCCCACGGGGCACCGGCAATTTTCGAAACTACGGGCAATCCCTGGGGCCACCTGGTGCTCCGCGGTGGTAAACAATCGGGACCCAATTTTGCGGCGCCGCAAATCGAGGCGGCCGCCAGCCAACTGGCAGCCGCCGACATTAAAACGGGCATCATGGTCGATTGCAGCCACGGCAACAGCGAAAAAAATCCAGCTCGACAACTCGAAGTGGCAGACTGCATCGCCGAGCAACTGCGAGCCGGCTCGCGAGCGATTCGCGCCGTGATGGTCGAGAGCCATCTAGTCGCCGGAGCGCAACCGATCGCCGCAGCCAGTTCCCTGGTTTATGGTCAAAGCATCACCGACGCCTGCTTGGGGTTTGATGATACGCGCCGCTTGCTCGACAGCTTGGCCGCAGCAGTCGGCAAATAACGCAACCGAAAGGCCCAGAGGCAACGTCTTTTCACCATAGCAACGTTCGTTACCGCGGCAACGTTTCGGGGGGACTACTGCGAGCTTCTTCCAACAGTTTGCGATAAGTGGCTTGATCCGACAAAGCTTGCTGCCGCATCGCTTCGCCGACGCGTTGGCCCGCTTTAAGGTCGGTCAACAGGGCTGGCAAACCGGTCGCCAGCTCGGGCCCCACCCGCGGCTGGAACCACTCCAGTTGGCCCCCTTTTCCCAGCACCACCAACGTCGGGGCCTCGGCAATTTTAAAAACGTCGCGCCCCACGGCGGCCAGATCGTCGATGCCTGGTAGCCCGACTCCCCAGCTGCGGAGCAACGTCTGCGTGGCGGTTGGATCACTAGCATCGGGTTCCGCCATCACAATCACAAATCGAACAGCGGACGTGGAACTGGTTGCTTCGCTATCGGCAATGCTTTGCAACACCCTTGCCGCCTGCTGCGAGGCGGGGTGATTGGCGATCCACAACAGCACGGTGTAATCACGATCGGAACCGCGCTGGTTGACACGAACCGCCGAGCCACGGTTGGCAGCCGGTCTGCGGGATCGCAGCTCAAACTCGGAGAGCCGGCTGCCCAAGAAGGGTGAAATCATCGGGGGTGGCGGTGGCACCAACGCCTTCACGGCAAACTGATTGGGGCGGCGTGGTAAGTTCCAGTCGACCTCGGCGGCGATCGCAAACTGAGCCTCGCGCAATTCAATCGTTAATCGAACCTGACTCACGCTGGGGTCGCCACTCAGACCAGCACTCTCGCCGGGCAGTTCAACCCGCCGCAGCAGCAGCTTCTCCTGATCGACCCAAAAACGATAACGTAGCGCCTCGGCCGTCACGACCAAACAGCGGCAGGGACGCGCGTCGATCTCGGCCGGTTCGCCAAAACTCAACTGGGTTTGCTCCGAAAATAGGCCTGAAAGCGGTGCATCGGACAGCAGCAACTCCAGCTGAGGCGATGGGCCGCCCAAGCCGGCGGTGGAAAAGTGGGTCAGCAAGGGATCCGCGTAGATGTCGGCTAAACCAAAATTTTGCCGATCAAAGGCCACGTCGACCATCTGTCCATCCAAGTTGTTGCTTAATGGATCATTGACGACCGCTCGTAACCTACCCCGCTCAATCGCCAGCTCGGCACCGTAAGCATGCATCCGCAAAGCCCGATTCCGCTGCAAGGCGACGGCCAGCGGCGCGTCATCCACGTGCTCGCGCCCCGCTCGGGTGTAACTCAGCCGCACGATCCCCCGGTCCGAATAGTTTTCAGCCGACCGATATGTGGTGATCATTGCATCAAGAACTTGTCGTGGCGTATCATCCGTGCCGCTCACAAAACGTGTTGACGAGCCACCCTCACCGGCGCCACCCTCACCGGCGGCACCATCGCTGATCGGTGCTGGCAGGTCGTTGGCGAAATTGACGGTTGCTGGTGAAGCATCCGGACCATCGTTTGGTTTGCCAGCACTGTCCCCGCCGCAACCCATGGCTGACGTGAACAAAATGACACAAACGGCCATAACTCGGGTTGATCGCATCGATTTGTAGCGGTCTAACAAGGGAAAGTGGACGAGCGTTGGTTTCATAACGTCCCTTTGTGGCAGACGACAAGAGAACTTACCAGGAATGCACTCACCAGAAATGCAAGGAACGATGCGGTTGACACACCCCCTGATTCAGATCGGCTTAGGCCGCTCCGAGGCGATCGACTTGCCCGCGTTTGCGGAAACAGAAATCTGGGAATTCCGGCCCAACCGGGGACCGGCGATTGTCGACGTTCGCAAAGCGGTAACTGAATGCGTCGAATCCCCCTGTGACTTTCCCGCAATTTCCCAGGCCGTTGTCGAGGGCGACCGCGTCGTGTTGGCCGTCGATGGCAATATCCCCGCCGTCGCCGAGGTGGTGGCTGGGGTGGTCGACGCGTTGCCCCTGCAGACTCTAGCACATCTATCGGTGTTGCTCTCGCAAGAAACGTCACCGCAGACCCTGGTTGAGGTCGTCGACGCGGTCGCTGACCGCGGTGAAGTGCTTGTTCACGACCCCCAGAATCGTGAACAACATGGTTACTTGGCTGCCAATGCGGCAGCCGACCCGATTTACCTCAATCGCCAATTGATCGAAGCCGACTTGGCGATTCCGATTATCACGGCACGCCCGGCTGGATCATTGGACCCCAACGTAATGGACGGCGGCGTGATGCCCGCCTTCGCCGATGCGGATACGCAAAACCGCTTGCGTCAGGAAACCATCGCCGCCGGCGGCGCCGACGATCGGGAAGCTGCCGAAGCCGCTTGGCTACTCGGCGTGCAAATGCTGGTCGCCGTGATGCCGACGGCCCGCGCCGAAGTGGCTCAAGTGTTTGCCGGCACGCCCGCCGGTGTCCGCCGCCAAACAGACTTGGCCAATGCCGCCAATCATCGAGCAGATGTTGCTCATCGAGCAGATGTTTCAGAGCAAGGCCGCGAGGATTCGGTCGAGCAAGAGCCTGCCGCCGCAGCACTTGCCCACGACGCGCCCGCTTGCTCGCGAAAGGCCGAGTTGGTGTTTGCCTGTTTGGATGGCGACCGCCAACAACAGTCTTGGCAAAACGTCGCGCGAGCTCTGCATGTCGCTCGGCACTTGATCAATCCCGGCGGTACGATTGTGGTCACCTCGCACCTGGCCGCCCCGATCGGTCGTTCCTTGCGTCGGCTGGCCAGCACCGAGGATTGGGAGAAGACGCAAAAACGATTGGCTCGCGACGCCGGGCCCGACACCCTCGCGGCGACGTTGATTTCCCAGTTGCGTCAAGAAGGCCGCGTGCTGTTGATGAGCGACTTGGCTGCCGAACAAATCGAATCGCTCGGTATCGGTGCGATCGAAACCCCCGAACAAATTAATCGGCTGATCCGCGGACATGTCACTTGCGCGGTAATTCGCAGTGCTCAATTTTGCGGAACCGCCCAATTTTGCCAACCAGCATCCACCGACTGATACACTACAGAAAGCCGCATCGACAGCAACCTTGCCCGCTGTTCCTCACGT
Source organism: Kothea flammea (assembly GCF_052161645.1). GTDB lineage: Bacteria > Planctomycetota > Planctomycetia > Pirellulales > Pirellulaceae > Laterigemmans. Next base: position 5,982,693 of record NZ_CP197414.1, read on the forward strand.
CTGCGTACGTTTTCTCGCTGCCTAACCTTTTTACCCTGAGTCGCAATCGATGGTCTCTCCACCCGAACAGGATTTTCAAGTCGGCCAATCGCTCAGCGAACGCTTTGAGTCGGGCGAATTGTTTGTGCCGTTTGGGGAATTAAGTTGGATCGATTTCCTGGGAACCGACCGGGGAGCCGTGCTGGGCAACCTGACCACCAATCACGTTCGCCAACTGCAACCGGGCCAGGGGCTGGAGACCTTTATCACGGAAGCTCGCGGCAAAGCGTTCGGTCACGGCACGGTCTACGCTCTTCCAGATCGTTTGCGGCTGGTCACGGTGCCGCACCAATTCGATCGCCTCTCCGCTCACATTGACCGCTACGTGATTCGCGAAGACTTGCAAATCGTCGACGCTTCGCAAACGCTCCATGCGGTGTTTTGGCCGGGAGTTGCCGGATCGCAATGGGCCCAGCGTTGGCAACTGCACCCCGCGGCGGCTCCCCTATTGGCACAGCAATCGATTCAAATTGGCGAGGTCACCGCGGAGGCATATCAGGTACCCTGGACCCGCTCGGGCGATTGGCTGTTCGCCGTCCCCAAAGAGCACGCCGATGCGCTCGATGCCGCCTTGATTGCCGAAGATGTGCTGCCGGGCTCAGCAGCGATTGTCCATTGCGGACGCATTCGTCATCGCTTCCCCTGGTTTGGGATGGATTGCACCGAAGCCAATCTGCCGCAAGAGATGGATCGTGATGAGTTGGCGATTGACTTTAAGAAAGGCTGTTATTTGGGGCAGGAGACCATCGCCCGACTGGACGCCATGGGGCAGGTGCAAAAGAAACTGACGCTTTGGAAATTCGACTCGGCCCAAGTCCCCACCCCGGGAATGGAATTGCGTGCGGGAGACAAAGTGGTCGCCACGGTGACTTCTGGCACCTTCTGTTTCGACCACGGCGCGCCGCTGGCCCTCTGCACCGCCCGCCGCAGCCACTTCGCTCCCGGTGCCACCGCCGACAGCCCGATCGGCCCGGCCACCGTGATAAACACTGAGGATTAGCAGGAAACCTAGGCTTCTCGCATCTTGCCGGCGGTTGATTTACAATCGAAGCCCGTTGTTTCAGCGCGCAAGCCACTTACCTCCCTCAGAAACTGACTTTACCCGCCCCATGATCACGCCCACAACGTTCCGGCTCGGATTGATGATGTTTCTCCAGTTCTTCATCTGGGGAGCTTGGTATGTCACCATCGGCAATTTCTTAGAAGCACGCGAGATGGGAGATTGGATCGGCTGGGCATACACCATCGCTCCCATCGCGGCGGTCGTTTCACCTTTCTTTCTCGGCATGATCGCTGACCGATATTTTGCCAGCGAACGCGTGCTGGGGGTGATGCACCTGCTCGGCGGTGCAGTCATGTTGGCTGTCCCCTCGGTTGTCGACATGGGGCCCGACGTTGTGATTGGTTTGTTGTTTGTGCATACGCTTTGTTACATGCCCACGCTGGGGCTAACCAACACCTTAACGTTTCATAATATTGTCAACCAAGAACGTGAGTTCCCCTTCATCCGCGTATTCGGCACCGTGGGCTGGATTGTGGCGGGGATTTTTGTCAGCAAGTACCTCAAGGCAGACACTGACATTTCGCAATTCTACGTCACCGGGGGCGCGGCAATCCTGTTGGGCTTGTACAGCTTTACGCTTCCACATACGCCTCCGCCGGCTGCCGGCAAAGAGGCTTCCGTGCGAGAGATTCTCGGCCTCGATGCCCTTGCGCTGATGAAACAACCCTCCTTCGCCGTGTTCATCGTGGCTTCCTTCCTAATCTGCATTCCTCTGGCAGCCTACTATGCGTTCGCCCCGATTTACACCGGTAAAGTCGGCTTCGACGAGCCCGCTTACGTGATGAGTTACGGGCAAATGTCAGAGATCTTTTTCATGCTGGCAATGCCGCTGTTCTTCGCATTTTTGGGTGTCAAGTGGATGCTGGTTGTCGGCATGGCCGCTTGGGTTTTGCGTTACGGTCTATTCGCTGCCGCCGATGGCTCCGATGTCCAGTGGATGGTATTCAGCGGCATCTTGCTGCACGGCATTTGTTACGACTTTTTCTTTGTCACTGGTTTCATCTATACCGACAAAAAGTGCGACAAGCAGATTCGCGGTCAAGCGCAAGGGCTATTGGTGTTGATTACCCAAGGATTGGGGCTGGGGATTGGTGCCCAAATTGTGGCCAAGATCAAAGAGTCTTACACCACCACCGTCGGCGAAGAAACCATCGTCGATTGGTATTCGATTTGGATGATCGCCAGCGTGGCCGCCGGTGCTGTTATGTTCCTCTTTTTGATCCTCTTCCACGATCGCGTCGCGGTCAGTGATGAGGATAAACCGGCAATCTCTGACGCAGATGTCGCCGAAGGCTGGTCGAGTTCGGTGAGAACTGGCGAAGTCTAAACTGTTTTTTTCTACTTGGCTTTACTTCAAAGCAAATTGCATGCGATTGCCCCACTTCGTCGCCCCGGCACTGTTTTGCTGGGTCGTGACGTTCGGCCTAACCGCCAACCTCGTGGCCCAACTGTCCGGCACACCAGCAGCGCTGGACAAAAAGCAGTTGCTCGACAAACAACAGTTGCTCGAGGCGCAAACTTTCTGGGACAATCGCGATTGGGACTGGTATCAGGAAAACATCCCTTTCCTTGATAGTCCAGACGACGCGATCAATTCGACATACTATTACCGCTGGGAAGTCGTTACCAAACATTTGACCTATGGCTCGCCGCAAAGCGGATACAGCTATACGGAGTTTATTGATCGACCTTTTTGGTCGGGAACTTATGGTGCGATCAGCTGTCCCGCCGGCCACCAACTGTATGAGGTTCGCTGGCTGCGCAACAAGGCATACGCGCAAGACTACGCCCGCTATTGGTTCCAAACTCCGGGTGCCCAGCCTCGCAACTACAGCACGTGGTTGGCCGATTCCGTTTGGGCGGTGCAAATGGCTCACGGCGACCGCCCTTTTGCACTCGAATTGTTGCCCGCTTTAGCTGAAAATTACAAAGCCTGGAAAGCGAGCCATTACGTGCCCGAAGTCGGCATGTTCTGGCAGACCGGCCATGATGATGGCATGGAATTCAACATCAACAGTCGCCAGACGCAAGACATTCTTCGCGGTGCCCCCAGCTACCGCCCCTCGTTCAATGCTTACATGTACGGGGACGCGGTCGCATTGGCGAAACTTTATGAACTAGCCGGCGAACCACAACGTGCGGCCGAATACCGCCAACAAGCGGATGATCTAAAGCTGTTGGTTGAAAATAAATTATGGGATCCCCAGCGTCGCTTTTTCTTTCCAATGTTTAAGCAAGACGAGCAGCGTGATGGCTTTGTCAACGAGGCGCTCACGCTGACTTATCAGACGGGCAAATACGCCAGCAGCCCACACGGACGCGAGTTGATCGGCTACGTCCCCTGGCAATTTAACCTGCCTGCTGACCGAGATGACTTTGCCAGCGCTTGGCGGTTTTTGCTCGATCGTGATTACTTCTGGGCCGACTATGGGCCATCCTTTGTCGAACGCCGCGACCCGCAGTTCTTAATCACTGACTATTGCTGCTGGTGGAGCGGCCAGTCATGGCCATACGCCACCACACAGACTCTGGTGGCGATGGCAAATTTGCTGAATAACTACTCACAAAATGCGATTGATAGCGAAGACTACTTCCAAGTCCTCAAGACCTACTCGCTGACACATCGCAAAGATGGTCGCCCCTACATTGCCGAAGCGGCCAACCCCGACACTGGTTCTTGGCAAGGGTATGACAATTACAATCACAGTGAACACTATTTACACTCTGGCTATTGCGATTTAATCGTCACCGGGTTAGCCGGATTGAGACCTCGCGATGATGAGATGCTGGAAGTCAATCCGCTGCTCCCCGCCGCTTGGGATTATTTTGCTTTAGTCGACATTCCCTATCGCGATCGTTTGGTCTCGATCATCTGGGATCGCGCCGGGGATCGTTATGGAATGGGAGCCGGTATGCATTTAGTGGTTGATGGGAAAACAATCGCAGCGGCGGCAGAAGTGTCGCGATTGGAAGTTCCGTTACCTGAAAAATTGGCCGCTTCGGTAACACCTCCCCGCTACAACTTTGCCGTCAACAACGAGGGTAGTTTTTACCCACAAATGAAAGCTTCACACACCGGCCGCGGCACTTCGCCGATGACCCTGCAAGATGGCAATTACTGGTATCACATTACACCGCCAAACCGCTGGACCAACGACGGCTCGGACCGCGCGCAAGAGTGGTTGGAAATTGACTTCGGAACGCCGCGATATCTAGATGAAGCGGTGTTGTATCCGCTCGATGACGGCCAACAGATCGTGCCTCCCGCCGCGATTTCCCTTGAATATTGGCAGGACGACAACTGGCAACCAGTGTCTGAACGAAAACGTCGCCCGCAACAGATCACCGGCAGACGGGCTAACCATATTTATTTTGAAATGGTCAAGACAACGCGTCTTCGCGCACTGCTCACACCCGCCGAGCAAGCGGCAACCGGGTTGACCGAATTCGCCGCCTGGGGCCCGCAACGCGACACCGACTTGACACCACCGTCGCCCCCCTCGAGCCTCGCCACCAATGTCACGGGAGATGGCTTTCCCCGCGCGACCGCTTCGCATACGTCACCCTACGACCGCGTGGAGTTTGCCAATGATGGCAAGATCAACTATCGCCCAACTCCCAACAACCGCTGGACCGCTTATCAATCTCCCGACTCCAGCGATTGGCTGGAGATCGATTTTGGTAAAGCGGAACAAGTCCAACGCATCGAATTACATTTGTATGACGACCGCGGCGGCGTACAAGCACCAACGGCTTACACCCTCGAGTACTGGGACCAGTCTGTTTGGAAGCCTGTCGCCAATTTGCAAACCAACCCGGTCCAGCCTCAGGGAGGCGCGATGAACACAGCCACTTTCACTCCCGTCACCACAAAGAAAATCCGCGTGGTTTTTCAGCATCGTGGTCCAGCGCGGAGCGGGCTGACGGAAATCAACGTCTGGCCCTAGGCTGTTAATGTGCATACGTTGGGTTGGGCTGCCACAGGTACATAAATGTCGGCAGTTTTGCTCGGCTAATCCCGGGGATATCCAGCGGCAGCAGCTCACCTTCCGAAGGCCGATTAGGAGTAATGGCGTACGGTGTTTCGCCACGATCGCGGCAGCGATGCAACAACACCGGTCGAGCCACACCGCAGCCCGCTTGAGTCGCCGCAATCTCAATCGCTTCGTCGAGGTAGCCCACAGTATCGATCAATCCCAAATTCTCCGCTTGTGGGGCCGTGAGGATCCGCCCATCCAGGTATGGCTCATCTCCCTTGAGCGCTAGGCCTCGGCCAACCTCGATTCGCTGATGAAAACGCGTTTGAAAGTCGTCGGCAATTTGCTGCAAAATGTCTCGCGACTCGCCTGGCATCCGCCGCAGCGGCGAACCAATATCGACTTGCGAACCACTCTTCACCTGCACGCCGATAATACTGAGATTGCTGAGGAAATCCTCCATCTCGTAGGCGTTAAAAATAACACCGATTCCCCCCGTCACCGTCGTTGGATGGGCCACGATCAGATCGGCACCGGTGGCCAGATAATAGGCGCCGCCAGCTCCCACGTCCATTAAACAAGCGACCACCGGAAGTCCCGTTTCTTGCTTGAACTGCTGTAGGTCGCGCCACATGATGTCGCAGGCGGTCACGCCTCCGCCGGGAGAATTAATCCGCACCACCACCGCCCGAATGTCGCGGTGCCGCCGCACGTAATCGAGCTTGGCGCGAAAATCGGCGACCGGGTTGGTGCCCAACGACATGAGGCCAATGAGGTTGTCGTTGACCATCAAGCCATCCACGTCAACGATGCCAATTTTGGTTGCGCAATTGCGAACCGCCCCCACTGGCATCTCAATGATCGGACTGGAGTCGACGGCCGGCGTGGTCGCTTGAATTAACTCGGTTCTAACGGTGATCGGATCGGGGATTTTGCATCCGCCGCTGGCAAGGCCAATGCACACAGCCCCGCTGGTGACCAACGTCAACCAACTATTTTTTTTGCTTCTGAGCACTTCCGTGTCCCCAGTGGCCGTCGAGTAAATTGCTGCGGCCTACAATTATCCAACGCCGCTATTTATTCAGTTTCGTGTTTCGCGAACCTCCAGGACATGGAATTATCGCGACAGACCCTAGACCTGTCGGCGGCGGGCGGAACAATAAGGCTATCCGCTATGATTGGTTCAAACCTTCGCTAAGTGAGTTTGATTATGTTGCTGTTTCTTCCCCACGGACAATCAAATCGCTGGCCCAACTTGGTCGCAACGTTGTTGACCGCGTGGCTGCTCTGCTTGGGTGTCGTGCTGGCGCCGCCGGTCAAAGCCGCACAACCGGACCAACCATCAGTTTCCCCAACCGCCGGGAGCGAAGACTCACACCGCCAACAGAACCCCATCTATTCGCAATTGCTCGCCGGCGTCGCCGGACAAATCTTCACCGAGGCGATTGCCCTTCCCAACCCTCAAATGCCCGATGGGTTGACCGCCGACGAGCAAGAATCTGTCTTGAAAAAAGTAGCAGAGCCACGCTACCCATTACAAAGATTCACCGCACCGCGAGTCGAAGCCCCGCATGTTTTGGAGATCGAACATCAACCCTTGGACGACAGCAAGAAGCCGCTGGAACGAAATCAGTTGAACCTCTACTTTGTCGCCCAAGGCACGTTGCAGGACGTGGCTGACCCTGAATTCCTCAAGCAGGTATTTGCCATCGAAGAGGCGGACCAAGCCGCCGAAAAGTTATCAGCCGAAGCACTCAGCCAAGCCGACATTGATCCCGCTCAGTTGAATGACGAACGTGAATTCTACAACCGCCTCGACGCTATGATTTTTGATCGCATTCACTTGACTGGCGTCGGCCACTCGTTTTGGAGTAAAACTGCTGAATCGATTCTTTTCGCGGTGCATGTCGATCGCCGTTTCAATCAAGATCCCAGCTTGGCTGCCAGTTGGGAACGGTTCGAGCGTCAAGAAGATGGTAGCATGAAGCCGGCCGAGGAAGGCGAATATCCGGGTGCGGGAGCCTATCTTAAGATCACTCAACTGAAAGGGCGACCGGGACAATTATTCATCGAAGCGCACGGTGTCCTGCTGGAGCCTTATTCTTGGTTCCGAGGGCGAAGTTTGTTAGTATCCAAACTTCCTCCACTGATTCGCAACCAGGTGAAAGACATTCGCCGACGATCTCAACGAGCCAGCCAGCCATAGGCGGCCCCAAAACTTAGAGTCCATCCGAAAACCATTAGCCGCTTTGGCGCTAGCCGCGGTTCTTTTAAGTTTTTGGTTAAGCACTTAAACTGTAGCCTCACATTTATATCTCTTGCGGACTTCATGGAAGTAACCTGCTATGTGGATGATCACGTTCATCTTTGCGAACTTGCGAGGCCGCCCAGCCCGCTCGGCTCTGACGATTTCTGGTGTCGCCGTGGCGGTGGCTGCGGTTGTTTCCCTCGTTGGTATCGTACGCGGATTTGAGACTTCCCTGTTGGACCTCTACGAACAACGTGGTATCGATCTACTGGTTCATCAGGCGGGCCGCGTGCAGATGACATCCAGTGTGCTACCTGAAGCTTTGCAGACGAAAATTACCGAGGTCCCCGGCGTGGCCGAAGTCTATCCGTCGTTGGTCGACATGCTATCTTTACTGGAAGACGACATGATGGGGATACCGGTTCAAGGCTGGCCTCCGGGGAGTTTGCCGCTGGCGGAACTGAAGATCATCGAGGGACGCGGTATGCTGCCCGACGATCAGCGCCCCGTCATGTTGGGCGCTCGCCTGGCCACGGCCGCCAACAAACATCCCGGCGATACCATTGAAATGCTGGCTGGCGAGGAATTTACCGTGGTTGGTATTTTCGAGTCTTACAATGTGTTTGACAGCGGTTCGATGGTCACTCGTCTGGAAGATTTGCAACGGCTGCTGCTGCGAGAGAACGAGGTCACGTTGTTCGCCATCGTGGTGCAAGATAGCAACGCCGACAGCATCCGGCAGACCGTTCAAACAATTGGTGATTTACAACAAGGTGTGGAAGCCAGCCCGGTGCGTGAATTGGCTGAAAAGTCATCCGAAATCAAAATCGCGAGATCATTTGCTTGGCTTACATCTTCGATCGCCCTGGTAATCGGCTCGATCGGTATGCTGAATACTCTGATGATGTCGGTCTTCGAACGCACTCGCGAGATCGCCATGCTCCGGGCGCTCGGCTGGAAACGTCGCCGCATCATTACTCTGATCCTCGGCGAAGCAACTTTGCTATGCACTGGCGGAGCGATCATCGGAATTCTCTTCGCATGGCTGATCGTGCGTTTCTTGAGCCAACTACCCGCTGCCGGCCGGATGGTGGCGGGGGACATTTCGCCCGGCGTCATGTTGCAAGGTTTTGTGTTGGCTCTATTGCTGGGGCTGCTGGGCGGTTTATATCCCGCCTGGTCCGCCGCCAAACTACCGCCGGTCGAAGGATTACGCCATGACTGAGGCTGTGCCACTCATAGAAGCCAAGCATGTTTCTCGCGCATTCAGCGATGGGAACGTGCTGGCCGTCGACGATGTATCCCTCGCCATTGGTGAGGGTGAGTTTGTCTCTTTGGTGGGCAAGAGCGGCAGCGGCAAGTCGACACTGCTGAACCTGCTCGGCGGTTTAGATCAACCCACCTCGGGTGTCATCTTGTGTCGCGGTACTCCACTGGATCAGTGGGGAGATTTGGCCAATTTCCGCTCGCGGGAACTAGGCTTTGTTTTTCAATCATTCCACCTGGTCTCAGTACTAACGGCCGAGCAGAATGTCCAACTCCCGCTGTTCGAGAGCAACCTATCTGCCGCCGGCCGCACGGCTCGAGCCAAGGATTTACTCGAACTCGTGGGCATGTCACATCGGAGCAATCACAAAGCGAGCAAGCTGTCTGGCGGGGAGAGGCAGCGGATCGCCATCGCCCGCGCGCTGGCTTGCGATCCAAGCTTAATCTTGGCGGATGAACCAACCGGCAACCTCGATACGAACACGGCGGGCGAGATCGTGCGATTATTCCAAACGCTCCATCAAGAAGGCAAAACGATCTTAATGGTGACGCATGACCCCAGCCTGGCTGCCGTCGCGGAGCGCACCTTGACGATGCGCGATGGCAAAATGATCGCTTCGGAGTCAATCTTACGGTCGTAAACGATGCCGCAGCAATGTGGCAATCTCATGTGCCGACGAGCCCCGCAACATCCCGGCGTGATCTCCGCTGATCTCGAACACGTCAACCGAATCCACATACTGCCGCCAACCGAGCGCCGGGTCGTCGAACAATTCACCCGTGCGAGTTTGATCGCTCGGTCGCACCAAGGTCAGCCGTCCAGTATAAGGCAGCGTCTGATAGCTGTGAACGGCTTTGATGTTAGCTTGAAAGACGGAGAAGATTTGCATTCCCAACAACTCCGCATCAACCGGTACAATACCAGCCTGTGATGCTTGACGAATAAAGTATTCCAATTGCTCCTCGGTCGACAAATCTCTTAATTGCTCGAGCGACAGATGCTCGTCGCCGGGGAAAAGTGCCGCGATCAAGGGCAAGAAATCCTGGTCATTAAATCCTTCTTCGCTATTTAACAACCCGGAATCGAGCATCGTTAGGGAACTGACTTCAATCTCGATTTGACTCAACTGGCGAGCAACCTCATAAGCAATATTCCCTCCGATCGACCAGCCCAACAAGTGGCAAGGCCCCTCGCCGGTGATCTGACGAATCGCTTCCACATAGTATTCCGCCATTTCGCTCAAGTCTTGATGCGGCAACGCACGACCATCCACACCTTGAGCCTGCAGTCCGAAGACTGGCCGCTCTTCAGCCAGGTAGCCTGCCAACTCGCGATAGCAGAACACGGTACCCCCAGCTGGGTGAATGCAAAACAACGGTACCCCAGCGGTTTGTTGGTTTAACGGAATAAGCGCCGAAGCGGGACCCGATTTTCCTGGATCACGAATCAACTCGGCCAGATGTTCAATGGTTGGTTTGCGGAACAAAGCGGCCAGGGGCAAATGGACGCCTCGCCGTTTTTCCACTTCAGCAACCATCCGCACGGCCAACATGCTGTGTCCGCCCAGCTCAAAGAAATCATCATCAATGCCAACCGGGTCGATTTCTAACAACTCTTCCCAAATAGCCACCAACAATGATTCATGTTCGTCTCTCGGAGCGCGACATTTGCCTGCCCAGTCGGGTCGTGACGCGGGTGGCGGTGGCAACGCCGCTTTATCTAGTTTCCCCTGAATCGTCTGCGGCAACGCGTCCAGCTGCACAAAGGCGGTAGGAACCATATATTCTGGTAGGATCGCCCGCAGTTGGTCACGCAAATGATTAATCAAATGCAAGGTTTGACGACGAGCCAACGGCTGATTCGCCCAGCCTGCCAAGGAATCTTTGGCGGACTCCGAAGCGGCTGAACTCCAGCGGAAACCAGCGGCACTCGCCAGCTTGCCAGCGGCTTGGTAGTCGTCGGTAACGGAGACGATCCGCTCCACTTCCGAAACTATATGATGAAGCTCCGTATTCGCTTGCGCGGTCTGCAAACAGTTCCAAATCAAGACTTCTCGTCGCAACGATCCATCTCGCTCCATCTCCATCGAGGCGGGATAAACTTTCGCCTCCGCGTCGTGGGTCGGAGCCTGATCAAAACATAACGTCGCATCGTAACGGTAACGATTTAACTCATTTGCGGAGCTTCCCAATTTCGCCGAAATCTTGGCGCCGGCAAAGCGAGGCAAGTGCTGCTCCAGCGCGGCAAAGAGGCGGGGATCTAATAACAGTTCTTCATCATGCTCGATCCGACTGGTCACCTGCCTGAGGAATCGCGACGCGCTAATCGTCTCGTTATCACCGCGGGTCAATTCCACTTCCGTGGCGAAAGCACCTTGCAGCCGCAAGTCACGGACATCTCCCAGGAAGATACGTCCGCCGGGAGCGAGCAACGGGGTGAGGCCGCGCAGCACTTCCAGCAGATAGTCGAGGCTGGGGAAGTACTGGACGACGGAATTCAGCACGATCGTGTCATACGCCGCGGCGGGGAAATCGGCCAACTGATCCGCGCGGCGAACGTGCAACGCGACCTTGCCGGTCAAGTCGCCGCGTTGGTCAAGGGTTTGCGTCAGCTGGGCAATCGCAGCCGGCATGATATCTACCCCCGTGTAGTGCTCGAAATCGCTGCCTAACCGCAACAAAATCAAGCCCGTCCCACAACCCACTTCGAGTATTTTTTTCGGCTGTAATTCCAGAATCCGCTGGGCCGATTGCTCTGCCCATTCGCGCATCAGGGGTTGGGATATTTGCTTACCCGAAATCACGCTCTGCCATCCGGAAAAATCGTTTTCCGGCTCCAGCACCAACCCGCTCTGCTGATGCGATTGATCAAATAGTGCCAGCCAGTTGGCAATGTGCTCATCTTGCAGGCTGTCAGGATTTTCCTCCGCTGCGTCGCCTGGAGTGTCGCTCGCAGATGGTTGCTTTAGCAGACCCGCTTGTTCGCTAGGGACAAAATAAGCCACCAAACGTTTGCTCGCCCCATCGCCGTCGTCACTCCCCCATGCGACCACCGCCGAGGACTGAATCTCGAGCAAGGCGTCGAGAGCTGCGGCGATTTCACCCGGTTCGACGCGAAAACCTCGCAATTTGACTTGCTCGTCCGAACGGCCGATGATCTCAATGAATCCGCCGCGATTCCAACGCCCCAGGTCACCCGTCTTATACATCCGAGGCGGGTCCGCTGGATCATGCACCGTTGCAAAAGGATCTGGCAGAAACCTTTCCTTCGTAAGCGTCTCATTTGCCCAATAACCTTGGCCAACGCAAACGCCGCCAATGTAGACTTCACCGGGAACACCATCGGGTACGAACCGCAGTTGATCATCAAGGATATACATCCTCATGTTTCGCATCGGAGTACCCACGGGCGGGATGCGATCAATCTCCCCAGGAATCTGATGAATCGCGGCACCAATGGTGCATTCAGTCGGCCCATAGCCGTTAAACATCTGACGTCCGGCAAGCCAAGGTTTCGCCAACTCACCGACTAAAGCAGCCCCCGCGGAAAGCAGTTTTCTGAGCGTCGGCAGTTCGGCTGGCTTCAACGCGGAGAGCGTTGGTGGAGTAAAGACACTGAAGGTAATTTGATGCTGATTAAAAAAGTCAGTCATGCGTCGTGGGTCACGAGCCTCGTCGACATCGAGAACCGCCATGGCTGCTCCGCAAGCAAACGTGGTCAATGTTTCCGACAAAGCACCGTCAAAGCTGGGTGATAAATGACAGGCGATTCGATCGTGCTCGTTTAACCCTACGTTTTCACAAAATGCGTTCATGAAATTGCTGATGGAACGATGCTCAATCACCACCCCCTTCGGTTTGCCGGTCGACCCGCTGGTGAAAATCAAGTAAGCGGGATCGCGCGGATGCACGCTGACCGGTTGCCAAGCACCGTCGTTGGCCGCCACCAAATCGGCGATCGTTTCACAGCGCACTCCGGGAAGACGTTGGGCCACTGAATCCAGCAGCTGCGGATCACAGATCACTAATGCCGCATCGACATCGCGGCTGATGGCAACCACTCGATCGACCGGAAAATTGGTATCCATCGGCACGAACGGAGTGCCGCACAGCGAGCAAGCCAGCGTTGCGGCGATTTGATCGGCCGAACGTTGCATGTACAACACGGTCGGTTTGGCCCGCATCGCACCACGCAGCTGTAACCCCCGAGCGAGCTCCTTCACGCGTCGCGCAAACTCCGCGTAAGTCCACTGCCGTCCTTGATAGATCACTGCGGGACGATCTCGATATTTCTGCACACTCTCGGCGAATAACGCATGTACCAGTGGAGGCTCAGGCAGTGCTTCATGGCGACCGATCGAACGCTGCAGAATCGTTTGCTCAGTGGCTTGAGAGAGTAGCTGCAACGACTCAATGGAACGCTCTGGATTGGCGATTGCCTGGCTTAGCAACAATTCAAAACTGTCTCGCATGTTGGCAACCGATTGGCCGCGAAACAGACTCGTGCGATATTCGAAATAACCTTCATAGCGGTCATGCTGTTCCCACAAAAACATGCTCAAGTCATACTTGGCTGTGCCGTTGTCGATCAACATCGGTGCGATCGTGAGATCATCAGCCGTGGCAAACTCGCGGGGCGTATTTTGCAAGATAAAAGCGGTTTGAAATAGCGGCGAATGGCTGCGGTCCCGCGCGGCGGCAAATCTCTCAACCAGCTTCTCAAAGGGCACGTCGGCGTGAGAAAATGCGTCGATGGTTGCTTCGCGAACCTCTGCTAATAACTCCAGGAATGTCGGTTGACCAACAATCTTGGTCCGCAGCACGATGGTGCCGACAAAGAAACCGATCAAACGCTCTAACTCACGCTCAGGCCGATTGGCAATCGCCGTACCAATGTTCAAGTCGGCTTGCTGAGAATAACGTGACAGTAAAATCGCGTACGTGGTCAGCAACACCATAAAGGGCGTGCTGCCAGTCTGCTGGGCCAACGCGTTGACCCGTTTGCTCAATTGCGGATCGAGCGTGAAGGGCAAAGTCGCGCCCGAAAAATCTTGCACCGAGGGGCGATCGAAATCAGTCGGCAGGTCAAGCGTTTCCGCACACCCCTCCAGGGCCTGCTGCCAATATTCAAACGATTCGGCTAACGCCTCCTCGGTCAACAGTGAACGTTGCCGATCGGCAAATTCGCTGTAAGTGACTTCCAATGGCAAAATGTTTGATTGGCTGTTTTCCACCCCGGCCCGATAAAATTCAGCCAACTCTCCCAGCATGACCGCCATCGACCAGCCATCTGAAATGATGTGATGCATGACTAACAAGACCACATGCTGGTCCTGTCGCAGACGATACACATGCACCCGCAGCAAAGGGCCCTCCTCCAGCACGAAGGGGCGCCGCGAGGCGTCCTCCATCCGCTCGGCCAACGGACTCGAATTATCTGCCGCCGCAAGTTCATTCCCCGCGATCAACTCGCTGAGGTCAAGAAATTCGGGCTCAACCCGGAGATGCTCTACGATCGAGCGCTGGGGTTGCCCGTTGACCAATCGATAGGTCGCTCGCAAGGTTTCGTGACGAGCAACGCATTGATTCAGCGCCTCGGCAAACACTCGCATATCGAGTGGCCCATCGATCCTCGCGGCCAAAGGCAAATTATAAAACGGATGATTCGGTTCGAGTTGATCGACAAACCAAAGCCTTTGCTCGGCAAAGGAAAGCTGTCCAGTAACCCTCTCTCCCCGCGCTCGCGAGTCATCCGCAAAGTCACCGTTGCCGACACCGTCACTCGGCGGCACATCATTACTCGACGGCACATCGTTGCTCGGCAGCAAACCGTTACTCTGCGGCACACCGTTGCTCGGCGGCACGGGCGGAGTTTGGCGAACGAACTCCGCCAACTGGGCGATCGTGGGCAGACGATAAATCTCTCTTAGAGGAATTTGTGTCTGGCAATCCGTTCGCAAGCGAGCGAATACTTGGGCTGCAGCGAGTGAGTGCCCGCCGAGTTGGAAAAAATTAGCGTGCACGCCAACCTCGGCGAGGCCCAACACTTCCCGCCACGCCTTGGCGATCATCTCTTCAACTGCGTCACGTGGCGCCACGAAGGGTTCAGTGACTAACGCATCGCTAGCCGAACTAAGCACGCAGCGATCTGTCGGTAGCGCGCGGTAATCAATTTTGCCGGCTGGCGTTTGAGGTAATTGGCCCAAGGGAATCAAAGTGCTGGGCACCAACGGGGCTGGCAAACGTTGCCGCAGCGCCAACTGCAGACGCTCGGGTGGCATTTCAACGCCCGGTTGTACCGCGTAGTAAGCAATGATCTGCGCAATTTCGTTACCGCTCGCGAGCGTTGTTACCGCGCTTTGACGCACTCCGTCGATCTGATTAATCGCCGCTTCAATTTCACCTAACTCGATCCGATGACCGCGCAGTTTGATCTGGCGATCTCTGCGCCCGACGAATTCCAAACAACCATCGGGCCAAAACCGCACCATATCACCGGTGCGATACAAACCGGTTATCTCTGATGGCGCACCTGACCAAGCGATCTCCCTGATCTGGAAAGCTTCGCGGGTTAATGCTTCACGATTCCAATAACCACGCGCCAACCCCTCTCCACCAATCCAGAGTTCGCCGGCAACACCGATCGGCACGCGGCGGCCGCTGGGATCAAGTACCACGACAAAAGTATCGTCGATCGGCCGGCCGATTGATATCCGCTCCAAAGTTCCCCGCGTTTGCCGACAGACGAGCGACCACACGGTCGTCTCGGTAGGACCATACACGTTCCATAAAATGGCGTCACGTTTCAACCACTGTTGGGCAATGTCGCGTTGCAGGGGTTCGCCTCCACACCAGATCCGCTGTCCCGCCTCGGGTGTCCAACCGAGTGCGGCCAGCATGCGCAGCGATGAGGGCGTCCCCTGGATAACGTCACTGGGATGCTGTTGGATAAAATCGAAGACCGCGACCGCGTCATCCGACAGACTATCTGGAGCAAGCACCACCGTGCCACCCTGAGACAACGGCAAAAACAATTCTAATACCGAAATATCAAATGCGATGGTTGTGGAAGCTAGCATCCGGTCACCAGCTTTAAATCCTGGTTCCGTCGCAAACGAACGCAATAAATTACTAACCGCGCGGTGTTCGATGGCAACTCCCTTTGGCTTGCCAGTCGAGCCCGACGTATAAATCAAATAAGCCAACTCGGCCGGCATCATTTGACAACGGTCTGCTAAGAACATCGAACCAGCGTCGGAGTCAGGTTCGAGTCTAGAAATTGACTCCAACAAATCCTCCAGCAGAATCCGTGAACCTGGCGAAAAATCAATCCCACACAAAGATTTGTTCGTAGCATCCGCGGTCGCGATGCCACACCGCTCCGTGACCAAGCAAACAGGCTGGGCGTCCGCCAAAATCTCTTCAATCCGCTGTTGGGGATGCCCGAGGTCGAGCGGCAAGTATGAGCCACCCGTTTTCCAAATCGCTATCAACAACTGCAAAAGATTACGACCTCGTCTGATCGCCACGGCAACGACGCTGCCGGGACCGACCCCCAAATCCGCCAACTGTTGAGCCAGCAAAGCGGAGCAGCGATCAAGCTCGGCATAGGTGCTGTTGCCGCTGGCATCTTCAATTGCCACTTGGCCCGGCTTTTCGGCAACTTGCCGCGCAAAGGCCGCCAGAAACGAGGGAGCAGGCTCGGGCACGTGACGCCCTCGAGTCCAATCCGTCAACGCCTGCCGCTGTTCTGAGGAAAACTCTGGCACGAATCGATGCTCCAGCGCCGGTGCTGGAAGTGCTGTCGTGAAAGCTTTCTGAATTCCTGACGCTGGTGGCGTTCGCACCAGCGCAATTGTCAACTCGATCAGGCTATCAAGCATCTGCAAGGCGATCGCTGAATCGATGCGGTCGATGGCATGGACGACGCCAATTTCTAACTGATCATAATGCGACTCGATAACCAGAGCGGTCTCGTACGCGCCCAGGCTGGAATAGTCGGTCTGAAATTCGGCTAACCTGGCGTCACCGATTTGTAAGGTTTGTCCCAAGCTTGGTTGATGCAAAACCAGGTGCTGAACCAACGGCAAACGGTCGGTATGACGTTCGACATCCATCATATCGATCAGGGTATCGAGCGGAACAATGGCGTGACGCAAATCGCTAAGCCAAGCCTCGTGGGTGCGAAGAATGCCCCGGCGAATTGTCTCAATTGCGAAACTCTCGGCAGTGCCCAGAAAGTCCAGGCGGAATGGAATCGTGTTAATAAAGCAGCCGACCACTGACTCATCATGAGAGTGCCTACGGTTGGCAATCGGCACACCAACGACGAAATCCGAGTTGCCACGATAGCCTCGCAAGACGCGGTGCCAAAGTGTCAGCCAAACCGTGAATGGGGTTACGCCGAGCTGCGTGGCAAAGGCTTGCAGCTGTGGGGTAAATTCGGCGGGCAAACGACGACGAACGATGGCAGATTCAAGTTGTGGAATGACAACTGGGGCACTCTCCTGTGGCTCAGCACCAGCGATGCCCGCGTCAGTCTGCGGTGGCTTAAGGTCGAGCCGCGAATCTTGTGGCACGCCACTCAGACGTTGGCCCCAGTAACCTAAAGCCTCAGCCCAATCAGTGTCGGCGCGAGCCTCCTCGGCGGAATGTCTGACAACCGCCGCAGCCCAATTCTGAAGGGCTAATTGCGTTTCTGGGCCCTGAACGAGCGACGAATTAGAAACCATCCGCCTGTACGAATCGGCTAAATCTCGTGTCAGCAGCCAGAGCGACCAACCATCGCAAACGAGGTGATGAGCGACCAACACCAGTTGAGTCAACTCCGCGGCTCTGTTGACGATCAGCACCCTCAGTAACGGAGGCAGGCCACTGTGAAACTGAGACTGCATCATGCTGCGGCGTCGTTTTAACAGTTCCTTGTCAGCAGCCGCAGCCGTCATTTGGCTGAGGTCAACGACTTCCACTGGAACATCCACACGCTCTTGAAGCTGCTGCCGCGCTGCTCCGCTGGTGTCCCATTGAAAACTGGCTCGCAGGCCAGGGTGCCGCTCGGTCAGAGATCGGCAAGCGTCCGCTAGCACTTGATGGTCAATCGGCCCTTGAATTTCCAGCGTGATTCCCACTCGCAGGAAAGCACTCGAAAGTTCGAGTTGGTCGAGCAACCAAAAGCCTGCTTGCGCGGCAGTCAGGGGGAACTGCTGACGCTCCTCAATCACGACGGCCGTGGTCGTGTTTGCGGCTTGCGCGTGTTGCTCTCGCCGCTGGACTTCGGCTGCCAATTCTCTCAATGTCGGGTGCTGAAAGAGCACCATGAAATCGAGTTGCACGCCGAGGGTCTCATTGATGCGGGCGAGCAATTGGGCGGCCGCCAACGAATGCCCCCCGGCGGCCAAAAAGTGTTGATCGAGCTGAGTCGCCTCAGTTCCCAACACGGCCCGCCAAATCTGCGCCACCCGCCTCTTGGCATCCGACCAATCCGCTGGCAACACAAACTCGGCTTCCGCCAACCCGGCAGTTTGTTGGACTCCCGATGCGAAGCCTTCATCTTGCTCGCTGGCGGTCCAACGATGGAGCAACTTAAGCTCATCAGTTGCGTATTGCCGCCGACACTCCAGTCGCCTTAATTTGCCGCTCGACGTCTTCGGTAGACTCGCCGCGTTGGCCAAACAAATCTCGGCGGGAACTAAACCGAATTGATCCATCACCACTTGGAGAATTTGATCGGCTAGCTGTGACAAATCAAATCGCCTGGGCCGGATTACCTCGTGCACAATCACCAACTGTTCGCCCGCGTCGGCATCGACCGAAAATGCGACGCCACCATCGACCTTGAAAGCTTCGTGCGAAGCCTGTATCGCCGCTTCGATGTCATGGGGAAAAAAGTTACGTCCCGCAATAATGATCTGCTCTTTCAAGCGACCGGAAACAAACAACTCCCCCTGCCATAGAAAGCCCAGATCGCCAGTCCGCAGGAAGCCTGGCTCCGCAGGCGAATCGGCCAGCGGAACGTTAAACGTCCCACTTGATAACTCGGGATGTCGCCAATAATCGCGAGCAACGGCTGGACTTTGCGCCCAAATTTCACCCACCATCCCGTCCGACAATTCCAAACGCGTTTCCGGGTCGACAATCTTGACCCGACAACCGCGGACAGGCTGCCCGGAACTAACCAAAGCAATCGAGGCGGGATCGTCGCCCGCTGTGGTGCTCGGTATCGCCCGGCCGGGCGTCTGACTAAGACGACTACGATCAAAATCCTTGATCACAGGTAACGTACCTAGCGGCTTGTTTGTGATGGCCAGAGTCGCTTCGGCCATCCCATAGCCTGGTGTGAACGCGCGACTTTGAAAACCCACTTCCCCAAACCGCTCGCTGAACCGACGCAGCGTCCCCGCGCGAACCGGTTCGGCCCCGACGGCGGCGACTCGCAACGTGGAAAGATCAATCCCCTCACAATCCGCCAAACTAATTTTCCGCAAACACCACTCGTAGCCAAAATTGGGGCTGGCGGTTGTCGTTCCACGAAACCGACTGATTGCGCGAAACCAGCGGATCGGTTCCTGTAGGAAGGCAACAGGACTCATCAACACGCTGTGGCGACCACCGAAAATCGGGATCAACATACCGCCAATCAAACCGAGATCATGATAGGGCGGCAGCCAGAACACACACACCGCATCAGGAACATCGAAGGCGTAAAAGCCTTGCTCCGCATTAGCGAGAATGTTCGCGTGCGTTAGCGCGACGCCCCGGGGAGTTCCAGTTGAACCCGACGTGTATTGCAACAACGCCAAGTCGTCCGACTTGACTGGCAAGGGATCAAAACTGCTTGCCCAATAGTTGTCGACTTCGTCCGTGGCGATGGGCGTTTCACGAGCCAATTCCCAAAGCGGTCCACGAGATTCCCCCAGCACCTCACGACTGCTCAGCATGATGCTGGCGTCCGCCTCCGAAGTGATCGCCTGCAACCGCGGGAGGGTTTGCCGCAAGCGAAACAGATCTGGCGGATAGACGGGAACCGCCACCATACCGGCGTACATACAGGCAAACAGCGATGTCACATAGTCCAACCCGGGGTGTTGCAAAATCAAAACCCGATCGCCCGCCGAACCATGCTCGCTGAGCACCGCAGCGATCGCCCGAATGCGCTGGTCAAGACCGCCAAACGTCAAACTTGTTTCCTGCCGGCCATCATCTGCCAAATGCGTGAAGGCATCGTGATCGGTCAACTGCTCTGCCTGCCAACGACAGACCTCGACAAGCGTCCTCAGACCTTGGGGCGGGCGGTTTTGAGAACTAGTGCGATGAGCGCTCTTAAACATGTCCATCCAGCAAACGATCCTAAGTGGGGCAAACCCGAAGCACTCGCGACAACAACTTTCCTTAATGCGATCAAGCCGTCGCGAACTCATGGTCCCTGTGTTCAGTATCACACTCAGGTTGAAACGTCGCTTGGCGACAAATCTTCCCAGATTTCTTCATCGATCGGCAATCTCATCTCAACAGTCCCATGTTATCCAAAGTGTACAGTTTGTGATGCCGAGAGGGGTAGTGACCCCACCTCTGGATAATCACTGGCTAGCATCGACGCCGGTTAACAGGCGCCCACCTGACCCTCTAGTTTTTACGGAAAAAGCCTATCTTCCAGTCACGCGGACATGCTAGAACGAAAGGGAAAATCCTATTTCCGTAGCGCAGCGACAACGCCAAACTGACCATTTCCCCCCGGAGGTGACCATGCCGAAAAAAATCCTACGAACTCACCGTTCGAAGTGCGGCTGGGTACGCGAGCCAAGCAAATACCGTGCAATCTGGGGGTTTTGGTTAGCCTCTTTGATGCCCATCGCCGGATTGGCTGCCGACACGGTGGAGAAACTACCTTCGGGAACATTAATTGGTCCCCGCCCGCCGGCTGGTTGGTCAACTGTCGTGTTTGTTTCCACTCCCAAAGTCGCTCATGGAGACTTGGGAAAAGTTTCATCGACTGTTGTTCAGTACGCGGAGCTGTTGCATTTCGTGGTGTTGGCGGATGTTCAAAGTCAGCGAGTTGGTGACAACGTGCGTCATCATTTGGCCGAGGTCGGCTTTGGGCTTGCCATTTCCAAATCGGGAGCGTTGATCGTTGCCAGCGGACCGCGGGTTGCCGGCCTCGAACCACCAGAGCTTGGCATTTTGGAGAATCAAGTTGTCCGAGGTGCCGCGGCGTCGCTCGATGAAATGCGGATTATTGGCCGTCGTTCCACGCTGATGCTGCTGGATTCTCCGGCCGTATTTTCGCTCCGCGGTGAACACCAGGCTTTAATCATGCGAACCTTGATCTGGGTCGATCCGCTAAGTGGAAAGCTGGGACACTTGCTGTGGCTGTTGAAAGAAAGTCCCAACGGTCAGTTGGAACTGGCCCTGTCCGCTGGCTCCTACTTGCCGACTCCGTTCCATGAGCAGCGAGAAATGCGTGTTGATGCCGACGAGTTTAATTATCTCGGGTTACCCGGTCCGCTGGGCTTTGCGTTGGTGCGATTACCCCCCGGTAAAGCGGTTACCATGGAGGGACTGCTGGCAACTCTTGCCAGTCGCAAGGAATACACGACCGAGCAACTACGGCAACTGATCGAAGCGCTCAACACGGCACTGAGAACCTGAACGACCGTCACAACTACGCTTGCAGCCAGGACCAAGACTGACGCCAATCGTCCAGGCTAAACTTGCTCGCCAAACTAAACTTGCTCACGGAGAAACCCACGGTAGAAGTCTAACCAGCGGTACCAAGCCCAACGCGCGATGCTGGTTCGCCTCTGCGGCAACTGGACACTTGCCCGAACTCCCATCCGGTTGTTTTCCGCCGGTGGCGAGTCCATTAACACCTCAATGGCAAAGGCATCACGCGAGGGTCTCATATCGGCGGGAGACACTTCGATGTCCCCACCGCCCAACTGGGTCAACGCGGGAGCGGAAACACGATCGAGCGAACAGGCCGCGACGCTAACAATTTTCGCTGGAATTCTTTGTTGCCAATCCCAAGGCAAGACGATAAACACGGCCTCACCCACCCTGGGCTGATACTCGCGAAGCGCCCGTTGGTTGACCAGCACACGCAGAATTGATTGCCCGCTGCCGACGCTGGCAATGATCTGTCCAGCTGGCAACCCCGCCCCCACGCGGACCCCTTCACCCCAGTCAATCAATTTTCCGGCAAATGGAGACGTGAGTTGCAATTCAGCCATCCGTTCCTCAAGGAGTTCCAGCCGGCTTAACGTGGTGTCGGCCTCATGCGCGTATCGGCGAGTATCATTGGTTCCCCGCGCAACGGCTTCGCGGAGCTGTAATCGAACCGCATTCAACTCGGCTCCCGTGCGATTTACTTCATGTGAAATGGAAGGTTCCGAGAAGATCGCAATTACCTCACCAGCTTCGACCGAGTCGCCAGACTTGACCAGCTTTCGCTCCATGATTCCGCTAGTCAGTCCACGCACTAGATGTTCGTTCTGATATCCAAAAACACCGGGCAACGTGACCGTTTTGTCGAACGGAATAAACACACCTCCCAGCAGAACACCGAGCATCGCAGTGGTTGCCAATATCGCCTGTCGACGCTTGCCGGTTGTTTCCGGGTGTCGCCAAAGATACCGCCCGATTTGGATCAGTTGTTGGGAGCCGATGAGCAACAAATAAACTGTCGCCAACACGATTCCCAAAATCGGACTCCGCCACATCAAAACACCAATAATCCCGCACATAATCAGCAGGCGATAGAGCGTTGCCAACAAGCCGAACAGCACCAACCCAACCAATCGCTTGCTTGTCTCCGCCGGAGCGGGCAAGTTAAGCCCCAACAGAAAACGCTTGGTAGCCCAGCGAAGTGCATCGTCTGCTCTACCTCGCAAATTAGGCATATTTAGCGCATCGCTGAGCACAAAGTAACCGTCAAATTTCATCAACGGATTAATATTGAAAAGTAACGTCGTCAATGTCGACAGCACCATCGTGTGGTGCGCGATCGAACGCGTCCATGGGTTTTCCGCAAAACACCATATCAAAAACGCGGCGATGGCCACAAAGGATTCAAAGTACACACCTCCCAAGCTGATAACGATCCGCCGCAAGCGACTCGGCATCGACCATGCGCAAGAGGCATCGATATAAGCGCATGGCGTTCCCACGATAAACAAAACACCACAGTCGGGCACTTTGCCGCCCCAAATCTTGCAGGCAACGCCGTGCCCCAATTCATGCCAGGCCTTCAAGAAACATAAAATGGCCATGAGAATGAAAATATTCTGCTCGGCAAGCATGCTCGCCAACGGACTGACCAACTCTTGCCATCGTTTCATGACGATGCTGATAACAAACAGGGTCACCCCCGACCAAACTACCAACGCTTGCCAGGTAAACAAAAACCGCAGCAGAGGCGCACAGCGATTGAGGATGCGGTCTGGATTTCCCAGAGATTGCTTCCAACACAAGATTTGCATCGGCAATGAGCGACGCACGCGAGCTTTGCGTTGAAGATGTCGTTCATAAAGTTGTTTGCCGTTTGAAATTGGCAGATCCAAAACCCCGCGCTGATGCAATGCCAAGAGGAAACCATAATAGTCCTCCTCATCTTCCGGACTAAGAACCTCGTCAGCTACTAAACGTCGAAAGTTGTCGCTGCACGTGTGGACACCATCAAATGAAGCATAGATGCGATATTCGCGCAGTGTTAATGCGCGCGATTGAAAGCTGATTTCATCCTGCAACACATATTGTGGCTTGCCGCTCACTACGTGGCGACTGACAACTAAGTCGGTGCGAGTCCGAATGATAACATCGGCCAGAATTTCCGCGAACGAAGCATTGCGGTTATCTTCGGGCTTTGTTGCAGATGCTTGCGACATGGTGGAGTGCTCCGTAACATCCCTGTCCCGCGTTTGTCCTACATGGGGATCAACTGCCATCGCAACTTCCTCAATGGTTTGTGCAGTAACAGCCACCATCCGGGTCGTGAGCCAGCATTCACTTGCGCAAAGCCTGTTGCGCCTACAGGCAAATCGACCGCTGGTTCTTCGAGCTTAGCCCAAACCGACAATAGGTTTCGCCCTTCCTCAACTGTCGCTTGGCGTTCGAGTCTGGTGACCAGTATATCCCGGCGGCGTTCCGGTTCGCCTTGACCGGCAAACCAGCCTCCCATTCCCGGTGCTAAATCAGCGGCCAAGTGATCCGCGATCTTTAACTCCACGTCACAACCTTCACTGTTTGCAACTTGGATAATGGGACTCCCAAAGGCAAGCATCTCTCCGACTCGCAAATGCCCTTCACCTTTTGTAACGACTCCTGCCTCCTGGCTAAAGACTCTCGCGCTGCTAATTTTCATCTCCGCAGCGCGAATTTCTAGCTCAACAGATGCCGCTAGCTCTTGTTCTGCGGACGCTGCCGCGCTAGCATGATTGCGAAGTGCATCGACCATGCGAATTCGGTGCAGCGCCAACTCAGACTGGAGTCGCGACAGCTTCGCCTCCAACTCGCGAACATCCATTTCAAACATAAGTTGGCCCGGCAAAACACGTTCACCCGGCTTGACATGTACTTTATCCAGACGTCCCTCGACCGGAGCTGAGTAAACACGACCCTCCGTACTGTTGATCTTGGCATCGACCATAATGTGATACGGCCACGGTAAGATGAGTGCGAGCACCACGACGACTGCAATCGCGACAGCCAATACCCGCCTTAGCAGGCTGTGGCCGGCGACCCATCTGCACTGCTGACCAATCGCATGCATGGTATGCAAGAATAACCCCCTGCGGGCCTTAGCGACAACGTCGATCGCCGCGCCGATGGAGGCTAGTTGAGCCCGAAGTTGCGCCAATTCTTCGGCTACAAATGGACGCTCTTCGGGTCTGCGGAGAGAAATCACAGCGGTCGTGGAGCCAGCGTTACCAAGGGGTAATGAAATGCAGTTTGTACCCTGCGTGGCCGCCCGCCAAGATCGGTGTATCGGTAGAGCTTTCGCCCCGGATTCCTCCTCACCGAGGGCTCGCGTTTGGGCATACACCGTGTTCCCATGATCCAAACACTCTTCCATGGCCTGGGCGATGCGTTCGGCACCCGGCGTATTTCGAAAGACGTTGTCTGTCCCTGAAATGGCTAAGAGGCGGACATGTTCCCCGCGCACGACTCCTAAACCGACCTCGATACAACCAAGCCGGGTCTTTATCGAATTCGTCAGACTGAACCCTAATTCCTCGACGCTGCGAAATTTCGCCGCTAGCGTGGCACTTAAAAAGTCAATTTCTTCGTCGTCGTTGCCACTCTGCGGGGAATCGTCGCCGCCATTTCTATTCGCCTTAGGCTCCTCCAACGCAAGCGGCGTTTCACTCAACCACCCAGCTTCAACAACCAAGTCCACATAAGATGCCAACTGACTCTGCGCGCTGAGACAAAAGGCTTCTGGCATCAGATCGGTGACGACTCCGATCGCGCCGCAAGGTAAACCGCGCAGATCGAGAATCGGCACGCTATGAATAACAATCGATAGACCACTCTTGGGATCACTATAAACTCGACTCGACGCTTTGCCGTTGATGACAACTTGCGTCAATTCGGCATTAGCCAACGGGCTCCAAATCGCTGCCCGCGTGTTGCCAGCGGTTGATTCCTCATGCGTCATTCCTCGGTCGGTGACCAAGCGAACCGCAGCAAATGGCGAATCCCATCCTCGGCGGACATGTTCCAGCGCCGTGGCCCAGACCCGACTATCTTCAGCACTTTCGTGAATTAACTGACGAATACCATCAAAGAACGTACCCGGCGCAAGCTCAGCCTCGGAACGCACATCGTCGGCGGCGTAACCGAAATTCTTCTGAGTGGCGTGGTGGCTGGGTTCCATGATTTCAGCTATCAATTAATTTCTATGGCAGTGGAAAACTTAAATCCACACTCAAATGAATGCTCGGTCAGCAAGCGACACCTCAAGCATCTTGCCATGACTGGATCAATATCCAAGTGCTCGCGGTCAAATTCCAGCAAGAAGAAATCTCCCACCCAAATTGGCCGGTCCAACACTAATTGACAGCCCCCCTCTGAGATATCAGCAGAAGTCGCGGGAATCGCTTCCACGTGACGCTCGCTGGCGTTACCGGGCCGCAACAAGACCGAGATTCGCAACTCGAGACGACTCGACGTTCGTTGGCTAAGTACACTTGCTGGGGTATTGGCTTTGAGCTGCATAAGCAACCCCCAGACATCATCATCAACGCCCGCCTCGTTTGTCTGACTTAATCCAAACATTTGTCGTCCCGTTCAATTCTGCCCCGTTAATGCTCGCCGCGACTCTTCGACCACATCTGGTCGAACCTATCCACAGACAGATGCCCGCTCGTCCGCCGGTCGCAGGCTCCCCTGCGCGTCAGATAGGTTTGCACGGAATATTGACGACGAAGCTCAACGATTGCAGGTCGAGGAGCAAGCCGCCACAAGAGCCTAGGTCACAGCGAGCTGACCGGCAAAAAAGATAACGTTGCCCACCAAGCTGATACCGCGATCTGGACTACTACAATCAGTACAACCGTTAATCCCGGGCACAATTGGCTTGGCTCCAGCGTGCTTACTATTTCTCTTGCTCACGTCCGCGGCGAACCGTTTCCGGCAATCGAGGTCCCGCCAAATCAGCGATACCGCTCCAAGACCTCATCAGTGCCCAAAGCACTCCAAAGCTGCCCTTCGGCCTCGCTTGGCTTGACTCTTCGCTTCGCTGGTAATCATTAAAAGCGGCTAGATGCTGGTTTGCTCCAACTTGCGACTCATTCGCCGATCCGTTGGCTCGAACTTTGAGCAGATCTTCTTCCCAGCTGATCTGCTCAATATCAAATGCGTTCAACTCTCTCCATTGGCCAGATTGTTCACGTGTCAAGGATAACAATTCGGCGTCTATCTGAAAGTCCAAAGCGGCGATGGACTGGTCATCGAGTTCGCGCCAATCTCTTGGTCTATCAGCACCTACTTCGGGAGATGATTCGTTTCCAGCATCCTCAGTGTTCACGCCAACCGCACCAACTAACGAATAACTCGCATCCATTGGTTCCGCAACTGCCTCACGGTTTGATTCTTGACCAACGTCTTCCGTGGCGGTCGACTGCGAATCAGCCGACGATTTATCACCAGTGTCAGAGGTTTCAGGCAACTCAACAAGCAGTTCGGTGATGGTAACACTTAGCTCACTTGCCACCGTAACCTGTTCTTGAGTCTCCAACTCAGTTGTCGTCGCACTGATTTGCAAGGAAAAATTCCCGTTGGATCCCGCTGGTGGAATGATGCCCAACTGTTGCCAAGACCAATCTGTGATATCAACGGATGTCGTTCCCGCTCTACTAACAAACCGATTGACGCCATCAGTCAGTGTTGCACCGACGGGAATTTGGCTAATGTGCAAAGCCAAATTTTCTGAGCCGTCGGTATCAACTAGTTCCGCCATGACAGACAGTTTGATCAAGGTATCCTGCGTGCCGAAAGCGTCAGCTACAAGAATTTGAGCAGCGTCGGTTGCCGCGGTAAAATGTACCTGTACATCGACAGTCTGGTCCACCGAATCAGAGAGGCTTGTCACTAGCTCAATTTTCGCATCGACAACGCCGGAAAAATGCTCGGGAGGCGAGATCACCAAGCCCGCCAAGTTCCACTGCTGAACATCAATAATGGCGGATGGATCGGTAATCAATGCGTGATGATGCGACGAATCCGAAAGGATCGTGCCGACCGGCAGTCCACTGACTCGCAGCTCAACAACAGTCTCTCCTCGAACATCCACGGGATCAATGGTGATCGGCCAAGCTTGTGGCGAATCCTCAATCCCATGAACTTCAGGGACTCTGAGGACCATTGCATCTCGCTGACCGTGGATTGTGAGCTGCAACTCCCCGCGGTTGCTCGCCCCATCCGAATCAACAACGGTGTACTGAATATGAACCAGAGCCGTTTCTCCAAGGGCAAGTCCTTGATAATGCTGACCAGGGCGGTACTCAATGCGGTTGTTAACGATACGCACATCGCCTGAACCAGCTGCTACCTCCGCAGAGGCAACGATCAAGGTGTCGGTTGCATCAGCATCAACGTCGTTTGCGAGCACTTCAAAGCTGCGAATTTCATCTTCTGTCAAATTGCCATAATCTTGCACAGCCACCGGGCCATCGTTAGTGCCCGAAACGGTGATCGTAACGGTAGCTTGCGAGGTGGCATTGTTGTTGTCGGTCACTTCGTAAACAAAGGTTACATCGCGAGTTTCACCGGCAGCCAAATCTTGGAAGTCCGCTCCCGGATCAAACGAGTAAGAACCGTCGGCGTTGACGGTAGCCGAACCTTCGGACGTATTGGAAACCAACGCGTAGGCATGCGTGTCGCTCATGTCGGCATCGGTTTCGGATAATTGTCCGGTCAGAGCTGAACCATCTTCAATCGCCATGTTGACTCCTGACTGGGCAACTGGACCGTCATTGGTGCCGGAGACCGTGATCGTTACGGTTGCTTGTGAAGTCGCATTGTTATTGTCAGTGACTTCGTAAACGAAGGTCACGTCACGAGTTTCACCAACGGCCAGCTCTTGGAAGTCGGCTCCTGGATCGAATGAATACGAACCATCGAAATTGACTGAGGCGGTACCTTCGGCCGTGTTCGTGATCAATGCGTACGTGTGCGTATCACTGGTGTCTGCGTCGGTTTCGGTCAGTTGACCAGTCACAACCGAGCCATCTTCAATCGCCGCGTTGACTCCTGACTGGGCAACTGGACCGTCATTGGTGCCGGAGACCGTAATTGTTACGGTTGCTTGTGAAGTCGCATTGTTGTTGTCGGTGACTTCGTAAACAAACGTCACATCACGAGTTTCACCAATGGCCAAATCTTGGAAGTCAGTTCCCGGATCGAACGTGTAACTACCATCGGAATTGACTGCGGCAGAACCTTCGGCAGTATTGGAGATCAAGGCGTAAGTGTGAGTATCGCTAGTATCGGCATCGGTTTCGGTCAGTTGACCAGTCACAACCGAGCCCTCTTCAATCGCCGCGTTGACGCCGGACTGTGCCACCGGACCGTCATTGGTGCCCGAAACCGTAATCGTCACGGTCGCTTGCGAGCTGGCGTTGTTGTTGTCGGTCACTTCGTAGACAAACGTCACGTCCCGAGTTTCACCAACAGCAAGATCTTGGAAGTCGCTTCCGGGATTGAACAAATAGGACCCATCCGAATTGACCGTGGCCGAGCCCTCAGCCGTGTTCGTGATCAAGGCATAAGTGTGCGTATCGCTGATGTCCGCATCGGTCTCAGTCAGTTGACCCGTAACTACCGAACCATCTTCAACCGCTGTATTCACTCTGGTTTGAGCCACTGGACCATCGTTGGTGCCCGAAACGGTGATCGTGACTGTCGCTTGCGATGTGGCGTTGTTATTGTCGGTTACTTCATAGACGAAGGTCACGTCCCGAGTTTCGCCAACAGCCAGATCTTGGAAGTCATTTCCCGGATCAAACGAATATGAACCGTCGGCGTTGACCGTGGCAGTGCCTTCCGCAGTGTTGGTAATCAAAGCGTAGGTATGCGTGTCACTGGTATCGACGTCTGTTTCAGTCAGTTGGCCCGTGACAACCGAACCATCTTCGACCGCCGTGTTGACGCCCGACTGAGCCACCGGTCCATCGTTCGTTCCCGAAACCGTGATCGTGACCGTCGCCTGCGAGGTCGCGTTGTTGTTGTCGGTCACTTCGTAAACGAAAGATACATCGCGGGTTTCGCCAACAGCAAGATCTTGGAAGTCAGCACCCGGATCGAATGAATAAGAACCATCGGCATTGACAGTGGCAGTGCCTTCCGCAGTGTTGGCAATCAAAGCGTAGGTGTGCGTATCGCTGGTGTCCGCATCGGTCTCAGTCAGTTGACCAGTCACTACCGAACCATCTTCGACCGCCGTGTTCACTCCGGACTGAGCAACGGGGCCGTCGTTAGAGCCAGAGACCGTGATTGTGACCGTCGCCTGTGAGGTCGCGTTGTTATTGTCGGTTACTTCGTAGACGAAGGTCACGTCCCGAGTTTCACCAACGGCCATATCTTGGAAGTCACTGCCTGGATCAAACGAATACGAACCATCGGCATTGACCGTTGCCGAACCTTCCGACGTATTGGTGATCAACGCGTAAGTATGCGTGTCGCTCGTATCCGCATCGGTTTCAGTCAGCTGACCGGTGACAACTGAACCATCTTCAATCGCCGTGTTCACTCCGGACTGAGCCACTGGCCCGTCGTTGGTACCGGAGACAGTAATCGTCACAGTCGCCTGCGAAGTGGCAATGTTATTGTCAGCCACTTCGTAGACGAAGGTCACGTCGCGGGTTTCACCGACAGCCAGATCTTGGAAGTCAGACCCCGGACTAAACGAGTAAGAGCCATCCGAATTGACAGTGGCGGAACCTTCGGACGTGTTGGTGATCAATGCATAAGTATGCGTGTCGCTGGTGTCCGCATCGGTCTCAGTCAGCTGTCCGGTAACCACCGAACCATCTTCAACCCCCGTATTCGCACCCGATTGAGCCACCGGCCCGTCGTTAGAGCCAGAGACCGTGATTGTGACCGTCGCCTGTGAGGTCGCGTTGTTATTGTCGGTTACTTCGTAGACGAAGGTCACGTCGCGGGTTTCGCCAACAGCCAAGTCTTGGAAGTCATTTCCCGGATCAAACGAATACGAACCATCGGCATTGACCGTTGCCAAACCTTCCGATGTATTGGTGATCAACGCGTAGGTGTGCGTGTCACTGGTGTCAGCATCCGTCTCAGTCAGCTGTCCGGTAACCACCGAACCATCTTCGACCGCCGTATGCACACCCGACTGAGCCACCGGCCCGTCGTTAGTGCCGGAGACGGTGATCGTGACCGTCGCCTGCGAAGTGGCGCTGTTGTTATCCGTGACTTCGTACACAAACGTCACGTCGCGGGTTTCACCGACAGCCAGATCTTGGAAGTCAGACCCCGGATTGAATGAATAGCTTCCATCAGCGTTGACCGTTGCCAATCCTTCCGCAGTGTTGGTAATCAACGCATAGGTATGCGTGTCACTGGTATCGACGTCCGTTTCAGTCAGCTGGCCCGTGACAACCGAACCATCTTCGACCGCAGTGTTCACTCCGGACTGAGCAACGGGGCCGTCGTTAGAGCCAGAGACCGTGATTGTGACCGTCGCTTGCGAGGTGGCAGTGTTGTTATCGGTCACCTCGTAGACGAAGGTCACGTCCCGAGTCTCGCCAACAGCCAGATCTTGGAAGTCATTTCCCGGATCAAACGAATATGAACCGTCGGCGTTGACCGTGGCAGTGCCTTCCGCAGTGTTGGCAATCAAAGCGTAGGTGTGCGTGTCGCTGGTGTCCGCATCGGTCTCAGTCAGCTGTCCGGTAACCACCGAACCATCTTCAACCCCCGTATTCACACCCGATTGAGCCACCGGCCCGTCGTTAGAGCCAGAGACCGTGATTGTGACCGTCGCCTGTGAGGTCGCGTTGTTGTTGTCGGTCACTTCGTAAACGAAAGATACATCGCGAGTTTCACCAACGGCAAGATCTTGGAAGTCAGCACCCGGATCGAATGAATAAGAACCATCGGCATTGACAGTGGCAGTGCCTTCCGCAGTGTTGGCAATCAAAGCGTAGGTGTGCGTATCGCTGGTGTCCGCATCGGTCTCAGTCAGCTGGCCCGTGACAACAGAGCCATCTTCGACCGCCGTGTTGACGCCGGACTGAGCCACTGGCCCATCGTTAGTGCCAAAGACCGTGATTGTGACCGTCGCCTGTGAGGTCGCGTTGTTGTTGTCGGTTACTTCGTAGACGAAGGTTACATCACGGGTTTCGCCAACAGCCAAATCCTGGAAGTCGCTTCCGGGATTGAAAGAGTATGAGCCATTAGTATTGACAATGGCCAAACCTTCAACCGTGTTGGATATCAGCGCATAAGTATGCGTGTCGCCGGTATCGGCGTCTGTTTCAGTCAACTGGCCCGTAACAACCGAACCATCTTCGACCGCAGTGTTCACTCCGGACTGAGCAACGGGGCCGTCGTTAGAGCCAGAGACCGTGATTGTGACGGTCGCTTGCGAGGTGGCGTTGTTGTTGTCGGTCACTTCGTAAACGAAAGATACATCGCGGGTTTCGCCAACAGCAAGATCTTGGAAGTCGCTTCCGGGATTGAACAAATAGGACCCAGCCGAATTGACCGTGGCCGAGCCCTCAGCCGTGTTCGTGATCAAGGCATAAGTGTGCGTATCGCTGATGTCCGCATCGGTCTCAGTCAGTTGACCCGTAACTACCGAACCATCTTCAACCGCTGTATTCACTCTGGTTTGAGCCACTGGACCATCGTTGGTGCCCGAAACGGTGATCGTGACTGTCGCTTGCGATGTGGCGTTGTTATTGTCGGTTACTTCATAGACGAAGGTCACGTCCCGAGTTTCGCCAACAGCCAGATCTTGGAAGTCATTTCCCGGATCAAACGAATATGAACCGTCGGCGTTGACCGTGGCAGTGCCTTCCGCAGTGTTGGTAATCAAAGCGTAGGTATGCGTGTCACTGGTATCGACGTCTGTTTCAGTCAGTTGGCCCGTGACAACCGAACCATCTTCGACCGCCGTGTTGACGCCCGACTGAGCCACCGGTCCATCGTTCGTTCCCGAAACCGTGATCGTGACCGTCGCCTGCGAGGTCGCGTTGTTGTTGTCGGTCACTTCGTAAACGAAAGATACATCGCGGGTTTCGCCAACAGCAAGATCTTGGAAGTCAGCACCCGGATCGAATGAATAAGAACCATCGGCATTGACAGTGGCAGTGCCTTCCGCAGTGTTGGCAATCAAAGCGTAGGTGTGCGTATCGCTGGTGTCCGCATCGGTCTCAGTCAGTTGACCAGTCACTACCGAACCATCTTCGACCGCCGTGTTCACTCCGGACTGAGCAACGGGGCCGTCGTTAGAGCCAGAGACCGTGATTGTGACCGTCGCTTGCGAGGTGGCATTGTTGTTATCGGTCACCTCGTAGACGAAGGTCACGTCCCGAGTCTCGCCAACAGCCAGATCTTGGAAGTCATTTCCCGGATCAAACGAATATGAACCGTCGGCGTTGACCGTGGCAGTGCCTTCCGCAGTGTTGGCAATCAAAGCGTAGGTGTGCGTGTCGCTGGTGTCCGCATCGGTCTCAGTCAGCTGTCCGGTAACCACCGAACCATCTTCAACCCCCGTATTCACACCCGATTGAGCCACCGGCCCGTCGTTAGAGCCAGAGACCGTGATTGTGACCGTCGCCTGTGAGGTCGCGTTGTTGTTGTCGGTCACTTCGTAAACGAAAGATACATCGCGAGTTTCACCAACGGCAAGATCTTGGAAGTCAGCACCCGGATCGAATGAATAAGAACCATCGGCATTGACAGTGGCAGTGCCTTCCGCAGTGTTGGCAATCAAAGCGTAGGTGTGCGTATCGCTGGTGTCCGCATCGGTCTCAGTCAGCTGGCCCGTGACAACAGAGCCATCTTCGACCGCCGTGTTGACGCCGGACTGAGCCACTGGCCCATCGTTGGTGCCCGAAACCGTGATCGTTACGGTAGCTTGCGATGTGGCATTGTTGTTGTCGGTTACTTCGTAGACGAAGGTCACGTCCCGAGTTTCACCAACGGCAAGATCTTGGAAGTCAGCACCCGGATCGAATGAGTATGACCCGTCGGGGCTGACCGTGGCAGAACCTTCAGCCGTGTTCGTGATCAAGGCGTAAGTGTGCGTATCGCTGGTATCAGCGTCCGTTTCAGTTAGCTGTCCAGAGACAACCGAACCATCTTCGACCGCCGTGTTGACTCCGGACTGAGCCACTGGGCCGTCGTTAGAGCCAGAGACCGTGATTGTGACCGTCGCTTGCGAGGTGGCATTGTTGTTATCGGTCACCTCGTAGACGAAGGTCACGTCCCGGGTTTCGCCAACAGCCAGATCTTGGAAATCGGCACCCGGATCGAATGAATAAGACCCATCGGCATTGACAGTGGCAGCGCCTTCCGCAGTGTTGGTAATCAAAGCGTAGGTGTGGGTGTTACTCGTATCCGCATCGGTCTCGGTCAACTGTCCGGTAACCACCGAACCATCTTCAACCGCCGTATTCACACCCGATTGAGCCACCGGCCCGTCGTTAGTGCCGGAGACGGTGATCGTGACCGTCGCCTGTGAGGTCGCGTTGTTGTTGTCGGTCACTTCGTAAACGAAGGTCACGTCCCGAGTTTCACCAACGGCAAGATCTTGGAAGTCAGCACCCGGATCGAATGAGTATGACCCGTCGGGGCTGACCGTGGCAGAACCTTCAGCCGTGTTCGTGATCAAGGCGTAAGTGTGCGTATCGCTGGTATCAGCGTCCGTTTCAGTTAGCTGTCCAGAGACAACCGAACCATCTTCGACCGCCGTGTTGACTCCGGACTGAGCCACTGGGCCGTCGTTAGAGCCAGAGACCGTGATTGTGACCGTCGCTTGCGAGGTGGCATTGTTGTTATCGGTCACCTCGTAGACGAAGGTCACGTCCCGGGTTTCGCCAACAGCCAGATCTTGGAAATCGGCACCCGGATCGAATGAATAAGACCCATCGGCATTGACAGTGGCAGCGCCTTCCGCAGTGTTGGTAATCAACGCGTAGGTGTGGGTGTTACTCGTATCTGCATCGGTCTCGGTCAACTGTCCGGTAACCACCGAACCATCTTCAACCGCCGTATTCACACCCGATTGAGCCACCGGCCCGTCGTTAGTGCCGGAGACGGTGATCGTGACCGTCGCCTGTGAGGTCGCGTTGTTGTTGTCGGTTACTTCGTAGACGAAGGTCACGTCCCGAGTTTCACCAACGGCAAGATCTTGGAAGTCAGCACCCGGATCGAATGAGTATGACCCGTCGGGGCTGACCGTGGCAGAACCTTCAGCCGTGTTCGTGATCAAGGCGTAAGTGTGCGTATCGCTGGTATCAGCGTCCGTTTCAGTTAGCTGTCCAGAGACAACCGAACCATCTTCGACCGCCGTGTTGACTCCGGACTGAGCCACTGGGCCGTCGTTAGAGCCAGAGACCGTGATTGTGACCGTCGCTTGCGAGGTGGCATTGTTGTTATCGGTCACCTCGTAGACGAAGGTCACGTCCCGGGTTTCGCCAACAGCCAGATCTTGGAAATCGGCACCCGGATCGAATGAATAAGACCCATCGGCATTGACAGTGGCAGCGCCTTCCGCAGTGTTGGTAATCAACGCGTAGGTGTGGGTGTTACTCGTATCCGCATCGGTTTCGGATAATTGTCCGGTCAGAGCTGAACCATCTTCAATCGCCATGTTGACTCCTGACTGGGCAACTGGACCGTCATTGGTGCCGGAGACCGTGATCGTTACGGTTGCTTGTGAAGTCGCATTGTTATTGTCAGTGACTTCGTAAACGAAGGTCACGTCACGAGTTTCACCAACGGCCAGCTCTTGGAAGTCGGCTCCTGGATCGAATGAATACGAACCATCGAAATTGACTGAGGCGGTACCTTCGGCCGTGTTCGTGATCAATGCGTACGTGTGCGTATCACTGGTGTCTGCGTCGGTTTCGGTCAGTTGACCAGTCACAACCGAGCCATCTTCAATCGCCGCGTTGACTCCTGACTGGGCAACTGGACCGTCATTGGTGCCGGAGACCGTAATTGTTACGGTTGCTTGTGAAGTCGCATTGTTGTTGTCGGTGACTTCGTAAACAAACGTCACATCACGAGTTTCACCAATGGCCAAATCTTGGAAGTCAGTTCCCGGATCGAACGTGTAACTACCATCGGAATTGACTGCGGCAGAACCTTCGGCAGTATTGGAGATCAAGGCGTAAGTGTGAGTATCGCTAGTATCGGCATCGGTTTCGGTCAGTTGACCAGTCACAACCGAGCCCTCTTCAATCGCCGCGTTGACGCCGGACTGTGCCACCGGACCGTCATTGGTGCCCGAAACCGTAATCGTCACGGTCGCTTGCGAGCTGGCGTTGTTGTTGTCGGTCACTTCGTAGACAAACGTCACGTCCCGAGTTTCACCAACAGCCAGATCTTGGAAGTCGGCTCCTGGATCGAATGAATACGAACCATCAGCATTGACTGTCGCCGATCCTTCTTCCGTATTGGATATCAAAGCGTAGCTATGCGTATCGCTCGTATCGGCATCGGTTCCGGTCAGTTGGCCGGTTACAACCGAGCCATCTTCAATCGCCATGTTGACTTCTGACTGTGCAAATGGACCGTCATTGGTGCCGGAGACCGTGATCGTTACGGTTGCTTGTGAAGTCGCATTGTAATTGTCAGTGACTTCGTAAACGAAAGTTACATCGCGCGTTTCACCAACAGCCAGATCTTGAAAATCGGTCCCCGGATCAAACGAGTAGGAACCATCCGTATTGACCGTCACCGAACCCTCGGAAGTGTTGGATATCAACGCGTAAGTATGCGTGTCACTTGTGTCAGCATCCGCTTCAGTCAGCTGGCCTGTCACAACCGAGCCATCTTCAACCGCCGAGTTCACTCCCGCCTGAGCCACCGGGCCGTCGTTGGTACCTGAAACGGTGATCGTGACTGTCGCTTGTGATGTGGCGTTGTAATTGTCAGTGACTTCGTAAACGAAAGTTACATCGCGCGTTTCACCAACAGCCAGATCTTGAAAATCGGTCCCCGGATCAAACGAGTAGGAACCATCCGTATTGACCGTCACCGAACCCTCGGAAGTGTTGGATATCAACGCGTAAGTGTGCGTATCACTGGTGTCAGCGTCGGTTTCGGTTAGTTGACCGCTAACAACCGCACCGTCTTCCACTGCTATATTCACGCCAGACTGTGCCACCGGACCATCGTTGGTCCCCGAAACCGTAATCGTGACGGTCGCCTGAGAAGTTGCATTGTTGTTGTCGGTTACTTCGTAGACGAATGTAACATCGCGTGTTTCACCCACTGCCAGATCTTGGAAGTCAGTTCCCGGATCGAACGTGTATGAACCATCAAGATTGACCGCGGCGATTCCTTCGCTCGTGTTACTGACGAGCGCGTAGGTGTGCGTATCACTGGTGTCAGCGTCGGTCTCGGCTAGTTGACCTGTGACTACTGAACCATCTTCAATCGCAGTATTCACGCCCGACTGTGCTACCGGTCCATCATTGGTGCCTGAAACCGTGATGGTTACGGTCGCCTGCGAGGTGGCGTTATTGTTATCGGTCACTTCATAAACAAACGTCACATCGCGAGTTTCACCGACAGCCAGATCCTGGAAGTCAGCTCCCGGATCGAACGTGTAGGAACCGTCGGCGTTGACGGTGGCCGAACCTTCGGACGTGTTGGAGATCAACGCGTAGGCATGCGTGTCACTCGTGTCAGCATCCGTTTCCGTCAACTGCCCAGTCACAACCGTTCCATCTTCGACTGCCGTGCTGACTCCCGACTGCGCCACCGGGCCGTCGTTCGTGCCGGAAATCGTGATTGTGACCGTCGCCTGCGAGGTCGCGTTGTTGTTGTCGGTAACCTCGTAAACGAAAGTCACGTCACGAGTTTCGCCAACTGCCAGATCTTGGAAATCGGTTCCAGGGTCAAACGTGTAGGAACCGTCAGGGTTCACCGTAGCGGAGCCCTCAGCCGTGTTGGCAATCAATGCGTAGGTGTGCGTGTCACTCGTATCGGCATCGGTCTCGATTAGTTGACCTGTAACTACCGAACCATCTTCGACCGCCGTGTTGACGCCCGACTGTGCAACCGGGCCGTCGTTGGTTCCTGAGACCGTGATTGTCACGGTTGCTTGCGAGGTGGCGTTGTTGTTGTCGGTGACTTCGTAGACGAAGGTTACATCCCGTGTTTCGCCAAACGCCAAATCTTGGAAATCGGTTCCTGGATTGAACGAGTAGGAACCGTCGGCATTGACCGTGGCCGAACCTTCGGCAGTATTGGAGATCAACGCGTAAGTGTGAGTATCGCTCGTATCGGCATCGGTTTCCGTTAACTGTCCGGTGACTGCCGATCCGTCTTCAACCGCTGTATTGACTCCCGACTGAGCTACTGGTCCATCGTTCGTTCCTGAGACCGTAATTGTCACGGTTGCTTGCGAGGTGGCGTTGTTGTTGTCGGTCACTTCGTAGACGAAGGTTACGTCGCGAGTCTCGCCAACTGCTAGGTCTTGAAAGTCACTGCCGGGATCGAACGAGTATGAGCCATCGGAATTGACCGTAGCGGAGCCTTCGGTCGTGTTGGTGATCAATGCGTAGGTGTGGATGTCACTGGTATCAGCGTCGGTCTCGGTCAATTGACCAGTGACAATGGACCCATCTTCGACCGCAGTGTTCACTCCTGCCTGAGCAACCGGACCGTCGTTGGTGCCAGAAACGGCGATTGTGACCGTTGCTTGCGAAGTGGCGTTATTGTTGTCAGTTACCTCGTAAACGAATGTCACATCGCGAGTCTCGCCAACTGCCAAGTCTTGGAAGTCGGTGCCTGGATCGAACGAATATGAACCATCCGTATTGACCGTCGCCGATCCTTCCGCAGTGTTGGAGATCAACGCGTAGGTATGCGTGTCACTGGTGTCCGCATCCGTCTTCGTCAACTGTCCAGTGACAACGGACCCATCTTCGACCGCAGTGTTCACACCCGACTGGGCAGCCGGGCCGTCATTCGTTCCCGAAACGGTGATTGTTACGGTCGCCTGCGAAGTCGCGTTGTTGTTATCGGTAACTTCGTAAACGAAGGTCACATCACGGATTTCGCCGACAGCCAAATCCTGGAAGTCAGCTCCTGGATCAAATGAATAGCTACCATCCGGGTTGACCGTCGCTGATCCCTCAGATGTATTGGAAACCAACGCATAAGTATGCGTGTCACTGGTGTCCGCGTCGGATTCGGTCAGCTGGCCGGTGACAACCGAACCATCTTCGACCGAAGTGTTGACGCCGGACTGAGCCACCGGCCCGTCGTTCGTGCCTGAAACCGTGATCGTGACCGTCGCCTGCGAGCTGGCGTTGTTATTGTCAGTTACCTCGTAAACGAAAGTCACATCGCGAGTTTCGCCGACAGCCAAGTCTTGGAAGTCGGTTCCTGGATCGAACGAATATGAACCATCAGAGTTGACCGTAGCTGAACCTTCGGCCGTGTTCGTGATCAATGCGTAGGTATGCGTATCATTGGTGTCGGCATCGGTCTCGGTTAATTGACCTGTGACAACGGAACTATCTTCAACTGCTGTGTTCACTCCCGACTGAGCTACTGGTCCATCGTTCGTTCCCGAGACAGTAATGGTTACCGTTGCTTGTGAGGTGGCATAGTTGTTGTCGGTCACCTCGTAAACGAAGGTTACATCGCGAGTTTCACCGACAGCCAAATCTTGGAAGTCACTGCCGGGATCGAATGAATAGCTTCCATCAGCGTTGACCGTTGCCGATCCTTCCGCAGTGTTGGAGATCAACGCGTAAGTGTGGGTGTCACTCGTATCCGCATCGATTTCAGTCAACTGACCCGTGACAACGGAACCATCCTCGACCGCTGTATTCACACCCGACTGAGCAACGGGTCCATCGTTCGTTCCCGAAACCGTGATCGTGACCGTTGCTTGCGAAGTTGCGTTATTGTTGTCGGTCACTTCGTAGACGAATGTCACATCACGAGTCTCGCCAACAGCCAGATCTTGGAAATCGGTTCCTGGATTGAACGAGTAGAAACCGTCGGCATTGACCGTGGCCGAACCTTCGGCAGTATTGGAGATCAACGCGTAAGTGTGAGTATCGCTCGTATCGGCATCGGTTTCGGTCAGTTGACCAGTCACAACCGAGCCATCTTCAATCGCCGCGTTGACGCCAGACTGTGCTACCGGACCATCGTTCGTGCCAGAAACGGTGATTGTGACCGTTGCTTGCGAAGTGGCGTTGTTGTTATCGGTGACTTCGTAAACGAATGTTACATCGCGAGTTTCACCGACAGCCAAATCTTGGAAGTCGGTGCCTGGATTGAATGAGTAGCTACCATCAGCATTGACCGTCGCCGAACCCTCGAACGTGTTGGAGATCAACGCGTAGGTATGCGTATCATTAGTGTCGGCATCGGTCTCGGTTAATTGACCTGTGACAACCGAGCCATCTTCAACTGCGGTGTTGACACCCGACTGTGCTACCGGACCATCATTGGTACCCGAGACCGTAATCGTCACGGTCGCTTGTGAGATCGCGTTGTTGTTATCGGTCACTTCGTAAACAAACGTCACGTCCCGAGTTTCACCAGCAGCCAAATCTTGGAAATCGGTTCCTGGATCGAACGTGTAACTACCATCGGAATTGACTGCGGCGAATCCTTCGCTAGTGTTGCTGATTAGCGCGTAAGAATGCGTATCGCTCGTATCAGCGTCGGTCTCGGCCAGTTGACCTGTGACTACTGAACCGTCTTCGACCGCGATGTTGACGCCAGACTGTGCTACCGGACCATCATTGGTGCCAGAGACCGTGATCGTCACGGTCGCTTGCGAAGTTGCATTGTTGTTGTCGGTGACTTCGTAGACGAAGGTCACATCCCGTGTTTCGCCAAACGCCAAATCTTGGAAATCGGTTCCTGGATTGAACGAGTAGGAACCGTCGGCATTGACCGTGGCCGAACCTTCGGCAGTATTGGAGATCAACGCGTAAGTGTGAGTATCGCTCGTATCGGCATCGGTTTCGGTCAGTTGACCAGTCACAACCGAGCCATCTTCAATCGCCGTGTTGACGCCAGACTGTGCTACCGGACCGTCGTTCGTGCCAGAAACGGTGATGGTGACCGTTGCTTGCGAAGTGGCGTTGTTGTTATCGGTGACTTCGTAAACGAAAGTTACATCCCGGGTCTCGCCAACGGCCAAATCTTGGAAGTCAGTGCCGGGATTGAATGAATAGCTTCCATCAGCGTTGACCGTAGCAGATCCTTCGGACGTGTTGGAGATCAACGCGTAGCTATGCGTATCGTTCGTGTCCGCGTCGGTTTCGGTCAGTTGACCAGTCACAACCGAACCATCTTCGACTGCCGTTTTGATTCCCGACTGCGCCACGGGGCCATCGTTGGTGCCGGAAACTGTGATCGTTACAGTCGCCTGCGACGTCGCATTGTTGCTGTCGGTGACTTCGTAAACAAAGGTCACATCGCGGGTCTCACCGACGGCCAAATCTTGGAAGTCAGTGCCGGGATTGAACGAGTAGGAACCGTCGGCATTGACCGTGGCCGAACCTTCGGCAGTATTGGAGATCAACGCGTAAGTGTGAGTATCGCTCGTATCGGCATCGGTTTCGGTCAGTTGACCAGTCACAACCGAACCATCTTCAATCGCCGCGTTGACGCCAGACTGTGCTACCGGACCATCGTTAGTTCCCGAAACCGTGATCGTGACGGTTGCTTGTGAGGTGGCATTGTTGTTGTCGGTCACCTCGTAAACGAAAGTCACATCGCGAGTCTCGCCAACTGCCAAGTCTTGGAAGTCGGTGCCTGGATCGAACGAATATGAACCATCCGTATTGACCGTCGCCGATCCTTCCGCAGTGTTGGAGATCAACGCGTAAGTGTGTGTGTCGCTGGTGTCGGCGTCAGTCTCAGTTAATTGCCCCGTCACAACCGAGCCATCTTCGACCGCAGTGTTCACTCCTGTCTGAGCAACCGGACCGTCGTTCGTGCCAGAAACGGTGATGGTGACCGTCGCTTGCGAAGTGGCGTTGTTGTTGTCGGTGACTTCGTAAACGAAAGTCACATCACGAGTCTCGCCAACTGCCAAGTCTTGGAAGTCGGTGCCTGGATCGAACGAATATGAACCATCAGAGTTGACCGTAGCAGAACCTTCGGCCGTGTTCGTGATCAATGCGTAGGTATGCGTATCATTGGTGTCGGCATCGGTCTCGGTTAATTGACCTGTGACAACGGAACCATCTTCAACTGCGGTGTTCACACCCGACTGAGCAACGGGTCCATCGTTCGTTCCCGAAACCGTGATCGTGACCGCAGCTTGCGAGGTGGCGTTGTTGTTGTCAGTTACCTCGTAAACGAAGGTTACATCGCGAGTTTCACCGACAGCCAAATCTTGGAAGCCAGCTCCTGGGTCGAACGAGTACGAACCATCGGGGTTGACTGAGGCGGTACCTTCGGCCGTGTTCGTGATCAATGCGTAAGTGTGCGTATCATTAGTATCGGCATCGGTCTCGGTTAATTGACCTGTGACAACCGAGCCATCTTCAACTGCGGTGTTGACACCCGACTGTGCTACCGGACCATCATTGGTACCCGAGACCGTAATCGTGACGGTCGCTTGTGAGGTCGCGTTGTTGTTATCGGTCACTTCGTAAACAAACGTCACGTCCCGAGTTTCACCAGCAGCCAAATCTTGGAAATCGGTTCCTGGATCGAACGTGTAACTACCATCGGAATTGACTGCGGCAAATCCTTCGCTAGTGTTGCTGATTAGCGCGTAAGAATGCGTATCGCTCGTATCAGCGTCGGTCTCGGCCAGTTGACCTGTGACTACTGAACCGTCTTCGACCGCGATGTTGACGCCAGACTGTGCTACCGGACCATCATTGGTGCCAGAGACCGTGATCGTCACGGTCGCTTGCGAAGTTGCATTGTTGTTGTCGGTGACTTCGTAGACGAAGGTCACATCCCGTGTTTCGCCAAACGCCAAATCTTGGAAATCGGTTCCTGGATTGAACGAGTAGGAACCGTCGGCATTGACCGTGGCCGAACCTTCGGCAGTATTGGAGATCAACGCGTAAGTGTGAGTATCGCTCGTATCGGCATCGGTTTCGGTCAGTTGACCAGTCACAACCGAGCCATCTTCAACTGCAGTATTCACTCCCGATTGAGCAACCGGACCATCGTTAACGCCCGAGACCGTGATCGTGACCGTAGCTTGCGAAGTGGCCCCCGCTGCATCGGTTGCTTCGTAAACAAACGTCACATCGCGAGTTTCACCCACCGCCAAATTCTGAAAATCGCTTCCTGGATCGAAGGTGTAGTCGCCATTCGAGTCGACCACCACTGAACCTTCCGCCGGTCCGCTGATCAACGCGAAGCCTAACGAGTCGCCGACATCTTCATCGCTGGCGTTCAATGTTCCCGCCACTGCGAGACCATCCTCCACAGCTGCCCCCGTTCCGTTATCGGCAACTGGGGCATCGTTCGTGTTGGATATGGTAATTTGAAAAGTTGACGGGGTTGCACTGCCAAGCACGTCCGTAGCGGTGACTTTCAAATTCAGCGTGCCGACATCCGCATTGGTTGGAGCGCCGGAGAACGTTCGGGTTGCTTGGTCGAAGCTTAACCAAGTTGGCAATGGCGAATCATCAGATAGCGACGCCGTATACTCCAGCGTGTCACCATGAATCAGATCGTCATCTCCGAACGTGGCACCATCGAAAGTGAACGAGAATGTTTCGTCTTCGTTGACCGTTTGGTCTGGAATCGATTGATTTAAGAAGGGGTCGTCGTTTGTATTCAGCACATCGACATCAAATGTGTCCGATACCTCTTCACCCGCTTTATCTCGAGCGGTTACTTTGACAGTGACTTTACCCACATTAGCGTTGCGGGGGATCCCTGAAAACTTGCGAGTTTCGGCTGTAAACAGCAGCCAATCGGGCAGCGCTGACCCATCGGCAAGAGTGGCTTCAAACGTCAACTCATCTCCGTTAATCATATCTTCATCCGCAAACGCGTTCGCGGAAAAAACATACTCGAAAGTGGCATCTTCATTGACCACCTGTGAGACGAGTCCCGCATCAACCGTCGGTGCTTCGTTGGTATCGGTGACCGAGATCAGAAACGTGCGGCTGGCCGAATTGCCGTTGGCGTCTGTGGCATCAGCCGTGATGCTGTATTGGTCTTGTGACTCATGATCCAAGACGGCCCCCGCGGCGACGCGAACCACCCCGTCCGCGTCGACCGTGAATAAACCGCCCGCATCGTCGCTGAGATTAAACGTAAAGCGGTCCAGGCGATCGGGATCGCTGACTGACAAGGCGCCCACCGCCGTTCCCGCTGCCGAATTCTCCGCGATCGCGAGATTGGACATCGCAAGGTCATTGGGATGTTCCGCAGCGTCAGTCACCTGCAGCCGGAACAACTCGCTGATCTGTGCGCCAGCCGCATCCGTGCTGGTCACCGTCAGCTCAATCATCGGCTCGGCTTCGTGGTTCAGCGACTGGCCGTTCTTCAGTCGCAACTGCCCCGACACCACCTCGAAGCGGGCATCCGAGATAGTGTAAGTGAAAGTATCGGTCGCGTCATGATCGACAGTGTCGAGCGTTGCGACCGCAGCCCAAGTCACATTCTCGGGTAGCGCCACATGATAAACCGAGCTAGCCGTTGGTGCGGCCGAAGTACTGAATTCAAGTCTACCATCCCAAGGCATGATCTCCTGCCCAGCCTGAGTCGTGCCGTTGGTCCGACGGTATACCGTGTCATCCGATTCAGCTTCGTATCGCTGACCATTTACTTCGATGTAATCGACTCGCAAGTTGCGATCATCACCTCCTCCGCCATCGTTGAAATACTCAACCCACACCGAACCCGGCACTGCTCCAGCATGCCGCAGCGAGACGGTTTCCCAATTCCCGTCGCCCCAATCGGCCACGCCCTCAGCCACCGCGACACCATCGACATAGATTCGGTAACGAGGCGGCGTCAGCGCGTTGGCTTCACCTCCATAGTCCGCTTGCATTCT
Organism: Kothea flammea; assembly: GCF_052161645.1. Classification (GTDB taxonomy): domain Bacteria; phylum Planctomycetota; class Planctomycetia; order Pirellulales; family Pirellulaceae; genus Laterigemmans. Next base: position 6,026,999 of record NZ_CP197414.1, read on the forward strand.
GAATTGCAACAGGTTTTGGATCGCATTGATGGAGATTATATTGATGTCAGTCGGATCGTCATTGGCTCCATTGATCGTGACGGTCAGCTGAGCCGTACTGCTCAGTCCGCCGCTGTCTTCAATCGTGTAGGTGAAGACATCATCAAGTGTTTCCGCAGCAGTCCTCAGTGATTGCACATCCGCGTTGTTGTTGTCGACACTGTAGGTGTAAGATCCGTCAGCGGCGATGGTGATGCTGCCGTAGGATCCGGTGACCGAAGAAGATACAGACCCGGCGGCTGAAGCTTGGACACCAGCATTGACGCCGACCACCGTCTTGACATCTCCCGCATCGACGTCAGTATCATTGCTCAGCACATTGCCGTTCGGATTGGTGCCCACGGTCGCGTTGTTTGCGCCCCCCGCTTCGACGGCGATGGCGGAATCCGCGAAGGCAACTGGTGCTTCGTTGACGTCGGTCAGTTTAATGGTGATGACTTGATCGTCAAACGCTCCGCCAATGTCGGTTGCTCGGATGGTGACAGTATGCGAGGTTGCGGTTTCATAATCGAGTAGCGCACTGTTTGCAACCGTCACTTGCCCCGTTGTGCTGTTGATCGCGAACGCACCGGCAAAGGCTTGCGAGACAATGCTGTAGGTGAGCGTATCGCCAGCGTCGACGTCATCGCCGATGACGCGCCCGACGGTGGTGCCGTTGCTGGCGTTCTCTTGCACTGCTGGCGAGTCCGAAACGACGTAGCGGAAGTAGACCTGATTGTCGTTTGAATTGTCAGCGCTCCAAATCCAATTGGCAGTCTCCAGGTTTTCGTAATCGGGATCGGATGAGATACTTCCCCAAGGACCACTGCTGCGAATTCCGAAAGTGGTCGCATGATCCCAGTGTGCATCGTTGAAAGCGCTCGTGTTCCAATCAGCTTCCAGCGTTGTCGAGATCCGCCAATCGGCACCAGTGACGACCCTCGCTCCATTGGCAAAATCGATCGCCGCGATCATGGCTGCCGATCCACCCGTGTCGGTCGCCTCGATGGCCACCACATCACCCGCTTGCAACGTGGTCGCGTACGTTTCAATGTTCGGCCAATTTAGATCGCTGCCGACCAGCGTGCCGTTAACATACAAACTGTACGTGTCATCCGCCGTGATCGTGATCGTGGCCGATTGAGGTGTCGCGCCAATCGGAGTGATCGTCGGCGCGTCGTCGACATCAGTGACGGTGATGATTGCGGAATCGGTCGCGTCACTGAAGGCTGTTGTGCCGCCAAAACTGGACGTGTCGACTTTACTGCCGACGCTGCCGCTGGTTTGATCCCAAGCGGCAAAAATGATCGATGCGGTCTCGCCGTTTTGCCCGTCGGGCACAAAACGCAGGCTATCGGTGGATCGCAGCAACAGCGAGCTTCCCACCGACACCGTTCCGACATCCGTCCAGCCCGCGCCGATGTCGTATTGCCAACTCCCATGGGTGCTGCTGGTCGCGAACACCGCGATGCCTGCGAGCGCTCCCGAGTCCACGTCGGTGATGCGCTGAACACCATTATCACTGGCCAAAATTTCGGCAACGGTGTTTCCCAAGTTTGCTGTGTCGTCCTCAGTGATCGTGTCGAGCGATAGGAACCCAGCATTGTCCAACACCGGCGCGTCGTTGACCGGAGCAACTTGAATCGCCACGCTGCCAGTCGACGATGACTGATCGGTCGCCAGCGCCGCGATCTCGTCAGCCGACAGAGCACGCGAGTAGATGCGGGCGTCGTCGATCAAGCCATTTGCATGGGTTTGGCCAGGTGTTGCATTGCGACCAATGACATGATCGCTCCCCAATTGGTGGATCGACTCAGTGAAGTTCGTCGATGCAACAAGTTGGCCATCGATATACAGATTCTGCGTTTGTGCTGCGGCATTAACGGAATACGCAACATGCCGCCATCCTGTCCCAATGACAACTTCGTCTGAGCTTGTGTTATTCCAACTTGAAACGCTGGCATTGCGATAATTGCCGTAGACGGTTCCGTCCGCAGCAACCCATATCCCAACATCGTTACCAAGCAATACGACGGTTTGCAATTCACCCGCTTGGATGGGATTGGAAAAATTAATCCACGCCCCAATGGTAACCTGGTCGGTGAAACTAATCGTTGGCGAAATTCGCACGCCATCGTCGATTCCATCAAGAGCGAGCACTTGCCCGCGATGTGCGTCGGTAACGACTGAAGCACCATTCTCCAACGCGCCATCATTCGACGTGCCCGCCGAGTGATCGACCGCGTTACCACCGTCGAAGGTGTAATGACCCTCGAGGCTGGCCCCCAGCGACGTTGTCACGGTCAGCGAATCGCTGCCGTTGTAATCAGCGGTCGGCGTGTAGATCAGCCCTTCCAAAGCTGCATTGATGTCGGATTCATTTCCTTGCAGCACCATGAAACCGCTACCATTGGCTCCGCTGGGGATAATTAGCCCGGTCGTTTGTGACAACGTCAGCGTGCCGTGATCGACCGATAGGAAAACTTGCAGCGGTGTGTCGCTGCTGCCCAGCGTGTCGCTGATCGTGATCGCGTTGTCGCTAGCAGCATTGAACAACAGTGATCCATCCTCGTTTAACGCTTGCGTCGATAGCGGCATGGTTTGCGTCGGTTCGACACCCACGTCATCCAACGTGATCGTTACGGTTTCGCTGTAAAGGTTGCCCGCCGCATCGGTGACTTGGACCGTAACGCTGTGGGAAGTTGCCGTTTCATAGTCGAGCAGCGAACCGTTGGCGACTGTGATTTCACCGGAGCTCGCATTGATCACAAATCGCCCGCCTGCATCATCAAGCAGCGTGAACGTGTGGATGTCGTTCGCTTCGTCATCCACCAAAACGCTGCCAACCAAAGTCCCGTTGAACGCATTCTCGAAAACGTTCGACGACGAAAGTCCAAGATCACCGGGGGCGCGATTATTAATCGCGCCCGCTTCGAAGACCGCATAACCGAAGTCATGTGCATTGTGCCCTTCGTCGTCAGCTTCCTCCAACGTCATCTCGACGGAGCCAGCCGTCAGGTTTTGGTACCGTACGTCCGCCGCGTCACGTCCGTTCATTGTCTGTAAGTCCGCGATCAGGACGCGGGATACATCGGAATTGCCGGAGAGCGTGACAGGTTGCCAGGGTTCGGCAGCCGCCGTGTTCTTGCGGGTATGGAAGCCGCCGCTTTCGTAAGGTTGTCCGCCAGACGTACCACTGCCAGCTTCCATAGCGACCCAGTACAGCGATTCTGGAGCTGTGATCAAGAATGCATCATCTTCGTCCGACTTGATTTGAATATCAAAACCAGTGGTCGTGATGTTGCGTACTTGCTGAACGTAGACGAGTCCGTCGTTGGCCGAGCCAGCGGTCGCAAAAATCAAGGGAGCGGTACTGAAAGCGGAGTCGAAGGTAACCCTCATCCAAGTCTGTTCGGTGCCATCGGTCGCCACCGCCCCCGCTTGAATCACTCTTCCATCGTCGAGCGTGCTAAGCCCCTGTTCCACAACCATGTAACCCACTTCTTCGGCAACATGGGTCCCGTCGAAGGCTTGCCATTCACGCAGTCTTGCTTGAAAACTTGATCCCGAAATTGTGCCAACCTGTGTGACCGTGTTGTCGCCTTCGTTGTGGCTGGGTGGTCCCAAGATGACGATCGCGTTGTTGTATTCATGCTGCAGATTAATGGTGCTGAACTGGTCAGTCAGCGATGCGGTTCCGGTTTCCCCGAAGACGCGGCTCTCGACAACATCGTTCACATGGATGGTAAATGATTGCGAGTATGCTGCTCCCGTACCATCGACGACCTGAATGGTGAGCACGTGGCTCTGCGCGTTTTCGAAATCGATCAGCATCCGCTCAGCGACCGTGAGTTCGCCAGTGCTGACGTCGATCGCGAACGCACCGTCGAAGTCTTGCGAGATGATGCTGTAGGTGAGAGCGTCGGTCGCGTCGAGCACATCGTCGGCGTTCCACTCGACGACGTAGCCTATCGTGCTGCTGGAGATCGTATCGAACCACAGCCCATCGGTATGACTCAAACGCCCGAAGTCCTCATCGGCCGTACCAGCGCTCGGCTCGGAAACCAACCAGTTCTGGTACTCGCCATTGACCACATTACCAGCGTCGGCTCCGCTCCAAAACAAATCGCCCGCGGTTCCCCCCTCATACCAACGCCATTCGCCTTCGACGATCTGATCCGCAGCACCGATCCAAACATCTCCGCCATGGGCTGCAGCCATCGAGTGAATGATTTCGTTCTCAGTGGCTGAATCAATCACCACCAAGTTACCGGCAACACCGGCCAACGTGTTGCCAACAGCTGCCGACAACGCCGTGTTCCAGTTGACGCTGGAATTGACGAGTTGATAGAAGCTGCCCGTCTCGGCGCTATACCTTAAACTCAAATCGGCCGCCAACAGCGAAGTGATCCTGGCTTTACGTTCCGCATCGACTCCCGAAACTTGCCCAATCACGGTACTGTTGAGTGCGTTTTCGTTCGCGGCGAACGTCAGCGAAGCTTCGCTGGCCGTAAAACCGGCTTCCGTAACATGCTTGACAGTCAGATTGTTACCGCTGACCGTATCGACCACGAAACCACTACTGGACAACTGATCGAATCGCCAATTGGCAATCATGCCCGCTTCGTTGTACGGCAAGTCGCTGCGATAGCTGGCCGCGATTTCACCGGCAGTGCGAATGTCTGCAAAAAACCGAACTTCATAAAGCGTTCCGCTGAAAGTTTGTGCCGCGCTGAAATTGGATTCGATCGCATCCTGCTCTTGTCCGAATACCAAGGCCCCATGCTCGGCAATCGCCCCGGAGGTGCCGACCCCCGTGACGGTTTCGACGAATTTACCATCGATGTAGATGGACAGGTCTCCCGAATTGCTCCAAGTGACCGAAAGCGTGCGTTCTTGGCCGTCGGCGAGCGCCGCCGTGTAATCGATTCCGGCAGCCACCACCGTCGAGCCACTGGCGATCCGAGCACCCAGCGTGCCATCATTGTTCAGAACGAGGCGAGTTTCGCCGCCGGTCGCATGGTAAGAAAGCAGCGTTTCCGAGCCGACCACGCTGTCGATCTTAAACCGCGTCTCAAAGGAGAACTGCGTTCGCCCCCCCAGGATTGCATGCCCGTCATCGGCGCTCAGATAAACATCGTTCCCGCCGTCTTCATTAATACTCAATCCTCCGCCCGCCGTGCCAACGGTTTGCAGATCTGTCGGCATTGACGGGGCGGTCGTCACCGTAAAGGCATCCGAATCAGTGAGCGGATTGCCGAAAGGAGCATCGGTCCGGGCGACGGCTAAAGTAAGACTATCCGTCCCCGCCGACAAAGTCTGAATCGTCAGGTTCCCCAGATCCCAACCACTGATATCGGCTGTGGCATTATCGGTTGCTGCCACAAACGTGCTGACACCATCACGGAGCATCGTGCCCGCACGCAGGCCGCCCAGTTCGATGTGCAACGTCCCCGCGTCGTTGGCATCATACGTGTCCGCGTCCAAATTCAAAGCTAGCGGGACACCCGCCGATCCCGTCGCATTTTCAGCAACCGAGTAAACCGGCGACGACTGCGTGAACTCGCCTGACGCAAACGTGTAATAGCCATCCGAAAATTGCAGCACCTCAACGCTCGACAGCGTATCAACACCATCACGACCCCGCATCGAATCCATCAGCGTGTGCGTGCCGTCGCTGTTATCAAGCAACGCATATTCGCCATAACGGCCTTGATAGATTGCAAGATCTTTGCCATCGCCACCGGCAATGTTATCGCCGACAATACCATCGGCGTGCAACGTTTCTATCCGCAGGTTATCGATACCCAAGGCTTCGTCACCTACCGCTTGATTCAGTGTCGTCGCGAAGCCCAGCTTGAGCGAAGGGTTAGGGTTTTCGACTACCAATTGGAAACGTAATTGTTGATCCTTCAAACCAGAGAACCCCTGGTTCACTAAGCCTTTATCCAGCGGTTCCATTGTCCATTTGACACCTCCCAGTTCACCGCTGATTGCCCTCGCCCCGTCATTGAAGACAAAACGCGTATCAATAAGCAACACATCATCGATATATACCTGAAACCGTTCGTTATCCCAAGAGTCGAGTCGCAACATATCGAACTCGATCACGGCAACATCTTGGCCACTGGACAATGTGAAAGTTTTTTCCACAACCCCGTCAGTCCCGGTAAATCGCCCCAAAAATTCACCGTAGGTCCCGGCAAAGGAATTATCCCAAGGCGTGATCGAGGTTCCCGTGAGACCAAATTCTCCTGGATTCGAAGCGCCTTGCCAGACGTTCGGCGTGACCACCAGATCTCCGCTGGCATAGCCGCTTTGAATGCCTTCGATCTGGCTGTTGGTTCCTTCCAAAGAGGTCGCCGTGTCGTTGCTGTAATCGAGCTGAGCGACCAGGATGTCGGAATCTCGCGGATCGAAAGCAACCATAGACACGGCGACTTCACCTCCCTTAGGCCCGACATTCGTATCGTAATACCAGGTGTCGCTGCTGGGGTCGAACTTGACGGCAACGAGATTGCTCGCGTTCCCTGAGAGAACGGGATTGGCGGCAAAGCGGGTGGCGAGGGACTCGCTGGAATAGAGCAAGTAACCAATACCCGTCTGGTTGTCGGCAGCCGCGGCACCATTGTTCAAACTGCCCAAGGAGAGCGCCGTACCAGTCGGTTGCCCGGCGACACCGCCGTCAACGACCCAATCATCAGTGATATTGTTCGACCAACCGCTGGCCCCAGTCTCAAAGTTTTCGTAAGCCACCAAAGTGCGAGTCGCATCGCTGCTCGCTCCGCCAGTCATCACGTCCTGACCAGCACCAGCAATGAGCGAATCATCAGCAGTCCGCTCCAGACGCAGATTATCCAGCAGCGTGCCACGAGTACTGATATTCGCCTCGGTATCGGTCAGCGTCAACGTGTTGCTGCCATCGCCACTGCCGGCGATTAAATTATAAGAGTACGTCGTCCAAGCGTTGGGCGAAGTATCGATCGTATCGACCAGCGCGCCGCCCCAGTAGATCGCCAATGTCTCACCAGAACCGGCGTTCTCCATCCGCGCATCGAAGGTGAACGTCAACCGCTCGCCTGTCGCCAGCCCGGCGACGGTTTGGCTGATCGTCGACTGATTCAAGTCGATGTTATAGTCGCCGTCGGTGGTCAAGAAGTTGTTGTGGTTGGCTTCATGTAGATCGATCGCCCCACCTGAAACGTTCCAGCCGGTCAGATTGCCCGAGCCGGCCGCAGCGACGCTAGACCCTCCCGCCGCAGGTGTGGGCAACGCGTCCAATTCTTCGAACGAACCGTTGAATAGCAGGTTAGTCTCGCTGGGCGACTGCACATCACCTGTCAACGCATCATCGCCGCCCCCACCAACCAGCACATCAGCACCGCTGCCACCGACCAACGTATCATTACCGTCAGCCGCGTCCGTTTCATACACGCGGACGGCAGAGACCAACGGCCCACCGTTTGTCGTTCCCGAGGTGCTGGTGAATGAAAGCGTCGTGGCAGCGTCAGTCGCCGTAAAGGTATATGACTTAGCCTGCCAGGGCATATTCGTCCAAGTCGCGGCATACGGAATCTCGTTGACGATGCTCGCACTTTGTCCGTCAGCGGCGATGGTTAGCGAGTTAGCCGACGTACCGTTGCTCCCCATGAAAAACGTAACGGTATACTGCCGGCCGACTTCGGTCGTCAAGCTGGTTTCGATGCCCCCGAAGCCAGCGTTTCCATTCAAGTCGACTGCGCGGCCGCCGCCAGGAACGACCAATCCAACGTAGCCATTTTCAAGGAAGTCGACATTATTCTGCGTTACCGCCCAAGCACCCGAAGTGCCGCTAAAACTAGATTGCGTCGTCGATGTCACCGAGTTGAAATCCCCCGCCGCACCGAGCAGATCGCCCGCCCCGCTGACGACGTCGCCGGCAGACGCCCCATCATGCGAGTCATCCCCGCCGGTTCCCTCGATCACATTTTGATCGGCATCCCCCGTGGCCAGCACGTTCAACCAACTTGACCGCAAAGCCGCATCGATTGGCATATCATTCTCAATCAGGCCGACGGCATATTCCAGCTCCCAATCACCGCCAAGACTTGCGTGCCCCGTCAAATCGGTACTGGCGGCCACATCGGCCCCAGTCAGCTCGGCCAAAGTATCCACCCACTGCTCGCCCTCCCAACCGGCAGCCACATCGCAGCCCCAAATCAGAAAGTCCGCGTCCGACTGCAGCGAATCGGCCCAACTGCCAATTAGCAATGATTGTGTGGTTAATGTTTGGCGATCGATCACGCCGTCGCCAAGCAAAATCTCACCACTTTGCCCGTGGGAGAAAATGTGAACTGCATCCAGCTGCACATCGCCCAATGATTTTATGGCTCGATCGATCGCGGCGATTCCATCTTCATCGCTGTCAACGATGACCACATACTCCGATTGCAAGCTGTCCAGCAATTGCTCGAGTTCGGCCACTCGCGAGTCGACAATGGTCAACTCGATTGAATCAACGCTGTTTACGTCGATGCTGTCCAAGTCTGCTTCGAGTTCGTCGAATAAGGCAAACAGATCGTTAAATTCGCCGTCGGCAGCAGGGGTCGAGGAGGCGAGGAAATCCTCTGCCAACTGGTCGTTTGAAAAACCCTCCATTCCGTTGGTCGCTTGCTGAAGCTCTTCGGGCTCGACCCACGTGGCGCTCAGCATGATCCTCGGTTCGAGGTCGATCACCCTCAAGGGCTGACGTTGCCGCAGAGATGTCACTTCAGCGGGTTGTCCTGAATGGGACGATTGTTCAGACGCTGCCGCGGAGTTCGCCGACAAGGAAGCACGCAAGCGAGCGGCTCGACGAATCACATAGTCGCGAAAATTCATGAGGCTGCCTAACAGTGGGGCTTTTTGCAATCTTAAAATGCACTGTCACGACAGACCGTGGTAACTGCAGCTTCCTAGGGCGAGGACAGCTTAGAGACCGCGACTGTCCGAGAGTGAGAGGCCGGCGATAATTCGCTCGGCGGCAGAACAAGGAAACCAGCAGGCAACTCGCCATTGCTGTTATCTATTTCGAACACGCAACGTACGGTCATTGACCCTGCGTCGAGCACCGGATCAATACTGGTGAGCGTGGCGGTGACGTCGCGTTCAACGGGTGTTTGGCCACGCAGTGGATATGACTTTCCCAGCTTAAGACGATCGTATTTTGACAGGGGAATCTGCAACTCGACCGTCAAGCGATCTAAATTGACAATTCGCATCAGCTCGGTAGTCGCCTCCGGCTGTGCGCCACTTTTGACCCGCACGCGGCTGACGATCCCAGCAATTGGCGAGGAAATGGTCAACCGGGAAAGCTTGATCCTCTCCAGCTCGACGCGCTCTTTTACGTGTGCCAATTCTTCCTCGGCACTCTGTAGCGCGGCTTGTGCTTTTCGCAGGGCGTTACGAGCCGCGTCGATATCGTTTTGGGGTAACCGATGGTGTTGATCGACGGCGAGCAAACGATTCAATACTTGCTCGGTATGCTCAACGTCCGCTGTGGCAAACGCCAACTGCCCACGCTGGTTCATCTCAGTAGTCAAAACTTGCAGAGCAGCTTTGGCGAGATCATCCTCAAATTGCACCAATGCTTGCCCTGCTTCGACCCAAACTCCATCCTCGACCAAAACCTGCTTGACGCGCTCGGTGGTCGTCGCACGAATAACGACGGATGCTTTGGGGGTGACCAAACCGGGCAACTCGCCGCGCACGCTGTCCGCTGCCGCGACGAAGCTCGGTTGCAAGCTTGTCAAGATTAGGAAGAACGATAAAAGCAGGAAGCGCAGCATGTTATAAACGTGTGCCAGCTCGTGGTAGGTTGGAGCTTCCGCAGTAGTGCACAGAAACGGAAGGGCCCTAAAACATAAGTCGCCAAACTCGCCCGGGGGTTGTATTGATATGACAAAGGGGACGCTTGGCAGCACCATTTGGTTATCTGAAGCGGTCATTCGCATACCGCGGGAAAACGCAGTTGTCCTAATTATTCCCGTCGCCCAGAGGGTCTGAGACTTCGCCAACCGGCAGCGTCTTGAGTAATGATCATGGTCGCTAGGTTTAATCGGAGAAATCGCTACACACTCGCACGCCCAGCGATTGATCCTGAACTCGGCGGCTAATCCCTAAATACGAATTCGTGCATTTGCCGAACCCAAGGGATGCGTAGGGTTCTAGCGCGGAACCACAACAACCAATGTTAGACTTCTAGGAATAAGCCATCATGAAGAGGGGTCGAAATTGTAGTCCGATCCCCTCTTGGCTAGCAGCCGGACCCTTTCTTTTCATGCTGGCGGTTGGCTGCGCATCGGATCGCCATCCCAGCCCAAAGTTTAACGTCATTGAATTGCCGCTGGACTCCGCAGTGCCGCCCCACGCAGTGTCACCCGACGCAGTGCCGGAACCGATTAGCCAAGCCTCCCTCGAACCTCCGCGGGCAGAGCCACGATCAGAATCTACCCCGCACTCCGCCAGGGATGAGGTCTCACATGGAAGCCAACGGAACCAACTTTCCAGCTCGCGGAGCTCGCCGCCGTCGAGCAGTCTGCCGGTGCCAAAAGCCACGGTGACGTCAGAACTCCGCCTCGTCGACAATGATCCGGTGAGCTGGTGGGAATCGCTCGCCGATCCACAGCTAACCAGCTTGATTGCCGAAACCTTGGCGGCCAATCCGAATGCGGCTCAAGCTGCCGCGCGATTCGCCGAGAACCAATCGCTGCTAATGCGCTCGAAAGCCGAAATGCTTCCGCGGGTTGGTTCCACAATGCAGTTTGATCGTCGTCAATTCAGCCAAAACGGCAACGCCTTCGTCCAGCAATCTTCTTCGACGACCGGTTTCGATTTTTACTCCAATGGACTGCAAAGCAGCTGGGAGCTTGATCTCTGGGGGCAATTAGCCCAACGGCAATCCGCCGCGCGAGCGGAGCTGCAAGCCGCTGGTTTTGATATTCAAGACATTAACGTCAGTTTAACCGCGGAAGTCGTGCGGGCCTTTGTGGAACTGTGTCTGACAAATGCTCAAATTCAAATTGCCCAAGCCAACGCCGACGTCATGCAAGAGGCCAGGGATATCGCGAACATTCGTCGCCAGAGTGGCAGCGCGGGGGAACTGGATGAGAAACTGGCTTCCTCACAATACCGGTTGACCATCGCCGAAATGCCCCAATTGCAACTCCAACGGCAACAAACCATTAACCGCTTGAACGCGCTCCGCGGTCAAACGAACACTCGGGGCGATTTTGAACTCACCGAGATTTCGCGAACGTTATCAATTCCTCCTGTGCGATCTCCGCAACTTGGCAACCTGACCGCTTCCAGACCCGACATCCGAGCGACGCAGAGTCGTTTGCAAGCCGCCGCGGCCAGGATTGGGATTAGCAAAAAAGAGTACCTGCCAAAAGTCCGTCTGCAGGCGAACGTTTCTGTCGAGTCACGTGAAGCGGACGCGTTGTGGGGTGACGACAGCGTGGCTTACGGGGTGGGGCCATTAGTCCAGTGGGAACTGCTCGACTTTGGCCGACGACGAGCCGACTTGCGATTGGCCGAGGCTCGCTACCGAAATGCAAAAGCCGAATACCTCGAAGTCTTGGTCCGCGCCAACGAAGAAGTCAACAACGCGTTAGCTGGCATCGAATTGCAAGCCGAGCGCATGCGGTTGCTGTCGGAAGCCGTCGCCGACGCCCGCGCCATCACCGACATGGCCCTGCTGGAGTATCGAGAGGGACTCGGCAACTTCCAAAATGTACTCGATGCCCAACGCCAAAGATTGAGCATCGAAGCCCAAGCGGCCACCGCCAACGCGGCAACTTGGCTGGCCTATGTACAGTTCTATCGGGCCACCGGGGGCGCTACGGTTTACTGGTGAATTGAGTCCGGCTGCCACAAGTCGTCGCCCCACACAGTGAGGAAGGTACGCCTGCGGCTGACTGTTTAACGCAATACCGTTCAATAAATCGTTTAACCGTCAGCCGCAGGCGTACGCGAACGTGATCCCATTACAAGTACGCCTGCGGCTGACTGTTTAACGATGGGTGGCAAGCCCTACTTAAATGGGTCGTCATCGGCGACCGGCTGGGCAAACGGATCATCTCCGAAACCAGGGTCCCCCAGCCCGCCATCTTCAGCCATCGGTTCCCGCATCTCGCCCTCTTCCTCACCGTTCTCGCCGTTCTCGCCGTTCTCATCAGCCTCACCTGCGGGCGGAGGCATGGCCTTTTTGCGGCGACTCGACTCCACCATCGCGACTACCGGTATCGAGATAATGACGCCGAGCAACAACACAACCCAGGGTAAAAAGCTGATCGAAAACACGGGACGCCTGCGAAAAATGGAGGATTTTCGGATTCAATCCTCCATATTTTAATTGCCCAACAACAGGAAAACAACAAAGCTGGACCCTCCTGTACCATTTCCTATCAGGCCGTTATCGTCACAATCATACGCTGGCGGTAGCTTTCCCCCTCCCTCGTACAATGTGAAGTGTGATGTCCTCAGCCGATTTGGCCGCTCAAAAAGACGAAATCCGTAAAGCCGCACACGCCGCACGTCGCGCCCAAGCCGACAAAGATGTGGTCAGCAAGCAGATTACCGATCGCGTGCAGGCCTTGCCGCAATACACCGCCGCCAAAACGGTGATGTACTACATCGACGTTCGCGACGAAGCGCGCACACGGCAGGCACTGCCCGGTGCGCTCGAATCCGAGCAACGGATCATCATCCCCTTCTGCGTCGGTGGCGAATTGGAATTGTTCCACCTGGAGTCCATGGACGAACTGTCCGAAGGTGCCTATCGGATCCTGGAACCCCGCGAGGAGTTGCGGGAAGTCAGCGAGAAACGCATCCCCGTCGAACAACTCGATCTCATTTTGGTCCCCGGCGTGGCTTTCGATCGTCGCGGCGGACGAACCGGTCACGGCAAAGGCTACTACGACAAATTGCTGCAACACGCGCGGCTCACAACACCGCTCGTCGCGCTCGCGTTTGATTGCCAGATCTTTCCCGAGATACCGATGCAGTCACACGACATTTTCATGGACTTAGTTGTTACCGAGTCTACCGTTTACCAAGGCTTGGGCCGCGGCTCGGAGGCATAGTCACTGTCATGACCGACTTAAAGCAACTGGTTGACGATACCTACGCGGAAGGCTTTCGCAGCATCTATGGCGAAGTGCTGATCACGGCTCGTGATGACAAGTGGCTCGATCACTGCCTAGCCGCTGCCACGGGGCACGCCTCCAGCACCATCCTCTGCGATTGCGAAGCGGGCGTTGCCGAGCGGATTTCGGTTGAGGCGGCCTCTCAAGGCGCCACCCCTGATGGTCGCCCCGGCGCGATCGTGCAATTTCACGTTCCCCGCTTTCGCAAAGATCGTCTCCAGCACTTGGAGAAAGTCATGATGGCCAGGATCAGCCAGAACGTGTTGACCTGCCCCACCGCCCGTTGTTTCAATCAACTCGATACCGAAGCCTATTTCAAACTGGGGCGGAAGATCGCGCTGTTTGGTGATCGCCACCAATTTCGCGAAGTCCGCTACGGCGAAAAGGGCTGGGTGATTCCCATCCTCGGCGGCGAATTTTTTCTCTCCCGACGCTTCGGTTACCAGGACGGAGTGATGGGGGGCAACCTGTGGTTTTTCGGCGACTCGGAAGATTCGGCGTTAGAAGCAGCCGAGCGCGCGGCACTCGCCGTGGATGCCTGCCCCGGTGTGATCACCACGTTTCCCGGTGGGGTGGCTGCCAGCGGCTCCAAAGCGGGCAGCAGCTACGCCTTCATGATCGCCTCCACGTACGCTGAGTTTTGCCCCACGCTGCAGCGAAAGCTGGGTGATGCCGGCAAACTACCCGTCGGTGTCAAATCGGTGATGGAGATCATCATGAATGGTCGAGACCTAGCCAGCATCGCTACCGCCACAGGGCAAGCGATCCACGCCGCCGCCGGCACCGAAGGGTTGCTCAGAATCAGTGCGGGCAATTACGGTGGACGATTGGGCAAGTCGTTTGTTCACCTGCACGAAGTTATCCAACAAACGGCTTGATTCGATGCCAGCAAAACGTCGCGCGGCACCCCAGGTTGCCGCACCCTGCTTTGGCGCCCACATGTCAGTCGCCGGTGGCCTCGAAAAGGCGATCGAGTTGGCGCACAAAGCAGACTGCTCTTGCGTGCAGATTTTCACCAAAAACAACAATCAATGGGCTTGCAAGCCGTTAACTGACGAGCAAACCGCTCGCTGGCAAACGACGCTCAAGCAACTTGAGATCGCGCACCCGATCGCGCATGCCTCCTATCTCATCAATTTAGCTTCACCCGACGCGGCGCTGTGGGACAAATCGCTCGACGCGCTGGTTGTGGAATGGCAACGGGCCGAACTGCTCGGCCTCGAGGGGCTAGTTGTCCATCCAGGTGCTTTCACCACCAGCACCGCCGAGGATGGATTGGCCAGAATTCGCGACGCGGTGCAAGCGGCGATCGAACGCGTTTCACCCAATCAATGTCGACTGCTGTTAGAAAATACTGCGGGACAAGGCAGTTGCCTGGGACACGCTTTCGGCCAACTGGGCTGGCTGCTCGAGGCCATCAAGTCACCCCAGCATCTGGGGATTTGCCTTGATACCTGTCACGCTTTTGCGGCCGGGTACGAACTGAACACGCCAACCGGTTTTCGCGCGATGAAGCGCGAGCTGAAGCAAGAATTACCCGCCGATTGCATCCGCGCTTTGCACTTGAACGACAGCAAGAAAGGCTGTGGCTCACGAGTCGATCGGCACGAACACATCGGGCAAGGTGAAATTGGTGATGCCGGCTTCCGGCTGGTACTTAACGACAGCATGTTTCGCAAAATACCTGGTTACCTGGAAACGCCCAAAGGGACCGACCCCGATTCGGGCGAGGACCTAGATGTGCTGAATCTCGGCCGCTTGCACGCTTTAGCAGACCGGTCAAAAAGCTGAACCGCGAGCAGGCTAATCGCTAACAGCCAAGCGGCTCGAAATCAGCCGTTGACGGCAGCGTACGGTTCCGCGGAACCGCACGCTGGCGAGAGCGTCCCGCTTAAGAATAGGAACTTTCATTAGATTGCGAAGCAAGCGTTATCATAACCCGACGCGTGAGCGAGGGAGTTGCGGCGATCAAGTCGCAAGCAGTCTGAATCCCTCGCTCACGCGTCGGGTTATGAAAATGCTAAGCGGGACGGTCTCTACCGCGCTGCGGCTGAACAGCTAGCTGTCTGGTTGCTGTTGGCCTGGAGGAACAAACTTAGGCGCGGAAGGGACGGCGAATTGCTCTTCTTCGTCGGCTTCGACACGCTTTGGCTTGGCAGCGGGCGCGTTCATATCAACTTGCCGCATTTGATCCTGAAAATCGGTCAACCCTTTGCGAAACTCGCGATAGCTGCCTCCGAGCGAACGGGCCACATCGGGCAATTTGCTGCCAAACAGCAAAATTGCCACGACCCCTACGATCATCGCTTCGACTGGACTGAGTCCAAACATGAAACCCTCACTGATGCTGAGTTACTCGGGGACCCTTAAACGCTGGAACCCTTGTGACGTTGCATCGGTTCATCTTCTTCGACGTCCACGGAGTCATCCATACCGCGTTTAAACTCATTCGCACTGCGGCCTAAATTTCGCATCAGGCTCGGTAGTTTGGCCCCGCCAAAAAGCAGCAAGACGACAAACAAGATAATCATCATCTCGGGGAGACCGGGCATTCCAATTGCAAAGAGTGCTTCCGGTGAACTGAACATTTGCATATCAGGGCTCTCGCGTACAGAAGGGCTGCAAACAGATGGGTAACAAGTGGGCAAGCTATTTCGAAGCAGCTTACCCGCCCCCCTCCGTCGAGCGGCGAAAGCGAGTGATCGAGTCTGCCGAGCTTTCTGGCAGAACACATCACTGGAACCGGCGCGGTCGGGGCTGAAATAAATTCAACAACTCCATTCTAGTGATCAAGTCTGAACTGTCAAAGGCAAGCGGCAAATTCGGGGTTGCTCTGCAGCTCGATTTTTTCGTATGCCTCATAAAATGTCGAGCGAACCGTTCTCCACCGCCATCCGCCGCTGCCAGCTGACAGGCTGGCTCGTTGCTGGCTGCCTTTTGCTGCCGTTGGCCGACATCGCCCAAGGAACACCACCGGCGGAAGGTCAACTGGAAACCGGCCTGGCCGAATTGGCTCGCGGAAATCATGCGGTCGCGGCGGAAATATTGGCCGCCGAAGTCGCTCGCCTAACGCTCCAACCAACGGCCGCCGACACTCCCCAGCTACCCAACTCCACTGGCCAACCCAACTCGGCAACCGCCGGTGACGGGCGACAGCAAGCGGCAAATTTGGGGCGGGCGATGATCGGCGCCGGCCAAGCCTTGCGACAGTTGGGTCGTCACGAAGAGGCGGCAGAGTTTTTTCACGCAGCCATCGAGCTGCCGCTGCTCGGAAGACGGCTAGCCCCGCTGCAGCTGGCGTTGGCCGAAAGTCAGCTGGAAGCGGGTAAAGCAGCCGCCGCCACTGAAGTTTGCAAACAAATTCTCGCTTCGGCGGTCACTCCGGGCGAAGAAGCTGCCGCTCGCAGCTTGCTAATCCGCGCTTTGCTAGTCGATGGACAGATTGCCGATTGTTGGCTCAGCTTTCAACAAGCGACAGGCCAGCAAGACACCTCGGGCCAGCCGGCCAGCGACGTAGCTGCGGACTCGGATGCAGAATCCGAGCTTCGCCGGACAGCAGTGACAAACAATCTCAAGCACTGGACATCACTGGCAAACACGATCGGTTTAGCAGCACTGAGCGGCGACGAACCCCAGATCGCCAGTCAAGCCTTTCAGTGGGTGCTACAGCAAGCTCCACCAGCCAGCGAGCCGGTCGCTGGGGAGGAAACCGCCACGCTGGGCGTTGCCTGGGCGGCTGCCAAGGGAGCCGAATCGCTGGAGACCGCCGCCGCTCGCCTGGAAACTTTTATCGAGCGGTTTCCCGATAGTCCGCAATTACCACGAGCGAAGTTGGCCCTCGGCGGGTGCTTGCGGCGAAACAATCAAAATGCCGCGGCGATTACCTGCTTTCGCAATTTGGTGGCCGCGCATCCGAACAGTCAAGCGGCGGCCCGCGCGTTGGGTGAGTTGACCGAGCTGAGTCCCCAGGAACCGCTGGTGGCGGAGATGTTGCCCCTCTTGCAGCGTCTAATTTCCGAGGACGCGACGCCGCTGAGCCCGCAATTGCTGGCCACCGCCATGCTCTCTGCCGCGACACATCAAAATGAAACACTATGGGAACTGGCCAGCGCTCGTTTTCAAGCGGAACCGGCCACCAGTTCGCTGCTCGGTCAACTGCTCGACCAACTAACTCGCGTCGAGCAAACGGAGCAAGCCGCCAGACTGGTCGACGATACGCTGCGGCATTCCGACACCCGTCCAGAGCCGGCGATTGAACAAGTGTGTCGCTGGGCCGCTGGGCTGGGGAAATGGGATTTGTTGGCTGGGGCGGACAATTTATTGAGCAGCGATCAACAACTGGCCAACCTCAGCCCAACCAGCATTCGCTTGTTTGCCGAAGCCAAAATGCAGAGCAATCAATTGGTGGAGGCCCAACGATTGTTTACTTATTTGATCGATAAACGCTCGGCGGGTGAATTTGACACCCTACTGCGTTTCGCTGAATTGTCTTTAACCCTGGATCCGAAGGCCCAGGCCGCCACCGCCATTGAGCGGGCGGGGCAGGTCGTTAGCGCCCGTGAAGATGAACAATTAGTGCAGCTGTTGCGTGCTCAGTGGTTGATTCGGGACGCCCAACTGGAACCAGCCCGTGAATTACTAACTCAGTTTCTGCAGCAACCGGAGGTCGATCGTCAACTCAAGGCGCGGGCTCAATGGTTGATTGGTGAGACACATTTTCTGCAACGTGATTATGCCGCCGCGGTAGATGCTTATCGGGTGGTGGAAAGCTTGGATGACAGCGGCCACTGGACGGCGGCCGCGTTGCTGCAAGCGGGCCGCGGATTCGAACAACTGGGGCGGACGCGGGAAGCCACCATTTGCTATACGGGACTGCTAACACGGTTTGCCGGCACCCCTTTCGCTGCCAACGCCAGCCATCGCCTGGCAGCACTCGGTGAACAACCCAAATTACGCTGATCGTTGGACAAGTCACGGATGATTGCTCCTTCACCTGCTCTCTTTAAATCGACCTCTGCGCGGCTCTGCCCGTTGTGGATCGCCATACTAGGTTTGCTCGCACCGCTGCCTGCGATCGCGCAAGGCCCGGCGGGTAACAACTTTCAACTACCAGGTGGCCAGCGCGCGAGCGGTCCGTCAACCGAACGTTATCCGCCCTCGACGCTACCAACTACGGCTGGCAATCCCGGGCAATACCCGCCCGCGGGAAACGCCGCTGGCAACCAATTGATCCCCGGCTCGGGAGGAATCCCGGCGGTCAATACCGCAGCGTCTGGGAACATAATCACTGCCGCTGCTGATGGCGGTGAGAATAACGGTGAAGCCAACACGGGCGGCAACATCTTTATGAGCTTATTCAACCGGTTGATGGCGGGCGGCCCGTTGATGATCCCTCTGGCACTCTGCTCATTGATGGTGATTGCGTTGGCAGTCGAACGGATGGTGGCGCTGCGCCGTGGGCGTGTGATCCCCCGGCCTTTCGTGCGTCGCTTTACCGAGTGCGTGCAAGATGGCCAATTGAGTCACGAGGAAGCGTTAGAAATTTGTGATGAATTCGACTGCCCCGTCGCGGAAGTCTTTCACGCCACAGTGAAACGCTGGGGCCGGCCGACTGTGGAAATCGAACAAGCCGTCATGGACGCCGGCGAGCGCGTGGCGGAAGGTTTACGCAAATACTTGCGATTGTTTAGCGCGGTCAGCAACGTGGCACCGTTGCTGGGTTTATTAGGAACTGTGATCGGCATGATTGAAGCCTTCGAGGCGCTCAGTTCCAGCAATTCCGACTCGCCTCCCGACATGTTAGCCTCCGGCATCAGCCAAGCGTTGATCACGACCGCCGCCGGCTTGAGCGTGGCCATTCCAGCTTACTTGGCTTATGTCTATTTTTCCGCGCGGGCCGATCGCTACTTGGTGGAAATTGATGCCTTATGCCAAAGAGTCGTCGACTCGATCAGCGCTGAAGGGCTGAATACCGGGCCAACTGCTCGGGGAACCAATCGTCGCGCTAAACGGGCGGCCTAACGTCATGGTACTTCGACAACCCCGCAGCGAAGAAGCGACGATCAATCTCACACCGATGATTGATGTGGTGTTTTTGTTGGTCATCTTTTTTATGGTGGGTGCCAAGTTTCGCCAACAGGAAGGTCGCATCCCCGTCAATGTACCTGGCGTCGATCGCCCTCAAGCGATGGTCCGCGGGCCCGATAAATGGATCGTCGAAGTCAATCGTGAGGGCCAAATTTTCTTGGATGGCAACCCGCTAAGCATTGACCAGCTGGCCAGCGAGCTAGAACGTGGACAGGCGGCGTTTCCGGACTTGGGTGTGGTTGTCAGGGGAGATGGTGAAGGGACACTCGATACCTACGCGAGAGTATTGAGTGTCTGCAGTCGCGCGGGCGTCCAGCAGTTGGACGTCGCCGTCAGAGCGCTTCGCTGAGGATAGTTGGTAAACACGCGTGTTTGATACCCAGAACCTCGCTGGGCTAGCGGGTTGGTGGCAGTGGCCCACCATCTCCTGGCACGATCCGCGTCTGCTGTGGGCCGTTGCCGTGCTGGCCGTCCTGATGCTGGCCGGAGCTTGGCTGCTGGCGCGTCGCCGCCGCGGAAAAGTGAACCGGGGCGCGGTGATTTGCGGAGTGATTTCAGTCGCCCTGCATGTGCTGTTGATCGTGCTGCTGCCGTTCGCCGTACGCGATGGTGGCGGTCCAGCGGTACCATCGGCAGAGAATTCGGCCGGCACTGTCGCGCGGGTGAATATCTCGACTTTTTCTGATCCTGAACTGCTCGATCAAGCCTCAACGGCCGATGTCGACGCGGGCCAGTTAGTCGTTCCACCGCTGCCCAGCAATCTGCCGACTGAACCGACGGCGGCAACGCCGCCACCGCAACAATCGCAACCCGCCGCGGCTTCCATCCCCTCCTTGGAGATGCCTACCTCGCTTGCTCCTAACGAGCTGGTTGTCGATGAATCGGTCAGCTCCGCGGTTGATCAGTGGTTAACCGATATGTTGGCGGAAGCTCCCGCCCCGCTCCCCGCCGCGGAGCCAACGCCTCAGCCAGTCGCGGCGACCACAGACGAAGCCAACATGACCCCGCCAATCGAAACGCCACCGGTAGCCGCTGTTGATCGCCCCGCGGTGATCGACAGCGTCGCGAACGCCGCTTCGCCTGACAACCAACCGGTCCCGGTCGATACGGCAAACTATCCCCCGCAGACTCAAACTCCTGCTCAAACCCAAGCCCTTGCGGGACGCGTTGTTGGCGAGGAAGCGGCCGAGTTTGCCAACCGACGGGGAGCCGCTCAACGTCAAGCATTGATTCAAAACGGGGGCGATGCCGAAACCGAGGCGGCCGTGCAAGCTGGCATCGCTTGGCTCAGCAACTTTCAACGCGAAGATGGTGCTTGGGATCCGCAAGCCAGCGGTGCGGGCATCGAGCGCCGCGTGCTGGGGCAAGGTCGCGAAGGTGCCGGAGCTCGCGCCACGACCGGGATCAGCGGCCTGGCGTTGCTCGCGCTGCTGGGAGCTGGCAACACGCATCAAGAAGGTGGGCATGCCCAATCAGTCCGCTCGGGGCTGCAGTATCTTCTGAGCGTGCAACGTCCCGACGGCTCCTTGATTGGCAACGCCGATCCCTACGCTCGCACTTACAGCCACGGCATGGCGGCGCTGGCAATGTGCGAAACGGCCGCCATGACCGGAGACGCGGTTGCCAAAGAGAGTGCCGCCAGCGCGGTTGGTTATACGCTACGCATCCAACACCGCACGACCGGCGGCTGGCGCTACGTCCCTGGCGATCCTGGTGACCTCAGCCAATTGGGCTGGCAAGCCATGGCGCTGGCCAGCGGTCGCGCTGCGGGTGTCGGTGTTCCCGAAGAATCGCTGACCCGCACAAAACGATTCCTACGATCCGTACGGACGGGCAACACCGGCGGATTGGCCAGTTATAAACCTGGCGAAGCACCTTCGCGGACGATGACCGCCGAGGCGCTGGCGATCCGTTTGTTGCTGGGGGAACAAGTGCCGCCCGCCGAAGTCGCCGAAGCCCAAGCCTATCTGTTGCAAGAGCTTCCCGGCACGGGAGAAGATAATTTCTATTATTGGTATTATGCCTCGCTGGCGCTACATCAATTGCAAGACCAAGCATGGGCGCAGTGGAACCAAGCGATGAAGCGACGGTTGTTAGCGTTGCAGCAACCCGATGGCAGTTGGTCCTCCGCAACCACCTGGGGCGGTTATGGAGGTAAGGTTTATACCACTTCGATGGCTTGCCTCTGCCTGGAAGTCTACTACCGACACTTGACGACCGACGAACGCGGTAACGAGTTGGCCCGAGCCAATTCGGAATTCTTTCGCCGCTAACAATGTAAAGCGATTGTCCCCAATCGCTTGCCGGGCAGCAAACAGCTGGGGACAGCGGTTCTACAATGCAAACAGCTGGGGACAGCGGTTCTACAATGCAAACAGCTGGGGACAGCGGTTCTACAATGCAAACAGCTGGGGATCACAGTTCTACAAATGCCTACGCCTGGCGCCAGTCGCCGTCAATACGGTAGTTGAGCCGATAGAAATCAGTGCGACGATCACGCCAGTTTTGTACGCTGCCGGTCGAGCGATGGCGACGTAACAACTCCAAATCGACATCTTGAATAATGACCGTTTCAATGTTTGGATTCGCTTCGCCGCTGATCCCGTCGCGAGCAAACATCACATCCGATGGCGTTAGGATTGCTGTCTGAGCATAGTGCACGTCGGCGTTTTCCACGAACGGCAAATTGCCTGTGCAACCAGCAATCGCGGCGAACATGTGGTTTTCAATACACCGCGCCGCGGCACAGCTGCGAACTCGCAGGTATCCAGCCCGGCTGTCGGTGTTAAAGGGAACGAAGATAATGTTCGCACCCATTGCCGCCGCCATGCGTCCCAGCTCGGGGAACTCCACGTCATAGCAAATTTGCAGCGATACTTTGCCACAGTCAGTATCAAAAACATCAAACCGGTCGCCACCCGAGACGCCCCACCAGCGACGCTCCGAGGGCGTGATGTGCAGCTTCGATTGTCGATGGATCGAGCCGTCGCGGCCAAATAGAAAACTCACGTTCAGCAAAGTATCGTCTTCGACGACAAATTAGGAACCGCCAATAATGTTAGTATCGTACTTGACCGCAACTTCGGTAAAGAATTCCAAATAGCGAGGTGTAAAGGTCGCCAGTTTGCGAGCCGCCTGACCAGGCCGCTCCGGCGGGATGCAGGATAGCAGCTGGGTGGTGAAAAGCTCAGGGAACAAAAGAAAATCACACTTATAGTCGCCCGCCACATCGACAAAGTATTCGGCTTGCCGGGCGAACTCGTCAAAATCGGCCACCGGACGCATTTGGTACTGCACCGCGCCGATGCGAACCGGCTCGAAATTGCGCTGATAACGTTTCCGCAACCCACTCTGATAATCTAAGTTTTTCCACTCCAAAAAGGTGGCGTAACCACGCGAAGCATGATCGGAAGGCAAGTAATTGGGGATCAAGCCTTGCAGCGCAAAACCATTGGCCAACTGGGCGGTGAGCACCGGATCGTACAACGACTTATCCATCACGCGTTCGATGTACTCGCGGGCTGTCATTTCGTCGGCATGCTGATGGAAACCAGGAATTCGGCCGCCGATCATGATGCGTGCTAGATTTTTATGCCGACATAGCTCCTTGCGTTCATCATAAAGTCGCCGCGACAGCCGCATCCCGCGGTACTCGGGATCGACCATGATTTCAATGCCATATAATGTATCGCCATCCGGCACGTGATTGCGAATGTAGCCCGAATCCGACAGCTTTTTATAGTTGTGCCATTCGGTCTGTTCGTCATAACTCAGAATCAGACTGCTGCTGCTGGCGACCAACCGACCGTCACACTCGATGCCAATCTGCCCTTCCGGAAACTGCTCGAGCTGACTCTCAAACTGCTCCCGACTCCAAGGCTGCATGTCGGGGAACGACAATTTCTGCAGTGCGACGACCGCGGGAAAATCAGCCAGCTGAAGTGGCCGAACGCGAAGCTTCCACTCGAATTCCGCTAAGTCGATTTCCTGCATCGGGTTGGTGCGCCAAGTTGAAAGAGAATGGAAGTAATCGAAGGTCGTATCAAGTGATATTGTAGGAGACGACTGATTTCACGTAATGTCTACTGGGCTCTTTCTGGGAAAGACATGATGAAAATTTGCCGCCAGCCGAGTGGCTTGCCTGGCCCAATCGCTTGGTTTCTAACGCTCATCGTCACGAGCGGCACGCCTTGCTGCGCGCAAACCGATTCGCCAGATGCCGTGCGTCCCCCAGATCAGCCCGCCGCGCCATCCTTGTCAGCGGGACCGCTGCTGCAAGGCCCCCAGCTGTTGGCCCCACCGTTGCAGACCGAGCCTCTAATTGGCGCAACCGAAGGGGGGCCACCTGAGAAGTTTATGCCCGAAGCCACCTCCCGCGGCTTGCTCAACTTTATCACCAACCTGCTTCGCGAACAGATTCCAGAAACCTACGTCGAAGATAAGGACTGGAATAAGACCAAGGAAGTATACGCAGGAGTGCGAATTCAACGCGACGGACTGAAGCTGAAAACGAAACGACGTTGGAAAGAGGTCAACCACGGTCTGTGGCGACGGTACCATGCCCAATTGGTTAACCCCGATCAAACGCTCGAGCTGACTCTTTCCGATGTTTACTGGCAACCCGATGGCCGCTTGCATCTACGACTGCGAGCGAGTTCCACCTTCGACGTGACGGCTCGCCAAGCTCGCTGGAATCTGGACGTGCGACTCTACAGCTTGCACGTGCTGGCGCGTTGCCGGATGGCGGTCGACGTTGAAGCGGTAATTGGTTTTCAAGTGCAGCCGGTCGAAGTCCCGCCGGCTATCCAACTGGCTCCCGAAGTGCTCACCGCCACCCTCTCGCTGGAAGACTTCGAAGTTGACGAGGTGGGGCATTTGGGCAGCGACATCGCGGAAGAACTGGGCAAGGCGGCTGAAGACTTGGTGCTCGACAAAGTGATCAAATCGCAATCTCGCAAGTTGGCCGACAAGCTGAATCGGCAGCTGGAAAAGAAGCAGGAAAAGCTGCGATTCTCGCTCAGCGATTGGCTCGCCGAATTGCTGACCACCGGCAGCCTCAAAGCGTCCGCCAAAACCGAAAACTAACACCGAAAAACAAAGCGCGCCATCAATTCGATCTGTAGTCAGACTGATTACAATCGCATCTTTTTGACTACACACTGGCACGTCAGTTCGGGCTGGCGAGTTTTCCTTAAGTCATTATTGAGAAACGACTTAGAATCTTCCGCTTTCCACGTCGCCGAGCTTGGGCACGGTAGCTGCAACTTCATTTAGAAACATGAGCCACATGAGTGGCTGTGAACCGAACTGAAATCCGCGGCAGTGGCATCCCGAGCCACAATCGGCCGAGCGATTCTCCGCCAGGTTCTTGATCATCTTTCTATTGGATGGAGACCCAGACGATGCCTAAACTGAAAATTGTCCTGACCGTCGCAGCCGCTGTCGCTTGCTGCTTTGTGTTCACTTCGCCTGCCAGCGCGGGCCACATTCACGAACTGCGTCACGTGGTGGCAGACTACGAGCACGCCGTCCGCGACTTTGAACGCCAGTTGGATCGCTGCCGCCGCGGCAGCGATTACAGCGAGCGAATCGCGAGTCGCCTGGTACGGGCGGCTGGGGATCTGGAGTGCTCATTGCGGAGTCGCGATCCACGTTCGGTGGCGGTGGCCTACGACGAAGTTTACTTGTTGCACACGCGTCTGGAAGAATTGCTGGTCGATCCCTACGGTCGCTCCGACCCCCAGTTGCTGAGGTATTGGGGTCCCGTCGCGGCCAGCTTTACCGAGTTGGTTTGCGCCATCGAGGGCTGTGAAACCGTTTGCCCGTTGATCCGTCATCGTCGTCAAGTTTCGGTGCCCGTGGTGGCACCGCACGTCGGGCAACACCCGCTGTTGGGCGTGGCCCCCAGTTTTGGCGGTCACGGCTTTGGCAATCCCGGCTTCAGCAACCGGGGGCGTGGCGTCACCAGCATCACGGTCAGTCCGACTCGCGGGATTCAATTCGGGGTCCATTCCACCAACCCGTTTGCTCGCGATCCATTTGACCGTGGCGGCGTGCGTCCCGGCCAGTTCGATCACAACTCGTTTCATAACGGATTGCCAGGGCGGGGAAATCGAGGCCGCAGCCTTGATGATCGTGATCGCAGAAATGACCGTGACCGCAACTTTAACCAGCGCGACTTGACCCCCGAATCGTTCCGCGACGCGATGCGCCGCATGATGCAAGGTGGACCACGTCGCTGAGCCGCTGAGCATGACGCGTCATTAACGATGACGCGTGATTGATTAGCAGAAGTGAGCGATTGCCGAGAATTTAAACTTCGGCGATCGCAGCTTGCTGCGCGGGAACAGGAAAACTTTGGCACATCGTTTTGACTTGTTCACGGATCTCGGCGAGAGCGGCTGGTTGATCGGCGTGCGTGAGGGCTTGGTAGATCCATCCACCGATGGTTCGCATCTCGGCGACACCCATCCCGCGAGTGGTCAGCGCCGGGGTACCGATGCGAATTCCGGAGGGGTCCATCGGTTTGCGTTCATCAAAGGGAATCATGTTCATGTTGACCGTGATTCCGCATTGATCCAAAGCGGCTTCGGCTGTCTTCCCGCCGATGCCGATGGCGTTGACATCGACCAGCATGAGGTGATTGTCAGTGCCTCCGCTGATCAACCTGAGGCCATTGGACATCAACGTTTCAGCTAGGGCCTGGGCGTTGGCCACGACGTCGCGTCCGTATTGCTTGAAGCTGTCGGTATTGGCTTCGGCAAAGCAGACCGCTTTACCGGCGACGGCGTGCATTAGGGGACCACCCTGGGTACCGGGAAAGACGTTGCGGTTGACCAGTTTGAGATGTTCTTGCCGGCAGAGAATGAGACCGGCTCGTGGTCCACGCAGCGTTTTGTGGGTGGTGGTGGTCACGTAATCGGCGTGCGGAACGGGGCTGTTGTGAATTCCCGCCGCGACCAGCCCGGCATAGTGTGCCATGTCGACCAACAGCTTGGCCCCCACGTCGTTGGCGATTTCCGCAAATCGCTCGTGAGGAATTTCACGTGGGTAAGCGATGGCTCCGGCCACGATTAACTTGGGACGATGCTCCTTCGCCAGCTTGGCGACTTGATCAAAGTCGAGTCGGTGGTGTTGGGGATCGACGCCGTAGTTAATGAAATTGTACAGCCGGCCGCTGATGTTTAACTTCATGCCGTGTGTCAGGTGTCCCCCTTGGGCCAAGTCGAGACCGAGCACCGTGTCGCCGACTTCCAAGCAGGAGAGGTAGACCGCCGTGTTGGCTTGCGAACCCGAGTGCGGTTGGACGTTGGCTGCTTCGGCACCGAACAGTTTCAGGGCGCGGTCGATCGCCAAAGTTTCCACGCGATCGACATGCTCGCAACCGCCATAGTAACGTCGGCCGGGATAGCCTTCGGCGTACTTATTGGTGAGGATGCTGCCCACCGCTTGCATCACCGCGGGGCTGGTGTAATTTTCGCTGGCGATCATTTCCAAGCCATCTTGTTGTCGCACAGCCTCAGCCGAGATTGCGTCCCAAATTTCCGGGTCTTGTTGTTGCAAAAAATTCATGACGCCTGCTTTTAACTTGAGGAATAAGGATTACCGGCAAGTCGTCGATTTGGCCCGCGGCTGGCGCCGTCGGTTCACCCTAACAACTGGCTGGAAATACAGTGTAACGAAACTGATCACAATTCCGAGGCGGGGCTGGGCTCAGCGGTCGCTGGGCACCTCCGCGGCAACGATGTTGAGGGCCGCGGCAATCGGTACCTTGCGGGGCTGGCGTTCGACAAAATAAGTAACTTCTTCGTAGCCAATTTCAGCCAACAGCGCGAGCGCCTCGGGATAGCCTTCGCCGACTCGCTTGGGCACGTGGGCGTCGGCACCGAGGACCACCGGGATTTGACGCTCCAACATCATGCTGAGCATCCCGGGAAAAGGATTCATTTCTGGAATCCGTTTCAAGCGACCGCTGGTATTCAATTCCATGGCGATCCCGGTCTGAGCAATCCGGTCGAGCGCCGCAGCGATGACGTCAGTCAGACGATCCGGCTCCCACGCGGTGCTGGTCACATTCTTGATCAAGTCGGGGTGCGACAAACAATCGAACAAACCGGTCTCGGCAGCGTCAGCCAACATGGAAAAGTAGGTGGATTGATCGACGACCGGGTCGGGGTTGCCAAAGCGGATGCGGTACTCGGCAATCTGCGGATGCACCGACCCCAGCACGTAGCTCAGCGGAGCCGAGTCGATCTGCTCTTCCAGCCATTTTTCGTAACCGGGGAAATAATCGGCCTCCAATCCCAACCGCACATCGACTCTGCCTTGCCAGTGTTCGGCCGCATCCCGCACGATCTGTTGGTATTCGTCCCATTGCTCCGGGTCCATCCGCACCGCTGCTGAGAAACCGTCGGGCATGGGGTTGTGGCAAGTGATCGTAATGCCGGCCAGACCAAGTTGATGGGCTTGCGAAGCGTATTCGATTGGTAGGCCTTGAGCGTGTTTGCACAACGGCGTGTGGCTGTGTGATTCGTATAACTCTGGCATGCAATCGGGTTCCTCAAGGAGTTTGCCGCGCCTGGTTGAGGGCGACGATGGCAGCCTGGCGAGGCGAGTCGGGAAGATTGCTCAAGCCAAATGCTTTTGCAATGCGCTCGCCAGGAAGCGATATTGATTTAGGTCGTTGTATTGTTGCGCCGCGATCCGCAAAATTCGCAGCTTGGGTGATGGCCAATTGAAGACTGGTACTTCGATGGCATCCTCACGCCATAACTTAATTTGCAGGGGATCAAGCCCGAGTCGCTGTTCGATGCTGAGTCCAGTTGCCTGATGCCCAGTTGCCTTTTGTTCTGTTGTTGGACATTCCGAAGGGGGCATTTCAGGCAAGATTAAACTGGCAATCGAACCTATACACCGTTCGTCCTCCACGGTTGCCTGCAGTTGGCAATGTTCCAGCAAGTGGCTGCGAGCTTGCAGGGTTAGCTGTCGATTTTGTTGCATCACTTGGAGGATCCCACCGGGCATTCGCTGGAGGAAATCGATCGCGTCGGCGACGCAAATCCAGGGTGTCGGATCGCCGGTGCCGGTCCAGTCGAACTCCAAATGCAAACGACTGCGATCGGTCCGCCGCGAGTTGGCTCCGTGACTGATAACCGTTGGTCTTAACCGTTCTCGCCACTGCGGGGCAACGTGCAGAAAACCGGCACCTTTGGGGGCGCACAGCCATTTGTGGCAGTTTCCAGTGTAAAAATCGGCACCAATTTGCTCCACATTTAAGGGTAGCATGCCGGGCGCGTGCGCGCCGTCCACGATGACGACGATTCCCCGTTGGTGCAGCAATTCCACAATCCGTGCGATCGGAAAAACTATTCCCGTCGGGCTGGTCACGTGGTCAATCAGCGCCATTCGCACCGTTGGATCGAGGCTCTGTTCGATGGCCGCGACAATTTTGTCAGCGGCCGATCCGCTACCGGGAGGCCCATCCAATAGCGGGCAGGGGATTTCAGCAACCCGCACTTGGGCTTGCCAGCGAGCGGCGACAAATTCGACGGCGTTGCGGCAAGCGTTGTAGCCGTGATCGGTGACGAGCAAGCTTTCACCGGGCTGGAACTGCCAGCTGCGAAGGACCGTGTTGACGCCGGCGGTGGCGTTATTGACGAACACCAAGCCGGCGGTCGAAGCGCCGATCAGCTCGGCCAAAGCGGCTCGCGATTGATCGAGCAACGTTTCCAGCTCGCGCTGCAGAAAAGCCAGCGGTTGGCTTTCCATCCGCGCCCGAAGTTGCTGCTGTTTGGCCAGCACCTCGAGCGGGCACGCGCCGAAGGCACCATGATTAAGAAAGTCGATAGCGTGCCGCAAACCCCAGGCCGATTTCCAGGGGGATTGTGAGTGATTCAAAACGTGTTACCCGCCGATGACAGTTCGGCCGACCCATGGTTGCAAGACTTGGGGGACTCGCACCGTCCCATCCGCCTGTTGGTTATTTTCCAGCACGGCGATGATCGCGCGGCTGGTGGCGATGGCGGTGCCATTGAGGGTATGCACCAGCTCGGTACCTTTTTGCCCGGTGGTTTTAAAACGCACGTTAAGGCGGCGCGATTGATAATCGGTGCAATTACTAGTGCTGGTGACTTCGCCCCACTCGCCCGCTTCGCCGCGGCCCGGCATCCAAGCTTCCAAGTCATACTTGCGATAAGCCGGTCCGCCCAAATCGCCGGTCGCCGTATCGATCACGCGATAAGGAATCTCCAAAGCATCGAACAGTTCACATTCGAGGCTGCGCATCTCTTCGTGCATGCTTTCACTGTGCTCGGGATGCGTGAAGGCGAACATCTCGACTTTGCTGAATTGGTGGACGCGATAAAGTCCTCGCGAAGCGCGACCAGCCGCTCCCGCTTCGGTGCGAAAACAGTGACTCAGCCCGCACATTTTCAGCGGCAATTCGCTGGCGTCGAGCGTCTGACCTGCCAACATGCCGCCGAGGGTGATCTCGGCGGTGGCGATCAGGTTCAGTTCGGTGTTTTCAATGCTGTAGATTTGCGTTTCGGGACCACGTGGGGAAAAGCCGGTACCGTGCAGCACGCTGGTCAGCGCCAAATCGGGCGTGCTGACCGGGGTAAAGCCCCGATCGGCTAGAAAACTGACGGCAAACTGCTGCAGTGCCAGGTCGAGCCGGACAACATCTTTCTTCAGGAAGTAAAAACCAGCTCCGGCGACTCGGGCTCCCGCCTCGAAATCGATCCAGTCCCATTTTTCGCCCAGCTCCAGGTGGTCGAGCACCGGGAAATCAAAGCTCGGCTGAGGCGTTTTTCCCAAGCCCAATTCGACCGCGTCCTCCTCGCCACCGATAGGCGCGGCGGGGTGCGTCATGTTGGGAATCAATTTCTGAATCGCGGTGATTTCGTCGTCGAGGCGATCATGCAGTTGTTGGGCGGCGTCTTTGTCGGCCCGCAGTTGCCGCCCTTTTTCAATCATCGCTTGACGATCATCGGCCGATGCCGCTTTGCTGATGCCTTTGCTCGTTTCATTCGCCAGGCGATTCAACTCTTGAGCTTGCCGCAACGCTTCGAGCCGTTGGTTTTCCAACTCCAGCAATTGATCGATCGCCACCGTGACGCCGCGGCGTTGGCAGTTTTCTTGAACCAGCTGTGGATTCGCGGCAATGTACTTACGATCGAGCATCGGGGGAGATCAACCTTCGAATAGTTCTGCGTCGGAGTCGTCAATTTGTGTGAACTGGCTCTTCACCACTTGTCGCACTTTACGTTCGCGGATTTCTGCCGTCAGGCGGGCGATGGCCGCGGCGGTCGGCAGGCTGCCGAGGTCACCATCGATCCGGTCGCGGAGGGCGACGTGTCCAGCTTCAGCCTCTTTGGGACCGACGACGGCCATGTAAGGTACCAACTCCAGCTGGGCATCTCGGATTTTGGCTTGCACCTTGCTGTTCCGCAGGTCGGTGGAGACTCGCAATCCGGCCTCTTCCAATTGATTGGCGACAGCCAGGGCATAGTCGGTAGTTTTTTCCGACAGCGGCAGCACACGAATCTGCTCGGGTGCCAACCAGAGTGGAAAAGCGCCCGCAAAGTGTTCGATCAGCATGCCGGTAAAGCGTTCCAGCGAGCCGAACGGCGCGCGGTGAATCATCACCGGTCGGTGACCGCGGTTGTCCGCTCCGGTGTATTCCAGCTTAAAACGATCGGGCAGGTTGTAGTCCAGCTGCACGGTTCCCAGCTGCCAGGAACGACCGATGCAGTCGCGGACCATAAAGTCGGCCTTGGGACCGTAGAACGCGGCTTCGCCCGGTTGTTCGTTGAACTCCAGCCCGGAATCTTCCAACACGCCCCGCAGCGCGCCCTCGGCGCGATCCCAGTTCTCGGGGCTGCCAACGTATTTATCGCTGTTGCGATCGCGGAGCGAAAGTTGCACGCGGTAGTCGGCAAAACCGACCGACTCCAACACGAATTTGGTTAATTCGATGGTGGCGCGGAACTCGGCTTCCACCTGCTCCGCGGTGCAGAAAATATGCGCGTCATCTTGCGTCAAACCGCGGACCCGCAGCATGCCGTTCAGTTCGCCAGTCTGCTCATGCCGGTAAACCGTGCCGAACTCGAATAAACGCAGCGGCAACTGGCGATAGGATCGTGGCTGGGCGGCAAAAATTTGGCAGTGGTGCGGGCAGTTCATCGGTTTCAGCAAGTACCGCTCGTGCACGGTCTGCCAACGATGCAACACTTCGCGACGATCCTCGGCGGAAGCAGACGGCTTATAGTCAGGCAACTCGACTCCCAACACCTCGGCAGCCGCCATCAACTTGTCTTCGCCGTCGCGATCCAAATTGCCCGCCTCCAACCGTCGGCTCCAGGCATCCAGCAAACCACCCGCGTCGCTGCCGTACAACGGTGCGAATTGGCTGTCACGGTAATAAGGAAAGTGGCCGCTGGTTTCGTACATTTCGACGCGACCGATGTGGGGACTGTACACCGGATCATATCCCCGGCGCAGCAGCTCGCCCCGCAAAAAATCCTCCAGCATCACGCGGACGCGGGCCCCCTTGGGCAGCCACAGGCAGAGTCCCGGTCCGACTTCGGGAGTGATCGAGAAGAGCCCATGTTTTTTCCCCAGCACGCGATGGTCGCGGCGGCGGGCTTCTTCCAGTTGCTCGAGATAGGCTTTCAGCTCTTTCTTGTCGAAGAAAGCGGTCCCGTAGAGTCGTTGCAGCTGGCGGCCCGAGGCATCCCCTTTCCAATAAGCACCGGCCGTGCTCAGCACTTTGATCGCTTTGATAAAGCCGGCGTGGGGAATATGCGGACCACGGCAGAGGTCGACGAACTCGCCCTGACGGTAAAAGCTGACCGATTCTTGGTCGGCCAAACCGGTGCTGAGGTGTTCGACCTTCAGATCCTGAGCCATCTCCTCGCATAATTGGACGGCTTCTTCGCGAGGCAAAGAAAACCGCTCAAAAGGCTCTTTTTCCTTGATGATCTTGGCCATTTCGGCTTCGATCGCGGCAAAATCATCCTCGCCGATTCGCTCCGGAATGTCGAAGTCGTAATAGAACCCGCCGGAGGTGGTGGGACCAAAAGCGAGCGAGACTCCTTTATAGAGTCGCATCACGGCCCTCGCCATGACATGGGCCGCGGAGTGGCGGAGGACGTCGAGCGCGCTGCGATCGCGGGAAGTCAGCAACTTGAGGGGCAGCGGCTGAGTACCCGAGGCCAATTCGCCCAAAGGTAAATTGGCGTCGATGATTTTTCCGGCGACCTCGGCGGCCACCACGTTTCTGGCCAACCCCTCACTAATCCCGCTGGCCACATCCATGGCGGTCGTTGTGGCGGGGTGAGTTTGTAAAGCACCGTCGGGCAATTCAATGGTCACATCCGACATGACAACGACATCCTTCCTGAAGAGGCAACAGCGGCGACGCCGACACAAATGGCGTCGCACTCACTGTTAAGAATGTCGCCTGGTGGCCGCTTTCGTCAAGCGGGGTTTGCCGGCGGCGAGGTCAATTGCCAACGTCGCGATCAATTGCCCGCTTTGGGAATCTCAAAAGTTGCCGCTGCGGGCTCCAAGTCGTGCTCGACGCTATCAATTGTGATCACCTGCTTTTGGCCCAACATCGAAATTTCACTCGACTTGGGATACTTGATGCCATCAATCTCTTTGTAGCCGGGAATCCGCGTCACGGTGGGAATTTTTCCTTGCGGAGTATCGACCGTCATCTCAGTTTGGACCAACAAATTGGTTTTCACGTCGAAATAGCGAATTTGCTCGGCGCCACCCTGGGTTGTCAAGCTGACTTTCCAGCAGTCGCGGCCATCAATTTTTTCGTTACCGACGAGCTTGACAGACTTAAACGAGTCTCGCCAATTCAAATCGGAATTGAACTGCGCTTCCAACATGGCTGCTTCTTTCTCGCCTCCACTGAGGATGCGTTCTCCGGTCACGGCGTTATTGTCATAGACCTGCTTGCCGTCGCAGATGCGGGTCATGGTGCCCAGCCCGGGAATCTCCATTTCCATGCGATAGAAAGCGGGTGCTTTTTGGGTGATCGTCATTCCCGCAGCCACCCCGGCGGCCGGCATACTGAAAGTCGCTTTAATGCGACGACTGGTTCGTTCCTTCAGCAAATCCTTGCCACCAATGGCTTTGACATAGCCATCCATGACCGCTTCCCCGGTGGGCTGACCAGCAGCCTGATCTTGGGCGATGCCAGCTTGGGGCACGGCAACAACAAGCGCTGCGGGAACAGCCAACAACAAGCCAAGCATCGTTTTCTGTAAATAGGTCTTCATGAAAAGTTCGCTCTCGCATTTTAAGGAAAAAATTACTCAGCATCCGCTGCCTGCAACAACCACCGCTTGGCTGCTTGCACATCTTGATCGATCCCCGCCGATAACTGCTGGCGATCGAGCACCACCAGTTCATCGGGAGTCACGCCGACACCTTCTAAGGCTTCGCCTTCGGGGAGCACAAAATTGGCAAAGGCATGCAGAAAACGATCGCCATTGGGCAAAATTTCGACGATCGAAGGGAGTGCCATGCCGGGGGTTGGACGACCAAAAATTCGGCAGCGACCATGAGCTTGCAAACCCCCGGGAAAGATTTCGGCGGTCGACATCGAACGCTCGTCAACGAGGATCGCCAGTGGTCCGCGAAAGCTTTTGGGACGACGAAAATAGACAAAGTTCAAGTTGCCTTGGCGGGTCTGCATTTGTCCCAAACTCTGCTGCTCCTCAATCGCAAACCAGCCGGCCAAGCCCATCGCCATGGCCCCCAAGCCACCGAGGTTGCCTCGCAAATCAATGATCATGCCTTTGGCGTCATGGTTGTTGGAGACGAATTCGCCGATCTGCTTAAGCAGCCTGGCAGGGTCCATAAACAAGTTAAAACGAATATAGCCGACCGCATCGTCCAGCATCTTCGTCTCCAATTGGACCGTCATGGGCGGCAAGTTACCAAACTGGGTGACCTTCCCCGGCACCGCCACGGCTGTCATTTCGACAGTTTTCTCCCCACCGTCAACTGCTTTTAACGTTAATTTAACCGTTTCGCCTAGCTCTCCGCTGAGTTTGCTGGCGATCTTTTCGTAGACCGCTTGCTCGATCACGTCGGCGGGAATTTCGCCCGCGGCCGAAAGGTCTGTCACCTCTTCGATCGACTGCTCACCAATCGCAACAATCTCGCCGCCGGGGGACAGACCCGCTAAACTGGCTGGCGAATTTGGCTCCACCGCCGTGATGATCGGCGCACCGGCCAAGAGGCGAAATTCAATTCCCGTCCAGCCGGACTCGGAGGCCTCATCGCCATTTTTTTCATAGAATTCCGCCGGAATCAGACCGAAGTGAGATTGATCCAATTTGCTCAGCAACTTCGTGGCAGCCTGGCGAATCACATCCCGATCGGCAGCCGCCTCCAAGCTGGGGCGGAGCTCGTCGCGAAAAGCTTGCCAGTCAATCCCTCCCAGTGTCGGATCCCAATGCGTATCGAGGACAATTTGCCCCACTGCGTCATAAGTCGCCAAATTGAGTTCCGCTTCGCTGAGGGACTCAGTTTTGGAGGGATTCTCAGCCGTTGCAGTCGAGCAGACGAAGGCCAAGGCGAAGGCGGAGGCGAACGCCACCAGCACCGCAACGCGTTGTGCCGGGTGGCGAAGCTGAAGGGATTCTGTGCATTTCCCGCGGGGAGCACGTGCTTGGGTTTCGACTCTCATTGCCGCGTCGACTCTTTTTTTGGGGAGGATCATGATCAGGTATATTGCTTTGCACACTTACCTAGCCGAAAAAGGAGTCGATTCGGGGCGCGCCGCGTAAATTTTTTATTTATTTGCTGCGGATACCTGCTCAGCGGGCGATCCACACCGATTGATGGGCGTGACGTTGCACGTAGGCTGAGACGCTGCCGAGCAGCAAACGGGGCAGCAAGCTGCGGCCGGTGTTGCCGAGCACAATCAATTCGCTGCCGTTGGCTTTCGATTCCAGCACGATCGCCTCGCCGACGTGATCTGCCTTGACCACTTTCCCGCTGGCGTTGATGTTCGCCGCCTGCAATTGCTGCACGATTTCGTCGACGTTTTGCTGCGCATCTTGCCAGTCCTGTTTGACTTGTTCGTTGAGCAATTCCTCGCCTTCGCCCGGAAACAAGGGGAATAACGTGACCACGCCGAGCACTTGCACGTCGACCGTTTTGCGCCAGCCGAATTGCAAGAATTTTTCCAGAGCCTGCTTGGACGGCACGGAGCCGTCGTAGGCGATCGTGACTCGCAGGCGTTCAGCTGGGGGGGCATTCGCAGCCGCCGGCCTGACCGTCAACACGCCGCAGTTGGCGTGTCGCCCGACGTAGTCGCTGACACTCCCCAAGAGGATGCGGGCCACGGAGGAATGGCCCTTTGCGCCGAGCACGATCAGCTCGGCACCGATCGCTTCGGCGCGATTCACAATCGCCTGTCCGGCGTGGCCGCTGGCCTTGTGTTGGTGCAGCGTGGCGGTCGAACCCTCAAAGCAATTGACTACTTTTGTGTAAGCCGCGTCCGCAGTGCTATTGAGTTGCTCCATGAATTCCGGTAACCAAGCCCTAGTAGATGTGCTGGAGCTTACGTCGGGCGTGTTAATCGTGGTCAATACCTCAATGTCGAGGGCCTCATGATGAGGCAGTCGGCAGAGGAATTCAGCCGCTTGATATGCACAGTCCGAGCCGTCAATCGCCAGTAATGTCTTCACCGCTGTCTCCGAAGGTTGAGTTTGGCTTGCCCTCGCGCCTGACAATAAGGGCACCCCGGCAAGTTGAGGTGTGCCCCACAAAATAGGCTGTGGGCCACTCATTATCCTTGGTGAAAATGGCGGAAATAGCAAGATGGCCGCCATGTGCGGGCTGCAGAAAAAAAACGTTCAACGCTAAGATTGAAGTGCAATTTTTTCGTTCCACTTGGCAGGGATCCAGAGTGTGAAATACGCCTTTCCGTTATTCGTCGCTTTGGCGATCAACTGGCTGCTATGGTCAGGGCATTTCGACAATCTTTTTCTGCTCGGATTGGGCTTGCTTAGCTGTCTGTTCTGCACGCTCGTTGCCGGGCGAATGAAAATACTCGACGAAGAGGGGGTGCCGATTCGCTTTGGCATGAAACCCTTCACCAGCTACGGACCTTGGTTGACCAAGGAAGTGATCGTCAGCAACTTGCGAGTTTCCAAGATCGTGCTGTCGCGGAACATGGGGCTCCAGCGGCGTTTGGTGGAGGTACCCATTTCCGCCAAAACGGAACTGGGTAGAGTGTTGTTCGCCAACTCGACCACCCTGACTCCCGGCACCGTGACGGTCAAACTCGAAGCGGACACCGTGCTCGTGCACGCCCTCTGCCTGCCCGAGGACGAGGAAGCGCTCGAGGGAGAGATGGGCAGGCGAATTCGGGAGATGGAACCGAAAACGGGAGGCAAAGCATGAGCCTCGGTTTATATACCATCCCAGCACTGGCAATTTTGGTCACGATGTTGTTGGCGCTAATTCGCGCGATGCTTGGGCCGTCCGTGTTTGATCGCGTGTTGGCAATCAATATGTTTGGCACCAAGACGGTGTTGTTTATCGCCGTCGTCAGTTTCATGACCGGTCGCACCGACTTCCTGGACTTAGCCCTGCTCTACACGCTGATGAATTTCATCGGCATGGTGGCGCTGCTGCGATTCACCGAGCACGGCACCTTCGGCGATGAGGTGGGTGGCTAATGGAGATTCCTCAGTTGATCGAATGGATCTGTTTCATTGCCAGTTGGGGCTGCCTAGTCAGCGGAGCGGTATTCTCCCTGATCGGCGGGCTGGGCATTTTGCGACTTCCAGATTTCTATTCGCGAATGCACGGCGGCGGCATCACCGATACGCTCGGCGCTGGATTGCTGATCGTCGGTCTGTTGTTCCAGGCTGACTCCTTTCCGGTGGGCTTTAAACTAGTGGCGATTTTGTTTTTCCTCGCCGTGACCAGTCCCAGTTCGGGGCACGCCCTGGCACGCTCGGCGATGAGCCACGGTTTGCTGCCACAATTAGACACCCCGTTCAAGTCGCTGGCCACTTCCACCTCCGCAGATGCACCCGCCAGCTCCGCCGGGCCTGCACAGCAATCTGTCTCGGGCCAATCTGTCTCGGGCCAATCTGTCTCGGGCCAATCTGTCGATCCACCTGGAGGCAAGCCGACATGATCGGAATTGATTTAATTGTCTTGGCGCTGTTGGCCACCACGGCGATCGCCGTGGCCAGGCTGCGCGATCTATGGGCGGCGGTGATGTTCACCGGCATCTATAGCTTTCTGTCAGCCAGCTGGATGCTGCTGCTCGACGCTCCCGACGTCTCCTTTACCGAAGCGGCTGTCGGTGCTGGCATCGCCACCGTGTTGATGCTCAGCACCCTGGCCCTCACCGGTAAAGAACAAAAACCGTTGCCACGATTTCCGATCCTGCCATTGCTGGTCGTCAGCGTGACAGGAGCAGCGCTGATTTACGGCACGCTCGATATGCCTCCGATCGGCAGTCCCGACGACCCGATCCACTTATATCCCGATCCGGGCTTTGTGGAAAAATCGATGGACGATATGCACGGATTGCCAAACGTAGTGACATCGGTTTTGGCCAGCTATCGAGGCTACGACACGCTGGGTGAAACGACCGTCGTATTGACCGCCGGGATCGCCGTGTTGTTAATTCTCCGCGCCGTCGGCGAGACCAAAGCCACGAACCATTCACGCCTTAGCGAGTCAGGGCCATGAAAGCATTCCCTATTATTCGCATCATTTCCAAACTGCTCATTCCTTACATCTTGTTGTTTGGATTGTATGTGCAGTTTCATGGCGACTATGGACCAGGTGGCGGCTTTCAGGCAGGCGTCATTTTGGCGTCCGCCTTTATTCTGTATGGTCTCGTGTTTGGCTTGCAGGAAACTCGCAAAGTCTTTCCGCCGCGGGCTGTCGAGGTCTTTATGGCGCTCGGCGTCCTGCTCTATGCCGGAACGGGTGTGGCAACCATGTTGTTAGGTGGAAATTTCCTTGACTACGATTACCTGGAACATCATTTCTACCCCACGATTCTGCCCACCGGTCAGCACCTGGGCATCTTTCTCGTGGAGATCGGTGTGGGGCTGACCGTGACGGCCGTGATGACGATGATATTCTATACTTTTGCTGGCAGGAAACGGCTACTATGAGTGTCAGCCAATTTCTTGGACTCTACAATTATTGGATTGTCGTCTTCCTGATGATGACTGGCTTCTATATTGTGATCTCCAGTCGCAATTTGGTAAAGTCAATCATTGGGCTGAACATCTTCCAAACGTCCGTGTTTTTGCTCTACATATCGATGGGTAAAGTGAACGGCGCCACCGCGCCGATCATTCCTCCCAGTCTGGTCGCCGGGCACGCCGCCCATGGACCAGTCGATGAGCACGCAGCCGATCATGCCTCAGATCATATTGCAGACAAATCACCCGCCGGTGGGCTGGAGCAGGATGGGGATGAGGCACATGAGCATGCTGTAGCTCACGGCGATAGCAAGCTGCAGCGGGCGATGGCCAGTGGCGAGATCACGTTCTCGAATCCCCTGCCGAGCGTGTTGATGTTGACGGCAATTGTCGTCGGGATCGCCACGACGGCATTAGCGTTGGCTCTGATTGTGCGTATTCGCGAAGACTACGGCTCAATTGAAGAAGATGAGATTTTGGAATTGGATCGGAACTCGTAATGCTAGAACACTTACCGGTCCTGATTATCGTAGTGCCGATGATCGCTGCTGCCTGTTGCGTGCTCCTGCGGCATGACCAAGTGACCTACGTCGTCGCTTTGTTGGTCGCCTGGGCCTGTTTTGCCATGTCTATCCAGATGGTGATCATGGTCCACGACAGTGGCCCGTTACACTATGAGATTGGTGGCTGGGCACCCCCTTATGGAATTGAGTATGTCATTGATTCGCTAAGCTCCTTTGTGATCATGTTCGTCACGGGAGCGGCGGCGATCGTGCTGGCTTATGCTCCACGCAGCGTCAAGCACGAGATTCCGCTACAGCAACGCTATCTTTTCTACGCGACCTATTTACTGTGCTTAACCGGTCTACTGGGGATGTGCGCCACCGGTGACATTTTTAATTTGTTCGTGTTTTTGGAGATTTCATCCCTTTCCTCCTATGCCTTGATCAGCTTGGGCGGGACCCGCCGCGCACCGCTGGCCGCGGTTCAGTATTTGATATTAGGGACCATTGGTGCCACCTTCATTTTGATCGGCATCGGCCTGCTCTATCAGATGACCGGCACTTTGAATATGGCCGACATTGCCTCGCGAGTGGACGTGGTCGGCGGGCCGCGGACCGTGTTGGTATCGTTTGCTTTTCTCACGATCGGGCTGTTTATCAAAATGGCCGTGTTTCCGCTGCACACGTGGCTTCCCAACGCCTACACCTACGCCCCCACCGTGGTGACTTGCTTCATTGCCGCCACCGCCACCAAAGTTTCGGTATACGCCTTCATTCGCTTGATTTACGGCATCTTTACTCCCGATTTCGCCTTCCAGCAGTTGCCGCTGCAAAACATGCTGCTGGTGTTTGCCATGATTGGCATTTTCTCAGCCTCCTTGGCGGCTATTTTTCAAGAAAATGTCAAACGATTATTGGCTTTTTCCAGCGTTGCCCAGATCGGATACATGTTGTTGGGTATCAGCATGGTGAACGAGGATGGGATGACTGGTGGAATCGTACACATGTTTAACCACGCCTTGATTAAAGGTGGGCTATTTATGGTGGTTGGCTGCTTTGCGCTGCGAATCGGCTCAACCCATCTCAGCGAGTGGAAGGGGGCCGGCCGCACGATGCCTTGGACATCGATGGCTTGGGTGCTCGGTGGATTGGGGTTGATCGGCGTGCCGCTGACCGCAGGATTTATTAGCAAATGGCTACTGCTGACCGCTTCGATGGAGACGGGCAGGTGGGGAGTGGCCGTGCTAATGTTGCTCAGTTCCTTGCTGGCCGTAGTCTATGTGTGGCGAGTTGTTGAGATCTTATATTTCGCCACACCTGATCCCGAAAAACCACGCCCGACCGAAGCACCCTTAGCGATGTTGATCCCCACTTACTTGGTGATCGGGGGTGTCTTTGCTTTTGGATTCATGACGACTTATTCAGCCGGGCTGGCACGGCAAGCTGCCGTGGCAATCTTGAGTGGAGCCTTTTGATGACATCTCCGGAAAATCTAATCTGGATTGCGCTGGCTTTACCGCTGCTGGGTGTCGGCTTGGTGTTTTTGCTTGGGAAAGCACCCAACGCGCGTGACGCCTCAAGCCTAGTGATTGGGCTGCTGACCTTGCTGGCGGTGTGGAGGTTGTCAAGCTTTGTGTTTGCTGGAGAACGCCCCACATGGGATTTGGGGGATTTGTTGCCCGGCTTTTCACTGACTTTTCAGGTGGAACCGCTGGGGATGATGTTTGCCCTAGTGGCTGCCAGTTTGTGGATTTTGACGACCGTCTACGCGGTCGGCTATATGCGGGGACACCACGAGCATCATCAAACTCGCTTCTTCGCTTGTTTTGCCGCGGCGATATTTGCCGCTTTGGCCGCCGCTTTCTCGGCAAACTTGTTTACCCTGTTTATCGCTTACGAAGTGATGACAATCAGCACCTACCCGCTGGTCACCCATCACGGCACGGCCGAAGCTCGCAATGGCGGACGGGTCTATTTGGGAATTCTCCTATTTACCTCGATCGCCTTCTTTATGTTGGCAATCGCCGGCACTTGGTTCATTGCCGGAACGCTCGACTTTCGCTTGGGTGGAATTCTTAGCGAGCCGTTGGCTGCGGGCCGAACCAGCAATGGCCAATTAACTATTTTGTTGGGCTTGTTTGCTTTTGGCATTGGCAAAGCCGCACTCATGCCCTTTCATCGTTGGTTGCCAGCCGCGATGGTCGCTCCGACTCCGGTCAGCGCCCTGCTGCACGCTGTGGCGGTGGTTAAAGTCGGAGTTTTTTCTTTGCTGAAGGTGGCGGTGTATATCTTCGGTATCGATCTCTTGCAGACAACCGGGATCAGCATCTGGTTGAGTTACTTGGCTGGCGCGTCCATTGTGATCGCTTCGCTGGTGGCAATCACAAAAGATAATCTCAAAGCCAGGTTGGCATACTCGACGATCAGCCAATTGGCCTACATCACGCTGGGAGCCGCCTTGGCCACGCCCAACAGCATCCTCGGAGGTGGTATGCATATTGTTATGCACGCCTTTGGTAAGATCACGCTGTTCTTCGCCGCCGGGGCAATCTACGTCGCGACCAATAAAAAATATGTCAGCGAGCTGGATGGCCTGGGCCGAGCGATGCCTTTCACCTTTGGAGCTTTCTTGCTGGCCACGATCAGCATCATCGGTTTGCCGCCCGGCGGTGGCGCTTGGAGCAAATGGTTTCTCGCCGTGGGGGCGGCCGAAACACATCAATATTGGCTGATCGCGGCGCTGATGATCAGCTCGTTGTTAAACATTTTCTACTTGATGCCGATTCCGATTCGGGCGTTCTTGCCGGGCAAACTACCGGCCAAATCGGGAAACGACGACAGTCCCCCGGAGGCTCAGACCATCAAAGAAGCGCCATGGATGTGCGTCGTTCCGCTGTGCATCACGGCCGTGGCGACGGTCGTCTTGTTTATCTTTGCTGACACAATCTACCAACTACTGTTCCCGATCGTGGCCACAGGCCTGCCCGCGAGCAGTCGTCCCTAACGACTCAATCCCTTATGGCTGCAAAACAAAACCGTCACTCCCAGCGAGGGCCGCGCCCAGCAGGCAAGGCCACCGCAAGTAAACACCGTATTGGCAACGACAGCGGGGCGCCGACGTGGTTTGAACGTCCCGGCAACATTCGGGGCATGATTATTGGCTTGGTCGTGGTCTGTGTAGGACTGGTCGTCGCAGATTTATTCTACGAAAACCCGCATCCTCATTTCGATCTCGAGATGACTTTTGGTTTTCAAGCATGGTTTGGCTTCATCGCTTTTGTGATCATCGTTTTCCTCGGTCGTTTGCTGCGGATTCTCGTTCGTCGTCCAGAGGACTATTATGATCGTTAGCCTCATTGAGCAGATTCCGCCCGGCTTGATCATGGTCGTCGGCGCGTTGCTGGTGGCCGTGTTTCCCCGCCGCTTGCAAGCGGTTTCGGTGCTGGCGTTGTCTTGCCTCAGCCTGGTCTGTTTTCTTTACGCGCCGCAAGGAATTTCGTCAGTTTGGAATTTCTTAGGGGCCTCCATTGAGATCACGCGGATCGATAAGATCAGCCGCCTATTTGGGATCGTATTTCATCTTGCCGCTATCTTGGCAGCGATCTATGCGCTGCATGTCCGTGATGCTCGGCAGCACGTCGCAGCGCTAGCCTACGCCGGTGCGGCGATCGGCGCGGTGGCGGCTGGCGATCTGCTGACCCTGTTTGTTTATTGGGAACTGACCGCTGTGACCAGCGTGTTTCTGATCTGGGCCAGCGATCGGGAAGGCTCGTTCCGAGCCGGCATGCGGTATTTGATTATTCAAGTTGGTTCGGGTGTGTTGCTGCTCTCGGGAGCCATTATTCGGTTTGTGGAAACTGGCTCGTTAAAGTTTGAGAGTTTGCTAGGAGAAACGAGCGAACTGAATCTCGCCAGCAGTTTGATTTTGTTGGCGTTTGGGATCAAAGCTGCCTTTCCTTTACTGCACAATTGGCTGCAAGACGCTTATCCCGAGGCGAGTCCCACGGGCACAGTATTTCTCAGCGCGTTCACGACGAAGTTGGCGATTTACGCCTTGGCTCGTGGCTTTGCCGGCTTTGAACCGCTGATCTATATCGGTTGCGCAATGACGCTGTTCCCGATTGTGTTCGCGGTCATTGAGAACGATCTACGACGCGTGCTGGCTTATAGTCTCAACAACCAATTAGGTTTTATGGTTGTGGGGATCGGGATCGGTACGGAATTGGCACTCAATGGTGCCTTTGCCCACGCTTTCAGTCACATCATCTACAAGTCGTTATTGTTCATGTCGATGGGGGCCGTGTTGTATCGAGTTGGTACGATTAAGGCGACCGAGCTGGGTGGGTTACACCGCTCGATGCCCTGGACGACGCTGTTTTGCATCGTTGGTGCGGCGGCAATTTCTGGTTTTCCACTGCTCAGTGGATTCATCAGCAAATCAATGATTATCACAGCGGCTGCCGAGGAACATCAGTTCTGGGTGTGGATCATCCTGCTGATTGCCTCCGCCGGTGTGATGGAGCACTCGGGGATTAAGATACCTTTCTTCGCTTTCTTTGGGCACGATTCGGGCAAACGCGTTGAAGAAGCGCCTTGGAATATGCTGTGCGCGATGGCAATCGCAGCCTTTCTTTGCATCGCCCTGGGTGTGGCTTACCCGGTGCTATATGGGATGCTCCCTTACCCCACGGACTATCATCCCTACACGACGACCCACGTGGTAACGCAATTGCAGCTACTGATGTTTGCCGCCTTGGCTTTCGTGGTGCTAATGAAAACGGGATTGTACCCTGATGAGAAACGCGCCACGAACCTTGATACCGATTGGATCTACCGCCGCTTGCTGCCAGCCCTGATTCGCGGAGGAGCGACGCCGGTGCGAGCCGGCGGTCGTTGGCTGGAAGCGTATGGAGGGCAAGTCACCGAGCGGCTTTGGAAGTCGGCCGAGCGTATTTTCGGAGTGCATGGGCCGCTGGGAACGACTTGGTCGACCAGCGTGATGACGTTTTGGGCCACTTTTTTGCTGGCAATTTGCCTCGTCGTCTACTACCTGCAGTAAGCAACCCGCTTAGGTTGGTTTGCGAAAACGTTTTCTCGAGCGTTTTACGCCACCGCGGGGCTGGCCGCCACGACCTGCTGCTATCGGCTGCTTACCTTTGCCTGGCTTGCCCTTGCCAGGTTTACCTTTGGTCGGAGTCGCAACGGGTCTCGCCAGCGGGTCGGTGGTGTCGGCGATCAGCGTGATCTTCTTTTTTAGATGCCGCTCGATCTTGGTGAGTTGCTCGCGTTCATCAG
Source organism: Kothea flammea (assembly GCF_052161645.1). GTDB lineage: Bacteria > Planctomycetota > Planctomycetia > Pirellulales > Pirellulaceae > Laterigemmans. The sequence continues at coordinate 6,071,279 of NZ_CP197414.1, forward strand.
GTGAGCAGAACGAGACTGCCACCCCCACGGCACCCGCCCTGCCAGTACGGCCAATTCGGTGCACGTAGGTTTCAGGAGCTGCTGGCATGTCGTAGTTGACCACATAATCAATGCCAGTCACATCAATTCCGCGGGCGGCAATGTCGGTCGCGACCAGGGTGTCAATGTCACCACTTTTGAATTGTGCCAAAGTCTTTTGACGGTTGGACTGCGACTTGTTCCCGTGGATTGCTCGGGCTTGAATGCCCGCTTTCTCCAAACGTTTGACGACCGCATCGGCTCCGTACTTGGTGCGGCTGAAGACCAGCGTGCTGGCGGGTGGCCGATTTTGGAGGAAATCAGCCAAGAGGTCTGGCTTTTGCTTCTTTTCGACCAGGTAAACTTGCTGCTCAACAAGCTCGGTCGCAGTTCCGGCGGGAGCGATTTGAATCGATACCGGGTCATGCAATAATTGCCCGGAGAGGGCGCGAATCGGCGGCGGCATGGTTGCTGAAAACAGCAAAGTCTGACGTTTGGTCGGCAACCGCTTGGCAATCCGCTGGACATCGGGCAAGAAACCCATGTCGAGCATCTGATCGGCTTCGTCCAAAACAAAGACTTCGACATCTTTTAGATCAACGTAACCTTGATTGATCAAATCCAACAGACGTCCCGGGGTGGCGACCACGACATCAACACCAGCTTCCAGTTCGCGAGTCTGCGCTCGCTGGCCAACGCCGCCGAAAATGGTGGTCACACGCAGCTTAGTGCCCTTCCCATAGACGTGAAAACTGTCGCTGATCTGCGCGGCCAATTCTCGCGTGGGCGAAAGCACCAAGGCGCGAATCCAACGTTTGGCTTTTTTGGGAATCGGGTCCGAAAGCAGTAAATCAAGAATGGGTAACGCGAATGCGGCAGTTTTACCCGTGCCCGTTTGAGCACAACCCAAGACATCACGTCCTTGCAAGACAACCGGAATGGCTCGCTGCTGGATGGGAGTGGGAGTTGAGTAACCAGACGATTCGACCGCACGGAGGATGGGCTGAGCCAGTCCAAGATCGGCGAATTGCATGTAAGAAAATGTCCCTAAGAAGGTTTGCAGCGATCGGCGTCACATCGAAAGGCGACATAAGCCACAAAGCCACTATACCATAGTATAAAAAAAAGCGAAGGATCCATCTAGGATGAATCCTCCGCTTCCTGAATCAAATCGATCAATTTGCCCTGTGCAGAACGCGCGTGCGCGCTGCCGCAAGCTGATTACTCGACCATTGGTGGGGCAGACATGCCGCCGTTACCGTCTCCTGAGCCGACAGCTGCTGGCTCGGCTGGAGGCGCGAACTGCTCCGGTTGCGAAATCTCAGTCTCGCCACCGCAACCAGCGAAACAGAGCAGCACTGCAGCTAACAACAACAATCTCATAGCAAGCCTCGGAAGGTCAAAATAATCGATGAACTAGTTAGGAATCTGAGCCACTTGGCCGTCAGCCATGGCCGACAAGTGGATCAACAACTGGGCGTCAATCGTCATGCTGATCGGCTTGACAGCTCCGTCACACATGGTGAACTGGATAATGTCGGCCGGGTGCATGCTGCTGAAGCGGAACCACTGCTTGGAGTTGCCCAAGTTGTACACGGGGCGGTGCCACTCGGTGAATTGAGGACCCATGTTCCAGCTGAACGACCATTGACGGTCAACGGCCAACACGGGATCTCCCCACAAACCAGTTACTTCACCAAACAGGAAGGTGCTGGATGTTCCGTCACGAACGTCGCGGAAACCAGTCTTGCTGCGGCTGTAGAAAACACCCTTGAAGCGATCGCGGCTGGCGATACCAACACCCAATTGACCAGCCGAGCCCAAGTAGTTGGTCTTGCCCAGCGCATCAGTTACCCAACCTTGCATCGTGCAACCACTCGGTGTGGTGTAGATCTCAGTCGCACAAATGTTGGTGAAATCAGGGTTGTCTGAAGGACAGACCAGCGAAGAAATCCCGAATTGCAGTTGGTCCCAACAGCTCTCTGCAGGGTAAGCTCCGTCGACCCAGCGACGATAGCGCCAAGCTTCCGTAGTGGGAACGCCAGTTCCGCCCTTGTCGACATTCAAGTCACGCTTCTGCGACCAGAGTTGGTAAAGCTGAGTCGCTTCCATGTACGGGAACAAGTAAACCAAGTGGCCCGTGTAGCTGTTGGTATCGGTCTTCCAACCCGCAGAGGCTGCGAACTCGTTCTTGAAGGTCCCTTGGAAACCCGGGGGAAACTTCTTGGTGGCCGATTCATGGTTGTGAACCGCCAAACCAAGCTGCTTCATGTTGTTCTGGCAGCTCATCCGGCGTGCCGCTTCACGAGCCGCTTGCACGGCCGGTAGCAGCAAACCAACCAGAATGCCGATGATCGCAATGACCACCAACAACTCAACCAAGGTAAAACCTTGGCGAGTACGAACTGTTGACTCAGGTCGTACATCCCGCATGTGTATCACCTCTAAACAAAATGATGAAAAATCCTGCCGTGGACGTCCCGTCGGTAACACCGACTGATAAAAACGACTGCAACTGCTGCCAAGCAACCGCTCGGAGCGGCGAATTCACAATAAAGCAAAATTAAGGGAATGACGTTTGCCACCCGCGAAGGGGAGCGTGAACTCGTCGGCGACAGTCAAGTATCGCTCGGTCCTAAATGCCAGCCCGCAGCCAAAAGAGGCTAGCGACTGACGCCAGAAAGCGAGCGGTTCCAAGACACCCTCGAATTCTAAGTAGATTTGCAGGAAATCAACTAGAATTTTAGGAATTTTCGCGACCGGAAACGCAAGATATCCCTTGATGCGCCGTTTTAACTTTTAAAACGAGCATTAAGGGCGGTTCGTTTCCCGCTAGATTTATGAAGAAATTCCCTCGCAACGGAGATTTGTTTAACCAAATCAACATCTCGCGGCGCGATTTGGTCACATTTGGGAGGTCAGCAAGCGATTTCGCCATTGCTAACCCCGCCGAAAGAGTCGCTTGTGAGGAAGGTAAATTTCTTAATGTCCAGTGGTGATGAAGCATCGACTAGGCAGGCAACTGAGGCAGCCCCTGCGGATATATCTCCCGTCAACAGAAGAAGGGTTTTGGCAATAAACGAGAAAATTCGTAGAAACCGCGGAACAAAAGTACTAAGAGCACCGTTACACTGTGTATGCTACGCGTGGTTGAGGTTGAAACGATTAGCTTCTACCGTCAATCCAATCCTTGACCACCGGCCGCCCTGCCGGACGACCAGGTGGAAAAGGTTAGACATGTTCAGCCAGCCCGTTCTAAGCTCGGCTTACCAATTACTTGAAATGCAACAGACCAAGCGACACTGCCGATCTGCCGAGTATGCAACGCTCGAAAGCGTCACCGCATGTGGTGATTACTCGACCATTGGCGGAGCGCTAACGCCACCATTGCCATCAGTTCCGGTCGCCGCTTCTTCTGCTGGTGGAACATATGTCTCTGGTTGGGAGATTTCTGTTTCCCCACCGCAACCGGCGAAGCAAGCGAGAACAGCGGCTAACAAAAATAGTCTCATTGGGTTCCTCGAAAACAGAACGATAGACAGGTTAGTTAGGGATCTGAGCAACTTGACCATCAGCCATAGCCGACAAGTGGATCAGCAGCTGGGCATCGATGGTCATGCTGATCGGCTTCACAGCACCGTCACACATGGTGAACTGGATGATGTCCGCAGGGTGCATGCTGCTGTAGCGGAACCAGTGCTTTTGGTTACGCAAGTTGTAAACCGGGCGGTGCCATTCGGTGAATTGAGGGCCCATGTTCCAGCTGAACGACCACTGACGGTCAACAGCGAGAACCGGATCGCCCCAAAGGCCAGTGACTTCGCCGAACAGAAATGTGCTCGAGGTGCCGTCTCGGACGTCACGGAAACCGGTTTTACTACGGCTATAGAAGACACCCTTGAAGCGATCGCGGCTGGCGATACCAACACCCAACTGCCCGGCCGAGCCGAGATAGTTGGTCTTGCCAAGCGCGTCGGTCAACCAACCACGCATCGTGCAACCGGAAGGAGTGGTGTAAATCTCAGTTGCGCAGATGTTGGTAAAGTCAGGGTTGTCCGAGGGGCAAACCAGCGAGGAAATGCCGAACTGCAATTGGTCCCAGCAGCTTTCCGCGGGGTAAGCACCCTCGACCCAGCGACGATATCGCCAAGCTTCGGTCGTGGGCACGCCAGTTCCGCCCTTGTCGACGTTCAAGTCACGCTTCTGCGACCAAAGTTGGTACAACTGGGTCGCTTCCATGTAGGGAAACAAGTACACCAGGTGCCCGGTGTAGCTGTTGGTGTCTGGCTTATAGCCAGCCGACGCGGCGAATTCGTTCTTGAACGTGCCCTGGAAACCCGGGGGAAACTTCTTGGTGGCCGATTCATGGTTGTGAACCGCCAACCCAAGCTGCTTCATGTTGTTCTGGCAGCTCATCCGACGAGCAGCCTCACGAGCCGCTTGCACGGCCGGCAGAAGCAAACCCACCAAAATACCAATGATCGCGATGACCACCAGCAACTCCACCAAGGTAAAACCTTGGCGAGCACGGACTGTTGTCTCAAGTCGTGCGTTCCGCATGTGAAACACCTCAAAAAATGATGAAAAATCTTGCCATGAATGTCCCGCCAGCAAACACCGGCTAATAAAAACGACTCCAACGTTACACAGGCTGCCGCTTGCGACGGCGTATTCACAATGATGCAAAAAAAAGGGAATGACGTTGCACCCCGCTCGGGGGCGTGAATGCCTAGACGTTGAAATTAACGCACACGTGCCTCACCCCCTTCTGCGGTTCTGCGGTCGGGGGTATTGCTGCATGCGCTTTCACGACACACTCAAATCCTAAGCAAGTTTCAGAAAACTCAACTACTTTTTTGAAGTTTTTTCTTTTTTCTCGCGATACCTTCCCTTAACGGCGGCGCATCAGCAGCTTCGGGGCTTCTAAGGGCGATGATTGCGCCGCAAAAAATAGGGTCGTTTTTACACTCGATTGGATTTGGTTAATCGAATCTGAGCGCTGAATCCCGATTTCAGCCCGTTGGTGCCTCCGGGCCGCAATTCCTGCCCCCCGTTTGTTCACATTCCGGCGAGTCATTCGCCAAATCAGGGGGTCGCGTCGGATTGTCTCGTCCGTTGTTTATTTTCAGCCTGTTTTTGATGTAGCTTCGTTGAATTTCGAGCTGATTGGGGACGAATTCTGGCTCGACGCCAGGCGGTTCAACTTGCTGTGACGGCTCCGGCCGAAGAGTTCTCTATGAACGGGAGGAGAGCTCGTCAATTACCAGCCCCCATCCTCAGCAATCTTATGTTTCGCATTCTGGCCAGCAGATTCTCCGCAGCTGAAGATTTTCTTCATGTTGAAGAGGAAATGACCTCAAGCTCACAAACGGGTCTTCAACGTGGTGCAAGCCGGTCAAGTGCCAGTGGCAATTGGTTGTCAGTCGGCAAAAAGTCGCTGATCGCAGTTGTTGGCGTATTTGCTGGCTGTTTGCCCATGCCTGGATGCTGGCGAGCCTTCGCCGAGGAGAGTTTCAGTGGTGGTTAAGCGAAGCGGGGCCGATCGAAATGGCCTCGGGTTGGGGATATTTGACGATCGGCTCTGGGTTGATTGCGTTTTCCTTGCTGAAGTTCCTGGGCATGCCTGTGCGCCCCCCCCGCAGCTCGCACAAGTGCTCTGCGGCAACTTCTCAGTCGCTTCGGCAGGGAGCGGGTGCCAGCCATGCGATGCTCGGTTTGTGCTTGGTCTTATTGGCTTGCCGTGAGTTTGATTGGCTCAAACTGTGGACCTCCGGCGGGATTATGAAGCTCAGTTCCTATTTCGATTCCTCGGTGGCAATTCCCGAGAGACTGCTGGCCATCGCGGTGATGGGGCTGATCGGTTGGCTGTTAATCGCCACTATCTCACGGCACTCGCGGGCATCTGTCGCCGATCTGCTAGCGGGCAAATCAGTGTCCTTGCTGGTTGCTGTCGGCCTGTTGTTGCTGCCAATCTCAAAGGGACTCGACTCCAGCCGACGCGTTTTCAGCTCACTGGGCGCTGAGCTTCCCCAGGCCACGCAGATGCCGGTGGTTGCCACCGAAGAGTTGGTCGAACTGGCGATTCCAGCCTGCATCCTGGCAGCATGTCTGCTTGCCCTCATTCCGTTGCGGCGTTTGCGACATCTTCTCCGCTAGCCAATTCGTGCTTAACGGTTGGAGATCGGGTATGCTGAGAGTTGATAATCGGCCACGCTTAGAGTCTCCCCCCCTTCGTTGCAGGTGCATCATGGCTCGACTCCAGTCCGGCTCGCCCACGCCTTGGCAACATAATCCATTATCCCGACGCCAAGCTTTGCAAGCGGGTGCGATTGGGATTCTCGGTTTAGGGATGAACCATCTAGCCGGCCTGCGTGATGCTCGGGCTAGCGGGAGCGAAGGAGCCAGCGGGAGCGAATTGCCTGCCGGTAAGGCGAAATCGTGCATCTTTATATTCCTCTCTGGCGGCCTAGCACAACACGAGAGCTTTGACATGAAGCCGCTGGCGACTGACAGCGTGCGAGGCGAGTTCAGCCCGATCGCGACCAAAACGCCCGGGCTGCAGATCTGCGAGCACTTGCCGCTGCTCGCCCAGCGGAGTGAAGCGTGGGCGATCTGTCGTTCGCTGACCCATCAGTCCAACGAACATTCCGCCGCGCATCACATCATGCTGACGGGGCGCTCGCAGTTGCCAACTGGTTTTAGCCCCAACCAACCGAGTCGCAGCGACCACTCGGCGATTGCTGCGATTGCCGGTCGGGCCACCTTGCCGCGAAATAATCTACCGCCGGCCGTCGTGTTGCCGGAGCGTTTGGTCCATTCCAGCGGCCGCATCATTCCCGGCCAAGACGCTGGTGAGATGGGTTCGCCTCACGATCCATGGATGATTCAGGCTGCCCCCTTTCACAACAAAGCCTACGGAGCTTTTCCGCAGTACAGTTTCGATCATCAACAGCGGGGAGTGGCCGATGAACGGATCTTTCAGGCTCCTCAGTTGAGTCTCCCCGAGGGACTGGGACTGCGGCGCATCGAAGGCCGTTTGCAGTTGCTCGAAAGCCTCCGCCGGCAGCGTCAAGCGTTGGCCGGTTTTGCTGAAACGGAAAAATTCGATCGGCTTCGGCAGGGCGCGATTTCTTTGCTCACCGACAGCAAGATTCAGCGGGCCTTGGATGTGACCCGCTCGAACGATCGGGATCTCGAACGATACGGCAACAACGCTTTCGGTTGGTCGCTGTTGATGGCCCGGCGGTTGGTCAGTTCGGGCGTCAATTTGATCCAGGTCAACCTGGGTAACAACGAATCGTGGGATACGCACGGCAACGCTTTTCCGCACTTGAAGGACAAGTTATTGCCGCCGACCGATCGGGCCCTCTCGGCACTGCTCGACGATCTCGCCGCGAGCGGCGAATTGGAGGAGACGCTGGTGGTGGTGGCGAGCGAATTTGGGCGGACGCCAAAAATTTCGCTGCTGGAAAAACACTATAAGTTGCCTGGACGCGATCACTGGGGCGCCGCCCAATCGGTGCTGTTTGCCGGTGGGGGCGTTCAGGGAGGTAACGTCATCGGCTCTACCGATGCGATCGGAGCTTACCCGGCATCCCAACCCGTCACGCCAGAAGACTTTGCCGCCACGATTTATCACGCGTTGGGGATTCCCGCGACGGCGGTCTGGCACGATGCGGAGGATCGTCCGCATCCGATTTATCACGGACAACCGATCGCCGGACTCTGCTGAGTTTTCTCAGGCTTTCCGCAACTGGCTATTTCCCCAACCAATCGGCGACTGCCAGGCCGAGCCCGCTCAGGGTGGTGAAAAAGCCGAGCGTGTAAACCAAGCCGATGACCGGGTGCTCACCCAACTGTCCAAGAAACTTGTGGTACAAAAACAGCGTTACCAAGCCGTCGCCGACCGACAACATAAACCCTTTGATCACCAACCAGATGCGGGCGATCCCCTGCACAATCAAGCCGCTGATGATGCAGCCCCAGACGATGTTTTTGTTGGCAGCGTAACCTTTGATCGTACCGGCAAAGCCCGTCGCGTCGGAGCCAGCGTTGGCCGCGTTGACGATGGTAACTGCCGCGAACGAGAAGAACCCCAAGAACACCAGCATGATCAACAGAAACCACCAGGGCATGCCAACGTTTGTGGTCCGCCGCTGCATTTCATCGTCAGCGGCCATCGACATTACCGCCTCGTCGAGTTGACGATGGCCGTACTTCGAAGCTTGCGCGGCCGCCTCCTCATGCCCGGCCAAACGCTGGCCGGTTTGCAAATTGGTACCACAGTGGGTACAGAGCACGGCTCCGGGTTTCAGTTGGCCGCCGCAACTGGGGCACGCTGGCCCGGCAAACCCAGCGATGCCTTCCTCGTCAAACAATCCTCCCAGCCCCAAATCGGCTGGCGTTGCCGCAGTCGCGGTTGAACCCGGTTGCGCCGCTCCACTCGCAGTGCGCCCGCCCGTCGTCGCAGTCCGCGTAGCCGCGCTGGTCGCCGGCACGCGAATGCCAGTCTTGCAAGCGGGGCAACGCACCGCTTTCCCAGCGAACTCGTCTTTCACGGTCATCGTCTTGCCACAAGAGCAATTAACGCGAATCGGCATCGTTCAACCAAGCCACTGTCCAAGGTTTCGTCGTGCTGCATTACAACCTGCAACCATTACCCTAATGTACTCGCAGACAGGCAGGCGTCGACCTCCAAGCCACCATGATCGCAAAAATGCCCGGCATTTAACCCAGCAACGCGCCGGTCCGCTGCCGCTGTCGAAATGCTTTCCTTGGGGGCGGGCGGTCAAGCAAAGCGGCGGGAGTTCGCGTTGCCCTGCAACTAGGCGAGCCGCTAGACTAAAATGACTTGGCAGTCGTCGAATATGCCTGCTGGTCCCCCCTCCCAGTTCCACCTATTTGGTGTAAAGCCATGAAATTAATCTCACTCAGCCTGCTTCTCTTACTGTTCGCCGCAATTGGTTGCGACGAACAGATGGTCTCTACCACTGAATATCCCAGCGATGTCCCCATGGTGGCGGATGACAGCGCACTCGCTGCTGAACCTAACTCGGGGCTCGAATTGCCGCCAACACCCGACTCGCCTGCCGGCCCCGAAACTGCTGGAGATGAAGAAACTGCTGGAGATGAAGAAACTGCTGGAGATGAAGAAACTGCTGGAGATGAGACTGCCAAAGAAAAAGCTACCGATCCCGTATCCACTGCAACCGAAGGAACAAAAGTGTCTGAGTCCCAACCACCGACCGAGTACAATCCGCTGAACGAGATGGAAAAGTGGGTGATTTTGCAGAAGGGTACCGAACGGGCTTTCATCGGCGAATACACCGATACCGAGGACCCGGGGACTTACATTTGTCGCCGCTGTAACGCGCGGCTTTACGAGTCAAACTCGAAATTCCACTCCAATTGTGGCTGGCCCGCCTTTGACGATGAGATCAAAGGGGCTGTTGATCGGGTACCCGACGCTGATGGGTTTCGCACCGAGATTATTTGTCACAACTGCAGCGGGCACTTGGGGCACGTGTTTTTTGGTGAAGGGTTTACCGAAACCAACACCCGCCACTGCGTCAATTCCATCTCAATGAAGTTCATCCCCAAGGGAAAAGAATTGCCGCCCGTAATCAAACCTGCCAAAGCCGACGCCAAAAAGCCGACTGCGACTGAAAAACCGGCGGAAAAAACCGGCGGAAATTGAAAAGCCAGCGGGCACTGTTAGCGTGCGTTGGGCTTGGGGAAAGGTTGGGCAATTCGGCGGGACACGCGGTTCCGCCGCTTAGCTTTAGCAGCTTAGAATGCATTGGTGGTGGTGAGTGGGTCGGGCAGTCGCTCGATTTGTGGTTTCGCTTGCGGAACTGCGAGACGGGAGGAAAGTCCGGGCACCGCAGGACAGGATGGTCGGTAACGCCGACCGGTCGTGAGGCTAGGGAAAGTGCAACAGAAAGCAAACCGCCGAACGCGCTGCCTTTTTGAGGTGGTGCGTGGTAAGGGTGAAACGGTGCGGTAAGAGCGCACCAGCGGTCGGGGTGACTCGATCGGCTAGGTAAACCCCATCCGGTGCAAGACCAAACAGGGAGGAGAGGCGGTCCGTCTCATTTGACTTCCGGGTAGGTTGCTCGAGGCAGCAGGCAACTGCTGTCCCAGATAAATGGCTGTCACCGTGGTTGGATTGCCCCAGTGGTTCCCAATTACGGTACAGAACCCGGCTTACAAGCCCACTCGCCGCCACTTTTCTCCCGGACGCCCCTCGTCAGATCGGCCAACGATTGGCAAGATACTGGCACTTCGCTTCGCAAACTCAGTGGTGCTCCATGAACGACCCAGTCGCCGTAGTTTTGGCCGCCGGTAAAGGGACTCGCATGAACAGCGATCTCCCCAAAGTGCTGTTTCCCGTTTGCGGCCGACCGATGATCCACTACGTGCTCGACGCTTTGGAACGCTCCGGCGTTCGTAGAATGATCGTCGTCGTTGGTTACGAAGCCGATCAGGTCCGAGCCGAATTGCAAAGTCGCCCAAATCCACGGGGGGTGACGATTGAGACGGTGGACCAGACCGAGCAGTTGGGTACCGGACACGCGGTGCAGATGGCCGCTCCCGCGTTGCAAGGCCAGCAAGGCCCGGTGATCGTGGTTACCGGTGATTCACCGCTGCTCCAATCGACTAGCCTGCAACATCTGTTGACTCACCAAGCCGAACACCAAACGGCCGCCTTGCTGGGCACGCTGATCAAAGAAGATCCGACCGGTTTGGGACGCATCGTCCGCGACTCGGCGGGCAAGTTTCAGCGCATCGTCGAACACAAGGATGCGACGCCGGAAGAGCGAGCGATCCGCGAAGTGAACATGAGTACCTATCTGTTTGCCGGCCCCGATTTGCTCACAGCGCTCAATTGTTTGCGTAACGATAATGCTCAAGGCGAGTATTATCTAACCGACGCGCCCGGTATCTTGCTCGAGCAGGGGCGCCCCGTTAACGCGCTACCCGTGCTGGCCGATTGCGAATCGCTGAGCGTCAACACGATTGATGAGCTATCGCTCGTCGAAGCCAAAATGGCCGAGATGGGATATCCCTTGAATGCTTAAACCCACCCCACATCCCCCGCTCTGTGCAGCGTGGCTCACTCTCCCTGGGCCTGCTAACTCATATTTTCGGAGTCTCTGAGTCCGTGCGTGAACTCAAGATTTTCAGTGGTCGAGCCAATCCTGAACTTACTCGGGAAATTTGCGGCTTCCTGCATCTGTCGCCAGCGGGCATTACGTTGGGCAAATTTCCCGACGGTGAAAATTATTGTAAAGTCGACGAGGATGTGCGGGGTCGCGACGTCTTCCTGGTGCAACCAACTTGCCCCCCGGTCAATGACCACTTGATGGAACTGTTGATCATGATCGACAGTTGCAAGCGGGCCAGTGCCGATCGGATTACGGCGGTCATTCCTTATTACGGTTACGCTCGGCAAGATCGCAAGGACGAGGGGCGGGTGCCGATTACGGCCAAGCTGGCAGCCAATTTGATTGTCCGCGCTGGTGCCGACCGCGTGCTGACCATGGACCTGCACGCGGCTCAGATCCAAGGCTTCTTCGATGTGCCGGTCGATCACCTCTACGCCGCCCCGGTGCTCAACAACCATTTTGCCAGCATGGGCTGGGATCCCGAGGAGATCGTCGTCGTCAGCCCTGATGAAGGGAGCATTAAACGCGCACTGGGGCATTCCAAACGCCTGGGAGGCTCGCTGGCAATCGTCGACAAGCGACGTACCAGCGCTTTGGAGACCAAGCAGAACACCATCATCGGCGGCCCCGTCGAGGGCAAGATCGCCGTCATGTTTGACGATATGATCAGCACCGCGGGTAGCATATGCGGAGCTGCCAAGTTGGTTCACCAAGCGGGGGCAAAAGAAATTCATATTGCCGCCACCCACGGAGTCCTCTGCGGACCGGCAATCGAAAACATCCGCTCCGCCCCGGTCAGCTCTTTGGCGGTTGCCAATACGATTCCACTGCCCAGCGCCGAAGTCTTGCCAAACCTCGTGCCGCTCTCAGTCGGACGTCTGCTGGCCGAAGCCATCAAACGCATCCACCACGACCAGTCGATCAGCGAGATGTTCAAGTCTCGAGTTTAAGTGGTTCGAAGACCCACGACTTATTGCAACCGCGAAGGCTCACCGTGTTGCTTGCAATCCAAGCCCTGAACGGTTAGGCAGTAGAATATCACCCGCATTTTCCAGCCCCACCTTCCTACCCACTGTCTCCTCTGTTTGTCTTCAACGTTTACACAGAGCTGGCATGCGGCCAGCTAAGGGGCTCGGGCGAAGCACGCCAAGAAGATGAAGCGCCGCCGCGAGGAAAGCAAACCACTAATCCACGCTGATTTGCACTAATCAGCTCAGCGGTTTTTGATTAGCGTAAATCAGTGACGATTAGTGTTCCCCAAAAGTTCCAGAGCAGCCGTTTGGTAGATACTAGGCGTCATGGAGGGAGCGCCCCTGCCATCTTCCTGCCCCCATTTTTCTGCCTACTGTCTCTTGGTGTTGGTGTTCCGCGATTACGCTGAGCTGCAATGCGACTGCTGCCGAGGGACTTGGTGCGACCAGGGAGCCCCGCCGGGAAACGAGATCAGGCAAAGTCTGAACACCGAACACAAAGCCTGAGAGTGCCGGGATAAACCGGCTTGGAATAGAGAATGAAAGAGTCTTACGAAGAACGATTAGCCATCGGCTTCGGCCTTCCTCGAAGGGGCTGGAGACATTCCAAGCGCGAGAACCGGGAGGGCCCATCGGTTTCCAGCACTCGACTGGAACGGTCAGCGAACCTCACAGAGGGCACGGCTGGCATGAACGCTGATGGGAAGTCAGATGGGAGCGTAGTACCGTCGAATCCAGCGAACAAAGATGCAACTGAAGCATCGGCGGAGTTAGCCGAGGGAAGGCTCCCAGCAGCTACCGGTCGTTGGTTAGCCAGTGTGATTCGCGGATGGATGGGATACCATGCCGTTCCGGATAACTATGGCCAACTCGACGAATTCGTCACCGAAGTCACGAAGCTCTGGCTGCATCAACTGCGGCGTCGCAGTCAGAAGGGCCGAGCAGCATGGCCTTGGGAACGAATGAACCGGTTGGTCAAACAGCATCTACCGCAACCGAAGATCCTGCATCCTTATCCGAAAGACCGATTTCGCGCTCGACTAGCAGCAAGAGCCGTATGAGGTAGTGCTTCGCGTACGGATCTGTGCGGGGGGCGGCCGGTAACGGCCGTCCCTACCGCGATCCCTGGCGCAGCCGTCCCTGACAAAGAGTCTACGGCCGTCGCCGGAGGAAAAAAGATCGATGTCCAGAAAGAGAACCGATTCAAGGTGTTGCCGGACGGATTGCGGTCGCAGAACTCGCCGTTTTTGAACCAAATTATGGTCGCATTTTAACGCTGTTAGAAAATGCCAATCGGCATCTCGAACCACTACCCGAAGCGATTGAAGTCATTTACGAGTACGGTGTAGTGGTCGAATGCTTGCATGACGGCTATTCGTGTTGGAATGCCTTCTTTATTCTGACTGCTACCCAAGTGATCAGCTCGCCTAAACCGAAGCAACAGAGTGCGATTAAAACAACTCGTACAAGGTCGATCCAGGTCCAGTTACCACTTCTTAATACTAACACAGCCGTTATGACAAGTCCGATCGCAAATATGATGAAGGGTAATTTCACCAACAAGGGGCTTCTATCCGCGGTTGCCGACTGTCCTACCTGCCGGAAGTTATTTCGAACAACGGCTCGTGCTAAGCGCACGGCCGCCCAAATGGCGAGTGCAATTATTGTAACTGTGGGAAGCAGGAATCCGATGCCCGTGAGAATCTCATGCATGGTACAACACTCCTATTGCCGCGAGAATGAATTAGCTCGGCCTGTGGCATCCAATCTGCTCGAAATGCGATTGATCATTCATCCACCAGGATTTTGCCAGTTTACGCCCAGTTGTAAGGGTGTGCCATGGTCCTGTTGTTGTAGTAGTCGATAAAATGAGAGGATTGATGATTGGAGATGGCGGTGTAAAAGGGGACCACCCTGGCAGCCGAAAACGAGGCCAGGTGGTTTGTGGGGGGGCTTGGGGGTGCCGGTGCGTTGAGCCATCCCATTTGGGATTTCGCTCTCGATGCACCGGCAGATCCAGGGGTGCTCAGCATGCAACAGCACGGACTCATTCGGCGGATGGTAATCGTCGATGGACTCTCACAGCGGGAAGTCGCCAAGCGAATGGGGCACCGACACTGTTTGCCGCATGCGCCTGGGGCAGCGGATCAACATCGATTGCTTCAACTTCGTAGAAGCATTCCACTGGGCATACCGGCAAGCACGCTTTGGAAGGCTTCGCCGGGGTCTGGCCTGAATGGCACTTAATCGGCGTAAGTTGCAGCGTGGAAGGCTTCGCCGGGGTCTGGCCTGAATGGCACTTAATCGGCGTAAGTTGTAGCGTGGCAAGGGGTTAAGCAGGATTGACAGCAAGACGCTTCACTTGCGATTAGTTTGGGTATCTCAACCCCCGAACTCTCATCGCAAGGAAGCGTCTCGTGTCTTGTCCTAACTTCAACTCGCTACGCGCTCGCGTCGAGCAGGCCCGTTGTTCCGGTGATCTCTTTTTTGCATCGCTCATTTCCAGCAAGACTATCCAGTCAGTGTTCGGTGATGCAAGTGCCGTTTTGGATTCGGCGCGAATTTACAACACGATGGTCACGTTGTGGGTGTTTCTCTCCCAAGTAATGAGCATTGACCACGGCTGCGTTTCCGCCGTTGCTCGTTTGATTGTATACCGTGTTGCCAGTGGGCTACCAGCATGTTCAGCAAAAACAGGAGCCTACTGCATCGCGCGAGACAAACTCGACGAGGATTCGATGCAGCGACTCGTCACCCAAAGTGGTCGCGAAATCGAGGCTTCAACGCCAGGAGCTTGGCGTTGGAACGGTCATCGAGTGGTAACTGCTGACGGAACCACTGTCACCATGGAAGACACTCAAGCGAACCAGGCGGAGTATCCTCAGCAACAGGGACAGGCGGAAGGATGCGGGCAGCCGATCGCCAGGATGGTGGTCATGTTTGCATTGGCCTCTGGGGTGGTCCTTGAAATGGCTATGGGAAAATATCGTGGCAAGCAAACTGGCGAGATAAGCCTCTATCGCGAGATTGAGGATTGCCTGGAAAAAGACGATGTATTCCTCGCTGTAGTAGCCAGAACTTGATCTGACATGTTTTACCCAGATTACGCACTGGGCTGTAAGAGCTGGTCGAGCATTTTCTGTTCGGCCAGTTTCTTCGAGTCATCGAAAGTTTGTCTCGGAGTCTTCCCGAAACAGAATCTTCCGCTATGTGGTCGTTCTTCGTTGTAACTCCGCATCCATTCATCGACATCCGCTTGGAGCTGCTCGATGGATTCATAGAGCGTTTTGCGAAACGCGATCTGGTAGAACTCCTGAAGCATCGTCTTGTGAAACCGTTCGCAGATACCGTTGGTTTGAGGGCTTCTAGCTTTGGTTTTGGTGTGATCGATGTTCTCGAGAGCCATGTAGAGTTGATACTCATGATGCTCTCGATTGCCACAGTATTCAGTGCCTCGATCGGTGAGCATGCGTAGCAACGAAACCCCTTCTCCTTCGAAGAACGGAACCACTTGGTCATTAAGCATATCGGCAGCTACCAACGCATTCTTGCGATCATATAGCTTCGCAAATGCGACTCGAGAATACGTATCGATAACAGTCTGCTGATAGATCCTTCCCACGCCTTTAATGGTGCCGACATAGAAAGTATCTTGCGCCACCAAATACCCGGGATGCTCTGTTTCAATTTGACCATGAGCTTCCTTTTCGAGCTTAGCTTTCTCAAGAGCAACCACTTGTTCCTCCGTGAGCACGCCGCCATCTTGCGCGACTTTCGCTTCAAGCGCTTTGAGTCGCTTCTTGAAGGTCTCAAGACCGTTTCGCAACCAGATGCTTCGTACGCCACCAGGTGACACCAAATGCCCGTGCTTTTTTAGCTCGTTGCTTACCCGAACCTGACCATGGGCGGGCTTCTCAAAAGCCATTTTGAGAACCGCTTCTTCAACGGCTGGATCGACGCGGTTCTTGACCACAGGCTTCTTCTTGGAAATCTCTTTGAG
The DNA here is from genome assembly GCF_052161645.1 of Kothea flammea. GTDB lineage: Bacteria > Planctomycetota > Planctomycetia > Pirellulales > Pirellulaceae > Laterigemmans. The sequence continues at coordinate 6,087,436 of NZ_CP197414.1, forward strand.
AGCCTCCTCGCCCCCTGTTTGATATAGATCCTTGAAGCGATAAAAACTGTCCCTGGAGTAACCAAAGACCTTGCAGGCCTCCGACACATTCCCTAACCTTTCGGCCAGCTTAAGCATCCCGATCTTATTCTGAATGATCTTCCGTTCGTTCGTCATTTCGACACTCCCGTCCTGCGAGGTTGACCGCCGGTTGCTAGCTTTACTCCGGTCGCTGCGCTCCCTTCGTGCAGCTAGCAACCGGCAATGCCTTCCTCTATCCAATGGTGAGTGTCAGATCAAGTCTAAATTTCTACAGAAGTTCGTGCTCACATGTTAGCTTACAACTTGATTCGTCAGCTGATGGTCGAAGCTGCGATGGAGGCAGAGGTTGGGCCTTGGCAGTTGAGCTTCAAATCAACGCTTTCAAGCTTCATCGAGCTACTGCCGTTGCTTTCCGTGATTAAAAGCGAATCCGACCTCTGTGCGATACTCTATGCGTGCTGCCAATCTCACTCGGTTGGTAATCGACCGGATCGATATGAACCAAGACGCAAAAAGCGGCGGCCAAAAAACTACAAGCTGCTGCAGAAGCCAAGACGAGAATATAAACCCAATGAGGAGTAAGACTTACGCCGATTAAGTGCCATTCAAGCCTGACCCTGGCGAAGCCTTCCCAGTGGGAGAGCGCGTAGCTGACAGCTTGGCAGACGGGAAAAACATGCGCTTGCTGGCGCAAATGCCGTGCCAATTTCAGTGGAATATCAGTGCGCAAATCTTGTGCCGAACACTATTGGACCAGGTGGTTTTGCGGGGTAGTAACTTGGAGAGGCAGACGCCTTGAGTTCCTCCTCGTCCCATCAAAAACCCTCCCTGAAAGGAAACCGCTTCGCGACAACACTCTGCCCGGACCGACCCTGAAATGGAACCTTCTATGTACGGTGCCTCTCAGAAATGTTGGATTTTACGGCACCGAATGAGTTTGAGACCGGCTCGCTCGCACTCTAACCCTGTACCGAAACACCAAAAAGTTGGTTAGCATTCAAAAACATCACCGGTCGCGAACCAAGTCTATCAACGCCCCTGGGACCTCGAAACCATTCCGAAGACACACCGATACCTTGGCGGGAGCCGAAATCCAGTCGATAGCAACCAGCGCCAACGGTGGGGAAACTTACAGACACCATCAGTTGCTCTGTCCAAGCAAAGTCAATTTGCGTCGCGAAGCTTGACGTTCACCTAAAGTCCGCTCGTGCCCACGCGTTTGACACTGCTCGCGTCGCTCCGGGCACTCAAAAAGCTGGCCGTTGCAGAAGTCGCTAAGCTCCCGTTTCTGTCATCAAATCCACCGAAAATTCGCCGCGGATTTCTCATAATCAGGAAATGACCGTCCGAATAGCTCGGTCGCTTATTTGAACTGGAGGTCGCCGTCATGATAGAAACGCTTGACGAGATTGTTTGACCCTCGTTCTCAGACGCCACACAATGAGAATGACCAAAACACAGGCTGCCGAGAATATCAAGGCACGCTGCCAAGTGCCAATCTTCTCCAACATCGACAATGAGAAGGCCGTAACAAATGCGACCGCGGGCACCCCTGCCGCAACACAAGCCACAATCCTATCCGCAGGGGAAGCATCCGAGTCTAACAGACCAATCAAACCACCTAGTAAACCAAGAAAGAAGAAGATGATGCCAAATAATCCGAGCAGAATTGCTATACTGGCCAAAATGACAAATATCACCAGGGTCTCAATTGTCTCTTTGAAGTGGTTTTGAGAGGTAAAGTCTGGAAACAAGAAGTGACTAAGGTAGAAACCTCCGAAGATTGCTGCGAAACAAAGAACACCAAAAATCGTCGAAACCAGACCGCACGCGCGCACGACTAGGCAGCCGGCATTGCCCCGTGGTGAGCTATTGCCATGCGCAACTTCATCGGCAAGCTGTGGAGGATCAAATTTACCGTTGCTCATGGTATTCGCCCAATAGCTCAAATCGGAGCACGAGGACAAAGATTTGCCTGCGGCCAGGTAGCGGAAGCGATCAAGCGGATTCCTGTTTGCTCGAACGGTAGATCTTGGCCAATGCCCAGACAAGGTCTTAGCAGGTCCCTCACCGCAAACGACCCTTCTGCAGCCGAAGCACTATCACGCAATTGCTCTCTGAATTAAAAAATATCATTGGCAACTTCCCGTTTGTCTTACCACTAGTGCTTTGTCAGGCTTGAATTTTAGGGTAGACGGATTTTAGTTTGCACCTTGCGTCGTCGATTTTCATTTGCCAGTCGACGCTGCGATGAGTGCTGTTCACATCCTCTGACCAGGCTGCAATTTCTCGCTGCAGGATTTCCAGTTCGCCGATTCGACGTCCTGCGACACATTGCCGAGTCATGCTGCTGAGTTCGTTCTCCGCAATATTCAACCAGCTACCGTGTTTGGGCGTGAAGCAAAAATCAATTCGCCGAACGTAGGAGCGGGCTCGTTCAGGTTCAAACGCTTCGTAGAAGGCACCGATCGTATGGGTGTTCAAGTTGTCGCAAACAAGTGTGATTCGTTCGCATTCTGCGTATCTCCCATCCAGAAGCGAGGCTACTTCCTGAGCCCAATCGAACTTTGTCCGCTGATCACGCGCGGTTGCCTGACGCCAGCCACCAAGAGGTTCGCAGAACATGAAAATCGAAGCAGTGCCGTTGCGCTCATACTCATAGTCAACTCGCTGTGGATGGTCTTTGGTCGCCGGGATCGGTTGCCGCGTCTCCTTGATCAGTTGCACCGGTTGCTCATCCATGCAAATCACCGGTTGCGAAGGATTGTACGGCTTTTCGTACGTTTCAAGCACATTTTCCATGTGGGCAACAAACTCAGCGTCACATTCCGGTGGGATTACCCAGTACTCGATACTGCGATTGGTCATGCGATTTTTTTTAGCGTTTGACGTACCGTTTCATGGCTGACTTTTTCCACCACTTCCAACTCCACGACCTTTCGAGCCAACAACCGGAGCGTCCACTTTCCATAGCCTTCTGGTGGTGAACCAAGTCGCATTGCAATGATTTTCGCCTCTTCGCTTCCATCGAGCAGTTTCTTTGCCCCAGCGGTAGGCGATGGCTTTCGATCAAGCGTTTGCTCAAAACCGAGTTCAACGAATCGTTGCCTGATATTCTCGACTGTCTTTGTGCGACAAGAAAAGGCGTCGGCAATTTGAGCATCCGTCCAAGCCGGACCATCCGCATCGGCCTTCAGTAGCACTTGAGCCCGGCGAACCTTCTGGCCAGTCCCCTTGAGTTTGCCGATAACCTCCGCACATTCTTTCCGTTCCGCATCCGACAAACGAACGATATACTTCTTCTCACTCATCACAAAACCCTCCGTGGATTGAATTTGGCTTCGTGAATGAGCGCAGATTTTTCAATTCTACGCAACCCTAATTTTTATCCCTGACAAAGCACTAGCTAATCGAGGAAGAAGCCTAAAGTCCCCACTTGATCTCACTGACAACGGTTATATGCAATTCGACATTGCCTACCAGTAGCGAAGAAAAAAACGGCGAAGTCCTCCGCGACCCCATCCCCACTTATATCACGAAAGTCCTCGCGCCGCACGTCATTTACTGGCTTCGGGTTAGAAAAGATCCCCGTATGTGGCTTTGGTAATGCTGCTCCGTCATTAGAATTGATGTGGAGCGATTTTTCGCACTATCAACTAGATCTTTGCCGGCCCCTGAGAACTGACGGTTAACAATCGTTGCCTCTCTACCAGCGACCAGCCTGGCGGTGAAGTAGAACTTCTGTGGAGCCGCTAGCCATGCGACGTTTCGCAGATGTGTTCGAGCGATGGAGGACGTGAGCGAGTCCAGCGGTGAGGCTTCGCCGGCGTCAGATCTGAATGGCACTTAATCGGCGTAAGTCTTACTCCTCATTGGGTTTATATTCTCGTCTTGGCTTCTGCAGCAGCTTGTAGTTTTTTGGCCGCCGCTTTTTGCGTCTTGGTTCATATCGATCCGGTCGATTACCAACCGAGTGAGATTGGCAGCACGCATAGAGTATCGCACAGAGGTCGGATTCGCTTTTAATCACGGAAAGCAACGGCAGTAGCTCGATGAAGCTTGAAAGCGTTGATTTGAAGCTCAACTGCCAAGGCCCAACCTCTGCCTCCATCGCAGCTTCGACCATCAGCTGACGAATCAAGTTGTAAGCTAACATGTGAGCACGAACTTCATTGCGCACACGATGTGGTTCCTTGCAACGAAGATGGTCCATTTGCATCACCGTTTTCAGGCTGCGCAGATTTAGTTCTGCTTGCCAACGGCGACGATAAAGCGAAGCAAGTTCCTCGTGACTGTATCTTTCCGCGTCAAGCAAGGACGTGTGAACAATGATCTCGCGTGTGCGAAATCCTTTCGTCTCAACGCGAATCCGAATTTCACGAATCTCTATGAATTTCGGATAGCTCAGATATTCTTCACGGCTCATCCACGGACGGCGATCAGGTCGCTCAAGGACGATGATGTGGTCATCTTTGCCGAGGCGTTTGCCAGTACGGAAGTCACTCGATCGCATATGGTGCTTCCTTACGACAACGTGGACTCCACGCTTCATTGCCCGCGCCATGTCAAACCAACCGGCATAAGCTCGATCGGCGAGGAATACATCGTCTTTTTCCAGGCAATCCTCAATCTCGCGATAGAGGCTTATCTCGCCAGTTTGCTTGCCACGATATTTTCCCATAGCCATTTCAAGGACCACCCCAGAGGCCAATGCAAACATGACCACCATCCTGGCGATCGGCTGCCCGCATCCTTCCGCCTGTCCCTGTTGCTGAGGATACTCCGCCTGGTTCGCTTGAGTGTCTTCCATGGTGACAGTGGTTCCGTCAGCAGTTACCACTCGATGACCGTTCCAACGCCAAGCTCCTGGCGTTGAAGCCTCGATTTCGCGACCACTTTGGGTGACGAGTCGCTGCATCGAATCCTCGTCGAGTTTGTCTCGCGCGATGCAGTAGGCTCCTGTTTTTGCTGAACATGCTGGTAGCCCACTGGCAACACGGTATACAATCAAACGAGCAACGGCGGAAACGCAGCCGTGGTCAATGCTCATTACTTGGGAGAGAAACACCCACAACGTGACCATCGTGTTGTAAATTCGCGCCGAATCCAAAACGGCACTTGCATCACCGAACACTGACTGGATAGTCTTGCTGGAAATGAGCGATGCAAAAAAGAGATCACCGGAACAACGGGCCTGCTCGACGAGAGCGCGTAGCGAGTTGAAGTTAGGACAAGACACGAGACGCTTCCTTGCGATGAGAGTTCGGGGGTTGAGATACCCAAACTAATCGCAAGTGAAGCGTCTTGCTGTCAACCCTGCTTAACCCCTTGCCACGCTACAACTTACGCCGATTAAGTGCCATTCGCGTCAGATCTTGTATACGGTGTTGAGAGAAAGCGGGATTAGCTGTTTGTTGGTGTGCACTTGTTGTTTGAGGGCGATTCGATGTGGCCCAAACCACGCATCCGGTTTTCAGGTGCCAACAGTTACCTCCTCACACACGGCACTTGACAACGCCGACTGTTCCATGCCCCTACTATCCTGGCTATTGTCTCTTGATGTTTGTGTTCAGCGTTTACGCTGAGCTGACATGCGGCGGCAACCAAGGGCCTTGATCGGTCTAGTGAGGCACCAGACCGATCAAGAGTGCGATCGCGACAGCAAAATTGCTGTTACTCAAAACCTAGCGCATTGCCAAAGCGATTACGGAATTGAATGAAATCAGCAAAACCAATCGTTCCGTCGTCATCAACATCAAAGATGGCATTGTAGTTTCCGTCGGATGAAGTGCTGCCAAAGGCGTTCCGGAAAGCAATAAAGTCGCTAAAGCCAACCGAGCGGTCGCCGCTGCTATCACCATAGTAACGAAAGAAGTTGTCGGCAGCTTCCGCACCAAACATCCCATCTCCGCCAGCCACCCCATCCCCATCACCGTCAAGGAAATTACCGGCCGAGTCGGTGATCTTGCTGGCCACGATTTGCAACTCGTAATTGCCATCGTTTAATCTTCCGTTGGTGGTTCGAGTGCCACTGAAGATCAAGCTAGCGACGGTCTGCCCGCTGCCATTGACGGTTGTCGTAAAGCTGACATCAACAGAACCGCCGCTTGGCCCACGCTGGGCGACTTCGAAGGCCCCTTCTTCGATGGTTACTTCGGTTTCGAAGGTTACCACAACTTGTTCAACACGGCTCCGTTGTGCGGTGCCGTCACCCACGATAATCGTATCAATGCCGTGGTTGACGACGGGAGCTTCGACAGCGCTCAGCAGATAGACTCCGGCACCAACTTCAGCCTCGACTTGCACGACATAGGTCCCCGCCCCCGGTGCTGTGAAGAGCAAGGCTGCGTTCTTTCCATCGACAGCGGAATCGGTATCCGCAGCCAGCTCGGTTCCCGATGCATCGAGGATGGCGATCGCCGGATCCAAGCTGTTTGCCGTCAGGCCACTGGCAGAATCCAGCGGCGTTGACGTGGTGAACAGAATGCGTTCTCCGTCAGCAAGCGTGATTTCGAAATGGTCCAGCGGATCACCCCCGGAGGCGGCCGCATCCAACCAGCCGATGGCAGTCTGGTCAATCGCCAGCGGACGCAACGTATCCGAGGTCGCATCGTTGCTTTCGGTCTCATGCAGCTGAGGCTGGACAGTTAAGAGGTAATTTCCTGTGGCTGTCAGGTTAGTAACGCGAAGTGTATAGATGCCACTATCCACGACAGAAAAGTCGGTAATGGCGAGGTCAAAGTTGGTTGCGTCGAAACCAGTGGGATCGGCCGTGCCCGTCGCCACGACAACGCCGCTGGGATTGACTAACTCTAGAGTCGCATCGGCAAAGCTAACGCCATCGAGACCGCTGAGCACCACATCCAGTTGCTTACCGACATGACCGGCTAGATCGAGCTCGTAGAAGTCGTCGTCAGCATTCACGAATGAGATAACTGAATCGTTGGTGAGCGTGGCTTCGAAGGCACTGAACTGTGAATACACGGAGGAACTGGCTTGATAACCAATCACGGCTGATGCACCAAAGTCGTCCAGTGGGTCGCCAAATTCGACATCGGTATAGACCAATCGCAATGGCATCGCGGTATCATCGAACAACTGCAACTGGAAGGTGACCTCACCATCTGTGACAAAGTAGTGATTCTTGTCTTGCCACTGAACGACTAACGCGTCCTTTCCTTCAATCACAACTTCATCCCAAAATATCTGCCCTCCGGTAAAAAGGTCGGTCCAAAGGGGAACCACGCCGGCGGTAAAATCAGTTGTCGGTAACTCGCTTGGATCAAAGCCAAGCTCTTGCCCACCTCCCGCAATAATGCCGCCATTGTTTCCAATCGTGACGCTTCCAGCCGGAATGATCGAGTTGCCAACGGTTGTTGTGATCGTTGCTTCGCCATCGTCCCCAAGGGTCAATGCGGTACCTGTCGCGGAGATATCAACAAACTTTGTGGCCGAATCGAAGCTGTGCACGGTGCCTGCGTTGAGAGAATGCCCAATGACGGCAAACGCACCAAAGCCAGATTGAGAGTCGCTGATTACCAAAGGGCTAGCTGCTGTTGAATCCGCAGTTGCTTCTTCGGTCATAAAGCCCGCTTTGAAGTCAATGTTTACGCTGCCGGTGAAATCGCCACTAATTCGCAAACCGTAGAGGTCATCTGTAAGGGGCTGATAGATGTCGGTAATTGCCGGCAAGCCTGAGGCGGGGCTGGAAAAGCTGTCGCCGATCGGTGCTCCTGTCGCATCGAGCCACTGGATGGTGACGGTTCCAGCACCGCCGGCGGGCGTTGCGATCGCCGTAACGGGCATCATCGCGGGCAAGTCGATCAAGAGGTCGTCGACATCATCGGTCGCGGAAAGAACTACCGTGCTGGCAATCGAGTGGGCCAACAGATCAGCACGTGGAGAGAGGAAAGTTAGCGGGTTCGCAGCGTAATCGACGGGATCGTCATCATCGGTGATCGTACCAGTGACAGGGGAGAATGGTGGATCGGCATTCACGACGTCGGCAAACTGCAAACGGAAAGCTTCCGCGACCTCTTCGATTGTGTCGTTGATAATCGAAACCGTTACGGTAACCTGAGATTGTCCCACGGGGATCTGATAGCTTTGTGAGGTTAACGGAACAAAATCCTCGTCGGCAGTTGCCGAAATGTCGACGGTGGAAACATCAAAGCTGATCAAGTCGGTAGCCGCCTCTGGAATACTGACGACGAAATCAGCCGTTCCCGCAGCTTCGTCAACCGTCGGGTTAGTGACAGTCAAATTGGGCAATGGGCTATCGAGCGAATAGCCATAGGCCCTGAGTTGAGCCCGGACGAGTGTTCCGGTGTTGCCGCTGGCGCGGTCGATAACGCGGAGCGTCCAATCACCGGCGGAGCTCTCACCCCAATTGCGAGCGCTGGTGAAAGTATGGGCGAAGGTGAAATTGGCCGTTTCACTGCGAGTTTGGGCCATCACAGAAGGAGTGCCGCTGGGGCTGATCAAGACCACTTCCAAATCACCCGCGTCCGCATGACTGGTCTCTAGTTGCAGTTCGACATACTCCAATTCAAAGTTGTCGGCGATTGGAATGACACCCTCAACACCATTCACGTTGTTATCGGGAATCGGCAAGTTAAAATTGATTTGCCCAGAATCACTGGAAAGCTCTTCGCCGACGGTTTGCCAAGTGAGTGCGAGATTCACAGCCGCTTCGGCATCAACCGCGCCGAAGCCGTACTTGTGATTCACCCACAGACCTGCCGCGTTTTGCATCCAGTCCGTATCGGTGGGGTCATTGCGGCGTGCAGAAAGAGCGAGGACGTGTTGAACATCCCGCGACGTGAGGTTCGCGTTGGCATCGAGCATCAGAGCGACGACACCAGCAGCGAGCGGTGCTGCCGATGAAGTGCCGCCAAAGCTGTTCGTATAGTCACCTGATGAGTAACCAGCACCACCAACAAGATCCGTTGTCGTGACTCCTCGCGTCCCACCACTGCTGTGGGCAACCACCAAGAGCGGCGCCCCAGACTCGCTGTAACCAGCTTGCTCGCCCGCATTGGTAATCGCGCCGACCGCAATCGTGTGACGCGAGTTGGCATACATGTCGTAGTTCACATCGTCATTGCTGCCTAGGCCATTTCCACCTGCCCAAAGGTAAATCGATCCAAGTCCGTTACGACCGTTCGCAGCAGCGTCAGCAAAAGCGGCACGGACCTGCGGTCCAGGTTGCTGACCTGGGTTGAGAGTACCGACGTCGAATGGCCCCCAACTGTTGTTGTAGACATGAATATCGTCCCAATGCAGCGTAAGGGCCGTGGCCTCCGTCGTATCGGTGACACCACCGGCAATCAAGCGGATGCCGGACAGTTCTGCATCAGGGGCAGCACCAGAAACACCCAAGTTATTGTCTTGCACCGCAGCCACAACCCCGCCAACCGCCGTCCCGTGATCGTCACCCGCTCCCGGACTTGGGTCGTTGTCATTCCCGTTGTAGTCAAAGCTCAGGTCGGCACGGTAGTTGGCCGCCAAGTCAGGATGGGTGTGCTGCAAACCATCATCAACAATGGCCACGACAACACCCGCACCACGATAGGTATCCCAAACGTCGGTGACATTCGCGTCTTCGCCTGCTAGCGAACCAGCGAACGAACCCGTGTTGCGCAGATGCCACTGATTGGGAAAAAGCGGATCGTTCGGAATCGAGCGGGTAGAAAACTGTCGCTCAAGCAATGGATAGACCAATGTTGGAGACTGCTCCACGCCAAGGTGCTGCAGCGCTTCGGGGCTGGATAGCGATTGTTGAAACTGAACAATCAGCGCGTCTTCGATCCACGGAGATGGGGTAATGGTTTTGAAAAGCGCAGGTCCATATGGAGACCGAATGTCGATTGCTTGCTCCCATCCAAATAACCACTCATCGGAATAGTTTGAAAGACCAGCAATGGACGTCAGGTCGTGACCCATCGTCGACCCTCGGACCGATGCTTTTTCGGACCGAGTTGTCGAGAGATCAAGGGAATTTTGCTGAGGGGCGATCGCGATCGCAGCCAGGTCCAATTGAGGTTCATTGAACACATCCGCCGCTAGCAGAAGTCGCGACCCTAGATGCTCCAGAAGCAAGCGACGGGAGCCATTTTGTTGACGGGAACGGGCTCGCGCGGAACCAAAACGTCGAACTGAAATCGCCATGAACAAAGTCTCCCTGCGTAAAGGACAAAGCCGCTCGTGACCAATGAATTGACAACAAATTAGCCACTATGAGTGGCTCTCAATATAACCATCTGCAGAGGCACAAATCTAGGGGTTCTGGGGGTTACAAGGGCTACCCCTTCCTGCGAGTGAGTAGCTGCGCGGGCGGCAAAACATTGTTTTCGGTTTTCAGGCCTGAGGCGATTTTGACTCAGAAGGCGGCAGACGTCTCTGCCCAAGCGATTTGATCATCAAAGAGTCCTGGCACCATCTTCCTACCCACTGTCTCTGGGAATTCCAGGTACATCAAGCCGCCGGTTTTGAACGGCGGCGAAACAAATTGCTGAGATCGTCAAAGAACGTGTAGAGCACGGGTATCGCTACCAACGTTAAGCCCAAGGAAAGCGTTTGCCCTCCAGCTGCCAGCACGGCGATAGAACGACGCTCTTCGGCCCCTGGGCCAGTCGCGATCAACAGTGGCAACAAGCCGGCGACGAACGACAGCGTGGTCATCAAGATTGGCCGCAAGCGGTCTCGGTTGGCTTGCAAGATCGCTTGATGCCGCTCGATCCCTTGACGACGTAGCGAGTTGGTGTGGTCGACTTGCAAGATGGCCGCCTTCTTGACCACGCCAAAAAGCACCAAAATGCCAAGCGCCGAATAGAGGTTCAACGTCTCTCCTCCCCAGTACAGGCTCAGCAGGCCAAACGGGATCGCCAAGGGTAGCGAGAGCAGGATAATTAAGGGATAGATTAAATGCTCATATTGAGCCGCCAACACGATATACATAAACACGATCGACAACACAAATGTCCAACCAAAGTCGGCTAACGTACGCTCGAGTTCGCGTCCGCCCCCTAATACTTCGATGTTGAATCCGGGTGGTATCCCCAGTTCGGCAGCCGCCGCTTTGATCGCTTCGATCCGGTCGGCCAGTGAATAACCATCGGCGATGTTGGCCCGCACCGCCACCATTCGCTGGCGACTTAAACGATCGATTCGGGAAGCTGATGTTGTCGGTTCAAAACCAACCACGTTATCAATCCGAGTCAGCGCGGCCGAGCCTGCTCCCGCCGCTTGACCGATATTATCTCCACTTCGGTCTGCATCTTGAAAATCAGACATCGAACGATTGCCGGCCGAAGCTAAGCTGCGGTCGGTCGGCAGCAGCGAAGGGTTGGTTCGCACGTAAAGCTGGGAGATCGACTGGACGTCGCTGCGATCGATTCCAATCAGTCGCAGTTCAACATCGTAAGCGTCGCCGGCGGCACGATCGAGAAACCGCGACACCCGATCGTTGCCTCCCACGGCGACTCGCAAAGTATCAGCGATTTCGCGGACTTCGACACCCAGAGCGGCTGCTCGCGGGCGATCAATCCGCACCAGCAATTCCGGATTATCAATCTGCAACGTGGAATATACGTCGACGAAGCCAGGAGTCGCCTCGGTCTTCTCGCGCAGCGCGTTGCTGAAGGAGAGCAACCGTTCGGGATCGGGGCCGGTGATGGCCAAATCGATATCGACCGGCGCACCCTGCCGCAGCGAAGTTAAATTGCGAACCGAGATGCGAAGGTCGGGGATTGTATTTAACCGCTCTCGAATCTCTTGCATCTTCTCCCGCTGGGTGAAGTTATCTCGCCAAGCCGCTGCGGGGTCGCCAGCCAACAACCCTTGCCACAATCGTCCTAACGAAAAACTTCGGGTGCGGCTGTCAGTCAATTGAATAAATAGCCCCGCACGGTTTACATCTCCAAAGCTGCGAGTACCCAGCGTGGTCAGCACCGTGCGGACGCCCGACACTTGGCTAAGTTCTCCCTCCACCCGTTCAATCGTTTTTTCCATCGCCAGCATACTGGTGCCCTGCCGGGCCTCGATGCGAACCTCAAACTCCGATTCGTCGACATTCAATGGCACATAGTCACGGGCGACCCATTGGCTGAGCGGTACGTTGGAGGCGATGACCAGCACCACCAACGCCAATACACCCCAGCGAAATCGCAAGGAGAGCCGCAGGAGCCACAGGTAGGCCGCTTCGATCCAGCCGTAAAATCCTCGCCGCGAGGCGACCGGCGCGGCGGCGCCCCCTGCGTTTAAGTCAGCGGATGATCCATTGGCGGTCGATTTTGCCGGCTTCAGCAAAGTGCTGCACATCATCGGGGTTAGCGAGAAACTGATCACCATGGAAATCAAAATCGCCACAGTGGCGGTAACGCCGAACTGGAACAGCATGCGGCCCGTGACGCTCGACAAGAACGAAACCGGCAGGAACACGATCACCAAAGAGAGCGTCGTCGCCAACACGGCCAAGCCAATTTCTTTCGTGCCAACCACCGCGGCGACCGAGGGCTGCATGCCCTTCTCTTCAATGCAGTGGTAAACATTTTCTAAGACCACAATCGCATCGTCGATGACCACGCCGACCATCAACACGAGCGCCAACATCGTGACGTTGTTTAACGTAAAGCCAAACCACTTCATAAAGGCGAAGGTGGCGATAATCGAGGCAGGAATGGCAACCGAGGCAATCAGCGTCGATCGCCAGGAACGCATGAATAACAACACCGTTAAACAGGCGAAGATCGATCCGGAAACCAAATGCCGTTCGATTTCATGCAACGCCTCGACAATGTATCGCGATTGATCTTGAATGATCGTGACTTCGACATCATCGGGCAGTAGCTCGCGGCATCGCGGAAGACGTGCTTTGATGCCCTCAATCACAGCGACGGTATTTTCACCCGATTGACGTTGCACCGCCAAAACAACCGCCGGGGCGCGATTCAAGTGAGCCAAGGTGCGGACTTCCTTGGTGCTGTCGCTGACGGTGCCCACATCGCTAAGGCTGATTGGCGTGCCACCAACGGTAGCGATCACCAAATCCGGGAACTCATCGGCGTCGGCCACTCGCCCCAGCGTCCGCAAAGCTCTTTCCCGCTCTCCCTCGTTGACGCGGCCCCCGGGGACCTCCGCGTTCTGTCGCGTCAGCGCCTCTTGAACTTCGAGGATGGAAATGCGGTGCGCCGCCAGGCGACGGGCATCGACATCGACCCGTATCGCTCGATCGGCCGCTCCGGCGATCTGCACCTCACCGACCCCACTCGACGACTCGATGATGTTCTTGACGTAAGTTTCGGCGAGGACGAAAAGCTCCCTGGACGAACGTGGGCCGGATACCGCCAACGTCATGATGGGCGAGGAGTCGAGGTCGCGCTTTTGCACGATCGGCGGATCGACCCCCGGCGGCAACTGGTTCCTGATGCTGGCAACCGAATCGCGGACATCTTGAATCGCCGAATCGATGTCGCGATCCAGCTCAACGGTGACGATGACAAATGAGCGGCCGTCGGCAGAAATTGACCTCAGTTCGTCGATACCGGCCACCGTGGCCACGGCATCTTCGATCACCGAACTGATCTCCGACTCGACCTCCTCAGCTGCCGCACCAACATACGTGGTGCTGATATAGATCTGCGGTAGATCCATGTTGGGAAAGCGGTCTACACCCAAGGAAGGAAACGCCACGGCACCCGCGACCACCATGGCGGTGACCAGCATGAGCGCGAAAATTGGACGTTTTACGCAGATTTCTGCTAACCAGTACAAGCGTCAGGTCCTTTAATCCAACTGGTGCTGTTCGCCAGTTTCCAGGCGGGTTGTTTCCAGACGTGTTGTTTCCAAACTGGCCGTTTCCAGTTCCGCCGTACTGATTTCCAAGACTCTCGCGACGCGACCTTGGCTGGCGTCTTTAAGAATTACATCGCCCTCAGCCAAACCTTCCAAGACCTCGCGTCTTCCGTCGCGACGTTGTCCCGTCAAGATGGCGTGCTCTGCGGCCACGCCGTCGATTACTTTCCAGACTTTATCGACTCCGGCAAATTCGCTGATCGCCGAAGCGGGAACGACGAATCCGCGAGCGTCTGGATCAATTACGATTTCCGCTTCGCCAAAGAGCCCCGCTTTAAGTTGCCAGGTTTGATTGTCGATCAAGGCTTCGAAGATCAACGCGCGGCTGCGAAGGTCGAGGGCCGGACTGATGCGGGAGATGGTTGTTTCGATCGGCTGGTCGAGCGAGTCGATATGGATTCGCACCGCTTGTCCGACTCGCAATTGTTGGGCATATCTCTCTGGCACCGTGCCGCGAAACCGTAACGGATCGGTGCTGACCAGCACCAGGATGGGCTGGCCGATAGCCAAGTAGCTTCCCGGTGCCACTTGACGTTGCTGAACATACCCGTCGATGGGTGCCACGATCACTGCGTCTTGGCGAAACTGTTCGGCTAAATCGAGTTCCGTTTGCCGCACGCCGATTAAGGCAATTTTCTCACCGACGCTATTGAGCGAAGCGGCATAGCGAGCCGCCGCCACTTGCTCGGCCGCTTCGGCCTGTTCCAGCTCACCGCGCGAAAACGCATTTTCACTGAATAACTGCTTGGCACGGCGGAGATTATTTTGCGCTTCTCGCCAGAGTGCCTTTTCTTGCCGCGCGGGGGGCGATTTTTCGGGATCGAGTTCAGAGACTGGCCGTTCGGGGGCGAGGCCCACCGCGGAGCGGGCTTGTTCCAACAAGGCGGCGGCTTGGGCTACCCTCAATTCCAACTCGGCCTGGTCGAGTGTAACGAGGGGCGTTCCCGCCGTCACGAAGTCCCCCAAGTCAACGTGCACGGTGGCAACGCGACCAGCAACCTTGGCGCCGACAACCGCTTGCTCGTCGGCAGTCAAATTACCTTGGCTGCGAACGATTTTCGCCCATGGTTGCGGCGCGATCACCAATAATTCGGCGGTTAGTGTCTCGAGAGCCTCCGCTGACTTACTGACGGAGTTTCCAGAGCCAGCACTCGAACCGCTAGCACTCGAACTGGCAGCGGGCGAACCGGCATCGCCTGGCGCACATCCGACTAACGCAAACGCCATGAATCCAAAGGAAACGGCCAAATAGCAGCGGACGGAACTCTTCCAGCGACGATCGATCAGGGTGGAGGCTTGCCGCATGGGCCGGATAGCTCAGGAGCTGAGGGGTGCCGATTTCGAACACGGAAACCCGTGATTTATCGGGGCAGGTGGGAATTGGCAGGTGTTAGCGAGGCAACCGCATATGCCGTCCGCCGGGGCTTTCCCATTAAAGCCAGCCAGGCGGTAATCGGCAAGCGTTTAAGCGGGACAAAAATGCTGAACCGCGGACGCCTCGTTGGAAGTCCCGCAGATGTCCCGCAGATGTCCCGAACGCACTCAGGCCAGGCACTCAGGCCAGGCACTCAGGCCAGGCACTCAGGCCAGGCGCTCAGGTCAGACACTCAGGTCAGGCCACACGGAAACATTCCTCGATGCGATCGTGCAGATCGATCGTCCGCTCGACAATCTCAGGATGTTTTAAACTAACTTCGCGCAGCACATGCTGGAATCGCCGCGTAGCCTCGGCGAGGTCTGGCTGGAGGGCGACTCGGTAAGCCGCGAAGGAGCCTTGCAATGCATCAATGTCGGCTTGATTGCGGCGTTGGGAAGACAGTACTGAAATAATCTCCGTTAACCGAAAACTGAGCATCATGTGACTGAAACGATCTTCCAGCGGTGGCACGCCCAAATCGCGCTCCTCGGCTTGCCAAAATGCATCATCGGGCAAGGACTGCGAGTCGCCCTCGCTGAAATCACCCTCCTCAACATCAATCCCTTTAGCATCATCCACGTCGACACCGCACCCGGAACCAAGCGGCAGCGACCCATTAATATCTCTAGGGTATCGATCCGATCGATTGATACTTATAAAGTCTTGAAGCGCGCAGCGGTTGCTGGCTGGTGCGGGCGTGGGTCGCGTGAGCTCGCCGGCTCGTTTGGCCGCCTCCCAATCGGCTCGCGACTCGTGCAGCGAAAAAGCAAACTCTTGGTCTTGCTCCAACTGGTGCCCGTCCAGCTCGACCAGCTTGGGAACGGGGGCGCTGGCAGCCAATACGCTGCAGATCGTACAAGAGCACTCGAAATCATGCTGCGTGGCGACCGCCGGCAGGGGAATTCGCAGACGCTCGTTCTGGATCACGCGGGCGGGAATTTCAAGGTCGGCGTGTTCCGTCACCAACCACACTTGGAGATGCTCGCGCAGGAGGTCGACCAGCGACCCTTCGAGCCTTTGCCAGTGTGATTCCGAGAGCTCGGCAGGCTGTTGGCCCCACTGCCAGAGCTTTTCCCAACCGAAATCCAGCATCGCTCGGCAAGCGTGGAAGTAGATCACCACTTCATGCAGACCCAATGGCGCCCGCATGAATGAGGAGAGTTCCGCCGGGATCGGGACCGCCGCATAGCCAGCGTACATTTTTGACAGCTGTAAATCGATCGTCTCCGCCAGCCACTGGCGAGCCTCGTGCAAACAGTCCCGCGGCGCGCGACCGGCCAGATCGGCCCGCGAGGTCAACAGCCAAGCTTTGTGAATCGCCACAGTCAACTCGTGCCGCGTGTCGGCTCGCTCCAACCGCTCAACTGCCAATCCGCGCTCACCCCGCACGGCCGCCACCATTTGCTGCGCCAGAAATTGGCTTAATGGTTTGCCCCACAAAATCTCACGATGAGGCGACGGTAGAATCAGCCGCCTGTCAGACAACGAAGATGCCAGCGACCATGAGGGCGCCAAAGCACCGGATGCAGTTAACGATGAGAGCGCAGGTGGATTGGTCAAATCGCTGGTGATTTGCCACCAAGGGGGCAGGGCATAGCAGATCTCGATCAGATCTTCATCAGATTCGTCGTCTTGCTCCAGCAGAAAGCAGCCGCTGCGCCGTAAGCGGCCAAGCCCTGCACCGCTGAAAAGCCGCTGCTCCGCCAAGTCGATCAACGCCCAATTTGCACGGGGTTCAAAGTTGGCCAGACATTCCGCCCGCTCGCCATGCTCGGTGGAACAGCCCCACGCGTCGGCAGAAATGATTTGGCTAGGCAAAGTCTCCAAAAATTCGCCGCTGGCTGGATTTCGGTAGCGGGGCCACAGCCCCACCAAGTCCATCCAACAATGCGGGTCGTCGGTGAGGCACGCCACCAAGGTCGAGGCATCAGCCGGCGTCAGCGGGCCCAGCAGACGCTGTTCCAACTGGTCGGAGACGATCACCCAGTGCGATTCGAAAGCCGCACCGGGCCAGCAGGATGCAACCGAAGAAGTGGCAATCGCACCACTGGTAATCACACGTTCCGCAGAAGCCACTTCGGCACGGATAACATCCGCAGCAACGCTCGACGCAACACTTGACGCAAAACTTGACATCGATCTCGTCCTCTCAGGAAAGGTGAGGCGCCGGTCGAATCGAGCCGACGCCAAGGAAATCGCCAAGCAAACCACCGCGTCTTGCGCAGTAATCCACTTGGCAGCAATCGCTTCCCTGAGTTAGGAAAATCCCTAGATGCACATCAGCCGTGCAGGTGGTGACTGATGCTCATGACTATACAGAAGACAACGTCTGAAAACAGGTGTACATGGCGTAAAAGTCAAATTTTTCTTGAGCGGCAAAATCTGCCCAAGCGATTCAGGCTGACCCTCACTCGACCACAATGTCAGCGACGGCTTGCTCGATCGCTTCTTGACTCAAAGCGACCTTGACCACGCGGCCTTGCTGATCGAGTACGACAACGGTGGGGAAGGAGACGACGCCAAGTTGTTCGGGGAGCGCGTTAGGATTGGACGCGGGCGGCGGCGCCCCGTTTGAGCTCGCGTTCGGGTTCGCCGTTGAATTCGGCAAGGCGAAGATGCTGGGCCACGGCATTTGCTCGGTTGCCAAGCGGATTGCTTGTTGGCGTCCAGCGACCGTGGAGTCCATGTTGACACCGACAATTAACACTGGTTTGGTCGCGCCGGCGACGAATTGTTCAAGCGCCTCGAAGGGGAGCAATGACTCGGGACGCTCGGTGGCCCAAAAGGGCATCAACACGATGTAGTCTTTGTAAGCCGATAGCGCAAAGGGCTGGCCGGTGATCGTCTCGCTGGCTAGCGACGGCAAGTTCTTGCCGATCATGGTTTGGCGATTTTGAAAAGCTTCCACGGCGATCTGCGAATTGGAGGCGATATCCGCGTCGGCCGCTGGACTCAACTGCTGGTCGATGACTTCATACAGCGCGGCGGCTTCTTCGAGGCGGTCGAGCGACTCGAGCTGCAACGCGATGCTGACGAGGTACTGCAGGGTCAGCATGTCGGGTTGAGCTGTTGCCACGTCGGTCGCGGCGGCACGCCACTGGGAAACGGGCTGAGGTTTGGCGGCCAGCAATTCTTGCCGCAGTCCTTCGAGCGCCGCGTAGCGTTCGGCGATCAAAAGTTCGACGGCCAGATCTTGCACTTCCGGATCGGTGGAAGCGGCCAAAGCTGGTTGCAAATTGTTCCAGATCTGCGCCGCCGCCGAATCGTAGCCGTACTGCCTGAGCACGGTGCGAGCACGCTGGACTGCGTGCACCGAAGAGACATCCATCAACTCGGGCCGGCTGATTAATTGGCCGGCAAAGCGCAGCACGTCGTCGGGCTCGGTGCTAACTCCCCCCTGCAGTCGTTCCAGCGAGAGGCTGAGCAACGCCGTGCGACTGTCGCGTTTGACGTCATTTTCTGGGTGATCGAGCAAGCTGATCGCGTACTCGGCCAAGGTGTCACCTGCGGCCAAGTCGCCCGCCGCGGCGAGATGGCTGAGTGCTTGCAAGCGAGCGCGGATGGCTAAGGTCTGCTCCGCTCGATCAGCCGCCACGGTGCCGTCAAGCAAACGCTCGGCAGCCGTTCGCTTCAGCAAAGCGACTCGTTTAATCTCCCGCAACAGCGGCTGACGACTTTGCGGCGTAATGCGAACTCCTCCCAACCTCCGCAGCTCGGCATCACATCGGCCGAAAAAGTTGATCAGCTCAAGCGAGTTGAGGTCGGCCGGTAGTTGCAAATCGGTGGCAATGTCAGCCACGCTCGGCGGCTCCGCTTCACTGCCACCAGTCCCGCCAGTAGAACCGTCGCCAGTAGAACCCTCGCCAGTAGAACCCTCGCTACCCGCAGAGTTTGCCGCGTCCGGTTCGCGAGGACGCAACGAAATGCCGGGAGGTAAAGCGGGTGCCAAGGTGTCGGAGTCAGTGTCGGCTGCTGGCGGTGGGGCTGTTGTGTTAGAAGTTGTTTCTCCGGCTGTTTCGCTGGCTGTTTCACTGGCCTGATCCGCAGAGTCATCGGGACCCGCACACCCTGTCCAGCCGGCGGTAAAGATGCCAATCAGCACGATCAACCCAACCCCCCGGGTCGACAACCAAACAGGCTGTCTTGGCCGCAACCGGCGGGGCGCACCAACCACACCGGCGGGCCGGCAAAGAGTGAGCGATTGACGACGGCGGGGCAGGCTGTTGCGATGCATGATTTTTGTGGATGACCTCGGAAAAACCGCTGCGAATCGATCGCGGGCTGGGCAAACTTGCCACGAACACGGGCAGTCGGCGAAACCTAGCACGATTTGGAGTGTTAAAACGAGAGCTGGGCCGCATCTGTCCAAATTTGCTTCTGCCCGGAGCTCCCCACTAGGACGATGCGGTCCAGTCTTTCTCATTCTTTTGCTTCCCCCGCTTGGCATTCTATCTCAGCACTCTACAGTGACCCAGGTTAGGACAACTGTTTAGAGCACGCGGAGAAACGAGCGTTGGACGCCCCAAAAGTTATTGTAGTCGGTGCCGGACCGGGCGGTTTAGCCGCTGCTATGCAGCTGAGCCGAGCGGGAGCTGACGTCACCGTGTTGGAAAAACAGTCGTTCGTTGGTGGACGCACCTCAGCAATAGAGCATGAGGGTTACCGCTTTGACACGGGTCCAACGTTCTTTCTTTACCCGCGGGTGTTGGACGAGATTTTCCAATCAGTCGGGCGAAATCTGCAGGAAGAGGTGCCGATGGAGCGGCTTGATCCGCAATACCGATTAACTTTCGCCGCCGGTGGTCAATTAGATTGCACACCCGATATGGCCGAGATGGAGCGTCAAATCACCGCCCTCTCGCCGGGGGACGCGGGCGCTTTCCGGCGTTACATGGATATTAATCGCACGAAGCTCGAACGCTTTCGCCCGATCTTGGAATCACCTTTCAATTCCGTCTTGGATTTGATGCGACCTGCGCTACTGGGCGCGGCGCCCCACGTGCATCCCACGCGTTCTCTGGGCACCGAACTGGAACGCTACTTCTCCGATCCCCGCTTAGTAATTGCTTTTTCGTTCCAAGCCAAATACTTGGGCATGTCGCCGTTTCAGTGCCCCAGCTTGTTCAGCATTCTCAGCTTTCTCGAATATGAGTACGGAGTTTTTCACCCGATCGGTGGATGCAGTCGCGTGAGCGAAGTGATGGCTGATGTGGCGCGGGACTTGGGAGTCGACATTCGTCTCAGCGAAGCTGTCACCGGACTGGGCTTTGAAGGCAAACGCGTAACCTCGGTGACAACCGACCAAAATCACTACGAAGCTGACAGCATTGTGATCGGTGCCGACTTCGGTGCGGCCATGGAACGACTCGTTCCCAACAGCTTGCGTCGTCGCTGGAGTGATGAATCGTTGCAAAAGAAACGATACTCCTGCTCGACCTTTATGCTCTACCTGGGGATTGATGGGATCTATGATGATTTGCCGCATCATAATATTCACATCGCCAGCGATTATCAGAAAAACTTACGTGAGATTGAGCAACTGCATGTGCTCAGCGAAGATCCTTCGATTTACATCCAGAACGCCTGCGTGACCGATCCTACGTTGGCTCCCGCGGGCAAAAGCACGCTGTACGTATTGGTGCCCGTTTCCCACATGCATGAAAATATCAACTGGGAAGTAGAGTCTGATCGGTATCGCGAGTTGACGCTGGATCGATTAGAAGCGATTGGGCTGAAAGATATTCGTCAGCGAATCGAGTTCGAGCGACGGATCACGCCGGCCGACTGGCAGAACGAGCATCATATTTATAAGGGTGCGACTTTTAATCTGGCTCATAATTTAGGTCAGATGTTGCACCGTCGTCCCCGCAACCGGTTCGAGGAACTCGCCGGGGTGTACCTGGTCGGTGGTGGCACGCATCCCGGCAGCGGCTTGCCAGTGATCTATGAATCGAGCCGAATCACCAGTCGCCTACTGCTTCGCGACTTGGGGCTGGCGACCGACTTTATCGATCAAGCAGCACTACCTTTGAAAGGCAACCGCAAAGTCGCTGCGGCTACGCTGGCCCATGGTTGAGTCGAGTGCTGCCCAGCTTGCGGCAACAACACTTCCATTACGCGGGGCAATGTTAGCTTGGTCGAAGATCGCGGCGGGAGAGCGCTGCCGCCGCGTGGGAGCAGTTCGTGAAGTGCTGGCTGCTCGCGCGGACGAACTGGTCGACGCGACCGCTTCAGCCCAGCGTTATGAACCGAGTGAAACGTTAGCGGCGGAGTTAATTCCGCTGGCCGACGCCTGCCGTTTTATCGCTCGTTGCGGGGCCAAATTGCTGCGGACGAAAAAGCTGGGCCGCCGCGGCCGACCGCTGTGGTTGTGGGGAGTTGCTACCGAGATCGAGCGACAACCACGGGGCGTGGTGCTGGTCATCGGCACTTGGAATTATCCGTTGTTTTTGCCGGGAGTGCAGGTGGCTCAAGCGTTGGCCGCCGGTAACGCGGTCTGTTGGAAACCGGCCCCCGGTTGCGAGCGTAGCACCCGGTTGTTGGCCGATTGCTTCTTTGCCGCCGGGATTCCGGCTGGGCTCTTGCAGGTTTTGCCCAGCGAACTCGAACCGACGGAAACGCTGATCGAGGCGGGGGTTGATTTAATCGTGCTGACCGGTTCGCACGGCACGGGGCAAGCGGTGCTCAGGCAAGCTGCCGAGCGGGTAACGCCTTGCATCGTCGAATTATCGGGCTGTGATGCGATGGTCGTGTTGGCCTCTGCGGATCTTTCGCGTGCGGCCAGGGCGTTGACGTTTGGTTTGTGCTTTAACAGCGGAGCGACCTGCATTGGACCGCGGCGGGTCTACGTCGAGGAACAAGTCGCCACGGAATTTCTCGCCGAAGTGCGACGGGTGTTGGCCCAGCGGGATAGCCTATTGCCGGTTCACCCCCGCGCCTGCCCGGCTGTCGAACAGATATTGAAGACAGTTCTGGAAGCGGGAGCTGAGGACATCATGGCGCGTTTTCAGCTCGCCGAGTTGACATCCCAGCAGCAGATGCCAGCGACGTTGTTCGGCAACTTACCGGACGATTCGCCGCTGTTCTCCGCGGACCTGTTTGCTCCCGTCTCGGCGCTGCGAATCGTGCGTCGCGGCGAGTCGATTCCGCAACTCGTCAATGCCTGCCCCTACGGCTTGGCCGCCTCCGTATTCGGAGCGACCGCCGCGGCCCGCAGCGTGGCTGCGGAGCTCGACGTAGGGACGGTTGTCGTCAATGACTTGATCGCTCCCACGGCCGATCCGCGGCTACCGTTTGGCGGTCGACGAGCCAGCGGCTTCGGAGTCACGCGGGGGGCCGATGGGTTAATGGCGATGACGGTGCCGCGGGTGATATCGGTACGGCACGGTGGGCCCACACCACACCTCGACCCACCCCACCCGGCAAATCGTGAAATCTTGGCTGGCGCTTTGGCGGTCCAGCATCAATCCGGCCCCAAGTCCCGTTTGGCCGGGTTGCGTCGACTGTTGCGGGGCGTCAGATTAAATCGTTCAGAGTCCGTCATTCAAGGAGATGAAACGCGGTGATTGTGCAAAACTCAGAATCGATGCGAGTGTTGGTCATCGGCAGTGGATTGGCCGGTTTGTCTGCTGCCTGCGTGGCGGCCGCTCGCGGCCACCGCGTGACGGTGCTGGAGAAAAACGAGTGGGTGGGCGGCAAAGCGGCCCAGCATGAAGCGGAAGGTTTTCGTTTCGACATGGGGCCCACGATTTTGACCCTGCCCAGCGTGCTCAAACGCGTCTTTGCCGAAGCGGGACGGGAGATGGACGACTATCTCGAACTGCTGCCGCTCGACCCCCAGTGGCGATGTTTCTTCGAGGACCATTCGGTGCTCGACTTGGTGGCCGATGTGGACGCCATGAAGCAGAATCTCGACAAGTTCACCGGCTCGACCGTTTCCGGCAAGGGCTACGAGCGTTTCATTCAAGTCTCCAAACAGCTGCACGAAGTCAGCGATCGCTTTTTCTTTTGGCGTTCGGTCGGTGGTTTGCAAGACACGATGGATGTCGGTGGTAGTTTTTCGGCCGCCGTGCTGAAGGATGTGCTCAGCCTGCGGATGGGCAAATCGGTCGCCAAAGTGGTCCGCTCGCACGTGCCCGATGAGCGTGCCGCGCAGATGATGGATCACTTTACCCAGTACGTGGGATCTTCTCCCGAATCGTCACCCGCCGTGTTATGTGGTATCGCCCACATGCAAACCAAGGAAGGCATCTGGTACCCCAAGGGGGGCACGCGAGCGGTTCCCGAAGCGCTCTATCGGTTGGGACAAGAGCTGGGTGTCGAGTTTCAGATGGGCGTGGATGTGGCTAGTATCGATGTCACTGCCGGCAGGGCAACGGGTGTTACGACGACCAGCGGAGAGCAGTTTACGGGCGACGCCGTGATCAGCAATTGTGATTCAGTGCGAACCTATCGCGAGTTGATCGGTGGTGATATCGCCAAGCGGTTCAATAAGAAATCTAAGTACGAACCGGCCTGTTCGGGTGTCGTCTTATACTTAGGTTTGAATCGCCGGTACGAACACCTGCTGCATCATAACTTTGTCTTCTCCCAAGACCCGATGGAAGAGTTTGATTACATCTACCACAAAGGCCAACCGGCTCCCGATCCTACGGCCTACGTTTGCGCGCCGTCCGTTTCCGAACCCGAAGTGGCTCCCGCGGGGGGCGAAGCGCTGTACATTTTAGTCCATACACCCTACATTCGTCCCGGCCACAATTGGCAGGAGATGTTGCCCGCCTACCGCGAAGTGATCCTTGATAAACTGGAACGCACGGCCGGCATGAAAGGCTTGCGGGATGCGATTGTGTATGAGTCGGCGCTGACTCCCGAGGGGATTCATAATCGTTATCGTGTTTTGAATGGTGCCATCTACGGCTTGGCTAGTCACGGTAAATATTTAGGCGCTTTCAAACCGGGCAACCGCCGCAAAGATCTGCCGGGGCTGTATCTGGCCGGTGGTGCGGCGCATCCGGGCCCGGGCATGCCGATGGTCTTGATGAGTGGTTGGATCGCCGCCGATTCGCTCGACAATGATGTGCGTGGTGGTGGATTGCGGCAGGTTGGCGAAGCGGTCGCACCGGTCGGGTAATCTCCAGCCACGAACCAGGAACTCTGCAACTATGTCGACTCCGCCGCCCGTCGCGAATTGGTTTCAAAATGGCTTTCACAGCTTCTTGCGTCCATTTTTAAAACGCCACTTCCACACGGTAGCCGTGCATAGCGAGTCAAGTGATTTGCTCAGCGAAATTGGCCCTGGGCCGTTGATCGTATTCGGCAACCACCCCTCCTGGTGGGACCCTTTGATTGCCCATTTTCTGTGCCGCCGAGTCTTCGCTCCGCGGCAGTTTTACGCGCCAATTGATGCTGCCGCCCTCGAGCAATATCAAGTCTTTCGCAAGCTGGGGTTCTTTGGCATCGAGCTGAACAGCAAGCGTGGCGCGGCGGAGTTTCTCAAGATTAGCACCACCATTTTGCAAGCTCCGCGGACTTCGCTGTGGCTCACCCCGGAAGGCCGCTTCGCCGATTCACGCGATCGCGACGCGACGTTGATGCCCGGACTGTCTCATCTTTGCTCGCGGATGCCAGCCGGTGGGATGGCTGTGGCGATGGCCCTTGAATATGTCTTCTGGGAAGAACGGCTGCCGGAATGCTTGGTGCGGTTTGGTCCCGTGATTCACTGTGACCAGCATGCCGATTTGGATAAACCAGCTTGGCATGCATTGCTGACCGATTCCTTGCGCGGGACGCAAGATTTATTGGCCACCGACAGCGTGGCCCGATCGTCCGCACCGTTCACGCCGTTGCTCAGCGGCAAACGGGGAGCCGGGAGCAGTTATGATAGTTTTCGTCGCCTCCGCGCCACGCTCACCGGCGGCCGTTTTCGTGCCGAACATGGAAGGAAGTTTCATTGATTGCGATTGCCTGTATCCTGATCGCGATCGCGTTACTGCCGACGCTGATGGTGCTCAGCAACCGACGGCTGTTCCAGCCACCGGTCGTTGTTGTAGAAACTACTGACGCTAATGAAGATGGCCAGCTCAGCAGCCTGGCGGCGGAACAGGCGGAATTGCCGAGTGTGTCGGTATTGATTCCGGCGCGGGACGAAGCGGGTGCGATCGAAGCCAGCGTGCGGGCGGCGCTTGATTCGCGGGCGGTCGAGGTGGAAGTGGTGGTGTTGGACGATGATTCGCAAGATGCCACGGCCGACATCGTGACCGCCATGGCGGCGGAGGATGCTCGCGTGCGGTTGGTTGCCGGCCGACCTTTGCCGGCTGGTTGGAATGGAAAGCAGCACGCGTGCGCCCAGTTGGCCAGCGTTGCCAAGTACCAGCGATTGGTTTTCCTGGATGCCGATGTCAGATTGGCTCCATCGGCGTTAGCCCGGTTGATTGCCCAGCAGCAGCGATCGGGCGTGGCGTTGCTGAGTGCTTTTCCTTACCAGGAGACGGGCACTTTCTGGGAGCGGCTGTTAATCCCATTGATGCATTACATCCTGTTGGGTTTTTTGCCTCTGGGACGCATGCGTCAACAAGCCGACCCGTCATTGGCAGCCGGTTGTGGTCAATTGTTTTTGACGCAGCAGGCGGAGTATCAGCAGGCTGGCACGCACGCGGCAATCAAAAGCTCGCGGCACGATGGTCTCAAATTGCCCCGCGTGTATCGAGCGGCCGGCATGATGACGGACGTCTGTGACGGCACCGATCTGGCACGCTGCCGCATGTATACATCGGGCCCGGCGGTGATGCGTGGTTTATTGAAGAATGCTGATGAGGGAATCGCCAAGCCGACACTGATTGGCCCTTTCAGCGTGTTGCTGCTGGGAGCCAACGTGGCCCCGCCCATGCTGTTGGTGATCAGTTTATTGGACGGTCGCTGGTGGTTGATTTTACTCGCCGGGATTGCCACGTTGTTGGCTTGGTTGCCACGCTGGTTGTGTGCGCTGCAATTTCGTCAATCGCTGCTGGGAGTTCTGTTGCATCCATTCGCCGTGTTGGTATTTGTCGGCTTGCAATGGATCGCCTTCGTTAATGCCCTGCGGGGCAAAAAAGTCGCCTGGCGAGGTCGTCTGTAAAATGTAGAGCGGTGAGGGACAAGCGTCTGTAATTAGCCCTTACCCTCGCTCATGCGATGCAAGACAGCCTGCCGCTCCGCCGTTTGATTTTCCGCCGCCATATCAATTCGCAGGTGGGCCTCTTCTCCTAAACTCTGATCCTTGATTCCGCGGGGGGCGTCGGGCATTTCCATTCGCAATCCCATCCCCGTGTCCACATCCGCCGGCAGCGCTTCATAAGCATCCTCGGCCGTCGCCATCCCCAACGCTATGCGGATCTTGCAAGCTTCGCTCAGCGTTCGCATCCCTGCTTGCAACGCCAACTGCTGTAATTGATGAGCCGAATAGCCATCGGAGATACCTTGGCGAATCCGTTGCGAAGCGACGAGAATCTCGGGGACGCAAATCAAGCGATCATAGCCTTGGTCATCGCATGCGGGGCAACCAGCCGGTGCGTACAAATGCGGCTCACCCATGTTTTGATAACGTTCCCGCAAATCACTCAACAGATTCGATGATTTGGGCAATTGAATCGCTCGATGGCAGGCCGGACAGAGGCGACGAAGTAGGCACTGGGAAACGACGCCCAACAGCGTGGAAGCGAGAAACTGAGGCGCCCCATCGTAAGCCAACATCGACTGGATGGCTCCGACCGCGTCTTGGGCATGCACGGTCGCCAACACCAACTGCCCGCTGCCGGCGGCTCGAATCGCAATTTCCGCAGTCGCCTTGTCGCGAATCTCGCCAATCATGATCACGTCGGGCGAGTGCCGCAGGGCGGCGTGCAGTAAGCTGGCAAAATCGATCCCCGCACGACTGTTTACTTGTGACTGCACCACCCCCGGCATCACAAACTCCACCGGGTCTTCCAGCGTGTGGATCTTCCGCCGACCATTGTTCAAGTAATCGAGGAAGGAATACATCGTGTGCGTTTTGCCGCTGCCCGTTGGCCCAGCCAACAAGATCAACCCGGACGGCGCATCGAGCAATCGCCTCAATTCATCCAGCTCGTCTCGCAGCAAACCAAGTTGATTGAGCTGCAACGTGCTGCGGCCATGTTCAAACAATCGCAGCGCCACCTCCTGGCCGAATAAACTGGGAATGGAATTGATTCGCAAATCGACCATGCGTTTGTCATCCAGCAAGACGAGACACCGGCCGGTCGCCGGATGCTGATGATCGGTGACATCCGCGTTTGCCAAAGCGCGGATATGGTTTTGCAAACGTCGCCCATAATCGCGAGTCAGACGCCGCATCGGTCGCAAGGTTCCCAATTGACGAATTTTCACCACCGTTGCGTCGGTATCATCGCTGATAAAAATATCGGTCGCCCGGCGATCAAGCGCGTAATCGAACAAGGCCCTGGCAAAAGCTTCCGGCGGATTGACCTCGACCTCCGCGGTCAACGGCTCAAAATCGGCGGCTTGAGGAGTTGCATCATTCATCGGTTCGCTCCCGCTCGTGTGGTTTGATCAAGTTGTGTGGTTTAGCCATGCTGTTCGCCTTGTTCGGCTGGCTGCTGCTGCTCTTTTCGCTGAAGTCCAAATTCACCAGCGATACCCAGCAGCTCGCACAATCCGCGCAACCGCGGGCTAACCGCCAAAAAACGCGTGCGGACTCCCTGCTCGGATAACTGGCAATTGAAGATGACCAAAAAACCGATTCCACTCGCATCAAAATCATCCGCTTGCGCCAAATCAACATCGACAAAACCACGCTCGCGGGAAACTTTCATATCCAACCCATTGATCGCCCGATTAGCGTCGACGCTTGGCTCCGAACTGCGCAGCGGACCCACCACGGCAATTCGCGAGGCATATGGTGACCATTGAAACTCAAGCGTGTCTTCAGAGGTGGTTGCAGGCATACATCCAACGCTTATTCAAGGTATGAGGTTCTATGTTAGCCGTTTTGGCGCTAGCCACGGTTCTCTTGATCGTCCCTCCCGCCGCAACTCGGCGGAAGTCAGTGCAAAGTATAACACCGCGGGACAGCTCGATGCAGCGACTCACAGCCTTTCGCGAAACCAGCGGGGGGTGAGACCCACGCCCTTAAATTGACTCAAAAAAATCGCTCTCGTGGCGATCAGCAAAATTGACTACCCTCTCGCCGACGTGCACCCTCTTCGACGGCACAGCAGTGCGAATCAGAAGCCAACAGGCGAGTTTTTCCAGTGACCGCATCGTCTCGCTACCATACAGCCAGTCGGCGGGCAACTCTGTTGGCCAGCTTGATAATCCTCAGCGGGCTGGCTGGCTGCCTCACATCACAGCCGCCGCCAATCTCCCAGGCAGCCCCCGCTTCGCCCACTTCCAGTTCAACTTTGCTGCTGGAGCGGATTGAAAGTGGGTTGTTCTCCGGTCGCCCCCATTGGCGTCGCTGGGCGGCCGCTAATTTACAAACTGGCGACTTGGTGTTCACGCGCGGCAACCACTATATCCTCTTAGGCACGCTGAACTTTACCGACCTCGCCACGACCGTTTCACAAGGTGAGTTTTCGCACGTGGGCATGGTCGTCGTGGAAGACAACGAACCAGTCGTTTATGACGTGTCGGAACGTGGCGTGTCGGCATTGCCGTTTGGCAAATATGTCACCCAGTACGGGTTTCAACGCGTCACCATCCGCCGCCCCGACCCGGCGATCTATCACGCCCTGCCGGCGGCCGTTGCCCATATTCGCCAGCATGCCGCAAAAGGCACTCCGTTTGATCACAAGTTTGCTCCCGGTGATGACAAATTGTACTGCACCGAGTTGATCGCCAACGCCTTCCAAGCTGGCGGCGTGGAGCTTTGTCAGCAATCGCGGATCGGCGATTTACCAGGTATCAGCGAGCTGAATCCCATCACTGTCAAATTGGTCAGCACCTTCACCAAGCTTGACCATGATTCGCAAATGTATTGCCTCGGCAACGCCACCTACGGACTCATCGGCTCGCCGTTGCTCAGTGAAGTGCTGCCGCCGACGGCAACTGATGAGCCACCAAAGCAGCACGGCGCTACGAATTAAAGATCGGAAAATAATCGCCGTTTTGCGCTCCGCGAAAGCAGCGTTTGCTCGGACTTTCGCGGAGCGAAAGGCGACTTTAAGCACTTTACTTGGCAACTACCCAAATATTCCGATAGACGACTGGGTTGCCGTGGCCTTGCAAATAGATCGCTCCCGGGCTGTCCGCTTCTTGGTTCTTACCGGGTGTGTGGCGGGGCAGTTCCAAGTCATCATGAATCACAACTCCGTTGTGACGCACCGTGATTCTCGCATTCTTGATTTTCTTTCCCGCGTCATCATAACGGGCTGCGGTAAAATCAATATCGTAAGTTTGCCATTGCAATGGTGGCAGACACATGTTGACTTTGGGCTTAGCAACTTGATAGATCCCCCCGCACTCGTTGTCTTCGCCTGAGAGTCCGAAAGAATCTAATACTTGAATTTCATATCGCGACTGGACGTAGACTCCGCTGTTACCTCGCCCTTGCCCACGAGCCGTTGGTTTGAAGGGTGTGCGGAACTCTAAGTGAATTTGATGATCGCCAAACGCTTGCTTGCTTTGGCAATCGGCCAGCAACAGATTGTCTTGCACGATTTTGCCATTCTCAAAAGCCTCGGCCGACTCGCCCGAGAACAGCACCAGCGCGCCGTCCGGAGCCGCTTTACCCATCGTGGGGCTTTCCCGCTGCTGACGCTTGAGTTCGCCCAAGCTCTCGCCGGTTTCGCGGCTAACTGGTGTGAGGCTACCTTTGGTGTCGATGCGAATATCAAAATCGTCGCCGCTGAACTGGACCAAGTCGCCTTGCCATTCGCCTTCGAGCTCCATCTGCTCGTCGCCTCGTTGCCAACCAGCCCCCGGCAAACCACCTTCGTAGCCGACCAGCCGAAACTTGCCATTGCCCAGGGCGATGACTTGGGCGCCGTAAGTGACTCCCTCATCCCCAGCGGTACCAACATACTCGCCTTGAATCTGGTAGTCGCGGGGAACCTCTTGCGGGTCGGTATATATCTCCTTGGTTGCATCGTCGGCAGCCGCCTGTTGACCGCTGTGAGTCAGCCCGAGCGCCAACCCCAGGCAGGCCAGCGTGCCCAGCATGCGGTAGCGGTTCAGCGTTGTGAAAAATCGAAATGCCATCTGCCAAGATCCTCTTATCTATGGGGTGGGAAACCTGTGGGGGAAAAGCCTGCAGAGCGCAGGCTGAGCGGTATAGAATACACGCTAGTCGTTGCTCACGCGCGGTGGGCGATCGCGGCGTAAGCCGTCTGTCGATTTCGCCCCCCGATCATCAGCACCGCAGCGGAAGTTGACAGCTCGCCGGTCCCGCCGGAATGACCAGCGGCCGACGCCGACGATCGTCGCTTGGCCAGCAGTTTGGGGCGCAATTGCTCCGGTTTCAAGTCGATTCCCCGAACTTTAATTTCCAACTGAGTGACCCCCAATTGGCCGAGCTGTTGCTTGATCTTCTTGACGTCCATCGGCCCTCTCCAGCAGGTGCGAAAGCTGCGGACGAGGGCGGAAAACGAATGCCCAGCGGCGGGCTGCCCGATGGTAAAAAAACCGGCCGGCGAACCGATAGCCGCCAATCCCAGAGATTCCGCAAACGCCTCGCTCAGACCGGCTGCCCGAATTGCCGGGTCAAAATCAAACATCCACTCCTGCGGCTGGTCCACCAGCGCACAGCCAGTCTGCTCGGCCTGTTCCGCGGCGATCGTAAAACTCTCCGGCTGCCCACTTGGCAGCAAGCAAGTGGCTTGCAACTGGGCGGGCTGCTCGGTCGGCAAAAACCAAGCAACTTGTTGGCGGCAACTGCCCCCGCGACTGATCCACTCGCGCAGCTGCGGTTGCGGCCAGGTCGCGGGAATCGTGGCGGCCGGAGCCAACTTCAGCGCCGCCCCGGAGACCCCCGCGATCAGCTTCGCAATCGTCTCGGCAGCGGGGCTGGAATGCTCGACAGCCGAGATGCGGCGTTGCTGGGGCCGCCGATCGGGATCGAGATGCAGCCAAATGTTGGCCGGTAATTGCAAATCCTCAGCCGCTTCGCACAGCACGGCCGCCGCCGCTCCTCCCCACTGCGACAGATTATGGGCCGCGTAGCGACACATTTGCGGATCGCGATCGACAGCCAACAGAGGCCCTCGGTGGGAGAGCGCGATCGCATCACCACCCACCCCGCAGCAAAGGTCAACGACCGCAGCTTGTGGCGGGAACTGAGCCGCCTTGTAAGCAGCCAACTGCCAGTCACTGGCTTGCTGCAAGGCTCGAGACGTGACCAGCGGCAGCCGCTGTGCTGAGCCCCCGGCCGCATCGGGAACCAACTTGGCCCGCGCCGCGACAGCCTGCTCGGCCGCTTGCAACAACCGCTCGGCGCGCGGCTGGCCGAGTTCGTTCCGCAGCCTGGCCAACCGGTTCGCGGACAAAGGAAGCTGCGAAATCAGCCCCAGCAATTCCGTCTGCCCAGCAGCTTGGCACAACCAGCGATCTGCCTGAGCATCCCCCGCAGCAATCGCATCCCCAGCAGCAATCGGGGCGTCGTCGTTCGAGATCATGGGGAAGAACCAAGCGGAGACAAACTACATTGTGGCGGCCAGCCGCACCAAGACAACGTTTGATTGTAGAGCGCAGGACGATGATTGCGATGCGGGGGATGATTGCGATGTTGCTGCGAATACCGCCCTGGCAAACGAACAAGGAGTTCCCCCGTCCGGCCGACCGATGAAGCAGAGTGCTTCCTCCCACAAACCTCACGATGGCAACAATGTTTCGACAAGTGGCAACCGCCGGTGTGATCGCGGCCGCCGTTGGTGGTCCTTACGTGGCGACTGAGACCGACCTGGGTAAGTCCCTGACCGGTGCGATCAATACTTCGATGTCCAGTTCAGGAGAGCTGCTAGCAGGCGGCAGCCAAGCGGCAAACCCGCACCACGCCACCGAGCAATTGTGGGACAAAAAATTATCCGCTCGTGATCTGGAAAATTTTGCCCACCCGAATCCCCAGTCGCTAGCTGGCGGACCGGTGGCCGATTTTCGCGACGTACTGCGTTTCGACATTACACCGGCTTGGGTTTCGCAGCGCTACTCGCGGGTTACCACGGTGCTCTCCGAATTGCGGCTGGAAGGTCTGCGGGTGCCGATCGTGACTGGCACCAAGCCCGACGATATTGCCGGTTCAATCACCTACTATTTCCGGCACGACCAAAGCCTGCAGCGCGTCGTCCTGCACGGCTTTACCGGCGACCCCAATCGCCTGATCAGCCTGATGACGGAGCACTACGGCATGTCGCCGCAGCCAACGCTGGATACGGGCGTCTACACCATCAATTGGAATGGCGGACCGACCAGCGTGCTGAAAGTGACGCGGGCTCCGATCATGTACGCGGATGCCACGCGTAGCCAACACACAGTCTTTCTGGAACTGAACCAACCACACCTGGAATACGGACTCAGCAGCGAAGCCAGCAAGATCGTAACGGCCGACTGGTCAACCGGTCGCTGGTGAGTCCAACCGGCTAACGGATCGTCTTCGCATCCGGCGCGGCAGCCTGCTGGCCTTTCGCGTTCGGTTTGACGATCTCTTGAAAGTGCAACGAGTTGGCCAACTGAGCATCGGACCCGGCAAACGTCTCCACGCGACTCGACTCGAGCGAGAAAGTTGCCCCCAACCGCCGGCCCTGATCATCACTGAACTGCAGGAACACCCACTGCACGGGAACATCTTGAACTTGCCCCAACACGGCCACTCGCAATGTTCGCAGCTCGCCCCCGTTGAGTCCCTCTTCAGCTTCTAAAAATTCACCGAACTGCTTGCCCAAGGAACGTTTAATCTCCGTCTGAAAACCTTCCAGCGTCAATTGCTGCCCCGGTTTCATATTCGTCAGCGGCCGCAAATCACACTGGGCGATGGCTTGATCATCCACAACCATTCGCAAGGTGGTCAAACCGGGCGCGTCGTTGACGGTTCTCCAGGGACGATCGAGAAACGCGTTAAAGCCGGTCGCCTCACTTTCGACCTTGACTAGCATTCGCGGCCTGGGGATCGCCGCCGTCAAATCGATTGAACTCGGCTCGCGATTGGCGTTTGCTTTTTCCAGCGGCTGGCGGATCAACTTGAGCGTGGCGGCCACCTCGAAACCTGGCTTGGCAACACCAATTTCTCGTTGCTCGCGGAGCGCCACGGCAAACCAAGTTATCGCATTGCTGCGGCGATCGAAGGTGATCTTGCCAGCCAAATCGAGCACCGTGGGGACTCCCGTGACGGCCGCGTCGAGACGCCCTTGCAATTGCAATTTGACTTCCTTGGCATCGACCGACATCACTTCGCCCACGACGGTCGTCTTTTGCACCGCATCGAGATTGAACAACCGTGCCAACGATTCGGCGTCGGGCGACCAAGTCCCACCAACACGCACTGTGCCGGTTGGTAAAGCCTGATTGATCGCCAAAGAATTAATTGGCGTCTGCAACAGATCGAGCTCTTCGTGAGTCAAGAAGGTGCGTTCGCTGTAGATCACTTCCGGACCATTCGCCCGCCGCGCCACCACCCGCCGCGCATCCATCCGAATCGCCTGCTTGATCGGATTGTCACCGATCACCGCATCGCTGCTCGCTTCATAGTAATAACGGTTCGCCCCGTCCGCTTGCCCCGTCGCACCGTAAGCAATTCGTTCCTCAAAATCGATGATCGACTTAGCCTTCAGTGGCAGGGCGCGAGCCTGCTTTTTCGACAGCACCGGGTCCTTCGGCAGATGGACGTTGCCATTCACCTCCAGTTCCATCCGCACGCGATACAGCTCACCGCTGGCGGGTTCTAACTTGACCCCCGCCGGATCGGCCGCCATTGCCTCGGGGAAACATTGCCCCGCGGCGGCGAAAGTCGCGATTCCGGCGAAGGAAGTGACACGTAAGAACTGACGGCGATCATGATGGCGAGACATATCGTCGAGCTTTGGCTGAAAGAAATCATCGTTAGCAAACAGTCGGACACTGTCTGCTTCGACCATTTCAACCGTTAAACTTGACAGAATCGCGCCCCGAGTGCCCGCCGCGGGCGATTGCATCGCAGCAATTTTCACTCCAGCAGCAACGCAGCTCTCTGCGGCGACAGTTCTATTCGGAAGCAATGCAGAACAAATGCCGCTCGCCGCGAATAAACAGCTGATTGTCGACGGGCGCGGGAGTCGCGTCGACCGTTTCCCCCACGGAATTCACCGCCACCACGTCCAGTGCGTTGCCATCCTGGATGACTACGGTCGTCCCGTTGCGATCGGTCAAGTAAACAAAACCGTTGGCCTCCACCGGCGAGGCATAAATCGTGTCCAGATCACGGATTCGCTCGGCCGCATAATGGGGCTTGCCGGTCGCCGCGTCGACGCAAGTTAAAATACCCGACTTGCCTTTGAAGAAATACAACCGCCCCTTGCTCAACAGCGGCGAAGGGATGTCGGGCGTATCGCGATCCAACGTCCAACTCACGTGCTCGCTTCCCTCGATGTCACCGCGACCGTCGGGCCGAAAAGCGCCCATGAACGAACCCCGAAAGCCACTCCCCACAAACACCAAACCATCCGCCGCCACGGCCGAAGCGGCCGGCCGATCGGTCTGCCCACCGCAACGCCACAACTCGGCCCCCGTTTCCAAGTCGTAGCCCCGCGCGCAGGTCTGCCCATTCATTACAATTTGTGACTGGCCCTGATGCTTAATAATCAACGGCGTTGCCCAGCAAGTCGGCTCATCACGCTTTGTTTGCCAAACCGTTTTGCCACTCTTTTTGTCCAACGCGTACAAGTACGACTGTCCCTCGTGGTCCCACGGCAAAATCAACTTGTCGCCAGCCAGAGTGGGCGAGCTGCCCTCACCAAACCCGTTGCGGGCTCGCATTTTCTCAAAATCATCCCGCTGCCACACCAGCTCACCGGCCAACGTGTAACAGTAAACACCGCGTGAACCAAAACTGGCGTACAGATACTCACCGTCGGTGCAGGGCGAAGCGGAGGCGAAACCGTTGGTCGAATGCGTCCCTTCGTGGGGAACCGACTCGGTGGCAACCTGCTTCCAGACCAAAGCCCCCGTGTCACGATCATAGCAGTGGACCTCAAAACGGTGCTTGCTGAGCGTTTCACCACCGCCGCGTCCCCCCGGAAATCCCCCCCGGCCACCGCGGCGCCCACCGCTAGCTTGTTGCCCCCCACCAGCTTGTCCTCCACCAGCCGCTGCTTCCCCCGAGACTTTGACCGCCGTGACGACAAACACGCGATTTTCCCAAATCACCGGAGAGCCGGAACCCGATCCGGGGATCGCCACTTTCCATTTCACATTTTCGGTATCCGACCAAGTTGTCGGCGGCGTGGCACCGGGAGCCGTGCCGTTGCCCGTCGGCCCTCGCCAATGAGCCCAATTGTCCGCATTTGCCGGCTGCGCGCAGAGCGGCAAAGCGAGTGCGACGAGAGTGGTGAGCTTGAGATCGTGCATACACTGACGCATCAGCTGTGTCCCCATGAGATAATCGAGCAGAAATTTGCAGAGAAAAAAGTTCGCTGTCAGGCGCGACGCCTGCCCGGAAAAACCCCGCCAACCGTAAATAGTACCGGATACAGGCCATCGTATCGGATATAGTCAATCGTACCGGTTCCCCAGGACCACGACAAACAGGCAGCCGAGCCAGAGTTTGCCGCTGCCGCCGGACTTCCCCCGTTGCCATTGGCGATCCCTTGCGGAACACTATAGACAAGTTGTAACAACGGCAGTGTACCGTTGTGCCGCAAAGCCTTGCGGCACAACTTGAAAGCCCTCGCGCAGAACTGTTTTCCCACCCTTCTTGACCGGATGCCAAAGAGTGACCGCCCCCGACAGAGCGCGCTCGTTACCCGCTGACCAGCGAATTGTGATCACTGGAATCGGCCTAACAGCACCAAATGGAAACAATTGGGGCGATTATCGCGCGGCCTTGCTCGCCGGCCGCAGCGGGGTGCAACCTTACGAGATTCGCTACTTTGGGAAAACGCTGGCCGGCATCTGTGACTTTCCCGCCAGTAAATACCAAGCCAAACGGGAGATTCGCCGAGGCACCCGCGCCGGCAGCGTGGGCATTTATGTCGCTCACGAAGCGATCGCCCACTCGGGGCTCGATTTTGAGAATTTTGATCGCTCCCGCATCGGCATTTACATCGGCGTCACCGAACACGGCAACGTGGAGACAGAAAACGAAATCCACGAAATCAAAGGCTACGACTACAACACCGATTATTGGTCGCACCACCACAATCCCCGCACCGTGGCGAATAATCCCGCCGGTGAAATCGCCTTAAATCTCGGCATCACCGGCCCGCACTACACCATCGGGGCCGCCTGTGCGGCGGGCAACGCCGGCATCATCCAGGGCGCCCAAATGTTGCGACTAGGTGAATGCGACTTGGCACTCGCCGGCGGAACCAGCGAAAGCATCCACACCTTCGGCATCTTCGCCAGCTTCAACAGCCAGGGGGCGTTGGCGACCAGCGACGATCCGGCTCGCGCCTCTCGCCCCTTCGACCGCGACCGCAACGGCATCGTGGTCGCCGAAGGGGGCTGTGTTTATGTGCTGGAAAGACTCAGCGACGCCCAAGCTCGCGGGGCTGTGATCTACGGGGAACTGATCGGCTACGCCATGAACACCGATGCCACCGACTTTGTGCTCCCCAATCCTGAGCGGCAAGCTCAATGCGTGGACCTGGCACTGCAACGCGCCGGCCTCGAAGCGGAACAAATCGATATCGTCAGCACCCACGCCACCGGCACCTCCAGCGGCGACTCCCAAGAATGCGCGGCCCTTCGCACCGTCTTCGGGAACTGCAAAACCGTACACTTCAACAACACGAAAAGCTACATCGGTCACGCCA
This sequence comes from Kothea flammea, assembly GCF_052161645.1. Lineage (GTDB taxonomy): Bacteria > Planctomycetota > Planctomycetia > Pirellulales > Pirellulaceae > Laterigemmans. The sequence continues at coordinate 6,124,678 of NZ_CP197414.1, forward strand.
TGGGAGCTGCCGGCGCGCTCGAACTGGCGGGTAACCTGCCCGCCTTCAACGATCTCGTCTGTCACCCCACGATCAACGTCGACAACCTTGACCCCGATTGCGATCTGCCTGGACTCGTGCTTAACACGCCTCGGGAACTAAAACAAGTCGACTATATTCTCAACAATTCGTTTGGGATGCTGGGGATCAATTCCGTTGTCATCATTGGCAGACCCACATAGGGGGATCAGCTGCGCAATTCAAGCTAGCGACCACCCCCACTTTACCGATCCGTTGTATGGAGTTTGCAAAAGTTAACACGATTCTTCCCCAGCAGCCCCTTGGCCGCCTCGGAAATCGTGACTCCTTCGGTTAAAACTATGGTTGCTTTGTTGGCAACCGCACTCCGTTACTCTGGTCCTTGCAGACCGTGTATGCGGAGCCGTTCTCCGATTTTTTGGTTTCCGCTAAGGAACAGGGCCAGATGACCCCCGCTGAAATTCGTGAAGAAATCATCGACATTCTCGAAGATATTGCTCCCGACGAGGACCTCAGCGAGCTGACCGACGAGGTCGCTTTTCGCGAACAACTCGAGCTCGATAGCATGGATTTCTTGGATATCGTCATGGAGCTCCGCAAACGGCATCGCATCCAGATTCCCGAGGAAGAATACACGCACCTCGCCAGCATGCATTCCACGGTGACGTATCTGGAACCCAAGATGAAGGACATCGTTCGTAGCTAACGTGTACGATACGATCATCATTGGCGCCGGGATGAGTGGTTTAGCGGCCGGGATACGCCTTGCGCATTTCGACCAGCGAGTCTGCATCCTCGAAAAACACTACACCATCGGCGGACTCAACTCGTTCTACCGAACCGCCGGACGTGATTTTGACGTCGGCCTTCACGCCGTGACAAATTACGCCGAACCAGGAACACGACGCGGTCCCCTCGCGAAACTGCTCCGCCAACTCCGGCTCCGCTGGGACGATTTTCAACTTCGCCCGCAAATTGGCTCTTCCATCCGCTTTACCGATGCCGAACTCGATTTCGACAACGATATCGCGCTGCTCGAATCCGAAATCACCGCCAAGTTCCCCGGTCAAATCGACGGCTTTCGGCGACTCACCGCCGATCTGCTTGATTACGATGACCTGGCCGGAGACAACCCCGCCTTTCTTCGCTCGTCCCGCGAAGCCTTACGCGACTATATTTCCGATCCGTTGCTGGCCGAAATGCTGCTCTGCCCGCTAATGTGGTACGGCAACGCGCGGCAGCAAGATATGGATTTCGGCCAATTCTGCATCATGTTTCGCGCTTGCTATTTGGAAGGCTTCGGCCGCCCCTTCAAAGGCGTGCGATTGATCCTCAAACACTTAGTCCGCAAATTTCGCGGCCTCGGTGGCGAGCTAAAACTTCGCAGCGGCGTGGCGACTATCAAAGTCGAACAAGGCCGCGCGGTCGGTGTGATCCTCGAAGATGGCACCGAACTGCAAGCCAAACGCATCCTCTCCTCAGCCGGCACCGTGGAAACGCTCCGCCTGTGCGAAGATATCACCACCGTCGACGCGGCCAAAGCGGGACAACTCTCGTTCATCGAATCGATTTCGATCCTCGACTGCCAACCCCAAGACCTGGGTTTCGATCGCACAATCGTGTTCTACAACCAAGGCCAAAAGTTTCACTGGGAAAGACCGCAGCATACCCTCTGCGACCCCCGCACCGGAGTGATTTGCTCACCCAATAATTACCTCTACTCGCCCGATGAAGGTGACTTGCCGGAAGGAGTCATTCGCATCACCACGCTGGCCGATTTTGACCGCTGGGCGAACCTCGAAGAGAGTGCCTATCGAGCCGCAAAAGTGACCGAATACAACGCGGCCATCGCCGCTTCCGTCGAATTCATGCCCGATTTTCGCGACCGAGTCGTTGCCACCGACGTCTTCACGCCAAAAACGATCCGACGCTTTACTTGGCACGACAACGGCGCAGTCTATGGAGCGCCCGACAAACAACTCGACGGTGCCACGCACTTGGACAACGTCTTTCTTTGCGGTACCGACCAAGGCTATGTCGGTATCGTCGGAGCCATCGTCTCGGGAATCAGCATCGCCAATCGCTACTGCCTCAACCCGACTTAAGGTTGGAGTAAAACGAGCCAGCTCGTTTGTTCACCGGCTGCCGGTAAACAAACCCTGCGGTCAACGGCTCAGCTGGCATCATCATCATCGTCGCTCAACACAATCGCTAATGGAATCGCGATTGCCGCGGCTACCACCAGCCCGATGAACCAGGGATTCGTTAGCATTCCCGAAGGCGACTGACCGCGAGCAATCATCGCTTGTTGCGATACTTCGACATTGCCAGCCGCGTCGACCGGCGCTTCGGCAACCGAGTACACTGCCAACATCGCAGCCGCGTCTCGCGTCGCCACCTGATATTTTCCCGGCTTGATCGGCCCAAAAGTGAATTGCCCCAAGTCGTCGGCGATCACCCGACCCACCGGCTTCCCCCGAACGCCCAAAACCACAGGTGCGCCGGCCGCAGGCTGGCCCGCTTTCGTCTTGACCACACCCCGCAGATAACGGTCGTCACCCAAGCGAACGGGAATCGCTTCCACTTCGGCCGCCTTCAGCGCCTCGGACCGAGCAGGATCATCCTGTGACGCGCTCACCGGCACCAAGGTCCCCTCCTGAGCCATCACCTGCGCCGGAAACCCCCACAGCGGGGAAACAGCTGCTAGCAGAAGGCAAACGCTTTTTTGCAATTTTGATCTCATCGGAGCGTTCTCGCTTAAGTTGGAGGTCATTTTTTCCGAGCATAGAAAAGCAATTGCACGGAACGCTAGAGGAATTTCATGGCTTTCGTGCTCCCCCCAGCCAACAAATCAGCAATTCTCGGGACGCTGGATGCAACCCAAGATGCCCAGTGGGATACTAGGCGAATCATTGGGATATCTTGGCCCCAAACCGAGATTGCAATTTGACCCCTGTCAGGGGTTTCTCCTTAAATCTGGTATCGAAGACCCGTTTCCGGGATAAAAACAAGTTAGCTGGGATAGGAGAATCCAAATGGCGAAGCTTGTCCTCAGCTTCGGTGTGTCCTTGATTGCGCTCGCGTTTATTCGTCGCAAAGGCAAGGCTCCGCATCCGGTTGGCCACACAATCTTAAAAGTAGTAGATGGCCACTTGATGCACACGACCAACGCCATTGGACGCGACGAGATATGGCACAAGGCCAGGGGCGGCTGGTGATTACGTACCCGCTCCAGAGTTTGCCAGCTCTGATGTGAACGATTCGTTCGCTCACAGTGGACTGAACGACAGCCTTTACCTGCATCCGCCGAAATTCTTCTCACCTGGAGGAACGTCCAACTCCCAGTACGTTCTTCGGCGAATTTGTGATACAACGTCCGCAATCAGCTAAATAACAAAGCGACGATCGCGGAGCCGCCGGCAGCGCCATTTCAAGTGGAAGAATAACCGCAGCAGCCCGGCTATCGCAATTCGTGTTTGCAATCAAGACAGCATCGCAGGCATGAGTGGATTCTAACCCTGATAAACCTCCAGCCGCCCAGACAGGCTTGCCGTAGACCAATCCAAGCAGCCTGGTGTTTTTCTTTCTGGGTTGTTGGATCGGTGACTGGTGCATCTGCGGGGCTAGCACACGTGACCGCGACAGCTCTTGCTTGGGCATTTCATGGCTATTCTGATTTCCTGCTACGCAGCGGGGACTCAGCGTTCCTTGGATCCCCTGAGTCTGACTGGGACCGCGTCGCATGGAACCCACCCTAATGTGGGCTACTTTTGTTCGTGGGTCTTGCAGCGAGCAGTTCAATCGGTCGACGAAATGATGGTATTCAGTTTGGAGCGGCAGCCTCCTGACACCGTCCGTCCTCGGGCCGGTGCCTGAATTGTGGCCGCCCTGATTCGAAGTTCTGAAGTGTAATCAAATTGATCCGGCAGCAAAACTATGTTGCATTTACCGAGCAGATTGGGTAATCTGCATCTCCAGATTGATGGCTTCCGCGAACAATTAATGGCTTCTGCGATTTAGGTCAAACGACCTGACTCACTTGGGTCGTACTGCGGAAGTTCCCGAATACGCCCCTACTCAGTAGGGTTCATTACATTGTTCCCGGCGTCAAGCTCTTCGGGCCTAAACTTGGTCTCTCTACAATCGTCCATTGAAAGCTCATGCTCGATGATTGGTGCGCGCGAACAAGTCTCGAGTACTGATCGATGCGCTTGCCTCGCAACTTGCTATCGGTTGAACCAGTGCCAACTGCGGCCTTTCCGGACGAACCTGATGCTGCCGAAGTTGCTCGCGAGATACCTCCAATTAAATTTTCCACTGCTGTCCCAGGCGAAGATGCTCGCAATAAAGTCAATCTGGCTCCCTTAACTCAAAAATGATTGCAAACGGGTTTAGACTACGGTACCGTAATGGAATGAATTGACGGGCCCGGATGCGCTCCGGATCGTGGCGCGTGCCGGGAACCATGCGATCCACCCCAGCCCTCGCCATATTCCGATTTTCCAGATCTACCTCAACCGCTCGGGCGAGGTGATCGCAGTCGTTCCCGGCGTCAAGCTCTTCGGGCCTAAACTTGGTCTCTCTGCAATCGTCCATTGAAAGCCCATGCTCGATGATTGGTGCGCGCGAACAAGCCTCGAGTACTGATCGATGCGCTTGCCTCGCAACTTGCTATCGGTTGAACCAGTGCCAACTGCATCCTTTGCGGACGAACCTGATGCTGCTGAGGTTGCTCGCGAGATACCTCCAATTAAATTTTCCACTGCCGTCCCAGGCGAAGATGCTCGCAATACAGTCAGTCTGGCTCCCGGAACTCAAAAATGATTGCAAGCGGGTTTGGACTACGGTACCGTAATGGAATGAATTGGCGGGCCCGGATGCGCTTCGGATCGTGGCGCGAGCCGGGAACCATGCGATCCACCCCAGCCCTCGCCATACTCCGATTTTTCAGATCTACCTCTACCGCTCGGGCGAGGTGATCGCAATCGTTGAACTTAATCGAATTGCTCGCGCGTGGTGACAGCACTGGGGCGGTGAGTTGACGGGGTTCGGCAAGGCGATGGGGCACTCGCTGCCCTGGCCAATGCCGGCACGCTTCCTGCGTGGGACGATGCTGGCATCCATGCCAGCCGGGCAATCAAACAGTCCCCCGGTCTCTCTTCAACTCCCCCGCGGCTCTCTTTATCTCCCTCATTCATACCCTTGAACTCAGCGCCACCTTCAGGACTCGGCGCGGGCGGGGGCATTCAAAATTTTGCGAGCGGCTGCGCCGGCTGTTTTCCTTTCTTTCTTTTTTCGCTGGCGCGAGACAAGCAGCTCCCAGCTTGGCGCCAGCAGAATCGGTATCAGCGACACCACCAACACACGCTAACGAATCTAACGATTCTCTCGGCAACCTATTTTGACCGCTTGACGAATAAAACGATTAAAGAGGTTGCGCTTTCTGTGACGGCAATTGCAATGGGCTTCTCAAGCAATCGACACACTTCGTGTCACTGCAGCACGCCTCAAATTGGGAATACCATGATGACTCCCCACGAAAAAAGACCCTGCCCGCTCACGATTCGGCTCGCTCAGGATATGAAAATCCGCAACTTGGCACCTCGGACCATCGATGCCTACACCTACCACGCGGGAAAGTTCGCCGACTTTATTCAAAAGCCGCTGGACCGCGTGACCCCGGAAGACGTTCGAGCCTTCCAGCTCCACCTAATCGAAGAAAGGAAACTTGCTTACAGCAGCTTCAATCAGGCCGTTTGCGCGTTACGGTTCCTCTACACACATACCATCCGAGTCAATTGGCCGGTCACCATGGTGCCGTTTGGAAAGAGACCCAAAACGCTACCTGTGGTCCTCGGCCGACATGAAGTCGACGAGCTACTACGATGCACGACGTGCCACAAACACAAAGTCTTCCTAACGACTCTCTACGCAACCGGGATGAGATTCTCAGAAGCGGCAAACCTAAGAGTCCACGACATCGACTCCCAGAGAATGCAGATTCGGATCACTCACGGCAAGGGAGCCAAGGACCGAATCGTTCCCCTCTCGCCGCGATTACTGAGCGAGTTGCGGGATTACTGGAAACGCTACAAACCCAAGTCGCTTCTCTTTCCGGGCAACTCGGCAGACAAGACATACGCCGACACGTCGATCCAAAAAGCGATCAAGAAAGCAGCCCTCTTGGCAAAGATTCACAAGAACGTCACACCTCACACCCTGAGACACTCCTACGCGACCGGACTACTCGAAGCCGGAGTCGACTTGTTGACGATCAGCCGGCTCCTGGGACATGCGAGCTTTGCGACGACGATGGTCTACCTCCATTGTCGCAGGGAACACATGCTATCTACCCCGAGTCCACTGGATTGGCTACCGGTCGAACAACTGCCCACCTATCGGCCACCAGCCGAGAACAACAATCAGAAGAACAACAAACCAGGCAGCCAGCCACCGGAGGCAAGCAGCTAAGTGTTCTAGAGATTCTTAGGATCGGTGCGAAACAATTCGTTGACCGGTACCGCGAAGGCGGTGCCAGTTGGCAAGTACAGGGCGTGCTGGCAAAGCTAACACTTTGCCGCACACCGGCACTGGGCGGTCACGAGTATCGATGCAAAGCGTGCAACTCAACCTGCATCGTGGCGAATTCATGCGGCGATCGCCACTGCCCAGGATGCAGTGGTGGCAAACGATTCGACTTCAGCGAAAGGGCCAGTAAACTGCTGATCGATGGAGTCGACTACTATCAAGTTGTCTTCACCCTGCCGAGTGAACTCTCTCGCATCGCCCTTGCCAACCGACAACCGCTGGCAAATCTCTTATTCACCGCTGCTTGGAAAGGTCTTAATAGAACGATTCGCCGCGAACAACAATACGAACCCGCAGCGATCATGGTATTACATACTTGGAATCAAAAGCTCGAAGCTCATTGGCACGTACACGCGCTCGTCCCCGGTTCAGGACCTGGCGTTCGCAACAATCAATGGAAGACCAGTACCGCGCCGCCGGATAGCGGCTTGAGCGACAATCATTACCTGGTCGACGCAATTAACCTTCGAGTGGCCTTTCGCAAAGCGGCGATCTCCCACTTGCAGAGATTAAGAACGCGTCGCAAATTAAAGTTGGACGTCGAGCCAACGTTCGGGGATCTGCGCACCGACGAAGGCTGGGACAAATTGATTGAGCATCTTAGCGCACGCGACTGGGTCAGCTTTATTCAACCGCCCCCGGCCAGTTCCAGCGGTCCCAACGATTTGGTTCGTTATCTGACACGTTACCTTACGGGCGGGCCAATCAGCGACTCGCGAATCGTAACGGCGGACGAACAGCAGGTGACCTTCTTGGCACGTGAAGGGAAAGTTCAAGGGGGCGAAGCGGTTCAAGTTCCCGTGACACTCAGCACAATCGAGTTCGTGCGGCGTTGGTGTTTACACATCCAACCGAACCAATTAACCAAGACACGCTACATGGGAGGCTGGACTAACAAACGACGAACGATCTACCAAGCAAAGTGCAGCACCCAGCTACGTGCTGCGGCGGGACTTTCGGGGCAGCCCACGCCAGCGTCGCCAGCCGAATCACTGACAGATGAAGAAGAATCTAACACGGACACTGACACAAAACTCAACTGCCCAGCGTGTGGCGAAGTGGCACTGCGGCTAGTCGCTAGCAGGTCCCGTCCATCGTGGCGGGAAGCGCTGAGTCAACGTAGCACGCATCTTCCAGGTTGGTACCGAAAATCGTTGGAAATAGACGACGAAAAGTTCTGGGACGGTAAGTTTGGGCCTGGATTTAACGCCTGGTACCTGGAAAACATCTTCGAACGTGCATATCACCCGACAGCCACGCCCACCACTCGGCCGGCAATTCAACCGATGCTTCCAGGACTAGAACTGCACAACTACTACGCGTTAGAATGAGTTTTTACGACAAAGTTCAACGCACGATCTATCCGCAAGTCAGGCAAAGAGCCCAACAAAAGTTGGGCTTTTTTAAAGCCTGACCAGCGGATAGATCGCAATTCGTTATCCGAGTAGAACAAGAAAACGCAATCAACATGGGTTGGCTGAGAAGACTCTTCGGTGTCCCTGACGATGTCTGGGCGGACGCGGCTGGCAAGCTTGGGGCAGAGTTTGTTCAGGGGGAATGGCTTGCCAACAGTGAAATCAAGCTCTCGCATCGAGGATTCCCAATCACCCTTGGGGCTGACTTTGATTCAGATTCGGACAGCGGTACCGAGTACACCAGAGCTGTGCCAAGTGTTCGTCTTAATCCCCACATAAAACTTGCAGTGATTCCGCAAGTCAAAGGACTTTTGGGATCAGTTGCGAGTGGACTGGCGGCACGGACTGGCGCGACGATCAAGATTCCTTCCCTCGGTGAGGACTACCTCGTTCTTGGCGAAGACGAGGAACTCGCTAATGAAGTTTTTGGTCATCGTGATTTCTTGTCGGCCTTGAAAGGATTGACACAAAACCCGAAGATTTTGGTTGGACGTACCTCCAGCGTTGACTTTTTGGCTGATGAGAAAGAAGACGATTTCTACGTGTCCGTTCGCGGTGTATTGAAAGATATCCATCAATTGGTCGCCTTGGTTGAACTAACAAAAGTCCTTCTGGACCTGTTGGACGAGAACGGTTGCCTTGCGGCTACTGAATCATGATTCGGATAACAATGGCATGAACGCGGAGCCGCCGACAACGCGTTTTCACATGGAGCATCAACCGCGGCGGCCCGGTTATGCCAGACGTTCCCGGCGTCAAGCTCTTCGGGCCTGAACTTGGTCTCTCTGCAATCGTCCATTGAAAGCCCATGCTCGATGATTGGTGCGCGCGAACGAGTCTCGAGTACTGATCGATGCGCTTGCCTCGCAACTTGCTATCGGTTGAACCAGTGCCAACTGCGTCCTTTCCAGACGAACCTGATGCTGACGAAGTTGCTCGCGAGATACCTGCAATTAAATTTTCCACTGCTGTCCCAGGCGAAGATGCTCGCAATAAAGTCAATTGGGCTCCCGGAACTCAGAAATGATTGCAAGCGGGTTTGGACTACGGTACCGTAATGGAATGAATTGGCGGGCCCGGATGCGCTCCGGATCGTGGCGCGAGCCGGGAACCATGCGATCCACCCCAGCCCTCGCCATACTCCGATTTTCCAGATCTACCTCAACCGCTCGGGCGAGGTGATCGCAGTCGTTCGTTGCTGTCGCCCTGAGTCGTCCCTGAAACTGAGCAAACCTTGAGCAAGCCTCTACCTAGACGCGAATACGATCGTGCCAAGACCGGTCGCATCATCGCAAATGAAATGCTCAGTCGGTCAATGAGCGATGCCAAATGGGTAAGGCTACTTAACGTACTGACTGATACGATTGACCAATCGATTTCAATACACGTCAAACTCGTTTGGGACGATGAACTCAGGACAATGTGGATTCGTGATGCTCAACACGAATCTGATTACTACGCGACCTCGATGGAAGCAATGATTGGCGGTTACCCACGAGGCTGGTATGATTACAAAGAGATTGAATGGGTCGACTTCTCGGGCACTGACGAACTCCTACGCATGCTGAAGCAATGTATCGATACCGTAGGATTGTTCGACCTCGAATCCTGCGGTACCACGTTGCGTCTGTTTGCTTACCGTCGTGGCGCGAGCAAAGCAACGAACCAAGCGTTGGACCGAAGCCGCGGTGGCTAGCGCCTTGCCATTGGAAAATCACTCGCCGCGGCATCGGTCAACGCGGTCGTTGAACTTAATCGAATTGCTCGCGCGTGGTGACAGCACTGGGGCGGTGAGTTGACGGGGTTCGGCAAGGCGATGGGGCACTCGCTGCCCTGGCCAATGCCGGCACGCTTCCTGCGTGGGACGATGCTGGCATCCATGCCAGCCGGGCAATCAAACAGTCCCCCGGTCTCTCTTCAACTCCCCCGCGGCTCTCTTTATCTCCCTCATTCATACCCTTGAACTCAGCGCCACCTTCAGGACTCGGCGCGGGCGGGGGCATTCAAAATTTTGCGAGCGGCTGCGCCGGCTGTTTTCCTTTCTTTCTTTTTTCGCTGGCGCGAGACAAGCAGCTCCCAGCTTGGCGCCAGCAGAATCGGTATCAGCGACACCACCAACACACGCTAACGAATCTAACGATTCTCTCGGCAACCTATTTTGACCGCTTGACGAATAAAACGATTAAAGAGGTTGCGCTTTCTGTGACGGCAATTGCAATGGGCTTCTCAAGCAATCGACACACTTCGTGTCACTGCAGCACGCCTCAAATTGGGAATACCATGATGACTCCCCACGAAAAAAGACCCTGCCCGCTCACGATTCGGCTCGCTCAGGATATGAAAATCCGCAACTTGGCACCTCGGACCATCGATGCCTACACCTACCACGCGGGAAAGTTCGCCGACTTTATTCAAAAGCCGCTGGACCGCGTGACCCCGGAAGACGTTCGAGCCTTCCAGCTCCACCTAATCGAAGAAAGGAAACTTGCTTACAGCAGCTTCAATCAGGCCGTTTGCGCGTTACGGTTCCTCTACACACATACCATCCGAGTCAATTGGCCGGTCACCATGGTGCCGTTTGGAAAGAGACCCAAAACGCTACCTGTGGTCCTCGGCCGACATGAAGTCGACGAGCTACTACGATGCACGACGTGCCACAAACACAAAGTCTTCCTAACGACTCTCTACGCAACCGGGATGAGATTCTCAGAAGCGGCAAACCTAAGAGTCCACGACATCGACTCCCAGAGAATGCAGATTCGGATCACTCACGGCAAGGGAGCCAAGGACCGAATCGTTCCCCTCTCGCCGCGATTACTGAGCGAGTTGCGGGATTACTGGAAACGCTACAAACCCAAGTCGCTTCTCTTTCCGGGCAACTCGGCAGACAAGACATACGCCGACACGTCGATCCAAAAAGCGATCAAGAAAGCAGCCCTCTTGGCAAAGATTCACAAGAACGTCACACCTCACACCCTGAGACACTCCTACGCGACCGGACTACTCGAAGCCGGAGTCGACTTGTTGACGATCAGCCGGCTCCTGGGACATGCGAGCTTTGCGACGACGATGGTCTACCTCCATTGTCGCAGGGAACACATGCTATCTACCCCGAGTCCACTGGATTGGCTACCGGTCGAACAACTGCCCACCTATCGGCCACCAGCCGAGAACAACAATCAGAAGAACAACAAACCAGGCAGCCAGCCACCGGAGGCAAGCAGCTAAGTGTTCTAGAGATTCTTAGGATCGGTGCGAAACAATTCGTTGACCGGTACCGCGAAGGCGGTGCCAGTTGGCAAGTACAGGGCGTGCTGGCAAAGCTAACACTTTGCCGCACACCGGCACTGGGCGGTCACGAGTATCGATGCAAAGCGTGCAACTCAACCTGCATCGTGGCGAATTCATGCGGCGATCGCCACTGCCCAGGATGCAGTGGTGGCAAACGATTCGACTTCAGCGAAAGGGCCAGTAAACTGCTGATCGATGGAGTCGACTACTATCAAGTTGTCTTCACCCTGCCGAGTGAACTCTCTCGCATCGCCCTTGCCAACCGACAACCGCTGGCAAATCTCTTATTCACCGCTGCTTGGAAAGGTCTTAATAGAACGATTCGCCGCGAACAACAATACGAACCCGCAGCGATCATGGTATTACATACTTGGAATCAAAAGCTCGAAGCTCATTGGCACGTACACGCGCTCGTCCCCGGTTCAGGACCTGGCGTTCGCAACAATCAATGGAAGACCAGTACCGCGCCGCCGGATAGCGGCTTGAGCGACAATCATTACCTGGTCGACGCAATTAACCTTCGAGTGGCCTTTCGCAAAGCGGCGATCTCCCACTTGCAGAGATTAAGAACGCGTCGCATATTAAAGTTGGACGTCGAGCCAACGTTCGGGGATCTGCGCACCGACGAAGGCTGGGACAAATTGATTGAGCATCTTAGCGCACGCGACTGGGTCAGCTTTATTCAACCGCCCCCGGCCAGTTCCAGCGGTCCCAACGATTTGGTTCGTTATCTGACACGTTACCTTACGGGCGGGCCAATCAGCGACTCGCGAATCGTAACGGCGGACGAACAGCAGGTGACCTTCTTGGCACGTGAAGGGAAAGTTCAAGGGGGCGAAGCGGTTCAAGTTCCCGTGACACTCAGCACAATCGAGTTCGTGCGGCGTTGGTGTTTACACATCCAACCGAACCAATTAACCAAGACACGCTACATGGGAGGCTGGACTAACAAACGACGAACGATCTACCAAGCAAAGTGCAGCACCCAGCTACGTGCTGCGGCGGGACTTTCGGGGCAGCCCACGCCAGCGTCGCCAGCCGAATCACTGACAGATGAAGAAGAATCTAACACGGACACTGACACAAAACTCAACTGCCCAGCGTGTGGCGAAGTGGCACTGCGGCTAGTCGCTAGCAGGTCCCGTCCATCGTGGCGGGAAGCGCTGAGTCAACGTAGCACGCATCTTCCAGGTTGGTACCGAAAATCGTTGGAAATAGACGACGAAAAGTTCTGGGACGGTAAGTTTGGGCCTGGATTTAACGCCTGGTACCTGGAAAACATCTTCGAACGTGCATATCACCCGACAGCCACGCCCACCACTCGGCCGGCAATTCAACCGATGCTTCCAGGACTAGAACTGCACAACTACTACGCGTTAGAATGAGTTTTTACGACAAAGTTCAACGCACGATCTATCCGCAAGTCAGGCAAAGAGCCCAACAAAAGTTGGGCTTTTTTAAAGCCTGACCAGCGGATAGATCGCAATTCGTTATCCGAACAAATGAATGGAACGTGCATGGACGCTAACCCATATGAGTCTCCGCGGACTTCTTTCCCCGTTCGCGAACGCCGACTTGATGGTTGGCCTCGGACCTTTGTAATTTCTGCTACCCTCGGTGTGTCGACTGGGCTGATTCTCTTCGCGATCGTTTCCGCGCTAGGAGCAAAGGGACTTCCCGTTTATGGATTCTACCTTTATGGGCCGGCAATATTCCTAGCCCCTCTCGGGTTGGCAGATTCGTCATTCATCCTCACATTTCGCATTACTATGTCGGCTATTTGGGTTGCATCCTGGCTGATCATTTTAGCTCCCAAACCGTTTTCACACCGCCTGTATCGGGCCGCAGCTGTAATCTCAGCTTACTTCGGCTCTGTTGGGATCTACCATGCAGTGTTCGGTTTGCCATAGTCGGGCGCTCGGATAACAATGGCATGAACGCGGAGCCGCCGACGGCGCGTTTTCAAATGGAGCATCAACCGCGGCGGCCCGGTTATGCCAAACGTTGAACTTAATCGAATTGCTCGCGCGTGGTGACAGCACTGGGGCGGTGAGTTGACGGGGTTCGGCAAGGCGATGGGGCACTCGCTGCCCTGGCCAATGCCGGCACGCTTCCTGCGTGGGACGATGCTGGCATCCATGCCAGCCGGGCAATCAAACAGTCCCCCGGTCTCTCTTCAACTCCCCCGCGGCTCTCTTTATCTCCCTCATTCATACCCTTGAACTCAGCGCCACCTTCAGGACTCGGCGCGGGCGGGGGCATTCAAAATTTTGCGAGCGGCTGCGCCGGCTGTTTTCCTTTCTTTCTTTTTTCGCTGGCGCGAGACAAGCAGCTCCCAGCTTGGCGCCAGCAGAATCGGTATCAGCGACACCACCAACACACGCTAACGAATCTAACGATTCTCTCGGCAACCTATTTTGACCGCTTGACGAATAAAACGATTAAAGAGGTTGCGCTTTCTGTGACGGCAATTGCAATGGGCTTCTCAAGCAATCGACACACTTCGTGTCACTGCAGCACGCCTCAAATTGGGAATACCATGATGACTCCCCACGAAAAAAGACCCTGCCCGCTCACGATTCGGCTCGCTCAGGATATGAAAATCCGCAACTTGGCACCTCGGACCATCGATGCCTACACCTACCACGCGGGAAAGTTCGCCGACTTTATTCAAAAGCCGCTGGACCGCGTGACCCCGGAAGACGTTCGAGCCTTCCAGCTCCACCTAATCGAAGAAAGGAAACTTGCTTACAGCAGCTTCAATCAGGCCGTTTGCGCGTTACGGTTCCTCTACACACATACCATCCGAGTCAATTGGCCGGTCACCATGGTGCCGTTTGGAAAGAGACCCAAAACGCTACCTGTGGTCCTCGGCCGACATGAAGTCGACGAGCTACTACGATGCACGACGTGCCACAAACACAAAGTCTTCCTAACGACTCTCTACGCAACCGGGATGAGATTCTCAGAAGCGGCAAACCTAAGAGTCCACGACATCGACTCCCAGAGAATGCAGATTCGGATCACTCACGGCAAGGGAGCCAAGGACCGAATCGTTCCCCTCTCGCCGCGATTACTGAGCGAGTTGCGGGATTACTGGAAACGCTACAAACCCAAGTCGCTTCTCTTTCCGGGCAACTCGGCAGACAAGACATACGCCGACACGTCGATCCAAAAAGCGATCAAGAAAGCAGCCCTCTTGGCAAAGATTCACAAGAACGTCACACCTCACACCCTGAGACACTCCTACGCGACCGGACTACTCGAAGCCGGAGTCGACTTGTTGACGATCAGCCGGCTCCTGGGACATGCGAGCTTTGCGACGACGATGGTCTACCTCCATTGTCGCAGGGAACACATGCTATCTACCCCGAGTCCACTGGATTGGCTACCGGTCGAACAACTGCCCACCTATCGGCCACCAGCCGAGAACAACAATCAGAAGAACAACAAACCAGGCAGCCAGCCACCGGAGGCAAGCAGCTAAGTGTTCTAGAGATTCTTAGGATCGGTGCGAAACAATTCGTTGACCGGTACCGCGAAGGCGGTGCCAGTTGGCAAGTACAGGGCGTGCTGGCAAAGCTAACACTTTGCCGCACACCGGCACTGGGCGGTCACGAGTATCGATGCAAAGCGTGCAACTCAACCTGCATCGTGGCGAATTCATGCGGCGATCGCCACTGCCCAGGATGCAGTGGTGGCAAACGATTCGACTTCAGCGAAAGGGCCAGTAAACTGCTGATCGATGGAGTCGACTACTATCAAGTTGTCTTCACCCTGCCGAGTGAACTCTCTCGCATCGCCCTTGCCAACCGACAACCGCTGGCAAATCTCTTATTCACCGCTGCTTGGAAAGGTCTTAATAGAACGATTCGCCGCGAACAACAATACGAACCCGCAGCGATCATGGTATTACATACTTGGAATCAAAAGCTCGAAGCTCATTGGCACGTACACGCGCTCGTCCCCGGTTCAGGACCTGGCGTTCGCAACAATCAATGGAAGACCAGTACCGCGCCGCCGGATAGCGGCTTGAGCGACAATCATTACCTGGTCGACGCAATTAACCTTCGAGTGGCCTTTCGCAAAGCGGCGATCTCCCACTTGCAGAGATTAAGAACGCGTCGCAAATTAAAGTTGGACGTCGAGCCAACGTTCGGGGATCTGCGCACCGACGAAGGCTGGGACAAATTGATTGAGCATCTTAGCGCACGCGACTGGGTCAGCTTTATTCAACCGCCCCCGGCCAGTTCCAGCGGTCCCAACGATTTGGTTCGTTATCTGACACGTTACCTTACGGGCGGGCCAATCAGCGACTCGCGAATCGTAACGGCGGACGAACAGCAGGTGACCTTCTTGGCACGTGAAGGGAAAGTTCAAGGGGGCGAAGCGGTTCAAGTTCCCGTGACACTCAGCACAATCGAGTTCGTGCGGCGTTGGTGTTTACACATCCAACCGAACCAATTAACCAAGACACGCTACATGGGAGGCTGGACTAACAAACGACGAACGATCTACCAAGCAAAGTGCAGCACCCAGCTACGTGCTGCGGCGGGACTTTCGGGGCAGCCCACGCCAGCGTCGCCAGCCGAATCACTGACAGATGAAGAAGAATCTAACACGGACACTGACACAAAACTCAACTGCCCAGCGTGTGGCGAAGTGGCACTGCGGCTAGTCGCTAGCAGGTCCCGTCCATCGTGGCGGGAAGCGCTGAGTCAACGTAGCACGCATCTTCCAGGTTGGTACCGAAAATCGTTGGAAATAGACGACGAAAAGTTCTGGGACGGTAAGTTTGGGCCTGGATTTAACGCCTGGTACCTGGAAAACATCTTCGAACGTGCATATCACCCGACAGCCACGCCCACCACTCGGCCGGCAATTCAACCGATGCTTCCAGGACTAGAACTGCACAACTACTACGCGTTAGAATGAGTTTTTACGACAAAGTTCAACGCACGATCTATCCGCAAGTCAGGCAAAGAGCCCAACAAAAGTTGGGCTTTTTTAAAGCCTGACCAGCGGATAGATCGCAATTCGTTATGTGCCAAGGACGACGGAACTGCGCAGATGCCAACCAACCCTATTTCTTCTCGCATTGCCGCCTACAAAAGGGCTCTCGCAAGTGGCGACATCCAGAAGACTTACCAAACCTTGGTTGGTGTGGTTCAATCGCTCAGAACCGATTTTGCAAAAACCTGCGGCGACGAGTTCGCCGTTGCCCATATATTGCACGGCTACATCGACGTTACTTACTTCTACTTGCAGAATACCTATCTCAAAAAGAAGAAATTGAAATTCGCGATCGTGCTAAACCATCAGCAGGTTGCATTTGAACTATGGCTTTTAGGGCAAACAAAGGACGTGCAGATTCGCTACTGGGAATCGCTAAAGGACTTAGACTGGGTAAACGAGAATGCAATGCCAAAATATTCGATTGCCGAAATACGGCTGCTTGCCGACCCAGATTTTGACAATTTGGAGCGATTATCTGAAGCTATTCGCGAGGCGTTTGAAGAGCGATCAAGAGAAATCATCGAAACTCTAAAAACATACGCGTAAAGGCACATAACCAAGCCGTGAACCGGAGCGGCGAAGTCGCGCGTTTTGAAATGGAAAATCTTTCGTCGCCGCCCGGTTACGGCAGACGTTCTGCCGCTAGCCGCTCCCGAGAATTAGGACATGCTCAACAGATGGCCGTCACCATCTCAATCAAGGACCATGCCGGCACCGATCACCTACCCTTCGAGGACGACGATCCTCTCTACTGGTTCCTCTATCCCTACTTCGAAGAGGTTTACAGTGAAGTTGGGCAAATGGTGGATCTGTATGGCAACGCCGAATTCTTCGCCGAAGAGTTGCTCGCGTTCTTCTTGGTGCTGGAGAAGGCCGAGGGTGATGTGAGATCACGTGGCGACCAATGGCATGTAACGATCGGCTACCATGGCGAAAACCGAACGCCGATCGATAAACTGCTCACGAAATCAGGCGCGCTCGATCGCATCGAGGCGTTTAAACAGATGCTCAATCATGCGTACAATATTGATCGACGCGTTGTCTGCCTCGGTGATTGACCAAACGGCAACGATACGCGGCAGAACCATCGCATGCACGGGAGCGGCGGTGGCCAGCCGATTTTGAAATCAACATCAACTCCCGCCGCCCCGTGATGCGGGTCGTTCTCCGACTGAGATACAAACCTGGGAGTATACATGATGGCGACTGAGAATCGATTCCGTAACGTTCGCATCATTGCTGTTTCCGTCGCGTCAATTGCAGCGATTGCGATGATCGCTTTTGCCGTGTTTCGACAGCAAAACAATGACAACGTTGCCACGAATGTGTCGCTTGCAGGCGAATGGGATGTCACTGGGATCGACGGCGTACAGCGCGGCGTTGTTACGCTCGCGAAGGATGGTTCATTCGACGATGGTGCTGATGCTGGCATCTGGATCGCAGATGACAAAGAGCTGCATGTCGTTGTCTGGGCTAAGCGACCCCACAAGTTTACGGGCACATTCGTGTCGAAACCCACTGTCGAATCCATGGAAATCGATCGACGGGCTGACAAAACTATTTCGTTGGTCGGTAAGCACGTAGTGATGACACGGCCAACTGGATCGAGTTCGTAAATGGGTGCAACGGCGGAGAACAATGCCGTCCACCTAAGCGGCCGAAAGACATTTTTCTGAACTCAAACTTAATCGCGGCCGCTAGGTGACGGCTAGCGTTCCCGGCGTCAAGCACTTCGGTCCTGAACTTGGTCTCTCTACAATCGTCCATTGAAAGGCCGTGCTCGATGATTGGTGCGCGCAGATGTTGCGAGTACTGATCGATACGTTTGCTCGCAACTGGCAGTCGATTGCACCAGTGGTAAATGCGTCCTCTCCGGACGAACGTGATGCTGCCGAACTTGCTCGCGAGATACCTTCAATGAATTTATGCGCTGCCGTCCCAGGCGAAGATGATTGCAATAAAGTCAATCTGGATCGCAGGACTCAAAAATGATTGCAAGCGGGTTTGGACTACGGTACCGTACTGGAATGTAATGGCGGGTCTGGATGCGCTCGGGATCGGCGCGCGAGCCGGGAACCATGCGATCCACCCCAGCCCTCGCCAAAATCCGATTTTTCAGATCTACCTCAACCGCTCGGGCGAGGTGATCGCCGCCGTTCCCGATGATTTCAGGTCTCACCCTCATTTTGAATTATCGATCCAATGCTCATAGTCGCTTTCAGGAGATTTCCAGCACTAGCGGTAGTTTCGGCCCTTTTGCTTTTTTCTCACTCAGATTTTTGCGCTGCACAAGAACAGCAAGCCGAGATTCGCGTGTGGCGAGACAACACCGGGAATTTTGAATTGAGAGCCAGACTGCTGCAAAGCAACGCGACCCATGTCCAGCTACAAACAGACGACGGTCGTAAAATTGCCGTCCCAATTGACCGGCTTAGCGCGGACGACAGCACATACTTAGAGGTCCGCTCAAGGAACCACGTCGAAGAGGCTAACAAGTACGTGCATGATCGCAGTCCTGCCCTCGACGCGGAATGGGAAAAAGCGTTGGCAGATGCCAAGAGAAAAATGAGTGAGAAAAGGTGGGCCAAATTCACCAAGGTCGCTGTGATTCGCGCAAGGCTTGAACACGAAGATTTGGAAGACGAAGTCCTGCTGAGCGAAGAAGGGCTTTGTTTTCCAAGTGGTGGTGGATACGGATTTCGGAAGAAAGTAAAGAGCGGGGAATTCGTTACGGTTGCAGTGGATCCCGGGAACCCGCCTCGTAATGGGAGATCCCCTGTTCTCAAAGTTGCCGCCCTGAAACACCATTCGGCGGCAACGAAGCTTGATTTCAACGAGGGTCAAATCGTTTGCGGTGGCGAGATACTGCTCAAACCCGTCCCCGAGGAGTCCGTGGGGCAACTCATTGTCCGCTGTATTCCTGAGTCGGGAGTTAGCATAAGTGGTGGATCGATCAGTATTGCGCCCGATGACTTTTACCATGGCGGCGAGTTTCAGGTTGGAGATGATGGCATAGTCATGGTAGACATCGCCCCTGGAAAGTACACCGTGACATCTTTCCCAAACCGAGATCTAGAATTGCAAGGACCTGCATTGGAGGACGTCGTCATACGACCGAATAATACAGCGGAGGTTGAATTGAAACTCTTTCGGCCTCGGATTGTTGAATTGGAATGGTGCTGCCGTAACCCCAAAGAATCGCTGGAATGGCAGCGAGGTATTTCACGGGAGAAGTCGGGTAGAACTTGGAATGAAAGTCGCTTTTGGAAGTCGTATTACCAGTTGAGACTGTCGAAATGGGACGGAGATAACTGCACTATAGAAGCACTTAATTGCACTTCGCTCGTTCGGTCAAACGAGAAAGAGCTTCCAACCGACGATGGGGCACCGTTGCCGAGTCAGCGAGCGAGGGCGTCAGGTCGGGGATCGTTTCCAGTGGTGAAAGGTGCAGTCTTCGAGTGCCGGTATGGCGATTTTGAAATCATGTTTAAGGTAAAAAGCGTAAAGCCAGTTGAGGATTAAGCGATGGTTTGGGTCACGGAAAACGGTCTTTAAGCCACCATTGGAGTTTGCAGCAGCCAATGGGCAATACGTTTCCTTGAAACGCACACTCTGCGTCAAATCTAAGCCATCAGAATCGCGGGAACCATGGGTTGCAACGGAGGCCGCGAGTTGACGTTTTTGAAGTGGTGAGTCGTTCGCGCGGCCCCGCTGAACCCCACTGTTATTCCGCCTACGTAAAAAAATGGCAAAGAAAAAAACCAAGCAACGAGACCCCTACCAAGATTGGCTGGAAGAATATGGGCTGTATCTCGAAGAAGCCAAATGTAAACGAACAACAAAGCGATTTCTCAAACGCATGCCCCATTTTATAAACGACCACAGGGTTTTCTTTGACACCGTTCGGGATAATCGGATGAACATCTTCACCGCGTTCCTCGACTCAGGGACTGATGTGAATCTACGGGATGCAATGGGTTACACAGCATTGAACGCTGCTGTTGCCAGCGGAAACTTGAAGATGGCGAGAATGCTACTAGAACAACGTGCGGATCCGGATCTCGGCGCACCGATTACGGAATTGGACAATGCTGAAACATCAAATCGAATTCGGATGTTCCAATTGTTGATAGAATACGGAGTCGACGTGAATCAGGTTCCGTCCGAACGACTTGCACACTACAACCTCTTCATAGGTTTAGAAGATCCCGAGAACGATGAAGATCGCCAATTGTTCGAATTGTTAAAGAAACACGGAGGGCGCAAGCCAAAGAAGAGTGACGTCAAATCGACTGGGCGAGGAATAATCGCAAGTGATCCGCTTCCAGCGGCTATCAAAAAATGGAAATCTGGTCGAAAGAAGAGTTCATTTGAGGTAAGTGGTGATGGTTTGAAAAATCTCAAACCGCTTGCGGAACTAACTGAATTGGCTTCGCTAACGTTAGACGGAGGTGGCATCAAGAACTATTCTCCGCTCAAGAATTTAACCCGTTTGAAATTTTTATCTCTACGGAGCGACTCTCATAGTTCCCTGGCCCCGCTCTCCGAACTTCACCAGTTGGAAGAATTGCATATCACAGACGGGGCTGTCAAAAACCTGTCTCCACTGAAAAAACTTCACAAACTCAAAACTATCTCGTTCTCATGGTGTGCAGAATTGAGCAGTATCGCCCCTCTTTCTGCCTTGCCCAGACTTGAAACCCTGACATTTTACGAATGCCCGGGAGTATTAAACCTCAAACCGCTTGCTAAATGTTTAAAGATACGCGCATTGAAATTCATCGACTGCTATGAACTTTCTGACGTTAAACCACTTGCCGCCTTGAGTAACCTACGCGAACTTACATTGTCGAACACTGCCGTAGAAGATGTTACGGTCCTTGCAAGACTTAAGAAATTGAAAATTCGCTACAAGGAATGACGGCGGAATAACAATGCGATGCACGCGAAGTCCGGCTTGCGCGTGGGTTTGAAATGGAAGATCTATCGTCCGGACTCGGTGATCGCTGCCGTTATTTGGCCGCAGTGGAGGCGAGCATGCGATTGGCGAGACTTCTCATCATTCCATTGCTCGTAGCTGCACCCGGATGTCAGCTTTCGTCTCGTGCTCCGAATCCGCAATGGGTCGCTGATTTTCAGAAGTCAGACTCGATTCTGATTCGCAGCCACGGCAAGCAATATGTAATTTCGGACACGGAAACGATCAATCGCTTAAGAAACATCTACGAAGACGCAAAATGGAAACCGTATTGGCACACGTTGCCCGGAAACCTTGGTGACCGGACAATTGATCTACAGGATGGCGACACCAAACTGAGACACTTCAGCTACACAGGATCGCTGTGGGAGACTGAGTCATACACTGAGAACCGAACTGCTGAATTGCCTGACTCGGACGCGCAGTGGATCGCATCCTTGTTCGCCCGTGTTCCGAACGATGCGTCGCCCGAAACTGCCCAAAAGGCCAAATAACAATGCCGTGAACCGGAGCACTCATTCACGCGGCAACTTAAATCAAAGTTCTTCCGTTCGTGCCCGGTTACGGCAGACGTTCCCGGCGTCAAGCTCTTCGGGCCTAAACTTGGTCTGTCTACAATCGTCCATTGAAAGCTCATGCTCGATGATTGGTGCGCGCGAACAAGCCTCGAGTACTGATCGATGCGATTGCCTCGCAACTTGCTATCGGTTGAACCAGTGCCAACTGCGTCCTTTCCGGACGAACCTGATGCTGCCGAAGTTGCTCGCGAGATACCTCCAATTAAATTTTCCACTGCCGTACCAGGCGAAGATGCTCGCAATAAAGTCAATCGGGCTCCCGGAACTCAAAAATGATTGCAAGCGGGTTTGGACTACGGTACCGTAATGGAATGAATTGGCGGGCCCGGATGCGCTCCGGATCGTGGCGCGTGCCGGGAACCATGCGATCCACCCCAGCCCTCGCCATACTCCGATTTTTCAAATCTACCTCTACCGCTCGGGCGAGGTGATCGCAATCGTTCGGCTCAGAAATTTCCATCGCTGGGAAGGGCCCTGGCCCAAAAACAAACGAAGAAAAATTGCATGAACGAAAGACGCAGCTTTAGAACCACCATTCTGATCTTGATTTACCTGGCGATGCCGCTGGCAAGCGTCCTGGCCAAGGATCGCCCCGACGTGGAAGAATCGCAGGCCATTGCGAAAAAGGCCTACCTCTACGGCTTCCCCATGGTCATGAACTACAAGACCATGTGGAACTATGTCGTGGACGAGGACAATCCGGAATACAAGGGCCCATTCAATCAGGTCTCCTGCGAAGCGAGGCTGTTCACTCCGGAGGACAAAGCGGTCGTCACGCCGAATGCCGACACCCCCTACTGCATGTTTTGGATGGACCTGCGGGCGGAGCCGCTTGTCCTGGCCGTCCCAGAGATGGGAAAGCGATACTACAGTTTCCAATTGGTCGACCTCTACAGCCACAATTTCGCCTATGTCGGCACCCTGACCACCGGCAATCAGGCCGGCCGCTACCTGCTCGCGGGACCGGGCTGGGACGGTGCCAAGCCGGATGGCATCACCGAGGTCATCCGGTCCGAGACCGACTTCATTTTCAATATCACCCGCACGCAGCTGTTCGGGTCGGATGATCTGCCGAAGGTCAAGGAGATCCAAGGGCAGTATCAGTTGGAACCGCTGAGCGCCTTCCTCGATGGGCGGGCCCCGGCGGTATCGAGCCGGCCGAAATTCCCGGATTGGGACGAGGGCTCACAATTCGACCAGCGCTTCTTCGGCTACCTGGACTTTATGATGGATCTGCTCGGCAAGCCGGGACCGGGGGAGGAAGCACTCTGGCAGGACCTCGCTCGTCTCGGTATCGGCACCGAGGCCGACTTTGATTTCTCCGCCCTGCCGGCGGAAACGCAGGAGGCCCTCAAAGCCGGGGTGAAGGAGGGGTTTGCCGAGATTGAGGCATTCATCGCGGAGCACGTGAACGATCCCCTCACCAGCGGGAAGATCTTCGGCACCCGGAAGTTCCTCCGGCAGAGCGCCAAAACGAATTACGGCCTGGGGAAGCCAGACCTGCTCCGCTCCGTGGCTGGGCACATGGGACTCTACGGCAATTCGGCGGCCGAGGCGAGCTACCCGATGTATCTCAACGATGCCGAGGGGGAGCCACTGGACGGATCCAACCATAGTTATACGGTCACCTTCCCGAAAGGGACGCTCCCACCGGTCAAGGCTTTCTGGTCGTTGTCGTTGTATGACGGCAAGACGCAGCTCTTCATCGACAATCGGCTCGACCGTTACCTCTTGAGCTCGTTGATGCTGGACCATTTCAAGAAAGAGGAGGACGGCTCCCTAGTGCTGCACATCGGCAAGGAGTCGCCCGGCCCGGACCTTGAGTCCAACTGGCTACCCGCACCTGATGGTCCCTTCTACATGGTGATGCGGCTATATGGCCCCAAGAAGGCCGCCCGCGAAGGTGAGTGGTCGCCACCGAAGGCAAGGAAGACTAACGAACAAGACAACCGGAAATCAACTCACCACGAAAACGAATTACCATGAAAACCATCATCACCGCAAGCAGCCTTGTCCTCGCGACGATCATCGCCGCCTCGAGCGTCCATGCCGAAGACGTAGCATCGCCGGTCGTCGTCAATGTCGAAAACTTCGCCAGGGCCGAAACGTCCGCGCAGTTCGACCGAATCCTTCAAATGACGGAGGGCATCAACCAGTTCGTTCATCTGCGTGGACCCACGCCGCTCGATAAGCAGAACGTCATCCGGATGAACCGTGACACGCTCTACAGCGCCGCCGTCGTCGACATCAGCAAGGGGGCCACCCTCACCGTGCCCGACGCGGGTGATCGCTACCTGTCCATCATGGTCGTCAACGAGGACCACTACATCAACAAGGTGATCCATGAACCGGGCGAACACCGGCTGACCGTCGAAGAATATGGAACACCATTTGTGAACCTGTCCGTACGCACCCTGGTCAACGCGTCCGATCCTGATGATGTCAAGAAGGCAAACGCCTTGCAGGATCAATTGAAGATCGAGGCCAAGTCCGCGAAACCTTACACCCATCCGGCCTACGACGAAGCCAGCTACAAGGTCACCTACGACGCCTTACTCGTACTGGGAAAGGGCATGGCCGACGCCAGTGCCACCTTCGGGAAGAAAGAGGATGTCGACCCGATTCGGCACCTGCTCGGAACGGCATGGGGATGGGGTGGATTGCCGGAAGAAGAAGCCTACTACCTCAACGTGGAACCAGGGCTCCCGGTCGGCGCCTATCAACTCACCGTCAAGGATGTCCCTGTGGATGCCTTTTGGTCGGTCAGCATGTACAACAAAGATGGATACTTTGAAGCCAACGATGAGGGCGCCTACAGTGTGAACAACCTGACAGGCACACCCAATGAAGACGGTTCGTTCACGATCCATTTCGGTGGTGATTCCGATAGTCTGAACCATCTGCCGATTACTGAAGGCTGGAACTACACAGTGCGCTTTTACCAGCCCCGCAAGGAGATCCTGGATGGCAACTGGATGTTCCCCGCCGTGAAGCCGGTGGGAACCAAATAAAATAAAAAAAATGGGCCGAACAAATCGGTGAACCCGAGCGGCGGATCGTGCGGAATCTGGAATCATCGTCACTTGGCCGCCGCCGGGTTAC
The DNA here is from genome assembly GCF_052161645.1 of Kothea flammea. Lineage (GTDB taxonomy): Bacteria > Planctomycetota > Planctomycetia > Pirellulales > Pirellulaceae > Laterigemmans. The sequence continues at coordinate 6,149,664 of NZ_CP197414.1, forward strand.
CTTGGACGTTCGCCATCAAAGCAGTCGTTACGCGAAATGATGACCAACACTGCCGATGCATTCATGCTTGCCACCCGCAACGCACTGTCGTTCCTCGAAATCGACCGCGGCTTCACGCTCACAGAGACCATAGCGTCACCCGAATTGAGCAGTAATCACTCATTCTACAAGGTGACGTACCGCCAGAAGTCGTCGAGTTCTCCAGAACTATTCGTCTGTCTTTCAACGGCCCCCGTCCGATTAGAACAAGACCTTGAGTTCGGACGCGGTTGGCCTCCTGAATATCACAACACGATCTACGTACTCGAACTCCTTGCAATCGAATCGCCCGAACAACGACTGGAATTTACATCTGGTGTCTACAACGCATTTGGTGACACTCAGAAAATGATGGAACAATACAATACACTTGCCGGTGCCCTGCGCGACCATGGTGGGCGGTTCTTTGCAAATGACCAATCACTTTGGAATTCCGTTCAGCAACTCCGGACATCCAAAATCCAACAACGCGAATATGAGGAAACATCCCGGTCGGCTGAAATGGCATTCAAACGGAATGATTGGCAACGCGCCATTGAACTCCTCGACAGTCTGGGTGACAATCGCACGAAATTGCAGACGGCACGTCTTGCCTATTCTCGGAATCGTGCCGGGAAATGATGGCGAACAAAACGTTGCACGCGAGCGGGCGGCAGCGTCGGTTTTGAAATCAATGTCAAACGCGCCCGCCGCGTGAACGTAGGCGTTATGCGTTGCTTGAATTTAAACCTCGCCGTCATGACATGACAATCATTACCGTTGGAGCAATTACTGGTGCTGGTGTTGTAACCGGTCTTTTGTTCGCATTCTCGAACTTCGTAATGCAAGCGTTGGCAAAGCTGCCCAACGAACAGGGCATGCATGCGATGCAGGAAATCAACAAAAAGATTATCAACCCGATTTTCCTCGCGTTCTTTCTGGGAACACCACTACTCTGTGCGGTGATCGGAATGAATGCACTAATGAACCTCGACATGGAAAGATCTGTTTTTTCGCTTTGCGGTTCTATTCTTTATCTGGTTGGCCCATTCGGAATCACGATGCTTTTCAATGTCCCGCTGAATAACAAACTGGCAGAGGCAGACGTTCCTGATGCTGATGCAGTTTGGCCAGACTACCAAGTACGTTGGCAACGCTGGAACCATACGCGAACGTACGTTGGCATCGTTTCCATCGTCCTTCTCGCATCCGGGCTTATGGGGTGACATCACGCGTACGCTACGAACGCATAACCATGCGATCAACCGAAGTCGCGGTAGCCGGGCGATTTCGCATTGGACAATCAACTCCCGCGACTCGGTTATCGCGGTCGTTCCCGGCGTCAAGCTCTTCGGGCCTAAACTTGGTCTCTCTACAATCGTCCATTGAAAGCCCATGCTCGATGATTGGTGCGCGCGAACAAGCCTCGAGTACTGATCGATGCGTTTGCCTCGCAACTTGCTATCGGTTGAACCAGCGCCAACTGCGTCCTTTCCGGACGAACCTGATGCTGTCGAAGTTGCTCGCGAGATACCTCCAATTTAATTTTCCACTGCTGTCCCAGGCGAAGATGCTCGCAATAAAGTCAATCGGGCTCCCGGAACTCAAAAATGATTGCAAGCGGGTTTGGACTACGGTACCGTAATGGAATGAATTGGCGGGCCCGGATGCGCTCCGGATCGTGGCGCGAGCCGGGAACCATGCGATCCACCCCAGCCCTCGCCATGCTCCGATTTTTCAGATCTACCTCAACCGCTCGGGCGAGGTGATCGCAATCGTTCCCGGGTCAAGCTCTTCGGTCCTGAACTTGGTCTGTCTACAATCGTCCATTGAAAGCTCATGCTCGATGATTGGTGCGCGCGAACAAGCCTCGAGTACTGATCGACGCGCTTGCCTCGCAAATTGCTATCGGTTGAACCAGTGCCAACTGCGTCCTCTCCGGACGAACCTGATGCTGCCGAAGTTGCTCGCGAGATACCTCCAATTAAATTTTCCACTGCTGTCCCAGGCGAAGATGCTCGCAATAAAGTCAATCGGGCTCCCGGAACTCAAAAATGATTGCAAGCGGGTTTGGACTACGGTACCGTAATGGAATGAATTGGCGGGCCTAGATGCGCTCCGGATCGTGGCGCGAGCCGGGAACCATGCGATCCACCCCAGCCCTCGCCATACTCCGATTTTTCAGATCTACCTCTACCGCTCGGGCGAGGTGATCGCAATCGTTCCCGGCGTCAAGCTCTTCGGGCCTAAACTTGGTCTCTCTGCAATCGTCCATTGAAAGCCCATGCTCGATGATTGGTGCGCGCGAACAAGCCTCGAGTACTGATCGATGCGCTTGCCTCGCAACTTGCTATCGGTTGAACCAGTGCCAACTGCATCCTTTGCGGACGAACCTGATGCTGCTGAGGTTGCTCGCGAGATACCTCCAATTAAATTTTCCACTGCCGTCCCAGGCGAAGATGCTCGCAATACAGTCAGTCTGGCTCCCGGAACTCAAAAATGATTGCAAGCGGGTTTGGACTACCGTACCGTAATGGAATGAATTGGCGGGCCCGGATGCGCTTCGGATCGTGGCGCGAGCCGGGAACCATGCGATCCACCCCAGCCCTCGCCATACTCCGATTTTTCAGATCTACCTCTGCCGCTCGGGCGAGGTGATCGCAACCGTTCCCGGCGGAGAGCTCTTCGGGCCTGAACTTGGTCTCTCTGCAAGCGTCCATTGATAGTCCATGCTCGATGATTGTTTCGCGCAGAAGTTGCGAGTACTGATCGATACGTTTGCTCGCAACTTGCAGTCGATTGCACCAGTGGTAAATGCGTCCTCTCCGGACGAACGTGATGCTACCGAAGTTGTTCGGGAGATACCTTCAATGAACTAATGCTCTACCGTCCCAGGCGAAGATGCTCGCAATAAAGTCAATCTGATTCCCAGGACTCGAAAATGATTGCAAGCGGGTTTGGAGTTCGGTACCGTAATGGAATGTATTGGCGGGCCCGGATGCGCTCGGGATCGGCGCGCGAGCCGGGAACCATGCGATCCACCCCAGCCCTCGCCAAAATCCGATTTTTCAGATCTACCTCAATCGCTCGGGCGGGGTGATCGCCGACGTTCCCCGACCAAGCCCCAAACCTAGAGGTAAACAAGATGACTCCCGAGAAACGACTCCGTTACTTTCGCTTGGTTGCTGTTTGCATAGCCTCAATTGCAGCGATTGCTTTTGCGACATATCCACAGCCAGACAACGATGGCATTGCCACGAATTCGTCGCTTGCAGGCGAATGGAATGTCACCGGAATCGATGGCGTACCGCGCGGCCTCGTTACACTCGCTACGGATGGTTCATTCGACGACGGTGCTGATGCTGGCATCTGGCTTGCAGACGACAAAGAATTGCATGTCGTTGTCTGGGCGAAGCGACCCCGCGATTTTTCGGGCACGTTCGAGTCGAAACCCACGGTCGAATCCATGGAAATCGATCGGCGAGCGGACAGAACTATTTCGTTGACCGGTAAATACGTCGTGATGACACGGCCAACTGAATCGGGTTCGTAAAGTGACGCAACGGCGGGGAACAAAGCCAATCGGGATAGGGCCCCGGTTGCCCGGGGACCCTCCCACAACACCTAGCATGCGGGTCCGCACTAGGCGTTTCGACGCAAGGATGCAAGCGATAGCCAGCGCTCTTCAAGAATAAACAAGCCCTCGGCGGCTAGGTACTCGTTGGATAAAGCTCGTTGGACACCCGACGTCGCGGAAAGACGCCAGGGACCCTTGCCGCTCATCGCAAAGCCACGAGCGACACGATAAGACAAGCCCAACGACATCAGATTCTTCAGCCGGGTCTTCGATTTCCGCCACTGCTTCCAGTAACAGGCGCGTACCCGACGACGAATCCATTTGTCTAAGTTGGTGAACGTTGTCTTCACTTGATCCAACGCAAAGTAGCCTAACCAACCACGAGCATAAGCACGGAACGCTGCATAACGTGACTTCATCGACACGCCTCGGTTTCTACGAAAGATCTTCGAGACACGTTGTTTGAAAGTCGCGAGCTTCTTCTTGCTCACCCGGATCTGGCCGCCGTAGCCACGAAATTCGTAACCCACGTACTCAAGCCCATCCGTCTTGCGGACTTGGCTCTTGTTGTGATTGACGGACAGTTTCAATCGGTCGGTCAAGAAGCGTTCAATGCTCCCGTACACACGCCGCGCCGCCGCTTCTGTTTTCGTGAAGATCACGAAGTCATCTGCGTACCGCACGAACGGCAACCCTCGTCGTTCCAACTCCTTGTCCAAGTCATCTAAGTAGATGTTCGAAAGCAGTGGTGACAACGGGCCGCCTTGCATAGTTCCTTCTTCGCTGGGTTGGCATAAGCCGTCGACCAACACACCGGCTCTCAAGTAGCGTCCGATCAGTTTCAAAAGGCGTTTGTCGTGGACCTTGCGGGCCACGCGTGTCATCAATATATCGTGATTGACTCTGTCAAAATATTTCGATAGATCCATATCGACGCATCGACGACGACCACCTCGAATGATCTTTTGCACTTGCTTGACTGCATCTTTAGCCGAGCGGTGAGGTCGGTAGCCGAAACTCGACTCGGAGAAGTCCGGATCGAAGATCGGGGTGAGGACTAACACAATGGCAGTCTGTATCAAACGGTCGAGCAAGTTTGGAATACCGAGCTCTCGCGTGCCGCCATCGGGTTTATCGATGCTAACGCGCCGTACCGGTTGGGGACGGTACGTTCCATCGAGGAGTTGCTGACGGATGCCTTCCCATTGTGGTCGGAACCACTCAGGAAAGTTTTCGATCGTGACGCCGTCGGGGCCAGGGGCTCCACGGTTTGCTTTGACTTTCGCCCAAGCCGCCTCGATCGTGCCTTCGTCAACAATCTCTTCCATCAAAGCGTGGCTTTCGTCCAAGGCTGACTTCTCGATGGACGCCTGAGCTGAATCATCACGCTGGATGTTTTGCGATTGCTCCACAAACTCTTCCCAGAGGGAGAGCTGTTTCGCCGGTTCGTTCGGCTGGTCAGAGTTCATCGGTGGTTCGTTCCTTGTCTTGTGACGTTCAGGCCTTCATGTCGCCGTTGGCTTCGGCGGTTCGCTACTATGCCCTCTGCTGCCGACTTCAATCGTGGGCTCGTGTTACCACGGCCCACCCCGCGTTGGAGCAAGCTCTACTGGCGGACACAGGATGAAGCCCTCCCCAAATAAGGGACGTCGGGGTTTGATGTAATCGCCCCGCGACACGTGATCTGTCCCCGCCCAAGTGCCCGATCTACCTGCGCTCGTTCTTCCGGTTCGGTTTCGTGGTCAGCAGCCCACTCACCTCGAGTCGTCGGCCTCATATCGGATTTCTGTTCGTCACCTGGCGGGTCTTGGCGTAAATGCGGTTAGCACGTCTTGGCCGGGGAAACCTTGTCCGATTCAGTCATCGTCGAACCGCACGTTCCCCGCACCGGAGCTAACTTCACGAGCACATTCGCAGGCTTCCTTTCCACGGTCGGTCACCCTTCCGCAGTTGCCCTCGCCTCGTACTGTCTTTCTTCGGAGTTACATTTGGTATACTGCCTCGTCGTGAAAGAAACCGGAACTGAGTACAGGGGACTTGCACCCCACAAGATCACGCCCATGTTGGGCGTACTGCAACGGAGCGGCGGTGGTTTGTTTGTTTGGTTCGTTCATAATCTTCTCCCGCCGCCCGCTGACGACTGACGTTATCCGCTTCAACCACTATCAACACCAAACATTCGTACAGGAGAATGAGATGAAATCCAAACTGCTGACTTCTTGCTGCTGGATCGTGGCGGCATTGGCCATTTGTCTTGCGACAACTGCGGTTCGTTCTAGCCCTGTAGGGTTGGCCACAATTGCATTGGGATTAATTACGGCGGCAATGGGGACGGCGTTTTGCCTAATTGCGGAAACTACAGTGCAACGCGGACTTAGGACCGCAATGATCGGGTTTGTGGTATTGCTCGTGATCCCCCTTGCCCCAATCGACGTTTCTACCTGGTCTGGGATATTCGTTTGCATTGTCTCGGCCGTTGGCGCAATTGCATCAGCCGCGATTCTTTGGCAGCTCCAACGCACTACAACGTCTGGCTCCGTTGCAAATAATGCGACGTGACGGATCGCGGATAACCAACGGATGCAGCCGAGCCGAAAATAGCCGGCGGGCTCGCTGCGCTCGGCAACGTCAACTCTCGGCCGGCTGATCCGAATCGTTATTTGCCAATGCCATGTCGGACTGGATCTTCACCGCACGTGAACGGTTTACTCCAGACGATTCCGCCGCGTGGGCCAAATACATTGCGTGGATTGGCTTCACCGCAGCTACGGAGATCGTGACCTTGGATCACGTGCTTTGTCCTGAATTGATCGACTCACCAACAGATTCCGATTGGCCTCACAACGTACAGGAGGATTACCGCACAACTTGGTTCCACGACTTGGCCTACCTTCGAAAGCGATGCAATTGGCGTATTGGGCAGAATCAAATTATTGCGATGATTGACGCACCAGAAACGGAGCTTCCACCGCCCAGTGGATTTACACATTGCGGCTTCGACATTCTCGATGGGTACGACTCCATCAGCGTCTTAACAAATTGCGGCCCGTTTCCCGGACTTATTGATCCTAAATCAGTAAACTCATTTGGCCTGTTGTCCAGTTTGCAGGTTGCCCAATCAATAGCCGATAAAATGCGAATCGACTTTCCCGATGATCCACACTGCTGCGATTGTGTCGTATGGCAAATCGCACAAGATACAGATCCAGGCAAATAACAAAGCCGTGAACCGGAGCACTCATTCACGCGTCAACTGAAATCCAAGCCTTCCGTTCGTGCCCGGTTACGGCAGGCGTTGAACTTAATCGAATTGCTCGCGCGTGGTGACAGCACTGGGGCGGTGAGTTGACGGGGTTCGGCAAGGCGATGGGGCACTCGCTGCCCTGGCCAATGCCGGCACGCTTCCTGCGTGGGACGATGCTGGCATCCATGCCAGCCGGGCAATCAAACAGTCCCCCGGTCTCTCTTCAACTCCCCCGCGGCTCTCTTTATCTCCCTCATTCATACCCTTGAACTCAGCGCCACCTTCAGGACTCGGCGCGGGCGGGGGCATTCAAAATTTTGCGAGCGGCTGCGCCGGCTGTTTTCCTTTCTTTCTTTTTTCGCTGGCGCGAGACAAGCAGCTCCCAGCTTGGCGCCAGCAGAATCGGTATCAGCGACACCACCAACACACGCTAACGAATCTAACGATTCTCTCGGCAACCTATTTTGACCGCTTGACGAATAAAACGATTAAAGAGGTTGCGCTTTCTGTGACGGCAATTGCAATGGGCTTCTCAAGCAATCGACACACTTCGTGTCACTGCAGCACGCCTCAAATTGGGAATACCATGATGACTCCCCACGAAAAAAGACCCTGCCCGCTCACGATTCGGCTCGCTCAGGATATGAAAATCCGCAACTTGGCACCTCGGACCATCGATGCCTACACCTACCACGCGGGAAAGTTCGCCGACTTTATTCAAAAGCCGCTGGACCGCGTGACCCCGGAAGACGTTCGAGCCTTCCAGCTCCACCTAATCGAAGAAAGGAAACTTGCTTACAGCAGCTTCAATCAGGCCGTTTGCGCGTTACGGTTCCTCTACACACATACCATCCGAGTCAATTGGCCGGTCACCATGGTGCCGTTTGGAAAGAGACCCAAAACGCTACCTGTGGTCCTCGGCCGACATGAAGTCGACGAGCTACTACGATGCACGACGTGCCACAAACACAAAGTCTTCCTAACGACTCTCTACGCAACCGGGATGAGATTCTCAGAAGCGGCAAACCTAAGAGTCCACGACATCGACTCCCAGAGAATGCAGATTCGGATCACTCACGGCAAGGGAGCCAAGGACCGAATCGTTCCCCTCTCGCCGCGATTACTGAGCGAGTTGCGGGATTACTGGAAACGCTACAAACCCAAGTCGCTTCTCTTTCCGGGCAACTCGGCAGACAAGACATACGCCGACACGTCGATCCAAAAAGCGATCAAGAAAGCAGCCCTCTTGGCAAAGATTCACAAGAACGTCACACCTCACACCCTGAGACACTCCTACGCGACCGGACTACTCGAAGCCGGAGTCGACTTGTTGACGATCAGCCGGCTCCTGGGACATGCGAGCTTTGCGACGACGATGGTCTACCTCCATTGTCGCAGGGAACACATGCTATCTACCCCGAGTCCACTGGATTGGCTACCGGTCGAACAACTGCCCACCTATCGGCCACCAGCCGAGAACAACAATCAGAAGAACAACAAACCAGGCAGCCAGCCACCGGAGGCAAGCAGCTAAGTGTTCTAGAGATTCTTAGGATCGGTGCGAAACAATTCGTTGACCGGTACCGCGAAGGCGGTGCCAGTTGGCAAGTACAGGGCGTGCTGGCAAAGCTAACACTTTGCCGCACACCGGCACTGGGCGGTCACGAGTATCGATGCAAAGCGTGCAACTCAACCTGCATCGTGGCGAATTCATGCGGCGATCGCCACTGCCCAGGATGCAGTGGTGGCAAACGATTCGACTTCAGCGAAAGGGCCAGTAAACTGCTGATCGATGGAGTCGACTACTATCAAGTTGTCTTCACCCTGCCGAGTGAACTCTCTCGCATCGCCCTTGCCAACCGACAACCGCTGGCAAATCTCTTATTCACCGCTGCTTGGAAAGGTCTTAATAGAACGATTCGCCGCGAACAACAGTACGAACCCGCAGCGATCATGGTCTTACACACTTGGAATCAAAAGCTAGAAGCTCATTGGCATGTCCACGCGCTCGTCCCCGGTTCAGGACCTGGCGTCCGCAATAATCAATGGAAGAGCAGTACCGCGCCGCCGGATAGCGGCTTGAGCGACAATCATTACCTGGTCGACGCAATTAACCTACGAGTGGCGTTTCGCAAAGCGGCGATCTCCCACTTGCAGAGATTAAGAACGCGTCGCAAATTAAAGTTGGACGTCGAGCCAACGTTCGGGGATCTGCGCACCGACGAAGGCTGGGACAAATTGATTGAGCATCTTAGCGCACGCGACTGGGTCAGCTTTATTCAACCGCCCCCGGCCAGTTCCAGCGGTCCCAACGATTTGGTTCGTTATCTGACACGTTACCTTACGGGCGGGCCAATCAGCGACTCGCGAATCGTAACGGCGGACGAACAGCAGGTGACCTTCTTGGCACGTGAAGGGAAAGTTCAAGGCGGCGAAGCGGTTCAAGTTCCCGTGACACTCAGCACAATCGAGTTCGTGCGGCGTTGGTGTTTACACATCCAACCGAACCAATTAACCAAGACACGCTACATGGGAGGCTGGACTAACAAACGACGAGCGATCTACCAAGCAAAGTGCAGCACCCAGCTACGTGCTGCGGCGGGACTTTCGGGGCAGCCCACGCCAGCGTCGCCAGCCGAATCACTGACAGATGAAGAAGAATCTAACACGGACACTGACACAAAACTCAACTGCCCAGCGTGTGGCGAAGTGGCACTGCGGCTAGTCGCTAGCAGGTCCCGTCCATCGTGGCGGGAAGCGCTGAGTCAACGTAGCACGCATCTTCCAGGTTGGTACCGAAAATCGTTGGAAATAGACGACGAAAAGTTCTGGGACGGTAAGTTTGGGCCTGGATTTAACGCCTGGTACCTGGAAAACATCTTCGAACGTGCATATCACCCGACAGCCACGCCCACCACTCGGCCGGCAATTCAACCGATGCTTCCAGGACTAGAACTGCACAACTACTACGCGTTAGAATGAGTTTTTACGACAAAGTTCAACGCACGATCTATCCGCAAGTCAGGCAAAGAGCCCAGCCAAAGTTGGGCTTTTTTAAAGCCTGACCAGCGGATAGATCGCAATTCGTTATAGATCGCAATTCGTTCTCCAACTCTGGTGCGCTCGTACGCGCTTGCAATGAGATCCGAACAATCGTGCGCGCTAAGAGAAGCGGCAGCGAAACCAGCTGAACCTCAACTTGAATCGGAGTTGTTGCTCCTCGTCGGATCACCGATCGCGTCAAGCTTGGCTGACATACCGTTTGTCGTCGATGCTTCCGGATAAGGGAGCCCAATTTGCAAAACGCGCGATTTACGCGCTTGAGAAGCGGAATCGTACAAACTGTCGATTACGCGCTCGCAGCGAGGGCTTCCAGAATTAGGATTGCGCTCGACGAAAGACTCGGGAAGACGCTTGCAAATCAACAACTGGATGCGGTAAAATTCGGAGATAATCGTGGAGAACAATGCGATTAAACGAAGTCGCCGAGTTCGTCCGACCTTACATCACAATCACCTGCGGCGACTCGCTTATCGCCGACGTTATCCACTCGCACGACGTTCGAGACGCAACTGCCACTGAACAACCCCGACACACAGTTGGGAATCACGCATTCAATAGAGACACAAAATGAAGATTGTGGTTTCAGTGCTCGCGGTTGGCTTCTGTATATTCGTCGCCACTCCGATTTATGGACAGTCTGCCTGGGTCAGTTACCTTGCGGGAGCAGAGGCCCGCGACGTTGCGGTGGATTCCGATGGCAATATTTATGTTGCAGGTGGCACTGCCATCACGTCAGGGTTTGCAACCGATGGGGCCTATGACACATCCTTCAATGGGGGCACGGCTGACGTGTCGGTGTCTGCGTTCCGGAAAGATGGATCATTGATTTTTGCGACGTACATTGGAGGTCCGAAACATGATCGCGCCTACGCTATTGAGGTAGATGAAACCGGAATCTACGTTGCGGGACGGGCTGGTGACGGCATGCCAGTCTCCGCCAATGCATTTCAGAAAAAGTTCGCTGGTGATGCGGACGTCAATGATCTCTACGGTGCACAGGATGGATTTGTGGCGAAGTTGTCATTGGATGGCAAGTCGCTTTTGTGGTGCACCTACCTCGGTGGTCGTAGCAGAGAACTGATTCGCGATATTGCAGTGGACAAGAGTGGTAACGTATTGGCCGCGGCCATCGAAGTCTATCGTCCGCTTCCCGACAAATTCATTGTCAACGCGTTTGATGAAGCTTGGGCTGGAGGCTCCGAAGGCTATCTCGCCAAGTTATCTGCCGATGGCAGCAAGCTTCTTTTTGGAACCTACATTGGAGGCTCTGGCCGGGAAGTGGAATCTGCTTCGGTGTGTGTTGATGCCAGTGACAATGTGTACTACATGATGGCGACCCAATCCAGGGACGTACCAAGCATGAAGAATCGACACAACGGTGGGGACGACTGGATGGTGTTCAAACTGACTGAAAAAGGTAAGGCCGTCTGGGGGACTTATTTCGGTGGCACTGGAAACGAAGGCGGTGAAACGCACACACTTGCGGTATCACCAGCGGGCGATGTCTTCATAGGCGGATTCACAAGCTCCAAAGATCTTCCGATTTCTCGAGAGGCGATTCGTGCAAAACCTGGGACCACTTTCCTGGCACGTCTCTCGAATAGTGGCGACATCGAGCACGCGACCTATCTTCCCCTTCTGGATGTGGAAGGAATGATGTTGACGAAGGACTTGAAGCTTGCCATCACCGGTCACACCAATATCAAAACCATGAGACCGACGATAAACGCGGTTCAAAGCCGTTACGGCGGAGGGCCGAGTGATGGTGTTGCAGTCGTGCTTTCATCCGACTTCAGCCAGGTCAAGTATTTGAGTTACCTCGGGGGATCGGACTTTGATACGTTACGAGCTGTCGCGGTCTGGAACAATCGCATTATCGGCGTCGGCGAAGCCGTGTCTCGGGACATCAAAACCACAAAAACGTACGGAAAAAGTTGGAACGGTAGCTCAGAAACAGACGGAATTATCATGAGCACGCCATTCAAATGAACCGGCAATATGTTCATCCGAAATCTTGGTACCAGTCCGATAGGCCTGGCAGCAATGCCACAATAGAAAATAGTGGATAACAAAACGATGCACACGAAGCCGGACTTGCGCGTGCAAATTGAAGCAATGATTTCCGTCCCGACTCGGTGATCATAACCGTTCTCCAACTCTGATGCGCTCGAACGCGCTCGCAATGAGATCGGAACATTCGCGCGCGAAGAGCAGCTAAACCGAAACCAGCTACGAATCAATTTGACTCAGAGATTTTGTTCACCGTCGACTCAGGGCCCGCATCAAGTTTGCCTGGCATACCGCTTGTCGTCGATGCTTCAGGATACGGCAGCCTAATTTGCAAAACATCCGATTTACGCGCTCGAGAAGCAGAATCGTGCAGACTGTTGATTACGCGCTCGCGGCTAGCTCGTTCAGAATATGGATTGCGCTTGAAGAAAGACTCGGGGAAACGCTTGCAGACCAACAACTGGTTGAGGTAAACTCGGGAAATGATCGTGGAGAACAATGCGATGAAACGAAGTCGCCGAGCTCTGACCAGTTTTACATCCTAAATCAACCACGGCGACTCGCTTATCGCCGACGTTCTGCCTGAAAAACGCTGTCATGGGCGTCATTTGAAAAAATCAATACCAGGATCGACAATCCCCCCCGGCGAATACAAACTATGAATACATACAGCTCACTCATCATGACACTTACTCTCGCCTTATGTACAGCCAACGCCCTTGCCGAGGAGAGCAAGCCCGTTCAAGTCACCGAAAAGAACTACCCCAAAGTCGAGACCCATCGACAAATGGGAATAACTCAAGAAAACGCTGGTGGGGTAAACAAATTCCAACACAAACGCGCGGTGCCGGCCACTGACAACCAGCCTGTGATTCGGATGAACCGCGACACACTCTATTCCATGGCGATTGTGGATGCATCCGACGGTGCCGCCGTTACGCTTCCCGACGCAGGTGAGAGGTACATCTCCCTGATGTATCTGGACGAGAACCATCGGGTTTACGACATGGTCTATGAGCCGAAAGAACACGAGATTCCGGCGCATACTCCTCACATGTATGCTTTGGTACGCATTGGGATTAGATCAGGCGACGAGAATGACCTTGCTGAAATTCACAAGCTTCAGGATCAAATCAAACTCGAAGCCAAAAGTTCAAAGCCCTTCGTGCCGATCTCATTCGACAAGGGGTCCTACCAGAAGACCCATCACGGCATCCTCAAGAAGTTTGCGGAATCCGGATTGCTGGATACGGAAAAGATGTTTGGCACCGAGGACTATGTTGACCCGGACCGATACCTCATGGGTACGGCGATTGGTTGGGGTGGCGCGACTTGGAAGGACAACATCTACCAATTCTCGAAGTTTTTCAAAGGGTTCGAGCGACGTTCCACAACATTCAAAGACCCCAAAAACACCGGAGGATTCTGGTCGATCACGGTCTACAACAAGGACGGGTTCATGTTCGATGAGATCGCCAACATTAACTCTGAGACCGCCATCAAGAATGACGATGGAACGTATACCGTTCATTTTGGCTGCGAAGGGAAAGTGAACAACATTCCGATCGAGAATGTTACAGGGAGTTGGAACGCCGCTATGCGGCACTACACCCCTTCGAAGGATGTGGTGGACGGTAAAATCGTGCCCATGGAAACCATCGAGTTGGCCAAGTAGAGGCAGACGCGGCAAATCGTCGGTACGCTTCGGCGCATGTGATGTAGATGGACTGGGCAGAACAAGGGGTTGCAACGGAGGCCGCGAGTTGACGTTATTGAAGTGGTGAGTCGCCCGCGCGGCCCCGCTGAACCCTAGCGTTATGCCCTGTAATTTCACACTACGCTTTTTCAAACGGAGAATTCAAGTGTTGCTCATTTCGCTCTTGTTGGTCATTGGAACTGTCCCCGCGCATAATGACGTTAATACTGAAACTCTTGCTCTAATCGAGTCGATGCATGTGCTGCATCAACAATCCACCAGCGATCACCCATCCATGATAGAACTTCGTGAGGATATTTCGCAACGGAAACTTGAGCACTTTAGATTCGATCTTCCTACCGTCCAGGAACGTCTGCAAGAATTGGTGGAGCAAAGACATTTGCTTACACGGAAATACAAGTTGGCACATCCCTCTGTGATTGAAAACGCTATTCGAATCTCGGTGGTTTCTCGCATTCTCGCAGGTGAATCTGCGGCGATGCTTGCGGAAATTCGGAGCGTGCACGTCCGATAATTGCCAGTCTCAACTACCTGACCAATCTTTTGACAAACGCAAGATGGGGATTCAACTCGTGTCCCCACCAAGAAGACATCATTCTGCCTACATGCATGCCATTCGATCCATTGGTCTCGTCGCCATAGCGTGTCTGCCGCTGACTTCCGTTTCCTGTATGCCAGGCCAGCGACTGCTCACTATACAAATCGAAGTAGATGGCAGCGTAGTTTACGAGGGCTCGCGTGGAGTTCCGGACAACACGTCTGTCACCGAAATGTGGGAGGTTCTTGGTGATGTGCGTTTTGAACCTTCCCATATTGAATCATCGTCTTCGAAAGAGGGCTCAGACAGCATTCGATTCATCGAAGGTGAAATTGTCCTACGCATAGTGCACGTCAAAGACGCACTCGCAGATGCCCAACTAGATGAGCTCAAGCTGCGTTACGATGCCGAAGAGGATGCTTGGAGACTTGAAAAAAGCGAAGTGGGCAGGATCAAAACTACCTTTGGGAAATGAACCCGCGAAAAAGGGCATAACTAAGCGGTGAACCGAAGCCGCCGATGACGCGGGTTTTGAAATCATAGTTTTTTGGCGGCGGCTCGGTTACCGCCGTCGTTCCCGGCGTCAAGCTCTTCGGGCCTAAACTTGGTCTCTCTGCAATCGTCCATTGAAAGCCCATGCTCGATGATTGGTGCGCGCGAACGAGTCTCGAGTACTGATCGATGCGGTTGCCTCGCAACTTGCTATCGGTTGAACCAGTGCCAACTGCGTCCTTTCCGGACGAACCTGATGCTGCCGAAGTTGCTCGCGAGATACCTCCAATTAAATTTTCCACTGCCGTACCAGGCGAAGATGCTCGCAATAAAGTCAATCGGGCTCCCGGAACTCAAAAATGATTGCAAGCGGGTTTGGACTACGGTACCGTAATGGAATGAATTGGCGGGCCCGGATGCGCTCCGGATCGTGGCGCGAGCCGGGAACCATGCGATCCACCCCAGCCCTCGCCATACTCCGATTTTTCAAATCTACCTCAACCGCTCGGGCGAGGTGATCGCAACCGTTCTGCTTCCAAAGTTAGATGAGTGAGTGGAAAACAAAACGTCAGCAGATGGACGCCGCATTGAAGTGCCATGCGGTTCCGCTTCTGCGCAAATTGGGCTTCAAAGGCTCATATCCACATTTCCGGAGAATGATGAATGAACGGGTTGACACCATAGGTTTTCAATTTAGCCAGTGGGGGCCGCAGTTCTATGTTGAGATCGGTGTCGCTGATTCGAACGGTTACACTTTACTTGATGGAACTCAATTCCCGCCTAGCACGCTGAAATATTACCAATGTCCCGTACGTGTTCGGATTGGGGAATTTCCGTTTGATTTCGAGACACTATCTGCTGATTCCGTTGCAGAAGCCGCAAGAAACGCAATTGACGCGGCGAGATCGGATTGGGAAAATCTTGCTCGCAATCGTTCGCAAACTTACGGGAATGAAGCAGAACCAAGCGATGCACCTAAGCCGCCGAACGGTGCGTTTTGACAATGGAAAGATCACTCCGGCGGCTAGGTGATCGCCGCCGTTATCTGCTCTGCAATTGGGCAACGCAAAACTGAACTGAGATTCTCGATGAAAGTCACCATCGCAATCATTCTGGCTTCGCTGTCGATGTTTGGGCCGCCGCAAGTAGCCTTTTCACAGCCGCCGATCTCGAAGGGGCACTGGTCGTACAAGAACGGGAAGCCGGAAAGCGTGGCGTTCGACTACGGAACGGAATTGACTACGCAAGATATCGATCAACTGTCTCGCTCTGTCAGTATCGCTCGAATCACCATGGGATACGCGGGAATAGACTGTGAATACGTCACGATTGAAGGCGATCTTCTGAAGCTGGGACAATTGAAAAACCTGCAGGAAGTTCATCTGTGCAAAGACGGCATAAATGATGATGATCTCAGATTTGTCGCCTTGCTTCCCAAGATTCACACCCTCGAATTCAATGCCGACAACGGGTATGACGACGCACCGATTTGCACGGATGGCTGCGCCGATCATCTGAGTGCCGCCAAGACGCTTCGTAAATTGGTGATTCACGATGGACAATTCACCGATAAGTTCGTCGCGACAATCACGAAGCGATTGTCGGGTTTGGAGGAACTTTGGTTGAATTCGCCAGATCTGACGGACGAATCACTCCGCCTACTCGCGGATCGCTGCAAGAAATTGAAGACACTCCGGATTGCATCAGAACATTTCACTGCCGAAGGCCTCAAGCACCTCGACAGTTTGAAATACCTCAGAGAACGGTCGGTAAGCTCGCCCGCCTTGCGCAAAGAACGTCGTGAACTCCAACGGTCGCGAGCAAACAGCAGATAACAATGGCATGAACGCGGAGCCGCCGGTCGCCCGTTTTCAGATGGAGCATCAACCGCGGCGGCCCGGTTATGCCAAACGTTCCCGGCGTCAAGCTCTTCGGGCCTAAACTTGGTCTGTCTACAATCGTCCATTGAAAGCTCATGCTCGATGATTGGTGCGCGCGAACAAGCCTCGAGTACTGATCGATGCGATTGCCTCGCAACTTGCTATCGGTTGAACCAGTGCCAACTGCGTCCTTTCCGGACGAACCTGATGCTGCCGAAGTTGCTCGCGAGATACCTCCAATTAAATTTTCCACTGCCGTACCAGGCGAAGATGCTCGCAATAAAGTCAATCGAGCTCCCGGAACTCAAAAATGATTGCAAGCGGGTTTGGACTACGGTACCGTAATGGAATGAATTGGCGGGCCCGGATGCGCTCCGGATCGTGGCGCGAGCCGGGAACCATGCGATCCACCCCAGCCCTCGCCATACTCCGATTTTTCAAATCTACCTCAACCGCTCCGGCGAGGTGATCGCAGTCGTTCCCGGGTCAAGCTCTTCGGGCCTGAACTTGGTCTCTCTGCAATCGTCCATTGAAAGCCCATGCTCGATGATTGGTGCGCGCGAACGAGTCTCGAGTACTGATCGATGCGATTGCCTCGCAACTTGCTATCGGTTGAACCAGTGCCAACTGCGTCCTTTCCGGACGAACCTGATGCTGTCGAAGTTGCTCGCGAGATACCTCCAATTAAATTTTCCACTGCCGTACCAGGCGAAGATGCTCGCAATAAAGTCAATCGGGCTCCCGGAACTCAAAAATGATTGCAAGCGGGTTTGGACTACGGTACCGTAATGGAATGAATTGGCGGGCCTAGATGCGCTCCGGATCGTGGCGCGAGCCGGGAACCATGCGATCCACCCCAGCCCTCGCCATACTCCGATTTTTCAAATCTACCTCAACCGCTCGGGCGAGGTGATCGCCGCCGTTATGCGACAAGATGCCTCGTGAATGACTCGACACCCCTGAATCCCGAAACCGTCGGCTTCCCGGATGAAGATGGATGGTGCGACCTTTGGCACACGCACGTCGATTGGAACGGTGATGGAAATCGTGGAATCCCAGAGCGGCAACCGTTCATCCAACAGCTCCTGCAGATCTTTCACGACATCGAAGAACACACAGCGAATTGGACGAAACCGAAACAACAATGGATCGTCATCGACGAAAATGATTCAAGCCAAGACGCCGTTTACTTGCACACGCCAAACCCAAACCGAGAGAACTTTCCATATACTTTCGATGGTGTCGAATGGGGTGCTGATGTTCCCGATTGGTTAAACGACCTCATAGACAATCGAGCCCACGAACTCGGTCGCTGTAACTTTAACGGAGCTACGACGTTCTGGGTTCGCCGTAGGAAAGTCGCATAACAATACAATGCACGTGCGGACTGGCACGGTCTGATTGACAAGCGGGGGTAGAGCCCGCCTGGGTAAGTGTTAGCCACACGCCCAGTATCGAGTTTTGCAGCCGAAGTATAAGGGCCCTAAGAAGCTATCTGTTTGTGTTCAAACAGAACCCTCCCCGAAAGCATCGGTTGAAGCGTAAACAGAAAGGTAGTGAGGATGAACGGATCGCAGGTAGCCCTGTGACTGTGAACGGGATTAGCTCCGAAATTTTGTAACTGTTGGATTCTGCCCAAGGTTTGTTCATGCCCTAAGGCAATACTTTACACCGCGATTATGGCGAGCTGTGTGAAGAGACCCGGAGTTGGCGCCCCATTCGCGCTACACATGATGTCAATCAGGCAACCAGTGACACCCTGAGGTTCTTAATCGAACCCAAACATCCCAGCTTGAACGGTTGAGTATGTCTAAGAAGTGGAATAAGCGACGAAGACAAACGACTCTCAGGGGATCGGACAGCCGAATAGTACCGCAGCCAGCCGAAGGCCAATCGGAGGGCGAAAAGCCGGGTAATGCCGGTGTAGGGAAGGCGGCTGGGATATCACGCGATCCAGACCGGGCACCGCCCGTACTCAGTGACGGAACCTCGGTGCTAACTCGGCTGGACCGCAGACTTATTCTCGCGTTGGAGTTGCAGGATCAGGCGACCATTGTTTTCTCTTCGCGTAATCCAGCGCGGAGCTTGATGCCGATGGCGTGTGACGCGTCCATTTGCGGGGATGATTCCAAATGAGATCTGGGAGCCGGATGCTGGAGAGCGGCACGTCCGGATCTACGAGGGGCCGGAGATCAATGCGGCTAAGCGACTGAGTTCCGGGCACCATCCAAGTACCGGATGGCAAACAGGGGAACGGTAGCT
Source organism: Kothea flammea (assembly GCF_052161645.1). GTDB lineage: Bacteria > Planctomycetota > Planctomycetia > Pirellulales > Pirellulaceae > Laterigemmans. The sequence continues at coordinate 6,168,465 of NZ_CP197414.1, forward strand.
TATAACCAAAGAGATCCCGGCCTACTCACCCCAAGCCCTAGCCAAACTCCGATTTTTCAGATCCGCCTCAACCGCTCGGGCGAGGTGATTGCAATTCGATATCCCACACGGGATATTCCTGTCCGTCTCAATTACTTTAGGCTCTGCAATTGATGGCCTCAAACTTTGACCCAGCAGACGACATCGTTGCGTACAACCGTGCGGCTTGGGATAGCCAGGTCCGAAAGAAAAACCGTTGGACTATTCCTGTTTCACCAGAAGAGATCCAGCGTGCCCGCAATGCTGACTGGCAAATCGTCCTAACGCCAGAGAAACCTGTTCCACTGGAATGGTTCCCCGATTTCCACGAGAGTTCTATCAAAGTTCTTTGCCTTGCTGGCAGTGGAGGCCAGCAGGGCCCAATCCTTGCGGCTGCGGGAGCCCGTGTTACCGTGCTCGACAACTCGGCGGCTCAATTGGCTCAGGACCGAATCGTGGCCGATCGCGAAGGCTTAACGCTTGACCTAGTGCACGGCGACATGGCGGACCTTTCCGTTTTTGAAGATGAATCATTTGACTTGATTGTCCATCCGTGCTCCAACACATTTGTTCCCAACGTTCTGCCGGTTTGGAAAGAGGCGGCGCGAGTCATGAAACTTGGTGCGAGCTTGCTTTCAGGGTTCGTCAACCCAATTACCTATTTGTTTGACGAGCAATTGATGGAACAGGGCGAGTTCAAGGTCAGTCACAAAATCCCGTATTCAGATCTGGTAAGCCTTTCGCCCGATCAGAGGCAAACGCTACTCGACGAAAACGAGCCGTTCTGTTTTGGTCACACACTCGCAGATCAGGTTGGTGGTCAGGTCGAGGCTGGCCTAGCGATCACGGGTTTCTACGAAGACTGCTGGAGGGACTGGCCGATTTCAGATTACATCCCCACGTTCATCGCAACAAAAGCCACTAAATAGTTCCCCGGAGTCAACCAAGCGACGCGGTATAATAATGCGTTGCATGCGGAACCGCCTGTCGCCCCGTGCCAAGAGGCAACGGAGGTTGGCGGCGGCCCGGATAACGCACCCGTCTTGCCCACAAATTCCGCTGGAGGCACATCAATGATTCGCTACTGCGCTGTTGGAAATTACGAAATGAATCTGAAGACCTTGTTGCTCCTGCTTTCCTTTTTTTTCGCAATCAACCATCATGTCGGTGCTCAGGAGCTGTCGGCAGTGCCCAATTCCTCAATTTCAGAAAGTTCGCAAATGCAGCCTGACCAGATTCTCAAGAAGCTAATTGGAAAGTGGGAGGGAACTTGCCGAACGTGGTTTGAGCCTGGGAAACTTGCAGACGAATCGAAGGTCGCTGGCGAATTCGTTAGTGTACTTGACGGGCAATTCATCCGTCACAAATACCAAGGCTCCATTGAAGGCAAGCCACGAGAAGGAGAGGAAATGATCGCTTTTAATGAAATCAGTAAATTGTTTCAAGTGTCATGGATTGATGGGTTCCATATGAACTACGCGATCATGTTTTCAAAGGGCAGAAAAATTGAAAAAGGTTTCGCGGTCGCGGGTGAGTACGAGGTAGGTCCTGGCAAGCCGCGCTGGAAATGGCGAACGGAATACCAACTTCTTGATGATGACAACCTGATCATCACCGCGTACAACATTCACCCTGAAGGAATGGAAGCGAAGGCGGTCGAAACGAATTACAAGCGATTGAACTAGTCATTAGTGGCTTACAGGAAGATGCGTCGAAATTGCGTCAGCACCTCCAGCGATGCCAGCCCCGTACGAACAAATTAATCACCGGACATACGCGAGCTACCGTAGAGAATTAAGTTGCATGAGTACAATTACTGGAACGATCGTGTTCTCTCTTGCTGCATCGAGACTGCACTTGGTGAAGGTGTGATGGGATGTACCCACGATATCGCTGACATTAAGCTTGAGCATCGGTTTTCAGTTCGGGAAAGAAGTTACTTCAACGTTAATGAGCATTGTTTTTACAATCGCTTGAAATCAGTCTGATCATTGAATCGATCCGATGTGGGAGACTTCTTATCAATGCAAAATTTGAAGAATTTCATCCGTGCCCATTGCCAGGATATCGCAAATGTTAACGAAGAAATCCTCCTTCGTACTGTTTAGTCTGTTCTTTATCGTCGTAGCGACCACAGCTACTCAGACGACTATTGCAAAAGTGACTGTTGCTGCGCAAAGCGAAGAAGGCGATCATTCCCAAGTCGTAATCATGGTTCCAAACGTTTCCTGCTATGGGCGTTTTCATGATTCGTTGAAAGAGCATATTCAGAACAAGCATGACTGGATCCATAATGTCCGTATTCGCAATACGGAAAGAGTTCGTAATCCCTATAAGTCCGATTCTGGATTGCCGGAGACGATCCAGCTGAAAGCCGACGAATCGCCGTCCTTTGACATTGGCACCATAGCAGAACTGGCCTTCACAATCGATTCGTCAAGATCGACGCGTGATCTACTGAAAGCAATCCGAGACAGCAAACAATATTCACTGAAGGGTTGGAAGGTCCAGGTCGAGGTCGACATCGAAGATATGTTGGCGAAATGACTGAGCTTCCGTCGGGGCGAGAGTCAAGATATGGCGTTCAAGCTCGGATGCTTAGGAGTCTTGGCCGATGCGTCACTGGAAGTTGTCGCGAAATTGCTTGTGAGAACAAGTTTGTCGGTTCAGCGATGACCGCTGTCGCCAAACACACCTCCGTGCACCGCCTGCTTGCCAAGGGACACAATTAGGCCTTGTTCTGGCGACCCCCAGGTTTTGGATGGCACGCTGGGGAATGGTAAACTACGGCAAGTCATCCTGGCCTACTTACCGTGATGAACCCTCGCGTCGGAAGTGGTTAGGATATTCATCTCAGGCCCTCCGGCTGTAATGAGCCTGGCCGTTCCTACACTCAAAAGATGCAAAGCGAAAATGTGTCGTACGGGAGTTCTGGTAGCGGCTCTACGCTGCACAACCAGTCAAATTCGGTAACCCTGTCAACATGACCGTTTGGACATGAGTGTTGGTTACTATAGAACTTTCGTAATTCCACTTCTTGGGAAAAAGTAACTTGAACAAATTAATGAAACCGATTCTAGGCGTCCTTTGCGGATTTGCTATCTTTTATTTGGCGACATGGTTTATGTTTCGGTCAGATAAGACAACTCAGGATTTTGCCGACCATGTTTATCGTGCTCGGTACAATGATGCAGCCGAAATGCTCACCGCCCCGTGTTCGATTGAATTGGAAAAAGATGGCGGTTTCAAGCTGGTAGATCGTGCCGGCAAAATAACGGTTGTCCCACCAGAGCAATTGCCATTTAAGGTTGGGGGAGGGCGTTCAGACGGAACGGGAGATTTTTCAATGACTGCGCTCGGAAGCTCTACGAACGGCCGATTAGATGCACCCGCCATCATCATGTACCTGAGCGTTACGGGCGGAAGGATTTGCATCGATCAGGTGGATTCCTAATCGCAGCAGTGGGATGGGTGAGTCAACCAATATACCCGAGTCTCCGAGTTGAGATTATTAAAGTGGTCGGTCGCCCACGCTAATGCGTTCATTCAACCAAAAGGGCGGTGCGGTGTATCATAGTGAAACTAGCTTTTCGCGGGAGATTCATGTTGCAAACAATGTTGAGCCGGGAGATTATTTGCTCGTTTGCTCGGTGTCGTACCAGGCTTGTGACACGCGGCAATACCTAAGACCAATTAAGGCACTGCTAAGTTTAAAGATATCAGTTTCGCATTGATGGTTTTATGCCGGGCTTGAATAGTATTTTGTGCCCTTTCTGCGGTTAAGGCGAACCTGTGGTTGCAGCTTAGTCGCGCTTTGAAGCGGACAATAAGCTCTCCCGTGCCGTAATGCTTTCATGACTAAGTTTTTACGCCACATCGAGTTCCGCGGATTCCAGAAGTCGCGCACGACTTCGGATGCTGGGATCATTCCACTTGGGACAAATTGGGAACCGACTGATTGGAACGGCCTCGATATGTAAGTGAGGTACGCTCTCCCGGTAGCATGTGTGGGTTTAGCAAAAATCAACATCTATGGCACATAAAGCGGAATCCTAGCTCCAACTGAAGCTGTGCTTGGCGTTGCAACCTGCTTCAGCAAGCAGCCATGGGTGGCTACAAACTGGCACAGCGTCGTCTCGAAAAAGAATCTCACATAACCAAGCCATGAACGAGCGGACTGGCAAGGCCAGGCCTGATTGATAACCCGAGCCTACTTGCATCCTCCGCGGAATGCGGACGGACAACTCAACCGTTCGTGCTAGTCAAAAAATTCTTGCGGTGGAGATCACCATGCGGTACTCTGAATTAAGGCGAAACGAGGGACTCGTGCGTGACGGCGAACGTCAGCCGCGAAAACGAGTGCCGTCGCACCCCAAAGTCCAAAAACAAAGGAAGGCAAGGAACAGTCAATTTCACGGGAGCGACCACCAAGTTGTCTTCTGCGGTACTACCTCAAGTTTAATCGCCCCGTGAATTCGGCCGTTCGTCGTGAGGATCTGTAGTTTGCGATTTCATATGCCACCAACCATTACAACGCAAAAACTGAAACTGAGTTCGACGAATTTCCAATCGAAGCCGACCTCGAACGCATAAAGAAAGTCATTACTGACTACGGTTACATGCTCATGCAGGATAATGATTTGGAAACCGAAGTAAGTGCGGGTACCGTGGTCGCCAGACTTAAGGCGAGCCAACGACCTAGGTTGGCCAGATGTCGTCCAAATGAGAAAAATGAACGGAGTTTAAATGAATGAGAAGCGATCGCGGAAATCTCCGGAGACTGAAATACAATCCGGCAGCGCGGCTCATGATGGTGCGTCTTCTGGATGCGACCCATCAGCTTCAGGTTTTGAGCTGGCTTCTTCCTTGGACGATGGCAACAGCCAGGGAGCATCAACGGAGATTTTCTCAAATAGTGCTGCTGGATTGGCCGATCACCTACGGGAAAATACTGGCCCATCTCCAACTGTCGAGAAATCATCTGCCATTGATCAGTTGTTGCATGGTCACGACAAAACGCTTGACCAGCAAAAAATTCCATCCGCAGTACGACTAGAGAAATACCACCCCTTCAACGCCCGATACATGATCGGTGAGGAAATCGGCAACGGCGGTATGGGCCTGGTTTATCGGGGCTGGGATTTGCAATTGCAACGTAATGTAGCCATCAAGATAGTCCGCCGAGAGCATCATGGTAACGAGAAGCACCTTATTCGCTTTCTGCGCGAAGCCAGAATTGCGAGTCAGTTGAGCCATCCCGGCATCTTGGGGATTCATGACTTCGGCACCGAGCCCGCAGGTTCGGCTTACATGATCACGGACCTGATCACTGGCAAAACGATGGAGCAGGCGATCGCGGATACGATCGTCGACGGATCAAAACGGGAATCGATGCTCACAACGTTTTTCCAGATTTGTCAGGCCATCGCTTTTGCACATGCCAACAGAGTTGTCCACCGCGATCTAAAGCCCGCCAATATCATAGTGGGTGATTATGGTATCGCAACCGTTCTTGATTGGGGCTTGGCCAAAGTCCTCACAACCAGCGAGCTCCGATCAAAAAACGTCTGCGAGGAATCCCTTAGACCCCTACCCCTAGAGAACACCGACGAATCATTTGAACACCCGAAATCTGATTTGGATACCGTATTTGGTACGATCATGGGCACCCCAAACTTCCTCGCTCCGGAACAAGCTCGCGGTGAGGCCGTTGATTATCGGGCTGATGTTTTTGCTCTAGGTGGAATTTTATGCAACTTACTTACCGGCTCGCCACCTTTCGTTGGCGATACACTTTTCAAGGTATACAAAAAAAGCGTTGCCGGAGACTTGTCTTACGCGTTCGATCAACTTGATCGATGCGGTGCTCCGATTCCGCTCATTCAGCTAGTCAAACGATGCCTGGCGGCCGACGTCAGCAGTCGACCAAAAGATGCCAGCTTTTTGGTTGATAACCTGCAAGCATATCTCGAATCAGGTCAGCGAAGAGCGGAGGAAGAGTTAGTCCGATTCTTCGACTTATCCCTTGATCTCTTTTGCATCGCCACCACAAAAGGCTATTTCTGGAGACTCAACGACAATTTTTCCCGAGTTCTCGGCTACTCGAACAAAGAACTTACAGCCAAACCGTTTATCGAGTTTGTCCATCCAGACGATCAGCCGGAAACCCTCAATGAAATAAAAAGGCTATCGCGGGGCGAACCAACTATTCAATTCATTAATCGTTACCGACTCAAAGATGGTCAGTACATATATCTCGAATGGACAGCTCGATCGGTAGAGGACGAAGGTGTGATCTACGCGGTTGCCCGAGATGTATCAGGACGCATTCGGCTTGAAGAAGAAAAACTTCGCGCCGAGGCGGACTGCTTCCGGCTATCGGAAATTGTCGATTCGGCTGGCGATGCGATCGTTGGTAAGAATCTGGATGGAGTGATTCAAAGCTGGAATTACGGAGCCGAAAGACTGTTCGGCTACACATCCGATGAAATGGTTGGGCAGTCGATTACCAAATTGCTTCCAGCCGATAGGCTCGAAGAAGAGGCAACCATTCTAAAGCTGCTTTGCAAGGGACGACGCGTCGAAAATATTGAAACGGTTCGTATCCATAAATCCGGCGCACCAATTGATGTCTCTGTCAATGTCTCGCCGATTCGCGACGCTTCCGGAAAAATTACCGGCGCATCGAAGATTGCTAGAGACATTTTAATTCAAAAGAAACTCGAATCGGAACTCCAGAAAAGCCGCAGAGAACTCGTTGGATTCGCAGAAGATGCAAATATGCCACTTCATCATGTCGACCAAACAGGAACAATCGTATGGGCAAATGACGCTGAACTTAAGCTCTTGGGTTACACCCGCCAAGAGTACGTCGGGCAACCAATCGCGAAGTTCCATGCGAATCGGGCGACGATCGGCGACGTTTCCAACCAGCTAATTCAGGGAAACTCCCTATCCCATTACCGTGCGCAACTCATCGCCAAGGAGGGTTCGATAAAGGATGTTGCAATCTACGCCAGCGCATTTCAAGAAAATGGAAAATTGATCTACACGCGTTGCATCACAATCGACTTGACACCATTTGCTTGCTAAGGAAGTGCGTAAGCCAGCCGGTGTTGTGTCCCATCGAACACTAATCTAAATGGTGATCGGGTAATGCATAGGAAATCGCTGCTAATCGTTCACGGGTTTGGGGTCGCATCGTGCATCTTTCGACCGTTTATGCGACGGATTGAGCGTGGTGGTCTAGCGGTTCAGCTGTTCCGCTACCCGAGCGTTGGACTTGAACTAAGAGACATTGTCGATAGACTGTCGGCGAGTCTGCGTGAATCCCCCCCTGACGCGATCATCGCGCATAGCCTTGGGTGCGTTGCAACTTGGCTAGCGGTCCATGATAATACATGGCGAGGGCCGATCGTCTTTCTGGCTCCCCCGTTGAAGAGGCTGCCGTTGACCCGCTTGATTCCTCCGTTCCTGCGTTGGCCCTTTGCGCCACTTTTGGATCACCGAGCGCTGATGGCCGCTCCAAATTTTCGATTGCCCGAACTAAGCGGTTGTACCATCCGGACAGTTGCCGGTCGATGCGACTTGCTCGTACCTCTTTCGTGCACATATCACGATGATATTACTGATCCGTATGTTACGATGGACACCCACAACTCAATGCTGTTTTCTCCGCGAATTGCACGGCAATGCTGTGCCTGGCTAACTAATTGACCAATTTCCTTTGGAAAATCACCCGTAATTTCCACAGATTCTTGGAAGCCGAACATGAGAACTCATTTGCTGCTGATGTTTGTATGGCTATGCTCTTCCGTCGCCTGGGCGGAGCCGGTCAAAGTCGGCGACACGAAGATTACCTTTGAACCACCTGCAAAGTTCAAGCCGGTCCCCAAGGAGCTTATTGATCTCAAGTGGCCAAGCGATCGAGCGCCACGATATGTCGTCGGAAATGAATCGGCGACTACAACAGTCGCATACGACATTAAACCAAATCAAATACCGCAGGATAAACTTGGCGAAGTGCAAACCGCATTTACCCGGCTATTTAACCAGATCATTCCCGGAATTGAATGGAAGAGTAATGAGATCATCGAGCATTCCGGACAAAAATGGCTGCTCTTGGAAATGACCTCACGCGCGGTTGACACTGATATTCACAACATCATGTTGGTAACTGGATACCAAGGCAAGATGTTAGTGTTCAATTTCAATTCAACGAAAGAGGAATTTCCCAGGTTGGAAAAAGAGCTTCGCGCGAGCCTGAAATCGATCAAGCTGCCAAATAACGGAGAAACGGCTGAAGGCAAGCCGGAATAGACGGCGGAGAGCAAGTTCTAAGTGGGGTGAGGGTAGGTGATCAAGCAGGTCACAGTAGAGGACAGTAATGTTCCATCACGGACTTTGGAAATTAAAAATCGATGCCATCCAAGACAATCCGATTTCGTCTGAAGACGCATTGCTCGAGTTTCAGACGGAGTTACCAAACGTGTCAGTGACACGAATGCCATAGTAGACTCTGGGTGGCAAGGTAAGAAAATAGCCCGCTTGTGTTTCTTGTTTGCGATGCTCGGCAACGCTATCCTTATTCGCGTACGGTGTCAGCGGCCAGTTTCCGCAACTCACAACGATCACCGTCAAAAGCCATGTCAAACGGAACAAATTACCAACTGTATCCCGTGCACAGTGCCCGCGATGGCCCCGCCTTACTCTGCAAAAATTGAATGAAACTATGGAACTCCCGCCACAAGTCACAACCTTAATTGACTCAGTTTCCGAGCTTCCCGGTGTTGCCGCTTGCTTCTGCGGGCCCAAGCCACTAATGGACATTGAGGCCAGTGATTTATCTCTACCCGGGGAATTCGGTGACCTGCCGCAAGTCCCGATCCGGCGAACCGACGGTGGCCTCGAAAACGAAGTCATGATTCAGATAGAGATAGTTTTCCACCGGACTGCGGATGCGTGGGTGAGTCTTGAATTTCTGGCTTGGTGGGTGCGAGACTACGCACGTAGCGGTCATCAAATTCAAATGCGCCCAACGGCTTTGCCGCCCAAGGCTTATGAGATTCAATTGGGAAGAACGCTGAAGTTTTTCATCGAATATTTTGTGATTGAACCTGCCGATTCTTACGACAAGACACTTGAAGTTTGCCAAGAGTTAGGCGAATCAATACGAGAGAACCTCAAAGAGTATAGCGAATGCTTCGCCACTCCAGCCGAGTTCACTGGGGATGTGGAGAGCATCTAGGGCTAGCATGTAAAGTAATCATCCCAGCCGAACCATCCCTGGCTCACTCGGATCAATTTGCACCGTTGACCGCTTACAGATAGTCTACAGATTACGGCGGCTGATTTTTGAATTATCCATATTGCCGGCTTGCGTGTCTGGTCCTCGCGTGCAGTTTCCCATCGGTCGCCTTCGCGTCCGACTTTGGCGGCTTGGCTGTTGGCGGTTTGCTTATCCTCGCAGCAATGTGCGGTTTTTCGTTGGCACTGGCCGCGGTCACGTCGAACGTTCTGAGACGGAAGCCTATGTTGCCGGTTGTTCCTTGTCGCCTAACCAGAAGTCTTTGTGGCCAATCCATGACAACAAGGGTTGAAACTAAATATCATTTGAAGCTTGTTCCAGCCCCCTCATCTCCCTGTGCCTCGCCCAATTTACCTCCGCAGCAATCGGCCGTAGTTTCGGCTCGCTGATCGGCTGGATTTCGGAGTCCTTCGCTGGAAAGAACAGTGTTTCCGCCTGGATATCCGGGGCCAAGCTCAGCAAATTCATAGTTGGCGAGAGCCTCGCTCGACCCACATGTTCCAGTTCCGCCAATTTCGTTTAGTCTTTGACAACGCCCGTTCTAAGTTTCGCCATTTCTAGCGGAAGATTCTGTTTCCGGAAGGCTCCGTGACAAACTTTCGATGACTCGAAGAAACTTGCCAAACAGAAAATGCTCGACCAGCTCTTACAGCCCAGTGCGTAATTTGGGTAAAATATGTCAGGTCAAGTTCTGGCTACTACACACTTCGCTCGCCGCTGGTCTTAGCACACTCCGTTGCTTCGAGGAGCAGAAAGCAGGGCAATGCTCGTTTCGCAGTGCGGCTCATCGCCGTCGGAACCTAACGAGCAAAAAACTTCCGACCGCCAACAACGCTAACGAACTCGGCTCGGGAACGGCTGTGACGTTAAATGTCCCAGTCCCAAAACGAACCTCATCAAATTGTTGTGTGCCGCCTCCAACGAGTTGCCCACGAGCGGTAAAGAATTCACTAGGCGTGCTATCGAGCGAAGAAGTGCTTAATATGTGTTCGCCGATCTCCGTTGCGACAAAGGTGCCGGAGGCAAGCAGAAACGGGCCGAGAGAACTGTCGTCCACATTACTAGGATCAGCTCCAACGACTACCGCATCATTCTGAACGAATAGCAATGCACCCACTTCAATGAGACGGCGACCATCGAACGATCCACCAGAGGGAAAGTAGTCGGCAAAGTCAATGCCAATTGTCGCAGGACTTAAGATCTCGCTGCGAGAATCCTCTAACGTAAATGAGACAGACGCGATTCCGAAGTTGGTAGCATCGGACTCCGGCAATCTTGCCATCACATGCCATGAGACCTCCTCTCCGACGACGACATTGGGTCGATCGATAATAACGTCGAGCGCTAAAATCACTTCTGCCATGGCGATTGACGGTAAAGCAAGAGCTAAACAACAGCCTGTGAGCGTAAGGGGTAAAGTGCGCATTAAGTTCATGTTTCTATTCCAAGCGAATAAGATCTTAAAATGAGAAGTATCAATGAAGTTATGTTATCGCGGGACTTTGAGCGCCGGGGGGGCCGTGTATCGCCCAATTTTTCCACGTTTACGTTTTTCTTCCATGTCATTCAAGTCGGGTAGCCTCCGATATTCATCGGAGCCTCCTCGGCTGCGAAGAGCGCCGAAGGTGGTGACTTGCAATTGGTAGTCCTCGACCTCGCCGGTAGGGGCAAGGCCGTAGTAGCTGTAGCCGGTTGACTCAGAAACTCGCAGTCGAGCAAAGACTGCTCCAATCATTGCCGTCGAGGGGACAAACAGGTTCAGCGAGTTCAGTCCGTCGACGACTTCGACATCCTGCCAAACCTGTTCGCCGACGTCGTCCCAGTCACCGTCCCCATTCCAGTCAAACCACGCGTTCAGGAATGCCGTACCTGGTGTCGTGATCGCTACGTCAACGGTAGACATTTGACCGGGAATCAGCAGCAATGAGGCGATACCATCGTCGTCGGCTCCATCGCCATCGGCTGCAGTGTTCGGCAGACCGTTCGCCTCCGCATCGACCGATGAACCCAAGTACGTCTGTGCGCCGAGCAGATGCCGCGCACCGTCGTTTGCCAGTGTTGTCGGATAGCTCGTGCCGATCTCGGGTGCATCGCCAAAATCCAACTGTGACGCAGGCAACGAGAGTGGATTGAAGTTGCCTCCAATGATGCCATAGTCTGCAAAGTTGACGCGACCATCACCATTTGCGTCACCATTGCGGTATCTGATTCCAGGTAACGGATCGAAGTTCGCCCCGATGATGCCAAAGTCTGCAAAGTTCACTCGAGTGTCACCGCTTACATCGCCGGTTCGCTTGTGAAACTCAATCGCAACACTGCTTGCCAACTGACCGCCATTGGCAAATGCAAAGTCAGCCGCAAGTAGCTCAGCGGTGTAGCGGCCATCGGTGATCTGCGCCTCGAATGGCAATAGATCCCAGGTCAACGTGTCAGTACCATTCCCTGACGGAAGAACTCCAGCCAAGTCAATAAAGGAGCCGTCGCTGTGGTTCCGTAGACGCAGTCCGCCAAACGCTACTTGTGTGACCGGTTGGCTAAATCGAACGGTCACACTGGAAATGCCTGAACGATTTGTGTTGCTGATATCGCCGTTGATCGTGCTGTCGATCACCCGCGGAAGCACTTGCGACTGATCTTCGACCAGCAAGTGGAAGCTGGAACGGTTATTGGCAGAGTCGATCCAAGCCACCGTTGCGAAGCCGTTCGGATCAGAAGCGGCGACAATGGAGTCGATGCGAATCGAACCCGACTGAATGCCCGATCCAGAAGCGTCTCCTGCCACCGACTCGATCCACTGGCCCGCGTCGTAGCGACGAGCATAAATTGAGCGTTCGTCGTTGGCCCACAACAGTTTTGCGTCGAAGATGTTGGATACCAACTTTGGCTTGGCATCATGCGTCGAAGTCGCAAACGCCTCAAGCGGAAACGGTGGGTTCCAGATATTAGAGGTCTTCACGTACCTGATCGAAGTCAGATAGCCACCGCTGTCCGAGAACGACTGCCAAGCGACCAGCAACTCATTCTGAACAAATGCAGCGGTCGGCGATTGGTTGTGGAACCGCTCTCCATCAGGTACGAAGTTCCCTGAAACACCGCCGAAGGTGCCTGAGAAATAGATCTCCTGCCAAACTCCTCCGGACAACTCTCGCAAGTAGATATGGCGATTGCCAAGATCGAGTTGCGACCAAACGATCGCAATTTGATGCCCGTCGGTGACAACTTGAACTTCGCTCACCATGGAATCTGGTGCCGCTAGTGAGATTCCTCCACCGACGTCGGACGGGTCGCCAAACTCGGAAGTGCCTAACGCTATCCAGTCGCTGCCGTCGAAGTAACGCACGTAGACTTGAGTGACGCCAGTAGAAGTGTCAGTCCAGGCAAGGACGGGTCCCACGGCGTGCGAAATCAAATGAGGTGAAGTGGCAGACGTAGTTTGCGAAACACCTGTCTCTCCGAGTGAGTCACCTACGGCAACCCAGGTGTCGCTGCCCTCGTCATATTGGGCAACAAGAATGTCTGTTCCAATCTCACTACGTTTTTCCCACGCAACCAGCAGATTGCCGTCGGCATCGGTCATCAAACTTGGCCGCGTTGAATTCCAGTTTGGATCGCCCACTCCACCACCAAAAGTGTCCTTGCCCAGTGGCAGCCATTCTGTACCATCGAATCGAGCCACATAGACTTGTTCGCGACCAGATCGAGTGTCGGTCCAGGCGGCAATCGTGCTGTCCTCTGTCGCGATGACACTCGGCGAATCAGCGAACGCGATCGAGTCCGCGATTCCCGCACCACTAACGCCGAATCCACTCGCGGAACCCCGCAACTCCATCCAGCGTCCAGTGTCGACCGGTCCGGTCGGCAAGGTAGGCTGCGCCAATCCAAGATCTTCGCCACCGGAGTAGATCGTATTACTTCCCGCACCACCATCGATGAGCTCATCTCCGTCGGTGCTGGCTCCGGGATAAATCCAATCGTCGCCGTCTCCGGCCAGCACGTAATCTTTACCGAAGCCGGAATCAATCGTGTCATCATTCGGTCCGCCGATAATCAAGTCGGCACCGCCCATGCCGGCAATGCGATTATTGCCTGGCCCACCGTTGATCACGTCACCAAACCGCACCGCGTCGAAGAAGTCGGGATCAACTTCGCCGCCATCGTCGGAGCCGATCAAAATGTCATCGCCCGGTCCGCCGATTAACTCGTCTCCAATGCCACTACCAGCCATCAAGCGATCATTTCCGCCGTTGCCCTCCAGTAGGTCAACACCGGAGCCTCCATCGGCGATATCGTCGCCCTCACCAGACTTCAGCACATCATCACCACCATAGAGCCGAACCGTAACCGGACGAGTTGTTCCGGTGAGCGTGACAAGATCATCGTCGTCGCCTCCTTCGATCTCGATGTACTCCGCCAGAATGTTATTGAACAGAACGATGCTGGCACCCTCCGGATCGACGCTTCGATGGTCGCCACGAATGAAGACACGTTGAGCCTCAAAGCCGGCGCCGATGGAAACATTATCACCCGCCTGGAGCGTCACGGTACCGTTGGAAACGTCCACAACCGCGCCAGCTGGAACAACTAGGTCGTTGCCGTCAGCCGCCGAGTCCACCACTGTCAAGCGAGCGTTTCCAAGTTCGCTCACAAGCTGCTCAATGAGCAAGTTGCCGAACGTCTCGGTCGCAAAAATATCGTCGCGAGCGCTCAAACGAACGCTTGCCGCATCCCCTGGTTCGTCAACGGAATCCAGCTCCAAGTCGTTGCCTGGCTCGCCGATACTACCCGCCAGCGAGGAGATCGTGATGTCGTTGGCTAAGATGTCGTAGTAGGCAAACGAGTTTGCGTCTGTCACGTCACCGTTGGTAGCAATAGCGACATCGTTGCCGGCCATTTGACCGATCGCCAAATCGCCTGCTACTCTCAGCACAATGTTGTCGGAGGTTTGCAGATTGCGCCCTGTCAAATCGTCCAGGCTTGTGATCTGCATCAGACCAGGACTGGCTGCGGTCAATTCGCCTGTCGGCATTGACAGCATGAATTGCCTTGTGCCGCCGATCACTCCGCCAGAGAGCAATATCACATCGCCGCCAAACGCTTCGGGTTCCAATTGCGTCGCGACATTGAAGACGCTGGGGTGTAGAGCTGGCATCCCGTCAAGTAGCGAACCTGGAGCACGCAGAACAACACTTGTTCCAGAGACCACCTGCCCGACGGTCATGTCACCGACAAGTGTTTCGACGCTAAGGGCACCGTCGACGTTCGCTCGAGCCAGCTCCAGTCCAGTCACGGTGTAGTCGGTTCCCTCGATCACGATGGTGCCACTCGGCTGCACCACCGTTGCGTCTCCGCCTGCCGCTACGTGCAGTTGCCCGTTGGGCACTCGCGCGACAAAGCTGTCGCCGGATTCCCCACGAATGTCACCGCCCGCGGACAATCGCACGTTACCGGCACCCGCCACGCTGAGCGACCCCGCGTCGGAGTCAACGAGATCCGCATCGCTCTCCAGGTAGATCTCACTTCCAGAGCGTACCGTCTCCACATACAGGTCCCCGTGACCCGCCAACGCTATTTCCTGTGCGGCGTCCGCGATCACGCTACCCGTTGCTTGCACATCAACATCATCGATCAATTGGATGGTAATCGAACGTACCACAAATTCGTTGAGCACTAAATCGCCGGTTTGCACTTCGACTTCACCATCGCTGGTCGTCGCGTCGGCCATCACCGGCTCCCACAGCGAGGTCTCTTGGTAGACCTGCTGGTCGAGTCGCAGCGTAGAATTTGGTCCTAGGTAGCGATACAGACCGTAATTGTCCGCGTCGTAATCAACCGCCACCGTTTGCCCGTTTGCGATGGCGACTGGATCAGATGTTTCGTCCGTTCGCGTGGTAAAATCTGGATCGACCACTTCCCAAACTGTTGGATCAGCAAAGTTGGCGTCAGCAGGATCCTGCAAGTTGATGGACTGCGGATCCTTGAGATACCGTAGCAGCAAATGCCGAAATCCAACGATGTCCTGCGGTTCTGCTTCGGAGAGTGCATACAACGCTGAGTGCTTGGGGTCTTGAATTGTTCCAAGTGGATACTCGATGACCTCCGGTGCCGAGATCTGCCCAATCGAACCACCTGGATAACTGCCTTGGCTCGATGTTGTAGTCAGACGAATGTTGCGGCCAATGATGTTCGGCTGCTCGGGTACCGATGTCTCTGGTGGTCCAGCGGGTCCGAAGGTTGCCAGCG
Source organism: Kothea flammea (assembly GCF_052161645.1). Classification (GTDB taxonomy): domain Bacteria; phylum Planctomycetota; class Planctomycetia; order Pirellulales; family Pirellulaceae; genus Laterigemmans. The sequence goes on from NZ_CP197414.1 coordinate 6,184,030, forward strand.
GTGCAATGGCTGCGTGCAGGCTCGGCGAGATACTGTAGGCGAAATCTTCAAACGAGAATCGAGAACTCTCATCTTCACTCAGCGTGGTGATTGCGGTGAGTTCAGAAGGCGTCAAGTCGGCCGATGTAGCGACCGTTCGACCGTGGAATAACTCCTCTTGCCCATCAATGATGTCCCCCGTTTCAACGGTGATAGACACATCGCCATTAACACTCGTTACCGCCGCCGTCGGCGCGATTGTGTCAGGTAGACTGGTCGGCATCACCAACACGAGATCGCCGGCAAACTCAACTTCAAGGTCAGTGCCCGCAGCTGTTCCGCCGGTCTTGGTTAAGTAGATATTGCCGTCAGCGTAGGCTGCCAAACCACCTTCACCAACTCGCTGCGTTTCAATCCGCAAATCATCTTTGTCGGTTCCAATGGTACCGCGCGAGCTAAACAATTCGATCCGCGCTGCGGAAATCGTGGACGTCACTGATGCCGGCAGAATACCGTCGGGCCCATGCAGCGTGACGGTGCCGGATGCGGATGTAATCGTACCAATACCGAGCACCGCGGGCACGTCGATCGATGTGGAGAAGGCTCGAACGTCGATATCGCCACTGGCTGAGATCATGAGCGGTTCAGCGATCTCAAAACTGGGACCGACGGGAACACCTTCGATGTTCAGTGTCACATCTCGAGCCCCTCTGATCTCCGGTACGTCGCCAAAGATGCCCGCCGTGCCGGTCGAGATGATGGAGCCCGCAAGCGAATCGAGTTCGATCACGCCAATGTCACTTGGAACGGAAAGCGAGGCCGAGAGCCGTATATCGCCGAAGCTATCGATGTCGATCGTGGGAGCTGCCGAGCCACTGAGGAAGCCGATGCTGATCGGCTCGCTGGCTGTTAGAGCGAACGAGTAGTGGTTGACTGTTCGAACCTTCTGGTTGATGAACGTGTTAATTGATTTGCGGAGTCCAAGTCCCTTCTTCCTAGTCTCGACAAACACATCGTAGGTCGCAATGTCACGGGCACCGGATGGCCCGAGGACTTCGGTATAGATCAAGTCATCCTTGTTGACTTGGGTTGTGTCAGGAACTGGTGTCCAACGGTCGGAATCCTCAAAATTCTCTTCTGCGAGATCTGCCGACTCGGATGCATCTCCGACGTACCGGAGCCAAGTCCCAAGGGCAGGATCTCCCGATTCACTGTAGTAGATTACCGTCTCACCATCTTGAATTGGCTCTGCCAGATTTTCCGCTGGCACCAAGTCCACGAACTGGTTCAGCGACTGGACAAACTGCCCCTGGAAACGCGTAGTGTCTAACTGCAGTCCGAGCTGTGCAGCCGATTGGACAGTCTCCGCCAGTAGCAGTGGCTCATCCGTTAGGATTCTTTCATCGACAATTTCGGCGCCTGCGCGATCGCGAACTAAGCCATCGATGCCAGCGAACGATCTGTCTTGATGCAGATAGGCAGTCTCACGAGCTGTTTCCGTCCCAAGGGACCAACTAAAGAACGGTCCGTCTGCCGGCTCGTCTGCAATTTCGTAACTCGACGACAAGAACGCTTCGCCGTCTGGGACATAGAACGGGACTCCACCAGCATCAAAACCAACGTCAAAGCGTTGCGCCTCGACGTTGGTACCATCCTGTTTGTATCGAATGCGTTCTAGCTTGACGGTGTCAGTGATCGTGATTGTGCCACCAGAACGCTCCGTCGTTAAATCGATCTCGCCCAGCTCCAACGTCCATGGTGTTAGGTTGACAATCGTCACGTCCGCGTAGCCATTGGCAACGACTAGCCTTCCGTTACCCGTGCTGAGGATTTGCCCAGCCAAGTTGATCGAACCGGCTCGTGGATTGATGTCCCCGATTACGATCGACTCGGTGCCTGGATCAAAGTAGCCGCTAATCACCGGCACGAACTTGCCGCCGTGCGTTTCCGTCCCCACCCCATCGCCGATCACCACACCATTGATCAACTGTCCCTCGTCGTCAGTAAAGCCACTAATCGCGTCCAGCGGATCAAAGCTCGGCTCGATAGTCAAGTCGTACGAATCCACGCCGCTTTGAATCAAACCATTGACGTTCAAATAACGTGCGGTGATCAGAATTCGCCCGTTGGCAATGATCGAGGAGTTGTCGTTTGTAATAGCTTCGGGAATGCTTGGGCCGAGGGGCTCGTCACCGTCAGTCAGTGACCATTCCATCTCACTCGCCGGATCTGGAACTGAGCGAGGAACGGATGGCGGATTTCCGATATTCAGATTCAATTGCCCTTGGACTGCTGCGAAGTCGATCAAATTTCGCGGATTACTACCTGAGTGGAACAGGTAATCAACGTTCAGCGAGAAATCACCGCTGGAAATGATCGTCACATCCGACTCATCGCCACCTCCGCGAATGTCGCCCGAGACGTAGATACTGCCTTCGCGATTGTCGATCAGGATCTGGCCTTCGTCGTTGATCACACTACCAGCGATGTACATGTCTTGCGGCACATCAGGAAAGCCGAGATCGATCAACGCGTTGTTGAGCGGGTTCGTCGTCTGCTGGATGATCGAAATGTTGCCCATTTCCGATTCCGTTTCGTCAGTCAGGTTGGTAAAGTTCGCGTAGACGTTGCCGGGATCAAACGCGACCAACTCCCCATCAACGATCTGCAGTCGAACGTTGTCGTCGACATGAATGTCATCGGTCACCAGCGTAAATGGCGAAGCGTTGAAGATCGAAACCTTTGAATCCGAGAAGGCTTGCAAGCTGCCGTCGTCAACTCGAGCGATAAAATCGGCCGGTGATTGCGAATCGGATTCGATGAAGATGCTGCCAGGTGAGACCGCTAGTTTCGGCGTGCGCAACTGCAACAGGTCCAAGCCACCCGGGAAGACGCGGACGCTACCATCTGGAGAATCGAGGTCTTCACTCAAGCCGAGTTGCTCCAAACGGGCTTCGACTTCTTCGAGCTGTACCGAGTAGCGCACGACCGCTTCGGTGTCACCCGAGTACTCGGCAATCCACTCGCGTAGTTGATCGCGTTGGCCAAGCAGCAAATTCAATGTGCTGGCGAACGTCATCGTCACGTCGCCGACGTCGACCGGTTTGATCACGTAAAACTGCGAAATGAACTCTTCGATATTCGCACGATCGCTGCTGACGAAGAACGCGCTGCTAACTGGTTCGGTTGAGCCAAGTGCCAACCAGCGGGTCGTATCACCGTAGTTCTGCTCGCCGAGTACCATTGGCTCGCCGGATTCGCCAGTCACGGGCAGGAATTCGTAGAAGTCACCGACGATGCCGCCCGCTGTGTGACTGGGGCCAACTTGGACGATTTCGCCGGTCGCAATCCTATCTGGTGCGAGGTTCGTGACGATCGGCGCGTATTCGTAGTCGATCGCTAGGCTATAGCCTTCAGCCGACTTCTCCGCTTCGGTTAGCCTGTCACCGAGCGTGACACCTAAAGGCAAATTGTGCAGGACCTGAATGTTTGACTCGGCAGTCGCTCCGGCTGAGACCTCGCTGCTCGTCGCGATGTCGATGTTCGTTGTCGTTTCATCAAGTACATCAAATAGAGTCGCCCGACCGCCTAGTGGAAATCCGCCCCTCACGACATCGCCATCGGCGCGAACTCGGCGCGCAACGCCAGTGTTGTTGGAAAATTGAGCGATCAAGTTCACGTCTTCGAAGGCAGTCAGTTCCGTACCGGCTCCGACGTTGATCGAATTCTGTTCGTCAACTCGTGATGTAACAAACGAGACGAGTCCCTCGATCGGGATGATACTGCCGATGAACACGTTTGAGAAGGCATCGGTCGTCACGCGACTGGCAAGTTGATCCGAGCCGCGGCCGGTGACAATATGTAGGTCTTCTCCCGAAACTGACGCAGCATTCAGCGTAATGTCATTCTTGGCAACCCGCTCCGCGATGCTCTGGCCGCGAGTAAAGAACGACACTGCGCTTATCAACTGTACATCCGCCGTCGATCGCATGTCGCCGTCGTTGGTCGCTCGTAGCGTCACGTCGCCGACCTCGTTGCGTATCTCAGCGTTGCCAATTGCAATGTTTGAGTCGGTGTAGGCTCGCAGTTCCGAGTAAGCGTGGCTCGTTGTCGCTACACCGCCCCCTTCGATGTTGACTCGGTCCCTCAGGTTGACATCATTAGTCGCCGAGATCTCTAACGTGGCATTCGGCAGTCGAACGGAATCGCTGGTTGGTCGAACAGAAAAGAAGTCGAATTCCGCAATGCGCGGATCGATCAAGGCAGCTCCACCAGCCGTTTCAGGCGGTCGCGATACGATGATCTCGGTGCTGTTACCAATGTTGACATTCGCACCGAAAGCGCCATTCATTGAGTCAGTGCCGATATCGGTCGTGCTCGATAGAACAGAAACAGCTAGCAGACCGGCAGTCAGACCGTAAAGGTCCAGTTGGCCAACGGGGATTTCTTTTCGCACATCATTGTGCGAACGAATACGCAGTTGCTCGGCTTCGATGCTCACGCCTTCGCCCACATGCACTTCGGACCCGCCGGTCAGCGTACGTTTCAGCTTGACACCCGCACCGATTACGCCCCCAACAAGCACATTTGTGCCCGTAGACACAGGATCGATTGCATGCCGCGCGTCGATCAAGATGGTCTGAGCGAATAGACGCGTGTCGTCCGCCAGATTGACCGTGGTTGTATTGCCAATGTTCATGGCTGATCGAGCACCGGTAACCGCCACCAGTCCACCGCCAAACGCTTGCAGTTCGACGTCTGCGTTGTCGCGTTGGTCGGCGTCAATCACGATCGCATCTCCGGCGATGAGCGTGCCGGCCACGTCGACTTCAGCATTGGCGTTGATTGTCAGCGTTGAAAAGGATCCACCGAGTGCGACGACGCCTGCCACACCGCCACCGACATCGATTTCCGCCTCGACAATCGAAGTGGCCATAACATGGATGTCGTCACCCGCGGTCAGCAATGCTGCTTCGCCGACGATCGCCTGAGCACCGCGAGGCACGAACGTTTCGTCGTCGAGACGATCAATGAGTTGCGTCCTGGTCGGAAACTCCGTGATCAAACTGTCGTTGGCCGCACCCGTGATCGCTGCCACGTCTTCGCTGTTACCAATGTCCGCTGCATTCGTTTCGAAGTCGCCCAAGTTCGCCTGACGCGTCCCCGACTCATCCGCATTGTGATCTCCCGTCAGCGAGCCACGAGCGTTCTCGGCGTTGTTGACGCCATCGTGATGAGCTGGTGTTTGATCAGCCTCCTCTTCTCGTCCTTCTCGCAAAGATCGTAGTTCAGTTCCTTCAATCGCATTGCCATTGTCATTGGCAATCGTGTCGTTGATTGGCGAACCAAGACTCCACACCGAAACGCCCGCGTGCAAGGCCGCTCCAGCAAGCGATCCACTGACAACCAAGCTGTCCAGTTGTTGCAACTGCAGTGCATTGACTTCGATGTCTCGAGCCGCCACCACAACCGTGTCCTCACCAATTTTGGCCATCACATCGTTGCGAACGCTTCCCACGTCCACCGCACCGCCGATGCCAACAAATCCACCTGCAGCTCCAATTGTGTACGCTCGCACGCTCGTATCATTCGCGGCATTCACAAACACGTCGCCGACACGCAACGCATCGCCAGCATCCTCGTTCACGCTCGTTCCATCCATCAACTCGGCGGTCGTGTCCGAATCGATCAAGGCCACCGCAACGGCACCTGCGACACCAACGAAGCCGCCCCCGCCGGCTGCGACCACGTGCAAAATATCTTCGCTAGAGTCTGCCTGGACAATGACTCCGTTTCTCGCAGCCGTTTCGAAGGTTGATCCATCGTCGTCACCGGTGAAGACGCCTTCAACAAAAGAACCACTCCCGAACGCAGTGATGCTAGCACCAGTGCCAGTGAACGTTCCCTCAGGATCGCCAACGGGCGTTCCGCCGACGACTGCTTTCGTATCTTTGTCGACCACGATCACGCCGACAGAGGCCCCCACACCAACGGCTCCGCCAGCAACACTGCCTGCGACATTGGTGATTTTCGATCGATCATCTGCCATGATAGAGACGGAGCCACCCGCCTCCAGGACAGCTTCGCTACCAACGTAGGCGTAGGTCGTGTCGTCAAAGATAAAGCTACTCGACGCACCAGCCACGCCCACCAAACCGAAAGCCAGTGCCGCGCCGACCGTAACAATTTTCTGTTCCGAGTCTGCCTGGACGGAGATTTGATTCAGTGCGCTAACCGATGCGTTGTCAGCAATGTGCGCGTCAGTGTGAATCGATAGCTTGCTCACCGCGATCGCAGGTGCGACGGCAACCACGCCGAGCCCCGCACCGCCAGCGATCGCCATGTGATAGAAATCGCTCGATGCTCGAACGGTCACGTCCTGCTGCGGCATGACGCCTGGATCGCTTACCACTGGCAGATCGTTGACAATCGCGGAGTCACCGATGAACGCGGTCACGTCGTTGTTGATGACGTTTGCCGCCGCCGAGATGGCGATCGCCACGACGCCACCAGATATCGAGAACGTGTAGACCTCGATATCATCTTTCTGTGTCGCCGTGACGATCAAGCCCGACTGGAGTTCCGTTTCAATCTCGGCGAACCGTTGGTTCGCCAACGCGGCATCTTGAACTTTATCATCCCCGCCACTATCTCCGCCGACATCGCCACTCAGATCAAATGTTTCAAAATCCGGCAACGGCACTTCGGTTGCAGTTGGTAACGGAGCGTCTGGATTCTGTTGCTCGCTGGCGTCGATCGCGAAAGTTGGTTGACCCGCCGGCGGGTCGGCCTCATTCTCAGCATGCGTGTCAATTTTGACGTTTTCCACAAAACTGATTTTATGCCGCCCAGTCGAGACCTCGACCGGCTCACGCAAACCAAACGCGTTCACATTAGCCTCGTCGCCAACAAACGAACGCACAGACTTTGTGATCTTGGAAACACCTGCCGTACCAGCGCCTGCTCCCACGCCGGCCGCCAATGCCCCGGCGATCTTGTCGATTTCAGTCTTGTCGTTCGCGTCGACAACGACTGACCCCATCGCAGTTACTATCGTGACCCCACCGGTATCAGCGGCGTTGTTAGGATCGCGACCGACAAACGCATCGGTATTGATGTCGATCACGTGCACCGATGCATCCAAGGCCACTCCGGCAATACCAGCAGCCACCCCCGCAGCCACCGACGTGATGTCTTGAAATGTGTTGGCTCGCGTGAAAATGTTTTCATCAGCGGTCACGGATGCGCCGGAGGCGATAGTCGCCAGAGTGTTCTTAGTAATCTTGCCGACGTCTGCCCCCGCCGATGCGCCGACGGTTCCGGCGCCGATTGAACCAGCGACCGTCAGAATATCGGACGCATTGTTGGCATCGACAAAGACGCTGCCGCCGGTCGATGTGACCGTGACATCTGTTCCGATTTTGGCTTCAGTGGTCTCCGTCAGCTTCGTCACCACGGCGACGCCCGCAACGCCGACCGTGCCCGCCGCACCGAACGCGATGCCAACGGATTTGACTTCCTGCTCTGCGTTCGCATCGACTTTCACATCACCGCCCGCCGTGACAACTGTGCCAGAGCGCAGCTCAGCGATGGTCGTCGCATTGTGAACCAGCGTGGCGTTGGCTGCACCCACACCCGCGGTTCCACCAGCGCCACCGCTTCCGCTGCCAAAGCGAGCCTTCAAGTCATCGGCTGATTGAACATCCAAACGACCGCCGATGTTCAGCGTCGTATTGCTGCCAACGACCGCCGATGTGTGATTCGAATCGACTTTCATAACCGCGACGCTAGCTGCAACACCGGCTGTACCGGCGGCCCCCAGGCCTGCCACCACCGACAGCAAATTGCTGTTTGACAAATCGCCAGACGCATCACCGGAGAACAATTGCACATTCCCATTGGCGACGACATTGGAGTTGTTGCCGATCTCAACTTCAGTTGTGAAGTCCGGCAGCATCACATCCACAGCCACGCCGACACCCGCATCGCCTCCCAGTGCGACGCCGCCAGCGACATCCACGATCCGTGACGTTCGCAGCGCCGACATGCGAATGCTCTGATCCGTATCGCCGAGCACATTGTCGTCGGTTGTATTAATCGACGTGTTGTCGCCAATGCGTGATTTAACGGTCGATTCATTGCGATTGACAACAACGGACGGAGCGACTGAGGCTCCCGATGCAACTCCTCCCGCTACAGCCACAATGACTTGATTGTCGATTGCGTTAGCATCCATGTAGATGCCCGAGTAGTCGACCGTGGGCGCATCAAACGTTGCCAAGCCGGGCCGAGACGCCGTCGCGTCGACAACCGCACCGTCGCCAATCTCCGCCAAAACCGTGCGGTCAACGCTCATCTGCGAGAATGCCAAGCCCACGGCCGCGTCTCCCGTGGCCAATCCGACAGCCCCGCCGATGACTTTCGCGTTGATATCGTCGTTGGCGTCGAGCAGCAAGTTTGACAACTGCAGGTTCGCGCCGGGATCGACCAAAGCCGCCACGTTGTGATCCAAGTCGACCCAGTTGGCGGAGCCGGAGAACGCGGACTCGCCGCTGCCGGAGATGGCTGCGGAGACGGCCAGCAAGTTCATGTCGTTGTCCGCAACGACTCGCAAATTGGCTTGATGGGCGGCAGACTCGGTGATGGAAACCGAGTCGGCGACCCAGGCGTTTACGAACTGATCGACGTTGGTGACACCTAGATTCGCACCATAGCTACCGTCGCCGCCGATGCTGATGAGTCCAACAATCGGCAGCAAGTCCATTTCGTTGTTGGCTTGGACATCGATGTCCCGCACGTTCAATTTTGTGTCTTCGCCCAAGAATGCGGTCGTGTTGATGCGCGTCGTTGCGAGGACCAAACCAGCGGCACCCGCGGTATCGCTCGCGCCCACGGCAGTCGGAGCGATGACGATTTGCCGGTCGCGACTGTGAGCTTCCACGTCCAGCGTGTCGGCCACAACGCGAGCCCGTTCGACGGAAGCCTTGCTGTACTGCAAGAAATGGTTTTGGGCATAGTTGCCTGCCCCCGCACCGCCATCAGTGGCAATCGATAGCGCCCCACCCACAGAAATCACGTCTGCGTCCGCATCCGCGTGAACGGTCACCGTATCCCCCGCAACGACGGTCATCGAATCGTCAATGTAGGCTCCGGTGATATTCTTGACGACGTTCAAACTAAACGCACCGGCGATGCTCAACCCACTGGAACCTTCCGATGATGAACCGCTCGGATCATCCGGGTCGCCGATGCTGATGGAGCTCGTTGGACCGGATACTCCGGAGGAACCGACGCTTACGCCGCCCGCAATAGCCACCGACCAAACTTTGGGAGCCGAATTCGCCGTCACCAACACATTTCGACCAGCCGTTACGCTCCCCAGAAAGTGATCACTGGCGGGCAATGCGTCAGGCACTTCGCCAATTGCATCGCCAATGTAACCGCCCGCGGGAACCTGGAATTCGGGCCGCCCCGCATAGTTGCCGCGGCCACCGGCAAGACCGCCGCAGTCGTCGCGATCGTCCCGATCCTCAAAGTCGCAGATGCCTTGCATGTCGTCATGATGATCGGCAATGTACGCTTCCGATCGATCAACGACATAGTTCAACCCCGCGCCGATGCCAATCGCAGTTTCGGCCACTGCGAGGCCAGGCGTGACCGTGATCACGTTTGCCGTAGTATCTGCGTCGACAATCACATCCCGCACCGCCTCGAGTTTCGCACGATCGTCGACGAGGGCCAGAGCGTTGTTGCGCAAAAAATTCAGCGTGGCAGCCCCTTGTACCGAGGTGTCGGTCGCTTGCCCGCCCGCCAATGCGATCAGAGTACTGTCGGTTGCCGAATTCGCCGCGACGGTAATATCTCTGCCCGCCGCGACGTCAGCCCGATCATAGATCGACGCGAATGCAATGTTCTCATTCATGATGACGTCGGCCACGCCACCACCCGCTACCGCCGAATCATCCACTAGGACATTGAGTACCGAGTTCGTGCCCGCGGTATGGAAGCTGTCTAGGTCTGCGATCGCACTGACGTTAACATCCTGATTCGTGATGCTACCGAACAAACCGCTGCGTTGGTTGACCTGAGCGCCCTGAGCGATGCCCGCGTAAGCCGCATTCTGCATCCCCGAATAATTGATCGCGAAACTTAACCCCGTTCCGCCGTCGGTGGCGGCGGTGCTGTGGACGAACGAATTGCCAACGTCGTTTTCTTCTAGCAAGCCGTCAACAAGCGGTTCGACCAGCGCCTCGTTGATGCCTCGATTGATCTCGTCCGCAATATCTTGATCCGCTTCGGCATCGTCGTCGTTATCTTCGATCAGTGCGACCGCGTAAGCTTGAGCTGCATCGACTCCTGCGACTTGCGTGTCCTCCCCCAGTCCCAAAGCAGCCAAAGTTAGTGTAAGGGGATCGACCGGCGCTTTCCGCATGCTGGTTGCAGACACATCGAGCGTATCCCGCACGTCGACCACTGCGTCCCAACCCAAAAACGCGCTCGATTGATTGCCGGAAGTTGTGTAAGCCGCCGCGCCGCCAATCCCTAGGTCTGTTGGCGACCCAATCAAACCAGCCGTCGCCGTAGCGCTGACCTGCAGTAGATCGATCGCTTCGGCGGTAACCGTCAAGTCGCGAGCTTGCAAAATCGCCTCGGTGCCGATCGAGGCTGCGGCATCATTTGCACTAAGTACGACCGCATAGGAAGCCGCGATTTGATTCTCTGGATCGGACGAAGAAAACTCAGTCGAGCCCAAGCTGAAGCCACCGCCTGAGACATACCCTTCGATCATATCCGATCCCTGCTCGATGCCGTCGGCAAGCCCTTCGGAAAGTTCTTGTAGCTCATGGTCCAATGGCAACGCCGCCAAAATCTGTCGCGCGATATCGAGGTATTCAAAGTCCTCGGGGTTTGAGTTGTCTTCCTCATCGCCGCTTGAAGTAGACGAACCTCCTGACACCCAGCCATACGACCGCGTGATGTTCTTGAGCATATTCGCGTTGGCCGTTACCGCTGCGGTTCCGTCAACCGTGATGACGCCTTCCACCTCTGCTGACGCGTTGGATTGGTTGAAGCTAGACGCAAACGTGCCCGCAAACGCCGTCTCGCTGTCTTCGGCTGTTCCAAACGAAGAAGCGTTGGCTGTGTTGCTGAACGAGACCAGGTTGTCGGCACTTACATTCAGTACGCCAGCATCGATCAGGACACCGCTGCGAACATGGATATCGCTAACAGCTTCATTGATTGCCAGCGAAACAGAGATACCAACGGTCTCGCCGACCGTCGGTACCGAACTGTTGACAAACAGATCGCTGTTGGCATCGGAGTCGATTGTGAGTGTCTCTTCACTCGAAAGCCGAGCACCCTGGAGGACAGTGATGATCGACTCAGGTCGCGTCCTTCCAAACGTGATCCCAAATGCCGACTCGCTGCTTCGCACCGACGCATTTGCCGTGGCGATCGTTTGCAGAGTCAAATCCTTGGTCGCTTCGATCCACGCACCTTGGCCAACCGAGATTTTCGCACTCGCGTCTGCGGAGACGACAATCGCCTCTTCTGGCGTAAACGTGTTCGATTCGCTGTCTACATCCACCGGCAGTTCACCGCGTGCATCGCCAATGATGCTGCGGTCAACGCCGATGAAAGTGTCGACAGGGAATGCCATTTCTCCGTCGATCACATCCTGCAAATAGAATCGCCCAGGTCGGCGATCGTTCGCGATCACAATGTCCAGTGAGCCGTCGTCGTCAAGGAAACCCGCAGCAATCGTCGTCGTCGGCAGGGATTCTGAGTGAATATTGCGACCAACGAAAGAACCGTCGGATTGTTGCAAGTAAAAGCGATCCATCTGATGATCCGTTGCGACCATCAAGTCTTGCAGTCCGTCGCCGTCCAAATCACCCGCCGAAAGATCGCTGATGCGCAAACCTGGTCCATCATCGCTATTGATCCGCACGGGTGTTGCAAAACCACCGCTGGCGCCCTGATAGAGCCATAGTTCGCCAGTTCCAGTCGCCACGATCAATTCAAGTGCTGCGTCGCCATCGAAGTTGTCCAGCACGATTGCCCGCGTATCGAGGGCATCACCAGGTAACGCCGAAGCGATAAAGCCTGCTCCATTTTGAATGTAAAGTCGATCCGCACCACCAGCCACACCCACGACGATATCGTCAAGCCCATCGCCCGAGATATCCCCAACGACAACCGATTTGCCGTCGACAATCGCAGCATCGATAACCGTTGACGCTCCCGTATCAAGGTTATGTGAAATAAGGCCGGACGCCGTGGCCGCGAAAGCCCGACGATTCCCGCCTACTTCGTACGTTCCGATGGCTGATGTGTTGACTGTCGCCAAGCCAAGTGTTCGTGTGAAGGAAAGTCCGCTGCCAGTGTTGGAATAGAGTCGATCAGCGGTATCACTCGAACCAGCGACAATGTCTAGAGTTCCACTGCTATTTTCAATTGCCGAGAGAGAGGTAAACCGCATCGCGCCGGTTTCGATCTGCGTCGCTGAACCGAAGAAGCCTTCCCCTGGATCCCAATCGTACATCAGTATTCCATCACCATCCGTCGCGATGACCCATTCGAGTTCTGGATCATCGTCAAAATTTCCCAACAGACTGGCTGTCGTACGATACGCAAACGCCTGCTCGGTCAGCTCCAGTTCACGCTCCGTTGTCGCCGTCACGCTGAGATCTACGAAAGCACCGCGAATGTTCGCACCGGCGCCGATCTCGAGTTCAGACTCCGCGGCAAAATACTCCAGGCCGTCGCCAACGAAATTGTCGAGGAGATCTGCAAGGATGTTGTCGACGCTATTCTCATTCGCAGCCAGCGTCATCGTGATGTTGCCAGCGACAAACCCGGGAGCATGCGCAAGAATGTTTGCTCCATCACCAATCTCGATGTGATTCGCAAGAAATGTGATATTGCCCGAGTTCGCAAGACTCGCATCACTCATATGATCCAGGGAGGGATCAAAGATCGCTCGACTTGACACGGTCACATCTGGCTCGACAACGATCTTGTCCGCGACGATGTTCGTACTCAACAAACCCAAGCCGCCAACATAGCCCGCAATCGTGGCCGTTCCATCAACGATGATCGTCACGTTGTCAAACTGCGTTGTGTCGCCATTGCCAGTGATCGAACGAAATGTCCTGTCACCGGAGTAGTTGAATGTCTGATTGCCGGAGACAATCAGATCGACACCTCCAGCCGATGGTGTCAAGCGTGCCTCAGGTACCGCCGGAGTATAGTCGTAAGGCGTGAAATCGACGGGAGCGGCTAAGTCGGGGCTAGGGTCACTGGTGGAAAAGTCACCAAGGTTCGGAAAGTTGATGTTATCGTCTGCGGCAACGCCCGGGATTGCCTGTCTTTCATTGCTGAGATAGTCCCCAATCACCTGCCCGTTTTGGAAGTCGAAAAACAATGTCCGGAACACGTTGTCTCGCAGCTTGTCACTTTCCCAAAGTGCAAAGTTGCCCGCGCCGGTATCGTAGTAAATTTTGTCCCAAGGTTGCGTAATCTCGATATTGGCCGACGTTCGACTCCCCTCTGGTCCGGTGAAATCCGCGGTCAAAACGTACTTGCGACCGTAGACCGCTTGCCCGTTGCCGGCCGCTTCGCCTCGCTCAACACGGACGATTTCGAACTGTCTCAAACTGCTAACGCTACCATCGTCCAGGCGTTTGATGACGTAGCCGCGACGCAGTGGCGAGCTATCCGTAAAGAAGGAAGAGAACTCTTCGGCCTCACCATCGCCGGCGAGTTGTTGATAGTATTCGTCACCAAAATAAATGTCTCGTGCCGCAAAATAACTGAGAACCGAGGCTGGCAATGTACCGAGCGAGTTGATCGAGTCCAGGTCGCTCATCAATGTTGGATTGGACGTCGAACTGCCATAGATGATCGCACTCGTTTCGGTATATCCGCCACTGAACGGCGTGTAAATCGTCGCGGAAGTCGGAGAAGCGGTGTTGACCAACCGTAGCCGACCGGCGACCAAGAATTCACCCTCGATATTCGCGTTGTCGACTCGTACGCGAATGGTCCCGCTTGCGTCTGCCGTGACCGTTGTCAAATGTCGCCAGCCTTGGCCATGGGCTTCGTAGCTATTCGCCAGACCGGTTGGATAGACGATGACATCATTCGGGCTGGCAATTGTGTCGCCTGGATTCTCCCGCTGGTTGACCGATACTGTCTCGACCAAGGTGGAACCAACGAAGATGTTGTACTCGGCAGCGCTAGCAGGTGACTTGGAACCGTGTTCATGTAGTTGGTTATTGACCAGCCAATCTGTCTGAAGCGTGTACTCTCGCCCCGGCACAAGAGCGGTAAGTTCATACTGAAATCCGCCCGCAGTGATCGGCTCTTGAAATGACTCACCAATCGCCCCCGTCGTCCGCGATTGATAGCGGTAGAAATTGGATAGTGTCGAAGCACTGTTTGAACGCCACTGGTGATCACTGTCCATCGAGTTGAACCACACATCGTGATCGAACGGAGCGCGATAGTTATCGCTGTTCGAAACCGAAACGCCATACTCATCCATGACGCCAGGCAAAGTCGCTGATAGCAGGTTCCCGCCATGCTGGCCATTGTCGACGAGAGCGGCGAAGTCATAGTTCGTACCAGTGAGGTCTGACAAGAGCTGACTGAGCACCCGAGGGTGTTTGGCGCGATCGCCCGGCTCCGGTGGCTGGCCATTTTCGAGCCGCAACGGATCCCACTCTTGCAGCAATAGCATCTCTGTCATCATGACGCTGTTGGCGTAAGGCGCGAACGTCTCCTTGTCGAAGACCGCGTTGTCTTTGAGCGCACCCATCGGATTCGGGTTCAATTGCACATCAAGAACATCAGAGCCTGCGCCAAAGAGCGCGCCGGCATCGCCTTCGAGAGGTTCCAAGTGATCGGTTCCGAAAAAGCCAAGAATGCGATCGAGTCGTTCGTGATCATTAGGCCGAAATAATGGCACGTGCAATTCGGGGTTGTCGGCAAATCCAGTTGCGATTGTGATCGACCGCACATCCATGCGACTTGAGCCGCCCGAGAGAACCGCATCGATCGTGCGCACGTCGACGCCATACCGCTTTTCGATCGCATCCAAAATCAGGTCGACCGCCCAGTCCTTGACCTTTTCCTTGAGCGCATCCAAGGCAATGGAAAACGGATTGATCGCACCCAACGGCAGCTGGGCGATGGGCTCCAGCACATCACGTTCAAGCTGATCGCCGAACTCTCCAATCAGTCCGACGGTCCGTCCAACAACGTTCGGCATCCCAAACATTGAAATCAGATTGTTACTGATGTACGAATCTTCTCGATCGCCATCACTGTTCGGATCTCGAAGTTCAGACAGTAACGCTGCAAATAGCCCGGCGTCTTCTTCATCGGCGCGATCATTAAGGAAATCTGGATCTACCAGGTCGGGTCCCGAAGTTCGGCCCTCCTCATTTTCGCCGTCGCGGCGAACCTGCGGATCGAACATCGCCCGCGCCAGCGACTGACCAACCGCTGGCCATTGCTGGATACCGCGATCGATATTCGCGATCCAGTATTCCAGGTAGTCACCGGTCGTTCCGCCACCAAGCCCACCGAGGGTACTTGCCATCGCTATGACTCGGACTTCCTCAGGCGAATTTCCGTCCGAGATTGCTTGAAAGATATCCTCGAACGGTAGAACCAAATCGTCATAGATTTGCCGTAGGTTATCTGCCACATCCGAGAAATCGAAACCATCACCGCGGGCCAGGTTCCGCAACGCTTCCTCTGCCGAATCCACGAGGTCTTGTAGGGGTTCATTCATCGATCCGGTCGGCGCATCTTCGGGGGCCAATTCGGACAACACGTCAACCAGCGTCTTTCGCTGTATCAGAAAGTTGTCCACCAACAGTCCACGCGACTTGACCGTTTCGCTAACGACCAATTCGGAGCCCTCGTGCCGAACGACAAAGTCGCGAAAGTCGGCTTGCAGTCGGAAACTTTGAGCGACGCCCGAGTCGACATCAAAAGAGTCGACTCGCGTCAGACGATCTGAACTCTGCATGTCGGCTGTGAAATATTGACCTGCGGTGAAGAACTCAATTTCCGTCTCGTCGGGATCGAAAGACGTCTCTCGCAACTCGAGGAGTAACTCCGCGACGCGATCCGAATCAGTAACTCGGAATAGCTCCTCTTCGACTTGGGCGACCAAGTTTGGTGGGTCGTAGAGCATGGCGTCAAACACAAATCGACCAGGTGCGTCGATCTCTTTGGTCTTTGACGCGTTGCCACTGACATCTCCATCCGGCAAAATCTCGCGACCTTCGCCGTAGGAGTTGGAAATATTGCCGTCGAACCCAGGCGTGGCGTCGGCGATGTAGGATTCAGCAATGATATGCCGGAGCGCATTGCTGCGCGAGAATTCATTCGTTGGATCGACGATGTCGGTAAAGCCGGGGAACGGCCCATCGGCGATCTCGTCCATCAACGTATGAACCCACAAATCGCCGATCGAATGTGATGCAAAGCCGTAGGCCCAAGCCAGAATTTGGTGCTGTTCGACTTGGGTGTAACCACCGACGTCGCCTTCGGTGTTTTGAGCCGCCCAAGCTTTATCGAGCACGTGGCTGTTGAAAATGTTGATTGATTGCGGGTGGATGACTTGCTGTCCCGCTACCAGATCCGGAAATCCATCCGGACCGACCGCTCCACCATAGAAGTAGCTGGGATAATTTTCTAACGCATCCACCAACTTCGGATGAACCGGATAGTCGGTACCCTCAATCGTGATCTGCCCGTCGTCGATGACTGACATACGCACGTCGTTGGCGATCTCAATGTGCGTGAAGGGATTAAAGAGCATCAACCGCGGTTCGAGGGTCTCTGAACGCAATTGGCTTCTGAGCTTGGCCCTGTTGACGCGATGCTTACGATGCGAGCGGGATCTAGACAAGATTTTTGATAGACGTCTCAACAGTCAATCCTCAAGTGCGACGGAGATGCGGTTAAGAAAAGACACGTAGAACAATTCCATTGGCCGTACGCCTGGGACAAAGTCTTCGAGAGTTTTGCTGTCGCCCCCCAAAGTCACAGGCGCACACGTTTCCGCAGCGAGTACCGACGTTGATCCTGCCCGAAGCGCAGACTTGCGGGCTCTTCGCAACTGCGGTAGCAGGGGCGATCGCAAAAAAACGGTAAACAAAAACAAATCGCTCACCCGCTGTGGCATGCGGGAGAAGCGCGGTCGCCTACGAGAAAACGAGCTCCGGCATTTCGCAAAATTACTGGATGCGATCGATTTTCGGCACTAGCTAGAACCCGTCCCATTGGTTAGTGCGAAATATCTGGCACAATCGCGCAAAAGAAATGAGGGATTTCCTCAAGTTTGCAGAATAAGTGGCTCCTCTAACAATCAAGGCGCTCTGTTTGGTCGTTGCTCCATAAGGTGCAATCGCCCTCTATCGCTCGCTTAGTGTGTCTTTCTGGGCTTGCCATTTCCGCAGACTAGCTGCATCGTCGGTAGATTCTGCAAGGCTCAACAAACGGTCGATCGCATTGTTGAGAAAATAGGAACGATCGGGATGTGGTCTCTTTGTAGCGAGCATCGCCTGAACAGCCGCTTCAAGGGATTTGCTTGCCTCGTCATACTCCTTAAGCCCCAGCTGCGCTTCACCTAATTTCGACTGGATTGTATGGGTATTCCAGTCGTCGGGTGCAACAGAATTTCTAATTTCGTAGGCTGAAAGAAGGGTACTTGCGGCTTGTGCAAAATCTCCTTCAGCTATAAGTTTGGTACCCACCGCAGCAAGATACGTCGACTTATAAAGCTGTGTTCCCGGACTCTCCTCGCCGAATTCAGCTTGCACCAACTCGTACCGACGTTTGAGTAATTCCACGGCGCGACCATGGCTTGAAAGTTTCTCGCAGACCTCTGCTAGTCTCAGCATCGTCGCAAGAGTTGCTTGACTCGACGGATGAAGCGTTTCGACTTGACAGGCAAGTATTTTTTCGAAGACTTCACCAGCTTTCGGTACGTTTCCGGAAAACAAATATACTTTGGCCAACCGGTCCATGTAGACAAGCGTGTTCGGGTCGTGCAACCCTCGCAACTTGATTGAAAGATCGGCCGCCCTCTCCAACAGCGGGATTGCTTCGTTGTTACGCCGATTCATCGCATAAATCATTCCCAGAGAGACCATCCTTTGGATGGTCCTCACGTCTTCCTCACCATGAGCAGCTTCCGTTATCTCCATGGCTTCACGCCCCAACTCAATCGCTTCGTCACTCCGTTTTGCATCATTGTATGCTGTCGCAAGATTCGAAAGTGTCGTAAGGGTCGTCTCGTTCGTGGGACCCAATGTCTTCTTCGTAAGCGGCAACACTCGTTCATAGCAACTGATGGCCGCCTCCGTACTTCCGATTTTTCGAAGGGCTGATGCATAGTACAGTGTGGCGTCAAGTGTGGTCGGGAAATCATCGCCATAATTCTCGGCCAAAGCGTCAACGGCTTCTTTCAACAGAGGAATTCCACGGTCAGCATCCTTCAAATCAAACAGGTGTTTTCCGAGTGTGAATTTGCCCATGATGATGTCCCCGGGGTAACCCTCGACCTGCATGCTCAACTTCAACGATTTTTCCGCCATTTCAATCGCACTTTTTCCATCTCCACGGACGGCATGCAAATTGGCCATTTCGCGAGTTGCCAATGCAGCAAAACGCGCGCTGTGCGCGTCAGCAGTCAGCGGTTGAGAAAGCGCCTCCATAATCAGTAGCTCAGCCTCATCAAGTTTCCCGGATAACAGGAGCGAAGTAATGAGACTTCTGCGTGCTCCCTGATAATTTTCTGACGCAACGCCCATTGCGTTTCTAAATCCTTGGACCGCTCTTTCCAGTAGCGGAATCGCACTGTCATCGTCCCCGTTGTTTTTATAGCTTGCGCCCAGAATCCAGCTGATTTCTGCGTCTACAAGAGGATCAAGATCTTGGCGGTTTGAAAGTTTCTCCGCGGCCCGGTCAACTAAATCTCCTAGAGTCGCATCAAACGGAACGATCCCCTCGTCCGCGGCTATGTCTCTCAATTCGCTGGAATGCGTTTGACTTGTGACTGATGTCAATCTGAGGAAGTCACTCTTCAAGAAATCGCTGATTCCCAATGCAAACTGTTTCTGTCTCGTCTCCTCCCGCTTTGCGTTGATAGCTTCGTTTCGCGCGGCGTCCGCGTCCGCTTTTTCTTGCTCAGCCGTCCTCGTTGCGGCATTAGCTTGAAGCAGGCCGTAACTTACGCCGACAATACCAACAATCAATGCAACAGTGACGGCTGCGATGGATGTCGCCAATCCACGGTTCTTAGCGACAAACTTTCGGATACGATAGGAACGCGATGGCGGGTGAGCCTCGACCGGTTCGCCTTGGAGGTAGCGATTGACGTCGTCGGCGAACTCACCTGCGGATTGATAACGTCGCGAACGGTCTTTCTCCAGCGCTTTCATCACGATCCAGTCGAGTTCGTTCTTCAACAAACTTCGAAGTCGCGATGGTTCAGTCTGACGAAGCGTTGCGGAAGACTCAGCAGTTCCCGAAGAAGAGAGCCGCAGCGAAGGGATGACTGGCTCCTCTTCCTTGACGATTCGAAGGGCTTCATCTAACGCTGCTTCCTGTAACTTCTTCGAATCGAAGGGCCGCAGGCCAGTCAGCAGCTCGTAGAGCAACACTCCCAAAGAGTATACGTCAGCGCGGGTATCAACGTCGTGTCCCCTGTATCCCGCTTGCTCAGGAGCCATGTACTCAAGCGTACCAACGATATCGCCCGCTCGCGTCGCCAACGGATCAGGTGTCAGTGAACCTGACAGCGCTTTCGCCAACCCAAAATCGATAACTTTGGGAACCGCGCGTCCATCAACTTCCGTAATCAGCACGTTTGATGGTTTGATATCGCGATGCAAAATCGCTTTTTGATGCGCATGGGATACAGCATTAGCAATTTGGGTGAAAACCTCTAGACGCTTTCGAATCGTCAGCCTAGCCTGATTGCAGTACTCGACCAGTGGCAGGCCCTGGACAAGCTCCATCACGAAAAACGGAAGTCCGCTCGGCGTCGCGCCAGCGTCGATAACCCGCGCGATGTTGGGGTGGTCCAAAACCGCTAAGGCTTGTCGTTCGGCCTCGAATCGCTGCAACACATCTGTCGTTTCACGACCGGTTCTTATCAGTTTTAAAGCGATTTCGCGTTTTACCGGTTCCGTTTGACTTGCGAGCCAGACCTCACCCATCCCCCCCGCGCCCAAACGCCTTATCAACTCATAAGGACCGAATTGAACTCCCGCTTCGCGGGTTTCCCTTGGATAGTCAACTACCTCTGAGTCCCCAAAGAGCGGACGGTCAATGACAAGAGCCGATTCCCGCTCATGTTGGTGAAAAAGCTCTAGCACCCTGTTCGCCAATTCAGGGTCGTCACCACTTTCGGAATTCAGAAAGGCCCGCCGTTGCACAGGATCAGAAATCTCCAGTGCTCGCATGAACAGTTCGCGTTCCATTCGAGCTGCTTTCCGAATTTGGTCGTTCGATGGCTCGGAGTTTCCGGCTGATGTCATGCTTGCCTCGTCGTTTGGCTATCGTCGGCAGAGATCGAAAGTTTTTTTGTCACTCAATGAGTCAATGCGATAAAGCGAGCGGAAACGCGCAAAATTCTTGCTAAACTATTCCTCAGCCAGATCTCTCTTCAGCCAACTCCTTGCGTAAGCCCAAAGCATATCTGCCTTACGTGGCGAACAAGCCAAGGCTTCGGCTGCCTGATTGTTCGTCATGCCGACAAAGTAACGCAGCTTGACAACGGTGGCTGCTTCCGGGTCTTGGTGTTCCAGGCGTTCCAGTGCATCATCAAGCTGAATCAATTCGCTTCGGCTTGCGGAGTCCACCAGCCATGATTCGACAAGCTCCAATCTCTTCGCTCCGCCTCCTCGCTTTTCGGCTCCTTTGCTTCGAGCATGCTCGATCAATATTCGACGCATGGCCTCGGCTGCCGCGGCGAAGAAATGTTCTTTGCCAGACCAGTCTGTTGAAATGTCTGTTTCCACCAATCGCAAATACGCTTCATGCACCAAGGCGGTTGGCGTGAGGGTGTGATCGCAGCGTTCACCCTTCATGCGGCTGGCAGCCAGAATACGTAGCTCTTTGTAGACAATTGGTAATAGTCGATTCGACGCGGCAAGATCGCCGCTTCGCATCTGCTCGATGATCTGGGTTACGTCATTCATGGGACTTTTTCCGCTTGCGTCTACCAGCTGGCAGCTTAACTTGGACATCCCGCTCATCTGCAACTGACGGATTCGCAAATTCCAGTCACCTTTGCAAAATGATAGCAGAACCAATTCAAGGTTGCGACAGTTTCTTCCCGTAGTGATGGAAAGCCCATGGGAAATGCCTGGTTTGTGGTGTCATCGCGTTTGTCAGGCGACAACTTGTTTCCCGAGCTACCTTCTACGGCGACACGTTGTTAACAAACTTATTTTTTCATGGTAACGCCCACGAGGGGGCGTTCGAGATGATTGGTGTCTTTTTATTTGCCGCGGGGATTTCAATTTACCAGCTTCCTCAACGACGCGCAGAACACTTTGTACGACTTGTCCGCAACGGAGACAGGGAACTGTTGGGCCAGCTATTTGCTAACGAGGAATGGACCCAAAAACCATCGTACACTGGCTTGGTTTCTGAAATTTCGGAGCAATGCGGACGGGAACACGAGCGCGATCAGGAATTGGAGCCTGACGACGTTATTGTCGATGTGGAACCGCAAAGCTTCCTAGACTATTGCCGCGGCTACCGTCGTGTTCGTGTGGGATACACTTACGGTAAACAAGCCGTGTTCCTGCTGACTGTCTACGGAATACACCGCGATTATCTGTACGAGCCGTCGTGTTGTGTACAGTACATCGATGAATCACAACCGTAGAAGCGATTGAGTCACAAGTGTCCTCTTTCGCTCCGCGAAAGAGGCGTTTGCTTGGGCTTTCGAAGTGCTTAGGCTTACTTCAGCAAAGGCAGATAAGCGAACCCATCAGCTTGCAAGTTAGCCAGCGACGTCAATGCGGAAACTGAGACATCGACAAAGACGACAACATCTTCCAACGCGGCCCCTTTGCTGATCAATGATTGACCGCAAACATAAATCTTGACGCCAGCCTCATGCAGCTTCTGCAAACAGTCTAAATTGGGGTTTCCTTGTGTGCCAAATTTTGCGCTGTAAGCATCAGCGTTCAGCACCGCTAAGGTAGCACCATCATGCAGTATCACGGCAATCTCGGCATTTGCCGGTTGGGCACCCGCCCCGGCGTAGATGTTGACATAGCGTGCGACCTTTTCAATGGCCGAGTTCAGCTTGTCTGGCTCCTCGCTTTTAGTCACATCCACACATAACTTTGCGCCTTCTCGGGGTTGGTGAGCCGCGTTGGGGAGTTGCACCACTTTGCCGTAACCATCGATTTTGGCGGGAGCCGGCATGGCAGGTTGGGAAGTTGCTCCGGGCACGGGATGGTTCTTCCTGGCCTCATCGAAACCACGCTCAACAAAGGCGGACACCACTTTGGCGTGTGCTTTGATGAGACTAGCAACGTAAGGATCATCCGAAGTTTCGGTGACAATTACGCCTCGCTCGGTTTCCTCATGCTCCATTTTGATTTTATCGGTGTGACGAAATAATTCTGCGAACAGCGGATCACGTTGACGAATGGGTTGGCTGTTGACAATTCGCTCCTGCATCCAATGCACGTGCTCTTTAATTTTGTCGGCAACCTTGATGTCAGTCGATTCGGTCGTCGTCGTCACACCTTTTTCCAGCTCTTTAACTTGTCGTGTGATCAATTGATGGTTTTCCAACAGAAAATGGAAGACATCGCGATCTTCGTCATGCCGCTCGTCGTGCATCGGTCCAGCACCAGGCCCACGACCAAAGCCAGGCCCATTCCCTGGACCACGACCAAAGCCTGGACCACGACCAAAGCCTGGACCACGACCAAAGCCTGGACCACGACCAAAGCCTGGCCCGCGACCGGGGCCGGGACCGCGACCGAAGCCGGGACCGCGACCGGGGCCCTGCTCTGCCTCCGGCCCTTGCTGGCCATCGCTTTGACCAGCAGTCGGGGGTTGCTGGGTAGCTGGGGATTGCTCTGAGGGAGCGTCCGAACTGCCATCTTGAGCCAGGCTGGGCAAACCGAGCAGTATCGCCGCCCCACAAACTAGGCTGGAAAAGAAGAAACGCTGGTACATCGAAAGGTCTCGTATACAAATGGGAGGATGAGCGGAAATTAGAGAGTTATTTGTTAGCAACCATCTGGAAACGGATAAGAGCCGCGGCTACCGCGCAAACGGCTCTCATTCATAAGTTTGGTTCATCAGGAGACAGCCCCTACGGAGCAGGTTGCCGCGATCGGTGCCCCGGGCGTTTGGGAAACCGGCAAACTGGCGGCCGACCAAGCGTTAAACCCTCCCGACATATTAATTACATCGAATCCGGCGGACTGCAACACGCTGCTGGCGATCGCTGACCGCACGCCCGATGCACAGTGTACGGCAACCGGTCGGTCGCGGGGGATTTCCGCGAGGTGCTGAGGCAGTCGTCCCAGAAAGATGTGCCGAGCTTGCGGAATATGGCCCTCGTTCCATTCTGTTTTGGCGCGGACATCGACCAAACTAACCTGTTCATTGGCGATTCGCGCGGCCAACTCTCGTGGAGACTCGCTGCGATAGCCGCCAGTGAGTTGTTGATCATCGATGACTTGGCTGCCACGAAAAGCGCCGGCGACTTCATCAACACCAATTTTTTGCAGCACGCGAACCGCTTCATACAGTTGCTCGGGTTCGGCAACCAGATACACGGGCTTGCTGTAATCAACCAACCAGCCAGCCCAAGTGGCCAAGTGAACCAGTGGGATATTGATCGCGGTGGGCAGATGGGCCTCTGCGAATGCCGTGGAACTGGAAAGATCGATCAGCGTCCCGTGCTCGCTGGCGGCGGCAAGTTCAGCTTTGGAAAGCCACTCAGTCTGCCCCGTTTGGCCCATCACTTTCGGACCTTCTTTATTAACGCGTTTCATCAAAGCGAAGTAGGGCGGTGCTTCGGGCTGGTCGGCGAGAATGTAATCCACAAACGACTGCTCGTCGGTAAACTGCAACGCTGGGTTGAATTGCTTTTCGTATCCGACCGTCGAGGAGGGGATGGCACCGAGTCCCTTACCGCAGGCGCTGCCCGCTCCGTGAGCTGGCCAGACTTGCAAGAAATCAGGGAGCTGTTTGAAGCGTTCGGCGGAATGATACAACTGGCGAGCTCCCGGTTCGGCTGTGCCCGCCAAGCCAGCGGCTTCTTCCAATAAATCGGGACGCCCGATCGAACCGACGAAAATAAAATCGCCCGTAAAGATTCCCATCGGTTGATCGGCACCGCCACCTTGGTCGGTGACCAAGAAGGAAATACTTTCCGGCGTGTGCCCCGGCGTGCTGACGACCTCGAATTTGATCTTCCCCAGCGAAAAGGTATCACCGTCCTTGACGAGCTGGGCATCATAAGTATCGAGATAAAGATACTTCCATTCGGCCGGTCCTTCATCAGAAACATATAATTTGGCCTGGACACGTTCGGCCAGCTCGCGAGCGCCGGAAACATAGTCGGCATGAATATGCGTTTCCGCCACGCCGACAATCTCCATCCCTTCCGCGGCAGCAGCCTCGATATACTGCTCAACGTCACGGCCTGGGTCGACAATCACAGCTTGTTGGGATCGTTGGCAGCCTACCATATAGGAAGCATGTGCCAGAGCTGGATCATAAAAGTATTTCAGCAACATGGTCTGGTTTCCTGTTAGTTTCTTGTTTCAGTGAATTAATGGCGGACGAAATCCAGTTAGCGGTTTTGGCGCTAGCCACCGTTCCGTTGCAAGCGACTAGTTCGGTCCCATGCGGGAACCGCGGCTAGCGTCATTGCGGCTAACTAACCGCGGCTGACCTTAACTGGTTTGGCAAGTGGCCGTGTTTCCGGAAACTTGGTTCCAAGGCATCTTCGCCAACAGCATGCCCATACCGCAGGTATCAGTTACACCAGCGAAAACTAAGCCAGCTCCCACGAACCCGGAGAGCAACACAAAATATGGGTGCAAGGCGAGCGCCAAAATCGCTCCGATCAACACTAGTGAACCGGCGGCAATGCGAACCTGACGCTCCAGCGACATGGCTTTCTTGCCTCGCACCACGGGTAAACCCGCTTCGGTCCAGGCGTTGGTCCCCCCTTCGACGTTGATTACGTTGGTGTAGCCAGCGCTCAGGAATTGTTGGACCGCTTTGGTGGAACGACTGCCAGAGCGACAGATCACATACAGCGGCTGGTCGGCCATGCCGTTGCGAGCCGCCATAATGGCCTTTGGGTCGAGTGCATCGAGCGGTTGGTTGCGAGCGATTGACGCGTGGACTTCGCGGAATTCAACCGGCGTACGGACGTCGAGCAGGTCAACCTGTTGTTGTTGCTGTAGTTCAGCCAATTGGCGGGGAGTAATCGATTGCATGATAACTTGCTCCTTCGTTGGTATTCCCGAATATCATTAACTGGATAGCTCGGGAGATGGCGAGGTGTTGTGGTAAAAAAAGTTGAGTTAGCGGTTTATTGCGATGGCCGGCTCAGGGCGAGTGGCTTGAGCCGGTCAAAAAACGAGCCTCGATACAGTGCATTAAGCTCTCCAAGTGCGTTTCGGCGACAGCATAATAGACGAATCGCCCCTCTCTTTGGCTGGAAAATAATCCGCAGCGCTGCAACAGCCGCAAGTGTTCCGAGGCCACGTTGTCGGGAATTTGACAGTCGGCAGCCAATTCACCCACTGTGTATTTGCCGTGCAGCAGTAACTGGATCATCCGCAACCGCACCGGGTGGGCGAGAGTTTTCAGGCATTCGGCCGCCTGCTGGAACTCGGCGGGACCACCGGGGGGCAAGCGAGCTGTGTTTGGTTTTGCGATCATAATGTTTAACCTCTATAGGTCAATATATCGCAATAGCACGATGTGTCAATCCAGCAATTCGAGATTTTTTTGTCAGCGGCAAAGCACTGCAGGGGGTAACCGCGGAATCGAGCAATCTTGCTGGCGTCACTGTGGCCAGGTTTGCGGGCAGGGTTGGGGCCAATTCAACGGCGAACAGCAAGTGCATAGCAGGCGAATAGAAATGGCCAGCCGGTAGCTGCGGTCGCGGGGTCTGTTGTTACAATGCGGCCAGCGTGGACCGGCGTTGGCTTTGCAGCTTGCGGGTCTTTGCAGCTTGCTGGTCTTTGAACAAGCGAGCAAATTCGCTGGGTAATCTAAGGAGATAAGCACGATGAGCGTCGTTGGTCCGAGCACGCCCCGGGAGCGCGGCGAGTGGGTCGAAATTGAGTTCGACTGCTTGCCACTGCGGAGCGTGGGGGAGTTGGAAGTCCCGGTGGATGCGGCGCCGCGTTACGCTGAATTCGTGTTGCGAGTCGAGCGGGCGATCGAGAAGCACGGCACGATGAACGCTTACTACCTCCACCGCGCTCGCTGTGTTTATCACTTCACCAATGATCCCGGTTATGGACAGGTAGTTTTTGGCTTTGAGGGCACGTTGTTGACCGACGGGGCCGATCGGGGAGTGCGAGCTACTGACTTGCAAGTGAACCTGCTGAGCGAAACGTGTGATTGGCTGCACGAACCGATTGTGCATTGGCTGATGGAATGCGTGCCGCGCGCGGTGGCTGTCGAATTTGGTCGTTACGTAGCGGCCGGTGATTTGAGCAAGACAGAAGCTCGCTTGAAGAAAATCCAAAGCGAGATTGAGCAATCGGGTGGTTATTTGGGGATGTATCTGTAGTGACTCCGTTGTTACCGGAAGTTGCATCGTTGGCCACAGCCGGCTCGCTGGTGCGAATCCCTCCCGAAATGGATGTGCCGATTTCGCCCCGCGTGCGCCAGATCATTGATAGTCTGCCAATGCGACGCTTAGGGCGAGTTAGCCAGTTGGGGTTGGTCGCGTTGGTCTATCCCGGCGCGGTGCACTCGCGGTTGGAACATTCGCTGGGGGTTTATCGCAACTCATTGTTGGTCGTCAGTCAGTTAGCTCGCGATCCTGGCTTCAGTGAGTGCGTCAGCGGTGCGGAAGCCGAGGCGTTTGTGTTGGCCGCTTTGGTTCACGATCTTGGGCACTGGCCTTATTGCCATCCGATCGAGGATATGCGGTTAGCGGAAGTGCCCCGTCATGAAGCGCGGGCCAGGCGGTTGATCACAGGTTCGGAACTGGGGCCGTTGATCGAGCGGGACTGGAACTGTGGCATCGAGCAGGTGTTGCGGATTTTGGAAAAGACACCGCACAATGACGCGGAGCGATTATTAGCCAGCATGCTCAGCGGGCCGCTGGACATTGACAAATTGGATTACCTGGTTCGCGACAGCCTGCACGCGGGGGTGCCCTACGGGCGCAATTTCGACATCGGACGGCTGATCGGAGCTTTGCGAGTGCATCCGCGGGAACCCAAATTGGCCCTCGGAGACAAAGGGCGGACGGCGGCGGAGATGATGGTCTTTGCTCGTTACGTGATGTTCAGCGAAGTCTATTGGCATCACGCGGTGCGAAGTGCCACGGCGATGTTGCAGCGAGCCGTCTATTTGCTGCGCGACTCGCTCGATTTGACCGCCATGTATGACTTGGACGACGCCGGTTGGGTGGCCGATGTGCAGCGGCAAGCGGCGGGGACCATTGCTCAGCCGCTGCTGGACGGATTGTTTGGGCCGCGGAGAAAACTATACAAGCGAGTTGCCCAGTTCAACGTGCTGGATGACCCCCAGCGTCACGCCCAGATTGCCCACCGCCCTTATCCCTGGTTGACCGAGGCTAGTGGTTGTTTGGCCGAGCGAATTTCGCAGCGAACGGGGTTATCGGTGGGGCCGGCTGACGTTTTGATCGACGCTCCGCCCGTAAAGCTCGAAGTGGACATAAATATCGACGTGATTTCGCCGACTCAAGAGGCTCGCGCTTTGGGGCAAGTTTCACCGGTCGTCGAGGCCTTGGCGAACCGACAATTCGATAGTCACGTCAAACGGGTGCGGGTATTTGTCCCCGACGAAGTGCGGCAGCGACTTCCGGGCGGGGCAATGCCCCCCGAAGACATGGATTTGCTCAATCTGTCCTGAAATTTCACGAGTGTGTCAAAACGCACAGCGGTTCGACTTGTCGCACTGGAGAAATGATGGATAATAGTGAAGCAAGAAGGTTGAACAGGAGCGACTGGCTCTTTGGAGGGTCAGTCGGCACCTTGCTCGATATGTTCCCGATTTACAAGAAGGGTACCAGACGATGGCAGTCAAGCTGACCGAACGAGCGGCCGAAGAGGTCAAACGATTTCGTACTGAGCACAATTTTGATGACTCGATGTTTCTGCGTATCGGCGTGGCCGGTGGTGGTTGCAGCGGTTTTAACTATACGTTGAATTTTGACGACAGCTTTGATGATAAGGCTGATTCGAAGTACGAATTCCACGGCGTGCCGTTGGTCGTCGACAAGAAGAGCGCGTTGTATCTCGATGGCACCACCGTCGATTGGTTTGACAGCTTGGAGAAGCAAGGTTTTACCTTTGACAATCCCAACGCCGTCAAGAGTTGTGGTTGCGGTAGCTCGTTCTCTGCCTGATTCGAGTGCAACGCTCGCTACAGATTGTCGGCATTGGAGACGACGGGGTTGCCTCGCTGACGGGGCATGCGCGACAAGCAATTGAGCGGGCCGAGGTGTTAATCGGTCCCCAATTGCTGCTCGACAAAGTCCAGTTCGGCCCCTCAACCCGTCGCGTCATCGACAGCGACTTGGATGCTCTCCGCGATCTGTTGCATGCTTTTGATGACCAACAAGTGGTCTTGTTGGCCAGTGGTGATCCGCTCTTTTACGGCATCGCCCGCTTCGTTGCCGAGATTGTCGGCAAGGAGCATTTAGAAGTTATTCCGCATGTCAGCAGCATGCAGCTGGCGTTCGCTCGCATCAAAGAGAGCTGGGACGACGCCTATCTGACGAACCTGGCAAATCAGCCGCTCGATCGTGTGGTGGAGACCATTCGGTCCGCCGACCACGTGGGGCTGTTTACCACCGAAGCGATCACTCCGGCGGTTGTGGCGGAGACGCTGCGAGACCGCCGGATTGATTACTTTACCGCCTACGTCTGCGAGAACTTGGGTTCGCCCGACGAGAAAGTGACGCAGGGAGATTTGGCGACCATTGCGCAGTCAACGTTTGGCCCCTTGAACGTTATGATTCTGATTCGTCACCGGGGAGCCGCTGATCGTCCGCGAGCGCTCGTGGGCGTGCGAAAATTTGGCAATCCCGACAGCAGTTTTTTTCAATCGCGACCCCATCGCGGACTGCTGACACCGTTGGAAGTGCGTTGCGTAGCGTTGGCGGAAATGGATTTGAGCGACAGTAGCATCGTCTGGGATGTTGGCGCGGGAAGTGGCAGTTTGGCGATCGAAGCCGCTCGGCTGGCCAGCCGCGGACAGGTCTTCGCGATTGAGATGGACGCGGTTGATTACGGCTTGATGGTTGATAACGCCAGCCAGTTCGATTGTCCCGCGTTGGTGCCTATTCATGGTCAAGCTCCGCAGGCCTGGGCCGATTTGCCCGATCCGGACGCGATTTTTGTCGACGGTGCCGGCAGGTCAGTGGCAGAAATCGTGGCCTCGGCTTGCCAGCGTTTAGCGACCGGCTCCCGAATTGTGGTCAGCGCCGCGAGCATTGATAACTTAGTGGAAGTTCGCCGTGTGCTGGCCTCCGAGGACATCAACTTCAGCGTTCGCATGATCAACATTTCGCATGGGATTGATTCGCTGGGCGAACTGCGATTCGAAGCCGCCAACCCGACCTATTTGCTATCGGGTTGCCGAGGGTAGCAAAGATCAGAGGTTCGCAACGGGTAACCGCTGCGGAAGGGTTGGCGATAGCCGTGCGGGGCTGATAGGCTGTAAAGCGGAAGCCGAGTTGCCGATCATGCTGTGATTCTGCACGTTGTGAGTACGAGAAACCTCTTCGCCCCTGGCCCCTCCGAACATGACGCACCCACACCCATCCCCCAGCGCGATTCCCAACCTCGTTGAGTACTCCGTTGCGCAGCGGCGACGTTGGTTTTTTCAGCAGTGCGGTGTCGGTTTGGGAGCGGTTGCTTTGACCCAACTGGGGTTGGCAACTGCCAGCGGTGGGCGGCCTGACAATGATCCGTTGACACCCCGCCAGCCCCATTTTGCGCCCCGCGCCAAACGAGTCATTTTCTTGTTCATGGCCGGGGCTCCCAGCCATCTGGAGATGTTTGACTTCAAGCCCAAGTTGGCGGAGCTCGATGGTCAGCTGCCCCCCGCCGAATTGCTGGATGGCTATCGGGCGGCTTTCATCAATCCCACCAATAAGTTGTTGGGTCCAAAGTTCAAATTCGCCCGCCACGGTCAGAGTGGGGCGGAGATCAGCGAGTTGTTGCCATATACGGCGAAGGTTGCCGACGAGTTGGCGATCGTGCGTTCACTTCGCACTGACGCCTTCAACCACGCGCCGGCTCAGATTTTCATGAACACTGGTTCGCAGATTTTCGGACGCCCCAGCTTTGGTGCTTGGACGACTTATGGGTTGGGCTGTGAAACCGATCAACTACCGGCCTTCGTCGTGTTGCAGTCGGGCAGTAAAGGACCATCGGGCGGCAACAGCAACTGGGGTAGTGGATTTTTACCGACGGTGCATGCCGGCACTCCCTTCCGCAGCAGTGGCGATCCGGTGATGTACCTCTCGAATCCACCCGGCGTGGACCGACAAGCCCAACGCGATTCGCTCGACGCCATCAATCGGCTCAATCACAAGCAACTTGCGCTGACGGGTGATCAAGAGATTGCCACGCGGATCAGTAATTTCGAGATGGCATATCAGATGCAAGCCACAGCCCCCGAGCTGATGGATCTGAGTGGTGAGACTCAGGAGACGCTCGATCTGTACGGGGCCGAGCCGGGAGCCGCTTCGTTTGCCAACAACTGTTTGTTAGCGCGGAGGTTAATCGAAAAGGGTGTTCGCTTTGTCCAGCTATTCCACGAGGCGTGGGATCAGCATGGCAATTTAACCAAGGATATCCAACGCAATTGTCTGCACACCGATCAGGGTTGTGCCGCGTTGGTGAGTGATCTCAAGCAGCGGGGCTTGCTGGATGATACGTTGATCATCTGGGGAGGCGAGTTTGGTCGCACGCCAATGGTCCAGGGTGGCAATGACGGACGTGACCACCATCCCAATGCCTTCACAATGTGGTTGGCCGGCGGCGGTGTGCGCCCCGGTGTCACCTATGGTGCGACTGATGATTTGGGATTCAACGTTGTCGAGAATGAAGTGCATGTGCATGATTTGCATGCCACGCTGTTGCACTTGTTGGGTTTTGATCACGAGCGTCTGACTTACCGTTTTCAGGGACGCGATTTTCGTTTAACAGATGTGCATGGTCGAGTCGTACACGATTTGATCGGCTAGACAGGGACTTTATTTGTGGACGAAGAGCTACCGGGCTGGCCGGCCGAGACCGAAGAGTTACCCGAGTTAGAAGTTGAATTACCCGCGATGAGTGGTTCACGCGTGGCGATCGTTGGGCGCTTGGGGGGAGTCTCGCGGCGGGAAGCGAGTCAGTTGTTACGCAACCAAGGCGCAATCGTTGTCGACGCCGACGATCCCGATGTGAGTTTGATCGTGATCGGTGCGGAGGAATCCCCGTTGGCCGAAGCCGAATTGCTCAGCGAAGCGGCGCGACAGCGGGCCGCTCGGGGCGATATCGAAGTCATTCATGAAACCGATTTTTGGCAACGGCTAGGATTGGTGGAAAGGGAGTTGGCCGTCAAGCGTCTCTACACGCCGGCGATGCTCGCCGACCTGTTGCACGTCCCCGTGCGGGTAATTCGCCGTTGGCATCGTCGCGGCTTGATCATTCCCGTTCGCACCGTTCACAAGCTGCCCTATTTCGATTTTACCGAAGTCGCCACAGCCAGGCGGCTGGCCGAGTTGGTTGCCGCCGGTGCCACAGCCGAAGCGATTGAAAAGCGGCTCGATCAACTCGCCCAAGTGCTGCCCGATGTGGACCGCCCGCTGGCTCAGCTCTCGGTCTTGATCGAGGGCAAGCAGATTTTGCTAAGACAGGGCGAGGGGCTGATCGAACCGGGCGGGCAGTTGCGGATCGACTTTGATGCGCTCGACCAACCGCAGAGCGACGAAGGCGTGGCTGCGGGCCCACCGATCTTAGTCTTTCAACCACGTCGCGAACCCGAATTCCCCTTGCCCGAACAAATCGAGGAGGAGGACGATACGCTGTTGTTTAGTGCTTATGAAGCCGAGGATGCGGGTGAGCTGGAAATCGCGGTCGACTATTTCCACGCGATCCTAGCTCGCGATGGGGCGCGGGCCGACATTTGTTTTCAGTTGGGTGAATTGCTATACCGCATCGGTCAAGTGGAAGCGGCTCGGGAGCGTTACTATATGGCAATCGAATTAGACGACGCGTTTGTGGAAGCCCGCGCTTCGTTGGGCTGCGTGTTAGCCGAAACGGGACAGCGAGATTTGGCCGTGGCGGCCTTCCAGGGTGTGTTGAAGTTGCACAACGATTACCCCGATGTGCATTATAACTTAGCGAGAACACTGGATGATCTCGGTGACGAAGAAGCTGCCACCATCCATTGGCAACGCTTCCTACAACTCAGCCCCAACAGCCCCTGGGCGGAAGAAGCCCGCCAACGCGTCGGCAGTTTTTAGGTTGATATGCGAAAAGCCGGCATTTGATATGTCGCGCCGAATCGCCTAAAGGCTACACACCAGCGCACGCTGGTGTCCCGGCTTTAGCCGGCCGTTACTATTTCCTCCGCAACCTTAGTTCTAGCACGCCGTCGACATCGTTCACTGGATAATCATGCCCCGCTAACGGCGCAACTAAGATATCAACAGCGCCGCTGGCCGTGACTTGCCCAATCCACTTCCTCGGTCCTCCGCCGCCCATTGCCGCCGTGTCTTCAGTGCTCTCGATGGACGCAGGCCTGCCTCGTAGGCCAACACGAAGGCCGGGACAAATTGCAGATAGGCGGTCATACTTGCTCCCACAAAAAACCTTACAACCGACGCTCACCGGAGGGGTGCTAATAAAAAAAGGGGGACAGCTAGATTTTCTTTTTTTAAGAAACGGCGAGCGAAGAATCGCCAGAACAAGTTGAAGTGAAAATCACTCAGTATCGCCCAATTATTGGCTGAGGCGACGCAGGATCGTTCGCTGTTTTTCCGTGGGCGAGTTACCTGGACAGCAGTTCCCTGGCGGATTTTTTTGCCCTAAACGGAAAAAATTCCCTGAAAGTTCCAAGGAGCATCTGGCGGGATTACGGAGGTTATTGCTGAACGAAACAGCAATTTCAAAGCCGAAGCCTCTATATGCAAGATCCTGGCGACCCTTCCGAACCAACCAGAACCTTTGTTGGCCATCTAAGCGAGCTGCCGGGTTCGTTTGGGGACCATGCTTTCCCCGTTATTTCGAACTATACGATCCAAGCGTGTATTGGCATGGGGGCTTTCGGTTGTGTCTATCGCGCCGAACGCAAATCAGATCAAGCGATTGTGGCGATTAAAGTATTGCAGCCACGAGGGCAACTGACGGATGCCATTCGAGCTCGATTCCTTCGTGAAGCCACGCTGCTTTGCCAGCTAAATCATCCGCACATTGTGCCCTTCCGCGAGTTAGGGATCACCGGTGAGCAGCTCTACCTTGTGATGGAGTATGTCGACGCCGTTTCCTGGCGAAGTTTAAGCCAAAACATGGGTTCAGCTAAACGACTCAGCATCGTGTTTGGAATCATTGCTCGTTGCCTGAATGCCTTAGTCTACCTGCATGAAAAAGGGATGGTTCATCGCGATCTCAAGCCCAGTAATTTGCTGATCGAGAAACGCGACAAAAAGCTGCACGTTTTTCTCGCCGACTTTGGGTTGGCCAAGGACTACCTGCAGGCGGGCCACAGCGGAGTCACCAGTGATAACGAAATCGCCGGCACGCTGAGCTACTTGGCTCCGGAATTACTGGCCGGTGTCAAGTATTACCTCCCAGAGAGCGACCAGTACGCGCTGGCAGCGACCTGTTATGACATGCTCAGCGGCCGGCCACCGATCATCATGAACTCTTCCGCCAGCGCGCTGGCGTTGATTCGCAGCCATCACGTACCACGTATCGAATCACTCGTGCCGGAGGTACCGAAAACGCTAGCCGACTGGCTCCACAGAGGGTTGAGCACCGAGCCTGGCAAGCGTTTCTCATCCACATTTGAGATGCAGCGATCCCTACGGATCTTGCTTCGTCGTACCACGTAGCAAGTGAGGAAACCAACCATGAGCAAACTCAAGACCCACTGCACTCATTGCGACCGCGCACTCCAGTTGGACATGAAGGCTTTGGGTAAACGCGTGCGCTGTCCTCACTGCCAAGCAGTTTTTAAAATCGCCAACATTGCTCCCTTGGGCGATCTGGACGGCACCGCGGAAGAAGAGGTGCTCGTTACTCGCAGCGAGCCGACACCCGAGGAGGCCAAGCCCCAACCCGATGAACTCGCGGTGTCAACGTCCAAGGCTCAAAGTGATGAGGTTGCGGAGGGGCAGTTTAACCAAGCCTTTTCCGTCGCCGAGGACTCTTCCGAAAACGAACTGGCAAACACTCCAGAAGAGATGATTGGCCGGTACCAGATCAAACGTGTGCTCGGACGGGGAGCCTTCGGTGTGGTCTATGCCGCCCATGACGAAGTCTTGCATCGAGAAGTGGCAATCAAGCTGTGTAGCCGTGAGCGAGTTGACGCCGAGGACGGCGGTGAGGCACGGTTGTTGGCCGAAGCCAGGACGGCCGCCCGCCTGCGGCATCCTAATATTGTCGCGGTGTTCGAAGCTGGCACCCACAATCAGCAGGTTTTCATTGTTTCCGAATTGGTCACCGGCGAGACGTTAGCCGACCGCATCAAAGCCAACCCTATCCCACAACGCGATGCCGCCGTTATCGTTCGCGATTTGGCTCGTGGTCTCGACTACGCCCATCAGCAAAACTTAGTACATCGCGATATCAAGCCCCAAAATGTGCTGATCGATCGCGAAGACCGGCCGCAAATCACTGATTTTGGACTTGCCTTCGATCGCAGCGATGAAGAGCAATTTCGCGAGCATGCCTACTCCCATTCCGGCACATTGGCCTACATGGCTCCCGAGCAAGCGGGGATCACGGGTGTCTCCGTTGGCCCCGCGGCTGATCAATATGCTTTAGGAGCAACTCTATTTGAAATGCTGACTGGGCAACGGCCTCATCAAGGCAACACGCTGGAAATTCTACAAGGGTTGGAGGCCAAACATTCACCGCGCGCCCGCCAGGTTAATAATAAGATTGACTTTGATCTGGACGCGGTGTGTGCGAAGGCGATGTCTCATGAGGCGTGGAGACGTTACAACAGTTGCGAAGATTTCGCACGAGATCTCGAGCGATACTTGGCTGGAGATCTGATAAAAGGACGTCGGATCGGGGTGGTCGAGCGTGTTCGGCACTTCTCCAAACGCCGGCCGCAGGTTGCCGCGTGGATTGCCGCGGCGGCGGCAATGATCCTGGCGGTATTCGCCTATACGACGACCAGCGCCGTGCGCAACATCATTGCCGTGCGAGAACTGCGGTCGGAAAAAGCTCAGCAGGCTGAGGAGAATGGTCGCTCCGCACGGCAACTGGTCGGTTTCCTCAGCGGTCAACCCCAAGCCGCGCCAACGGCAAACATCAATCGCACCATTGCGATACCGCAAAACCCCAGAGAACTGGCTGGCTGGGTCGCTTATTCCCGCAAGCTCCACAAAGCATCCCGCAGCCTCTCGCAGCTAGAGCTGGAACACAGCAGTCGCTTGCTGGGTGAAACGCAGGATCCCTATCGCGATTGGGAACACCGTTTTCTCGAGAGCGCCAGCGGACAGCCCTATGTCGCGTGGCCACTTACCCAGGGTCAGCGAGAAACTATTG
Source organism: Kothea flammea (assembly GCF_052161645.1). Taxonomy (GTDB): domain Bacteria; phylum Planctomycetota; class Planctomycetia; order Pirellulales; family Pirellulaceae; genus Laterigemmans. Next base: position 6,220,029 of record NZ_CP197414.1, read on the forward strand.
ACAATCTCATAACTTTTCCCGACCCGGCCTTGATTGGTATTCATACAGGATCGAGTGTCAGCATCCGCGATTTGGCCAACGGTCAAGAAGTGGCAGCCACGACGCTGGACTTCCAGTCGACAAAGCCGGCCGATTACAAACTTTTCCCACTGCGAAACCAACCACTGTTCGTGCTGGCTGATGGCGACACAATCCGTTTCTGGGACTACCAACAATCGCAAGACAATCCGCCGTTGCAAATTGATAGTCCGACTCGCATCCTCGCCTTAACCAACGACGATCGCTGGCTGTTGCTGGAAAAAACTCTGCCCTCATTGCCGGGGGAAAATAATGAGTCGCAACCCTCCTATGCAGCCGAGTTATGGGATTTGCGGCAGCGTGAAAAGGTCGTCAGTATGCCGGACTATTTGTTTCGGCAAAACAAAATGAATTTCTCGCAAGCCGTTGGCCCCCCTGCCGCAGCAGTCATGCCCGACGCCGGCATGAGTCGCAGCGGCAATGTTTCAGCGGTTGCTGCCTCGGATAGCAGCTTCTTCCTAATCGCTGCGGAAAACATGCTGTTTCGACTATCGCTGGAAACATTACTCGATAATGAAACGCCGCCGGAAAGTCGACAACCGGAGTTAGTTCAGTTGCCGGTGGAAGGCGTGACCCGTATCCTCACGATGACGCCGGACCAAGCTGGATATATCTGGATCGACGACCAAGGGAATTACCAGCGGCGACACGCGATGCCTCACGGTGGTTGGCAAACAACGCTGATTGCCGATCCCAATCCAGTTAACTCCCAAAGTTCGTGGAATGCTGGGAAGACGCGTGTTGCCACATCCACCACCCCCAGTGGTGATGCCTTGTTCGCCAGCAATGACGGTCGCCAGCTCAAATTGTCGGGGCCGAGCGGAAAGCTGCCTTTAAGTCAGAGGTTTGTCTACGGAGACAAATTCATTTCTCCGGAGTTCTCGTCCAATGGACGGTATCTGATTGCGGCTGATGGTCAACAACTTAAAGTCTGGGACTTGAACGCATTGCAACCGCCGGCAATTTTGCAAAGTGAAACCACGGTTTCGGCGATGGCGCAATCCCCTGACGGGCGCCTGGCGGCGATCGCTCACCTCGATGGTCAAGTCGACCTCTGGAATCTTGAGTCGGATCGTTGGGTGTGGAGCTTGCCGGGAGACGATGTGCAGATGCTGCATGCGGTTGCTTTTCATCCCACACAGCCGGTGGTGGCGATCGGGGGAAGTTACGGGGTGGTGCAATTTGTCGATGCGTTAACGGGCAAGGTAATGAATGCTTGGCCGGCGTTGCCAGCCGCCATCAGCACGTTGCAATTTGCTCCCGACGGGGAAACGCTGGCGATCGGATTGTCTGATTCACCCCCAACTAAGCCGGGGCGGGCAGAACAGGCTCCCGCACCAGAACCTATTCCCGTGGAGTCAGTCACAGTGGGGGAAACTCAAAACGCGACGCAAACCCGCTTGGTCGCTTTCCAGAACACGCAGCAGAATGCGCCGCAGCCACAAATTGAGGCCAACCTGTTGTTCGTTGACACGCGAAATGGCCAGCCGCTCGGACAGTTCAAGGCGCATCAGTACGGCGTCACAGCTTTAGACTTTTCACCAGACGGATCGCGACTGGTGACCAGCGGCGAGGACGGCCGCGTGGCCCTGTGGGATGTTGATCGAGCATCGCTGATCGCCGACTACAATTGCCAACCCGGGGGCGTGCCCAGTGAATTGCAATTCTCCCCGGATGGTGAACGTGTAGTGTTTGTGGTTCAAAACGGAGCGGTAAATGGTCGGATGAAATGGCTCCTTGAGACGAGGATAGAAACGCTTTTGGTAACAAAGGTGCGTCAGGAAATGCGCACACGCGAGGTAACAATCCAAAAAAAATTCACAGTGGCGGAAATTGTCAACCTTGCAATTGAATATGAGGGCGAGTTATCCAATAAAGAGACTGTGCTTACCAGAACCCGCCTGGTCCCAGCCACAGAAACTCAAAGCTATATGGTTTGCGTACCTTACACCGAAGAAGTCCAGAGAACTTACAGCGTTCGTGTGGGTTACCTGGAGGTTCCCTCAGTTACCAGCGGTCCTTCGCTAGACCAGCAATTACCGCTTACCCCGCACGTCGTCTCGACTCGAGCTGCAGATTTGACCGAAGTATCTCGCTGGTATCCGGAGGGATCGGCAATGCCAAAATCACTCAGTTACGCGGCCGACGGCAAGCGAGTTTACGTGACCACCGACCAAGGCGTCAGTTCACTGCATCCTGAGTATTTCTTTGAACTGGCGGAACTGAGGCCTGATAACTCACCAGGCTCGGCGATCCGCTGCGGTAAAGTCTTGTATAACTCCAGATACGGCAAACTGTTGGTCTCGGGAGCCGCGCAACCGGCGAATAATTTTCGCACCGAAGAAAACGTTTTCCTGCTCCGCCCCCAAGAGCGGCGTGTTGAAGATGCGATCCGAGTTGCCCTCCGCCGAGCTCCGATTCGCAGCGGCCAGCCTGAAATCGTTCAGGCAACAAGCACACCCGAACAAGCTCTCTTAGCCGAGAGCGTTTCCGATGCGGTCGCGTCGCGAAGCGATCGCCCCAACCCTGAAGACATACAACCTGCTGGAGAGCCCGATGGGAAGTTTGACCCTTGGTCGGGGGTTGTCATCGGGATCCCTCTAGATCAACCAGTCGAAACTCCCGATGCAGACAAGGTGAAATCGGATCGACTTGTCTTAGCTGACACCTCGGAATCAACGACCTCGATCGTGCTCAGCCGCGCGGAACCAACTCGGGTGAGTTCGCCGCAGTTGCTGAACAATGATCGTCCGTTCAACGCGGGTACGACTTTCGAGGCTAGTGATTATCTGCCCGCCCCAGCCGGTTCCATGTATCAATATGATCTTCCCGCTGGTTGGGCCAGCTTTCATACCATCTTCGCACTCGACAGCGAGGTGGCAGCGGGAGCCGCGGTGTTCGTCATTCGCGGCGATGGGCGAACGTTGTATCGATCTCCGATCATTCGCGATCAAAAGCTGCACGGGATTCGACTGGACGTTCGCGGAGTCAAACGGCTGGAATTAATCTCTGAATATATCGATCGGGGACGCGTGCGAGGTGTGGGTGCCTGGATCCAGCCCCAGCTGAAGCGAGAGCTCGAAAGCCCCAGTTATGCGGTTGAATTCGACGAGCTGCGGATCACCGGAACCGAATTGGACTATTGTGAAATTCAATTGTCCAAAGAGGGATTGAAATTAAATGAGCTTCGCTACACCGACCCCACAATTCGCGTGAACGGTTATGTTTGGAAACCAAAATCCCAAGCTGTTCTGCCGAATCGTGATACGACTAAGTTTATTTCGGATGCCGCGAATTTCAATCTAGCACGAATTCATACTTTACGAATTGGCGACGGCGGAAATCTGATTTCCAAGGTCGAAGATCAAACGATCACGTTGCGTTTCTCCAGGCCAGCCAACGGCAGCACCGATTTTGAATGTGTGATTCAAATTCCCCGTCGCTCGGGCCCCGAAGCCGACGTTTCGCAATCCAACAGTCAATTGGTTTGGGCGGCGCCCTGGAAAGTAGCCGGTTTTGCGCTACCGGAAGATCCCGACCAACCACTGCCAAAAGAAATTCCAATCAAGACGATTCGTCCCTTCAACGTTTCCGAACTGGAGACGATCGATTGGAATTGGCCAGAGAAACGAACCGCCTTGAGAAATACCCCCGAGAATCGCTATGCGATCGTGGGTCAACGCCAATTCAGCACCGATGGCGGGAGCTTTCGCATGGAAACGCTTGGCGATGATGCGGTCCGCGTGCGAGTCAACAACCAGGTCGTGATTGACGATTGGTCGCTGGGGGGAGTTCGGCAAAACGCTGTGATGATGCAATTACCCCCAGGCGAACACATCGTTCGTTTCGAGCAGTTCAAACCCAGAGGCAAAAGTCGCTTGCAGGTTTCGGTGCGCTCGCTTGAGAAGCATCAGTTTACGAGCAAGGTCACCGAACCGCGCCCAATGGAGTTCTGGGGCAACTTGGGTGACCAAACACAAAGGGTTGAGACGCTTGCGAATTACCTCGACCGGGAGATCGCCGAGCAACTTCGAAAAAGAGGGGTCGAGCTTACTGTCCGCACGGCGGATGGCAAACAGGTACGGTCATCGTCCAGTACAGAATTGCCTGAGCAGCCCTTTGTGGTACTTTCTCTCTGGGACGGTTCTAGCCAGAAAGGACGTTTCGATGATGAGACGCTTCAGACACTAAATCAACAAGGCATGCTCAATGAACTTGAGCAACTGGCGTCTTTTTCCAATACGTTAACGAGTGATGGTCTTAAGTGCCTAGTAGGGAATCGTTCGATCTCAAGGTTGCATTTGGGGGCAAAAGTACCTGAGCCTGTGCTGATTAGTTTACTCAGCAGCCTGCCAAATCTTCGGGAGGTTGATCTGCGAAATCCTCAATTGACCGATGTCGGGATGGAAGCAATTGCTCGTTTACCGCTGCAATACTTAAAGATCCCCAAGGCTCAGATTAGCGACGTAGGCCTTAAGCGACTACAAAACATGACCAGTTTAACCTCACTTGACGTCAATGGGACCAACGTTACGGAAGACGGACTCATGCAAGTGTTGCCAAAGCTGAAAAACCTACGGACGGTTTCCCTCGACGACTTGCCAGTTACCGACCGCACGATGGATGTCGTGGCCAAGTTGCCCCTTTCCGGCACGCTAAGCCTAAAAAACACGATGATCACTGATGCTGGTTTAAGCCGTTTCAGAGACATGAAAGTCAGTTCCCTCGATTTGTCAGGAACGGAGGTCAGTGACGAAGGCATGCGATATTTGCAAAACGTTTTCAATGATTCAGGAAATTTCACACTTTCGCTTGCTGGTACTAGGGTTACGGACGCGAGTCTTAAATATTTGGAAGGCAAGCCTTGTTGGAACTTGGATCTTTCCAATACCACGGTCGGTGACGGTGGCATTGATTCATTGCGGAAGCTCAAGTCGCTGAGGTATTTGACCTTACGAAATACGCAAGTTTCCCCTGCTGGGATTAAATTACTTGAAGAAGCGTTTCCGGAAGCAAACATTTGGAAATAAGCAGGAGGTGGCTGTTTGTGTCGGCGGAATTTGCTCTGCTGCGGCTCAATGGGTAAACTTTGAAGAATCGCGACGCTCCGGGGATTGCTCGCGAGCCGGTACTAGAAATCATGTGAGAGATGACATGACCGTTAGTTCACCCACCGCGGATTTATCGGAAGACGAGTTGTCTGCTCTAGTTGGGTGGCTGCGCATCAAGGCCTCCGAGAAACTTCAGAGACTGCCAAACGACGCCACGCTGCAAACAACTGTGCTACTGAACGAGACATTTATTAAATTGTTGCGGGGCCGGACTTTTGAGAGGAACGCCACGCGAGCTTATCGCTATACAGCCGCGGCGCGAGCTCTGCGTGAAGTTTTTGCCACGGCCGTTCGCAGCCGCAACACGGCAAAGCGTGGGGTCGGGCTGCACCGCGTGAATCTACTCGGTGACCTTGCCGACCCGAAGCGACAGGCTGATTTTTCCGATCTCCACGAAGCGGTGGAAAGTTTATCATCCAAAGAGCCACGTGCGGCTACGGTTGTCGATTTAAAATTCTACGCCGGCCTGACGATCCAAGAGATTGCCAAGTTGCTGGAGGTGAGCGAATCCACCGTGGAAGCTGATTGGCGACTGGCCAGGAAATTTATTTTGCGTTTCTTGACGTCGGCTTAAGTGAATAATATCGATGGACCGCGATGATTCGTTGAATAACCCCGCAGACATCGGGGATGAATCGGTTGTTATTCCCGCCGGATTTCTGGCAGGCAATGCGGCCGACTATCTAGACGATTCGTCAGCCGCTGACGGAGAAGTCACCGGATTAGATCAGCTTACCGAGGTGGGCAAATATCGTTTGATCCGCGAATTGGGCAGTGGTGGATTCGGTCGCGTTTACTTGGGTGAGACAACTGACTCCACCCCCACGCGACACCGTAAGGTGGCGGTCAAACTATTGCAGACCAGCGGCTCGGCAGCAGACCTCAAACGGTTTCAAAACGAACTGAGTGCGTTGCGGTCTGTATCGCATCCCGGCATTGTCTCCCTATTAGACAGCGGGGCGTTGAGCCCACACCTCGCTTATCTGGCAATGGAGTTTATCGAAGGAGTTTCGATTGATAAGTATTGCGATGAATCCGTTCGCGACTGTCAACGAATCGTGGAACTGATGATCCAAGCTTGTCACGCGATCGAACACGCCCATTCCCGCGGCGTGTTGCACTGCGATCTGAAACCGTCGAACATCTTGGTGAATCAAACTGGTGAGGTGGTGATCACCGACTTTGGGCTGGTCCGTTTTTTTGAAGAGTCCGAGGAGGAATTTGCAACAGTCTCCTTTCAACTGCGAGGTACTCCCGCGTACATGGCTCCTGAGCAGTTAACGCCACGTGTGGCAGGTGACGCGACGCGTGTCAGCATGGGGGCGGACGTATTTGGCTTGGGAGCAACGCTCTACAAATTATTATCGGGGCGGCCGCCACGCGCCGCGCGATCGGCCCTATCGGTGATCGCGTTGACTGTCGCGGGTGATCCCATTCCCCAACTCGATCAAACCATGCTGCGGCGACCATGTCCTGCGTCGCTGTTGCATGTTGTCAACCACTCGCTCAATGAGAATCCGGCGAATCGCTACGCGCACGTTTGTCAACTTCGAGAGGACTTAGAAAACGTGTTGGCGTTGCGGCCAATCAGGGCGCGGCGGCAAAGCCAGTTGAATCGGCTGGCCCTTTGGATGCGGCGTGATCCCGTCTTGGCATCAACCTCCGCCGTGGCGATGGTGGCGGTGCTGGTGTGCGCCTTGCTATTCACCGCTTGGTGGCGCGTCGAGGCTGACAAACGCGTTCAATTGCGAGATGGTTTGCGGGCGGCGATGGCGACGGTGGAAAGTTTTCAGAAAAAGGTCCACTCCCTGCGCCCCGGCGAACAATTAACGGCGGAAGCCCGGGTCGCCTTACTGGAGTCGACTCGCGATCAATTCGGGCGATTCGCGAACCTATATCCCGAGGATTTAGCGTTAAGTTATAAGCATGCTCAGTCAAGTTATATCCTTGGCGAGTACCTAGACATAATCGGCGAAGACGGGCGTGCCATCGAGGAGATCAACAAAGCCGTTGATGGATATGAAAAGCTACTCACCGCGGGTTACGAAGTTGAGATGCTAAAGTTTGATCTATTCCAAGCCTTTCATAAGCAGAGTTACATCGAATTCGGAATCGGCCGCACCGCGCAGGGGGCCAGATCGCTCGCCAAAGCTTCAAACCGTATAGAGAACCTGTTTTCAGAAAATCCGGCGGAGCTCAATTACGCCGATTGTTACGCCGCACAATTGCACGCCACAGCGAAGTTAATGGTCGATCAACTTGACTCGCGGGAGTTGAAGCAGCTGCTTGAGGAAACGCTGCGGGTGGCGGAACAGCTTCGTGATCACCCCGACTCGCATCCTGGGCATTGGAGGCACCGCATGAGCGCCCGCTTTGAACTAGCAAAACTGGCCGCCCGCGAAGGTGATTCCGCACAAGTGCTTGCACAATTAACACTAGCCACGGAACACGCCGAGGAAGTCCTGCAAAAGGCCCCCGAAGTTGCGGATTTTCGGCTCGACCTATTGCAGGCTAGCTCTGAACTTGCATCCAAGGCAGTTGAATACGAGCAGTTTCAGATTGGCCTCAGTGCATTGCAATCCTCGGAAACGCATTTGCAATGGCTGTTGGAACATCGACCTGATCTGCACATCCTTCAAGCAATCGTGGCTAACAGGAAGCATTCTCGCAACCTGGCAAACAACGAACAGGCGATCAACACTAACCTCCAGCACCGTCGTTGATCAATTTCCAGAGCGTGGCCTATCAGGGGAAAAACTGCTCGGAAAAAATGCGATTAAGATAAGGATTCCGCCAACAGGGATCCCGCTGAGTAAAAGTGTAGCAAATCAGAATTGATCTGACACACTCGGAATTGCATGTGCCGCGCAAGCTACACTAGTCCTTTCTGGGTGATCGGTCCGAGCGGCCCGTCTCGTAACAAACCTCCGTACCGTCCGTTTAATCTGCGTTCCGTAAAATGCCAATTAAAGCCAGGAATGCTCTGACAATAACAAATATGTGTCAATGTTTCGGAATTGCAAATTTCGCATTATGCGCAAGTTCAATTTCTTCAAAACAGATTTCGATAGCAGACGTACTTGTTGGCTTTCTTTGCTTTACGATGACGCCTCTCTTGATAAGCGGCATGTTCTCAAACCATAATTATTCTGCGAAAGCACTTCCAGTATTAATAGTTGCAGTTCCTCTTGGGGTGACTCCAGCATCACTCACGATCACAAACGTTATGTCGGGCACACCGGGAATTCTTTTCCCCAATGGCTTGCATTCCGGCTTGACCAATGATCCGCACTTTTTACTAAGCTCCCTGTTTTCCTTGCTTGCCATTCAGGTTGCGTCAGTTACCATTCTTGCGAGTAACGCAAAGCAAGGTGGCCTTCACTATGCTGTTTTTTTTTCCAGTTTCTCTTTGACCGATTATTTGTTTTTTTGTTTATTGAATCAGGCATACCTTTATTTTCTGTGGTATCAGTACTAACGCTCAGTTGTTCACAATTTGCGATCTCTTATCTTCCGGCACTGAATCGGAATAAGCAGGCATAGGGATCCACAAATCGTATCCTTCGTTTGGGTATACATTGGTTGAAATGCGTTTGGGGTCTTTTCAAATTCCCAGTTGCTAAGGCGCGTTGCTGGAGTGAAACTCAGTGACATCTTTCCGCTCCTTCCCATCGGCCAGCGCGACTTGCACTTGGGATCAATCCAGCAGACGAAAAAACAGAGAGAGGGCACTCGACATCACGAGCTTTTGAGTTCCTTTGGGCCGTTTTCCATTGCACCATGCAAGCTTCCTCCCAACGCGTGATTTCGGCAAATTCTTCGCTCGCCAGTCGCTGAGCGATATATTGCTCGTCAATCCGCTTCCCTTCGCAAGCCTGGAATGAGATTCTCTTGATGTTCATGTGCGGTCACATCATGGGACAGAATCAAACTCTCGCCAACGAAGTAATTGGAGTGCTCCTCAACTACTAGGTTGTATGTCTGCTCCTCTCCCGGCACGGAGACTTGAAGAACTTCTGCAGGTTCAATGGCACCGTGCAACACATCTCCCCTGGAAAGCTCTCTAGCCTTTGTCCACCCGCGACCTGATACCCAGAACAGATGTTCCGGCGTGCAAACAACTGACTCATTATTTATCGTAACTACGACGATCTCTCTCGGCCCCTTCCCTGCGATACGATTTCTGAAAACCTAAAATAGGTCCATCTACGCCGGCTTGAATCGGAATAACACCAGCGGGACTAAATGGCGTTAACACTATATCCATGACAGCCGCACCGTACTCAACGACCGGCCGGTCTCGCAACGCTTCCGCAGAAGCTTTTCTGATGCCTTTCATTGGGTGAAAGATGCCGAAGCGAGCCAACGCGAGGCTGGCTTCATGACCTTCTCGCCCGGCGAGCCATGCTACGATCGGCCCACTGAATTCTTCCGGCTCATCGCCAAACACCACCTCCATAGCGGGAATTGCTAAATCACTATCGATCTCACTGAGACTGTCGAGCGCCGCCTTTGTCCCTCGCGGAGAAGATGACTTCAGTCCTGAAGCAATCATCATCAGCCTTGGACCAAAACTCCGGACGGAAGCACGAAACATGTTCTGACGCTCTTTTGCCATTATCAATTGTCCCCGACTCATCCAAGCAGGCCCAACTCGTACGTAGCCGAGAACCCTCCTTGCAAGTATGTGATCTGGCTCTTGATTTAAGATTTGAGCGAAGTGCACTCTGGCTTGGTCCCTCAGTCCATTCTCGGTGCAAAACACTGCCAGAGCCCTTTGCCGCCAGAGCTTTCACAAGCGACTCCCGCCTGGCGTCAAAGTCCCCATCGATTTCGGCAGCAAAAGCTTTCTTTAATAGTTCCGCCGAAGTGTTGGTGGATGTCAGATGGGTAACCTTTGACTCCTGGTCCCCCTCAAAGCCACCTGCCAGCCCGGGAACACCTGCGTTGATGCACGACAGAGAAAAACATGCACTCACAAGAAAAAAGAGCACATTGCGTCTCCAATATTACGACCGCCGCGAGCCTCTATTCGAATTCGGAGCGATCACGAAACCATTGGTTGCGATTTTCACAGGACTTCCCCCAAAAAATTTGCAATGTAATTCTCCACCTTACTGATAGCGAATTGTCAACCTGAATGGTGTCCCCTGGGATATTTTATCGGGCCACTCTCAGATTCGTAGCGAGCAGCCAAGGGCCCTAATTGCTTCTCACAACGATTACGACTTATCCGAGAACCTCAAAGTGGCCGCAGCTAGCGCCATCGGCTCAGCGGCCTCGGATAGGTTCTTAGTGCACAGCGGGCTTTAACGAAGAAAACGCATTGGTAATCACTTGCACACCTGGGATGAAACGCTCTATTCGGCCTGGCATGCTGGCATGCTGGCATGCGGAGGAAGGATGCCAAGGTAAAAGGTACCAATTGTCGCTGGTTGGTATCGTGGACGCATCAATGCGATTAAGATTAGCGATCGACAAAACGTCGGCGGCAAAGTCGTCGATAGGTCACCTCGCCTCCACCACTCCTCCCCGTCAATTCGCCGAGTCAAACACGATGTTGCCAAATCGACGGAGCCTTGCGATCGCTCTAGTTATTTGCGGCCTGATTCCCGCGAGCTCGCTCACCGCACAGGATACCCGACCAGGAGGCTCAATTTTTGATGGCAAGACCCTCGATGGCTGGGAGGGAGACTCCGCTTATTGGCGCGTGGAAGATGGTGCCATCGTCGGTGAGATCCCAGCGGGCCAGAGACTCAATAAAAATACTTGGTTGGTTTGGCGAGCGGGAAAGCTGACCGATTTCGATTTGCACTTGCAATTTCGCTTGTCCGGCCAACCGGGTGCCAACTCGGGGATACAGTTTCGTAGTCAGGTTCGTGATATCGAACACGTCTCTGGCTATCAAGCAGACCTCGATATGGGAGCCACTTGGCTTGGCCGTATTTATGATGAGCATGGACGGGCCTTGTTGGTCGAACGAGGCAGTCGAGTATTCATCGCCGCTGACGGTAAACGCGGGGTGAAGCAATTTGCCCCGGCGGAAGAATATGCGGTCCTGTTTCGCCCCGGCGAGTGGAATGAATACAGGATCGTCGCGAGTGGTGATCAAGTTGCCGTGACAATTAACGGCACGTTGTTTTGCGAACTGCGTGATCAACAAGAAGATGCCCAAGATCTGAGCGGCGAGTTGGCTTTTCAACTGCACAGCGGGCCACCCACTAAAATTGAATTTCGTGATATTCGCCTGACGGATTTAACGGGGCAGCCCAACCCGCTAAAAAGCTTTAAACTTCCCACCGAGACATCCACCGAGTCCCCCACCTCAGTCGGCGTGCTTCCGACGGACGATTCCGGTAAAGAGTTGAACCTTGGCTTTGAGACAGGCACCTTGGCAGATTGGACCGCCACGGGTGATGCGTTTGCTGGTCAGCCGGTCGAACGGGACGGCATCAACAGTCGTTGGCCTAAACAAACCAGCGGCAAGGTAGGCAGGTTTTTCATCGGCGGTTTTGAGCGAGTCCGCGATGCCGGCACGGGCAGTTTGACCTCACGTCCCTTCCCAGTCACGCAGCCTTATGCCAGCTTCCTCATCGGCGGCGGACAACCTGCTTCGACGCGCGTCGAGATCATCACACCGGCCACTGACAGTGAACCGGCTAAAGTTCTATTCCAAGCATCGGGTGCGAACCGAGAGCAAATGCAGAGAGTGATGGTCGATCTACAGACCCATCAAGGTCAAACGATCGCCGTTCGACTGATCGATCAAAGCCAAGGGGGTTGGGGGCATCTGAATTTTGATGACTTTCGCTTCCACGCCGAGCGACCGCAGTTTGCCGAAGCAGTGAGCTCGAATGCTCGCTCGACTCACACCCCGCTATTGCAACATTTGGTCGTCAACCCCCGCCGGGATGACATCTCAACAGAAAACGCAGAGTTCACACAGAAGGCAGAGCCCACTCATTCACGCCGAGCGGGTACAGAGACCACGAGCCAAATGTACGTACCGGCCGGTTTCTCCGTCGACGTCATCGCGGCTGAACCCGACTTGCATCAACCGATGGCGTTTACGTTCGATGCCAAAGGCCGTCTGTGGGTTGTCGAAGGGCACTCCTATCCACAAAAACGCCCGGCAGGACAGGGTCTCGACAAAATCCTCATCTTCAGCGACCAAGATGGTGATGGCCATTTCGAGAAACGCCAAGTTTTCTGCGAGGGACTGAACCTGGTCAGTGGATTGGAGGTCGGGTTTGGTGGTGTTTGGGTTGGAGCGGCCCCGGAACTGCTTTTTATCCCAGATCGGAATGGTGACGACATACCCGATTCAGCACCCCAAAAATTGTTGGACGGCTTTGGATTTGCCGACACCCATGAGACGTTGAACAGCCTGATGTGGGGGCCCGACGGCTGGCTCTACGGCAACCAAGGGGTGTTCAATGTGTCGCATGTTGGCAAGCCAGGGTGCGATCCCAGCGAGCGACTCACGCTGCAGGCCGGCGTCTGGCGTTATCATCCTGAGCGACACCAATTTGAAGTCTTTGCGCACGGCGGCAGTAATCAATGGGGCTTGGACTACGACCAGCATGGTCAAATTTTTATGACGCACTGCCGCAGCCGTTGGGGTGGCGGTTCAACGACCCACGTGATGCAAGGCGGGCACTATTGGAACCAGGTCAACAGTGGCTATGCCGATTTCATCTCCGCCGCGGCGCTGCCTGGTATGCCCCATCTCGCCAACTACTTACTGGCTTCCAGTCGTTACGGTCATGGTGAAGGAGGGGCTGGAAGGGTCGGCTCGCGGCAAGTTTATGGAGGGCATTCCCATGTGGGCACGATGATCTACCTCGGTGATAACTGGCCCGCGAAACATTATAACCGCCTTTTCACTCATAACTTGCATGGTCACCAAATGAACCAACAAGAAAACCGCCGTGAGCTCGGCGGATACCATACGGTTCATGCTGGCGAGGATATGCTCTTCTGCGGTGACCCTCAATATATCGGAATCGACCTGAAGGTCGGGCCAGACGGGGCTGTTTATTTTAGTGATTGGTATGACCCCAGGCACTGTCACAATCCAAATGTGGAACATTGGGATCGCGGCAACGGCCGGATCTATCGCATGCAATACGATGCGAACTTCACTCCGGTTAAAGTGGATTATCAACAAGCCGACGATGAAACGCTAGCGATCGCCCAATCGCATGGCAACGCTTGGCATGCTCGCACCGCCCGCCGCGTGCTGAGCGAGCGGTCAGCGATGCGACCAATTGCCGATACCGCGATCGAGCATTTGACTCAACTGAGCAAACAGGGCAACCCCACGGAGCGGTTGCGAGCAATCTGGGGTCTGCATGCCTGCCAAGCCTTCACGCAGCAACTCTTTAAGCAATGCCTCGATGATCCCAGCGAGTACGTGCGTGGCTGGGGCGTGCAGCTGGCCGTGGAATCGTTGGCCGAAAGTGAACTGGCTGGGCCGCTGACTCAATTGATCACAGAAGAAAATTCACTGCTCGTAAAACGCTATTTGGCTTCCGCTATTACTCGCTTGCCAGAGGAACTGAGCTGGTTGATTATCGAGCGTTTGAGTTCGCAATTAGAAAATGCTGAGGATCGCAATTTGGTGCTGTTACTGTGGTATGGCATGGCGGAATTGATGCCTGTGAATATCGAACGCTGCCTGACGCTGGCCGAACAGACACCGATTGAAGTCTTGCATGATTATATTCTGTGGTACGCAGCCAAACTATCTGACGTGGGCCGCGCCGCGGTAGTCGCCAAACTGACGCGAGCCGAGAAAAAGGAAGGGTTGCGGTTGATGGAACTGTTTAGCTTTTCCCTACGCTCGCTGCGCGGCCTCAAGCCACCGGTTGGCTGGGATACCGTAGCGGCAGACTTCTATGATGCCGATGATCCACGGCTATGCGGTGCGGCTGAAACACTCGGTGCCGCTTTCGGCGATCAATTGCTCTTTGCACGCAAACGCGAAACCTTGATTACCGAGGGTGCTGCGGAGCAAGAATTGCGACAAGCGTTGAAGTTGCTGGCAGCGGACCGCTCGCCGGAGAATTTACCGGCGCTGTTGAGCTTGCTGAATCGTGGGATATTGTTGGAACAGGTCATCCCACTGACCGCTCGGTATAACTCGGCGGAGGTTGCGATGTTGCTGATTGATCAGTTGCCGCGTTGGGAAGAAGAGTCTCTACAATCAGCAGCGATGAATGTGTTAACCAGCCGACCAGCATGGGCGACACAACTCATGGAGGCGATTGAGCGGGGGAGCGTGTCCGAGGAGGTGGTTACCGCTTACTACGTGAGGCAGATGGCAAATCTCAATGACGTGGAGCTGAACAGCTTGTTGAGTCAAAAATGGGGGCGTCTGGGGCAAAGTTCGGCCGATATGGAGCATCAAATCAAAAAAATGTCGGCCACGTATCAACAAGCTCCCCTCTGGGCTTATGATGCTGGCGAAGGAAGGCGACATTTTCAACGGTTGTGTGCCGCTTGCCATCCACTGGCAGGCAATGGCGGGAACATCGCCCCCAAGCTCGACGGCAGCGGTTCAAAAGGGATCGACTACCTCGTCGAGAATATCCTTGATCCGAATGCAGTCATTGGACGCGATTTCCAGTCACGCGTGATCGTCACGCTCGACGGACGCGTGATTACGGGGCTGGTGGAGACCGATTCCGATTCGGCGCTGGTGATTCGCACGCAGAATGACACCGTGACGGTCGCCAAAGAGGAAATTGAATCGGTCGCCGTTTCCGACCAATCATTCATGCCCACCGGGCTGTTTGATTCGCTGAATGAGCGCGAGCGGATTGAATTACTGAAATATTTAATGTCCAAGTAGGCGAGACGGTAATGAACGAATCAGTTGACCGCTATCCCAACCAACGATTGGGATTGATCTTATTTTTCATTTATCTAGCCCTCTACTTGGGCTTTATGCTGTTGTGTGCCTGGGCTCCCGGAGTCATGGAATGGCGTCCGATCGCTGGTTTAAACCTAGCACTGCTGTATGGTTTCGGCTTAATTATCTTTGCCTTGATTCTGGCTTTAATCTACGGTTTTTTCTCGCGTCCCGATCATCCGCCCACGGACTCAACGCCCACGCCCACGGCCAGCGATGAAAGAACCACCAGCGATGAAGGAACGCCGCAATGATCTATGAAGTTTCATACATAGCCGTGGGGATTTTCTTCACGTTTGTGCTGGCGACGGTGGGGTTAAGTTTCTATTTGGGCAGGCGGGCCAAATCGTCCGCTGGGTTCTTTGCCGCTCATGGACAGATACCGTGGGCCGTCAATGGCGTGGCCTTTGCCGGAGACTACCTCTCTGCCGCTTCTTTCCTGGGTATCTGTGGGATGATCGCATCCTATGGTTATGACGGATTTCTTTATTCGATTGGTTATCTGGCTGGCTGGATCGTTGCCCTATTCGTGATCGCCGAGCCGATGAAGCGGTTGGGGAAATTTACTTTTGCTGACGCCTTGGACGCAAAATTCGATTCTCGCGGCATCAAGTTGGCTGCCGGTATCAGCACTTTGGTGGTCAGCGTCTTCTATTTGATTCCGCAGATGGTTGGAGCGGGCGTGTTAATCCAACCGCTGCTAGGTCTCCCACATTGGGCGGGGGTGTTAATTGTCGGCGCAACGGTGATTGTGATCGTGATTACCGCCGGCATGGTCTCAACGACTTGGGTCCAGTTCCTTAAAGGTTCGTTGCTGGTCGTCTTCAGCCTGGTGCTAACCGTCATGGTTTTGCAACGTGGTTTCAGCGTTGAAGAGGGAGGGAACGACGGATATCAATTTCAAAAACTGGGGCCGTTCAGCGGGGAAGATTTTTCCCAAGGATCATTAGCCGGCAAAACGGTTTTGCCCGAGGACGACGGTTGGGAAGAACAGGGCTTCATTCGCTTGGCCGATCCGGCGGGCGGTTTTACAGCATTCAGCATGACCAGCGATGATGAGGGGATTTTTCTGCATGAGGCGCAAGTCATCACGACTCGTGACGAGGGCAAATTCGTCAATGGCGTACCCTTCGGCGATGGAGAAGGCCAAAGAGTCCCGCATCCGGTCGGGCATGTTTCGGAATTACCCGCCGGTCAAACGGAAACCGGGCCGCTCGGACCGCTGGAGTTTTTTCGCGTGCTGCATGACAGCCAAGTGGTTTTGTGGCGAGATAAGGTGATTGAGCATGCTGAGGGGAACTCGATCATTTACTTTCAAAAGCCCACCTCTGGCAGCCAAGTGCTAAGGCCAGGCGAGCATCCGAAATTCGCCGGGATACGTGGCGATGCCAGCAACGATTCTTGGGCTCTGGTGCGTGACCGGATTAACTTCTTGTCGCTGATGTTCGCGCTGTTTTGCGGCACCGCTTCGTTGCCCCATATTTTGATTCGGTATTACACCGTGAAAGATGGCGCGGCCGCTCGCAAGAGTACGATCGTGGGTATTGCCAGCATCGGATTCTTCTACGTGTTAACGCTGTACTTAGGTTTGGGAGCGATGACCAGCGGTGCGTTGGATATGAGCAACAATAACATGGCCGCGCCCTTGTTGGCTCGTAGCATGAGCCAGATTCTATTTGCAATCATCTCGGCAATTGCCTTCACGACCGTGCTGGGAACAGTCAGCGGGTTGATCTTGGCGTCCAGCGGCGCGGTCGCTCATGACTTGCTGTGCGGCTATGCCGGCTGGAATTTGTCAGACGCGCAGCGCGTTCACGTTGCCAAGATTGCCGCCGTCGTCGTGGGCGCGATTGCAATTGTGCTGGGGATTCTCTTTGAGAAGATGAATGTCAGTTATTTGGTCGGCTGGGCCTTCAGCGTGGCGGCAAGTGCGAACCTGCCAGCCCTGGTAATGCTGTTGTTCTGGAAGCAGACAACCCGGCAAGGTGTCATCTCCAGCGTGATTGTGGGGATGGTCAGTTCGCTGGGCTGGATTTTACTGAGCAGTGATACGTTCAAGCAGGTTTACGGGATGGATCCCGCTTTGGCGCCAGCTCCCTTTACGCAACCGGGGATCGTGACAATCCCCTTGGCGTTTTTGACGTTGGTGGTAGTGTCAAAATTGACGGCCACCAAGTCGCAAAACTAGTTGGGTGTGATTTTTAAGTAATCAATGCCCACCATGTGAGCAGGTTTGGCTTGAGGGTTGGCGCCAGCGATTTGGATCGTCAATTTACTTGGTTTGTCGGTCGCGGCAAGATTGGTGAATTTCAACACACCCGTGGTGGTCACCTTGGGCTCATAGAGATCGAGCGGGTTGTCGAGCGATTTACCGTCGAGTGCTAATTGCACAATCGCGTAGTCGCGGGCGCATGTCATCACGATCTCAAGGTTGAAAGCTTGCGATTGAGCGGGTAATTCGATCGTCATTATATCTCCCGGTTGTCCGCCGTTCCAAAACAATTGACTATCACCGCTCCAACGTCCATCCCGAAAATTGGCCATTGCCTGCGGTCCCACGCTGCCGCTCGATATGGCTACCTGTAAGCTCTCTCCCTCGATCACGCCGGCGACGCTCGATGCCCCGTCGGTGAACTCGGGCTGCGGTCCTCTTGTGGCTACCGCATTCTCGATCGATGGTAGCTGCGGGCCCGTATAGAGTTTCGGTTGAGCGGCCAACCATTGGTCTTCGGTGACTGGCGATCGTCGCTGCAGTAAAACGTGCACCCCCTTCATGCCACCGACGACAAAATCGAGCTGATCGTCACCATTGATGTCGATGGTGGTTAACTGGCGACCAATCCCGGCCTCACCATCCGCTCGATAGGGCACCCAGTCGACACCCTCTTCGCCGCGTGTCAGACGAAACCAATAGACGACCGCCCCGGCATCCCACATGGGACTTTGTTGATGATGTGAATAGTAGGTTTTTCCGGTGACAATGTCCCGCAGTCCATCCCCGTCAATATCGGCGAGCCCGACTGAGTGCAGCTCAGAAAACAAAATGCCATACTTGTTCTCGCTGGGGTGCGAGCCCATGATCTGCTGGTACTCAAACTGCGACTTTCCATCCTCGATCGTCTGGCGGTACCAGCCGAGTCCGAAATCATGGGCGGCATCGCTGGTGATGATGTCATTCAAACCATCCCCGTCGACATCATAAGCGAACATATCCGCACCGCCGTAGCTGGTGCTGAACGCGTGAGCGTGTGATACCCAGCGGCGTGAGGTGGCCATTTCGACTGGCTGCTCAAACCAGCCCCCGGCGTGGATGATATCTAACAGCCCATCTCCGTTGACATCTCCGACCCCCAAACCATGCCCAAAGCGTGACGCGGCGATCTTGTCGGAAATAGGATGAAAGCTCCAAGTCCGCCAAGGGTCATCCCAATCAATCGTGGCAAAACCGAAGAAGCCATCACGAGTGCAGATCAATTCCGGACGCTCGTCATCATAAATGTTGGTGAATTGTGGTGATTCGTTAGAAACCCAATCGAAAACTTCGTGCTTTACCCAGTGGTTTGCCAGTTGCCTGGGGCCAGGATTTGCGTAGACATAAGCGGGTGTGCCGGGAAAGCCGACCACAAACACATCCTTGTTTCCGTCCCCGTTAAAGTCGTAGACCCAAGAAAAAAAGTTATCGGCGTAGCGATCACGATTCTGCGGAACGGGAGGATAAATTTCCTGCTTGGCGGTAAAGTCGGGACCGGCGTACCAGTACGGCCCCGAGACAACATCCACAATGCCGTCGCCGTCGATATCTCCGGCATGCGCTCCCTCTGAGAAATACCCATCGTTCAAAGCCAACGCCTCGAAGTTGTGAATCATAAACTCGCCCGCTTTCTCGCCATCGAGCGGCGTCGATGCGACGACTTCGGCAACTGGCGGGCCGGACCCGCCTGCGTCTTGGGCGTCAAGCTTCCCAGCCGGAGCCGGCAACCACAAAGCGACACCAACGAAAGCGTAACGCGCGGCGCGGCGAGTTGTGTAAATCATCTGCGAGAGATTCCTGAGAGGAGGGAGACGTGGGCGGGAAGCAACATGAAAGTGTAAGGTCGCTTGGCAACCAAACTTGAGCCTTGTTACTCGTTGAGTATAGCTGCGGTGTTATCTCGTCGCACCCGGCGGCGATTTCCCGACCGGCCTTCACACTCGCCGAGCTTGGTTCATGTATCATGGGGGTGAAGCGGATGAACCAAGCGAACTGCGATTTTTTGAGGAGTTAGCGTTGAGCGCACGATTGAATGCCATTTGGGTGACAGCTACCAGGCTGTTGCCCCTGATGCTGTTGCCCCTGAGGCTGTTGCCCCTGAGGCTGTTGCCCCTGATGCGGTTGTCGCTGCTTTTGTCGGCCATGGTGATCGCCAACGGGCCATCCGCTGAGGCCGACGACGCTGAGCTTGCTTTTTTCGAATCAAAGATTCGCCCAGTATTGGTGGAGCATTGTTATGAATGCCATAACTCTCACGATACCGCCGAGGGTGGGTTGGCGGTTGACCACCGTAAAGCACTGCTCGACGGCGGTGAGAATGGCCCGGCGATTGCCTTGGGCGAAGGCAAAACCAGCCTTTTAGTAGCCGTAATGCGGCATCAGATCGAGGGGCTGGAGATGCCGCTGGGAGCCACTCGCCTAAGTGATGCGGTGATCAGTGATTTTGAACGCTGGATTGAGGCAGGTGCCGTCGATCCACGCGATGAACCACCGACGGCGGATGCTGCGGGAGCAAACCAATCATGGGAAGCGACCTTTGCGGAACGGAAACAATGGTGGAGTTTCCAACCGATCCAAGCCACGCAGCCGCCCGCATTGACCGACAATCAATGGAGTGATCAAGCCGTTGATCAATTCATCCTCCGCGGCCTTCGCGATGCGGGCCTGGAACCCAACCCACCCGCCGCCGACGAAGTGCTGGTGCGTCGGTTGTTTGTCACTTTGCACGGCCTGCCACCCACTCCGGAAGAGCTGCAGACTTGGACCTCTCGCTTGAAAACCGAATCATCCGATGAGCGTTCGCGAGGTGTGGATGCGTTGATTGACACGTTGTTTGCTAGTTCACGATATGGTGAGCGTTGGGCGCGGCATTGGATGGACTGGATTCGCTACGCCGAGTCGCATGGCAGCGAAGGGGATCCGGTGAATCCAGGGGCTTGGCAATATCGCGATTATTTGATTCGCGCGCTCAACGACGATGTACCCTATGACCAATTGTTGCGCGAGCATGTCGCCGGCGATTTACTGGAACAGCCGCGGACGAATCCCGAGCGAGGCTGGAATGAATCAGCGATTGGTACGGCCCATTGGCGAATGGTCTTCCATGGGTTTGCTCCCACCGATGCGTTGGACGAACGGGTGCGTTTCACCGATGACCAAATCAATGCGTTTTCCAAAGCATTTTTGGGGCTGACCGTTTCCTGTGCCCGTTGCCACCATCACAAATTTGATGCGATCAGCCAGGACGATTATTACGCGTTGTATGGGGTGCTGAATGCCTGCCGGCCGGGACGCACGGTGGTCGATTTACCGGCGCGATTAAACGCGGGCAGAGATCAGTTAACGGAACTCAAAGAACAGATTCGGCAAAGCGTTGCCGAGGAGTGGCAAGCAAATCTCAGCGGCGAGCGGCTGAGCAATTGGTTAAATGAGCTTGGCGAGCGGGAGCAGGCACCTCCGACGGACAGTTTGGCGAAGCTGCTTACTCCCCTGCTGAAAGTGGTTGACCAACCCCAGCCCCTGGCCGCTGCCTGGAAGGCTCTGTTGGCATCCGAGCAACAGCAGGCCGAGGCTTGGCAAGCCTTGCTGGCAACTCCCGGTGTCCAACGTTTTGATTTATCCCAGGACGAACAATATCAACATTGGTATCGAAACGGGTATGGTCTACCGGCAAACAGCCAGCCAGCGGGCCAGTTTGCCTTGCGTGCTGAGGGTGAACAAGTCTTTTGGGGAATTTATCCAGGTGGCAGCTATTCACACTTGTTGTCGAACAAGGATGCTGCCCGTTTGACGTCGCCAGACTGGGAGCTGGAGGGAGACTATGAGGTTTGGGCTCAAGTCATCGGAGACGCGGCAGCAAGTTTAAGGTACGTGGTGCAGGACTATCCCCGCAACGGCACCGTCTATCCAGTCAAGACACTGGGCAATAATTGGAGTTGGCAACGCTTTGATCTCAGCTACTGGCAAGGCGACTCGGTTCACTTGGAACTGGCCGCGGCGGAAGACGCTCCGCTGTTGGTCAACAACCAGCCCCGATCTTGGTTTGGGATTCGTCAAGCGTTGCTGGTTCCCAAAGGGGTCAGCGTGCCCACAGCTAGGTCAGAGTCGTTGGCAACGCTGCGAGATATTGAGGCGCCCACTGATTTGGAAACACTGGCGAGCGGTTTGGTCAGCGTGATCAAATCGGCGATCGTCGCTTGGCAACAAGAGGAGGCCAGCGACGCTCAAGCGATGTTGCTGGACCAATGCGTTGCCGCGGGGATTTTGCCTAATCAACTTGCGAGCCTGGGCAAGGCGGCCGAATTGATCCAGTCCTACCGAACCCTGGAAACTCAAATTCCGGTGCCGACCCGCGTGCCTGGACTCGATGAAACGCGGGGGAGCGAACAGCCGTTGTTCGTGCGTGGGAACCATAAGTTTCCGGGGCGTCCAGTTCCTCGCCGGTTTCTCACCGCAGTCAACGACACTCCGTATCAAGCAGTCGGTAGCGGCCGCTTGGAGTTGGCGGCAGACCTGCTGAGCGACGAAAATCCATTTACCAAACGTGTGATTGTGAACCGAGTTTGGCACCACTTATTCGGTGCCGGGATCGTAACCACGCCTGACAATTTCGGAGCGCTGGGGGAAACGCCCTCGCACCCTGAATTGCTGGACTGGCTGGCCAATGATTTTGCCGCTGCGGGTTGGTCGCTCAAGTCGCTGATTCGCCAGTTGGTTCGCACCCAAGCTTGGCAACAAGACTCGTTGCCGTCGACGGCAAGTCAAAGAGTGGACCCGGAAAATCATTGGTTGTCGCACGCCAACGTGCGGCGGATGGAAGCCGAGGTGATTCGCGATACTTTGCTGCTTACTACCGGCCAACTGGATCCTCTAGGCTACGGGCCCCCGGTAAACGCCGACTCCAAGCGGCGGAGCATTTACCTGCAAGTGATGCGAAACAACCTCGATCCATTTCTGCGGGCGTTCGATTTTCCGGAACCCTTCAGCACGGTGGGACGGCGGGAGGCGACGAACGTGCCAGCGCAATCACTGGCCATGATGAACAGCCCCCAAGTTGCTCGATACGCCCGCGAGTGGGCAGCAGCGACGCTCGGGGATCCGACTCTGAAGAGCGATCGCGAGCGGTTGCGGCGAATGTTTGTGACCGCGTTTGCCCGCCAGCCAGACGCTGCGGAACTGGACCAACTTACGCTCTATCTTGCCGAGACGCAACAAACATTTTCCCAGCGCGTGCGACAAGGCCAGTCGCTGCGCCAGGAAATTAGCCAACTCAAACAGGACGAGCTAGCCATCTTGGAACCGGCTCGTAACGCTTTGAAGGAGAAATTGCAGAAGGCGGCAGAGGCGACTGAGGACAATCAAGCCGCTCTACTCGAAGGTTTCCCCGCCGCCCTGCTGAGCTGGGATTTTGAGCAAGGCTTAAGTGGCCAACCAAGTGATCTGGAAGGAAGACTCGAGGGGACGGCAAAGCTCGCGGCAGGTCGATTGGAAACGGGTGGAGCTGGCTACTTGCTGACCGCCCCACTGCAGCAATCGTTGCGAGCCAAGACGCTGGTCGCCTGGGTGCAACTCGATACCCTGGAACAAGCTGGCGGCGGAGTGATGACGGTGCAGACTCGCGATGGAATCCGCTTTGATGCCATCGTGTTTGGTGAACGGGACCCACACCAGTGGCTTGCGGGCAGCGATGGCTTTACCCGCACGCAGCCATTTTCAGGGCCGCAAGAAACCGCAGCGGTGGAGCAGCCAGTGCAGATCGCCATCGCCTATCATGAGGATGGACAGATTGTCGGCTATCGCAACGGCCAACCCTACGGTAAACCCTACCGCAGCGACGGGCCTTTTCATTTTCAAGCCGGGGAAACGGTTGTCAGCTTTGGTCTGCGGCATTCACCCGCGGGGGGTAATCGACTGCTGGCGGGCAAGTTTTTGTCTGCTCAATTATATGATCGAGCCCTAAGCGACGAACAAATTAAGACGCTCGCGATGGCTTCACCAATCTATTTGCCCGACGCCCGCGTGCTGGAGTCGTTAACCGCGACCGAGCAAGCGGCAGTGCTACGACTCCGCAGCGAGCAGGCGGCTGGTAAAACGCGACTGGCCGAACTGGGGAAGCTGCCGACCGAGATAACGCCACTGACGATCTGGTCCGAATTGGCCGCCGCAATGCTGACATTCAAGGAATTTATCTATGTTCGATGATCGCGAGTTGGGGCATTTTTCCAGACGACGTT
This sequence comes from Kothea flammea, assembly GCF_052161645.1. Classification (GTDB taxonomy): domain Bacteria; phylum Planctomycetota; class Planctomycetia; order Pirellulales; family Pirellulaceae; genus Laterigemmans. Next base: position 6,243,618 of record NZ_CP197414.1, read on the forward strand.
GGTTGCAAGAGACATCGACCGGTTTTGGCGCGGTAGCGCTGGCTGGGCTGGCAGCTGACGCGGCGCGAAGTGCCGACAAACAAAGCGTAAACGTGTTGCCGCCGAACGCCGCGTTGACCGCTCCGCATCATCCCGCCAGAGCCAAGCGGGTGATCTTCTGTTTCATGTCGGGGGGCGTTTCGCACGTTGATTCGTTCGACCCCAAGCCGGCCCTTAAGGATTTGCACGGCAAACCGATGCCGGTCAATGTTCGTCGAACTCAATTCAATAACAACGGCAACGTGATGGCCAGCCCATTTACGTTTTCGCGATCGGGTGAGTCGGGCTTGCCAATCAGCAGCATGTTTCCAGAAATTGCCAAGGTGGCTGATGAACTGGCCGTGGTGCGTTCGATGACGACGCCCGTGAATGAACACGCCCAGGGAAACTTCTTTATGCACTCTGGGTTTCCCTTCATGGGTCACCCCAGCGCGGGAGCTTGGTGCGCTTATGGCCTAGGAACGGAAAACGAGAACTTGCCAGGCTTTGTGGTTTTGCAAAGCGGGAATGCGGTACCGCCGCACGGTGGCGTCAGCCTGTTTAGCAGCGGCTTTCTGCCCGCTCAGTGCCAAGCCTCGATTTTACAAGCAGACCGCCCGGAAGCGATTCGCAACATTCAGCCGCAAGTCCCTCGAGCGCTGCAACGACGACGCTTGGAGTTGGCCGAGTTGTTTGATGCGAAATTTCAGCAGACCACCGGGGATGACGCTGAAGTGGAAGCGGCCATTCGGAATTATGAAACGGCCTTCCGGATGCAGAGCGCAGTACCCGAGTTATGTGACATCAGCCAAGAGACCGCCGCCACGCGAGAACTGTACGGTGTCGATTCGGCCGACCCGGCCCGCGCCGCCTACGCCCGCCAATGCTTGTTGGCTCGTCGTTTGGTTGAAAAAGGGGTTCGCTTTATCGAGTTGAGTTGCCTCACCAAAGGGATTGGGGCCGGCGGTGCGGCAAACCCTTGGGATCAACACGGAGACTTGGAGCGGGGCCATGGGGCGATGGGTTATCAAGTCGACAAACCGATTGCCGCCCTATTGACCGATTTGAGAGCCCGCGGGTTGTTGGATGAAACCCTGGTGGTTTGGGCGGGCGAATTTGGACGGACGCCATTTTCTCAGGGCAACAACGGCCGCGATCACAACCCTTTCGGTTTCAGCATTTGGATGGCTGGAGGTGGCGTGCGCGGCGGAATGGCCTACGGAGCGACCGATGAACTGGGCTACCACGCGGTTGAAAATCCCCGCACCGTTTATGACTTGTGGGCCACGGTGTTGCATTTACTCGGTGTCGATCACGAGCGTTTGACGTTTCGCTATGGCGGTCGCGATTTCCGCCTCACCGATGTTCACGGCAACCTGATCAAGGAAATTATCGATAGTCGTGGTGTGTGAGGAGTTTGAAGGGGCGGTACTGTCGGCGGAGCGAGAGGAGACACTGGCTCGATGACGCGACGGGTGATCCGCTTGGGATCGTTGCCCGACGCGTCAGGAAATGTAGTGGTTTTACCTATCTGCCTTAACTACTTGCTCGCCAACGGGAAGGTGAAATCATTAGCACCTCCCTCAGTGACGTCAGCGGTTAGTTGTGACATGGTCGGGTTATTGTACTTGGCGGGAATCAAGTTCTTGACTTTAAAGTCACTGGTGATCGCCGGATTGTTGGCCATGTCTTCCATCATCTTCTTGGGGTCATCCATCGCCTGGCCATCAGATTCCGTCTTGACGATAGCCACTTGATGTCTGCCCAAAGTGGCCCCGTCGACCGACTGCGAACCGACGGTCGTTTTCAGGCTAAATTTGCCCGCCGCATCGGTTTTACCCGAAGCAGCCAAACCGGCGGCGCTGAGAAAATTCACGGTCGCACCTTCGACCGGCGCGCCGTCGAGAGTGACTGTACCGGTAACGGGCACCGTGCCTGGTAGATCGGGGCCACAGCCGACCAAAATACAAGCGAACGGTAAGCAGAGGAGGCCGACAATAGCACGTGTTTTCATAGCAGCTTATTCGGATTTACTGGTGGTGAAGAAGAACTGTTGGGAACCTCATGAATTCGCGATGCGTTCAATGGTTGCCCCAAGGGAACGGAAAGGCGGTCGGCCAAACAAGTTTGACCGACCGCCGGCGTTTTTTGTGTGAGCAGCCTAAAAGCAACGCGACAGCCCACAAATTGCAACAATCGTTGCCGGGTCAAAATTAAGGAATTTGGACAGCACGACCGTCACGACGACAGCCGAGTGCGTTATAGACGGTGTAGTCGATCGTTTCAGCCAACATGTGGACGGAACCATCGCCGAAGACAAACTGCGCACCGGCGGTGTGTTCGGATTTGAAACCTTGCGAGGTTTGCCAGTTACGCCAGCCGTTGCAACCCAAACCGTTGTTGTTATCAAGCCCCAGGGGATTGGTAGCTTGATTCCAGCCTGGTTCGCCAATACCGACGATTGGGAAGTTGATCGGCGCGGTCGTGGCGGTCCACAAGGTGTTGAAGTGCATCCAGCCATTCCAGTGGTGATCGCTCTTATGTGGCAGAATCTCACCCATTGCAATCACATTGGAAAGACCATCTTGAATGTCAGCAAATCGCGGTCCCCACTCACCACGCCCGAACATCCCAGAGACGTTGACGCCACTGGTTGAGTTGGCATGACCGGCAGGCCCGGTGCCAAAAATGTTACCGGGGAAGAGGTTACATGAACCACCCTGGGATGGCATCGCCTGGGCACCGATACTGACCGCATAGTTGGACAGTGCGCGGTGGTTGATGTTGGCTGGATCGCTCCATTGCCAACGATCCATGCCACTGTACGAGGGACAGATGTAAGTCGGTACCACGACGTGGAAACTCTTCTCGACACTGATGCCGTTAAACATGAATGAGCCGGTCTCGTTGGACGGCACCCATGCTTGGTATTCCGAAGCGCTGGGGTTTTGGCCTGGATCGAGCAACGGAGGTTGCGCGACAGCGCGCGGAATACTTTGGTAGAGCGCGGATTGCTCGATAAAAGGCAGTAACGCAGCCAACTGGCTTCCTTTACTGCTGGCGTTCCACGTGTTGGGCTCACGTGTGGTACCCGCGTGCTGGAATCCCGAAAGGGGAAGACGGTTCGCGGTGTCGTGATAGTTGTGCAGAGACAAACCAATTTGTTTGAGATTGTTGCTGCACTGCATGCGTCGTGCTGCTTCACGGGCCGCTTGGACGGCTGGCAACAGCAGCCCCACCAAGATGCCGATGATGGCAATCACCACCAGCAGCTCCACCAGTGTGAAAGCAGGCCGGCGGCCGGCTAACGATTTTCGCTGCATCATAATGATATTGCTCCAGAAGAACTAGAATCATGAACGAGCCGTGATCACGGCAAAAACAACGTTCTCTTGGGCCTGGCGGGAGAATCTCAAACGTTTAGAAAAGCGGACAACGACTGACTCCAACGGCGTACAATGCCCCAGACCATTCCGTCGTTGTAGCGACCTGTTCGGCAGGAATCAACATTTTCTCGGAAAAATAATTCCGCGCAGTGCGAGGGATTTCCGCAAGAAATCGCGGTTAAAGGGATCTATGACGCCACTAAAGCATCAACAGTCAACGCTGCGCCGGTAATCACACCATTGAGGTGGGGCAGGAAAGTCCTGCCCACTTGACACTCCATTAACAAATTTAAACGGTTGCCAGTCGGCTCATTAATCATTCCGGTGAAGCTGCTGCAGAAGATTCAGCAGTTCCGGAAGCATCAGCAGCACCAGCATCCCCTGGAGCGATATCCGTGGGGACGACTTCCGCTGGGGTGGGACCGGCCAGTGCGCGGTGACGTTGTAGCGCGGCGATGAATTCGGGTTGACTAACGACTTTGCGCTCGTAGTAGTCGGCCAGCTGGCGATGGCTTGCTTGGTGATTTGGGTCGAGTTCCAAGACGCTCATTAACCACATCAAACCGTCTTCTGTGTTCCCGTAATTTAGATGCGCGGCGCCGACTGCGTAACGCAGTTCGATGTTGCTTGGTTCGTCGGTGAGCCGCGAAATTTGTTGATTGGCTTCGGCGGTGGCAGCAGCCGCCTCACTAGCATATTCGAAATGTTCGGTCGCCTCTGCGAGCCGCCCCAAGCCGCGTAGAGCGGTCGCGTAGGCGTAGCGAATCTCCCTGCGACGTGTCCCCGCCTCGACGGCCGACTGCAAGGTGTCCACAGCAGCCTGATACTCACCTCGTTCAACCAAACGATCAGCTTGTTCGACCAGCAACCGGTGATCTTCTGGGAACCGCTTTGTCGCTTGCAACAGCACTTCATCCGCTTCTTCGCCACGGCCTTCATCGCGGAGGGCCTGCGCCAAGCTGGCAGCCGCGCCGGCTGCGTAACGATCTTCCGTCAAGCCGATTTGCAGGTAGGGAATTGCTTCTTCCGGCTGCTTGGCTTCGGCCAATAACTGGCCCAAGCTAATAGCGGCCAGCGGCTGCCGAGGGTCGATCTCGAGGGCTCGCCGAAACGCTTTTTCGGCTGGCTCGGTGGCTCGCTGTTCGACAAAAATCAGCCCCAGCCAAGCGTGCGGCCGGGGATCATCGGGAAAGTCCTGGATCCAAGCTTGCAGCAACGTGGTGGCGGTCCGGAAGTCACGCATCCGCATGTAACCTTGCACATACGCTTCGACCACCTCCGCTTGATTGAAGCCATCGTTGCCCAGCAAGGCAGCTAATTGCGGCCCGGCGGTCGACATCGCCCCACTTTGAGCCGTCGTGAGCCATTGTTCAAACTCAACTTGTCCGCTGGAAACGCCCCAAATTCGAGCTCGCTGCAAGTGTTTGCGCGCTTGCTCAAATTCCCCCAAGCGACGTTGCTGGCGAGCCAGGGCGAATTCCGCTTGCGGAGCCTCCGGGTGAACCCACTTTGCCCAACCAGTCCAACGCTCCACACCGGCCGCATCGTCCGAAGAAGCGGCGATGGTTGCCAGTTGTCCCAGCCAGTTGGCGACGCGGGGACGTTGCCAAGCCGCAATGTTCAAAAGTCCGACCAGAAGCACCAGCAGCCACCAAGTTCGGACTCGCGAGCGCCGCGGTTTGTTTGTGGATTTGTCAGCCAACTTGCCCGTCCCAACGTAAGAAACCATGATAGAAAGAATAAATCGTCTCTAGTTCGTACTATATCAGCACGAACCGGAGAGGGTATCGGTTCCTCTTCTGCATCAGGCAATCCCCGATGATTCGGCTCGCCCAGCTAAATAAACTCAGCCCCCTCATGCGGCCCACCCCGACGAATAAGCTCTGCGGGGCAGCGGCCAACTTGCCGCGCTCCCGCTCAAGCTTCAGCCTGATCCCCGCGAGTTCAAAATCAATGTCTGCTGGGGTGTGGACGATCTCGATGGGCCTGTTGATGACCTGCTGGGGATGCGGCAAGCAATATCCGACTAAAGCAGAACTGCTGAAGGACACTTCGCCCGAGGCCCGCGCGGTGATCGATCCGCCCAGCGGCGACCCCATGGTCAGCACTCCGATGGTGGTCAGCGGTGTGGAGCGTCCCCCGATGGTGCCGGCGGCCGAAGCCGATTTGCCGCCCGATGCAGCGGTGATCGGCGTGGTTGTCGATGGCCAAGCCCGCGCCTATCCGCTGCATCGACTGAGCGGCATGATGGAGCACGTGGTCAATGATTTAGTGGCTGGACGCTTGGGACAAATGCGTCCCATCAGCATCACCTACTGCGATCGAACCGACTGTGTCCGGGTCTTTACGCCGGAAGATGCACTGAGCCAAGCTAGCTTGGAAATGGGGACCATCGGCTTGATCGAAGGTGCCCTGGGGCTTACTTATCAAGCACAGCAGTTTCGTCAAATCGACTCGATCCCCGGCTTGCAAACGATCGAGCCTGTCCGCACCACTTGGCTGGAATGGCGTTTCGAGCACCCCGATACCCTGGTCTACGCTGGCGTGCAGCGGAAGGATACCATGTCGAATTAACTCCCCCGTCCCGCGGTCGTTTGCTTTTCCCCCGCGCAACACCTCTCCAGGCCCATCGCTATGCTCGCGGCCCTTGTTCGTTTCTCCGCCCAGCACAATCGCATTGCCCCACTGCACCACCGGAAGACGACTCCGCTACGGCAAGAAGTCCACCCACTGCTGAGCTGGCTGCTGCTGGCCAGCCTTGTTTTCGCCGTGGGTTGTGATCGCCAGTCAAAGCCGACCGACGCAACGCTTGACGACGAGCGGGCGGCGGCCAAACTACGGCCACCTCAGCAAGCGAATTCGCAGAACCCCTTGGCAACGAACGATCGGGCCGATCAAGCGACGCAATCACAGCGACTGCCGCTGGCGGATCAAACCGACCGCTGGGACGTGGGGTTTGTTTATCAAAATGGTCAGTCCGCCAATCAGTACACGATTCTGGAATCGCTGGGTGGCGGCGTTGGTATGATCGATTTTGATCTGGATGGCTGGACCGATCTGTTTTGCCCCGGTGGCGGAACCTTTGTCGATCAAACCGCGGTTGGATTTCCCAGCGAACTGTTCCGCAACTTGGAGGGCCAATCATTGCGGGCCGTTGGTCAGCAAGCGGGTGCCGGTTTTTCCACACCCCGTTACACGCATGGTGCTTTCGTGAATGACTACGACGCGGACGGATTCCCCGACGTGTTGATCTCCGGCTATGGCGGTTTACAGCTTTGGCGGAACCAGGGGGATGGGACATTTCGTGAAATGGCGCAAGCAGCGGGACTTGGCGACCAATTGTGGAGCAGCGGTTGTGCTTGGGCCGATGTCAATGGCGATGGTCTGCTCGACCTCTACGTGACACACTACGTTGATTGGTCGTTCGACAATCATCCTTTTTGTCGTGGTCGCACGGCGGAAGAACGCGACATCTGCCCACCTCGCGAATACACGGGCCTCCCCGACAGCTTATACCTTGCCCGCGGTGATGGCACGTTTGAAGATGTTACGGCGGAATGGAATTTACAGCCCGAGGGCAAAGGTTTGGGTGTGTTGGCGGCCGATTTCGATCAAAATGGCTCGATCGATTTTTATGTTGCCAATGACACCGTCAACAATTTCCTGTTGGCTTCCGATGGCAAGGCCCCATTTCGCGAGATCGCCATGCTCAGTGGTTCGGCTGCTGATAAAGCGGGCATCCCCAACGGCAGCATGGGACTGGGGCTATTAGATTTTAACCACAGCGGTCGTCCCGACATCTGGGTTACGAACTACGAACGCGAGGACTTTGCCTTGTATCGCAACGAAGGACCAGCCGCCTTTCTCCACGTCAGTGACATCGCCGGCTTGAATGTCCTGGGAGGTTTGTTTGTCGGTTTCGGAACCGTCTGCGTCGATCTCGATCTCGATGGTGACGAAGACATCTTAGTCAACAACGGGCATGTCATTCTTTATCCCTCCGCATCGCCCCGCGCCCAGTTGCCGCTCGTGCTGGAGAACAAGGCGGGCCGGTTTCAACGAGTCACCTATGATGCCGACAATTATTTGATGCAACCGCACGAGGGACGTGGCTTGGCGGCGGGCGACCTCGATAACGACGGAGACCTTGATTTGGTCTACTCCAACATAAACGCGCCCCTCGCGGTGGTTGAAAACCGAGACGACACCTTGAACCATTGGTTTCAGTTGGAACTTGTCGGCCGAGCCTCGAATCGAGATGCCGTGGGGGCCGTGGCCACGATCCATTACCGCGACGAGCAAACCGCAAGCAGCGTGGGGGGAGCAGCCGCCGGCGGAGCAGCCGAAAAAACAACAACCCAACGGATGCGAATTCGTTATGGTGGTGGAAGTTATTTATCGACCAGCCAAAGAAGACTAAGCTGGGGATTAGGGGCGGCGACTAAAATTGATCGCCTGGTGATCACTTGGCCCAGCGGGCAAGAAACTGAATTTACCGAGCTTTCGGCAAATCAATTGCTGAGAGTTGTGGAGCCGAATCATGAATGAACCAGACTCCTTGGCGGCGACCAAAACTGGCGGAAAGCTGCCGAAATTCTTAACACTTGCCTTGTTGCTGGGCTTTGCCGGTTCGTTGGGTTGGCAATGGTGGCACGACCCGGCGCGGCACGCCGAACTGGGCATGCAAGCGCTGAACGAGGATGACCCAGCCGGAATTGCGCAAGCGGCTGAAGTTTTAGCAAACGATCCCCGCTACGAATTTCACGCTGCCTTTTTTCAAGCCGTGTTGGAATTGAAAAACGAAAAACCACAGGCCGCGTTGGAAAAACTCCGGTTGCCGATGGCGCATCCCGACTTGGAAGTAGAGTCACGGGTGTTGGCGGGCCAAGCGGCTTATGAGATGAACGCCATAGGTAACGCGAAATTGCTGTGGGAAGAAGCCCTCACACGCGATCCTTACTGCGTTCCCGCGCATCGTTGGTTGGGAGCGATGTATTTTGATCTTGGTGCGATGGATAACGCGATCTTGCATTTGCAAGCCGTCTCACGATTGGATCCCGCAGACCCTCGCCCGGACCGCTTGATGGGGCTGATCAATTATGATTACGAGAGACCGGAGATCGCCATTCCTCATTATCAGGAAACACTCCGCCGCGATCCTAATCAGGCAAACGTGGCGAACATCTGGTTGGAATTAGCCGACTGCCACATCAAGCAACGAGAGTACGCGATCGCTGTGGAACAACTAGCAAACTGCCCCACTTCGGCGCGCAAGAGCCGCATGTTGGCGGAGTGCAAAATGAACTTGGGTGAGCTGGAATCGGCGAAGGAGCTCGCCGCCGAAGCTTTGGCCGCGCAACCTGATGATGTCAAAACGTTACAACTGAATGCCCAAGTTCAACTCGTTGACGGAGAATTACCCGCAGCGGCCAGCCTGCTGCGACAAGCGGTTAAGGCCGATCCTTACAGCCACAGCGCCCGCACTCAGCTCAGCCAAGTGCTGACGCGGTTGGGAGAAAACGATGAATCGAAACTGCACGCCCAGCGAGCCGATGAGCTGCAAATCCTCTGGCAACAATTTTCTGATTTGCAAATCGATGCCATCAATCAGATGACCAATGCCAATATTCGCTACCAGATTGGCAAACTCGCGGCGCAGTTGGGCAAGCCCGAGTTGGCCGTCAGCTGGTATCGCGCCGCGTTGGCGATCAACCCGGGCATGCAACCGGCCGCCGAGGCGCTCAACGAAATTTCATCACCGCAAATCAATTGATCAACACCACTTAAGTAATCACCACCATCAACTAGTCGGATTCATGTCAGAGCAACTCTCCGCAACAAGCCACTTGCCCATCTCCGATCGATGCTCCATGGAATTTGAACATGGTACCGCCATCGGCACGGCCCAGCGTTGGCTGGGCGGTCAATACTGTTCCATCATCACCAAGGTTGGCATTGTGGGCTGTGGGATTTACGACTTGGCAACAGCCGCTGAGTTTGGTCAAGCGATTGCGATTGCCAAGGGGACGCCAGCCCAGCCGCTGGTGCTGCCGGAGGATCTGCTGGAAGCAAAGATTGTTGGCGTGACACCGGCGGCGGCCGCGATGGGCGTGGAGCCTGGTTGCAGCGGCCGTGAGGCTGTAGAAACCATGTTACGAGCGGCTGCGAAGATAGGCGATTAATTCTGCCAGCTGAGCCGGTGTTAGCTTTTCCTCAAACCCCTCCGGCATCAGCGACACCAACGAGGGTTCGACGCTTTCAATCTCGGCGGCCGGGAATGTTTGATGTTTTCCGTCGGCCGTGGCCAGCTGAATCGTCCGCTCGTCCTGAGACTCGATCATACCCACCAGCACCCGCCCATCATGCGTCAGCAGCGAAGCCTGGTGGTACTTGGGTTCGACCGTTTCGTTGGGATCCATGATCGCTTTAACCCACTGCTCGTTCGTCCAATGAGCCAAATTATTGATCACCGGGCCGATCGGCTGGCCACCTGTCGCATCATGGCACACGGCGCAATGCTGTAGGAAGAGTTGCGCTCCCTGGTCCGATGCTTTGCGGGGTGGCGAGTTCATCTCGGCGAGGAATTGTTGGACCACTTGTGAACGTGGTGTGGGCTGTCCCAACACGGCAATCGCTCGGGAACGAACGACGCGGTCAAAGTTATCTCGCAACTGGCGAATTGTAACCAAATCGAGCGTTTGTTTGCGGATCACCCCTTGTTCCAAAGCAGCTAGCAACCGCAACACGCCCGCTTGGTGGCTGAGGAGAGCGGCAGCCGCTTGTTGCCGTTCACCCAGCGTGAACCTTTCCCAGCCGCTGAGCATTCGCTGGTCAATCTCGGCATCTCGCAGACGCCGACTGGCCGCGATCGCCGCCAGCCTTAACTCGGGGTCAGCATCTTCCAGCAGATGGATGATTAGTGTCGTCCTTTGCTCCGGTGCAAACAATCCGGAACCTACCAACTGCAGCAACGCCAGTCGCATCGCGGCCGGACTGGTGATTGCCTGTAAAGCCTCGAACATTCGCTGCCGCAATTCTGTCTGCTGGCTTTCCGCACGCTGGCTGACTGCGTCTTCAGAAGGACTGGTGGCCAAGAGGGTCAACAGCAACACGTCAGCGGGCCGAAGTGGATGGGACGCTGGCTGCCAAATGGCGAGTTGGCTTTCGAGGTGAGTCAGCCGAGCGCTCGCTGGACTCCGCCGCCAAAGCGATTGAGCGGGGGTCACCAGTTCACTGAAGTTGCCGACTTGTTCCCAGCTTTGCGTTTGCAGTCGCTCCAAGATCGCGCTGAGCACGCTCCAGGCTTGAGTTTCGCCATGCACCAACGTCAGCGATTTGCCGATCCATGGCTCCGCCGCGTGTCGCTGGGCGATTTGTTTCAACGCCGCCGCGCTGTCCAGTTCCGGCATGCCGATAATTGTCAGCACCCATTGAAGATCGACCTGCGGTCCCAGCTGACGATCGGCGACCGCGAGCATCGCCGCGTCCAGTTGTGGGCTCCGCTGGGGTAACGCTTCGGCCAATCGCAAAGCCCCCGCAACCACTCGCCCGTCGGATTGCGTTAGCCCCGAGACCAGGTCGTTCGAGGTCAACCAGCCGGTCGCCGCCAAGACGCCCAAAGCGCTGGCTCGCGCGGCCGGATGCTCAGCCGTATCGATCAATTGGCGGACTGCAGCAGCCAACTCAGCAGCAGCACCCTCTTCGCTCGCGATGCCTGCTTGATCGGCCCGGCGCGTGGTGTTTAATTCGACAATACGTTGCCCAGCCAAGTCGCGGAGCACCCCGTTGTCGCTCGCCAGCATTTGCAATAGATGTTCCGCTTCGTCAGAAAACGGTCCCAACGTGGTGGGCTGGAAATCGCGGCGGGAAACGCGATAAATGCGTCCCTGCTGCGAGCCCGCGCGAAGATCCATACTTTGTTGCCAAGCGGTCGGAATCCATTCGGGATGTTCGATCACGCGGCGCGTCATGTCGAGCACCCAGAGGGTTCCGTCGGGAGCATTTGCCACCCGCACCGGGCGTGACCAGACATCGGTCGAGGCAAAGAAATCCACGTTGGTGTCGTCGGCGTGGCGGCTTGCCGAGAAGACAGCTCCGTCGGGTCGCAGCACAAACCTGGCGACAAGGTTGTGCACCGGTTCGCAAATGAAGGCTTCGGTCAACTGACCATCGCCGCTGAGAATTCCGGGAACGCGAGCCACCGTGGCGCTGCACGCGCTGGTAAAACGCTGAGCGGCAAACAGATCGTTAAAGCGATCGACGGTGCGACTGGCGGGCAACACCGGGGGCGCCGTCGCCGGAGTCAGCAGATGGTGCTCCGCGGAGCCGGAGATTTGTTGCTGCTCTCGATAACGCTGGGGGATCACAAATTGATACATTGGCAAACTATTGGAGTTGCCAAACCAGTTCCCGAAAGCATCACGAGCTCGTACGAATTGCGTCTCGCCACCACTGATTCTCAGCTCGCCCGTATCGGGTTGCCACGCAACATCGTGGCCGTTAACGACATATGTCTCGCCATTGCGGGCTGAGATCAATTCCCGCGTGCCATGGCCACAACCTAAATGCAGCCAGCCGTCGAGTCCCCATTCAAAACCGCTGGCCCGGTGCTGGGGGTTGGCCTCGGCGATGCCGCTCAATAAGACTTCTTGGTAATCTGCCACGCCGTCGCCAGTCGTATCTTTGGCAAACAAGATGTGAGGTGCGGCGATTATCAACACGCCATCTCGCCACGGAAAGACGCTGGTCGGATAGGAGAGCTGATCCAAAAAGACCGTGGCTTCATCGAGCTGACCATCGCCGTCGTTGTCGCGCAACCATTTGACGCGTCCGCCACCGGGCACACCGAGAGGGTAGTCATTCATCTCCACGACCCAAACCTTGCCGTCAAAACCAAAAGCCAAGTTGACGGGGTCGGTAACCAGCGGTTCGCTGGCGACGAGTTCGACACGAAAGTCGGCGGGCACCTGAATCGCTCGCAACGCTTGCTTAGCCGGGAGACCAATTTCCTCAGGTTGCGGCTGTTGCCAAATCTCTCGCACGCGGCGCACGATCAACGCCTGCGTCCCACTTTCCCAACGGCCAGGTTGTAGATAATAGATCATCGAACTATCAACCTCATAACCTCCTTCCGCACGCATCGCTTCGCTGGCCACGTAAGCGAATACATCATCACAATAGGCGGCCACCCAAGTTGCATCGGTTGTTAATTCTCGCTCCAGCCGAAATTGATAATCGACGACCACCTCGCCACCGAGAAAAACCCAAGTCAACGCGTCACCAAATCGCCAAGTGTGGATTGGCATGGGATACGATTCGGGCAGCCGTCCCATTTGCTGGCGGATTTTGATCATCTGTTCGGCCCAATTGCGTTCGTTGGGATTGTCGCTGGCCAGCCGTTGATTGATCGTTTCTTGAGAGGGTTGCTCGGGGACCAAGCCCGCGTATCCAAAGCGGGCTTGGGGGAACGCTTTGAGCGCCGTTCGCTGTTCGTTCGCCAAGACACTCTGCACGGCATCGACCAAGTTGGCCGCGTGACGCTGGGCCAATTCATATGAACCGCGCGGGCTGGGGTTGGCATCGGCTCCACAACCAATCACTGGCAGAAAAATGGCGGACCGATGCAGTTGTTCCAAACGGCTGGCGGCGAGGCCCGCCCAGTCGCCACTGACTTGCTCAAAACCACCCCCCATCGTCGTGCAATGACAGGCGACTTGCATCGTCGCGCCGAGCAGCGTGCCGTCGGGCGAGCGCACGCAGAGCACGCGCGCTTGTTGATCGACCTGCCCCTCGGGATGCTCACCGATGCCAACCCAACCGCCACTCCGCAACAGCCGGCGGTTAGTGGGAAAGTCCACGGTCGCCGCACCGATCGATAACTCCGCGGGCTGTCGCGCCTGCATGGCCAATTGAATTGCCTGGCGAATGGTCTCCTCCAACTGCTGCGTGTAACGCGCGGTGGCGGCCGTCTCCTCCGGTGTTGAGGGGACGCTGTAGAGGTTCGTCAGTCCACCAGCCAGATGCGGAGCGGCATGGGAGTGCGTGCTGCTGAGCACCAACTGGGCCCGTGAAATGCCATACTCCTGCTGAACCCAGTTGGCCGTGGCGGTCGTCAACTTACTGGTCACTCCAATGCTGTCGATCGAAACCAGCAGCAGCGTGGCTTGATCCGCGTCGGCTGCCGGAGCGAGTGCCAACACGCGGACACTCAGCGGATCGGCAACAGCAGTGTGCAAACCAGCCCGCACCGCATACCCGCTGAGTCGCACCGGCTCCTGGGGCGTGATATCAAGTTTGCTAAAACCGGCCCACTGCAAACTGTCCCACGATGGGTCGGCAGCTGTTGCGCGAGCGGCACCGTTCAGGGCACCGCTTAACACCAGCAGACCGGCAAACAGCAGGGCCGCTCGCGAAACACGAACCAAGCTGGGAAAATTGTGCAGTCGATAATTCATCAGGGCCTCGCGGATGGGACGCAAGTTGCGCGATTCGTGGTGGGTGGCGATGCCAATTACGGTGGGGGTGTTTTTGTTGACCTTCGCTCTGTACTCGGATAGCCTAACATCCGGCCAGGCAAAATACACTATCTTGCCGACATTTGTGGTTCGCCGCTCCCCTCTCACTTATCCGCCGCCGAGGACTAGCCGCCATGTGGTTTCATCGCCGAAATGTTCGAGAAGTTCGCCTAGTTCGCGATCCTGATCAACGGTGTCGACTTCGGGCACTAGCCAAATCAAGGCTCTGGCTGCTGGCATGTTGCCTAATGTTCGCGATCACCGGCCTGATTTCGCCAGCCCGCGGGGACGATCAAGTTGCCGAGGGAACGCCTGACTTGCTGGTCGAGCAACTCCGACCGCTGTTGGAGATTTTGCGGGGCGAGCGGCAGCAGTTTGTCATTACCATCGATGCTCAATTACCCATTGGCGGCGAACGGCAACCAATCGGTTTAACGTTGAGTCGTTATGGGGATGATAGTTATGATTTTTCCGCCACCCACCCCGACTACGCGGTTGAAATTCGCCGCCGCGACCAGCTGACCGCGATGTTCCTGCCGCGACACCAGCGCGTCTACTTCGGTCGCGGCACACTCGCCACGGAGGATCATTTGGTGGCCACCGGTTTGCTCCGCCGCGTGATCAGCTCGGGATGTGATTTGTCAAAATTCCTGCCCCTCTTGGAAGCAGAGGATCCGCAAGCTGCGCTCCGCTTGGCCATGAGTTACGCACCAATCCAACACGATCCAAAAACGGACAGTTGGCTGATCGATTCCAAAGTCAACTTGCGGACAACAAGCCCCGGGACAAAAAGCCTAGATCCGTTGAGCGCTGGAGAACAAGCTGAATATGTCGTCAGCGGTGAAGCGTTTTCAGTCGTCGTCCGTTTGACCGCAGCCGCAGACGTTGGACCTGAGGTAACTTGGGCGGAGCAGCAAGCCAGCGAGTTAACGCGAGACGAACTGGAGCGGCAGTTATGCCGAGGGTTGCGGCGTGCGGGCGAAGTCTTACTTCCTTCCACCTCGCTTGGTAACCCTGTCCAACTCGAGCGGCAAGTTGCGGGGGGCAAGTTACAGTATGTCGAAGGCCAACGCCTGGTCACCTTAACCGGCACGCCGGAGGAGATTGGCCGCGCACATGGTCAATTGCTGCGACGTGAATCACAGCGCTGCATCGATTCCGTCTTATATGCTTTTGGCACAGTCCAAACGGTTGTTTCGGGAGAATGGTTTCGGCACACGTTAGATGCTGCTTACGCACGTTTAAAACCTCACATCCCGGCTGATCACATCGCCGAAACGCGAGCATTGGCAATCGCTTTGGAGCAACCCCCGGAGTTGCTGAAGACTTTGAACGTCTTTCCTGAATTGTTTCACTGCTCTGGCTTCGCCGTGTTCGATTCGGCCACCGTCGATGGCACGTTGTATCACGGGCGTGTTTTGGATTACATGACGACGATCGGGTTGCAAGATTGCGCGACCACTTTCATTGTCGCCGTGGATAATAAGATCCCATTCTTAAATGTCGGCTATGCTGGCTTTACGGGCAGCGTCAGTGGCATCAATGCCAAGGCAATTTCGCTCGGTGAAATGGGTGGCCGTGGCGAGGGACAATGGGATGGCGTGCCGATGGCCACGTTGATGCGGCGCGCCATGGAGGAATGCAGCAGCTTGGACGAAGTCATCCGCTTGTGGGCGGGTAGTCCTCGCACTTGTGAATATTTCTATGTATTTGCGGATGGCAAAACAAACGCCGCGGTGGGAGTTGCCGCCACACCTGAGACGATTGAGTTTGTCTATCCTGGCGATTCACATCCCCTGTTGGGTACGGGAATCCGAGACGCGGTCGTGCTGTCGGCCGGCAGCCGCCTGGAGACGCTGCGAGCTCGCGTTACCGAGCATCACGGCAGCATTGATGCGAACAAGGCGATGTGGTTGATGAGTCGCCCGGTGGCGATGGAATCGAATCTCCACAACGTCTTGTTTGTCCCCGCCGAGGGCGTGGCTTATGTGGCCAATGCGAGCCATAAACAACCGGCGGCGGAACGCCCGTACGTTCGGTTTGCGATCAACGACTATTGGCCAGGCAATCCGCAAATCGCCGCGAAACGGGTAAATACTCAGCCCTAACTCGGCTCGCTGGACTGCTGTTCGTTTTCTGGCATTCGGTTTGCGACGTTGGTGAATTAACGAGAACTCTCAAACGATTGACAGGTCGTTATTTCACCGATCAACGGAGCAATCATACGATGGAACTTGTAACAAGCAAAACGTTCAACACGCTTCCAACCGTTGTTTCCAGATTTCAATCTGCTGGCGAACGAGAGCGGGAGCTGACGAGCCGGGGCTGACGTAAGCCCGCACGGCATTCTCCACACCAAGGATCTCGAAAACATCCTCGGTGATCAAGGGATCATGAGCTTGCAAACTTGCCAGCGGAATCTCCTTGAGCGGCACGCTGCTCTCCATCGCTTGTCCGACAATCGCGCCAACCAAATGATGCGCGCGTCTTTGGGGCAAGCCTTTGCGGATCAAATATTCCATCAACGTGGTGGCATCGAGATAGCCTTCTTCCAAACGGGCGGCGATACGTTCACGCCGCAGTTCGGCACCGGCAACCAGTGGTGCGGCCAACTCCAAACAGGCATCGACCGTATCAAAGGCGTCAAACAGCGGCGGCTTGTCCTCTTGCAAATCACGGTTGTAAGCCAGCGGCAAACCTTTCACCAGTACGAACAGCGTTTGCAGATCACCGATCACCCGAGCCGCTTTCCCCCGCGTCAATTCCAAGACATCAGGATTTACCTTTTGTGGCATGATACTGCTGCCGGTGCAAAAGGCATGAGGCAGCTTTAGAAAGCCAAACTCGACCGTGCTCCACAGAATCCATTCCTCAGCCCAACCGCTGAGGTGCGTGGCGATCACGGCGAGACAAAAAGCCGATTCCAGGGCGAAATCTCGATCGCTGCTGGTATCGAGACTGTTAGCCGTGTAACCATCAAATCCGAGCGCCGTGGCGGTTGCCTGGCGGTCGATATTTAAGGTCGTTCCAGCGACGGCGGCAATTCCCAAGCTGGATTGATTCAGGCGGGCGCGGCAATCGGCCAATCGCGTCCGATCTCGTTGGTACTTTTCGATGTAAGCCAACCAATAGTGCGACGCCAACACGGGTTGGGCACGCTGCAAATGGGTGTAGGCAGGCAGGACGCAGTCAAAATCTCGATCACAACGGCTGAGAAAAGCACGTTGCAGCTCCAACAGGCGGGCATCAATCCGATCGATCGCTCCGCGGACCCACAGTCGAAAATCGGTCGAGACTTGATCGTTGCGGCTGCGGGCCGTATGCAGCTTACGCCCCACATCTCCCAGGCGATCGATCAACGCCTGTTCGATGTGCATGTGGATGTCTTCTAGTTCAATCCGAAAGGGTAACTCGCCGCGGCCAATTTGCTCGCCAATCTCACCCAGCACCGTGGCGATTTGTTGATATTCGTCCGCAGAGATTAACTCTTGGTCAGCCAACATCCGCGCGTGGGCCAGCGATCCTTGAATGTCCTCGTTGAATAGCCGGGAATCAAAGCTGATGCTTTCACAAAACTGTTCAACACGTTGATCGGAACCCGCATCAAAGACTCCACTGCGCGACGGACTGGCCACACGTTTCCTTTCGAAATTTGAGAACGATAATATTAGATTGAGAGAACTTAAGCAGCGAGCGTCAATACGATGGGCACCGGGACTCAGCCGGCTGGTGAGATAATTTCACAACGGAGCAACGACTCCTTCGGATCGATCAGCAAGCGGAGAGGTTTGGAGATCAACCGACCATCTTCGGCAAATTGGCCGTCCACTTCGCTTCGCTCTTGCAACTGATCAAGCGTCGGCAAGCCTTCCGGCTCGAAACGAAATTCGCGCCGCATGCAACAAGTTTTTCGTCCCAGCAATTTGAGCACGCTGGCGGCTGCGGCGACAAGCGTACCGTCACGTTCCAAAGCCAGCAGCGGACGATCGGTATAGTCCAACATGGCCTGCAGATAACTGGCGTGTTGCTTAAGCTGGTCTTCCATTAAACGGCGGTCGGTGATGTCCAACACCGAACCGAACAGCTCCACGACCTTGCCGGCTTGATTCACAATTGGTTGGCCGCGGGCGATCGTGGTGTTGTAACTGCCGTCGGGGCGTCGGTGGCGGATTTGCAGTTGGTAGGCTGCACCATTTTCCATGGCGTTACGAATCGCCAACTCCGTTCGCTCGCGATCGGCCGGATGGACCATCGCCAAATACTCTTCAAAATTTGGCGATTTGGAATTCGGCGGTAGCCCAGAGATCCGAAACGTCTCTTCGCTCCATTTACTTTCGCCCGTCTCCAGGTTGACTTCCCAGGTTCCCAGGTTGGCCAAAGTTTGCACTTCGCGGAGTCGAGATTGACTTCGCCGCAGCTCATTCTCGGCTTCGCGTCGCAAGGTGATGTCGCGGGTATGCGCCACGATCAGAGTTTCGTCGTCCAGCACTGCTTGGCGGGCTGAGATCAAGACGGGAACTTTGCGACCATTTGCATCTTGCAGAGTGGTTTCAAAGTTATCAACTTTGCCCGAATCACGAATTTGCTTGATAAAATCAACGCGTCGTTCGGGGGACTCCCAAAGGTTGATTTCGGCCACTCGCAGGCCAACCACCTCATCGCGCTGGCGAGCGAACATTCTGAGAAAGGTATCATTGGCGTCCAAGATGGTGCCATCGTTGAGACGCGAAACGAGCACCGCATCGGGCGAATTTGCAAACAACGTGCTGTAACGTTCTTCGCGCCGAATTTGTGCCGAACGCAAGCGGCGACGTTGGCGGATTTTGTCCGCTAAATCGGACTGCGTCTCGCCGGCCGCTTCGAGCAGCGACAGTGCCAAATCCAAGTCATCTTGGTCGAGTGCCAGTTGGGCGAATTCCTGTTGCAGCTTGCGCAAACTCGATTTTGCCCGTCGATTCTCCGGCCACAACTCGAGCGCTTCGCGGGCCAGCGATATGGCCAAGCTGAGTCGTTCGTAGGATAGCGGTTCTTCGGTGGTTTGAGCGTGCCGAGTCGCTCGTCGCAGCAAAGCGATGCTCTCTTGGTGTTGCTGATATTCTCGCAACGCTTTCTGAAATTTACCCACCGATGCGTAGCGATCGGCCGGATCGGTAGCCATCGCAATCAGGGCGATGTCCATTAACTCACTTTGCACGTCGGTCGCGCGAAGTTTGTTGTCAGCAGCGTTGCAAATACACTCGACGAGGTTATCACCATCGTGCGGCGGGAAGCCGCTGAGCAGATGAAAGAGAGTCGCGCCCAGCAAATAAACATCGGTGTGGGGACCAATCTCATCCAGAGCGCCCGATGCGATTTCGGGAGCCATGTAGGCGGGCGTGCCACCGATGCTGCCGCCCCCCGCAGCCATTTCCTCCGAGATCGGATGCGGCAACGCCAGCCCCCAGTCGGCAACTAAGACTTCACCGTAACGCCCCAACATGACATTCGCTGGTTTAATGTCACGGTGGATAATCCCCCGCGAGTGGGCGTAGCGGGTGGCATCGGCGACGCCCAGCAAGATTGTTAGATTTTCCTCCAGCGTTCGCTCCTGCAGCACCTCGCTCCAAGCCGTACCGTCGATCCGTTTCATGGAGTAAAAGGGATGCCCCTCGTCATCAATCGCCAATTCGTGCAGCGCGATCACGTTGGGATGATCGAGCGCGCCCACCGTGCGAGCTTCGGTGAGAAACCGCAACCGCGCGGCGCGATCGGCGCGCAGGTAGTTGCGCAGCACCTTAATGGCAACCTCGCGGTTGACAGCCCGTTGATGCGTTTGAAAGACGATACCCGTGCCACCGCGGCCGATCGCCCCCACCAAGCGGTAATCAGCATCTAAATCGGCCGCGCCACCCGGCTCAATCAAACGTCGTCGCGGCAGACCGGCCAAATCACTTTCGTCGACAACCGAGGCATCCCGCTGCTTACCCGTCGCGACGGCAGCCTCGGCCGCCAAAGAATCTGCGACAGCGGCGCCCCCGGCGGAAATAGCGGCCAGGTCGGGTGCCGCGACGGTCCGTTCCAAGAAAATCGATTCCTGAATCGCTTCACGACCCAGCTCGCGAGCGTGCGAGAGGGCGATCAGTGTTTCCAGCAATTCGGGGGCAACTTTCTGAGATGCCATGGGTTCTGTTTTCGTAAAATGAAAGGGATAAATCGAAGCGGAAGGGTGCCCACTACAGGATGGGAGAAAATAGCCTCGACACGCCCACGATAATTTGAAACCAGAATGGGCGATTGCTCAACGTGTTCTTTTGGGTCTTGTCTGATCGTCGAAAATCTCGCTGCAGCATCGCGTCCACACGCTGGATGAAGCCGGGATCACTGCCGGCAACCATGATTTCGAAGTTTAAGTGCAATGATCGATTATCAAGGTTGGTGGAACCGATCGCGGCAACGGTATTGTCGACGAGCACCGCCTTTTGATGCATAAATCCCTCTCGGTAGCGATAAAAATCGATGCCAACCTCCAGCAACCCATCCTCATGATAGTTGCCAGCCAAGTAAACGATTAGGTGGTCAGGCTTACCGGGGATCAAAACACGCACCTCGACTCCGCGGGCGGCAGCGGTTTCCAAGGCGGTTGCCACCGCTTCGTTGGGCACAAAATAGGGCGTGCTGATCCAGATGCGACGTTTTGCCATCGCGGCCAGCTGACAATACATCATTGTGCAGCGTTGCATCGTGTCGGCCGGCCCGGTGGGAATCACGACAACTTGCCCCGGTGGACCGGCTGACGAAGACGCACCTTGACGATATTCGTCTGAACGAATGTTGTTGGAACGATATTCGTCGGAACAAGCTTCCGCCGGCGATGGGAGTTGCTCGGTTGCCTGTTGCTCCTGCGGTTCCCAAAGCAGGTTTTCGATCAATCCGCGACGCGCCCAGAACCAGTCGCTATTGAAAGCTGACTGCACCGCTTGAACTGCCGGGCCACGGACGCTGATATGCGTATCTCGCCAGCTGCGAAACCTCCGGCCACCATCTAGGTATTCATCGCCGACGTTAAAGCCACCGCTAAAAGCCACCTTCCCGTCAACGATCACCACCTTGCGATGGTTGCGAAAATTGACTTGGAGACGACGTCGAAAACCACCTCGCGTGCTGAACGAACTAACCTCAACCCCAGCTTGCGCAAGGCGATCGAGGTAATACTGGGGCAACCATTGGCAACCAATATCATCATACAGCAAAAAGACTCGCACCCCGGCTTGTGCCCGTTCGATCAAAGTCTCGGCAAAATCGTTCCCGATAAAATCATTTTCGATGATAAAAAACTGCACCAGCACATAATCTTGTGCTTGGCGAATCGCACCAAACATCGCCTCAAATGTTTCATGACCGTCGATCAACAATCCCAACTCGTTACCATGCGTAACCGGTTGATCGACAACCTTTGCCAACTCATGTAACGGCGAGCCTGACCTCTGATTTGGATCGATGACTCGCCGCAACATGCTTTCGTATTCTTTGGCCGGCCCCGCGTGCTGACTTTTTACTCGCCGCAACGCTTCGCGATAACCAAAGAAGCGGGACCGTCCAAAAATCCAATAGCCTGGCACCACCAGCAGGGGCAGCGTCACCAACCCCACGCACCAAGCAGTCGTGGCCTGAGCCGTACGAACCCTCCGCAAAGCGTGCACCGCGCTCAACACTCCACAGCATTCCGCGAAAAAGAATACTGCGGAGGTGACGGTAATGGTACGGTCGTCGAAAAAGTCCCAATTCACGACCGGTTCACTGCGGCACGAGGACGCTGGAAGAAAGATTTTGCAAAGCGTGCAAGAAACGCTTGTTGGTCAACTGGTCCGGATCGGTCAATCGGAACGCGATTTCCAGCGTATCGTCAAGTGATTTCGAGTGCATGAAAAAATCGAGCTGGCGAAGCGAGTCGGTGTCCAAGAGCTGATCGCTACCGAACAATCTCAAGTAGAGCCCATCCACCTGTTTCGTTTCCAGTTGGCCGACTGCCGTCTGTGCACCACTCGGCTGCAGAACGATAAACTGGGGCGACATAAACTGTAAGATGTTTTCGCCAAAATAGTTGCGTAACAACGCGGTGGTCGCTTTTACCAGTTCGATTGGCCACTCCGGTTTGGCCTCGCCGGGAAAGCCCTTGAGGGTTGCATGCCAGTGTTCGCCGAGCAACCGCCAGGGCTGCAGCGATTCCGCCGAAAAAGTGGGAGTCGCTTCCACACCGCCGCTGGCAACGGGCGGTTGCTCCGGTTCTGTTTGCCGCGAAATCACTAGGGCGCCCGTTGGCAGGTAGGCCGCGATAGCCAGGTCGAGAAAGTCTCGGAAACTCTGCGACTCCAACTCGCTGGGTAGGAAAAAACGCAGCTCAATTTCTTGAAACTCTTTGCGGCTGATCACCTTGGCCCTGGCGTCGCTGGAGTAAACGCCTTGGATGTTGAGTTGGCTCAGCGTGGGCAGCTTGAGCGTCTTTAACAACTCAGCTTTGTTGAACGTCCCCGGCGGCACCCGGAATTTGGCTTTCATCCATTTTGACTCGCTGGAAAATGCGTGTAAGAACCACTGGCGAGCATGAAAGTCAGCTTCGCCTTGCTTCTTGCCACCAGCTTTCACTCTTCGCTTCGCGCCGCTGGCCTTTACTTGAGCGCCGCGAACTTCGATCCGGGAGAAATGATTAAAGTCGAATTTATCAAAGCGACCGTCCGCTTCGAGCCGTTCGACTAACCGCCGGATACAGGCCGGGTCCCACAAAACGGCTTGACCAGTGCGATCCCGCGGGGCATTGAGGTGCCAACTGCGACCATCGGTTTCCCAGGCCGCCTGGGTAGTTTGCGGCACAGCCAGCGGAGTCTGCTGAACGGTAGCCTGTTGCTCCAGATACGTCTCCACATCGACGGAGCGACGTGCTTGATGCGGCCCCTGAGCGAGTGCGGCTTGCAAGAATTCCCCGGTGTAGCTGCGGGGTAGTTTGTTTTTTGATTTTTGCCGTGTCTTGCCTGTGGGGGCTGCTCGCTGGGCATACTCGACCACCGCCTCGGGAGTTCCCTCACAGACCACGGTGCCACCTTCCGCGCCCGCCTCCGGGCCCATGTCGATCACCCAATCAGCACACTTGATAACATCCAAGTTATGTTCGATGACAACCACGGAGTTGCCCAGATCAACCAACCGTTGCAAGACATCCAAGAGTTTGACAATATCATCAAAGTGCAAACCGGTGGTTGGCTCATCGAGCAGGTATAGCGTCTGCCCGGTTTGCGGTCGTGCTAATTCGGCAGCCAGTTTAACGCGTTGCGCTTCACCGCCCGAAAGGGTCGGCGCCGATTGCCCCAGGGTTAGATAATCCAGCCCCACATCACATAAGGTTTGCAAGACCTTGGCGATCTTGGGCTGTGCCGAAAATAGCCGCAGCGCATCGGCGCATGACATCTCCAGCACATCGGCGATGCTATGGCTGTGGTATTTGACTTCCAAGATTTCAGGCGTGAAGCGGTGCCCGCCGCAATCTTCGCAAAGGACCCAAACATCGGGCAAGAAGTGCATTTCAATTTTTTTCTGCCCCGAGCCTTCGCACGCCTGACAGCGTCCTCCGGGAACGTTAAAGCTGAATTGCCGCGCCGTATAACCGCGTGATTTCGCCAACGGTAACTTGGCAAACAGCAGACGAATCAGCTCAAACACGCCGGTATAGGTTGCCGGGGTGGAAGCGGGGGTATTGCCCAGGGGCGTCTGGTCGACCTGAATCACTTTGTCGACATGTTTTAAGCCGAGAATTTTCTCATGCTTACCGGGCCGCAAATTGGCGCGATGTCGGATGCGTGCCAGCGCCGGATAGAGGATACCGTTAATCAACGTCGATTTGCCGCTGCCGGACGGTCCGGTTACGGCCGTAAATAGACCCAACGGAATGGAAACATCAATCGATTGTAGGTTGTGCTCGGCGGCTCCGATAATCTCCAGCGAAGCGGCCGAACTGGCTCCCCCGGCGGTCCGCCGGTTGGTCGGCACGGGGATGCCCTTGGTGCCGTTGAGGTATGGCCCCGTCACGCTCTGCCTCGCCGGCTTGAGACGCTGGGGAGGCCCCTGGGCAACAATCTCACCACCCAACTTGCCAGCTCGTGGGCCAAAGTCACAGAGGTAGTCGCTGCCGGCGATCACGTCATGGTCATGCTCGACCACCAGCAGCGTGTTGCCCAAATCTCGCAACCGATGCAGGGCCGATAGCAACCGTTGGTTGTCCCGCGGGTGCAAACCAATCGTCGGCTCGTCCAACACGTACAGCACGCCGCACAGCCCACTGCCGAGTTGGGCAGCCAAGCGAATCCGTTGGGCTTCGCCCCCCGACAACGTGGCAGCCGGTCGGCTCAACGTCAAATACTCCAAGCCAACGTCCAAGAGGAATTGCGTGCGGGAGCGAATTTCACGAATTAACTCCCCCGCGATGCGTCTTTGGCGAGTATCCAATTTCCAACCTTTGACCGTCTCGGCCAAACGCCAAAGTGGCATCCGCACGTAGTCGCCAATCGTCAACTCTTGGAACCGCACAGCAGCCGCGGCATCAGTCAAACGGGTGCCATCACAGACGGTGCACTCAATCACGTCGGTAAAAGCTTCCAAGCGATAACGCAAAGCGGGACTCAACCGCGAGGCTTCCGCCAGCGCCGGATAGAGTCCTTTAAACTGATAATGAAACAGTGTTTGCGAATCGCTCGCGGCGGCGGGCTGAGGATCGGCAGCCGGTTCCGGAAAATGTTCTTTCGCCGTCAGGTCACCAGCTTTGACTTCAATCCATTCCGCTCCGGTGCCGTGATAGATCAACCGCCGCTGCCTCACGGTCAGCTGCTCGTATGGTACATCCAAGGGGAGATCGGTATGCCGCGAGAGCGCCACCAGCATCCCGCGGGCAAAGCTGGCGTTGAGCTCGGGCCAGAGCGCGACGGCACCTTCGGCAAGCGTCAACTTTTCGTTACGCAACAAGGCGGCGGGATTGGTCCCCGATTGCTCGCCGAGTCCCTCGCAGGCTGGACACCAACCGGCTGCCGTGTTGAAAGAAAAGTGATGTGGGGTGAGCGGCTGAAACGAGCGTCCGCAACATTCGCATGCCAAGTGTTGGCTGTGCGTAATTACCTCCCAAAGATATTCCTCACACTTTGGCCGGGCCACCGCCAGTTGCATCACGCCACTGCCGACGGCCAAAGCCAGTTCCACACTCTCTGAGATGCGGGTGTGATCATCGTGCCGCAATTCCAGACGATCGATCACCAATTGCAGCGTGACCTGTTGGCTGCTGGAGAGTTTCGGCATCGCCGTCAACTGATGGGTATTGCCGTCGACGCGAACCCGGGAAAAACCTTGTTCCCGCAAGCTCTGCCAAAACTCATCAAAGGACTGATGCTCGGGACGTTGCAAGGGTGCCATGATTAAGAACCGGGTACCCGCCTCGAGCCGCATCACTTTGTCAACGATTTGATCGGCTGTTTGCGTCCCCACCGGCAGTTCGCATTCCGGACAAAACATCGTGCCCAGGCGAGCCATCAGGATGCGAAAATAATCATATATTTCGGTCACGGTCCCCACGGTGCTGCGGGGGCTGTGCCCGAGGTTCTTCTGTTCCAGCGCAATCGCCGGCGACAACCCCTCAATACGTTCGGCTCGCGGCTTTTGCATTTGCCCGATGAATTGCCGCGCGTAAGAAGAGAGCGATTCGACGTATCGACGCTGGCCCTCGGCATAGATCGTATCCATCGCCAACGAGGATTTGCCGCTACCCGAGGGACCACAAAACACCGTCATCGCATCGCGGGGCAAAGCCACGTTGACCGATTTCAAGTTGTGCTGCGTGCCACCGTCAACGATTAGCTTTGGCTTACCGTTGCCACGTTTTGATTTCTTGTCGCCCTGCTTGGCAGCCGGTTTGGTTAATGGTCGCGGTTTCTTGTCGAGCACGCGGCGGAGCGCCTGGCCTGTGAAAGAAAGCGGATTCTCGGCAATCTCAGCCGGTTTGCCCGCGGCCACCAATTGCCCACCCCCGGCGCCACCTTCCGGTCCCAAGTCGATGACCCAATCGGCAGTCTTGATCACATCCAAATTGTGTTCAACCACGACCACCGTGTTGCCTTTGTCGACCAAATCGTGCAAGACAGCTAACAATAATTTGACGTCAGCGAAATGCAGTCCGGTGGTCGGTTCATCCAAAACGTAGAGCGTCCGCCCGGTGGCCCGTTTGGAGAGTTCGCGCGAAAGTTTAATGCGTTGTGCTTCACCACCGGAAAGCGTTGGTGAGGGTTGCCCAAGATGTAAGTACTCCAAGCCAACGTCGACCAAGGTGCTGAGTTGGCAGGCAATTTTAGGAATGTTTTCAAACAACTTATAAGCTTGACCGATCTCCATTTCCAACACATCGGAAATCGAATGATCTTTAAACTTGACCGCTAAGGTTTCGCGATTGTAGCGATGGCCCTCACAAACGGGGCAGGTGACCCACACGTCGGCGAGGAAATCCATGTCAAGTTTAGTGGAACCATTCCCATCACAAGCGCTGCAGCGCCCCCCCGTCACGTTAAAACTAAAACGACTGGCGGTAAAACCTCGCGTTTTGGCTTCGGGCAAGCGAGCAAAGAGATTACGAATCTCATCAAACACTTTGACGTAAGTCCCCGGATTGGAACGGGGCGTGCGCCCAATCGGAGATTGATCAATCGCGATTGTCTTATCTAAGTGTTCCAGACCAACCAATTCGGCGTGCGCACCCGGTTCACACTCGGCCCCGTTGAGGGCGCGGCGGAGCGCGGGTTCCAGAATGTCTCCGATCAAAGACGATTTTCCACTGCCTGAAACCCCGGTAACGCAGATCAGGGTGCCGAGCGGAAAGGTAACGTCGATCGATTTCAGGTTGTTGTGGCTGGCTCCGCGGATGATTAATTGCTCACCGCTGCCGGGGCGAACCTGCTCAGGCAGCTCAATTCTATCGGCACCGGAAAGAAACTTGCCCGTCACGCTTTGCTTGCTGTCGGCAATATCCTGCATCGTCCCGCTGGCCACGATTTTGCCGCCGCGGATGCCGGGACCGGGCCCGAAATCGACAATCATGTCGGCCGCTCGCATCGTGTCTTCGTCATGCTCGACGACGATCAACGTGTTGCCACGGTCTCGCAGGGTGAGCAACGTTTTGATCAGCCGATCATTGTCGCGGGCGTGCAAGCCGATCGAGGGTTCGTCGAGGATGTAAAGCACGCCGGCGAGCCCGCTGCCGATTTGACCGGCCAAGCGAATCCGTTGCGACTCACCCCCGGACAAGGTCGGTGCGGTTCGCGAGAGGGTTAGATAGTCGAGTCCGACACCGAGCAGAAAACCGATGCGCGCACGCAGCTCTTTGAGGACTTCACCAGCGATATATTGAGCCGCCGGTGGTAATTCAATCGCCGAAAAGAAACTGGCTAATTGCTCAGCAGGTAACTCGCAGATCTCCGGCAATGAGCGACGCGGATGTTCACTGAAGCGAGGGTCAGCGGTCTGCAACGTGACCGCCGAGGCTTGACGATTGAGCCGTCGTCCATGGCAATCTGGACAGTCCAGCGTATCCATGTACTTTTCTAAACCGCGGAGATAATGCTTGTTCTTCGCGGTCCGATAACGCTCGATCAATTCAGCCACGATGCCGCTGAATTCGCCGCCGTACTTGCTCGGCCGACTGCCACCCCGCCAGGTGAACGTGATATGCAGATCGCCGGTCCCCCACAGCCAAGCCTCGCGAAGATTTTGTGGTAAATCTCGCCAAGGTGTCGTCAACATGGTGCCCGGTTCGAGCTCCCATTGCCGCTCGACCGATTCAGCCACGCCGCTGTAGATGTGCCGTTTGTAGCGCCCCAACGCGGACCATTCCCCCACCAATCGGATCGCTCCCTTCTTGAAAGAGAGTGATGGGTCGGGGACTAACAGTTCGGGAACAAAGGTGTATAGACGGCCCAAGCCATCACAGCCCGGGCACATGCCTTGCGGACTGTTGAATGAAAACAACTGGGGTGTGGGAGGGGCAAAAGAACGACCACAGTCCCCGCAAGCAAACCGGCTGGAAAAGAGAATTTCTTGACCACCGCCGCCCCGCGAGCTGCCACGGCCGAAATCGGCAGAAGTGGCCCCCTCGACGTCATCATCCGCAGCCATCTGCTCTGATTCAACAGCGGGTGCGTCACCGCTGGGCGAGAGCGACACCAGCAAAGCGCCGTCGCCCAACTTGAGAGCGGCATCCACGGCTTCGGCCAAGCGACCACGCTGTCGCGACGTGGGGGGTAAACGATCGATCACGACTTCGACATCATGGCGGCGGGCACGGTCGAGCGCCGGCGGCGTGTCGAGGCGGAAAATCGTGCCGTCGACGCGGGCGCGCACGTAGCCCAACTTTCGCAAGTCCTCGAACAAATCCCGAAACTCGCCCTTTTGACCACGCGCCAACGGAGCCAGCAGGGTCAGCGTGGCGGCGGGCTCCAACCCCATCACGCGACCGACGATCTGCTCGCGCGTTTGCGCGGCGATCTCAGTGCCACAGTCGGGACAGTGGCCGGTACCGACGCGGGCGAAGAGTACCCTGAGAAAATCGTAAATCTCGGTGATCGTCCCCACCGTGCTGCGGGGGTTGGCACCGGTCGATTTCTGCGAAATTGAGATCGAGGGGCTTAATCCGGTGATCAAATCGACATCCGGCTTGGGCATCTGCCCCATGAATTGCCGAGCGTAATTCGACAAAGATTCCACGTAGCGACGCTGCCCCTCGGCGTAGAGCGTGTCGAATGCCAGCGATGATTTGCCACTCCCGGAGACGCCGGTAAAGCAGATCATTTTGCCCCGCGGCAACTCGACACTCACGTTGCGGAGGTTATGTTCGCGAGCCCCTTTGACTGTTATTTGCGTCGTCGTCATGACCAAATGGATACCGTCGGCTGTCATCCGTTGTGGAAAAGCAGAGTAATGCGTCGTCGATGAACGATTGTAACGTAATGCAGACGCAGAGCATGCCCCACCCCAAAACCGGGCGAAAGAGTCGCCGCAAAGAAATCAAGCAATTGAGCAGAACGCGGTTATTGAATCGTTTGCTGAGGTAGACGGCCGAGTTGGATGATTACCGCAACCCGTTCTTCGCTGCCATCAGCTCGTCGTCCGATCAACATTTGCTGACCCAGCCCGAAGGCATCTTCGGTGGGCACAATCACGATCGCTTGACCGGTCGCCAACGGTACGTTTAACGCCAGTTCGTTCAGAGTCCACAGCTCGCGGCGAAAATCCATGCGGAACGCGAGCGAGTCGTTGGCGACGAAGCTTTGCTTCATTTGTCCGTGCTGAATTTCCGGCAGCAAACTGACTGAAAGCCTTCCATCGTCGAGCAGGAACGTCTTCATTTGCAAGGTGAACTGAGGGTTCACCAGACTCCTGCCAATCAAGCCGGCGGGGGTTCGCACTAAAGTTGGGTGATCCCCCTCCAGTGCCCGACGAACCGCCAAGGTCACAGGCTGGCTGTCGCGACAAGTCAAACGCTTGCGACGGTTCTCAAAATCGCTCAACACGCTCGCCTCGCGAAGCAGACGCGTGGAATCATCCTCCTCGGACATGCTGGCGATTTGACTGACATCCCAGCCGCTGATGCGTCCCGCTCGCAAACCGTTGGCGGCCAGCCAACGTCGCGTCTGGGGAGCGAGCACCGCCTCGTCCATCCGCTGCCAAGGTGCCTCCAAGCCACCACCTGCGACACTCGCCGCAACTCCACTCGCTAAAACGTCACCGGAGGCAACTTCACGAACGGCGGCGGCATCCTTCTCAGCTTGGCTGGCGTAGAGGCTGGAGCCTAGCTGCATGGGAACGAATGCCACGTCGACAATCGCCGCCTCAGCCGGAATTTTGACTTCTGGCAGCCCACCCGCAGCAACCGCGGAGGAGGGTGGATCGGCAAAATCACTGTTCCACCGAGCGCAGCCGGGAGCCAACATAGCAACCGACGCCACCGCGATGGTTAGCATCACGGTGGGCGCGGGCGGGCCAATGGATTGCTTCCGGGCAACGTTTCGCCGACAACCTATTCTCATAGCCGGTGTGTACGAACCGACTGGAGGCAAAGTCAATGGCGGTTCGCGCCCATCGGCCGCGGGTTATTTGAGCGAAATCGTTTGCTGCAGGGGCCGCAGAATGTTTTCAATCAAGTAACTGTCAACCAGATCGCGACAAAGCACGACCAGTCGTTCGAACTCGCGGAGATAGGTCTCCCCCACAGCCAGACTTTCAAAGCGACGAACCGTCAAATAGACGCTCAGTTGCTCCTCTGGATAGTCGCCACTGCGAACCTGAAAAGCCGAAGTTCGCGATTCGAAACTGATCCGACACTGCGTTCGACAATCCTCATCGAGGGCAAACTGGATCGCCGGTTCATAACCCAAGATTGGTCTGCCAATCGCTTCTGACATTTTCTCAAAAGCGGGAATAACCCCCAGTGCCTCACTCAACAGTTCGTTATGGTTACCCCGGTAGGTGAAATCGAATCCCAGCATGACGCTCAGCGACTCGCAATCGAGTGGGCTGATGGCCAGCGTATAGGGGAGTAAATCAAGGATCATGCGGTGCTGGTCTGCCGCCTCTTCAAAGGAGGCTGGATTGACCGCCCCGCTGTTCAGCCGTTTTGGCTCAACCGAAGCCCAGCGGTAATTGCCCTGCTCTTTTTCTTCTTCGAGTACATACTCGGCCCTCTCCCGCGCGTAAAAATGAGCCATCCGCGGGTAGCGTTTTTGCAATTGCTCGAAAAAATGAAGAACGGTGTCGCGGTTTTGTGGCAGCTCTAACTCAGTACTGAGGTTCATGTTCAGGTAGTAGTCATCGCTGAACGTGCCATATTCGCTCATGCATCGCTCCTCGGCGCTCGTGTTCGTGCTTAGCCGGTTGGCCCGACTCTGTTTCAAGTATACGGCCCTTGCCCGCCTGCTTCTACGCGCTGTCGGGCCTTCGAGTACACTCCCTGGCAGGGACAGTTTTACCAAAACCCAAGTTCGGGCAGATCGCTGTTCGGCTGACGTAAATCTAAAACTGGAGGAGTGTTATGACTTTTGGGACGAGCAATTGCGGGCCTCAAACTCAGCGAACATGCACTTCCGTACACAACACGCCACGCGGCCCTTTGCGGGCGGAATGGACTGCGATGGGGTTGCATACGGTGGCATGGGGCGAGACGGACAAAATCCCCGCTGACTACGTAAATTACCGGGTTTCCGCCGTTTCACCTGCCGCCGTGCTCAACTTCGATGCAGCTTTGGCAGATTACTTTTTGGGAAATTTCGCCGCCTTCGAGCAAATCGCCGCAGATTCTAGCGGTTGGCCCCCTTTTTTTGCCCGCGTTTATCAATTTTGCCGACTAATCGCTCCGGGACAGACACTTTCTTACGCCGAGCTGGCGGGCCGGGCCGGCAGTCCCCGCGCGGCCCGCGCCGTAGGACAAGCCATGGCCAGAAATCGCCTACCGCTGGTCATCCCCTGTCACCGCGTGCTGGCTAGCGGCGGCAAAATGGGCGGATATAGTGGTCCGGGGGGAGTAGACACTAAGCGATGGCTGCTGGCTCTCGAGGCTGACGATCGCAATAGCTGACCATTCCGAAGCTGCCCCAGGGCAAACCTTGATCGTGGAATCCGACATGCCAAAGCAACCACAGAGCCGACCGGCTGTCGAGCCCCAAGTGGATTCCGATAGTGGCCGGGTGGAATGGGGCCAGTTGGAATGGGGCCGGATCAGCCGGGGCCTGCAACTGAAGTTAATTGCGGCAGGCATCTTGGCGGGCCTGTTCGCAGGACTCGCCGTGCTGATGGTGGCCAGCCCGAGAACGCTCGCCTTGCCAACGGTGCTTTACCTGTTGGCAGCCGTGTTCTTGCTCACCCTGCTAATCGACTTTGCCGGTCGCTTGCTGTGTTTGACACCTGTCTCGTCGCCACAATCAACTCGCGTCTTCGTGGCCGCGTCGATTGGATCCCAGTTATTCGCGATCATCTTGCTATTCACGCCGCTGCTGGCAGTGCCCGAGTTACCCCTCAGTGTGCAAATCACCATCGGCTTATTGCTAGCCGGCTGTGGGCAAGCGATAGCGGCGGTCCTATTTATGGTTTACGTTCGCAAGCTTGCCATCATGTTGGGACGTGCAGACTTGGCACGCTGGCCACTGATTGTGCTCTCCTTCAACGCCGGCTCACTTTCTATCACTATCATATTGTTTGCAAGTTTGTGTTTCATCCTTGCTTGTCCATGCATGTGGTGGCTGGCCTATGTCGGGATGGCAATCTTAACCGAAGCCTGGCGAGACATAGGGCTGGCTGCACCAATGCTCTTGCTTTTGGGGCGACTTGTGCCAACGCTGTTGTTCGGCCTGCTGCTTTATTCCCCGCTATACCGCTACGGCAAACTGCTGAGCGAGCTTAAAGCTGCCGTTGACCGCCACAGCGAAATAGGACATGGGGAATAAAACATGGAAATAACGTTTCGCACTTAGCCTTGGCAGTCGACGCACCGCATGCTCTCCGGGAATTGCGATCTGGGCTCTTTAGCTTACTTTTTAAGGCCAAGTAAGGTAACTAATTATATCAGCCGTTGAGCGGTAACTCACGGCTCCAAGGAACCGGACGCTTGCGCGTTCCGGCTGATTTCCTTTTGTCTAATGACTTTTGCGGAGGTGCTAAGCGTCCTACTCCTTTTCCACAATCTCTGGTTCGAGTAGGTCAAGCCCGAAGTTCTCGCCCTTATCGACCGCGCGGACTCCGACCGCCATCCACTCGGGCTCTGCGGCACCCATGAGGTAGTGATCGAAGAATTGCTGCATGCGGGTGGCGAAATCGCGACGATTTGCATCCCCCATCACCCAGTGTGGGTCACCATTGTAATTCAACAACCAAGCTGGTTTTTCCAATCTCCGCAGCGCCACAAACAGCTCGATACCTTGATACCAAGGGACCGCTCCGTCCTCATCATTGTGTAAGATCAGCAGCGGGGTGTTGATTTTGTCCGCAAAAAAGAGTGGCGAATTGGCAATGTATTTTTCCCTCGCCGCCCACAGATCTTCTCCAATTCGGCTCTGAGTTCGCTCATATTGAAACATGCGGCTCATCCCGCTCGCCCAACGAATTCCCCCGTAGGCGCTGGTCATGTTGCTCACCGGTGCACCCGACTCGGCACAAGCAAACATGTCGGTTTGAGTAACCAGATAAGCGGTCTGATAGCCTCCCCAACTGTGTCCCTGCATACCGATGCGGTCTTTATCAACAAACCCTTGGGCAACCAAATGCTCGACGCCCGGGAGGATCGCGTTGGCAGCGCTTGGCCCCGGATCGCCGGTCTTGTAGGGAATATCTGGAATGAAAACCAAGTAGCCACGGCTGACATAAAAACTGTGGCAGATGATCGAGCGACCTGCCGCCGGCGGATAATAACTGTGCAAGTTATCAGAATTTCGTTCGTAGAAATAAACCATCAACGGATACTGCCGGGCTGGATCAAAACCGTCTGGCTTCATCAAAATACCATCCAGTTTTTGGCCATCCTGTGCCTGCCAATGCACCAATTCCGCGGTGCCCCAAGTGTAATCCTGCTGCTGTGGGTTCATGTCACTGACGCGAGCGATCTTGGCAAAGCTAACGTCGCTCGCCCACAAATCGGGACACTTCTGAAAAGTGCTGCGAGTAAAGACCACCGCGTCGCTATCCTCGGCCTTTTGCAGACCGCTCAACCGTTCATCGAGCATGATCAGCGGCTGTAACTTATTTTCTTCCGCTAACGTCAGCGAATAAAAACCACTGGCCTTGGTGTTGTCGTTGAAGGCTGACAGCATCAGCGGTTGCGCCGGATCAATCGCCAATTGGTCGCGATCCAAGGCCAGGTAGCGAAAACGAATGCTATCCATGCGACCGACACCAGCGGTCAAACATACGGGCTCTGTTTTCCCCAGCGGATCGAGCTGCCAAATATCAAAGCGATCATAAATCAAGCAAGCTCGATCGTCGGTCATCCAACCGGCCATACCGTAGGCGTTGGGCAGATTGGGCGTATCGTGCAATTCATCCTGCAGCGGAAAGCGAATGCCCTTGCTGATTTCAACGGGCTCATCATCAGGATTCCGCGTGGTTTTGGCAAACCATTTGCGTTGCTCGCGGTCAAACCAAGTCATATATTTGCCGGCGGGCGACAACGAAACGTCCCACTTGACCTGCTCCAGCACCAATTGATGCTTGCCGGTATCGAGGTTGATCAGATAAGCGTCTTGATAACCTGGTATATCCCAAGACAACATCCGCAAATACTTTTGGTTTGTATTGGCAACAATGAATTTCGCGGGGGAGCGATAATTAATGCTGGCGAATGGAATATCGCGAGTCATCAATTGGAAAATTTTCTTGGGTCCCAGGTTATAAACAGCACGATAATCGCGTCGACGATCGGCCTCCGCCCGCAATAGTTGTTGGGGCTGCAACTGGGGATCGCGCCAATGCCAGATATCAAGCTTGGCTTGCTCATCGTCATCCTCGTCTTCGGCCTCGCCACCCTTGGCGGCCAGCTCGCGGGCCTGGGCAACCTCAACAGGAATGGGAGTGGTATCGAAGTAGAGACGCCGGCCATCTTGCGAAAAACGCTGGTTCGAGTTTGGAGAAACCCACCAGCCAACCGGCACCCCTTGCTCACCCTCTTTCACAATCCGCTTCGCCTGCTTTTCTTTAGCCGCCCACAGATAGACGCTCCACGAGGGGTCCTCCGCCTGATAATCGTCCTTATTGGTAATGAACGCCAAATGCGAGCCATCTTCGGTGAAGGCCATGTTCTTGTATTCGCCCGTTCCCGCAGCGATCGTTACATGCTGACGCGAATCAAGCTTCAATACGTGCACACCATCGGTGGGACCAGTTGTCGAGCGATCCTCTTGTTTTGCCTTTGCCTCTTTTCCCTCTTCTCCCTCCGCTGCAACGGAAGTTGAGAAAGCAATTGCGTTACCGTTTTTTGAAAACGTGTAGGAGGCAACGGCTGGGAAAATGCGCTGAGTCCCCGCTTCGAGATGGATCAACAGCAAGGGCGTACCGGACGACTTCTCTTTTTTCTCAGTCTGAGCTTTCTTATCCGCCGCCTGCTTAGCCTCTGCCTTCTTTGCCCCAGGCTCTTCAGCCTTCGCTTCTTCCCGTGTTTCAGGTTGCTCCGAGGCGGGTTCTAGTTCACCCCGCTCGCGTGCCAATTGTTCACGGCTCTTTAACTTGAGCGGTGCCTCTGGTCGCCGCAGGCCTTCGCCAGTTACCTCATAGGTTTCCCGCGAGCCAAAAGGTTTTCCGGCCAGCTCGCCACCGCCTGCCGGTTTCTCCAGCAAACAGGCGACCCAGTTGCTGTTCTCCTCTGGAATGGAGAAAGAGCGGACGTTTTCCACGGTGCGAATGGCACCCGTTTCCAGTTCGAGAATTTGCAGCTTTGGCTTCGGCAAGTCGGCCGAGTTCTTTTTGTCTTTGCGGAGCTGCTTGAGCAATTTCCGCTCGGGCGTCACCAAGAAGATTGCGTAGCGACTATTGTCGGTCAGCTGCACCCCGGCGGCACGCTGAATCACATATTCGCTGGCCGTCGCCAGGTTTTGGATGTGCAACGTTGCCTCGCCGTCGATGCGACCACTCAGGACTCCATAGACCAACCACTTTCCATCTTGAGAGAGCGTGGATTGCGACATCGTATTCCAGAGGTCGTAATCGCTGTGTTCCAGCGGTCGCCGCGAGATGTCTTGAGCGTGCAGCCCAGGGGTCAATACTGCAAAGACCAGGAGCCCAAAGATGGGGGCGAACAAGAGTGCGCGAAGAACCTCAGCTCGGTCAAACTTCATCGGTGCAAATCCTCAGAGTTTCAAAGGTGAACACACCGAGGATAATCACTCGTCGGGGGGAAGGATACTTCGCAGAAAAATTTCCCCCTCGCAGCGATCGTGACACAAGTTCCCATCAGCCGCCTCGCGCAAGCGTGCGGTTCCCGGGGTCGTGCCATGCCGTAAAAACCGCAGGCTGACGCCAGGCGGCTGATCGAACAATCTCCGACCCGTTGGCCTGCATCAGCCGCCTCGCGCAAGGGTACGGTTCCCCGGGGTCGTGCCATGCCGCAAGAACCGCAGGCTGGCGCTAGGCGGCTGATGGAACAATGTCCGACCCGTTTGGCCTGCATCAGCCGCCTCGCGCAAGCGTGCGGTCCCCGGGGTCATGCCATCCCGTGAAAACCACAGGCTGGAGCCAAGCGGCTGATGATGCAGCTGATGATCAACTGGTTGCGGCTTTCGCATCTTGCACTTCGCCAGCGTATAACACAACAGTTGCCAGTTCATCTTCCGAGTTGATGCATTGCCAGTCACCACCACGGCTCCATACCGGACGCTCGCGAAACTGAGAATCATCTGCTCGTAGCAGTCGTGTGCAATATGCCTTGAACTGATCTCGAACTTTCGCCCCGCTGCAATCCGTTGCGGTTACAACCGCATGCACATGATTGGTTCGCGGGTTCACAACCCACAATTTCCAGCCTCGAAGCTCGCAATGAGTCTCAATCGTTTCAAAGACAATTCTGCGATGGTGTTCATCCAGTAACACAACCGGATGCAGCAATCGCTCACGCCGCCAGTATGCCAGCAGTGGTTGTGGTTTCTCATGTCCGCCACGATATCGTCGCCATCCGCGCTCATCGCCCTGAAGCCATGCGCCATAGACTGTCCATGTTATGAAGTATGCGAGTGGATCATCGTTCATAGTGAGGACAAGTATATCACCAGCCGGAGCCAAATACCGCCTGGTTGCCTGGATCAGCCGCCTCGCGCAAGCGTGCGGTTCCCGGGGTCGTGCCATGCCGCAAGAACCGCAGGCTGGCGTTAGGCGGCTGATCGAACAATCTCCGACCCGTTGGCCTGCATCAGCCGCCTCGCGCAAGGGTACGGTTCCCCGGGGTCGTGCCATGCCGTAAGAACCGCAGGCTGGCGCCAGGCGGCTGATCGAACAATCTCCGACCCGTTGGCCTGCATCAGCCGCTTCGCGCAAGGGTACGGTTCCCCGGGGTCGTGCCATGCCGTAAGAACCGCAGGCTGGCGCCAGGCGGCTGATCGAACAATCTCCGCCCCGTTGGCCTGCATCAGCCGCCTCGCGCAAGGGTACGGTTCCCCGGGGTCGTGCCATGCCGTAAGAACCGCAGGCTGGCGCCAGGCGGCTGATCGAACAATCTCCGACCCGTTGGCCTGCATCAGCCGCCTCGCGCAAGCGTGCGGTTCCCGGGGTCGTGTCGTGCCGTAAGAACCGCAGGCTGGCGCCAGGCGGCTGATCGAACAATCTCCGCCCCGTTGGCCTGCATCAGCCGCCTCGCGCCAGCGTGCGGTTACCGGGGGTGGTGTCGCGACGTGAAAACCTCAGGACGGCGACTGGCGGCGGACAAGTCGTTAGTCGAGAAAATCGTCGAGGTGGCGACGAATGAGTTTCGCCCAGCGGGTGTAGCCAGCGCGATTGAGATGTAGCTGGTCGTCACGAAAAAACTCAGTCCGTGGTTGACCGCCTGCGTCGAGAAAATACTCAGCCGTGGGAATGAAGTGCGTATTGGTTTCCGTAAGCGCGACTTCCCGCAACAAGGCGTTGACTTGGCGAATCTGGGGCCAGGCCTGAAAACGACTTTGCGACGGTGTGACTTCAACGATAAAAAGCTCCGCGTTCGGCTGATGACCGCGGGCCACAGCGATAATGGAGCGGACAAGTGTTTCGATTTCCTCGAGCGGCGTATCCTGCTCCTCGCCAGTAACATCATTGGCCACAAACATCACCATCGCGCGAAACCGATGCGGCTCAATCAGCTGCCGAGCAAAAACCGACAAATCGGTATATCGCGCGCCGCCATACCCCCGTTTGATGGCCGGGTAGGGCGCCATGTCCTCGGCAACTGTCTCCCACAAGCGAATGCTGCTGCTGCCAATATAGAGCACGCTGTCCGTGGCGGATGGCTCCGCATCGTTCAAAGCCGTCAACTTGTCGATATCAGCTTGCCAGCGCGCCTCGGCCTTAGGCCGGTATTTGTCGTTCGGCTCATCCGCCTGACACACAAGCTGCCCAAACACAAGCTGTACGCCAAGCAAACCTAGCACGAATCCCAAGCTGCGAAGTACGGCGCGGTCACGCCAGGGTTTGACAGAGCAGCCGTTAGACATGTAAGGACCTCGTGAGCATGTGGTCGTTAAATAATGGTGGGTGGAGCCACTGTCTTCAAACGTTTGACTTTGGGACGTCTGGCCTTGCGAGCCCTGGCGGGAATCAGGTCTCGCATTGCCTCGAGCCGACCGAAGCAGAGCAAGCGATCGCCTGCCTCCAATTCTCGGGAATGCTTTGGATTGGGAATCACCGAGGTGCCACGTTGCAAGGTCAACACATTGACGTCGCGATCCATCAAGCTGGATTGACCAATCGTGATCCCCACTAGTTCGGAACCATCGGGGATATGCAGTTCGGCCACTCCATAGCCTCGGCTAACGGCAATACCGTTCAATGTTTATGTAAATCGCGGCTCCTGCTAGAGTTAGGTTGTCTCACCAACCAACCTCGCAAGGAGCCGCGACATGAACGGGCAAGGATGCTCTGACCTCTCTTCGGAAGTCAACGGTAGGATTTTAGATCGGATTGCTGGACTTGAAAAGATCATTGCACCTGAACTTGTAGAGCGAGCACTCGCCGATACCGGCAAGCAGACCAAGCGGTCCTGCACGCTGACCAACGAAGTGATGATTTGGGTCGTATTGGCAATGGGCCTTTTCACTGAGCTTCCTATCCGTCAAGTCTTCAAAGCCTGCCGTCGGCTGCGGCACGGAGAAGAATCGCCAGCTAGGTCCAGCCTATGTATAGCGCGTCAACGACTTGGGAGCGAACCACTCGTTGCCTTGCACAGTTTAGTGGTCCGCCCATTGGCCACGCCGCAGACGCCTGGTGCGTTCTATCGCGGTATGCGCCGGGTCGCGATCGATGGTACGGTTCTCGAGTTGCCTGATTGCGATGCGCATCAGCATCTTGGACGCTCGTCAGGAAGTCGTGGCGCAGCCCCCTTTCCTCAAGTCCGTAAAGTCAGTCTTGTCGAACTCGGAACTCACATCGAGTTCGCATTTGTTTACGGCGGTTGGAAAGACTCCGAAAAGAAGCTGGTCGAGCAGCTATGGGATCGTATTCCCGAAGACGCGTTACTGTACGAAGACAGGGGCTTTTTTAGCTACAAACACTGGAAATTACTGCATGAGAAGCACAAATTGCTTGTTCGCATTCAAAAGTCGATGGTGTTCAAACCGATCAAATGCTTCGACGATGGATCCTTCTTGGCAAAGGTTTATCCGAGCAACTGGTATCGCGAAAATGACAAACAAGGCATCCTAGTCCGAGTGATCGAGTACAAGCTTGATGACCCTCAGCGTGTCGGTCACGATGAAGTTCATCGATTGATGACCAACCTGATGGACCCGATGGAGTTTCCGGCCATGGAACTGATTATGGAGTACCACGAACGCTGGGAAGAAGAAATGGTCTTTGATGAGCAGAAGACTCACCAAGATCCTTGTCGGGCCGAGAAGACAACGAATCTTCGCAGCGAAACGACCGACGGTCTGAAGCAAGAGTTGTATGCGATGTCGCTAGGTCATTTCGTGGTTCGCGCGTTAATGCTTGAAGCGGCTACCGAAGCGAACATGGACGTTGATCGGTTGTCGTTCAAGGGTTCTTTTCAAATACTCAAGACTCGATTACCGGAGTGCGATCCGAGCAACGAAGTAAGTTTCTCGCAGTGGTATGCAGCTGTGGTCTGGGAAATGAGTCGTGAGCGAATCCCGCCGCGCCGCAACCGCATCAACCCACGCGTGATCAAACGAAAAATGTCACGTTGGCACAAATGCCGCCCCGAACATCGAAACCAAGAACCGTTGACGAAAACCTTTGACCAGTCAGTGGTTATGCTTCATTGAACGGTATTGCGGCTAACGGTCAATCGTTGGCGAACGTCGAGTTCAGGAAAATCGACTTGGGCGGCAATGTAATCGATCACCGCGCCGGCGATATCGAGTTTCGTGGCCGATTCGATCCCTTCCAAACCGGGAGACGAATTGACTTCCATGACTTGCGGACCATCGGCCCCTTCGAGCATGTCGACACCGGCGACCCGCAAACCCAGAATTTGTGCGGCCCGCACGGCTGTCTCGGCGTATTCATCATCGAGGTCAACGCGATCGACGCGACCACCACGGTGCACGTTGCTGCGGAACTCGGAATCCTGAGCCGTGCGTCGCATGGAAGCCACCACGCGGTCACCGACGACCAGGGCGCGGATGTCTCGGCCTTTACTTTCAGCGACAAATTTTTGCAGCAACACGTTCTGTTTGGTGCTTTGTAACGTTTCGATAATGGCCTCAGCAACTTTCACCGAGTCGGCCAAGATCACGCCGATACCCTGGGTCCCTTCCAGCAGTTTGATCACCACCGGCGCCCCACCCACCCGCTCGATGGCGGGCAACACGTCGTGGCGATCTTTGACAAAGGTCGTCGCCGGGATGCCAATATGATGCCGGCTGAGCACTTGCAGACTGCGGAGTTTATCTCGCGAGTTACCAATGCCAATCGACGAGTTGGCGGTATACACATCCATCTGTTCGAACTGCCGCACGACTGCCGAGCCGAAGTAGGTGATGGAAGCGCCAATGCGAGGCAAAATCGCATCGTAGTGGCTGAGCCGACGACCGCGGAAAAACAAATCCGGATCGCCTGGCTGTAAGTCGATGGCAAACTTCAACGTATCCAACACAGAGACCTTGTGGCCCCGCTGAATGGCCGCCTCGCGAAGCCGGCGCGTGCTGTAACAGCGAGCGGATCGCGAGAGTATGGCAAGTTTCACAAAGTTACCCGTGGTGATGCTTGTGGTGAGCTGACCCCAAAAAAGACGCCCCGGGGTCAACTAAAAACTGTCCGCGAATTGAGTGCCTACCGAGCAACATGCGAAAACCCATCGCGTCGCGGTCCGCCAAGGTAATTTCCGTTCTCCATGCCAGCGAACCCAAATTGACTTGCGTCAAAATCACTGGTCGTCGCATCTGAATCCCGTTGCTGCTGCGGATCAATCGATACTCATAAACAGGGTGTTCGACAGAAATCTCCCACCGATCATCCCGCTGTCGAGGATGGATGCGAAACCGCACCCAGTCGCATCCTTCGCGTTCGAACTCTTCCAGAGCGAAAGCATGCAGCGAGGCGGTTCGCGCGCCAGTATCTATCTTTGCCTTCGTTCGCGGCACTCCCAATTCGGGTAATGCAACCCACTCGCGCCATCCGATCAGAGGCAGCCGACGACGTTTTCGCATATAGGCTACCTGCGCTCCACGGTTAGGGGGGGGGGGGCTTTTTCGAAAGCAAAACGAACGCAGGCTGAGCATAGTAAGCCAGCCAAACGGAAATGACAGGCCGGGTGGTTCCCGTTTGCCTAGCCGATTCTGGGGACGCTCGCCCCCGAAATCGGCATTTCCGGATGCTCAGCTACGACCCACTATGGGCAATTAACATGCCCGACTCACAGGTCGAATAAGCGGTCAACTAGGCGATCGCCGCTAAACCGGCCGCTTCGGCCAGCGCGTCAGCCTTATCGGTTTTTTCCCAAGTAAAGCCTTCGCCGTCGCGACCGAAGTGGCCGCCCGCCGCGGTGGGACTGAAGATGGGGCGTTGGAGTTGCAAGTGATTGATGATGCCGCTGGGGGTGAGTGGGAAATGCTCACGGACCAGTTCGCAAATCTTGGCATCATCCACGCGGCCGCTGCCCTGCGTATCGATGTGCACGCTGACCGGTTCGGAGACGCCAATCGCGTAAGCAAATTGAACTTCACAGCGATCGGCCAAGCCGGCGGCGACGATGTTTTTGGCGACGTAACGAGCCATGTAAGCCGCGCTGCGGTCTACCTTGGTGCTGTCCTTACCACTGAACGCTCCACCACCGTGACGCCCCCAGCCGCCGTAGGTGTCGACGATGATCTTACGGCCGGTCAAGCCGCAGTCGCCGTGAGGACCACCAACGACGAATTTGCCGGTCGGGTTGATGTGGTACTTGATATCGCCCTTAACTAATTCGGCCGGCAAACAAGGCTTGATGACTTGCTCGCGGACAAATTCCTGCAACTCTTCGTTGGTTACCGATTCGTTGTGCTGGGTGCTGACGACCACGGTGTCGATGCGGACCGGCGTGTAGCCATCATACTCGACGGTAACTTGACTCTTGCTATCAGGACGCAACCAGTCGACTTCACCTTGTTGGCGAGCTTCCGTGATGCGATTAATGACGCGATGCGCCAGAGCGATCGGCAACGGCATCAATTCTTCGGTGTCGCGACAAGCGAAACCGAACATCAATCCTTGATCTCCCGCACCGACCTCTTTGCCAGCTGCCGCGTCGGCATTAACGCCCATGGCAATGTCTGGGCTCTGCTCGTCGAGCGAGACCATGACGGCGCAGGTATCCGCGTTGATACCCATCTTATCGTCGGTGTAACCCACGCGACGAATCACGTCGCGGACGACTTTCGAATAATTCACAATCGCCTTCGTGGTGATCTCGCCGGCAATGATCGCTAAACCTGTCGTCACCATGGTTTCGCAAGCAATGCGGCTGGCGGGGTCTTGAGCGAGCAGCGCATCGACGACCCCGTCCGAGATTTGATCGGCCAGTTTGTCGGGATGGCCCATGCTGACTGATTCGCTCGTGAACAAATACTTACCGCTAGCCACAATCAAGACTCCAAAAAAGTGTTCTGAATAACTGCTGAATTCCAGCGACTTGTCTTCTCGCCCGTGTTAATTGGCAATCGCTCATATTAATTGGCAATCACCGGGAGAGAAGCTTCGGCGTGCCGCCAGTTGCGTTTGTGACCCATTATGCCAGGAATCGGTCTCGCTGTTTACCCGTGACTGGACAAAAAGTCAGCTATCGATCTCAACCAGCTCTCCGTGGCTATCGCGACAGTCGAGTTCCAGGTGCTCAGGGAACAAGCCCTCGCTGCCGAGAATTTGCACGGTCATGGTGCCACTTTCTTCCATTTCCATGATCTTGCGACGCTTGCGATTATTCAAAAACGCGGCGACTTCATCATTGACGCGGATCGTGACTCGGTGGATATGTTCGTTACGACAGGCCAGCGCCAGCATACGAATGACTTCGATCGACATGCTTTCGGCCGTCTTCACCAGCCCGCGTCCGGTGCAGCAGGGGCAATCGGTATAGATACTGCGTTCCAAGCGGGGGCGAATCCGTTGGCGAGTCATCTCGATTAAGCCGAAGGGGCTGGTGCGAAGAATTTTCGTGCGGGCACGATCGTTCTTCATGGCATCGCGAAGGGTGTGCTCGACCTTGCGGCGGTACGACTCTTTTCGCATGTCGATAAAGTCGTTGACGATCACGCCTCCCAAGTCGCGGAGTCGCAGTTGGCGGGCAATTTCCTTGGCGGCCGCCACGTTCAGGCGGAAGGCGGTTTCCTCAGCCGAATCGTCGGTGCGGAAATTGCCGCTGTTAACGTCGATGGCGACCAGTGCTTCGGTCGAATCGATGACGATCGAACCGCCTCCGGGCAAGGGCACTTTCCGTTGGTTGATCTTGGCAATTTCTTCTTCGAGGTGATATTTATGAAACAGCGGGACGCTGCCTTCATACAGTTTTAGATGGTCGGCGAAGCGTGGCATCACCATTTTTAAAAAGTCATGCGCCCGGCGATGGGCGTCGACATCATCGATTTGAATCGATTGAATCCCATCGTTGAAGATATCGCGAATGGTGCGAATGATCATATCGCTTTCTTCGTAGATCACTCCCGGTTCGGTGGTCTCTTTCAAGCGTCTAACGATCGCTTTCCAGAGTCGCAACAAGTAGTTCATATCGCGGTGCAATTCCTTACCGCTGCGCTTGGCACCGGCCGTCCGCACGATAAAGCCCAAGCCTTTGGGCGGATCCATTTCGATCAGCAATTTTCGCAAGCGACGACGATCATCATCATCTTCGATCTTACGACTGACACCGACGCGGCCCAGTGCTGGCATCAACACCAGATAGCGACCGGGGATGCTGATATAAGTCGACAAGGTGGGGCCTTTGGTGCCGATACCTTCTTTGATGACTTGCACCAACACCAAGTCGCCCCGTTTGAAGATCTCTTGGATCGGTGGTTTGATGCGGGGGCGCCCCCCTTTGAAAGCGCGGCGGTTACCGTGCCCGCTGTCGCGAGCCCGGGAAGCGGCCCGCTCGGCATCCTCATCACTTTGCCGCATGATCTCCTCAGGGTCGTAACCGCCCTGGCGAAAATATTGCGGCTCGACATCGCTAATGTGGAGAAAGCCGTTGCGGCCGACACCAAAGTCGACGAACGCAGCTTGGATGCTGGGTTCGAGATTGACAATGCGGCCCAAGTAAACATTGCCGGCAAAGGTTTCTTGGCTGGCGCGTTCGATATACAGTTCATCGAGCCGGCCATTCTCCAAAATGGCGATGCGACTTTCTTCGGGCTGGGAGACATTGATTAACATCTCCCGTTTGGTCGAGCTTTCTTC
Organism: Kothea flammea; assembly: GCF_052161645.1. Taxonomy (GTDB): domain Bacteria; phylum Planctomycetota; class Planctomycetia; order Pirellulales; family Pirellulaceae; genus Laterigemmans. Next base: position 6,288,136 of record NZ_CP197414.1, read on the forward strand.
GACTGGAGTGGCGACATCGCTCCGCGAGCCACTGCGTGATCCGCTGCGTGAGCTGCCACTGCTGGAAGTGCTGCTGCCAGAATCGGCGCCGCGTCGTGTTGTTGATCCGTTTCGCATAACAAACGAGTTTCAAAAATGAGTATTTGTATGATATTAGAATGAGTCCGCAGGGCGTCCCGGAAGGACCGCCCGTGCGGGAGCTTCACCATCGAGCTCGGTACGAATTCGAATCAGTCGCGCCCCTGATTCGAGAATCCCGTTAAGCTCAAGAGCGTCCAACACATCGGTGGGACGCAAACTGGCAGTGCGACTAGCCAGCAATGTCATTTCCAGCTGGCCGTCGCGGACGACCAACTGCTGAATCTGTTCTCGCGCGCTGGCTGTGATTTGCTTGTCGTGACGCTGGAAGGTCAGTACATCGACCTCCCAAAGTCGTTTGATCCGCGCACCGATCTGGACCGCATCGAGCGGTTGGTCGGCGGGCGTTGTGAGGCGATAGTGGGCGGCCTTGAATTGGGCTTTACCACGATCGGCCGGGAGCTGGTAAACATCAGTTAAGTTCAATCCTTGAACTGAGTCTGTCTCCAGCCGCTGCCTCAATTGCTCGGCTGACGGAGACTCGACAAGTTCGAGTTCAACGACTTCGTCTTGACTTTCCATACCGAGGGCCAGCGCCGTGGGAAAGCTGATCTTGGGGCGCGGGTGAAAGCCTTCGCTCATCGCCAAGCGGACCCCCGCGCGACGCACCATCCGCTCCCACAGCCTCGTTAAATCGCGATGGCTGATCCAGCGGAGCAGCCCCGTTTTGGTAAAGCGGATTTGGTAACGATTTAGAGTCATTGCGAAATGGAACCGGATGGATGTGAGCAAATAAAATTGCACGGGTTTAACTGGGGATTAATTCGGGCGCCAGATCGCCCAAGCGATCGAGCAAATACATGTCAACTTCGCCTGCCGCGTCAAAAGTCATCACGCGTTCGGCGATCTCTTGGCATTGCTCCATGGAGACCGAACGAATCACCTTCTTCACTTTCGTCAGGGCTTGCGGCGGGACGCTCAACGAGCGGACGCCGAGTCCCAACAGCAGTAAGGCTCGCGCCGGATTGCTGCTCATCTCACCGCAAACACTGATCGAAACGTTGTGTGCCTGAGCGACTTCGACCGATCGCAAAATCAGTCGCAACACGGCCGGATCGCTCGATTGATACAGGTCGGCTACATTTTCGTTGCTGCGGTCGACCGCCAAGGTGTACTGGGCTAAATCGTTCGTTCCAATGCTAAGGAAATCGACTTCGCGAATAAATCGATCGAGCATCAATACGGCCGCGGGGACTTCGACCATCATCCCAATGGGGATATCTGTGCGGCAGGGAATCCCTTCCTCCTGTAAATCCTCGGCGACGACGTTGACCAACATCCGCGCCTGCCGCAATTCGCCGATGGTGGTGATCAGGGGGAACATCAACCAAACATCCCCATGCACGGCCGCCCGGAGTACGGCCCGCAACTGGGGACGAAACAGCGATTGATTTTTCAGGCTCAAGCGAATGGAGCGAAGCCCCAGAAATGGATTGTGCTCGGCTTGATCGGGTGCCCGCCGCCCCACTTTGTCGGCTCCCAAATCGAGCGTGCGGATCACGACCGGTCGCCCCGGCATCGCCTTGACAACTTGCGAGTAGGCTTCGTAGTGGTCCTCCTCGGTCGGCTCTTCTTCCCGAGTCAAGTAGAGAAACTCAGTGCGGTACAAGCCCACGCCGTCGGCTCCCCGCTCCAGACAGGCGGCCACTTCGTGGGGAAATTCAATATTCGCCGAAAGCTGGATCGTGACACCATCGGAGGTTTCGGCCGGCAGCTGAGCCAACTCGCTCAGTCGTTCCAGCAACGCTCGCCGGCGAACCATTCCTTCCTGGTAGCGGTCAAGCGTCTCGGCATCGGGATCGAGGATGATAATTCCCCGCTCGCCGTCGACGATGACTTGCATGCCGACGGTTACGTTGTCGATGAACGACCCAATCCCGACCACGGCGGGCAACTCTAGCCCCTTAGCGACGATCGCGGTGTGACCGCCGGGCCCCCCGGTCTCGGTGGCAAAACCGAGTACGCGACTACGGTCCAAACCGGCCGTCTCGCTGGGGGTCAAGGCGCGGGAGAAGACAATCGATGACTCGGACAACATATCCAAGCCACGGCGATTGACGGCCCCCAGTTGATGCAGCAGATGCCGCTCGATATCGAGCACGTCCTCGGCCCGTTCGGCCAACAGGGGATTCCCCAATTTCCGCAGTGCGGTGGCGTAGGAGTGCATGACTTGGCTGACGGCATAGTCGGCCGCTTGGCACATTTCCAAGACGCGACGTTTGAGTTCCGCGGTCAACCGCGGGTCGCGGAGCATCTGCAGTTGGGCGGCGAAGATCGCGGCGGTCGAATCATTGATTCGCCGTGCGGTTTCCTGCTGGTTGGTCTCCAGCAAGCGCGCGACTGCCTCGACGGCAGCCAAAAGGCGATCGTACTCAGCGGCCGAGGCGGCCTGAGCAACGTGACATCGTGGAATACTGTAACCTTCGTCATCCAGCACTACGGCTGGACCGATGGCGACTCCCGATGAGACTGGGATTCCGTGAAACTGTTCCATCGCGGGGCGACACCGGACTGTCTGTCCCAAATCGCGGCTCTGATGCTCGCCAGGCGAGCATCAGACCAACGACCGCAAACCAAGCTTGGCCGGGGGTCGGTGTGGCAAGCGGGACTCAGCGGTGTCATCATTCATCATTGTGCGGGTGTGCGGCGAAGGGACGGCGGTCACTCGGACTCCGATCCCTCCAATTCAAAAAAGCCGTGATCAAAAAGTTCTGCGATCGCCTGGATCGCTTCGGCCGCGTCGCAGCCCTCGGCGGTGAGGTTTAACTCAGTGCCTTGGGCGGCACCGAGGGTCAAAATGGAAAGGATACTTTTGCAATCCGCCATCTGGCCCTCACGGCCGAGCAAAACTTGACATGTGTACCGGCTGGCTTGCTTGACCAACAGGTCCGCCGGTCGCAGGTGCAGCCCTTGCGGATTGCGCACGACGACGGTTCGCTGGAGGGTCTCAGCATTCATAGCAGTCGTGTTGCCTTGTTAGGTGGCAAACTGATTGTTATCAGCTTCTTCCAGCAACTGCTGGATATCGTCTGTCGATTTCGCCTGCTTGAGGAAACGACAAAAACTGTCGTCACGCAGCTGGCGAGAAATGTTTTCCAGCGCTCGCAAATGGTCGCCAGGACGTTCCGGGGGACTGACCAACAAGAAAAATAGCTGGACTTTTTCCCCGTCGAGGCTGTTAAAGTCGACTCCGTCGGCACTCACGCCCACGGTCCCAACCAATTTCTGGACACTCGGATGCTTGGTGTGCGGGACCGCTACGCCCCGCCCAATACCCGTGCTGCCTAATTCCTCGCGTTTCAGAATCGCGGCAACAATGTCATCCCTCTCATCCGGATTGACATCCCCGGAGTCCATCAACGATTGTACCAATTCGCTGATGACCGATTCCTTATCGTCGGAGGTTAACTCCGCGCGAATCGCTTTTGTGCTAATAAAGTCGGCAAACTTCATTTGGGAAGTATTCCTTGTTTGAATTGTCTACGGTGCCCGCTCGGACACCGTTTGACTCAAGTCGCGTCATCCTCGAGGGGTGCGTCTAAGTGCTTGAGCCCTGTGGCGTGGTGTCCGGTTTTCTTTTCTTTTGCCCGCCGAAGTTGCTGTTCCATCTTCGGAATCGCCAGATCGAGTGCGGCGATCACGTTGGAAGCCTCCGCCGAAGCAACAAATTGCCCTGCCTGCTCCGCCGATACGATTACCTCGACGACCGGGCTGTCCAAATGCTCCAAGTTTGCCGTCACTTCAATCGCGTTAACGCGGTCAAATAAACGACGCAATTTGGTGACTTTCGCCTCAATAATGGCTTGGTCGCCAGCTTGAAGACTGCCGTGTCGGGCCGAAACGCTGATCTGCATCGGAGTAGAAACTCCCAGAGCTACGGGAAAAAGAGGATGGATGAACAAGTTTGCTGTATCGATTTCCCAGCATACGCCAGCGGGGCCTCGACAGGAAGTCAAGGATTCTAAACATCCCGGCTCGACGAACCAAGGTGGATCACAAATTTGTTACACGAATTAGAACCATGCGGGGGGCGAGTTTGAAAAGCCGTAGGCTAATCGCTGCTCGGCAACAATCAACCCAATGCCTCGCCCCTCTGCTAACAATACCCCGCTGGTTCCTCGTAGGGGCCAAAAAACAGAGTTTTCCAACCGTATCCGCCCGAGCCGGCAGGCTCAATCCTTTTACCTTGGCGACTAGGGATGTGTATATAGTCCCAATGGAGGTCCAGCAACGAAGCTGGCGAATTCTGCTACGCTTTTACGCCTCTTGCGAACCAACTTGCGTATATTCTCTGAGTCGCATCCAGAAGCGATTTCCGGATTCATTCCACCGATTTTTGGATACATTCCACCGATGGCTGACCCAACACCCCCCTTCGAGCACGGCCCGGCGAGCGACAAAGGCTCCAGGAATCGCTCCCAGAAAAAAAAAGGGCGGAACAAGCGGTCGCGTCAGCAAAACCGACATAACCGCGGAACGTCAACCGCCCCGAACGAACCCCGCCCCCAATCCAGGCGGCGGCTGTGGGGGCTGCTAGCGGTGCTGCTGCTACTTGGCGGCGTACTGTGGTGGAGCGGCCAACTCGGTGCGTTGCCCCGCACTTGGGCCCAAAAAGAAATCGTGCATCACCGCTTTGCCGCAGCGACCGAGTGGCTCGAGTGGGCCCAGCGGCTGGCCCCCCGCGACCCTCGCAACGCCCTGCTGGCGGCTCGCATCGCCCGCCACCAAGGCGATCTCGATGCGCTCACCTTCCAGTTGGGACAAGCGGGTGACTGGGGAGCCGACGAGGAAGAAACGGCACTCGAACGCGACCTGGCGCTGGCCCAAGCGGGAGAGCTCGACGTCGTCGAAGAACGCTTGATCGCGCGTTTGGCTGGTCCCAATCCCGACGCGGCGGCGATCAGCGACTCACTGGCGAACGGACTGGCTGCGGTCGGGCGGTTTGACGAAGCGGCCAGCGTTTTGTTTGCCTGGCGAGACGATTTTTCCAGCGACCCGCGTTGCGATTATCGCCTCGGCCGCATTTACGAACACCAAGAACGCTATGATGAAGCCGAGGCCAGCTACCTGCGCACGCTGGAAAAATCGCCCCAGTTCTACCCGGCGATCTTCAGTTTGGGACGCGTGATGATGCACCAACGTCGTGTCGAAGACGCGCTCGAGCAATATCGCCGCTGCCTGGCAATGGAAAACCCGGCGGCGGCAAAAATCGAAATGGCTGTGGCTTACAAATCGCTCGGCCGTGGCGAAGAAGCCAGGGAACTGCTGCAAGCGGTGCTCGAACTGGGCCGCGCCGCACAAACCGAATCGTATCGCCGGGTGGACGAAAATCCCGATGGCTTTCGGGCCGCCGCCGAGTATGGTCGCCTGGAGGCCGACGCGGGTAATTTTGAGCTGGCTGAACCTTGGCTGCGAGCCGCCCTCAAAGATAACCCGCTCGATTTGACCGTCCGCTATTCCCTCGGCGTCACGCTCCGCGGCCTGGGGGAAATCGAACAAGCCGAAGCGCAATTTGAGCGGGTGCGAGCGGCCCGCGATGCGATGGGAGTGGCCAACGCCCTGAACGAACGGATTAAACGTGACCCGGCCGATGTCGACGCGCGATTCGAGCTCGGTCAATTGGTGCTGGAACACGAGTCCGAGCGGATCGGACTCTACTGGCTCCGCTCCATCTTCGCGTTCGACCCCGATTACCAGCCCGCCCACGCCTTGCTGGCCGATTACTACGCTCGCAAATTAGCAGCCGAACCCGATTTGCGCCCCCTGATCTCCTATCATCGCCGCCGCGCCGCCGAGCTGGCCGCCCCCCCCTCCCAAGCGAACCCCTGACTCATGCGTTACAACCTGTTTTGTTGGCCCGTAACTGGCGCAACCCTAACTGGCTGGCTGATTTGCTGCTTGCTGCTGATCTCGCCCGGTTGCAATCGCCAGCCGGTTGCCGATGCCGAATCTGCTGCCGGCGACACCCGGGACGCGACCGGCACAGCGACAGGCCCGGCAGCCGATGGAGCGGCAGCGTCTCCGGTCGACTTTACTGACGTGACGGCGACCACGGGAGTTACCAGCGTATATCGCAACGGCGAGGAGGGGTTGCAACGGAGCATCGTCGAGTCGCTCGGTGGTGGCCTGGGGATGTTTGATTTCGACTTGGACGGCCAGCTCGATCTGTTCTTTCCCGGTGGTGGCCAGCTAATTCCGAACCAGCCACTTCCCGGCATCGCGGCCACCTTGTGGAGGAACCAGGGGGGGCTCAAATTTAGCGAAGTTGCCCAACCGGCCGGCACCACGGCAGCCCGCCACTACACCCACGGCTGCGCGATGGCCGACTACGACAGCGACGGATTCGATGACATTCTAGTAACCGGCTACGGTGGCTTGACGCTGTTCCGCAATCAAGGCGACGGGACCTTCGTGGAGTGTGCCTTGAGCAGCGGTCTGACAAGCCAAAAATGGAGTTCCAGCGCGGCTTGGGCGGACCTTGATGGCGATGGTCACCTCGATATCTTTATTACCAATTACGTCGACTGGTCCTGGGAGAAAAACCCGCAGTGCTTTACCAGCGGGGAACAGCGCGAGATCTGTTCGCCCCAAGACTTTGCCCCCCAAGCCGATTTGGTTTACTTCAACTCGGCAGACGGCGGATTTCGCCCAGCCGACGCGGAGATCGGTATTCGCGACGCCGGTAAAGGGCTCGGCGCGGTCGCCGTCGATGTCAACTTGGACGGGGCCATCGATGTCTACGTGGCCAACGACACCACCAATAACTTGCTGTTCATGAACGACGGGCAAGGCAACCTCAAAGAAGCGGGCGTGATCAGCGGCACGGCTTATGACCAACGGGGCGTGTCCAACGGCAGCATGGGGCTGGCGGTGCTCGATTACGACAACAACTTGCAGCCCGATCTGTGGGTGACCAACTACGAAAACGAAACGTTCGCGCTCTACCATAACGACGCGGAGGGGATGTTTCGCTGCTTGACCGAGCGCACCGGGATCACGGCCCTCGGTTCGCTATACGTCGGTTTTGGCACCGTCGCGGCTGACTTTACCCGCCAGGGCCACGAGGACATTGTGGTTTCTAACGGCCACGTCATGCTCTATCCGATCTATTCCGAAATCGCCCAAGTGCCCCTCTATCTGCGCAACGACGGACGCGGGCGCATCTCCCGCGTGCTGTTTCCCCAAGACTCGTATTTCAGCGGCGGGCACCGGGGCCGCGGCGTGGTGACGGGGGACCTCGATGGCGACGGCAAACTCGACTTGGCCTTTTCCCACGTCAACGAACCGGCTGTGATTCTCAAACAGACCACCGAGCTGTCAGGGAACTGGTTGGCGATTGACCTGGTGGGCGTCCAGCAAAATCGCAACGCGATCGGCGCCCGCGCCATCTTAGAAACTTCCGGGCGCAAATTATTACGCACCGTGGTCGGCGGTGGCAGCTACTTGTCGCAGTCACCTTACACGATGTGGTTTGGTTTCCCGGCGGGCGAAACGATCGAGCGACTAACGCTGGTCTGGCCGGGCGGGCAGACGCAACAAATCGCCAGCCCGCAGATGAATTCACGACAAACCTTGATTGAGCCCCGCGAGCAGGCGGGGCCCACTCAAGCCACAGATTCCAACTAGGCCGCAAAGTTTTTGGCGACTTGATCCCAGTTAACGATTTTCCAAAAAGCGGCAATGTAATCGGTGCGTCGATTTTGGTATTTGAGATAGTAAGCATGCTCCCAAACATCGATGCCCAAAATGGGCGTTTGCCCCATTGATAGCGGGCTATCTTGGTTGGCCGTGGAAACGACGGCCAAACGCTGGCCATTTTTCACCAGCCAAGCCCAGCCGCTGCCGAATCGCGTCGCGGCCGCTTTGTTGAATTCAGTTTGAAAGTTTTCCAGCGACCCGAAGCTGGCTTTGATCGCTGCGGCCAACTCGCCGCCGGGAGCCGACGGTCCTCCCACCGGTTGCATGATTTTCCAAAACAGCGAATGGTTGGCGTGTCCGCCACCGTTGTTCCGCACGGCCGTGCGAATCGCTTCGGGAAGCGCGTTCAAATCTTTCAGGATCGACTCAACCGAGTGCTTAGCCAACTCGGGATGCCCCTCGAGCGCCGCGTTGAGCTTATTCACGTAACCTTGATGGTGCTTGGTGTGGTGGATCGTCATCGTTTGCTGGTCAATCACCGGTGCCAACGCGTCGTAGGCATAAGGGAGCGCCGGCAACGAAAAAGTGGCGGCGGAGGCATCTTGAGCCGACGCGTGCCGCAAGGAACCACCCACCAATCCGGCGGCAGCCAAAGCAGCCGAGCCGGCGGCAAGAAAGTGACGACGGTTGAGCGAAGAAGCAACTCGACTCTGGGAATGCTGTACGGACATCAAAATCACCCCGTGTGAAAATCAAGGAAAAACGAACTAGACTGCGGTATTCACTTCCAATCCCTCAGAAAACCAGCCAAAAACGGCCCGGCACCGCGGCAATTCCCGCAGCGACTGACGGTGTTCGAGTGGCCACAGCATTTTAACAGACCGCAAAGCCCCGCCTAGGCATTCAACGGCACTATACAGGCTGATGCATAGCCTTTGCAAATAGATGGCGATTCGCTAAACTGCTCGCGGACCAACGGTCGAAAGTGTCTTTAGGGATCAGCCGAGCGGAGCAAAGGTGATGGCGGTGGAACAGCAGAATAGCCTCGGCGATACAGCCCAGCAGTTGGCGTGCGGCACTACGCCCCCCAATTGCTGCCAACATGCGGCGAGCAGCCGCAAACTGGCCGATCGCTGGGGGATCCTCTGCTCGGCCAGCTGTGCCATCCACTGCGCGATCACACCTTTGCTGCTGGTCGCCCTGCCCACGATTCCCGCGCTATCCTTTCTAGCCGATCCGCTGGTGCATCAAGTGGCCGCCGTGGTGTGCGTCGCTTTGGTGATTGAGGCCATCCTGCCTCGTTGGCATTATCATCGCAATTGGTTGGTGGTGACGTTGGCCAACAGCGGTTTGGCGATGCTGCTGATCTCCGCGTTCTTGCTCCCCGACCAATGTTGCCAGACCGCTCGCGACCTGCCCATCCTCTCGTCGCAGGTGGCCGCCGCAGAGAGACCTGCCGCAGAGAGACCTGCAGAGAGCATCTTTACGGCAACCGCAACGCCAACTTCCAGTTTGACGTTGCGGCTGGCCAGTTGGTCTGCGGCTAATGAAGCCGAAACGCTAACGCAACTTCCGCAAACACATCGCCAGCCTTGGGGCCGGTCGCTGCTGACGGAAACGCAGCTGCGATCCGTTTTCGGTCCGTGGCTCAGCCAATTCTTGCTCGCTGGCCAGCCTTTTTTCTCGCCCCTCGGTGGCCTGCTGCTGATCCTGGCTCATTGGCTGAACCTTCGCAGCGCGGGAAGTTTTATCGGCTCACGGTAATCTCGGCTCACGGTGATGTGGCCGGACCTAGGTTGGGAAAAATCGTGATCGAGCGTTTGATGGCCGAGGGATCAATCTCGCGACAACGCTCAAGCGCCTCGGCGGCAGCCGGTAAGGGGCAGGCTCTCAAATAGTTGGCCACCGGCACGCGCACGAAGGGATTTTTGTCATCCGCTTTGGCGTACAGTTCGACCATCCGGTCGACGTGCCGCCAATCTTCCATGCGAGCCAAATCGGGAATGATCAAATCGGCCAAGTCGCTAGAACGCAGCAAGCCGCTCATCGCGGTAACCAGCTGCTCGCGGGAAAATACTTGGATCTCCTGGGCATGCACGCGAAGTGCGAGCACGGCGGCGTAGGTGTCGGGATAATCGGTCTTTTCGTTAAGCAAGAACTCCTGCTCAACGAACTTCAGCGCCTCGTCGCCGCCCAAGACGAGGTAACATGAAATGGCGGCGTCCAAGCCAATCGTTTGTTCACTGCCGCGACGTCGCTTGAGCAACTTTTGCTTGAGCCACTGAGCGTCCTCCGGTTTGCCGCACAGGCTCATCAAAGTCCAGTACAAGCGGCGGCGATTGATGGGGGTTTCCTCGAGTTCGATCCGCCGCATGATTTCGGCGCGATCGAGCAGCGGTTTGACGGCGTCTAACTCGGCCAACGAAGCGCGGGCAAACTCGTTGTAAGCATCGTCAGCAATAATTTGCTCAGTAGCGAACAAATGATCGAGAAAGAACCCCATGCGTTGCTTGTCGGTCGCTGCGGGACCGGGAAGATTAAGCACATATTTCTGCACCACCTCGGGCAAGCGATCCGAAGGGGCCCAATCCAAAATACCAGCTTCGACAAACCCCAGCAGCAACACCACATCGCCTGCTTGATGCGGTCGCAGGGAATGCACCTTGACCTCCGTTCCGACAGCCAGCCGATACTCGGCCACCTCCTCACTCGACTTCAGCACGTGATGAACACGAAAAGTGTGCTGGGGCAAATAATCGGGCGAGCCTTCCAAATTGGCCGACAAGCAGACAGCCAGCACGGCCGACGGGGCACTGCTTAATTGCTCGGAAAATGAACTGGAGAGCGCGTCACAGAACGGACAAGCCGCCGCCGGTGAAGCCCACAGACTGACGACCAGCAACCAGGCGGCTGGGCCAAACCCGAGGGATCGCAGCCCGGGAGTTTGCAGCCCGGGAGATCGCCGCAAGGGGTTAAAAAGTGTCCGGCAAGGGGACGAGCATTTATCCATGGAAACACGCGGGGCGGGTGGGCAAGCGGGAAACAGAACGACAGCGATCTCCCTCAACGATAACTTATTTCTCGCACAATATTTGCACTTACATCTTCGCGTCAACAGCTGGCTAATTGCCTTGCTGGAGGCAAACGGCGAGAGCCGCTGCGTGATTATCAGCGGCATTCGTTGCAGTGGCCGCGGAGTAAAATTTCGGTAATCTCACCGACTTGACTGCTTTCGCGGAGGCTACCGGCGGTCAGTTTGACATCATCGAGACACGACACGTTGCCGCAATCAACGCAGACGAAATGGGGATGCCCGCCACTATCTTTGGCGTCCGGATTGATCGCTTCAAACCGCCAGACGTGGTCGCCCAACTCGGTGCGGCGGAGCAGACCGGCTTCGGCCATATCATTTAAGTTGCGGAAGACCGTTGCTTTGTCGACACCGGTACCCGCCAGATGCTCAGCCACCAGGGCGTGGGTCACCGGGGAAGTCGCATTCCTCAAAAAAGCAAGCGTCGCCATCCGAGCTGGTGTGGCGCGTAATCCAGCGCGGCGGATTTCCAGCTGAATTTCTTCCATCGAGGCAGACAATTCGCTCATCGAGTTACCTAAAGGGGGCTGTATTTAAGCGGGAATGGAGCGGGAAAGAGTACGTCATTTTATGTTGGTCAGCACACGCGGGAAACAATCGCAGTCTAATTCGAGTGGCTCATTTGAGTGGCTTTTGATCAGTGACTCATTCCATGGCATGCAGCAACGCGTTGGAAACGAGTTGGGAAATATGTTCATCGGCCAAAGCATAATAAACTCGCTTGCCGACTCGGCGGGAACGGACAATGCGTTCACTCTTGAGCAACCGCAGTCGCTGAGAGATCGCCGGCATCGGCTCGTCCAACAACTGAGACAGGTCCGACACGCAGTATTCGGACCGTTTCAACAAATCGAGCATCCGCAACCGGCGGGGGTCTCCCAGGGCACGGAAAATAGCCGCCGCCCGCTCGTAAGCCTCGTCATCAAGTTCCTGCCCAGGACTCTGCCCCGCTTCTTGCTGAGGAGCTGGCAAATTTGGCTGAGCGGCGGCAACGCAGTCCCCCAACGTCATTGCCGGCGGTGTCATTGCCGGCGGCGGCGGTGTGGCCACTGCCACAACTGCTTGGTCGAGCTCTCGATTGGCGACTTTGTTGTTCAATTGCATAGTTCTGCAAATATACAACTGAGCAGCGTGGAGTCAAGTCGGCAAATGCTGCTCTCCCTAGGCGATTCGGGTGCAATCACCTACGATTTCTTGGAACGACTCCTTAGCCCACTTCCACCGTGGTCGCGCCCCGATGTCTCGTCCTGAAATCCTGCTGGTTGTCTACTGCCTCCTCATCATTGCCTCGTCAGTTGCCGGCGGGCGACTGCCGCGTTTGATGCAGATGACCCACTTGCGGACGCAATTGCTGATGAGCGGCGTGGGGGGCTTGATGCTGGGGATTGCCATGTTGCATTTGCTACCGCACGCCACGGAAATCCTCCGCTCGTCGGCGAAAAGCGGCGCGGCGGCTCTGATCGGCCTGATCGGCATGTTCTTGGTCATCCGCATCTTCCACACCCACAGCCACGATGTGATCTCCGAGCCGGGCGGTTGTGGTGGTCATGATCACGGCCATCATGACCACGACCATCAGCACCACGATTACTCCGATGATCAACAACAGCCCGACACCGAACGCTTGCGGGAACGGGGCATTGGTTGGATGGGGATGTTCTTCGGGCTGGCGATGCACACGCTGATCGATGGCGTGGCGTTAGCTAGCAGCGTGATTGCCGACTCGCAACATACCGTCTGGTTGGGGCTGGCCGGACTGGGGACATTTCTCGCCGTGGCACTCCACAAACCGCTCGACGCCTTTGCGATCACCTCCGTGATGAAACGCCAAGGTTGGTCGACCTCCGCCCAAAACCTGGCCAACCTGCTCTTCTCGCTGGCTTGCCCGCTGGGGGCGGCTGGTGTTTATTTTGGTGCCAAAGTGTTGTTTGCGGATGGCCAATTTCTCGGCTGGGGCTTGGCCATCTCGGCAGGTTTTTTCATCTGCATCGCGCTGGCCGATTTGCTTCCCGAAGTGGCTTTCCACAATCACGACCGTGGTAAACTGACCGCCGCCCTGCTGCTGGGGGTCGCCATCGCGTTCGGATTGGAAAACCTCCCCGGTCATGAACATCAAGTCGGTACTCCCGCCGCCCACGACCACGATCATGCGCACGACCACGATCACTAACTGGAGACATGATGATTTTGACACCGAGACGGCTCGCTAGTTCGGCGATCATCGCCGTTGGTTTTTTTGTCAGTTCAGCCGTTGCCCAGGTTCCCGCCACCGAAGTTTCGCAGAGTGCTGGAGTCTCGCAGACCGCCACTGGCTCTGGCTCTCCCAAATGGTTCAAGGGAAATTTGCACACCCACACCCTTTGGAGCGATGGCGATGACTTTCCGGAAATGGTTGCCGATTGGTACCGACAACATGGTTACCACTTCCTCGCACTTTCCGACCATAACATCCTCAGCCAAGGCATGAAGTGGATGCCGCTGGACAAGATCGCCGCTCGCGGCGGCAGCGAGGTGTTTCCCAAATATGTCGCGCGCTTTGGCGAGGACTGGGTCGAGACGCGAGGCAGCCAAGCGGAAGGGAACTTGGAGGTTCGCTTAAAGCCGCTGGGCGAAGTCCGCGCTTTGGTGGAAGAAGCCGATCGCTTTTTGATGATCCCTTCGGAAGAGATTACCGACAAAGGCGCACACATCAACGCCACCAATATTCACACCGTGATTCAACCGCAGGGAGGCAGCACCGTCCGGGAAACGATTTATAACAACCTCCGCGCCGTGTCAGCACAAGCTCAAGAGCTGGGACGCTTGATCGTGCCCCACCTGAATCATCCCAACTTGGGCGATCGCGGGATTTCTGCTGAGGATCTGGCGGCTTTGGTGGAAGATGAATTTTTTGAAGTCTGGAATGGCGTTGATCAAGATGGTGACTTGGGCAGCCCCCGCCGTCACAGCTTGGAAGCACTCTGGGACATCACTAGCACTTTGCGTATCAGCCAACATCATGCTCCACCACTCTATGGACTGGCGACCGATGATAGCCACAATTATCACGGCAAAGAAAAAGCCTCACCCGGACGAGGCTGGATTATGCTGCGGGCCAACCGTTTGACTCCCGAGTCGGTTTTGCGAGCCATGCAGCGAGGTGACTTTTACGCCTCCACCGGAGTCGAGCTCGAGCGAGTTGACTTTGATGAGACAAGCGGTCGCTTGACGATTCACATCAAGCCCGCCGGCGATGCGATTTTTACCACTCAGTTCATCGGCACTCCGGTCGATTTTGATCAAACCACGCGGCCGCGGATCGACTCCGAATCGGGCGAACCCCAGGGCGATATCTTGGATTACTCGGCAGACGTTGGCAAAGTCTTTGCCACGGTTATGGGGCCCCAAGCTAGCTACCAATTAACGGGCCAAGAATTATACGTGCGGGCCACGATCACCAGTGACCAAGCACCGGCGAATCCGACCAGCGAAAGCCCTCTGCAAAAGGCTTGGACGCAGCCGGTGGGCTGGAAACAACACCTTTCTTCCGCCGAATAGAGTTTCGGCTGATATAGCCGAAAGACTTATGTCGAGGTGCTCAGCCGCGCAAATATTGCTCGGCTTGTTCGGCCTTCCTCAGCAGGTAAGGAACATGCTCGCGAGTTGATTCGATCAAGCGGTTGAGTTGCCGCAATTGCTCGTTAAACTCAGCCGCGAATTTCTTCTGCTGTTGGTCGCGCCATGTTTGTTCGAGCTGGTTCATCTGGCTCGACAACGCGGTGGCTCGCTGTTGTAACTCCTCCGAGAAGATTTTCAAGTTTGCCGCGAAACGACGGAGTTGTTCGGGATCGACGATCGCTTGATTCATGAGCCGGGCTGCGGGGGCTGGGAGGAAGAAGGCTGCGAGGAAGAGGAGGATGAAGGGCGCGTGGCTGGTGGTGGATTGGCGGGAGCCTGCGGCAATTCGCCAAGTGGGCTATTAGCAGCGGCTTGTTCGGTAGCAGATTGTTCAGCAGCAGCTTCGCTTTCCGCCTGCCGCAATGCTTGCTGATAGATCTCAGCCGAGGCCACCAAGCCTAAATTCGTGGCGATGCTGCAGGCCGCTCGCATGGCAACCACGCGGAGCTTGGCGGGCGCCGGCGCGGCTCGCCGCAACGCGGCGCGGCGATAAGACGCCAGTGCTTCCAGATGGCGTCCTAAAGTTTGTTGACATTGCGCTTGGATGAGATTGGCCTGGGCCGCTTCGGCTTCGTGCTCCGAGGCCGCCGCGACCGCTTCAATCGCCTCTTCGTAATCGCCTAAATCTCGCAACGCTTCTCCCAACACCACGCGGAGCCGAGTGGCCGAAGGGTCGCGCGCCAAACGATCCCGACACACTTCAACCCGGCGGCAAGCCCAATCAGTTTGCGCCCGTTCCAACTCACGGTCCGCCTCGGGTGTCTTCACCCGGGCGGCCATCTCTCGCACGTCGCGGAGTTGCTGTAGGGCCCGCGCAAGACGCGCTTCTTCCAATTGCCAGAGCACCTCAGCATGCTCGGGCTCCACCTCCAAAGCCGCTTTGAGCACGCGAGTCGCTTCCACGCTACGGCCCGATTGACGATAAATTGCTGCCAATTCCAAGTAAGCATCCATGTCGGCTGGCCGATCCTTAATGAACCGCTCCAGCTCTTGCCGTCGCTCCAAAGGTGGCATTCGCGGCCCCAACGCGGCCGCCTCCTCGTCCGCGGTTTTGTCTTGCGGCACCCCCTTTCGCAACAGCTCCTCGGGAGCCAGGGGACGCCACACGCCGCCCTCCAACGGGCTGCGTGGCGGGCGCTCGGCAGAACCTGCTGGGGGATCGGATGCTGTCATCACGGCGACACTCAACGAGGAACGAGAGAAAAGGCGGCGGGTTCAGTCTCTGCGCCGCGAACTTCATTTTAACCTAATTTTTGCTCGCCGCTGTAGGGGAAATCCAGCCTTCGCAATTCGCCGCCCCGCAAAAGTGCCGAGAGTGCGCGTGAGTGGCACCGCCAGGGGATTACACTCCTCGCACTCCCTTGACAAACCTTATTTTGTGTACAATGTAAAATTTTAACGGCGGAGATTCTCTGCGAAAACCGCAGAGAACCACTTGCTCGGCGAAACGTAGCAAAGTTAGTGAAATTCAATCAGCAACGGGTTGCCGTGAATAAACCGGTGCGGGCAACACCCGGCGGGGTCAGTTTGACGACGTTGTCGCGACCGTTTTCTTGCTGTATGGTTGAACGCAAGCTGTATGGTTGAGCAAATCATTTATCCACTCTTTCCTGCGGAAGCATGTGACATGCTTCTGAATTGGTAGCACCTTGAAAGTTCCTGAGCGTATCAAACCGCTAATCGAAGACGGACTCGTCGACCAGGTCTTGGGCTCATTAATGAGCGGTAAAGAGGCCCAGGTCTTTCTTGTGCGTTGCGGCGAGGAAATTCGCTGCGCCAAGGTCTACAAGGATATTGCCAAACGGAGTTTCAAGAACGCGGTCCAGTATCAGGAGGGGCGGGAGGTGCGGAACAGCCGCCGCCAACGGGCCATCGACAGCCGCTCCAAATTTGGCCGCGATCAGCAGGAAGTCGTCTGGCAGCAGGCGGAAGTCGACGCTTTGTATAAGCTGGCCAAAGCCGGCGTTCGCGTCCCCAAGGCGTATGGTTTCATCGATGGCGTATTGTTGATGGAATTGATCACCGATGCCGATGGTGACGTGGCACCGCGGCTGAACGACATCACGATGTCAGCCGAGCAAGCACTCAAAGATCACGCCAAGGTCATGAATTACGTGCTCCGCATGCTGTGCGTGGGGCTCGTACACGGCGACCTTTCGGAATTCAATGTGCTGCAAGAATCAGCCGGCCCGGTGATTATTGACTTTCCCCAAGTCGTCAACGCGGCGGGCAACAACAACGCCAAATCAATGCTGCAGCGGGACGTGCGAAACATCACGCAGTATTACGCCCAGTATGCCCCGCAGCTGGCCGAGACGCATTACGCCGAAGAGATGTGGGAACTGCACGAGAAGAGCATGTTAAAACCAGATCTAAAGCTGACCGGCAAATTTAAATTCTCCACCAAGGCGGCCGACGTCGATTCAGTACTCAACATGATCGACTTTGCCTACGAAGAAGAACTGGAACGGCAACAACGCTTGAAAAACGGCTGATCGTTTCCAGCGTTTCATTAGTTTCAGCCCTCAATCTGTTGATTCTCATTCACTTCGTTCGTTTTCCCAGCCCGCTGCGGGTGGCCACGGCGACGGTGGGATCCTCTGGCCAATCGTGTTTGGGATAGCGGCGGCGGAGTTCTTTGCGGACTTCGATATAAGTGGACCGCCAAAAATTCCCCAGGTCCTGAGTGACTTGGACTTCACGATGATTGGGAGCTAAAATCCGCAGCAGCAAAGGTTGGCGTCCGCCAGCCACGCGGGGAGTTTCCTGCCAGCCAAAAATCTCTTGTAAACGAACTTTGATCGAGGGCGCAGCCGGATCGTCGTAGTCGATGTTGATTTTTTTCCCGCTGGGGACTTCGATGGCGACGGGGGCTAATTGGTCGAGTCGACGGGCCGTCTCAAAGCCGAGTTGAGCTTTCAGGTAGTCGACCCAAGGGGCTTTGCGAACCTCTTCCAACGCCAGCTTGCCTTGGCAAATCGCGACGGCGGTGGCTTGCAGCGTGACCTCGTCGATCGCGGTAAAGCCCTCGTCGGGAAGCTGTTTCGCCAAAAAATTAGCCCGCGCGACCCACTGCGTTAGCTGAGGTTGATCGGCCGGATAGGCCAGCTGCCAATTGGCGATCACCTGTTCCGCCAAGATCGCCGCGGCCTGTTCGGAATCGACCACTTCGCTGGGGGTTTCCTGGAGCATCAGATCGAGCCAATAGTCACGTCGGCGGCCGACCACGCGTCGCTGCGAAGGATGAAAGAAGCATTCATCTTGCTGGCTGAGATGCGGCTCGGTTAACCACTCGGGCGAGATCGGCACGGCCCGGCGAACATCGGCATCGCGATGTTTGCGGAGCACATTGATGCAGAGAAAATAAGGGATGTCGCTGGAGATCGACGGGTCCTTGAGGTGGACACCCGTGTTGCCCACCATCAGTCCCCGCTCGCTCTGCGGATGTCGCCGGCGAGCCAACCGATCGGGAAAGGCGATCAGCAAGGCTTGCCCCAAACGGTCAGCGGTCGTCTGTTCCGAAAGCTGGCTGGCATCCGAATTCTGGCTGGTGGCGGGTGGAGTGACCGAGGTTTCGCTGAGTTGTTTGAGTGCCGTGAGAAATTGGCGGCTCGCTTGTCGCACTGCGCGTCCCGCGGAACCAGCGATTGCTTGGTCGGGGGCACCCTCAATCCAGGCTTCCAACCGCAGCACGCGATCGGCAAAATTGGCTTCGGTCAAACCGAGCAGACGGAGTTCGTCCCAGGGTAGTTGAGGGCCGCTGCCGTCGACAAAGGGATCGCGTTCCGCCAACATTGCGGCGCAGATGGCGGCGGTCCGCGGAATTCCCAAATCGACACCGGCCAGCATCAAACGACCGAGGCGGGGATGTGCCGGCAGCATCAGCAATTGCTTGCCCAACTCGGTGATCTTGCCAGCAGCCATGGCTCCCAGACGCTCCAGCAGCAGTGTCGCCGAGGCTACCGCTTCGGGCCGCGGCGGTGTCAGCCAAGGAAACGCCAACACATCGTGCTCGCCCCAACCAACCAACTGCAACACGGCGGCCGCCAAATCCCCACGTTCGATTTCCGGCACATCGAAGGGAGCGCGCGAGCGGTGCATCATCTGCATCCACAACCGATAGCAGACACCAGGTTGCGTGCGGCCTGCGCGTCCGGCCCGTTGATCGGCGGCGGCTTGGGAGATCGGTTCAACATCGAGGCGTTGCAGCCCGAGATTGGGATCGGTTCGCGATATTCTGGCTTGCCCGCTGTCGATCACGCAGGTGACACCTTCGATGGTGATCGAAGTTTCCGCCACGTTGGTCGAGAGCACGAGTTTGCGATGCGTGGCGGGAGCCAGCACGCGGTCTTGCTTGTCGGGGGGCAAATCACCGTAGAGTTGCAAGACTTCGACGCCGGCCAACCATTTGGCCCCGCGGATCTGACGACTGAGTTGGCGAATTTCTCCCAAGCCGGGGAGAAACACCAACACATCGCCGGAGGTCGCCCGCAAGGCCTCAGGCAACACTTGAGCGACTTGGTCGCTGATCGGCGCCTTGTTACGTTTTTCCGCGTAGCGAATGTCAACCGGAAACATGCGTCCGGGGCTGGCAATCCAGGGAGCCTCTTGCAAGTACGCGGCGATCGGCTGGGCGTCGAGCGTGGCGCTCATCACGACTAGTCGCAAGTCTGCTCGCAGTTCCCGTCGCAAGCGTTCCAACATGCCCAAACACAGATCGGCTTCCAGCGATCGCTCGTGAAACTCGTCGAGCAAGACGGTTCCAAAGGCATCGAGGCAAGGGTCTGAAAGCAACCGTCGCAACAGCACTCCGTAAGTCATCACCACGATTTCAGTCTGCCCGCCCCACTGGCGATCCATCCGCACTTGATAGCCCACGCGTTGGCCCAGCGGCGTCGCGAGCAATTGGGCAATCCGGGCCGCCACGGCGCGAGCCGCCATCCGCCGTGGTTGCAGCAAGAGAATTTTGCCTTGGCCGGGAAAAGCGGTCAGCAGACGAGGCGGGATCAGCGTACTCTTACCAGCTCCGGGAGGGGCCGCAATAACCGCTCGCCCCTGATCTTGCAGGGCAGCCACGATCTGCGGCATGACGACTTCCACCGGCAGTGGTTCGGGCTCACGCGGGCCCCCTTGCTCACGCGGGCCCCCTTGCTCACGCGGGCCCCCTTGCTCACGCGGGCCCCCTTGCTCACGCGAGCCCTCTTGCTCACGCGAGCCCCCTTGCTTTGACGACCGATTCATTGCGAGCCGTCTGCCTCCGCGAGCGCATCGCGAATCAAGCCGGCCGTCGCATCGAGCGCCTCGACCGACAACGTGTGGCCGCCGGTAAAGGGATGGAACTCGACTGGCACCCCGGCCACTTTCAACAACTCATAAAGTGCTTCGGCACCGATGAATGGGAGAATGGGATCTTGCGATCCATGACTCTGCACCGTGGGCGTGTTGATCAACCGCATGGCTGCCGCTTTCCAAATTGTTTCGCAGAGCAGCGCTCCAGAATAGAGAAACAATCCGGCGGGCGGATCGCTAACGCCTCTCGCGGCCACATCCATCGCCAACATCGCCCCTTGAGAAAACCCACCGAGCACTAACTTCTTTTTGTCGCTGCCCAGCTCGCTTAGCATCTCTCCAACCGCTCCGCTGACAGCCTCGCGAGCCACATCCATTCCGGGCGGTTCGTGGGTTCGCAGTTCGGAGATGTCCCGCGCTTCGACCGCTTCCAACAGTCGCTGCATATTCAGGGGCCACCAAGCGCGTCCGCCGGGAATCCCCATCGCGTCGAGCGAATGCAATGCGGCCGGAAAGACAAAGCGAACTTTCTCCGCTGCGGCACCTAAGACTTGCGTCCATTCACCCGCGATCGGCACCAAGTCCTCGCCGGGTGCACCGTAACCATGGAGCGTGACAACCAATACTTCGGGAGCATCCCCGCCGTCGACTTGCAAACAGTTCAAATCGCCATAGCGGACACGAGTAGCCATTGGGGGCATGCAAAAGCCTTTGGAACGAATGGGAAGTGGGCCTTTAGGGTAACCAACGGCGACGCAACAAAAACGCCAGCAGGTTGACACTAGCGAAGAAAGCCACTCCGAGCAACGTGGCAGCGCCCAAAGTCCCAATCAAGTCGGCCGTTTTCTGCAGCGCGCCCCACTCGGTCATGAGTGTCCCCAAGCCGTTATATTTCGAGCCGCTGCCGACGAAAAAGTCGCCGATGATGGCTCCCACGACCGCCAGCCCGCTGCTGATCCGCATCCCCAACAACAGGTTGGGAATTGCCGCCGGAATTCGCAATTTGAGTAACGTTTTCCAGCGGCCCGCGCGATAGACGCGAAACAAATCGGCCCGGCTTTGCTCGACCGCCACCAGGCCGACCGTGACGTTGCTGATGATCGGAAACAGACTAATGATGACGGTAATGTAGACGACGGTGGAAAACTCGTAGCCAAACCAATTAATCAACAGCGGTGCGATGGCGATGATCGGTACCGTTTGCAAAAAAATCACGTAGGGATAAAAGGCGTTGCGAATGTGACGCGATTGACTGAATGCCAACGCGATCAACGACCCGCCAATCGTGCTGGCCAGAAAGCCAGCCAAGGCGGCGCGTCCCGTTACCCAAGTGGCCGTCATCAAGGTGGCACGATTCTCCCACGCCGATTTGGCGACCTCGCCGGGAGCTGGCAAAAGTATCGGATGGATGCCCGACCAGCGGACTCCTAAATGCCAGACAAGCACGAACAAAATGGCCACCGCGACCACCGGCAACGCGGCGATCATCAAGCCCGCAACACCAGCGGGCCGCGCCCGCTGACCAATAACAGTAGCTGGCTGCCTGCGCTTAGCTGATTGGCTGAGATTAGCTGATTGGCTGAGATTAGCTGATTGGCTGGCTGCTTTCTGTTGCTCGCTCATCGCACCGCCTCCCGCAACGCTTCGGCAACCTCGGCGTATAGATCCGTGAAATGCTGAGTGCGGCGGGGGTCCGCGTGGCCTTGGTGCTGCAAATCAATGTCCATCTCAGTGGCAACCCGCCCCTGTCCCATCACGACCAGATGGTCGCTGAGCAGGATCGCTTCATCGATGTTGTGCGTTACCAAGACAATGGTGCGGGCCCGTTGTCGCCACAGCTCCAACACCAAATCTCCCAGCCTTCGCCGGAGGATGTCATCGAGCGCCGAAAACGGTTCATCCAGCAGCAACACCGAGGGATCGGTCGTCAGGGCGCGGGCAATCGAAACCCGCATCCGCATTCCGCCGGAGAGTTCGGCAGATAGTTTTTGCCAATCGGATTCGGCCAGCCCCACTCCCCGCAACTGCTGGGCGGCCAACTCCCGTCGCGGCTGTTTGCCCAGTTGTCCTAACAATTCGAGCGGCAGCAGGACATTCTCCCAAGCAGTTCGCCAGGGCAGCAGCGCGGCGTCCTGAAAAACGTAACCCAGCTCACCAGGTGGTAGCTGGGGGCGGCTGGTCCCGGGGGTCTGAAACGCGATCGAGCCGGAAGTGGCTGGCTGCAAACCGGCGACGGCTCGCAACAAAGTGCTCTTCCCACACCCCGAAGGGCCCAAGATCGCCGTGATCCGGCCGGGGGCGAGCGAAAGTGAAACGCGATCGAGGGCAGCTTGACCCGCAAAGGCTACGGTGACTTCGCTGAGCCTGATTGAAACAGGCTCGCCATTATTCGCTGTGTCCGATTCCACCAAAGCAACTACCGAGAACGGGAAAGCAACAGGTCCCGCACCCGGAACCTGCTAAGGAGCCGCGTTGGACCAGGCATCGGCCAAACTGGCGTCGAAGCTCAAGACAAACCGTTCGCCTTCACGTTCCAAAACCGCAAATCTTTCAGTTACCTCGATCACTTCGCCGCGCATTGTACCAACTTCGAACGAGTCGCCCACGCGGAGCTTGAGTGTTTTGTCCTGGGTGCGGATGTGCAGCATGGCCATCCACTGCCCGCGGCTTTGCGTCAGTCCTGTCAAAAAGGTTTGGCTGGCTTCATCAAATTTTGGTCGCTCGGGCTCCACCTCTTCAACTTCTGGCTCGACCACTTTGATCACCAGCCGCTCTTCGGATATTTGCCGGGGCCAACCGTTATCGCTGGCTTGAACCTGCAACTCGACGCTGCCCAAGTCCTCAGGGCGGAAGCTGAGCCGTCCCGACCGCTCATCGATTTCGACGCCGCTGGGAACATCGCCAACGAGGGTATAGCTAAGTTGCTGATCTTGGTCCGGGTCGTTAAATCGCACCTCGTAACTCAAGGGCTCGCCCAAAGTGGCTTCAATGGATTTATCCGCGGCAAACACAGGACGGCGGTTGGGAGGCGAGAGCGGGTTACGATTCATGATCGGCAAGCGATACTCGTCAAAATCCGCAGCGATCAACGGCGATTGCTCAGCGGGTGATGGCGCATCGGGGAGCGCGGTGGCCATCGCCAACGCCTGAACCGCCATATCCAAAGTCACCCCATCCGGGGTTTTTCGCATCGACAAGCTGCTGATCCGATGCAGAAAGTCGGTGCTATGAAATTGATGCAGTAACTCCAACATCTGCTCCAGCGTTCCGGTGCCGGTCACGTTGAAGTTTAATTGCGTATACAAGTCACGAATGCCCGTCGAGGTGCTGGGCTTGGCGGAAACCCTCTCTAAACCAACCTCCGAGATTAGATTCGAAAGGAACTGGCTGTAACGACCTTGCGCCGTCTCCAAATCGCTCGGCAACGAACGCAGCGAATACTCACCCATCCGCCGCTGGGCCAGTGCGCCCTCGAGCTGCTTGGCTTCGCTGGTGAGAATTTGATCGTTCAACGTCGCCAGCCGAGTTTCACGTTGCTTGACGGCACCCTTGTATTTGCTGAATCCCCACTGCAATCCCAAGATCAGCAGGGTGAAACCAACTCCGGCGGCAAGTATCTTTTCACGTTTTGTCATTGCCCAACTCCTTCGTCGGTTGTGTCTTGCTCAGTTGCATTCGCTATCGAAACTGGCTGGTCCGCGTCGCTGACATCGGCGGAATCGGCCGCCTCGGCAGGCTGCTCCGCGCGAGCAATCTCATCGCCACTTACCGGAGGTATTTGCTCTGGTTCAGTCGGCTCTGGTTCAGTCGGCTCTGCTGCAGTCGGATCTGCTGCAGTCGGTTCTGCTGCGGTCGGATCTGCTGCGGTCGGATCTGTTTCGGTTTGTTGTGAATCGCCCGGTTCAGCGATATCCTCCGCGTCCAAATCTTCAGAGTTCGCGTCGTCTGGCTCCGCATCTTCAGGCTCCGCGGTTGCCTCGTTAGCGGTTTCGGATGTTTGCATCTCGAGACCTTGACGAGCCATTTCACGCTGCAAGCGGATGAACTCGGGGGCCAAGATGATCGTTTCGCTAAATGACCAATCGTAGCCATCGATTTTCGAGGAACTGGAGTCGGTTCCTTTGCCCACCACGGTGTGATTCTCATCCCTCAGCAGCGACTCCATTTTTGCCACGGTGGAAGAGCGAGTGACGGCCCCTGAGACGGTCAGCGAACCTCCGCCTTCGCGATTCACGCGGGCCACGACATCGGTCACAATCGCTTCGTCGGCGGGGGGCAATTTAGTGGCGGTGCGTCGCAGTTCGTCCAGCCAAATCACGTTGCCATCGAGAAACGCATCGAACATGGCCGTCTTCCCAATGACTTGGTCGGCTTGTTCCACCTCGCTTTGCAAATCTTGGTAACGCGTTTCGAGAGCGGCAATCTCGCTATCCAACCCTCGCATTTTACTCCAACCGAAGAAACCGGCGATCGCCACGATAGCCGCCAAACCGGCACCGGCGAGCAAGTAGGTCGACCGTTGGCTGGCCGGCTCCGGGGCTCGCCGCGGGTTGAGGAAATCGATCAGGTCGGCGTTGCCACCGAGTTCCGCGTGCAGCATTCCAACCAGCGGTGCCAGACGGCCAACATGATCGGGCAACTGGTTTGCCAACGCGGGTGCCACGTCGACCAGCGAAAATGGGTCTAGCGTCGTGACTTCGGTGCCCAGCGTCTCGCTCAGGCCGGCGGCATCTTCCGCGTGAACATCTTGCCGCCCCCACATCACCACGCGGCGGGGCAGGTCTTGATTTTGGCCTTCCTGGCAAGCCATCAAACTGCGGCGAATTTCACCAGAAAGCGTGCGGACTCGCGACTTTGTATCTTCACTCAAACGGACCGAGCGCACAAACACCGGCGCACCCTCACGGAGTACGACAATGTCCGCGTCATCAGCCAGCAAATCGACCAGAATGACTTCGCCCGTACAAGGTTGCCCGGCGTTGCGATAAAAGGCGGCGGCGGCCAGCGGACGCAGGATCAAGTGTTCGACACTGACCTGGGCTGGCACCGAAATGAGCGCGGTTTGTTTCAGCGTATCGGGGCTGACCGCGGCGGCCACCACGCGGACCGAGTCACTGTCCCGCCGCGTCTTGAGAAAGTCGATCGCCGATCGTTCGCCGGCCGTGGCAAACGATCGCATCGCCTCGAAGCGGACCATCTCGGCCAGTTCTTCATCGGGCACCGGTGGCAGTTTAAGCTCCCGCAGCTCGGCCTTGCCCCGCCCCAAAGCGACCCCGGCGGGGAGTCTTTCCAAGCCCGATTTCTTGAGCAGTTGTTTTAGCGTCTCACCGAGCGCCTGCGGCTCGGCAGAATCGATCGCAGCGGACACGACGTCGGTAATCGTTAACCGATTCCCTTTCTTGACGCCGGCGACCACCCGCACTTCACGGCTGTCCCATTCGATTGCAAGTCGTTTTGCCATATTTTTATGTACCTCTGCGGTACTCCTATGCTTTAATTAGTTGCGGATTCCATGGTCGCTTGAAAAGCGTCCGCCGCGCGAACGCCCAACACCGCCTTGTCGAATCCGCGGCCGAGGTGGCTGAGATCTCGCCAATAAATCACTTTCGGGTTGACCGAAGTGGCGTCGATAATGACTTCAGCACGACTCGATGCGTTCTTGCCTTCAAAATAGCCAACGATCTGAGCCCGGTAGACATCGCCTCCACCGGTGATCAATGGCATCAATAACTTCATTTCACTCAGTGTGACTAAACCCTCGACCAGCGGCCATGTTTCGAATTGCCGGTTCTCGCTATCGTTCGCTTGCCCGCGCGCTTCGATAATCTCCTCCGCAATTTCGGGGTCAATCAAAGGAATCCCGCGAATCAACTCCGCTGGACATTCATTTATGTTAATCCGACCTGGGATGGTAGTGAAATCTTGAGTTGTCAGATTTGCCATTAAAGCGGGCATATAAAGTGCTTGCGCAATCGGGCCCTCCAGAAATGGCGAGGCATAAGTGACGCCATTGACCTCGACCGTGGCACCAATAAAGTCGAGCAGCTGGGTGACTTGCGTACCGGCACCTCCGGAAAGATCCATCTGCTCCAGCAAACCGGCACTCCACACATCCGCCGGCGCTCCGCCGCCACCAGCACCCGCAGCTCCCTCATCACCGCCAGCTCCCAACAATGCTCCGGCCAGACCACCGCCACCGGGTTGTCCAGCAATTCGGTAGGCAACAATAAAGCTGGCCCAATCATCATTGCCGAGTGCCTCGCTGAGGTCGGCGAACAACAGCTCTAAATCTTCGCCGTTGACATTGATCCGCGGCGTTCCGTCAGCCCGCTTGTTGTTCTCCAAACTGTAAACGGTCAAATAAGCGGCCCACCCCAGCGAAACCGACGTGCCATTGCCGATCATAGCATTCTGTTGTTCGGCAGGATCGATGACTCCGTTGCGATTCGCGTCCGCGCCAAACAACATCTGCGGGACCACACCCTTCACCAACAACAATTCCTCAACGCTATCGAGCGGACCGTTCTTGGCGTTATAAGGATCAGGCAGGCTGAGGTAAAACTCGGACTCCGCACCAAACTCGCGTGGCTCGTCGTCTTCGTCTAAGAAGTCAAGAATGCAATCGGCGACTTCGGGTGTCATGCCGGGCAGCCCCAACAACAGCGACCGCGCCAAACTCTCAGGCTCGGCCTCCTCGCCCTCCAGTCCCGCCACTGAAGTCAAAGCGGTCAGTGCCGCGCCGCTCGTCTCCAACGTCGGCAACACGTTCAAATTCAAACGGGCCGATTCGTTTTGCAAGCCAAAGCGGATGCCGTTGAGTCGCCCCGTCTCATCGACAGCCGAGGAGACAATCGTAAAATTACCGCGCGAGTCGGCATCCACGCCGGGGACCACGGAAACCGCTTGGAACAAAGCGGGATTGTTCAAAACGCCGCCCGAATCCAGGCGAGCTTGCGGAGGCTGTGCCAGAATCACCCGCGTGGCAGCCACTCCCGATTCCACCAACAGTTGAGCCTGTGCGCGATCATTGTTGAGATAAGCCGATTCATCATAAGCGATCATCAGATCGGTAAAGGAATAGGCTGCCATCGTGGCCATGGCGATCACAACCAGCGTGAGGATCAGAAAGAACCCCCGTCGCTGCCGCAGCCGCTTGCCCATGTGAAGACCGGCTCTCGAACTGACTGTGACAGCCGAGGCGGGAAGTTGGCGCGGCGCACCTGGCGACTTGTGCTTTGGAGAAACCATCTAGATACCCGCCGCGGAAAGACCCGCATCCTGTTGTTCCACCGGCCGCCCCATGGGGATGCGGATAATTTGGGTATATTGTCTAGTGACATCCATGGACATCGATTCGTTGGGATCGGCTTGCTGTTCCATCATGGTCAATGTCACTTCGATCGCCATCGGCACCGCACCCATCTCGTCCGAATCCCAGAAGATCTGCCACTGCAAACCATCCCAGTAGCGAAATTGAATCGCGACCGCTTCGGTGGCCAACAAATCACCCGCTGAGGTTAACGAAGCCATGCCACCATTTTGAAGCGCCCATTGGGTCAGCGATCGATCGATCGAGCGACGCACCAGCCCGCCGTTGGAGCCTCGCGGCGCGGTTCCCGAGGTGCTGGCCAAATCCAACGGATCGGTCACCCCGCCACCATCGGCCTGAATGTAATAGGAAACAGTTTTAATATCACTAGGCACATCCACGATCGTGCCAGCTTCGTTAGGTTGAATCAAACGTTGATATTCCTCCAGCCGCGGCAAACGGCTGACATCAAATTGAATTTGCGTTTGATTGCCGAGCAAGCCGGGACGCTGCGTCGATACGGTGCCGCTCGCCAGATCGGCCGTTTCCACCGTCTCGCCACTGGCCAACGAGGCTGGTTCCTCTTCCTCGCCGCTGAGATCATCCAAGCCGGCAGCGGAGAGGTCTTCACCTTCACCAGGCTGTGCACCACCGCCCCCAGCGCCCAGATCGAGCGATGCCTCCAGTGACGAAGGATCAAATTCAGGTGGATAGAGCGTGCCGCGCAGATCTTCGCTGAGCATGCTCATGATGCCGTAAGCCAACTTGACGCGTCGCACTTCCAAATCGCGAGCGTCCAGTTTGGTGGCGTAAAAAGTGAACGTCGTACCAACTAACGCCATCAATACGACCGACAGCGCCAAAGCTAATAATAATTCGACCAACGTGTAAGCGGCTCGCACGCCGACTTGAGAACGTCGTTGTGAGTATCTCATTAGATCGGTCCCCCACTCTCACCGGCCCCCGCGTCTCCGCCGGCAGCAGCAGCCTCGGCTTCCGCCGCAGCTTCCTCTTCCGCTTCTAATTGTTCCAATCCCAACAAGGGATCGACCATCCAGCGCACCAATGAAACTTGGACCGGGTTTTGCGCGCCGCCCGATTGATCGCTGGCAACGGTGACTTGCACCGCCAGCACCCCTTGGATTGGCCCCGGCTGCGATTGCATGCTGGCAACAAATTGAGTCGACGATCCGGGCACCACCAGCGGCCGATTGGAATACGGTACCGGGGTGAGGTTATTCAGCACGACCTCGGCAATCTGTTGCTCGCACAACATCTGCGCCATCACACGATCCTTGGCATCCAAGGCCGCGTCGGCACCGAGCATCACCACCGATGAGAGCGCCGCCAGCGAAGCTCCCATGATGCCAATCGCCAGAATAATTTCCAGCAACGAAATTCCCCGCCGCGAGTGGCGAGTGGTCCAGCGTTTGAGGCTCATGGACGCACCTCGGTGACTTGTGTTTCTCCAGTTAAGCCGCGGATTTTAATCAGCACCCGGCCGACGTTCTCCCGTGTGACAGTCACCACCGCGTTGCTAGTCGTGCCATCGGCGTAAAACAAAATCGGTTCCGACCAACCCGTTGCCGCGCCAGCCCCCGCACCTGCGGTCCCCAACGCTTGCTGCATGGTCGCCGATCGTGCGGTCGCTTGGACTTGCACTGAGGCAAAGGAGACACCTTCGGGTAAGCGATTTTGGTCCATCGTCGCCTCGAGCATGTCGCGGGGCTTGTCCTCGGCGATCACCGGGTCTTGCAGGGGACCGTTCATTTGCTGCGTTGCCACGGCCACGCCACCAGTCGCCACAGCCACACCTTGCCCCATCTGATCGGCCGCTTCGGTAACATCCGATTGTTGGTAGAGCGGCGTGATCTGAAAATGGTCGCCCGCCAATTCAACTCGCAACATTTGCGTTCGTCCGCCCCGCATCGCTTCGATACGTGCTTGGACCATTGCTACCCGCAACCCATCGGCTCCGCGAACCAATTGACGGTTTGCCAACACCTCGAAAATATTCGGTATGGCTACCGCGCTGACCACCACAATCACGGCCAACACCAGCATCAACTCCAACAGGGTAAAACCTGCGGAACGTGAACCAGCATGTCGCGGCGAAAATCGAGTGGGGAGAAACTTCACGGCTGGGGATTAACCTTCCACGACCAAGTCGTCATCGGAATTCATCTGACCGTCAATCCCGGCCGAACGAATCTCAAACTTGTTGCCGTTGAGGGTGTAAACGAAATCATTCCCCCAAGCATCCTTGGGAACTTCGGGAATCACGGGCGAGCCGAACATGGCTTTCTTATTGGGATCGCTGGGCCCCGTCACGAGCGCATCGAGACTTTCAGGCATTTGGCTGACCTTGACCCGGTACATTGTCACGCCCTGCTTGAGGCTCTGCAGTTGCGACAGCGTGGTCTTCGCGTAAGCATCATCTTGTGCCCCAAAAATGTTAAAGGACACGACACCCGCCAAGACGACCAAAATCGCCAGCACGAGCATCAATTCGAGCAATGTAAAGGCGGCCCGACTCTGACGACCGACACGTTGGCGACGTAACTGCCGAGAGGCCAATTGGGTGCGCTGGGCCCGGGCAAGAAAACGTTGAGAACGCATGGTAAATCTCTCCTAAAGAATGGTTGTAAAGCTGAAGTGTTGAATTGAGGTTTTGAATTTGAAAGCTTGTTTAAATTGAGCTGGAGCTCTTGATCACCGGCAGCATCAAAGCCAGCACGACGAACATCACGACCACCGCCATGACCAGCAACATCAGTGGTTCTAGCAATCGTACGAACAGGTCCAGACGGCGAAAGGTGCGTTTTTCCAACGTGTCGGAAATCTGCGGCAAGACCGTCTCCAACGAGTTGCTTTCCTCAGCCACGCTGATCATTTCACAAACAGTTTGGGGAAAGTGCCCACTCTGTTGCAATGGCTTGGCCAAACTCTCTCCAGCGGTAATGTTATCCGTCGCGTCGGCGATGGATTGGCTGAGTAAGCGGTTACCGGTCGCCGAGCGGCTAATTTCCAGCGAGCGAATAATCGGCACGCCGTTACCCAGCAGGGTGCCCAGGATGCGGCAAAAGCGGGCCACCGCCAAACTCATCAAGATGTTCCCCAACACGGGTATCTTTAATTTAACCCTGTCAGCCGTCTCTTGGCCCCGCTCCGTTTTGTATTGCGCGTACAAAAACATGCACGACGGGATCGCGATGATCACCGCCCACAGTCCGTAGTCTTGCAGGAAATTACTGAACGCCAGCAAATACTCGGTCATCTGGGGCATCTCGTCCTTGGCCCGCAACCGTTCAAACATTTTGTCAAAGCTGGGCACGAAAAAGACCAGCAAGCCGGTCACCACGGCACTTCCCATGACAGCCAAAAAAGCTGGATAAGCCAGCGCGCTGATCGTCCGCCCCTTGAGATCCTCCTGCATCTCCGTGAAACCGGCGACGCGCTCCAAGGCATCCTCCAGAAAACCACCTTCGGTCCCCGCGCGAATCATATTCACGCCCATCTCATTGAACACTTTGGGATAGCGGGCCATGGCGTCACCGATCGGTTCACCATCTTCCACGCGTCCTTTGAGCTCTTTGATCGTCTCACTCAGAGTGGCATTGATCGACTGATCGCCCAGCACGGTCAATGACCGCATCATCGGCACGCCGCTTCGCAGCAACGAGGCCAATTGCGAATAGAAGACCGCCAAGTCTTGTCCCTTGACGCGTTTCTTGCCAAAGCTGAACGAGATCGCGCTGGTGGAAGCCGCTTTGACTTCAATCGGAAACAATGCTTGCGCAGCGAGGTTGCCAGCCACTTCGCGTTCCGAAGCGGCTTCGAGCGTACCGGTAACCTTCTTACCAGTGAGGTCTCGAGCGGTATAAGCGAAGGCGGGCATGGTATTCTTAGCAAGTGATGAAACAAATAAACTCAGTTGGTAGACCAGCTGGGTCACCAACAATCTGCTGATGGCGGCTCGGCACGTTAGACCGGGTCAGCCTTGGTGACTCGCAACACTTCGTCGATGCTGGTTCGCCCTTGCATGGCTTTGACCCACGCGTCATCGCGGAGAGAACGCATTCCGGCAGCCGAAGCCGCTTT
Source organism: Kothea flammea (assembly GCF_052161645.1). Lineage (GTDB taxonomy): Bacteria > Planctomycetota > Planctomycetia > Pirellulales > Pirellulaceae > Laterigemmans. Next base: position 6,319,359 of record NZ_CP197414.1, read on the forward strand.
GCGAATCTCCCAACTGCTGACCCGTTGATTGGCCAGATCGCGAATCGTTTCGGTCGTGACCAGCAGCTCATAGATACCCATTCGGCCAAGATAGCCAACTCCGCGGCAACTGCGACAACCAACCGATTTGTATAATGGTCGCCCGTCGAGTTCCGCCCAGGGGAAATCTGCTGGCACATCCTCCTCCGTCGGATCGTAAGGCTCTTTGCAATCGGGACAGAGGCGACGCAACAGACGCTGCGCCATCACCGCTTCCACAGTGCTGGCGACCAAGAAGGGCTCGACCCCCATGTCGACCATCCGCGTGTAAGCACCAGCCGCATCGTTCGTGTGCAAAGTACTGAAGACCAAGTGACCGGTGAGTGATGCTTGAATGGCATTTTCGGCCGTTTCAAAGTCACGAATTTCCCCCACCAGCACCACGTCGGGGTCGTGCCGCAGGATGCTCCGCAGCGAAGCGGCAAAAGTCAAACCAATCTTATGATGGACTTGGATTTGATTGATGCCGTCGAGTTGGTATTCGACCGGATCCTCCGTGGTAATAATTTTGTTTTCCGGGCTGCGAATTTCCAGCAAGCTGCTGTATAGCGTCGTCGTTTTACCAGAACCGGTCGGCCCGGTGACCAAAATAATTCCGTGGGGCAGGTGAATCAGCTTTTTGAACTCCGCGTATGTCTGCGGATCCATCCCCAAACCTTGCAAGTCAAATTTCATGCTGCCCTTATCGAGCACCCGCATGACCAAGCCTTCACCATGGATCATCGGAATCACGCTAACCCGAATATCCACTTCGCGGCCATGCACTCGCAGTTTGATCCGACCGTCTTGCGGCAACCGCTTTTCGGCAATGTTGAGCCGCGCCATAATCTTCAAACGGCTGATGATGGCCGCTTGGAAACGATTGATTTCGGGCGGCACCGGTTGGGGATGGAGAATCCCGTCAATCCGATAACGAATCACCAAGCCATCGCTTTGAGATTCAATATGAATATCGCTAGCCCGCGAGTCGACCGCTTCCAGCAAAATCTCATTCACCAAGCGGATGACCGAAGCTTCCTGTGCCATCTCGGACAGTTCGCTGCCGTCGGTTTCAATCGCGTCGAGCAATTGAATGTCATCTTCGTCCTCGACCGAAGCCAGCAGCCCTTCGACCGTTTCGCTACCGACACCCAAGTGACGTTTCACCAAGCGGGCAATCTCAGTCCCTTCGGCGATCACCGGGACGATCGTCATCCCGGTCGCCGCGCTGGCTTCGTCGAGCGGATAGAGGTCGAGCGGATTGGAGGTAGCGACGTGCAGCACATCCTCGTCAATCCGAATCGGAAACAACGCGTGGCGATAAATCAGTTTTTGCGGGAAACCAGACAATGCTTTGAGATCAACGTCGTACTCCCGCAAGTCGACATATTCGAGCCCCAATTCTTCCGCCAACGCGGATAGTGCCGCGCGTTCTTCCACGTATCCCAAACTGACCGCTGAAGAAACCACGTTAGGCGAGTCCGAACGACGACTGGCTTCCAACTGGTCTTCCGTCAATAGCCCGCGCCGCCGGAGGATCTCACCTGCTTCCATGATCATCGTTATTTCTCTCCACCAAGCATTGCTATCTTGCTACGGATTATAAAAAGTTCTTGGGCTGCTACCCAGCGGCAAATCGCCGCCGGGTCATCGACCACAGGCTATCGCCCACCACCGGTTCTACCACCGCGACTGCCGCCACCGAAAGGACTTCCGCCACCACCGAAGGGGCTGCCGCCACCGAAACCACCGCGACCGCCGGTGCTGCCACCTCGACTACTTCCCCCCGCTTCCCGCATGCGGCGAAACATTTCGATCCGCTGCTGGATGTCGTTGGGTGAAGCCCCTGTTGCGCCACTGGTGCCGCTGCCATTCGTATTCGTCGCGCCAGGTTGCGCTGCGGTCCCACTGGTTGTCGCGCGTGGACCAAGGATTGCACTCAGCGCGTTGGAGACCACGTCCGGTTTCACGTTGCCGCCAAGGGTGATGACCTGAACGTCTTCTTCCGAATCCATACCGCTTTGATCAATGACTTCGACCAGTTCGCGGATGTCGAGGAAATCTTGCGGAGGAGCCGAGACAATTAATGCGTTGCTGCGGGTATCCACGGCGATGGAAATCGGAGTGGGCTTATTATTGTCACTTTGCCCCCCTCCACCACGTCCGCCACGTCCTCGCAAGGCGTTGATGAAATCTTCCGGCGAAGGCTGGCGATTCTGACCACCCGCTTGACCGGCAATCCGGTCGCTGTAGACACCCTTGACGATGTTGGCCACTTCGGTGGCGTTCTGATAGATGACCGGAATCAACTGCGGCTTGGGGGTCGTCCGCACATCCTCCGGACTTTCTTCGCGATCGATGACCTGAAGAATGTCTTCAACCAGTGACAAATCGCTCTGGTTTGCTTGAATGATCAGGGCATTGAGTCGTGAATCGGGGACGATCGAAACGGTACCAGAGGTCGTCAGGATGGGACCTGAATCTCCACCTCCGCCGCCACCGCCAAGCCCCATCAGACCACCCAGCATGCCGCCACCAATTTCACCCAACAGTCCGCCACCGAGCCCGCCACCACCACCACCAGAGCTGGCTCCACCAAGAATGCTGTTGAGCAATTCGGCCGCCACGTCGGCTTTGATGTACTTCAACCAGTAAACTGTCGGTTGATCATCGGTGAGCGCCATTTGATCTGCCAGCGTGGCCATCAAGGCTTCGAAATCATTCAGGGCATCCGCATCATCCGATGCAACAATGATCCCTTGAGGGGTCACTTGAATGATAATGTCGCTGTTGATTTCCTTCGCAGGCGTGTTTTCCGCGGGAGTTTCGCCTGTAGGCTGGTCGCCTGTAGGCTGGTCGCCTTGAGGCGTGTCAGCCGCAGGTGTTTCCTCAGCGGGCGGCTGATCAGCCGGAACTTGTTCGCTTGGCGACTGGGAAACCAACGGTGCGCTTACCAAACGTTGCAGTTTGTCCGCAAATTCTTGCGGTTCACTGGCTGCTTCCAAGGCCGTGTCGATCGGTTGGCCATTGCCTTGTGGCTGTGCGTTTGCTCGCGGTGCGGGCGCGTTGTCGGGAGCCGCATCATCGGCCGGCCGCCGCCCCCGGACGGCTTCTTGGGCATCACCCGGGAGAACACGCCGAAAGTTGCCAGCCGGAGGTGTCGGCGGGGCTTGATTCAGACGCCGCTCAGGAATGTTGCCACCACGAGATTGGCCACCGGAGTTGCGAAGGTCTTGCGAAGAGATGATCCGAATTCGGTTCTTGCGACCACTGACTTGCCAAAGGCCTTCCAGTTGCGAGAGAGCCGCTTCCGCACTACGCCCCGTGTAGGGCAAGATACGAATGCGGTCACCCAACAGATCCGAACCGCTGCCACCTTCCAATTCCTGGATTAGGCGTTCAACTTCCTCGATCTCCTGAAGCGTTCCCTTCACCCATAATTTCTTGGTTTCCGGATCGCCATCGACGGTCGGTCCCACCGTGTTCTCAGCCGTTTTCCCGAAGTACTTATTGATCGTCAGCAGCGCCGCTTGGGGGTCGATCCGCCGCAACTGGATCACCTTAAATCCACTCGAAGCGCCCCCCAGTTCAGCCAGCGTGTCGCGAATCAATTGGTGTTCTGACGGGCGTGCCTGAGCAATGATCGCTTGGGTTTTCGGATCCAAAGTCAAACGCACATCGGGCAAACCGGCCAGCAGTCGCTGTAAGACTTCGAGCGCAACGGTGGGGTCGGCCGAACCACTGTCGTATCGCGAGAGAACGGGCGCTTCCATGGGAGCGACCGTACCATCCTCGGCCACGGGCAAAGGGATATCCCCTTTGGCAATCAAACCTTTGAGAATCCGCAACTTGACCGGGTCGCCGGTCGCGAAAATGCGGTCGCCCATCAAATTGGTGGACAGGTTAATGTCCTCGCCCGTGTTCACTCCAGCTTCCAAACCGAGGTGTGGTCGAGCTACTTCCAGGACATCTTCGGCCGAACGGTTTTTCAATTGGTATTCCATCACCCCGCCGTCAACCGCATCGGACGCCAGCAAAACATCGCGAATCGATTTCAGCACGCCCACGGTGTCGGTCGCCACGATGACTCGCGATGCCCCCAGCACCAGCACCGAGCCGGAAGGGCTGCGGAGATTCTCCAGGTCCTTGACCACGCTCTCGGCATCTAGAGCGCCGAGCGGAAAAGCGACTCGCACGTAATCGGAGTTGGCTCGTTGGTCGAGCTCGTCCGGTGTGACCGGTTCGGCCAGCTCGCGTAAGTAATCCCGCGCGAAATCATCCTCCGTGTCGACCAACAGCATCAACTGACCGCGGCGAATCAGGGCGAAGCCTTCCCGCATCAGCACCAAATTCATGGCGTCGATGGCACCGCTGATGTCATAACTGCGGCGAGGATCCGAATAGCTAAAAGTGCCGGTTGGCCAAGCGCTGCGTTGTAACGACATCCCCGTTTCGTCGGCGAACCACTCGAGCACTTCTTTCCAGGGGGTGCCGTTGAAATTCAAACGCACGCGGACTTGGTCGTCGACCGTCGGTTCGGGCTGGCTGGTTGGCTCGGGCGGCATCGCAGCCGGCTCAAAACTGTCGCTGGCCGAGACTTCAGCAGCGACCGCTCCCTGGTCATCGGTTCCCTGGGCGTTGACGACTGGAGACAGTGCCAACGTCAACAATGAGAAAATAAGTGCGAAGCGGGTCACGAGCAGCGCCAAAGAACGTGGGAAAAGCGAAACCCAGCTCCCACAGGATGGGGAGTGGATGAGGGTCGTGACGGATTGATGTTCACTGCCTGGCATGAATAGGGCACCCGACCTGGGGGTAGTTTGTTTAATCGCGTAGAGTCGGTATGTTACGGGATTCGACTCGTCAACTCGAGCTTAGATAATAATTGCAAATTCTCATGTGGCGTCGGGCAATTTCCTCAGAGTAAAAAACAGTGAGGAAATCGGAGGCGCTACATCAGTCATAACCCCACAGAGCGGCGTTAGTTTCGACTTGGGGAACTTCGCCGCGGCAACCTAGGAAGATCACAATGGGGCGAACTCCGCGACCGGGTGCCGCGCCCGACGGTTTCGTTTGCCCAATTTGCGGCTCCCCGGTCACCGCCGGGCGGCTCTCTTGTCGCCAATGTGGGGCCAGCGATGCGGATGGCTGGGATCTGGACGAGCAAAGTGAGGGCTGGGCCGAGGAAGATGACGATTTCGACTACGAAAGCTACGTAGAACGGGAATTTGGCGGCTCTCGCGATCGCTCATCGCCAACCTACGGAACAGGCCGCCTGTCGTTTCGCGCCGGCGTGCTGTGGTTGCTTGTCGCCGCATTTTCCCTTGGGTTAGTCGCTCCGCTGTTATTCTGGTTGCTTTAAGAACCGACTCAGTGAACCGAAAATGAACCGCCGCGAGTATTAGAGCTGCCAGTCGTTTTTGGCCGGGCTCAAAAATATTCTCAAAAAAATCTTGCGGTTGTGACCAAAGGTGTCACAGCCACCAGGGATAATCACAGCACAGTCGCAGCAATCGAGCTTTCGCCCGGTCGCCCGACTGAGATGGCGTTCACCGCCGGAAAGGACTTTGGCTGTCTCATTTTGAGAAAACTTGTCTCGCTTTGAGACGACAAACAGTTCTTGGTCTTTTTTAGCGCGATTACGACAAAACCAGCAGTGGCTAGCGAACTCGCTGAGCGGTCGGATCGTCACTACTAAAACTGAAGTGATTTATTTGATTTTTGCAAATTAATCGCGGTTTGGCGCGAATAATGCCTGATAGGTAGCTCACGCCGGGCTTAGTAACAGCTCGACTGGCACATGTTTTGCCTACTGGAAAAATTCCGGGCTGGCGACTCATGAGCTAGCGGTAAATAGGAAGTTTCAACGAGCACTCTTTAAGGGAGATAGCAGGGATATGTTAGTTCTAAGTCGAAAAGAAGGCGAACGTTTGGTGATTGGCGAAAACGTGGTTGTGACCGTCAATCGCATTTCGGGAAATCGCATCACGTTGGGCATTGAAGCTCCGCGAGACGTTCGCATCGTGCGTGGCGAACTGGAGCAACAAGCCGACTCAAGCCAGTCGGTGGATCCGCAGCAAGAGACAGCGGCTGGCCAGCAAGCGACCGGGGAGACCGCCAAGAAGGCGGGGCGAGCGACCGTGCCGGGAAAGTCTCTAAACGGCCCGCTCGGCAAGCGCACCCCACCGGCAGCGGCGAATAGAGTTACGTTTGATGTCGAAATTAGCATCCCCGATCATGTCGCCGGCTGATCATGTTGCCGGCTAACGGAGTGGAATTGCCGCCAGCGAGATGCTGCCACCAAAGCAAATCGCCACATCGGTGCCGGCGTGACGTGCTCGTCCTTGATAATCACACGTGTATCGCACGCGATCACCCTCGTTGACGAACGCGAAAGGTAGCGGAGTACAGTCTGTGCTCGCCGAAACCAACTCGGGGACGGGTTGGGCAGGGTCAATGGCTGGAAGATTCAGGTTCCAGAATTGCCCGACTTTGTGCTGGGAAGTTACTAGCGGTTGCAGTCGTCCGCGCAACCACCGGGGGACGTGGTCCCATGTTCTGGCGATCTGGGGATGGCGATAGTGGGAGATCGCGACCGCAGGGATGTCATGGAAAGCGGCTTCTCGGGCTGCGGCCACCGTGCCGCTAAGATAAATCTCGGTTCCCAAGTTGCCTCCTTCATTCACGCCGGAAAAAACGGCATCGATCGGTCCTTCCAAACACTGGCAAGCAATCCGCACGCAGTCGACCGGGGTCCCGTCGACCGCCCACCAGTCCGGCGACCGCTGCTGGAAATGGATCGAACCACGCGTCGTCACGCTGTGCCCGCATTCACTCCGCTGATCACGCGGGGCAACCACCAACACCTCTGCCCATTCACTCAAGCTATGATGCAAAGCGGCCAAGCCGGGGGCTTCGATGCCATCATCATTAGTCAGCAGAATTCGCATACTTCGTTGGTCCACTCCAGCCGATTTCAATCAGGCCGTCTCGTTCACGGATAGGGAAAGCTCGAATTAGCTGCTGGCCGCTGGTTGCTTGCGTACCGTCAGCTAACCGATAGGTCCAACCGTGCCAGGGACAAGTGACACAACCTGCCGCCACGCTGCCCTCAGCTAGCGGCCCACCGTGATGAGCGCAGAGTGCCTCGAGGGCATAGAGCTTATTCTGATGACGAAAGATTGCCACTAACTGACCTTCCACCACCCGTTCCAGAGCTGCTTCGCCCGCTAATTGATCGCTGTCGGCGACAGCGATCCAGCGATCAGGCGGGCCGCCATCAGGTTGCGGCTGGCCACCCGACTCGGAATGATCTGGCGGACGCATCTCAGTCTACTTCTTTTTCGTCGATCCAAGTCATCAAGCGGCGGAGGCGGCGACCGACATCTTCGATTTGCAGATTGCGTTCGCGGCGACGAATCGCCTTGAAGGAAGCGGCTCCGGCACGATTTTCCAAAATCCAATCGCGAGCAAACTGACCGGTCTGGATTTCATTGAGAATCTTCTTCATTTCGGCTCGCGTTTCCGCGGTGATGATCCGCGATCCACGCGTGTAGTCACCATATTCGGCCGTGTTGGAAATGCTGTAACGCATGTAGCTGAGTCCACCCTCGTAGAACAGGTCGACGATCAGCTTCAACTCGTGCATGCATTCGAAGTAGGCCATCTCAGGTTGATAACCGGCTTCGACCAACGTTTGGAAACCCGCCTTCACCAGCTCACTGACTCCACCGCACAGCACGACTTGTTCCCCGAACAAGTCGGTCTCGGTTTCCTCGGCGATCGTCGTTTCAATCACGCCACCGCGGGTACCACCGATACCTTTGGCATACGCCAAGCCAACTTGTTTCGTGAGATCGGCCGCCCCCTCGCCCATCGCGATCAGGCAGGGCACACCGCCCCCTTTGACGTACTCGCTGCGAACCAAGTGCCCGGGCCCTTTGGGAGCCACCAACAGAGTGTCAACACCGGCGGGCGGTTCCACTTGACCGAAGTGTAAATTGAAGCCGTGCGAGCACATCAAGATATTGCCGGGCTGCAGATTGTCGCGAATCTGAGCCTTGAAAGTGTCACCCTGAACTTCGTCCGGTAGCAAGATGTTGACAATGTCAGCTTGCTGCGTCGCTTTGTCGATCGGCAGTGGATCGAAACCGTGCTGGCGAGCCAACTCGAAATTGGGGCCGCCGGGACGTTGGCCGATGATCACGTTGCAACCGCTATCGCGGAGATTCTGGGCTTGAGCATGACCTTGCGAGCCGTAGCCCAAAATGGCGATCGTCTTGTTTTTCAAGACCGAAAGATCAGCGTCGGCTTCGTAGTAAATCGTGGCGGCCACCAGGCGGGTCTCCAGTAATTGCGAGGTTAAAAATGAGTTGTCGGGATATCGTGGGGGTTAGGAAGCGTGATCTTCGGGCAGTACCTGCGAACCTTCATCGGACTCTTCGCTCGGCATGCCGCTGTCGCTGCGGACCATCGCGATTCGTCCGGTGCGGACCAGTTCGGTGATTCCAAAGGGACGCATGCGAGCGATAAAGGCCTCGATTTTGTTCTCCCGACCGCTGATCTCGATCATGATCTCGTCGGGCCCCACGTCGACAATGCGACCGCGGAAAATATCGACCAGCTCGCGAATCTCGCTTCGCTGCTTGCCCGCTTCCGCGCGGACTTTCAGCAGCATTAAGTCGCGTTCGACGTAGTCATAAGAACTGACATCATCCACCCGAACAATGGTGATGATCTTTTCCAACTGCTTGCGAACTTGATCCAACACCCGATTATCCCCCACGACCACGAATGTCATGCGGGAAAGATGCGGGTCTTCGGTTTCACCGACAGCCAACGAATCGATGTTGTATCCTCGTGAGGCCAACATACCGGAAACGTGGGCCAGCACGCCGGGAACGTTCTGGACAAGGGCAGAGAGGACGTGACGCATGGTTCGTGTTGTGATTTGGAGATCCCCCGTCAGCGGAATTGCCCTACGAGGCGTAAAAGGTCGAATCATAGTTTCACCTATCTAAATGAACAAGGGTCGGAAGTTTGCCGGCGAATGAACGGACATCATCGCCGTCTTCACTTGCGTTATCGCGGAAATCTTGGGATGGTCGCGATTCAAGGCCTAAGTCCAGGATCGTCGGCAACTCGCTTGGGTTCGGAAAACGGTCAGAAATATGTTTGTATGACTGGAGCCGTGGATGTTTCGAGTCGATTTGCCAGCTTATCGAGGTCCGCTAGACCTGCTGCTGTATTTGGTGCGGCGGCAGGAGGTCGAGCTGACGAGCATGCCGTTGGCGACCATCATCGACCAATATTTTTCCTATTTGGAAATTTTGCAGGAAATCGACGTCAACGCGGCGGGCGATTTTCTCGACTTGGCGACCACGCTGGTGGAGCTGAAAAGCCAAGCCGTCTTGCCACGCCCCGAAACGGAGACGGCCGAGGAGCTGATGGTCGAAGAGGCCCCCGAGCAGCTGGTCGCGCGGTTGTTGGAGTACAAGCGATTGCGTGACGCCTCGAGCGTGCTTGAGGAAATGAGCCAAAGTTGGCAGCAGCGCTACCCTCGCTTGAGCGACGATTTGCCCCCCCGCCGCAACGCCTTGGGCGACCAACCGATCGCCGATCTGGAGATCTGGGATTTGGTTAGCGCATTCGGGCGGATCATGCGTGAAGCCAAAGGCCCACCGAAGCCACAAGTGGTCCAAGATGAGACGCCAATTCACATTCACATGCAACGAATTCACCTGCGGATCTGCAACGAAGACTGCGTGATGTTCGACGATTTATTCCAGCCCGGCATGCACAAGACGGTGCTGATAGGAATTTTCTTGGCAATGCTGGAACTGACCCGGCACCACGGCGTGATGGCGGAACAAGACCCGGAAACCGGCGAAATTCGCATCGTCAAAGCGGCGAACTTTACCGCCCAGCTGAATGTCAACGAAGTCGACAACTACGACGCGGCCAAACTGCAATCGAGCAACATGCCCGTGCAGGGCCGCTAACTGCAGGGCCGCTAACTGCAGGGCCAATCGCAGCGAGCCGCTCGGTGGTTGCCGGAATCGGCAACCGTCCGTAAAATCGCCTTCCCTGCTGCGGCGGGTCATCTTCGCCCTCGAATCACGCGCACTGATCCCTTGCCCCCTTCATCTGACCATCAATCGTCCGACGCTGAAAAATCGTCACCTGATACGGCCGGTCAAGTGTTGGGGAACGTCCCGCTGGTCAGCGAGAAGTTGTGCGATTTGACCGTCGAGGGCTATTCGCGAGCCGCTGTGCAAACCTGTTGGCGAATTTCTGAACTCAAGTTGCTGATGGATTTGGGCGTCCAGCCATGGGATTTCATGGGGACTCCAACGGCGCTAATCTCTCACGCTCACCTTGACCACATCGCCGCCCTGCCCGCCTATGTCTCCCGTCGGCGGATGATGAAGATGGATCCGCCCAAGATCTACTTGCCCGCCTCGGCGGTAGCCGGTTGCGAGCGATTGCTCAAAGCGTTCGCGCAGCTCGATCGGGGCGGTATGCCTTGCTCGTTGATCGGTGTCGAACCGGGCGACGAGTTAGATTTGTCGCGGGAGCTGGTTGTTAAAGTCTTGAAGACCCGTCACACAATTCCGTCGATTGGTTTTCTGATCAGCCACCGACGCCACAAATTGAAGGCCGAGTTTCAGCACCTCAGCGGCCCCGAGATTCGCCAAGTCAAACTCTCTGGCGTGGCGATCACCGACGAAATTCGTGTCCCGCTCGTCGGTTTCACCGGGGATACCTCGCCACACGGTTTGGACGACAACCCGGAACTGTACCAAGCCCGGCTGTTGATCACGGAAATGACTTTTGTCGCCCCCGAGCATCGCAAGGACAAGATCCACAAACACGGCCACATGCACCTGGATGACTTCGTCCAGCGTAGCGACCAATTTGAAAATGAGGTTGTGATTGCGTCGCACTTCAGCACCCGTTACAGCGACCAGCAGATTCGCCGTTGGATCAGCCGACGATTACCCGACATGCTTGATGGCCGCTTACGATTGTGGCTGTGAACAAACTGCTGGCTGGTTGGCCAGAGCCGCGGGCAGCTTATGTGCATGTGCCATTTTGTCGTCACCGCTGCGGGTATTGCAACTTCAGCGTGTTGGCGGGGCGGGACGAGGATTACGCAGAATCGTACCTGCAGGCGCTGGAAATTGAGTTGGCCATGCTGGGCGAACCGCGCCCCGTGGATAGCCTGTTTATTGGTGGCGGAACTCCCACGCATTTACCGCCAGCATGGTTAGCCCGATTGCTGCGACTAGTAACCCGTTGGTTCGTCCTCCAGTCTGGTGGCGAATTTTCCGTGGAGGCTAATCCGGGTGACATCGAACCGCAACGGTTAGGGCGACTCGCCGACGCCGGGGTCAATCGATTGAGCTTGGGAGTCCAGTCCTTTGCCGCCGACACGCTGCACGTGCTGGAGCGTGATCATGATGCCGCGATTGCCGCGCGAGCGATCGAATTGGCCGACGCTCAGTTTGGCAATGTTTCGTGCGATCTTATTTTTGGCTCGCCCGGCCAAACCGCAGCGGCTTGGTCGGTCGATCTGCAACAGTTGCTTGAGCTACCGTTACAACACGTTTCCACCTATGGCTTGACCTATGAGAAAGGAACTCGGTTTTGGTCCCAGCGGGATCGGGGCGTTTTTCAATCAGCGGGTGAGAACACCGAACTGGCGATGTACCAGTTGGCCATCAAGACGCTGACCGACGCGGGGTTTGAGCATTACGAAATTAGCAACTTCGCCAGACCCGGCCATCAATGCCGACACAATTTGGCTTACTGGGAAGGTCGCGGTTGGTACGCCGCCGGCCCCAGTGCGGCCAGCTTTGTGCAGGGACGACGCGAAGTCAATCATCGCAGCCCCACGACTTACGTGCGCCGCCTGCTAGAACGAAAATCACCGCTCGCGGATACGGAGTCACTCGATGCGGAAACATGGGCCCGCGAACGGTTGGTGTTTGGTTTACGGATGCTGGCGGGTATCGATCTAGCCTTAATCCACCGTGAAACAGGCGTCGACGTCGAACAAACGCGAGGGGAACAAATTGCCGCGTTTGTCGCTGACGGATGGCTGGCCCGCGCAGGCGATATCCTCCGCTTAACCGAGCGCGGGCTATACCTCAGCGACAGCATCTTAGAAAAACTGTTTTGAGCATCATTTGTAAAACGGTTAGCCGCAACGGCGCTAGCCGCGGTTCACGTTAGCCGCAACGGCGCTAGCCGCGGTTCCGGTTTTGAACCGCGCGACCCGAAAGCGGCTTCATCGAATCGAACTCTAGGTCGGTAACGAATCATATCGGTACCACTTAGAATCACCAAATCATCTTCGTCGCGACGCGTTCGGCAAGTCTCCTCATCGCATCTTGCAGTCCTTCTTTTCCGCCCTGTTGTTCCGCGATATCGAAAACCATACAAGTTTCTGAGTCCGACGCTAGGACCTTGCCATCGCCCTGAGAGCGTATCTGCAAGTCGATTCGGCATCGTGTAGCCACCCAATCACCACGGCGATACGCGAACTCCGACTTGGCTTCACCAACAATCGCTAACTCAGCTCGACGCGCGTTTAGATGGTCTCCCGCGACAACATCAAAGCCAAGTTCCTTCAAGAGTCGCTCTAGTTCCGTTACAGCCGCCAAATCTAATTGACCTTTTTTGGTTTCCAGTTGAACAGTGACCGTAGGAAGTTTCTTATCTGCGAGTCTCTTGGTGACCCGGTAAATCCAATCATTTTCAGTTTCTACTTTGGGGAGCAAGGATACCGTTTTGCTGCTGAAGACTTTCTCTAACTCGGTTGCGAGCTTATCGACCAATTCATTTAGGTCAGAGTTGGCCGGAGCCTTGACAGATGCTCCCGCGATGCGGCTCGTCTCTGTTCCCATAACCTTGGCGATTAAAAAGAGGTCGTTGTCAATCTGAACGACTGAGCCGGTCACAAGCAGCTTGGCTCCAGAAAGCCGTCCGACTTGATTCGCTTCTGCAGAGTTGACAATTCCCGCTCGGCTCAACTTCAGTTCATCATAGATTCGGTCGATCTCATTTCGCTCTACGAGCATAATATTGGGAGAAGTTAGCAGCTTGATCGTCAGTAGATCGACAACAGTATCCGCGATATCCTTCTCCTGTTCCGAGTTGAAGATTTCCGTTTTCATCTCCGTTGTTGTGACGGATCGATTTGTGATATCACGTGATCGAGTTCCACTATCGCCCAACACACTCCTGCGTTCGTTTTCAGTTTCTTGCCCGATAATTGTTGAAGTTCTCTCTATCCGTGACCTTATTTCTGCACGCCCGCGGCTCGAGTCCGCTGTGATTGGAGTCCGGGCATGAAAAGGCAGAATAGCTACCGAGACAGGTTCGGCGCACGCCAGCCCCACAAGGCCGTGCATCATGGATATCGGTATGATCAACAGAATCAAGCTTTTCATAGTCATCACCCTTACACCTCCGTTAACACTGTTTTTGGACATGTTGTCGTTCGCCAAGTAAATCACCAGTGCGAGTTCAATCGGTAGTTAAACGTCATCAATGTCGAGGCATTGGTAGACAACAACGAAACGCCTGACGCCTAAGTCGTTTGACCTTTCTTCCCACACGATACTGGGTTCGTTTTGTTTGAGCACACACACTGCTTCACGCGCACCGTCGTGGCATTCAGTCCATAAACTCTGGTCAGGAAGTAAATGTACCCAAGCCTCTATGTCGCCAGGTTGGTCATTCGCTGCGATGTGTTGGTACTCGGTATCTGTGATGACTTCCTCTTGATCGACTACTCGCCAAGAATCGTTTGGAGAATTCACCGGAGAAGTCGATTCCATGAGCAAACAACGTATCACCATCGCTGTCTTACGACTCGCGTCCGCGTTGTCCAAGGAAGGGACTTCATTGATATCCCAGCCGGAACTTGTCTTTCGGACCAAAATCGGCTTTAGGCAGAGTTGCTGGATTTCGGACACCAAAACCTCGTTTTCGTGAAGTTCCTCCGGTGTGAATGCAAAGCGTGCGAGACTGTCGTTTGATGACAGCGCCTGTTGGCGAGCGTCTTGTTGACCTTCGCGTAACTTCAAACCACCCAGACCAAGGGCGAGCAATAGACAAGCTGCCAAAGATAGCTTGACGCGCCAATGCATCAGCCCTATGCGAGAGGGCACGGGCAAACTGGCGGGACGTTCGCTTGCACCCTCACCGTGCCTGTCTGCAGCGAGCGAATCTGAGACCCGGTTCCACATCGTTGCGACCTGGTCAGGGCTGCAGTTGAATTGCGAGCTCCACTCGGCCAATAAAGGATCCAATGGGTCCGGAGAGGGAGTAGACGATGTTAACTTCGTTTCAGTCATGGGAATTATCGGCTTAAGTTGATTCGATCCACAGGGAACGCAAGTGTACATCGGTCTTTAGCTTGCGTTTGGCTTCGGCAATACGTTGGTAAATGGCGTCGACAGAGCACTCCAGCATTGCCGCTGCTTCGTTAGCTGTTAGGCCATCGAAATGCATCAGAACCAGAGCAGTCCGTTGCGAATCGGTTAACTTGCCAAGTGCCCTTTCAAAAGCTGAATGTATTTCACTCCTAATTGAATGAGTGATCGGCTCTTTAGTCTTGGAATCTACTGGCATCGAGGCCAATTCGCTCGCGTTTATACTTGCATGATTTCGTCGCTTGGATCGATAACATTCTGTGCGAATGGTATTCAGTAGTATCTTATAGCTCCATACACGAAATCCACTCTCGCCAACAAAGGTCGGTAGAGCTCGAATGACCCGTAACATGACTTCCTGCGCAATATCCTCTGACTGTACATGCGACAACATCATGGCACGCGCGGTACGATAAAACTGAGGCAAGTAACGACTAGCCAGACGGGACAGCGCGGTCTCATCAGCTAACGTCTTCCAGAGTGAAATGAGGTGTTCGTCGGAGTCTGGCATGGCATTCGTCGGCTGGGCGATCTGATTTTACGCTGGTTCTGCCCACCTTTCGTGTAATAAAACCGAGATAAGTGAAGATTCAGAGGGAGAATTTCCTCAGATTTCCCAAGTTTCTGAGTTTTATCAGTGAAAAGCAGCAAGTCCAGGCGTTTTGGTCAATTCAACGGCATGTGATTCGGTCGCGAATCGGAAGGAGCCAAAGCAATGGGCCTTACTGCCAACAACTCCGATAGACTCCGAGGAATTCTCAGCATGGGTCCCACGCGTCGCAACCTTTTGGCCGCACTGCACTTTATTGGTGCGATTTGCCTTTCCTTCCATGTTCAAGCTCAAGAAGGAAAGGGACTCACGTGGGCCATCTTGGGAGACGAGCGTGCGGTAGAAACTAGTATCGCAGACATGCTGACCGTCAAACTCGATGCCAGTGGATTTCAGCTCGTGGCACGATCTCAGCTTGAAGAGCTCGAGCTGGAACTGCAAAGATCGCTGGAATCGGGGTCGTTGGAAGCTTCGATGAAGATTGGACGACGAATTGCTGCACGGCGATTAATCATCTGCCAGGTGCAGCCTGACTCCACAGAGCCAAACAACATACCTTTTAGTCTTCGTGTCTTTGTCTGCGATTGCGACGCTGTTGCTCGGATCGCCATCGCAGATTTCGAGCTCTCCAATCCAGTGGCAGTTGTTGACAACGTTTCTGAATGGTTGAGGTCAGTCGCGAACGCCGACCGGATTGAACGCGTAGTCGGCTTGGCTCCCATTGCGTGCAAAAATTTGGGCGATGAGTACTCGGACATAGGTAAAAGGACTTACGATTTCCTCAGCGCTCAAATACTTGCCATTCCCGGGGTGGCTTTGATCGAATGGGAGGAGACGAGGGCCTTGAATCGTGAAATCGATGTTACCGATGCTGCTGGAAGACGCATCGTCCCAAGTTTCATCTCCGTTGATTATCGAGTGCTCCCAAGTTCCGAAGAAACGCCAACGCTGGTCGAAGTGGCGATCAGCCTTCAGTCAGCAAGACAGCCTATAAAGGAGTCAGCAACACTTCCGTTGCTGGATTTGGAATCATGGCTATGCTCCAAGATCCTTCCCCACCTGCTTGCTGCTGGGGCGCAGGGCAACAGCATGAGCCGGGCTGAGCAAATCCAATTTCTCAAAAAACGAGTCCAAACCCTGTTCCGTTTGGGTGCGGTTCAATCGAGCGCCCAAGTTCGCGAGGTCATCTTGCAGATCGACCCCAAGGATTCCGCAGAACGTCTCCGTCTGATCAGCGATTATGGACAGCTCACCAAAATCTCGGATCGGAAGAGACTAGCAACTCTGTATCCGTTAGGGCCAGTTGAAATCCAAGCCCGCAGCTTTCAACGAGAGCACTTCGAATACTTGGTGCGGAATAATCAGATCTCCTACGCGGAAGCAATCGATCGGTTTCCAGCAATGATTATTGATCCCGACAGTCGGTGGGTGCTCAATCGAATATCTCCAAAGTTCGCCTTGTCGCAAGTCGATTTGGTACGGACGCTAGGTTCGCTCGAACAGGACTTGGAATTCGTGCGAGCCGTTGGCCCCGCGATTCTCAAGCTAAACCGCAGAAGCACACGCGCCGACGATGTGGAACTTAAGCGAAGAGTGGCTTGGTCGCAGGCAGTTCTCTCGGTAGCTCGGCTGAGTATTTGGTTCAACTTTGGGTCAGAAGAAAGTCGGATTGAAGTCATTCGATTGATCAATGACATCATCCCAGCAGACTTTCCGACGATCGAACTAGGTGAATGGTTATTTGACACGAGGACATTCCCGAGGCAATATGTAATTGTCTCCAATCAAGGCACGTCGACAGTGGAACGGTTTGAGGCAGGTATGTGGGCTGAGGACCTGCTCGACTTCTACAACAAGTACGAAAATTCTGGTCATCGGCATGTGCGACTATATCTTCAATACGCGCAGTTTAGGCACGAACACGCTTTGCCAATGGGCCTGCATTATTCCTTTAACACCGAACAACTGGAAAATCATGCTTCCGTTGCAGAACTAGAAGCTGAGCTGCAAGAGATGCAGCGAGAAGCCATGCAATCCTCTGGCGCAAAAGAACGAGTCACGATCAAGCCCAATCAGTACTATCTGGATTTCATTCTAGATCGAGTCACACGCTATTCCACCGAACTCAAACGTCAGTATAGCGTCGCGAAACGCCCCCCTGGTAAAAGCACGGTACCTGCGGCAGGTGAAATACCAAAACCTGATCCGGAATTGGGACAATTGGAATTCACGTCACTAAATCTTCAGGTTCCTTTGCTACATTACGACTCGACGCGGTGGCAGCCCGACGGTTCTGGCTATGACCTTGTCTACGACAACGAGCAAGTGTTTCGCCTCGATGAACACGGGGACTTTCTCAAAATCAATCCGGAAAAGGGCTACACTTTCATAGACGATGAATTGATTTGGCTGATAGAGCCAGGAACGTCGAGCGAAGTTCGCGTGTACTGCCGAGATCGCCGAGCTAATGATGTTGTGGTAGGTGAGTCACTAAATCTGCCACCGTTCGTTGATTTCAAGGCAATCGGAGTTGGTAAAGGTATCGGTATCATCATCGGATGGTTCGAGGGTGGAACCTGGTGTGGGCTGATTGAGCGAGACAGCGAAAAGGTGGCTTTTCGAGTGTTTCATGAGGCTCGCGAGTATTCACCGTCAAACATCAAGGAAGATGTCCAGCAAGCATCCCAAAGTGTAAACTTGCGATTTCAATCTAGATGGCTCGCACGTGGCACGGATCGGCGAGGCCCTTGCCTGCTGGTTAATCGATCAGGCATGACCCCGCTGAGAATAGATCTGTCGAAGTTGCATGTCGAGGTGATCCCCTTGGAGCGGGCGGATTTTCACCAAGGCACTGTGATCACCAACGAGAAATTCTACTTGAGCGTTTATGGTTCCGTGTTTGAATGGGACCTCAATAGTAGAAGTCGCTCGATTCCAGGTACAAAGATTATTGGTATGGATCAACTGGAACAAGGGCGACAGGGGAATGCAACTGCCGGAAATCAGAGAGGGACGCTGATCGTCGATGGAGATTGGTTGATCTATCCTGGTGCTACCTGGTATCGCTACAATCTAAAAACGGCGCGAACCGAGAGGTTGGTCAAAACTTCGCTGCCTTACCCGTTTAGCCATGGAGTGGTCAGCCAGAGTTCAATTCACGGAATTATTCATTGGCATTTCAGGTTTGATGGTTCCATCCCATACGTCTCACAGGTTTCACAGGTCAGGATCAAAGATGGTGCTTCTCCAATTGAAGTCCCAGGCCGACTTGAGAAAGAGGGTGCTTTTCCAATTATAATCCCAGGCCGCTTTGATGCCGCAATCAGTTCCTTCTCCTCGAATCTTGCAAACGCGGTAGCATTGATGTTGATCTGTTTGATCTTCGCTGCACTGCTGTTTCCTCGGTTACTCTCGGTTGTTCACGGTCGACGGTCCAAGCAACCGACGAACCAGCAACGCAGACCGAGAATGAGGCTTCGCGGGGGATCGCGGTAGGTAGGGCCGTTACCGGCCGACCCCCCCCGCACAGCGGCTTCGCCAGGGTCAGGCTTTGTTTTCGGTTTTGGGGAGTGGGCGAATTAGCTGTCTGGTGTGTTTACTTGCTGCTAGGGCAAGGAGTCGTTGTATTGTTCCAGCTTACTGTCTGACGCCAAATCACATCCGTAGGCCGAAATCCGCCACAAAGAATGATTAATGAAGAAGCGAGATGCAAACCAAGTCGAAATCCCGCTGAGCCTGAATACCGAACACAAGACACGACCCTGGCGAAGCCTCACAGTTCGTTAGCCGCAATGGCGCTAGCCGCGGTTTTCGTTTTGAACCGCGCGACCCGGGTGCAACGAACGGTGGCTAGCGCCAAAACCGCTAACACGCGGTTCGATCTCGTTGAACCTCAGAACCCGCCGACTGTTTTTCCGGCTTCGACTTCGCGGCGGATAATATCGGAGAGTTTGACATCGAAATTGGCATCAGCAATCCGCGCGCGATCGGCGACCACTTTCGCTTCCTCAACCACTCGTCGCAACTGCGCAGCTGTGGCTTGACGATCGAGTCGAGGGCGCTGCGTTGGATCTTCGTCGATCAACACTGGATCAAGCACATCGCGGCTAAAGTCGACCGCGGTGGCCTCACCTTGATCAACCGCTTTTCGCAACCGCGAAAGTTGCTTTTCGGCCTCCGCCTGTTCCTCATCAGTGAATTCATCAGACGCCGCAATCATCGCTTCCACGGCGGACAAATCACCCCACTCCAAAATGGGCGAACGATTCAGCCGCTCCATGATGCCCGACGCTTGCCAATCCTCCAGCTGACCGGCTTGCGCCTGACTGACAACTCCCTCCAAAATCTGCACCACCTCAGCTTTCTCGTCCGGCGGAAGATTGCTTTGCTGCAGCTCGGGGATCACGGCACCGGTCAAGGTACGAATCGCCAACTCGGTCCGCTGCTGGAACAGGTACCAAGTGGAAATCCCACAGAAGATAAAGAACAACATCATTAACAGCGCGGCGGCGGCCATGATGCCGGGCAAACATCCGGGACCTTCGTCATCTGCCGGTGCCGACGGCGGGGCAGCTGGCGAGTCGACTTCCGGGGTGGGAGAATCGGCCAGCTCGGAATCTGACGAGTTTGCTGCTGCTTGCGGATGCGTCAACTGGAAAGCCCTGCCTAGCGGAATTCAATCGTTACGACTTCAAATTTCATCAGCCCCGCAGGTGCTTCGATTTCGGCGACTTCACCAACTTTCTTGCCCAGCAATCCTTGTCCAATCGGGCTGGTGCACAAAATCTTACCGGTGTCGTAATCGTCTTCGCCAGCACCCACCAGGGTAAACTCTTCTTCGTCCCCGTAGTCCACATCTTTGACAACGACGGTGCATCCAAAGACGACTTCGTCTTTGGGCAATTGTGAGATGTCGACAATGCTGGCACGAGCCAATTTGCCCTTCAACTCGTTAATTTTGGCTTGCAACATTCCCTGGTTTTCCCGCTGGGCATGGTACTCGGCGTTCTCCTTGAGATCGCCCTCCTCCCGAGCATCGGCCAATTTCTTAACGATCTCCGGCATATCCACCGATTCCATTCGCTCGATTTCGGCCTTAATTTTGTTGTAGCCCTCGCGGCTCATTGGTACTGTATCGGCCATGTTAAAATCGACTCCGCGTCCGTATTGTTTCTGAATGGACAGTACTACAAATCAAAACGCGACCGCTCAGAGGAGGGCGGTCGCGTGCGACAATTTTAGATATCTTGGTGAATTAAGCTGTTGATTCAGCCGTAATCGGCCATTGTGGCGTTTCTTCAACGCAATGTAAAGATGAAAGACCAGAGATCATCCCAGCGAGTGCACCTGACGGTTTGCGATTGGCATGGCCTTTGATCGGGAGATCGATCAGAATCTCGGTTTTCCTCGTGAATATCGGTAAAACAGGAGGGCTAGGATGGCCATTTCACCCGAAAATTGTGCTCGAGCGCTTCAGCTCGCCAAGGAACTAAATGAAATTAATGGTGGCCGTTACCACGACGACGGAACCCCCAAGACCTGCCATGAGCTTGAGATCGAAACCAATGCTTTGACCGATTTGCTTAGCTCCTTGGCAACGTCCCGAACTGGTCAGTAAAGACGTGGTCGCCAGTGGTCAAACCTGGAAGGAATTCGGAACCCCGCCTGACGGCGCGAGCGAAAAGGATGCACGGGAGATCATTCGTCGCTCGAGACTTTACTATCGTAACCACCGTCGGCGGATGAACTATCCAGAGTACCGGCGTCGGGGCTATCCGCTGACCAGCTCGATCATGGAATCGAGGGTCAAACAAGTCAATTGACGGATCAAAGGAAGCGAGAAAGTTTGGTCGACTGCCTGGTGGCGAGGCCATCCTGGGGCTCAGAGCTTCATGTATTAACGATAGCAAGCCAATGGATGACTACTGGAAACACACGCAGAAAACCCTTGACGGCTGCCGCCCCTATCTTGCGGCCTAAAACTGCAAACCATCAAGTGCACTCCTGTCCCCAGCGTTATTTCAGTCGGCGGTCGTGAGGCCCGCCGCCGGCAGCGCCGAGTCTTCGGCAAACTGCAAGACAACATACCAGCCGGTCTCACGCTGACCGGCTTGGCGATCCGTGACGCAAATCGGGCAAAAAGCGACTTGCTTCGTGCCCCCGTTGGGGTCCAGCGGGTCGTGGAATTCATCGACCATGGCAGTCGCCGCAATCGCCGCTCGGGTCTGCTGCGACGCGCTTTCGGCCAGCTTCGCAGGTGCTAATTGCATCATCAGCTTTAGCTCCTCGGCCAAGACCCGGATTTCGCGGCCCCCCGCACCCTGCCGTTCCGCCTCGTTATCACCGTCGGCGGCAGCGGGTAAGTCAGCCGCCTGGGGGTTACCGCGTGTCGCCCGATCTAAGTTGGGGCTGGGGAAGCTGCGATGGTCAATGACCAGCCCGAAGGCATCACCGGCTGAGGTTTGGTAACTGCGAGACTCCACTAGCAACGGGCGGTGCAGCGGATTGGCGATCGAGTTGAAAATTTGTAGGTCTCCGACGCTGACCGACATTCCCAAGCGGCCGATGACGCGGTCGCTTGGGCCCCCCTCTTGTTCCCAAATTGGAACTGAGAAAGCGACTTTCAGTTTGCCGGAGGGATCATTGGTGCTGGTGTAGACGGTGGAAATGACGGGGTATCGAGCGGGCGGGCGGGACTCCGCCGGGTCAAGATCATGATCTAAACCATGAAAGTACGAGCGGTAAGAAAAATTCTTGCCGATGCTGTCGCTGACTGGAGCTCGAGCCGCTTGCAGGCCACTCTCCAAGTTGATGAACATCGATTCCACGCTCACCCGTTTGACCTTTTCAAAGTCGATCAGGCGACTGTCCAGCCAGCTCTGAATGTCCTTCCAGGAGGCTCGGTCTGCCGGCGCTTGCTCCGCTCGCAAAATCGCTTGACGGAGGCTTTCCGAGGTTGCTTCGAGCTCCAGCATTCGCCAGCGACGATCGATTTCCCCCGCGCCGGCTTGGGCCGCCAAGGTGGTTGATAACTTTAATTGGTCGTGTGAAGCGGCGCGAGCCCGTTCGTATAACTTCCCTTCACGCACGGCGGAGAAGAGCGAAAAGGCGGAAAAGCAGCAGAGGAACACGAGCACCGCGAGCGCCCATTGCCAATGTTTGCGTCCGAACCGCGCAAAGTGCTCGACCGGCGATTCACGTCGTGCCGAGACTGGCGCGTCGGCGAGATAGTTTTGCAAATCTGCTGCGAGGTCGAGCGCCGTCGGATACCGCTCCGTCGCTCGGTGGCGAATCGCTTTCCCACAGATAGCTGCCAGCGACGGGGGGATGCCCGCTTTGTCTCGGCTGGGATCAGCAGTCTGGCCGCTGCGGGCCTGTTGCCGAGCTTGGCCGTAGGAGAGGCCGGAGAGAGGCGTGCGGCCGGTTAATATTTTGTAAAGAATGATTCCTAAACTGTAGATGTCACTCGGTGGCCCGAGGTTCTCCTCACCGGCCAACTGTTCCGGGCTGGCATAGTACAAAGTAAATCCTCGTGATGAAGATTCGGCCGTATCACCATGCTTCAGGTGTAAGGTATTTTCATCCGACGATTTAAAGCGGCCATCACGGCTGAACTGACCAGCCAAACCCCAGTCGATTACAACCGTCTCACCATACTTGCCCAACATGATATTTTTGGGCTTCAAATCGCGATGCACGATGCCGCGGGAATGGGCATAAGCGATCGTGTTGCATACGCTGATCAGCCGTTGGATCAGATCTCGAAAGTCGACGGTTTGCGTTTGTAATGAATTGCCATGATGTTGGTGATAGCGTTCGATCGCTTCGTCCAGGGAACCACCTCGCAACATCGGCATGGTGTAAAAGCATCGACCGTCGATCGTTTCCCCGCTGGCATAGATCGCCACCACACCTGGGTGCTCCAATCGCCCCGTAATTTCCGCCTCGCGGAGGAAATTGCGACGATGTTCTTTGTGAGTGGCGTTTTGTTGACGAATAAGCTTAATGGCCACCTCGCGGTTTAATGGGCGTTCCATGCCGCAGTAGACTTTGCCCAGCCCACCCGCGTCATGAAACTGTAAATCGACCAGTTCAGCTTGTGAGACCAGCCGCGCATAGTCTTGCTCAATTTCCGACGGTGTGGTGTCCTCGCCAGTGCCCTGGTTGTCATGCCCCAGTTTGGTTCTGCGAGTCCGCGTTCGCAACCGATCATCGACCGCTTGTAAGGATGCCACCCGCGCATTCAACGGGGCCAGCAAGTGCGGGCAATCGGCACACAAGTCTTCCAGGTTTGTGGTATCTCCTCGTTCCTGAGCGTCTTCCCAATCGTCGAGCAGTTCATCTAGACGTGCTTGATCGACTTCTGACAATTGATTGAATGGGGGTATCGGTGTCATAGCGGCGGTAGCTCTCCCTTGAGCTTTTCGGACAACAACAGGCGGGCTTTCCGCCAACGGCGTTTGACCGTGCGAACGTCTACGGCCAACAGTCCGGCAGCCTCATCTTGTTGCATGCTGTGGTACCAAACCAAATCAAAAATTTCTCGCTCTTGCTCGGGCAACGCTTCCACCGCACGATGAAATTCGGCCCACTCGCTCAGCCGATCGGGATCGCCCGTGGCGTCGACGGGATGCAAGCGATCGGCCCCCGCGGAGCCCTCGCCGACTCCCCCGCGAGGTTGCGTATGGTGATTCGCCGCGAGCCCCTGCGCGCCCGTATATTGTCGATAGAGATCGATCAGTTCGAAACGCAGACTGCGGGCCGCCAAGCGAAAAAAGTGGGTTGAGTCATGAATCACTACTTCGTCGGCCGCCAAAGTCCGCTGCAGCCGAAACCAGGCCCGATGCAGTACGTCCTCAGTCTCTTCCCAGCGTCGCACGGCCGGTGATGACCCTCGCAGCATTTTGCGAGACAGTCGCACCAGACGGTCATACACCCCCGCCAATAATTCGTCGCGGGCCGCTTCGTCGCCATCGCGAAAACGATTAATTAAACCGGTGATCAACACGGTCTGGTTTTCAAGCTCGGACATCAATGAACCCGGTTATTGTCGCAAAATCTGTCATCGTCGCGGCTGGTCGTTTGGGGGATTATGACCCTCATGGAAAAGCGTGACTGCCCCGCGACAGTTGAAACGCCGGAAATCTGCCGCTTTTCAGAAAAAATCAGGAAAATCTCAGGAATCGTTGTCCCCCGCGGCTGAGTTTTTTCGCTTAGCTGTTGAATCGGCCGGGAAATCAGTGCCGGTTCAGGTGTCGGTCATCGTTCGCTGCTGGCGTCTTGGCCATTGCGGCACGAATGCACGCATTCCCAACTCAATTGACCTGCTCACGGCGATTTATGTCTCTCCTCACCACGCCTCCTGCGCTGCGCCGTTTCGCCAAACTTGATTGGCGGTTGTCCAGCTTGTTGCTGGGATTGCTCGCCGCATACGCGTTGGCAATCCTATGCCCGGCACCCGGTGCGAGTCTGCGGGAAACGCTGTTTTGGCAAGGCAAATGGGGATTGAATGTTTCGTTTAGCCATCTTTTGTTGGCGCTGTTAATGTTCTGCGGGGGATTGGCGGCGACATCCCATTGCCGGTACCCCTTACGAAAACGGAGTCGCAGGCTGATGTTGGCGACCTTCGTCTCTTGGTGGATGCCGCTGGTTTCAATGATGTCGCTGGTGTTGGTGATGCGGTTTCTTTTGGCTCCCGCGTTGCCAGTCGCTTATCCGCAAATAGTGACCGGTTTGCTGGTGTTGGCGGCGATGCCGGCGGCCAACTCGTCGATTGGCTGGACGCATTTGATTGGCGGCAACCTTAACTTGGCGCTCGGTTTGGTAATCCTCAACACGTTGACAGTGCCCCTCTGTGCGCCGCTCGTGTTTCAACTCGGCGGCGTCACGGTAGCGGGGTCCTTCATCGTGGGGACGATGTGGCTGGCCAGTTGGATCGTGGTTCCGGCGGCCAGCGGATTCTTTGTCGCTCGGGTGCGATCCAGCAGACAACGAAACCGCCGCGGTTCCGTTCCCGGACGGGGGGTGACGAAATGGTGCGCCCTAATGGTGATCGTGCTGCTCAATTACATCAACGCCTCGGCGGTGCTGCCGCAGTTCGTGGAGGGGGAATCCGGGGCCAGCGGCCCCGTGGTGCTGTTGGCCGTCGCCTTAATCGCTGCCTTTTGCCTGCTCAATCAATGGCAGGCCCGTTTGCTGTTTCAGTGGTTGCCGATCGCGATCGCGGACCAAGCAGCCATCCGCCTCGGAATCACGATGAAGAACACCGGGGCGGGGCTCGTTTTCGCAGGAGCCAGTTTGAGCAACCAACCGCTCGCCCTGTTGCCAATCCTAATCTTGACCATCATGCAACATCTTGCTGCCGGTTTGACGGCGGCTAATTACACTAGGGTGTCAGCTCGTCAATTGCGCTGGTCCCGGAGCTATCCTGATACTCCAGCGAGCAACGCGCTGCAGGCTAAGTTGGCTTCCTTTCGCTCCTTCGATGTAACACAACCTCATGTTGATTCGCCGCTTCCAGAGATTGATCCACTGGTCTCAGATTCATTGGCCGCAGATCCAATGGTCTCAGAATCGAGAGCCAGGTAATTTAGAAGCTGAGATTCCGCAGTCAATTACCCACCATTCGCTGCGAGACGCGAGGTTTTGTTTTCGGTTGTTGCTCGTCGTGTCGTGCCTAGCTTGCCAACCAGCGGTGCTCGCGCAAGCGCAAACGGCCGTCAGTGGCAGCCCCGACCAAGTAGCTGGGCAAGCAGTTGAAAGGGCTCAAACGCCCGAAAGCCTAATTCAGCTTCGTTTGCAAACGGATCAACCGGCTGGCGGGCTTGATTTGAGTGAACTGTATGGCGGGGTCAGTTTTGACGGGGAGATCCAGTCTCCCGAACAGTTTTTTGGTTTTCCGCTCGCTGCACGGCATTTGCGGCACGATCAACTGGTGGCCTACGCTCGATACTTGGCAAACGCTAGCCCCCATTTACGCTTGCTGCCCTACGCCGACTCGCACGGTGGGCGACCACTTTATGTGTTGATGGCTCACCGCAACGCGGATGACATCGAGTTGCCGAGGTTGCTCGATCGTCGACGTGAGTTAACTCAGGGACAAGCCGAATCGCTGTCGAGCGACCGACCGGTCGTTTATTTTGGCTATTCCATCCATGGCGATGAAGCGAGTGGTGCGAACGCCTTTCCCGCCGTAGCCTACTACTTGGCAGCCGCCGATGATTCCCGCCGCAACCAAGTTTTGGACGAAGCTGTCTTACTGCTCGATCCCTGTTTGAATCCTGACGGGTCGGATCGGTTTGCCAATTGGGCCAATGAAAATCGTGGCCTGTACGCGAACCCCAGTGATAGCGATCGGGAACACAATCAACCTTGGCCAGGGGGCAGGACCAACTATTACTGGTTTGATCTCAACCGTGATTGGTTGCCCACAACCCATCCGGAAAGTCGCGGGCGGATTGCGCTGTTCCATCGTTGGAAGCCGAACGTGGTGCTTGATTTCCACGAAATGGGTGGCAGCAGTAGTTATTTCTTTCAACCTGGGATTCCGGCCCGTAATAATCCGCTCACGCCGGACACTGTTTTTAAGCTCACCAAAGCTTTCGCTCGCCAGCACGCGGCGGCTTTCGACGTGGCCGGAGAAGCATTTTTTACGGAAGAGCGTTTTGATGATTTCTACATGGGCAAAGGCAGCACCTATCCCGACCTGCACGGCGCCATCGGTATTTTGTTTGAGCAAGGCAGCACGCGTGGGTTGATCAGTCACAACGATCAATTTCAGCGAACGTTTGCCGAGACGGTTGCCAACCAAATTCGCACATCGTTATCGAGCATCGATGCCACTCTCGAACTTCGCAACCAGTTGCTCCAACATCAACTTGATTTCTACGCCACCGCGACGGCACGCGCCGAAGCCGCCGGAATTACCGCTTATCTGCTGACTGCCGCGGGAGATTCCAGCCGCCTGGTCGCAGCTGCCGAGTTGCTCAACCGGCATCAGATTTCTTGCTGGCGGAATGCGGAAAGCTTACAAGTTGACGGTCAAACCTGGAGTCCCGGTCAAGTTTTGATCGTGCCCACCGCGCAGCCTGAATGTCGGTTCCTCGAATCTTTAATGCAAACGCAACAGACTTTCCAGGAGAATATTTTTTATGATGTTTCTACTTGGCACCTACCATCCGCTTTTGATTTAGACGCAATCAGTTACCAGAGCGACCTGCCCGAGGCCTGGCGGAAACCTTATACACAGTCATCGGCCTCCGACAGTTCGCCGTCGGGCAGTGATCATGCGAACGTGATTGCCGGTTTTGCCATTGATCCGGTCAGTTTGGAGGCACCCCGGTTGGTCGCAAAATTGCTGGCTAATGATGTTCAAGTGCGAGTGGCCTACGCTGGTTTTGAAACAGGCAGCGAGGACGAACCTGGCCGCGCGTGGCCAGCCGGCACTTGGCTAGTGCTGCGGGCTGTCAATCAGCAACGCTGGGATCGAGCGGTCGAACTGTTGACAGCCGCCGATCAGGCAGCGTTAACGATCGGGACACTGAGGAGCGGTCTGACCGAAATCGGCCCCGACTTGGGCAGCAACGACAACTGGGTCGTGCCCCAGCCACGTGTGCTGTTGGTCGTTGGCGATGGAACCAGCAGCTACGGCGTCGGTTCGCTTTGGTATTTCCTTGACCATCGCTTGCGTTTGCCCGTCACTCTCGTGGATACCGATCGCTTGTCCCGCATCGACTTGCGAGATTATTCCTGCATTGTTTTGCCCGCCGGTAGCTTTAGCGACTGGGGACAAACCGAGATCGAAGCCTTACAAAACTTTACTGAGTCCGGCGGCACGCTGGTGGCGGTCGAATCGGCGATTGGATGGTTACAACGCAAGCAACTGTTGAGCAAAGTCGTCGACGACGAAAACGGCCAGTCCGCGGAACCATCAGCGAATGGTAGTTCGGCAACATCAACACCTCCGCGGTTTGGTGAAGCAGCGGACCGCAAGGCGTTGGAGAGCATTGCGGGGGCGATTTTTCAAACCGCTGTCGATTCCACGCATCCTTTGGCTTTCGGTTTTCCTGATGAGCAGGTACCCGCCTTCCGCACCAGCACCAGCCGTTATCCTCTGCCAAAAAATCCGTACGCTACGGCAGCCCAATATGATTCCGTGCTGGCTGGTTATGTCAGTCAAGACAATCGCCAGCAACTCGCTGGCACGGCTGCGGTTTGGGCTGAGAATATCGGTCGCGGGCGAATCATTTGTATTGCTGACAACCCAGTCTTTCGAGGTTATTTTCGCGGCTCCGAAAGGTTTCTCAGCAACGCCGTCTTAATCGGACCAACAATCCGAGTGCCCTAAGGCAACGACTAGCCTGCAACAAAAGGACAGTGGCCATCGCCAAAACCGCTAATGGTTCGCGGGGCTCGTAATACTCTCGGATAAACCCTTAACCGAGCACCATCCTGGCGACGGAAAAGTAGATCACGATCCCCAAGATATCGATGATGCCTGTCACGAACGGAGTGCTCATCAATGCCGGGTCCAACCCCAGACGTTTAAACATTAAGGGTAAGATTGAGCCAGCGAAACAGCCGGCGATCACGATGCCGATCAACGTGATCGGCAACACGGTGGCCGCTGTTATCGAAGGTGCCATAAAGACTGCAACGATGAAGCCGAGTGATGCTAGAAAAGCTCCCAGCATTAATCCCATCAACAACTCTCGCACCATCACACGGACCCAGTCAGTTAACTTGACATCGCCACTGTTGAGTGCCGTAATCACCAACGTGGCGGCTTGGCTGCCTGAATTGCCACCGCTGCTGATAATCAAAGGAATAAACAGCACTAGCCAACGATACTTTTCTAACTCTTCATCAAATCCCTTCAGGGCAATAGCAGTTAGCAAGGCGGCGAAAAACAGGATCGTCAACCACGGGGCTCGTTTGCCCACCAGTTTCATCAAGTCGATCCGCAGGTAACTCTGCTCCAGCGGATTCACACCGGCAATCCGTTGGACATCCTCGGTCAACTCTTCGCGGACAACGTCAATCACATCATCGTGGGTAATGATCCCCAGTAGATGGCGTCCAGCATCGACGACGGGTATCGCCAACAAGTCGTAACGTTCGACCCTTTCGGCGACCGTTTCTTGATCCTCGTGCACCGAGACTGTGACGACGTCGGTTTCCATCAAGTCGGCCAACTTTCGCTCGGGATGGCCCAGGTAGGAAATCAGCTGACGTCCCGAAACCACACCCCTCAGCACGTTGTCGTCATCGACGACATATAGGTAGTAAATGGTCTCGAGATTCTCCGCTTGCATGCTGATCGCTTCTAGCGCTTCGCGAATCAGCATCCGCTCGCCCAGTTTGGCCACCTCGCTGGTCATCAACGCTCCAGCCGAGCCGGCTGGAAAAGCGATCAGCCGCATGATGTCGCGGCGATCGGCCGTGGGCAGTAAAGGCAGCAGCTCGGCGACCCGCTCCTCTTTTAACTCCTGCAGTAAATCGACTCGATCGTCCGCAGCCAACTCCTTGATCAGATTGGCTAGCTCAGCCGGCGATTCGTGCGCTAAGATCTTCAGTTGCCGGGAGTTGTGGAAATAACCAAAAATTTCCGCCCGTCGCACGGGATCGGCGTGTCGCAGCACGGCCCACGCTTCCGGCGCCGTCAGCCCCTCCATGAACTCCGCCGTGCGTCCTGGATTCAAAGCTTCGCAGAACTCCTTCAACTCACCCTGGTTGTTCTCCTCCAGCATTTCTCGCAGTTCTGGTAGAAACAGCGTATTGACCATCAGCAAAAACCGGCAGAGCAAGCAGGAAAGAATGCCACACGACGGTGGCCGCCTCTACGAACGTCTAGCTTAACCACAACAAACGCGGCAAACAGGGGGCCGCGAATGGTTCAAGCAAGCCGGCAGATGAAATCCCGCTGGCCGCAGGAGCCTGCTCATGGAGCGCTTCGCCGACGGGTCGCCCTGCTCATGGAGCGCTTCGCCGACGGGTCGCCCTGCTTACGGGGGCTTAGTATACTAACGAACCAATTCAAGCTCATGGCCCCATGCTCTCCGCCAATTGTTTCCCGGGTGCGTTAGCTTGGTGCTGCTGCGGGCCGCATTCGTTTGCTGCGGCATCAGTCTCCGAAAGCACTCGTGCTTCGTTCTGTTCCCGGCAGCCTTTCGGTGCGGGGCAGCGGTGCTGGCTTCATTGCCACTCGCGTCGGTTGGCAAGCTTTCTTCCAGATCGGCGGGCCTGTCGAGAACAAGGGCAGGCTGACTTATATTGTTGGATGCAGCGACTCGCTGTTAATTTCACCGGCAGTCCTTGGTGACCTCTGTTTGAATTTGTTGTAGTTGCCGCCTCACTCGGTCCAAACTCAGCACACGCACCCCAGTTGTCGCCCGGGGATGATCATCAGCGGCGAAGGGGTTTGCCGAACTCGAGAGCAATCTTATGCTTTATCGCCCGGTATGCTGTTCAAAAATCGCCGCCGATGCTGTGCATATGCGGCCTATGCGGGGCGAATGAAAGCAGATCGTGTGCAATACTTCGTAGCGGTTGTGATCGTGGGCTTTTTTCCTTATTTCTTTTGGGGGACCAGTGTTTACGTGGCCGCTCCGATCGCCTGCGTTGCTATCGGTTTGTTTCCAGACGATTTCACCAAGTTAAAGCAAACACGGAATTATGAGAATTGTCAGCGTGAACGCACGCTGCCCGCTTCGGCCTAAAACTCTGGATGTTATTGACCTTCGAACTTTGGAGGCAACTCGTCGTCGAAGGGGGCAACGATAGCCCCGATGCCACACCGGTGATCAATCGCGCCAAGGATTAAACGTTTTTTTGGTGTCTTTGCGCAACAAAACCGGTAAAACGGGCTCTAGCAAAACGAGAATTAAAGATCAGCTCGCATTCCTCGGAGTTCCATCGTCGTGACTGAGCCTCAGGATGACACATTTGAAGAAATCGTCGCCGACGCGTTGGTCCGTGAAGGCCATGGCGAGGCGGTGGATCGGGAAGAGTTGATCAAGCAGCATCCAGACTTGGCTCATTCTTTACACGCTTTTTTCGCAAATCATGATCGCTTAAGGGACTTGGCGGGAGGTGCGGACCCGACCACGTCTGCCGGCGTGGGCAGTTCTGGACCAAAACGCACTTCTGCTGGCGGTGCACTCGAGGCAACGACGTTGGGCTCCGTCGACGAAGAGCTTGGGGCGGGCGAACGCCCTGTAATTTGTGCGCAAACCCGACACTTTGGTGATTACGAACTGCTGGATGAGATTGCTCGTGGCGGGATGGGGGTAGTCTATCGGGCGCGCCAAGTGAATCTTAATCGAATTGTCGCCTTAAAAATGATTCTGGCCGGTCGGTTAGCCAGCCAAGAGGATGTCAAACGATTCCGTGTCGAGGCTGAGGCGGCTGCGCATTTGGATCATCCTGGAATTGTCCCGATTTATGATATAAGTTCAGTTGATGGTCAGTACTATTATACGATGGGCTTCGTCGAAGGGGTCCGTCTAGATCAGCTCAGCATCGAGGAATTAAGGGACCCCCGACGCGCCGCACGAATCGTGAAGCAATTGGCCGAGGCGGTGGAATACGCACACAAGCACGGTATCGTTCATCGCGATCTCAAGCCAGCAAACGTATTATTGGATCAAGATGGTTCTCCTAAGATTACCGATTTTGGGCTCGCAAAACGGATGGAGTTGGCGGCCGATTTGACGCGGACTGGGCAGATCTTAGGGACGCCCGGCTACATGGCCCCGGAACAAGCCGCCGGCGAGTCGAAGCTAATTGGAACCCCCGCGGACATCTATGCGCTGGGGGGACTTTTGTATTTCCTTCTCACAAGGAGGCCTCCTTTTCAAGCTGCCAACGTCATCGACACCTTGGTACAGTCGCTGGAAAGCGAACCCACGCTGCCCAGCCGAGTCAGCAAGGTTGTTCCTAGGCAATTAGAGCAAATTTGCATGCGTTGTTTGGAGAGAGAGCCTTCTAATCGCTACCCCTCAGCTGCTCACATTGCCGCTGACTTGGATCGATTCCTACAAGGCCAGCCGATACAGGCCCGCCCCCCCACGGCGGTCGAGCAGCTGCGGCGGTTTACCCGCCGAGCCCCCGCGTTGACCGTGCACGTTGCGGTCATCTCTCTGTTGATTGTCATTGCGCAGGCGCGGTATCTAATCGTCGGCGCGGATCAAACACTGCACGTTAAAATCATTTCCACCTTAACAATTTGGATCGGGTTTGCTTGGTTGCTGCATTTGATTTCGCGCAGTGACCGTTCAGAACACGTCGCGGGAACGGCCCTGCTCTGCATTGATGCGGTGATGATCACTGTCGTTCTCTCCCTGATGTGCGAACCAGGCTCGCCCCCAGGGCCCTTGCTGATTGGGTACCCACTCATCGTGGTCGCTGGTGCAATGTTCTTTTACGTGCGACGGGTTGTGATTGTTACGATCGCCGCGGCGGCTTCATATCTCTGCCTGTTGTGGCTAGAGCCCTATCTGGTCGAGCCTGCTCACTACCATATCTGCTTTCTGGTGATGCTAGGTGCAATCGCATTTTCGCTCGTTCATCAGGTGCGCCGCGTGCGCATGCTTAGTGATTATTTCGAGTATCAGCGTTGAGGATACGGCATGCAGTGTTTTACTATTGAACTGTGAGGACCCCCGATGTTTCAGGGTAATCAGAATCGCCGGTTTGGTAAATCAGAATTACTTGAGGAAATCTCGAGCGATCACCAAGGAGTACTTTATAGGGCACGACAAACTCGCCTTGATCGACGCTAGGTTTTTCGATCGGATGATCATTGTAGATGCGGTGAAAAATGTATCAGCTTCATAATTTGAAAGCATACGTATGAATTCCTCGCTGCCGCCTCGGAAATTTGCGACAACTCCCGGCGAAATGCCGCCAAGCCAAGGTTGCATGCAAGCCACTGGTATTTTCGGAACGGCAGTAGGGACGATTTGTTTTCTCTTGATCATCTTAATTTGGTATTTGGAAATAAATTTTTTTTCACCGTTTGATGGCCCCTCCAGCAATGATCAATTCTTTTGGAATAATATCGTGATGCCCTTGCTGGCATTCCTGCTCAGCGTTCCTCTGGCAGCAGTTGGAGCTTGCTTGTGGTTTGTTGGCTTCTTGGGTGGAATGTCTGTATTCAAGGACCCAACGTCTTCACGAGATGATAAACGTTTGGCGGCTGTCACCGCTGGAGTTCCTGGGGGTTGGCGTCGCTGCCGTCATGATAGTCGTTTCCGTGACGAGTTTTTGGCGGGAATTGCTGGGGCTCGCGTTGGTGGCTGCGATCGCTTATTACCTATACCAGATGAGAGAAGGTCGCCAGTAGCGGCCCTTTAGGGCGCTCAAGCTATGACATCGCAACGGGCAAGCTGATTCGCGCGATTGAGCACGGCGGAACCTCCGTGGCGCTGGCGCCACGGGGTGAACTGCAGGCTGCCGCGAACGAAACGAGCGTAACGTGATGGGATACTGACCCGGGTAAAGTTATTCGCGAAGTCGATTTCGACGACAAGCGATTGTGTGTCGACAACGCATCTGATGGCAAATTGGGTGCCTGCCTGATAGCCAACTAGCCGCGGGGAAGCTCGGGAGAATCCGAAAAGCACGCCCAGCTGGATTCGAACCAGCGACCTACGGATTAGAAGTCCGTTGCTCTATCCAGCTGAGCTATGGGCGCAAAATGACTTTTTTTCAGTAATTTACCGGGTTTTTCGTCTTCGTGGCCAAAGGTGTCACTCGGGTATGTGACACCTATTGTGACGCCCGCTGGGTGTTTTTTCACGTTACAGCAACGGAGACCCATTCGATGATAAAGAAGCGACCTAAGCCGGGCAAGCCGTATCCGGAATTCCCTCTGTACCCGCATCACACCGGTCGGTGGGCGAAGAAGATACGTGGCAAGACACATTACTTTGGTTCCTGGGACGAGCCAGACCAGGCCCTCGACCTCTATTTGCGGCAAAAGGACGATCTTCACGCAGGCCGCAAGCCCCGTGAGTCCACCGGTGGTGTCACTTTGCATGAACTGGTCAATCGGTTCCTGCACGCTAAGCGCGAGGCTGTGGCCACCGGTGAGCTCGTGCAGAAGTCGTGGAACGTTTACCAGCGAGTCGGCCAGTTGATCCTGCGAGTCATGGGGGAGTCTCGCAGCGCCGAGGATGTGGACCAGGAGGATTTTGCAAAACTGCGGGCTGAAATGGCCAGCCGCATGGACTTGGTCTCGCTTGCCAACGAGGTGGTGCGGTGCCGGGTGGTATTCAACTATGGCTGGAAGACAAAGATGCTGCGGCAGCCACCTGACTATGGGCTCGACTATGGGCTCGCCTTTGCCAAGCCATCAAAGAAGGCATTGCGCATCAACCTTGGGAAAAATCCCAAAAAGCTGTTTCGAGTTACGGAACTCCGCGCGTTGATCTATGCCGCGGACCCACAGCTGCGGGCAATGGTGCTGTTAGCGATAAACTGCGGACTCGGGAACACGGATTGCGCCCAGCTGCGATTTGGGCACCTGGAGCTCGCTCGCGGCTGGCTGGAATACGGACGGCCAAAAACCGGGGTGGATCGCAAGGCCAAGCTGTGGCCCGAAACTGTCGACGCAATTGGGGCCGCAACGGGCGCAAACGAACGCTTCCGCGCGCGGGTCGAGCCAAGCCTGCAATCGGTGGTGTTTCTGACCAGAGGTATTGTCGAAAGTTGTGTTCTTGAAAGACTGAAAAAGGTGGCGCATCCTGTTGGAACTTGAACCCTCCAACGGCCCGAAGTGGGCAAAGGAATACGCCATGACTAAGAGTAAAACAGACCGAGCCGACGTGCCAGTGGACCAACCCGTCGATCCCGAAGTGATTTCCTTTCGGGCCCAGTTCGACCAGCGCAGCCCCCTGGATGAGATCGTCAAAGAAGGTGCCCGACGTATGCTGCAGACCGCGATTGATGCCGAAGTCGAGGCATTCATCACCATGCACGCCGATCGTACCGACGCGCAGGGCAGACGCTTCGTCGTCAAGAATGGAAGCCTCCCCCAACGAGAAATCCTCACCGGTGCCGGGGCCATCCCCGTCACGCAGGGGCGAGTTCGCGACAACGATCCCGATCCTGGAGGACGATGCCAACAAAAAGCAGTGTTTGCTAGTGCTGATGGGGGCAACGCCCGATGGCCAGAAAGAGTTGATCGCGGTACTCGACGGCTATCGCGAAAGCGAGCAGAGCTGGAGCGAGTTGCTGATCGACCTAAAGCAACGCGGCTTGCAGCTGTCACCGAAGGTTGCCGTTGGCGACGGTGCTCTGGGCTTCTGGGCGGCGATCCGCAAAGTGTTCCCCGAGACTTGTGAGCAAGGCTGCTGGGTTCACAAGACTGCCAACGTACTGAACAAGATGCCCAAAAGCGTTCAGCCCAAAGCGAAAGCCGACCTTCACGAAATCTGGCAGGCTGAAACAAAGGATGATGCGAAAAAAGCGTTTGACAATTTCATGGAAAAGTACGGTGCGAAGTACGCTCCGGCATGCGAGTGCCTCAAGAGGGACCGCGACGTGCTGTTGACGTTCTACGACTTTCCGGCCGAACACTGGAGTCACCTGCGGACAACCAACCCCATCGAATCGACGTTCGCAACCATTCGGCTTCGTCACCGAAAGACCAAAGGCAGCGGTACCAGGCGAGCAAGCCTGGCGATGATGTTCAAACTCGCTCAGTCGGCTTCACGGAAATGGAGACGACTCAACTGCCACGAAAAGATCACCCTCGTCATCGAAGGACGTTCCTTCAAAGACGGAATCATCCAGGAGGAAATCGCTGCCTGATTCAAATTCTCAAAACACAGCAATTGACAATATCTCCGAAGAAGTTCAAGAAACGCGTCAGTGAGATCACTCGTCGCTAACGCGGTGTGTCGATCCAATAGCGTTTTTTTAAAGTCCGTCGCTATTTCCAGGGCCGGGTGGGATATTTCCATTTTGTTCTTGGCAGGAAGCAACTTCAAATTTTGGACAAATGGGTTCGTAGTCTGATTCGTGCTTGCTACTGGAAGCAGTGGTACCGAGTTCGCACGCGCACCAAGAAACTCATTCAACTAGGGATGCCTCACGACGAGGCGATCAGCCACGGATGTAGTGGAAGAGGGCCTTGGGTTATGTCCAAAAGCGCGGCGATGCATATCGCATTGGGCGTGGACTATCTCCAACAAACAGGATTGGCCAGCCTTGAGGAAATCAGGAACGGATTTGCTTCCAAGAGAAGCACCGTCTGATGCGGACCGGCATGTCCGGTGGTGTGAGAGGGGTCCGCAGCATGCGGCTCCTATCTCGATCGTTGTTGCCGCCATTTGTGGAGGTGCCACTCCATCCAACCGAAATCAAACCGCTAGAGAATCCAGTCACGTCACCGGTTGCGGCTTCGTCGCTCCAGCCAAATGTCCTCCAAGGTATCCCATGGGCAAATACGCCCCGATCAGGTCTACAACGCTGAACCATAGCGGCCCACCCAACATCGCGACCATCGCGATGCCGCCCAACAGGAAAAACAAGCTAATAACAAGTGCAAATCTCATCTTGTGGCACGCCGCGATTCTGGCAGCAACGAATGCGCCGACGAGCGTGCCCAAGGCGTGAGCCAGCCACGGTGCGAGAAAGTTGGTTGGTTTGAGCAGCTTGAGGTTCTCGGCGAATTTGTCCATGTCCGACATGTCCACGCCGTCGGGCGGCGGAATCACCATCGGCCCGACGGTAATTATCGCCATGTTGAGCGCGCTTCCGATCAAGACACCTGCGACGACAGCCATGATGTTTCTCAGAATCGGGGGCATTATGCGGCTCCGTTGATGTTGTGGTTTGGGCGTTCAGTTGCGTTTGTTGGCGTGGTTCTCAGCCAGACACCCGTTCGCGAACCGTTCGTCATTCTCGCAGACCATCAGAAGATTGTATTGTTCTGCCATGCTATGATTGCTCCTACCGCAAGTGGCCCGGCGGTGAGGAGATAAAACCACACGAATGTTCTTAGCACCCAGTTCTTTGGCCGAACACTACCACGATACTTGCGTAAAAACGCGCAATGAATCAAAGTCCCCAAGAGAATAGCAATTGCGGTCCATAGGAGGAATAAGGCAGCCAGAAATGGCCAGGATTGCCACTGAATGGGGAGGAATGATGCAATCAATTCCGCGTCGTCCTGCGCGAGGAGACGATTCGTTTGCTGGCGGAAAGTCTGGACCTGGTTGCATGCATTGAATTCCCTAGATCAAGCTGACTTTCAATTCGCAATACGAATGATGCGGATCACCCGGACTGCGCAAGAAAGCGTCAATTGTCAAAACGCCCGATTCGCCGACTCGGGTGCATCCGATGGTGCTGTGACTTATAGCGCTGGAGGCAGAGTGTTCGCGGTGATGAATTCGACGAGTTCGTCCGCCAAAGCAACGACCTCTGGATCAGTGTCCGTTCGACATTGCTTGAGAGCGGGTAGTATCCAATTTGCAACTATTGCATCAACGGACTGGGGTGGCTGTGTGACGAAAGACTGTTTTAGTTGGGTCAAGACCGCAAGTCGCATTTCCGAATCGCCGGAATATAAAGCGTTGGTGGTCGCGTTCGCGCTGGCGGAGGCCATCCCAACCAACCCGAATGTCATTCCAGTCACTGCAATTGGAGCGAGCAATCGTACAGCAATGAAAAGTGTAATCGCCACACCGACCGCAAAAGATACACCCATCAAACTACCTGTGACAGTGAAACGCAACATGCGCTTTCGCCATTTCTTTGGCGCTTCTAAAACAGCTGACATCTGAAATTCTTTTTGTTTTGTTACAGAACGACAGCGGTAATGGGATCGCCGCCAAGAGACATTGATTTCAAAAAACTAACCAACGGTGGCTTCGGTTCACCGCTTGGCTATGTTGCGTGTGGGAAATACTGGAATGCTCCCCAAAACCTGATCCAGGGGCTATGAAAGTCTAGAGTCAATTCCGGTCGAGGATTTTCCAAGAGCAAGAAACGACTACGACATCCACCCGATCGGATCATCCTCGCGTTTAGGGTCAATTCATTCGACTTACGGCTAAAATGAATACGCCAATACACGCAGCTGCGCCGAGAAACCCTAAAGATGAAATGACAGTGGAAACAGCGCGTAGGCGAGGTTTCGCGATCGCAATCACGGTCGCTACGACGCCAACCGCCAGAGCCAGAAAAAAGATTGCCCCGAGAATAATTGACATGGTTTTCAACTTTAAAACTGGATGAGTTCGCTGCTTCTGCTTAAAATGCTGCCATCACGCAACATAACGTTTACGATCAGCTGGCGGCGACGGTTGATCAATCACTTCGAAACGCCCGACTTCGCCGCTCGGTTGCATCGTTTGGTTCGTCCTGTCTATTTTCGAGCCCCAGACGCTTCGAGTTGCTTTACTCTCGCTTCAAGCTCTTGGACGCGTTTGTACATTGCTTTCAATGCGTCGAATTGCCTTTCGGAAATTTGGGCTAGTCGATCCATGTAAATCTTAACTCTGATTTTCTCGTTCGATGTCACCGTGGGAACGCGCGTGTTGTCATTGCGCTGTCCATATAGTTGTAGACTGGTCTCAATTTCTGCGAGCTTCGTCTTTTCGTCTGTGAACACTTGGGAAAGTCCAATGAAGGACGTACCTTTCGAGTCTTTAAGGGACGCTGGCATATATCCATTAAATCCACCGATTGAACTCTCTGTTCTCTTAGGAACGTCTACAGACACGGCCACGAATTTAAGTGCTTTGGGATTATCGCTGGGCTGAAAGTTGGTTTCGAAATCAAATTTGATAAAAACATTAGTGTTAGGCGGATAAAGCTTATTCGCCTCCAACGGCGATGGATCAATGGGGCGTGTCCCTTGCTCGTCCTGTATCAATCTAGGGCAGGTTATGACTTGGATGTTGGACAGCTTTACGGAAACAGTGTCCAATTGCATTTCGAGTGTCTGAGGAAGTTGGGCGCGGGCAATTCCGTGACAAAGGTAAACTACGATAAAAAATGCGAGGCTGCGTACCATCTGCAGTTCTCCAAATTGGTGCATGTCTTGTTGTCGACGAACGCTGATGATGACCGCGGTCGCCGCGTTTGACTTGTTGTGCAAGGCGGACGAACTCGGCGACTCCGGTCCACCACTTGGTTCGTCGCGTATCACCGTCCAGTTCAATTGCCTCGATTCTAGCGGTCCGGATCAGCAGAAGCAACAAAGCTGCAAGCATTACGCGGGTTGCATCGTCACGCCCTGCGATACGCGAAGCAGTTGGGTTGCTTGATCAACCGCCAGCAGTCCATTCAACGCCTGTGTCCATTCGTCCATTCGATCATCTGCCATAGCAGCAAAAGTCAATCAAACGGAAGAGTCTCGCTGGTTCTCGATCCGCGTTCTTGCTCGTTGCATCGGTCCTATCTCACCGCCGTGGTCTCCTGGTCAGCAAATGAATCTGCTCGTTCAGCTCAAGCCCCAATCGAAATGGGCCGAGTACCGTCAAGCGACCCGCAAGCAGACATCTATCTGGGCGTGGTCTCGTTGCCAGCAAAGAATCACACGAACCTGTGATATTCGACGCGACGAACGCTTCGCATCAGCGGGTCGGCGCGATCGACATTGGTTTCAAAATCGACCCGAGTTCCGACTCAGTTGCATTGCGATTGTTCGTCGGATCAAGATAGGGCCGACAAGTCGCCGTGTGTTGCCGCGAGCCTCTTCGAGTGTGGTGAGTTATACGCCGGTTTCTAATGCGTTGCACGCTCGAGGGATACGAGCCTGATCGTCGCATAAATTGTCTGTGAATTGCCTGGTTTTGTTAGCCACTTCCTCGCTCCTGCGGCCACTTTCACTGGTACTTGGACTCGACGCTCGTCGCCGACCGACATGTCCTCCATTGCGATCGTCAACCACGGCCATGTCTTATCTGAACCTATGTCGAATTCCATTGGATGCGTATAGTCTGCTGATGCCAAATGCGATTCGAAGTCATGTGAGTCGAACACGATATAGCGAAATTTTATCTTGTCCCCGACCTGCGGAAACATCTCACTATCCGGCCGGTCGTTCTTCGTAAACTTGACGAACTCGTCGGTACCCGGTACGCGGGCACGGACAATGTCGCCGTCACGGGAGTATACCACGCGCGTCGACTGGGGAAGTGTGTCGGAAATCGCGCCGTAACCGTCTCTTTCGAAGACTATTTCACCGGCGTCCATCGGCACCTCAATTAGTTTGATTTGCTCCACGCCGCCGCAGCCACTCGTGTAGTATTTAAAGATACACTTGTCGTCCGCTCGGCTCACTACGGAGATTCGAACTTCCATCAACCCTGAGAAATGCCCAGAGGCACCCAATTCTGCCGTTGCGGGATCAAATATTATCTTGTGATCCGAAATATTGAGACCTTGTGATCGAGGATTGTCTTCTTGTCCCCATATCACCTGCGCGCAAGCACAGCAAAGTGCCAGGAAAATGCAGAAGCTGATGTTCCGAATGTCGCTTGTATCTACGAACATGAGACGTCTCCGCAGGGCCTAGTTGAGAAGCGACGATTCACATTGAACCGTGAGTTACTCGACGAACGTCGGTGATGACCGCGGTCGCCGCGGTTGACTTGTTGTATATGGCGGACGAGCTCGGCGACTCCGGTCCATCACTTGGTTCTGTCGCGTCATTGCCTAGCTGTTGCGGATACTCAACGCCAAGCCGAATTTTGGATGACGACACGATACCCATCTGGGTCCTCATAGGTACGGCCATCTTTGTTCCAGTAGGGATTGGACGACAAGACGGCGGGCGCTCCAAATGATTCTAAGCGAGCAATTGCTGCACGCCACTGCAGCGCGTCCGGCAAATAGAAGACAAGCAGGTGTTCGTGCGAAGGAGCAGATCCTGCTCTCTCGTCGTGCTTTGTTGTGAACTCGAGATGGTATCCCGCGTGTTCGTGTCCTAGCATCACACCGTCGAAGCCATCATGATCCTTAAATTCCGCAAGAACCTTAAAACCGAGAGCCCGGCAGTAAAACTCTCGAACTTCCTGCAAACGATCTGTAGGTCGCGCCACCCGAAGGTGCGCAGAGGCCAGCGGGTTGCTATCCATAGGCTCGCCAAACATCATTCATGCCAATGAAGTACACAGTTATCCGCGACGAACGACCGCCGTAACCGGGCGGCGACGAGAGATTTTCCATTTCAAAAACGCTGGACTTCGCCGCTCCGGTTCCCGGCATCGTTATTTGGCTTGTTTGATCCCTCGCATGACTATCAGGTTGCGGAGGGAAACGACAAAGCCACAGATCAGCATGACGATAGATAGGGCTGCAACTATCCATCGGCCCCAAGGCATAGCAAAGTAGTCAATCAGGACTGCAACACCAAGAAACAACGGCGGGAAGACGATCAATTCAGGCATGAAGCTGAATCCAGCATCTTTTGGTCGAGTTCCTTCGGCGATTGCTGCCGCAAGACCGATCGTACCAACAATCGGGTACGAGAGCCATGCCAACGCGATAAGAAGTATTAGCGTCCAGAGTGGCATCTGTGGCACGGATATATCAGCCAAATCAGTTGATCTTGATTTCGGAAATTGGCGCGCCATCTGGGAGATCTTCGACCTGCCGGTGCACTTGACCGTGAACACTGATGTGGACGCTAACGTCGGTCGCATCGACATTACCGATGTCGTCGGCTCCGCCGAGGACAAGCAACTGTTTGTGACTGTAGACTTGCTTTGGTTGCAATGTCATTCCTGCATTGCGAAATTGTACGATCCGCGACGGAAACATGTGATCGGTGACAAACTGATTGTCTCGCAGCAGCGACCGGAACGATTCACCATTGTCTGCCACACAACGGATAGTCCCTTCAACCATGTCGACGAAGTACACCGCTCCGGACTCGCCTTGAGCAAACGTGTCACCCATTACGGTTAGCAGGACGGGGCGCAGTGGTTCAGGCATCGCCCATGTCCATTCCGATAGTAGCGTTTCCATATCAACGCCTTTAACGCTGATGGTCAAATCGTTCATCGTGATCGGCATGGATACCTCGGATGGAAAGGGGAACTCTGCTCTTGCCAAATAACGGTAACGATCACGTGGTCGACGCGAACGATCAACGACTTCAAAAACCACAACTCGGCGACTCGCGTTCATCGGTACGCCCGACATGGGCGTGTACTTATGGGGTGCCGCTGGCGACGAGCCAGCCAGTCCCCTGAACAATTTAGGAACTCTTTTATTAAGGCAGTATACCAAATGCAGATTTAGGAGTAAAAGTTCGAGGCGAGGGCAACTGCTTATGCGTAAACGCCGGGTTTGAAGACCGCCACCCGGATGCGTTCACGCCCAAACTGCGAGGTGACGGACAGAAACGTTGTAGAGGCCGATCGGCCCGCTGAGGTGAGTGGCCCGAGGACCACGAAACCGTTTTCCGACAGCACGATTGGTAGACAACGCACTTGCGCAGTGAAAGTACACGTGTCTCCTCAAGGCGATGAATTGTCATTGCTCCTGACGAGCCCATTATTCGGGGAGATCTGCGAGCGTACCTGTGAGTAAGGCTTGCCTGAAAGGCAGGGCGACCAAGATGACTTGACTCGTGCGAGCAGGGAGCAGAAGAGGCCATAGTAGTGGGCCTTCACAACCCAGTGAAGCCGCGAAGGGCCGAACTTTTCTTGACAAGGAAGAACCATTGGCAAACTCAGATCATCCGAATCGCATCGACGCGCCCTCTGGCTACCATAAAGGAGTGGAGGAGATCGGCCCGCGCTCTTCGGGACTTGAGACAGAAGTACTTGATCCGGCGTCTGCCAAGAAGCCAGCCTTGGACCCCGTTGCAGAGCACCTGATGGAACAGATTGTCGACGAGATCAACATGGAAGCAGCCTGGAAGAAAGTCCGCTCCAACCGTGGGGCTCCTGGTCCTGACGGAATCACGATCGACGAATTTCAGGAAACCTTCCGTGATGTCTGGTCTACGCTTCGACAACAACTGTTGGAAGGCACTTACCGTCCGAGCCCCGCTCGGCGCAAGAGCATTCCCAAGCCAGACGGCAGCGAGCGTCATCTCGGTATTGCAAACGTGATCGACCGCTTGATCGAACAAGCCGTTCTACAAATCCTGACACCAATCTTTGATCCTGACTTTTCAGAATCAAGCTTTGGTTTTCGTCCCGGTCGCTCGGCTCATGAAGCGACCCATCTGGTCCAAACTCACATTCGCGCCGGCTACGGATTGGTGCGTTTACCTGTGTCCTCGGCCCGCGAGAGTATTCCCGAGTCATTGGCCGATCGATCAACCTGGATTCCCAACGGACCCGATCCCGCGAGAGTCCGGCCGACCCGCGGACGCGATCGCACGCGAGCGAACATGGGGGTCTCACGCGACGACATACTGCTCGTTGTTGCATCGCGGATGTCGCGCGAAAAGCGGATTGGCACGCTAATGCAAGCCGTTGAGCATCT
Source organism: Kothea flammea (assembly GCF_052161645.1). GTDB lineage: Bacteria > Planctomycetota > Planctomycetia > Pirellulales > Pirellulaceae > Laterigemmans. The sequence goes on from NZ_CP197414.1 coordinate 6,362,832, forward strand.
TGGCCCAGGGTGGCAACTAAGGATTGCCGGCTCTGCATCGGAAAGTGAATCGCAGCACGCAAAGCAATTGCACGCACTTCAAACCGATCGTGTTAAGATCATCGTCCCCGTCTCGCGACCTGGCGACTTACTGGCCGCGGCCGATGGTTACTTAGCAAACAGCGAGTACGAAGGTTATGGACTATCGGTCTCAGAGGCGATGCTGGCTAGTGTGCCGGTATTATCCACGAAAGTCGGCCTGCTTGAGTCGTCACCGAACCTTGCGGCCATCATCGATCGCGATGCCACAGTTAACGACTGGGCGGTAGCTATCGCCAGCGACTTTGCCACGACCGCGGATCAGCAGCAGCGAGTAGTCGTTGCGCAAGCGATGCTTGGGAGTACGCACAGCATCGACCACTGCGCGGCTCAATGGCAAAGCCTAATCGATCATATAGCGAGCAGGGTATGAGCTTGCAAACGGGTGTCATCCGGCTAAATTAGAGCTGGCGTCACTGACGCCCGATGCCGCGCAAATTAGGCTAAACAGTCCAAATAGCTCGCGGCAGAAAACGGAAAAACTCCGTGTTTTACGCTGTTTGCGAATCTCACAAAGTTGCTGGGCGCCATTAGAAGTCCGTTGCTCTATCCAGCTGAGCTATGGGCGCAACTTACTTAATTGTAAGGAGTTACGATCAAGCGAAAAGTCGCTGCAGGAGGTCCGTCCGTGAACCAAGCCTCACTACAAGCTAGTAAAACCAGGGCAGCCCGACAAGCCGTCTCCGAGATTTCCACTCCCAATCACCTAGTTGGGGATGGCAAAGAAATAGACACGACTGGCTTGCTCAGGTTCGAAGTCGTTGTCCGAACAGACAAGCAAAAGCCGCTCGCCCGATGCCAACTTAGGGCCCCAAGTTAGACCTTCCAGCTTGGCGGGCAGCGAGTTACGCAAACCATATTTTGCGTCACGAAAATCAAGGAACGATGATTTGTCCACCGCTCGCACATCCGCCGGTAGCTTCGTCGCGGGTAGCCTGGCAAGCTGACTGATGTCGGTTGCCTGCGATAAATCGATGCAATACACCGCTTTGCATTTCGAAGCGGAACCCGGTTTACCATCACGCTCTAATACGAGCAGCCGATGCTCGTCGAGCATCAATATCTCACTGACACCATGCTTAGCCGATTCCAGCTGATAGGCATACTCCCGTTGCCGCCCCGTGGTGAGGTCTAATTGTAAGATTCTGCAAAACAAACCATAAGATTTATTCTCATTATCAAACGCATGGTCTTGCAAGCACGGCCCCTGCAAAATGGTAAAGATATTGTTCCCATCGGCTGTGACCGTCACTCCTTCAAAGCCCCGATTGCCTTGCCTGCCTCGTGAATTCAATTGGTTCTCGGATTTTTTCGTCAGGCCAGCGGTTTCAACTTGAAAGTGCTCTGGAACAGGGTAGCGGCGTTGCAATTCGCCGTCAGGAGAGAACAGTAATAGCTGGGGACCAAATTCATCGCTAATGACAATTTCGGATGCGGATCGAAAAACAATACCCTCGGGGTCAAGTCGCTGAGCAAACCGCCCATTCGCTTGAAAAGCTGCCGGGTCACCGACGAATCGTCGCCGTTGCTCGCTAAGGAAGGTTGTCTCCAGCAATTGAAAGTTGGCCAACTCGCCACGGTCTCCGGGGGGCGTGATTCGCAGGCGGTGCAGGCGGCAGTAGTAAGGCTCCGCAGTGCTGTCTGGTCCCCGGTCCGGAATGATCAAGTACTCGTCGTTCGAGCCAGTGTAAGTGATTGCGGAAAAACCGCCCAATTGATTTCGAGTTTCACCGCCGGGAAATTCGCCCGACAGGCCAGAGAGATCCTGGGCGTCGCCGGGAATGGTCAGGCTGCCCAGCAGACGCGGTTCGGATGCGGCGCCGGATTTCGGCAAAACGCAGTACACCATCAGCAGAGTTAACGCGGACAATAATTGCAGGGTACGGAGCATCATGTTGAAAAGCTTGTATAGCAAGGAAAAAGGGCGATCAAATGAATGATCGCCCTGGCGAATCGAGTCGAGCGGCGGCAACACCACTCGCTGATGGAAATGTGTAGCCGCGGCTTTGCGGCTTGCGGCTTAAAGCGGGGTGGGAACTTCGCCACCAGCACGTGTGACCGCACCGACGAAGACTCGCGTGTCGATCGTTTGGCCAACAAAACGCACCGAACCATCTGCCAAAGCAAAATTGGCACCACCGGTGTGGAACGAGAAAACTTCGCTAACGTTAATCGCGTTGATCATATAAGGGCCATACTTGGTGAGGCCATCGACGGTGGCTCCATTGATGCTGAAACCACAGTCAGGATCGGCCCAGCCGGTGCCGTCAGCCGCTACGAATTCGCCGTTGAACAAGACAACCTTATCATCGGTATAGTTAGCAAACATTTCGGGCGTCATGGGTCCGCGACTGGTCCAAGCTGTTGGTTGACCGGCTGCTTCCGCGATCATCAGTGTGTTGGAAGTTCCGTCGCGGATGTCGCGGATCGCATTGTTGCGATCTTTCGAAAGGGCTCCGGCGCGGGCACCTTCACCCGGGGCGGGGATGCCCAAAACGGTCGTGTAAACTTTCTTCTTGACTTCGTTGATGGAGCCATAATCGCCGGCCGCGGCGCCAGCGCACCAGTAGGAGTCCACGCGGTCACTGCCGGGGGCTGATGGGCAAAGGAACAAAGGAAGTTGCGTGCCGACGGCGGGACGATTTCGCATCGCTGACCAGGCGAAGTTAAAGTCCATGAGATTCTGCAAATTGGACTGCTCGGCGAAGGGCAGAATTAGTGTGGTCCATGATTGATAAGTGCTCTCGCCAACGCCACCTTCAATTGGCAACTCTGCCCCGAGACGACTGGGTGGAAAGTGCTTGAAGGCGCTTTCGTAATTGTGCAGCGCCAAACCAAGCTGCTTGAGGTTATTCAAGCATTGCATTCTACGGGCGGCTTCGCGTGCTGATTGGACCGCTGGCAATAACAAGCCAACTAAGATCCCAATGATGGCGATCACCACCAATAGTTCGACGAGCGTGAAACCTGAACGACGTGGGTTCATAAGAGATTCCTCCTGAAAGTTAACAAATAGTGAGAGATTTATTTATAAAGAACAGCCTGCAAAGGCTATTTTAAGTCAATCGCCGGTAACTGATTTGGGCCTTCGGTAATGGTGACTTCATAACCCGAAGTCTCCGGTTTGAGGTATTTTCGGTTGAGCCGCTCAGGCATCTCCTCGTGCTCATCTTGGCTCATCTCTCCAATGGGCCCCTGCCAAGAAAACGAAAGGCGATACTTGCCCACCGCCGCACCATCACCAGTTGTGTATGTCGTCACTTGAAAATGCCCAGCGCCGTCAGTCTGCGCCCTAGGCAAGATCGGGTTCGCGGTGCCGCTGGGCTTTGTTAGCGGATGAAATGTGATGAAGACATCTTCCGCAGCCGCACCTTTCACCGTTAAATCACCCTCTGCGGGCTCAACTGGGAGTTGCCACGCTGGCGTCGGGGTCCCACCACCACAGCCCGCCGTCAGGGCAGTGCAGCAAAACAACAACGCGATGCAGGAGATTTGGGAAAGAGAGACGCTTCCGGCGATAACTTTTGACGCGTTCATACTCGACTATGTAACTCTGGACGATTTGGAGAAGACGATTCGCTGACAGGCAAACTAAGAAACTCACCCGATCGGAGCTGCGTTTCAAACTGAAGAAGAGGGTACTGAATCGGCCGGGATAGAAGGTTAAGCTCATGTTAAGATTCGGCGAGGCGATTATGAAGAATCTTAGCGAATTCCCCGGAACGCCCGATGACCGGCTCTTCTTCCACCAATTTTGCTCTTGAACCAGGCTTTTTTGTGGCATCCGCGGCTGTTGCAATCGCCTCAATTGTCATAACTGGCTGGCACTCTGCTCAGACTCCCGGTGGTCGGTGTCCAGAAAGATAGACATTGCCAAAATTGCTGCTTCGATGGGGTGGTGGTGCGGGCGTGCGAGCCCGTTGCCAGTCGTGGTCTCTTGCTTTCAGCTGCTTTTTGGCGGGCGTTGTGCAACCGGTTTATCTTGATTTCAACAGTACAACGCCTCTAGCGCCCAGCGTGCGGGAGGCGATGGAGCCATTCTGGACAGAGCATTTCATGCTGCCTGGCCAGGGGCACCGTGGTTGCCAAGCGGTTGCCGATGCGCTCGATCAGGCTCGCGAAGCGGTCGCCCGCATGGTGGGGTGCGAGGCGTTTGAGATTGTCTTCACGGGCGGGGCAACCGAGTCCAATAATCTGGCAATCATGGGGGTTGTGCAGCGTTTTGAGCGCGGGCACTTAATTGCAGCCCAATGTGAGCACGATAGCGTCTGGTTGACTGTTGATTCGCTTCGCAGTCGGGGATGGCAAGTCGATTTTGTACCGCCTGACAGCAGTGGCCGGATTGTCGTCGAGGAAGTCGAGCGGTTGCTGAGGAAAGATACCAAATTAGTCTGTTTGCAGGCGGCGAATTCGATTTCGGGCGCTATGCAACCGGTTCGCGAAGTGGCCGATATCTGTCACTCACGCGGCGTGTTATTGCATTGTGATGCCGTGCAGATATTCGGTAAATCGACCTTAACGATTTCAGACCTACGGGCCGATACGGCGTCGATCAGCGGGCATAAGATGTACGCGCCCAAAGGTGTCGGCGCGCTCTACATTCGTCGTGGTTTGGAGCTGGCTCCCTTGCTCTCGGGCGAGATTCGTGAAATGGGTTTGCGGCCGGGCGCAGAGAACGTCAGCGGCTGGATTGGCTTAGGTGCTGCTGCGCGGTTGGCCGAGCGGGCGGCCAAGGATGCCGTGCCACGATTTGAGGCTCTCCGCGAGCGATTTGTCGAGCGATTGAGTGGACAGGTTGACGGACCAGTCTGCGTGCTCGGTGGCAACGTCGAGCGGCTCTCCAATACGCTGCTGTTGCAATTGCCCCGCGAGGCGATGCGAGTCGCCCGTTCGGCTCGCCAAATCATCGCGGCGGTCGCCAGCGGAACCATGCCCGCCGACGAAATGAGCCGCGCGCTACTCTCGATGGGCTTAACTCCCCAAGCGATGCGGCATTGCTGCCGAATCAGCTTGGGGCTGACGACCAGTGAGGAGCAGCTCGATCGAGCCGCTGATGCTTTGGCCGAGGCCTGTGAAATCGGCTAGCGGGGTTTGATCTCCCATACCCAGATGCGGTTCAACGCTAATTGTCCTTCGTCGGTTGTCCCGTCCGCAGCTATCGGTGGTGGTTCAGCGGGAACACCTGTTGTGGCCGTTTGTGATGATCCGCTGCGCGGAGCATAGCCCCACAAGACTGCGTTGTCCCGCTCGATTCGGTAACCAAATTGATCTCCATGAATCGGCTTTACCTGGTCGAGCTGCAAGCCGACTTGTGTCAGCGCCGCAAGGTCGGTTGGCAGTTCACCGGTTTGCAATTCATATTGACGAATTGCGATTGCGACGGTCCCCAGCCGGTTGAGCATGGCCTGGCGAATAATGGCTTGGGCGGTTGCCTCGAGTCCCGGTAGCATCATGCCGGTCATGCGTTGGTCGAAGATTGCCCCGACTCCAGAAGCTTGGAGCCGCTCGTTGACGGTCCTGTCCCACTCCTCAGCGTCAGCCGCGAAGGTTTCTAGACTATCGTCACGGAAGGTCTGTGCTTGCTGGAGCAACATCACGTAATGCAGGGCGTCAATTTGCGGTGATGCCAAGAATGACAAGATGAATGGGGTTTGTTGCTCAAGTTGCGCTAGTCGGTTGGGGTCGGCAAAAATTGCCAGCCCCATCGCCCGCTCGCCATTGAGGGCCTGATCGAACTGGGTTTTGAAGTCCTCAAATTGCTGCAGCCGCTCGCGCAGTTGCCGTAAATGGTCTGCCGCTAGGTTGCCCTGTCGGATCGACGTTTGCAAATTTGCCATAGCGATCCCATGCAGAGCGACGCTGACTAATTTGGAAACCAGCAGCGGATCACCACGCAGGGCGATCGAAGTGCCAAGACCCGAGTTGATCGCGCGAAATTCTCGCTCCGCATCCCCTTCACGGATCGCCACTGCGTGTTCGAGAGACAACACTCGCCCCAGTTGTCGCATCATTTGCACATTTGGCAGCAGCGTGTCGAATGATTCAAACTTGCGGGGGAAGCGGACTGCATGATCGAGGGCGGCGACCCCGTGTAATTGTTCGATCGTGGGTTGCAAGCGGGCGAGCAACGCCGTGACGGCCTGCTGTTCGTTCCAAGGCTCATCGAGCGGCGGAATGTCTGGCCCCGAGCCCACGATCGGGAGGTTTTGCATTTGTTGCGTGACTGCGTCGCTCGACAGTGTCTCGACAATCTCGATCCAGATTTCCGAATTGCTGTCTTCGGTCAAGCGTTCGTAGTAGACCTGCATCGAAGCATCGTCGACTGGCAGGCCGGCGAGCTGGAGCTGTTCGATTTGTTCGTCGAGCTTTCCTTGAGCGACCCCGTTGCGTCCGATTCGCCAAGTGACGATGCCGGTGCACAGTAGGCCCGGGAGTAGCACGAAGATGGTCAACAAGATCCAAATCGTTTTAGCCGGGTTACCGGTAGCTGTTTGTTTTCGTGATTTTGACATGCGGTGAGCTTCAGGCGAGTGGCGAATTGCTGGTCGCAAAACCGGCGGTTGCCGGGGGTGGACTGGCGTCCCCGGCGGAGTGGTTCTATCGGTTATTTCCTGGACCTGCGCGGTGGCTGAGCTTAAATTCTAGCTGCGGAGGGCAAACTAGGCTGTATACTCTGTCTAGAGCAGCGACAGATAGTCACCCGGGTGAAGGAATGGCAATTCGGCCGGAACTCCGCTGTGGCTGTGATCAGGCTGCGGTGGCGTTGGCAGCCATGAAACGGCTTTGCCAGAGGGCTGTGCCAAAGACAACGCGAAAAAACCATGAAACACTCGCAGCGTTGTTTCGCTTTAAACAGTGGCAGTCGGTTTTTTCGAGTCCCAAGCGAGTAAGTTGAGGAATTTCAAAAAACTTTTGTCGTTCTGAGGAAGAAATGACCATGTCTTAGCGTTACCTTTGTCGGACGTCACAAAACATGCGTCACAAATCGCTGGTTTGAAAATCAGCAGGGCGTGTTTCGCTGGGCGAAATGAAATCCAGCAGGACTAAAATCTGTCTCACATTTTTTGGAAAGTGGAGTAAAAGTAATGACCAATTTGATTCGTCGCACCGTGTGCTTGTCGGCCGTGTTGGGGGCTTTCGCCCTGATGTCGGCTCCTCAAGAAGCTGAAGCTGGCTACGGCCGCCAGTACTATTCGTCTTGGAGCTATTATCCAAGTCGCAGCTACTACTATACGACTTACCACTACAAGCCGGCGGTGACCTACACGACCTACAACTATCACTACTGCGTCTATTATCCAAGCCAGCCTCGCTACGTGTATTACTACAACCCGGTCAAGCGAGTTTACTGGGGTCGTTACGACATGAAGGAGAAGGGCTACTCCATGCTGAAAGAAGAGGACCGCAAGGAAAAGTTGGAGGACATTCCTGAAAAGGCATTCCCCGAGCCGGGCAAAATGCCAGTGGTTCCTGAGTCGAAAGATGGCGAGCGCATCACGCCGATCGACCCCAACACTCTGCCCGAAGTCGCCGACAAAGACACCTCTAAGTTGCCGTAAGTTTGGCGAGCGATTCGTCGAAGCAGCTATCTTCTAGCCATGCTCTTTGACCCGGGTTTTCTAAGTCTGACTTAAAAAACCCGGTCGAAGGTATGGCTTTTATTGCCTACACGCAACTCGCGGGAAATGAGTCGCGTTTCGCCTTTCGAAATAGACTGCAAGCCTGGTCTTTCCAATCGCGAAAATCGACTCCCGTAGAGCCAAGAGTAGTAGAAGCAAAGAACGTCCTTTCGCAATGAAACACATACTATGAAAAAGTCTTTCCAGAGATTCTGCCAGATATTTGCGTTCAGCCTAGGGTTAGTTTCAGCATCCGTGCATGCTGATGGATTGAGCGATGAAGTGTTCGGGATTCTTTCGAATCGCTGTCATAGCTGCCATGGTGTGGAGCTCAAGCATGAGAAGTTGAACGTGCTTGAGCATTCCATCTTGATCGGCGATCGTGGCGATGAAGACAAAACCCCTTACGTTACGCCAGGCAACCTTGAGGAGTCAAAGCTATGGCAGGTTATCGTTGACGAGCAGATGCCTCCAAAGCAGCCGCTGCCCGCCGAGGAACAGGAGAAGATTAAGGAATGGATACTTGCCGGTGCCGTCTGGACGACGCAAACAGATCGCGAATTCATCAGCGAGACAGACGTCCTGCGATTGATTGAACGCGATCTTAGCGACCGCCCACTGAATGAGCAGCAATTCCAGCGATATTTTTCGATCACACACCTGCACAACAACGGCTCAGTGCCGGACCGGGATCTGCGAATCTATCGCGCTGCACTTTCCAAAGCACTCAACAGCATGAGCGACCGTCCCAAGATTACATTGCCGGTTGCGATTAACGATGAATCAACGATCTTTCGCATCGACCTGCGCGATTATGGCTGGACAGGAAGTTCTCAGTGGCAGGCGATTCAAGAATTGTATCCCTACGGCTTAAAGCCATTAAGCAATGTCAAGAACGACGAATTATTCACAAAAATACTGCGGATTTACGGTGATTTTTCTGGTGTACGGTTGCCGTACCTGCGTGCTGACTGGTTTGTGGCCACCGCGACTCGCCCGCCGCTATATCATGAGTTGGCGAAAATTCCAGAACAGCTGGATGACTTAGTTGAAAGGCTTTCCGTTGACATTGAGGGTAATTTTCAGCAGAGTTCGTCGCGTCGGGTCGGCCTGTTTGAAAGTGGAGTTTCCGGCCAAAACCGCATGATTGAGTACTTGGATTCATCCTCGGGACGTTTTTGGCTCAGTTATGACTTTCTGGGTAAGTCGGGGCGCAGCAACTTGGCCTTATTTCCGTTGGGCCCAGAGTTTGAGGGCAATACGTTTAACTCTTTCGCTTTTGAGCATGCTGGGGGTGAAATCATATATGAACTACCCAATGGATTGCACGGCTACATGCTGATTGACGGTGAGGGGGAACGGATCGACGCAGGGCCAATCGAGATTGTATGGGACGCGTTAAACGTCTCCGGTAGCCCGTTGATCGTGAATGGTCTTTCCTGCATGAGTTGCCACCGACGCGGAATTCTGCCTTTGGAAGATTTCGTGCGGAATGGAGCGACTCTCGTGCAGCCAAACGCGATGCGAAAGGTGCGAGAGCTGTACCCGCCTCAAAGCGAGATAAATGAAGCCGTTGCCGATTCGAGTCAACGTTATATTGCGAAATTACGTCAGACGATTGGTAGTTTTGTCGACCTGGAATCGGACCCCAATCTGGAAAAACTCGAGGAGCCGGTCAGTCGCGTCGCCTTGCTTTATGCCAAGAGTTTGGATCTGGAGGCAATTGCTTGTGAGCTTGGCTTAGAGAACACTGCTGACGTTCAGTCCTTGATCAAGCGAGAAGTCACTTTGGGGCTTGGGCCGATTGGTTCCAAAGGTGGAACGGTGAAGCGCAGTTATTGGGAATCCCAAGATGGCGCGACGTCAGTGCTGCAAGACACGGCGGAAAAACTAAAACTCGGGTCTGCCGTCGTTTTCTAAACAGCGGCCCCCACTTTCTGAGTGGCAGTGGTCATCGAATAAAGACGGCTATGCTTAATACAAAATCATTTTATGTCCCAAGAAATAAGAGCGTGGTAATGACACGATTCATGAAATTCAGACTGTCATTTTTGTTGTTAATTGTGAGCGTTATCATAGCCTCGGCTGACGAGTCCACCGCTCAAAATGTTCAGGCCAACTCGGTGGCGGGTAGCTTTCAACGCGTCGTCAATGACATTGCCAAGAAGGGTAGTGCATATTTAAAGCAAAACCCTCCGATGGAGATAGGTATAAAGGATTTCATCGTTCCTAACGATGCGAGTAGTGCATCACGAGGGATCAAGAAAGCATTTTCTGACGCTTTCAAAGCCGAAGGGGTGGCTATTGTTGATAGCGGTGCGTCTTGGATCCTCCAAGGGTCTATCTCCGCGCAAAGAGACGGTAAATTGTTTCGCTGCTTCATTAGCGCTGACATTGTAGATCGCTTAGGTCAAGTAAAAATCAGCTTGCCAAAGAATATCGAGACATCGAACTTCACCGACAGGGGCGACATCGCTAGTATATTGGGAATTAATGTAGATCTTAGCGAAACCTTAGAGGAGGAGGCTAAGACGTTTGTTTCCGATACTGATTCGCCGGAAAGCACAAATGCGAATGTTCCCAACGTGGCAGCGGAACTGGAAAACAGTATCGTCAATCCAAAGTCGGTAGTTAGTGGTAATGGAAGCGGAAACACGCAGCTCTCTGCTGGGCCGAACAGTAAATTCCGTCTGGAGGTTTTGGTCCAAAAACAAGGGGTTGGCGATTTTATTCCTTGGCCAATTAAGCTTGAGCGAGGTTTGGCCGAGATGGCTGATCTCAACGTTGGCGACATGTATATGGTGCGCGTTTACAATGACTCTGCCAATGATGTTGGGGTAAAACTGTCAATTGACGGCATCAACGTGTTTCAGTTCAGTGAAGACTTGGAGAGGAAAAAGCTGGGAATGTGGTTGGTGCCCGCGAAAAGCGCGGGGAACATTCTTGGCTGGTATAAGAGACCGAACGGAAAAGGAAACATCAGAAAATTTCAACTGGCGACCAAAGACACCGTTTTAGATGGACTGCCGCCAGCTGTTCTTGGCGAAAGAACGCAAGGCGAGCAAGTGGCCCTGGGAATGATAAACGCGCAGTTCTTTCTTGCTTGGAAACCAAGTGAACAGAAACCGCTGATTGAGCAAATTGCTAGCCGTGGTGTCGAGTTGCGGACGGTACTCGGGCCGCCTCTAACGAAAACGGTAAAGTTAGAACCTCGGTTTTTCGGGACTGCAATGCTTGCTTCGCTCACCGTGCGGTACTCATTCCCACCAGATCTTCCAGTCAAATAGTCAAGAGCTAGGGCATTGCGAGATCACTGATCGTGTCAACGGGATAGGTAATCGTGAGAAATTTGGTTGCTGGGCGTGTGGCTATACTTCTTCTCGGCTCTTGGGGAACCCTAGTTCCCCTCGGTCACGCCGCCGACCCGCCTGGAAAGCCGATTCTTGTGCTCAACACTGAGGGGCCGAACGGCCAAGTGTTGAAGATGCGGTTCTCTAATGACTCCAAGCGTCTCTATGTCGCTGGCCGTGACAAGACGGTTCATCAATGGAATGTCGCGGGAGGAATTGCGAGAGAGGAAAACGGGCCGGCTCGACTCGTTTACGCCTCGGCGCTTCGCTGGCAGCTGGTGCGAGGGAACAGAGGCCAAGTATTTGATTTGGCCATGCATCCTGAACGCGAGGAAATGATAATTGGGGGGATGTGCGCAGAGCAAATCACCGGTGACCTTGCAGTCTTTAATTTAAACAATGAGGAAGTCGTCGCGAGCCTACCTAGCAAACCGGCAAGGGAGCTGAATAAGCGTGCGAACGGTCATACCGAAGTCGTCAATGCGATTAGTTACTCGCCGAGTGGAAACAAGGTGCTGAGTATTGACGCAAGCGGTCGAATTTTTCTCTGGACCCGGGGCACAGGAGGCATTTGGTCTGGTAAGGAAGTAAGTGGTCCCGCGAGTTACAAACTGGAGTTTCCCCTAGTGCAGTTCATTTCGGAAACCAGGTATGTGACAGAGTCGCGTAATTCGACTGGTTCCGTTCAACTTGCTGAATTCGACCTGACTGGGAAAAAGGTCGGTTATCATCGTGATCGGTTTACCTCTCTCTCTGCGCTCTCCAACTCGGGCCAGGGTTTCTGGGCGGTGGGAGATTTGGCGGGAAAACTGGTCTTTAAAGGGTTGAACAAGGAATTCAAGTCTTGGAAATTCCAAACTCAGTTCCCCGAAATTAACGCGATTGCGTTCGGTCCCAATGGGCTTGCTGCGGTTGCAAGTAATCAGCAAGTGACTACGGGAAAGAATGTTACAAGTGTTAACAGTTGCATTCAATTAATTGACACCATTCAACAACGTGAAATCGACCGGCGGGAGTTTCCTCAACGGCTGTCAGCAATTCGCTCGATTGCGATCAGTCCAGACGGCAGTCTCCTCGCCACGCATAATGACGAACGACGCGAGGTTCGTTTGTTTAGAATGCAAGATGCCAAAGGCGTATATTTAACCAGGCCTTTGCAAGCCTTAACGCCAAACTACGCGGCGGGATTGAGTAAACCCGTAGTTGCCGTTGGGTTTTCGCCTGATGGTAAGTCGGTATTGTTTGGAGATCAACCATCTTCTTTTTCGCACTCCGTTTCATTTGCAAGTGGGCGTGTTGCGACAATTGAAGATGAAGCGCTTCCGCATAGTGTCGATGCAAGGTGGGCAGATTGGGACGTACGCCTACCGGGTAATTCAAAAGTTGGCGTCGTTAGTGATACGGGAAAAGAGTGGCAAATATCCGTAGACCAGAGACTACAGGGGAAGGTGGTCGAATTTGCTTTTATCGGGACCGGTGCGAGGCCCAGTGCGGTCGCGGTGGGTGCCGATCTGGTAAATGGTATCTATATTTATTCACTTCCATCTGATGGCTCGGCCCCAAGGCTTCTGCGCTGGTTTTATGATCACAATGATACGGTGGCTTCTTTGGCCGTCTCGCCTGACCAGAAAATGCTGGTCTCCGGCTCCTATGATGGAACGCTGAAGATGTGGGATTTGCGGGGTATTTTTGCTCGGGACCCAGCGTTCTCGTCCCAGAGTATTTGGGGAGCGAGTTTCCAACGGGAGCAAGCCGGCTTAATAATCCGACGCGTCGACCCGGCGGGAATCGCTTACGCTAAAGGTTACCGTGATGGTGATAGAGTTATAGAAATCTACGGGGAATCACGGACCCAGACTGGAAAGATCTACTACCTGCGAGGTGAGGATGCTACGGTTGCCGCGATGCATGCAGCCCTAGAGGATATCAATCCTTTCCAGGAGGTTTTCCTGCAATTTGCAGATGGAATGAAGGTAGTCCGTCCTGGGTGGGAGCCAATCGTGACGGTATATCGGGACCGACGCGATGAATGGGCTATTTGGCATCCACGCGGGTATTTCGACTCGTCTCCTGCTGAAGGCGGCAACCTTTTTGGTTGGCTGTTTAACCTCGGGCCAGACCAAACTCCCCGCGTGTTGCGGGCCAGTCAGTTGCAAAAAGAGTTTGAGCGGCCCGATATTATTCGTGGTTTGCTTTCTGGGCAAACGATTGATCGCGTTTTGGCTGGACGGAATGAGCAGGGGAAATCGCTAGGGCGCATCGGTCAGCAGGTACCGGAGGTGAAAATTGTCTCGCCGCTTACGACCCAGCCTGTGCCCGCTAACGGACGGACCACTTTGGTCGCGCAGGTTACTTTTCCAGAGAGGAATCGTGGAGACTACACCGTCGTCGCGTCGATCAACGGATTTCGCTTGGGTAGTCCTGAAGGAGAGCAGCAGGGAGGTTTGGAGTCCTGGGAATTTCGTTGGCCCTGTGCTCTTACCAGTGAACTCAATCAAGTTGAGGTGATGGTGTCCGAACGCGGTGGAGCATTAAATGCGCTCTACGATACTGCTCAAGTCACTCTGCGTGGTGTTCCGCTCAATGATCAGCGTTACCGATTACATCTCTTGTTGTTGGGTAGCAAGCAATATGGAGATGAAGCAAGCCAATCCGATACCAAATTACCGCCACTGGATTTCCCGATCGACGATATTGATGAAGTGCGGAGCCGACTAGCGCGTTATCATACCGAGAAGAAGTCTGCCTATGAGCAAGGTAAGTGGATTCGGCTTGTTGATCAGGAGATTACACGCGAGTCGGTGAGCAAGAGCATAGACGCGTTGCAGCAGGCAATCGAACGCGATTATTCCGGCGATCGCAATGTCTTAGTGGTCTACTTGGCTGGTCACGGACTGACGGTGGACAGCGAGTATCATTACGTCACCGTTCACGCGCGGGATAGCAGTGATGCGGCAGTGAAAGCTACTGGAATTCCTTGGTCATTACTGAGTGAGGCGGGAAGTGAGAACTGCCAAGTCGTCTATATGATCGACACCTGCCACAGTGGTGTTGCCGCTCAGGAGCTAGCCTCTGATGCCGTCATTCGAGACCGGAAGAGTGCTGTTCGCGATCCGATTAGGTCGCAAGGAATTGTCATCTCGGCTGCGACGGGAACAGATCCCGCGTTGGAAGTTTCTCGCCTTCGGCACGGCATATTTTCGTTCACCGTGCTGCAAGCACTCGCCGGCGGTGCCGATGGATATGTGAGATCTCCTCGGGGAAGAGTCCGGAAAGAGGAGGATGCGGTTGACAACCGCGTTGACTTTACTGAGCTCATCCACTTTGTTGCTTCTCAGACAGAACAACTCGCCCAGGGAAAACAGCGGCCAGTGGTCGCTCCGCAGCGACTTTTGGAAACCTTTGAACTGCCAATGGTGAATTTAGTTCCTTGAGTAAGTTAGCAAAAAAATCCTCTCCCAATAAATTGAGAGAGGATTTCGAACTTTCTAAATAATCGAGCATTTAGAACACTGTCTTAGAAAGCGCGGTTGATCTGAATGAAGAATTCAGCATCAAAAAGTTTGTCGTCGGTTCGCAACGGAGCGGCACCACCGAGACGAACCGCCGTTGGGCCGTGTTGGAAGTGCAACGCGGATGACAGATTCAGCGCGTTGAATCCGATGTTGCTAATCGTGTCACCGCCCGCGGCAACGGTATCGCCATCGTTTAGACCCGTGGTATAGTGTAGCTCGGTGATGGCTGCCACCCCCTTATGAAGCCTTCCACTTGAGGTGTCTTGGCGGTAAAGCCAGCGACCCAGCGAGGAGCTCAGAAACAGCAGATTCTGGTCCTGAATTGTTCCCGACGTGCCACCGGCAAAATCAGTCACGCGAAACCCATTCAAGTCGAAGTTGGCTTGAACAAATCCCTGAGTGAACCAATCACGGTTTAGCTGCTGGGCAAACCCAACAAACGGGGCAAGCTGGTAAGACTCGTTTTCAACTAGCAGGTCAAGTGCCCCACCGTTGTTCAACTCGTAGTCGGAACCGGTCGGAACAGTTAGTGCTGCACCTGCTGATATGACGCATGTCGAGGTGGAAAGCATGTTTGCTTTCAGCGTCAATGCAAGGTTACCAAACTCGACTGCTTGGCCACCGATTCCTACTCGCTGGGTGGCATCGAGTGCCGAACTAAAGGGCAAGCGGAACTCGAAGGATGCGTTTCCGTTAAGGAATGTCTTTTCAAAACCAAACAAGATTCGGTCCACGTCCGAGGAAACCCCGGTCGCGTCGCTCACTGCGTTGCTGAAGTGGTTGTAGGTGAAGAAGACGCGATCTTGTGGAATCGGGCTAACGTTTTCCGGAATCTTGAATCGTCTGTCACCACCAGCGACCGCGATGGTTTGAGGACCAATCAAACCACCACCTAGAACCAAGCTCGAACCTCCGAAGAAGTCGCCGAGCATGCTCGGCATCTCGGGGGCACCAGACGCGTTACTGGCGAAGCCTGTTGATTGCGCTGGCGTTGTGTTGGCCAACGACGAAAAATTATTAATGTCGTTTTGCGGGATCGACATGTTGCTCTGGTCCGGGGCCACGCCCGAACCGACGTCCCCAGAACCGACGTCCCCAGAACCGACGTCAGCGGAGCCCAATGGCGTCGGTTGCATGGACCCATACTCGATCGGCATTCCGGGCGGGCAAGGGTTGGGGGGGCAGGGGTCGCCGTACTGACCAGCTGTCTGGGCGACGTTGCTGTTGACTGCGGTCGTGCCAAAGTAGTCGTCGTATTCGTCAGCGTTGGCAAACCCCGCATGACCCAGCCCGACTACGGCTGCGAGTTGGAGGGCGAGCCAGCGCCGCTTTGATCCATTACGTCTCGTGTGCATAACAAATTCCATTTCGTATTTACAAGTTGGCGATGGATGAAGGCGAGTGGCGCACTGGTTTAACCAACCAGCCAACCATTCACGTTTCCCACCACTCGGCAGTTAAGAACAAAGGAACGTGGAACAGGCCTTGGCTACCTGCTCAGCAAGACCAAGCCGTCACCAGGCGAAACAATTTCGCGCACCATCGTTTGATCAAACCCCTATGTTATTTGGGGGGTGCACTTAGCGAGATATATCGACCAACTTTCTTTGGATTATCCAGCATTTGATTGGTTTCACTGAATATCGAGCGAACTTGGCCCAAAACTATTGGGCAACTGTGATAATCGCTACAGATTCGAAACTTCCTGCATGTCTTGCAAATGTGGTGGTTTGCTTGACTCTGAATCAGGTGGTGTCTTTGTGTTTACTCCTTGGGGCGCCATGATCAGCGAGACGAGTGGTGATCGGTGCGACGGGCTACCATTGGCGGTTTGACCAGTTATGCTTATCAGATCGATTATTCTCCGCCCCTCACGGTCCCCTTGGTGCAACCCCAAGCGTTTTCCAAGAGCACGTTAAATTTATGCCGCGGACTGGCTTTTTAATTTCCGCTAAAGCGATTGGCTTCACCGTCGGTTCACGATGCGGGCGGCCTATGGTCTGGATGCGGGCGCTGTTGTTTTTAAGTGCGGTGGTTCATGGCGGAGTAACTGCGTTCGGCGAGGCACCCCGCGCGACTCGGCCTCACCTCGTGCTGTACATGGCGGCTGGCCACCCCGCTGAGTTCGTCCGGCAGAGCGGAGATGTTGCAGGCCAACAATTGTGGGCAAAGCAATTGCCCAAACTCAGCAGAGTTGCAGCCACGGGGTTGGTATTTTCCCAAGCTTTTTCTCCAGCGACTGAGTTCCATTCTGTTCAGCAGGCCATTTACAGCGGACGTTTTCCCACTTGGTCCAGGGCAGTTTCTGTGATTGGGGAAGATGCGGGCAGTTCTCCCGCCAGGGGGGATGCGGTGCAGGAACGAACCTTATCGAGTCATCTAAAGGCGATGGGATATCGTCTACTACTGATTGGCCAGCAACCCCTGGTTAGTGGCAATCATTTTCCATTAGAACTGCTTGCCCAGCCAGCCGAATTGCAGTTGCCGTCGGGCGCTGGCGGTACCTTTGACTTGGCAGCCTGGTTGTCCAGCGAGTCGCAGCGGGACCAGCGACCGATTTGTTTAATGATTCATGACTCTTGTGATCAGGAAAGGGGCGTTTCGCAGCAATACGATATGTTGAACGCGAGGGTTGAAGCCATTCATGATGCGATGGCGGCTACTTTCAATGATCATGATACGATATTCATGTTCACTTCCACGCATGGTGTTCGTGAATCAGTTGTCATGAGTGGCCACCCAGTTGAGGCAATGTCAGATGCTGTGCTGCGTGTCCCCTTGGTGATTTCCTGGCCGGGATACGTACAGCCCGCCCGGAGTGAAGCTTTGATCAGCACGGTCGATTTGTTGCCAACGATTGTGGAATTGGCTGGGGGGACTCCACCCAGCGGGATCGACGGTGTGTCGTTTGCCGCGATCGTGCGGGGTGATGGGCATGAACATCGTGATTTAGTCTTTGCTGTGCACACCCCCGACAGCTCGACGGAGTCGGCTGGCCAGCAGATCGATTCGCCAAAAAATTGGGCTTGTTTGGTCCGTGACCAACGGTTCAAGCTGATTCATTCCCATCGGGCAGCAGCGTCCGAAAATGCCGAGCAGATGGCTGAGGGTGATGCATTGCTGCTGCCCGTTCGCGAACGTTTCATCGATACCAGGTCTGACCCGCATGAAGTTGAAAATCAAATTCATCAAGTTGCCCACCAGGATGTGCTGACAGAGTTGCGTGATCAATTGAGTTCTTGGATGCAACGTCATGGTGCGGCCCCACCGCAGCGTGTGCTGGACCAGGCGGCCCCTAGCGAGCGCGAATGAAACTGTCGAATTGGTATGACTACCCGCAGTACTTTGATATGGTGTTTCGTGATGAAACCGCATACGAAGTCGACTTCTTTGAGGCGGCGTTCACCAAGTACGCGAGCGGACCGGTGCGGCGGCTGTACGAACCCGGTTGTGGCAGCGGCAGGCTGGTCGTGGCGATGGCCGCGCTTGGTTACGAAGTCTGTGGGCTCGACCTGAGCAAGCCCTCGCTGAGTTACCTGCGTCGCAAGCTTCGCCGTCGTGGCTTGACGGCGGAACTAGTCGAAGGTGATATGCTTGAATATCAGCCGACGGAAACTATTGACGCAGCCTTCTGCACTTTTAACACGTTTCGACATCTGCTGAGCCAGGAAGCGGCGCTCACGCATTTGCGCAGCGTCGCTCGATCGCTGCGGCCGGGTGGGATTTATATTCTAGGATTTCATATCATTCCGCTTGATGCCGATGAAGATTGCATCGAGCGGTGGCGAGCCAAACATGGTAAGACAGCCGTCACGACCACTTTGCAAGTCGTCGACTTTAACCGGGATGAGCGACGAGAGCGGTTGCGCGTTACGCTGACAGCCAAAACCGAAGCCAAAACGATTCGTTGTCGCACGGAATTCCCCTTGCGGCTTTACACCCATCAGCAAGTCGAGCAGCTCTTCCAGCAATTACCCGAGTATGAGCTGGTCGGGATTCATGACTTCGATTACGCCATCGACGAGTCGCGAGAGCTCGACGATGACCTCACAGACGCGGTCTTTGTGTTGCGGAAACGCTAAACAGCTATTGCTGAGGTTGGGCATCTTGATCAGCCGCGGCGGCTGGTTTTTCCGCCGGCGTTGGCTTGACCTGTTCGAGCAATTTCTTGACTTCTTCGAGCACGAGTTGACGGGCGGTATTGCCAGTTTCGCCCTCGGGAAAGCCCAACGTTTCTTCGTCGAAACCAAAATTCGAATTTTCGCGGCCGACGGGAAAACCGATGTCGCGGAGGCGGCGTTTGTTGAGCACGGCAACGGTCGCCATGGCTAAATCTCTGACTTCGACTTGCAGGATACGGCCGGTGGGATCGGGATAAAATAGATCGCCTCCGCTGGGGCGTTTATCGTCAAGAAAGGGTTGCACCAGCATCCCATCGGCGGGCTCGCCAAAGCGAGCGATCGTCTTGAAGGCGAAAGCGATCGCCTCCACATCGTCAGCCTGTTCGGCCAGCATCTTGCCGGCCAATGTCACGGCCTGTGAGAATTCAGCCTGCATGGCGAAATGTACGGCATCGATTCTCCGCCCCGAATTGACGCGAACAAGCCACTGACCAATCAAGCTCCGCAAGGGACCCGACATCTCGGGATCACTGAGGGCGTCGACAATCTCAAAACGCCTTACCAATGAAATGACTTCGGTGTCGTGAGCCACTGTGGTTGGTACCTCGGGATCAGAAATTACCAACAGCAACGCCAGGCAATCTTCGACCGTGGGCTGAAATCTCAGCGTGCGGCGGGAGGCTTGCAGATCTTGAGTGAGCACGTTTAACGACTCGGCGCGCTCACGAGTTGTGCCACCGAGTAACTGCACGTAGGTCGGATGTTTGCGGCTGATCGCCACGAAGGTCTCGCGAGCCAACTGGGTATCGCCAAGTCGCTGTTGGGCAAAATCCCAGCCGGGAAGTTCCGACTCGGGATCGCGATCGAGGAACGCTCGCACCCGCGCCTCGAAATCATCCTGCATCAGCCGTTCGACGATGATCTCAATCCGTTGCCGAACTTCCTGATCGCCCACCTCAGCTTCGTGACGCAGCGTTGGCAAACACTGCGGGCCCAGTGTCAGCAGTTGGGCGGTCGCCGCTTCGCGAACTTGAAATGAATTCGCGCCAAGCTGGGAGATTAGCCGGCGAAGCTGTTCGTCGCTGGGCTGCTCGTCGGCGGTTTTTTCGTCGGCGGTTTGTTTGGGGGTGACTGGGTATGCGGGGGCGGGGATCACGGGGGTGATAGCCAATAGAAACAACGTGGAGAGCAGCAGGCGTTGTTTGATCGGCAAAAATTTTCCCACTCGGGAATTGCTCACGACAGGCTCGCTATTGGGCTGCTTTGTTGCACGACCTCGCCCTGTTCTTGGAGTTGTCATGGTTCCTGCAGTTCTCATGACTTTCCATCCGTAGCGATTGGGAAGAATTTCGAGACTGGGCCGACGAGTTGGCATCCTGTCACTTTAGCGGTGTTGAGAGTTGGTGGACCGCCTCAAATTCGAATCGGTCGTGAGTGCAGCGGCAACTGTTGCTCCCGTCGAGGAACCCAGCTACAGTAATGATACAGGGATTTGCGGCCGCTTGCAGCCTTAACTGCTAAAGAGCCAGCTTGACGAGCCATGTTGTCGCGAATTCCAAGTGAGGGCTGCGGGATGGTTGTCGCGCGGCCAATCACCGTTTTTGAAACAGCCGAATCAGCGACGCAATGTAGGGAACCATGGCTATCGACACCCCCGCCAAAACAGCTTCTTCCACTACCTCCTCCTCAGCCAGCCCAACTGACTCCGGTCCAACGACTGCTGGCCCCTACCAGCCGACCCGTGATCGCGGTCCAGGAACGGTTGCCGTGCACGGTGGCGAACTGCGGCATAAACCGGGGGACTCCATCTCCGACCCCATTTTCTGCGCGGCAACCTACGCCTTTGATTCCACCGACGAATTGCTGGAATACGTCGAAGGCCGGGCTGAGCGGGAAGAGTATGGGCGTTATGGGAATCCCAACGAGCGGGCTGTCGAGCGCAAGCTGGCCACTTTGGACGGAGCCGAGGACGCGGTCGTCTTCAGCACCGGGATGGCGGCCATCGTGGGGCTGCTGATGGCGAAGCTCAACGCGGGCGATGAGATTGTTTTCTTTGATCAATGTTATCGACGCAGCCGAGAATTCTGCGTCAAGCACCTGAGTCGCTTTGGCGTCGTGACTCGCCAGGTGCCAACGGGAGATTTTGCCGCCATGGAAGCGGCCATTACGCCTCGCACGCGGATGCTGGTCAGCGAGTCGCCGACCAACCCGCACATGACGGTGATCGATCTGGAGCAGTTCGTCGCCGTCGGCAAAGCGCATGAGGTGGAGACACTGATCGATGCCACGTTGGCAACTCCCTTTAACGTGCAACCATTAAAGTTCGGTGTCGACTACGTGCTGCATTCGGCAACCAAATACCTTGGCGGACACAATGATTTATTGGCCGGTGTAATTTGCGGCAGCACCGCAGCGCTGGAGAGTGTTCGCAATCTGAGAGGCATCATGGGCGGTATTAACTCCGCTCATAATTTGTATCTGCTGCAGCGCGGTTTGAAGACCTTTGAGTTAAGGATGCAGCGGCATAATGAGAATGGTCAACGCTTGGCGGAATTCTTGCAATCGCATCCGCGAGTGGAACAAGTCTACTATCCAGGCTTAGCCGATCATCCGACCCACGAAGTCGCCCAGCGGACGATGCGCGGGTTTGGCGGTTTGGTATCGTTCTTAGTGCGTGATGCCGATTGGCAACAGACGGCTCGCGTCGTCGATGCGGCCCGGTTGCCAAGGATTGCTCCCAGTTTGGGCGGCGTTGAATCTTTGATCGAACAACCGTTGATTATGAGCTATTACAGTTGCAGCCCCGAGGAACGGCAAAAGTTCGGCATCCCTGATAACATGATTCGTTATTCCTGCGGGATTGAAAATGCGGATGATTTGATTGCCGATCTTGAGCAGGCTTTGCAACCATGAAGTTTCGCACGCGAGCCATCCACGTTGGCAACGAAATCGATCCCAGCACGGGAGCGGTCGTGCCGCCGATCCACTTAGCTTCCACCTTTCGTCAACCGGGAGCGGGCAAGTGGGGAGAATTTGATTATTCGCGGAGTGGCAATCCGACACGTGCGCAATTGCAAGCCACTTTGGCATCACTGGAGGGTGCCGCCGGAGCTTTAGCTTTTTCCAGCGGGATGGCGGCGATTCATTGCGTCACCATGTTGTTGAACTCGGGAGATCACATTGTCGCCGGTTGTGATCTTTATGGCGGCGCTTATCGGTTATTGCATAAGATTTGCTCCCGGGCGGGGATCGAAGTCACGTTGGTCGACATGACATCGGCCACCGCGATCCGGCAAGCCCTGCGGCCGGAAACGCGTTTGCTCTGGGCTGAGACGATCGGCAATCCGCTGTTCACGATTCCCGACTTGAGCATGTTGGCTGAAGTCGCCCATCAACATGGCGCTTTGGTTGGCGTCGACAACACCTTCGGCACTCCGGTTCTGGTTCGCCCGCTGGAGCATGGCATTGACATCGTGATGCACTCGGCTACCAAGTACTTAGGCGGCCATAGTGATTGTTTGGGAGGTACCTTAGCGGCCCGCGAAACCGCACTGCACGAGCAACTGTACTACATTCAAAATGCCACCGGCGCCGTGCTCGATCCGTTCACCTGCTTTCTCATCGCGCGTGGTCTGAAGACCCTGGAGTTGCGAGTTCGAGAGCAGTCACGAACCGCCCTGGAACTGGCCACTTGGTTGCAATCGCATCCACGCGTGGCTCGCGTGTTGTATCCGGGGTTAGCCGATCATCCCGGGCACGTGTTGGCGAGTTGTCAGTTTGATCAGGGTTTTGGAGCGATGCTCTGTTTCGAACTGGCCGGTGATTATCAACAGACCGCCCGGGTCTGTGAAGCGACCGAGTTGTTTCATCTGGCTGTCAGTCTGGGAGCCGTGGAATCGCTGATCGAACAGCCCGCCTCAATGTCGCATGCCAGTTATGATGCCGCCGATCGCGAGCGTTTTGGAATTACCGATGGCCTGATCAGGCTGTCGGTAGGTTTGGAAGACATTGACGATTTGAAAGCCGATCTCGAGCAAGCGCTGCAAGCCGGCGTTGTGAGTTAAGCACTTCCCCATAAATCAATTAGCAAAACGGAATCAGCCACTACACGCCAGCGTCCAGTTCCGCAGAATTGTGAGCTGGCGCCAAACGGCTGATATAACCTAAAGCGTCCAAGACCGTCGCTTCAAGACTCAAGACTCAACACTCAACACTCAACACTCAACACTCAACACTCAACACTCAACACTCAACACTCAACACTCAAGACTCAAGACTCAATGCCCCGCCCCGCCGGCCTGGGCTCCCCAGATCGCGATTAGCCGTTGGTCACGCCCGCAGCTGGAGCGATAATAGCGGTATTTGATGGGGTGTTTGATATGATAATCTTGATGATAGGCTTCCGCCGGATAGAATTCGGCGGCTGGCAAGATCTGAGTCACAATCTTTCGTTTGGTGTACTTTGCCAAATCGCGGATGCTGGCTTCAGCTTGCTGTCGCTGTTTGTTGGAGTCGACAAAGATTGCCGCTCGATATTGGCTGCCAGTATCACAGAACTGGCCTCGCGCGTTGAAGGGATCGATGTTGCGCCAAAACACATGCAGCAGTTTCTCGTAGTTGGTGCGGCGCGGATCGTAGACTACTCGCACCGCTTCGTAGTGCCCGGTACGTCCTTGAGAAACGGCATCGTAAGTGGGGTTTTTGGTTTTGCCGCCGGTGTAGCCGGAAATGGTTTCCACCACTCCTTCAACTTTGTCAAAAGCCGACTCGACGCACCAGAAGCAGCCACCGGCAAAGACTGCCGCTTGGAGTTGGCCTTCCCCGGCGGTGGCGTCCGGCGGGGAAGCTGTTTGATCAGCAGGACTGGTCGGCGATTGGCCAGCGGCTTGAGGTGAACCGCTGGCAAACTGCGTAAGCAGCCAGCAGGTTGCTAAGAAAGTGGAAAGCCCGTTGAACCGTAACATTAGGAGACTCCTAACCTTGGGGTGCAAAAAACCTCAGCGTTGCCGCGGTCATCACGCGAATACCGACGGCGAGTGCTTCCTCGTCAATGTCAAAATGGGGTGTGTGCAAGGGTGCGTGCCCGACTTGATCCCCGGCGACTCCCAGGCGATACATGGCTCCGGGAACGTGGTCGAGGTAGTAGGAAAAATCCTCACTTCCCATGCTGGGGTTTTCAATCCAATCGAGGCAATCGTCACCGAGCACATCTTCGGCGGCGGCGGCGATCAATTGAACGATCGAGGCGTCGTTATCGACCGGCGGAGAGGATTGCTGGAACTGTAGTTTAATCTTCACGCCCGACTGTTTGGCAATCGAGTCGTTGATATCTTCCAGGGTTGCCAAGGCCTCGGTGCGAGTTTTTTTCGAGAGCGTCCTCAAGGTGCCCTCGATTTCCGCCGAATCGGGAATCACGTTGGAAGCATGTCCGGCGTGAAATTTTCCCACGGAGATGATGACCGGGTTGTGTGGGTCGGCAGAGCGGGGAATCCGGCGGAGCGCCGTCGTGATCCAAGTTGCCGCCGCTTCGATGGGGTCGGCGGCGAGGTGTGGACGAGCTCCGTGGCCGCCGCGCCCCTCGAATGTCAAATGAAAAGTGTCGCAAGAGGCAGTCAGCGTGCCGACTCGTAATCCAATCCGGCCGACGGGGCGGCCCGGATCGACATGCAACGCAATCGCCGCGTCCACTTCTCGCAGGGCGTGGGCATGAATCATCGCCATCGCCCCGGTGGAAACCTCTTCGGCTGGTTGGAAAACGCCGCGGACAGCGATCGACCAAGGCAGCAATCCGTCCCGCCCGAGCGAGTCCAACAGACGCAACGTTCCATAGAGGATGGCCGGGTGCGCGTCATGACCACAGGCGTGCATTAGGCCGGGGCAAGTGCTGCGATAGTCGACCGCCTTGGCATCATGAATTGGCAACCCGTCGATGTCGCCACGGAGCACCAAACGCCTTGGGACGAGGCTGCCGGCAACCTGGCGATACACCAGATCGCAAGTCAAACCGGTACGCGATTCACAAACTTGCGGATGCAAACCGAGCGAAGTTAGCAAGCGAGCCAAATAGTCTGTGGTGGCATACTCACGCTCGGACGCTTCGGGGTGACGGTGCAAATGGCGTCGCAGGGCAATCACATCCGACAAAATTAAATCGGTACGGGTGTTAATCTCGGTGACTAAGGCAGCGGCCAATAGGCTATCATCAACGGAAGAAGTAAGCTCCTCCATGTTCGCAGGGACGACTCGCAGTGGCTTCATTGGTTCGGTCAAGGGTACCTTCCGAGATGTGTAGGCGATCTGAATTTCATCGAGCTGCATTGTGTTTTGCTGGGGCGTGTCGTGCTGGGCTGTTGGGCTGCACGCTGGCCTGCTGGCTGGCCTGCCCGGGCGTCGGGCCGCTCGCGTGCCAACAAGCCTGTTCGCAGCAACCCCCAACCGCTGATCCCCCAACCGCTGATCCCCCAACCGCTGATCCCCCAACCGCTGACTCACCCAGTAATGACTCACCAGCGGAGCACGCAGCCGGATCTGGCAGCGGGGGGAATGAACCCTGGCCAACTCAAACTGTGCCAACCCCCAGCTTACCGCAACCACCTGATCAGCTGCAGCGGCTGATCACTTTGGGAAAAGTCACCTATGTATTCTACGACGCTCGACAATTGCGTCGCAAATTTCAGGCAGAAACCCGGTATTCTCTGCAATATAACAGCAAAATCAATTTTCGTTGGCGAGCCGTGGGCAGATCGGGAGGACAGCGGACGTTGGTCGTGCGTCCCCAATTCGACCAGCTCGAATTCGAAATCAAACATGAAATTTTGCTGCCGATAGCATTTGCTGGAGAGGGATTTTACGACCAACAATTGGTACGGCATGAGTTTGATCACGTGCGAATTTCCACCGATCCGCGTTTTTTGAACTTGTTTCGCAAGTGGGTTGGCGAGGAATTGACAGTGTTGAAAACTCAGTGCGCTTCCGACGCGGACTTCAATCTGGTTGCCAAGCAATTGGTGGACGAGCGTGTTGAGCAGATTTTCCAACGCGTGTTGAACTTAATCCAACTGCGTTACCAAGAACTCGATCAAACGACGCGGCACGGGGTGCTGGTCACCCCCGAGACTTTTTTCGCAGGTGCAGCCCCAGGTCATGAGTAATCCGCGCCAGCCCCGTGATTTAGTCTTGTTGGGCGTGGGGCATACGCACCTTCATGTGTTGCGAGAGTGGCAACGTCGACCGCTGCCGGGGATCAGGCTGACCTGCATCTCCAACCAACCGACCGCAGCCTACTCGGGAATGTTGCCTGGCACCTTGGCGGGAAATTACACCAACGAGGAAATGCAGATTGATTTGTCGGCACGCTGCGCGGAAGTCGGTGCGGAGTTGATCTTGGCAGAGACCACCGGACTCGATCGAACGCGTCGTCAAGTGTTGCTAAGGAACTGCGAACCAGTCCCATATGATTGGCTATCAATCGGGATCGGCTCGCGACCGGCCGACGTGCCTGGCATCGAGCAGGCGATTTCGATCAAGCCGATGCAAACATTTTTATCGCGACTGGAGCAATCGGTGAGCGCGGCGATACGGGACCGCGAAGAATCCTTGCCACTGCGAATTGTCGTCGTGGGTGGCGGATCTGGTGGCGTGGAGATCGCACTTTGCTTGCCCGCGTGGTTGGAGCGGCAACGCGTTCTGTCACCTACCGGCTTGCCTCGCTGTGAACTGACCGTGGTGCAGAGTGATTCGCGTCTGCTCGGCGATGGTAATCCCCGCGCCGCGGCGATTGCGGAGCGCACGTTATCGCGGCGTGGGCACCGCGTGTTGTTAGGACATGCGGCGGTCGCTCTTGAGCAGCGGGGCGTTGTCACTGAGCAGGCGAGTGGCGAGCGGCAACTTCAGCCCGCCGACTTGATCATTTGGGTAGTCGGCGCCGTGGCTCCGCGGCTGTTTGAGCAGTTGGATTTGGCCCGCGACGAGCGAGGTTTCTTGCTTACGAATCAGCATCTACAAAGCGTGCAAGATTCCACGATTTTTGTCGTCGGTGACGCGGGAACTTGTCAGGACGATCCGCAGCCAAAAGCGGGTGTCTACGCGGTTCGTCAGGGTCCCGTGCTATGGGAGAATTTGCAGAGAATCAGCCGAAATCTGCCCCTTTCCCGTTGGCAGCCGCAGGCTCATTTTCTGTCCCTGCTAAACACGGGTGATTGTCGAGCAATCTTTCAGTATCGCGGCTTCGCCATCCATGCTCGCTGGTGCTGGTGGTTGAAAGATTTTATTGATCGCCAATTCATTGCAAAACATAGCGCTGGCGCGGATTGATTGCCAGGTTGATCGGTAAAGAGTTGTTGATGGCCCATTGGAGTGTTACCCTAATTGGCTTTCCCTCCCCCAATGGCCATCTCTTTATCGATTGGAATCAGATGATTCAATTCACGCATCGGGTTTTAGAAAACGGCATTGTCATCGTCGCGTTGGGTGGGCAACTGGACGGAGCTGCGTGCGAATACTTTTTTGAATGCATGCAAAGTGTCTTGGAGGATGGCCATCAGGTGATTGTGGTTGACGTCAGCGAACTGGGGTACGTCTCCAGTTTGGGGCTGGGGATGTTGATCCGCGGGCAATCGAGACTACGGCGACGGGGTGGTGAATTGCATCTTGCCAATGTTCAGGGGACGGTCGCCGAGGCGCTGCGAATCACACATTTGAATCGGTTATTCGATATTCACGACAGCGTCGAAGCGGCGATCGCCGCCGTCTCCCAAACGGAAGGCCAGCCCGACAAATGAGCCCAGCCCGACAAATGAGCCCAGCCCGCCGGTTTACCGTTGCGGAGGCACGATATCGATCCAGACCAATCGATGGTCGGTGAACTCCACCAACGGGGCTTCGCTCTGGTCGGGGGCCGGCCAGAAGACACCGCTGTTGCTGAGCTTTAAGTTAGCACTGGGGAGGCAATAATCAACGCGGAGGTTGCCCACGTTCTTTGCCGAGAACTGGCTGGTGTCGAGGGCTGGATCACCCAACTGTTTCGCATTGACTCCGCCGGCGTTGCGAGCCGCCAGCGGCCCCCCGCGACTCGTCGGGTTGGGATCCTGGATGTATTTGTGGTTCAGCAAACCGTTGATGGCGGTGGCCATCCCCGAGCCGTCTCGTGGATCTGAATTCAGGTCGCCAAGAATCACGAAATTGGCATCTTCCGCCAGCCCGCCCGCTCGTCCGTTATCATCGACAAGCGCGGCAAAGTTTGCTTGGGGATCGATGTAGTGGGCCCAAAATTGAATCTCGTCGTGGTTGCGACGAACATTTCGTTTTTCAGGACCATCGAAAGCGGGTGGCGTCGGATGGCTAGCCAGGATGTGCAAAGTCCAAGCATTCACTTTGATCGGAACATCCCAGTGGCTCTTGGATGATAACCGCAATCTCTGCCAAGTCGCATCGTCGTGGAAAGGTTTTCCGGTCGCCGGAACCACTGGTCGCTTGGCTCGCGGCAAAGACGACCAGCGGAATTTTTGAAAGCTCCGCACGTTCGCGGAATCAATCGGGAATCGGCTTAGCACGGCCATTCCATATTGCCCCGGATAGCGTCCATAACCCCAAGCGTCATCGGCCGAGCCCACATGCCCGTCGGCATTTAAATCGAGTTTGGAATCGACCCCCGTGTTCACCGGGCCAGAGAAAAAGTAGGGGTAGTCGAGCGGTTGGAGATCGCGCCCCGCGGCGACTTGAGCGACGTGCAAATACTGATTGATCAAACTTTTCACCGCGCGGTGGTCGGCTCGATAGTCCAGCTCGTTGATCAGCACAACATCCGGACGAGTGACTTGCAGCAACGCGGCCAATTGGCCAGCTTGATGGCACGTCCCGGCCTCCAGTTCCTCGGTTAATTGGTTTGCCGAGTCGCGGTAGAGCGAGGCGTTGATCGTGGCCACGCGGATCGTGGTCCGCTCGGCGCCATCAGGTGCGGACGCAGCAGATTCAGACGCGGCAAATTCAGCAGGGGAAAATTCAGGCGGGGGGGCTGCCCGCAGCAGCGGGGCGGTCAGGCATAGCAAGAGCGAGCCAGCGACGATTTTGGTGACGGTGTGCATCGGCATGCGTAAGTTGCTTTGATCGAAGGGGTTAAGCGAATTCTGCGAACAGCAGTTTTGATGCTGCGCGGGCGTTTCGGGGGGCATCGGCTGCGGTTTTGTATGCCAATTTTAGTGTCTCGAAAAGTGGCAGCCGGTCGTTGCCCAAGAGTCCAGCGGAGAGTCTTTCCGGAAACTCGCGGCAAAGTCCCATTCGGACTTGTCGCCAACATCCAGACCCTAAAGTAGCAGCAACTTGATTTTGCCCGGATGAAAAAAGGGTCGAGGAAAGCCGCAGACGACAGCGGGAAACCGCAGGTCTGACGGGCAAGGCTGCGAAACTTTGCAAAAAAATAAAAATTCCTCGCCGAGTGTGACCAAACGTGTCACTTGGTGAAGTGAAAGTGTAGGGAAACGTATTTGAGTCTAATTCACGAGGGAGTGTGCTGCGATGGCATCAGCGGGGAGCGTTGAGAATCAACAGTTGAATGGGGCGGCCGAGTTGCTGGACTTGGCTTGGGAGATACCACAGCGGTTGCAAGGTTTCTTGCAGGGGTGTGATTTACAGCCGCGAGATTATCAGCGGCGGATTATCGAAACGGCGATTCGGCGGTTTGCCGGGGTGCCGCGGTCGGCAGCTTCCTCGGGGGAGTCTTCGGGGGAGTTCATTCCGCAACGCGACGTGGAATTGGAGCGGGGGGCGGCCAGCGTGTTGATCGAAAGCCCCACCGGGAGCGGCAAGACGGTGATGGGGTTGGCGATCGCCGCCTTGCTGCAGCAGGTGACCGGGGCTCGTGTGGGTTGGGTGGCGATGCGACGCAATTTGCTTACCCAAGCGGTCGCCGAGAATCACCGCCGCGGGTTGGGAGTCGAGTTGGTACCGATCAGCATGTTCACCAAAGAGCCACCGGCGGTCGATCTGTTGATCGTCGACGAGGCCCAGCATGACGCGGCCACCAGCATGGCCAATCTGCACAGCACGATTCGGCCACGTTGGACTTTGGGTTTATCCGCCACCCCTTATCGCAGTGATCGCGTCAAGCTTTGTTTTGACCATGTGATTCGTGATGCGGGGATCGCGGTCTTGATCGAGCAGGGATTTCTCAGTCAGTATCATCACTTCACCGTCCCCGATCACTCGCCGCAGTTTATCGCCGGTTTGTTGCGAGACGAGCCGGATCGATGGGGCAAGTCGTTGGTGTTCTTTCATCGACGGGAGCAGTGTGAGGAGTTAGCCGGGCTGTTAGGTGCGGCTGGCGTGAGCGCCGAGATTGTTACCGCGACGAGCAACCGCAATCGTCAGTTAGAAGATTTTGCCACGGGGCGCACTGCGGTGCTGATCAACATGGCGATCCTCACCGAAGGCTTTGATTGTCCCGATTTGAAGACCGTCTTTTGTCGGCCGAGCGGCAAGGGTTGCACGATTCAGATGGCTGGGCGAGTGTTGCGTAAGGCGCCCGACATCGAGCACAAGCAGATCGTGCAGTGTCGGCATACGAAGCATCCGATGCTGCGGACGGCGATGCCGGCCGAGCAGTATCTATGGACGGAAAATGGTTGGCGCAGCATTCACGCCAATCGTCGCCTCGATGAACTGACAATGATTGCTCGCCGGCGAGTTGCCAGCGCGCAGGCCGAGTTGCCCGCGATGGTCGCGATGCATCGCAACCGTCAGCGGTCCGCTTGGTATTCGCGCGGCTAGAGCACTATTTCGCGAACTGTTAGCCGTTTTGGCGCTAGCCACGGTTTCCGTTAGCCGTTTTGGCGCTAGCCACGGTTCAGAGATTAAAAAACTGGATAGCCGTTTGATTTATTCACCTCAACTTTTGGAAAGGGATTGACAATGGTCGCTGCTACGAACAATCTGCAACCGCCTCGTTTTCGTTATGGAATGGCCACGGTGGATGATTTGCGAGTGCGGCGCGTGGAGCGCTCGCGAGCTGGCAAGGTGGCCTTGAAAGATTTGGAAATTGAGGGGCAGCAGGTGCGTGCGACGAAGCGGTTTTGGCGATCGTTTTTCACCCGCTTTGGCATCGCTGAGAATGTGTTTCGTTATTTTTCGCCAGCTGAGGTGTTCAGTCGGATTGGCGAAGTTAACCAGGGTGCCGCTTTTCGCTATTGCGTGGTCGAGCGGCACGATTTGCAGGATGCTCAGCCGGGTGAGCCGCGGCGGGAGTTATTAGCCGTAACCAGCCCGCAGCGGCCCGTGATTCATTACTCGGAAGTGATTGACCTGTTGCAGCGTTATGGCGGATTGGACGTGCATTATCATGATGGTTTGGTTCACAGCAGCCATTCGCCGCGGGGTGGCAGTCGCGAGTTTGCGATTGGAGGTGATCAATTTCGGGATCGGTTTTGTTTGGAGACGCCGATCGATGGCTATGGGCATCCGCGTTTGTTTTTGTCGTTGTTGCGATTGGTCTGCAGCAACGGCATGGTGGGATATTCGCGGACCTTCCGCAGCGACATTCCGGTTGGCAAGCACATGGATCACTGTTTGACGCGGGCTTTGGAATCGTTCGACAATGGTGACGGGTACGTGGCATTGCGGCAGCGGTTTGCCTCGAGTCAAAGTTCTTGGGCATCGGTTCAGGAGTGCGTTCAGTTGGCCGGATTGTTGGAGAAGTTGGAAGTGGCCAAGGAGTTAACTTGTCAAGGTTTGTTGGGCCGGCTGCACACGATCGCTGGTAACTTGAATGAGCTTTACGGGTTATCAAACATCGAGGCGCTGAGTGACAAGCGGCAACGGATTCTGCCGAGCCGCGCGCGGGTTTATGACTTGCTGAACTTTGCCAGCGAAATTGCTTCGCATCATGCCAAGCCGAGTGGAGCGAATCGGATCCAGGCCTACATTGGCAGCTTGATCTCTGACGAATATGATCTGGAGGGAACGGCTGAAGTCAGCACTGACTTTGACGCGTTCTTCCTTGACCAACCGGTGGTCTCGCAATCTGCATAGCCTCGCTGTCCGTTTCGCTCCAGTGCCGACATTTCCCGCATGCTTGACTACTATGATTTAGCCCACCGAGTCGAAGCGGCGGAGATCGACGCTCAGCAGCACGTTCACAATTTGCGATACTTAGCTTGGACGTTGCGAGCGGCTAGTCGACACGCGGCCATTCAGGGCTGGGATGGGGAGCAATTGGAGCGGGAGTATGGATATGGATGGGTCGTCCGCGAGCATGACATTACTTATCGGGCGGCCGCATTGGCGGATGAGGCGATTGTGGTGCGGACTTGGATCAGTGAAACGTCGCGGCATGCGGTGCGGCGGAAATACTTGATAGTCCGCCCGGCGGATCGAACGATTTTGGCGAGAGCCAGCACGCGTTGGGTGATGATCGACATGCAGCAGCGGGGCGTTGTCCCAATACCCTCGCGCGTGCTAGCCAGCATTCGCGTTTGTGCGGGCCAGGTGCCGCCACCCTGGTCAACTGCGGCAAATCGAGCGGACTCAACATTAGCGGACTCAACATCAGCGGATCGGCAGCCATAGCTGGGGGGCGACTCGATGGCAGCATTAGGTGAGCGGCAGGCGTGGGAGCCATTGTGGGCGGCGGAGCGGGCTAAGTATTTGGCTTGGTTTTTTCGTTTGGTGGGTGGCGTGACTTTGCTGGCATTCGCAGCCGCCTTGATGCCCTCGTCGTGGTTTGTGGAGATCACTGCCGAGTTGCGGCTGGAGTCGTTTCCGGAGCATCCGCTGGCATTCTATTTAGCTCGCCATTTATCGGCTTTGTATGGCTGCGTGGGGGTGTTGTTGTTGATCATCGCCAGTGATATCCAGCGATTTGGGCCAGTGGTACGGCCGTTGGGTTGGGGGACCATGGCTTTTGGCGTTTTACAATGTGTGATTGGCGCGTGGTCGGCGATGCCTTGGTACTGGACGCTGTACGAAGGTCCTTCGACGGTGCTTGGCGGCGGAATCATCTTGGCGTTGGCTCGTTGGTGTCGTCGCCAGCTTTAGCACGGGAGTCGCCGTGGCACTGTGAGGCTGGGGTTGTGGGCTTCGCATGAAATTCCGTCGACTTGCCCCCTTTTTTTGCACTTGACAGATTCGCATTCGCTATACTCTCCAGCGGTTTAAGAAGGGCGCAGGTGGTGCGCGGATGGCGAGCGGTCCTACGGTGGGCACTGGTTGATCCGATTGGCCGCGTGCAGGGAGTTAGTCATGAAGTTGTACGTTGGGAACATTGCTTACTCGACTACCGAGCAATCGCTGCGAGAGGCTTTCAGCCAGTATGGCGAAGTGGAAGAGGTCGCGGTAATCATGGATCGCGAATCGGGACGACCGCGAGGGTTTGCGTTTGTCAGCATGAAAAACGATGGTGAGGCGCGCGAGGCTGTGGAGCAACTGAATGGAACGCAGTTGGACGGCCGCACCATCAACGTGAACGAAGCCAAGCCGAAAGCGAGTGGCGGCGGCGGTGGCGGGCACCGTGGCGGCGGCGGAGGCGGCCATCGTGGTGGCGGAGGTGGTGGCTATCGAGGGGGGGGCGGTGGTGGCGGAGGAGGCGGTTATTCGGGCGATCGAGACTGGTAACCGCGATTCTTCTGGATCTTCCCAAGAATCCCCGGAATGCCCCTAGCGGGACAGCTCAGTAATTACTACTATCTGACGCTTCATTGAACCCTGTCCTCTATCCGTGCGCGGCAGGCGGGTTTGCCACTGGTTTGGCAAGCCGGCCGTCATTGACCGCTGCGGGAGGTTGAATTAGGTATGGCAAAGCAAGTCGTCGGACAAGCAAAATTTCAAGTTCCAGGTGGGCAGGCGACGCCCGCTCCGCCGGTTGGTACGTCGCTCGGTAAGTACGGCGTGAACCTCGGTCAGTTCGTGTCGGCATTCAATGAGCGGACTCGCGAGTACAACGGCACGCCGATTCCGGTCGTGGTGACGGTGTACAATGATCGCAGTTTCGAGTTCATTACGAAGAGCCCGCCGGCAGCCGCGTTGTTGAAGGCGGCCGCTGGTATCGCCAAAGGCTCGGGCGTGCCCAATAAGACGAAGGTGGGTACGGTGACCTTGGCGCAGTGTCAGGAAATCGCCCAGAAGAAAATGGAGGACCTTAATGCGCGGAGCTTGGATCAAGCGACGCGGATGATTGAGGGGACGGCCCGCAGCATGGGATTGATTGTTGAGGGTTGAGGATTTTTTGGCTTGTGGCACGGTTTGTCGTTGACTGGGCAAGCCGACCGATTCAAAACAGCAGGCCCGATTTTGCAGTCGGCTGCAGTGGGAGAGTTCCAGGTGCGGCGTCGTGGGCGTCACAGGCTGGTCTCGCGGAACCACCCCGAAGCGAGTATCGAACAAGTAGTATGGTAAAAAAACAAACAAAGCGCTTTCAGGCGATGTTGGCCAAGCAGCCCTCGCAGCCGGTTCCTTTGGAGGAGGCGGTTGCGGCGCTGAAGCAGTTCAACACGACGAAATTTGACCAGACTGTCGAGGTCCACGTCCGTTTGGGGATCGATCCGGCGCAGGCCGATCAGATTGTTCGCGGTAGCGTGATTTTGCCGCACGGCATTGGCCGGACTCAGCGGGTGGTGGTGTTCGCCAAGGGCGACGCGGCCAAAGCTGCCGAGGAGGCGGGTGCTGAGATGGTGGGGCAAGAGGATTTAGCGAAGAAGATCCGTGATGGCTGGACGGACTTCGATGTCTGTATCGCTGCTCCTGACATGATGGGTATTGTTGGTCCGTTGGGTAGAGTGTTGGGCCCGCGTGGCTTGATGCCCAGCCCGAGGGCTGGAACGGTGACGCCCGATGTTGGTCGCGTGGTCTCGGAGTACAAGGCTGGCAAGGTGGAGTTCCGTAACGACAAGGGTGGCAATGTCCACGCGGTCGTCGGCAAGATGAGTTTTGACGCCCCCTTGCTTGTCGAGAATGTGCAGTCCTTTTTGAATTATGTCACCGGTCTCAAGCCGGCGGCAGTTCGCGGAACTTACGTCAAGGGCGTTGCCCTTTGCGGTACGATGAGCCCTAGCGTCAGGGTGGTTGCATAGAGCCATGAGTAAATACGTAAAAGATCTAGTTTCCCGGGACATCCAAAATCGTTTGGGTGGAGTTGCTGACGCGGTGTTGGTCAGTTACGTGGGGATGGATGCCAATACAACGAATGAGTTGCGTGGCGACCTGAGTGCGAAGGGCATCGAAATGATGCTCGTCAAGAATTCTTTGGCGCGGCGGGCAACGGCGGGGACCAGTTTGTTTCCGGCCTTCGAGGGTGCTAGCGGCCCGCTGGCGGTTTGCTGGAGCGGCGGGGATTTTATCTCGCTGGTGAAGGAGATTGTCAGTCTTGACAAGGACAAAGGCAAGTTTTCCAAGTTTAAGGCGGAAGGCGGGGTGCTCGACGGCGAGGCCCTGAGTGCCGAAAAGTTGGTTGAGGTCAGCAAGTGGCCGACTCGGGAAGAGCAGATCGGCATGTTGGTAGGCCAGTTGCTTGGTCCGGGTTCACAATTGTCCGCAGCGATGATTGGCCCTGGTGGCAAGTTAGCCAGCCAGATTGAAGAAAAGTCGAAAGGCTCTGAAGAGGCTGCGTGATTCTCGCTGCCGCTTTTTAATAGTTTCAAATGACCGGGGCCCGTTGGTGGGTGCCGGCTTTAAGATCGAACACCTCGCCAGTTCAGTGCCTCTCGTATGGGGGTGTTGGCAAGTGTGAGGGAGGTTGAAATTGATCAGATTCGTGGCTTGGTGAGTCGCCAGGTTCAGCGGCTGGTCGAATCCGTTCATCCGCAATTTTTTTCGAAAGAAGGGCATAGTAACATGTCTGATGTAGCAACTGTTGAATATAGCGACCTGTCCAAAGACTTAGGCGACAAGATTGCCGAGCTCACGCTCAAGCAAGCCAAGGAGTTGAGTGACTACTTGAAGGACGTGCACGGCATCGAGGCAGCCGCTGGTGGCGCCGTGATGATGGCCGGTCCTGTTGGTGGTGGCGAAGCTGCTGCCGAAGTTGAGCAAACTGAATTCGACGTCGTTTTGACATCGTTTGGTGATGCCAAGTTGAGCGTCGTGAAGGTCGTCAAGAACTTGACCGGTGCTTCGCTGATGGAAGCCAAGAAGATGGTTGAAGGCGTGCCAGCCAAGCTGAAGGAAGGTGTCAGCAAGGAAGATGGCGAGAAGATGAAGAAGGAAATCGAAGAGGCTGGTGGATCGGTCGAACTCAAGTAGTTCCGCTCGGTTTATTGGTGGCATGTTCGCCCGCAGTGACTGGTTCGCGCGGGTTTACTGCCGAAGGGGAATCCCCTTTACTTACTTCGCTTGAAATTGCTTCGGCTCCGTTCTCACACGACATCAAGGGTCATGGTGGCGATCTCAGCACCGCTGGGGCGTTGCGCTGCGTCAGGTTTAAGCCAATGCCTCTGAGCCCTTCGGGTGGTGGCTTCTGGTTTGATGCCGTTTCCGACCTTGGTGTTGTTGCGTCTGGGTGTTGGTACGCGGCTGATTGGAGGATTGTTCTTCCGTTGGTTGCGTGCTACGTTAGTGAAGTTGATTGGCAGTGAAGGTGGTGGAATGATTCGCCAATGATGGTGGAAGTCGATTGTTCTGCCTTTTTTTCGGGACCGCAGGAGGCGGGGAGATCGCTGATGCCAGGGCTGCTGTCGATCCATCGAGGGGTCGTATGTAGACTGTGCGCCAATTTTTAGAAACCGGGGTTACTATCCCTGGAATAATCTGTTAAATTTACCGAGTGCGTTTATCGGACCGTTGACGCGATCTTCTGATCTCCCGAATCCTAACCGGCTCTCTCTGCTTGTGCGCTCACACAGCGGTCGCTTGCCGTCTCAATTCTGTCATCCGTTGGGTGGCTGCTGCGCCAAGCTTGCGTGGCCGATTCGGTCCGTTTTCCGACGCCTTGACCCTCCCGGCTTGAAGGAGCGTTTTCGCGAATGGCTACCACGACAAAGCGTCGCCTTGAACCTACTACCCGTCGCTATTTTGGAACTGGATTGGGGACTTTCGAGTTACCCGACCTGACTGCCCTGCAGACTGCGTCCTATGCGGCGTTTTTGCAGGAAGATGTCGATTCCGGCAAGCGAGATGACAAGGGGCTCGAAGGAGTTTTGCGGGAAATCTTCCCCGTGCAGAGCTACGACGGCAATATCCAGCTCGATTTTGTTCGTTACGAGTTGGGTAAGCCGCGATACACCCCGGAAGAGTGTCGTCAGTTGCGACTCAGCTACGGCCGGCCTCTCCGCGTTTGGCTTCGTCTGCAGCGTGAAGAGCCGATCGAGGAGGAAGTCTACCTCGGTGATCTGCCGATCATGATGGGCGGTGGCGAGTTTATTATTAATGGTGCAGAGCGGGTCGTTGTTAGCCAGTTGCACCGAAGTCCCGGTATCGACTTTGTGCTTGAGCAAGAGGGTACGAGCGATCGCAAATTGCCGTCGTGCCGCGTGATTCCCGAGCGGGGTTCGTGGATCGAGGTCAATGTCACCAAGAAAGATTCGCTCACGGTGCGGATCGATCAAAGTGGTAAATTCAGTGCGACGACGTTGCTGCGGGCGATGGATCCGAGTCTTTCTTCGGATGCTGATTTGCTCAGCGCGTTCTACAAGACCAGCGAAGTGAAGATCGTTGATTCCGGTACGGCAGCCAAGATCGAAGGCAAGATCGCCGTCGATGATGTGGTCTACCCCAGCGGTACCGATCGGGCTGGCGAGATTATCATCGAAGCTGGTCACAAAATTACCAAGAACACTGCGGAAACGATTTGCACCGGCGGAGTGACCTCTGTGCAAATCATGGATGCGCCTAAGGTCCCCCTGATCTTCAATTCGTTGGCCGAGGATAACACCAGTAGTCACGAAGAGGCTTTGCTGCGGATCTATCAGCGTCTTCGTCCGGGCAACCCGCCCCAGTTGGAAAAGGCGCGGACGTTGTTCGTGGAGAAATTCTACGACTCCAACCGTTACCGTTTGGGCAAAGTTGGTCGTTTCCGGATCAACCGCAAGTTGGGGCTTGATGTCAGCGAAGAGGAAATGACGCTGCGTCCCCAAGACATGATCGCCTCGATCAGGTACGTGATGGATTTGTTCGACCCGGAAACCGGCGCCGAGATCGACGATATTGACCACTTGGGCAATCGTCGCTTGCGAACGATCGATGAATTGGCCAGCGAAGAGTTGCGAAAGGGCTTTTTGAAGCTTCGCCGCACCGTGCAGGAGCGGATGAGCCTCAAAGACGCGGAAGATATGACCCCGCGTTCTCTGATTAATCCTAAGAGCGTTTCAGCGGCGATTGACTATTTCTTCGGTCGCGGCGAGTTGTCACAAGTC
Organism: Kothea flammea; assembly: GCF_052161645.1. GTDB lineage: Bacteria > Planctomycetota > Planctomycetia > Pirellulales > Pirellulaceae > Laterigemmans. Next base: position 6,400,846 of record NZ_CP197414.1, read on the forward strand.
GTTGACCAGACAAACCCGCTCTCCCAGTTGACTCACGAGCGTCGTTTGTCGGCGCTGGGTCCCGGTGGTTTGAACCGGAAGCGAGCTGGTTTCGAGGTTCGCGACGTGCATATTTCGCACTACGGTCGGATCTGTCCGATTGAGACGCCGGAAGGCTCAAACATCGGTTTGATCAGCTCTTTGGCGATGTATTCGTCGGTCGACTCCTATGGGTTCTTGGTGACACCTTATCGCATCATTCGCGAAGGTTTGGTGACCGAGGAGGTCGTGTGGTTGCGTGCGGACGAAGAGAATGAAGCCCACGTGGCGCCAGCCGATACAGAAGTTAAAGACGGCGCCTTGGTCGCGGGTCCGAATTTGATTGCCAGGTTCCGCAGCGACTTCCAGATCGTGCAACCGGGTCAGGTGTCCTACATGGACATCGCTCCGAATCAGATGGTTGGTGTTTCCGCCGGCTTGATTCCGTTCCTTGAGCACGATGATGCTAACCGGGCCCTGATGGGTTCGAACATGCAGCGGCAGGCGGTGCCATTGTTGGTCACCGAGCCGCCGATCGTCGGCACCGGCTTGGAACTCGATGTGGCTCGCAATAGCGCGATGGTGATCAAAGCTCGCCGGGCCGGCAAGGTGACCTACGCGGATGCCGGCCGGATCGAGATCGGCAGCGATCACTACATTCTGAAGAAATATCGTGGCTTGAACGAACGGACTTGTTTGAATCAAAAGCCGGTTGTCAACTTGGGCGATACTGTCGAGGCTGGTCAAGTGATCGCCGACGGGGCTGCGACCAGCAATGGTGAATTGGCGATTGGCCGCAACGTGTTGGTCGGGTTTATGTCATTTGACGGTTATAACTACGAAGACGCGATCATTATCAGTGAGGAATTGGTACACCGCGATACCTATACCTCGATCCACATCGAAGACTTTGATGTGGAGATTCGCGAGACCAAATTGGGGCGTGAGGAATTCACGCGAGACATTCCCAACGTTTCGGAAAAGGCGCTGCGTAACCTCGACGAATCGGGCATCGTCCAAGTCGGGACCTATGTTCGTCCCGGAGATATTCTGGTCGGTAAAGTCAGTCCCAAGAGCAAAACCGAGCTGACGCCGGAAGAGAAGTTGTTGCACGCCATCTTCGGCCGCGCCGGCGAAGATGTGAAGAATGATTCCTTGGAAGTCCCCTCGGGGATTGAAGGGATCGTGATCGACACGCAGAAATTCTCCCGCCGAATGAGTCTTTCCGAAGACGAGCGTAAGGCGTTCGAGAAGGAACTGAAACAAGCCGAGACTGACGGCAATGAGGAGATCACTAGCACCTTTACCGCTTTGATCGCCGAGATGCAGGAAGCGGCTGGGGTCCACTTTAAGGATACCGACGGCAGCCCGCTGACCGATGGCCAGGATCCCAAATACATCTCGGAGCGCGCCGGTAATTTCCGCGTGGATCGAGTTTTGGAGCAGGTCAAGGACGAGAACGTCAAGGCCGAAGTGTTAAAGATCTATCGGCAGCAGTGGGCTAACGTTGAGCGGGCGATTGATGATCGCGACCGTAAGTTGAACAGCATGAAGCGGGGGGATGAACTCCGCAGCGGCGTGCTGCAGATGGTCAAAGTCTACATTGCCACCAAGCGAGTCATTAGCGTCGGTGACAAGATGGCTGGTCGCCACGGAAACAAGGGCGTGATCGCCAAGATCTTGCCGGTCGAAGATATGCCGTTCCTACCGGACGGCACACCGGTGGAGATTATGTTGAATCCGCTTGGGGTTCCCAGCCGGATGAACGTAGGACAGATTTTGGAAACGCACCTCGGTTGGGCGGGAGCCAAACTCGGCTTCCAAGCCGTGACTCCCGTGTTTGACGGTGCCAGCGAAGCGGACGTGAATGCCGCCTTGGCCGAAGCGGGGCTGCCGGCACACGGTAAGATCCGGCTGCGTGATGGTCGCACCGGTGAGCCGATGGAGCAGGAGACAACGGTGGGTTATATGTACATGCTCAAACTCCACCACTTGGTCGACGACAAGGTACACGCTCGTAGCACCGGACCGTACTCTTTGATTACTCAACAACCCTTGGGTGGAAAAGCACGTTTTGGTGGACAGCGATTTGGCGAGATGGAAGTCTGGGCTTTGGAAGCTTACGGCGCGGCCTACATCTTGCAGGAACTGCTGACCGTCAAGAGTGACGACGTCGAAGGGCGGACCAAAATTTATGAATCGATGGTCAAAGGCGAGAACACGCTGGAAGCCGGCACACCCGCCAGTTTTGACGTGTTAACCAATGAGATTCGAGGACTCGCGCTGAACATGCAACTCGAGAAACGGCCAGTCTAGGCAATGCGTTAGTTACCACCGCAGAAGTCCCTAGATTTTTCATCGCTAAAAGCAGTCTCACACCACGTGAGCCGTCTGGTCCCCGCGGCCGGCGGCTCACCGCTCAGGAGTTATCGCGATATGTCAGTTGGCGAATCGACCACCTACGACCGGATTAACGACTACGCTTCGGTCAAGATTTCGTTGGCCCGACCTCAGGACATCAAGAGTTGGTCGTTCGGTGAGGTCAAGAAGCCGGAGACGATTAATTACCGAACCTATCGTCCTGAAAAGGACGGCTTGTTCTGCGAGCGAATTTTCGGACCTGAAAAGGACTGGGAATGCGCCTGCGGCAAGTACCGGGGGATGAAGTACAAAGGCATGATCTGCGACCGCTGCGGTGTCAAAGTGACCCACAGTCGAGTGCGCCGTAAACGGATGGGCCACATTGAGTTGGCTGCGCCGGTTGTGCACATTTGGTTCTTCAAAGCGATGCCCAGCCGGCTGGGTAATTTGCTGGATATGAAGACATCGTCGTTGGAGAAAGTGATCTATTTCCAAGATTACGTGGTCGTCGATCCCGGCACCACTGATCTGGAAATCCAACAGTTGTTGACCGAAGAGGAATATCGCGCGGCGCGGGCTCAGTACGGTGAAGGCTCATTCGAGGCCGACATGGGGGCCGAGGCCGTTCGTAAACTGTTGTCCAAATTGGAACTGGTTTCGCTCTCCGAGAAACTCCGCGTCGATTTGCATGAAACCGGCAGCAAGCAAAAGAAAAAGGACTTAATCAATCGCTTGAAGATCGTGGAAAGCATCCGCGACAGCGAGAATCGTCCCGAGTGGATGGTGCTCGATGTGATCCCCGTGATTCCTCCCGATTTGCGCCCGCTGGTGTTGCTCGATAGCGGCAACTTTGCCACCAGTGACCTTAATGACTTGTATCGTCGGATCATCAACCGCAACAACCGCTTGCGAAAATTGGTCGATCTGAACGCGCCCGAAGTGATTATTCGCAACGAAAAGCGGATGTTGCAACAATCGGTCGACGCGCTCTTTGACAACAATCGCTGCAAGCGTCCCGTGCTCGGTTCCAGCAACCGGCCACTCAAGTCGTTAACCGACATGATCAAGGGTAAGCAGGGTCGATTCCGCGAAAACCTGTTGGGTAAGCGAGTCGATTATTCCGGTCGTTCGGTGATTGTGGTCGGCCCCCGACTGCGTTTACACCAGTGCGGTTTGCCCAAGAAGATCGCCCTGGAGTTGTACCAACCCTTCATCATTCGCCGTCTCAAGGAATTGGGGCACGCTGACACCATCAAGTCGGCCAAGAAAATGTTGGAGCGGAAGGACGAGGAAGTTTGGGATATTCTCGAACAAGTCATCACCAATCACCCCGTGTTGCTGAACCGCGCACCGACGCTGCACCGGATGGGGATTCAAGCCTTCGAGCCAACCTTGGTCGAAGGGAACGCAATCCATCTGCACCCGCTGGTCTGTAAGGGCTTCAACGCTGACTTCGACGGCGACCAGATGGCGGTTCACTTGCCACTTTCGATCGAGGCCCAAGTCGAGGCGCACACGTTGATGATGAGCACGAACAACGTGTTCGCGCCATCGAACGGCAAGCCGATTATGAGTCCGTCGCAAGACGTCGTGATGGGTTGCTATTACACGACGATTGAAATGCCCAATCGTCGCGGCGAAGGCATGCTGTTTTCCAGTCCGGAAGAAGCCGAGTTGGCCTTCCAGCAAGGTATCTTGGACACGCACGCCAAGATTCGCGTCCGACTGCCTCGCCATCAACGACTCAAGACCGATGATAATTCGGCAGCCGCCGGTGTGGTTGTTAACACCACGCCCGGTAAAGTTCACTTCAATATGATGCTGCCCGACGGCATGGATTACTACAATTATCCAATGCGGTCGAGCGATTTGGCGAATGTGATCAGCGACTGCTACCAACGTTTGGGTCGCAAGGCGACGATCAATTTGTTGGACGATATGATGCAACTCGGCTTCCGCGAATCGACGCGTTCCGGGTTGTCCTTCGCCACCGACGACTTGGTGACGCCTGATACCAAGGCCAAGTTCATCGCGGAAGCTGAGAAGACCGTGATGAAACACAAGAAGGCGTTTGATCGCGGGATGATCACCGGCGGTGAACGTTACAACCAGGTGTTGGACGTGTGGACGCACGCTCGGGAAGCAATCACCACCGACATGATGAAAGCGATGGAACATGACTACCGTGAAGGCGGTTGGTACGTGAACCCGGTTTATTTGATGTCGCACTCCGGTGCTCGGGGTGGTATCGAGCAGATTCGCCAGTTGGCCGGCATGCGAGGTTTGATGGCCAAGCCTACCGGTGAAATTATCGAAACGCCGATCAAAGCCAACTTCCGTGAAGGCTTGTCAGTGCTGGAGTATTTCAGCTCGACGCACGGTGCCCGGAAGGGCTTGGCCGACACGGCGCTCAAGACGGCCGACTCGGGTTATCTGACTCGTAAACTGGCCGACGTCGCTCAGAATGTCGTCGTCACCATGGAAGACTGCGGCACCACGCAGGGGATCACCAAGGGGGTGATTTATCGTGGTGAGAAAGTCGAAGTCCGCTTGGCCGACTCGATCAACGGGCGCGTTAGCCGACAGAACATCGTCTCCACCATCACGGATGAAGTTATCGTCCGTGAAAACGAGATGATTACGCCGGAGAGTGCACGCAAGATTGAAGAAATGGGCCTGGAAAAGATCCAAGTTCGCAGCCCGATGACGTGCGATGCCCCGCTCGGTGTTTGCCGCTTCTGCTACGGTATGGATATGTCGACCGGTTCGATGGTCGAAGAAGGCATGGCCGTGGGAATCATCGCCGCTCAATCGATCGGTGAGCCGGGAACCCAGTTGACGATGCGGACGTTCCACATCGGTGGCTCGGTCAGCAAGCAAGTTGAAGAGTCAGACCTGCGTGCTAAGAAGGGTGGTATCGTTCGCTTGACCCGCATGCGAGTGGTCAAGAACGAAGAGGGCCGCGCTATCGTGTTGACGCGAAATGGAGAGATTTCGCTGGTCAACGAACTGGGACGCGAGATCGAAAGCTACGAAGTTCCCACCGGTGCGACCCTGATGGTCGAAGAGGACGATAAGGTCAGCCCCGGCGATGTGCTGTGCGAATGGAACCCGTATTCGATCCCGATTCTGACCGAAGTCACAGGTAAAGTGCGTTTCGAGGATGTCGTCGAAGGTGAGACGATGAAGCAGGAACGCGAACCGAGTGGTAACATTCGGACCACGATTGTCGATCACAAGGGTGACTTGCACCCGCAGATCATTATCGAAGACGCTGAAGGCCGCCCCGTCGATGTGCAGTACTTGCCAGAACGGGCGATTATCAACGTCAAGGAAGGGACCGACGTCGTGCCAGGTACCGTGTTGGCGGAAATGCCGCGGGAGTCGGGCGGTGTTCACGACATCACCGGGGGTCTGCCGCGGATCACGGAAATCTTCGAGGCCCGCAAGCCCAAGGATCCGGCTGTTATCGCCGAGGTCGATGGCACGGTGGAAATTCTCGGTGAAAAGAAACGTGGTAAGCGTACGATCACGGTGAAGAGCGAATCGGGGATCGAACGCGAACACTTGGTGCCCCACGGCAAGCGATTCTTGGTCCACAGCGGTGACGTTGTCAAAGCGGGCCAGGCCCTGGTCGATGGCCCGTTGGTGCCCCATGATATTTTGCGAGTCTCGGGCGAAGAGGCTGTGCAACAGTATTTGTTGCACGAAATTCAACAGGTCTATCGTTCGCAGCGTGTGGAAATCAATGATAAGCACTGCGAAATCATCATCGCTCGCATGTTGCGGAAGGTGAAGATTGAGTCGGCTGGCGATACCGAAATGTTGCCAGGTTTGGTGATGGATCGCTTTGAATTCCGCCGCACCAATCAAGCGTTGGCAAAGTGCCTGAAGATCACCGACAAGGGCGATAGCCAGCAATTTGAGATTGGCGCGATCGTTCCCAAGGATGTCTTGGAGCAAGCGAACGCGGAGATCGAAGCGGAGGGAGCAGCTCCTTCAAAGGGTAAAAAGCCTCGCAGCGCGACGGCCAGCACCCAGTTGTTGGGGATTACCAAGGCGTCGGTCCAGTCGAACAGCTTTATTAGTGCTGCCTCCTTCCAGGAAACGACCAAGGTGTTGACCGAGGCCGCTTTGGCCGGCAAGGTCGACCGTTTGGTGGGACTGAAAGAAAACGTCATTCTCGGTCACCTCATTCCTGCCGGTACCGGTTTCCGCTTATTCCAAGATTCGGAAGTCAATTACCGTCGCGAAGCGGTCGAGGATATGGCCGAACAAGCCGATCAATCGCTGGAAGCTAGCTTCCCGCTGTTGGCCGAGGCACCACGACCAGCAGGTACGGAGGACGCCGCCACGGAAATGACCGACCAGCAGCGATCCTCTTCCGAAGCACTGGACAGCATGTTTGGCAGCGGACAAGAATAACGTCCGCAGCAAACGTGTGAGAGCCGAGTAAATACCGAAAAGCTTGTCGCATTCCTGAGATGCGGCAAGCTTTTTTATTGCCGCCAGCTTATCTCGCCAGTTTATCTTGACAGCTGGGGTGTTAACTCGACCTGGTAGCTGCCGCGATTGTCGGCTCGCTCGCCAGGTAAGTCATTCACCCTCAATAACAACCAACTCGGTCGGTCCGCGCGAAGGATCGCTTGTTCGCCAATGGGCAGATCAATCAACGGCTCCACGGTGGTCGTGGTTCTGGTTTCCAGCGGCAATAAAGTGGCGACTAACTTACCCAACGGTTGACCGCGGTAATAGCGAATCGTGACTCCCGCCGGTTTGCTCAACCAGGGCTTGGGCTGGTCGGCTAAGGTCACGCTACCCGTGGCCGTCACTCGAACTTGCTGACCGGCAGCCAATTGAATTGGGGCGGCTTGCCAGCCACGCTCGGCTGCGATCTCCAAGACCCGCCGCTGGCCATCCCAAACTGGCGGGGAAACCTGCAGGTCAACCCGATTCCGCTGTAAGTCATAGCCATAATCGAACTCGTCAATCAACACTCGCCAGCGAGTTTGCGCCAGCGGCCACGCGTCTCCCAACTGGCTGACAAAACGCCGCGTAAACTCGGCCGAGGCATCTTCACCCTCCCGAGCCGCCGCCAATAACTTATCTCGCGTCTCCGGATACATCGCCAGGAGACTGATCGCCGCCCAGGTCCAGGCGTACGGTTCGACTTGGCGGTGCGCAGTGTCGCTGTAACGCAGCACCGAGATCAGGGATAACGATTTTCCCTCGGCACGCCGCTGCTGAATCATCTTGAACCGGCCCCAGTATGGAACTGCGGCACTCGATGGCGGCACCAAACCGACGGTGAGCTGGCCCGCTTGCCCTGGCTGGCCCGCTTGCCACTGATGAGTCGCTAAAAACTCGGCCGTTCCCTCCATGTACCAGGGGGGGCCGGCTCCTCCGAAACAATGCGCGGCAAAGGCGTGCGCCGCCTCATGCAACAGCAAGTGCTGGGTGTAATATTCGGCTGGTTGCTGCACCACCCACGCTCGCTTGCCCAGTTGATAGCCGTGGGGAAAATCAGGCAGACCGGCTGGGATCAAACCGCGGCGAGCAAAAGCCGCTTTGTCGCTCATCACGTAGATCGTGACTCGCCAATCGTCCATACGTTGCAGCGGCAGCTGCCAAAACTCGCACCACAGCGGAATCGCCGCATCGAGCACCGCCGGCCAGTCCCGTCGCTCGGCGGTGACTGGCAAATCGGTGACAATTTGCGCATAGCGGCCATCGAGCTCAGTTAGTTCACTGGCGACGTCGGTGGACGGCGCGGTCGCTTGCCCCAGAACCAGCGTTGGGGAGACCAGCCAGAGCCCGCCAAAAAGCCCGTAAATGAGCACGCTAGCGAGCCCACTGAACGACAACAGCGAGCAACGCCGCCGAAAATCGTTAGATCTAACCACATGGTGTGTAAGGTTTTTTCTAACGATTGGGCTGCCTGGCGAGGTGAGCGGGGAGCTACAGGAGCGATTCGAGCAGGCGTCTGAGTTTGCGCAGTTCGACACGGTGGTCGACACCCTCCATGGGAGTGATGTAGATACTTAGCGCGCGATCGTAACTTTCGCGTTCCAGCTGGTGAATGATTTTACCATAGTCGACCTCACCTTGCCCGACGCTGACCTGGAAGGCGTCTTTTTTGGAGTCCCGCAAGTGGACGTGGAAGACATATTTGAGAATGCGGTCGAGGCTTTTGCCGTAAGCCGGCCCGGCGATGTAGACGCTGGGGTCGAGGGTGATCCCCAGACCGTGGACGTTATCGCAGAGGACCATCAGGGTATCAGGATCTTCGCTGAGACGCCCCAGTTGGCTGCGGACACCGACGCGGGCCCCTTCGGTTTCGGCGATATCGACCAATCGTTGAAGATGCTCGACTTCCTCGTTGAAAGGGGTCCCCAGTTCGGCGGAGGGAACCGTCAACGTGACCACTTTGGCCGCTTTGGAAAAGCGACAAATCTCCTTGAAATCAGCGTAATGCTGATCCCCTCGGGAGGCCAGTTCGAGGCTGAAATTGGAGATGTCGAGGCGATGGCTGAACCTTAACACCTGCATGGCCAGATCGGGGTCTTCCAGCAATTGGCTGGGGCGGTAGTGCCCACCGGACTCATGCAGATCGAACTCGAGCATGGTGAATTCAAGATCGGCAAGCAGGTCGATCGCGGCCTCGAGCGGCAAGTCGGGCAAGCAAGCAGTGGACGCGGCAACGTGCACGTCAGAATCCTCCATGAGGGGGTGAAATCAAGATGGTTACGCGGTAACTGTAGCGATCTTCGCGGTCAAGGTGAACGGCAGTTTTGGGATCAATCTTCACCGCTGCTGAGCACAGCCATGAAGGCTTTTTGGGAAATCTCCACATTCCCCACCGCTTTCATACGCTTCTTTCCTTCTTTTTGTTTCTGCAGCAGTTTGCGTTTACGCGTGATATCCCCGCCGTAGCATTTGGCCGTGACATTCTTCCGCATCGCGGGGACGGTCTCCCGCGCGATGACGCGGGAGCCCACCGCCGCTTGCACGGCCACCTCGAACATGTGGCGTTCGATTTCTTGTTTCAGGCGTTTGGCCACGGCCCGTCCGCGGCGATCGGCGTCCCGGCGGTCGCAGACGACACTCAGCGCGTCGACACGATTCCCGTTGACGAGAATGTCCATGCGAACCAAATCGGCCTGTTGATAGCCGACCATTTCGTAATCGAGCGTGCCGTAGCCGCGGGTGGCACTTTTGATTTTGTCGTGGAGATCGTAAATCACTTCAGCCAGCGGGATGTCATAAACCAGCATGGCGCGTTGCGGCCCGAGATATTCCTGCGACTGCAAAATGCCGCGACGTTCTTGGCAGAGCTTCATCACGGCTCCGATAAATTCGTCGGGGACCACGATCGAGCAGCGGACGATGGGCTGGCGAAACTCTTCGATGTCGCCCGGGTCGGGAACATCTTGGGGTTTGTGAATCATGCTGGTTTCGCCCCGTTTGTTGACCACTTCGTAGGTCACGTTGGGAGCGGTTTGCACCAAATCGATGTTCGATTCTTGCTCGAGTCGCTGCTGGATGATCTCCATGTGCAGCAAGCCGAGAAAGCCGCAGCGAAATCCGAAACCGAGCGCGTCGCTGGTCTCCGGTTCAAACTCGAAGCTGGGGTCGTTCACCGCCAGTCGCCCAAGGGCATCGCGTAATTCTTCAAAATTTTGGCCATCGCTGGGGAACAATCCGCAGTAGACCATACGTTTCGGCCTCATATAGCCTGGCAATGGTTTGGCCGGGTTATCGCCGGTGACGCTGACCGTATCGCCGATATGCACGTCAGCCAGTGATTTAATGTTGCAGATCAGGTAACCGACTTGTCCGGCTCGCAACGAATCGCAGGAGACACGGCCCGGTGCAAACTGGCCCAGTTCGACGACTTCGTGCTGCGTGCCCGCTTTGAGGAACTTGATCTTTTGGCCTCTTCGCACCGTGCCGTTCATCAGACGCACGTAGGTGATCGCGCCGCGGTAGTCGTCGTAATTGGAATCGAACACCATGGCCTGCAGCGGCGCGTTGGGGTCTCCTTGAGGAGCCGGAATGCGTTCGACAATTGCGCGCATCAGTTCCTGGATGCCGATGCCGGCTTTGGCGCTGACCAGGACCGCTTCTTCAGCCGGGGTCCCCAGCGATTGCTCCATTTCCTCGGCCACTTCGTCGGGCCGCGCGTAGGCCAAGTCGATTTTGTTGATTACCGGAATGATCGTCAGGTCGTGCTCCATCGCTTTGAAAGCGTTGGCCACCGTTTGCGCCTCGACTCCTTGAAAAGCGTCGACGACCAACAATGCGCCTTCGCAACAAGCCAGCGAGCGGGAGACTTCGTATTGAAAATCGACGTGACCGGGGGTATCGATCAGGTTGATTTCATATGTTTCGCCGTCCAGCGTGTAATGCATGGCCACGGCGCGGGCTTTGATCGTGATCCCCCGCTGGCGTTCCAGATCCAAATCGTCCAACAGCTGTTCTTTCATCTGCCGTTTGGAAACGGTGTCGGTGAATTCCAGCAGCCGATCAGCTAACGTGCTTTTGCCGTGGTCAATGTGTGCAATGATGCAGAAATTGCGGATCTGCATAAATTACCAAGTCAGGAAAGGAGTGAAGGAAGGGGAATCAGTGACTGTAAAAAATGGCTAGTTCGAGTTGGTTCTAAGTTTGTTTGGACATCAAAACGCGTCGCGCGTAACCGGCTGCCCCCAGGTAACCGGCATCGCCACCGAGCGAAGCGAAATCAATCGTCGTCCCCGCAGCCACATTAGAAAAGGTCCGTTGTGAGAATTCAGCGCGAATTCCTTCGACAAATCGTCTGCCCACGGGTGAATCGGGGCCACCAAAGTCCATCGCCCCACCTAATACCACTAGACCTGGGTCGAGCGTGGCAACCAGGCTGGTGATGCCAACTCCCAGCCAGACGGCAGTCTCATCGATAATCTGCAGTGCTAGTTGATCGCCGTCGGCAGCCGCTTCGTAGACTTTCTTGGCGGTCAATTCAGAATCATCGCCACCGAGCATGCCGACTAATTTGCTGGCTTTGGCTAGTTCTCCTCCGGCTCGCAAGGCATCGCGAGTGCGCCGCACGACGGCGCTAGCCGAGGCGTAGGCTTCCAGATGTCCGCGGCCGCCTCCCCACACGCAGAGTCTCGCATCGGCGGCGGCGTCGACGATGATGTGTCCACATTCGCTGCCAAAACTATTGATGCCATTCACCAATTCGCCGTCGACGATCACGCCGCCACCGACACCGGTCCCCAGCGTCAGCAAAATCATGGAATCGTGATCGCGCCCGGTGCCTAGCCAGAATTCGCCGTAAGCGGCCGCGTTGGCGTCATTGACAAACACCACGCTGCGGCCGGTCGCCTGGGCCAGGGCATCGCGGATGGGAAATTGTTGCCAGTGGGGTAGGTTGGGTGGTTCCAGCAGCATGCCGGCTGGTAGATCCATACTCCCCGGCGTCCCCAACCCGATCGTGGCAATTTGATCGCCAATTTCGCCGCCCAAACGTTGTTCGTGGCTCCGCAAGGCGGCGGAGAGGCGTTCCACAGCGGCTTGCGGCCCCTTGGCTTCCTGAGTTGGAATACTTTCAAATGAGAGCGTTTTTCCCAGGTCGTCGACCAAACCAAACTTGATGCTCGTCCCCCCGACATCTACTCCCCAATAAAAGGGAGCCTGAGCTTGCGAGCGTTCAGTAATATTGGGGGTGGAGGACATCGGAGAATCTTTGAGGAACCGGCGAAATCTAGGAACAAGCGAAGGCCGATTAGTATAGAAGTCCCCGGGAAAACCCACAACGGACTCCCCACCCTACCACGCCTCCAGCCCAACGATGCGGACGAGCCCCCATGCGGATTGCTTATTTAACGGCAGGTGCTGCCGGCATGTATTGTGGCAGTTGCATGCACGACAATGCTTTGGCTCGCGAGCTATCACGCCACGACGCGGAATGCTTGCTGCTGCCGGTCTACACGCCGATTCGCACCGATGAACCGGACGTCAGCCGCGGCGGGCAGGTTTTTTTTGGTGGCATTAACGTTTATTTACAGCAAAAATGGCCCTTGCTGGGAAAGCTGCCCGGGCCGTTGCTGCGGCTGCTCGACGCTCCTTGGCTGTTGCGGTTGGCGACCAAACGGGCGGGCGGAACGCAGGCGAGTTTGCTGGGCGATCTGACCGTATCCATGTTGCAGGGTTTGCAGGGCCATCAGGCGAGCGAGGTGAAACGCTTGGTCGCGTGGCTTCGCGACGAGTTTCGTCCTGATGTGATCGTGTTGACAAATCTCTTGATCGGGGGCTGTATTCCGGCGATTCGCGAAGTGTTGGACACCAAGATCGTTGTTTGGCTGCAGGGGGATGACATTTTCCTGGACTACCTACCCGAAGCATATCGTGGGCCAGCGACTGAATTAATGGGAGCCCTGGCTGCTCAGACTGACGCCTGCTTGGTAAACAGCCAGTTCTACGCCGATAAGATGGGCAACCGGCTGGGGATTCATCCAGACAAATTGCACGTGGTCCCCCTGGCAATCGACACCAACACTTTTGCGGCAGAGGCTGTTGATCAAGAACCCCGGTCCGGCGATTCGACCGCTCTTGATGCGGCTCTGGCGAGTGTGATCGAGGACCACCTTCCCGCCGGTGGTCGCAACGGAAAACCACTGAAGCTGGGTTACTTCGCTCGGATCGCACCGGAGAAAGGATTTCATAATCTGGTCGACGCCTTCATCGAAGTATCTTCCCGGTTGGGTAGCGGCAGGCTGCAGTTGCATTACGGCGGCTGGCTGGGAGACCAGCACCGCGATTACCTGCACACCCAGCAAAAGCGTTTGGATGCCGCTGGTCTCGCCGCCGCGCACTTCCACCACGGCAGTCCAGAGCGGGACGCCAAGATCGCTTTGCTGCGCTCTTTTGATCTGTTCAGCGTGCCGACCGATTACGAGGAATGCAAAGGCCTGTACGTACTCGAATCGCTGGCCGCCGGCGTCCCCGTGATCCAGCCCCAGCACGGGGCGTTCCCAGAGTTGCTAGCTTCGACCGGTGGCGGATTGCTCTATCCCGCCAACGACCCGGCAGCCTACGCGGAGTGCCTGCTGCGGTTGCTGGAAAATGCCTCCGAGCGAACCGAGTTGGGACTGGCCGGGCAACAAGGCGTTCTCAGCCGGCACACCATCGCCCAACAGGCGGCCGAGTTCCTGCGGATTGTGGCGGGTTGATTGTGGCGGGTTGATTGTGGCCACGTGCGGCCCACCGGCCGGTGTACTATGCTGGGGTCCAGTTTGTCAGCTTCGCCAATTCATTCGTTGCACATGATGGAACATGGTCGCTTTTATATCGGTCCGCACCGGGCCTGACTCAGGTCGCAAATATCCGCTCGATCCGGAACGTCCCATGCACATTGGGCGGGGCACGAGTTGTGAAATCATGTTGACCGATCCGATCAGTTCACGTTTCCACGCGGTGCTATATTTCGAGGAAGGCAACTGGCAAATTCGCGACAACAAGAGCCGCAATGGGACTGCTGTGAATGGTCAGAAGACGGACCACGCGATGTTGCTCGACAAGACGTTGATCCGCGTCGGCGGCACGGAGATGCAGTTCGTGGATGTGCCCGAAGATGCCTTTGTGGAAAGTCCCAATACGCAAACGATTGTTGCTGACCGGGCGTTGCAAACGCATGGCGGTCACGAGTTGTTGCCGACCGATCCGCTGCGGGAAGCGGCTCAGGCGGGGAACTTGCTCGACTTGTATCAACTCAGCATCCAGTTGCTGCGGAGTGGCGATCCCGATGAAGTGATCGACACCACGGCCGCACTCCTGAGTCACCGGACGGGTGCCGACGCGTTGGGCTTTTTTCGTTTGGCGACGGCCGGTCAGTTGACGGCGGAGTATGTGATGCCGCCGGAGGCAACCGGCTTGGTCACGCCCAGCCGCACGCTGGCGAGAAGGATGATTGGTCAGGGCGAAGCGATTTGGGTCAGTAAAGAAGCGGGTGAAGCGACGTATGAGGGAGATACCGAAAAGCTGGCTCGAGACGCGATTCTAATACCGCTGTTCGCCGCCGACAGCATTGCCGGCGCGATGGTTTTGCATCGCCGGGAAGGGCATTTTGAACAAGCTGATTTTGAACTGGCGATCGCCGCCGCCCGCTTGATTGCCGCCGCGTTGGCCAACGCGCGGGAGAGTAATTTTCTTCGCGCCGAACGCCGGCGGTTGGCTGATCGTAATGCCGAAGCGGACGAATTGATCGGCAGCAGCCCGGTGATGATTCGCTTGAAAGAACGGGTCGAGCGGATTGGGCGCGCCAACGGTTGCGTGCTGATTCGCGGCGAGAGCGGCGCGGGCAAGGAACTGGTCGCGCGAGCCGTTCATCAAGCCAGCCCACGGCACGACCGGCCGCTGCTGAGTGTCAACTGCGCGGCGATTCCTCGCGATCTGGTGGAAAGCCAATTATATGGCCACCGCAAAGGCGCGTTCACCGGCGCCGACGGAGATCACAATGGCTGGTTCCAACAAGCGCACACCGGCACGCTGTTTCTCGACGAAGTCGGTGAGCTGACGTTGGAAGCCCAAGCCAAGATGCTGAGGATCCTCGAGGGACATCCCTTCCTCCCCGTCGGTGCCACCGAAGAGGTTCGCGTCGATGTCCGCGTCGTGGCGGCGACCAACCGCGACTTGGCAGAGTTCGTGCGGGAGAAAAAGTTTCGCGAGGATTTGTATTATCGCTTGAGTGTCTTCGAACTGGTCGTGCCGCCACTGCGCGATCGTGAAACCGATATCGAATTATTAATCGACCACTTCTTGGAACATTTGCGACTCCGCCACGGCCGCCCGCAAGCACATCTTTCCGCGGCTGCTCGTACGCGATTGCTGGAGTATCACTGGCCGGGGAATGTCCGCCAACTGCGGAATGTGATCGACAGCGCAATCGTGATGAGTGAAGGGGATGAAATTCAGTTGGAGGACTTGGGGCTGCGAGATGCCGGTGCCGGCACGATGGATACGCTGCGGCTCGATCACTGGGAAAAGAAACTGATTCGCGAAGCGCTCGACCGCTGCGACGGCAACATCGCAGCGGCCGCCAAACTGCTGGGCATCAGTCGCGCCACCGCCTACCGTAAACTTGCCGACCATGATATTCCCCGACCATAAAAACCGGCGACCATGACCAGCAGCTCAATGCCGGCTCGCGTGATCCTTACTGCGCTGGGCAGTCGCGGGGACGTGAATCCGTTTTTGGCGATCGCCGCGGAGTTGCAGAGGCGGGGAGCGCGGCCGGTGGTGATCTTGCCAGCGTCATACCAGCACTTGGCAGACGCCTTGGGCTTGGAGTCGCACGGCTTGATCTCCCACGAGGAGTTTCAACAACATTTGCTTGACCCTGATATTTGGCATCCTTACCGTGGCCCCAGGTTGTTGCTCCGCGAGTTTGTGGTCACTTATTTGTCTCGGCTGTTGGAACGGATCGATCAATGGATCGAGCCGGGCAACACCGTATTGGTCTCGCATCCACTCGATTTCGCTTCCCGATTGTGGCGAGACAAGCGATCCGATATTCGCCAGTTGAGCGTGCACTTGGCACCGCTGGCTTTGCCTTCGCAAGCCGATCCGCCGCGTTTTGGCAGCGGCTTGATGGGCATGCGGCGGCCGGCCGTCTGGCAACAAACTCAGTTGTGGTTGGCTAATCGTTTGTTGATCACTCGTTGGTTGGCAAAGCCGCTGAATGAGGTTCGTCGCACGATTGGGTTGCCGCCGGTGCGGCGCCCGCTGGGCTCTTGGTATTTTTCCCCCGATGGCGTGCTCGGTTTGTTTCCTGACTGGTACGGTCCGCCCGATCTGCCGGCGAATTTCCAATGCGTCGGGTTTCCCCGATACGATGGTCCCGAAGCGGGCGACCAGCCAGCGGGCGAAAACCGTTTGCCAGCGGCGATGCAAGCTAAATTGCAATTATCCGCCCGGCCGATCGTGTTCACCCCGGGCTCGGCACATCTCTTGGGAACCAAGTTCTTCGCGGCGGCGATCGAGGCCTGTCGGCGGATGGGAGTCCCCGGTTTAATGCTGTCGGCAGATCCCACGCAAGTACCAGCCGAGCGACCGGACGCGGTGCGGGTTGCCAGTTACGTGCCGTTGGGACAGTTGCTGCCCGACTGCCGCTTGTTAGTTCATCACGGCGGGATCGGCACGACCAGCCAAGCGTTGGCGGCTGGCTTGCCCCAGTTGATCTGTCCGATGGCTTTCGATCAATTTGACAACGCGCGACGAATTCGTCAGTTGGGCTGTGGCGATGAACTGGGGATGCGGGGAATCACGGCCAGCAAGTTGGTGGCCAAGCTGAAGAAGTTGCTCGCCAATCCGCAAACGCTTAACGCCCAGACAACCGCTGTGGCCGCGCGGCTGGAAGCGAGCGAAGTGGTGATTGGTCGCGCCGCCGAGCAGATTCTGCGGCAAGCCAAATCGCTAGGCTGATCGCTGGGCACCTGTGTTGTGGTGCTTAGCCCGAGGCTGGGGAGTGATTTCCGCGATAGAAAAAATCAATATTTCGCTCAAGTGATCAGCCAAGTACACTCCGCCAACATGCGGTGGGCCAAGGCTTTGGTTCACGACGAACACTCATTCGCCACGACCCCCAAACCGAGAGGCGGAGCATGGATGCTCGCTGGTCACTCCAGTTTCGGATCACAAGCTGCCCAGAACAGCGGCTACTGATTAAGCTGGCCCCGCTTATCAAACTGGCCCTGCTGATGATCGCGCTGCTCAACGGTCTT
Source organism: Kothea flammea (assembly GCF_052161645.1). Taxonomy (GTDB): domain Bacteria; phylum Planctomycetota; class Planctomycetia; order Pirellulales; family Pirellulaceae; genus Laterigemmans. Next base: position 6,417,990 of record NZ_CP197414.1, read on the forward strand.
GCCGTTAGGGCAGATGCGGCCAATCGAGCTGTACGCACCGCCAATTTTGCCGTCGTTGACGCGCCCACGCCAGAGCTGGCACAACAGGTCGCGCAGGCGGCCGAGCAGTTCCGCAGGACGCTGGCTATCCAGTGGCTGGGTAAAGAGTTACCGCGTTGGTCAGCCCCCTGCACGATTCGTGTGGTGGCCGGAAATCGACCCTGCGAAGGTGTCACTAATTACAACCGTTATCCTGGGCACGTCGGCGATTTTCAGATGGTCGTCATCGGTACCCCGCAGAGGATCCTCGATAGCGTCTTGCCCCATGAAGTCACGCACACCGTGTTGGCGACTCATTTTGGACGCCCCTTGCCGCGTTGGGCCGATGAAGGTTTGTCGACAACGGTCGAACATGTGGCGGAGAAATCGAAGCACGACGTCAAATTGAAAGAGTTTTTGACGACGGGCAAGGGCATCCCCATGAATCAGATGTTCATGATGACCGAGTACCCGCCGGAGATGCTAACGCTGTACGCCCAAGGGTATTCGGTCTGTCGTTTTCTAGTCGAACAAAATGGCCCGCAGGAATTCATCAAGTTCATCGAAACTTACTTTCAACAAGGCAGTTGGACGCAAGCGGTTCGCCAACACTATCGCTATGCAAGCTTGGAAGAGTTTCAGCAGCACTGGTTGGCTTGGGTGCAAGCGGGCAGCGGTCCGGTCGCACAATTTGCCAAAATTCAACTCGGCCCCGCGCCGCTTCCAGCCAGCGACCCGCCGTCGCTGCAATTGGCTGGCAGCAATCACCAGCCGATGAACGGCTCGTTAGCCGATACCCGATTAGCCGCTAGCCAAACCGTGAGTGCTGGTGATGGTTGGTATCAGCGGCGTCGTCAAGCGACTTTGGATGAAGCGGCAACAGGCCTGCCTCCCAAGTCGCACTCAACCGCTCAGCCGGGCCCCGAACTGGGAGCGATCACCGCGCCGGTGGGTAGCTCGTCGGCTTGGAACCCGGCTCGTCGTTTTCGCTAAGCCTGACCGCTGAACCCAGCTAGATTGTCAGCACAATTTTTCCTCGCAGGGAGCAAGTCCCTTCGATGGTGGCTTGTTCTTGCAGGGCGTGCGCATCGGCTGCTTGTTCCAGTGGAAGGACTTTGGCGATCAGTGGTTTGAGGCTACCATCAGCCAGCCACATGTTGATATCGTCGGCTGCTGTTCGCATCTCGTCCGAGGATGCTTTGAACATTACGAAGCCGTGCAGTTTGCATTCTTTGACGTAGAAGGGACCGACGGGAAATTCAGGTCGCGCGTCGCGTCCGGCCATTAGCACCATCCTGCCCCGTTCGGCCATGGTTTGAACGGCCATATCGAAGTCGGGTACGCGGCGGGTCTCCCAGAAAACATTCACGCCTTCGGGGATGATCTCTTCGACCCGCTGGACGATATCTTCTTGCTGATAATCGATTGCCCAATCGGCACCCAGCTCACGACAAAGTTGAGCTTTCTCCTCGCCTCCGCCGGTGGCGATGACTTTGGCGCCAGCCGCTTTGGCCATTTGGACTACCATCGAACCCACACCCCCGGTACCGCCGATCACCAGCACCGTCTCGTCAGCCCGCAGGCAGGCTTCCCGGTTAAGGCCCAAGTGGGCCGTGACGCCAACCAACGCGCAAGCCGCCGCGGCTGTCGGCTCGACACCGTCGGGCAATGGATAGAGCCAACGTGCATCGACAACGGCGTACTCGGCAAATGTACCTTGCCGCCCCAGCAATCCCTGGTTGGTAAACCAGACGCGATCTCCTTCGCGAAATCCGGCGACTCCCTCGCCCAGCATCTCCACGACACCGGCCCCATCGCAACCGATTACGAAAGGATCCGGCAGATCCATTGCGACCGTGCCGGCTCGGATGTAGGTATCGATGGGGTTAACCGAAACCGCCTCCATCCGCACGCGGACTTGCCCGCGGGCCGGTTCCGGGTTGGGGAGTTCGCCAATTTCAATACAAGAAGCGGGGCCTGTGGCCCGAATGAACGCTGCCTTCATAGATCTGACTGCCGTCGTGTTGGGGGGATGCATATCAGGATCACGCCATGATACCCATATCCAACTCGATCAGGCGAGATGGGAGAAACTCTCCCGTAACGCGGACCGAAGGAATAGATGGTCCATAACACAGCTATCTTTCGAACTAACTGCGGGGTTGGGGGGCGATTTGAGTGACCTGCGCGTTCACCGCTATCCGAACTTTTTGCCCAACGCATGGCCGGCTAAAGCCGGTACACCAGCGCATCGACCACACTAAACCTCGTGATCGGGCAGACGAGTCGCTCGCACGACGGTGAACAGCGAAAGGGGGGATGTCTTGTAGCGTTTGTCCACTTCCAGCGGCAGCGATCGCACGACCGCTTCGCATTCGAGATCGGTTCGCCAGCCAAGATGTCGCGTCACCGGATCGGCGCGATCAATCATGTTGGCCAACCAAGGTCGCGGGCTGCGAAAATGGTTGATCACCAAAACCTTGCCGCCGGGACGCACGACGCGAGCGATTTCTCGCATCATCGATTCAGGATTGGAAACGACGCTGACGGTGTGGAACGAGGTCACGCAGTCGAACGAGGCATCGTCGAATTCCAGCTTCTCCGCGTTGCCCTGCTGAACCTGAATGTGATCCCAGCCCTCCTCGGCAATCTTGCGTTTGGCAACGGCCAACATTTCCTGGGAAAGGTCAATGCCCGTGACCTGCACATCGTGAGGATAAGCTTGCAGCGATGTCCCGGTGCCGACACCCACTTCGAGTGTCCGCGTTCCGGGGCGCAAATTTAGCTGACGAATGGCGCTCCAAATGCGTTTACGAACCAGCAACGGAAAGAGCAATTCATAGGCGGGGGTGAATTGCCGATACAGGGCGCTGTTCTCGCTTTGAGGCAAGTCCGCCGTGGCATGCTTGCGAACCCGCACGCGGTCAGCAAATCGCCGAATTCCCGCGTGGCGTTTGTCGCGGTCTGAATGGCGACTCTTTTTCGGTGGTCCAATGACTCGCATACTTCCTCCGTTGCCCGATCTTGTAAAAGACCGAATGATTATCAGCATTCCTAGAGCCTAAACCAACACCCGTGCAAAATAATTTTGCCGACTTTTACGCAACTGTGACACCCGAGCGATCCCCGCAGCACACTGAACAAACTGCTGAACAGCCCGCTGGAGATCCGATTTTACGTTGCTATGTTGGTGCGTCGCCCTTGGCATCTGCCGATTTATTCGCCACAGCATCGGCAAAATTGTTACCGCTTTTGGATTCAAGTTGGCGTTTCAGTCGGGGAGTCCGCTCGCCAGCGACGGCTTGGGGCTGGCCTCGATACCGCCGCAGCAACTCCTTCAGCGGCGAAGCAAAAGCGAAATAGCAAAAGCCCAGCGGCAGCACCAACTCGTGGAGAATGAACAGCCCGACGCATGCGAAAATCGCTTGGCCGATTTGGTGCGGTGGTCTTCTGCCGCCAAAAAGTTGATTAAAGACGTGCGGATAACGCACGCGGGAAACCATCAGGTAAGCCAGCACCACGGCCAGCAGCGGCAGCAGGTAATGAGACGCTTGCAGCCCCCAAGTCGCCAGATGCTGAATTCTTGGGCTGTATGCTTCACTCTGAAAGCTGGCCAAGCGGGGCACCGCAATGGCAAACGAGGCAAGCGCACCGGCGGCGGCCGGGCTGGGCAAGCCGAAGAAGCTGTCGTGGGGGTCGTCTTCTTTGGTTTCAACATTGAATCGGGCCAGCCGCAGCAGCACGCACAAGGTAAATAGCACCCCCACCGTCCAGGACAAACGGTGTGGCAAGACCTCGCTGTATCGCCAAATGATGACCGCCGGGGCGGTACCAAACGTGATCGCGTCACAGAGGCTGTCGAGTTGGGCGCCGAATTCGCTCGATTGGTTGGTCATCCGGGCCGCGTGCCCGTCAAAAGCATCGAACAGCATACCGGCAAAGATCAGCACTCCGGCAACTTGCAGTTTGATCTCCTCGGTCCACAGCAAGGTATCGCTGACGGCCACGGCGATTGCCGCCAAACCGCAGGTACCGTTGCCGAGGGTCAGCATGGTGGGTAGCACCGCCAGGGTTAACCGCCGCTTGGGGCCCAACCGACGCCGCTGTCGCCATACGGGCTTCCGCATTTCGCTCATGCAATATCTTCCTCGGTGCTGTCACGCGGACTCATCTGTGCATTATCCTCCAAACCGGGCTGCCGCGGCAAAATCAGCTCAGTCCGCATTCCCAGCTTAATCGGTGGCACGTCTTCAGCGAAGAGGAATCGAACGGACCGCAGAACTTGTTATCTTATCAAACCACCGACGGTTCGTCGTCAGGCCCCGGCTCCTCTAATTTTTGAATCACCTTCATGTTGCCTCGCTACTTGGTGGCGTTCAAACCGAAACGCATGCCACACTATTTCACCGATCTCCTGATCATCGGGGGAGGTTTGGCCGGCCTGCGGGCTTCCATGGCTGCCGCTTCCAACCAGTCGGTGCTGGTTGTCACCAAAGATCAATTGCGCGAATCGAACAGCCACTACGCCCAAGGCGGAATCGCCGGTGTGATTGATCCGGAAGATTGCTTCGAGGACCACGTCTCCGATACGTTGTCGGCAGGTGGCAATCTGTGCGAGCGGCCAGTGGTCGACATGGTGGTCCGCGATGGTCCCCGCAGGATTGAAGAACTGGTCAACTGGGGAACTCGCTTTGATGAACTGGCCGGCAGCTTTACGCTTGGCCGTGAAGGCGGACATAGCCACCATCGCATCGTGCATGCCTTGGGAGATGCGACTGGCAAAGAGATCATGCGAGCGGTGATCGAACAAACTCGCCAGCGAGAAAATATTGAGATCTGGGAACACGCTTTTACCTTGGATTTGCTGACCCATGATGGACGCTGTCACGGTGCGATTATCAAACGCAGCGATGGCCCGCCGATGTTGGTGTGGGCCAAGCAGACAATTATTTGCACCGGCGGCGCGGGGCAAGTCTTCCGCGAATCGACCAATCCCCCGGTCGCTACGGCCGATGGTTACGCAGCCGCTTTCCGCGCCGGAGCCGAACTGCGTGACATGGAATTTATCCAGTTCCATCCCACGGTCTTGTACATCGCGGGCAGCTCGCGGTTCTTGATGACCGAGGCGATTCGTGGTGAGGGAGCTTATCTCGTCGACAACAATGGGCATCGTTTCATGCCCGACTACGATCCGCGAGCCGAACTGGCGCCGCGAGATGTCGTCAGCCAATCGATTGTGCGTCAAATGGCGGCCACGCACAGTTCCAACGTGTACCTTGATCTTTCGCATCTCGATTCCGAGTTGGTCCTGCGGCGGTTTCCAGGCATCGCCAAAGTCTGCCGCAAATTCGAACTCGACATCACCACTGACCGCATTCCGGTTCGCCCGGGGGCGCATTACATGATTGGTGGCGTCACGGTCGACCTGCAAGGTAGATCAACGTTGCCCGGTTTGTGGGCCGCTGGTGAAGTCACCAGCTCGGGTCTGCACGGGGCAAATCGTCTGGCCAGCAACAGTCTGCTCGAAGGGCTGGTCTACGGTGCCCACGCGGGCGAAGGCGCCTCGCGAGCGGCCGCCGAGATGCCCGATCAAATGCGGGCCCTGCCGATTGAAAGTTGGGCTGGCGAAGAAACCAGCAGCGAAGCGATCGATGTGGCTGACGTGCGGGCGGCGGTCAAAAGTTTGGCGGGACGTTTGATCGGTGTCGAACGCTCCGCCGATGGACTTCGCGAAGCGGTCGATTCGCTCGATTCCTTTTGCGTCTACGCGCTGCGGAGAAGGTTTGACGAGCCGGTTGGCTGGGAACTGCAGAATTTGCTCACCACCGCGCGGCTGATGGCCCGCGCGGCACTGCTCAGGGAAGAATCTCGGGGTGTCCATTTTCGCAGCGATTTCCCTCAACCCAACGACGCGGCTTGGCGGCGACATATTTGCATGCGAGTCGATGTCGACGGCGGTAGACCTCGCCTCGGTCCGCTGATCGCCCCCGATTGAAACCTCTCGGATGCCAACGCAAAATCCGCTCACGGAGAATTCTCCAGCCCCGCGATCTCCAGCGCCGTACTCTCCAGCCCTGCAATCTTTCGCCGATTGCTCAACGCGGAGACGCTGGTTGCGGCGTTGCGTGGGCCTGTTTGGCATCGCCTTAATGGCGGCAACTTGGCGGCTTTGGATTCCACAATCCGAGTTTCCTCAAGTGCCATTGTTGGGCCAGCCTTGGGGATTGCCCGAGGTAACGGCTTGGTCCGCTTGGCCGCAATGGTTGGCACTGGCCAGCATGTTGCTGGGGCTCATCTCTTTACTGTTTGCTGACTCACCTCCGGGACAATCTCCTACCGGTGCGTCCGATGCGACTGCGGTGACTTGTTGGCAAGACTGGATACGGCAAGACTGGATACGGCGAGCTGCTTGGGGCTTGCCGCTCGGTTGGTTGCTGGCGGTGATCACCGATCAACATCGGCTGCAACCTTGGGCTTATCAATTTGCCGCGCTGACGGTGCTGTTCGCCATCGCCAGGCCGGCGGCCATGCTCACTCTAGCGAGGTTGTTGACTATCGGTATTTATTTCTGGTCGGCGGTCAGCAAATTTGACTTTCAATTCGTCCATACCGTCGGTGCCGATATGGTCACTCAACTGGCCCGCTTCGTGGGCTGGGATTTAGCCGCCGCGACCAGCCCCACTTTGGAGCACTCGCTGGCCGTGCTGCCGCCGTTGGTGGAGTTGTTGGTGGCTGGGCTGTTGCTGGCTGGGTTGTTGATTGGCTTTAGCAGTCACCGCTTTGCTAGTCACCGTTTTCGCATGGGCCCAATTGGGATCGGCCAAATTGGAGTCGGGCTGGCGGTCGCCATGCACTGCGTGCTGTTGCTCGTGTTGGGGCCAGTCGGCTTGAACCATCTACCCGCCGTGCTGCTCTGGAATTTGTATTTCATCGCGCAAGTCTTGCTGTTGTTTGGCCCGGTTCAATCATCATCCCCATCATCATGGTCCAGCTTGTTGCTGCCAGGCAGTCGAACTGGTTTCGCGTTGGTGTTGGTGATGCTGGGCATGCCGATCGGTGAGCGTTGGGGTTATTGGGACCATTGGCCCGCGTGGGCTTTGTATGCTCCGCACAGCAGTCGGGTAACAATGTGGGTTTCGACCGCTGCGGTGACGCGTTTACCGGCCAGTCTGCAACGCGAACTGGACGCCAATTCGCAAGCCAGCGAGGTGGACCAGCCCGGTTGGGTCCGCCTGCCGCTCGATCGTTGGTCGTTGGGTAGCGTGGGGGCACCGATTTACCCGCAAGATCGTTTTCAGTTGGGCGTGGCGATCGCCGTCGCTGAGCAAGCTGGCTTGGATCGTGATTTGCACGTCGAATTGCGAGGTCCGGCCAGTCGCTTTAGCGGCGCACGCCAGCGGCAACAACTCGGTGGCTTACCGGCGATCCGTCAAGCAGCCGAGCGGTTCTATTTCAATGCTTCGCCGCGGCGTTTTCTCAATCGCGCTTTGGGCCGCGATTCCGAGGGACGGGCTGCGGATAGTTGGCCAAGGTGACTTTCAGGCGGGCGACCACGGCGGGATACTCGGCAACCAAATTCTTTCGCTCCCGAGGATCCAACTGGTAGTCATAAAGTTCGAACTCCGCCGTGTCATCGGGCGCCCCGACCGCTTTCCACTCAACCAAGCGATAGCGTTCCGTACGAATCGCGCGGCCTATTTTTTGTTGCGGGTAAACATGATAGGCGTGATCACGAACTCGCTTCGTGGGATCTTTCAGCACGGCAGCTAAACTCGCTCCATCGATCGGTTGCGGACCGCTTGGGGCGGGCAGTCCGGCAAGCTCAGCGAGCGTTGGAAAAATGTCAACGCTTTCGGCAAGTTGCCCAGTCGACGATCCCGCCGTCGTTACTCCCGGTGCGGCAATCAAGATCGGAATCCGATTGGCTTGTTCGTAATTCGTGTGCTTGGTCCAAATCCCCAGATCGCCAAGATGAAAACCGTGGTCTCCCCACAGCACGACAATGGTGTTCTCGGCCAGTCCCGAAGCCTTTAACTCATCAAGCACTTTACCGATTTGCGCATCGACAAAACTGATGCTGGCGTAGTATCCGTGAATCAGTTCGCGTTTCAGTTGCTCGCCAAAGTCGGCTTGAGGATCGGTCGGCACCGGTTTGTAATTCGCGATTTCACCGCCCCGTTTGCCGGCCACGCGGGGAGCATTTTCAGGAAGTTTTTCATGTCCCGGCAAAGGCAAAGTATGCGGATCGTACATGTCCCAATACTTCTTCGGCGCGCTGAACGGCAGGTGCGGTCGCGCAAATCCAGCGGCGATGAAGAAAGGTGTTCCGTCGGCAACTCGCCGCTGCTTGGCGGCTCGCAAGCGTAGAATCGTCTCGTTCGCGACGCGGCCGTCGGCGTACTGAGCATCCTCCACGTCGGGCGATTCATAAGCAGCCCCACGCGGCAGCGAGCGGATCTCGCCTAATTTTTGATTCGTAAAAAAGGCTTCCTCACGAGTCAACTGGCCACCCTCGGTGCTGGCTGGATCAAGGTACTCAATTACCTTGTCATGAAAGTGAGGAACGCTAAAGGAAGTGGGGTCGCCCTGGTTCCCGTGGCCGATATGAAACACTTTCCCCAGTGACTCGGTGCGGTAACCATGCTGGGCGAAATACTGGGGCATGGTAACTGCCGCGGGGAACGACTCTCGCAGATTATTTCCCAGGCCATACAGTCCCGTCGATGTGGAGTGCGCACCGAGCATCAGCGTGAATCGCGAAGGAGCGCAAACAGCCTGGTTGCAGTAAGCCATATCGAATCGTATTCCAGAGGCGGCTAAGCGATCGATGTTGGGTGACTTTGCGTGCGGATCCCCGTAACAACCGAGCGCTGGTTTTAGATCGTCAACGAGGATCAGTAATACATTGGGCCGTTCGTTTGCCCCCACCGTCGCTGCCAGTATAAACGTTGCCAGGTGGGCGAAGCATAAGATGATGTTTTTCATTAGTTCTGATTTACTCTTGGTTTCTGATCCGCGCGTGGTTTGCTCGCACCCCTGGGTTCCCAGTTGGGGTGTTCGACGTGAGCTTCTGCCATCATCGCTTCGAGTCGCTCGACGACCTCGGGATGCGTATCGGCAAGATTGTTCTCTTCGCCGATGTCGTTGCTCAAGTCATAAAGTTCCGTGGGGCCGGTCATCCACGGTTGGCGAACCGCTTTCCAGTTCCCGGCGCGAACCGCTTGACGTCCGCCCTGCTCGTAGAACTCCCAGTACAAGTACGGGTGCTGCTGTTGTGCTTGCGGTTTGCCCGTAATCGTGGGGACGAAGCTGATTGAATCGAGGTTGGCCGGCGCATCGACGCTTGCCAGTTCGGCCAGCGTCGCCATCACATCACCAAAGTAGCCGATGTGATCAGAGGTCGTGCCAGCCGGAGTGGTCCCGGGCCAACGCACGATCAATGGGACGCGGATGCCGCCTTCGTAAAGGGCTCGTTTCATTCCTCGCAGGGGGCCGGCGGGGTTGAACAGTTCGGGTGTGTGCCCACCTTCGTTGTGCGGGCCATTGTCACTGGTGAACATTACGATCGTTTCCTCGGCGATGTTCAATGTATCGAGCAGGTCCAGAATGCGACCAATGTCACGATCCATCCGCGAGATCATCGCGGCTTGGCCTTTGTTGGGATCGCTCCAATCTTTGTCTTCGTATTGCCTAAAGTCGGGTACCTCCTGGCCATTGCCAAGAGCTCTGCCTGACTCATTGTTGGCATGCGGAATCGTCATCGACAGGTAGAGGAAGAACGGTGCTTTGCTATCCTCCGTACCGTATCGTTTGATAAAGTCGATGGCTTCGCTGGCGATCAGGTCATGACTATAATCGACTTTGGTCGTGGCCCAACCGCCAGTGAATCCGCCGTACGCACGATCGGCTCGCTGAACCACGTTTTGGAGGCTCTCTTTGACATCGCCCCGCCACAAAAATTCCGGATAATAGTTATGAGCGTGAACTTGGTTTAGATAGCCGTAGGAGAAATCGAAACCTTGATTCGCCGGAAGCCCACTTTCGCCACCGGGAGCGAAATCTCCGAGTCCCCATTTACCGCTGATGCCAGTGCGGTAACCAGCGGCTTTGAGTACTTCGGCAACGGTGATGTCTTCATCTCGTAATGTCTGTTTCGACATGTCGGGGCCACCCGCGTTACCACGCACGTGCACGTGTCCCATGTGCATCCCCGTCATCAACACCGCACGCGACGGTGCGCAGACCGTATTTCCAGCGTAGAAATCGGTGAACTTCATACCTTCGGCGGCCATTTGGTCGAGGCGTGGCGTCTGGATCACCTGCTGGCCATAGCAACCGAGGTCCCCGTAGCCGAGGTCATCGGCCATCATGAAGATGATGTTTGGTTGGTTTGCGGGAATCACCGCTTGGGCCGTTCTGTCACCGATGACAAAATGACCGAGAGTCTGATTTCCATTCGCGTTGGCTATGGCCCAGACGGCACCCGGGCGCGTTGCTTGTGTTTTTGTCCGACCTGGCTCGATCATGCCATAAGACTTTTGCTCGCCTGAGGGACTGCGCCAAAACAATTCGACCGCTTGTCGCTGTTGGTTGCGGAAATGAACCGGGAATGGATTACCGTCAGGTTTTGACGGAGGGACCGCTCCCGTGGTTGCCGGATGCCAAGCTAGCCTACCAAGCGACTGGATGGACGGTTCGATTCGCTCGGCGAATTCACTGGGGCCTGTTCTTCGGAACTGGACAAGTTGCTGCTGTGATGCGGGATCGCCTGCTAGGTTTGTCCATTCATAAGGATCTTTGCGAATATCATAGAGTTCCTCGCCACCATCGGCATAATGAATGTAACGATGTGTGCGACCACTGATAGCATAAGTATTAGGTTTAGATAGAAAGGTGACAGAATCATGTTCCCAGTCGCTCGCTGCTGGGTCAGTTAGCAAAGGGAGTAGGCTGGGGCCGTCGCTGTTTGGGTTCGGTGGAAGTTTGCAAAGGTCAAGCAGCGTGGGGAACAGGCTGAGCAAATTTACTGGCGCGTCACAGACGGTTCCCGCCTGCGTTCCGCTGGGCAAGGCATCGCTTGTTTGTTCAGGAACACGAATCATCAAAGGAACTCGCGTCACGGCTCGCCAGGGCGTATACTTTTGCCAGTGTTCTTTCTCACCCAGTTGCCAACCATGATCGGACCAGAGCACGACAATGGTGTTCTTTGCATTGGGTCCCGATTCGAGGGCATCGAGCACTCGGCCTAGCATGGCATCGGCGAAATGGATTGAAGCGAGATAGCCCTGGATGCCTTGCTTCCATTGGTCCTCTGCTAAAATATGCTGGAAATAGCGATTTCGGGCAGCTTGTTGGCCGGCTTTGGGAACATCATCCAAGTCGTTTTCCAAATAACCGGGGGGTAGTTGGATGGACTCCAGCGGGAAAGGCTCGAAATACTTCTTAGGAACGAACCAAGGTTCATGCGGCCGGTAGAGTCCACACCCGAGGAAGAATGGCTGGTCGTGTTCTTTGCCCAGTTGTTCGCCAATCCATTGGCTGACCGACCAGTCGCCACCGAACTCTTCGTCGGTCACATCCAAAGCGGCCCAATCGGTTTCCACGTACTGCCACGGGCCACCACGTTTGAGGTTGACCGGGCGTTGCTGCGGATAAAAGGTGGCCGGAAACGGGTTTTCGGATTCGGCCTTGGGAAAGTACTCATCCCACGACCGTGCATCGATGAAGTAATGCAGCAACTTTCCCGAACCGGCCGCGTAATAGCCATGCTCCCGCAAATATTTAGGAATGATGGGCTCGGTGGGCATCACTTCGCGCATGTTCTGGCGATTGTCATACAAGCCCGATCGATTTGGGGCTTTTCCGGTGAAGACGGCTGAGCGACAGGGATTGCATGCGGGCGCTGGGCAGTGTGCGTTGGTAAATAACACCCCGCTGGCGGCCAACCGATCCAGGTTGGGGGTGATCGATTGCGGATGCCCACCCAGGCAGCCAATCCAATCATTCAGGTCGTCCATCGCGATGAACAACACGTTGGGCTGGGATGATGCGTTGGGCTGAGATGATGTTTGGGGATCGCTGGCTGCGAGGGCTTGCGAACTGAAGACCAGGATCGTAAGCAGTTGGATGACACGATGCATTGTGAAAATGGCTTCCGTGGTATGAAAAAAGACTCCTTGATTATAATCTCCCCGCCGTCGCGATTGAGGGGAGAGGGAGATTTCGTTTTTTTCGCTCGATGAATCGGTGGCACATGATCCCCGTGCTTGACGCCTGGTGAAAAAATGCCGTTTGTACTAATTGCCTGGAATGCGAGATTGCCCAGTCGCAAAGCTTTGTGCAATCGGTAGCCCTTGCCTCATTTGCCTGTTGCGATGCGCCCGATGGTCTTCCGGTAGGTCGTCTGCGATGGAGGACATCGTGGTTAGGAAACCTAGGCGGTGGGGCACCCGGCAGCGGAGAAAGTCGAATGGATGCGGAATTATTGAAGGAGTTTTTGCAGGAAAGCTTCGAGGGGCTGGAGCAACTGGACAACGACATCGTGGCGCTTGAAAAAGATCCCTCGCGAGGCGATCTGATGTCGGCCATCTTCCGTGCGATCCATACGATCAAGGGAAGCTGTGGTTTCATGAGTTTGCATCAGTTGGAATCGGTGGCGCACGCCACCGAAACGGTGCTGGGTAAGATGCGCGATGGTCAATTGGCTGTGACCAGCGACGTGATCAGTGACGTGCTGAGTGGCGTTGATCTGATCAAGGAACTGCTCAACGGGGTGGAAGCGGAAGGCACCGAACCTACCGTTGACATCGCGGCGGCGATCAGCCGCCTGAACGAAATCGCGGAAGGCTCTTACAAACCATCCCCGGCTGGGCGAGTTATCTCTTCCGACGACGTTGAAACGGAGCTAGAAGCGGGGACAGACGAAATGCTTGATCAGGAAGCTATGGGTGCGGCGGCGGGCCTTGCGACAACGGCCGGCAGCTCAGCAGCAAACAACGCGCAAAACATGAATGGATCCGCAGACGGCGCGCCAATCTCAAAACCAGCTGCTACCAAAGGTGGCGAGTCGGTCAGTTCGATCGCTGACATGACGGTCCGGATCAGCACCGACGTGCTTGATGACTTGATGAACCTCGTCGGCGAGTTAGTGTTGACTCGCAACGAGCTGTTGCAATTGTCCCGCCACGATCAAGACTCACAATATTATAACCCGATCAGCCAACTGAATCGTGTTACGACGGAATTGCAAGAAGGGATCATGAAGACCCGCATGCAGCCGATCAGCACGGTTTGGAACAAACTGCCGCGGATGGTGCGGGAACTCTCCAAAGCGACCGGAAAACCGCTCGAGCTGACCCTCACCGGAGAGTCAACGGAGCTGGACCGGACCGTGCTCGAAGCAATTCGTGATCCGCTCACTCACATGCTTCGCAACTCGGCCGACCATGGTATTGAATCACCCGACGAACGCGTTGCCAATGGCAAAACACGGCATGGTAACATTGCCTTGCGGGCGTTCCATGAATCGGGCCAAGTGATCATTGAGATCAGCGATGACGGTGGCGGTGTGGATCGCAATAAAGTCTTGCAACGCGCAATCGAGCGGGGATTGGTTCCTCAGGCGACCGCACATCAACTGTCTGATCATGACGTCTTGCAATATATCTTTGAACCGGGCTTTTCGACCGCTGATAAGATCAGTAACTTGTCGGGGCGCGGCGTTGGTATGGATGTGGTCCGCACCGCGATTGAGAGCATTGGCGGTGGGGTCGAAGTCTTCTCCCAAATCGGCCGGGGAACGACGCTGAAGGTCCGGATTCCACTGACGCTGGCGATCATCTCGGCGTTGTTGGTTAAATCGGAAAACAGCATGTTTGCCATTCCGCAAGTTGGTATTGTGGAATTGGTGGCGCTCAACGGACACAACGACGAACGCTTGGCGTGGTTGCAAGATCGCGCGCTGTTCCGTCGCCGCGATCGCTTGTTGCCATTGCTGCGTCTGTCCGACGTGTTGGGGCTGTCGGCCCAACCCTTTGGCGCGGCCGATCAGATCGCCGAGGAATCGACGATCGTGGTCGTACAAGTCGACAACCACGACATCGGCCTGGTCGTCGACCGCGTGCTGGACACCGAGGAGATTGTCGTCAAGCCGGTCGGTGCCTCGGTGCAAAGCGAAGGGCTGTATCAAGGAGCCACGATCCTGGGCGACGGTCAAGTGATCATGATTCTCGATTCAGAGAGTTTGGTGCGACAAGAGGGAATCGACTTTGCCGCAGTCTCCGAAGCGGAAGCAAAAATCAAGAGTGGAGCCGCCGCTGGTCCAGCCACCAGTCGCATCCTATTGATCGAGGATGGTGGGGAAAATCCGATCGGTATCTCGCTGGCACAAGTCTCTCGGTTGGAAGAATTTCCGGTCAGCGCAATTAATCATAATGGCAACACTCGGGCAGTTAGCTATCGGAACGATATTCTGCCGCTTGTGCCGCTGTCAAGCAACAGCGAACATGCCAGCGGGGTCCAGCCGGTGGTCGTGTTCAGTGACGAACATCGCACGATCGGCCTGATGATCCAATCGATTCATGACATTAAAGATGCCGAAATCGAGCTGCGTTTCGAGTCTAGTCAGCCTGGTATCTTGGGATCAGCTTTGATGAATGATGAGATCATCGAGTTGTTAGATCCGCGGCACTTCCTGGCCAGCGCCGTAAAACGGATCGAGCGAGATCCAGTGCTGATGTTGGTTTCGGAGAATCCGATCGAGACTGAGTTCCTTACAGAACCCGCCAGCCGCTTTGGCTACCCGGTGCGAAGCTTTACCGATGTCAGCGAAGCTCTGGCCTTCCTGGAAGGTGGTCGCAAGACAGCCGGCGTGCTCTGCAGCACGGGGCAAGACACGCGGGCCTGGAGAGCTTGGTGGAGCGAGCTAACCTATCGTCGCGGTAACGGCCAATTGGCTGCCGCCGTCACCGGTATGCCCGAGGCGTTGCCGGGCGATATTGCCAGCATGTTGGCGATGGCTGGAATCCCGGTTACCGGTGGCGAAATGGATTGGCTGTTCTCAGCATTGCAAGAACAGTGGGCCGAGCATTCGCCCCGTGGGGTCAGCGGTATGCCCGCCAAAGCGCATGAAGACTACGCGCCGACGGTCTGCCGCAATGACCAGTACGTCAGCTTTACGGTCAGTGGCCATCACTTTGGCCTCCCCGTCACGGCAGTCCAAGAAGTCTTGATCGCCGGTGGCATCTCCTCGGTTCCCTACTTGGCCGACGACGTGCAAGGGCTGTTGAATCTACGCGGCCAAATTGTCACGGCCATCGATCTGCGGCAGCGGTTGCAACTGAACACGGTCGCCGAAACGGCCAGCTGCAACGTGGTGGTGCAAGGACCGTGGGGCGCCTTCGGCCTCCTGGTCGACGCGGTCGGTGATGTGGTCGACATCCCCAGCACGGCCCGTGAAGCAGTTCCTTGCACGATCCGGCCTTCCTTCCGTCGCTTTGCCTCCAGCGTCGCTCGCGTCGAAGAAAGCTTGGTGACGTTGCTCGACACCGACCGCTTGTTAAACCTGTCAGCGGCCTAACAGGCAGTCGGCAGACTCACGCAGATGCTGAAATACAGCAAACCTAAATCGTCAATCAAGCGAGCCGACACGATCGAATTCGGCCGCTTGAGGAGTCTCGCGAAGCAACCCCAAGCTCCTTGAGGCTAGTGCTGGGGAAGTAGCACTGCTGCGGGGTCAGCAAAGGCTTTACATGTTGTTCGGACTGGCTCGTGGGATGAATGGGTTGAACGCAACCCGTCAAGCGAAGTTCACATCTCGTAGTGTGTCGGCACCTCCGAGAGAACTCGCCAAATGCCAGCAAAGTAAGGTCGCACCCAGTCGTTCGTTTTTATGGCCATGGCTTCAGTTCGGTCGGATACTGTAGAAAATCTCTTAAGTCATGATCGCTATCGGTTATCCACGATGAATCGTGAATTGGTGCTAGCAAAGATTCGGCAAGAGCGTGAAACGAATACCTTTCAAGTATGGGCTCACCGTCATCAGCACTTTAGATGGCGGTTGATTGAGCGCTGCCTTCGCTCCACCCGAATCGCAGGATCAACGTTTTGGGTACAACCTTCGGGCGAAAAATAAGACGGTGAAGACGAGGCTAGCTGCATAGGAAAACCAGAGGAATGCGACTGTGCGAATCGCATACGGATCACCGATCGTATACAGGAAGCCACTGATGAAATCCGTGCCAAAATAGCCTGCGCGGCGATTGAAGTGAGGCCAGCGAAAGGCATCACCAACGTAGACCAGCATCGCCGCGATCACTCCCGCAGCAATACACACTGCGAGCATCGACAAACGCCGCGTTTCTCGCCGGTTCGTTTCGCAGGACGAGTTTCTCGGTGACGAATAGGGATTGTCCAATTAAATGCTCGCGGTCGACGTCGTTAGGCAGAACGACGGCGATCACGCAGTCGTCGCAAGAAAACTAAAATTCAAAATCGCGGCCGACGGGCGACTTGCGTGCATCGCTTTGTTCGCCAGCATCACTTTGGTTTGATCGCATTGTTTTGCGTCGAAGATTGCTTTTCTCGTACAAGTTGCAAAATTCGGTTATATGATAGCCGGTACCCTTGAGCTTCATTTCCGCCGCCTGGCGTGGGGCTCCAGATGATAATTTCAATTGAGGAATTTGCGAGCAGAATCTCATTTAAAGTGAGTCGAAGGGCTAAACTTTGTTCTTTAGCATTCGTTCGTTCTGTCCGTACTGATCCGACGACATCGATGTCGGTGACCAAGTCAGTCGTAAGTAGAACTGGTTTGTCAAAGGGAATTTGCGAACAATCGAATTTAATGATGACCCATTCTCGCGAAGGGCTTTCGGATTGCATCGCGTGATCATATGTGTCAAATGTAATGCCTACAGACGCTAGCTTTGCAGTATCCCACCTGTCAACGTCCCATATCGGACTTTGTGCAAACAGGTCCCGCTGGGGGGCTAGGCAAGTTGCGGCGAGAAGGAAAAAGACAGCCAAAATCCAACGCATCTTTGAATCTCCTATTGGCGAACGGTACCCGTCACCGGGCCGGGAAAGTTGATTGCCCATTTGTGAAGCCACGTAAGCCTGGTTCCGGTCCGCGCTTGCGGATAGGCAAAACGACGGAAGGTCGAATGCAAGTAATAGCGAGTGTAGCATTGGACTTCTCCAAAGAGGCGATGTGAGATGTGGCCAGCTACAGATAAGACGCTTGAATCGAAGTGTTATTAGGAGAATTCCGCGAATTTCAGTCGGCGAAAGTTGGCGTTGAGCGGGCCGCCGACAATCAACATCGGCTTCAGGAACGACGCGACCGGCCGCTCCGCGTCCAACGCTTTGTTATGCCATTGTCTGTCACTCGCCCGGATGCAGGGCCAAATGAACACCGACCGGATCGCGAACAATGGCGTATTTTGGCTCGGCGAATTGCTTGACGACCGCGCCACCGCCCTGTTTGACGCGACGAACACTCTCCTCAAAATCGCCAACCGGCAAATGTATCAGCCACACAGACGGAATTTCAGTCTGCTCACCACGGAATTGGAAGATCTCCGCTGCTATAGTTTCGTTGTCAACCTGCATTTCAAACTTGACGGCAAGCTCGTCGTTGTTCTGTGTTTCGATCGACTTGGCCTTCCATCCAATCACCTGTTGATAGAAGTCTCGACTCGCCGAAGCGTCTGGAACCGCTAACGACAGCCACGAAATACAGCCCGCGCGGGTATTCCGATGAGCAGTGGGGGACTGGTGCGGTACAACTGGAATAATTCCGAATGCAGATCCATCGGGGGCAACCAGAACCGCCCATTGGCTTTGGCCGTCGTCGGACTTTCCGTGCATGAGTTCTTTGCCACCCATGTCAAGTGCACACATCGCGCTGGCGGCAACATCAGCAACCTGAAAGTGGGGCATCCACTGCAACGGCAACGAGTCGTATTCGGGCGTGCGAGCCCCAAGGCCAATGATAGGTGTCCCCAGGTTGTTCATCAGATCGTCACGCCAAAGTGGCGCGTTACCCGTGCTAAGGATCGACGAGTAGAAAGCAACCTCACGCTCATGATCGGGAACGGCAATATCAGCGCTGATGACACCACCGACGCCGTGGATAAATGGGTTTCGCATGGTTGGCCTTCGGTGCTAATTGATTCAGATGGTCTCAACTGTTGGCAAGCCTCGTCTCCACGGCATAACGGCGGCGGTAACGGGGCCGCCGCCGGAAAACTATGATTTCAAAACCCGCGTCATCGGCCGCTTATGGTCAAACTCGCACACCGTAAAGCTTGCTTGTTCGTAGTGGGAGCCCCAGCGCAGCTCAAAGCGAAGAACAAGCAGAATAGCTTAACGCGTGCGGGCGGATTTTCCAACCTCCCCGAAGTAACTTGTTAAGTACTGACCGACGGACCGCTGACGAATCTATCGCCGCTGCCGCACAGGGCCAATCAGGAGCACGTTTTCCATTTGCAAGTCGATGGCAAAAAGCCTGTCACGGGTGGCTTCAAGAAAGATCCAGAGGACATTCAGCTGCTTATCGAGTGCTGGCGGAAACGCTTTCCCGACTGCACCTTTGCCATCGCCATCGAGACTAGCAAATGGCCGCTGATTAACGCACTTGTCAATTACCAGGATGTGGTCATCTATCCCATCAATCCCGCTGCGCTAGCCAACTACCGCAAAGCGAGCTGGCAAGGTGCGTTTGCGGAAGGTCTTCTATGGTCTCGGAAAGGCCGAGAAAATCGAGGCTCGCGTCGAACAGTTAATGGCAGCGACGCCGCTTACTGATGATGAGACAACGTTGGGAGTGGAGTCTCGTAGGGCAGTGGCTCTGTGCGAGTTACTTCAGACCAACAACCATCAGATCGACAAGTACGATAAGTCGATCAAGGAATTGGTTGTGCAACATCAAGACTTTGAGATCTTCGGGTCTTTGCCAGCGGGTTCCCATGCTACTCAGGCACGGCTGATTGCCGCTTTGGGTGATGACCGTTCATGTTACGAGAGTGCGGAATTGTTACAGGCGGCGATCTGGGATCACGCCATTGACAACGCAGAGCGGCCAGCAGCGTTTCGTCTCCAGTCGCTGGGCTTGCAGCAAGTTCAGGAAGCAAACGTTTCATGAGTTCGCCGGACTATCGATCAAACGCTGTAAGTGGGCGCGGGCCTACTATGCGATGCAGCTTTCAAAAGGGAAGTCATCGCAGGTGGCAACGCGTGCGCTAGCGTACAAGTGGCAACGTATTCTGTTTAGCTGCTGGCAAACAAGAACCCCGTACAAAGACGAACACTACATGAACCGGCTAAGGGCAACCGGCTCGCCCTTGTTGAGTTTCCTTGAAGAGTAGGAAATCGGTGGAAACTCAGTCAAAAAACGAGGAGAGAAAATGTCATCAATCCGCCCACCACCTATTGACGCGTTGCCTCAGATGTCTTCGGTTCACGGCATGGTTACCCGACGACGCGCCGGAAATCGTAGCCATCGGACAACGCATTCATGATAGCACGTGCGATCTTACCGCCGCCACTAGCGGACGGTTCAATCGGGGAAACTGATGAGTAATCCGACGGTTCGTGACAGATGGTCCGTAAATCAATCAGCGTCGTTCCAAACTCGAATGCGATGCGTGTTATTGTGTCGTTGAAGACACAAAGCCCAGCGATCTCCGATGAATCGAGCCCCGGCACGGAGTCGTAAACTGTACATGTCGCGAGCGGACGGCGTAATTCACGTAGGTCACGGATCAATCGCCTGTATTCGGAGGTGAATTCGGCAAGCAACTCAGCGATTCGTTGTAGCGACGATCGGACGTCTGTTGTCTCCTGCGAGAAAATGTTGCCCGCCATCCAGAGTGCATCGTTTCCGCCAGCGCTCAGGACCAAGTGCGTTGCATCATTCGGAATTCGTTCGATTTGGCGGAACACAGACGAAACAGTGGCGCCGTCCAACGCAATCATCGTTGCACGGTCACCATTGGGTAGTACCCGGCGAACATGCTCGATGACGGATGGGCCTCCCGGCACGTAGAGCCCGTTGTCAAATATGGAATCGCCGAGAAGTACAATGTGTCGTGTCAATCAAACCTCATTCGGGTAACGACGGCGATCACCTCGCCCGAGCGGTTGAGGTAGATTTGAAAAATCGGAGTATGGCGAGGGCTGGGGTGGATCGCATGGTTTCCGGCACGCGCCACGATCCGGAGCGCATCTAGGCCCGCCAATTCATTCCATTACGGTACCGTAGTCCAAACCCGCTTGCAATCATTTTTGAGTTCCGGGAGCCCGATTGACTTTATTGCGAGCATCTTCGCCTGGTACGGCAGTGGAAAATTTAATTGGAGGTATCTCGCGAGCAACTTCGGCAGCATCAGGTTCGTCCGGAGAGGACGCAGTTGGCACTGGTTCAACCGATAGCAATTTGCGAGGCAAGCGCGTCGATCAGTACTCGAGGCTTGTTCGCGCGCACCAATCATCGAGCATGGGCTTTCAATGGACGATTGTAGACAGACCAAGTTCAGGCCCGAAGAGCTTGACGCCGGGAACGACAGCGTTGACCGGGCCGCCGCCAATCAACATTGACCTCAAGAAAGACGCGATCGGCGGCTCCGCGTCCAACGCTTGGTTACCCCCGCTTTTCCTCGGAAGCTACAGCCATCCCATTGATCGTCTTGCTTATGATGTCGTTCTTGCAGTTTACGGGCTCGATACTCGTCAGGAATGAATCTGGAAAATCAAGGAGTATTGGACGAACGTGTTCAGCCAAGTCGTTGTCTACAATTTCGGTGACGAGCGAGTTACACGTGCCCATTGCGTTAAATCGGTTCTCAGTATAAGCGGCATGAATTGCCAAACGCAGTGCTCCGGCCTTCTGATCATTGGGTACGCTTGGGCTATTGAAAAACTGTTCAATACAGTCTGCAATGTGCTCGGCAAACGCCCATCCGTAGTTGCCTTTGCGTACCATCTTGCCGTAAACATCTAAAAAGGATGAGCGGAGCGTGTCAAAGGGCGACTGCGCCACAACGCGAAAGAAATCTGCGTTGAGTTGTTGGCAGATTTGATCTTGCTCGTCGTCATCGAGTGCAAACAGCGAATTAACAAAATCGTTTATCTCGTCGACATCATACGATCGCTCGCTTGAAAGTCTCGATTCAATCGTGGCGAGTTTGCTGCGACAGTTGTTTGCACCCTGCACACGGTTAAGCACAATATCGAAGGCTGAGACAATTGCTTGCTTGAAGTCGGCAAGCGTTTGGTATCGAGCTTCTTTGGTGGGATCGCATGCACGTTTAAGAACGTGGAAAAGGCCTGGCGCGATGCCCGTTGGTGTCATGTACACAGGATCGCGCCCCGAAAGCAGTTGATAAAACGTTTTTCCCAACATAAATATGTCACCTGGCGCATCAGGGTTTCGGAATCCATCGCTCCGAAATTCAGGCGGAGCATACCCGAATGTTCCCCAAGCTTCAGCTGTTGATGTAATAGTTGTCGCGGTCGAATCGACCTCGACGCTAAGCCCCATGTCCGACACTACGATATCGTTTCCGTTCTGCAAAAAGTTTTGGGGTTTAATATCGCGGTGAAATACGCCCCGAGTATGGAGTTCTGCGATGCAATCAATGGCATCGCAGAGAGTTTGTTCCTGAAGTGCAGGATCTGACTTTAAAGCGGCCTGACGTCGGGAAAGGTCGCCGTCTGCGTAGTAGGGCATCACGTAATATGGTGGATTGTGCTCCGTATTGTGCGCGATGATTTGGACGACCTTGGAGTTTCCACGAAAATCGTTGAGTAGCGCAACTTCTCGCTTGAAGCGTCGAATCAATTTTGGGTCAAAAGACTTGCAGTACTTGAGAACCAATTGAGTCGATGTCGTGTTGTTCCGATCCGTAACAAACACGACGTTTCCCATTCCACCCGATGTGCTGCAAGACTTTGTAATCTCAAAGCGGCTGTCAACAACATCGCCGATTTTCATCTGATTCTCCAAGGGGGTAACGATTGCGATCACCTCGCCCGAGCGGTAGAGGTAGATTTGAAAAATCGGAGTATGGCGAGGGCTGGGGTGGATCGCATGGTTCCCGGCACGCGCCACGATCCGGAGCGCATCCGGGCCCGCCAATTCATTCCATTACGGTACCGTAGTCCAAACCCGCTTGCAATCATTTTTGAGTTCCGGGAGCCCGATTGACTCTATTGCGAGCATCTTCGCCTGGGACAGCAGTGGGAAATTTAATTCGAGGTATCTCGCGAGCAACTTTGGCAGCATCAGGTTCGTCCGGAAAGCACGCAGTTGGCACTGGTTCAACCGATAGCAAGTTGCGAGGCAAGCGCATCGATCAGTACTTCAGACTTGTTCGCGCGCACCAATCATCGAGCATGGGCTTTCAATGGACGATTGCAGAGAGACCAAGTTCAGGCCCGAAGAGCTTGACGCCGGGAACGCTAGCGATGACCGAGTCGCGGCATTGTGGTTTTTATGTCAAAAGGGACGATCCGCGACTTCGGGTGAGTAGGCCGGGTTCTCTTTGGTTATAAGCTACCGTTCCCCTGTTTGCCATCCGGTACTTGGATGGTGCCCGGAACTCAGTCGCATAGCCGCATTGATCTCCGGCCCCTCGTAGATCCGGACGTGCGCCGTTAACGCATCCGGCTCCCAGATTTCACCTGCCTCCGCTACTCTTCAACTCGCGGTCCATCGCGATCAAGTCAGTTAAACGTTTGGGACTCGCCAGCGGATGAAGCTCCGTAAAGCGAGTGAAATGTCCCCAGTTCACATAGCTGTTCTGACTCCGGCGACTCAAGTGTCGCTTGGCCATCCGACGAACCTTCTTGCGGAACACTTCCAGCATCGGCCAATTATCATTGATTCCGTAATACTGGTAGTGACCACGAAGTTTCATGTTTAGGACAGGCCACATCTCGCCGATCGGTGTCGACAGCTGATGGTGTAACCAAAGTCGCATCTCTCTCAACTTGATGCGCAACTTCTTGCTGGACGTTTTCCTTTTCAGTTTGAACTTACCTGCTCGACTCTGGCCGCAGTAATGAGTAAATCCAAGGAAATCGAAAGTGCCCGGAGCGCCTTCGCCCTGCCGCTGGCAGTCGCGACGGGCAAAGCGTCCGAATCGTAGCAACTTCGTCTTCTCCTCGGCGACTGTCAACGAATATCGGCCCAATCGCTTCGGTAACACCGCTTGGTATCTCCTCGCATCCGATTCCAACTGAAAGCAGCCGATGAAATCGTCTGCGAAGCGCATTAAATACGCCTCGCCGTTGAGCCTCGGCTTAACTTCCCGCTCGAACCAGTCGTCCAACACGTAGTGTAAATACACGTTGGCCAGTAGCGGGGATAGACTGGCGCCTTGGGGGACGCCTTCTTCGGTCGCCTGCAATTGACCATCGATCATGACGCCCGCTTTCAGGTATCGCTCGATCAGTCGAAGCATCTGAGGGTCGCTAATTCGCTTGCGAAGTAGCTCAATCATTTGCTCGTGACCGACATTATCAAAGAATCCTTTAATGTCGGCATCACTAATCCAGTTCACCTTCCGCAAGCTAATGATCCCACCAAGAGTCGCTAAGGCTTGGTGACAAGATTTCCGGGGACGATAACCGTACGAAAAGTCATAAAAGTCGACCTCGTAGATTTGTTCCAGAATCATTACCATTGCGCGTTGGACAAGTTTGTCCTCGACACATGCGATACCCAGTGCTCGCGTTTTCCCATCCCCCTTGGGGATATTCTTTCGCAAGCTAGGCTGCGGCCGATAGCTGCCACGATGGAGGCGTCTGAGCAAGTCATGAAGGTTTGCTTCAAGGTCTTGTTCATAGTCTTCTACCGTGACGTTGTCGACTCCTGGAGTCTTACCTCGTTTAAGTCGGCGAAAAGCGAGCCACAATAGCTCATGATTGAGCATCGAGAAGAGGTTATTGAAAACTTCTTCCGGCTCCGCTTTCGCTCGTTGAGAGGTGCGATCCAGCCGAGTTAGCACCGAGGTTCCGTCACTGAGTACGGGCGGTGCCCGGTCTGGATCGCGTGATATCCCAGCCGCCTTCCCTACACCGGCATTACCCGGCTTTTCGCCTTCCGATTGGCCTTCGGCTGGCTGCGGTACTATTCGGCTGTCCGATCCCCTGAGAGTCGTTTGTCTTCGTCGCTTATTCCACTTCTTAGACATACTCAACCGTTCAAACTGGGATGTTTGGGTTCGATTAAGAACCTCAGGGTGTCACTGGTTGCCTGATTGACATCATGTGTAGCGCGAATGGGGCGCCGACTCCGGGTCTCTTCACACAGCTCGCCATAATCGCGGTGTAAAGTATTGCCTTAGGGCATGCACAAGCCTTGGGCAGAATCCAACAGTTACAAAATTTCGGAGCTAATCCCGTTCACAGTCACAGGGCTACCTGCGATCCGTTCATCCTCACTACCTTTCTGTTTACGCTTCAACCGATGCTTTCGGGGAGGGTTCTGTTTGAACACAAACAGATAGCTTCTTAGGTCCCTTATACTTCGGCTGCAAAACTCGATACTGGGCGTGTGGCTAGCACTTACCCAGGCGGGCTCTACCCCCGCTTGTCAATCAGACCTTGCCAGTCCGCACGTCCATCGCATTGTTCGTCGCTGGTTTTTTTGCGAATCGTTCGATTTCGATGCACCTGAGTCCATATTCCGCAGTTGGGGAAACAAACGTACAACGATTCGATCGCAATCCTAAACAAGGATCGGCCAGAATGCATAAAGCATTATTTAGATGCACGTCGTGGGGCTCCCATTGCTCGCCGTCGAACCGTGGTTCAATTCCCATGCCATTCTGACTTTTCATGGTCTACCGGGTTCGGTACGCCGTGCCTTGGCATAGACAATGCTGCCAAAAACTACCAGTAGCGTTGCGAGGCGAAAGGCATTCACCGACGCGTCGTCTGTCCAGTCGGCAGCGTTGCTACTCAACAATATTGGGGGGGCATTCCAAAATGTGTGGAGAACTATTGGCACGGCCAGATTGCGAAACGCCAGCATGACGATCGCGTAGTACACCCCGAATAGGAAAAGCGCAATCTGATCGAAGGCGACCACAGCCAGCGATTCGTAGGCTCCTTTGTAAATTCGATTGGGAACGTGCATGATTGCAAACAAAGCTTGTGAAGCAATGATAGCGAGCGTAAGGCTCGCGGCAATTGACAACTTGCGGGTCCTGAGATGCAAATAGAACTGAGTCAGAAAGAACGCTCGGAACAAGAGTTCCTCGTACAATGCGTTTCCAATCAGCTGGGCGAGTAATCTACCAGTTGATTCCGAGGCGCCGCGACCAACCCAAGCTGTCGAGAAGCAAAGGTCCTCGCCGCGTCCGACGCCAATGACGCAAAGTTGATAAAGTAAAGTTAATCCCAATAGCCAAACTACTGCGATCTGCCAGCTGCGTCGATCCAGCCAAAACTCACGGCATGTTTGTCGTCCGGCTAAGATCAACAGGGGCAGGATGATGACCATCAATAAAAGGTTTGCTTGCATACCATCGTTTATTAGCCCTTCCGTCGCAACGTCGATCATCTTTCCCAATTTGTGTGGAAAGAAAACCTGATTAATGAACACGGAGAGAACGCAGTGAACCAGGAAGGTAAAACCCAACAAGACCAGGCTGACTTTGGTAAACGAGTCAAGGTTATTCCATTGCAACGGCTTCGATCCTATCACGGAATAGGTTGATTCGACGAACGAATTGCGATCAACGAATTGCGATCTATCCGCTGGTCAGGCTTTAAAAAAGCCCAACTTTTGTTGGGCTCTTTGCCTGACTTGCGGATAGATCGTGCGTTGAACTTTGTCGTAAAAACTCATTCTAACGCGTAGTAGTTGTGCAGTTCTAGTCCTGGAAGCATCGGTTGAATTGCCGGCCGAGTGGTGGGCGTGGCTGTCGGGTGATATGCACGTTCGAAGATGTTTTCCAGGTACCAGGCGTTAAATCCAGGCCCAAACTTACCGTCCCAGAACTTTTCGTCGTCTATTTCCAACGATTTTCGGTACCAACCTGGAAGATGCGTGCTACGTTGACTCAGCGCTTCCCGCCACGATGGACGGGACCTGCTAGCGACTAGCCGCAGTGCCACTTCGCCACACGCTGGGCAGTTGAGTTTTGTGTCAGTGTCCGTGTTAGATTCTTCTTCATCTGTCAGTGATTCGGCTGGCGACGCTGGCGTGGGCTGCCCCGAAAGTCCCGCCGCAGCACGTAGCTGGGTGCTGCACTTTGCTTGGTAGATCGTTCGTCGTTTGTTAGTCCAGCCTCCCATGTAGCGTGTCTTGGTTAATTGGTTCGGTTGGATGTGTAAACACCAACGCCGCACGAACTCGATTGTGCTGAGTGTCACGGGAACTTGAACCGCTTCGCCCCCTTGAACTTTCCCTTCACGTGCCAAGAAGGTCACCTGCTGTTCGTCCGCCGTTACGATTCGCGAGTCGCTGATTGGCCCGCCCGTAAGGTAACGTGTCAGATAACGAACCAAATCGTTGGGACCGCTGGAACTGGCCGGGGGCGGTTGAATAAAGCTGACCCAGTCGCGTGCGCTAAGATGCTCAATCAATTTGTCCCAGCCTTCGTCGGTGCGCAGATCCCCGAACGTTAGCTCGACGTCCAACTTTAATTTGCGACGCGTTCTTAATCTCTGCAAGTGGGAGATCGCCGCTTTGCGAAAGGCCACTCGAAGGTTAATTGCGTCGACTTAATAATGATCATCACTCAGGCCGCTATCAGGCGGCAAGGTACTGGTCTTCCATTGATTTTTACGAACGCCAGGTCCTGAACCGGGAACGAGCGCGTGTACGTGCCAATGAGCTTCGAGCTTTTGATTCCATGAATGCAAGACCATGATCGCTGCGGGTTCATATTGTTGTTCGCGGCTAATCGTTCTATTAAGACCTTTCTAAGCAGCGGTGAATAAGAGATTGGCTGGTGGCCGATAGGTGGGCAGTTGTTCGACCGGTAGCCAATCCAGTGGACTCGGGGTAGATAGCATGTGTTCCCTGCGACAATGGAGGTAGACCATCGTCGTCGCAAAGCTCGCATGTCCCAGGAGCCGGCTGATCGTCAACAAGTCGACTCCGGCTTCGAGTAGTCCGGTCGCGTAGGAGTGTCTCAGGGTGTGAGGTGTGACGTTCTTGTGAATCTTTGCCAAGAGGGCTGCTTTCTTGATCGCTTTTTGGATCGACGTGTCGGCGTATGTCTTGTCTGCCGAGTTGCCCGGAAAGAGTAGCGACTTGGGTTTGTAGCGTTTCCAGTAATCCCGCAACTCGCTCAGTAATCGCGGCGAGAGGGGAACGATTCGGTCCTTGGCTCCCTTGCCGTGAGTGATCCGAATCTGCATTCTCTGGGAGTCGATGTCGTGGACTCTTAGGTTTGCCGCTTCTGAGAATCTCATCCCGGTTGCGTAGAGAGTCGTTAGGAAGACTTTGTGTTTGTGGCACGTCGTGCATCGTAGTAGCTCGTCGACTTCATGTCGGCCGAGGACCACAGGTAGCGTTTTGGGTCTCTTTCCAAACGGCACCATGGTGACCGGCCAATTGACTCGGATGGTATGTGTGTAGAGGAACCGTAACGCGCAAACGGCCTGATTGAAGCTGCTGTAAGCAAGTTTCCTTTCTTCGATTAGGTGGAGCTGGAAGGCTCGAACGTCTTCCGGGGTCACGCGGTCCAGCGGCTTTTGAATAAAGTCGGCGAACTTTCCCGCGTGGTAGGTGTAGGCATCGATGGTCCGAGGTGCCAAGTTGCGGATTTTCATATCCTGAGCGAGCCGAATCGTGAGCGGGCAGGGTCTTTTTTCGTGGGGAGTCATCATGGTATTCCCAATTTGAGGCGTGCTGCAGTGACACGAAGTGTGTCGATTGCTTGAGAAGCCCATTGCAATTGCCGTCAGAAAAAGCGCAACCTCTTTAATCGTTTTATTCGTCAAGCGGTCAGAATAGGTTGCCGAGAGAATCGTTAGATTCGTTAGCGTGCGTTGGTGGTGTCGCTGATACCGATTCTGCTGGCGCCAAGCTGGGAGTTGCTTGTCTCGCGCCAGCGAAAAAAGAAAAAAAGGAAAACAGCCGGCGCAGCCGCTCGCAAAATTTTGAATGCCCCCGCCCGCGCCGAGTCCTGAAGGTGGCGCTGAGTTCAAGGGTATGAATGAGGGAGATAAAGAGAGCCGCGGGGGAGTTGAAGAGAGACCGGGGGACTGTTTGATTGCCCGGCTGGCATGGATGCCAGCATCGTCCCACGCAGGAAGCGTGCCGGCATTGGCCAGGGCAGCGAGTGCCCCATCGCCTTGCCGAACCCCGTCAACTCACCGCCCCAGTGCTGTCACCACGCGCGAGCAATTCGATTAAGTTCAACGTTGACGTTGACCGGGCCGCCGCCAATCAACGCTGACTTCAGTGACGACGCAATCGGCGGCTCCGCGTCCAACGCTTGGTTATCCGCTTACCCATCCGGGGCCTTGGGCGGCGCGAGTCCGCGTATTATATCAAGGCGATTCGGCGGCGCATCTGGCGCGAAAAAGTTCGGAATTGTCGTTTCCGTTCTTCGAGGCCGCGACAAAAATTCGGGTGGCCACTCTGTGACACGTTCTGTCGTGACATGCTCGAAAACTCCCGCCTCGGGCTCGCTGATGTACTCACGCTGTAATACGAGTGCTAAAGGTTCTTCACAGCCAGCATTTGACTCGTAGTATTCGCGGGCTTCTTCGTATGTTGCAAATGGCATGTAGTAATCATTGCCGTCAAATTCATCCGGTGCGCCACGTTCAGGATGCATCCAGACACGGTACTCAAGCACCGCGTCCCAAGTGTAACCACCGCCAGCTTGAGCAATCGCCTCATAGTCACCAACTTTGTCCGGGTCAATGGCGTTGGGATACTCAGGTTCACTCATGGCTCTTTAGCGGATAACGGTTGCGATCACCTCGCCCGAGCGGTTGAGGTAGATTTGAAAAATCGGAGTATGGCGAGGGCTGGGGTGGATCGCATGGTTCCCGGCTCGCGCCACGATCCGGAGCGCATCTAGGCCCGCCAATTCATTCCATTACGGTACCGTAGTCCAAACCCGCTTGCAATCATTTTTGAGTTCCGGGAGCCCGATTGACTTTATTGCGAGCATCTTCGCCTGGTACGGCAGTGGAAAATTTAATTGGAGGTATCTCGCGAGCAACTTCGGCAGCATCAGGTTCGTCCGGAAAGGACGCAGTTGGCACTGGTTCAACCGATAGCAAGTTGCGAGGCAAGCGCATCGATCAGTACTCGAGGCTTGTTCGCGCGCACCAATCATCGAGCATGGGCTTTCAATGGACGATTGTAGAGAGACCAAGTTTAGGCTCGAAGAGCTTGACCCGGGAACGTCAGCGATGACCGTGGTCGCCGCGAGCGATTTTCAATTGTAAAAACGGCCGGCTCGGCGACTCCGGTCCATCGCTTGGTTATCAGGTATTGAGCGGGGGAGAATCAGGCAGCGGTAGCGCGCCATGTATCACCGCGAGGACGTATATCAATTCGTTCTCCACCAAGTAGATCAAGCGATAAGAATATTCGATTACTTCACGGATTCTTTCTACGTTGTACTCGGGTACCATTTCTCCAGAGAAAGGAAATGCAGAAATCTGCTTGGTTCTGTTGGTCAACCGATCAACCACAGAAATTGCGTAACGTGGAGAGTCTTGAGCTATGTGAGCGTGGATTCCAGCGAGATCCTGGATCGCACTACGAGTCCACTCGACACGCATCATTCTGGCAGGCCGAAACGTTTCCTGACATCCGAAACCGTGACGGTATTGCCATCTGTCACGTCCTTAAGTCCGTTCTCGATCTTTTGTCGGACGTAGATTCGATACATGACATCGTCCCACGACGCATCGTCGGGCAACGTCTTTATGGTTTCCGTCACTTTGTCTCGAATGCTTGCATCTGGTGTACTACTCATTTTGTTTGCTCCCGTGTCTCAATTATCACCAAAGAGACGCTCTGAAGCAAGAGCGGATGATTTTCTGGAAAACCGGATAACGGTAACGATCAGCCCGCCCGAGGATGAGCTGGATCGCAAGGAACCAAAGTTTTTCGGGCTGGGTTGCATCGTATTGTTACGGATGCTTTTCTCGGCACGGAACTCCCGCGAGCTGCAGCCTGGCCTGATCGTACCAATCGCCATTGATCGGATCAACTATTTTTGCAGATCGCTTCTTGGGCTCCGGGACGACTGGAATGGTCAGGCTCGCAGCGAAGAAATGGTTACGGAATCCGGCGTCCGCGCACCTTCAGTTCTCAAAATCATTTAAGCGCACCGCCGCCCTTGAAGATCATCCACGCGCACCTCGAAAACTGGAAATCATCCAAGCGCAACTGCCGCATTGGATTCCGTCAGCGCAAGCTTCATCCTCCGCAGCCGTAACGGTTGCGATCACCTCGCCCGAGCGGTTGAGGTAGATCTGAAAAATCGGAGCATGGCGAGGGCTGGGGTGGATCGCATGGTTCCCGGCTCGCGCCACGATCCGGAGCGCATCCGGGCCCGCCAATTCATTCCATTACGGTACCGTAGTCCAAACCCGCTTGCAATCATTTTTGAGTTCCGGGAGCCCGATTGACTTTATTGCGAGCATCTTCGCCTGGTACGGCAGTGGAAAATTTAATTGGAGGTATCTCGCGAGCAACTTCGACAGCATCAGGTTCGTCCGGAAAGGACGCAGTTGGCACTGGTTCAACCGATAGCAAGTTGCGAGGCAATCGCATCGATCAGTACTCGAGACTCGTTCGCGCGCACCAATCATCGAGCATGGGCTTTCAATGGACGATTGCAGAGAGACCAAGTTCAGGCCCGAAGAGCTTGACGCCGGGAACGGCCGCGATAAACGAGTCGCGGCGATTGATTTTCCATTGGCAAAAACGACGACTCCGCGACTTCGGTTCATCGCAGTATTATCCGGACATTCACGGGTTGAAGATGGGGCCAAACGTTTCTTTGGCGTCGCCGGATTTGGAGATGATCCCCATAAAATCACGTGAACCGTAGAAACGAATCAACCATCCAGACTGTATTTCGATTTCGTCATCAAATAATGCGTAACCGTATTGTACAAATGTGTCGCCCAGACTGTAGTGAAGCATTTCATTTCTGATCGGATGGGGTAATTTGTCCGGGACGTAACCGGCCCATACATTTTCATCGGGAATTGTCTCGCCAAGTCCATGGTATGCGCTGAGCCCCCGCACAATTTTTCGAAGCACGAGATTTACGCGAGGGTCTTTGTGCGGATAGACCATGTGCCGTGGCCCGGTGTCGGTGTCGACTGGGATCATTGAGTCGTAGAGATCGAGAACCCATTTTTTTCCACTCGGTTTTTCAAAACTACGTAATACCGTATCCCATTTCTCGTGAACGGCATCATTCGGATTGCCAGCGATTACGAGAATGTTGCGAAATTGTGTTTCGGCGTCTGTCCAAATTGCCTTGCAAGTTTCGCACTCAGGAACGGTCGGACGCTGAACCTGATTTGGTGTCGAAGTTGGGTAGAGCGATTTGGAGATTACATGACCGTTGTGTCGCGGAGTATCAGATTTGCCGCAATACGCACACGGTTTGTTCATCGTTTAGGTTGGTTTCGTCCGGATAACGGCGGCGATCAGCGGGCGGAAATGGCGCGAGTGATCTTGATTTCAGAGACAAATTGGAACGCCATTTCCGCTCCGTTGCATCGCATTGTTCGTCGGTTTCGGACAGTGCCGAGCGCGAGTTTTAGTCGGCATCGAGATCTTCCACGGATGCTGCCGCAATGAACTCGATGATGCTGCAGTTCAGCGAACGCACCTCGCACTCTTCCGGCTGTAGCCTCCACATCGAGAACTGTTCAGATGGGTCAGTGAACAAGATCTCTTCGTTTTCTACAGCAATGGCGATAGAGTTTGCGAGTCGTTCAAACGAAAATTTAGTCTTCTTCGGACCATCAGCAGCAGTTGCACCATGAGATTGGTACATCTCGACGTACGCGCTAAGTTGAGTCGCATTCGTAGCCCTGGATCTATTGATTCGTATTGGAGCCTGAAGCTCGTCGAGGCTGTAGAACTGCCACTGATTCTTTTTGAATGCCACCAGATGGGCAGGTGGGAGTGCCTTCAGCCATTCTATGTATTGCTCAGGTAGGCCTGCGGTTGGAATATTCATATTCTTGAATCGACGAACGGCGGCGGTAACCGGGCCGCCGCCAAAAAACTATGACTTCAAATTCCGCGTCATCGGCGGCTCCGGTTCACCGCTTGGTTCTGTCGCGTTCAGTAACGGTTCGCATTCAGCTTTGCATTCCGCGGTTGCTGCGGTTGGATTATAGCCTGGAATTCGACCAACAAGTTCCGGAAACGCGGAATTCAGGGCCGCCCACCCTGCGGTGCGACGATGCATTTCATCGGATGCCAACAGTGATTGGACAAATGGTAGTTCGCGTCGAATGTCGAAGCCACGTCGGTTGAGTTCAAGCAATAGTATGTTGGGAGTCAGGCAGGCAGGATCATGGAGTTCGCCTTCCAATTGTTCATCGGTCATGCAATCAAATCGTCGTGACATCCACTTGAGGCAGACGATGAGAGGCATCTGTCCAATCATCGCACCCACTACGAATCCAACTGGGGCACCCACAACACAACCGAGTATGCCAAACGTGTTCCATCCAGTTGATCCGAGAACGACCGCGCCAACCAAAGCGCCAATCAATCGAATTAGGTCAAACAGGGTTAACATGCTATTGACGGTAAAGCGGACCTAGCGACAGAAAGTCTAAAATCACCCGGTCGCGACGAGAGATTCTCAATTGCCAAAACGCCCGACTTCGCGACTCGGTTGCATTGGATTGTTCGTCGGTCTATTTGGTGCCCAGCATGAACTCTATTGATTCTACGGTGCAAGTGATTTCTCCAGCAAGCAGGTCTCGGACCGAGTTGCCGAAGCCAATCAATCGACGTGCCTGGAAACCGTTATGGAATGTCGCGTCGATGCGAAGCAAATCTAGGGTCGGCCCATTCAATACAGGCGGAGCTTTGGCAAGCGCATCAATCGGGTATTTGATCGCATCCATGACGATTCGTCAGTGCTCCATCATCCCACGCAACAGTGTTATTGCCCTTTTTGAATTCGCAATTTCCAAGCGATACTGACAACAATCAATACGAGACCAAGCACTGCAGCAGCTATTCGGTACCCGCTGAAACTGTCAGTTCCCACCGCTAGCAAGAAGAGGCAAAAAGATGCGAGTCCAAATCCCGCTACCACTCCCGCAACATATTCAGATGTGTATTTGATTTTAATGGCCTGTTTCTCCTCAGGTTTTGATCCGACGAACGCCCCGCATCACGGGGCGGCGGGAGTTGAGGTTGATTTCAAAATCCGCTTGCCACCGCCGCTCCCGTGCAGTACGCCCAACATGGGCGTGATCTTGTGGGGTGCAAGTCCCCTGTACTCAGTTCCGGTTTCTTTCACGACGAGGCAGTATACCAAATGTAACTCCGAAGAAAGACAGTACGAGGCGAGGGCAACTGCGGAAGGGTGACCGACCGTGGAAAGGAAGCCTGCGAATGTGCTCGTGAAGTTAGCTCCGGTGCGGGGAACGTGCGGTTCGACGATGACTGAATCGGACAAGGTTTCCCCGGCCAAGACGTGCTAACCGCATTTACGCCAAGACCCGCCAGGTGACGAACAGCAATCCGATATGAGGCCGACGACTCGAGGTGAGTGGGCTGCTGACCACGAAACCGAACCGGAAGAACGAGCGCAGGTAGATCGGGCACTTGGGCGGGGACAGATCACGTGTCGCGGGGCGATTACATCAAACCCCGACGTCCCTTATTTGGGGAGGGCTTCATCCTGTGCCCGCCAGTAGAGCTTGCTCCAACGCGGGGTGGGCCGTGGTAACACGAGCCCACGATTGAAGTCGGCAGCAGAGGGCATAGTAGTGAACCGCCGAAGCCAACGGCGACATGAAGGCCTGAACGTCACAAGACAAGGAACGAACCACCGATGAACTCTGACCAGCCGAACGAACCGGCGAAACAGCTCTCCCTCTGGGAAGAGTTTGTGGAGCAATCGCAAAACATCCAGCGTGATGATTCAGCTCAGGCGTCCATCGAGAAGTCAGCCTTGGACGAAAGCCACGCTTTGATGGAAGAGATTGTTGACGAAGGCACGATCGAGGCGGCTTGGGCGAAAGTCAAAGCAAACCGTGGAGCCCCTGGCCCCGACGGCGTCACGATCGAAAACTTTCCTGAGTGGTTCCGACCACAATGGGAAGGCATCCGTCAGCAACTCCTCGATGGAACGTACCGTCCCCAACCGGTACGGCGCGTTAGCATCGATAAACCCGATGGCGGCACGCGAGAGCTCGGTATTCCAAACTTGCTCGACCGTTTGATACAGACTGCCATTGTGTTAGTCCTCACCCCGATCTTCGATCCGGACTTCTCCGAGTCGAGTTTCGGCTACCGACCTCACCGCTCGGCTAAAGATGCAGTCAAGCAAGTGCAAAAGATCATTCGAGGTGGTCGTCGTCGATGCGTCGATATGGATCTGTCGAAATATTTTGACAGAGTCAATCACGATATATTGATGACACGCGTGGCCCGCAAGGTCCACGACAAACGCCTTTTGAAATTGATCGGACGCTACTTGAGAGCCGGTGTGTTGGTCGACGGCTTATGCCAACCCAGCGAAGAAGGAACTATGCAAGGCGGCCCGTTGTCACCACTGCTTTCGAACATCTACTTAGATGACTTGGACAAGGAGTTGGAACGACGAGGGTTGCCGTTCGTGCGGTACGCAGATGACTTCGTGATCTTCACGAAAACAGAAGCGGCGGCGCGGCGTGTGTACGGGAGCATTGAACGCTTCTTGACCGACCGATTGAAACTGTCCGTCAATCACAACAAGAGCCAAATCCGCAAGACGGATGGGCTTGAGTACGTGGGTTACGAATTTCGTGGCTACGGCGGCCAGATCCGGGTGAGCAAGAAGAAGCTCACGACTTTCAAACAACGTGTTTCGGAGATCTTTCGTAGAAACCGAGGCGTGTCGATGAAGTCACGCTATGCAGAATTCCGTGCTTATGCTCGTGGTTGGTTAGGCTACTTTGCGTTGGATCAAGTGAAGACAACGTTCACCAACTTAGACAAATGGATTCGTCGTCGTGTACGCGCCTGTTACTGGAAGCAGTGGCGGAAATCGAAGACCCGGCTGAAGAATCTGATGTCGTTGGGCTTGTCTTATCGTGTCGCTCGTGGCTTCGCGATGAGCGGCAAGGGTCCCTGGCGTCTTTCCACGACGTCGGGAGTCCAACGAGCTTTATCCAACGAGTACCTAGGCGCCGAGGGCTTGTTTAATCTTGAAGAGCGCTGGCTATCGCTTGCATCCTTGCGTCGAAACGCCTAGTGCGGACCCGCATGCTAGGTGTTGTGGGAGGGTCCCCGGGTAACCGGGCTCCTATCCCGATTCCCTTGGTTCCCAGTGCGACGATGTGAAAAACAGTGCAAGAAGCATGAGAAACCGCACATGACTCTGAAATTACCCGAAGCATGCAACGAAAGCAAGCAAAGCTAGACGGAAGTGGGGCAGATTCGCAAACCAAGTTCGCAACCCGCCCGTGTCGAACTGCGAGTATCCAGTAATTCCCTAAAACGCCCTAAGTCAATCCCTGGAAGCCCTGCGTCGAGAATCGCACAAGTCAACCGATTCGCGAAGCATGAATGCAAAACATCGTCGAACAGCGAGTATTGCCTAATCCCGTTTGATCGTTCGCTATCAACGACAAGCAATGGGAACGACAGACATCACGGGGGACTGAGAGTTGACGGTCCATTCGAGCAAACGCCGCAAGCCGTCCTCCCGTGCATGTCATTGTTCGCCCTCGCGCGGTATGGACCGAAGCTTTGCTGAGTACACAATATCAAACGTTTGGTCCGAGAAACTCGTGATGCGGCCTTGGTGGCGCAAGACGAAATCCCTGATG
Source organism: Kothea flammea (assembly GCF_052161645.1). GTDB lineage: Bacteria > Planctomycetota > Planctomycetia > Pirellulales > Pirellulaceae > Laterigemmans. The sequence continues at coordinate 6,454,026 of NZ_CP197414.1, forward strand.
TGATGAGTATCCTTGTCCAGATGCACCACACCATTCCCCTTCTGATCGGCGATCTTCAATTTCGTGTCATCACTCGCCTTGAACTGTGGAGTGAAATTGATCTGCAAGAATGTGCCAGCGTCTATGCGTGTGGACCCAACCAGTTCGTAGTTGCGAATGGCGACAATCGTCGCTCCGGCCCGACTGGGCAGTTCTTGACTCCAAGTCTTACTGTCGGGCAGTGGTCCGGCGGGAAATGCCACGAGCCAATTTGTCAGACGATGCCTCAATCCATTGGGAGTAAACAGATCTCCGAAGAAGCCTGCGAGTTCGCGGACCCCGGTGTCCTTCAACTTCTCGGACAATGTATCGGAGATTGAGAACTCAGTCACGCTTCCGAGTCCATCAATCGCAACGACCCCGACCGGCCCTACATAATTTTTGAGAGCCTTCGTCACACCTTGCTCGGGCTTACTCTTCGGCTCAGTTTCTGCGTTCGAGTCAAAATTTAGATTCTGGATGATCGCCGCAGCGCCCTTTCCATCCGCCGTGTATCGCACCCTGTCGATGCTAACGTTCAACTTCACGCCGCCGTCCGGAGAAGTGGCGTCTACCTCCCATGTCGTGTCCAATGTTAACGATTGGCGAAGTTCAAAGGTTTGCTGACCAACTGTGGACCTGCTTGTGTAGTTGTCATCAATGACGTACGTGCGTTTCTCACCGTCTTGCCACTTTGTCGTTAGAGTGGACTGGGCTTGCGCGGAAGACGATCCCGCAAACATCGTAAGGGCGATGACTAATGTTCGAAGCATGAGTGGTACCTGTATTTGTGACCTTGGATCGATGTTGAATTGGGCGAACGTTTGCGATAAGCGAGTCGCCGCGTTTGATTGTTGATGTAATACCGGACGAGGTCGGCGACTTCGCTTGATCGCTTGGTTCTGTCGCTTTACGTTTGCATTCCCTTCTTGGCTGCGTTTGTCCATCGAGACAAACATTCAATTGCCAATAATGCAAGGAGCGCGACAGCAATCAATGGAGTGCTCATGATCCAGACCACGCCCGTCAAGTTGCCTCCCAACCAACCACTGTAGAGTTCAAATGCGAATATGCTACCCGCAATCGGAACGAGTATGGTCGAAACCCATTTACGCCAAGAGGTAGCGAAGTAAGCCAGCAGTAAAGAGCTCATCAATGGGGTGAGGCCTATGACTACGACCAAACCGTAATTAATTATGCTCTCAGTTGCATTAGTCACAAAATAGTCTCCTAGAGGATCGTCCTGCAAAATGCTGCGTGTCGATGATCACAGAAACCACCGCACTGATGTACTAGAAACCTTGGTTGCGAGTTCTGTGCGCGGAATCTCAGGAAAAATCCAGATTTGTGCAGCCATCAGGGCTGAGCGAGCGACAGAACGCCACCGATGACCGAGCGGTGGCCAGTAAATTTTCCATCAGAAAGCAGCCGATCCACCGCTTCGGTCCATCGGATTGTTATGCGCAGTTTGTATTGGCAATGAAGGGAAGGCAAGGCGTATCAATCCAGTTACGTCGTCGGAGTTAATCGCCGCAATGGCTACGTAAGGCGAACACCCGCGAGGCTCGCTGGTAGATTGAAATATACACAAACCTGAGTCAAGTAGTAATCCTTGCTCGTCCTCATGACGCAAATTAATGTCGCGCGGGACAACAATATCGACAATCTCGCGATTATGCCATCTAGGGTCGTGGTCGCCATTTCCATAAAGCGGTCGGACTACCTCGTGATAATCGTCGTTCAGAACAACCTCTTCACATGTTTTCAATTCGTCAATCCAAAATCCAAATCGAACAAACGTGGCGTCGGAAAGCCCGTATACGAAGTTTGCTTTCATTCGCGTGGTCGTGAACCACGTCGCGCAATGAATCGACGTCAATCTTTTACCAACGATCGACTCGACAGGCCTTTCCCGAACACGTTGCAGCGGTTTTGGTTCTGGGGAAGATTCATATTGCGCGGCCGCGCGAAATCCGGGTAAAACGCGCTCACGGCAGCGATCATAAAGGTGTTTAACCCATTTGATCATAGAACCTTCTCTATCGCATAACGCCTGCGATCAGCGGGCGGAAATGGCGCGAGTGATCTTGAACTTTGAAAAAACCGGAACGCCATTTCCGCTCCGTTGCATCGCATTGTTATCATGCTCGCCCAATGGATCAATCAATTGAGATGTGTTTTTCCATTTCAAACCGATCCAAAGCTTGGTCGCCAATCTCAACGGTCTCCTTTTTGGTGATTGTAAAACCCATGGCATAAAAAGCTGGCTGAGCCATCAGGCTCGCATGAACCCAGAGACGCGTTTCCTCATTCTTTTGAGCAAGCTTTTCAATTGCTTCAAAGAGCAGCCTAAAAACTCCAGTGCCCTGAGCAGATGGGCGAATGTAGGCAAAGTCAATGTAACCATGCGCAGCCAGACTCATGAATCCAACAATTTGCCCGGCTCGGATCGCAACCAGAATCGTCTGCGATCCCAAACGCTCGTTCCAATCGAATCCACTACGTTGCTGCGGAACCCACGCTCGTCTTTGCTCTTCCGTGTACTTGCTGCGACCGTTCCGGACGGCGTCAAACATGACATCCGCAATCGCGTCGTAGTCGCCGGCAGTTGCCTTGCGTATGTCAATTACACTAGCCATTTGCGAGCATATTGTCAGCATGATAGCGGTTGCGATCACCTCGCCCGAGCGGTTGAGGTAGATTTGAAAAATCGGAGTATGGCGAGGGCTGGGGTGGATCGCATGGTTCCCGGCTCGCGCCACGATCCGGAGCGCATCTAGGCCCGCCAATTCATTCCATTACGGTACCGTAGTCCAAACCCGCTTGCAATCATTTTTGAGTTCCGGGAGCCCGATTGACTTTATTGCGAGCATCTTCGCCTGGTACGGCAGTGGAAAATTTAATTGGAGGTATCTCGCGAGCAACTTCGGCAGCATCAGGTTCGTCCGGAAAGGACGCAGTTGGCACTGGTTCAACCGATAGCAAGTTGCGAGGCAAGCGCATCGATCAGTACTCGAGGCTTGTTCGCGCGCACCAATCATCGAGCATGGGCTTTCAATGGACGATTGTAGAGAGACCAAGTTTAGGCTCGAAGAGCTTGACCCGGGAACGATTGCGATCACCTCGCCCGAGCGGTAGAGGTAGATCTGAAAAATCGGAGTATGGCGAGGGCTGGGGTGGATCGCATGGTTCCCGGCTCGCGCCACGATCCGAAGCGCATCCGGGCCCGCCAATTCATTCCATTACGGTACCGTAGTCCAAACCCGCTTGCAATCATTTTTGAGTTCCGGGAGCCAGACTGACTGTATTGCGAGCATCTTCGCCTGGGACGGCAGTGGAAAATTTAATTGGAGGTATCTCGCGAGCAACCTCAGCAGCATCAGGTTCGTCCGCAAAGGATGCAGTTGGCACTGGTTCAACCGATAGCAAGTTGCGAGGCAAGCGCATCGATCAGTACTCGAGGCTTGTTCGCGCGCACCAATCATCGAGCATGGGCTTTCAATGGACGATTGCAGAGAGACCAAGTTTAGGCCCGAAGAGCTTGACGCCGGGAACGCCCGCGATAACCGAGTCGCGGGAGTCGACTTTCCATCGCAAAATCGACTGGCTACCGCGACTTCGGTTCATCGCCTGGTTCGCCCGTCTTCTTGACTCTGCTGGAGGAATACACAATGACGCGACAAATTCGTGATAATGGAATTAAGGATACGCCGCTAGGATATTCGGATTCGCGCAATTCAATGTAATCATCTCCCACGCATATGACGTCATAAAGTTGGATACTTCGTAGAAATTTCGAGTTGGGGTGTTGCCGATTTCTCTCAAGCATGAATGCGCTCGATTCATCAAGTTTCGGTGGCCGTTCCTGTGTCGACCGGCGTATCTCTGCATCTGACGGGTTGCGGGCCTTCAATGCATTCAAGTCCTTGCGGTACTGCCCAAGCTTTTTAAGGTTGCCTGCGTGTTCTTCGCTTGTGTACAGGTACAAAGCGTATCCTGATAGCGTTTGATCCGCACGAAGCCCGACGTGCTTCGTGCCCTTGATGCGATCCAGAAGCCTGTCTTGAGGCGATTGAGCTAACGTGATGCCAGTCGTTGCGACAACGGCTACGAGAGTAAGAGCGGAAATTAGCTTCAAATTCATGGGTCAACCATATCTAAGTGGGGAAATGGGACGGATGACGCGTTCAACGCGATTAACTCAACCACTGGCGAGGACGTCGCAGGCGTCTCACGTGCATCGGATTGCTCGACCATGCTGTCTATCACGACTTCCTGGGACGGATAGAAACACCACGATCGGTAGGCCCAGAAACCATGCTTATTTTGCATTCTCGTTTTCGTTCGACACACAACCGGAACTCCGCGCCCGCATCCCAATGCGACTGATACGGCTATCGATGAATTCATACCCTATGTGCTGGCTGCTATAGCCGATCGAACCGTCTCGATTATGCGAAGTCGGTTCGCCGTAGGCGGCGAGTATTTCTTCCCGAGTTGAGCCGATACCAATTCCCTCCTTGGTTTTCCCTGGAAACGCCTTCATCGTGACACCGTAGATTAGGCTGTAGCGGGCGTGGTCCGAGCAGCATTGTATATCGCCGACTCCGTGTTTGCTGTGAACCAGCAACACTAGACCGAGTTCCGCGTACACCATTTCTCGAGCCGAAGTCCCCAACGCCTTTTCCTTCGTAGGTTCGCCCAGTGCGATACGAACGTCTGCTATCGAAGAACCGAAGCGAATCGCGTTAATTCCTTCCGCTGGAACTATTTTAAGCGACTGGGAGTCATCCACCCCCGAGCTAGCCGACGGCTCTTTGGCTTTTTCCAGTGCGTCGATGTTCTCTGGGCCGGACAGAGGGTATTCGAACAGAGTCATTGTCGTCATGCCGTCCGGCTGTTCGACCTCCCATGAGTGCAGCAAACCAGACTCGCGACTTACAGTGATCACATGCTCGGCTCCACTGTCGTCGTTTTTCAGTTTGACCCGATATCGCTCGTATCCAGGCCGCTGAGATACAATGGCTTCACTCTCCGAGAATTCTGATAGGGCATCGCCGGCCAGCAGCGTGCGTAGCAAATGGAGATCCTGCTGGCGAAGTGTTACGTCCTCTTGCGTCATGGTCTCACCAGAAGCCTTGTCGTACGTCTCCATCCGATTGTCTTCAAGGGTCTCCCCGAAACGGACAAGAACGCTGCTATTGTCCAACTTTAGCGCAAAGCGACGCTTAGCTGCCGAGAACCAAAAAACGTACTTGTGTTCACCTCCATCAACAACGTACGTGACCTTGCCAGATAGCCACGGCTGCGCCTTCGTTGCTGACAATGACTGGGCCAATGACGGTTGCGTCGGCAACAAAACTGCAATGAGCAGGATCGCTGCCGCCGACGCCAGTCCGACGATCGCGACATGCCGCCAAGTCCAACGGCAAATGCCGACTCGATTCGTCTGTGCGGCTGAGCCCTGTACTGCTGTTTTCTGCTGCGGAACCCCGAGGAGTACCGCGCGTGCCAGTGCCCGATCAAGCGAACCCGGTTGGACGGGCTGTGATCTGACGCGTTGGACGATCCGAAGCACACTGGCAGGTAGCTCGTTCGATAATGCGATTTGATCGTTATTCATTGCTTGGGCTCCTTCTGTTGTCCTGGCAAAAGTAATTCTTGCAAACGTATACGGGCTTTGTGGAACGCGTTAGCCACAGCGTTTCTCGTGATATCCAACGCGGCAGCGATGTCTTGATGCGACAACTGCTCGAAATAGGCGAGACAAAACACCGCCGCCTGGCGATCCGGCAATTCGGCAACGGCCGCTCGTAAGCGTCGTTCTTCTTCTCGGTAGATTGCGGCTTCCTCGGGACCCGGCGAAGGGTCGTAAAACTGCTCGTCATCAAGCATTCCGACCGGCTTTCTCCGCCGCAACGCGTCCAGGGCGCGAAAGGTAACCAGGCGATAAAGGAACGCGGGCCAATATGTGACTTTTCCTTGAGTGAATAAATTGTGAGCTTCCATGAAGACCTCTTGCAAAACATCTTCGCAGTCTTGCGTGTGGCCTAAGATCCTCCAGGCCACACGGTAAGTCGTGGGGCCATGTTCACGTACGATGTCGTTCCAGTTCGTCAATTCAAAGCCCCATAAGAAAGTTGCTCTGATATTTAGTCGTGGAAAGCGGAGCGGTAATTTCCTGGAAAGGCAGAAATTTTTGCTCAGTTCCGATCTCAACAAAGGCCAGCTTTCGCCAAGACGCCTAAACACGCCAGAGATTGGCTTCGACGCTGCAATAACCCTGGGGTGTAGTGGAAAATGGCGTGATCAGGAGAAAAGTAACGGATGGAGAATCCACGATTTGGCAGGGAGGCGGGAGATACGGTAATAGCGGCGAACGTTTAGCGTAACCGGGTGGCGACGGTTGACGTTGATTTCAAATTCGGCGTGAATCGCCACTCCGGTTCACGCAATTGTTACATTTCCTTTTAGCCCTTTAGGAATCGCATTTTTCGAGTGATCGAAGCAGGATTGCAGCGCGAGATGGCGCGGTACATAAAGTAGCCCTCGACGTCGCCAACCGGCATTAATACGGTTCTGAGTCTTTCTTTACCAGACCCCAAGAGTCCAGATTGATGCACAATTTGTAAAGACGAAATGAAGGTTTCAAATAACTGCGAGACGGTTGGGTCGCTCGTGTCGCCCCAATCCCATCCGGATGGCATACGATTGCTCATTTGTTCAAGTATCTCGTTGACCGCGTCAAAGCTTCTCACGGGTTCATCAAGAATTCCCCAGTCACCGAAATGCCATCGCATATCGTCCCCGTCGTTGTATTTCTCATGAGTCGCCTGAAGGAGTTCTTCGGTGTTCCCCGTAGCCAAAACCCCACAAGAGTCGCTCATGATGTAAAAACCGAAGGCATAGAGTGTCTCATCGGAGTGCGCCTTGATGATTTCTCGGTAGGAGCGTTTCAAGGAACGCACGAGTTCCGTTTCGAGCCGTTTGAACGGTAAACGCATTTTGGCTGGATCTCGCATTGAAACGTAACGGCGGCGATCACCTCGCCCGAGCGGTTGAGGTAGATTTGAAAAATCGGAGTATGGCGAGGGCTGGGGTGGATCGCATGGTTCCCGGCTCGCGCCACGATCCGGAGCGCATCTAGGCCCGCCAATTCATTCCATTACGGTACCGTAGTCCAAACCCGCTTGCAATCATTTTTGAGTTCCGGGAGCCCGATTGACTTTATTGCGAGCATCTTCGCCTGGGACGGCAGTGGGAAATTTAATTCGAGGTATCTCGCGAGCAACTTCGGCAGCATCAGGTTCGTCCGGAAAGGACGCAGTTGGCACTGGTTCAACCGATAGCAATTTGCGAGGCAAGCGCGTCGATCAGTACTCGAGGCTTGTTCGCGCGCACCAATCATCGAGCATGAGCTTTCAATGGACGATTGTAGACAGACCAAGTTCAGGACCGAAGAGCTTGACCCGGGAACGACGGCGGTAACGGGGCCGCCGCCAAAAGACTATGATTTGAAAACTCGCGTTATCGGCGGCTCCCGTTCACCGCTTGGTTATGCCCTTCTTGGTCTCATCACTTTTTGGCAGTGCGAGCATGAGCTTACCCCACAGTTGATTGTCGAACTTGGATTGCGTTCCGTCGGAATTAAGATTTCGGAGGGCCGAAAGAACATCCACCGGATTATCGCCAAGACGGACCACAACAAGGCCCAAACTTGGAACGACGTAGATCCGCTGCCCTCCCTTTCCATTTGCGCAGACCATGTCTTTGGGAGCGTCAGGGACTAGTGGACCGGGTAGGGCTTGGCGTTGTTGTCCAACCGTGCGGAACGACTCTTTGCCATTTAACCACCAGAGATAGCCATAAGATTGGTTGAGTTGCTGCGACGAATTGAGCATCGCATCAAAAAACGCTCGGTCTTTCATGATCGGCTGGCCGTTCCAGTTCCCCTTGGCGAGAATCATGAGTCCAAAGCGGCCCATGTCTCGTGCGTTCATCACAAAGCTATGATAGCGAAATCTGGAATTTCTCATCCCCAAAGGCTCGAATAGCACTTTCCTCGTGAACTCCTGCATGGTGGAACCAACAGCTTTTTCCAATAGCGGATGGAGTTGCTGGTAGACTTCGGTGTTGTATTTCCAAATCGAACCTGGCTTTCCTTCGTATGCCATTCTGCCGTTCAAACCACTGGTCATTTCCAGCATGTATTCAATCCGAATGGCCTTTTCCTGAGCGTTGGACGCACGCGACCATCCTGTGCCAAGAAAGTCTGAAGCAGGCTGTTCGAGTTTCAGTTTGCCCTGCTCTCTGGCGATCCCTGTGAGGAAAGCAGTGATGCTCTTGCCAGATGACATAATGTATTGCGCGTGAGTTGCGCCATCCGGCGTCCAATAACGCTCGGCAACGATCTTTCCGTCCTTCAATATGAGAAACGATTTGCCGTTAGACTTTTCGACGTACTCAAAAACTGATTCGAGCGCTTTCAAGTCCCAACCCAGTGATTCGGGGCTCGTTATCTCCCAGTCTTTGTCGGCGTTGGGAAAGTAGAGGTCTTGCGCAGTGCACGATCGCGATACGTTCCATGATAAAAGTCCGACCACAAGTAGTCCCAATGCCTGCGTGTTCATCTTCGGGTCTCTAAATGGCATAACGAATTGCGATCTATCCGCTGGTCAGGCTTTAAAAAAGCCCAACTTTTGTTGGGCTCTTTGCCTGACTTGCGGATAGATCGTGCGTTGAACTTTGTCGTAAAAACTCATTCTAACGCGTAGTAGTTGTGCAGTTCTAGTCCTGGAAGCATCGGTTGAATTGCCGGCCGAGTGGTGGGCGTGGCTGTCGGGTGATATGCACGTTCGAAGATGTTTTCCAGGTACCAGGCGTTAAATCCAGGCCCAAACTTACCGTCCCAGAACTTTTCGTCGTCTATTTCCAACGATTTTCGGTACCAACCTGGAAGATGCGTGCTACGTTGACTCAGCGCTTCCCGCCACGATGGACGGGACCTGCTAGCGACTAGCCGCAGTGCCACTTCGCCACACGCTGGGCAGTTGAGTTTTGTGTCAGTGTCCGTGTTAGATTCTTCTTCATCTGTCAGTGATTCGGCTGGCGACGCTGGCGTGGGCTGCCCCGAAAGTCCCGCCGCAGCACGTAGCTGGGTGCTGCACTTTGCTTGGTAGATCGTTCGTCGTTTGTTAGTCCAGCCTCCCATGTAGCGTGTCTTGGTTAATTGGTTCGGTTGGATGTGTAAACACCAACGCCGCACGAACTCGATTGTGCTGAGTGTCACGGGAACTTGAACCGCTTCGCCCCCTTGAACTTTCCCTTCACGTGCCAAGAAGGTCACCTGCTGTTCGTCCGCCGTTACGATTCGCGAGTCGCTGATTGGCCCGCCCGTAAGGTAACGTGTCAGATAACGAACCAAATCGTTGGGACCGCTGGAACTGGCCGGGGGCGGTTGAATAAAGCTGACCCAGTCGCGTGCGCTAAGATGCTCAATCAATTTGTCCCAGCCTTCGTCGGTGCGCAGATCCCCGAACGTTGGCTCGACGTCCAACTTTAATATGCGACGCGTTCTTAATCTCTGCAAGTGGGAGATCGCCGCTTTGCGAAAGGCCACTCGAAGGTTAATTGCGTCGACCAGGTAATGATTGTCGCTCAAGCCGCTATCCGGCGGCGCGGTACTGGTCTTCCATTGATTGTTGCGAACGCCAGGTCCTGAACCGGGGACGAGCGCGTGTACGTGCCAATGAGCTTCGAGCTTTTGATTCCAAGTATGTAATACCATGATCGCTGCGGGTTCGTATTGTTGTTCGCGGCGAATCGTTCTATTAAGACCTTTCCAAGCAGCGGTGAATAAGAGATTTGCCAGCGGTTGTCGGTTGGCAAGGGCGATGCGAGAGAGTTCACTCGGCAGGGTGAAGACAACTTGATAGTAGTCGACTCCATCGATCAGCAGTTTACTGGCCCTTTCGCTGAAGTCGAATCGTTTGCCACCACTGCATCCTGGGCAGTGGCGATCGCCGCATGAATTCGCCACGATGCAGGTTGAGTTGCACGCTTTGCATCGATACTCGTGACCGCCCAGTGCCGGTGTGCGGCAAAGTGTTAGCTTTGCCAGCACGCCCTGTACTTGCCAACTGGCACCGCCTTCGCGGTACCGGTCAACGAATTGTTTCGCACCGATCCTAAGAATCTCTAGAACACTTAGCTGCTTGCCTCCGGTGGCTGGCTGCCTGGTTTGTTGTTCTTCTGATTGTTGTTCTCGGCTGGTGGCCGATAGGTGGGCAGTTGTTCGACCGGTAGCCAATCCAGTGGACTCGGGGTAGATAGCATGTGTTCCCTGCGACAATGGAGGTAGACCATCGTCGTCGCAAAGCTCGCATGTCCCAGGAGCCGGCTGATCGTCAACAAGTCGACTCCGGCTTCGAGTAGTCCGGTCGCGTAGGAGTGTCTCAGGGTGTGAGGTGTGACGTTCTTGTGAATCTTTGCCAAGAGGGCTGCTTTCTTGATCGCTTTTTGGATCGACGTGTCGGCGTATGTCTTGTCTGCCGAGTTGCCCGGAAAGAGAAGCGACTTGGGTTTGTAGCGTTTCCAGTAATCCCGCAACTCGCTCAGTAATCGCGGCGAGAGGGGAACGATTCGGTCCTTGGCTCCCTTGCCGTGAGTGATCCGAATCTGCATTCTCTGGGAGTCGATGTCGTGGACTCTTAGGTTTGCCGCTTCTGAGAATCTCATCCCGGTTGCGTAGAGAGTCGTTAGGAAGACTTTGTGTTTGTGGCACGTCGTGCATCGTAGTAGCTCGTCGACTTCATGTCGGCCGAGGACCACAGGTAGCGTTTTGGGTCTCTTTCCAAACGGCACCATGGTGACCGGCCAATTGACTCGGATGGTATGTGTGTAGAGGAACCGTAACGCGCAAACGGCCTGATTGAAGCTGCTGTAAGCAAGTTTCCTTTCTTCGATTAGGTGGAGCTGGAAGGCTCGAACGTCTTCCGGGGTCACGCGGTCCAGCGGCTTTTGAATAAAGTCGGCGAACTTTCCCGCGTGGTAGGTGTAGGCATCGATGGTCCGAGGTGCCAAGTTGCGGATTTTCATATCCTGAGCGAGCCGAATCGTGAGCGGGCAGGGTCTTTTTTCGTGGGGAGTCATCATGGTATTCCCAATTTGAGGCGTGCTGCAGTGACACGAAGTGTGTCGATTGCTTGAGAAGCCCATTGCAATTGCCGTCACAGAAAGCGCAACCTCTTTAATCGTTTTATTCGTCAAGCGGTCAAAATAGGTTGCCGAGAGAATCGTTAGATTCGTTAGCGTGTGTTGGTGGTGTCGCTGATACCGATTCTGCTGGCGCCAAGCTGGGAGCTGCTTGTCTCGCGCCAGCGAAAAAAGAAAGAAAGGAAAACAGCCGGCGCAGCCGCTCGCAAAATTTTGAATGCCCCCGCCCGCGCCGAGTCCTGAAGGTGGCGCTGAGTTCAAGGGTATGAATGAGGGAGATAAAGAGAGCCGCGGGGGAGTTGAAGAGAGACCGGGGGACTGTTTGATTGCCCGGCTGGCATGGATGCCAGCATCGTCCCACGCAGGAAGCGTGCCGGCATTGGCCAGGGCAGCGAGTGCCCCATCGCCTTGCCGAACCCCGTCAACTCACCGCCCCAGTGCTGTCACCACGCGCGAGCAATTCGATTAAGTTCAACGCCTGCCGTAACCGGGCACGCACGGAAGGCTTGGATTTCAGTTGACGCGTGAATGAGTGCTCCGGTTCACGGCTTTGTTATTTGCCTGGATCTGTATCTTGTGCGATTTGCCATACGACACAATCGCAGCAGTGTGGATCATCGGGAAAGTCGATTCGCATTTTATCGGCTATTGATTGGGCAACCTGCAAACTGGACAACAGGCCAAATGAGTTTACTGATTTAGGATCAATAAGTCCGGGAAACGGGCCGCAATTTGTTAAGACGCTGATGGAGTCGTACCCATCGAGAATGTCGAAGCCGCAATGTGTAAATCCACTGGGCGGTGGAAGCTCCGTTTCTGGTGCGTCAATCATCGCAATAATTTGATTCTGCCCAATACGCCAATTGCATCGCTTTCGAAGGTAGGCCAAGTCGTGGAACCAAGTTGTGCGGTAATCCTCCTGTACGTTGTGAGGCCAATCGGAATCTGTTGGTGAGTCGATCAATTCAGGACAAAGCACGTGATCCAAGGTCACGATCTCCGTAGCTGCGGTGAAGCCAATCCACGCAATGTATTTGGCCCACGCGGCGGAATCGTCTGGAGTAAACCGTTCACGTGCGGTGAAGATCCAGTCCGACATGGCATTGGCAAATAACGATTCGGATCAGCCGGCCGAGAGTTGACGTTGCCGAGCGCAGCGAGCCCGCCGGCTATTTTCGGCTCGGCTGCATCCGTTGGTTATCCGCGATCCGTCACGTCGCATTATTTGCAACGGAGCCAGACGTTGTAGTGCGTTGGAGCTGCCAAAGAATCGCGGCTGATGCAATTGCGCCAACGGCCGAGACAATGCAAACGAATATCCCAGACCAGGTAGAAACGTCGATTGGGGCAAGGGGGATCACGAGCAATACCACAAACCCGATCATTGCGGTCCTAAGTCCGCGTTGCACTGTAGTTTCCGCAATTAGGCAAAACGCCGTCCCCATTGCCGCCGTAATTAATCCCAATGCAATTGTGGCCAACCCTACAGGGCTAGAACGAACCGCAGTTGTCGCAAGACAAATGGCCAATGCCGCCACGATCCAGCAGCAAGAAGTCAGCAGTTTGGATTTCATCTCATTCTCCTGTACGAATGTTTGGTGTTGATAGTGGTTGAAGCGGATAACGTCAGTCGTCAGCGGGCGGCGGGAGAAGATTATGAACGAACCAAACAAACAAACCACCGCCGCTCCGTTGCACGGCATTGTTATGCCGTGGGACAAGAGGGCGATTGAGCTTGAACCGATTGAAGGGCATTACTGCCATTATGCAGCATGGCAGGAATGGTTTGCATCATGGAGCGCAAATCAATCGTCGGCGTTGGAGTTGAACATTGACGAGTTGGACAAAGTGGCGTTGTACGCTGCATTTTGTGCCGCATGTTCTGAGTGTTCATCGGCATAACGACCCGCATCACGGGGCGGCGGGTATAAACGTTGATTTCAAAACCGACTGGCCACCGCCGCTCCCGTGCATGCGATGGTTCGTCAGCATTTACGGTTCATGTGCGGATTATGTTCGGGTTGGTCCATCTCCCGGTAGTTTTGTTTCCAAACCAGTGAATTGCAACGTCGCGAAACCAGTCCGTGATATTTTCGGCACATCGGTGTTGCGATTCAGTATCTCGATGAAAACGAAACGTGTATCGACGATTTCCGGGATGGTTTGGGCATTCGAACGGCAGCGAGTATAGGCCACTGCCAACAACGGTCCCATCTGGTGCTTTCCAATGTGCTGCCATCCGGAAGAATGCGTCAAACGTCGGAACATCAAGTAGCACGACGAGCACGTTTCCGTCTTCGTCATTTAGTTCGAACGTACCATTCGTTTTCCCGCCACCAGCAAGCGTGAAGCCAAGATCGAGTATCTGTTCGACCACGAGTTTCATGATTCGACGCTTTGCCGCGGTCTTTTCATTGCCAGTAAGCGGCATGTAGGAACTCTTGCTGACGAACGACACCAATCACGCGGCGGCAGGAGATTGGTCAGGGTTCAAAATCGCACGTTTTCTGCCGCTCGCGTGCATTGGATTGTTATTTGCTCTGCGGTTCAGAGTAAGTGTTCGAACCACATGGAAACGGACTTTTCGTTGATACCAGCTTTGCCGGTCCACCAGCAAGCCGGGTAATTCCATTCGGCTTTGTACGGATGACGTGGAAGCGAGCAAAGCTCGAGCCGATGGTATTTTCCAAGGAAAGGTGCGCGCGGACAGAGAATGTCAGAATATGCAAGAGTCTCAAGAATGTGTTTTCGTTCAAGTTTATTTCCTTTGATGAATTGAATAGCCTTTAGGAGATCTTGAAGCTGTGCGCTCTTCGGAAGCTTGCGAATCGCGTTCAACAGTTCGGCAAGCATTCCTATTGCTGCACCTGAAGGCGGAGGCACCTTGATTTTCCGGAAGGACTCGAACTCTAAAAGAGCAACAACCGCATTGTCATGTTCCATCGAATTGGAACGAAGATAGCGAAGTGCGTCTTCGCGATACGTGACGACATCGAACTTCTTTGTTGTGTTCTCCAGTCCTGCGACTCCATTCTTCGAATTGAGTGCAGCCAGGAGCGATTCGTCCGTCGACCCATAAAAGCAAGCGTATGTGCCCAGAATAGAGCGAAAGTCCGGTCTCTGATCTTGTAGGCTAGAAACAAAGGCATTGGCCACATCGATTTTGCAAAGTCGATTATGTGCCTTCACAAGCCTTTTCAGCAAGGCTCGTGCTGTGATGCGGAATGGTGGCGGAACAAGCCCAGACGCCAGTAGGTAGTCAACAGCATCATGAGGTGTGTCATCGGTATAAATCCACATTCCATATTCTGAATCGAGATCCCATCGTGAGCTCAGCAGAATTTGGAGCGCTTTGTGGTCCGCTCCAATCATTGCCGCAAGTTTGGAGATCCGCTTCTGAACTTTGGCGGACGAATTACGATTCCAAAACGGTTCCTGGCTGTCAAAATCCAAATCTGTCGACATGTTTCGAAGCTCGGGGACTGCAAATAACGGCACGCGTCACCGGGTACGCGCGAAAGATTCTCAACTTCAAAACCGCCTGACTCGCGTACTCCGGTGCACGCGATTGTTACCCCCGCGATGGCGGCACCATGCGGACGACGGGATCGGTTGTCAGCGTCCGCAGTTGTCCGGCAGTTTGTTCGTCAAGATAGTATAAAATCGTTGATTGCCCGTTGTCGATGCCGTAGAAGTAGCGGCCGTCACGTTCAAGGTCAGAGAGGATGACGTTTACGGTGTCCGCGTCAGCCCAATCGTCATTGACGATCGGTGTAAGTGATCGAGTTTGTCCGTCCAGTGTATATTCCAGCGTTGCAACGCCAGCATCCACGTCGACACTGTCCGTAACACCCGACATGTAATTGCTGACGCCTGCGAGTTCTGCCAATCGGTTTACAATCCGGACGTAGTCACCGTTTTCCACAATGCATTCAGCGTCGAAGTTCCAAGCCACGGACGAGAAGTAGCGGCCCCACGGTTCGCGTTCAATCTCGGAGCCAAGAATGAATAGCAGGGCGTCGAACGGTTGCTTTTCATATTCAGCGCGGTCGTAAGAGTAGAGCAGGTCCTCAACCGTCGCACCTTCATTAAGTTTGATGCCTATGGCGTCGAGTGCAGCGAGTTGTTCTTCCAGAGTCATTTGTTGTTTGCTGTCGCTTGCAGTTGGTTTGCTAGTACAGCCGATAGCCGCGAGTAGGACGAAAACTGCGAAGAGGGATCGCTGCATGCAAATTCAGTGGGGTAACGTCGGCGATCACCCCGCCCGAGCGATTGAGGTAGATCTGAAAAATCGGATTTTGGCGAGGGCTGGGGTGGATCGCATGGTTCCCGGCTCGCGCGCCGATCCCGAGCGCATCCGGGCCCGCCAATACATTCCATTACGGTACCGAACTCCAAACCCGCTTGCAATCATTTTCGAGTCCTGGGAATCAGATTGACTTTATTGCGAGCATCTTCGCCTGGGACGGTAGAGCATTAGTTCATTGAAGGTATCTCCCGAACAACTTCGGTAGCATCACGTTCGTCCGGAGAGGACGCATTTACCACTGGTGCAATCGACTGCAAGTTGCGAGCAAACGTATCGATCAGTACTCGCAACTTCTGCGCGAAACAATCATCGAGCATGGACTATCAATGGACGCTTGCAGAGAGACCAAGTTCAGGCCCGAAGAGCTCTCCGCCGGGAACGGTTGCGATCACCTCGCCCGAGCGGCAGAGGTAGATCTGAAAAATCGGAGTATGGCGAGGGCTGGGGTGGATCGCATGGTTCCCGGCTCGCGCCACGATCCGAAGCGCATCCGGGCCCGCCAATTCATTCCATTACGGTACGGTAGTCCAAACCCGCTTGCAATCATTTTTGAGTTCCGGGAGCCAGACTGACTGTATTGCGAGCATCTTCGCCTGGGACGGCAGTGGAAAATTTAATTGGAGGTATCTCGCGAGCAACCTCAGCAGCATCAGGTTCGTCCGCAAAGGATGCAGTTGGCACTGGTTCAACCGATAGCAAGTTGCGAGGCAAGCGCATCGATCAGTACTCGAGGCTTGTTCGCGCGCACCAATCATCGAGCATGGGCTTTCAATGGACGATTGCAGAGAGACCAAGTTTAGGCCCGAAGAGCTTGACGCCGGGAACGGCGGCGATCACCTCGCCCGAGCGGTTGAGGTAGATTTGAAAAATCGGAGTATGGCGAGGGCTGGGGTGGATCGCATGGTTCCCGGCTCGCGCCACGATCCGGAGCGCATCTAGGCCCGCCAATTCATTCCATTACGGTACCGTAGTCCAAACCCGCTTGCAATCATTTTTGAGTTCCGGGAGCCCGATTGACTTTATTGCGAGCATCTTCGCCTGGGACGGCAGTGGGAAATTTAATTCGAGGTATCTCGCGAGCAACTTCGGCAGCATCAGGTTCGTCCGGAAAGGACGCAGTTGGCACTGGTTCAACCGATAGCAATTTGCGAGGCAAGCGCGTCGATCAGTACTCGAGGCTTGTTCGCGCGCACCAATCATCGAGCATGAGCTTTCAATGGACGATTGTAGACAGACCAAGTTCAGGACCGAAGAGCTTGACCCGGGAACGGCGGCGATCACCTCGCCCGAGCGGTTGAGGTAGATTTGAAAAATCGGAGTATGGCGAGGGCTGGGGTGGATCGCATGGTTCCCGGCTCGCGCCACGATCCGAAGCGCATCCGGGCCCGCCAATTCATTCCATTACGGTACCGTAGTCCAAACCAGCTTGCAATCATTTTTGAGTTCCGGGAGCCCGATTGACTTTATTGCGAGCATCTTCGCCTGGGACAGCAGTGGAAAATTTAATTGGAGGTATCTCGCGAGCAACTTCGGCAGCATCAGGTTCGTCCGGAAAGGACGCAGTTGGCACTGGTTCAACCGATAGCAAGTTGCGAGGCAATCGCATCGATCAGTACTCGAGACTCGTTCGCGCGCACCAATCATCGAGCATGGGCTTTCAATGGACGATTGCAGAGAGACCAAGTTTAGGCCCGAAGAGCTTGACGCCGGGAACGACGGCGTTAACGCGGCGGGCACGCTGGACCATGACTTCAAAACCCGCGTGACCGCCCGCTCGCGTTCAACGCTTGGTTCGCATCCTGCGATGTGTTCAATTCATACTCCTCCTGGACTCACCGTAGCGATCCAGAGGAAATGAAGACCTGCGGTAACATTTGCGACAATACTAATCAGGGCACAGGAAACAATAAGAAGCCTTAAGGGCTGTTTCGAACTCCAAGTGGTGGCAGCAGCGATTACCAAGAGAATAATCGCGATCAACCATACAAGCAGTACAAGCTGGAGAAAATTCCACAGCCAAGGGACGGCCGCAGCCTGCCAAAGGGAGGCCAAAACTAGGGTCGCAGCCCACGCGCCGGCCAATCCCACGGATCGTAGATCCAACCGGTTGGCACTCAGCAAGAGGATTGTCCATACGACCGCAGCCACGAACGACACAATAAAATAAGCCAGAAAAGGATTCATGATAGGCGCCAAAACTCGGTGTCTCAAATCCATTCTCTATTCACGATGCGAACGGTTGCGATCACCTCGCCCGAGCGGCAGAGGTAGATCTGAAAAATCGGAGTATGGCGAGGGCTGGGGTGGATCGCATGGTTCCCGGCTCGCGCCACGATCCGAAGCGCATCCGGGCCCGCCAATTCATTCCATTACGGTACGGTAGTCCAAACCCGCTTGCAATCATTTTTGAGTTCCGGGAGCCAGACTGACTGTATTGCGAGCATCTTCGCCTGGGACGGCAGTGGAAAATTTAATTGGAGGTATCTCGCGAGCAACCTCAGCAGCATCAGGTTCGTCCGCAAAGGATGCAGTTGGCACTGGTTCAACCGATAGCAAGTTGCGAGGCAAGCGCATCGATCAGTACTCGAGGCTTGTTCGCGCGCACCAATCATCGAGCATGGGCTTTCAATGGACGATTGCAGAGAGACCAAGTTTAGGCCCGAAGAGCTTGACGCCGGGAACGTTTGGCATAACCGGGCCGCCGCGGTTGATGCTCCATCTGAAAACGGGCGACCGGCGGCTCCGCGTTCATGCCATTGTTATCTGCTGTTTGCTCGCGACCGTTGGAGTTCACGACGTTCTTTGCGCAAGGCGGGCGAGCTTACCGACCGTTCTCTGAGGTATTTCAAACTGTCGAGGTGCTTGAGGCCTTCGGCAGTGAAATGTTCTGATGCAATCCGGAGTGTCTTCAATTTCTTGCAGCGATCCGCGAGTAGGCGGAGTGATTCGTCCGTCAGATCTGGCGAATTCAACCAAAGTTCCTCCAAACCCGACAATCGCTTCGTGATTGTCGCGACGAACTTATCGGTGAATTGTCCATCGTGAATCACCAATTTACGAAGCGTCTTGGCGGCACTCAGATGATCGGCGCAGCCATCCGTGCAAATCGGTGCGTCGTCATACCCGTTGTCGGCATTGAATTCGAGGGTGTGAATCTTGGGAAGCAAGGCGACAAATCTGAGATCATCATCATTTATGCCGTCTTTGCACAGATGAACTTCCTGCAGGTTTTTCAATTGTCCCAGCTTCAGAAGATCGCCTTCAATCGTGACGTATTCACAGTCTATTCCCGCGTATCCCATGGTGATTCGAGCGATACTGACAGAGCGAGACAGTTGATCGATATCTTGCGTAGTCAATTCCGTTCCGTAGTCGAACGCCACGCTTTCCGGCTTCCCGTTCTTGTACGACCAGTGCCCCTTCGAGATCGGCGGCTGTGAAAAGGCTACTTGCGGCGGCCCAAACATCGACAGCGAAGCCAGAATGATTGCGATGGTGACTTTCATCGAGAATCTCAGTTCAGTTTTGCGTTGCCCAATTGCAGAGCAGATAACAATGTAATGAACCCTACTGAGTAAGGTCGTATTCGGGAACTTCCGCAATACGATCAAAGTGAGTCAGGTCGTTTGACCTAAATCGCGAAAGCCATCAATTAATCGCGGAAGCCACCAATATGGAGAAGCAGCTTACCCAATCTGCCAGGTAAATGCAACAATGTCTTTTTAATGGATCAATTTGGCGACATTTTCAACGTCGAAACTGGTGGGCCGCAATTGAGGGGTAAGTAAATGCTGTCGTCGGCGACTCGACGAGCCTCGCCGCCCCAATCGTGCAATTCATGGCATTGAAGCGTGGCAACTGGTCGAGCTCTCGATGAGCCGAGAACATGCCGACTTTGTGCGGGTCGTTGGGGTCGATGTAGCTGGCATGTGTGTAGGCAATTGTGCGACCCCGCCCCCAGCTTGCTGGGCTGAGTCATCTTTCAGAAATGCGCGGGAGCGGCGCGTGAGGATGCTGACCGTCGGCTGTTGGTGACGAGTGATATTAGCGCACAACAACCTTAGTGCGTCTGACGGGTTAAGCGTCTAGCCAATGCGCCAACTCGACCAGTTTCGGCGCGCTATGCGGGTCGCACAATCACTTTGCCGCGTTGTTTTCGATAAACGCGCACGGCAGTATCGGTGTCAATGAATTCACCTTCGGTGGCAACGTCCACGATCTCATCGGCAAACTGCGCTTTACCACTCGGTCGCAACGGTGACACGGTGCGTCCCAAATCGCCGATTCCCAAACGTTCCCAGGGAGAAAGTTGAACCGGTTTATTGCTCGCCGCAAAGGTGTTTCCACCGGCCCCGCCGAGGGCTGGAGGTTCCAAGACCAAGCGGCGGAAAAGAGGTAAATTACCAAGTTGGTCGGCGAGTAGAAAAACACCAATCACAAAAGCTGTTAAAGCTCCGCAAACGGCTAACAGATTCCAGCCCAGGTCGGACCAACCGCCACCGCTTTGTGGCAACAGCACGCGCTGCGACGCCATTACCAGCGAGAGAATCAACAGGAAAGCACCGCTGATCCCCGCGACTCCGAAGCCCGGAATCAGAAAGAACTCGGCGGCGATAAAAGCGAGCGCCATCAGGAACAGAGTGACCTCCAGCCAACCGGCCGTGCCACCCAAAAAGCGACTCCAAAAAAACAACGAAAAACAGAGCAGCGACACCAAGCCGCCAATGCTGATGCCGGGAGCCGACAATTCCAGCACGAGCGCTAGCAGGCCAATCAAAATCAACAACGCGGTGATCCAAAAGGAATTCAGCCAATCGATCAACGTGTCGACCCAAGTCCACGCCAGCACCTTGGCGGGACGTTCCGCGCCGATCTGCCCGAGAACCTCATCCAAGCTACGACTCGTCCCCTCGGCCAATCCCAATTCAACCGCGCGTCGGCCGTTGACGGTGAGAAAATTTCGTTCCCGAGTTTCAAACACCGGCGGCCCTTGCAGCCAATCCTCTTGGTCGGCCAGCGACTCCCAGCCCGCCTCAGTGAAATAAGCTTGGCGACCATCCTCTTTGTGCGTTGCCGAAAAGACGGTGACATCTTTGTCGACCATCGCCTCAGCCAACGCGGCTGGGCGGTCGCGGTTCTCGGCCAAGGTGCGGATGCTGGCCACCACCGGGCTCCGCTGTTTTTCCTCCACGTACTGGAAAGGAGAAAAGAGGCCTCCCACGATCACACCAACGTCACCCATTTGTGCTTCGGGATGCATTTCAATGCGATCGCAAGCCAAGGCCAACATGGCGGCCCCGCTGTAAGCCGAATTGCGAATGAAGGCCACCGTTTCCACCTGCTCCGCGGCGGTGATGACTTCCGTCATTTCCAAAGTCGTGTCCAGCCTGCCCCCCGGGCTGTCGATGTCGAGCACGATCACTTCTGCGCCGGCAGCCAGGGCCGTTTCAAAATTACGTTGGAAAAACCCCTGCAAACTGGGGTTAATTTCACCATCCAAGGGGATCACGTAAGTTAACCGCCCTTCTTCCCCCCGCTCACCCGCAGCCCGCTCGCCCGCAGCTTGTTCGCCCGCAGCTTGTTCACCCGCAGCCCGCTCGCCTATAGGCTGTTCTGGCTGTTCGACATTTGAGGCTTCCGGGTTGGGGGCTTGCCCCATGCCGTCGCTAGTCCAGCCAACAGCGAGCATTCCCACCGCCAGCAGGCAAAACGACAGCACACAGGCGGCTCTCAAAGCGTTGCCGGGATGATTCGAGGGGAGCAGGAATTTACTTGTCATTTCAATTCGCGAACCTTGAGTAACGATTCTGGGTGGCCTTATTTTCTGCTCAATCCTTGAACATGTCGACCAGGGCTAGCGGGTGGGGGCGGTTTGGTCCGCGACTTGCCTAAGAGAAAGATACACCCGATGGCCAATGGTCGTCGGACAGCGGGCCGTAACAGAGAAGAGGCACCTGAAACTGCCGCTGTCGACCCTCGTGGAAAACCATGCTGACCCGCAAAAAGGCTTCGATTTACTGACTTTTTTGCCGCTTCAGTCTGTCATTTCCCACGTTGGGTCGGTGTTTTATTCTTTCTCCGAAACCAAGCGGGGCAATTCTTGCGCCCCGACCAGCTGTTTGGCACGCTGGCCAAATCGCGGCAAAACGCCCCAGTCGGACAGCAAAAAGCTTGAGCATTTTGCTACACCTTAGGCGTTAAGTCACCGCCGCCGGGGCGCGACTTTGAGATTTTCATTTTTTTTACCGCCCAGCAGCTTGCCAGTAAGGCGTCAGTCCGGCACACCGCTTGCACGCTGCTCGGTTGTCCGAAAACGCTACCAACTGTGCTAAGCAAGGCACCACAATTGCCTCAGACGATTGCCTCAGACGATTGCCTCCGGTGAGGCGTTGGTCGTCCGCGTTTGGTCATCCTAATTCGAAAGCGAGTCACGCTAATGAAGACGAATATTCACCAAACCGCTGCTACTTCGATCCTCCGCAAGCAAATTTCACGGTTGCTGATCGTGAGCTTGATTGGCTTTCCAGGCCTGGCGCTCACGGCGGGCTGCGATCGCGACGTGGCGGAAATTGAGACCCAAGGCGGCGTGGTGGAAATCGAAGAAGACCCGTTGACGGGTGACCGCGAACTGGAGGTCGAGGACTGATCGCCGCCAAGCGATATTACTGGACAATACTACTAAACTACTAGGCGATGATCGGCTCGATCACATTGCCGTAGACATCGGTCAGCCTGAAGTCACGACCGGCGTAACGATACGTCAAGCGCTGGTGATCGAGCCCGAGCAAATGCAGCACGGTGGCGTGCCAGTCATGGATATGGCAGCGATCGGTGACGGCTTCGTAACCCAGTTCATCGGTTTCACCGTAGCTGAAACCACCCTTTACGCCTCCGCCGGCCATCCACAGCGTATAGCCTTTATTGTTGTGGTCACGCCCGTCGCCGTTTTGACCATCGGGCGTGCGGCCGAACTCGCCTCCCCAGATCACCAGCGTGTCTTCGAGCATGCCGCGTTCTTTGAGGTCTGCCAGCAGCCCGGCGATGGGGCGGTCGATCTCTTGGCAACGCTGTGGTAGCTGCGTCGATAGTTGATTGTGATGATCCCAGTTGCGGTGGGTGATTTCGATGAATCGCACCCCGGACTCGGCAAACCGGCGAGCCAGCAAACACTGCCTGCCAAAATCTGCCGTGCTGGGGTCGTCGAGTCCGTAGAGCCGCGTAGTTCGCTCCGACTCTCCAGACAAGTCCATCAGTTCGGGGAGCGCTCCTTGCATACGGAAGCCGAGTTCGAGCGACTCGATCGCTCCCTCAATCCCGGGATGATTATCCTGGCGTTGCAGACTGGTTCGATTGAGTTGCTGAATGAAGTCGAGTTGCTGGCGTTGGGCGGAATCTGACAGCTGAGGATTGTCAATGTCAGGAAATTCGTTTCCAGCTTGGTCTCCTTGGCGACGACGGACTAAACGGCGTCCACCGCGACCACCCAAGGGAGTTCCCTGATAGACCGCAGGCAAGAACGCGCTGCCAATGTTTTGCGCACCCGGCGTATTCATGGCGATGAACCCTGGCATACTTTGATTCTCACTGCCCAATCCATAAAGCGCCCAAGCGCCCAGCGAAGGGCGAACAAACTGGGGATTGCCGGTGTGCATTTGCGTCAAAGCTCGTGGATGCACCGGTTGGTCGCAATGCATCGAACGGATCAGGCAAAGTTCATCGGCTTGCTCGCTCAATTGGGGAAACAGATCGGAGATCCATAACCCGCTTTCACCCCGCTGGCGAAAATCCCACTGGGGAGCGAGCAGCTGACGATTCCGCTTACCCGCTTTGCCCTGGCCTTTGACGAGCTCTGGTTTGTAATCGAATGTATCGACGTGCGATGGTCCACCTTGCATACAAAGAAAAATAACTCGTTTGGCGCGGGCAGGAAAATGAGGCGGCTTGGCTGCCAGTGGGTTGGCGTTATCCGAACCTGCTCCCGCGATCTCCGGGCCGCTGGGTAAATCCTCAGCTTGCAAGGTGCTTAGGCCTGCAAACGCCAAGAAGCCAAAACCGGCTGACGCGGTTTGCAGCCAGTGACGGCGCGAATCAAGTTCGCTGGGTTGATTAGGCAGACGCATGGCGAGACCTCGTGTTGAGACTAGAGACGAATTTCAGGAATCGCAGGGCGGCTAACGCCACGGCGACTGAGGCTTTGGGATCACATTCAGGGAACGTAGCGGAACTCGGCAGCCGCAAGCAGGGCTTGACAAAACTGAGTTAATGGCTCCAGTTCCGTGGTATCGCTGCCGCCAGCATTGGGGAAATTACGCGCGATGAAATTGCGAGCTTGTTCGCGGCCATCCGGAAGCTCGGCCAAGCCGGGCATGCCCTGTGCCAAGCGCGCCCGCAACATCTCCCGGCGACTCATTCGACGCCGTTCGGTTAGAGTGGCAACGGCCAGCGGTTCGCGGGTTTGATCCCTAGCGGTCTGTTGCAAAAAACGCAAGCTTCGCGTCCGTTCGGCACTGGTCGGAGCGCGGCCAAAAGCGGTCTGGAAGGCCAACTCAACAGCCTCAGCGGGCGAAGAACTTTCGCTTTGCAGGCGACGGGCAAAAGCGATACTTTGATCGATGACGAATGGATTGTTTAGCAGGTATAAAGATTGGATCGCCGTGTTTGATGTTTCGCGTTGGCCCACGATCATGTTGGGTTCAGCGAAATCAAAAACCTCTAAGCTGCGCGGCACCGCGTTGCGAGCGATTGGCAAGTAGACGGAACGATAATTCGCGGTAAATTCCGAGAGGGGTTGTGGACGCGAGCGAAGCCCGTTGACCGGCAAAGCCAAACCACCGGGACCGAGGACCGTGGTGCCCACTGCGGCAATCGCCGAACCGCGGGGGCGCGCCCAGTCGATCATTTCGCTGGCGACCAGCATGGCGTCGCGAATCGCTTCGGCTTCTAAACGTCGACGATTGCCCCGCGCGTACCACTCGTTTTCCAAGTCTTTTTGGCGACTGGCGGGAGCGACTTGACTGGAAAGTTGATAAGCTCGCGAGGTGGCAATCTCACGGATCATCGTCTTGAGCGACCACCCTGAATCCATGAACTGGACGGCCAAGTGATCTAACAACTCGGGGTGCGTCGGCGGTTGCCCTGAAAAGCCAAAGTTCTCGGTTTCAGCCACTAACGGCTTGCCCATCAGGTGCAGCCAAATGCGATTGACCATCACCCGGGCGGTGAGCGGATTTTGACGATCGGTCAACCACTGAGCCAACTCCAAGCGACCGCTGGAGTCGGCCGGGATCGCCGGGCCGGGGCCGATCACTTGCACAAAGCCTCGTTCCACCTTGCCCGCTGGTTGGTTGATTTCTCCCCGCACCAACAAGGATGCTGAGGTCGGTTGTTCGGCATCTTGGACACCCAGGCAAAAAGCTTGCGGCTGCCCAGACTCGTCATATTGATTTAAACGATTCTTCAGCAACGTGACTTCCCGCTCCGCCGCCCGGACTTTGGCTTGCGCTTGTTGCAGGTTATTGCCAGTCTGTTTGGTGTTGCCGGAGGCTGGTCGATTCAAACGCAGGAAGTCACGTTGCAAGCTGGTCACTTCGGCCTGCTTTTCGGCTAAGCGACTCTTTAGTTCTGCCAATTCCGCTGGCTCGATTGCTGGTTGGTCAAGGTTTTCCAGCGGTAGCACCAAGAGATTGCTCGATTGGCGTAATTGGCGTGAAACAAGCCCGCCAAAATAGGTTTCTGAACTTTCAAAGATGCCAGCCAGGGCATAATAATCAGTCTGTGGGATCGGATCGAACTTGTGATCATGACAGCGAGCACAAGCGACTGAGATGCCCAAGATGGCTCGCGTGGTGACGTCGATCTGTTCGTCAACTTGGTCGGCAATAAATTGCCGTGGATTCCGCTCGGTCAAAGTCTTGGGACCGAGCGCCAGAAAACCGGTGGCAATCAAGTTGTTCGCCCAGTCTCGGTCGTTGTCGACCGGTAATAGATCGCCGGCGACTTGAGCGCGAATGAATTGGTCATAAGGCATGTCGGCGTTCCAAGCGTCGATCACCCAGTCGCGATACCGCCAAGCATGCGGAAACGTTAATTCCACTTCCTTGCCGCTTGATTCGGCGTAGCGGGCAACGTCCAACCAGTGCCGTCCCCAGCGTTCACCGAACTGTGGCAAGCTCAATAAGTGATCGACTTCGGCAGCGATCGCCGCGGCCGCATCGACGCGATGGGCGCGGCTGAATGCTGTTTGTCGCTGCGGGGTGGGAGGCAAGCCGACGAGATCAAAATGCAATCTGCGAAGGATGGTCGAAGCGGCAGCATCCGCAGCCAATTCGAGTTCTGCTCGTTCAATTCCCGCCAGCAGAAATGTGTCGACGTCGTTCCATCGCCAAGCGCCTTGCGCGACCGGCGGCAGGGGATGCGATTGCGGAGGCTGGAAAGCCCAGTAGGAACGGCCGGCGACGATGTCCTCGGCACTGACCGTGGAGCGAATTTCGCTGAGGTCGACACGTCGCGGATCGGGCGCGCCCATCTCAATCCACTGGCGAAAATCTGCAATCGTCTCAGCCGACAATTTGCGATTGGGCGGCATCTCAAAATCGAGATGGTTCATTGCTGTCCAGAGCAATGATTCCTCGGGATCATGCGGTACGACGGCGGGCCCCGATTGGCCGCCACCGAGCAAGCCTTGGCGGCTGTCGACGGTCAAGCCACCGCGAATCGAGTTGCCCTCGCTGGAGTGACAACTGTAGCAATGTTCGACGAGCACCGGTCGAATTTTAGTCTCAAAAAACTGCAATTCGCTTGGCGAAAGCGTTTCCGTTTCAGCCGCTTCAGGAGCCTGGCCACGACTGCTGACCGGGAGACCGACCAGCAGTGAAACCAGCAGCAAACAAGCGGGAGCCTTTAGCCGGCAGGTAAGATTTGCGATCATCGGACTTTGCCACTGAAACTGAGGAAACAACCAAAAACGCTGCGCAGACCCGACCGTTGGCTTAGATTCCGTCGGGACGTGTTGGTTTGACGCCCGAGCCATCGCCGCGTCCGGGGCGGCCACCCGCCTGACCTGGGCGACCACCACCGCGGCGCTGCGCAATGGCTTTTAATTCGTCTTTGTCAATCGCGCCATCGCCGTTGGTATCAAGTCGTTCTAAACGCTCGCGCATCTGCTCGGGGATCTCATCGCCGCTGAGCTTGCCGTCGCCGTTGGCATCGTTGTTGTCGAACATTCTCGCCATCATCGCGGCGCCCCGCTGGCCACCGTCGGCCCCCGCGCCCGCACCTGGGCCACCACCGGCCGGTGCGGCGGGTCGTAGTTCTTCGATGGTTAACTTGCCGTCGCCGTTCTTGTCTAATTTTTTCAGGCTAGCCGTGGCCTGAGCGATTTCGCTGGCGGAAATAACGCCGTCGCCATCGGAGTCGAGCGCCATCATGACGGGCAGACGCATCAGCATGGCTGGACCCGCTCCACCTCGCTGGCCAGTTGTGCCCCGTTGCCCCGCAGCACCTCGTTGACGGCCACCCTCGGGTCGCTCGCCGTTGGCCCCCTCACGCTGCCGTGCTTCGCGACGTTTCTGACGCTCTTCTTTGCTCGGCTCTTGAGCTAGTGACGGGGCGGCGACGCAGCAAGCTACAGTCAAGCAGGTTAACATCTGGCGAAACTTCATGATCAAACTCCGGGCGATTTGGATTGAGTAGAGTACATTGCTGGGGGGGAGCAGAAAAGTTCGCTCCCTGTTGGGTACCGACGCGGGAAACTGCTAATCCACAAAGAAAATACCTTTTTCTTTCTTCCCTACTGGAAAAAATGGTGCGACCAGGTGAGCAACCGGGAACTTAGCAGCGATTCGCGACGTTTAGTCGGCGAGGGCCAGGTGGCGTTGGCTGAGCTATTTTCGCAATATCGCGAGCGATTGCAGCGGTTGGTGGAGTTTCGCCTCGACCCGCGGATTCGTGGCCGCGTCGATGCGGCCGACGTGCTGCAAGAGGCTTTTTTGCAAATTTCCAAGCGACTGGACGAATATCGACAAGCGCCTCTGGTCTCCTGCTTTGTCTGGATCCGCCAGCAAACGTTACAGACCTTAATTGACATCCAACGTGGTCAATTTCGTGAAAAACGCGATCCGCAACGGGAGGTCCAGCGTTTAAGTGATGGTGATCACGACGGCACCAGCATCGCCATTGCGAACTATTTGATCGCCGAAATGACCTCGCCCAGCCAGGCGGTCGCCAAAGTGGAGGAGGCGGAACAGCTGCGACGGGCGTTGGCGAGCATGCCGGAAATGGATCGTGAAGTATTGGCCCTGCGGCACTTTGAATTGCTAGGTAACCAAGAGGTGGCAGAAGTTCTCGGCATCAGCCCCACGGCGGCCAGCAACCGTTATGTGCGAGCGGCGGCCAAGTTGGGCGAGATTTTGCAAATGCTCGATTCACCGTCCCGAAAAGGCCCAGCGTCCCGACAAGGCCCAGCGTCCTTAGAAGGCCCAGCGTCCCCAGAAGGCCCAGCCTGATGAGCGAAGAGCGACATCCCGTCGATGTGCTGGCTGACGAATTCGCCAGCCGCTTGCGTGGCGGTGAACAACCGACGATTGCCGATTATGAGGCCCGGCATCCCCAGCACGCGGCGCTCATCCGCTCCGTCTTTCCCTCCATTGCCCGCTTGGAACAAGCCCGCTCCGCGCAGAGCAGCGCCCGTTCATCAGCGAATGCGCTGCGGCTCTCCCCGGAACCTTTAAATATCCCCAAGGTGCTGGGTGATTTCCAACTGCTGCATGAGCTGGGCCGCGGCGGCATGGGGGTCGTTTACGAAGCGCGACAACAATCATTGCAGCGGCGTGTGGCGATCAAAATGATGGCTCAACCCCAGCATGATGTCCAGCGCCGGCGAGAACGTTTTCGCCGTGAAGCGGAGGCGGCCGCCGGTTTACACCATACTAACATTGTCGCCATCTATGGCACCGGGCAAGATGAACACTGCCTATATTATGCCATGCAATTGATTGAAGGGCATTCGCTCTGCCGCGTGATCAACAACCTGCGGGAGCATCGAGCCCAATCAGCAGTTCCTCATAACTCATCTTCTAACAAATCAGCATCTAGCAACCCAGCAAAATTACCAGCCGACGAATCGGAGCATTTGCTTGCCACGTTGTGCCGGCAATTGGGGACACCTTTTTCGGAAACTTATTTTCGTAATTTGGCGGAACTGGTAGCCAACGCTGCCAGCGGGCTGGCGCATGCCCATGAACATGGTGTGCTGCATCGCGACATCAAGCCGAGCAATTTGATGTTGGACCGCGAAGGTACGATTTGGATCACCGACTTTGGGGTCGCCAAACAAACCCAACTGGCCGACATGACGCAAGCCGGCGAGATTGTTGGTACGCTGCGATACATGGCGCCCGAGCAGATGCGTGGCGAGAGTGACCCACGGAGCGATTTATATAGTTTGGGATTGGTGCTATACGAGTTGGTCACGCTGCGAGCCGCCGTGCAACTCGGTCCCGATCTCGAGCAAGGCGCTGATCTCCGGCAAGACGCTGATCCCCGGCAAGACGCTAGGCTACATTCAACTAAGCCACAGCCGACTAAGCCACAGCCGACTAAGCCACATTCAACGAAGCCAAAGACGGGGTATGCCGCGACGCGATTTTCGGATCCGTTGGTGAACGCTCTGATTGGCCAGCCGGTGCGTCGTCCTTTGCTGGATTGCCAGCAATTACCGCGGGACCTCGAAGTCATTTTGCTAAAAACGCTAGCTCCTGAACCGGAGGATCGTTATCAAACGGCGGCCCAGTTGGAAGAGGACCTGCGTCGCTTTGCGGCCGATCGGCCGATTCTCGCCAAGCCCGAATCGGCTGTGCGCAAACTTCGTCGCTTGGCACGCCGCAATCCGGCGGTAGTGGGGCTCACCGCCGCAGCCCTTGGTTTACTGGTCACGGTTGCCGCGTTGTTAGCAATTGGCAACCAGCAACAGCGTCGAGCCTTGCAACGGATTGAAGCTGAATTTAATCGGGCTGAGACGAATCTGCAGGAAAAGGTTGCCGCGTTAGGGCAAGTCGATGCCGAGCGGACGCGGGCTGAAAACAATCTGCAGATGGCACTCGAAGCTTTCTCGCAAGTGATTACGAACTTGGGGGCCCGCGGTGGTACCGAGTCGCTGCTCGATGATTTGGCCGATGATGAAACGCTGGTGATGGCGGCCGATGCGGTGCTCAGCGAAGCCGATGTGCAACTGTTGGAGCAGTTGCTAGAATTCTTTGCTCGCTTTGCCGTGACCAACAGCGCTGACTTAAGCGCCGAATCGGCGGCTGCTCGGCAACGCATCGGTGATATTCAAAGACGCTTGGGGCGGCTCGACGCGGCGGTCGAATCTTATCAATTGGCGTTGGAGAGTTATCAACAATTTGCAAGTGAGAATCCGGCCGACAGCCGCTGGTTGTTTGCCCAAGTGACCGTACTGAATGAGTTGATGGTGGTTGCGGCCGAACGCGGCTTTGGCGGACAAGTCGTGCGGCTGTTTGAACAAGCGCGGGAGATTTTGCAAGCACGACCAGCAATTAACGACTCAGACGAAGGTAAATTTGCCACTGCCAAACTGTGCAACACGATGACGTCTTTGGGAACACGGCCTTGGTGGCAACGCCGGGCCGGGAACTTGACCCGCCCCCGCCGCGTTGTCACGCGCCGAAACGCAAACAACTCCGCCAGAGTCGAGGCGACAATCGGTGATGCATCGGCTGCGAACACGGCGACAGGTAATGACAACACTCCCGCTCAAAAAATTACTCAAGATCGTCTGCGTCGCGAGGCGGAAGCGAACGCACTGGCAACCAGCTTGTTGCATTCGCTGTTGGCCAACGCTCCAGAGAACGTGTCTTATCGGCTGACTTTGTCGCGGGCTTTGCGGGAGCAGGTGCGGATTGCCGAGATGCAAGGAGATTATGCGAAGGCGGAAGCCGCTTTGCAGCAAGCGATTGAGGTGGCCGAGCGGTTGTGCGAGCAATTTCCTGAATCGAACGCTTTTCTATTCGAGCTGGCCGAGACCTTGCGAGCGGGGGGGGCGATTCGCCGGGGCGACATGATGCGGCTGACGCGAGCTTTGAAGATCAGCGAGACCTTGATGCGTGAACAGCCCGAATCGATCGATTATCGGTCACTCCGCAGCGGCATCCTCAGTCGCATGGCGATGACACAGTTTGCAGGAGGTAATCTTTCGCGAGCGGCTGAAGCGATGGGGCGTGCGCTTGCCGACCAACGGTTGATTGCCATCCGCCAGCCAGACGTGGCCGTTTACCAAATGGCGATGGTTGCCACGCTCACGCGGTTGGTGGAAATTCTCAATGAATTGGGAGAGCCCCAGCAAGCAATCGCGGCGATCGACGAAGTGTTGGCAACGCTTCGCCAGTTTCAACGTGAAGACAGCCTGAACAATCGTCGCATGCAGCGGTTGCGCCCCCTAATGGAGCGCTTGCGGCAGCGCAGCGAAGAATTGGCACAACAAAATCAGCTCGATGCGGATAACCAGCCAGAATTGAAGGGCCAGCGAGCGTTGCAGGGCCGGCCAGAAATGAAATAGCGGGAAGATTGCTTTTTCCGATGGTTGAGGAATCATTGTGAAAGCGGGGTCGGCAGGGTAAGTTGCCGGTTACGATCTTAGTAGCGGTGAAAATCAAGAAATTTTATTTGTAGGTAGCATGGTTCAGGCATTGCCAGTCGTTTCTGCGACACCCGAGGTCGACCAACGCGGTCGTCTGTTGGAACTCGATCGCGAGGCACTCCGCAATTGGTTTGTCGAGCAGGGGCAACCGGCTTTCCGCGCCGATCAAGTCCGTAAGTGGCTCTTTCAACGTCGGGCTAGTGAATTTGCCGAAATGACCGACTTGCCCAAGCCGGTGCGCGACAAATTGACCGAGTCATTTACGATCTTTTCGGCTCGGATTGTTGCTCATCAAAAGAGTCAGGATGGCACCGAGAAGCTATTGGTGGGGCTGGCGGGGGGGGGCGAAGTTGAATGCGTATTGTTACGCGACGGCAGCCGCCGCAGTATTTGCGTCAGCAGCCAAGTTGGTTGCGCGATGGGCTGTGTATTTTGTGCCAGCGGGCTCGATGGTGTCGAACGCAACCTCAGCGGAGGCGAGATCCTAGAGCAGATGTTGCTGTTGCAGCATTGTCTGGAGGCGGATCAGCGGCTCAGCCACATCGTGATGATGGGCATGGGGGAGCCGTTGGCCAATTTGCCCAACGTCTTAATGGCGCTCGGGCAGGCTCGTGCTGACGACGGGTTGGGAATCAGCCCCCGGCGAATCACGATCAGCACGGTGGGGTTGCCCCCCGCTATCGATCGGTTGGGGGAACATGGAGTGGCCTATAATTTGGCCGTCAGCCTGCACGCCCCCAACGATGCCCTGCGGAACGAGTTGGTGCCGGTCAATGACAAGATTGGGATTTCCAGTCTGTTGGCCGCCTCCGATCGCTATTTTCAAACGAGTGGCCGCAGGTTGACTTTTGAATACGTTCTATTGGGTGGATTGAATGATAGTGCTGAATGCGCTGATCAATTAGCGACCCTTCTGCGGCATCGCGGCGTATTGCTGAATGTCATTCCCTACAACCCGGTTGCCGGTCTGCCTTACAAGACACCCTCGGGCCATTCCATTCGCCGCTTTCGGGAGATTTTGGAGGGTGCTGGTGTGAATTTGCAATTCCGTCAGCGGAAGGGCAGTGAGATTGATGCTGCCTGTGGCCAACTGCGGCGCAATCGTGTACCCAGCTAGCGACAAACTGGCGGAACTCTCACTGGCTCGCGGGGTTGAATTGATTGTCGGGGGCGCACCAGTCGCGGAGTCTCAGGAAGATTTTGATTCCCTGAATGCAAATGGAAGAAGCGTTGACCGTTAGTCCTTCGACCGCTCTGCGATATCAGCAGTTAGACCCTGATGTGCGGTTGATGCTGCGCGTCCGTGATGACGACGCTGCGGCCTTTGAGGAGTTGGTACGTCGGTATCAAAACCGCTTGGTTCGTTTGATGGAGCATATGGGTCCGCGGCGTGATCAAGCAGAGGATTTAGCTCAGGAAACGATGCTGCGAGTCTTTCGAGCCAGAAAGCGATATCAGCCGGGAGCAAAGTTTAGCACTTGGTTGTTCACGATCGCTGGAAACGTGGCCCGCAATGCCTCGCGTGCTCAAGTGCGACGACGTGAAACTTCCGAGGTCGACAGTCCCAGCAGTCCGTCGGGAAACCAACCGGCGATGCTCGAGGGGATGGCGATGGAGCGAAGCGGTTTATTGCCGACTCGACAGTTGGAAGGTGCGGAGCGAGCCGCGATGGTTCGCCAAGCCATCCAATCGTTGGGAGAGCGACAACGGATGGCCCTGATGTTGTCCAAGTTTGAGGGCTTAAGCTATATCGAGATTGGGGAGGCGATGGATTTGTCAACCAAGGCCGTAAAGTCGCTTCTGAGTCGGGCGCGGATTAATTTGAAAGAGGCGTTGGAGCCTTACATGGGCGAGGATTATCCAGCCGACGCGCCCGCAGCATCGCCGGAAGCAGCATCGCCGGAAGACGAGGATTGAACCATGGCCACACCTGCCACCCATGACGACCGTGATCCCGACGATTTGCCAGGAGATCCTGACGATTTGCCAGGAGATCCTGACGATTTGCCGGGGGATCCGGTCGATCAAGAGCTAGTTGCTTACTTGGATGGCGAGCTAAATGAGGACGAGCGGCACCAACTTGAGGAACGGCTGTTAGCCGATTCCGCGCTACGTCGCCGGCTTTCCGATCTGCAGTCGGGCTGGGAGATGTTGGATATGTTGCCCCCGGCTACCGTGACTGAAGATTTTGCCCGCACCACCGTCGAGCTGGTTGCTGCGGGACAATCGCAGCTACTGGAAACGCAACAGCTGCAGACCTCTTGGTGGCGGTTTGGACGCACGGGGGTATTCGTTTTAGTCACCCTCGCCGCCGGTGGGCTGAGCTACCTATATCCGGGTGTTGTCGAGCAACGCCAGTTTGAGCAACAACTCGAAGATTTGCCGTTGGCCGCCCATCTGGACGCCTATTTGATCGAGATGGATCTGGAAATGGTCCAACGTTTGGCGAACGACCGGGATTGGAAAGACTCGATGCGGCTGGGCCGCAACGCCGGCGGGATCATTGTCCCCGAGCCGTTGCAGTTGGCATCTCAGGAATTTACCCACCGTTTGCAAACGGTCAAATCAGTCGACAATAACACGCGGAGGATGTTGGCTGGCAATTGGGATCGGCTCAAATCATTCCCTTCGGCGAGGCTTGATGCGATCCGGGGGCGGGCGGCTGAAATACAAGCCACGGAAGATCCGCAGCGGATCTTGGAGACGCTCGACGAGTTCGCAGTTTGGTACAGCCAATTGACGCCCGAGGCGCAAACGCGGATCGTGCAGGCCCAAGGGGATGAGAAATTGGAGGTCATCCGTACCGAATTACAGAACAGTCAAAAGCGCTGGATTCGTGACTTTGGATCTTCGCTCAGTGGTACTGATCGCGACTTGATTTATGAGCGTTTAAAGGCTTTCGCGGAGACGAGAATTCGCACCGCACGGGCTGAACTGGCCAGCTTACCCGGTGACCCGCAAGAAAATCGCCGATCAGCGCGGTGGTATGAGATTAAACCGGTCGAACTGCTGAACTTTATCGCTTGGCCGTGGCGACGCGGCAGCCGCTCCAGCCGGTCTTCTGCCGACGAGGCAGCCGAGGTGGAGCTGACTGAGTCCATGATTCGCGATCGCTTGTTTGATCACTGGCGCGATGATGAGTTGGAGGATGTCACGAACATCATGAGCGCTGATGCTAAGTTAGTGCTAAATGCCCAAGCCAATGATATCAACGATAAACGACGTACGTTGACGCGATGGTGCAATGAGATTGTCCAGCAGATGTCTCCCTATGCCAATAATGCCGAGACAATTCTCAAACACTATCAATATCGCGAAGGCGACAGCCGAGAGATCCTCGACTTAGAACCTCCTTCGGAAATCTTTAATCGGCTCCGCGGCCGCGGCTTTGGTTCCAGCCGCTGATCTCTTGCCCGCGTTCCCGGGCTGATTCCCTCGTTCCCAGGCTCCCGCCTGGGTACGAGGATTCCGGAGGCGGGAGCCTGGGAACGAATTGCAGAAGCGAGCAGCGCCAGCACAGCTACCAGTCAGCGTTTGATTTGTTAGGGTATAGGGCGGATTGAACGCTTAACACCCGCGCGACTGACTCCCGAACTGGTTTACGCTATGGATGAATTCTCCGTCGAATCGTTGGTGCGAGCGAATCAATGGCTGGCAATGGCCGTCAGCAGCGACGCTGAGACACAATTGGGTTCAGCCAGCGGCGGGATGATGCTGCTATATGTCATCGTAATGCTGGTAACTTATGTGGGAGTGGCGTACGAACGCTTTCACAAAACGGTAGCCGCACTTCTGGGCGCCGCGGTGCTGGTCTCCATCTCAGTAGCTACGGGATTGTTTCCGTATAATTATGTCTACCTCATTCTCGAGGAAGACCTTAATATCTTTGGGGTCATTGTCGGTACTGGCATCTTGGTCGATGTGGTTGGCCGCAGCGGGCTGTTTCATTTCCTAAGTATGTGGATCGTTCGACTGACAGGGGGGCGAGCGGCGTTGCTCTACCTGGCCCTGTGCATGCTGACGTTTCTTTTCGTCGCCGTGCTGACGATCGTGCCGGCCATGTTGATCCTCAGCTCCTTGACGCTGGTAATCTGCCGATCATTGGGTTACCAACCGACGCCGTTTCTACTGTCGGTGGCGATTTGTGCGAATAGCGGCGCGATTGCCACCT
Organism: Kothea flammea; assembly: GCF_052161645.1. Lineage (GTDB taxonomy): Bacteria > Planctomycetota > Planctomycetia > Pirellulales > Pirellulaceae > Laterigemmans. Next base: position 6,489,390 of record NZ_CP197414.1, read on the forward strand.
TCGCTTCCGGGCTGCCGAACATCATGCTTGGCACGGCGGCCGGCATTCCCTATGTGCAATTTTTGCGAGTCTCACTGCCCTTTGCGGTGCTCAGCCTGCTGGTGGCAATTGGCTGCTTGCGGTTCTTCTTCAGAAATGATTTGCCCTGGAAACAAACGGGAGACGAACAAGCCGCATTACGGGCCAAAATTGCCGAATTCGATCCGTGGGCGTTAGTCGAGAGCCGCACGGTGCTGATGCGAAGCGCAATCATTTTGCTGGCCACCGTGGTTGGATTCGCGGCCGCTCAACCACTCGGAGTTGGCATGGACTTTATTGCCATGATTGGTGGCACCACGGCGATGCTGTTTTCCGGCAAAGGGGTGGAGGATGCGATCAGCAAAGTCAATTGGACGGTGATCTTGTTCTTTATGGGGTTGTTTTTGATTATCGGTTGTGTGAAAGCGACCGGTGCTTTAAGTTTCGCCAGCGAGCAAGTGATTGCTTTATCAGGAAACCGCTTGGAAGCTTTAATTCCGTTGCTGGGCGGTTTCTCCGCAGTCTCCAGTTCCATCGTCGATAACATTCCCGTCGCTGCTACTTTGATCCCCATCGTCAAGGATATCGAGGCGACTGGGGTCCCCGTCGAATCACTGTGGTGGACGTTGATAATCTGCTGCAACCTTGGCGGCAACGGTACGCCAATTGGCTCGATTTCGTGCGTGATCGCCATTTACGCACTCAAGCGTGAAGCGGGTGAAGTCGTTGGCTGGGGTAAGTTCTTAAAGATTGGTGGCACGATTATGCTGCTGCAGGTGGTTCTAGCGATCGCTTACATCTTGCTACTTCAGCAATTCGATTTGATACCGCCCATTCCCTAATGTTTAGGACCCTGAGATGTCATTTGATCCACACGAATCTGACGTCAATCGACAAGTCGATGCGTCGATGAAAATGTTCGAGCGGGCCAAAGTGGGGAAAGTCGCAGCGATAGTTCCGGCAAAGATTCGCTCTGTTCTCTTATGTCGCGATGGGTCGACTCAGGATCAAGCTGTCGTCGATGTGGGGACTTTCTTTGCCGCTCAAGATCCCGCCGCGACAATCCTATGGTTGGATGCGCGGGAACACGACGGGGAACAGCAACTCGATGCTATCTCAGGCGACGAAAAGCGTCAGTCAAAATGGCAAGCGGTTAGCTCATCTTTAACCGACGCCTATGATAAGATTCTCGACGTTGTCGCTCAGCACCAACCAGATTTAGTTGTCGTTCCTTGCCCTTTTGGACGCGATTTTTCTTCGGTGGGGGCCGACAGCGCGGGGACGGTGATCGATGTTTTGTTAAAACGATGTTCCCGACCCATGCTGGTCATTCGCCGCGTCGATCAAGCGTTTGAGTCGACGGTGGACAATGTTGTGATGGTCGTTGGCAGCGAGAATGAAAGTGAACCTCAGGCGGCGGAATGGATGCTGGGCTTGGTGCAACTAGGCGACCCGCAAGCGGCTTCGGTCACACTAAATCTGGTACTCGGCGACGAACAAATTGAGAACATTAAACAGCTGATGAGTGTCCTCGTTCCGGAAACTGAAGTCGATCGCGAGAAGTTGGAGCAAGCGCTAGCTGCCGCGCACGCGAGGCTCGATGCGGCGCTGCGTCACGCGGCTGGTGAGCAAGGTTTTCGCTATCAATTGATTCCACGCGTTGATGCAACCGAGCCGCGGAAACTTGATTTAGATCTCTTGGTGGTGCTGCCGCTGGAAAAGGATGATGACTTCGGGCAAGGATTCGTGCAAAGCCAGATTAGGCACTCTCCGCATCCTTTATTGATCGTGCCAAACCGCTGACATTCCCTCGTTACCAGGCTCCTTCCCTCGTTTCCAGGCAGGGGCCTGGGAACGAGAAAATGGGAAGCATGCTTATCGTTGTTCCGCGGCCCAACGAATTGCGTTTCTCAGCAACTGTACGAAGACTGGGTGATCAAAATCGGCCGGGGCGCCCAGCGACGTGTAGAACGATGCTCCGCCCGCGGGACGTTGGAAAGTCCAAGCGACCGGTTCGGGCTGCTGGCCTGCGACGCGTCCTAACATTAACACTTGGCAATCGGCTGCCAATGGGGAAACAATGTAAAGCGAGCCGCCTGCCAAAAACGGTTGCGGGGAAATGTCTCGCAGCAGCGGAGAGTTTAGTTTTGCTTCCACCGGATGGACCGTCGTTGCCAGTTGGTTGCCGTAATGATTCGTGTAGCTGCCACCAAATACTTGAGCATCAAATTCAGGCCAGTCGGCCGCTCCGGCGGGGGCCGGTTTGCCCCGCAAAGAAAATGCGTGATTAGCAGTGCGAATCCCCACCACCGGTTTGCCCGCGGCAATGAAATCACGGACCACTTGTAATTGCTCGGGGGGCGGTGTGCGGCGACGAATCGATAGTAAAGCGATATCCGCTTCGGCGAGCAACTCAATGCCGGGCAACGAGTCAGGCTTGGTGGCGTCACCAAACACCATGCTTACTTGATGATCGGCTCGTAAATGCTCGCGAACAAAGAGTGGCAGAGTTCGCTCAGTCTCATACTCCACTTCGCTGCTAATGACCATCACGCGGGGACGTTGGTCGGCGGAAAAGCGAAATGGCTTGCCTCCCAGCAATTGATCACTCGAGATGGTCGGACAAACGTATCTTTCAATGTGATCAATGATGAGATCGGTGCCGGAAAAATGGCTGACGTAAGGCCAGGCCGCTGGGTTGTACATGGTGTCGGTGAGATCGCGACAAAGGACAACATGCTTGCCCGCTTGGCTAAGCCTCCGTAAACCAAAGGGACGCCCGAGGACGCACATGTTGGTATGCACACCCACTAAGACAACATTTTCAATACCGCGAGCTTGTAAAATATTCCAAACTTCGTGGCCGCGATCCGTGATGAAATCAAGTTGCTCATCAATCTCCAAGGCTGCGATCTGACGCTGCCAAGGTGCCTGCGGATTACGACCTTGCTTGCGCAGTTCAGCCTCCCAGCGCGCGTGCTCGGAGGGGGTGTCATCCTCACCACCGTCAGATTGGTCAATGGGATATTTTTCAGGGTCCTCAGCATCAATGGAATAGCACCAATCGCCAATGTTATCAGGATAGCTGGCCGCCGCTGGGACTTGCAAAGCTCGCGAGCGGGCCGGGTGATCAGCGTAAGCCTCCATGCACTCGCTGGGAGCATGGATGATCGTCGCGCCGGCAGCCCGCGCTTTGTGCAGCAGCTCGTTCATGCGTGGAGCTAGCTCGTTCACTCGCTGCACAGCACGAAAGCAATGGTGCGAGTCCCACATATCACAGACGATCACCGCGGTCTGCTGCGGTCGCCACCCCTCGGCTCGTTCGAGACGGTGGTATCGTCGCGAGCCTGGTTCGGTTTCGGTCTGGTAACGCAGCCGTAACTTGAGGTCCTCGGACGACGCGGGAGAGCTGAGTAGGGGGCCGACAAATAATACTAACAAGGCGAACAACGCTGGAGGTCGCATTGTGTCAATCCAGAGTGCGAAGGGGATACATAGGGGGGACGCAGGTGGATCAGTGTACCTGGTTCGCCGCCACTCTGCCGCCCATTAAGTTTGGGGGCGGCAAGATTGGGGACGGTAATTGATTTGCTTCCAGGCTGATCGCGACCTAGGTTTCCCAATGAGAGGCTGGATGCGAATCTCAAGACCAGCCTCAGCTTTCCACCGCCGCCAGTGAAATCGAACCATGTCGACATCCGTAGCCACGAGTTCGTTAGACAAAATCTTAGCAGCCACTCACCTGCCTGCCTTGCCGCAAACGGCCATCGCGCTGCTGCAGCTATCTCAGCAAACAGACAAGGGGCCCAGCGATTTCGCTCGCCCGATTGAAGCCGACCCCGGGCTCGCCGGCCAAGTGCTGCGGTTCGTCAACTCTTCCCATTTCGGGTTTAGCCGCGAAATTTCCAGCGTCCAGCAGTCGTTGACTTTGGTGGGAACCCGCACAATCACCAACTTTGCCCTTTGGAACGCGGTTTTTAGCGTCGTGCCGAATCCACAGTTTGGGGCGTTCGACCTCAAGGGATTGTGGTCAGACTCGCTGCGTCGAGCGGTGTTTGCCAGGAAATTAGGTAAAGCGATGCGGCTGGCTGAGGCGGAAGACCTGTTCGCGGCCGCCCTCCTGCAAGACATGGCCATCCCCCTGCTGCTGAAATTCATGCCCGGCGAATACACCGATCTGATGACGAGGCGGTTGGCCGACGGCATGCGGCTGAGCCAACTGGAACGTCAAGCTTTTGGCTGGGATCACGCCGAAGCTGCCTCCAAACTGGCTCGTTCTTGGAAATTACCGGAGAGTTTCGCTCACTTAATTGAGCGGCACACGCAACTCGATGGCCTGCTCAGTCAAGGCACAGCTGCCTATGGCCAAGCCGCGGTCGCGCTCGCCTCAATGTTGCCAGATGGGTTGAGCGAATTTTGGTCGGAGCGGAACGAGTTTGTCGCTGGTTTTGACCGTTTGACCGCTGGTCAGGCAGGTTCATTGGCGACGATTTTCCAAGAAACGGATGAGGACGCAGCTCAATTTGCCCCGCTGTTAAAACTGGCAATGCCGAAAAAATCGTTGGCCGCCCATTTGGGCAACTGAAGTTAGCGGTTTTGGGGCTAGCAACCGTTTTGTTCCGCGCGGGTTGTTCGATTCAAAACGGGAACCGTGGCTAGCGCCAAAACGGCTAACGGGAACCGTGGCTAGTCCCAAAACGACTAACGGGAACCGTGGCTAGCGCCGAAACGGCTAACGGACTGCGGTCGGTTGATTTCGCGTAGATTTCGTCCCATTAGTTAGGCTGGGTGATTAGACTGGGGGCTGGGCGTCGCCGCTCGTTCGCTACGGGCCAGGCAGCCTGGTTTCCATTCCTTTGATCTAATCCCCTTTGATCTGATTTATGGCCCACATCTATCTTTTCGGTGCTTTTCGGCTGTTTTCGACGTTGGTGTTGGTTGTGGCGGTGGGCTCCTCGGCGTCTGCTCAGTTCGATTTCGGCAATTTTGAGTCGTTGCCAGCAGACCCCAATGCGGGGCAGATGTCCTCTTTGGACAGCTTGGCAAATCCGCAACCGGCCGCTGATGCCGAGACGGTCACTGTTGATGAGCCCTTGATCACCGAACTGCGGCGATTGGCGGGAGGCACGGCTGATCAAGTCGGTCTAGCGCTCCGCGAAGCGATTCGCAACCAGCTCTGGTCGGAAGTCAATCTGTATTTGACGAGCCAGCAATTTGGGCGGATACCGGCGGAGGAACTGTCGCGGGTGGCGAATCGCGTTGGTGGGAGGTTGCTCAGCCGAGCGGCTGGGGAGCCCAGTTTGACCGAAGCTGCGCGGACCAACCTGGATCGACTCAGCGAAGCCTTATTGGCGGCGGCACAAGACCCCACCGCGTTATCCGCGGCCATTCGCGACTTGGGCAGCGAGGACAGTGATCGCCAGTTAGGTGCCGGCCGCGTTTTGCTGCGCGGCGGTCCGGTGGCAATGAAAATGATGATCGAAGCGGCGGTTTCCCCCGAACCGCCGGCCCCGCTTTCCCGGTTGGCCCAGCTGCTCCGCAGCTTTGATGCGGCCGCCGTGGATGCGACTTTTCAGCTCGCCCTCTACGGCACCGACAAACTGCGTCCCGGCGCGCTCAAGCTGCTCTACGGTCTCGACGCCGAAGCTGCTTTGACTGCCTATTTGGGAGCTGTCGGAGCCAGCGCGGGGACTGCCGAGGAGCGTCGCATCGCCGTTGCCGGGTTGCAGAAATTGATCGGAGGGGTACCAAGCTCGGAACAAATTGAAGCTCAACTGGCCCAGCGGCTGGAACGTGCCACCGAGCTATATCAATTGACGAAGCATGGTGACCTACCAGTGCCGGTGTGGCGAATCGCCGAGGAACGCCAAAGTATCGCCGAAGCTTGGACCAGCCAGGTGGCGGCGACCGCTGTCCGCGCGGCCGACTTGGCCGAATTGCTGCGTCGGCAGGGCGAATTGCGGACGGTCAATTTGGCCGCCGCGATCGGAGCCGATTTGCGGCACCAATATCTCCGCGATTTCGATTTCGGCGACGCCGACGATGCCACGCGACTCGAACAAAAGTGGGGCGCGCCGATTAAAGACCTGGGGTTGCTGAGTGGAATCTTGACCAGCAGCTTGGGAGACAACCTCGCGGCCGGCACGAAACGACTCGATGAAGCCCGCGCGATCGGAGTGATACGTTTGCTCGGCCAGCTCGAAAAAGCGGCCGTCGTGCAGGGGCGAGGTGCGGCCGTGGCTCCGCTGGTTGCGGCGGTCTCCCACAGCGTGCCGCGGATTCGTTACGAAGCGGCTGCGGCGATCAGTCAATTGCAACCAACCGCCGCTTATGCCGGCAGCGGTCGCGTTTTGGACCGCTGGATTGAAATGTCGCACCTTCCCGACGCGCCCCGCGCGATCATGTTGGTCAACGACGTTACCTTCGCCAAAATGCTCAGCGAGCGATTGCTGAATTTGGGTTACGAACTCGAGCAAGTCTATCGCGTCCGTGATTTGCTGGAAGTTGTCGATTCGGGGGGGGATCTGCAATTGGTTGTGGCTGCGACTCGGCCTCCCGATTACTCAGCCATCGAATTGGTCGACCGAGTGAGACGACGCCCCTTGGGCGGTACTGTCCCGATTGTGCTCGTGGGTGATGCACCAGCCGGTTTCGAGCGTTTGACCGCTCGCTGGTCCGCACCGACGATTCTGATTCCTCAGCCGGCTGATGTGTTTCTGCCCGGAGATGCCGGAAATCCTTTTACGCTCGCCAATTTGGCCACGGTGCGAGTCGCCGGTTCACTGGCCGATTTGCAAGATCAACCGCAATTGCCCCCGCTTTCCGCTGGTGAGCGACAATTGTTTGCCGCTGCGGGAAGAAGCAGTTTGGCCCATTTGGCCGATACCGAAGCGCTCAGCTCCGTCTACAATTGGCAATCGCGCGAAGCCGATCTGCTCGAAGCGGTGCGTCGGGAGGGTTACGGGCCGAGCGGTTTGAAGGTATTGTCAGCAATTGGTAGTTCGATATCGCAAGCGGAACTAGCCACGCTGGCGGCTAATCCTGCCGTTGCCGAAGCGACTCGGCGGGCGGCTGCGGAAGCGTTTGCGGCATCGATCGACCGGTCTGGAACACGCCTATCCCGCCAACAAGTGCAGGAACAGTACGACCGCTTCAACGGGGCCACCGACCTGCTCGCACGGGAGATTATCGGTCAGTTGCTTGATGCGTTGGAATCGCGAGTTGGGGTGTCCAGCCGGCCGTCCGACTGAACGGGTTGAGGTGAAATCAACCAACCACGGGCTGAACTCGCGCAATGGCATCGTTTGGTTTATCGCCGCAAGACACGCAAGGACCGTCGATGCCGGGCCTGATTGGTCGTTCCCCGGCGATGGAACAGGTCTATCGGGTGACGCGGCGGGTGGCGGCCAGCAACGCTTCGGTGCTGATCCTCGGTGAAACCGGGGTGGGCAAAGAATTGATCGCCGGAGCAGTGCATCGTTTGAGCCGCCGAGCCAGCGGGCCGTTTGTCAAAGTCAACTGTGGCGCACTTTCGGAAAGCCTGCTAGAGAGCGAACTGTTTGGCCACGTTCGCGGAGCCTACACGGGGGCCGTGGGGAACCGCACGGGACGTTTCGAGGCGGCCCACACGGGCACGATCTTCCTCGATGAGATTAACAGCACCTCGTTGTTGCTGCAGGTCAAACTGCTACGCGTGTTGCAGGAGCGCGAATTTGAACGGGTGGGCGACACCAAGACGATCTCCGTGGACACGCGAGTGATTGCGGCCAGCAACCGCGATTTAATGGCCGAAGTGGCTGCCGGCCGTTTTCGCGAGGATGTCTACTGGCGTCTCAACGTGGTTCCCATCGAAATTCCTTCCCTCCGCCAAAGACGCGAGGACATTCCCGCCTTGGTGGCCCACTTTCTCGAATACTACAACGAAGCCAATGATCGCTACGTGGTGCACATCCAGCCCGCCGCGATGGAAGCGCTGGAAGCCTACCATTGGCCGGGCAACGTTCGCGAACTGCAGAATTATGTGGAACGGGCGGTGGTCATGGCGGAAGGGGATGAACTGACCCTCGACCTGTTGCCAGAAGCAGTCGGCGGCGTCAAACCGGAAGCTTCAGTGGAAACCAAATTGGCCACTTATGATCTCGCTTCGCTGACCAGCGAAGTGGTCAGCCAAGGCATCGCCACGGCCGCTGAAGAAACACAGCAGGGTGAGCCCGAAGGACTGCACGCGCGCATTGTCGAGTCGGTGGAACGAGAATTGTTCATTCAAGTTTTGCGAGCTTGCGGAGGCGTGCGGACCCAGGCCGCCACGCGATTGGGTATCAATCGCAACACCCTGCACAAGAAAATAAAGGATTTCGGATTGGACAAAGATCTTCCAGAAGGCGATAGTGGAAGCTGAACTGACCTTGCCAAGCGCACCGCCGAAACCGTATGGTCCGCCCCCATGTTAAGTCTTTAATAGCTCGCCGCTGAAACTTCAGAATTAACAGTCGAGTCTACTGCTGGACCGGTCTGGTGGAAACGTATTGTGCTGATACACGCCCGCTTATTGCATCATCCCATGCCCGCTCGGATGCCGCGAGTTCGCCAAACTTTTGGCAAATATCGTATCGAGAAACGCATAGCCGAAGGTGGCTTTGCGATGGTCTATCAGGCCTACGATAAAATAGAAGGCATTCGGGTCGCGCTTAAGATTCCCTACAACAACTTGCTTAATCGCGATGTGCTGAACTTTTTCCGCAAAGAAGTTCGGCTGGCCGCTTCGCTGCGACATCCCAACATCCTGCAGCTCAAGAACGCGGAATTCATTGACGATCATTTTGTTTTGGCTTACCCGCTCGCGGAAGAGTCATTGGCCGATCGTCTGCACCGACGATTGGCCCTGACCACTTCGGTTGAATACGCCGCGCAAATGCTCGAAGCGGTCGCCTGTGCGCACCGCAACAAAGTCATTCACTGCGATTTGAAACCCGAAAATCTGCTGATCTTTCCCGGCAATCAGCTGGTCCTTTCCGATTTCGGCATCGCCCGCGTGGCGCTCCGCACCGTTCGCGGCAGCGGTTCCGGGACAGTCGGTTACATCGCCCCCGAACAAGCCATGGGGCGTCCCTCATTTCGCAGCGACGTGTTCAGCAGCGGCTTGATTATCTATCGCCTGTTCGCTGGCCAGTTGCCCGAATGGCCTTTCGAATGGCCACCCCCCGGCAGCCAACGCTTGAAAACACGCATCCCGCCCGAGTTTATTGAGTTGATTCGGCGCTCCATCGATCCCAATCCGAACAAACGATTTCGGGATTGCCTGCAGATGCAGCGGGCGTTCACGACGCTCACTCCCAAGCTCAAACGCTTCCTTAATCAACGTACCGCCAGCCGGAAATCGTCTGCCGGAACGCGCAGTCGACGCATGTCAGCCTGAGTATTGTATTCGTGGATTTGCCTCCTCCCGCGACGAATGACGCACCATCGACCGGCCCCCCCAGCGAGGACCGGTCCGTCGCGGGCGATCCGATTCCCCATCATCAGCAACCAACCGCCGAACAGGCGTCTGACCATCTGGCACCTGACCTGCAGGAAATCACCGAGCCGGAAGTGGCATGCCAAGAGCAAGAGCCCGCTCACCAGGAACCCACCCAGCAAGAACCCGCCCCGCCAAACTCGGCCGCCTCTCCGGCCGCTGAGCTTCGCCAACCTCGGCTCGTCGCTCAAGCGATGATGGAAGCGGCCGAGCCAATTGATTTGCAGACCGGCTCGCTGGCCCTCTACAGTCGTCGTGCCAGTTACAAAGAGACTGCCAACGAAGACGCGGCGGCCATCATTCCGATCGCTGGTCGCGGCGCCGTGCTGGCGGTTGCCGATGGTATCGGCGGACTGCCGCAAGGCGAAGAAGCGGCCCGCGTGACGCTGGACACCATGATCGAATTTGTTTGCCAAGCCGAGTCCCCGGAACGATTGCGGTCCGCCATCTTGGATGCCATCGAAACGGCCAACCGCCGCGTCCTGTCGCTCGGTGGCGGGGCGGGCACGACCCTGGCCGTCGCTCAAATCATCGATCAACGAGTGCGCACGTACCATGTCGGCGACAGCGAGATCTTTGTCGTTGGCGGACGCGGCATGCTGAAACTCGAAACCATCGCCCATGGACCTGTCGCCTACGGGGTACACAGCGGCTTGATCGACCCCGTCGACGCACTTTCGCACGAGAACCGCAACCTCGTCTCGAATGTGGTGGGCGCTCGCGACATGCGGATCGAACTGGGCCCCTCGGTAAAATTAGCACAACACGATTTAGTGCTGATTTGTTCAGACGGCATTACTGATAATCTGCACAGCGAAGAATTGTCGCAACTAATTCGCGGTAAGTCTCCTCAGGAAGCGGCCGCCTGCTTACTGCAAGCATTACAGAGTCGGCGGGAACCAAACTTCGAGTTAGACTTCAAAGAAGATGACGCCACCTTTGTCATCTATCGCCGCGCGGCGCGTGAAAAGTCGGTGCGCCCCGGCTAACACAACCTACGCTACGGTAAACTCCCAATTGGCCCCGCTCAAATGTTGCTTGCTCCCCGCCCCCACAGCCCCGCCTGGCACTCTGTGGCAAGCCCTTGCTCCCGTATCGGCTTGCTTGCTCTCGTCGTGTGTGCTTTGGGCTCGCCGGCTACCGCGGCCGACGATCAACCAAAATATTCTGACGCGGTGATCGCCCAAGCCGAAAAGATTTTGCAAGAGCACGGCTTGCGGCGGGTGGGGAGTCAGATTCAACCGCTGGAACAGACGAATTTCAACCGTTTGATCAGTGACGAAAACCGGCTTCGTCGCGCGCTGCGTTTGACTCGTAAAGCATGGGAGCAAGCGACCGCGGCGACTCAGGGGGTGGAGCAACGCTTTGATGCTTTGGAGCAACAATATGGTGCGTTAAATGCCCGTTTCGCAGCGGTCGGTAATCCGGCCGGGCGAAATAATGACTTAGTAGTTCAGATCAACGCCATGGGCGCGCAACTGAAGCAACTCGTCCGCGTGCGAACGGCCAGCCGCGAGGAGACGCAACAACGGCGAGCCGCTTTGGGCAAGGAGGAAGAGCAGTACGCGGAGCTGGTGTTAAAAATGCGGCGAGCGGTCGACGCCATGCGGGAGACGGTGGTCGCGGCGGCCGACGTGGAAGATGTGAAAATTGCCTTTCGAGTGCTGGCGACCCGTCATGAGAGTCCCGCTGAAATTGACATTGAATCCATCATCGCCCCGCTCGATCGCCGCGTCCGTAAACTCGAAGAGGCGATCTTCAGCGAGACAATTCCTTTAGAGGAAAGTGGCGGAGGCTGGATGGTGCAAGCGGTCGTTGGGCTGGAACCGGTGCAGATGTTGGTCGATTCGGGAGCCAGCATCGTGTTGATCCCGCATGATCTGGGGCAGAAAGCCAACATCAAACCGGCTGACGACGCCCGCGACCTGACCATGGTGATGGCCGATGGTCGGCGAATGACCGTCAAAGAAGTGTTCCTACCGCGGCTGCGCGTTGGCCAATTCGAGGCGGAAAACGTTCGCGCCGCGCTGCTCGACGAAGGTGTCCCCGGTGCCAAACCGCTGCTGGGACTAAGCTTCTTGGAACGCTTTCGGTTTGAAATTGACAGCCCGCAGAAACAACTCAAGCTGCTGCGGATCGATGACTCGGAATAGCCGGACCGGCTACCGGATGAACATCAAAGGGGCCGCTCCCTTTGATTTGTCGCGATCTTCGCGTGCCTGTTTGTTGCCCGCGAATGGCGCGAATGCCCGCGAATAAGATCGCTTAGCGGAAATCATCAACCATGATCGGCGGGTTATTCGCGTCGATTGACGCGATTAGCGGGCAAACGTGCACAGAGGGTCGCCCAGGTTACCGACTTGCTTCGGGAGTTGTTTGTCGCCTTCACATGGCATGATTCTGGCTCTGGTTTCGATTGTTGAAGTGGTTTTGAGGCCAAAATCTCTACAGTTACGATTCGGCCGGCAACACCTCGCAGACAACCACACGGTACCTGACACCTTTCCAAGAATTCATTCGTGCCAAATATTGACGTTATTTGCCATTCGCGATACGATCTTGTTTGTAGAGCAACATGTATCGATAGGAGACGAAAAAATGAGTTCATCGATCAATCTTTCGCTGACAGATGAATTGCGGGCGTTCGTCGACGCAAATTCCGGGGACGGGACCCTGTACGCGACGCCTAGCGAATTCATGCGTGACTTGTTGCGACAACAGAAGAGCCGACAGGAAGCGGCAGCTGTTCGTGATGCAATCCTTGAGGGCTATCAAGATGCCATTGATGGTCGCATTCACGCGTTCAAGGGCGATCTTCGAAGCCTGCTCTCGAAAGTTCAGTAGTGGCTAAAAAAACTAGCCGCAAGCCATCAGTGTACCTAACCGATCGTGCGCTGCGGGACACCAAGGGTATCGAAGAGTATTCGCTCGAACGGTTCGGGAAGCGAGTTGCGACTCAATACCTTGGCAAGCTCGAAGCCGGAATCAGTCGCATCTCTGGGAATCTCAATCTTCTTCGCCAGGAAGCACCGTTCCACGAGTCGCTCAAGTTTTACCGTGTCGAGCAGCATCTGCTTGTCTGTGAAACCGCAATGGCGGGCAAGATCATCATCTTGACTGTTTTGCACGCGTCCATGGATATTCCATCAAGGCTCGGTGAGTTGGAGCCAATTTTACGGTTGGAAGCTGAAATGTTGCTGAAACAACTGACTCGATCCGCAAAGCGATGATCTCCCCACTTGCTCTGCCGCTCGCCCTATTCAACGTCACAGCGGGTGCGAATTAGTTTTGCCAATTGCTCGACCACCTCGGCTTGGCTGAGATTGTCGGAATAGAAGACTTGGGCATCGGCGGCTGGTCGCAGGGCGCCGACCGGTCGCTGGGCATCTTCTTGATCGCGTCGCTGTTGCGCGGCCAGCACATCGTCAACGGAGAGTTCGGGTTGTTGCTTGACCAATTCGGCGTGACGCCGCACCGCGCGGGTGCGTGGTGTCGCGGTCAGAAAAATTTTGCAGTTCGCATCGGGGAAGATCTCGGTTCCCTGGTCGCGCCCTTCGGTCACGATTTGTTGGCCGGCGGCAATCGCGCGTTGCAGTTGTCCGAGCAATTGACGGATGCTGGAAAGATCGGCCACATGTTTAATGTTCGCATTGACCTCGGCGGTGCGAATCTGTTCGCTAACATCTTCGCCGTCGAGCAAAACGCGGTTGCCTTGAAAGCGAATTTGGGAGCTCTTGGCAACCTCAGCCACCGCGTGTTGATCTTGCCATGGCACTTGGCGGCGGAGGCAAGCCAGCGTGACGGCGCGGTACATTGCCCCGGTATCCAGAAATGCAAAACCAAAATGTTCGGCCAGTTGTCGAGCCACCGAGCTTTTTCCGGCTCCTGCTGGCCCATCAATGGTGATGATGAGTTGCGAGACATGCGTCTGGGAATTGGCTTCGTTCGTCACCGTCGTACTCATCCGGCTGGCATCACGTATTCGAGTTAGAAGTGTTGTTTAGGGAGGCTATTTCAGCGATCGCTTGCTCGCTCTGCGTCCAAGCGGCCACGGCTTGCAGCGATTGATCGATTTCAGTTTGCTCACCCGACGTCAAGGGCTGACGACCGCCATAGCGAATTTGGTAGAACCGCTCGAGCAATTTCTTCATTGCGGAATCCACCAGCGGATGTTCCTCCGATTTGGCTGCGGCTCGGCTGGCAAGCTCCACGAATTCGGCCGGTGTTTCTCCGCTGCGACGCACCAATTTGGCGTTGGCCAGCAGATCCGAGAACCGCTGGAAAAAGAGAATCGAAGAGGCGCTCGCCGCTTGCCGTCGAGCGCGTCGCGTTTGCCAGCCGATGCGCAACCATTTAGGCGGCCCGATCTGATAGAGCCCAAACAGAATCAGCGTGACAATGATCCCCAACGCCGCGCCGCGCCAGGAAAACAAGCTTCCTCCAGCCAGCGCGCCGGCGCCCAATTCCCCGCTGTTTAATTGGGAAGCAAATAATTTGATTTGCAGGATCATCCGCGAGTAGGCAGTGCTCATGCCAGAGTTTTCGTCTTGGCCAAATAGCGACGCCGAGCGGCGCTGGCCATCCATGTCTAGCACATAGTTATTCCATAATGATTGAGCAAAATCATAAAAGTGACCAACGCCGCCGGCCCCCTCGTCGCGATCACCAGCCGCGTACGGTGTGGGATCAAAGCGGGCTAACACGGGCCCGTCCAAAGGTTGTCCAGCCAAGCCAGCTCCGAGCGGTATCTGATCGTCTTGGAGGAGAACTTCGACCCAGGAATGAGCATGCAGTTGGCGAACGATGTAGTGCTTTCCAATCGGGTTGAATTCCTCAGTCCGATAGCCGACAACGACCCGCGCCGGGACTCCTTGGCTGCGCAGCATCATGACCATTGCCGAAGCAAAATATTGGCAATGCCCGCGACGATATTTGCCGACAAATTCTTCCAAAGGATCGGTGCCGCGATTGCGTTGTTCGGTGAGTGCCGTGGTGTAAGTGAAGCGTTCGCCTGAAGACAAATGGCGTTCGATCGCTCGCGCCAATTGATAAGGTTCCGAGACTCGTTCCCCCAGGGTGCTGGCTACCATCTCAGCCTCGGCAACCACGCTCGGCATCGCTTCGGCATCAAACTCGATCAACCGGCGTCGTTGCCACCCCGGCACATTGGGGACTTGACCATACATGCGGTCATCTTGGGAGAAATACCGAATGAACTTTGTCTGTAAACCATTGCTAAAGGCGTGCGTCCCGAACTGGTAATTGAATCGGCTGTTTGTATTGACGTCCTCTTCATGCCGACGCAGGACCCAGCGGCCAGCCAAGTGATGCACCCCTTCGATGCGTCCGTGATAGGGGGCGATGCTGAACAGCGTTTCGCTGGCGGTTAACGGCTGCAGGTCGATGTTTACCTGCACGTCGTCATAGAGAATGCGGGTGGTGGAACGAGGGGGTTGGTATTGTTCGGGTAAGAGATCGCCCATCAACCTCGCTTCCTGCGGCCCAGCTTCCCAGCGTCCGGTACCGCGATCGTTGCGATAAGCCTCCAGCGCTTGACCACGCAAATAGATCGGATCGCGAGGCACGTAGGGAGCGCCGGTGTTATCGGTCAACCGCAATCGCATCACCAAATCGCGATTCTGCAGCAACTCGCCAACTTGATCGAGCGTTAACGAATCGGTGAAACCGGTTGTCACCCGTCCGCCGACGCGCCCCCCATCGCCCGAGCCGATAGCCCGCGGCAAGCCGTAAAAAAAGAAGAATGCGACCATAAGCACGGACGGAGTCAGCACGGCAATTCCATAACGAGGCAGCCGTGCCGAACGTCGGGCAACCAATTGGCAGGCGTCATTTGCTGAGGTTTTGATGCCTCCCTGTTCGCGTTCGCCGAGCGCATTCATGGTGATCATGGCTTGCAACAAAACGAGTGCTCGCAAACCAAGTAAGGCGAAGGGAATCAATAACAATCCAAACATCAGCGCGCTGTTGAAGACCGCCGCAACGATCAGTTCCAGCAAGCAAAATACGCCAATCTGCTCGAAGACACGCACGTTCTTTTTCTGAAATAGCAACACCACTTCCACCAACACCAGCAACTGGGCCACAACCATCAATTGGTTGGTCGTGCGGGTGAACATGAACTCGATCATACAGTAGGCCGCCACGATCCCCATGCCCACGTAAGCTAACGAAGTCGGCAAGGCGAAAATCTGAAAACGGTCGACGATCAGATAGGAAACGACCGCCGCCACCACGGCGATCGCCGGCAAAATAATGCCCACCTCACCGGAGGAAAGCAGTAAGCCGCCGATCGCGGTCAGGGCGGCAAAGTGAAGCTGCAGTAAACGTTCAATGCGTTGCATGATCGGTTCCTAAGGGGACCGCGATTCGTTGACATGCCTCCGAAGTGACATCCAACCAAATAATATCAAGTCGGGAAAGCACCGCCGCGGGAATGCCCTGCCGCTGGTCCTCGCTGGAAGCGGCCAGCAAGTCGAGGCGTGGCGCACGAGGGCTGACGACCAGGATCGGCCAATTCGGATTGCTGTGCTGCAGCAACTTGACCAACGTCGCGGTCAACGGTGGATCGGCGGACGGTTTGACCGTCGCCAACATTTGCAAACCGGCTCGTCGGAAATTGCTGACCCGCTGCGAAAACATGGCTTGCGCGTCGGCGTCGGCAATCCCAAATGCGAGTCGACTGGTCGCCAACGAGGCAACTTCGACCACCACCGCGGCGGCCACGCTGATCGCCCACTCCAAGTCGGGATCATCTTGATCCTTGGGAGACTCGGAGTAAGGATCGAGCAACAAAGATAGTTGAGTGCGGTTGCGTTGTTCAAATTGCCGCACCGCCAATTCGCCAATCCGGGCCGTCGTCCGCCAATGAATCCAGCGTTGGCTATCACCAGATTGCCAGTTGCGAATCCCGAAAAATTCACCCTCGTTGGGCCCGCTGCTGTTTCGCGAAGCGGCCAATCCTTCCCGGCGATTTTCAATGATGCCGGACCATCTTGGTTTCAGTTTTGCCAACTGCGGAAAGACGATCAAGGCGGCGGGGGTGCGGGTGTTTTTCCAAGCGTTGATTAATCCAAAGGGAAAGCCCGTCGCCAATCGGACCGGCCCGAAGCGATACCGTCCTCGCCTGGAAATCAAGCAATCATATGCCGCAAGTTCGCTCGTGCCGGGGCGAACAATGCCGACCGACGTTACCGCTTCGATACCACGTCCCGGCAGCTGACGTCCACGGATTTGGTCTTCCAGGCGAATTAGCCAAGCGGGCAGCCAACGGCGATGATTGGTGATTTCGAACCGCATCTTGAATGGCGTGCCGGCGAAGGCTTCCGGGGGCGGTGTGCGATGGACGGTCAGCCCCGGCAAGGTGCCGCGGCAAAATCGCCATTGCATGATCAAAATTCCGACCATCAAACCGGCCAGAATTACCAGTAAATTAAAGCCCCGCACCGAACCACCCAGCACGGCAAAAATG
The DNA here is from genome assembly GCF_052161645.1 of Kothea flammea. Classification (GTDB taxonomy): domain Bacteria; phylum Planctomycetota; class Planctomycetia; order Pirellulales; family Pirellulaceae; genus Laterigemmans. The sequence continues at coordinate 6,506,411 of NZ_CP197414.1, forward strand.
GCCACGAAGGCCATGTGCAGACCATTCCGCGTGAACCGCGTGTGCACGCGGCCGATGGCGCGACCTCGCCAAGACTCATTTTCAGCCGCCGCCCAGGCTGCCACCGCATCGTCTGCGGAGGGGGCGGCGTCGACTCTGTGGGCGGTCTGTTGCGGTTCAACGCGACGGAGCTTGGACAAACGATTAACCCCTGCTAGGTAGGAACGACAATCTGCTCCAACAACTCGGCCAGTTGGCTTTCCACGCTTTGGCGGTCAGCCCCCTGGAAGACACCTTCGGGAATAACCCGGTGGGCGAGTGCTGGCACAGCCATTGCCTTGATGTCGTCGGGAGTCACGTAATCGCGTCCGTCGGTGACCGCGCGGGCTTGGCAACCACGAAAGTAACTCAGCGCGCCGCGGGTACTCACCCCCACGCGAAAAGCTTCGGTGGTGCGACTGGCCCGCACGATATCCAACAAGTAGTCGGCCAAGGAGGGATCAAAGCGCACGTCGCGGACCACCGCTTGCGCGGCTAGCACCTCTTCGGGAGTCACCACCGGTTGCAATTGATCGACCGGCTCGCCGCTGCGGTGCGACGTCAGCACCTCACGTTCGACGTCGCGAAGCGGATAACCGACTGCCGTGCGCAACAAAAAACGATCCATCTGGCTTTCCGGCAACGGATAGGTCCCTTCAAACTCAAAGGGATTCTGCGTCGCCACCACGATGAATGGTTTCGGCAAAGGATAGGTCGTGCCGTCGACCGACACTTGGCTTTCGCTCATCGCCTCGAGCAGCGCGCTTTGCGTGCGGGGCGGGGCGCGGTTGATTTCGTCCGCCAGCAACACGTTGGCAAACACGGGCCCCTCGCTGAAGACAAACTCCTGGCGATCCGATCGATACAAGCTGCTGCCGACAATATCGCTGGGCAGCAGGTCGGGGGTAAATTGCAACCGGTTGAAGCGGCCTTCGATGCTCCGCGCCAACGCTTTGGCAGCCAACGTCTTACCCACCCCCGGCACGTCCTCCAGCAAGACGTGCTCGCCAGCCAGCAGGGTCACTATTAGCGCGCGGACAATCTCTTTTTTTCCCAAAACAACCCGATCAACATTTTCTTGTAGTCGGCGAGCAATTTCGAAAGCGGATTCGGCCATAGCGGGTGGTAACTTTCGCGAAGCTGGGGGTAGATAAGCAATGCCGCACAAGATTGCCCGAAGTAAGCAAATGACACAAGCCCGCCCAGCTTGGTCAAGCCCCTGAACATATCAGATTAAGGCTCATCCGTGGCGAGGACTACCGGCTTAAACGGCACGCCACGAACCGCCGCACCTGGATTGTAGAACCGCATGCCACCAAACCAGTGTCCGGGCAGAAAGCGGTGGGTATGACCAAAAATGACTCGCCGTATTCCCTCCTCGGGGCCACATGCATGGTGGGCCAAATAATGCGTTAAACGTTGGCAGGTCCGCCGACGGCGATGGGCAATAATCGCCGCCACGCGATGTGCCCGCAAGGTGACGGCCGCGTCGTACACGCGTGATTGGGCCGTGCTGGCTTGTGGTTTCAACGCCCAGCGAGCTCGGTAAGCATCAAAACGTTGCAAATCGCCATTTCCTTCGATCGCGTCCCCGTGCAACATCATAATATCACCAACGCGGAGCAAATCGCCAGCAATTTGAAAGTCGGGACGTGTTTCCGCCCATGCTCGCAAGCCGTCCCGCAACCGCTCATCCCCATCGTGGTTTCCAAACAAAAAGACATATTGCCGCTGACCGGCGGTGTCCATAAATCGACTCAGCCAATCGACCGCCGCAGTGGTGGTTGCTCCCGGTCCACCCAATTGGCTCCAACGGAAATCAAATAAATCACCGCCAAAGACCACCATTTCGGCTTCCGAGGCGGCCATTTGCATCGCCACTTGATGCTGTTCAGCAGTTGACCTTGAGCTAAACAGATGTAAGTCTGAAATGAAGGCGATGCGGTTTGGTCTGTCGCCATCAGGCCATATCAACATGGCTATCCAATTGCGGCACGTGAGCGGTTATGAATCGGTGGATTCGTAAAGTTATCGCAGATATTGTTGCCCAAACCGGCCTCCAACGTTAGTCGTGTTAAAAAGTCATGTTTAAAAAATCTCAGCGGCCGGTGGGGACCCGTTCCCGCGGCTGGACACCCCTGATTATTATCGTTCTGGCGTTGGCCGGTGGCGCGTTGGCACAAGCTGTCGCCCCCGCGACCAGCTATCAACTGGCCAACATAGCGTCGGCGTTTTTCCTGCTGTTGGCCGCCGCAGTTGCTTTTTGGCAATGGATGCGATTTTTTCCGCAATCATTTTTGCTTCGCTGGTCCCCTCTGTTGGTTGTCGGGCTGGGGCTGGCCGGCGTGCTAATGATGTATGAAATTGTCGGAGTCGATGGGGAATTGATTCCTCAATTGCGGCGCCGCTCGGCCCCTCCAGTTGCCTTGCCCCAGCAAGCGCAGGGGTCGCCAGAGCTAATTGCCCAGCAATGGACACTGGTCGTCGATGATCGCGGCTATTCCGGTTTTCTTGGTCGCAGGCGGGATGGCAAACTGCCGCACCGCGAATTTTCGACGCGATGGGGTCAGCAACCGCCCGAACTGGTCTGGAAGCAACCGATCGGCGCCGGTTCGGCTGGCGTGGCGGTGGCCCGCGCGGTGGAAACACAAACCGACGTCGTGCTTGACGATTCCGAGCAGCAGCCAGAGCGTTGGCTGGGCTACACCTTGGAGCAGCGCGAAGCAAGTGATTCGCAACCGGCCAGCGAGTGGGTGAGTTGTTATGAATTGAGCGATGGCCAATTGCTATGGCATCACGAGGAGCCGGGTTACCACTCGCATTTCCTTGGCGACGTGGGTCCTCGCAGCACGCCCACGATCGATGCCGCGGGACGGGTGTTTGCCCAAGGGGCAACCGGCAAAGTGTGGTGTCTCGATGGACTCAGCGGCGAACTATTGTGGCGCGTCGACCTGTTGGAAATTGCCGGCATCAGCCAGGAAGAGTCGGAAGAGCATGTGCTTTGGGGCCGCTCCGGCTCGCCGCTGTGGGTTGACGACTTGGTGATCGTGCCGCTCGGCGGCAGCCCGCAACAACCTGCTGGCACGCGGTCCTTAATTGCCCTCGATGCGGCCAGCGGGGAAACGCGTTGGATCAGCGGCGAGCAACAAATCAGCTACGCCTCGCCCGTGTTGGCTACGATCGCCGGTGTTCGGCAAGTGCTCTCGGTCAATCAAGATTCGGTCAGCGGCACGGCGGTCGAAGATGGCAAGGTGCTGTGGACCGCCCCCTGGCCCGGCAAGAGTAATGCCAACGCCAGTTGCAGCAACCCGCTGCCGCTGCCGGGTGATCGCGTGTTGCTCAGCAAAGAATATGGTGGGGGGGCGAAATTGCTGCAGATCGAGCTACTCGGTGAGACCTGGCAAGCTTCCACGATTTGGGAGGAGAACCGACTGCTCAAAACTAAATTTACCAACGCCGTGGCGGTCGACCCCGTGGCTTACGGGATCTCCAACGGAACGCTCGAATGCGTCGACTTGGAGAATGGCACAAAGCTGTGGGCGCAAGGCCGCCGGGAACGCTTTGGACATGGCCACCTTTTGCTGGTCGAAGATGTGCTGCTCAGCTCAACCGACACGGGGGAAATTGCCCTGGTCGCGCTCGACATCGAAGGGTACCAGGAACTGGGGCGGTTCCAAGCGATCGAGGGTAAGACCTGGAACCCGCCCACGGTGCTCAGCAATTATGTGTTGCTGAGAAATGGCTATGAAATGGCACTTTGGCGACTGCCGCTGCGTTAGCGGCCACAGATTAAGCACGTTCGCATTAGCCGGAACGCGCCAGCGTCCGGTTCCGCCGAACCGTAAGCTGGCGCTCGTCGGCTAATATAACCGCAAGAAGACTTATGTGGAGGCGTTTAGAAACTAACGATGCGGGCGTCGCTGGCCACTGAGTCTCTAAAGTCGTAGGGATAGAAATGGCGCGTGACGCGCTTGGCCAGTTCGCCGAGGAACAGCCGTCTAAATTTCTCTTCGGTGGTTTCCGTGATTGGCAACGCGGCGGTGGCTGGATAGGTGTAATCCTCCAGTGACCGCCGAAACTCAATACTGCCTGATTCCATGTCGTGCACGCTGACCGTCACGTCGGCGTGTCCGCGGTACATGGTTTGACCGTCCCGCAAACGTAGGTTGGTCATCTCAATGACGACGACCTTATCCGCTTTAACTCCTCGACCGAGCGAAATCGGATCGACCGTGTTGTAGCCTTGCGTATCGCGCCAATCCTCGACTTCGGCTTCGCGAACCAACTTCAAGTCTTTGACTTCGCTGAGCAACAATTCGCCCGAGTAGCGGGTCAACATGCGAGCTGCCACATCATCGGTGTATTGGCTGGTGTCGGTGATCGCAAAGACCGCCACCCGTTGGCCTTTGAGGCCATCGAACTCCGCCGGCAACGCATTCCCTTGGACGGCGTGCAGCATATTGGCGACAAACTGAATACAGCCCGTCTGACTCACCGCCAAGCCAGCCATTACGCCAGCCATCAACGTCCTACAGAGACGCCGGCGATCGAGGCGTACCCGATTTTGAGGTTGAGGAAGATCATGCATAGCGAGTCCCTTCGCAATCCGCGGAGCAAACAGCATTTCAGGTGATGTCAGTCAGTCGTCACATTTTTGTTGACATGTTTTGGTCGGCAGGTTTCTAGGCAATGCGAATTTCTAGGCAATGCGAACCAGCCACTCGGCCAAGGCAAGTACCAAAGCCAAGATCATGCCGCCAGCCAGCATCCAGAGCGTTTGATTTGAAACGGCCCGACCGCTGATGGCACTCCATGCCGCCATCGGTCCACCGACCATTGCAAGTAACCCCAAAAACACGCCAGCCAAGTTGGCCTGACAGGCGGCCACCCATTGACCATTGGCCAAGTGTGCCCACGACGTTGTCATCCCGCATGCCGGACAACGAATTCCCCAGAGAATTCGCGCGCTGCATGGGGGTAAGCCCAATTGTTGGTGTGTCCCCAGCCCCTGCTCACTTGGTTGCAGCCGAAAAGCAATCAACCAGAGCGTGGCAAGAGTGAGTGCTAACCCGAAACAACCGAATCGTGTTATCCAACCAAGTCGCTTGTAAACTGGCTGCGACTGGGGAGGCAAGTCGGAATCTGTACGCTGCTGAGGGTCAGCGGGGCGGACGGTAGTTAAATCCGACTCAGCCATCAATAGCGGTTTTCCTCGTTCTCAGTGATGTCGCCCTGTTTCGCACTGGCTGGCCACGAAGAATCGATCCCCCGCAGCGACTGGCGTTCCAGTTCCGGAATTTTGGCTTGCAGATAACGCTCGGTTCTCAGCATATCGATACAGGCGAGCCCAACCATCGGGACCAGCACTAACGGAACAGCGACCCACAGCACGTACCAGATCGGGCCTCGACCGGCTAAGCCGGCCAGCACGATTAAGCCACCGATGAGAGCCACCAAGCCGTTGGTCCAACCACGCCCCCGTTGCCGCGCGGCAGCGTAATCTTGATCGAGCTGCGTGGGCTGGGCCGTTTGCCAATGCCTCGAGCGGCGGTACCGCTCCAGTCCCCAGGCGACCAATAACACGATCAAGCCTAGCAGCAGGCTGGCGAAATCCATAATGACCACCGTATGTGTATAGATAAGGAAGTGAGTGGGCGAGATAATCGCTCTGGATAAACGCTCTGACTTAACGTTGCAATTAGCTTGCGGCTACCGCAAGCACGCAAGCTGGAAACTTAACCCTTTGAGGATAGCCAGCTGTGTACCACGTAGATGACCGCCACCAACGATTCACCACTGCATTTGTCCAACGTATCAGCGGTTGTGTGCCAGTAGGATTGGTGACGAAAACCTGGACGAGGATAATCGAAGTCAATCAAGTCGGTGGTGGGGATCTTGGCGATTTGATTCAGTGGTAAGTGGTCGTCGCGAACGATGTGCCGGATCCGCGGTTGAAAAGCGGTGATCCCCAGTCGTCGCGCGGTGCTCCAAATCTCCAGCGTGGCCTCGCGAGCGTAATTCCAGCTATTGCGTTCATAATAAAGCTGCAGTTCGCGATCTCCAACCATGTCCAACAATACACCCGCTTGGTAGGGAATAAAGTCGGCCGCTTGTTGCCGCTGGGCAATGGCGTACTGTTCGGCAAAGTGAGTGGAACCCAAGAAATAGGGATCCCGCTGGCCGTCGTAGACCAATTCTTCACCATCAAATAGCACCAGATCGACGCCAATGTTGGCCGGCAACGTTTTCACATGATGCGAGAATTCCATCAGCGCGGCGGTACCGCTGCCGCCATCATTGGCGCCCACAAAAATCCCACGCGGGTTCACTGGATCCTGGTCGGGAAAGGGGCGGGTGTCATAGTGCGCGCAGAGTAAGTAACGGCGAGTTTGCTCGGGCCGAAAGCGAGCGATGATGTTCACCATCGGCACCGCGTCGCCGGTCATTGGATGACGCGCGTCAAACTTTTGCCACTCGACCTCGGCTCCCTGTATTGTAAAAAAATCGGCCAAGTATTGCTGCTGCTGCTGCATCGCCGGCGAACCGCTGGGGCGAGGCCCAAAGGCGACGATTTCTCGCAAGTAGCCATAAGCCCGTTCCGCATCGAAAACAGCCGGGACTTGCCAATTGGTGGCCGATGTCTTCACCGGATTGGGACCGTTCCAAATTCGATAGCCTCCCCAGCTCAGCAATAGGCTGAACCCAGCGAGCGCGAGAATGCTCAGCAGCCGAATCGGCTGGCGTTTGCTCTGTCGATCGGCCGACGTTTTCCGGTTCGATTGGGTGGGTTGCTCACGCGTCAAAACTGCATTCATGAAAGCTTTTCTGAGTTCACCGGGGAAAAGTCTGTGGGCCCAAAATCCTCGCGCTGAGCCCATTCTATCGGAAGCACGCTGGCAGCGGCGAAGCAAAGGGGGCTAGTTTGCGTTAAAATAGTAGAGAAGTCGCAGCCAACGCGGACGCCAAGTAAATCACAACGAGCGAATGCAGCGTAGGTGACTGGGGAGAGTTCCTAGCAGTGAAATACCAGCACGGCAACGACGGTATGCGGAAACGAACGAAATGTAACGCAGCTGGGCGAAACAGCACAGCTGGGCCGGTAAACCGTTGGTTCTGGGCCGCCCTCCTGGGTGGCTGTTTTCTGCTGGCGTGCGCCGCGACCGCAGCGGGCCAGACGCCACCCACGCCGGCTACCACGTCGCAGGAGACACGGCAGACGCTGGCGAAACGTTTGGCGGGTCCTTTCCTGCAGCTCGCCGAAGCGTTGGCCGCCAGCGGTCGGGAGCAGGCTGCCAGCGACACGCGTCGCTGGATTCCCCCCCACCGCGTCGACGGTAGCGTGGCCTATTTTTCTCAGCTGAAGTTAGAAATTCCGGCCGCCTCGTTGGCCGAGCCCAAAGTCAAGGAAGCGTTTATAAACGCCCGCCGAGCAACGGCAATGGAAGCGGCCAAGTTGGCTCGCCAAGCAGCCGCTGAGGGATACGTCGCTGAGGCATATCAATTGCTTTGGCGAAGCTTGCGGGAGGATCCCACCTCAAATTCCGTACGCCAACAACTGGGGCTCGGTTCAGGCAATACGGCTCGCGTTTCCGTTCGTCCGGGCCGGCAAGCGCCCGAGGGGTTGGGGTGGCCGCCACGCTCATTCTTAATCGCTCAATCGACGCACTTTCGCATCTTCAGCACCGCTTCCCGGCGCGATACCGTTAGCTTGGCTGAAGACTTGGAGCGTTTTTATGAGGTTTGGAGTCAGTTGTTTCTCAGTCAGTGGGCGCATCCGCAAGAGCTGGGCAAACAACTTGCCGCGGGGGGCCCGGCTAGCCCTCCGCAAGCAATTGCCGAAGTCGTTTATTTTGCCGATCGCGAGTCTTACCTGCGGGCCATGGGTGCTGAGAATTCGATGGTCCAACAATCGACCGGAAATTATTCCCCCGCCAAACGATTGACGTTGCTGTTTGCCGGAGCGGACGCCGATCTGGCAACCCGCTATCACGAGATCACCCACCAATTGTTACAGGAGTTATGCGGTCCAGTCGTTGCCGATCCAGGTTTGGACGAGGGATTTTGGTTGGTCGAGGGCATTGCCACCTATATGGAGTCAGTTCGTTTCTTGTCGTCATACGCCACCGTCGGAGGTTGGGATTCGCCCCGTTTGCAACACGCCCGCGCGCGATGGCTTCCACAGCCCGCCCAACTGCCATCGTTAACCTCACTACTTCAGGAGAGTCGGCAGGCGGTCCAGCAACGTGATGACTTGGCGACTTGGTACACGGTCACTGCGGCGTATGCGCATTTGTTGATGGATCAACCGGAGATATCACCGTTGCTGCAGCGATATCTGCAATCAATCTATCGTGGCAGGGCCGAACATGCATTGCTCAGCGAGGTTCCCGCAGCACAGGATTGGTCGGCCGCTTTGGGGGATTTCTTGGCGCTGCGGGAAAAGCCCGAGCTGGCGTTGCCGGCCGAGGCCCAACTGGAGTTGCTCTGCTTGGGACGCACGGCGGTTGGTAAAGAACCGATTCTGCGGCTTGCTCCCCAGCCTGCGCTGACCTGGCTTGACCTCTACGGGCTCCCGCTCGGCGACCAGGAGCTTGCCACGCTGTTGGGTACGGGTAGTCAGTTGCAGCGGTTAAACTTGGAGCGCACGGCGATTGGCAATGAAATCGCTCCCTTGCTGGCAAGGCAGCGTGATTTGTCTGAATTGGATTTGAGCTATACGGCTGTTGATGATCGTGGGTTGGCTGGTATTCGCCGTGCTGTCAAGCTGGAAACCTTATGGCTGACTGGCAGCCGGATCACGGACGAATCAGTACCGCTGTTGTTGAACTTGCCAGCCTTGCAGGTACTCGACGTGCAGCGGACCGGGATCAGTGAGCAAGGGCTGGCTCGACTTCGCGACGGACGTCCCCAACTGCAGCTTAATCCTTTACAATTATCAACAGTCGGACCAGCGGGCAGCGACTGATAGGTATGCTTTCGGTTATTCAGAGCCTGGCTGCGATTGTTTACCGCCGTTTCACAGGATGATGCCTTGTCGGATTCTTTGTCGCCTGGTTCTTTGTCGCCTGGTTCTTTGTCGCCTGATGCGTTGCCGAAGATGTTTCGCGTACGTCAATATTTTGATGGACGCTCGCTGGCGACTCCCGGGGATGCCGTCCGGCAGGAGCTGGAACGCGTCCGCCTCGGTGACCGCATCGAAGCGGGACAATCGGTCGCCATTGCCGTTGGCAGCCGGGGCATTGCCAACCTTGCCGAGATCGTCGCGGCGGTGGTTCGTTACGTGGATGCGGTCGGTGGTAAGCCGTTTATTGTGCCAGCCATGGGTAGTCACGGCGGTGGCACGGCGGCGGGTCAGGCTGAAATGTTGGCTAGCCTCGGTGTGACTCCCGAGACGGCGGGTTGCGAAGTGCACGCTTCGATGGACACCGAATTGCTGGGCACCACGGTGGATGGTATCCCAGTCCACACCGACTTGGTTTCGCTCGCGGCGGATCATCTAATTGTCGTCAACCGTGTGAAACCGCACACCCGCTTTGCTGGCGATTACCAAAGTGGCTTGGCAAAGATGTTGATGATCGGTTTGGGGAAACGCAATGGAGCGGCAATCTATCACCGGGCCAACCAGCGGATTGCTTTCGATCGCTTGATCAAGACAGCGATCCCCTTAATCTTAGCGCGGCGCCCGCTGACGATCGGTTTGGCAATTATTGAAAATGCTTTGGATGCGACGTTCTCGGTGGAAGCGGTTGATCAGGCTGACTTGTTGAACCGCGAGCCGCAATTATTGCAAATCGCGCAATCGCTGATGCCGCGTTTGCCCTTTGATCGCGCCGATCTGTTGATTGTCGATCAAATTGGCAAAGATATCAGCGGCACTGGTATGGATACGAATATCATTGGACGCAAGCAAAGTGATAAGGTTGCCGGCCCCGATGAATATCCCAAAGTTGGACATATTTATGTCCGCAGTTTGACCGAGCGAACGCATGGAAATGCGGCCGGAATTGGCTTGGCCGAATTGTGTCACCAAGCGGTTCTCGAAACGATCGATTACGAAGCGACGAAGGTCAATTCTTTAACCGCGGGGCACATCACGGCCGCCGCCGTGCCGGCTCATTTTGCCTCCGATCAGGCCGCTTTGGAGGCTGCCTTGTCCCAGTCGGGCTGGGAGGCCAGCGAGCAATTGCGTTGGCTGTGGATTCATGACACCTTACATCTTGGCGAATTGCTCTGTAGCGAAGCCTATTACCCCGACGCGGTTCAGCGGGAAGACTTGGAGGTGCTTAGCCAACCTGAAGCATTCACTTTTGATGCCGCTGGAAATATTTTAACCCCAGCAAAGCCTTACTAAGTCAATACTTGCTTGCCACTTATGGCTCGGCGATTAACTGCTCAGCCAGATATCGCGACAACTGCCGCGGGGTGGGATGCTGGAACGCCATGTCGGGTGTCAAACGCAGGCCCAACCAATCTTCCAATTCGCCGCTCAATTCAAACGCCGAAAAAGAATCAAGCCCAAAGTCGTCCAGCGGTCGCGTCGGATCTAGCTGTTCAAGGCTACCGCCGGTGCGGGATGACAACCAAGTCAGCAGCCACTGTTCGATGGTCTGCGACAGCGTAGCGTGGTCCGCGGCGGAAGGGTTTGCCGGAACCAAAGGGATCGCCTGCGGGGCACCATCGACCCGCATCTCGGCGCGGTCCCAGCGATGGCGAACGTTCAACTCGTCTCGCTCCATTTGCCGCCGGCATTCGTTGCGTTGAACTTTACCGCTGGTGGTTCGCGGGATGGAGGCCAGCCGCACCAGCACCACGTGCCGCGGGTCGATCTCATGTTGATCGATGATCGCTCCGCGAATTTCTTGAATCAGCTGTGGGAAACGATGCTGTTTAACATCGCGGTTGACCTCGACGACGACCGCTAATCCTTCACCCGTTAAACCGTCGGCTGCAAAAGCGGCAATCGTGCCCACCGCAGAGGGCAGCGTTCGCTGCACGGTTTGTTCGATGTCTTGCGGATAATGATTGCGGCCCCGCAGAATAATGAGATCCTTACGGCGTCCAGTGACAAACAATAACCCGTTGCGAATAAATCCTAGATCGCCCGTCCGGCAGTAGGCGGCCGAGTCGTCAGGTTGGTTTGCCAACCGAGCATTGAATATTTGGCTGCTGTAACCTTCGCTGCTCGCCGCGTCGCGCTCGCCCGCATCCGTTGATTGCGGTGGCCAGTATCCGTGCGCGACCGAGCTGCCGCGAATCCAGATTTCACCGACGAGGTTGTCGGAGAGTGGTTGGCAGGTTTCGGGGTCGACAATTCGCAATTCAGTTTCCACCGCCGCAAAGCCGCTGGCGATGCATCGACGAGTCGTCGCCGGCGGAGCAGTCGCGTCCGCCTCTTCGGCGCGGCCCCGCAACAAGGCGTTGCGGTCGAGGGTGAGCATTGCAGCGGGGCTTTTGCTGTCTGATCGGTGTCGCAGCCCGGCAACGTACAGCGTGGCTTCAGCCAAGCCGTAACAGGGCATCAGCGAAGTGGCCGCCATGCCGGTGTGAGCAAAGCGGTTGGCGAACATTTCCAGGGTGCGTGGCTGAATCGGTTCCGCCCCGCAGAAGGCGACTTGCAAACTGCTGAGATCGAGCTGTTCGGCGTCCGCTTCTTGGATGCGATCGATACACAATTGATAGGCAAAGTTCGGCGCGCCGGTGACTTCCGCGCGGTATCGCGAGATCGTACTCAACCAACGCAGCGGGCGAGTCAGAAAGTCTTGCGGAGCGAGGTTAATCGTGTGCAGCCCGAGGTACAGCGGAGTCAGTAAACCGCCAATCAGGCCCATGTCGTGAAATGCCGGCAGCCAAAACACGACGTTGGCATTAGTCGTCTGACGCGGATCATGAAAGTCGAGTCCGAAGCCCAGGCGAATTGCCTCCAAGTTGGCCATCAGCTGTTCGTGCCCGACCATCACACCTTTCGGCTGGCTGGTTGAACCGCTGGTAAATTGCAGCAGGGCAAGTCCCGGTGAGAGTGGCGGAGTCGACTCTGTTCCCGCGGTGGCCAGCCTGCCTCTTTGAGCCGCTGACAGGGAAGCGGATAGATCGTCCGTGGCGAGCCGCGGGAGACTGGCTGCTTGGGGGTGCCACCGCTCGGTGGCGGCCGATGCGAGCGTTTCACGATCGGCCAACAAAGCGGCCGGTTGGCAGCTGCTGGCGATGGAGTCGAGCCGCGACATGTTCCGTCCGCGGCGAGGAAAACAAGTTGGCACGGGGGTCCAGCCGGCAATCAAACTACCACAGAAAGCAACTAAGAATTCGGTGCCCGGCGGATATAGCAGCAGGGCCCGATTACCAGCTGGTCCCAGCTGTTCGAGCGTTTCCGCCACCTGCTCAGCTCGCTCGTGCAGTTGGCGAAAGGTCAGTGAGGTCTGCTGATCGTCAGCGCTGATGTGCGTGATCGCGACAAGGTCAGGCATTGCCGCGGAACGAAACCGGACAAGCTCTCCTATCGATGCGGGTGCGGCACCGTTAAAAGCAACGTCGCGGCCAGTCATGCCTAGTGACCATCCCGCAATCGATAACCAAGAAAATTGTCGAGATCGCTGATCGCTTCAATCTTTCGCACGGTTGCTTCGATGTCGTACTCAACTCGCCGAAAGCGAACGGTGTTGCCGTCGGTGATTACATAGCAACTGCGGGGATCGTTATCGCGCGGCTGGCCGACGCTGCCGACGTTGATCATGACTTTGTCGTTGGTCAATGAATAGTAATCCCCCAGTTCACCGGGGCGAATAAATCGTAGATCCGAAGTAAATATCCCCGGCACGTGGGTATGCCCTTGGAAACAAATCCCCGGCACCAATGAAAAGAGCTTTTCCATTTTCCGCCGATTGTAGGTATCTTCGGGGAAGACATATTCATTGGTGGGGCCACGCGGGGAACCGTGCACGAACAGAATTTGTCCCTCCAATTTAGTCCGTGGCATCTGCGTTAAAAATTCCAGCCGCCGCAGGCTGTCGGCTTGCGAGTCACCGCACTCCAGCTGGCGACGCGTCCAAAAAATGGCTTGCTCGGCCGCCGCGTTAAATCCTTCGGGGTCAAACAACGCGCTGTTGTCGTGGTTGCCCAAGATGGAAAAGGAGAAAGTCATGGCGCGATCTAAGCACGCACATGGATCGGGACCATAGCCAACGATGTCCCCGAGGCAAATGATCTCGTCAACCTGTTGTCCTTCGATATCCGCCAACACGGCCTCCAGGGCGGCCAAGTTTCCGTGAATATCGCTCAGAATTGCTCGTTTCGTCACCGCGCCTCAGCAATCGTTTTTCGAGTGTGCGCCGCGGCGTCGATCGTCGTCGCTGCGGAGGGGAAGCTGCAGGTTGGCTTAGCGGCCGTGCTTAAGCCGATCACCTAGCATATTTGCCAGCTGATCTTCGGCGTAAATCTTATTGGCTGTTACGTCGACCTCATAGGGAACACGACGAAAATAGACCATCATGGCTTCATCGTCGAGCACCACGTAGCAGCTCTTGGGGTTCTCGTCCCGTGGCTGGCCGACGCTACCCACGTTAATGATCAGCTTTTCTTGCCCCAGCGGGTACTGGTGGTCACAGTCCTCGGGGGAAATAAATTCGCAGCCCGTGGTAAATACGCCAGGTAAGTGCGTGTGACCGTTGAAGCAGTACCGCTCAACTTTCCCGAACAAAATTTCCATTTTCCTCTGATCGAAAACATACTCAGGGAAAACATATTCGTTCGTGGGATCGCGTGGCGAAGCGTGTACAAAAAGAAACTTGCCGTCCACATGCCGTTGCGGTCGCTCTCCCAAAAAATCCCACCGGGCATTGATCTGATCGGCCGACCCCGGACCCTGGTCCAGTTGGTCGCGAGTCCAATAGATGGCCTGCAAGGCGACCGGATTGAACCCCTTGGGGTCAAATAAAGCCGCCTGATCGTGATTTCCCAAAATGCATAATTTGGCGTGTTTCATCACCAAATCAAGACATTCGCAGGGATTGGGGCCATAGCCGATCACGTCGCCCAGACAGTAAATTTCATCAACCGATTGTGTGCGCACATCCGCCAACACCGCCTCGAGACCTTCGAGGTTTGCATGGATATCGCTGATTAAGGCTCGTCTCACGCTACTTAGCTTTCCGAACGTCGGCGAGGTTATGGGGGGAATGCTCCCCCTGCGGATAAAGATTACTCAACAAAAGAGTCTAACTTGTTTTTCACGGGACTCCCATGACCCACTGGCAAATTGCCATCGAAACGAGCTGTCGGCTGGGTAGCGTTGCGCTGCTTAGGCAAGATCGCCCGGTTGAACAGATTGTGCTGGCCGCCGATCAACGGACCGCGCAAACGTTAGCCCCCGCACTGCACAGCCTGCTGGGCCGCCTCCGCGCCGCCGGGGGCAAACTGGAGGGCATCAGCGTCGGGGTCGGGCCCGGTTCGTTCACCGGATTGCGGATCGGGGTGACGGCGGCCAAATCGTTGGCCTATGCGCTCCGTTGCCCCGTCGCCGCGGTTGATACCCTGCAAGCCATGATCTTGCCAATGCGACGCGATTTTCCCGAGCAAACCGGGTACGATGCCGTGCTCAATGCCTATCGCGGCCAAGTCTTCTGGCGACGTGAAGCAGCCGACGGCCAGCCGTTGATGGCAACCCAAGTCATCGACGAAACGCAGTGGCGGCAGCAATTGAACACACCTGGGTTGCTCGCCGCCGGGGACGTCTGGTCGTCGCGTGGTGAATGGGCCGAACAGTGGCAAGCCTGCCAGCATGGTCGTGTCACCACCAGTGATTATTGGACGCCACGTGCCGAGGAAGTGGGACGCCTGGGGTGGTCTGTCCATTGCCGAGGGCAAGCCGTCGATCCGTTAAATTTAAAGCCGAATTATCTGCGGGAAAGTGCCGCAGCCGAGAAAAAAAACTCCGCACGCCAAGGGCAGTCGCTTGAATAACCCTAGCCAAACTCCCGATTTCCAGACTCCCGATTTCCAAACTCCCGATTTCCAACTGCCCGGGCCACTCTCCCAACCGCTCGACGTGCTGGTCATCGCCCCGCATCCCGATGATGCCGAACTGGGGATGGGGGGCGCAATCCTGAAAATGCTGGCCGAGGGACTGAGGGTCGGTATCCTCGATTTGACCACCGGCGAACCAACCCCGCACGGCTCGCCGGAGTTGCGCCAGCGGGAGACTGCGGCGGCCAGTCAAGTGCTGGGGATCAGCTGGCGGTTTAACGCCGGTCTGACCAATCGCATGTTGGTTGCCGATTTACCAGCCCGCCAGCGAGTTGCCAGCATCATCCGGCTGACCCGACCGCGGATGCTGTTCGCGCCCTACTGGGAAGACGCCCATCCCGATCACGTCGCGGCCACGGCTCTGGTCGAAGCGGCCCGTTTCTGGGCAAAACTTTCCAAGACCGAAATGGCTGGCCAGCCCGACTTGGCGGGCAGCCCACATCATCCCGAACGACTCTACTATTACTACTGCATCCATCTAAGGTTAGCGGTTCGCCCCGACGTGATTCTCGATATCAGCGAACAGTGGGAGGCCAAGCTGCGAGCGATTTGCTGTTACGAAAGCCAATTTATTACCGGCCGCCCCACCGAGTCACCAACCTTGGTCGATCGCTTTCGCGACGATGCGGCTTACTGGGGAAGACTGATTAACCGTCGTTACGGCGAACCGCTGGCGACTCGCGAACCGCTGGCTCTCAACTCGCTCGCTCATCTGATTTGACGACTGGGCGACACGCGAGTACGGACTTTGCTGCTTTCCCAAACTCCCACCGCCACGCCGGGGTGCCGGCTAAATGTATACCAAAAGGTATAGTTTTGACCATCGTGATCTCGGGACTTGCCTATCGAGGATGAGCCGCCACCAAGGATGAGCCGGCATTGAGGGCTGCTGCGCCCCGACTCTTTTCCTGGGCGGCGTCCTTCGTGACAGCTGAACTGATGCTAGGTTTGAACGGGCTCCGCTCAGGTGGTGCGTCCCGCTGGTGCGGCTGCGCGGTGATCGTCAGGTGCGCATTCGTTGCTGGCCGTCTGGTCTGTCAAGTTGCTGCAAAGCAAATCACCGCTACAACCCGTCATTCCCGTTCGTCGCTATTAGCGAACCTCACTTATCGAACCTCACTGAAAATCGCGGATGTTCGTCGCCCTTTTTCTGATTGCCGGAGCTTGCTTCGTTATCGCTGGCGGTCTGCAGATCGCGACGATCTACGGTCAACATGTGCGCGATCATGACCAGCGGCAGCAGGCTGTCCAGCAGCAGGCTCGCCAGGCAGCAGAGCTAGCCGGTCATTATCAGCGGGCTTGCCAGGCGTTGCATCATCGCAGGCCGGCTTGGCAAGGTTGGCGCGAGATGCTTGTTTTTCGGATTGAGCAAGTGGCGATCGACTGTAAATCGTTTTATTTGCGAGACCCCGATTGTGGTCCCTTGCCGACGTTCCAGCCGGGACAGTTTCTCACGGTCGGTCTGCGAGACGCTGATGGTCCGCTTATCAGTCGTTGCTACAGCCTCTCGGCAGCCCCCGATGGTCGCTACTATCGGATCACGGTGAAACGTCTGGCGGAGGGAAAAGTCAGCACACGGTTGCATGACACGGTGCAGGTGGGTGATACGCTCGTGGCGCGGGCGCCGGGCGGCCAGTTTGTTGCGGATACCAACCCCGACGTGCCATTGCATTTGATCGCCGCCGGCATTGGCATCACGCCGATGGTTTCGCTAGCGCGGCATTATCAAACTTGGCAACCGCAACGCATCATCCAGTTGTTCTATCAAGTCCGCCAACTCGACCAAGCTCCTTTGCTAGACGAACTCGCCAAGTGGGCCGCGGCGAATCCACGCGTCAGGTTGTATGTTTATCTAAGTGGCCAGCTGCGCGAAAAACCAGCTTGGGCCGCCGGCCTGGGCAGGCTGACTGGCGATGAAATCATGCGTCGCAGTCGCATCAATATGTATGGCGAGGAGGATACCGCAAGCATCCCCCACGGCCAATTCATGCTCTGCGGGCCACTGCAAATGCTTGAACAACTCCACAGCGAGCTAGTCGACCTAGGTGTGTCAACGGAGCACATCACTTATGAAACATTTGGCGGTCCGCCGGCGGCAAAAAAAATCGCATCCGCGGATGGTGGTGCCAGCGGGCAAGCGGTTGGGGACGGGCAAGCGGTTGGGAAAAACGAGTTTGCCGTGGAATTAACACGGAGCGGCCAGACCGTGCTCTGCACCCCGGCCCACCCCACGATTCTCGCGGCAGCCGAGTCGCAAGGCGTTTCGCTGGAAGCGGGTTGTCGCGCTGGCGATTGCGGCAGCTGCTTAGTTCGCAAGTTGGCCGGCGAGGTGCGTTACCTAACCACGCCCGGCTATGGCCCCATCGGTGATGACGAAGTGCTAGCTTGCCTCGCCGAACCAATCACAAACACCACCATTGAAGCTTAACACGCGTTACAACACGATAAGAGGCTGTGATGAAAACTTGGAATCTAAAGATAGTCGCTAGCGGACTTGCCTTCGCGGCCTGGATGATCTTGACTGTGGTCATTAACGTTGCCAACGGTGCGGTGTCCGCAGAAGCGACTTCGTCTCGTCAGCTGCCGAAGGTGAGTCCCGCCAGCGTGGCCGATCCAAGTAAAGTGTTGACCGCCGATGCGTGCATTAAATGTCATGCCTCGGAAGTTACCGTTTGGCGGCAGACGCCCCACTCGAAAACGTTTGAGGAATTGCACCGCCGCCCCAAAGCCAAGGAGATTGCTCGCAACCTGGGTGTCCGTTCGATTAAATATGATGATCGCTGCATCGGCTGTCATTACACTCAGAAAATGGAAGCGGGCAGCCCCGTCACGGTGGCGGGAGTTTCTTGTGAGTCGTGCCATGGCGCGGCTGCTGATTGGTTCGACGGGCATCACGACTATGGTGGACCGGCCGTGACGCGGCAAACCGAGCCGGAGGAACATCGTCAGCAACGGATTGCCACCGCGATTGCTCAGGGTATGCGGAATCCCTCGAATGTGTATCTGATGGCTCAGAGTTGTTACCGTTGTCACACGGTCCAGGATGAGCAGTTGGTCAACATTGGTGGCCATCATCCGGGGAGTTTGGAGTTTGAATTCGTCAGCTGGTCACAAGGTTTGGTCCGGCACAATTTTGTTCGCAGCGATGGCCAGCAGAACTTGGAGAGCTCCCCCGGCCGCATGCGGCTGATGTTTGTCGCTGGCATGATGGCTGACTTGGAAGCCAGCTTGCGGGCCACGGCTGCCGCCACGGAAGTGGCCGCTTTCGGCATCAACGCGGCGGAACGGACGGCTCGGGCGGCGGCCCGTTTGAGGAGCGTGGGTGAGAAGACTGGAAATCCCCAAGTGCTGGCAGCGGTCGCCATCTACGATGATGCACGTTTGGTCATTAACCAGCGAGAGCCATTGACGATTGCGGCTGATCAAGTCGCCCAACTTGGCTTCGAGTTTGCCGCCACCACCAACCCCGCCACGCTGGAATCGCTGGAGATATTCATTCCCGAGCGAAGTCGCTGGAAATAGGCTGCGCTGTAATTCATTGAAAAGTCTGCTCACTGGGTGCATACTGAGAGGGGTGTGGCTGGACCGAGGTCTTCTCATTATTACTGCAGATCATTTGACATGAATTGGGCTTTTCTATTGATCCTGGGATTTAGCGCTTTAGCGATTGTCCAGGATGAGCCGATGGTGGAGATCGAAGGTCCCGGTGGGCAAAAGATTTCGGTACCGGCCAGTAAGGCGGCGCAGCTCAAAGCCAGAATGGCCGCCGGCGGCTTTCCCGGCATGCCTGCCCAGGGTGGCTCCGTGCCCGGGCAGCCACCTGGGCAGGCTCCTGGTCAGCCTCCGGGAGGGCCGTCTGGAGGGCCGTCCACAGAAAAACCGGCCGCCAAAGATGATGCAGCAGGCGATGTTACGCGGGCCGAAAAACCTCCCCAACCGCCCGATCCTAAAGAGCTCGAAGTCCGCCCCGATGACGATGGCAAGTTAGCGTTCTCCTTTCGCAATCAACCTTGGCCAGCACTGATGGAGTGGCTGGCCGATGTTTCGCAATTGCCCCTCGACTGGCAGGAATTGCCGGGCGGCTTTGTCAACTTGGCCTCCCCCGGCAGATACACGGTGGCGGAAACTCGCGACCTCTTCAATCGTCATCTGCTGACTCGCGGTTTCACCATGCTGGAACTCGATGGCGGTTTAGCAGTCGTTAAAACTGAAAATATCAATCCTGCGATCGTGCCCCGCGTCAGCACCGACCAGCTCGACAACCTGCAGCCCAATTCGTTTGTCAGAACGTCGCTCGATTGCGGTTGGTTATTGGCGGGTAAATTGGCTGAGGAGTTAAAGCCACTGATCAGCGGCAACGGTCGATTGGTCGCCTTGGAGCAAACAAACCGCTTGGAGGCGATGGACACCGCGATCAACTTGAGCCAGATCGCCTCCTTGATTCGCGAGGAGCAAACGGGGCAAGCTCGCGAGGACTTGGCGAGAGAGTTTGAACTTCGCTACTTGCCGGCCGAGGAAGCCAAGCGAATGTTGTCGGCTTTTCTAGGCATCGAAGACAAATCAGCTGCTGCGGCCAACCCGGCGGTCTCCCCCCAGCAAATGCGGCAGATGCAAATGATGCAGCAGCAGATGATGCAACAGGGGGGCGGCAAGCAACCGGGAATGCCCGATACTAAGAAACCAGAGATTTCGATCGTCACGAACAACCGACGCAATTCGTTGCTCGTCAATGCGCCCCCGGATCGTTTAGCCATCGCCGCCCAGTTTATCAAACAAGTGGACGTCCCCGGTCAGAGCTTACAATCATTGGCCGATGTCGAGTCACGCGTCCAGGTCTTGCGGCTCACCTCGCTGAACCCCGAGCGATTAGCTGAAATTGTGGGCGATATGAATATCCTCGAACCAACGACCCGGTTGCGAGTCGACAAAGAAAACAAAGCTCTGATCGTGTCCGGTTCCATCGCCGATCGGTACATCATCAAATCACTCGCCGATCGCTTAGATGGTTCGGCGCGAAAGTTCGAAGTCCTCCAGCTGCGTCGGCTCGATGCTCGCGAAGTGGCTGAATCGATTCAGTTTCTGATGGGAGTGGAAAAGGAAGAGGATAATTCGCGCAGCCGGCGAATGATGTTTGGCTTTTTCGGCGGCGGTCAGGAGGAAACCTCCAAAGACCGCTTTCGCGTGGCAGCCAATGTGCGCTACCGCCAAGTGCTGTTATGGGCGAATGAGTCAGAAATGGAAGAAGTGCGAAACCTGTTGGTCAAACTCGGCGAACTTCCTCCCGAGGGTGGCAGTCGCCGCACAACTCGCTTGATCGAAGCGTCAACTTCTCTGGAAACGCTCGAGTACCTTCGCCAACTGCAAAAAAGGTTCAACGCAACCGCTCCCAATCAAATCATCTTGCCCTCGGAAGATCAATTCACGGCACCTCAAACTGGCTTGCTCAGAGGCGATGATGGAGATGCGACTGAGGACGCCGAGGGCGCTTCGCCTGACGGCGGCGACAAGCAACCGGCTGGCAAGGATAATGAACTGCCGGAGAGGAATGCCGGCCAACAGGTTGACATTTATCAATTGGTGACCACCGGTTCGCCAACTCAAGACAAGCCAGCAAGCCAAGATAAGCCAGCAGATCGAGCAGGGCCCCCCGCCCCACCGAGAGTCGAGTCCGCTGACGACTTTGATCGTTTGTTTGCCCCCGAGAATGTCTCAGCAAGCGACGGTCAAGCAACTGCCGGCTCGCCGATCCGCATTGAAATCGATGCGGAAGGAAATTTAATGATCAGCAGTGAAGATACGGGTGCTTTGGATCGGCTGGAAAATCTAATGCTCGAGGTCGCACCGCCGCAAAAACCATACTCGGTGTTTACGATTAGGAACGCGACGGCGTCTTGGATGCGATTGAACTTATTAGATTACTTCGAGGAGGAGGACGACGATTCCGAAAGTGGTTTTCCGTGGATGATCTTTGGTCTCGATGATCAAAGTGATGATCAACCTGAAGGGCTGGGAAAGCAAAATAGTTTGCGATTTGTTGCCGACAATGATACCGGTACGATCGTGGTGATTGGCGCGACTCGCAGTCAGCTGAAAACGATTGGCGAACTGATTGAACTATGGGACGTGCCGGAGCCTGTCGATCGCAGCGTCAGTCGGTACACACGTTTGGTGACCATTAAATACTCGCGAGCGGCGACGGTTGCCGAAACGATCAAGGAGGCTTATCGCGATTTGCTCAGCAGCAACGACAAAGCATTCGGTGGTGGTGGCGGTCAGGGCGGTGGCAGACAGCCTGGGGCTGGGGGCGGCGGACCCGGCAGCGGGAACCAAAATGAGCCCCGCAATCGTGACAGTGGCGGCAGCAATCTCGTCGATGCGGACGGGGGCAAGGAAAGTGGTCAAGCTAACTTTAGTTTCAAAGGCAAGCTCTCCATTGGGGTGGATCCGGTTGGCAACACGCTGCTGGTGAGTGCTGAGGGCCCTAATTTGCTTGAGTTGATCTGCGAAATGATCGACCAAGTCGACCAAGCGGCACAGCCTCAAGGGGCGATGGAGATTCGCCAGCTTCCTGGCACGGTCAATCCGGCTGCGCTGGAAATGGCACTACGTTTTCTGACGCCCCAGGGGGAGAGCAGCAACGACCGCCAGAATCCTGCTGGCAATGGCAATGCTGCTGCGGGCCGTAATGACAATCCCACGCCGCCGATGAATCAGCCGGCCAATCAGCGTAGGCCGCAAAATAACGGCATCGTGAAGCCCTTTGGTGCTGCGGCGATACAATAAACCTGCAGCGTTACAATGGGGGATTCCTCTTAGAGCGGCCCTCGGCTGCGATATGGATCTGGGGAATTAACTTCTCTCCGCTGCTCTTTTTCGCCTTGAGCTGGAATGTTGGGGGTATTTTTTTCCCGCCCGTTCCCTGGTGGAGTCGGCCGATTGTGCTCCATAATCAAGCTGTGGTCACGTATCCCCCTCTTACTTGCTGAATTCGCTTGATATCTGCAGGCCAATCGAATCGACGGTTCGACATGGGCGGCACGCTGGGACGAATCGTGCTGCGCTGGTGGCCGCTCATTTTGCTGTTTTGGTGCGGGGCCGCCGTCGCTTCGAGGCTGTGGGCGCCAAGTTGGGAGAGTATCGCTTATGATGGCGACTTTGACTACTTGCCCGCCGACCTGCCCAGCGTGACGGGCCGAAAGTTGCTCGATCGAGCGTTTCCCAACGACCTCAGCCGCAGCCAAATGCTGTTGGTCATCAGCCGCAGCGGATCGGAACCGCCGGATCAACAACAAGCTGAAGGGAGAGGCAACGGCCAGCAGGTCAACCGACCACCGCTAACAAAGTCCGACATCTATGTCGCTTTGGACTTAGTCCGCAGACTCTACCACCGCTTGGCTGAAGTCAGCATTGGCCGCGCCCTGGAGGCGGGCTGGGATGGCACCAGCCAACCTACAGACGACCTGGTGATGCGTTATTTAGAACGCGCCAACTTAGCCCTCAATGAATCGATTGCCGCTGACCAAGAATACTACGATTATTTTCAGAACCGACTCGCAGAAGTCCAAGGGGCCGCGGGGGTCGTGAATGACACTTGGCCGCGGATGGCGATCGCCTATTGGGATCGAGCGTTCTTGCGGCGGGTGATGGGAGATATTCAAGGTGCTGAAACCGATCAAGCCGCTGCCTTTCAACTCGATGCCTCGATCGCCACAGCTCGACCGCCCATCACGCAGCGAGACCTTTCCGCTTGGCAAGCGTTGCTCGATGTATTGACTTGGAATGACCCGGCAATCGGGCACCGCCTCAGCCCCCGCCGGGCTCGCTTGATTATTCTCCGCCTGGAAAGTGAGTTGGCGGCGGTCAGTAACATTGCCACCTTGACGGCAATCGAAGCGATGATTGCCGATGTGCGCGTTCGCAATTCGCTGTTTGTCAGTGACGACTTACAGATCTTACCAACCGGCACAGCAGCCATCGGCGCGGAAACGCTGAGGTCAAGCGCTGATGCCATTCGCTATACAGAATTGTTAACCGTGGTGCTGATCTTAGCAATCTTAGCGATCATCTACCGCTCGCCGTTGCTGGTCGCCGTGCCGGTCATTTCCATTGGTATCGCCATCGTCTGCGCCACCGGGCTGGTTGCCGTGATCGCTTCGCTCTGGCAAGTGCCCGGCTTGGCCTGGGTGGATCTCAAGATCTTCACCACTTCGCGAATCTTCGTAGTGGTTATTTTGTTCGGTGCGGGTACCGATTATTGTTTGTTTTTGATTTCGCGTCTGCGCGAAGAGGCTGCTCAACAACCATGGAACCAAGCGGTTGAGGTCAGCCTGGGGCGCGTCTCCGACGCGTTGATTGGCAGCGCCATGACGACCGTTGTCGGGTTGGCCATGCTGTGGGTGGCCGACTTTGGCAAGTTCCATTACTCCGGCCCGGTGATCGCCATTTGTCTGCTGGTGGCGCTGGCGGTTTGCACGACGTTTACTCCAGCGTTATTGCTGGCGATTGGCCCGCGAGTATTTTGGCCGGGTAAGATCCCGCAGCGCAGCATCGATGTGCAAAGCCCCGTGTGGCGCAGCATTGCCAACTCGATGACGCGGAGACCCATTCTCGTTTTGGGAGTGGGGCTGGCGTTGTTGGTTCCCCCAGCCATCTACGGTGTTTTGGAGGAAGGCCGCGTAACCTACGACATCAGCAGCGAACTGGGACCGGAGGCAATTAGCCGACGAGGTATTAATTCGCTCCGCGAGAATCTACCTCTGGGTGAAACCAACCCGGTGACGTTGTTGATGGTGCGTCCACAACGTGTCGAACGGCAACAATTGGAAACAGAAGTTCGCCAATTGTCAGAACAACTGTATGCCATCGAAGGGGTTACCGCCGTTCGCTACTTTTATGATCCACTGGGTGATTACCCCCCTGGTGTCCGCATGGGCTTGTTTGATCGTAACGCCTGGCGGCGACGCGCGTTGCAGTCCCACCGCATTAACGAACAGTATTTTTGGAGCGACGTCGATGAGTTAGAAAATCGTCTAGTCCGTTTTGATTTGGTGACCTCGGGCGATCCCTTCGATCCGCTCAGCGCCGAGGAGCTAAAGAACGTACAAAACAAGCTGGACGCAATCATCACCGACCCCGATTCCGACTGGTTTGCCTCAACCGTTGCCTACGCGGGAACCATCCCCTCGATCGCGGACTTGCGGCAAGTCACCAAACGCGATACCCAACAGATAAAAATCTGGGTCGTGCTCTCCGTCTTCGCAGTCCTCCTGCTAGTGCTGTGGCGTTTTGACCTCAGCCTCTACATGATCACCACGGTGTTGATCAGTTACTATGCAACGTTGGGAGCAACGGTGCTGTTTTTCCGTTTTGCCTATGGTGATACGTATGTTGGCCTGGATTGGAAAGTACCAATCTTTCTGTTTGTGATCTTGGTCGCTGTCGGCCAGGATTATAACGTCTACTTGGTCACTCGTATTTTAGAGGAACAACGTCTGAGCCATCCGCTGGCGGCGGTGCGTCGAGCGGTTGCCCGCACCGGCGGCATTATTACCAGTTGCGGGATTGTGATGGCGGGAACCTTTTTCAGCATGACTGCCTCAGCTTGGTTTCCCGGTGTGCTAACCGCCATCGGGTTGGGCAGCGGAGAGGCCACCGGGACGTTGCGGGGCATCACTGAACTTGGTTTCGCACTCGGCTTGGGCGTGTTGCTGGACACTTTTTATGTGAGAACGGTGTTGGTGCCGGCTTTCTGTGTGCTACGCAGCGGCGGAAATAACACGGCTATCGAAACGACATCAGGGGAAGCAGATTGATGATTACGGAAACGACAACGCCCCAAAGCGTGCTGGCTCTCTGTCGCGAACTCGATATTAAATCAGTCGCCCTGCGGTTCACCAGCTTTATTGGTCAGTGGCAGCATTATGTGATGCCGGTCAGCCAGTTGGGCGAACAGATTTTTGAGGATGGTGTCGGCATCACGGCCCGTGAATTGTCGGGTTGGAATCATGGTTCTCCGATCGACTTGTTGCTTGTTCCGGAGCCCGCTTCGGCGTTTGTCGATCCCTTCGCCGGAATCCCCACACTGAATTTGATTTGTGGTATCCAAGATCCCATCACGCGAGATGATTTCTCGCTCGATCCTCGCAGCATCGCACATCAGGCCACCAGTTATTTGACCAGCACCGGTATGCTTGATCAAACATTGGTCGCTTTTGAATCCGAATATTATCTATTTGACAGCGTCCGCTATCGGACCACACCTCGCGAAGCGTTTGTCTCGCTCAACGGTGGCCAAAATGATCGACGGTTTGGTCTGGGGCAACCAGCCAGCTTGCCCAGTCAAGAAAATTTGCGAGATACTTATTCTCGCTGGTCAGCTCCGCCTGATAGCGAAGCAGGTTTTCGCGATCAGGTCGTGAGAACGCTGCAGAGCTGTGGCGTGCCGGTTGTCGCGCATCAAGTTTGGGATGCGCAAAGCGGTCAACAATCTTTGTTGATTGGGGCCAACGATTTGGTAAAGTCAGCCGATGCGGTGATGATCACCAAATATGTTGTTAAAGGAGTTGCCAAACGCTTGGGCCGCACCGCCACGTTTATGCCAAAACCGGTGGGTGACCATCTCGGCTCTGGTCTGCACACCCAACTGGATTTCCACCGTGGCGGCGATTCGTTGTTTGCCGGCACCGGTTACGGCGGGCTCAGCGATCAGGGACTGCATGCGATCGGTGGATTGTTGAACCACGCGGGTTCCCTTGCCGCCCTCGCCTGCCCCACGACCAACAGCTACCGACGACTGGCCACGCCGCAACTCGCTCCCAATCGCTTGGCGTTCAGTCACACCAATCGAACCTCCGCGGTTCGCGTGCCGACGACTTCTTCGAGCCCCAAGCATCGGCGGATTGAGTTTCGTCCCACCGACGCCAGCTCCAATCCTTATCTAGCCTTTAGCGCCATCGCCATGGCGGCACTTGATGGTATTCAACAAAAGCTGTTGCCCGGCTCACCTGCCGATCCCCAGCCCGATGCTCGCTCCCACGCGGAGGACTCGCGTTCCCTGGCGGGCACTGATCCGCTTTCTACAGCAATGCTCGACGAGGCCAATCGACTCCCCGAAACCTTGGCCGATGCGCTCGCGGCAATCGAAATCGATCATGACTACTTGACTCGCGGTGACGTCTTCACGCCCGAGGCTGTGGAGGCTTGGATCGATCACAAGCGACGTACTGAAATCGCCGTCGTAGCGGCCAGTCCCCATCCTACTGAGTTTGACCTTTACTACGACACCTAGTGCAGGGGCCTAAACTCACGGGGGCCTAAACTCACGGGCCTTAACGCAGGGACTTGAGCACAGGGGTTCGTGGTTCTAGCAATCCAGCAAAGCGGTTGAACTTCAGCGGCAATTTGCTAGGCAAGGCAAGCTGGGAGTTGTTAAACTGAGGTTTCACTTGTGCGTCCCCACCCCTCGCCTCAGGAGCTTCTTCCCATGCAGCCTCAATCGGAATTTGATCGTCGACGTTTCCTCGGGACGGTCGCGGCATCGGGAGTGGTTGCGGCCACCGCCCCGCGGTTGCTTACAGCAGCCTCTCCAGAAACTCCCAAAACTACGGAATCCCTGGTTGCTGAGTTGCACAAAAATTTGACCGACCAGCAACGCCAGGCAATCTGTTTTGATTGGAATCATCGAGACCCCCAGCGTGGCTTGCTGCGAACCTTTGTGGCCAACAACTGGAATATCGTGCCTCAAGAGATCAACTCCGATTTCTACAGTGATGACCAACGCGACTTAATTCGTGTCATCTTCGAATCGATGATCAGCCCCGATTGGCACGCGCGATACTACCAACAGCTCGAGGATGACGCCGGGGGATTTGGCAACGAACAATCGATCGCCATCTTTGGTAATCCCGGAGACGGTAAATACCAGATGGTGATGACGGGTCGCCACATGACGCTGCGCTGCGATGGCAATTCGACCGACCATATGGCCTTTGGCGGTCCGATTTTTTACGGACACGCGCCTGATTTCAACGAAGGAGCCAACCACACTGGGAATGTTTTTTGGGAACAAGCGATTGCCGCTAATAACTTATACAAGATGCTCGACGGTCGCCAACGTGCGCTGGCGTTGTTAGACAACACGCCACGCGAACAAGATGTTGCCTTCCGCGGGGGCAAACAAGCGATCCCCGGGATCCCGGTTACCGAACTTGCTGGTGACCAACGTGAGCATGTGCAGAAGGTGCTCGATAAATTAATTGAGCCTTATCGGCAAAGTGATCAAGAAGAAGTCATCCAGTGCCTCAAGACGCAAGGCGGTCTCGACGCTTGCCGTTTAGCTTTCTACAAAGACCAGGACATCGGTGACGATGGAGTTTGGGATAATTGGCGTCTGGAAGGTCCATCATTCGTGTGGCACTTCCGCGGTGCGCCCCACGTCCACGTGTGGGTCAACGTGGCCGACTCCGCAGACGTTGTGCTGAACGCCTAACCGTCTTCGATATCAGCAATGGCGGCCCATTTTAAAAAAATTGTGCCCCAGTTTAGACATTCGCGCACCGTCGGTTGGAAAACTTGGCGGTGCTTTTCCAGGGATAGTTCGCAGCGCGCAAGCTCATGAATCAAGAGATCTCGAGCCGCTGCTATCGCTGTTTTCGTCCCCGCTCGCTCTGCTTCTGCGATTTTATCCCGCGAGTCCAGAATCAGACTTCGGTGATTATTCTCCAACATCGGCGCGAACGTTTTCATCCCTTCAACTCGGCAAGAATCGTTGCTCAATCGCTGACGCGATGCCGTTTGCTGGTCGACCGCAATGCCGACTTGGCAAAGCGTTTTGCCGCGCTGCCGCTGGCTGACAATGTGGGGCTGTTGTACCCGGGAGATAACGCCCGCTTGCTGTCCGCGGCGACCACCGCGGAACTGCCCGACGAGTTAATCATCTTGGATGGAACCTGGCCCAACGCCAAGACGTTGTTTGGGCAAATCCCCCGCTTGCAAGGTCTCCCCCGCTATCGTCTGGCCCCCACCGCGCCGAGCAATTTTCGCATTCGACGCGAGCCCAACGCCGCAGCCCTCTCAACGCTCGAAGCGACCGTTGCCGCACTCCGCGTTTTGGAACCACACACCGACGGTTTTGATCGGCTGCTGGCCGCTTTCGATAAGATGGTCGATGATCAATTACAGCACAAAGCGTCGAATTGGAGACGCAACATGCGTCGCAAGCGGGGCGCCACTAATATTCCTCGTGCCCTCACTGGGGACCTCGCCAACGTGGTGGTCGTTTATGGGGAGCTACCACCAGGGCGTTCATCCCAACCCCAGCAGGCTGCCGCTCCCGCTGCTCCCTTCGTCTATTTCACTGCCCAAAGAATTGCCTCGGGAGAGTATTTTCAGTGTGCCCTTGAGTCCCCATCGTTTGCCGATGCCGTCTTTCTCGAGCACTTGAAACTTCCCGCCGGAATCGCCGCGCAAGCTGTTGCGCTGAATGAGTTTCAACGTCAACTGCGTTGTTTCCTACGCCCCGCCGATCAGCTCGTCGTTTATCATCCCAACACGGCTCGGGCGCTGCAACGTCTAATACTTGGCCTGGCAACTGGCCTTGCTTCGCCGATCGTTTTAAAATCGGTGCAGATACACGATCAACAACCGCTACAAACTCTGAATGATTTTTTGGTGGATCAAGGCTTTAGCCCGGCCGATTTCAATCGCGGTACCTCGCGTTCCACAGCGCGACTTGCCATGGCGATGGCTTTGGTGCGTTACTTAAATCATCATTCCTCCAACGAGGCTTGTCATGTCGATTCGCATTGATAGATCATTAGTGATGGCAACACGAGCCTGTCTGATTGTTTGCTGGTTGTTGGGGGGCATGATCATTTCCTCGCCACCGGCTCAGGCACAACCGAAAACGCCGCGGGTGCCTGACGAGGTTGCGCCGCGTATTGAAATTTTGCAACCTGGTGTTGAGTTAGAGTTGCTGGCCGAGCATCCCGCTTTGGCGACCCCCACCGGTATTGATGTCGATGCCCAGGGGCAGATTTGGGTAGTCGCATGCCATACTCACTTTCGCCCCGAGGATTATGCCGGACCGCAAGCTGACGAAGTTTTGATCTTCGACGCCGACGGTTCCAACCGTCGCGTTTTCTACAACAAAACAATTGCCACCATGCAGCTTCGTTTGGGCCCGGACGGCTGGGTGTATTTGGCACAACGCGATCGCATCCTCCGCGTGAAAGACAGCGACGGGGATGGCGTGGGGGATCTCGAAGAGGAGATTGCCTCGCTCGATACAGTTACCGATTATCCGCATAACGGGTTGAGCGGAATGGCTTGGCATCCCGATGGTGGTTTGGTCTTTGCGTTGGGAGAGAATTTTGGTGCCAACTGGACGCTAACGGCCCGCGATGGAACGCGCGCGAGCGGTCGCGGCGAAGGGGGCGTTTTTCGCTGTCAGACCGACGGGACCCAGCTCCGCAGAATCGCCAAAGGTTTCTGGAATCCATTTGGGTTGATGGTCCGCGGTGATGGTGAAATGTTTGCCGCCGAAAATGATCCCGGCAGCCGACCACCCTGTCGTCTGTTGCAAATCATCGAGGGAGCCGACTACGGTTTTCAGTGGGTCTATGGCAGTTCGCCAGTCCATCCTTTCGTTGCTTGGAACGGCGAACTGCGGGGCACGTTGGGAATGATTCATCCTTGCGGCGAGGGGCCCAGCGGCATCGTCCAGCTCGGTGGCGGAGTCCTAATTCCTTCCTGGAGCAACCATTGTCTCGACTATTTTCCCTTGCACCGCGAGGGAGCCGGTTACCGCTCGGAGCGAATCGAGTTGCTGCGTGGTGGTGAATTTTTTCGCCCCGTCTGCATTGCCGTCGGTCCCGCCGGATCTTACTACTTAACCGACTGGGTGTTCAGTTCTTATGAGGTTCATGGTCGCGGCCGAATTTGGAAATTGACGATCGATTCAGCATCTGGCTCATGGCTTAAACCTCAACCAGAACCTCCCAATGCTGACGCTCTGCTTGCCAACCAGTTGCGAAGTAGTGGCGCTGCACATTCACTGAGTGAACTTTTTGCATTGAGTCGAGGGTCTGACCCGATTTTGGCCGACGCGGCACTCTCGGCAATTGCGCTACGGAGCGAGTCATGGACCCCAGAAAGCTTGCGGAAGTTGTCCGACAGCGATCGGTTGATGGCCTTGGTGGCACTCCGGCGCGTCGATCTAAGTGACAGTCGCTGGGTTCGCGCGCTCTGGTCGGACTCTCATCCAGATATCCGATTCGAGGTGCTGCGTTGGATTGCTGATGGTGTGTTGACAGAGTTTAAGGACGATGTACAGGAATTACTGCGGCAACCAAATCTTGATTATTCAAACTTCGAGGCTGCCCTGGCGACTTGGAATACATTGGCCGGTAATCCACAGGCGGGCGTGACCAACGTGGAGGTGTTGTTGCAGCGGTTGACCGACTCGGCGACTCCGGCAAAGCTGAAGGGGTTCGCCCTCCGCCTCGTCCCCGCTGAGCATCCTCAACTCGATACCCCCTTCTTGCGCGAGCTGGCCACGGTTGGCGATGCGGGCTTATTGCAAGAGGTCATTCGCGCGCTGGCTAGCCATCCCACGGAAGACAAGTTGCAGCTCTCAGCCGGTTACGCGGCGGATCAATCGCTAACCGCAGCAATCCGTTGTGATGCGATTGCTGGGCTGGGACATTCACGCCGACCGGAGCATCAGCAGTTGTTGCTCACCCTGGCCGGTGACGCGGATGCTGCGATTCGTCACGAAGCGCTCCGCGCGTTACGTACTCTGCCGCTGGATGCTGCCGCGAAAGAAACTTTAGCGGCTATTGCGGCGCGGCACCCCGCCGCCCGATCTGCAGTGCGAATGGTTATCGATGGTACGCTCGATTCGGATCGGCCCCCGGTCGAAGATACCTCCGCTTGGCTGGAGCGGTTGGATCAGCTCTCAGGTGAAGCCGATGCTTTGGCTGGTCGGCGTATTTTCTTCAATTCAAAAATTGGACAATGTGCCCAGTGCCACCGATATGCTGGCCGCGGGAATGTCGTCGGTCCCGACTTGAGTCTGATTGACCGTCAAGGAGATCGGGCGTCAATGTTGCGTGCGATTCTGCAGCCCAACCGCGACGTGGCACCTCAGTACTTTGTTACCGCGTTGGAGTTGGCCGACGGAAATGTCTTCAGCGGTATCCTACTGAGGTCGTCCAGCGTCGATGTGTTTCGCGACTCGCAAGGCAAGGAGCGAGTGTTTCAGAAATCAGACGTTGTGGGGAGGACCGAGCTGAAAAGTTCATTAATGCCCACTGGTTTGATATCTCAATTGACAGACCGTGACCTGCGAGACTTGTTAGCGTTTCTTATGCGGGTCGATTTTGATTAATGTGCCGAGCTTTCCGGAGAAACATGTGGAACCACAGTTATGTCCGCACGATGTCGATAGGATCCGATAAGCCATGCTGGCCGTTTGGTTTCTAACAGAATCTCCAAGGGTAATACGATGCTGGAGTGCTGTTGGAATCGCTGTTGGGCTGTTATCCCGATTTTGGCGTTCTGCTTGCTGGTCGGTTCCGCCGCCACGCTTTCAGCAAATGACTTTTGCCTGCTCAGCTGCAATCGTAGCGCCTATGACGCGCGTATGGAGTTGATTGATCGCGCCGAGCGGGAAATCAGTATCGCTTATTACGCCATTGACTCGGGTGATGTCGCTCTCACGCTGCTTGGTCGCCTGCGGGCAGCGGCGGCACGAGGCGTCACCGTACAGCTGTTGGTTGACGGACTGATGACGCGTTTGCCAGCTGAGTTCGAACAGGTGTTGCTGGCGGATGGCATCAAGATTCGTGCTTATCATCCGCCGCTGGCGAGGCGGCCCGCTTGGATGAATCGACGCCTACACTACAAGCTGCTGGTGGTCGATCGCCAAGCCATGATTATTGGCAGCCGCAATCTGGAAGACTCGCATTTCGGATTAGAGGAACGGAATTTCGTCGACATGGACTTTCTCCTCCGTGGTGAAATTTGTCAGCACGCAACCGATAACTTTTGCTCGCTCTGGAACTCCAGCGACGTTTGCTCGGTTGATGAATCACATTCGCTTGGGCTGAAAGTACGTAATCACGCAGAGGTGCGAACTGCCTGCCGGAAAGATTTCGTAGGCACTCCGAGCGACTGCTCGCCCCCGATCTGCATTGAGAACGTTGGCTGTGTTTGCCTGGTGCATGATCGCGGGACCGATAAGTCGGCCAGGCATTTCCAGGCTCAGGTAATTGCGCTACTCGACTCGGCACAGCATCGTATTTGGATCGAAACTCCTTATCCTGTCCTGGAACGGCCGGTGAAGGATGCGTTGCGATGCGCCATATTCCGAGGCGTAAAAGTTACCTTGCAGAGTAACTCGTTGGGCTCGGCCGATCGCACGGCCCCGTACGCCGCGTATCAAAACGATAAACGCGAGTACCGGCAGATGGGAGTTCGCTTAGTCGAGTATGTCGGCTGCGATACGCTGCATACCAAAGTGGTGTTGGTCGATGATCAGACGGTGTTGATCGGCAGTTACAACATGGACGCAAGATCGGACCGATTGAATATAGAGCTCGGTGTCTGCATTCAAGATACACGCGTGTGCCAAGTGATCGAACAGCAAATGCGGGGGCGAATGCGAAACAGCAAAATCGTCCAGCGAAACAGGTTGGGTTTGCCCGAAATGGTGCGGGGAGACGCATCACTTTTCAAGTGTGCTCAAACGCGTTGTCGGCAATGGTTGGTACCGCTGATTCGCGGCTCGCTCTGAGACGGGACTTCAAAACAACCTGGAAGGCGTGTTGGTTGACCGCCCACGATGCGCCGCCCACGATGTCTTATTAGCCGGTTTGCAGGATTGCTTTGATCGGTTTGCCT
This sequence comes from Kothea flammea, assembly GCF_052161645.1. Classification (GTDB taxonomy): domain Bacteria; phylum Planctomycetota; class Planctomycetia; order Pirellulales; family Pirellulaceae; genus Laterigemmans. The sequence continues at coordinate 6,539,345 of NZ_CP197414.1, forward strand.
TCCGCGTATTTCATCGGTCTTCCGATCGGAGTCATCGCTTCGTAACTCCAGGGAAGATCGAGCGCTTTTAAAATGGTTGCGTGCAGATCGCCGATTTCGACCGCGTCGACGAGGTCATCCGCTGGTGACTTTGCACTCGGATCGGGTTTTGGATTGGTCGCTCCATGCACAACCCCTCCCCGCACACCGCAGCCTGCCAATGCGATTGAGAAACCATGCGGCCAGTGGTCGCGACCGGCGGCTGGATTAATTTGCGGAGTACGTCCAAACTCGCCCCCGCAGACGACCAGCGTGGTTTCGAGCAGATCGCGATCTTCGAGTCGTTGCAGCAGCGAAGCCAGCGCGGCATCCAGAATCTCACAATTGCTCACGTGCAATCCGTGGTTATTGACGTGAGAATCCCAACCACCCAAAGTTACTTCCACACAACGTACGCCTACTTCGATCAATCGGCTGGCCGCCAAGCAGCCTCGACCAAATGGTGTTTCACCAAAAGCCTTGCGTTCTGAGGCGGGTTCATTGGAGACATCAAAGGCGTCCAATTGTTGACTGCTCATCATTTGGTGGGCCGCCAACGTGGAGGCGGGATGTTGCGTCCGCATGCTGGCCGCGTCGCGAAGTCGTCCCCTAGCGAACTCCCGCTCGGCGATCATTTGCAAATCATCCAAGCGTTTTTTGAGACGGGGATCATCGACGTTGGCCCGCACGTCAGGCACAGGTTGAGCCGGGTCGTAGACTTTGAAGGCGTCGAACTGTCCGCCTAAATAACCGCCGCGAGCCGGCGCGTTGCCAGGCAAAATCGAGACGTGTCGCGGAATATCGGCACCGCTGGGCGATTCATGGCAGACAATGGCGCCCACGCTGGGGTGGATTAGCGTGGGGTCAGGCCGGTAACCAGTCTTGATGTTGTATATCGCTCGTTGATGATCACCTTCCTTGCTGGTCACGGCCCGCAACAGTCCGACGTGATGCATCTGCGTCGCGGTTTGCGGCAACAAATGCGAAATTTTCACTCCGCCAGCGGCGGTGCTGATCGCCTTGGTGTCGCCGCCGATTTTCGTACCCGCGTGGGGATCAAATGTCTCCAGTTGGCTGGGGCCTCCCTCCAACCAAAGCATGATGACCGACTTGGGTCGCTCCGCCGGCGCCGCCTCGGCAGCCCGCGCGAGTGCCGCGGCCAAAGGTGATAAAAATAAACCACCTCCAATGCCACGCAACAAGGTCCGCCGCTGGAAATGCCGCTCACTGGAGCAGAGCGATGCGAAAATAGGATCGATGTGGAACATTCTGCGTAACTCCAAAACGGCTAGTGATTCCAAGCCAATTCGCTGCTGTTGAGCAAGACCCAATAAATATCTTCCACCGCTTGCTGACGGTTTTCACTGGCATCCATGCGATCGAGAAAGTGGCGACTCTCCACCGCGCTGGGATAACGATTTAAGACCGCCAGATAAACCGCTTCGACCGCTTTGGCATCATCGGGGGAGAACATGCGGATATGACTGGAAGCATTCAGAATGGGATTCTCGGCAGTTCGCTCCCGCACCATCTCCCCATTCATCATTAATAAACGTTGCGTTACCGTCACATTCTCTTGTTTGAATTCATCTTCGCCGGTATCGCCGTAGCGGGTGACGAAATCATTTTCTGTTCCGAACGCCAGCATCTGCATCACAAATGCTGCGGAATCGTCGATCGTCGTCAAACGACTCGCTTGGATCACACTGCCGGCAACTTGTTCGGGACGCAAGCGAATTAACGGGTAGACAGCCCAGGCTTTTTCGTGCTCGACCGAAATCTCGAAGTCGGCGCGACTCGCCAATTGAAACACATTGGTTTGACTGACCACGCGAACTAGTTGCCGCAAGTCCCAGTCGAACTCGTTGACGCCGTCGGCCAACCGATCAAGACCTGCCGGCAAAGGACCATGCAGCGGTATGTCATCAACCGGCGCATGTAATGGCTGGCCAAACATTAACGCCCACACGCGGTTGGCGATGGCCCGCGCCGCTTGGCGGTTATTGGGATGCGTCACCCAACCGGCGAGACGTTCTGCATTGCTGCCTTTGCCTGGCATCAACTCCGGCAGAAACGGTACCTTCGGCTCGACCGTTGTTTCTTCTGTGTCATACAAATAAGTGTACTGGTAAGGGTGAGGCTCGGTGCGGATGCCTTGTAAAATGTTAAAGCGGGAATCGCTGTAGAACGCGGCCAACTGATGAAAATCTTGCTGCCGACCGCTGGCCGGTTCGCTGGCGGTTCCCAGCTCAACATTCCCCAAAAAATCATCATGACACTGCAGGCAATCAATCCGCATGGCGAGGAACGCACGCGTCGTTCTGCCCGCCAAACGAATTGGGTCGGGCTGACCCTCTTCTCCCGATTCCATCGTCACGGTCACAAAGTTGACTTCTGGACGATCGGTGAAGAACCCATTGGCGGTGATCAATTGACGAACAATCTCGTCATAGGGCCTGTTGGTGGCAATCTGCTCTGACAGCCAGGTCACAAAGCGACGGCGGCGATAAACCAGGAACGGTCCCTCTTCGGCACCGACCACGGAACGCGCCAAACGCTCCGCCCAGTAGTCGGCAAATCGCTTGTCAGCCAACAATCTCTCGCGATGAGCGGGCACGCGCTGAGAAACCGGCAAGCCCTCGAGGTTGCGAATTTCTTCGAGCGACATGGTCGAGCCAACCAAGGCCAGCGATAATCGCCGACAAATGGTCAACCAATCGGCCGGGCGTGCCGACTCCAGTTGTTCGCGCTCCCATTGACGTGCAAACTCGGCATCCAAGTCGGCCACGAGCGCGTCGATGCGGTTGTCTGCCTCGCTCAACGCGGCCGTTTCGCCCGGCCCAACAGTTTCTCCAAATTTATCCGCTTGAGCCGGGGAATCTGCCAGTGCCAGCGATTCGCTGGAAACGGGGCGAGCTGCGTCGGGGCCGGCGACCGCCGAAGCGGGATGTTGGTCAAGCCCGCTGGCTAAGAAGCCTAGTGTCGAAATAGCCACCACCAAGAGCAACATCCACCGCGCTGCCGAGCGTAAATATTTGTGCATCACTGGGGCGTTCCATGTTTCGAGACTTGGGCATTGGCTGGCTATTCGACCTTACCCGTCGATGCTTGGGAATCGTTTCAGATCATTCTGAAATAAGCCGCCACAAAAACGCAGATGTGGATCACCAGCACCCCTGTCGACCAGCGTTGGCGACGCGTGGTTAACCCGATTACGCTCAAAGCGACCCCTAATCCAGAGATGATCATACCGCCCAACGGGAAAAGCCAGAGGGCAATCCCGGCCAATGGCAGAATGACTGTGGCGGCGATCACACCGCCGGCCGCGGTTTCATTGGCGACCCCAGCCTCGAAAGCAGCCGCCGCACCCGATTCCGGCACTACGGTGGCGGCGGCAATCCCCTGGCCGTCATAATGGTGGCCAGGTTGGGGGTCGACGGCGAACGGAGAACCATACCGGATGCCCGCTTGAGCCGTGGAAGGATTGATGACCCGCGCCTCAAAAATTTCCCCCTCACCAGGTTGTGAGGCAAACTGAGGGTCGGTTGAACTCTCGGAGGGGCCGGCGGAATCGTTCATGTTAACGAGGACGCAATCGCGTTAATCGAGTGACGAAGGAACAAACGCAATTCGGGGTGCCAAGCAAGAGTTTGGATGTGCGGGAATTTGGGGGTGTGCCTAGCGTTCATTAAATTAGACTAGGTTTCATCGGAAAAGTCTCCCCCCACACACGATCAACCGCTGCGGTTGGGAACTTTTGGTTCGCAAATGCATCTGGCGAATCTCACATCAACTAAGGATTGTAATCACAGTGTCTCCAGAATTTCGTTCAAAGTGCCTCGGGTTGCTGCTCTCTGGCTGCCTGATCAGTGTCGGTAACGCGGCGGAGGACGACGCCACCCCGCCCCCCATGGAACCTCAGATTGCCGCCGCTTCGGATGAAGCCGAGCAAGCGATGGGCGGAATCAAGCTGCCGGCCGGTTGGAAAATATCGCTTTTCGCCGCTGAGCCCGAGGTGGCCAACATCGTCGCTTTTGATGTCGATAACCTGGGACGCGTTTTTGTCTGTGAATCGTTTCGCCAAAACCGTGGCGTGACCGATAACCGCGGCCACGATGAAGCTTGGTTGAAACGAGACTTGGCGGCACAGACGGTGCAAGATCGAATTGATTACCATCTCGAACTGCTGGGTGATCAAGCGAAAACTTACGTCGAACAAGATGACCGCGTTCGCTTGTTGCTCGACACCGACGGTGACGGCAAAGCGGATCGATCGACTGTCTACGCCGATCGTTTCAATCGCCTCGAAGATGGTAGCGCTGCCGGTGTGCTGGCCCGCGGCAAGAATGTTTATCTCACGAACATTCCCAAGCTCTATAACTTGATCGACTCCGATGGTGATGGTCGTGCCGACGAGCGGGTTGTGATGAGTGATGGTTATGGTGTGCGAGTTGCGTTCCGCGGGCACGACATGCATGGTTTAGTCATTGGTCCCGACGGACGGTTGTATTTCAGCATTGGGGATCGCGGTTACCACGTGGTAACCCAGGAGGGCAAGCTGTTACATGATCCGGCCAGCGGCGCCGTGTTTCGCTGTGAGCTTGATGGCAGCAATTTAGAAGTGTTTGCGACGGGACTTAGGAATCCCCAGGAATTGGCTTTTAACGATTACGGTGATTTGTTCACCGGCGACAATAACAGTGACAGCGGCGACCAAGCACGACTGGTGCACGTGTTGCAAGATGGTGATTCGGGCTGGCGAATGTTCTATCAATATTTGCCCGATCGCGGTCCTTTTAACCAGGAGAAGATTTGGGAACCATTCCACGACGCTCAACCAGCTTATTTGGTGCCACCAATCATCAATTTTGCCGATGGCCCCTCAGGTTTCACCTACTATCCCGGGACCGGTTTTGGCGACGAATTAAAAGACACCTTTTTGTTGGCCGATTTCCGTGGTTCGACTTCGGAAAGTGGTATCCGCTCGGTGCGAGTGGAAGCGGATGGAGCGTTCTACGCGGTCGAGACTGACGACCAACCCATTTGGTCGGTGTTGGCAACCGACGTCACGTTTGGTCCCGACGGTGCGATTTACATCAGCGACTGGGTGAATGGTTGGAACGGCGAAGGCAAAGGGCGGATCTACCGCATCACGCATCCGGAACATGCGGAAACAGCAATCGTCAAAGAAGTGCAGACGTTGCTCGCCGGTGATTGGGAACAACTTTCCAGTGATCGCTTGGCGACGCTGATTTCGCACACCGACCGTCGGATTCGTTTCGAGGCGCAATGGCAACTGGCCGCGCGGGGCGATTTGGCATCCTTGATCGAGCTGGCGGCTGATGACTCGCTGGAGACGATTCCCCGCTTGCATGCCATCTGGGGCATGGAACAAGTGGTTCGCCAACGGGATGTGCTGGCTGCGGAAGTGAAAGCCTTGATCAACGATGCGTTGTTGAGTCATGAAGATGAGTACCTGCGTGCTGCGGCGGCCAAGTTCGCTGGCGAGCACGCCGCCGTGATGGCCCATGAACAGCTGCTGGAGCTGTTAACGGATGACTCCTCGCGGGTGCGCTATTTTGCCGCTCGCGCTGTGGGCCAGCTCCAATATCAACCAGCCTTGCCGGCGATCGTGTTGATGCTTGCTGAGAACGACAATCGCGATCCGGCGCTACGACATGCTGGCATCATGGCCTTGGCTGGTCTCGCTGATGAATCGGCAATCGCGGAACTTGCCGACCATTCCAGTGCGAATGTGCGGCGAGCTGCTGTCGTGGCCCTGCGTCGCCTTGCCTCCACTCAAGTCGCGAGATTTTTGGCGGACGGTGATGAGCGGGTAATCGCTGAAGCGGCTCGCGCGATAAATGATCTGCCGCTCACTGACGCGATGCCCCAGTTGGCCGCTTTGATCGGACGTCCGATGGTCAACCTGCCCACGATCCGGCGCGTACTGAACGCCAACTTTCGACTCGGCACCCCCGCCACGGCAACGGCGTTAGCCAACTACGCTAGCCAAGACACGGCCCCCGAGGAAATGCGACTGCAAGCCTTGGCCATGTTGGGAGACTGGGCCACTCCCGATGAACGTGATCGCGTGTTGAACGATTGGCGGCCTCTGCCCGGCCGCGACCAGCAAGCTGCCAAGTCGGCGTTGCGTTCATCGCTGGCCGACGTACTTGGCGGCAGCGAAAAAGTGCGCAACGCGGCGATCAGTTTGGCTGCCGATTTAGGGCTGGAGCAAATCAGTCCTCTGTTGGTCGAACGTCTCGACAACACCGAGCTATCGGCCGCCAGCCGAGCTGCTGCCCTGCGAGCGATGTCCAAGCTGACTGCCGACCGCGCGGTTGCACAAGCAACCCGTTTTCTGTCGGCGGACACCACGGCTGATGAACTTCAAGTCGCGGCGATTGAAGTCTTGGCCGAGTTGGCACCCAAGGAGTCGCTGGAACTGATCATCGCGGCAACCGACGAGATGCGATCCAGCGGTCAACGGCAAGCCGCCTGGGACGCTCTGGCAAGCATCGATGCCGACCCAGCCCGTCAGCAAATCGCCGCCGGGGTGGCTCGCTGGTTGGCTGATGATGCCGCCGCCGATAGTGCTCTCAACTTAATCGAAGCAGCCCGCGCGACGGGGGATGAAACGCTCGTCAAGTCCATCGATGCCCGACTGGCTGACCAAGTGCAGACCAATCCGTTGGCCAAGTGGATGTTGTCACTAAGCGGTGGCGATGCGGCGCGGGGCGAAACGATCTTCTTTACCAAGACCGAATTGTCGTGCGTGCGATGTCACAAGGTGGGCCCCCGCGGAGGTGAAGTTGGTCCGCAACTGACCACGATCGGTCGCGAGAAAGATCTTGTCTATCTGCTGGAGTCGATCGTCACTCCCGATTCGCAAATTGCCAAAGGTTATGAGACAACCATTTTGGCCGACGATTACGGCGTGACGCACGTCGGCATCGTGCGTAAGGAAACGGACGACTTTGTCGATCTCGTCAAAGCGGATGGTTCTCAAGTGCGAATCATGGCGGACGAAATCGTCGCCCGCCGTCGCGGTCAATCCGCCATGCCGAATGATCTGATCAACTACATGTCGGCTCGCGAACTGAGAGACTTGGTCGCCTATTTGGCCAGCCTAAAAACTGCTCCGGTGGACGGCGAAGGCGGCCATCAAGTGGAGTGAGGCTCCGCCGGGGTCAGCGACGTTCTTACTTTCGGTCAATATCGATTCGGAAAAAGATTTCCGAATCCTTTTCCGTAAAGCCCAGTCTGCTTAGGGGCCAGCCCCCAAACCACCGAGATTTTTTGAGGCATGGCGAGTGGTGTTCGATGTGTTATTCCGTAAAATTTGAGGGCTCGGTGAAACGGTAACAGACTCTGGTGAGAACGAACCTGTCAAGGGATACCCGAGTCTCGGTTGATCGGAGCGACACCAACCAGCTTGGCGATCCGTTCGCGATTCAGCTTGCCGAGTTCTGGTAGCGAAGTCAGCAGCGTTGAAATGAGCACCGGACCGACACACTTGATTGAGCTCAGGATCTCGATGAAGCGTTTGTTTTTTTCATCAACCTTAAGCATCTTCGCCAGCTTTGAATCAATCTGTTTCTGCTGCTCTTTTAAGCATTCCAGCACAACTCGGGTGCTCTCCTTGGCGTCCTCATCCCAGGTTTGCTTCAGCCGGTTCTTCTCTTGGTGGATCAAGCCAAGTAGCTGATTACGACGGTCCACCCGGCGTGGGTTGACTACTGCGGCCTCCATCTCGAACTGCTGAAGTTGATGCAGAAGCATCTTCTCGTATCCGCCCGTCGCCTTCATGACTACGGTCGTTCGTTGTTGTTTGCGTTTGAGTGATGTTACAAACTTTTTGATATCCTCTCCGGTGTTGTTTAGTTGACTTAATACTTTGATATCGGGCCGCTATACATCAAGCTTCGCTTTGGAAACGTCGACTCCGACGAAACAGGTTTCGTTCTTTTTACTCATCAAGATCCCATCCTAGCAAATTCGAACTTGAAGTTGATGCAGTTCATGCGACGGTTCGGGCTACAAGACGTCTGGAATCTCCGGTTTCCAGCCGACGAATGCAACTGAAAACAGGGTTGAATGAAACCGTCTGGTAGATACTAGGCTTTGTGGTCGGTGTTGGGAAAGGTTCGAATTGGCTGTTTGATCGTCTCCCTTTAGTGTTAATGGGCCGCTCGATGCCTTGACCATTACGCGTTCAGTTCCCCGAACCCAGTTACCAGCTTGTCCCACTGGCTACGGACGACGCAAGCCGTTCTATCCCCCAGTCACTACGAGCGGTCTACGCAGGGACTCGATGGTAGATGTCCAACGCAGAGGCGGGACATGACATTGCGACCGGGCTATGTCACAGATCGACATCAAGGCAGACCTGAAAACCGAACACAAAGCCTGACCCTGGCGAAGCCTCCCCTACCCCAGCATTCAAAAAATTCCTTGGAAACTGCTATTGCTCATTGTATCAGTCAATGATACAATGAAGGCATGATCACGATTTCCTTACGCAGTTCGACCCCATTGCAGGACCAGTTAGTAGCGGAGCTTAGGCGGCTCCTGGCGACTGGAAAGTTGTCGGTTGGAGACGATCTACCGCCGGTTCGACAGTTAGCGAACGACCTCGGCATTAACTTGAATACCGTTGCGAGAGCATATCGCGAGCTGACGGATGCAGGGTTACTAACGTCGGTTCGCGGGCGTGGGACTGTAGTCATAGGAACTACGGAGAGGCCGCGCGGCAAACCTACCGAAGAACGAAAACGGGTTGAGCAAACCTTGGGGGCGGCACTCGCCGATGCCAAGATCGCAGGGCTTAGTGAGTCGGAAGCCCGGTCCATGATCGAGCGGCAGATCGAACGCATTTGGAAGTCTTAGCAAATCCATTGAAACGGTTTTTTGTGCGAGAAGAAGAATCATGTCAGATCCCATCGGTATCGCCGGACGAATCGTCATGCTGTGTTTTGTGCCGATCATGCTTGGAGCACCAATGCTGTGGGCTGTCCTTACCCCAAATCGTGTTGGGAGCGATTCGCAGCGTATGGTTGTTCGAACACGCATGTCGGCGTTGGTCATCTTTACGCTCATCGCATTTGCGGCCTGGAGTGGACTGCTGTTGATGTCGCTACAGTTGCCGAATACCAACCCGCTAACACAGGCCCATCGACATATGTGGGTCGCATTTTTTCCACTTTGGTTTGGCTTGGCGATGCCCTTGATCCGCGCGAAAAGTAACGACTGGCAACCATCGGCCGGTAACTTGCCAGCGTCGGAAACCGCGTTCCCGGAATCTGCCGTTCGCACGGCGTCACTCGTCAATCGGAAAAATGACACGCCGATCCAGCCTTGGGAGTGGGCCGTCGGCATCGGCCTTTCACTGGCGTGCATCGTTTGGATCACGATTCGAGGATTGTTTCCTTTTGTCAAACTCGAAGCCCTAGAGCCTGGTCAAGTTTCGTTCTTTCAGTGGGCTCTAGCTCTTTCGGTTTATACTGTTTGTGTCGTAAGCCAGTGGTTCTTCGTCCCCTTTTCGCTCAAGCTTTCTTACTTAGAGCCTGAGCCATTGGATTCAGCTGGTTCGAGGGAATTGCAGGAGATGTATCGCCAGCATCGACACCTTAAGAGCCGTCTCCTGTACTGGATGACCGCAGTGTTCCTCCCTGTATTCCTGGGAGCCACCGTGGCCTGGATGGTCTGGTGGCCTGAGGATTTTCAATGGGTTGGCATGGTAGGAGCCATCGGAGGTGGTCTTCTTGGAATCTCGGGTGGCATTATGGGAATGATTATGAGTGCCCAGCGGACGCGCATCGCTGAATTCAAATCGCGATTGGATGCTACGGCTGGAACAGCATTGGAGCAAACCTGTTGAGGTAGTCGTGCCACACGATCCAAGCGTAACCACCATCACCTTCTCTCTCCATGTACTTGTTCTGTTGAGAGCACCAGTGAATTAGTTGAGTCATGCCATTTGGGATGTCACATAAGTGGCAAAGAAAGCCCAGCCGAAGTGAGGGAGATGGCAGACGGTACTTGGCCACATACCACGCTTCAGGGTAGTCGCTACCAAAACAAGCAAGAGCAAGGCCAGGGCCGCAGCGATACCCGTTGCCATCCACAAATTGTGCAGATGCGTGAATCTATAAGTGTAGGCCACGTTCAGGACCAACACGCCGAGAATCAGTCCGACCTGCAGTCGTTGCCATTTTGCTTCATGCACGGACGCAACCGCTGTTGCAGTTCCCAGGCCCGCCAACAAAGAGATAGCCGTCCAAATCAAGCCGATCTTCGATTCGATGAACTGGGAGGCTGCGCCGGGGTGGGAGGCTTCGCCGGGATCAGCCCTTGTTTTCGGTTTTTGGGGAATCCGGCCACCGCTTATCAAAAATATATCAAGGAGTGAGATTGGCAGCACGCATAGAGCACCGCGCAGAGGTCGGATTCACGTTTAATCACGGAAAACAACGGTAGTATCTCGACGAAGCTTGATAGCGTTGACTTGAAGCTCAATTGCCAAGGTCGAACCTCTACCTCCATCGCAGCTTCGACCATCAACTGACGAATCAAGTTGTAAGCTAACATATGAGCACGAATTTCAATGCGCACACGACGTGGTTCCTGGCAACGAAGATGATCCATTTGCATCACCGTTTTCAGGCTTCAGGCTATGCAGATTTTGTTCCGCTTGCCAACTGCGACGATAAAGCGAAGCGAGTTCTTCCTGGCTATATCTGTTCGCGTCAAGCAAGGAGGCAATACTCAATTCGCGACTACTTTGGATGACGCGGCGCTGCATCGAATCCTCATCGATTTTGTCTCGCGATACAGTAGGCTCCTGTTTTTGCTAAACATGCCGGTAGACCACTGGCAACACGGTATACGATCAAACGAGCAACGGAAGCGACGCAGCTGTGGTCAATCAATGCTCCATACTTTCAAGCTTGGATTCGCGTAAATCGCAGCCGATTTGTTCACTCAGATTCACGATGATGGCAAATGGAGACCGGCAACTAGCGACGACTTGGGCCTGCTTGTCGTACCAATTCGCAATGGGGATAGGTGACTCATTCAATCATGATTTCACACCATCCCCTGATATCTCGCGACAGGAAGAATTTGAAAAATTTGGCTACTATCCCCGCAAAAACTGACTTGATGTTCATGTTTTTGCGTCAGATCGGATTGGTCACAGCGAATACGTGCTGGACGAGGGCTTGAAATCCCTTTCATTTCAGTCCACCGCTATGAATATCGCTATGAACAACAAACGGTTGCGGTCATGCGGCTTTGAAGACATTCACCCGCGGACCAAACGCACCAACTTCCCTTGTTCGAATTGGAGTTGAATCCAGGTTATGCCAAATCGACTGGACATGCTGCGCGGTCAATCCAGCCCCTAGGGATCGTATATCAATCACTTGGAAAAAATAAGCCGGCTCAGATCGTTTGAAACGTCAGCTGCTGGACCTCACCGCTGGTGTAAGGCAAAGCACACCGAAAGGAGATGCGTTGCCGCTTGTTTAGAAGCTGTTCCGAGAGTAACTTACGAGTACCCCACTATCAGGTGTCCGCGCAAAAGCAATCAGACCGGTTCGAATTCACCTCAAAGCAAGCCAATAGCTAGTTCTATGGAGCTGCCGATTACCGACTACCCGATTTACGCTTTCATCTGCGTTTTATTCTGCACCGCACGCGGGGCCAAGGCACAGGATGACGTCGATCCCCGGCAGGCTTTATGGAACGAAAGGTACGAACCCCTGCGACGACGCGAAAACACTCTGGCCATCAATTTACTTGAAGCTGAAACAGTGGGAAAACCCTTGTACTCACCGACTCCCGGGGCGATGACGTGACGTACCCGCTCAATCGTCTCGATTCGGCCACTTGGCTGCAACTTACGGAACCGGAAATACGCAACTTGCCGGAAAAAAATTGGTGACAGGGCTTTTCTTTGTATTCGACAGATATCCCAATCCTAGGCTAGGCCGCGCAAAGTTCAACACAGCTGCCGGAAACGGCCAAAACGTGTCCGACTGGATCCAATGTTTAGTAGACGCCGAACAACAATGCAAACTGAAAGAACATCCGAGTTCCGATCAAACCGATGCGAAAGATCTCGTCCTTGTGAAGGGGTCCGTAAAATTCAAAAATGGACCGAATGTGGTTTGGGACATTCGCCTTGGTGAATCTGAAACTATCTATGCGCCCACGGGAACGTTCCGAGAAAATCGGCTACGAGAATCCAGTGTTGTTTTTCCGCTTGACTCGGGTATACGGTATAATTTCTGCAATCAATGTTAGAGGTGCTCGAGTCTTCGGTAAACGTAATGATAACACTTCATTCCAAGGTGTTGGTCAAGCCAAACGATGCATGTGCTTACTTCAGCAGATACAGATATAAAACGCAAACACTTTTCACAAAAACCTATTTCCCAACTGCCGATTTGGTTCAGACATGAACGAAGACGTGATCGCCACCTCCGGATCGCTCGTCATATCAAAGGACACTCTTCGTGCCTTTGCCAAAGGTCAACTTGACGAAGCGGCTGAACAGCAAGTTCTGGCGCTGCTGGAGACTCGCCCCGATCTGGCGGCCCAGGTCGCGGCGATCTCGTCGGATTCTATGCTGGAGAGGATGAAGTCTCACGGTGAAGCGACTGCCCCCAAATCGCTCTCCAGCCAACTCGCATCAGCCGATCAAGCACAGACAGACGCAAAATCCGCAAAAGCCCCACCGAAATTCCCCCCCGAACTCGCCGAGTTGACGGGTTACAGAATTCTTAAAGAAATCGGCCGAGGTGGCATGGGGGTCGTGTACCTGGCCGAACACCTTCTCACCGGACGGAAAGAAGTTCTCAAAGTTCTCAACGAACGCTTGATGACCAACGCCGAAGCTCGCAAACGCTTCGACCAAGAAATTAAATGCGTCGCCGCGATGAACCACGAAACCATCGTCCGCTGCTACACCGTGCAGCAATTACCATCCGCTCTCGTCCTGTGTATGGAATATATTCCCGGGACTAATCTCCATAGTTTCATTAATACCAACGGGCCACTTCCAATTCACGTGGCCTGCGGAATTGCAAGCGAAGTCTGCCGAGGTCTTCAACATGCCATGGACAATGGATTGGTTCACCGTGATATCAAACCATCGAATATTATGCTGTACAAGGCCGAGGGCAAAATCAAAGCAAAGATACTCGATTTCGGACTCGCTCGCCTTAACACTCGCGAGAAGGCAAAAGGCTTAACCGACGACGGCACGCTCCTGGGAACGCTTGAGTACATTGCCCCCGAACAATGCCTCAACGCCGCAGCAGCCGACATTCAATCGGATATCTACTCGCTCGGCTGCACCCTCTATCACATGCTGGTCGGTCATCCACCGTTTCGCGGCTCATCAGGCGAACTTGTCCTCGCGCACGCGCAGTCCGTCCCTCCCGCCATCAATCTTGCACGCCCCGAAGTACCAAGTGAACTCGCTGGCTTGATATCCAAGATGCTGGCAAAGCAACCGGGACAGCGACAACAAAAACCACTTAACGTCGCGGATGATTTAACCCCATTCCTGCGCCGTCGCAACGCCAGGCAAGCACCCTCCCAGCCACCTGCGACGTCAAATGCGAACAACGACACATCTGTTGAACTGCATTATAATTCCAATACAGCAATCGAGCCGAAGCCAGGCGTTAGCCTTGAACCAACTTCACTACCCCGCCTTATCCCCTCTCCAAAACAGAAAAAAGCTTTTCCAAAGAGAGCGGTGCTTACTGCTGGTGCACTCGTTTTTCTAGCAGCATTTGGGCTGTACGGCCTAAACGTAAAAACAAAACATGGGACCTTGGTTTTCAAAAATCTACCCGACAATGCATTGGTCATAGTGGATAATGACGAAGTTAAGATCGAAAAGCTTCCCCAAGGGGACACGGTCGTCCGCGTTGAGCCGGGCTCAAGGCAAATCAAGGTCGTCGCGAACAATGTAACGGTTGTCGGCCAAACTGTATCCATTGAAAGTGGTGAGGAAGTACCGATTGAGATCTCCCTAGAATCCAAAGTCGGAGCACCAGTCGCCGAGAGTGCAGCGACCAATGAGGTCCAGTCGATCCGTTCCCATGAGTCCCCTTGGATTCCCATCTTTCAAGACGGCGTGCTCACGCGGAATGTCAGCCAACCGTCGGCACAAGGTTCTGCGGGGTTTGTGGTGCAAGACGGATTTATGATACCCACCAATGGCCGTGAATCCGTGCTGGTCACCACAGCGGACCTGGCCAACTTTCGCTGCCGGATTCAATATCAAGTTACCGGCAAAGTGGCCCCTCGATTACTTTTTCGGTCGGCCGCGCTCGATGGTGAAAGCTACTCCGTTTCGCTGAGTGTTTCCCAGTTGAACGCTCCGGCCTACGTCAATGGGCCCGACGTGGAACCTTTCGCTATTGCTGACAACAAACTGCCTGAAATTGCCGAAAACGAATGGCACGAACTTGAATTGGAGGCAATTGGGCCCACTTTTTCCGTGCGATCGAATGGCAAACTGGCATATTCATTCGAGGATCCCCGGCTAACATCCGGGAAGCTCGCACTACAGTGCGAGGAGTCGGAATTGCCAATAATCAAGATTCGGAAGTTCGAATATCAGCGAGAACTAGTGCCTGCGGACACTCCTTGGCAGCCTATCTTCACGGACGGAGAAATTGCCCCTGAAACATTCTTGTCTTGCAAAAGCGAAGTGAGTGTTCATATAAGAGATGGGATGTTGGTTGGGCAACCGGCGCGAGGACAAAACCTGCTACTAACTGAGGGACTCCACAGTAATATTCGCATGCGTCTCGAGTATAGGATCATGGAACCTAATCGCTGCAGGATTGTTTTGCGGGCGAGGGAACGCCAAGGTGGTTATGGAATTAGCCTGATAAATCTGAACAAAGCATCGTTCGCCCCCAAACTTTGTTCTCCAAATTTTGACACTCTTGAGGTGTTCGACGAAATTGCAATCTCCGAGTATGACTGGCACACTGTGGAGGTGGTTGCTATTGGCGATCAATTCTATGTTTTCTTCAATAATGAGTTCCTTTACAAGTTTTCCGACTCAAGACGGTCAGCGGGAGTCAGCGGCATTCAATTTGGCAGGTCTGGGGTGCAGTTTCGTCGAATTGAATACCAAGTGCTGCCCGACTAACGGCCTACTCAGCGCGATCGACTTGTCCATTCAATATGTTCCCGACACAAACTTGCATCAATTTATCCTTGCCAACGCCCCACTACCAATTTGTGTGCCTTGCGGTCTTGCCGCCGAAGTTCACCGTGACCCGAGATCTTCGGCTAGTTCGCTGCAGTAAGGAGTATCCAGGATGCTGGCAAAGCAATCGGTACAGTGATTTTCGTCTCCTGAACAAGTCGCAAAGGAGCTGCCGATTTTTTTCAATCGGAGAAAAAAGAGGAAGCTGATTCTTCGACATTTCTCGCGCAAACCCACTTGAAAGTTATGCAAGAAACATCCATCAGCCCCTTGAAACGCATAGCTGGAGGTGGTAGCGACGCTGATTGGCAGCGGCTGATTCAAATCTATCGCCCTTTCATGTATCAGCATATTTCCGCGTACCCGCTGCTGATCAACCAGGCGGAGGACATCGTCCAGGAAGTTCTCATAGTGCTGGTCCGCGAGCTTCCAACCTTCCAGCATCAGAGGACCGGTGCCTTTCGTACTTTTCTGCGCGGAATTGTGCTAAACCAACTGCGTTGCGCAATGCGACGAGTCCAAAAAACACCGCTGGTGGCCGGACAATTTGATAAAATGTCGGAATATATCGAACGACTGACCGAACCTAACAGCCAAGTTGCGGCCGAATTTGACCAGGAACATGACAAGGTCGCTTTCCGTCACGCCTCGGAAATCGTGAAAGGCAAGTCAAGCAGAGCACTTGGCTGGCGTTTCACAAACACGCCGTCAATGGCGAGCCAGCCGCTGAGGTTGCAAAAAACCAGGTGTTTCCGTCAACGTCGTACTGCTAACGAAAAGTCGCCTGACAAGAAGAATTCGAGAAGGAATCCGCGGCCTCGTAGACTAACCACTAACCACTAACCTCCGACCATCCATCAATGGACACTTCTAATCCGCCTGGAACCGTGCTGGAATCTGACGAAGAGATTCGAAGGGTCCAGCAAAAACTACTCACCTCTTCGGCAAACGCGAACGACGAGGCTGCTGTCGAAGAAAAGTCTTATCGACCGTCTCTGCGTCCCCCGGTTGCCATCCTGACCATTTACGACGATGGCGAAAATCGTGGTGAGAATATCCGCATTCGCTCCGATCAGTTCATCATCGGCAGAACCGAAGGCGATCTTCAGCTGTGCCATGACGAACTTCTTTCATCACGTCACGCAGCCGTAACTCGACAACGGGTTAGCGGGACTTGGCGATGGGTGATAACGGATCTGCAGAGCCGCAACGGAGTGTTCTTTCGCGTCTCCAAAGCGCCGCTTAGCCACGGCTCGGACTTTCTCGTCGGTAATGGGTGCTACAAATTCGAGCTTGTTCAGAAAACCGAGCCCGAAACCGCAGCCTGGAATAACATTCAAGCACAGGGGCCAACCACCAGAGCCTATCAGGCTGACCTTCCAGCGGGCACCGCCACCATCTCCGAAGTAATCCGTGGCGGTACGGGTACCAGAATCAGGTTGTCAAAAGACGCGTACACCATGGGCCGATCAAACACCTGTGATATTCCACGATCCAATGATCCCTGCTCGGCTCCGTTTCACGCTCATCTACAACGCAGCGAAAAAGGTACGTGGATGATAAAAAACAACGGTTCCCGAAACGGCGTTTGGTTGCGATTACCCCAAATTGTAATCCCTCAAGGAAAGAATTGTGACTTCCATGCCGGCGAACAACGCTTTCGACTCAGCTTCAGATCGTAACCAATGATAAAACTTCGCTTACGGTTAGCCGACGGCAGCCACAAAGACGTCGAGATCGACAAGCCAAAAATTCGGATTGGACGCGATCCCGATTGCGACATTCAGTTTTCGCTAAGCCAATATCCAAAAGTCTCAGGGCTGCACGCAGAACTGGTCACAAAACAGAATCAAGTCTGGTTGTGTCATCGCAGCAAATCCAACAGCACGGTTCTTAATAATCAACCAGTCACGAAACCCCAAACGCTTCAGCCAGGCAACCGCTTTCGCCTTGGCTTTACCGGGCCTGAAATTGAGTTTCTTCGACTACACATCGAACCCAGCAGCGATGCTACCCAGTTCGCGGGAAAAGCCTCCGATTTCCTCCTCCCACCATCGAACGCCGTAACTGGGTTCTCGGTCACCGACAAAACGTTCATCGGACGTGACCGGCAAATCTGCACCCTTCATCTCGACCACGCCCACGTCTCACGACGTCATGCCCAATTGCGAATTCAAAACGGCCAAACTTTCATCCTAGACTTGGGCAGCTTCAACGGAACTTTTGTCAATGGCAATCGTATCTCAAAACCGACACCGATATCTGGCGGAGATGTAATCGACATCGGTCCCTACTTGCTGGAATTTGATGGAAAGTGCCTGCACAGCCGCTCACGAAGTAACAACATTCAACTAGACGTCTGCCATGTTGGACGCGAAGTGCCTGACCTCCAAACGAAGCGGCCACTGTCACTGCTCAGCGATATATCTTTCACCGCCGCACCAAGCGAGTTCTTGGCGATCGTGGGTCCCAGCGGCTCCGGTAAATCGACGCTTCTCTCAATCATTAGTGGCCGTTCGCGTCCGTCATCCGGTCGAATTCTTATCAACCAGCGGAATTTGCACCAAAACTTCCGCGCCATCAAGGAAGACTTGGTCGTCATCCCCCAGTCTTCGCTGGTACATCCGTCGCTGACGGTAAGACAAACAATCTTCTACGCGGCTTCGCTCCGCTTACCCGTCGATACGCAATCGATAGAAATCCGTCAGCGGGTTGACAGTGTGCTGGAAAGTGTCGGTCTTGAGGAACGAGAGAAAACCAAGGTTCGATTGCTCAGCGGCGGTCAGCTAAAGCGACTGGGTTTGGCCTGCGAACTGATTTCCGACCCCAGCCTGTTATTTCTTGATGAAGTGACTTCCGGGTTGGACGAGCGTGCGGACGGTGAAATGATGAAGCTATTCCACAATCTAGCCAACACCGGAAAAACAATTGTCTGCATCACTCATAATTTGGGTCACATTGAAGACTATTGCGACAAGATCCTCGTGCTCACGGAAGGAGGTCGTTTGGCCTTTTTCGGATCCACTCAACGGGTCAAGGACTACTTCAATATTCAGCGGCTGGCCGATCTCTACGACGCGTTAGAAGCTCGCCCCGCAAAGCAATGGGCCGCATCTTTCCGACGATCTGCTGATCACACGAACGCAAGTTCCGCTGCAAACGATGCTGTCGCGAAGGACCCTGTAGCCGAACAAATCACTTTCTTACGCAATGGCTTGCGTACCATCAACCAAACCTTTGTGCTGGTCCGCCGCTATACGGCTGTCTGGTGGAGTGACAAACTAGCACTATTGGCCATCTTCGGACAAACCCTGCTGGTGACCGGGTTACTTTGCTTGGTGTTCGCAGACATCACTCCCACAAGTGATCAACCGCAACAAAACTTTGCTCGTGGCACCCAGCTCCGCAATCTACTATTCCTCGTGGGCATTTCCTGTTTTTGGTTGGGAGCCAACAATTCGGCCAAAGAGATCATCAAGGAGCGGTTGATCTACCAGCGCGAAAAAGATTTCAATCTCAACCCCGAAGCATACTGGATTTCCAAACTCATCGTGCTGCAACTGTTGGGCATCTCCCAAGCCTTGATGCTGACGTCATCGGTCTTCTTTTTTTGCAATGTCCCCGGATCGTTGCTGGCAATCCTCGCGACCAGTTGCATCCTATCAATTGTGGGTACGAATCTTGGCCTTGCAATTTCCGCCAATGCGAAATCTGAGGAACTGTCCATCGCCCTGGTCCCCGTCGCGGTCATTCCACAAATTATTTTAGCCGGGGTGGTCGCCAATCTCGATTCAGCGGCACTGGCAATCTCAAAACTGACCACCTCGACGCTTTGGGGACAGCGGCTTTACGAGCTGGCTCTGCCAGAAGCTGGTCGGCTAGCAAGCGACTTTTCGCCCCCCGCAACGACCAGCTGCATCGTGCTCGGGATTCAGGGCTTAATCTTTATGGCAGCCACATGGTTTGGTCTGCGATTCGTACGAATCAGCGAGCGCTAGGCAGTCGCCAACCTCCAAGGTGCCCCATCAAATCGCCCAACCACGCGATCGCCGTGCTAGTTTCGGGGGAGGGTTCACCGGGGTCTGGTTCCGGGGGGGTGGCGTTGCGCTTACCACCGGCTACGTTACGTGATCTCTTCGGGACCGGGCAATGAGCCTGACCTCGGCGAAGCCCGCTTATCAAAAATATATCACGGAGTGGCTTGCCAGGTCGCGGTGACCGCTCCATCGCTGGTGTTCCAAATTCGCAATTTGCCGTCATGGCTGCCAGCTACAACTTTGCTACCATCGGGTGATACGGCGGCTGCCAAGACCCAATCTTCGCTGCCGGTGAACTCCTGAGCGATGGTGTTGTCGGCAAGGTTGATCTTCAGCAAACGTTTGTTGGCACACGGCACCAAGAGTTCACTCTCACGCCGGGCGAGTTGAAATCCACCGCCTCCCAAACCGATCTCGGCTGCTTTTTTTCCATCGGCGATTGCCCAGCGATGCAAACTATTGCCCGTGCTGCTGGAAAATACTTCGCTGCCACCCGGCAAGAAAGCCACGCCGCGAACGCCCGCCCCGTGGCCTTGATAACTGATTAACAATTGGCCCGATTCAAAATCAAACACCTTGGCAGATTTATCGCGACTGGCGGATACCAACCGCTGACCATCATCGCTCCAAGCAACCGCCGTTACCCAATCGGCGTGGCTGGCCAGCGTCTTGATCGTGGTCATCGTTTCCAGATCAATGATCCGCACCAAAGCATCGGCCGCGGCGATCGCCAGTCGCTTGCCATCGCCGCTGTAGGCAACATCAAACACAACATCAGTCGTTCGCCCGACCACACCGCGAACTTCGCCACTGGCAAAATCAATCAACCGCACTTCACCGCTGCGGCCAGGCTCTCCGCAAGCGACCGCCAGCGTGGTGCCGGTCGGATCGAATTCCATGGCAAACGTTCGCTGACCCACGTTCTGCAAACGACGAACCAACGTCCCGTCGGCGACATTCCATACCGTGACTTCATGATATCCGGCTGCCAAAACTTGACTGCCGTCGGGTGAAAAAAGGGTCGCCGTCACGGCCAGCGGCGCCGGGTAATGCTCCGGCGGTGCCTCGTATTGAACCGGTGGTGTTACCAACGGCAACAACGTCTCAGAATCCTCGCCATCGAACTTTGCACCCGCCCGCAACCAACGTCGAATCAGCTCTATCTGCTCGGCCGGTAAAGGGTCGCTCTCCGCCGGCATCCGCTCGTACTCATCATCGCTGACGATGCGGCGAAGTAACTCGCCCCAAACGGTATCGTCGCTCGCTGTTTCATCGCTGGCGGGTTGGATCACCGGTACCTCGCCCGAGTCGCCCGCTTTGAGCAATTCCGTAAAGGTATCGATCCGATACCCCCCTTCGGCCTTCTTGGCGGCGTGACACGCGAGACATTGTTCGACAAAGATGGGTGCGATGTCTTTGCTAAAACTGACATCTTCTTCCGCCGCCGCCGGAACGACCATCACGAAGCCACTGACACCAACCACGACCGCCAACAATCGAAGCTTGCTTGGAGGCATGCCCGAGTGCATGCGGGAGGCAGATCGCTGAGCGGATAATCTAAACGCGGGTAAACTAAACATGGAGCACATAACTGGTTCCGCCAAGCACGAGTCTAGTGTTGGAATAAAAACTCATCGGTGTTAATCAAAGCCCAACAGAGATCCTCGACGGCTGCTGCGACATCTTCGTTCTGGCTGCAATATTCAACAGCCACTTTCAATTCGGCTTCATCAGGCTGGCGGCTGAGCGCTGCCAAGTAAACCTCATTGATCACCTCCTCGATTGGCTTGCCGGCGGCGATCGCACGACGGAACCGGTTGTTGCTATCTCGCAACTTTTCATGGATCGTGGGGCCGTTGAACAATTCAATCGCCATCCCCAAATTAGATTCGGCGGTTCGTTCACAAGCGCACACGGTACTTCGTTCCGGCTGGCCAAAGGTCTTGAGAAAGTCCAGCTTGACCAAGTCGGGTGCGGGCACCTGCGTTGCCAAGGTTCCAGCTGGCAGATTTCCCATTTGCTGAGTCGTCCCCAAAGCAAGATTGACCGCGTCGAGTAATTGCTCAGCGGTCAGCAGGCGTGGATGTTGATGCGAGAAATAAGTCGTATCGTCCTTGTTGAACGGGTTGCTGACATAGCTCGCCTGATAGGTGCGGCTGTTTAAGATGGTTCTCAACAGATGTTTGCGATCGTACCCGTGTTCGACAAAATCGCGAGCCAGCGCATCGAGCAACGGCCCATTGGCAGGCGGATTTGAATCGCGAAAATCATCGATCGGGTCAACGATGCCACGCGAAAAGAGTTGGCTCCAAATTCGGTTTGCCTCATTCTTGGCAAAAAACGGATTGTCGCTGCCGACCAGCCAGTCGGCGAAAGCAACGCGACGGTCCTCGCTGTTAGGAATCTCCATGCTGCCGACAAGCGGGGCCCAGGGCCGCAAAAGTTCTCCAGTCCGCGGCTGAGTCACCTCGCCATCCCCGGCGGTCCAAATAAACATCTCGCCCGGTCGCTGCGTGTTACGTTTGCGGACACGATTAAAGAAGGCAGAAAGTCCGTAGTAGTTATCCTGTGTCCAACGCTCAAAAGGATGGTTATGACATTTGGCACACTGTAAACGCGAACCAAGGAAGACTTGAGAAATCGTCTCCACCGAATCATTCATATCGGTTGAAGTGCGATAAAAGTTTGCCGCCGGATTGGCTAGCGTGCTGCCGCTGGCGGTCAACAGTTCCTTGGCGAATGCATCATAGGGCATGTTGTGGAGGAAAGCGTTTTCCAGCCAACGGTAATACTTATATACTCCCACATCGCCAACTTGCTTGCTGGTCAACTTTAACAAGTCACCCCACTTCAAGGCCCAAAACTTGGCGTACTCGTCCCGTTCCAGCAGGTCATCGATCAAGCGTGCCCGTTTGTCACTCGCGGAATCGGCCAGAAACGTTTTGGCTTCCTCCACCATGGGTGGGATGCCGATCACATCCAGGTAGACGCGGCGCACAAATTCGGCGTCGCCGCACGTTTCCGACGGCAGGTATTGCAATTGTTGCAGTTTAGCGTTGACCAATTCATCGATGTAATTGTTCGCCAGGGGAGCGGCCCATTGGAAGCCGGGAACTTTCTCCACGAACATGATCGGCACCGATTCAATGTGCTCGAGAAAACGCACCAAGATCGCGGCATCCCCCCGAGCCATGGCGGTCACCAAACCATGCTCATCGACTTTCGCCACCAAGTTATTAGAACTCTCATAGGCCACCAAGTGTGTCACATCACGTTGGCTGCCATCATCGAAATGAGCGATCACAGCTAATTGCTGCGCGCCGCCGCGGAGATCGAGCATCCGTTTTTCATTGGGGAACACTTCCAATCGCACGCAACGCGGCGTGCCGGCGGGATCCGCCGGTGCCCCGGCGGCAATCCAGTCACGCAAAATCGCATATGCCTCATCGTCTTTTCGCAATTGTTTGCCGCCACCATGGCTGACTTTCATGATGGGTTTCAGCAACAACAAACTCTCTTCCGGGTCGATTAAGTTCAATCTGCGGCCAAAATCCTCGCGGATCAGGGTAAGTTCATCGAGTGACTTGTCGAAGGCTCGCAGGGACAGCCGGAACATCCCCTTGCCACTGGGAGAACCATGGCAGGCACCAGAATTACAACCCTGCTTGGAGAGTGCCACCAAGACCTCCGACTCAAACTTGGGTGGAACCTGGTTAGCCACGTCGGCAACTTGGACAGGTATAGCTATCCGTTGCGAGCCATATTCGGCAATCACTTCGCAGCTTCCATCAGCAACCGGCCAGACGACAGCATCGCGAACGATGGCAATCTCAGGATTCGATGAGGTGAGTTTTACATCGTGCGTCCAATCGCGAATGCGACCATCGCCGGTGACTCCCGTGACAACCAATTGACTGCGTTGCCCCCCGCCTCGCAGCGTAATTTGCGGCGGATAGATTTGCACCGCGGAGGGACCAGGAATCACATCTCGAGGCTCCGAGTGTGCGACGACGCGAATGTCTTGTTCATCGATTTTCGTGGTTGCCTCAACGGTCAAAACGAACACTTCGGCGGCAAAATTGGCGGCAAAATTCAAGGTCACTTCCGCTTGAGTTTGCTCAGCAGGAATGGCGATCGATGGGGGGGCGGTAACGCCGGTCGGCAAATTAGGGAACGTTAGCGTAACCGGTTGTGCCGTGTGCCCCTCGCGGACAGCGGTCACCGTGAACACCGCTGGGGAGCCAGCCAAAATTGATTGCTGGGACTCCAGCGTGATCGCCAACGGATCATACCACTGGATATCAAGTTGTGAGGTTTCAATGCGTCCGCGACCGTTGAATTCGGCAAAGCTAAAGAGCTGTAAAGAATCGGGCTGCGATTCTTCGTGCTGGCTGTCTGCATCGGTCGGGAGGGTGATCGCGAGGTTATATTGGTCGTCTTTTGCTTCGACCGTGATCGGCCAGCGGTTTGCGGGATGGTTTGTCAGGATTGTGGCTGGTGCCTTGAATGCTTCGTTAGTGCGTTGCAAGGTCAGCTGCACCTTTTGCGTCGACAACGGACGCGCAAAACGTTGTGGTTGGTCATCGGCTAATTTCCAAACCGCCTCAGTTGGTGCTCCACCGGCGAGCAGCAAGGCGCCATCTTGGCCAGTTACCGGAAAGGGAACATGCGGTTGCTTGAGACGTCGCAAGCCAATGCTATCAACGTGGCGACGAAGTGTTGGCTGAGCTTTCGCAGTGGCGATGAAGTGGGCGGCTGCCAAGGCATCGGGTGACCAATCAGCAGTCGCTCGCAGGTAGATTTTCGCTTCTTTAGCGCCCGCCGGTATGATTGGATTGATAATACTCAAGCCGGGCGACTCATTGGCAAATGTTAGCTCGATCTCACCATCATAACCTTGCCGAGCAATTTGCAGATCGACCGCGCACGCACCGTGCTCAGGTTCCAATACATATTGCTCACGTAAAGCTGCGTCCGCTTTGAGTGCAATGCCAAAATCGTTGGCTGGTTGGATTGCCACCCAGTACCCAAAGTCTGGGCCGCCGCGGCCTAATAAGTCATAACAAACAAGCTGGTAGACGCCGTTGTCCGGAAAGGTGTACTCGAAACTCCATTCATCGGCATCACTCACGGCGGTTTCGGCAACTTTGCCCCCCGCCGCGTTTTGCAATTCCATCTTTAGCAAGGTTGGACAACGCAGGCTGCGTGTGCGTGAAGTGATTCGCACCTTTGCTCCCTGCACGCCTTGAATTGCGTAGCTATCACGTTCGCGTTCCGCTGACAGCTGGCCGCTGATCCCCAAGGGGAACGCGTTTGGGGCGTGGGCCTCGTTGGCGTCGGGGGCCTCGTTGGCTGGCGGCTCAACAATTTGAGGCAGTTCGCTGACGGCCAAGGGAGTCCAGGAGGTTTGCTCAGCCATCGCCGAAACAACGGTGGTGTTACCGACAAAATCAGCCGGTAGATGCACGACCGTGGCGACTGGCTCAGCCAATCCATCACCATGTAACATCACCGTGGTGGGCTGGCCAGCTGGCACGGCCAACGGCAGCGGATGACGCAGCAGGGGGAAATTCCCCACCCGCAGGCAATAGATTCCTCCAGCCACAAATTTGCTGTCGACGATCTCCAAGACGTACTCACCCGCTTGCTCC
This sequence comes from Kothea flammea, assembly GCF_052161645.1. Lineage (GTDB taxonomy): Bacteria > Planctomycetota > Planctomycetia > Pirellulales > Pirellulaceae > Laterigemmans. Next base: position 6,564,298 of record NZ_CP197414.1, read on the forward strand.
AACTCGATGGCAAATCGTCCGTCGGCACCGACCGCCGTGTCGTCGACTGCCGCCAAGCGATTTCCTTGGCTGTCCAGCAACCGAACGAGCGGATCCATGGCCGAGCCTAGGGGCTGTGTGAAGACTTCCACCGACAGGCGTTGCGGTTGCGTGACGCTTAAGCGGTAAAGATCGCTGCGAGCCCCGTCGCTGCTGCCGCTGATCACACACGCCGGCGGGATCGTCTGGGCCGTTTCCTGGCTATGGTTGTTACCCTGATCAACAATCGCGGGCAGCGGGTCGACTAAGACCGTGATCGCTTCGCTGGCCAGGCCATTCCCTGCTAACCAAATCCGCAGCGGTCCCGCGGGCGCGTCGGCGGGCAAGGTCAGTGCCAAGGTCGCTTGCTCGGCCGTGGTGCTAGTGAGCTTGAGTTCCGCAGATGAGAGATCGCTGATCGCTCGCAGCTGATTGTCGAGCGTTTTGCCGGTGACAACAAGTTCGGTGGTGCTGCCGGGCGTACACGATCGCGGAAAGACTGAGCTGACGGCAAACTGGGCGGTCGCGTGCGTGGTCCAAAACCAACAGACAGCGAGCGCGCAAGCCGAAACGACGCGGCGGGAGAGTAACATGGAGGGATCTCTGGAAAGGAGGCAGTTACGCTTCGCGCCCGGTGTAAAGGGGCGCAATCACGTTTCCGTTGAGTAGATGGTGGGGGCGTCGCAGGGGATCAACAATGGTGACTTCGGGATCAATCCCGAGGCCGGTGAGCATGGTGGTCAAAACGTCTGCAGGGGACCAAGATCGCGAGACGGGATAAGCCGCTTGATTGTCGGTTTGCCCGAGAACTTGCCCACCGAGCACGCCCGCTCCGGCAAACATACCCGAGTAAGCGTGGGCCCAGTGGTCGCGTCCCGGCAACGTCTGGCCGGGGAGCGTGGAGACCTTGGGAGTGCGGCCGAATTCGCCCATCACGACGACCATTGTTTCGTCCAACAGCCCTCGCGACTCCAAATCGTCCATGAGCGCTTCGAGGCCTTGATCGAGTTGTGGCAAAAGTCGGTTTTTCAGTTTGCCCCAATTGTCCGTGTGCGTGTCCCAGGTCTGCACGATTCCCAACGTGGCTTGCACGATCGGAACTCCCGCCTCGACCAGCCGCCGCGACAACAGCAGCGATTGACCGAATTTGTTGCGGCCATAGCGATCCCGCACTTCGTCCGCTTCGCGATGGATGTCGAACGCTGCTGTGACGCGCCCCGAGGTGAGCAGGTTCATGGCGATTTCTTGCTGGTCATGAAACGACTTCACTTCCGCGCTCCGATCGCCGCTGCTGGAGTGGTTTAGTTTGCCCAGCAAGTCGCGCCGCGCGAGCAAACGCTCATGGTCCATTCCCTCCCGCATACTGAGCGCCTGCATGCGAAAATTCTTATCGTTGGGATCGCCCTGAATCTGCCAGGGATCATGTTTTGCGCCGAGGAATCCAGCGTGTTGGCCCGGCCAGGTTAACGGCCCCTCAATCAAGTAGTTGGGCAACGATACGGCGTTGGGGATACCATCTTTACGCGGACGAATGAAATCCAAGGCCGAGGCAAAATTAGGAAAGTCACTGCGAGATTCGACTCGGTCCAAATCACTGCCGCCACGGGGAATTGGTGTCGGACGTCCCGTCAAAGCAACGTGCGTGGCTAACAAGTGATTGTGTTCGCGATGGGCAAGCGTGCGAACGATCGCCCAACGACCTAACTGCTGGGCTAACTTGGGCAGATGCTCGCAAACCGCAACCCCGGGCACGCTGGTTGAGATCGGCGAAAATTCCCCCCGCACCTCCGCGGGAGCATCCGGCTTGGGGTCGAGCATGTCGAGTTGGCTAGGGCCGCCACTAAGTAAAACAAACAATATCGACTTTGCTTTCCCCGCGCCAGGATTCCCGGCGTGATCCCCTTGAAGACCATCACCCGCCCGCACCAAATTTCGCGGCAGCACACTACCAAGCACACCGGCGGCACCAATCTGCAACAGTCCACGACGATTCATGCTGATCAACGGAGACATGGAACAGTCCTTTGCGAGGCGGGAGGTGGGAAGGAAGGGGATGACCGATAAATCTGTCTGGCAGGGGAAAGCCAACGCACCGATCAACTGATATTGTTGGGGGTCGCGAGCAAAAATGCAACAAATTACCGCAACTTTGCAGGGAAAACCGCAACAGCCTGCTGGGGGCCTGAGGCCGGACACGGAAAAATCGCGGTTTAGTGCCGAAAAAGCAACTCGGCACACATGGGAACGCGGGGCTGTTTCCCGGAGAGATGACTTATTGCTGCCGCGTCTTGGTCACGTGCTGTCGCACTTCTTCGAAGACCGCGTCGGGGGATTGCATCCCGTCAATCGTTGCCAGTTTGCCTTGCTCTCGATAATAAACCAGCAGCGGGGCGGTCTGGTTGTAGAACACTCGCAGGCGTGCATTGATCGTCTCGGCGGTGTCGTCGCTGCGATTCTCAACCTGCGCTCGCTTCAGCATCCGTTCCACCAACACTTCCCGCTGGACATTCAAGTCGAGCACCAAATCGACCTGATCGTCTCGCTCAGAGAGATGCTCGTCGAGCAATTGCGCTTGCACCAACGTGCGAGGAAAACCGTCAAATAGGCAACCGCCCTGGCAATCCATCTCCTTCAGTCGCTTGGTCACGATTCGCATCACCAGGTAATCAGGCGCTAAACGACCAGTATCCAAAAACGAGGCGACCAAACGTCCCAGCGCGGAGTCCTGCCGTCGGGCCTGACGCAGCATATCCCCGGTGGAGAGATGCGGTACCGCAAGAAACTCAGTCAAGCGTTTGCACTGGGTTCCCTTACCAGCACCAGGCGGTCCGATGAAAACGATCCGCATAGAAGGTGCTGTCCCCAATCCCGAGTCAAAACGGCGGTGCGATGTGGCGGACATCAGTGCAAACCGCCCCCGGCGTGAACCACTCTCTTCACGCTCAGAAAAACTAGCTCTCTAACATACCGCGATAATTACGCATCACCAAGTGACTGTCAATCTTCTGAATCAAATCGAATGCCACGCTGACGGCAATCAACAATCCGGTACCACCGTAAAAGCCGGCAATCGAATAAGAGACGCCTAATGAACTGTAAACGATTGTTGGTACGATCGCGACAATCGCCAAGAACGCAGAACCCACGTAAGTGATTCGAACCATCACCTTCTCGAGATAATCCGAAGTCCGACGTCCAGGTCGGTGGCCAGGGATGAAAGTTCCTGACTCACGCAGCTGGTCCGACATTTCCTTGGGATTGAAAGTGATCGCTGTCCAGAAGTAGCAAAAGAAGAAAATTAAACCCACATAGAGAAAGTTGTAGAGGAAACTATCCCCGCCGCTCATCATCGAGCTGAGCCCGTTGAACGTCCGGAAAGCGGTGGAATCAATTTCCTGTACCGACTGTGCCAGGAAACCAAACAACACACCAGGGATCATCAGCAAGCTGCTGGCAAAAATGATTGGCATCACGCCAGCTTGGTTAATTCGCAACGGCAGGAACTGACGGGTTCCACCATAAACGCGTCGCCCGCGAGTGAACTTTGCACTTTGGGTCGGAATACGACGCTGGCCGAGCGTAATGAACACCACGCCAAAGACCACAGTGACAAACAGTAGCACTAGGATAATCAGCGTTTCAACGCCCACGGTACCTTTCGCCAATCCGACTAGTTCCGGCTTCATGTTGCGGATCAGTTCGTATAGCGCCTGGGGCATCTGGGCCAAAATCCCAGCCATAATCAACAGGCTGATCCCGTTGCCGATCCCGTATTCGTCGATCTGCTCGCCAACCCACATCAGGAAGACGGTTCCACAGGTCATTACCAGGACCGCGACAATTTGCCAGCCAAACATTAGTGTCTGCGTGCCGTCGGCCATAAAGTCGGGATTGATCTTCCCGCCCCCGGCACCGCCGGCCATCATATAAAACCTCAGATACATGTAGCTCTGCACGAGGCAAATCAACACGGTTAGGTAACGCGTGTATTCGTTAATTTTCTTTCGACCGGCTTCACCTTCTTTCCGCAGTTCCTCGATGGGCTTCCAAACGCTGCCGAGCAACTGGAAAATAATCGAAGCAGAGATGTAGGGCATAATGCCCAAACCGAAGATCGTCGCGTTGCGAAGGTCGGACGCCGCAAACAGGCTGACCTTCTCAAAGAACTCGCTCGCTCCGCCTTCACCGGCGGATCCGCCCGTATCGGCGTTGATCATCGGCAACGGAATGTGAAATCCGATGCGATAAAGAGCGAGCAGCGCAAGCGTGATGAAAATCTTCAGCCGCAACTCGGGGATCGAAAAGATAATGCGTAATTTTTCGAACATTGAACTCACGTCATCGTGAGGATCACGATCGCCAATGGAGCGGTCGTCGATTAAGGAAAAGAGGCAAGCCCGCAGTCACGAGCCAGCCTCTTGTTTGAAACGCTGTGAGTTTACCTCGGCCAAAAACCTTAACGGAATGGCCATCCTAACTTTATCATTCCATCTGAGTCCACCCCACAATACCGGCGAACCCTGCCACGGAACAACCATCTTATGCCTTCGCGGCCGCGGCTTGTTCCTTAAGTGCAGCAACTCGCTCGGCTGGTGCGCGTTTGGCTGGCAACTTGTCCACGGTACCACCGGCAGCGTTGATCTTCTCGATGGCTGATTTACTGAAGCGATGAGCCGACACGGTCAACTTCTTGGTCAACTCGCCGTCACCTAAAATCTTTAACTCGTCGTAAACGCCTTTGGCCAAGCCCTTTTCGGCCAGTAACTGAGGCGTGACTTCAGTCCCCTCTTCGAAGACGTTATTCAAGTCACCAACGTTGACTGCAAACACATCAAGCGCGAATTTGTTGTTGAATCCACGCTTGGGGATGCGGCGAAACATAGGCATCGCACCCCCCTGGAAGTTGGGCTTGCGGCTGTAACCCGAACGGCTTTTATGGCCTTTGTGCCCGCGGCCCGCTGTCTTGCCGTACCCGGAGCCTTGGCCGCGTCCGATACGTCGCCGCTTTTTGTTCTTCTGAATGCCGCGATGGACGTCATCGAGTTGCATGGCTACGACTTCGCTATCAATAAATGTCAAGAATGTACGTTAACAACGATCGCCAAACGCGACCGATGGAATGCCCCGCAGGACACCGTGAAAAATCAAAATCAGTCCAAATCGACGCCACGCAGGGCAGCGGTTTCTTCCCGTGTCCGCAATTTACTCAACGCGTCGATAGTCGCCTTCACCAACGTCACGGGATTATTCGTCCCATAGCTCTTGGTGAGAATATCATGAATCCCGCAAGCTTCACAGACGGCACGCACAGCTTGCCCCGCAATGATACCGGTACCGGCACCGGCGGGGAGCAATAGCACACGAGCAGCACCAAAGTGGCCCCAAACTTGGTGCGGGATGCTGCCGCTGACCAGCGGCACTTCAATCATGCTGCGGGAAGCTTGCTTCTGTCCCTTGTTTACACTCGGAGGAACCTCGTTCGCTTTTCCGTAACCCCAACCAACACGCCCCTTGCCATCACCAACCACAACCATGGCTGCAAAACTAAAGCGGCGGCCACCCTTGACCACAGCGGCACAGCGTTTGATTTTGACGACGCGGTCGAGTAGTTCGCCCGATTGTACGGAGGTCGACACGATGTAATTCCTGAAATGCGTTGTATGTGTTTAACTGGGTCCGCTTCGTTGACTAGCCCCACAGGGCCAGCGCCACTTTGGACCACCAGACCCCGGCGACCCCTCTTCCGAGCGCTCACTCTAAAAACTTAAGGCTCAGAGGTAACAACCGCCGTCCCTAAAGCTCGATGCCGCCTTCGCGAACCGCATCTGCGAAAGCCTTGACCCGGCCGTGATAGCGGTTGTGCCCACGATCGAACCGAACCATGGTAATCCCCGCCGACTTGGCGAGCTCGGCCAGCTTTTTACCAACCGTGACCGCCGCCTCACTGTTTCCAGTGTGGGTAGAAGCACTCCGCAAGTCGGCTTGACGCGTGCTGGCTGCACAAATGGTGTTACCAGCGACGTCATCGATCAACTGACAGGAAAAATGCTTCAACGTCCGCTCGACAGCCAAACGGGGACGCTCAGCGGTGCCACGCACATGCTTCCGCACGTGATTACGCCGCCGAACTCGTTTGACGTTTAATTTCTTGTTCTTGTCCATATCTGCACTGGCTTAAGGAGCGCCTGCGTTCAATTCAACTTGTGAAAACTATTTGGAGGCCGACTTGCCTGGCTTGAGCTTGATCTGCTCACCTTGGTAGCGAATACCCTTACCCTTGTAAGGCTCAGGCTTTCGCAAACCTCGCACCTTGGCGGCAAAGTCGCCAACGGCCTGCTTGTCACAACCCTTGACCACAATATGCGTTTGATCGGGACAAGTCACTTCCAACCCTTGTGGGACCGGTACCTTCAATTCATTTGCCATTCCGACCCGCAAGTTCAGCACATTGTTTTGAACCGAGGCCAGATAACCGACACCAATAATCTCCAGCTTACGCTCGTAACCCTCGGTCACGCCGTGGACCATGTTGGCAACCAAAGCACGAGTCAAACCTTGGAAGGCTCGAGCGGCTCGCTCTTCGTTCGAACGCTGGACCGAAACTTCATCGCCATCAACGCTGACCACAACCTCAGGACGGTGACTAAAGCTGAGCGATCCTTTGGGACCATCAACCTGAATCGTGTGCCCGGAAACCGAGACCTTCGCTCCGCTGGCGACTTTAACGGGTTTTTGACCGATGCGGCTCATAACTGGCTGCTAATTCGTATAAATTGAAATGTTTCCATCACGACGATCGCTGGCTGACCGTCGAGCTTTCTATCCTGCTGTGACATCAATGCTCGGAACAATCGAAATCATCCCAAATCAGCACTTGAGGCTAGTCTGCCGCATGACGCCGGGGACCTGCCTCTACTCCGACAACCGCGGCGCTCTATTTCTTCGCTATCCCGTCACCTAAATGGCCTCTCTCAAGGAACCACCTATGCACAGGCTGCTTAGGAAACTTGGCAGAGCACCTCGCCACCCACGTTGCGTGTGCGAGCTTCGCGATCACTGATCACACCCTGACTGGTGCTGATGATGCTAATGCCAAGCCCACCCAACACGGGCCGCAATTCGCGGCTTCTCATGTACAATCGCCGTCCAGGCTTACTGCTGCGCTGAATCGACTGAATAATTTGTTCGCCGTTGGGGCCATATTTCAGCTCCAGACGCAAGGTCGCCACGGGGACGCCTTCTTCTTGGACCACTTCGTAGTCCCAAATAAAGCCTTCACGCTTTAACACGTCAGCGATTCCTCGCTTCACGCGGCTCAGCGGAACATCGACGAAAGGACGCTCTACGCGTACTGCGTTGCGAATTCGCGTCAACATGTCGGCGATTGGATCGGTCATCATGATGTGCTGCTCCCCTTGTCCTACCAACTGGCCTTACGAACGCCCGGGATCTTGCCAGCATCAGCAAGCTCGCGAAAATGAATACGACAAAGTCCAAATTTACGGTATACCGCCCGAGGGCGTCCGCAAATTAGACAACGGCTCTCTCGCCGCGTAGAAAACTTCGGCGTACGGTTTGCTTTCGCGATCTTTGATTTGCTGGCCACGCCTGGCTACCTGTCGGTTTTGAATGGGGCCGAAAACTAATTGAATAAAAGTGTATCGTAACGTGTACCTTCGGTGCCTAAATTAGGCAGCGTCGGTGGTCTTCTTCACTTGTCGAAAAGGCATACCCATCATTTCCAACAGGTCACGACCTTCGTCGTTGGTCTGTGCAGAGGTGACGAACACAATATTCATCCCTTGCGGTCTCGTGTATTTATCAGGATTCAGCTCAGGGAACACCAATTGCTCGACCAAACCCATGCTGTAATTTCCGCGTCCGTCGAACGCCTTGCGGCTGATCCCGCGAAAGTCACGTACCCGTGGCAGAACCACCGATACGAGTCGATCCATGAATTCGTACATCCTTTGGCGACGCAGCGTTACCATGCACCCGATCGGCATACCTTCCCGCAAGCGGAAACCGGCAATCGAATTGCGAGCGACGGTTAACACGGGCCGTTGACCAGTGATGTCTGCCAACGCCGAGGCGGCGATGTCCAACACCTTCTTGTCCGAAACGGCACTGCCAACTCCCATGTTCAGAGTTATCTTCTGCAAGCTGGGAACTTGATGTGGGTTTTTGTAGCCGTACTTCTCAATCAGTCCGGGACGGACCTCATCGAGGTACTTGCTCTGCAATCGTGGAAGTGTGCTCGTAGCCATGGAAGCGTCGTAACAATTAAAGTGATTTAGGAACCAGCGTAAGCACTACGGGGCGGAGCAATTTGCCCCATCGCAGCGCCACTCTTCTTCGCGTATCGTTCCTTGCCGCCATCGGGCAAATAACGGACGCCCAGCCGACTCGGCTGACCTGTTTTGGGACAAATTACCATCACGTTGGAGGCGTCGATTGGCATTTCCAAGCTCAATCGACCCCCTTGCGGGTTCTTCTGACTGCGTCGAACGTGCTTCCAAACTCGGGCAACACCTTCCACGACCAGCTTGCCTTTCTCGCGATCAACCTTCAACACTTTACCGGTGACGCCTTTACTGGCACCAGCGATAACCATGACTTGGTCGTTTACTCGAATCAACATCGAACGCTACCCAATTAAGTTTCTACAAAGCTCAAACGACTTCGTTCGCCAGGCTGACAATCCGCATGAACGATCGATCTCGCAGTTCACGACCGACGGCACCAAAAATCCGCGTCCCACGTGGATTCTTGTCCTTATCGATCAACACAACCGCGTTGCTATCAAAACGGATATAACTACCGTCTGGCCGTCGCACCGGTTGGCGTGTTCGCACAACGACCGCACGCACCACCGCCTTTTTCTTGACTTCGCTGCCTGGAATCACGCTCTTGACGCTGCAGACAATCACGTCACCGAGGGTCGCGAATCGACGCCTCGAACCGCCCAACACCTTGATGCACATTACTTCTCGTGCGCCCGTGTTATCAGCGACATCGAGTCGAGTTTCTTGCTGAATCATCGCTTATCTCTTGATCTCGGTTACTCGTTTGACTCGGGACTACCTGCCGCATCATCGCTGGCCGAAGCCGCGTGCGTTGCCTCATAGGCCTCGGCTTCCGCCTCCACACCCGCCTTGCGTGCCGCACGCAGAGCAGCCAAATCAACAGATGTGCTCTTCTGCACAACTCGAACCAGCCGCCAACGCTTGAGTTTGCTCAGGGGCTGGGATTCAATGATCTCAACCAAATCCCCAACACCCGACTCGTTCTTCTCGTCATGTGCGTAACACACAGTTCGACTGCGAACGTACTTCTTATATTTTGGATGCTTAACCAAACGATCAATCTCGACCCGTCGGGTCTTGAGCATCTTGTCGCTGGTTACGGTTCCCGTGAGGACGCGCTTAGGCATGACGTTTAATCGTGAATTGGAAATTAACTGCTGGGGGATCAAGACGGCGAGCTGGCCGCTGCCATTTCTCGCTGAGTCTGGATCGTTTTAATACGGGCGATCAAGCGACGGTTCGCTCGGATTTCCGTGGGCGTATCGAGACGCTCGGATTCCGATTGAAAACGCAGACGAAACAACTTTTCGGCCGCTTCATTGGCAGTTAGTTGCAACTGCTCGTCGCTCATTTCGCGAAGTTCTTGAATGTTCATGTCTGCTTGTGGCGGTAATCGCTCGTCGTCTAACAAGAGGAATCCGGAGCCACGCGAGCGTAGCACCGACCTCCTCAGCCAACTTAAGCCGAACGCCTGCGGACGAATCGCACTTTGATTGGCATTTTACTGGCCAAGCGTGCGAAACAGACCTTTGCTTGCTGTTCGGTCACTCCACTTAATTCATACAAAACCGTACCGGGTTTGACTACGGCCGCCCAAAAATCAGGCTCGCCTTTTCCCTTACCCATCCGCGTTTCGAGCGGGGTGCTCGTCACGGACTTGTCGGGGAAAATGCGGATGTATAGTTTTCCTTCGCCTCGGACGTATTGCTGGGCAGCGATACGACCCGCTTCGATTGTCGTGGCGCGAATCCAGCCAGGCTCAAGAGCCTGAATACCGAATTCGCCGAAGACAACCGTGTTTCCGCGAGTCGCACTACCTTTTATACGCCCTCTTTGGCTTTTTCGATGCTTGACCCGTCGAGGCATCAGCGCCATCGGTAACGTCTCCGTATGTGCCTTGATTTACCCAAACTTGAATACCAATATGCCCTTGAGCGGTCTTCGCTTCGGCAAAGCCGTAGTCGATCTTCGCTTGTAGGGTGCTCAACGGGATCGAGCCGCTACTGGCTTTCTCCCGCCTGGCCATTTCCGCCCCGCCCAATCGACCAGCCATCTGGATCTTGATGCCTTTGGCACCCGCATCCATTGTCTGCTCCATCGACCGCTTCATCGTGCGACGAAAACTAGCCCGTTTGCTTAACTGCTGCGCGATATCCTCTGCGACCAACTGGGCCATAATCTCGGGCCTGCCGATCTCTTCAATCTTTAAATTCACTCGCCGCCCGATCAGGTTCTGCAATTCTTCCTGCAGCAACTCGACCTCTTGGCCCTTTTTACCGATGATTAGCCCGGGACGCGCCACGAACAGAATCACTCGTACTTCGTCTCGCGTTCGCTCAATCTCAATGCGATCGATCCCCGCACTGCGGTACTGCGAACGCTTGGGGTGATTCTTGATGAAATGGCGGACTTTGAAGTCCTCCATTAACAACTCGGCGAAGTCCTTCTTCGACGCATACCACCGACTTGCCCACCCGCGGGTGACGCCGGTACGGAAAGCGACTGGATTGACTTTTTGTCCCATTTCTCGAACCTGCTCCGGTAGCTCCTACAGATCCTCAATGGGAACAATCCCCACCGAGATATGACTTGTACGTTTCTTGATCATGAAGGCCATCCCGCGTGCTCGGGGACGGATCCGCTTGAACATCGGACCCCCGTCGACTCGCACGTCAATCAACACCAAATCTTCGACATTGAAGCTTCGGCCTTCGTTCTGCTCTGGATCCTGGGCGTTGCCAATCGCACTGCGGATGACCTTCTCCAGCATTCGCGCACCACGATGCGGCTGGAACTTTAATATATCCAGCGCTTCGTCGGCGTATTTGCCGCGAACTAAATCGGCCAGCGGCCTCACTTTGCGGGCGCTGATCCGGGCATTCTTGTATGTGGCTCGCATCGCCATAACGATTTGTCCGTGTAAACTCGTTGCCAACTCTGCGACAACAATCGGTTGTCTTGCCTACCGCTTGCCCTTGCCACCATGCCCGCGAAAAGTGCGGGAAGGAGCAAATTCACCAAGCTTATGTCCTACCATGTCTTCTGTGACCAACACCTTTTGGTGCTTGCGTCCGTCGTGAACCATGAACGTTACGCCAACAAACTCAGGCACAATCGTGCATCGCCGCGCCCACGTCTTGATTGGCTCGCTCTTTCCCGACTCAGCCTGCTTCTGAACCTTGAAGAACACCTTTGGATCGACGTAAGGACCCTTCTTGCTGCTTCGACTCATACCTGTGTTCGCACGCTATTGGCAGTATTAATTTTACTCAATCGACGCTCTGTCTACGACTTCCGCTTCATTCACTTTTGAGACGAACCTAAATCTATCAAGGCAAGCCTCGGTCTCTGTAACATTATTATCTTGCTACTTGTGCAGCTTCAATTGTCCGTACCGTCGGCTCTTCCGCCGCCGCACGATCGCACTGTTGCTCGGCTTACGCCGCTGACGCGTCGCCCCACCCTTGGCGCTCTTGCCTTGTGGGCTCACCGGATGACGCCCGCCCTTCGTTCTACCTTCACCACCACCGTGTGGGTGGTCGATTGGATTCATTGCCGTACCACGCACGTGAGGACGTCGCCCCATCCAACGCGAGCGACCAGCTTTACCCAACCGGACTTTACTATGACTGCTATTTCCTACCGCTCCAACCGTTGCTCGGCAAGCGGATGGCACTCGGCGAATTTCACCACTGGGCAAGGAAAGCTGAGCCCAATCTGCGTCGCGAGCCATCAAAGTCGCTTGTGTTCCCGCCGAACGACACATCGAGGCACCCCGGCCGGGACGCAGTTCGATGCAACAAACGGTGGTACCAATCGGAATACTCTTCAGCGGCAGGCAATTACCCGGCTTGGGAATCGCTTCCGGTCCGTTCTGTATCTTGTCGCCAGCAGCCAGTCCGTCGACAGCAACGACGTACGACTTTGACCCGTCTGAGTATTTCAGCAGAGCGATCCGAGCCGTGCGGTTGGGGTCATACTGGATCGAATCAATTACCGCGTCGACGCCATCTTTGGTGCGACGAAAGTCAATGATTCGATACTTCTGCTTGTGCCCACCACCGCGATGGCGAGCCGTGATCTTACCTTGGTTGTTTCGTCCACCAGTTTTCTTTTTGGGTCGCAACAGCCGCTTCTCAGGCTTTGCCCCCGGTGTCAACTCGACGAAATCGCTGACCGATGCGTTGCGACGCCCCGCGCTGGTCGGCTTGTAGATGCGAATGCCCATACTTTATTCCCGCTTCGTTATATTTGCTGTATCGCCGACCTAGAAGAAATCGATCTTTTGATCCGGAACCAACTCCACGATCGCCTTTTTCCAAGCGGACGTATGGCCCACGCGGAACTTGAACCGACGCTTCTTGCCTTTGCGATTTTGAGTCCGCACCTTTACGACCTTGACGTCAAACAACGTCTCGACCGCTTTGCGAACATCGATCTTTGTGGCGTCCAAGTGGATCTCGAACGCATATTGATTGTTCCGAGTCGCACGGTGAACACCCTTTTCGGTCACCAACGGACGCAACAGCACTTGGTGGGGCTCTAACCGCACGCCACCAACCTGCTCAGTCACCTTGGCTGCTCTGCTTGCTTGTAATTTCGGGGACATTACCACTGGTACCTAACTGTGCGCCACGCTGATCTGCTAATCAAAAACCGAATTAACCCGTCGCAACCTAGGCGACAGCTTCGGACTCGCTCGCTCGGCCCGCCGAACTCAACTGGGGACGCTGATTAAACGTGCCTTCCTTGATCTTGTCGAGAGCCGCTCGCGAAACCACCATCCGCTTTGGACGCAACACGTCTAAAGCATTGAGATCATGGGCAGCCCGAACTTCCACACCGGGAATGTTCCGCCCGCTCTTGTAAACTAAGCTGTCGTAACCATCGGTCGTCAGCAGCGTGGTGACGCCCCCCAAACCAATCGCCTTCAGCAGCCCGGCAATCGCTTTGGTTTTCGGAGCCTCGAGCCCAAAACCCTCAACGACCAACACTTCGCCATCTGTAATCTTGCTGGCGATCGCCATACGAGTCGCCAATTTAACCGCCTTCTTAGGCAGCCGATAGCTGTAATCTCGCGGAGCAATCGTGTGCGCCACACCACCGCCTCGACGGATGTTCGTCCGCTTGCTACCGGCACGGGCATTACCCGTACCTTTCTGCCGATACATCTTCTTTGTCGAACCGGCGACCTGTGCCCGTGTCTTCGCTTGACGCGTGCCCTGGCGACGATTCGCCTGATACATGACCACCACGTCATGCAATAACTGCTTGTTGATCCGAGACGCAATGGCCGCAGGGTCGATCTCGTATTGACCGACCTCTTTTCCGGTGGCGTCGTAGACTGGCAGGCTGACCATGGATGTGACTAACGATTCAAAGGAAATTGTTTCAAAATATCTCAAACACGCCGCTGCAGGCTCCGCCCACAGGACTAACCAACTTTATTTGTTTGCTGGATCACCACATACCCGCCGTTCGGACCCGGTACGGCACCGCGAACGAGCAGTAAATTGTTTTCCGGATCCACCTTGACCAGCTTTAAATTGCGCGAAGTGATTCGCGTATTGCCATACTGTCCGGGCATCTTCTTGCCCTTGAAGACGCGACTCGGATAGGCGCTGCAACCGGTACCGCCAGCGTGACGGTGAACCTTCTTAACACCGTGCGTCGCACGCTGACCAGAGAAATTGTGTCGTTTCATCACGCCTGAAAAACCACGCCCCTTGCTGGTACCGACGACATCCACTGCCTTCACTTCCGCAAAGACATCGACGCCAACTTCCGCGCCAACCGTTAAGTCGCTCGCACCGCGGAACTCGCGGACGAATCGCTTCGGTTCACAGTCGGCCTTTTCGGTAGCTTCGACGCCAGCAGCCACTCGCTGCTTTTGAGCGCTGCTATCTAGACGGGCGACGTGACCTCGCTCACTGCGGGCAGCCAATCGCCTGGGCTTGTCGTCGTAGCCCAACTGAACAGCTTCGTAACCATCGCGATCTAAAGTACGTACCTGCAACACATGACACGGACCTGCCTGAATTACCGTTACCGGTACAGCGGTCCCATCCTCCAAATAGATCTGCGTCATCCCGACTTTTTTGCCGAGGATTCCCGGTGTCATATCGGCCATGCCTTATCGTTGCTAGGTGCGCCTTCGCCCGATCCTATCGCCCCCTGCGGCCACTGGTGACTACAGAGCGACGGTTATCTGGCAAAATCCAGCGATAACCCGAAACCCATGCTGATGTAAAAAAACGAACACTGCCCCACGACGACTAGCAGCCAGAATCAGCCAGCAGGCTGCTTGACTACTTGCGTCGGCCACTCACCGCAGCGAGGGACAGACAAAAACCCAACCTTAACTCTGCTTATCTCGCCGTGGCCTTGATCTTAATGTCGACGCCAGCTGGCAAGCTCAGTTTGTTCAACGCTTCAATGGTCTTTGCGGTGGCCTGAACAATGTCGATCAGACGCTTGTGCGTACGAATCTCAAATTGCTGGCGAGCCTTCTTGTCGATATTCGGACCAGACAATACCGTGTACCGCTCAATGCGAGTCGGCAACGGAATCGGGCCGTGCACCTCCGAGTGCGTTCGCTTGACCGTGTCTACGATCTCCTGAGCACTTTGGTCCAGAATCGAATGATCATAAGCTTCCATTCGAATGCGGATGACTTCGCTAGACCCTGTCGACACGGCGACGCCCTGAATATCAAACAATTGAACCGGAACAAAACCGCTCCCCCGTTGATGCCTTCGTCAAGCGACGCGTGGCAAAAGGAAGTTTCCCTGGTTGGGAGCGTGAGAATTTAAGGAGCGGAGCGGGAATGGTCAATGTCTGTTGGGCGAAATTCTGAGATAAAGTTGGGATTGCCTTGGTAACCGCGTTTTCCACGAAGATTCAGCCTCCGCAAAGTCACCCGCTCGCGACTGGATTACGAAAAAACCCCCTCCCTGATTACAGGTAGGGGGTTGGTGTTTCGGCAAGCGGATAATCGCCGCGACGTTCATTCAGTGGCGATTTAGCCAGCTTTGGCCAAATTCTGCAGCTTGAGCGTTTCCAAATAGTCCACGGCGATCTTGATGACCTCCTTGTTGTAGAAACTATCGCGGAAAACCTCGTCTTCGTCAGTTTCTTCAGCCAGTTCTTCCATCTGCAGTCGGTCGGCATTCAGTTCCGCCCGATAAGCTTTGAACTGCTCGCGATTGAGCGACAGATATTTCTGCTCTTTCTGGCGGCGGAAAATGTCGATTCGCTTGAGCAAATCGGCGAACTCGTCCTCGTTTTTGATCCGGTCCGCACTGCGGGCACGCACCAAACCGAGCACTTCGGCCGGTACCATGCGGTAGTAATCATGCTCGGCGGCCGGCACGCGATCGGTGGGCAGTGCGTGTTCCAGGTCGCCTTCGCTGATGTCCATGTGCGTGGTCACCGACGGCAAGATCACATCGGCCTGCACGCCGTCTCGCTGCGTGCTGACGCCGTCCGGGAGATAAAACTGCTGCAGGGTGACCTTAAGTGCTCCGAAGTCCTCTCCGATGCCTCCAAAGACCTCACGGTCGAGGTCCAATAACTGCTGGACCGTTCCCTTGCCGTGCGTTGTCGGGTCGCCGACGATCAAACCGCGACGGTAATCCTTGATCGCTCCGGCTAGAATTTCCGAAGCACTGGCGCTCAGCTTGGAGGTCATCACAACTAGCGGTCCATCCCAAGCCACGCCGCTATTTTCGTCTGCGTAGACAGCCACATCGCCGTCAGCTCCCTTGATCTGAACGACCGGGCCGCGATCAATGAACAAGCCGGTCAAATTGATCGACTCGGTCAAACTGCCGCCCCCGTTGGCGCTCAAATCCAAGACCACCGCGTCGACTTTTTGCTTACGGAAATCGGCCAGGATGCGTGCCACGTCGCGGGTGCTGCTGCGATAGTTTTCACGATTCGCTCGCGCACCCTCCATGTCCATATAAAAGCTGGGCAAGTTGATGTAGCCGATTTTGTGGGGCGAGCCGTCAGCCTTGGAGCCCTCGGTGATCACTTCACCCCGCGCCGCGCTGTCTTCCAGCTCCACTTTGGAGCGGACGATCCGCAACTCCTTGACTTCGCCCACGCCGCCCGATTTCACGCCCAATCGCACGATTGAGCCCGAGGTACCACGGATCAATTTGACGACTTCGTCAAGCGGCATTTCCACCACGTCGACCATTTCGCCATCGTCGCCCTGGCCAACCGATACGATGTGATCTTCCTCTTTGAGCTCACCCATTTTGTCAGCCGCTCCCCCGGGAATTACCTTGGAAACGACCGTCTCACCATCTTTTTCTTGCAACGCTGCGCCAATGCCTTCCAGGTTCAGTCGCATGCTGATCTCGAAATTCTCCAACGTCGATGGCGACATGTAGGTCGTGTGAGGATCAAAGCTGCTGGTCACCGAGGTCAAGAAAATCTCCAGCAAGCGATCGTCGCCCAACTGGTGCCAACGTCGCGCATTGCGATGGTAACGACGATCGAGCTGCTCAATCGCCTCTGCCACCGTCTTGTCATCTTCTTCCAGCACCAAAATGTTGTATTTGACTTGTCGCCGCCAACGCTCCCGAGCTTCTTCCGCATTAAGCGCATAACGCGTCACGTCAGGATCAGTGGCGATCGATTCTTCCTTGGTGAAGTCAAAATCGCTTTTCAGTAAATCCTCCAGCACCACCAACCGCTCATCGACCCGCTGCAGAAATCGCTCAAATACCGTATAAGGAAAACTGACGTCACCCTTGCGGACCATGTCGTCAATTTCCAGCCGCTGCTGAGAAAATTCGTCGATGTCCGATTGCAAGAAATACAACTTCATCGGATCCAACGATTTCAAAAACAAGTTCAACGCCCGTTGGCTGTATTCGTCGTTCAGCTGATCGCCCGATACGTGACGCTTGGGCATCAAGCTGGCAATCATCCGCGCGACGGTACGATTGACCATCGTGGGGCCGTTTAAATCACCCGCCGTGGACCGCTGCAGCGAAGCCAACGCGGCAACCGAGATCCCCGTTGCCGCAACGAGCGAAAGTAGCAACCACTTTCGTGAACCTGTGACCGAATGTATACGCATGCTGTTGGTCCGCTAAAGATAGAATCCTGGAAAACGGTGGACCGCTGAAGGTCCAGCGCATGGTTAATGGTAGGACGGTCAAGGCTAGCTAGCAAGTTTTTGCCAGCTCGCCAGTTCCGCGACTCCTGTTCCAATGGAATTGACGCTGTCGATTTTCCCGCGACAAACGAAAGAAACCGGCACAATGCCACGACATTGCCAATTGTAGAGGTTTTTACGCAGCCGGGGCGGCTTTAGTGCGAACGACCACCTGTCCCTGGATGGTCCTAACCGATTTTCGACCGCCAAGGAAAGATGTATCAGCCGCCGAACGCGCGTCCGACTTAGTGTTGGTTGGTCAAAATCCACCACAACCGCCGCAAGGCGGCCGAGTCGTCGGTGACGCTGCTGCGGAGCAAGCGAGCGACTTCCATCTGCTCGCCCGAGGGGTGCCAATAACCGGCCAAATAATAAAGATGCTCGGCCCGCCGCTGAAACGCGTGCTCCCCACCAACCCGATCTAACCAATCAACCGGCAATTTCCCACCGTCCGCCGCCGGCGTGCCGCTGGAGGAACTGCCAGTAGACCCCGTGGGCTCAGCCGGATTCATGGCGAAAATCTCCAGGCTCGCTTGCAATAATTGGGTGTCGCCAGGCCGTTGTCTGCTGGCCACTCCGGAGGCCGTTTGTGGGGCATTTAAATTGCCAATTTGCCCCAAAGCCGAGCCCTCGCTGAGCAGCCGGAGGTTGCCCGGCAACTGTCCGCTGGTTAACACGGCCGGAGAAGCAATCGCCAGCAATTGGCCGAAATTTTGCTTCGGCAAACTGTGCGGAAAGCCGGCAAAGGTCTGAATTTGACGACTGGCTAACCGCAAATCCTCGTCGCTGGCCGACTCGAATTGCGGCGATCTGAACGCTGCCGGCACCTGGGATCGCATCGGACTGGCTGTGGCGACCCAGAGTACCAGCCGCCCCAAATCAAAGTCGTGCGCCCGCAATTGCTCGGCCAAAGTGGACTGTAACTGCAGCGTGATCAGCGATTCAGGTGGCGCCGACGGGTCGGCTGGTGAACCAACCAGCGGCTGGCCGTAGACCAATTCCCAAACTCGATTAACCGCCGCCCGGGCCAGTCGCGGATTGTCTCGCAACGAAGCGGCAATCCAGTCCAGCGTTTCGCTCCCCGCGACCGAGTCGCCGGCAGTGTTTTGCAACTGGGAGCCGGCAGTTTGCCGGTCCCCAGCGGTGCTATTTCCAGCGGCGTTATTCGGCGAAGTGGAAATCTTGCCCGTGGAACTGGCCAGCCAGGCCAGTGGTGCGCGCGGCAAAGCGGCTCGCTGACGCCCATCTGCCAGTTCGTAAAATACAACCGGATCGTCGCTCCGCTCCGCAGCCAAAGCCGATTCCAACTTCAAACCACCCTGCTCGGTCGCCGTCCAACGCAATCCCGTCTCGAATACCGCGTTTAAACTCCAGTACTGATCTTGCCAAACGCGTCCGTCGAGCGGATGGTCATGGCATCGCCCGCAGCGCAGATCAAGATCCAGCATCGCGTGCCCAAATTGCTCGACCAACGGCACCGAACGAGGCCCCGCCAACGCGCCATACCAAACCGCGGCCGGATTAAAGTCCTGACTGCTGCTGTCAATCGCGCCACGAGCGGTCAATAACTGGCTGGCGACCTCATCAAACCTGGCACCGCCACCAAAAGTGTCTGCCAAAACTCCCGCCAACGCTTCCCGCTGCTCGGCTACCAACCGCTCCCGCCCAACCCGGCCCAACAACCGTTCCGCCAAGCGACGTGCCAACGCTAGACGAATTTGCGGCTGCTCCAGCGCCACACTAACCGAGGCCAGCGGCGCCGCAGGATCGATGATGACCGGCTGGCCAAATAGATCGGCCAGGCGGGCGGCAAACACGGGCAAGTCGACGCTGGGCGTGGCCGGGACCCCCAAAGCTTGCCAATAACTGGCCAGTGCGTTGTCGGTGATTGCCAACACTTCCGAGTCGCTCAATGGCGAGGCCGGCGGGGGAAAGCTCAAAGCGGGAATCGAGGCGGCTGTGGACTGCCGCGGCGACGGGTCGCCACCGCGATCGCTGAGCGCAAACTGAGGGTCGGCTAATTGCCGCCCCCGCCGATCGGTCCGAGCCACATCGCCAACATCCGTGCCCGCCAAATCGCCGGGCTCAGTGCCGGCCTGCGAACTTGCTTGAGCAAGCGACTGGGAATCTGATTCCACCGGCGATGTCGCGTTGGCTGCGACGCGTGAGCCGGTCGCGGCTGGCGGGGGCTCCGTGCCACCATCGACCAGTTGTCGGTCAGAGCCCGCGGGGTCCGCCGAGTCATCGGGTGCAAACCAGCCGTTCCAGCCGATGACGATAAGCAGCAGGGCAGCCGCCGAACTGGCCGCGATCAATAGGCGACGGGAAGCTGACTGCCCACGTTGCGGACCCCGACTAGCGGAGCGAACGTCATACACGCCGGCCGGTGTGGCCATCTCAGGTGACTGCACCGCCTGCCCATTGCCATGACCGACGGCTGTGAAATTGGTGGCTGAAGTGCGACCAACGGCTACGATCGGTGGCGGCTCGGGGGGCGCTGCCGTGGTTCCAGTGGTGCGGGACTGGCGCTGCAGAACGGCCAAAATTTCCGTTGACAAATCGGGCGGGCTGGTTTTGCCGAGCACCTCGCGGAGAAGGCTGTCGAACATGGCATCGGCAGCGGCATCAGTGTTGTCCAAGCCATCTGCCGGCTGGTCGTCGCGAAAAGGGTCATCAGGGGATGGATCAGCGGCGGATGTCATGAGTTTAATCGACTTTCTACGCAGGAGCGAAGCTGTTTCTTGGCTCGCTGCATGAGGTTTCTAGCACCGTGTTCGGAGATTCCCAACGATTCGCCGATGGCAGTCCGGCTGGCTTCTTCCGCATAGCGGAGTCGCAAAGCTAGGCGAGCACGTTGGGTCAAGTGTTGCAAGCATTCTCGTAGGGCATCGACGGCGAGGTCTCCGGAGAGATCCGCCCCGGCCCAACGACACCAGGTGTCGTCGAGCATCTCGGCTGATTCGGACAATTGAACTCGACTGGTCTTGCGAACCATCGAGACCATTAAGTTGTGTGCGGTTCGTCTTAGGTAGGCTGAGGTGGCTGCCTCGTTGTGGTACACAAAGTTGTCTCGCCCTAGAACTTTGAGGAACGTTTCTTGGGTCAAGTCGTCCGCCGTGGAGGCATCGCAACCAAGCGTACGAAGATACCGCCAGACGCCCTTTTGGTGGCGCAGCACAATCGTCGTCGCATCGGGGGCGACGGACTCCTGCGGTTGACCTGACGGATATCCCAAACTTTATTTCGCTCACTTGGGGGTGAGTACGCCGCCTACAACTTAAGGCTGACATCCAGCCGCCAAACTAGGCGAACAACTCGTTAATCACTTTACCACCGGCGGCTATTTTCATCGGTCGGTTATTCTTGGAGGTATAGGTGGTTTCTAAGGAAATCCCTAATCCTTTACAGACCGAGGCCATTAAATCCTCACTGCTAAAGGGTTCCGTTTCCACCGCGGTCCCGTCGGAGTTCGTGGCGCCCACGGCAATGCCACCTTGCAGCCCAGCACCCCCGACAACCGCACTCCAAGCCCTTGCCCAGTGATCGCGACCGCCGCCAGCGTTGATCCGCGGAGTCCGCCCAAATTCACCCATCCAGATGATGGCGGTATCTTGCAGCAACCCACGTTGTTCCAAATCTTCCATCAAGGCACTCATTGCCGTATCGAGTTGCGGCAGCTTTTGATTTTGCAGGGTGGCGAAGATGTTATCGTGATTGTCCCAGCCTCCCAAGTCGACTTCGACAAACGGCACACCCGCTTCGACTAACCGCCGCGCCAGCAAACAGCCCTGGCCAAAACCGTTCGTGCCGTACCGCTCTTTGACCGCTTGTGGTTCCTTGTCGACTTCGAAAGCTTCCATCTGGCCGCTGGTCATGAAGTCAAACGTTTTCTTCAGCACGGCTTGATGATCGATCGCAGCGGAGCTACGAGTCTTTTTGACAAACGACGACTCCATCAAGTCGAGTGCCGCCATCCGCTGCATGAGCCGATTGTCTTTCATGGGCGAGTCCAGGTTCCGCACCCGCCCGTTGCTGGAAACATTAAATGGTGCCCAGGCCATCCCCAGGAAACCGGGACCAGCACTGGCTCCACCAACGGAAACAAAGGGAGGAATCGCCAACTCGGGACGCTGATCATACAGCTCGTGGGCGATCACCGACCCGTATCCGGGATGCTCGATGTTAGCGTTGGGGACAAAGCCGGTGTGCATGTAATAACGACCACGATCATGATCCGCTTCCCGCGTGCTCAACGAGCGCACGATCGACAAGTTATGCATTTGCTTGGCCATCTGCGGGAGATGCTCACAAATCTGCATATCACCCGTGGTGGAGATCGGCCGGAAAGGTCCGCCAGTTGCCGCTCCCGGCTTCAAATCCCACAGATCAATGGTCGAAGGCCCGCCACCCATCCACAACATAATCGCCGACTTGCGGTTCCGCCGTAGCTCGTCCGCATGCACTTGCATCGTATGCCCAAACGACATCGCAGTCCCCAGCATGGCCGACGCACCCGCCATGTGTTTGGCAAAGTGACGTCGCGTCATCCCTGCTGGGGTGCGGGGCAGCGAGAGTTGATTGCGGTGGATTCGATTTTGCATTGGAATAGCCCTCAGGTTTTCAAGGTGGAGCAGTATTTCTAGATCGATCAGTGTTGCCGGATAAATCAGTGTTGCAGAATAAATTCGTTACTATTCAAAATCGCCCACCAGAGATCCTGGAGGGCTTCCGCCTGATTTCCCTCCCGGGCCATCAGTAGTTGGCTGGCGATCATCATCTCATCCCGGCTCGGTCGCCGCGCCAGTCCCGCCAAGTAGAGCTGGGTGACTTTCTCCGGCATCCGCGCGTTGGCTGCCGCCAAGTCGGACAGCAACGTGCCGGCCTCGATGCTGGTCGCACGTTTGATCAACTCGCCGTTAAACAGCATCAATGCTTGCGGGATCGAACCGTTAAATGTTGTCGCCTCATCACCTTCATCGGTGGCAAAGGCGACCACAAATTGGTCCAACCACTTGCGCCGCTCACTCTCCTGCTCGGCATAAGATCCGCGAGCCTTCGTCCGCCCCGCCACGATCAACGACTGATACAACTCTTCAGCTTGCATCTGTCGCAAATAGAAGTGAGAAAACTTGGGCGTTTCCCCCACCGCCGGATCGTCCAACTCGTTGTAAGGTGTGATGTTCGCAGAAAGCTGGTAAGGCTTGCTGAGCACAATCCAACGCATTAACTCTTTCAAGTCATAACTGTGCTCGCGAAACTGCGTAGCCAGTTGGTCTAACAACTCCGGATGGCTCGGTGGGTTATGAGGCCCCAAGTCGTCGACTGGTTTTGTAAAGCCATATCCTAAGAACTGCGACCACATGCGATTAACGATCATGCGATCCAAGAACTCACTATCCATCATGTAGCGAGCCAATTCGCGACGGCGATTGACGTCGTCGACTCGCCCCCGGGGGTCAATCGGCGGTTGCTCCATGAAGGCCGGATAGGCACTCTTGGTCATCCCATTGCGGAGCTCATAAAATATAATTGCATCATCGGCGTCACCCGCTTGTCCAGCAAAGTCTTGGTCGACCAACTCCGTGTAACTAATATCCCGCGTGCCGGGTGTGAAGCGGCGTTTGGCGGAGGACTGGCGAAAGAAGGCGTTGAACTCCCAGAACGTCTGTTGCTTCCACTTGTTAAACGGATGATTGTGACACTGCGTGCATTGCACTTGCAGGCCCAAGAAAATTCGCGAAGTGCTGCTGGTGGCGAGCACACCGCCATCCGGATTGACCTTGTCAATTAAAAAGTTCACCGCGCCGTTAAAGTTCTCCGTCCCCGGCTTGTTCGCTCCTGTGGCAGTGACTAACTCATACACCATGCGATTGTACGGCTTGTTGGTGGCGAAGGAATCTCGCAGATACTTTTGCATCCCATCGCGACTGGTAAAGTCACGCTGGGGATCGTCGCCACCGCTGCGACCAATCAAGATGTTGGTCCATTTGGTGGCCCAGTTGCGGGCGTACTCTTCGTTATACCGTTCGTCGAACAGCAGCTTATCGACCAATCGTTGGCGATTCCCGGCTTTGCGGTCGCGGCTGAACTCAGCCAGCTCGGAGAGCGTGGGGATCCGGCCGAGCAAGTCTAGGTACACGCGTCGGCACCAAACCGAATCTTCCACTTCGGCGGAGGGGCGGACGTCGTAATCCTTCCAGCCCTGCTCGATCAAAGCATTGATTTGAGCAACCTGCGGCGGAGGCTCGGGAGGCGCAGCGGTGGCTAACATCAACCCATTCGGCGTGGATATCTGTAAACCACAGCCGACGGCCAGCAGGAAAATTACGAAGCGGATTTGAAAGCGCGGCATCGCCAGATCCGATAGACTGATGAAATTATTGGAAAATTATCGGCGTCAACACCCCCTAAACGCAGCAACTTGCCGGGATGTACTCAGCCGATCCTCATCAATCTATCTTAGCCGGTCGCACGCCGGGTTACACACCTGCGGGGGTCGAATCAATGATTTCCCAGCTCGCTTCGTCCGCTTCGTGCTGCCAGAGGTTGCCCATCGAATCTCCCACCAGCAGGCTGCGAACCACTCCGGCTAAGGGGTCAGGGACAACTAGAGCAACGGTACCTTTGCGATATTTTCGCTGAATTTTTGCGATCATCTTGGAAACGCGATTCCGCGCCTGCTCCACCGTCTCTCCGCCCGGTGGGCAGATTTGATCAGGGTGCTCTTGCCCAGTGCGGTAGATTCGCGGCAGCTGAGTCCGCACTTCTTCGATCTTTTTGCCACTCCACAGCCCGTGGTCGATATTTTTCAAACAATCGACAACTTTAACCCGGCCGCCACACCAGCGATGGAGCGTTTCCGCGGTTTGTCGAGCCGATTGGCAGGGCGCACAGTAAATGCGGTCCAGCCGATATTCGCTCAGCTGTTCCACCGCTTGTAGCACTTGATCGCGTCCCGATTCGCTGAGCGGCATGTCCATCGAGCCCTTCATACGGCCCTGGTCATCCAGTTCTGTGGCGCCCGGTTCAATCAACAGAAAACGAACCATAAATTCCTAAGCTCAGGTCGAGTTTGGGCGTTGCATCGATGTTGTCAAAGACGACATCGCGACCCCGTAATCTTGGTGTCGGAAAATTCCCGACCCCACGACGAACAGGTCAGCTCCCGCAGCACGACAATCGGCGATTGTCGCTTCGTTGACTCCTCCGTCGACCTCTAACAAGAGGTCGGGGTGAGTTTCCCGCAGCCGCTTCAGCTTTTCCAAAGCAACGTTGTCAAAAGCTTGACCGCCGAAACCGGCTGCCACGCTCATGACGAGTACCAGATCACACTGCCCAACAAAGGGGGCCACCGCTGCTAACGGAGTAGCGGGGTTCAGTGCAATACCAGCCCCAATATTTTTACTTTTGATCGATTCAATGACCGCCGCCGGGTCCTCGACCGCCTCCACATGGAAGGTCAGCATGTCAGCACCCGCTTCCACCATTTGAGAAGCATAGCTTGCCGGATCGGAGATCATCACGTGAACATCGAGCGGAAGCTCGGTTAACCGCCGACAAGCGGCCACAATCGGCATCCCATACGTCAAATTCGGTACAAAATGACCGTCCATCACGTCCAAATGTAACGCCTGACAGCCCGCTTCTTCCAACCGACGGATCTCCCGCTCCAAATTGCCAAAGTCACACTGCAACAGCGACGGCAAAATTGCCGGCGATGCGTCAATCAACTTTTTCCAAGTGGCTGGGTTCATAAGTGGGCAAACAGTACAGCGAGTTACTTTCAAGCAGGTATCGTTACCGGGCAAGTCCAAATGTCAAGCGCTTTCGCTTTACCGCCGAAGGGCAATCACTGTCGCGATTTCATTTCACCTTGTCAACGACCAAGCAAACGCCCAACCGCGGACAAACGAAATTTCCCCGGCCGACGATTTATTTCCCGCTCGGCAACCGGCAGCTTAGCTGCTGACGACCGCACCAACAGCCCCTCAGAACCACCCAGTCTGCTGCTGTAGTGTCATCCTAATGACTGCGCTTTTGTCGCGTGTTTGATGGCGCTTAGGGGGCCGGCGGGGGCAGGCGTGTTTCCTGTAAGTGCTTTCATTCAAACGACTTACTGGAAATCCAATGGCTCCGGCACGGTATTCGATACCCCTAAGAGTCATGTTTGGTGGGATTGGCAATCGTCGCCAATCTCACTCCCTCCCCAAAGTTCGGTCCATAGGAGACCCAACAGATGTCTAGAAAAGTACTTTTCGGTGGACTCGCAGCCGCTGCCATACTGCTGGTCGCAACGACGGCACCCACGGCGGAAGCTGGTGGTCCCTACGGCTCGCTGCACAGCGGCCTGCATGGAGGTCACTTTGGTGGCATCCATTCGGCCTACCGGGCGCCCAGCCCTTTTTTTCGCTACCCCGGAATTCACTCGCCGCGGAACTTTAGCCACCATAGCTTCAACCACTCCTACCGAGGTTTCCCCAGCTACGGGCATTCGTTCAGCTCGCGGTATGGACACCCAGGCTATGGGCATTCCAGTTTTCGGCATTCCGGCTTCGGACATCCAGGCTTCGGTCGCCCCGGCTTTGGACATCCAGGCTTTGGGCGGCACGGCAGCGGGGTGCGGTTCAGCACCCCCGGATTTTCCGTGCGGATCGGTCGCTAACCGCGACGGCAGGTAAACAGGCCGGGGGGCCATATGACAGGCCCAGCGGCTGCGGGGGACGAGCCTGGTAGAGAAACCAGTGCTCGGCCCGGCGGTTGAGCAGCAAGCCGCTGAAAAGTTAGCCGCTGTTTAGCAAATCGCTGCTTAGCAAATCGCGGAAAGGCTTTCAATCTGCCAGCTAAGGCGTGTTTGGCTGGTGATCTTCGGTCGTCACACGGTCGGGGCTGTTGCCTGCGGAAGTGACTTGGATGGCCAACATCTGAGCCGCTTTCAGGTCGAGTTTGCCGCTGCCCAACAGCGGCACGTCCTCAACTTCGTAAAACGCGTCTATCGCTGGGATGTACAGATTGGGTAATCCGGCAGCGGTCAGTCCCGCCCGCAGTTGCTCGACGGTTGCCGACAATTTGCGGTGCAAGACGATCAGCCGCTCCCCTTTTTTGGCATCTTCCACGCTGGTCACGACCAGCACTGGACGATCATCCTCATCGACGACGCCATCGTTGTTGGTATCGGCCGCACAGGCGACCAAGCGGACCAGTTCTTCTTCCACACGAATGTGGGGGACCATTTCGCCGGCAATTTTTGAAAAGCGGCTTTGGCGACCCGTGATGAAGATAAAGCCGTCTTTGTCGAGCCTCGCCATATCGCCCGTCACATACCAGCCATCTTTGATCACTTCATCGGTCAAATCTTGCCGTCCCAAGTAGCCCTGCATCACATTGGCTCCGGAGATCAGCAGCATGCCTTCGGCTTCATCGCCCAGTTCTTCCCCTGAATCGGGGTGGATGATTCTTGCCGCCACCCCCGGTACCGGCCGTCCCACCGAACCTCGTTTGGCGTCGGGCTGGAATTTGGCTTGCGAGCGACTGGCCGGGATATTCACCGACACCAGCGGGCTGAGCTCGGTAGTACCGTACCCTTCGGAAATCGAAGTTCCGAAGCGTGCTTCGAAACTCGTGAACAGGTCTGGGGGTGTCTTTTCAGCCCCGGTCACGACGACGTTCAATTTTTGAAACTGTTCGGGCGTGACGCGACGCATGTATCCGCGGAGGAAAGTGGGCGTTGCCAACAGCACCGTTGCGCCATATTTTTCCGCGAGTTTCCCGACAGTTTTGGCATCCAGCGGATTGAAATGATAAACGCCCGCGGGAGGCAAAGTTTGGGCCGCCCACAGCGTCACGGCGTAGCCGAAGGAGTGGAAGAAAGGCAGCACTCCCAGCACCACATCGTCGCCGTTGAGCTGGATTGTGGTGTCGATCGCGTCGACGTTATGCCCCACGTTAGAGTAGCTCAGCATGACTCCCTTAGGCGTGCCAGTGCTGCCGGAGGTAAAGACAATCGTCAATAAATCACTGGGTTTGATTTTTGGCAGTCCCAGCAACTTTTCGAGGATGCCGGCCGGCAGTGCGTAACTGGCTAGCGCGGCCCAAGCTTTGTCCGCGGCGCGAACTTTGGGCTTGATGTCTTCCAGCTCGATGACCTCGGCGTCCAAGTCAAAGTTCAGCTTTTCCATGAACTTTTTGCTGGTGATGACTTTGCGTATCCCGGCCAACTTGATGCACTGATTGATGACATCGGCGGTGGCGGAGTAGTTCAAGTTGATCGCCACGCGGTGGTCGAAGCTGACGGCCACGTTGGTCAGCACGCCGGCCACGCTCGGTGGCAGCAGCAGGCCCACGAAGCGATCGTCCTCGTCCAGCACTTCGCGTCGCAGGACTCGTTTCAGGATCAGGGTCCGCAGCAACGCGTCGCGACCGCTGACCGTAGCCCCCGTGGAGTCGGCCGCCTTGAGTCGGCCTCCGCGAGCTTTCCAGGTTCGCAAAATGCGGCGGGGCAAGACCATCGAATCTTCCAGCTGTTTTTCCATCGCTTGGGCTCCCAACACCGCGACGCGTTCGCGGATGATTGATAAGGGGGTATCAGGGGGGACGGGTGGGCCAATGTAAAGCGTCACGGTGCGACGTCGCAGCGATGGCCACTTTTTAAAGAACCTACCACCAGAAAAACTAAAAATGCTGCCCCACATGCCGTCCAGCCAAACCGGCACGACGGGGCCGCTACGATCCTTCACCAACTTGTTCAAACCAGGCCGAAAACCTTGTAGCACGTTCGTGCGGGTGATCGTTCCCTCGGGGAAAATCCCCACGCAATCACCCGCTTCCACAGCTCGTCGCCCGGTTTGCAAAGCCCTGCCGATCGATTTGGGGGAGGGCGACATCATGATCGTATCAAAGGCAGCAGCCAGGCGCCCCAAGAAGCCGGCGTTAAAATTTCCGGCGTCGACAATGAATCGCACGTTCTTGGGCATCAACCACAGGATCAAGATGCCGTCAATCCAAGAAATATGATTCGAGACCAAGAAATAGCCCCCATCGCGGGGCAAATGCTCAATGCCGACCACGCGCCCCCGATACATGATTTCCAGCAGCGGGCGAAAAAATGCTCGCACCGTGCGTCGGGGCATGGTAAATAGCCCTATCGTAAAGAGCCCGGCGATGGCGAGGACGATGCCGACAACCCAGAGCACGACTAACCACATCTTCGTTGTCCACAAATTCGAGAACACGTAGCAAACACGGCATACCGTAATGGGGCGGGGGGAGCTTGAGCAAGTCCGGAATCCTACCGGAGCCCATCGGGTTGCGGGGAGCACGGCACCAATAATTCCCCCAGTCCGCCGACGGCCCGATCCCCGACACTCCGCTGCCACGATCCGGCAACCGCTTGGCTTAAGCCGTCGAGCAGAGGTTGCCAAGTGACCGCCACGGCCGCCATCGCCGCGTCAGCTAATTCCTCCCGCAGGGCTCTGCCGATTAACCGCAGGGCACCAGCCTCCGCCGGTAGCCAGGGAGTGAATCCTCGCTGCGGGATTGCCTTAGCCTGAGCGGCCAAGATGGTGCCGCGGCGCATGGCCAGCCCCAGATAGGCCCCCGGCGGTCCGCCGATGGCCAGCGTGCCGGCGATCATTTCCCAGCCGCAATAAGCGCCCGCCGCGCCTCCCACGATCACGGTGCCGCGACGCAGCCGATGGCCGCAATAAGCACCCACCGATCCGGCCACCACCACCGTGCCGCCACGCATTCCCGTCCGCACCGCGCGGCGGGGACCTCCCAAGTAATCTCCGGCGTTGCCAGCAATGGTCAAACGTCCGCCCCGCATCCCGCTGGCCGCATGGGTCCCGACACTCCCCTCTACCAAAACATGACCACCCGACGCTTCGAAGGCGACGCATTCGCCGACCGAACCGTGGATGATAAATTCTCCTCGTTGGTGATGGGCAGCCAACTGATGACAGTGCCGCAAGTCACCGGCGACAACCAAGCTGGCCGCTGATGTCTCGCCGGCGACTTCAAACCAATCGCCAATGCAGCCCTGCTTGGCCGCTCCGGCGGGATCAAGCGGCAAGGCTCGCACCAGGTCGAGCGCCGCTCCCTGGCAACAGCGGGTGACGCTCACGCCCGTGAGATTCAGCGGAGCCGATGGCTGGGCTTTTAAGGTGAGCTGTAAACTCATGCTAACACCTGTTGCAGATGAAAATGATGGCGGCCCAATTTGCCACCGTAGTTGCCAGCCGTAATTCTTAATAACCCATCACCGCCAGCTTCTTCACAGGCGGCATGAATGCCCACCCGCATCGCGGCGGCCACATCGCTCGACGTTAAACCATCGATGACAATTTCCAGCACCGCGTGTTCCTGTTCGCGCAACTGACTGGCGACCACACCGCGCAGGCTGGGGCAAAAAGCTTCGTTCGTGGAAGCAATCATGCTGGCGTACTTGGAACCCACTTTCGAGCCGCTGCGGGTGGCGCCACCTGCAAAGGGCGTGATCACTTGCGGCAACGCGGCAATGGCGCGCGTGGCCGCCCGACAAGCTCGCGACACCACCTCGATCGATGTTCCGATCATCAGGAAATTGCCTCCCCCGACTCCTTCGCCACGCCCCACCGAGGCTTCGCAAAGAAACTCGCCATCCATCACCGGGATTCGCCAATAACGACGTCCCCGCAAGCTTTTCGACAGTTGATAACCGTCACCATAGAATCGCAAATGATTGCCCAGCGGAATTTGCTTTTCCCCCTCCATGCCACTGAACAAGGCGGTGGTGGGGCAAGTCAGCACGCACTGTCCGGCGCGCCGCGGGATCTGTTTTTCCAACTCCTTGCCGGAAACCGCAAAGGCCAAGATGGCGACTCCCGGTCGGCCGTCGGGAGTTTGCTCCGCGGACAACTCTTCGGCAACCGCAATCTCCACACCGCAAGCGATCACCGACGTGCCAAAGCCAGTCATCGCGGCAGCCGCTTCGCTGACCCACTGACGATCGCCGGCGGTCAACACCAAGCGGGTGACTTTCATATCGAAAGCCTCGGCAAAGGTATCGTCGATAGCAACATTATGAATTTGCATAACCGCTGTTCTTATTTTCCACGCAGATAAAAGTTGGCATCAATGCGGTAGCGCTTAATCTGACTGGCGACTAACCTGGCTGGCGACAGGCTTGGATCTCAACATCCACACCGATATCGCTGCGCATCTCTTCGTCACGAATTCCCATCAGCTGCCAATCCAAACCGCTCGATTCGGCCAGCCGCGCGGCCAATTGTGGCTGCAGCGATCGATCCCACACGGGGCGTACCGTGTGATTGACTTTGGCCACGCTGTCGATCATTTGCCCGTCGCGAACGACCAAGCGACCGCGGCGAAAAACATGGGTCGGGTGGGCGAAAATTTCATCCCAGGCTGGCGCTGCTTGGTCCGCGACGGGAGGATAAACGGCGATGTCGGCGACCGCCCCGTCAGCCAAATGGCCGAGATTGGCCAAGCCCAAAAATTTGGCCGGAGCGGAGCGCGTCATCAAGGCGATATCGTCCAGCGTGTATTGGCGAGTCAGCCCCCGCAGCTGGCTGGAAGCGGCCGCGTCGGGATCGATTTCCGCCAACGCTGTTTCGCGAAAAGTGCGATCCATCAGCAACCGCATGAGGTGCGGATACGTGGTAAAGGGGCCGCCATTGGGATGATCGGTGGTGAGAAAGACGCGGCTGGGGTCATCCACCATCAAGAACAGCTCCAACCCGATTGCCCATTGCAACGCGTTGACAAAGCGGCGGTGCTGATAGCGAAATGGGACCACTCCGCAACCGGCTTGGCATTCAATATCTAAGATGACGCTCTTCCGCGGCTTGGCCCACCGCCGGCTGGTAAACTGGTGCATCGTGTCGGCCGACAACGTCACCGTCTGACCAAACATGACTTGGCCAACATCGATGGTCAGATTTGGGTGCTGCTGCACGGCCCGCGCAATCTGCTCGGCGGCTGAAGAGAAATTCTTGGGGCCGTCGGCTCCGTAGCTATGAAACTGCACGTGCGTTAGATGGATTCGCCGCCCATCGGCTGCGGCAATCGTTTTCAACGTGGAATCGATATTGCCCGCCATGCCCAAATTGCTGGCGTGCACGTGCAAGGGTTGTGGCAAACCAATCTCGTCGACCGCCCTAGTTAGACAGCGGATGATTTCCGACGGCGTGACTCCCAGCTTGGGATGCGGCTGGTCCACATCGAGGTGCCGCTGATTGTATTTGAAGGCGTGAATCCCCCCTGCGTTGACCACTTTGACGCCGATCGCCTGCGTGGCTTCGACCATGGCCGCGACGTAAGCGTTGATCAAGGCTTGCGGCACGCGATCGCGAATCATCGTCAATAGGCAATCATCATTCCCCAGCAACACGTAAGCGCCGCTGTCGATCGCCGGCACGTCGGCCATTTCGGCGTGCGTGCCCCGCGCGTTGCAGGCAATCATGGCCGGTTCAAAACAGGCGGTATAACCCATCTCTAGGTAGCGGCGGCCAACCAACGGCGAAGTGGGCAGGAAGGTATCTCGGCGATTCGCCAGCAAAGGGTCGCGGACCGCCGCGCGGCGGCCATCGGCCGCCACCGCTTGCAACAATTCGGGCAGCAACATGCGGGCGATCGTTAACTTGCCGCCACCGATGTGCGTGTGCGGATCTATCCCCCCCGCCATCACAATGTGGTCGGTCAAGTCGTACTCGTAATCAATCCGCTCCACCGCCCCAACCGACGCGGTCAGCTGCTGATCACGAATGTAGAGATCGCGAGGTTCCCCACGCCACTGTTGAGTCGGATCATAGACGCGACCGGCGGTTAGTTTGGTTAGCATTGACTTATCCTGCGGGCCTGAACTTGATCTCCCAACGCCAACAAGACCTGCCCGATCGAAGCTGCGGCGGTCTGCTGAAATGGTGGTCGCCAACCAAGGCTGACCGTGCCATCGCCGCGAAACGTGGTGCCGGCCGACTCGATGCCCGGCACCGCGGCGGGGAGCACCAAGGTGGCTCGTTGGCGGAGCGCGTCGTCCGGCGTGCCAACCACGATCAACGGGGGCTGATCGGCAGGGTGAGCTGGAAAAGTCGGATACGGATGAATCCAGATTTGCGCATCGGCGGTGGCGGGGGCCTGTTGATCGGCGAGCAACTGGGGCAGACCGCTGGAGAAATCGACCGGTCCTCCGCAACCGCTCAGCCACAAGGATGTTGCTCGAAAGCTGACGTCGTCCCCCAGCGGAATCAACATGCTGCGGCGTGCTTCGTTCAGATCATTGACAAAGCCGACCAACATCGCGGCTGCCGCTGCGGAGAGTGAATTGCTGGCCCACAACCAACAGCTCGTGTGCCCGGCTGCCAGCCACTCTGCCAACGCTTGGCCGGCACTTGTGTGCTCAACTGCTTGTCGCGGCGAGGGTTGCCTGGCGTCGGCCAAACAGTCAATTAACTGTTCGGCTGGCAACGACCAACGCTGCCAACCATTGTCCATCGTCTCGGTTTTTGTCTCGGCTGTTCCGGCTGGCGAAGTTTCGCCCGACGTATCGAGCCAGAGCACGCGGCGGGGCGTCGCATCGCTGCTGAAAGCTGGTAGGAAACGATCGGCCAATCGCGGGTATTCGTCCAATACGTTGCCGATCAGCACCACCGAATCGGCTCGCCTGGCTAACTCGCCGAGCGTCGCCGCGACCATCCCTTGACGCTCCACGCTGTGCAGCACCGCACGCCCGGCGGAGCTGCTGCTGGCGTTGATCGTGGCCCCCAGCGCGGCGGCCAAGCGGACGCCGGCCCGCGCGGTGGGGACGTCCAGCATTCCGCCGCTGATTTGAATGTTTGCCGCCGGGGCCAAGATCGCAACGGCTCGCTCCCAAGCGGCTGCGGAAATGTTCAAAGCACTGCCGCGAGCATCATGGAAGATTCCTTGCTCGAGCAAGCTTTGCTGGGCCAACGCGGCCCGCCGGCATCCCCCCGAGGAAAGCTTTCCAGCCCGCATCTCGCTGGTCCCGCCGGAGATGCTCAGGTCATCACATCGCAACGGACAGAAAGGACAGATGAATCGGACAGCATGTGAATCGTTCACCGGCAGGGCCGCGGTAAGGTAAGAGGAAAGCATCGAATCCTGACGGAACCGGCAGGCTGACGAGCGGGTTATCAGGCGAAGCGGTTATCAGACGGGAGGGGTAATTAAAACAGTGGTTCCGCAATTCCCTGCGAGTCGACTTGCCAAGGAGTCCAGACCAACTGCGGTGGTGATACTCGCAGATCACTTTTCCGAGGAGCGATCGAGGTGGCATCGAGTTCCAAGTTGGTGACGGAATATTTATCCGCTAGCTTAGCAATTTCTTGCCGCAGTTCGCTATCCAAGTCCAACATATCGCGACTCAATTCCTGCAAAGCTTGTTCGGCTCGCTGGACGTCGTCGTGTTGTCGCGAGGCGCGGGTGGCTTTGCGGGCGATCTTGCCCGCTCCCGAGAGCTTGGAGCGACTGCGGCTTTTCTTGCCCATCAGGGCACCGAGCAAGGATTGGCCCAAGTCGATGACCGACGACATCGAGGTCGCTTGCAATTCGCTTTTTTCCCGTCCCAGGCGTTCTTCAGCAGCTCGAATGCGGCGGTCCAGCGTCTCCATCCGGGAAGCGTATTTGCCGCGGAGTTTTTCCGTTTCCCGGTCACGCGCTTCCCGCGCCTGCTGGGTAAACGACAGCCTCGCTTCCTCTTCGCTGGTGCCAACCGGGGCGTATTCTCTCAGCACGGGTGATTTATACAGCACCAGCGGGCAATGCCGGTAACAATATTCCTTCAGTTTTTTTTCCCACGACTGGAAGTTATCGGGGCTGCACAATTGACTGGGCAAATCGGTAAATTCAAATTCGGCAAGCGGTTCTCCCAGCAGTCGCAAGCCGGGTGAAGTCGCTTCGCCCGACTCCCAGAAGGGGCTTGGGACCCCGGCGGCGCAACGCACCAACCGCTGTTGATCTCGCCAGATATCGACACCGGCCGCACTCCGCACGTAGTGCAGGGATGCCTTCCCCAGCACGGCCGGCCGATACACTTGGCGAGCCCCCGCGCGGGGCCGACGGGTTGCCGCTAAAAACAACTCCTCGACTCCCGCCGGCGGGATGGGGCGAGCCGGCGGCGCGGTGTCGGCCATCGTTTCTTGCTCCGCCGTTGCCGCGTCAGCCTGCCGTTGCTTCCGCGGTTCCATCAGCTGGCTGATCTGCTCACGAGCCAACGGACCGGCCAAAAACGACATTGCCCAACGCGTCTGAAAGATGCTCGGTTCTTGATCATGCACGTTATTCATCAAGAACACGCGACTCCCCAACCCGGCCAAAATCTCTTCCATTCGCCGGCGATCAAATTTTTGACCCGTCTGCGCGGCCGCACCTTCCAAGCCAGCCAACACACGCTGCTTGTCCCGCTCCGTCTGCAGCCGTCCCAAAAACCAAGTCCCAATGTTCGACAACCCTTTGTAATCCAGGTCGACGGGGTTCTGTGTGGCTAAGGTAATTCCCAACCCGAAAGCCCGCGCTTGCTTGAGCAAAGTCAGCATCGGAGGTTTGCTTGGTGGATTGGCTGTCGGCGGAAAATAACCAAACACCTCATCCATGTAAAAGAGTGCCCGCAAGGAACTGGTGCCGCTCTGCGAACGCATCCAAGCGACTAATTCGTTGAGCAAGATGGTGACGAAAAACATTCGCTCCGAATCGTTCAGATGGGCGATCGACAAAATCGAAATCCGAGGTTTCCCTTGCGGAGTGACCATCAATCGCTGGATGTCCAAAGATTCACCTTCGAGCCAAGTCGCAAAGGCGGGGGAAGCCAGCAAGTTGTTCAGCCGCATGGCCAAGGAAACGCGGTCCGCCAGCGGCATGAAGGTGTTCAGGTCAATCACCCCGACGCGATCAAAAGGCGGCGACTGGATCAAGCCAATCATCTGCTCAATCGTGATCCCCTCCCCTTTCCGCCAGCTGCTGTCGAGGATCGACGACACCAAGATGTGCTCGCGAGACAACAACGGATCGGCATCGAGGCCTAACAAAGTCAACAAACCCGAGGCCGATCCGCTGACTCGTTCCCGCATCGCATCCGCATCTTTGATCACCACCTCGCACGGCGCGCCGAAATCACGCAGCACCGTTAAGGGAATTCCCGCGTTGCTGCCCGGTGTGTATATCGTGACCTCGGCACTATCCCGCAGCTTGGCAATCCGCTCGGGGCTCTGGCCCCACGAGGCCAAACCCTTTCGCCAACGATCGGCCGTCTCAGTGGCTAATTGCTCAATCGTCTTCCCTTGCCGGGTCGCTTCGCTCGCTTCCAACCAAGGCGCAAAGTCGGTCGGGGCCAAGTCGGGAAACGTCAGCATCAAATTGGCCAAATCCCCCTTGGGGTCAATGCAGATGATTGGAATCCCGTCGATCGCCGCCTCTTCCAGCAACGACAAACAAAGCCCCGTTTTTCCACTGCCGGTCATCCCCACGCAGACCGCGTGCGTGCAAAGATCCTTAGAATCGTAGAGCACCAATTCATCGAGCCCCGTGCTGGTCGCCATGTCATATTTGCGACCCAAATAAAAGACTCCCAGCTTCTCAAACTCGTCAACTGCTGGCATCATCGTGATTCGTGGTGGTGAGCGTACGTTGAGTAGAAAGGCTTACGATACCAACTGACTACCCCCCTGGGTACCAACGCCCCCTGGGTACCAACGCCAGCTGGGTACCAACGCCAGCTGCCGCAGGAAGCACGGGTAGTGCTAGCGGGCTGCCAGCTCGCGGAGGGACGAATTCTTGCGAGAATTCCGTCAAGCTTTGCTCGATATCTTCCATGAAATGAAAGAATTCTTTCAGTCACTCTGGCGGGCGCGGCGGACACCCCTGACTCGGACGATTCTGGCGGCTTATCATGTCGGCGTTGGCTCAACATTTCTAAGCTGGATTTCATTTTTACTCTCATTTTCGCGGCCTGGACTGCCATGCTCGACTTGTACGACAAAATCAACGACGCCGTTACTTTCTTGCGCTCAAAGTGGGACGTGACGCCGCTGGTCTCCATCATTCTCGGCACCGGCTTGGGCGGGTTTGCCAGCGAGATCGACGCCGACGTGGTGATCCCTTACAGCGAGATTCCCCACTTTCCCAACTCCACGGCGACCAGCCACCGTGGACAATTGGTCTGCGGGCATTTGCGGGGCGTCCCGGTGGTCGCCATGGAAGGCCGCTTTCACATGTATGAGGGGTATCCTCTCAAACAAATTACGTTGCCCGTGCGCGTTTTCAAAGCGATGGGTGCCGGCACGTTGGTGGTCAGCAACGCCTGCGGTGGGTTGAATCCCAACTTCAGCAATGGCGATATCATGGTTATTGAAGATCAGATTAATTTGCTCGGCGATAATCCACTGATTGGCATCAATGACGACCGCCTCGGCCCTCGCTTTCCTGACATGTCGGAGCCTTATGATTTACAGCTGGTCGATCAAGTCTTAGCCAGCGCGCGGCGCAACGACATTGTGGCCCACAAGGGAGTTTTTGTGGCCGTGGCGGGGCCCAATCTAGAAACGCGAGCCGAGTATCGCTTTCTGCGGTTGATTGGCGCCGATGTGGTCGGTATGAGCACCGTTCCCGAAGCGATTGTGGCGATTCACAGCGGCATGAAAGTGGTGGGGCTTTCGGTAATTACCGACATGTGTCTGCCCGACGCGCTGAAGCCGGCAAACGTCGAAGAGATTATCGCAGTCGCCAACGGCGCCGAGCCAAAGTTGAGGACGCTGGTGCGCGAAATTGTCGAAACGATTGGACAAACCAGGATCGCTTGATGGTGACGCCGCACAGTGATGACTTGGGTGACAAGCAGAATCCTCTGGCAACGACATTGCAGGTGATTCGCTCGCGGATCGGCGCGTTTCAGCCGCGTTTTGGCATCGTGCTGGGGAGTGGTCTCGGCGGGCTGGCCGATGAGATCACCGCTGCCACTCGGATCGATTTTGGCGATCTGCCCAATTTTGTGCCCAGCACGGCGGCAGGACATGCCGGGCAGTTGGTAACTGGGTTGTTGGCGGGCGTCCCAGTCGTCGCCCTCGCTGGGCGGTTGCATCGTTACGAAGGTTGGTCGGTTGCCCAAGTCACTTTCCCCATACGCGTCCTGCGGGCGCTCGGCGCTGGCACTCTGATCGCTAGCAACGCCGCCGGAGGCTTGCGCCATCACTTCGCCGTTGGCGATATCATGGTCATTCGCGATCATATTAATTGGCTTGGCTCGCCAGTTTTAGGATTCGCTCAATCGCAGGTTGACGATGCTACCGCGACTGCTGCTGTGAACACCACGGCGGCGGCAGTCGGGGTGTTGGCGCGGGGCCGTCAGCCGTACGACGCGGAGTTGGCCGATTTGGCGTTGGCGGCTGGTCGGCGGGGCGATTTCGCGGTGCATCAAGGGACCTACTTGGCAACCCTCGGTCCCAGTTATGAGACACCTGCCGAGTATCGCATGATGCGTCGTATCGGCGCCGATTGCGTCGGCATGAGTACCGTTCCCGAAGTCTTGATGGCTCAGCAATTAGGGATGCGGGTCTTAGCACTCTCCATGATCAGCAACGTCGCCCGCCCTGACGCGCCGCAAGAAACCTTACATCAAGAAGTGCTGCAGATCGGTCGGCAAGCGGAACCCAACATGAGCTATTTAGTCCGCGCGGTGGTGCAGTGTGGCTAAACTCGTTAGCCGTTTTGGCACTAGCCACGGTTGCGTTAGCCGTTTTGGCGCTAGCCACGGTTCCGCTTTCGATCCACGATTTCATCCAACAGGAAACAACAAACCATGACATTGCGATTTGGGGGCCGTTCCCGTTTCCACTGCAACCTTGCCGCGATTCTTTCAGCGGGACTCGTCGTTGGCGTGCTAGTCATCGGCGGTTGCGATCACAGGCCTCCCGCGAGTGACGAGAACGAAACGAGTGGCGCGAACGCATCGTCCCAACCTCTGGCCGACTCGCCCGTGGCTGCCGAGAAGCGAAAGAGTGCATTTGCTCCCCCGGCAGCGAGTGTCGACGGGGAGTTCGTGATCATGGCCTACAACGTGGAGAATCTCTTTGATATCGACGGCCAGGCGGTATTTGAAGATTACTTGCCGCCCCAATACGGACCGGCTCACCTGCTCAAGAAAGTCCAAGCGGTGACGCGGATTTTGCGGGAATTCCAAGCTGGCCGCGGCCCAGAAATCGTGTTGTTTCAAGAACTAGAATACGACCGTTCGCCCGCCGCTCGTCCGCTTGACTACCAACGTCTACTGGAGCCTTATCAGCAGCTTTCGGTCGAGGAGATGTTGAGCGGTGAAGTCTCCCCGGATATCCAAGATTTACCGGTGGAAGCTTTGCTGTTGAAAGCGTTTCAAGATCAAGGTTTGGGCCCTTACAACGTGGCGGTTGCGGAGTTTCGCGAAGATCCGACTGGTCGCACGGTCGCGCATGTCAACGCGACCTTTTCGCGGTTTCCCATAGCCGATTTTCGCACTCATCAATCGGCCGGTGCCAGGGGAACCTTGGAAGTGATCCACCAAGTTGGCGAGCATACCCTACACACGCTTAACTCTCACTGGAAATCTGGAGCCTCGAATCAAGAATCCGAGCGCATCCGAAACAAGAATGCCCAAGCGGTGCGTGATCGCTTGACTGAAATCCTCAATGATGATCCGTATGCCGACGTGGTGCTTGGTGGAGATTACAACTCGCACTACAACCAATCGCAACGCTTTCCTGATTTCAAACCAACGGCAGTCAATGATACGTTGGGAAGTCAGGGGGATGAAATGGCGATCCGCGAGATCGCTGGGCCTGATCTCTATAACCTCTGGTATGAACTGCCTCCGTTGCAACGGGGAAGTGACACTTATCGGGGACAATGGGGCACGTTGATGCAGATGATGATCACTCGCGGGTTATATGATTTTCGTGGTGTTCAGTATGTCGACAACAGTAAGCAAGTCGCCGCTTTCCCCGGTGTGAACGCTCAGGTTGGCAGCGGCATGCCGCTGCGTTGGAACTGGGTTAATAACGCGGGCACAGGTTTTTCTGATCACCTGCCCATTTACGCCCGTTTTCGTCTTGTCGAAACCGGCGATAGCGACCGCTTGGTGGAGCTCAGCCAACCCGGACGCCCTTCGGAAACAGCGGCCGAGTTGAATGGGACGACTGTGAACTTCAGCGGAATTTCCGCGGCATCGGTACCATCAACTGAGACGCTTGGCTCCGACGAGATGATTCAGGATGTCGATAATGTTGGCCAAGTGTTCTTGGTGAAAGCGATCGTCTCTGGCGAGAGACCATTTGTGATCAAAGTCTTCGAAGATGAATATAAGGTCTGGTCTTTTGATCAAGACTTGCGGCTGAAAATTTACGACAAATTCCCGCTTGGTGCGGAAATGAAGTTCTTGGGAGAATTTGGACAACATGAGGGCGCGTGGCAGTTCATTGTTCGTGACCTTTCCTGGCTCGAACCTGTATGAAATTGACCTGTTACCACAGCAGCCTCGCTACTCGCCTCCGGAGCGGGCCGAGCGGGTAAAGCTGATGATCTCGAGTTCGTCCAACGTGTGGCGACTGAGTTGCCGCAGCGAGGGATCGATCAGTTGTTCCAGCCAAGTCCCCAGCGGCACGTTGCTGGGGCGATCCCGGAACTTTTCCACCGGCTTCCGCAGCGGTTCCAACGCCCGCTCCAGACGCGTGATTTCGCTAGCCGACAATTCGCAATCTTTCGTATCCAGCTCGATGCGAAGATTATACGCCTCAACCGAGTACTTCCTGGTGAGCAACCTT
This sequence comes from Kothea flammea, assembly GCF_052161645.1. Classification (GTDB taxonomy): domain Bacteria; phylum Planctomycetota; class Planctomycetia; order Pirellulales; family Pirellulaceae; genus Laterigemmans. The sequence goes on from NZ_CP197414.1 coordinate 6,604,590, forward strand.
TATTCGCTGTGCTACCGAAACTTTTAACCAGCAACCGAAAGTGTGGTTGCAACCAGGGGGAAGACTGAATCACCACTGCCGGTCTCTTGCTGGGACGTCTTGCTGGCTGGCTTCAATGCAAGTGATGTGCCGTGGTGGAATGCGAGCGGTAGGAAATTGAGGGTGGGTTCGACTAAGATTGGATTCGCGTAAAAAATGATCGGTGAGCTGTCCTCTGTTTTTCGAATGAGTGAATTGCCTGATGCGTCCTGATTTGTCAGTCGGCACGACCGCGGAGCTGGTGTGGCACGTCGCCGCCGAGCACACGATTCATTTGGGCTACCCGCCCCCGTCGCTGCGGCAGGGGTTGGTGCTCCACGAGAGCCAACGCCCCGCTACTTCGGTGGTCGTGTTTTCCACTCCGAACATGATCCTGTTGATGGAGCGTGCCGCCCGCAAAGTGCTCGAACCCTACTTGGAAGCGGGCGAAGAATCGGTGGGGGCGATGGTGCAAGTGGAGCATTTGGCGGGGACTCCCATTGGCTCGGAGGTTCGCGGGGTCGCAACCGTCACGGCGATCAACGGGCGTCTGGTTGAGTTTGACATCGCCGCCTACGATCGGCACGAACAAATTGGCCGTGGCACGCATCGACGCGCCGTGGTTCGCTTGGATCGCGTCGCCCAGCGCATTCATGAGAAAGCTGCCGGCATCCAAGCCTCAACCCAGCAGTTAAGTTGGATGGATGGAATCGCCACGCTGCCGGCCGCTTCGCAAACCGCCTCCTCCCCGTCACAAGCAGTTGCCATGAACTCCAATCGCTCGCAAGCTGCCGCAGTCCCCCGCATGGAGACTCTCGAGTTAGAGATCTCGGGTCCGCTGGCAACGGTTACGCTCAATCGGCCGGAAAAAAAGAATGCGGTGAACACGTTGATGACGGCCGAATGGGAGCAGTTGAATCACTATTTGCTGACACATCCAGAGATTCGGATCGTGGTGGTCAAGGGTGCGGGAGGCAGCTTTTGTGCGGGCGACGATGTGCCCGAAGTCGGCACCTTGACGATAGAGCAGGCGCGACAGCTGAGTTATCGCCAAGCACGCATCTATCTGGGCTGGGAGCAATTGCCGCAAGTATTCATCGCGATGGTTGATGGCGAAGCGCTGGGAGCTGGTTGCGTGGCGGCTGCGGCATGTGATTTCCGGATTGCCAGCCACGGAGCCCGCTTTGGTATGCCGGAGATTTTGCTCGGCTGGCCCCCCGGTTACGGTGTTGCTCAATTAACGGCCTTAATTGGTAAATCGCGGGCTTTAGAAATGTGTCTGTTGGGCAGTCCCATCTCGGCTCGGCAAGCTCACCAATGGGGGCTGGTGCATCGTCTCACAGCCGCCAATTCACTGCTGGCTGAAACTCAACAGTGGGTCGATGCCCTGCTGGCGCTACCGACCGATGCGTTGCGGGAGACCAAGCGTTTGGTTCACGCCGATGAGGGTTTGCAACCCAAGACAGCCTTCTTAGCTGATACGGCAGCATATATTCGTTGCCTTGATCAACCAGCCGCTCGCGAGGGAATCACCGCCTTTCAACAAAAACGACCACCCCGTTATCACGCCTAACCGATACGCGAATACTGTTAGCCGCAAAACGGTGGCTAGCGCCAAAACCGCAAAACGGTACTTTTTTACTTTCGACACTTTCCTGCCCGCAGAACACGGAGTCCCCCGTGAATTTTCATGCTCAGACAACATTATCCAACCAACAATCCGCGCCGCTTGCCAACAGGCTGAGGTACGCTCGCCGTTTTGGGTTGCCCTGTTGGTATTGGCTAGCGTGCTTGTTTGTGCTGCTCGTCAGTTATCCCGCGGTGGCCAACGGTCAACAGTTGGAGCAAACCCTGCTAGCAACGCCGACAACCGCGTTGGCACAGCAAGCGGTCACGCAGGGAGACGCCCAGCGGGGAGCGATTCTCTTTTATCAGCCTTACATGGCATGTGCGAAATGTCACGTCTCGGCGGGCGAGCAAAATCTGCTGGCTCCCAGTTTGACGAACATGGAGCCCCGGCCAACCGATGTAGAGCTGGTCGAGGCCATTTTGTTGCCAGCCAAAGTGATTAAAAAGGGTTACGAAACACAGCTGATCAGCACGGTAGATGGCAGGATTTTTCAAGGCAGATTGGTCGAGCGATTTGCGACATCGCTGGTGCTGCTCGACGCGGCCAAAGATTTTCAGCCGGTCACGATCCCACTGGCTGAAGTCGAGTCGGAAAGCACCTCGGCGACTTCCACAATGCCGGCTGGTCAAGTGAACGCGTTGGCGAGCAAACAGCAGTTCCTGGATTTGATTCGCTATCTGATTGAGATTCGCGACGGAGGCGAAGCACGCGCGAAACAGTTGCAACCACCTCCGGCCGCCTATGCGGCAGCACCCTTGGCTGAATATGAAGCTGACATCGATCACGCTGGCATGATCACCGGCCTGGATGAGGCATCCTTGGAGCGTGGTGCTGCGATTTACGGACGCGTCTGTGCCAACTGTCATGGTACCCTGGAGCAACCAGGTTCGCTGCCGACCAGCCTCCGGTTTGGCACGGGCAAATTTAAGAATGGAAGCGACCCCTTTACCATGTATCAGACACTGACTCGGGGCTTTGGCATGATGGTGCCGCAGAGCTGGATGGTGCCGAGTCAAAAGTATGATGTGATTCACTATATTCGCGAGGTGTATCTAAAACCGCATAATCCCAGCCAGTACTTTCTTACCAACCCGGAGTATCTAGCGACACTTCCCGTCGGCAGCTCAAAAGGCCCAGCTCCCAGCGAGAGTCAACCCTGGGAGGAGATGGATTATGGCCCCAATCTTATCGCCACTTATGAGATTGGCAACGATGGTGACAATTTCGCTTATAAAGGGAACGCGGTGCGGCTCGACCCGGGCCCAGGCGGAGTATCCAGGGGAAACGCTTGGTCAATTTTTGATTTTGATACGTTGCGAGTCGCGGCAACTTGGACGGGTGAACAATTCATTGACTATCGTGGCATCAATTTCAACGGCCAGCACAATATTCACCCACGTGTGGTGGGCGAGATAACCACGGCTAATCCAACGGGACCAGGCTGGGCCCGCCCCGGCACCGATTCATTCGTCGATCCGCGGCTCGTTGGTCGTGATGGACGACGCTATGGTCCGCTTCCTCGCGATTGGGCCCAGTATCGCGGGATGTACTATCACGGCAATCAAACAATTGTTGATTACACGGTGGGAAAAACGGAAGTCTTGGAGATGGCCGGCCAACTATCGGGGCCCGTGTCGCTGCCGGCGAGGCATTTTGAAATAGGACCGCGAGCTCAAGACATGCTGCTGCGTGTGACTCGCGCTTCGCACTTGGCTGATCGCCCCCTGAAAAAGCTAGCTGCCGATACGGAGATGTCTGGCTATCTAACTAATGTTCGTTTATGGCACATGGCTGAGCAGGCCGCTCGTCCGGTCTCAGCTCCCCAGGAATTTACTTTTGACGGTGATACGTTTCTGCAAATTAATGATGCGGCAGCTTTGGAGATGGATACCAAAGATTATACCATTCATGCCACGATTCGAACGACTAAAGATGGGACGATCTTCTGCAAGACTCGCGATCAAGCGGAGTGGGCGAAAAATGGCAAAAGTTTGTTTGTCCGGGACGGCCGGTTGACATTCGATATTGGCTGGGTGGGCGCGGTCAGCTCGGATCGCCGAATCGACAATGGTCTTTGGCATCACGTGGCAGTTACTTATGTCGCCGAGAATCATCGCCTGCGTTTCTTTGTCGATGGGCGACCAGCCGGGGGTGGCCAACTGCGACCAATGTCGCTGAGGGGAGATCAAGTCGCACGGATTGGATTCACGGCGGAGAACTTTCCCGAGACTTCCGTATTTAAAGGTTCGATGAAGCAACTGTCGTTCTGGCAAGCCGCATTGGAGCCCGCTGAAATCCGTTCGCTCGATAACCAACTGGTCAACGGAAAAGCGTCCGCGGATGCCCCCGATAGCTCGCAATTGGTAGCCCGTTGGTCATTGAAAGGTGCTGCTGGCGAGGCGGTCGCAACCGATGGTGGATCGGCAATGCCAGCAAGCGTGGTGCGAGACTTGGCAGGTGCGATTCATAAGCCAACTGCGGAGCGGGCATTGCTGTGTGGTTTGGCCAGTGACCGGCCGGCGGATGTCGCTGGTATCGTTTGGGAGCCTGCTGCCAATGGTGACTTATTGTTGAGAATTCCGGCTGGGGAGAATCGCCTCAGGTTTACGCTCTGGCTCGCTCAGCTTGCTCCCGAGCATCAGGCGAAAGGGGTGTTAGCTGAGATTAACGTCGCCAACCCGTCACTCGATTTGACCGCGTTGACTGCAGGCGGGCCTCCCCGGTGGCCCGGTGAGGTTATGACAACGGTGGAGCTTGGTGAGTCAGATGGGCCGCTGGCCGTCGACGTGCTCAGCTATCCGATTGTTAATCCTTGGCTTTGCCGCATGCGGTTGACGGGGCATGATTTCTACGCCGACGGCGACCGCGCGGCGGTCTGTGATTGGGACGGTAACGTGTGGTTGGTCTCCCGCTTGTCTCAATTGGATCAGCAAACATCGCCACAGCTGAAGTGGCGACGCATTGCCTCGGGGCTATTCCAACCGCTCGGTTTGAAAATCATCGATGATGTGATCCATGTGACTTGTCGCGATCAACTTTGTCGCTTGCATGATTTGAATGGTGATGACGCGATTGATTGGTACGCGTGTGTCAATAACGATCATCAGGTGACAGATCACTTTCATGAATTCGCGATGGGCTTGCAGACTGATGAGGCTGGCAATTTCTATTATGCCAAATCGGCTCGGCATGCCCTCAAGGCCGTGGTGCCCCACCACGGAACATTGCTGAAGATTACTCCCGACGGATTAAAAACCGAAATTGTGGCCAGTGGTTTTCGAGCGGCCAACGGAGTTTGCTTGAATCCCGATGGGACCTTTATCGTGACCGATCAAGAAGGTCACTGGAATCCAAAAAACCGGATCAACTGGGTCGAACCGGGGGGCTTTTACGGCAACATGTATGGATACCATGATGTTGTTGATGAATCCGACGAGGCGATGGAGAAACCGTTGTGTTGGATTACCAATGCTTTTGATCGCTCGCCGGCAGAGTTGCTGTGGGTTGACAGTGAACGCTGGGGGCCGCTCGATGGCCGCTTGCTGAACCTCTCTTACGGCTACGGAAAAGTGTTCCTGGTCCCGCACGAAACGGTGAACGGTCAAATCCAGGGAGGCATGATCGAGCTGCCAATACCTCAATTTCCCACCGGCACCATTCGCGGCCGTTTTCACCCTGCGGACGGTCAACTGTATTTAAGCGGGATGTATTCTTGGGCTGGAAGCCAGCAGGAGCCGGGTGGCTTTTTCCGGGTTCGGGCGACGGGCAATGAATTTCATTTGCCGCTGGAGATTCGCGCGATCGAGGGAGGCGTGGAATTAGAATTCAGTCAACCGCTTGCAAGAGATGTGGCCGAGCAAGCTGGGAATTTTCAAGTGACGGTGTGGGATCTCAAACGTACCAAGCAGTACGGTTCGGCCCACTACAATGAAAAGACTTTGCCTTTAACCCAGGCAGTGTTGCACGATGATCATCGGCTGCGGTTGGCGATTCCCGATTTGAAACCGACGCGTGGGATGGAAATTCGTTATCAGCTAAAGTCGGCCGACGGTCGCGATTTCAGTGGTACAATCCACAACACGGTTCATCAGCTGGGTAAAGTGCCGGCGATCGATGATTGAACTCGTGCTTACCAAGCGTTGGACTTACCAAGCGATGAATTTAATGTTGAAGCAATTATTGACTTTTATGTTGAGTGTCTGCTGTAGCTTTGCGGCATCGATTGAGAAGGTGTCCGCTCAGGAGACAGCACCGCAACGTGCCGCGATCGTGGCGGAAATCTTGGATATCGTGGAGCAGGATTTCTACGATCCAGAGTTACGTGGGCTCGACGCGATAGCGTTGCGGAAGGAGTTTGTCGAGCGGAGCGCCGAGATTGAGGTCGATGCGTTTTCTCGGTTGGTCAATGAGATGCTGGGGCGGTTGAAAACGTCGCACACCGCTTATTTTCCTAAGTCAGATCCGAGGCATTACCAGTTGTTGGGTATTTTCGAATTCCTGGTTTCTGAGAGCAATGATCAGCGGTTGCTTTACGAGGGAATTGGCTTGGAGACAGTTCGCCAAGACGGACGTGACTTTGTGCGTTGTGTTTACGACGGTACTCCGGCCGCGACTGCTGGCATCCTTTATGGAGATGAAATTGTCTCGCTCGATGGGCAACCGTGGCGAGGACTTAAGTCGCTGGAGGGAAAATCTGGTCAGACAGTCTCGCTGCAAGTGCGGCGTCAGGCAACCGCCGATCTCATACCGGTAGCCGTCGATGTTCAGACCTTAAATGGACGCACGCTGTTTGAGGATGCGTTGCGAGCCAGCGTGCGCAAGTATGAGATTGATGGGCATTCCATCGGCTACTTGCATCTCTGGAGTTACGCCGGTTCGCGGTATCATGAGATTATGAAACAGCAGCTGCTGTGGGGTGATCTGAAAGACTGCGATGCCGTCGTGCTGGATTTGCGAGATGGTTGGGGGGGAGCCAGCTTGGAGTACCTGAATATTTTTCGAGAGCCACTCGCGCGAACCAGCAGCACTGGACGTCAGGGCCAAAAGCAAACGTTCGACGGGGTTTGGGCTCGGCCCGTGGTGTTGTTGGTCAATGAGGGCAGCACTTCAGGGAAAGAAATGTTGAGTTTCGTTTTCCAGAAGCATGGTTTTGGGCAGATCGTGGGGAGCCGAACCGCGGGTGCCGTAATGGCGGGGAGCCCACGGTTGCTAGAAAACGGCGATGTGCTTTATTTGGCAGTCGCAAATGTTTGGATTGACGAGCAACGTCTCGAGGGTAAAGGCGTTGAGCCTGCGGTCGTGGTTGAACGTCCGCTGCCTTATGCCGCCGGAGCTGATCCTCAATTGGAACGGGCACTTGAGACGGCAGCTGAGATGATGCGAGCCAAAAACTAGCGCCCAGCAGTTGGATCTTTCGTTGACCGGTTGGCGGCAAGCCTGGCAATAAGTTCAACGGGGAATGAGCGATGCGAATTCAAGTTTTGGTTATTACGATAGCGTTGCTTTCAGCGTTAACTGACCATGTCGCAGAGGCGCAGAGTGATGGAACCACTTTGACCGATAAACAGGTGCGGCAGAGTTTGAAGTTGGCCGCAACTTTTTTTTCGGAATCAGGTCGCCAACCAGGGTGGTTACGTTTACTATTGCAGCGAGGACCTAACCCAGTTTTGGGGCGAAGGAAAAGTCGATAGCTCCACGATTGTTGTCCAGCCGCCGGCTACACCCTCCGTCGGTGAAAGCTACTTGCGTTGTTATCAGGTCACCCGGGATGCTTATTTCCTCGCTGCGGCTCGCGAGGCGGGGGAAGCCTTGGTGCGGGGCCAACTGCGTTCGGGAGGTTGGACGCAGGTGATCCATTTCCAGCCGCCCGAGCGGGGACGGATGGGACAATACCGCAAATCCAAGGGTGGTCGTTGGAACAACTCTTCGTTGGATGACGATCAAACGCAAGCGGCGCTGCGTTTTTTGGCAAAACTAGACAAGGCGCTCGACTTTCGTCACGCGGAGATCCATGAGGCGACCGAGTTTGGTTTGACGGCACTACTCAATGCCCAATTCGACTGCGGCGCGTTTCCGCAAGTCTGGTCGGGGCCCGTTGCCGCTCAGCCCGTTTTGTCCGCAAATTACCCCGACTATGATTGGCGAACTGAAGGTAGGATTAAAGAGTATTGGAATTATTATACTTTGAATGACGGGCTGGCTGGTAGCGTCGTGGAAACGTTGATCGTTGCCGCTGAGATATATGGAGATGAAAAGTACGCGGGAGCGGTAACCAAGTTGGGAGATTTTCTGGTCAGGGCACAAATGCCAGCGCCGCAACCGGCCTGGTGTCAACAATATAATTATGCCATGCAGCCAATGTGGGCCCGCAAGTTCGAGCCGCCGGCGATCACCGGCAGTGAGTCCCAAGATGTGATGCGCGCGCTAATTGAGATTGCTCGCCACACGGGTCAGCACAAGTATCTTGAGCCAATACCCGCGGCGATTAATTATCTGCAGCGAGATTGTTTGTTGCCCGACGGTAAGTTGGCGCGTTTTTATGAGCTGAAATCGAATCGCCCACTGTACATGGATGCAAAGTATCAGTTGACCTACGACGACAGCGATGTGCCCGGCCACTACAATTGGAAGGTTTCTTCGCAGCTCGATCGCATTAAGCGTGACTACCGCTTTTTGCAGCAGGGTGGCACTTTAGAGCGGTCCAAGGTTCGCCCGGCTGACCTCGAGGGCACGCGGTGGGTGATCGAGCAGCTTGATGCCCAAGGACGCTGGGTTGATGTATTCGCTGGCGAGCATTTGATGGGGCAGCCAAAGTTTCCGTTGGGTTTTCGGTACATCTCCAGTCACACATTTAACGTGAACGTAGCTAAGTTGTGTGACTACCTGCGGGGCGGTTGACTGGTGACGATAGTACCTCACCGCTCCCAAGCCATCGTTCGCTTTGTTATCGTCCCTTAGGATTTTGCAAGAAATGCCGGAAGGCCACAAGACACACTATTTAGCGAATCAGCAAACAGAGATATTTGCTGGTAACAGCGTCCGGGTGAGCAGTCCACAGGGACGGTTTGCAGAGGATGCGGCGCGCGTCGACGGGTTGCGACTGGAACGGGTGGAGGCGGTTGGCAAGCAGTTGTTTTATCACTTTCCCAATGACATCTTTCTGCAAGTTCACTTGGGACGCTATGGCAGTTTCAAGATCCACCCGGCGCCCCCGCCTGAACCGGTGGGAGCTGTGCGAATGCGGATGCTGGGTAATTCGCGGGCGATCGACTTGCGGGGGCCGACGACCTGCCGCGTGATTGACGGTGCGATGCGACAGGGGGTGCTTGCCAAGATTGGTCCAGACCCGTTGGCCGGAGGTAAAGCGAATGATGTCTGGGAAGCGGTCTCGACCTGCAAACGACCGATTGGCGCCATCCTGCTCGATCAACAGATTATTGCCGGAGTTGGCAATATATTCCGCGCGGAGTTGCTGTTTGAATTGCGGATGAATCCATTGACGCCGGGAGAGTCGCTGGACCGTAAGCAGTTTGACTCGCTCTGGAAGAGCTTGGTCAAGATGATGCGGACCGGATTGAAATATGGCAAGATCATCACGGTGACCCGGCAAGAAGCGGGCAAGCCACTGTCAAAGTTAACGAATCCAGAGCGATTTCGCATTTACGGAAAAGAGTTTTGTCCACAGTGCGACGGCGCGATTGAGAAATTGAAAGTTGCCAGTCGCGACTTGTACGTGTGTCGCAAGTGTCAAGGTATTTGTTAAGCGATAATCTGCTTGATCACTTTGCCGGCGACGTCGGTCAAGCGGAAGTTGCGGCCTTGATGTTTGAAAGTTAAACGCGTGTGATCGAGCCCCAACAAATGCAAGATGGTGGCGTGAACGTCGTGCACATGAAAGGGATCCTCAACCGGGAAGTAGCCGAGTTCGTCTGTCTTGCCGACCGTGACACCGCCGCGAACTCCGCCCCCCGCCATCCACAGGCAGAAGGCATCTTTGTGGTGGTCGCGACCGGCAGCCTTCCCCGCGTCACCTTGCAGCAGTGGAGTGCGGCCAAACTCCGCTCCCCAGACGATTAATGTTTCATCGAGCAAACCCCGTAACTTGAGATCTTGGATCAGCGCGGCGATTGGTTGATCGACTTGTTTACATTTGTTCGGCAGATTCTTAAACACGCCGCCATGGTGATCCCAACCTTGATCGAACAGCTGCACAAACCGGACGCCACGTTCCACCAATCTGCGAGCAAGTAAGCAGTTGTTGGCAAACCCGCTGCCGCCCCGTTTGGCACCATACATGTCGAGTGTCGCCTGCGACTCTTGGGAGAGTTCCATCAGCTCGGGGGCGGAGGATTGCATCCGGTAGGCCAGCTCGTATTGTGAGATCCGCGTGGCGATCTCAGGATCGGCCACGTCGGCCAGGCGGTGTTGGTTGAGTGCGTTGAGGTCGTCGATCAGACGTCTGCGGTCCGCGTCGCTCACTCCCGCTGGATTGGAGAGGAAGAGAATCGGATCCCCTTTGCCGCGAAATTCGACACCTTGATGGACCGTTGGTAGGAAACCGCTGCCCCACAAGCTGTTGCCGGCGCCCGCCACGCTGCCAGTGATCAAGACAACAAAGGCGGGCAGGTCACGATTCTCCGACCCCAACCCGTAGCTGACCCAGGAGCCGACGCTCGGTCGCCCGAAGCGCCCGAAGCCGGTTTGAAAAAAGAGTTGCGCGGGGGCGTGGTTAAACATTTCGGTCTGCACCGTTTTGACCATGGCAATCTCGTCGGCGACCTTAGCCAAGTGAGGCAGGTATTCAGAGAGTACCAGCCCCGAATCGCCATGCTGCTGAAATTTGACGCGGCTGCCGAGCAGTTTGGGGTGTCCGCGGAGGAAGGCAAAACGCTGTCCCTCCAGGAATTCGTCCGGGCACAGCTGACCGTCGTTCTCACGCAGCAGCGGTTTGTCTTCAAACAGATCAAGGTGAGATGGAGCGCCAACCATGTGCAAGAAGATCACATTCTTGGCAGTGGCGGGGAAGTGTCCCAGTCGCGCCGCCAGTGGATCTTGATTTGCCTGCGGAGCCTGACCGCCAATCGAATCGGAGGCCGGTAAAGTATCCGCCAAGAGCGAACCGAGGGCGATCGAACCCAGGCCGAGACTTGTGTTTTGAAACAGCTGACGACGATGGAGGCTGTGCAGCACGTTGTGGCGAGTCACCCGCGTTACTCCTTGGTGATGGTTTCGTCGAGATTCAGGAGAATGTTGGCAACAAACAACCAAGCGGCCAAATCGGCGTTCTGCTCTTCAGTCGATTTCTGCACCGCTAGCGGATCGTTTCGCAGTCGCTCGAGTTCGCGATGATAGACTGCGGCGAGCAAATTGGCTTCGTGCGTTTGCGGTCGGCGGGAGACGCAGAGGCGAAAACCATACTCGACTTTTTCTTGCGGCGTTGCCGTGGGGTAGGCGGCGATGCGTTTGGCCAAGGCCAGGGCCATCTCTTGATAAGCAGGATCGTTGAGCAACGTGAGGGCTTGAAGCGGGGTGTTTGTGCGCGGTCGCTGGACGACGCACGCGGCGCGGTCGGGAGCATCAAAATTGGTAAAGCTGGCGTAGGGCGCGCTCCGTCGCCAGACAACATACACGCCGCGACGAAAGCGATCGGTTCCCTGGCTGGTGTCGTACTTGGGAGCATTGCGGCCAACATGTCGCCAAAGTCCATCGGGTTGCGGCGGATAAACCGGCGGCCCTCCCATTTTTCCCGACAGTAAGCCGCTGGCGTGTAAAGCGTTGTCGCGAATCATCTCGGCGCTCAAGCGAAAGCGGGGCCCGCGGGCCAACAATTCATTCTCCGGATCAACCGCCAACAGTTCGCGACGGAGGCGGGATGATTGGCGATAAGTGCTGGACATCACAATTCTTTTATGAACATGTTTCATCGACCAACCATGTTCGACAAAGTCGCGTGCCAGCCAGTCGAGCAGCTGGGGATGTGTCGGTGGCTCGCACTGCGAACCAAAGTCTTCCAGCGTCGCGACCAGGCCGCGTCCAAAGAATTCCGCCCACCATCGATTCACCACCACTCGCGGCGTCAACGGGTTGCCTGGTTGGACCAACCAACGGGCCAGCCCGAGACGATTTGGCGGGGAGTCCGCAGGCCAAGCATGCAAGGCCGCTGGCGACGCCGGCTCAACCACTTTGCCCGGGGTGAGGAAGTTACCGCGCAGGAAAATCCGCGTCTCGCGTGGTTGGTCTTGTTCAATCATCACCAACGACGTGATCGGTTTGATCGCGTCGAGCTCTGCCTGAAACGTGGCGACCGTTTGGCGTGCTTCGACTATCGCAGGTTCGATGTCCAGATAGTGTTTGCGCAACTGTTTGTGTTGCTGCCCGGTTCGCTCTTGCTGGGGAATTTCCAGCAGCTTGGTAATCTCAGCAGGCACGTGTTCAGCGGGCGACGTCCCATCATCACTGACTGCGGCGAGCCAAGCTTCAAAGCCCTGTTCGCGAATTTTCACAGCCGCGGCGAGCGTTTGTTTGGCGGACGAAAGTTGTGCTTGCAAGGCTTCGCGGCGGGCCAGTTGTTCGTCGGCCAGCGGCAGTTCCAGCATGGGCCCGATGAAGTTATACGTCACACCATCGCCTTCGACTTCCAGCGGTGTGTTGTTAAAGAAAGCAAAGAATCTATAGTAATCGGCTTGGCTGAAAGGATCATACTTATGATTATGGCATTGGCTGCATTCGATCGTGCTGCCGAGCCACACGTAGCCAGTCGTGTTAACTCGGTCGATCACTTGGTTGACGCGATTTTCCTCGGGGTCGACCCCCGCTTCGACATTGCAAGTTGTCAGCCGATGAAAGCCGGTGGCAATTTGTTGCTGCAGAGTTGGTTGTGGCAGCAGGTCGCCGGCGAGTTGTTCGATGGTAAAACGATCGAACGGCATGTTCTCATTCATTGCTTGGATGACCCAGTCGCGGTATGGCCAGACGGTGCGGTACTGATCCGCCTGGTAACCGTTGCTATCTGCATAGCGAGCCAAATCAAGCCACTGTCGCGCCCAGCGTTCACCGTAGCGAGGTGAAGTTAGCAATTGGTCGACAGCTCGTTCGTAAGCGTCGGGGCTGGCGTCAGCCAGGAATGCGTCAAGTTGTTCGAGCGTTGGGGGAATGCCGAGCAGATCGAGTGAAAGCCTGCGCAGTAAGGTTGCCCGGTCGGCGGGTGGCGAGGGGGCAAGTCCGGCACGGTCGAGTCGCGCTAACACGAACGCGTCGATCGGACTCGCAACCCAGTCGGGCTGAGAGACTGCAGGGGGCGCCGCTTTCATCGGGGGAATGTAAGCCCAATGCGGTTCCAATTCCTGAGCCTCCGAACCAATAGCGTCTGGCCAGTTGGCGCCCGACTCGATCCAGCGACGAAGCAAGGCGATCTGCTGGTCACTCAGCGGTTCATCATCGAGTGGCATGCGTTCGCCATCATCCGCGCCCGAGATGCGAGCCAACAGTAAGCTGGCTTGGGCTTCACCCGGGATGATCGCCGGCCCCGAGATACCGCCACGCAACGCGATCGCTTTGGCGTCGAGACGCAGTTGGCCTTCCTGGGCACTTTCACCGTGGCAACCGTTGCAGCGGGCGGTCAGAATTGGCCAAATATCACGTTGAAAGTCGATCGGCGGCGGTTCGCTGGCATGGCTTACGTGACTGGGGGCGAGCAGCAAGATGGTCAAGATGGCAGCAACAGCGATCTGGCGCATCGACTCGAACCCTGGGGAGTACGTCGGCGAAAAAACGCCGCTGGAAAGAATTGCCAGCGGTGGCTCGCTATCTGACGGCTAGAACTAACCCCAAGTCTAGCGTCCGGACAGCCAAGTCTCAAGCAGAACTGCAAGTCTAGAGTGTGTTGGCTGAGTGGGAATCAGCGAAATGACGACTTGCTGCGTCCGCCGAGAATATCAGAAAATATCTGAGATTGCGTGTCAGAAACCGGATCGACTTGAGTTTAGCCTCTCGGAGCAAAAAAATGACACAATTTCCCGAAACCAGAGCCACTTTACTGGCCAACGTTAAATCGGCGGAAAACCGCGAGGCATGGGGAGAATTCGTCGTAATCTACCGTCCCGTAATCTACCGGATGGCTCGAAGGCGAGGGATGCAAGACGCAGACGCACAGGATGTTGCTCAAGACGTTTTGGTTCGCATTGCCGGGGCGATCGCCGACTACGAGCAAAAGGAAGGCATTCGTTTTCGACATTGGCTCAGGCGGATTGCTCGCAACGCGATCCTGTCAGCCATCACGCGATCTCCCCAGGATGCCGCCAAGGGCGGAACCGCTGCGGCAGACTTACTCGTCGAGCAAACGGACGCGGCCCCAGGTTTGGATGTGGATCTCGAAAAAGAACACCGCCGCGAATTGTACTTACGAGCCGCTGGTTTGGTGCGAACGGATGTGAACGCCGAAACATGGCAAGCCTTTGAGATGACCGTGGTGCAAGGTCAGTCCTGCGAGGACGTGGCAAACCACTTGGGAAAATCTGTGGGAACTGTTTACGCCGCCCGGAGCCGCATCATCAAGCGGCTTCGCGATCGGATTCAACGAATGGAGGAATCAATGCTATGAACGACGCCACGAGAAATATCCATTGCGATCTCGCACGAGCCGACGCGTTTCTCGAGTCGAACGACTATCGTCTCGAAGACCCCGAGTTCGTCGCGCACCTGGATACATGCGAAAGTTGTCGTGCCTACCTCGATGCGAACGCGGCGGAACTCGAGACCTGGAACGAAGCAGGCGAGCTGCTTCGGCCGGGCGAATTCGATGCGGCCGGCACCAAGTCGTTCTCGGCGGCCGCCATGCTGATCGGCGGAATCGATCAGCAGCCAGTAGCAATTCAGAGCGTGCTCGATCAGCTCGCGCCGACAGACGATCCCCATCGTCTCGGTCGGCTTGGAAACTACGAAATCTCCGGCGTTATCGGTGTGGGCGGGATGGGCGTGGTGCTCAAAGCCCACGATCCATCGCTGGAGCGAGTCGTCGCCGTGAAAGTCATGGCCCCGGGACTCGCCAACAACGAACAAGCTAAACAGCGCTTTGCTCGCGAGGCGAAAGCTGCTGCCGCCGTACTTCATCCAAATGTCGTTCCGATCTACAGCGTGTCGAGCGATGATGACATCCCGCACCTCGTCATGGCGTACGTCCGAGGTGGTTCGTTGCAAACGCGATTGGATAAGGACGGTCCACCTCCGCTTGTTGAAGTGCTGCGAATTGGCTCTCAAATTGCCGCAGGGCTCGCTGCGGCCCATGAACAAGGCCTCGTTCATCGCGACATCAAACCAGAGAACATATTGTTGGAGGACGGTGTTGAACGCGTCACGATCACGGACTTCGGTCTGGCTCGAGCCGTTGACGACAATACGTTGACCCAGCTCGGCTCGATCGCCGGAACTCCGCAATACATGTCGCCCGAGCAGGCTCGCGGCGACCAGATCGATCAGCGGACCGATCTCTTTAGCCTTGGCAGTGTGCTTTACGCATTGTGCACGGGGCGGCCGCCGTTTCAGGATCAAACGTCGTACGGCGTAATGCGGAGGATCATCGACGAGGAGCCGATACCGATTCGCCAACTCAATCCGGAAGTTCCCGTGTGGTTGGCATCCCTCGTCGAGAGACTGATGGCGAAAGAGCAAAGCGATCGGTTCGCATCCTCGAAACAAGTGCACGAGTTGCTGGAAGGATGTCTCCGTCACTTGCAACACCCTTCGGTCAACCCTATTCCGCTTGGTCTCCAAAAAAGCAGGTGGACTCTACTCAAGGAAAACAAGATGAAAGTAATAATCGGCGCCGGTGTGCTAGCAATGGGAATCTTTGGCGTCCTTTTCGTACAGCAGGCGACCCGACCGTATTCTCCAACGAACTTCGGGGCATTCTTCAATCTTCACAACGATCGCATTGCAGAGCTGCCGGTGGCGGAAGAACCAACACTCACGAGTGGTCGCGTTACCATAGGGGATCGACAACGAATTCTTGGGAGTTGGCAGGTGGTAGATGTTCCGTTGCACTGGAACGTTAAGGGCGAGAGTGAACACGAGGGATGGTGGTATACGTTTCAGGAGGACCAATTCACGGCGAGTGGAATGCAAGGCGGAACAGTTCCCTCAAGCGGCGAGTGGAAGATCGATGAGAAGTCTAGCCCGCGAAGAATTTCCTTAGACGTTGACGGCCAGGAAACAAAGGCACTCTACACGATACAGAATGAATACTTGTCCATCTTTTTCCGTCGAGGCGCCGGCGACTATCCCGCATCATTCCCGACGCCCGTCAGCTTCACCGAGTCCGGAACGCTGTTAGTACTGCAGCGAACCGAATATCCCACAGTCGATTTCCCCTACAGCGACCCGACGCCGGGCGAAGCTCGCCTTCTGTCGTCATACAAGAACAACCTGACCTTACCGCAACTGACAAGCCTCAATTCCGAAACGGCGACGATGTTCTCGCAGCACCGCGGCATTCTCTCGCTGCCGTCAGTTCGTGAACTTACGCCTGAAGCGGCCCGTGCCCTAGCGGTGAGGGACGGGGTCAGTCTACACCTGCGGGGGCTCAAATCGATGACTTCCGAGGTGGCAAAGGAACTCGCGAAGGCCCGGTGCGGCCTGACGCTTGGACTCGAAACGATAACTCCTGAAGTGGCTGCGTCCTTGGCGCCGCTGTCAACTTCTCTCGATCTGAACCACCTGCATTCCATCTCTCCGGAAGTCGCACGATTGCTCACCTCCAATAACCGATGGCTCAAGCTCAACGGGTTAAGGACTCTCGATGCGGATGTCGCCGAGGCGCTGGCGGGGCACCCGGGTTGGCTGTCGCTAAATGGTATCGAGTCGATCACTCCCGAGGCTGCAGAGGCGCTGGGACAATTTCGCGGGACGGATCTCGCTCTCAATCGATTGCAGACACTGGACATCGAGGTCGCGGAACACTTGGCCCAAGCACAGCCCACCAACTCACTTAGCTTCAACAGCGTGAAGACGCTCAGCCCCGAAGTGGCGGCGGCGCTTGTTGCCGGCAATCATCGCCACCTCAGCCTACAGGGGCTCGAGACTTTGCCCGACGAGTCGCTTAAGATTCTCCGTCGCCATGAACGACGAAAGATCGAAGCTAATACCGGCGGCATGTTGTTGCCAGCCAAGTTCGATCTACAGAATACCTACGCGAGCCTACTCCTTTCTCGCGACAAGCAACTCGCGCCGAATCCCAACGTGGCTTGGCCTTACAAGCTTGAGGAGATAGACGGCAACGCAACGCTGGTTACAGATAAGTTGACCGTCGTGTTTGAAGGGGAGGAATACAGCAACCGGAGCTCAGGCTCGCTTACCATCAGCGGGTCGTCTGGACCTTTGCGCGTTAGATCGGGCGAGCTCGACCATCAGTACTCCAACGGCGCCTGTACGGTGAAGTTTCGCACTCACGTTCTCAAAATACTTGATGGCGGAAATCTGCTCTCCATTCAAGACAACGAAGTCGACCTCTCCCAGACGCAACAGGTTGTCACCGTCAAGAAGGGCGGAGGCATTATTGCGAAAGACAGGTGACGCCAACAAGCGAGTGCTGGTTGACGCTGCACCGCACGCCGCGAAGACGGTCAGCCCGTTACGGACTGTCGGTCGACGAAATGAACATAGAGCCGCAATGAAGTATTTGATCGTACTAACGTTGACCACCTGGTCCTGTGGATATGGTAGTCAAAAAGGGGGCCACTCGGTGGCCTTGGTTCACGGGCTAGTTTTGGTTAGCTAGTTTTGGTTGGCTTTTTTGGCAGGGGTTTGGTCGAGAAGCGAAAGTGCGCTTGCCCCAAGAAAAACCAGTGCGGATGAGAGGACTCGAACCTCCACGACCTTGCGGCCACTAGAACCTGAATCTAGCGCGTCTGCCAATTTCGCCACATCCGCATGTTCTGGCCTGAGGTTAGCCATCTGGAGAGTTCTTCGCAAGACGGTATTTACGGACAAAGTTAGGTTCGGCCGAGCCACGGAAAAATCGAACAAAAATGGTCTTGCTTTAGTCAGCAATCCTACACGACACTCCCGCCGATGAACGCCCTCCTTCGACACCGCACCGCCCATGTCTGGACACTCGCCCTGTGCCTCGGGGTGTTGGTGACGGGGGGGTGTGGGCGTTTGCTGTATCGATTTTCAGCCGCGGAACCGACGATTCTCGCCCCCAATCCAGCGCTGTTGCCCCCCGCGGACCCCGATTTCGTCTGGTCCCAAGTCATTGACACTGTGGACGATTATTTTCGGATTGCTCGTGAGCAACCGTTGCAGGCATCAGCGGGAGTGGTTTTGGAAGGCCGGCTCGATACGGCTTATCGCCCCGGAGCCTCGCTATTTGAGCCGTTTCGCAAAGACAGCACCAAGGGTTTCGAGCGATTGCAAAGCACGTTTCAGTCGATTCGCCGCCGAGCGACCGTGATCGTGCGGCCTCAACCGGGTGGCTATTCGTTGATGGTTCAAGTCGACAAAGAAATTGAGGATGTCGATCGCGCTCAATTCGCCAGCGAATCCTCGCCTTCCTTTCGCCACGATGGGTCGGTGGTCCGCAACGAAGAGATGTTGCCCGATCAGCCAGTCACGTTGGGCTGGATTTCCTTGGGCCGCGACGCGTCGCTGGAGCAGCGGATTCTGCAAGAAATTGTGGCACGCGTGACGCAGCCCGATACTCCCGGCTTGCTGAAGCATTAATTCGCCGGTAGAGTCGCTGGGGCGCAAAAGGCGGGGCCACTTTGGGGCTCAGACCGGGCTCCGAGTGCGGTTTTTACCGCGTTTTGCCGACTTGGCTGAGCTTTGGCCTCCGATTTGCTGTGTTTTTAAGGCTGCCTTCTGAATTAATCCGGACGAGACCTGGACGGTGGCCTTTTGTATATGCGATATATGGGTCTGGGCGGTCATCTGTGGTACGCTAACGACAACTCTGCCGAATGAGCACGCTCCAGGAAGAGCGGTCGCTGTGCGGATGGCATGGTCCGGTTTCTCCAACATCACAAGTCGGGAATGTATATCCAGCTAGTAAGTGTGCATGGTTTGGTTCGCGGTGACAGCGTCGAAATGGGACGTGACGCCGACACAGGTGGACAAGTTCGTTATGTGCTCGAGTTAGCACGCACGCTAAGTCGTTTTCCCGAGGTTTCTCAGGTCGATTTGTTGACCAGGCAGATTCGCGACAAGCGAGTCTCCGATGATTACGCTCAAACTGTCGAATCGTTGGGAGACAAATGTCGCATCGTGCGGATTGGTTGTGGTGGCCCGCGTTATATTCGCAAAGAGCGATTGTGGCCCCACTTGGATGAATTCGTTGATGGGGTGGTGGCTTTTACGAGCAAAGAGGGGCGGACCCCAACGCTGGTCCATGGACATTACGCCGATGGTGGTTACGTGGCGCGTCAATTAGCCGAAAACTTTTCTGTCCCCTTTGTCTTCACCGGACACTCGCTGGGAAAACCAAAACTGGAATACTTGATGAGCGAGGGTTGGACCCACGCCAAGGCAAACGATGTGCTCAGTATTGACCATCGCATTCAGGAGGAACAGCATTGTTTGAACGCGGCTCATTTGGTGATCGCCAGCACTCAGCACGAACGTGATACCCAGTACGGCGAATATGCCAAACCGGCCGATCTGACAATTCAGGTGATACCACCTGGTACCGATTTGGAACGTTTTTTTCCTTACTACAATTATGAGTTGCCGGGCGAAAACATCGGCGAGCCTTTTCGCCAAGCGCGGATTCGCATGGGTGATGCGCTCAGCCGATTTTTTGAGCAGCCCGACAAGCCGTTAATCCTCTCCGTCTGTCGGCCTGATCGCAGGAAAAATATTCAAGCGTTGATTCAGGCATATGGGCAGAGCAGCGAATTGCAAGCGATCGCCAATTTGGCGGTTTTTGCTGGGATTCGATCTGATATCGAGACGATGCCCGACAACGAGCAACAAGTGTTGACTGACATTCTCTTGATGATGGATCGTTACGATTTATATGGTCGCTTGGCGATTCCCAAGCGTCACGACAGCGAATACGACGTGCCCGAGTTGTACCGCTTGGCCGCTTCCTCGCGGGGTGTGTTCGTCAATAGCGCATTCATTGAGCTATTTGGATTGACAGCCATCGAAGCGGCCGCCACGGGATTGCCTTTCGTGGCCACGGAGAAAGGTGGGCCGGCCGACATCGCCAGAAACACCCAAGCCGGCCTCACAGTCGACGTGACTGATCAAGACGCTTTGACCAAAGCCATTCTGGAAATACTTTCTAACTCCCAACGCTGGGACGCGATGAGCGACATGGGGGTCAACAAAGTTCGCGAGCATTACAGTTGGGATGCGCACTGTAATAAGTACATGCGGTCTTTGCAGAAATTCATCACCACCAAACCGGCGAACGACTCGTCCCTGGCACCGCGGCGGCGTCTAGAAAGTCTCGATTGTCTGTTGATTACGGACATCGATGGCACGCTGCTTGGAGATGATAAGGCGCTCGAAGAATTAAAAACCATCCTCGAACAAAATCGCGAACGGATCGGTTTGGGAGTCGCCAGCGGACGCTCTCCGGAATTGGTCGAGGAGGCTTTGCAGGGAGTGGGGATCAATGAGTTTGACCTTACGATTGCCGCCGTCGGTTCGGAGATTTATTACGGCAAGCAATTCATGCCAGATCGTGGCTGGATTTCCCGCTTGCAAAAGAACTGGAAACCTGAATCGCTGCAGCGGGCGTTGGAGAGTCTTAGCTGGCTGAAAATGCAAGAAGAAGCTCACGCCCAGCGGATGTTTAAAATCAGTTATCGCATTCACGAGGAACTCCCTGAGGCAGAAGTCGAAAGCCAAATTCGCGCGCTGCTCGATGCCACCAAAGCGCCTTACACGCTGGTGATCTCGCATTCCAACTTGGTTGACATTCTTCCCAAGCCGGCCAGCAAAGGGCAGGCAATTCGCTATTTGGCGGATAAATGGAATTGGCCGCATGGTCGGATTGTCACCGCTGGAGACTCGGGCAATGACCGTGATATGCTCAGCGGCATTGGTTGCGGGATCGTGGTCGGTAACCACACGCCCGAACTGGCCAATCTAAGTAAGCGTAGGCGTGCCGGTAAAGTGTTTTATGCCGAAAATGATCATGCCCGGGGCATCATCGAGGGATTGCAGCACTACGGCATCCTTGACGCCAAGTCGGCAAATTCCGAAATTGCCATTTCTTAGCCTCAGCTGCGCATGCTGCGCGGTAGCATTGTAGGTATAAGTTCCATTTTACGCAATTCGCTCGGCGCACCGCTGACACCCTCGGAACGGCTCATGGACCGCGACGCTTTAAAAAGACTAAACGATACATTCTTTACTTGCGATCGCCAGTCGATCTTGGAGATCTTTGACGAGTTCCTGTCGGCACTGGAGGCAGAATCGTACTTGCCGCCGGGAATTTTGATGAGCCGCAATTATGAGACGGCCCAAGCGAACCCTGAAATCCATACGTTGCCGGGGAATCTCAAAGATGCGCGGGACGCTATCTTTCCTTACTTTTGGGGTACGGATGGGTGGCAATCGCATCTGCATTTGGAAAACGTCAAAGGCCCAGCCAATTATGCTTCCTTGGTCGGTGCGCTGGCTTGTTTGCTGAAAAACCCCAATTTGTGTGTCGACACCTATTGCTTGCGGAGTAATGAGTTAGAAGTCAAAGCGATTACCTCGTTGGCGAATTTGATCTTTTATCACACGGACTCTCCATGGGGTATTTTCACCATGGGTGGGACGATCTCGAACTTGTATGGAGGCAAGTTGGGGATTGAGAAAGTGGCCCCCGGGGCAATGCAAGCCGGTCTGGCGGGGGAACCGATCTCGGGCCTGGTCTCCGCAGCCGGACATTATTCCAACGCCACGTTGGCCGGTTGGTTGGGAATTGGGACGGATAATTTGCACTCGGTCCCCACCGACGAGAATTTTTCCATGCGGCAGGACTTGCTCGCCGAAAAATTGGACGAGTTGTACGCGGCTGGACGGAAAGTGGCTTTTGTGATCGCCACCTTCGGCAGCACCGATGCGTATGGAATCGACTGCATCGCCTCGATCCGCAAGATTATTGAAGAGAAGGCGGCTGCGCACGGGGCGGTGGTTCCGCAACTGCACGTGGATGCCGCGGTGGGCTGGGTCAGTTGTTTCCTGACCGAATACGACAGCGAAAAGAATTTGCTCAAACTGGAAGACGCGACGCTGGAGTCGATCC
The DNA here is from genome assembly GCF_052161645.1 of Kothea flammea. Taxonomy (GTDB): domain Bacteria; phylum Planctomycetota; class Planctomycetia; order Pirellulales; family Pirellulaceae; genus Laterigemmans. The sequence continues at coordinate 6,626,474 of NZ_CP197414.1, forward strand.
ATCGGGTGCAGCAGTTAGCAAAAGGGTTTCAGGCGGCCGATTCCGTCACGATCGATTTCCACAAGATGGGTTGGGGGCATTATCCGGCCAGCGCTTTCATTGTGAATCGCCGTGAACAACTCAGTCGCCTGCTGCGCCGCAAAGAGGAGATGCCATATTTCTGCGAAGCCGATTATCGGCATGATCCCGCGTTATTCACCTTAGAGTGTTCGCGTCCCGGTTTGGGGCCCTATTCGGTAATGGCTTCACTCAACGGGATTGGATTACAGGGGTATCAATTACTGATCGCCAACGCGATGGAGATGGCGGAAAAGTTAAAGCGGGCAATCTCCGAACTGGATTACTGTCAGGTGCTGAACGAACACACCCCGGGGCCTTCGGTATTGTGGTGGGTACTTCCGCAGGGGCGAAATGCTAAAGATGTCTACCAACGGATGATCCGTGGCGAATTGAGTCCTGGCGAAGTCGAACGGTACTTGTTTGAGGTGCATCGCATGTATGAGAAACGTGAGGCCTCAATCAAACCAGCCGTTGACGCGCGTCTCAGCTTTACGCAATCGACCGGCTTTAAACCACACGGCATTTCGATTCCCGCTTGGAAGGCTGTGTTCTTTAATCCCAAATCGAATGAAGATGTGATCGCGAAAGTCGTGGAAAGTATCGAACGGATTGCTTAGCGGTTGAAGGACTTGAGCCATTCGGCCCGCTTGGCGGTGAGTCGTTGTCGCACGTCGTGATGCTCGTCGGCCAAGTTGCGTTGCTCACCCGGATCACGTCTAAGATCGACAAGAAAATACTCGACTGGCAATCTTCCGTCATTTGTCCGTTGCGACTGGGGTAACGTGGTGTCTTGAGGGTTGCCAATCAGTTTCCAGTCGCCATCTCGAACCGCCCATTGAGCGCGTTTACCACTGCCAAACTGCCAATAAAATTGTTCCCTTGGTGCCGCCGCATTTTCCGCCAGCGTGGCTGATAATGAGACGCCATCAAGCATGACAGCGGGGAGGGGAACTTGACAGATTTCGGCCAGCGTGGGGAACCAGTCACAAGCCGTGGCAAACTGCTCGCGGACTTGACCGGCTGGCCATTGCCGAGGGTACCTGGCGACCGCCGGTACGCGGATGCCGCCCTCGAACAGCGAAAACTTTGCGCCGCGATAAGGTCCCGCGTTCCCACCGCCACCAAAGGCTCTGGTTTCGGTGCTGTGCCCGTGATCGGGTTGGTAGATCACGATCGTGTCGTCGGTTAGCCCACGTTCATCCAGTAAGGCCAGTACTTCGCCAATCCGCTCGTCCATCGTGGAGAGAAATGCGCAATACTCACGTCGCGGGGAGGGCAGATCTTGGTAATGCTCAAGCCACGCGGTCGTGCCTTGGTAAGGATAATGGGGCGCGTTAAAAGCCCAATACAAGAGCCAAGGTTGGTCTTGTTTGTCTGTTGCGGTCCCATCGTCTGTGGTGGCCTGAGGCCCTCTCAGGTTTTGCGGGCTGTCGGGGGATGACGTGTCGTCAATAAATTGTTGGCAGGCGGAGACCATTAAATCAGGAAAGAATTGTCCAGGGCGGAAGATTTCCTGGTCATTCCGCCAGAGGTCGTGGCGGTTGGGGCCGTTCCAATAAAAGAAGTGTGAGTAGTTGTCGATGCAGCCTTGCAGGTGACCAAACCACTGATCAAATCCTTGGCCGGAGGGAATCTGTTCGGGGGTTGTTCCCAAATGCCATTTACCGACGTGCCCCGTGCGATAGCCAGCACCAGCAAAGGCTTCGGCGATCGTCAGCTCAGCGGTTTCGAGGGGGCCGTTGCCAGGTTGACCAGCACGAGCGGGAAAGCGGCCGGTTAGCAGGCCGACGCGACTGGCCGAGCAGACGGGAGCCGGCGCGTACATCTGCGTGAAGCGGAGTCCTTGTGCGGCAAGTCGATCCAAGTGCGGAGTCTGCAGGTCTTGCACCCCGAAACACCCCAAGTCAATGCTGCCCTGGTCGTCGCCGTAGATGATCAGCACGTTGGGGCGTTTGGCAGCAGCCGACTGCCAGCCATACAGATTCAAGGTGGCACAGACCAGCATGCCCAGCAGCACGCGGCGGAGTATGGATTCGAAGTTGTTCACGTGTTGGCCGCCCAAATTATAGGTTCTGCGCAGATCCCAAACGGGATTGATCGCTGGGAAGTCTTCGGTCATTGCCCAGCGGGTGTCGTGAGATCAATTGGAACGGAAGCGAAATGATGACGTCAAGCAGACGGTTCCCCCAGCACCCGACAATCGCATTCCGGCGTGATTCTTTTGCCACTCGAGATGTCGTTTCTGTTAAAATATTTGTCGGCTAGCATGGCCCCCCGCCGGAACAGCTCGAAGTTCCATAGGTTCATTGTATTTACCGTCTCTTCTGATTTCACTGTCAACACGGATTAGCCAAGTGTTCCGCCTCCTTCCCTTAATCGCTTGCTCGTTCACCGCTTGCTCGTTCATCGTGAGCTCGTTGCTGAGCCCTATTTTGGTGACGGCCGCCGAGCAACAGCCGATTAGCTATAACCGTGACATCCGTCCGTTGCTGTCTGATAAATGCTTTCACTGCCACGGCCCCGACGAAGGGGACAGGCAGGCCGAACTGCGGCTTGATCAAGCCGCTGGCGAGCAAGGCGCCTATCGCGACATGTACGGAGTCGTGGCCGTGAAACCTGGGGTGCTCGCCGAGAGCGAAGTCTGGTTGCGGATTACATCGGAGGATCCCGATGTCGTCATGCCTCCAGCCGATTCCCACAAACGGCCTTTCACGAAAGCAGAGCGGGAGTTGATTCGCCAGTGGATCGAGCAGGGTGCCAAGTACGAAGCTTTTTGGGCGTTCGTACCACCGACGCTGCCGACTCCTCCCGACGTCGACGCTGATGGTGATGCGGCATCAGCGATTGACCGATTCGTGATCCAGCGTCTCCAGGAAGCAGGACTTGTTCCCAAGCCGCGGACCGATCGTCGTTCACTCATTCGTCGGCTGTCCTTCGATTTGACGGGGTTGCCACCGACGTGTGAGCAAATTGAAGCTTTTATCAGCGATACGTCCCCCGATGCGTACGAGCGGCTCGTGGATCGTCTGCTGAACAGTCCGCACTATGGCGAGCACATGGCCAAATATTGGTTGGACTTGGTGCGTTTTGCGGATACCAACGGCATTCATCACGACCATTTTCGCGATCTCTCCCCCTATCGCGATTGGGTGATTCGGAGTTTCAACGAAAATCTTTCTTATGATGATTTTGTCCGCTATCAGATTGCCGGAGACTTATATCCAAATCCACAGCAAGATCAATTGATCGCCTCGGGGTTTAATCGCCTGCATTTAATCATTGACGTCGGCACGATGCTGCCCGAGGAGAGTTTTACTCGCAATGTGATTGATCGTGTTTCTTCGGTGGGCACCGCTTTCCTGGGGCTGACGATGCAATGCGCAGTATGTCATGACCATAAATATGACCCGATCACGGCCAAAGATTTTTTCTCGATGGCTGGTTATTTTAATAACATTGATGCCACACCAGAAACCGGCGGACGGCGGGGAACCGATTTCACTCGCGGCTTACAGCCTCCCTACATCAATTTGCCTTCGCCCCAGCAGGCTGAGCAATTGGAACAGTTGTCGGCGATTGTCGAGCGGCTGCGTGACGAAGTTGCTGAACTGGAGGGTAAAGTCAAGGAAAACAAATCTGAGGCGGTGGGAGATGATGCCGCAAAGGCAAAGCAATCGGAACTGGCGAACAACGAAGCGGCACTCGCCAACGCACGCAAGAAGCTGCAGGCCGCCCAGCGGGAGCATGACGATTTGCTGGTTACCATACCGGCTGCGATGATCATGAAAGAACGTGAGGAGATTCGTCCCTCGCATGTTCTGATTCGCGGCGCGTATGACAATCCAGGAGCACAGGTCGAACGCGCCACGCCTGGTTTTTTGCCCGCGATAGAATCGAAACATGAAGTCAGCACGCGAATGGACTTGGCTAATTGGCTAGTCGATCCCCAGCATCCACTGACCTCCCGCGTCGCGGTGAATCGCTTTTGGCAGCAGTTGTTCGGTGTCGGCATTGTTCGCACTTCTGAAGATTTCGGTGCCCAGGGGGAATGGCCTTCGCATCCCGAGTTGCTCGACTATTTGGCTGTCCGCTTCGTCGAGTCGGGCTGGGATGTGAAAGGACTGATGAAGGAGATGGTGATGAGCCAAGCGTACCAACAGTCCGCAGTCGCCTCGCCGGAGAGTTACCGTCGTGATCCCGACAACCGCCTGCTTTCGCGTGGCTCGCGGTATCGAATGGATGCGGAGATGATCCGTGATCAAATCTTGTTCGCCAGCGGTTTGCTAAATCCCAAACAATTCGGCAAGAGCGTCAAGCCTCCACAGCCTGAGGGTTTATGGAAAGCGGTTAGTTTGCCCAGTTCATATCCCCGTGAATATAACCCCGACAAGGGCGAGCAGATCTATCGACGTAGTGTTTATACTTTTTGGAAACGCGCCATGCCGCCGCCGCAGATGACCATTTTCAACGCGCCCAGTCGCGAAGAGTGTATCGCGCGTCGCGAGCGGACTAATACGCCGCTGCAAGCTTTGTTGTTGCTGAATGAACAGGAATATATCAAAGCCGCTCGGCATCTCGCAAACAACACTTTGGCGAATGAGCCGGACGACAACCGGCGGTTGCGGATCGTTTATGAGACGATTACCTCGCAGCTACCCGATGAGCAGACCGAAGCGTCATTGTTGGCACTGGTTGGCGACTTGGAGAAGATGTATGCCGATTCGACTGACTTGGCAACGCAATTGTGCGGTGACGTGCCTTTGCCCGGCGATTGTTCGGTGGAACAATTGGCTGCTTGGACCGTCGTGACCAACGCCATTTTTAACTTGGATGTTACAAAAAATCGCCAATAAAGTTAGCCGTTTTGGCGCTCGCCACGGTTCCTTGATACCTGATCATTTTTCCGCAATAAAATTAGCGTTTCGATTGAACAAAGAATCCCTATGAGCACTCAACCAGAAACCAATTGGCAACTCGCACGTCGCCAGTTTCTAAAAAACAGCGGTGTTGGACTCGGCGCCACGGTGCTTGGGTCGATGCTGGCGAATCGCGGTCTGGCAATGGCCGATGGCGGCTATCGATTGCCGAACGCTCCGCGGGTCAAACGGGTCATTTTTTTGTTTATGGCGGGGGCACCCAGCCAAATCGAATTGTTTGACTATAAACCAGAATTGGAAAAGCAGTTTCGCAAACCGCTGCCAGCCAGCATTAGCCAGGGCCAGCGAGTCACGGCGATGACCCGCGGTCAGGAACAGCTGGTCGTTCCATCCAAGTTTAAATTTAAACAAGCGGGTGAAAATGGAATTTGGATGAGTGAATTGTTGCCGTACCTCTCCGGTGTCGCGGACGATCTTTGCATCATCAACTCTTTGAATACCAATGCCATCAATCATGATCCCGGCAAAACGTTCTTGTGCACCGGGTCGGAGATTCCAGGGCGACCCAGCATGGGTGCTTGGCTGAGTTATGGCCTGGGGTCGATGAATGAGGATTTGCCCAATTTTATCGTACTCAGTTCGGCTTATTGGACGGGTGGAACGCGGAATGTGCAGGGACTTTACGGTCGCCTGTGGGGCAGCGGACCACTGCCGTCCAAGCACCAGGGAGTAAAGTTTCAGACCGCGGGCGATCCCGTGCTGTTTTTGTCCAACCCCAATGGAATTGATGCCAGCATTCGGCGCAGGATGTTGGACGCGGTCGGCGAAGTCAACCAGCGACACTTTGATGCGATCGGTGATCCCGAGATTGAGACCACGATTGCCCAGCAAGAGATGGCGTTTCGGATGCAAGCCTCGGTCCCCGATCTGACCGATGTCTCCGGTGAAACTGCCAACGTGCTTGATCTCTACGGTCCCGAGGTGCACAAGACCGGGTCCTTTGCTCGCAATTGTCTGCTCGCTCGCCGGATGGTTGAGCGTGGCGTGCGATTTATTCAGTTGTTTCATCGAGGTTGGGATCACCACACTATTCTCCCCAAACAACTGCCGGGACAATGTTTCGACGTGGATCAACCGAGCGCCGGGTTGATCCAAGACCTCAAGCAGCGTGGGTTATTGGATGAAACCCTGATTGTGTTCGCGGGAGAGTTTGGACGGACCGTTTATTGCCAAGGCAAGTTGGAACGTGATGACTATGGTCGCGACCATCACCCGCGATGTTTTTCTGGATGGCTTGCCGGAGGTGGTGTGCGAGGGGGAACGACTTATGGTACGACCGACGAGTTCAGCTACAACGTGGTGGAAAATTCGGTCGCGGTGCGTGATCTGCATGCCACCATGCTGCATCAGTTGGGGATTGATCACGAGCGGCTGAGCTTCCCCTTCCAAGGCCTCGACCAGAAGCTTACCGGTGTAGAGCCGGCTCGCGTGGTGCATGACATTTTGAGTTAGCATCATTCTATTCGGCACGCGGCAAACTAAACTCGGAAAATCAAGCCAGGGCGACGACATGAGCATTAGGTTTGCGAAACGCTTACTCGTTGTTATTTGCCTGTTAGCTGGCTATTGGCTTTGGCAACAACCGGGAGCAAGCGGCGACGAAGTAACTGAAAATTCCTTGCAGCAATTGTTGCTGGACGCCGACGGCGGGAATCTGTTGATCCCTGCGGGCCGTTACGTGCTGACGGAAACCTGGGAGATTGACCTTTCCCAGCAGGGACCAATTTCTGTGCGAGCTGCGGGTCCGGTCACTTTGGTGATGTCAGCGGCCGGGCCCGCGATTCGGATCGTCGGTGGGATTCGAGGCAGCGCCGATCCGGGGCAGATTACGCCCGAAAATTGGCTGGAGCGGATGCCGTTGGTCGACGGTATCGAGATACTGGGCGAGCATCCCGAAGCGGATGGTATTGAGCTGGATGGAACGCTGCAAGCGACAATCAGCCGCTTGGCGATCCGCGGTGCGCGGCATGGAATCCGACTGGTGAATCGCAATCGCAACCTGATCATTTCGGATGTGCACCTGTACCACAACAAAGGTATTGGGCTCTTTCTGGATCAAGTTAACCTACATCAAATCAATGTCAGCAATTCGCATATCAGCTACAACCGTGGTGGCGGGATTGTCGTGCGCGGAGGCAATGTGCGAAATCTGCAAGTCACCGGGTGCGATTTAGAAGCGAACATGCCCGCTGATGAGACGCAAACCGGGGCCGCGAACATCTTGGTCGATCAATCGCTGCCCGCTTGCTCGGCCGCGGAAATCGCCATCACTGGTTGTACGATTCAGCATAGCGCCCATTACAGCAAACGACCACATGTGACGCGGCTCGCCCCCGGCGGGGCAAATATTCGCATCTTGGGCAACAGCGATTTCCAGCCCAACATGATCACCATTACGGGCAATATTCTCAGCGACACGGAGACGCACATTCATCTGCGGCACGTTACCGATGTGACGATTACAGGAAATACCTTTTTCACCACCGAACCGATGGATGTTTTGGTTGAAGAAAGCCAACGCGTGGTGATCGGCAATTGTGTTTTCAATCCGCGCGAATCAAAAGATACCGGTGGCATCGTGCTGCGGAACAGCCAGCAGTGTTTGTTGACCGGTTCGACGATGCATGGCTTGTTGGCCAATCAGGCGGCGGTAACTCTCGAAGGCTGCCGTGACAGCCGGGTGCAAGGTTGCGTGATTTCGGCGTCGCGTAATGGGGTCAACTTGCGAGATTGCCGGAATTGCGCAATCGTCGCTTGCACAATGACTGGCTTGCTGGCCGGGGGAGAGGGCGTGATTGGTGAGCTGGAGGGAAATCACCTGGGTGAGCTAATCATTAGTAAGTGATGATTAATCGGTGACGGCCACCGGCGGATCGCATACAATGCGGGCGGGTGGGGAGTTGTGGAGACTTCACCCAGTGCCAATGGGCATTCCCACCTGCAGTCCAGCCAGCCCACCTGCAGTCGCGGCAACCCACCAAGCGTCAAGCCAACAAACGTCAAGCCAGCGAGGTTCGCACTATGCTTTCACTATGCCAACGAGCAACGACGCTTTGCGATGGGATTTCACGTCGAGAATGGATGCGAATCGGTGGACTGGGCGCCTTTGGGCTGGGAGCTTCGCAGTTAGCCTCCGCCCGGGCGGAGGCGAATGAGCGGCAAGTTGGTGCGGCGCAGTTGGGCGCCGGTTTTGGGAAAGCCAAACGCTGCATCGTCCTGTTCATGTTGGGAGGACCGCCACAGCACGAGACATGGGACCCCAAACCTTTGGCGCCTGCGGAGGTTCGCGGTGATTTCGGCACGATTGCCACCGCGACTCCGGGGTTGCATGTGGGAGAGCTGATGCCAAAAACGGCCGCGTTGACGGATCAGATTGCCGTACTCAGAGCGATGGCAACGGACGACAACGCGCATTCTTCCAGCGGATATTGGATGTTGACGGGGCGGCCGCACACTCCGAAGAACAACGAAAATGCCCTGCCCGGTCCGCCCAATGATTGGCCATCGTTAGCTGCGGTGGTGCGACAGTTGCGCGGCGATGTGGGAAGTTTGCCAGGTTCGATCCGACTGCCTGAATCGATATGGAACACTGGGCAAATACTCTGGCCTGGCCAAGATGCCGGTTGGTTGGGACCTCAGGCAGACCCCTGGTTGATCACTTGTGATCCTAATCAAGCGGACTTCAAAGTTCCCGATATCGCTCTGCCCGTGCATGTCACCCCGGAGAGATTCGAGCAGCGCCGTGCGCTGCGTGAATTGATGAACGGTCGTTTTCAAGAGCCAGCCAGCGGGCCGATTCAGCGGTGGTCGAATTGGCAAAGCAAAGCGATTGATCTGTTGCGTGACGCGGGGACACAGCAAGCTTTTGAAGTCGAGCGTGAATCGGATCAGGTTCGCGATCGCTACGGACGTAATCGCTTTGGACAGAGCGTGTTGTTGGCACGTCGGTTGGTAGAGTCAGGAGTCTCCTTGGTGCAGGTGAATTGGACACGTTGGCCCGAGGATGAGAACGTAGCGCCCGCTTGGGATACTCACGCCAAAAACAGCGAGCGACTAAAGCAGGCCTTGATGCCGCCGATGGATCAAGCCTATTCGGCGCTGCTGGAAGACTTGCAATTGCGAGGCATGTTGGACGATACGTTGGTGGTCTGGATGGGGGAATTTGGACGCTCCCCGAAGATCAACGCAGCTGGTGGTCGTGATCACTGGGGGCATGTTTTCTCGGCCGCTCTGGCGGGAGGTGGAGTGCAAGGGGGAGCCGTTTTTGGCGAGTCCGATAGCAAGGGTGGATATCCATTGTCAGGTCGCGTTGAACCGCAAGATTTAACAGCCACCATCTTTCATTGTTTGGGGTATGCTCCCGAAACTGAAATACACGATCGTTTGGGGCGACCCTTAGCCATATCAAATGGGCATCCAATCCGACAAATTTTGTAGAAGAGGGCCTATTTGTAGAACAGGGCCTAGCAGTACTTTTCAGCACCAGTTGGTGCACCTTCATTGGCAGACTTTTGAGGTCATCGATGTGCGTCGCCGCTCCAGCAGTTACCTATCAACCGCTCTGCCGATCTAGCTTGCTGTCAGTTTTGCTGCTTTTAGTTTTTCTGCTTTCTGTATGCTCGCTGCCAGCAGTTGCCGATGACGCGGAGCAGCTCCAGCGGCCCGCCTGGACGACATCGCGAGTGGTTGGTTCCCCGGAGCCGCCGTTGCCGTTCGTGCTGGAACGCGTTTATTCACAGCTTGAATTTGACAAACCCGTCACCATCAAAACGCTGCCGGTTGCTCAGCCTGATAGTGATCCGCGACTTTTGTTGGTTGGCGAACAAGGTGGCAAGATCTTTAGCTTTGCCGCGGATAGTGATCCACGAGCGGCACATTTGGTCGCCGACTTGACGGCGACACCGCCACCCCATTGCGAGCTGCGGCCAGAAGATTCCCAGCAAATTCAGATCTATGACTTGGCCTTTCACCCGGACTTTCTCACCAACCGCACCGTTGTGATTTGTTACGTCGTGACAGCGCCGGGAAAACGACGTAGCGACGGGACTCACATTGCTAGTTTCCAGTTGAACAAGCGCGGCGGCTCCGATGATCCCGCCGCGTTGACTCTCGATGTCGCCTCGGAACGACCGATCTTTGGTTTTGACTCGGGGGGGCATAATGGCTGCACCGTCGCATTTGATCGCGAAGGTTTCTTATATATCTCCACCGGTGATGTGGCGGCACCTTCACCACCCGATGAATACAATCATGGGCAAAATGTGGGCGATGTGTATGCGGCGATTCTCCGTATCGACATCGATCAGGTTCCCGACGGTCAAACTTATGGGATACCCGCTGATAATCCTTTCGTCGATCATCCCACGGCCCGTCCGGAAATTTATGCTTACGGATTTCGCAACCCTTGGCGGATGAGTTTTGACGACAAAACTGGCGACCTGTGGGTTGGTGATGTTGGCTGGGAAGCGTGGGAGATGGTTTATCGCGTGCGGCCTGGCGGTAACTATGGTTGGCCAATCAAAGAGGGCCCCGGTGATGTGCGCCCCGACGCGTCCCCCGGTCCAACACCGATTTTGTCAGCAGAGGTCGCGTTGCCGCATGCTGAGGCTGCTTCAATCACCGGCGGGGTAGTTTATCATGGCCAGGCATTGCCTTCGCTTCGAGGTAAATATGTGTATGGCGATTGGGTAACTCGCAAGTTTTGGGCGGCGGCTTTCGACAAGGTTGGCGTGTATGAGAATCTCGAGATTGCCGTGGGGCCGGTCAAGCCAATCAGCTTTACTATGGATCACGACGGCGAGTTGCTAATCTTGGATTATAACAGCGCGGGAAAGTCGGGCATTTATCGCCTCGCCCCCAATCCGACCGAATGGAGCGATCGAGACTTTCCTCAGCAATTGAGCGAGACAGGGTTGTTTGCCAGTACTCAACCATTAAGGCCAGCCGCCGGGGTCGTGGAGTATTCGATTCAGGCTCCCATGTATCGCGATGGTGCGGTGGCAAGATTCTGGTTGGCGATTCCAGGCACCGCAGCGGCGACTTTTTACTCCACACCGCAAACCACATTTGATTGGTTTCGCACCGAGGTGGTGTTACCTGCCGGGACGGTGCTGGTAAAAACCTATTTCTTAGAAACGGTTGTCGGGGAAGTCGCGTCGCGTCGGCCGGTGGAGACGCAGTTGGCTCATGCTGTCTCCTTGGGTGAGTGGAATCATTACACCTACCGCTGGGACGAAGCTGGGCGGGATGCCAGTTTGGTGCCTGCCGGCGGCGCGGTTAGTAAACTGCAAATTGAAGACTCAGCGGCCCCCGCTGGCCAGTCGGAGCTTGATTGGATCTTTGCCGCCCGCGGCCAATGTCGGACTTGTCATACACCGTGGCGGGGAGAGACGTTAGGCTTTATCGAACCCCAGTTAAGAACGCTGACAGGTTATCATCCCGATGGTCAGCCTGACGCTTGGTCGACGATGTTGAGCCGAGCTTGGATTGCGACCGATCCGCCCCGGCCGGAAAGGGAAGGAGAGCCTACTGGGCAACAACGCGGGCCGACGCTGGTTGATCCTTATGACGAGTCGAAACCTTTGGCCATTCGCGCGCGTTCATACTTGCATGCCAATTGTGGGCATTGTCATTTAAATGGTGGCAACGCTTCGGTGGCGTTTGATGTTAGCTTTACCAAGCCGTTAGCCGACACGGGGCTGGTCGAAGCGGCGGCAATGCGAGGGAACTATCGTTTGCCGGCAGCCAAGCTGATTGAGCCGGGGGTGCCGCACCGCTCGGTGTTGCTGTATCGCACGGCAAAATTGGGAAGCGGTCGAATGCCGCCGCTGGGGTCCGCCAAGGTCGATCAACGTGGCGTCGATTTGCTGAGCCGCTGGATAGCGGAAATGCCGCGAGAAAACACCGCCGCGGCAATAGACGGTGTGATAACAGACGGATCCGCCGAGCAACATATCGAACATTGGCTGGCGCGATTGTGTGTGAGCCCAAATAAATTGCCAGAGTCAACTGAGGGGACTAACGATGTGCCTGCAGAGGATTTAACAGCGATTAACCAACTATTGGCCGAGCCTAGCGGAGCGCTGGCGTTGTCGTTAGCTTGGAATCAAGGTCGCATCCGAGCAGTGTACAAGTCGAACATCATCAAGCAGGCGTTGACCGCCCCGCCTGAGATTGCCGAGTTATTTGAAGCTTGGTTTGCCGAGGAAGCGCGAGTGAAACGTCTCGGACTGCAATTTGATCCGCGAGAGGTGTTGCAGTTGGTTGGAGACGCCGCGCGGGGACGCGACAGCTTTGTCGCCGGACGGGGGCAATGCGCTCAGTGCCACCAGATTCATGGTCAGGGGCTTGCGGTTGGGCCGGAACTGTCAAAGATTGCTGCCAAGTATCAGCGACCGGCTGAACTGTTACATCACATTGTCCAACCAGCGGCTGAGATCGCCGAGCCCTATCGGGCGGTGAGGCTGTTGACCACCGATGGGCAAGTGCTGATCGGACGGATCCTCAGTCGCACGCCCACGGCGATTGTGTTGCAAGACGCAGCCGGCCGTCGCTATGAAATCAATGTGGAGGCGGTCGAGGAAGAATTCGCGGCAACCGACTCGCTGATGCCTGAGCAGTTGCTGGCCGCGCTGACTGCCCAAGAAGCGGCCGACTTGCTCGCCTACCTCAGTCAATTGAAATGAGCACACTGTCACTCGGCAAATTTCACTTGGTAGACTCCACTTGGCGAACCTCGGCCGGCAGCATGTTTTGCTGCTTGGTTTGCCTGCTTGGTTTGCCTGCCAACTGAAAAAAACTTGGAAAGCTTCGGCAAACCCGATACGATAATGGGAGGCGAGCATACCGTGGCCCACCTCCCGCAGTGATCCCGCCTTCCCCACCGCCAGCTCCCGCCCACTTACGTCGATTTCTTATGCGCCCGCGAACATTGCTTGTCCGAAAACATCCGCACCCGCGAGCACCCCACTCGCGGAAGATCCAACTGGGCAGTTTGGTGTTCGCGTGCACTACCGCGACCGTGGGGTGTAGAGTTTTGCGGGGCTGCTGTGCCGCGCTTGCGTGCTGGGCTGTGCTCTTTGCTCAAGCCGTCGCGGCTCCTCCCGAGGCCGGCTCGGCAGCTGAGCTTGAATTTTTTGAAAAACAGATTCGACCTTTGTTGGCAGCACACTGTTTGGAGTGTCACAGCGGCGAAGAGCAAGCGGGCGGATTGAGGCTCGATTCGCGAGCGGCTTGGCAACGGGGTGGTGACAGTGGAGCGGCCATCGTTGCCGGAGAGCCAGCAGCCAGCCGGCTATTGGAAGCGGTGCGGTATGAGAATCTGGCCTTACAGATGCCACCCAGCGGCAAATTATCTGCGACTGAAATTGCCGCGTTGGAAACCTGGATTCGCGGCGGGGCTGTCGATCCTCGCTTGGAAGGTGTTGACCCCGAAGCGACGCTCAGCAGCGGACCGCAACCAACCGGCATGAGCATCGAGGATGGACGGCAATTTTGGTCGTTGCGGCCGCTGGGCGATCCGACACCACCGCTGCTGGAAGCCGATGAGTGGCTGCAAACACCGATCGATGCGTTTGTGCTTGACAAGTTGCAGGCGGCGGGAATTCAGCCGGCACCACCAGCCGATAAACGCACGCTGGTTCGGCGGATCACTTACGACTTGATCGGCTTGCCGCCGACGCCCGAAGAAATCATCGCGTTTGAGCAGGATGACTCGCCAGATGCGGTTGCCAAATTGGTCGATCGCTTGTTGGAGTCGCCCCACTATGGAGAACAATGGGGACGGCATTGGCTGGATGTCGCCAGGTATGCCGACTCCAATGGCTTGGACGAAAATTTAGCCTTCGGTAACGCATGGCGCTATCGCGATTATGTGATCGAGGCATTTAATCAAGACAAACCGTTTGATCAGTTTGTTGTCGAGCAAATCGCTGGTGATTTACTTCCCCGCGCCAATCAAGAAACTAAGACAGCGACTGGCTTTCTCGCCTTGGGTGCCAAAGTGTTGGCGGAACCCGATCGGGAGAAATTGGCCATGGACGCTATCGACGAACAGATCGATACGGTGGGCAAAGCATTTCTCGGTATGACGCTCGGTTGCGCCCGTTGTCACGATCATAAATTCGATCCAATCAAGCACCGAGACTATTACAGCTTGGCGGCAATTTTCAAAAGCACGCGAGCGTTTGCTGATACCAACACCGGTGCCATCAAGCATTGGTATGAGCATGATTTCGCCACACCAGCGGAAGAAGAAAAACTTAAGGAAGTCGATGCTCAGATTGCTGCCAAGAACCAAGCGGCAAATAGTTACAAAAGTCAAGCGATGCAGGCGGTGCGAGCACAAGCTGAGGCGGCTGCGGCCAAGTACCTCACGGCTGCCAGTGAATTCGAACCTGGCACATCGTTAGCCGAAGTGCAAACAATCGCCGATCGCTATGGTTTGCACGCTCGTATCTTGCACCATTGTCGATTGCACTTGGCTTATCACGAAGAAGACCCCTTGGTCGCCAAATGGTTGTCCATCCGCGATCAAGATCCGCAAGCGATTGAGGACTATTTCCAGATCCTGCTGCATGGTGATTCGGCCTCCCAGCAAGCGTCAGACCAGCAAGCGTCAGCGGAAACAGGCAAAACTGATGACGCTGGCGTGGTGGCCTTGCGTGAGCATGCTCGTCAAGCGTTGAAGGATCCCAGTGGATTTATCAGTGTTCCACCGCAACCCGAATTTGCTCTCGATGCCGAGACGTTCGCGCGGTACGACGAGTTGATGGAAGAGGCTCGCTATTTGGAAAGTATATCCCTCGATCGAACCGCCGCGATGGGAGTCACCGATGGTCCGGTGGTGGAAAGTTTGCCGATTCACATTCGCGGCAGTCACCGCAATTTGGGAGAGCCGGTCAGCCGCGAGTTTCCAGAAGTGATGTGGGTTTCGCAGAATCGCCCCGTCTTTCCCGGCAATCAAAGTGGCCGCCTGGAACTGGCGCGGTGGATGGCCAGCAGCCAACATCCGCTAACCGCTCGCGTGTATGTGAATCGAATCTGGCGTTGGCATTTTGGGCGGGGGATCGTTGGTACGACGGAAAACTTTGGACGCTTGGGTGATCGCCCCACGCATCCCGAGTTGCTGGACTGGTTGGCTCGTTATTTCATCAAGTCGGGTTGGTCGACCAAGGCCTTGCATCGCCTGATTATGACGTCCAGCGTTTATCAACAAGACTCGGTGCACCCGGAGTCACGTTCTGCAGCCGCCATTGACGCAGAGAATTTACTGCTCTGGAAATTCCGCCTGCGTCGTTTGCAAGCCGAAGAAATCCGTGACGCCATCTTGGCCGTTTCTGGGAGACTTGATCTGCGGATGCACGGCAAGATGGTTCCTTTGAGAAATCGCCAGTTTGTCTTCAACCACACGTCGGTCGACCATACTGAGTACGATAGTTTGCGACGGGCGATGTATTTGCCCGTGGTGCGAAACAATATCTATGCTTTTTTCGAACAATTTGATTTCCCAGATCCGACAACCCCCACGGGCAGTCGCCACACCACCGTCGTGGCACCTCAAGCGTTATTGTTGATGAATGACGAATTGGTGATGGATTCGGCTGAGGCTTTTGCCGCACAGATTCGCGCCACCGAGGGTGACCTCAATCAGCAGATCACGTTGGCGTATGAGAAAGCATTGGGAAGACCACCGAGTAATCAAGAAGTTGATCGCGCGGCCGAGTTCTTGGGAATCGACACCGGCTCGCGATGGGCTTTGTTCTGTCAAGGTTTGCTGGCCAGTAACGAATTTATTTACTTGAAATAGCCACCCCGGCTGCGGACGATTCATGATGCCCACCCCCGACCCCTCCGGCACTCCAGTCGACATGTCTGCCCTTGATTACCGAGGTTTGCAGCAACGTCGCCAATTGCTCAAGCGTACCGCCGTTGGCTTTGGCAACTTGGCTCTACTGTCACTTTTGCAGCGACAGTCAGCCAACGCCGCCGAGACGGGTAATCAACAGGCGGGCGAGCAACTCGCGGGCAATCCGCTGGCCGCCCAGCAGCCGCACTTTCCGCCGCGAGCCAAGCGGGTGATCTTTCTGTTTATGAAGGGCGGCCCTTCGCACGTCGACACATTTGATCCCAAGCCGTTGTTAGATCGTGATGATGGCAAGGCGCCGCCGTTTGCGTTGCCCGACGTGACGTTTGCTCAGCAAGGTAACTTGCTGCGGTCGCCTTGGAAGTTTCAGCAACATGGCGAGTCGGGGTTGCCGGTCAGCGCCCTGTTCCCGCAAGTGGCCAGGCACGTCGACGACCTTTGTATCTTGCGATCAGTGCATGGCACCAACCCGGCCCATGGTGGCGCGGCGTTGAAGCTGCACACTGGAACGGATCAATTTGTCCGTCCCAGCATGGGTTCTTGGGTGACCTACGGGCTGGGAACTGAGAACGAAAACCTACCCGCTTTCATCACCATTTGTCCCACGTTGGCACACGGGGGAGTGAACAATTGGGGAGCCGCTTTCTTGCCCGCGCATTGCCAAGGGACTCCGCTGGGCAATGCCAGCCAAGCGGCGCGGACCGCACGCGTCAAGCATGTGCAGAATCAGCGGATTGACGCGGCAACGCAGCGGCAACAATTGGACTTACTGCAAGCGATGAACCGCGAGCATTTGTCTCAGATTGGCGAATCGCCCGCTTTGGAGGGCAGGCTCAATGCTTTTGAATTGGCATTTCGCATGCAAGCCAGTATGCCCGATTTGCAAGACCTGAATCAGGAGAGTGCTGCGACGCATCGCTTATATGGTACTGACGATCCAATCACCGAAGATTTTGGCCGTCAATGTTTGATGGGGCGTCGTTTTCTCGAAGCGGGTGTGCGGTTTGTGCAGGTAACTCACAGTGACAGCGAAGTCCAGTGGGATCAGCACAGCGATCTCTATCGCGGGCACACCAAGAACGCCGCTGAGGTCGATAAACCGATTGCCGGATTGTTGCAAGATTTAAAATCACGCGGCTTGTTGGAAGATACGTTGGTCGTCTGGGGAGGCGAATTTGGTAGGACGCCGACAGCTCAAGGGACGAACGGGCGCGATCATAACCCGCACGGATTTACCATGTGGATGGCCGGTGGTGGCGTCAAAGGGGGTTATGCTTACGGGGCCACCGACGACTATGGTTATTACGCGGTGGAAAACAAAATGCATGTCCACGACTTGCACGCCACGCTGTTGCATCTGTTGGGGCTCGACCACGAACGGTTGACTTATCATCATGCCGGCCGCGACTTCCGCTTGACCGACGTGGCGGGCAAAGTGGCGACCGACATTTTGGCTTAAGCGACCGACGCGGTCCATTTGAGAAAATCATCAGGGTCGACATTCCGGCCGCTGACCGTAAGCACGATATCGCCCTCGCCGGCTAGATCAAATTGGCCAGTCAACAGCGAGGCGATGGTGACCGCGCCGGAGGGTTCGCTGCGGACGCCAAGGTTGGTTTCAAACCATTGCATGGCGTGACAGGTCTCCGCGTCGCTAACGGTCACCGCCTGATTGACAAGATTTTGCAGAATCGGCCAGTTATGATGTCCCACATCATAAGAGAGCAAGCCATCGCAGATGCTGGCGGGGCGTTCAATTCGCACTCGCTCGCCGGCGGCCAGTGACTTGGCAAAGTCATCGGCGCCGGCTGGTTCCACGGCCACGATCCTGGCCTGCGGAAACCCATCGGCGATCGCCAAAGCGTGGCCAGCCAGCAAGCCGCCCCCGCTGATTGCGCAGACGAAATGAGATAACTGGCGACCTTGCCGTCGCAGCTCCTGGACAATTTCCAAGCCACCGACGCCGTTGCCTGCAATCACGTGGTTGTCGTCATAGGGAGAAGCTTGCACGGCATTCTCGGTTTCAGCAATCTCACGAGTCAGTTGATCTCGGACACCCGTCTCATGATCGGTCGCCAAATCATACGTGCGGACGTCGGCACCCAGGGCGCGCGTGCGAGCGAACTTGACTCGCGGCGCCGAGTCGGGCATGACAATGATCACCTTTTTGCCGAATGTCTTGCCAGCAAAGGCGAGGCCCGAAGCGAAGTTGCCCGATGAGTGTGCTGCCACCGGTCGATCGCCGATCTCCTCGAGGTGATTGGCCATCCAGTTTAAAGCGCCCATCAGTTTGTAGGAACCAACGGGAGTCCAGCCATAATCCTTGACCCACACGCGGCGGTCAGGTGACAAGCCAATTGCTTGCTCCAAAGGATAGCAACGAATCAGCGGAGCGGGCGAGATGTGTTGGCGGATTATTTTTTCAGCCTGGAAAACATCATCGATCGAAGCAATAGTTGTGAGGGGCATCGGCGCTGGGCGGGATCAGAAAGTAAGGATGATGTAAGGGCGAGCAGCTGCATCACAGACTGTCTTGTTCTATGCGAAAAACAGTTGTTCCGCAGTTCCCCGCAATAGTTGTTGCTTTTCGGCTGGCGTGAGAAAATCAACGCGGTCTCGGATTAAGGCCAGCGAAGCTTCGTAGGAATGCTCGCCTTGCACTTGGAAGGGGCAATCCGAGGCCCACATCAATCGTTGCGGACCAAAGCTATCACAGACTTGGCGAATCATCGGAATCAAGTCGTCGTAGGGGGGCTTTTTTTTTCCCAACGCGTAGAAAGCCGAGGTCTTGACATAGGTGTGAGGGAAACGGGCTAATTTGCAAAGCTGTTGCAAATAGTCCGCTTCGACTTTGCCACTCAAGCCGATGCGAGCAAAATGATCGACAACGACGCGGGTTTCGGGGTGCTGTTGGCAGAGTTGGTCGACGTAGCCGATGTCGCTGGGGTTAATCAACGGGCAGACGGCTAAGCCTTCCGTGGCGGCGGTGCGAAACAGTTGGCCGATACCAGGATCGTTGCCCCAGGTATTGGCGTCACCTCGCGAGTGCAGGCGAAATCCGCGAATGCCTCCCGCAGCCAGCGACTTGATTCTGGCCACTAGTTGATCGTCGTGGTGATCGATTAAGGCGACCCCGGAAAAGACGCCAGGGTGTTGTTTGATGGCTTCTAGCAAGTACGTGTGGTCGTACAGGTAGAAGCTCATCTGAATCAGCACGATGCGGCTGACCCCGGCCGGACGACAATGGTCGAACAATTCCCGAGGAGTGAAACTGGGGGGCTGCATGTCAGCTGGTGTAAAGCCGGGAGCTAACGGGTAGCGGGTCGTGTCTGGGCTCCAGATGTGTACGTGCGCATCGATCCATCCCGCCGTGACGTCTGGGTGTGCCGCGGCTTCGCCAGCGTTTATCGGCTGTTGCGGGGAGGCGGCGCGGGCGGAGCTGTCGAGGGGCGACTTGGCCAGCGAAATGGCTGTGGCGGCGGCTAAAGAGCTGCCGATGAACTTACGCCTAGAGAGTTGCATGCTAGAATCGATCGGGCTGGGGACCACAACGCGAGCGGGGAAAAATCGCGGTGCCGGAAAAAGGTGGTGCCGAATTAAACTGGCACCCGCTGGGAGAGTGCATCTGATGGTTTGCGGTTTTAGGCCGCAAGATAGGCGCGGCAGCCGTCGAGGGTTTTCTGTGTGTGTTTCCAGTAGTCATCCATTGGCTTGCTATCGCTAATATATGAAGCTCTGAGCCCCAGGATGGCCTCGCCAACAGCAGTCGAGCACAATTTTCGGGTGAAATGGCCACCCTAGCCCTCCTGTTTTACCGACATTCATTGGGAAAACCAAGATTCTGATCGATCGCCCGCCAAAAGGCCATGCCAATTACAAACCGTCAGGTGCACTCGGGGACAGTGAATAACACTGGGGGCATTGACAGCCGCTAGCCTTCCTGTCTAGGCTTTTTGCACTATGTGTTTGACCTCGACCCCCGCCACCGTACTTGTCATTATCATCGCGGCAATTGGCCGCGACTGACGGGTGCGTGTACGGATATATCGATATGATTTCCACACCCCCGCGGCCAGTGCCTCGGGGGTTTTTTTATGAGCTTAACGGCTCGCCAGTTCCCTTCTCGCTCAACAGCTTCAAAGTATCCATGCGTGCGATCACGATCTACGACACCACACTTCGCGACGGCACCCAAGGGGAAGGGGTCAGCCTTTCCTTGCAAGATAAATTGCAGATCACGGCGCGACTCGCCGAAATTGGTGTCGATTACATCGAAGGGGGCTATCCGCTGTCCAACGAGAAGGATGCGAGTTACTTTCGCGAGGTCCGCAAGCTGTCGCTGGGCAACGCCAAAATCTGCGCCTTTGGGATGACTCGCCGCCGCGGTGTAAAAGCGGCGGATGATCCAGGTATGCAAGCGTTGGTCGCTGCGGAAACGCCCATCTGCACGCTGGTGGGCAAAACGTGGGATTATCACGCCACCGAGGTGCTGCGAGTCAGTCTGGAGGAAAATCTGGACATGATCGGCGAAAGCACGGCTTTCCTGCGTCAGCATGGTGAAGTCATCTATGACGCGGAGCACTTTTTTGATGGTTGGAAAGCGAACCCCGAATACGCGGCAAAGACGATTCAAACGGCAGCGGCCGCCGGGGCGGGTTGGATTGTGATGTGTGACACCAATGGCGGCACGATGCCCGAGGAAATCGCCGCCATCTGTCAACAAGCTCAGCAAGCCTTGGCGGGAGTCAGCGGCGTTCGTTTCGGCATTCACTGTCATAACGATTGCGATCTGGCGGTGGCCAATTCTTTGGCGGCGGTCGATGTTGGTATCGAGCAAGTTCAAGGCACCATCAACGGGGTTGGTGAGCGTTGTGGCAATGCCGATCTGGTCTCCGTGATGGCCAATCTGCAGCTGAAAAAGCAGGGTCTGCAAGTGCTCGGCGGGGCACCCTTGGACCACCTCACCGAACTCAGCCGGTTTGTTTACGAGACAGCCAACTTGCAGTGGCGCAGCAGCCAGCCCTTCGTCGGCCAAAGTGCGTTTGCGCACAAAGGGGGCATGCATGTGCACGCGATCAACAAAGCGGCACAGACCTATGAGCATATCGATCCCAGTTTGGTTGGTAACGAGCGACGCATTCTGGTGAGCGAACTGAGTGGGCGGAGCAACATTGCCGCCCTGACCGACAAGCATCAGATTCAAGCCGACCGTGAATTAACCGATAAGATTTTGGCCGAAGTTGTCCGCTTGGAGAACAACGGGTACCAATTCGAATCGGCGGGAGGGTCTTTTAATCTTTTGGTGCAACGGTTGGCGGGAACCTACACACCCCACTTTGAGACGGTCAAATATCGAGTCGTCGCCGGGGACCGCGACGCGGCTGCAAATTGTTCGTTTGCCGAAGCGATCATCAAAGTTCGCGTGGGAGAAACGTTATGGTTTGACGCGGCCGAAGGGCACGGGCCCGTGAATGCCCTGGACGCTGCCTTGCGACGCGCTCTGCGAGACACCTACCCATGCTTGGATGAGATGCGATTGCTTGACTACAAAGTACGTGTCGTCGATTCGAGCGGGGGAACCGCAGCCCACATCCGCGTCAACATTGAAAGTGGCGATGGGCATAACACCTGGGGCACCATCGGTGTCAGCGAAAACATTATCGAAGCCAGCTGGCGAGCGCTCGTAGACGCTTTCGAATACAAACTTCATCAAAACTAACTTGCCAAGTAACCATGACAAACGAGATTCCCAACCGGTTTGACCACGCCGAAGCTTGCCCCCGAATCTATCAACGTTGGGAAGCGGCCGGCTGCTTTGATGCGAACGTCAATCCCGATCGCCAGCCGTTCACGATCGTAATCCCACCGCCCAACGTCACCGGCGCATTGCACTTGGGGCATGGTCTGAACAGCACGTTGCAAGATGCCCTCATTCGCTTTCGCCGCATGCAAGGTTATGAGGCATTGTGGGTGCCGGGAACCGACCACGCCGGCATCGCCACCCAAGCCGTGGTCGAGCGGCGTTTGAAAGAACAGGAGAATAAATCTCGACACGATCTTGGTCGCGCAGCGTTGGTCGAACGGATTTGGGCTTGGAAAGACCAATACGAAACGCGGATTCTCTCACAGCTGAAGCGGATGGGTTGCAGTTGCGATTGGCGGCGGACGCGGTTTACCCTCGATGATCGCTGCGCAGCGGCCGTGCGGGCGACTTTCTTTGACCTCTTTTCCAAACGCCTCATCTATCGCGGCAAGCGATTGGTGAACTGGGATACCTATTTGCAGACCGCCGTTAGCGACGACGAAGTATTCACGGCCACAACCGCGGGACACTTTTGGCACTTCCGCTATCCGGTGATCGATCCCCAACCAGGCGAGCCCACAGAAGTCACTGTTGCCACCACGCGTCCCGAAACGATGCTCGGTGACACGGCCGTCGCGGTCCACCCCGATCCCGATGGGGCCTTTGATCAAGTTGAACAAGAATTGTTGGCCAAGCGAGCCAGCAGCCCGACCAAAGAGCACGCCGCCATCGACCAACAATTAGCGGCGATCACGGAACGCCGCACGACTCATCTGCCGACGCTCCGCGCCCTCCGCGACATGGCCGCCGCGGGCCGGATGTTGCGATTGCCCCTGCTGAACCGCGACATTCGCCTCGTTGCCGACGCTTGGGCCAAGCCCGAACTGGGCAGCGGCTGCGTCAAGATCACTCCCGCCCACGACCCCAATGACTACGAAGTCGGTCTGCGCTGTGAGCTGGAAATGATCAACATTCTCAATCCCGACGGCACGCTCAACGACTCGGCCGGCCCCTACGCGGGCAAGACGATTGCGAAAGCAAGAACAGCGGTGGTCGCCGACTTGGATTCGTTGGGGCTGCTCGGCGAAGTCGAAGAACGCGAAATCGAATTGCCCTATTCGGATCGCAGCAAAACGCCGATCGAACCGTACTTGGCCGACCAGTGGTTTGTGCAAATGGAAAACCTCGCCCAATCGGCGATGGATGCGGTTAGCAACGATCAGGTGCAAATCTTCCCCGAACGTTATCGCAAAGGCTATTTAGATTGGCTGAGTGAAAAACGCGATTGGCCAGTCAGTCGTCAGCTCTGGTGGGGCCATCGCATTCCAATTTGGTCACTGGAAGCAACCCCAGCAGCCGCCACCGACGTGGTCGCCCGCTTGCAAACGTTACCAGCCCACGCGGCGGGCACGTTGGCTGTCCAATACGACGGCGAACGGGCCGTGCAAGTTTGTTTGCGCGACGAAGACGAGGCGACCCAGCAACAGATCGAAGCGATGGGGTTCGCGCAAGATCCTGATGTCTTGGATACGTGGTTCAGCAGCGCATTGTGGCCTCACAGCACGCTGGGGTGGCCGGAGCAAACCGAGGAGCTGGACTATTTCTACCCAACCAGCACGCTGATTACTTCCCGCGACATTATCACTTTGTGGGTAGCCCGCATGGTGTTGATGGGGCTGAACAACATGGGAGAAATCCCTTTCAAGGAAGTCTATATCCATCCCAAAATTCTCGACGGGCTGGGTGAAACCATGTCCAAGAGTAAAGGGAATGGAGTCGACCCGGTCGAAGTGATCGACAAGTTTGGTCCCGACGCGATGCGCTTCGGTTTGGCCTGGTTGACGACCGACACCCAAGATGTGCGGATGCCGGTCCAATATGAGTGCCCAAGTTGCGGCAAGTTAATCGAGCAAACTAAGAAGAACCGCACCCTGCCGCGGATGACTTGCCCGGGTTGCAACCAACCCTTTTCCACGCAGTGGGCTGAGACACCCGAGGACACTGAGTTGCCGCGGGGGGCCGTGATCAGCGAACGCTTTGAGTTCGGGCGGAACTTTGTCAACAAACTTTGGAACGCCGCCCGGTTCGCGATGATGAATCTCGAAGGCTATCAACCTCAGGCAATCAATCCCGTCCAATTACCGATCGAAGATCGTTGGTTACTGAGCCGTCTAACCACGACCACGCAGGCCGTGACTTCGGCACTCGAGCATTATCACTACGGCGAAGCGGCCCGCGCGTTATATGATTTTGCTTGGGATGAGTTTTGCAGTTTTTATGTGGAGATTGCCAAGCCCCGGTTGGCTGATCCGGCGGAACGGCAGACGACGCAATGCGTGTTGGCACACGCCTTGGATGTGATGGTTCGCCTGCTCCACCCGCTGTTACCCTTCTTGACCGAGGAAATCTGGCAGACGCTGGCCCAATTCGCTCCGCAGCGAGGCTTACAAGCTCCGGAGAAAGCCTCAGAGCACTTGATTAAAGCAACTTGGCCAGTCGCCGACGCGAATTTGATCGACGCGGAAATCGAACAACAGTTCGCGTTGTTTCAAGCCACGATTGGTGCGATTCGCGAAATCCGCAGCCGACAGAATATCCCTCCCCGCGAGGAGGTGCCCTTCGCGGTGCGATGTTCTATGCAAGCCCAGCAGTTGCTTGCTCCGATGGCGACGTACTATGCCGCCATGGCAAACGCCAAAGCGGTTGCTTGGGGACCCGACATTACCTCGCCGGAAACGTCAGCCCATGTCGCGCTGCCCAAACTTGAACTCGACGTCTACGTCGACTTGGAACAGTTTATCGACGTCGCCGCAGAGCTTGAACGGAACAACAAACTGCTCGAACGTCTCACCAAACAGATTTCTGGCAAACAGCAAAAACTGGGGAATGAAAATTTCGTCAGTCGCGCGCCGGCTGATGTTGTGGCCAAAGAACAGGCCAGTTTGCAAGAGCTGATCGAACAAGTTGCCGGAGTCAAAATGGCAATCCAGTCGCTGGAGGCCAAACTTTGAAACAGCGAGTTGCAAAGATAGAGCCGGCTGAGCGTGAGATTCAACTCGCTACGGAACTGGCTCCGCAATTCTCGAATTGGGTAATCGAGACGGCTGGGTGTTTCCGGGAGGATGATGATTACGCGGAAATTGCGAGATTGGGACGTCAGCTAAGTGATGGGGAACGAATCCGTCCCCTTTTTCGGTAGCGGTGGGGAGAAAAGACTCCCGATGCAACAGCGGCGTGCGGTAGTTACAATCGTAGTAGCCTTAAACTGGCTAAATTACCAGCGCGGCCGCCGTGCGACCGCCTGTTCGGGAAAGTCCCCACCCAATCTCCGGAGAACCACCCCCCATGACCCATTCAGCAAACGCTCAAAATCAAACTCGCCGCGCTTTTCTCAGCCAATCATTGGCTTGGGGAGCTGCCGCCGGTGCCGCCTGCCTGATGCCCGGCCGGTTATTTGCCCAGCCGCAGCCCGCTGCTGCAGCCGAGCCTTTCCGCATTTCATTGGCCCAATGGTCGCTGCACCGCTCGCTGTTTGATGGCAAGATCGCGCATTTGGACTTCGCCAAAATCGCCAAGAATGAATTTGGCATCGAAGGCATTGAGTATGTGAACCAATTCTTCAAAGACAAGGCAACCGACGAAGCCTACTTGGCCGACATGAAGCAACGGGCCGAAGATCATGGCGTGACCAGCCTGTTGATCATGGTCGACGGTGAAGGCAACTTGGGCGAGGCCAGCAAAGAGGGCCGACAAAAGACCGTCGATAACCACAAGAAATGGGTCGATGCGGCCAAGTTCCTCGGCTGTCACTCGGTGCGTGTCAATGCCGGCAGCAGCGGCACCTATGAAGAACAACAAGAACGTGCGGCCGATGGCTTGCGGATGCTCAGCGAGTATGCCAAACCACTGGGCCTGAACGTAATTGTGGAGAATCACGGCGGCTTGAGCAGCAATGGCAAATGGCTGGCCGGAACCATCGAAAAAGTGGGCATGGACAACTGCGGAACTTTACCCGACTTTGGTAATTTCACGATCAATCGTGGCAAGAACGAAGTTTACGACAAGTACCAAGGTGTGACTGAATTGATGCCTTACGCGAAAGCCGTCAGCGCCAAGTCGCACGCTTTTGACGAAAACGGCAACGAAGCGGATATCGATTACGCCCGCATGATGAAGATCGTGCTTGATGCCGGCTACAGCGGCTGGGTCGGGATCGAATGGGAAGGCGGCAAGCCCGACGAGTTCACCGGAATTCGCTTGACCAAGGATTTACTGGTGAAGATTCGCGAGCAAGTCAAAGCGGCTTAAGCGGTCCGGTTAGTTTGCGACTAAGCTTTTTGGGGCGGCTGGCGACGGCCGCCCCCGAGTGACGTTTAGATTTCCTCTTCGACCGCTTCTTGAATCGCTCGTACCGTGGCGGTCGGTGTGCGAGCGGTAGCCGTTACCCGCTCGACATCGATTCCCAAG
This sequence comes from Kothea flammea, assembly GCF_052161645.1. Taxonomy (GTDB): domain Bacteria; phylum Planctomycetota; class Planctomycetia; order Pirellulales; family Pirellulaceae; genus Laterigemmans. The sequence continues at coordinate 6,652,605 of NZ_CP197414.1, forward strand.
CTCTGGCCCAACAAGATCGCCAGATCAAAATCGAGCACTCCGTGGAACTGGTTGACGGGTCGGTCTTGAAAGTAGATCGTGTCGGTATCGCGATCGTAGCCTGATTCAAAAGCGTCGGCTAACTGCTCCAACCACTCCTCGGGGATCCCACGCTGGCGGCAATAGTCCAGCGGCCAAATATCGACTCCGGTGCATTCCTCAAGCAGCAACAAAGCCTTGAGACGAGGCAGCATCAGACCGTCAGGGCGTCGATTTTCGCGGCGACGATGAAATCGTTCTCACTCAGTCCGCCGATTGCGTGCGTGGTCAATTCAATGCGAACGTTGCGATAACCGGCTAGGTGCAGGTCCGGATGATGCTGTTCCCGCTCGGCCAAATCTCCCACCGCGTTGAGGAAACCGAGCGCCTCGACAAAATGCTTTAGCGATCGCTTGTGGTAGATTGCCTTGCCGTCGGTCGACAACTGCCAGCGGTCTAGCTGGAGCAGCAATTGCTCGGCTTGGGAACGCGAAAGAGGCTCGACACCACCTTCGCAAGGGACACATTTACGTTCCGTCAGGGGCGAGTCATGCACGGCGGTTATGCTTCCCGAGGCTGTCGTTTGATGGTGTTCCCACGCATCCGAAACAGCACTGGCGAGTTGCCAGCACCTGATAGGGCGGGGGGATCAATCGGGTCTTCATCGCTCGGTTCGGTGACTTGGCCGTTACCTTCACCGCCGCTATCGGACTCGTCAGCAGGCTGTTCCGACCGCGCATCGGGGGTGGTGACATCCGAAGGGCTCTGCTCTTCATCTTCGCTGGCGGGCTCCGTCAGCTTGGAATTCATGCCGGTGATCCCGGCTTTCGGTTTTTGGCTTTCAGCCGGCGTGGGCGTCAGCACGCTAGAGCCCAACACGCTGGAATCTATCTCGCTGGTCCCGGGATAGATAACCGGGGGCATCAGCGACGAGTAGCCGCTGGAAATTGATTCACCAAAGGGGTCGTAGTAACTGGGAGCAACGCGTTGGATGCGGGGTCGGGCAACCATCACCGTGCGAGTGTACTCTTCGGTCACGGGGACCACGCGATTAACGGTCACTTGGCGCGTGAAAGTTTCCGGTTCGTAGTATTGGATTTGCACTGGTTCACTGCGCGTCTCGTACACGGTTTCGGTCGTCGTCACGGGAATGCGACGCGTTTTGGTCTCCGCCACGTAGCGGTAACGTTGCACGGGAATTTCTTCGACGTAGGTCTCAGTCTCGGGCCGCTGGACCGTGACGGGGATGCGGCGTTCCTCGGTCACCGCTTCCATTCGCGTGGTTTGCACGGGGACTTGCTCAGACACCGTTTCGGTCACCATGCGAGTCGTTTGCACGGGAACTTGCTGTTGCACCGTTTCCGGCACGTACTGAGTCCGGGCGACTTGTTGGTTGACGAAGTTGGGGCGGTAGGCAAGTTGCGTTTGCACCGTCGGCGGCGTCACTTGGGGCGTCCAAAACAGACCGCCCCGGTTAACGCTGAGGATGCCCAGGGGGCCCGTGGTTTGATAAGCCCGCGGGACCCACTGAAGTCCATAATTCACTGATCCCGGCGTGACCACCTGTTGCGGCACATAACCACCGGCGTCGACCAAGCGGCTTTCCATCGTGGTGACGGGACGGAGCGTCGTGTAGGCTTGCGTTTGCATCATGGTCTCAGTCACTGGCCGCTGGACCTGGTACTGGCGGGCTTGATACTGGGTTTCCACGACGGGACGATAACTGGTGACCTGTTGAATTCGCTCGGAGGTTTCGGTAACCATGCGAGTGCGGGTCCGCTGACGCTTTTCCAGCGAAGTCTCCAACACCGGTTTCATCACCGTGTAGGTTTCTTCGCGATAGGCGGTCTTTACGACCGGCTTGGCCACGCGAATTTCTCGATCTTCCGTGCGAGTCTTGAGCACGTAGCGAGTTTCGGTAACATCGCGGACTTCGGGAACGGTCTGGTAGCGGGTACGATAGGCAGTCTCGACCCGCGGCTCCAGCACCGTGTCGCACTGCAAGCGGTAAGCTGGTTGAAAACAGCAAGCGTCTTGGGCGAAGGTGGCGGGAGCGGTCAAGGCCATCGAGACCGCGACACCGGCGCCACCGAGACCGGCCAGCAAAGTTTGACGGAGCGGACGAGGACGGAGGCAGTTGTGGGCGAGCTGGCGAAGCGACTGAATGGCAATCATGGTCACGGACGTTGAGTCGATTGAGGTCATAGGGTTCTTGCATCCAATTGGTGGCAACGAGGTCCTCACCCTCTTAGTTTGTTACCAACGCGGCAAACATGCAAATCCCATTTGATGCAATTTTGTCATGCAAGTTCAATACTGGTCACGATTTAGCGATTCTCAAAAAAATTCAAGATTGTGAGGCACTCAGCCGACACCCGGCGCTGTTTTTTTTCACCAAATTGCCGAGCCTGCTCACTCCTCGCTACAAACGTTGAAAATTAACAACACGACCGCGAGCGGCAACAAATTCAACGCAACCTCCTTCCCTCCAGCCCTTCACGCAGACATTTATCCAAACCGCATGATTCCACTGCTGCACGAACCGTCATCCCTGGACGCGAATTACCGACAGCCAAGCTTCCAGCTGGCGATCGATGAAGCATGCCTGGAAGCCGCCGAGGCGGGCGAAACCAGCGAGTTGCTGCGGGTCTGGGAATTTGAACAACCAGTGGTCGTGCTGGGCCGCGGCAGCAAAGTGGCCGGCGAGGTCGACCAAGATCATTGCCAGCGGCGGGGGATTCCCCTCTTGCGGCGCTGCAGCGGCGGCGCCTCGATCGTGGCCGGGCCGGGCTGTTTGATGTACTCGGTCGTGCTCAGCCTCCGCCAGCGCGCTGAATTGCGAAACCTCGACTTGGCGCACGACTTTATCATGACCACGCTGACCGCGGCGATCGCGAGTCGAGTCCCGGAAGTTCGGTTTCAAGGGACATGCGATTTGACCTATCGCGATCGCAAGTTTTCGGGGAACAGCTTACGAGTCGCTCGCGAGCACATCCTTTATCACGGCACCCTGCTGTACGACGCAGATCTCCCCCTGATCGCCAACTGTTTGCGGATGCCACCGCGTCATCCGGATTACCGGCAAAGCCGTGACCATGCCAGCTTTATCACGAACTTGCCGCTGCCCCGGGAACTCCTCTGGCAAACGGTGCGCGAAGCTTTTACTCGCGAAGCATCTCCAGCTCTGCCAGTTGAATTCCCGGCGTCGGTGTTTCGCCGAGCAGAAACGTTAGCCCGAGAGCGATACCAAAACCCCGCATGGAATTTTCGCCATTAAGCGGCGCACTGTTAGCGGTTTTGGCGCTAGCCACCGTTGCGTTCCTGGTCACGCTGGGCTGACCACGTGTTAACGATTTTGTGATAGCTTGAAGAGCAACAAACGCAACTCAAACGAACAAACACGACGCGGGACGCACGGCGTTAACTCCCACCTTTCATCTACGCGCAAGTATCTAAAATTCACTGGAGAGATCTCAGACTCATGATAAACCAGGATCAATTTGAGGCGCTGCGGAGCCAACTGGAAGCCCATCAACAGGCTCATGTTTTGCGCTTTTGGGATCAGCTCTCCGAGTCGCAGCAGGCGGCTTTTGCGACGCAATTAAGCGAGTTAGATTTCGCGGAATTAGATAGCCTGATCGCTGGCCAGGACCAAGCGGTGGACTTTGCCAGCTTGGCGATGCAAGCTCAAGCACCTCCGGCCGTGAAAGCTGACGGCAGCGGTGCCGCGTGGTCCGCCAGTGAGGCGTGGCAACGTGGCGAGGCTTTGCTGCGGGAGGGAAAAGTTGCCGTATTGATTGTGGCGGGTGGGCAGGGAACGCGTTTGGGTTTCGAGCAACCGAAAGGGATGTTTCCGATCGGGCCGGTCTCCCAGAGAACGCTGTTTCAGTGCTTTGCTGATCACTTGCTGGCGGTCGGGCAACGTTACGGCAAACGCGTGCCCCTGCTGCTGATGACGAGCCCGGCGACGCACGCCGAGACGGTCGCCTACATGGAACAAGAAAATCACCTCGGGCTCGATCCCACCCAAGTGCGCATCTTCTGCCAAGGAACCATGCCGGCGGTCGATGCGGAGACTGGCAAATTGCTGCTCAGCCAACCCGACTCTTTGGCACTGAGCCCCGACGGACACGGCGGGACGATCAAGGCCTTGGCCAAAAGCGGCTCTTTGGAGTGGTTGCGCGAGCAGGAGATCGAACAATTATTTTACGCTCAAGTCGACAACCCGCTGGCCCGCCTCTGCGACCCCGCCCTGCTGGGCCACCACGTGATGGCTGGCAGCGAAATGACGACTCAAGTGGTTCGCAAACGGTTCGCCACCGAGCGGGTCGGCAACGTGGTGCTGGTCGACGGTCGCGTGCAAATTATTGAGTACAGCGATTTGCCGCAGGCGGCTGCCGAGCTGACGCAACCGTCGGGCGAGCTGAAGCTCTGGGCGGGGAACATTGCGGTGCACGTGCTGACCACTGATTTTGTCGCCCGCGTCGCCGATTCGCCCGAGCTGCTGCCGTTCCATCGAGCCCATAAAAAGGTGCCCCACTTGGACGCGACCGGGAACTTGATCGAGCCCGACGCGCCCAACGCGACCAAGTTTGAACGCTTCATTTTCGACCTGCTGCCGGCCGCCGAAAATGCTTTTGTCGTCGAGGGGCTAGCGGCGGAGGTCTTCGCGCCCGTCAAAAATGCCGACGGCGCGGAAACCGACACGCCCGCTGCAGCCAAGGAGCAAATCTGCAAGCTGCACGCCAGCTGGTTGCGAGCCGCCGGGGTGGAGGTCGCCCCCAAAGTGCAAGTGGAAATAAACCCCCGTTTGGCGCTCGATGCTTGCGAAGTCGCGATGGCGGTCGAAGCGGGCAAACTTGCCCCAGCCGGCAGCTTGATTACCAGCGACCAGTATTTCGGTTGACCAATCGCTCGCCGCTGAATTGGCGGTGCCCCTTCGCTATTTCGAGCTATGTTTGCACGTTCGTCCCCCTTTGGTCGTTCGTACCCTTTTGGTCGCCCTTTTGGTCGCTGGAGAAATGATTGATGTTGCACGCTGTGATAATGGCCGGCGGAAGCGGAACCCGGTTTTGGCCCGCCAGTCGCCAGCAGACTCCGAAACAACTGCTGCGATTGGTCGGCGATCGCTCCATGATTCAATCGACGGCGGACCGCTTAACCGGATTGGTGCCTCCCGAGAACCAATTGGTCGTCACCAACCAACGGCTGGTTTCGGCGATTCGCCAACAGTTGCCTGAACTGCCCCCCGAGCAAGTCGTGGGGGAGCCCTGCAAACGTGACACGGCTCCTTGCATCGGTTTAGCCGCCGGCTTGCTGGCCGCTCGCGACCCTGATGCCACCATGTTGGTGCTGCCGGCGGATCACATCATCGGCACCGTCGAGCAATTTCAACAAGCGATCAAAGCGGGAGAACGGCTGCTGGCGGCCGACCCCCGGAACATTATCACCTTCGGTATCCGCCCTTCCTACGCGGCCGAATCGTTCGGCTATATCCAACGCGGAGACGCATTGGCGGATGAGACCGAAGTGGCTGCCTTCGAGGTCGAAAGATTTCGCGAAAAACCCGACTTGGCGACTGCCGAGTCATATCTGCAAGCGGGGACGTTCTATTGGAACAGCGGCATTTTCCTCTGGCGGGCGGCCACCATCCTCGAGGCTCTGGCCAAATTCGAACCGGAGATGAGCGAGCACATTAGGAAAATTTCACAAGCGGCCGGGCAAGCCGATTTCGAGACCGTGTTGGCCGATGAATTTGCCGCAATCGAAGGGAAATCGATCGACTACGCGGTGATGGAACAATATCGCCCCGTCGTGGTCATCGAAGCGCCTTTCAGCTGGGATGACGTCGGCAGCTGGCAAGCGTTGGCTCGCATGGTGCCCCCTGACGAGCACGGCAACACGGTTCAAGGAAACCACTTGGGAATCGACACCACCAACTCGATTATTCGCACCGAGGCGGATCACACGGTAGTCACGATTGGCGTGGACGACTTAATCGTGGTGCAAACTGGTGATGCCACCCTGGTGGCCCCCAAATCGGCAGAGGAGCGAGTACGCGAGGTGGTGCAGCGATTGCAAGCCTCAGGCCCACAATCCCTGCTGTAGGTATACGCTGGCCCCCACCCGGCAAATCGCGGTGGGGTGAATATCTGGGTAAGCCTTTCGCTGGACAGCCAAAGCTGCTAAAGTTTTCCCTCCTACGTGGAAAACCCACGTAGCTCATTGAGATTTCGCAGTCCATCATTGGTTCTAGATAAGTTCGAGCAATGGCTAAACCGCACCGCAAATTGAAAAAAGCAAACCATGGGCGTCGCCCCGCCAATGCCAAGGCGCGTAAGGCTCGTCGTCGTAAAGTTCGCACCTAACTGCTGGCTTTGCCGATTAGAAGCGCACCTGTGGCAACTCGCGAATTTTTAGTTGACCTATCGCTGTTGGATTTTGATAATCCAATCGCCGGAATTGAAGAAATTCGGCGGTACAATCCACAGCGGTACGAAATGGAACAACTGACCGCGATCCTCCTGGAGGATGGCGAGAAAAATCTCTGCGCGGCCTACAAAGACCTTACGAAAGATGAGTTTTGGGTGCGGGGCCACATGCCCAACATGCCGCTCATGCCAGGCGTCATTATGCTGGAAGCAGCTGCACAACTGGCCAGTTATTTTACGCAAAAATATGACCTGCTCGGTGCCGCAATGGTCGGTTTTGGCGGGCTCGACGAAGTCCGCTTTCGCGACCCAGTCATCCCCGGCGACCGGCTATTGGTGATGGTTCGACTCGAGAAAGCTCGCCGCAATCGCATGATCGTTGCTAGATTCCAAGGCGCGGTCGGTGACTCCATCGTCGTCGAGGGGGTGCTGAAAGGGATTCCCATCCCCATCGAAGCGCTCAATCCGCTGCGACAAGTCGAACCGCAAGCCTAGCTGCTAATGATCATCGCGGCCGCCCCGGCGGCCCACCATCACGATCAGTACCAAGAAGATGGTGGGCGCGACCACGATGACCCCCATCACGGCGACAATCATGAAATTTCCAACTTCGCGTTGAGCGGCGTTGGAGGCTTGGGCGAGAACCGCAGCAGAAATGGACAAAATCAACGCCTGAAGCTTGCCGACCCAGCGAAGTTCATTCTCTCTGCGCCAGCGATGGGAATTTCCGGCGACCAATCATCGCCACGGATTATGGTATCCCTTTGGCTAGCTTTGACTACCGCCGCGTCCTGAGATTGCTGCGGGACGAATGGTCGCACCTGGGTGAGTTCCGCTCGCAAGCGATCGAAAGCCAGCCCCACCTCCGCCGGTTCCCCGCTGTTGTCCGGTTCCCCGCTGTCGTCCAGTTCCCCGCCGCCTTGCCCAGCAGCGACTGGGTCGGTCGCTGCTGAGCCTTCGCTCTGGTCGGCCCGCTGAAACGGATAAGTTTGCGCGCAGCCGGTCAAACCGCAGACCATCAGTAGCACACCGCAAACCAACCGGGTGAAAACACCGGCGGCATGGTGGGGCGATTTGCGATGCGAAGGCTGACGACTCACGGGGGAAGTTATCCCAGCGGCAAAAAGAGCATTTTCGGCGGCGAGCTCGACATCGAGTCACCTTTGTCCGAAAGTTACCATCGGGATGCTGGGGCTACGGTTGGATCAATTATGCGGCAAGTTTCGCTGGTAACGTTTTTACCCAGCGCAAAACAATCAAATTCGGCATGCGCGGAATGACAGGGACGACCGGGATAACGCGAGCGACCCGATTAACCGTCAAATCTTCACAATTTATTTGCCGTGGCAGGCTGCGATTACCGCTGGCCACTACCGCGAGCTGGCCATGATGCGATAAGCCCAGCGAACCGTCGGGGCTTGGCGAACAGCCGGCGCAATCTGCACGATATGGGCCAAGTTGTTCACCGTCGTCGCCGCCACTTCCCCCAAAGGCTCGATGCGCAGCGCCGCACTTGGCGCCAGATCGTGCTCGCCAGACACTTCCTTCGCACCCAACCGCAAATAGTCGGAGCCGAGGCTGCCGATTGGGTTTGCACAGCGAATTGCGGCGTCGAATAGAAATCCCGGCTGACCTGCGCCGCCGGTAATGGGCGTGACACTCAAACTCCAGTGCGCTTGCCCAGCGGCACCCACGGCGAGCGCCACCGAAGTTGCTTGAATCGGCTCCACGGAGAGCTGCTGTAGGGGTGGGCTGCTGGGCCACGCTTCATCGGGTGCCGATTCGATGGAGGCCAACAAGGGTAGGGTGATCAACTCGCTTCCTGAAGCACCTTCCCCACGGCTGATGCGTTCGATGACGTGCCCGTAACGATCTCCGAGCCAACTGAAGCGGAGTTGCAAACCAGACCCGGAAGAATCGAGCGCTGAAATGGTTTGGGGGTCCATGGCAACGCTCATGAGCTGGCGGGAACGGCTAAGGAAGCAAAGTTTTTCAGCAATTTCAGCCCTTCGGCTTGGCTTTTTTCAGGGTGGAACTGAGCTGCATAGATGGGTCCGCGTTGAATCATCGCGCAGAACGGGCCGCCGTAGTCGGCTTCCAAGGCGACAATCGACGAATCGGCCGGGCGGACAAAGTAGGAATGGACGAAATAAAAGTGGCTCATCGCAGTCACGTCCGCCAAAATTGTGGGAACCTCACCGGGGTTAAAATCTGCTCCCCGCGCGACGCGATTCCAACCCATGTGCGGCACCTTCAGCGTGGGATCGATTCGGAAGCGAACCACTTCACCGCCCAGCACGCCCAATCCGCGGTGCGTGCCCCCTTCATACCCCGTTTCAAACAGCAATTGCAGACCCAAGCAAATCCCCAGGAAAGGTCGCCCCGACTGCAGAAAGTCCAAAATCGGCTGCTCCAAATCACGCTGCCGAATCTCGCCGATCGCCTCGCCGAATCCACCCACTCCCGGCAAGATTAACTTGTCCGCCTCGGCAATCTCACGCGGGTCGGCAGAGACTCGCGCTTCGTAGCCGACCTTTTCGATCGCCTTTTGCACGCTGCGCAAATTTCCCATCTGATAATCGACGATCGTGATCATGCTCGTTTCCGTTACTTAGTAAGAATGCTCGTTCATTATGCGGAAACGGCGATCGCTGAGGAGGTGGCTGGCAAAGCGCGCCGAAGTCGTTCCACTTAAAATAGCTGACTGCGTTTCGTCAGCTCAGTTCCCGTCAGCTCAGTTCCCGTCAGCTCAGTTCCCGCAGCGTGGCGATCAGGGCCAGCAACGAATCGGCGGCGGCCGCATCTGCCAACAAGCTGCATTGCCGCGGAGTCAGCGGTATCGGCGGCAGTGGGGGAACGTCAACGAGATCGGCCGGCGTGGCTGTCCGTTGCCGCAACTCGCTGGGGATCAGGCACTGTTCGATCAGCTGCAGCAAAGGTTCCACTTTGCCCGCTTCGCGAGCCACAATGCCAACGGTGGGCAAATCATTGACGGCCGGGGGTGCGGCGGAAAGCAAATCGATTTTGTTATGCACCACGATCAACGGCGCGGTTGTCTCGCGACGAATCGCCACGTGCATTTCGGTCAGCCCTTGCCGCGCATCGGTCATCGCCAACACCAGGTCGGCAGTTTGCAATTGCCGAGTAGCCCGACGGACCCCCTCCGCTTCCAACGGATCGTCACTTACGCGCAGTCCGGCGGTATCGACCAGCCGCACCGGCCAGCCCTTGATTGCCGTGTCGGCCGACACCAAGTCACGAGTCGTCCCCGGTTGATCAAACGTGATCGCCCGCTGGTATCCAAGCAGTGTATTAAGCAACGTACTTTTGCCCACGTTGGGTGGACCGGCAACCACAATCCGCCAAGGGTCCACGAGGTGCTGACCGGCCAGCTGGCGAGCACGCAACTGGGCGATCGCCACTTGTGCCAGTTGCTCACGATCTTTAACCGTCTGGCTATCGTCAGCTAACACTGCGATCAGCTGTGTGGTCCATTGCGAGATCGCGCCACGCAATTGCGCGAGCGCCAGACCGCAAGTCCAAGTGGTGTTTGTTTGCTCTGTCAGCTTACGGAAGAACCACTGATCGGAGGGGGAAACAACTGGGCCCGCTTCCGCTCCGTGCGCGCCATAAACCGCGTGCTCAGTAGTAACCACCGCGGTAAACTCCGCGGCGCTCTTGCTCGGCACACCGACGGCCTTCAAATCATTCAGAATCGCAGCCACCGCGGCTTGGCCACCATGGCAATGCACTTCGGCGTAGTCGGCTGCGGTGGCAAACACGACCACGGATTCCGCCGCCCGTTCGGCCCGCGGACTTTGCCACCGGCCATAGCGAATTTGTCGCAGCGGCAAGCGGGGCGAGTCACCGACGGGTGACGGCAGCGGCGTGGCTGGTTGAAAACAACGCAAGATTGCTTGATGAGCGATTTCTCCCTGGACGGCAATCACCGCGACCGCGCCACGTCCGACGGGGGTCAAGGAGGCGGCGAACGGAATGTTGGTCACAATTTAGTCCACTGGCAAACGAGGGTCCGTTTCGGATGATATGATTTCAGCCAATCAGCTCCACCTAATCGCAGGTTTTCCACCATGGTCGAAGTCGATGTTAAAGTCCATGCCGCGGCGGGCACAATTGTGATGCAGCGTGGCCAACGGGGCAATGCGTTGTCGCGGGCGATGTTGCAAGCCCTTGATCAGGCGCTGGACGACTTGCATCAAGAGAAGCGCGTTCGCTACGTAATCTTGATGGGTCAAGGTTCACACTTTTCAGCCGGCATGGACTTGGCCGAACTGAGCCGCGTGGCCCGTTTGGAAACTGGCAGCGAAGCGATCCCGCTCAGCCACGAAGTCCACCACGACTGGGAATTGCTCAGCGAACTGTTGCTGAAAATCTTGCGTTATCCAAAACCGGTGATCGCGGCCGTGGACGGGCAAGCGCTTGGTGGCGGCTTCGCCCTGGCGCTGGCCTGCGATTTAATCGTCGCCTCGACGCGCGCCGAGTTTGGCTCACCGGCAGCCCAACGCGGGTTGGTCGGTGCGATGGTTGCGCCGCTGTTGCACTTTCGCCAAGGGGGAGCTGTCGCCGCCAGAATGTTGCTCACCGGGCGTTCGGTCGACTCCGACACGGCAATGGGAATGGGGCTGCTGACCGACTTGGTGGCCGCCGATCAGATTTGGGTCTGCGCCGACGCGTTAGGCCAACAAATCGCCACCGCCCCGCGAGAATCTCTGCAAATGACCAAGCGTTTGCTGAACGAATCGATCGGCGAAGCCTTGATCAGCCAGTTGACAATCGCTGCCGGATTGGGGGCTGCGGCCAGCACGACCGATGCGGCCGCCGAAGGGCTCCGCGCCTTTTTGGAAAAACGAGAGCCCCAATGGCCGTAAGGCAACCGGCGTGCGAATCGCTGGCAAGACGCTCGCGGACAAATTGTGTAAACTGCTCGGGCGAAGCAAGCCTAATTTGAATTCGCCGCAGCCGGGTGTTTCCGCGTTTGCGAACCCTTTAAGTCACACACATTCCAAGAAAGATGCAATGAAAGTTGCCACCATCGAGACCAACAAAGGCACGATTACGCTCGAGTTGTACGACGACAAGGCTCCCAAAACAGTGGCCAATTTCGAGAAACTGGCGGGTGAAGGGTTTTATGACGGCCTCACGTTCCACCGAGTCATCGAAGACTTCATGGTGCAAACCGGCTGCCCCCAAGGGACCGGAACTGGCGGCCCCGGCTACCAATTTGAAGACGAATTCCACCCCGACTTGATCCATGATGGCCCCGGTGTGTTGTCGATGGCGAACGCCGGCCCCGGCACCAACGGTTCGCAATTCTTCATCACCCACGTGGCGACTCCTTGGCTCGATGGCAAGCACTCGGTTTTCGGTCGCGTCACCGAAGGGCAAGACGTGGTTAACCAAATCGAGCGTGGCGATACTATGGATAAAGTTACGGTCAGCTAGTCACGGCAAGCTAGTGGTGCGTTCTTAGAGTCACGATCGGTTTAATCAGGCAATTGGTTTCATCAGGCAACCGCGAAACGAGAGCTTTGAAGATGCGAATTATCAAGATGGCGGAAGTTATCAGGATGAGATGGAGCGCGGCGTTGGCGGCGTCACTCGGTCTCGCGTTGGCAGCACAGGTTCAAGCTGAGCAGCCGACACGCATCTATGTTGGCACCTACACGGGTGAAGGTGCCGGCGATAGCAAAGGGATCTACGTCGTTGATTTTGATCCCCAACTGGGCAAACTCTCGCAACCGCGGTTGGCTGCCGCCACTCCAAACCCATCCTTCCTGACTCTCGACGCGACCGCCGAGCGACTTTACAGCGTGGCCGAACTTCGTCGCGACTCGAAACGCTGGGGAGCCAGCGTGATGGCTTGGCGGATCGAGCCCGACGGCACGCTCCAAGAAATTGCGCGGGCCGACACGGGGGGCGATGGTCCCTGCTTTGTCGCCTTGAACAGTCAAGAATCGTTGGCCGGTGTGGCCAACTACGGCGGGGGCAGCGTGAATGTTTACAGCATCTCCCAGCAATCGCCGTTGAAGTTGGTCGATTTTGTCCAGCACGCTGGGAGCAGCGTCAACAAAGCTCGGCAAAGCGAACCACATGCCCACTCGTTCCAGTTTCTTGCCGATGGCAAGTTAGCGATGGCGGCCGACTTGGGGACCGACGAATTGATCGTCTACGACGTCTCGCCCGCCGGCAAACTAACCCGCAACGAACAGTTGACCTTCCAGCTGCCGGCCGGACATGGTCCCCGGCATTTTGCGATCTCTGCGGATGAGCAATTTGTCTTGGTCATCGAGGAACTGAGCTCGATCATTAGCGTGCTGCGGATCACCCCCCAGCGGTTGCAAATGATTGGTGAGTACTCCACGTTGCCAGCCGATTTCGCAGGCAATAACTCCACGGCGGAAATTCAGTTTCATCCCAGCGGCCGCTTTGTTTACGGCAGCAACCGCGGTCACAATTCGCTGGCGGTGTTTGCCTTTGATGCAGAAAGTGGTCGCCTGGAAGCACTCGGCCACGTCTCCAGCGGCGGTAAGACTCCACGGAATTTTCGCCCCAGTCCCGACGGCAAGTGGCTGATCACCGCCAATCAGGAATCTAACAACCTGATGGTCTTCAAAGTGGGTGATGATGGTTTACCTGTGCCCACCGGCAACAGCGTGACCATCCCCAAACCTGTCTGCATTAAATTCAATTATTAACGATCGATCTGGAAACCAAGATGAAAGCGCTGTTGCTCAAAGAGTACAAGCAGATTGAATTAACCGATGTTCCAGAGCCCGAGGTTGGTCCCGAAGACGTGCTGGTTCGCGTGCATGCGTGTGGTATTTGCGGCAGCGACATCCATGGCTACGACGGCAGCACCGGGCGTCGAATCCCGCCCCTGGTGATGGGACACGAAGCGGCCGGCGTGATCGAAAGCGTGGGGGCTTCGGTCACCGAATTTCAGCCCGGCGACCGGGTGACCTTCGACTCGACAATCTCCTGTGGTAAATGTCACTTTTGTCGTCGCGGCGAAATCAACCTCTGCGACAATCGTCGCGTGCTCGGTGTCTCCTGCGGGGACTATCGCCAAAACGGCGCCTTCGCGGAACTGGTTGCCGTACCGCAAAATATCATTTACCGCCTGCCCGATGAACTGTCCTTTGAGGCCGCCGCGCTGATCGAAGCCGTTTCGATCGCCGTGCACGCAGTCAACATCACCAAGTTTTCGCTGGGCGATTCGGTCGTCGTCGTCGGCAGCGGCATGATCGGTTTGCTGACCATTCAAGCTGCCAAGTTGAAAGGGGCCGGCTTGGTGATCGCCACCGACGTGGCGGCCGACCGACTCGATGTGGCTCGGCAATTAGGTGCCGACGTAACGCTCAATGCCAGCCAGCTCGATATCCCAGCCGAAGTTCGCCAATTGACCGCCGGCCGGGGTGCCGACGCGGTGCTGGAAGTCGTCGGGCATCAACAAACCGTCAACGACGCCATCGCCGCGGTTCGCAAAGGGGGCGCCGTGACGCTGGTCGGTAACCTCAGCCCCACGATCGAGTTCCCGCTGCAATCGGTGGTGACCCGAGAAATCACCGTGCAAGGAAGTTGTGCTTCGCAAGGCGAATACCCACAGTGCATTCGCCTGCTCAGCAGCGGTGCCATCAAAGTCGCACCACTGATCACCGCCAAATCAACCTTGGCGGAAGGCGCCGAGTGGTTCGCCAAGCTGTACGAAGGGGTGCCGGGAGCCATGAAAGTTTTGGTCTGCCCCCAGTCGTAGCTTGGGCTAAAGCACCTCCGCGTGAGTCACTAACCAATACAGAATCAGCCGGAACGCGCCAGCGTCCGGTTCCTCGCAACCGTGAGCTGCCGCTCAACGGCTGATTTCATCGAAACTTGATATGACTGACTTGGCTACTTGGCCTGGCTGAACAACCACTGATGGAAGGCGTCGTCCTGATAGGTCCGCGTCCAACTGTCGTGGCCCACGCCTGGGTATTCCGTGTACTTGGGCTGGCCACCAGCCTGCTTGATCGCGGCAATCATTTCTCGCGAGCGGGCAACTGGTACGGCACCGTCGGCATCCCCGTGAAAAGCCCACAGCGGCAACTCCCGATAACGCTCAGCCCACAAGGGATCGCCGCCACCGCAGATCGGCGCGGCGGCCGCAAATGGTGACCCTTTGAAACCAGCGGCGTACCAAGTTCCATAGCCGCCCATCGAGAGCCCCGTCACATACAACCGTTTGGGATCGACCCGTTTCTGTTTCACCAATTCCTCCACCACCGCCAAGGCCAACTCCATTGGCGCGCTGGGGGCTTCCTCGAAAGTATCCTCTCCGGTCGCTTCGCTCCAATTTCGCTCCACCCACCGCTGCTGCGTGGGACACTGGGGCACGACCAAAAAACAGGGGTACTCGCCTTGTCGCCGCATGAACTCGCTGACACCATGCTTCAGCTGCGCCTCGTTATCTACGCCACGCTCGCCTGCACCGTGCAAAAACAAAACTAACGGATAGGGCGTCGCAGAATCTTCACCCGCTTTGACCGGCGGTTGATACAAACGATAATTCAGTTTGTTCTCGCCAGCAGTAATAGACTCCTTGCTTAGCGCGTCCTGCCAATCCGCGTTCACTTCTCTCACACCATCTTGCCCCTCACCGCTAACGGCAAGCCACAACATCGCCGCCACCATGATCGGCAGCCGGATCGCAAAACTGTTTGAAATTGAAGCTGTCGGCATACATTAATCCTGAGGAAAAAATTCCCCGGTGACGCGCACCGGCGTACGGAATGGAAGTCAAAGCGAAATTCTAAGTCAGCGCCGAGCGGCATGTTAAAAGGCGTGCCGAATAGCAGCGAGCACGTTACCAGCGGGTTACCAGCGAAACTGTTTGCTCTTGGCAAAGAACTCGCGTGGATTTTCGTAAACAATCTTACGAATGAGAGCCTCGTCGTGTCCCCGCCGCCGCATTTCAAAAATCAAATCGGGGACCGCCGTTGGCTTGCTGGGGCCCCAGTCACCTGCTGAATTCGCCATCAACCGTTCGGGACCAAATTGTTCGATCATGTCGGCCGCCCGCTGCGGCGTGCATTTGGTGACTGGGTACAAGGTCATCCCGGCCCAGTAACCAGCGTCTAGAACGGCACCGATCGTGTGCTCCTCGACATGGTCCACTAGCACGCGGGAACGATCGATGCGGGAATCGCCTCCCAACATATCGAGGATCATGCGAGTGCCCTGATACTTGTCTTCCAAATGCGGTGTGTGAATCAAGATTGGCTGCTCGTGATTGATTGCCAACTCAAGATGCTCGAGAAAAATCAGCGACTCGTTGCGAGTGTTCTTGTTCAGCCCAATCTCGCCGATCCCCAGCACGTTGGGAGAGGACAAAAACTCGGGAATCATCGCAATCACTTCTCTTGACAAACTGACGTTCTCCGCCTCTTTGGCATTGATGCACAACCAAGTGTAATGCCGGATCCCATAGGCGGCCGCCCGCTTAGGTTCAATCTCGGTCAGCTGGCGAAAGTAGTCACGAAATCCATCGACCGAACAGCGATCGAAGCCAGCCCAAAAAGCTGGCTCGCTTATCGCCACACAGCCCATGCGAGCCAGCATCTCATAGTCGTCGGTGACGCGCGACACCATGTGGATATGTGGATCGATATAGTCCATCGCTGAGTCTCGTGGGGGCTATTTGGAAAGGGGCCGGGAAAAATCACGCACCAGCGTGACGAATACTTGGCGGCGATCGGCCAGACAACTCACTGAAACTGCAAGCTCGCTAAGCCTGCAGGCTCACTTAAACCACAAACGCTCTCAAACCTCGAACTCACTCCGCCACTGAGGATCGTAAGCCCGAGAAAATAGCTGTTGAATTTGCTCGGCCCGGTCCGTTACGCCAGCTTGTTGCAAAATTTG
This sequence comes from Kothea flammea, assembly GCF_052161645.1. Classification (GTDB taxonomy): domain Bacteria; phylum Planctomycetota; class Planctomycetia; order Pirellulales; family Pirellulaceae; genus Laterigemmans. The sequence goes on from NZ_CP197414.1 coordinate 6,668,972, forward strand.
CAAACCTGCCATCAGTTGTTCCAGACGTTGGTGATCGACAGACTCCGCCTCGGCCGCCCGTTCAACGCGATCGAGCGTGGCGGCGATCTCCAGCAGCTTTGCGCGGACTTCCAAGTAATGTCGATCGAGCACTTGATTCGCATTCATGAGCATTTTGCCTCGCCGAGTCCGCGAGTGCGATTCAAAGGAGGGTGAAACATAATTTCTGCAAGTGGGAAAGCGAAGCGACAGCAATTCAAATGCGCTGGTAATTGACGCGGCCCCAGCGAGAGCTCTCAGTATAGTCAGGAAAAGCTCACATGATTAGCCGTACCACCCATGCAGGCCGGTTTGTAACGGTTATGCGAAATACGCAGGGAGCGCAGAGGATACCGCCGCAGCTTTGCCATAGTTCGCAAAAGTGCGGGTTCTAGGTGGTCGATACCAATTGAGAAGAATATCCCTTTTACAGAACCTCGTAGGTATAGGCAGCTCTTGGCTAGGTAGTCCAATGGTCACAACGGGAATGCAATTAACGTTTAACGTGCTCGCCACCGCCGCCAATGGCGCGGCGGACGGATTGCTTGCGTTGGCCTTGGAGTCCGATGAAACGACGGTCCGTCAGCAAGCGATCACGGCAATTTTGAACCGTCGGACCGATCGCGGCGCGTTGTTGATCCTGAAAATGTGGGAAGATCTGAACGACTCCGAACTGCGAGCCGTGCAGGAGCATCCAGCGGCAATGCAAGCGGTGATTGCTGGCGTTCTCAAAGGTCAAGCCGATGCCCCGCTGTGGCTGACAGCCCTCAGCGCGCTCCGCATGCTCAGCCTCGATGGCCTGCTGCCGCTGGTCATCGACCGCCTGGAAACAGCTGGCGACCGTAGACTGCGACAGCACATGATGGCTGCCGTGATGGATGTCAGCGGCAGCCTGGGAACCTCGGCACGCGAGGGTCGCGGACGACCCAGTCTCCGCGAACCGGTGGTGCGAAGACTCGCCGAGTCGATTCGCCGCATGAACTTTCATCGTTGCGAGGGGCTCAGCGAAGCTTTCTTGGCAGCCTCCAGTTGGGGTGACCGCGAATTGCGGATTTTGTTGACCGAGGATTTGGAGGCCGCGCGACGGTTGGAAACTCCGCTCATGACCAGCACTGTGCCGGGGGTACTGCAGTTGATTGCCGGATACCTTCGCCGCAAGCATATTCCCGCAGGTGTGCGACAAGCGATTGAGCTTCGCAGCGACGAACTGTTCCGCAATGCGCTGTTAAAAACCGTGGGCGGAGAACCAACCACGATGTTGCTGCGGCATCTCCGCGAAATGCCCTTGCTGGCAATTTTCCATTCCCTAGAAACGCTGGCAAACGAAACGCCGTCGACATTTCTGGTCGGTCTGGTGCACGCCCACACGGCCAACAACGACTCCCCGGTGGACAAACTCACGTTGCTGCTGGATGTAATCGCCAAAGGCAACCATGACGCCGAGGCAGCCGTGGCGATCGCTTTAGCCCATTGCCCGCCACTCGATCCCGAAATACTGCTGCAAGCGGCCGCAGCCTTAGCCAGCGACTCAGGTCAGATGCAACCCCACCTTGTCCCCTACCAACGCGTCATCAAACGGGTGCTGAAACTGCTTGACCATCCCAGTCAAGCGATCGTGCACGGCCTGCAACATGTCATGCAAGGCTTGCATGCCGAGCACTTTGTGAAAGTTATCGATGAATTGCCGGCAGTCCAACTGCCGGCGGTAGGTGGAGTGATTTGCCGAATTGACCGAAATGCCGCTAACACACTCGCCCAAGCCTTACGCAGTCCACTGATTGAACGAAGACGCCAAGCGGTCAAGGCAATTGTGGCTTGTGGTTTGGTGAACTCGCTCGAATCGGCGCTCACCCAGATCGCCAAAGATGACTACCGAGAAGTTCGCATCTTGGCATTGCAGGCGCTCGTCCAAGGTCAAGATGAGGCTTCCTTGGTGGCTCTGGAGGGAGCCGCCTTCGGACCCGATGGCTCGCAGCGAGATGCCGCAATCGACTCGCTAACCGAGCGACTGGAGGAACTCAAGTCCACTCCAAACGCGGGGCCCAACACGGGGCAAAACACAGGCTCCCCTGGGCAAAGTTCGTTCACCCTGCCGGCAAACAGTTTGCAACTCGATGCTTCCCAGAACCGACTGCAATCATGAATAACCTAACGCTTTTCTGTAATTCCGTATCGCTCGTCAGCGAATGGATACTCTGCGGTCAATCGCGGCTCTCCAGCATGGGGCAGCGATTTTCGGGTGAGCAAACCCCAACCAATTGGCTCCCCTACCTGTGGCTGATCATTTTACCGGTCGCGGCGGCAATCGTGCTCTCAACGCTGTACCAATATCTGCAGCAACGTCGAAATACCGTTGCCGCGCCGCACCGCCTGTTCCGCCAGCTTTGCCAAATGCACCAGTTGACCGTCAGGCAAACTCGAACGCTGAAGACAATGGCTGACCTCGTCGACGCCACCTCACCAGCCGAACTGATGGTGCGTCCGGATATCTTCCGCCGTGCGGAAACGGCCTACCGAGAGGCACACGGCGAGCGGGCGACGGGACGGATCGGTGCTTTGTCAGATCATCTGTTCGCTGGCAAACCGGCAGAGCAATAACCGCCACCGCCACAGGGGCGCCGCAGCAAAAAAACAACTGGGCGGCAAAGCAGCCCAATTCTGCAAATGAATCCGGAGAAACCGAAAAAGGCGGACTCTGCCTGGAAAAAACAGAGCCCCAGGCGACTACTTCTTCTTCTTGCCCTTTTCGTCTTCTTCCTTCTTAACTTTCTTCTTCTTCTTCAGTGATACCTTGACCACCCGAACCTTGGGCATGCCCACTGCTTCGGAGTCTTCGTTCCAGCGATCGAGCGTCTTGAGTCGCTCGATGCGTTCTGCGCGGGTCAAAACGTTGCGTGATTTAATCGCGCCGGCCTGAACCTTCAGGCTCTTGTCCATCGTCATTGTCAAACTCTCCCACAGGAGCTAATACCCAAATGCGGTTTGTAGGTCCGCGTAGATGTTTCGTTGAACCCCGAAAATTACTAGGGAATTCAATTCTTCGCAACGGGAACGAAGAAAAATATTCGCCGATTTTCACCGACATGTCTCAGTCCCCAGCGAAAAACCGCTCGCCGTCGTGCCGCTGGCCGCTGTTTTTTTCGATTTTCGGCTAGGATCCTCAGCAGCCTCCAGAAATGGCCTCGCGATATCAGAAGCCGACTAGGGAAGGAATGAACCCCAAAGGGCCCGCCAAAGTTAAGCGACCCGCCACTGAGTAATTCTCATCGCCGTGCGACGGACAACCGCAGTCTCCTCCCCACTTGCCTGGCTTCACATTCCCGCTTCACAGACCACGCGATGTGTGTCATCTTAACAAGAAGCAAACAGTTCTGGCAGCTTAGTTTCACTGACCCTGATCATCGTCGTGAACGACCGCTGAATTCCAGTTCTTTAGCGGTATGACTGAATTTTGGACTTGTATCTGCTTCGATCGGCTCCAGAATCTCGGTGTGCTCTGTGTCCAGAGGATACAGCAAGGCGGTTCCGCTGTGAAATTTTCAAAGTCCCTCACACATTCGATCAATTAGCATGACTGAAACCCAGCGGGATCTGGTGCTTCATTTGCTCCGCGAAGGTGATTGGCACGACGCCATCATGGCCTACGCTGAGGAAGTGGGTGTGACGCAAGGCGAAGCGGCCGAGGCAGTGGAAGCACTCGCCGCACAGCTTAATATACATCGGCATTCTTTCAGCTGGTTAGCGATCGCCGCCGTCGCTTCCATGCTTTCACTGATCGCTGGTTGGATAATCGCTCGGCCTTTCTAAGCACCTTCGTTTATGTCGTCAAACAAAGCGGAATTAGCCACCGAGTTTCGTCAGCTCGTACAAGAAGATTGCGGTTGCCACGTTGGCATTGAGCGAATTGACTGCCGGACTCATGGGGATCGTCAACAGATCCGTGCAACTTGCTAGCACCGCTGCGGGCAATCCGTTGGCTTCGCTGCCGACCAGGACTGCCAGCGGTCGCTGGTCGCGAACAAACTGATGCAACGGTATCGCCGCGTCAGCCAAAGTGGTTGCCAGCGTCCGATAGCCATGCCGCTCGGCCAACTGAGTCACCTCGGCAGCGGGCTGGGCCAACCGGTAGAAATCCAACTGGAAGGCGGTCGCCATGCTGACCCTCAGGGCGCGGCGAGAAAAAGGATGAGCCACATCGTCGCTCAACACCATTTTGCTGACTCCGAAGGCGGCCGCCGACCGCATTAGCCCGCCAATATTCTCCGGGTTATCGACTCCACATACGACGAGCAAAGGTGAATCCCCGGTGGCGGCTGCGGGCAGTTCGTCGAGCCTTTTTAAAGGCGGATGCTCGCCACATGCCATCACGCCGCGATGAAAGTCATAACCGACCAGCTGTTTCAGCAAGGTTTGTTCGACGACCAAGATCTGCGGTGGCGAAGGCTGCGACGTGGCCAATCGCACCAACTCCTCGTCATAGCCGGTTTTCATTAAAATTGAGTGACATCGATGTCGGCTCCGCAGCAACCGCTCGACGAGTAGCCGACCTTCTGCAATAAACCGTGTTCCCTCCTTCGTTGGATCCCGCGAGCGTATGTTGCGGTAGGGCTCCAGGCGTGGGTCATCCATCGATCGAATTAGCAAGTGAGGCAAGTGTGTTTGATCCTGAAGTGCGATTAAGGAATGTGCCCCCCGAAGATCCACAACAACGACCCACGATCGGAATCCTCACTTCCGGCGGTGACTGCCCCGGCTTAAACGCGGTGATTCGCGGAGTCGTCAAGACGGGCATCACGCAAGGGTATCGAATAATTGGTTTTGAGGAAGGCTTCGAGGGTCTCATCGAGCCGGTCCGCTGCCGAATTCTCGATCATCGCAACACGGCGGGCATTTTAATCCAAGGCGGCACGATCCTGGGTTCGACCAACCGCGGGCGATTTGCCTCTCGCGTTGGCAAAGACGGCCGGCTGGAGTTGCCCCCGGAAATCATTGATGCGGTTCGCCAGACTTTCTCCCGTTATGATTTGGCCGGTTTGATTTGCGTCGGCGGTGATGGCTCGCTCACGACCGCGCAGCAATTTCACGAAGCGGGCCTGCCGGTTGTCGGTGTCCCCAAGACGATCGACAACGACCTCGACTGCACCGCTTACACGTTCGGTTTCGATAGCGCCGTGGCGTGTGCCTCGGACGCGCTCGATCGGTTGCACACGACCGCCGCCAGTCACGGACGCGTGATGGTGCTGGAAGTCATGGGCCGCCACGCTGGCTGGATCGCCCTGCACGCCGGCATCGCGGGCGGAGCTGATGTAATTTTAATCCCGGAAATTGAGTGGGAATACGAAAACATTCTCGCCAAAATTCAGGCCCGTCGGGGCATGGGAAAATCGTTCACTTTGGTGATCGTGGCCGAAGGGGCCAAACTCCCTTCGGGCCTCAACGTGGCTCAGGAACAAGAACAAACCGATCGGCAAACTCGGCTCGGCGGGATCGGCAACGTGATCGCCGCCGAGCTTCAAGAGCGTTGTGGTCAAGAAGTTCGCTGCGTTGTCCTGGGGCACCTCCAACGCGGCGGCCCACCGACGACTTTCGATCGCGCTTTAGCGACGATGTACGGCGCTCACGCTGTCCGCTTAGTGATCCAAAAACGCTTTGGCGAAATGGTCTACAGCGACCCGCCTGAAATCTTTTCGGTTCCCATCCTCAAAGCCATCGACTGCCTGCGGACCGTTCACCTCGACAGCTCCGCGGTGGTCGCCGCGCGGGCCATGGGAATCAGCTTCGGTGACTCGCTCCATCCGCTCAATCCCTTCCAGCTTAACGCTGCTCCTTGATGCAGTTGTCGTCCATCGCGACAGCTTCACCAACTTGGTCGACCGGCGACGTAAAGAGATATTCCCAGACGGCCTCGTGGAGAAAATCGCCCGCCTCGCTACGACCGGCCGAGCGGCCCGGCACCGAGCCAGAATGAGCTCGCCCAGCATTCCCGTCGACGTCAAAGTTAGTCAACAAACGACGCGAGTGCTGGTAGGGCGGAGCCACCTCGTCAACGTTCACCAGCTGTCCAAATTGATGCAGCCCCAATAGTTCCCAGGAACGGCAATAGTGGCTTTGCTCCCATCCAGTATCTTTCACATGGGTAAAGCCAAAGTAACGATTCGCGGGGGTGGCCGAGGGCAAGCCTTGCCAACTTTGATACTGATCACGCGGCCCAGAAAACATCACCACGCGGGCCACTTTCTGATGCTTGGCAAACCGTGCCGCAGTGGTCGAACCGTGCGAGATCCCAGCCAAAATCACCTTGTCCCAAAGTAAATCTTGCCGATCATCGCTGAGGAATTGATCCCATTTTCCTGCCGGGTTGGTGTCGGCCAGCCAACGTACGAACACGGTGGCACGATGCCGCATCCCATCCGCGGTGGGAATCGTCACTTGATCGCTGTAATCCTCCCCGGTGGCCGCCTCCAGCCGCACATCGCCGCGACAGGTTTCACCGACGGGCTGTTCTTGACAGACGAGCGAAAACCAATTGCGAGCATAATGCGGCTCGATCGCATGCAACCCGTAGCCACTGAGCCGCTTGAACAACTCGCCATTATGCCCCATCAGCCAGATCACCAACTGACCACGCGACTCAACCCGCGTGTCGACGATCGCGTGCTGAACGTCCTGCGGCTTACCATCCTTTTCAAATACAAAGCCAATCTCGGGATGCTCGCGAGCACGATCATCCAGCTCACTCGCCCGCGCCGTGAAACGATAAACCTGCCCGGAGGGATTGAAGCGTGAGCCCGCTTCCTGTCCAGTCAAGTTCGTCTGCGTAATGGCTAAGCCAGCCGCCCAGGCTACTAATGTAAAAACTATCTGTTTCATGATCAAAAATGCTCATCGCGAGGAACAGGGACAAGTCGTTGAAAAACTGCGGGAGGACCAGCAAGGGAGAGCCTGCTGCGGGTTCGATTTGATGCTGGGATTCGCTCGCGAAAGCATCTTCAGATACGACTCGAGTGCCTGCATATCAGCGGCGGTGCTTTTCCACTGGGCGTAATTGACGGCACCCTGTTTGTCGACATAACGCTTCAGCAAGGCATCCCAAGTTGCATGTTGAATCTCCGCGAAAGGAATCTGCTGAGCCGCCGGTACGCGGACCCCCACGGCGACTTTCTGACCTCCGTTGGCTAGGCTGACAGAATAACCCAACCAGCAAATCGTGGTGAGCAGCAAAACCGTGGATTTCAAAATAGCGAGACTGAAAAATGCTGACTTCATCGATTGACTCCGCTCGACTGACAAAATAGATCATGCCTAACCTGACCACCGATTATCTCGCGCGGCCGATCCCAGCTCTGTGTAATAATTCACGACGGCGGGCTTTTTCAGCCGAGTTCTACGCGGTATGCCAGAAAAAAACCAGCCGCATGTAAGGAGTCGCGAACTAAGCCGACTGTTGATTGCCTAGCCATACGCTACTCGATCTCGATAGCTGCGGGGGGGGAATGAGTGGCGGTTTGTGATAAAACAATGAACCTGCTGGCACACACGGTTGACACCACCGCAAACGCGTTGGGAAAAACACGACAGGAGTTGATGATGCAATTATCGCTAATGCGAAGAAACGCCGAGCTTGCCAACGCCGCGTTTCAGCGAAAAATACTGGAACGCCCCAGTGACGGACAATTGCCCCTGTTCGACGACCAACTGCGGCAGCGGGGGCTGCCTGAGCTGCGCGCCGGTCGGCTCGAAGTGTTACAAATCAACGTGGGTAAAGTTTGCAACCAAACGTGCACACACTGTCACGTTGACGCCGGGCCCGATCGTCGCGAGAGCATCACCCGTGAAATTGCCGAGCAGGTGATTCGGGTCATCGACGAGAACGACATCGCGACGCTCGACATCACCGGCGGAGCTCCGGAAATGAATCCCCATTTCCGCTGGCTGGTCGAACAAGCAAGGGCGCTGGGACGTCGCGTGATCGACCGCTGCAACCTAACGATTCTCACCGCCCAAGGCTATCGCGATCTGCCGCGATTTCTGGCTGATCATCAAGTCGAAATCGTTGCCTCGTTACCTTGCTACCTGGAAGATAATTGTGATAGCCAACGTGGCAGTGGCGTTTTTCAACGTTCCATCGAAGCCTTGCGGGAATTAAACGCCCTGGGCTACGGAGCGGACGACTCGGGGTTAGTATTAAATCTTGTGTACAACCCGATTGGCGCCAAGTTACCTCCCGCGCAATCCGAGCTCGAAGTGGACTACCGGCGAGAATTGAACGAACGCTACGGGATTGTATTTACCGCTTTGCACACGATTACAAATCTGCCGATTAGTCGCTTCTTAGATGACTTGTTACGCGAAGCGCAATTTGATGCCTACATGCGGACGTTGGTCGAAGCATTCAATCCGCTAACGCTCAGCGATGTGATGTGCCGTTCCATGATCTCAGTCGACTGGGAGGGCCGTTTGTTCGATTGTGATTTCAACCAAATGCTGAATATCGAACTTGATAGCCGAGCGCCTCAGCACATCAACGACTTTAACCTCAACGACTTGCATGCACGCCGGATTGCCACTGGCCGGCATTGCTTTGGCTGCACGGCGGGAGCCGGTTCGAGTTGCCAAGGCGCCCTGGTCAGCTTGGAATCCTAACGCGGCTCGCTCCTGACCGCTCGTTCCTAAATTGCTATTGAATACCGCATCGCTTCAGCGCCAAACGACCGCCATGGTAAACTGCTTGCAGATTGTCATAAATCGGCTTGGGGATCAACTTCATCCGCCAAGGCAGTTCATTGGATCCTTGCTGGTAGACTCGCGTTTCAATTTCTGCGGAAAATCGCTCCGCCAAGGATTCCACAAACCGATCGTATCGCTCCCGAGTGGGATGACTGTGATGCGGTGAGAAACAGACCGATACGCCGCTCAGCTGGGCATCAAGATGCTTGGCGAGAAACGCCTCGACACGCCTCTCGATCTCCCCTTCCAGCAGAGATCTATCCGCGAAGGTATCCCAGTCGATATCGAGAAAGTCTCCGTCGCAAACTCCTTGCCAGTGCTGCATCTCGAGCTCCTCGTACCGCAACGGTTGCGGCACTTGAGCCCTCAGTGGGCGACGATGGAACATGGCTGACAAGTCACTGGTGTACTTAACCGTGTGCACATCGTACAACCGACCGCCGGGTGTGCCATGAATCCAGCTGACTCCCGCCACAACGCCTTCGAAAATGGCGTAACGCAAAAAGTTACCTTCATCCAAAGTTTGGCGAACTTCAGGAATTTTCCAGCCAACTTGACGGTCGAGGTCAACCAGCAAGCCACGCATGTCGCAGTGAAAATCAACGTGCACGACATGCAAGTTGCGAAGCCCCAGCTCGCGCCACAAATGGATTAGCTGATCGTGTTGGTCAATTTTGTAAATTTTCATAGTACGGTGCCGCCAAGGTTCATCTCCTCATGGTAAGTCGGCAACCGCGTTTACCAAAGTGAAAACGCACCAACTTTGCGAATTGCGTAAGCTTGAGCTGCCAATGAGAATATCGGCGAGAACCCACAGAGGGGGCCTAAAGACTTTTCGTCCGAAAACGAAAAAACGGCTGGAGAGATGCACTCGCACATCCCTCCAGCCGTCCCGATTCTAGGATCCGTAAAGTCCACGCGGATCGAACACTTCAAGTCCCCACACGAAGCGAACGGCGCGTTTCCCGGATGGTTGTGCCGGAGTGATGACTAATCCCTCCTACCGGCACAGAAGGAAATCGGCAGACAACCGTCAATGATCTACATGAAACTTCTGCAAACTGAATCAGCGGCGTTAAGGTGTTCCGATTGTTCCGGCTGGTGAGATCAAGCCGCTTGTCAAAGAATCATTCACCCGCTTGTTCTTGGCTCGAAGTCTGCAGCGCGGAAAGCGTATTGCCAATTCGCAACAGCAAACGGCCATCGGCAACAGCCGGGGTGGCCTGCACGGCGTCGCCCAACTCAAAAGAGCCAAGCTGTTCGTACTCGGTGCTGGCACGCAACACGGTCGCCTTCCCCTTGAGGCTAATCACCAGCAACTTGTCACCGACCACGATTGGAGAAGCTCCATAATTACCACCGACGCGTTGACTCCAGTGAACTTCACCTGTTTCCGCATCGGCGCAGGAAGCAAAACCGCGATCGTCGACCATAAACAGCAATTTGCCCACGACGGCCGGTGTGGGAACATAAGGCGCGTTTCGTTCCAGCCGATAAACCTCCTCGGCTTGCGTCCGCTCGGCCTTCGAATTTGGGGGCCGCACAGCCACCAAGTGATTACCGCCGCCACCCGATCCAGCGGAACCGATCAAGATCTCGCCGACCATTAGCGGCGAGCTGACGCAACGGGCTGAGAACACCGGTAAATCCCAAAGCAAATCGCCATTTTCGGCATCTAAAGCGAATATCCCGTTCCCCGTATTGGCACCCACAATTTGAAGCCGCCGATTCTCATCACGACGAAGAATCGGCACTCCGTAACAAGCGCGAGTCGAGTTTAGATTGGCCTGCCATATCGTCTCCCCCGTCTCAGGGTCGAGCGCCAGCATGGTGCTACCGCCCGGCTTTTGACCAGCCTCGAGGTCATCTGATTGCTGGGAATTAAACACGATTAATTTGCCATCGAGCATGACGGGCGAGCCACCAAACCCGTGCTGACTCTGCCATGTTCCCAAATCACGTTCCCAGCGCAGCTCCCCGCCGTGATGTAAGCACACCACGCTGACCCGCTCCGGGTCGGCCCAAGTTAGAAACACCCCAGTCGCATCTACATAAGGTGTGGAGCTGGCAAACGTATTGCGGGAATGAAGATGATGGGACAACAAGGGAAAGTTTTTCTGCCATTGAATCTTGCCATTGCTGGCGTCGATTGCCAACACGCTGCGACGCCGAGCGTCTGGTTCGGCATTGAGCAAATAAATTATCCCCTCGTAAACTACCGGGGAACCGACCCCCGCACCGGGCAGCTCCAACTGCCACTGGTAATCGCCCGGCACCCACTGGTTGGGGAGCGAACCTTGCGGCGCGTAACCGGTCGCATTGGGTCCACGAAATTGAGGCCAATTTTCGGCTCCCTGAAGGGTCGCGATAGGGAACGATAAAACCGCGGCCAAGCCGCAGCAAACGCTTGAGAGAAAAAGATTATTTATCACCTGGACACCATTAGCTGCGAAGACAGAACGGACAATCGCTACAAATCATACACCAAGCGAACTGATGCTGTTGGCGTCCAGTGAGCGAGCGAGAATCGAGCCAAGCGAGTCCAAATTGCGGGGGTTGCGTGCTAGGGTCTAGGGGTCCGGCTGATTTTTACTCCCATGATTGCTTGGCAATGTCTAGCGACTATCAATTATCGATTTTTAGCGAGCCTGCAGAGATCGAGACGCTGCGGCCAGCCTGGCATGCGTTAGAAACGGCGACTCCTTTTCGACAACCGTTTTGGCTGCTCAAGTGGTGGGAGCATTTTCGCCCCGCGGGAGTGCCCCAGATTCTAGTCGCTCACGATCGCGGGGGAACTGTCGTGGGATTGTTGCCGCTGTACCGGCAACGTCAAGGTTACGAGGGCGTGGTGCTGAGGTCCTGCGGAGATACCGGCGTCTGCAGCGATTACTTTTCATTAGTCGGCAATGCCGCCGACCGTCAGTCACTCGGCTTGGCGTTCGCCGATTTTCTCGCCAATTGTTGGGATGATAGCCAATGGGGTTGGGACCGGATTGAATTGGCCGGGGTGGCGGAATCAGACGCGGCGATGCAAGCTTTTGTCGGTCACTTGAACACGCGGGGGGCTGTTTCCCACGCCTCGTCACGCATGAACTTTTGGCGACTCGATACGGATCGCGGTTGGGATCAATGGCTCGGTGAATTTGGCAACAGCAATCGCCGCTGCATACGATCGCGGCTAAAAAAACTAAAGGCTTTGCCGCAGGCCACCCACCTGAGTCCGACTACAGATACAGAAGTCCAGAAGCTCACGCAGGTTGTGGTTGATCTCCACCAAGCTCGCTGGAATGCAATCAGCAGCCCCGGTTCGTTTGCGGAGCGGGAGGCCGTCGAGTTCATCCACGAAGCGAATCAGTTGGCATTCGCCGCGGGGCAGCTGCACTTGTCGGTGCTAATGATCGACGGCGTCGCGGCCGCCGGTGATCTCGGCTACGTGGGCAAAGACGACTGCCTTTATCTCTACTGCGTCGGACGCAACCCGGCGATGGACGCGCTCCAAGTCGGACACTTGCAAACGGTTTACACCCAACACCAAGCCTTCACGGGCAGCTTAAGGGCGATTGATTATTTGCGAGGCGATGAAATCTACAAACAACGTGCCCACTGTCAACCGACTGCTTGCCTGCAATTGCGAATCGCGTCTCCCGGTTGGTCCTCGCGGCTGTTTCACAAAATGTGGTTAACTCAGTTCGAGCTAACCCAGTTTTTGCGACGCCGCACCGGCAGGCAACCGCTCCGCACGTCAGCCGCTTTTACGCAGCAAGTATCCGCTTAAAATCGATTTGCAAACCGCTTGCCGATCATTACGCATCCGCCCTCGACGAGGCGGCAACTGGTCGACGCGAGAGTGCGAAAATTGTCCGCTCCGCCTTCGAGCCATTGGTCTTGGCAGCTTCGCGTCGCAAACGTGCCAGCACAGCCTCGACATCTGTCACGTCACCGCCGCGAGCCAATTGCGCGACACGTTGCTGAGTCAAATGCGCGGCATCTCCAGGCTGCCCAACGGCCTGCACCAAGCCGCCCGAGTAGGCCATCAGCAATTCACCCAACTCAAGTCGAAAATGTTGATTGCGTGGTTTGATGTCGATCTGCGCGCCGATCGGGTCGTTCAGTTCGATCACCGGACGGAAACCATAGGGGCTGGCGATCAGGCCTGAGATGCTGCCCGCCGTGGCAATCTCTCCCTCACCCGTTGTGGGATCGATTTGGGCGTAGGTCATCGAAATGATTTGGTCGCCACTGTTGGTACTCCACATCGTGTCGCTGATCCGGCGAAGGAGTTGAGCCGGGTCATGCCGGTAACCAGAGTGAGATTGCCAAGCGGCTCGCGCTGTGGCGGCTATCATTGCCCCGTCATAGCCCGTGGCGTGCGCCTCGGCTAGCACGATCGCCAGCAATCCGTCGGGCAACACGTCCCAGTGAAACCAACTCCGCGAAAGGGCCAGCGGCGTCTCGGTCCAACCAGTGATATTCCACCCAGGAGCGAGCGGCTGAGGAAGCGGTTGTTGACGTTCCTGCCAAGCTGTCGCGGCGCGGAGCGGACGTACCGCCTTGGTCGCTTGGTTCGCGCGGCGACGATACGTGTCGGCGGTCAATTCATGTGCGACCAACTGCGCGACCAAGCGGAGCGCCGACTTTTCCGCTTCGCCAAACTGCTGATCCAACTCTCCCCAGAACCACAACGTACCAACCGGTGTATCTCCCACGTTCACCGCCAAGCATAACGCGGAGCCGAAACGAACTTCAGCAGGCCATGCGTTTCCAACATCGACGCGGTCCACCTCCACGACGCTGCCCACGAGTGCTTCCAGATCGGCTAAGGAACCCCGCAACTGCCGCGGCGGATCAGTCAACCTAGCCGGATCGAGCCCTGTGCAAGCGCGCAACTTCAACAGGCTGGTCGTTTCATCCAACATGTAGAGCCCCGCGGCTCGACATCGAATTGCCGTCGCGGCAGTGGCAAGAATGGACTCAAGTTTGTCAGCCAACTGTCCAGCGTCGTGCGGCTGGTGGGCCGGATCGGGAGCAATTGGAGTTACTTCGGCAACGGCCAGTTTGGCTTCCTGCTGTCGCAACAACATCTCGACGCTGTGGAGCCTGGCGGTCAACTCACAAGCCGCTGTTGCCAAACGGGCCGCCGCGGCCTGCGAGACTGCCGGAGCTTCCAATAAATCTTCGGCACTCATGACCCCATCACCGATGACGGCTGAACGCAGTTGAATAGCACCGCCGCGAGGTCGAGGCTGCATCATCCAGCCGGTCGTTTCGGTGAAGGCTTGCCAAAACGCCTCACCGGGATGCTCTTCAGGGCGTGCCCCACGAGTCCGGGTATCCAAAGTCTCAGCAGAGTGTAATCGCAAATAACTGGGGATCTGTCGCGTCACAGAGAAAGCCTCGGACCTGATCCGCATGACCGCTGGTCAAAAAAACTACCAAGCGAACTGCGCTGGATGGGAAATATCCGTCCATGAGTGTGATCAAGTCGCACGCTGATCCATGCCTACGACTTCAATTGAGAGTAGTTATCGACACAAGCAAAGCTTCGCCAAACGGGAAACTCCACTTAACCCAGCAACTTTCGCCACCCGGCAAGCATGATCCACATAACAGGCCCCTCCACTACGACAAGCCCTTCCGCTACGAATTCCCTCTTCATCCGCTCGCTCGCGGCGCACCGCGGCGGCGAGTGCTGGTGGGGCGCACGATTCTGACTAGACTGGTCGTGTCTGATTAGGCTGGTCGCGCAGTTTTTGCTGTGAGCTTCCGCGCCTGTTGCTTTTGCCTGTTTCCATTGCCATTAGGTTACCGTCGATGCTCCGTCCGCTCGCCTTCGTCATTCCCTGCGCTGCGCTGTTCACTTTTGGGGTGCTGGGGCTGACATCGCCGAGTGTGCAAACAGTCGCCGCGGCGGAAGGTGCCGATCAAGCATTACCCTCAATTGATCTGTTCACCGTCGGGATGCAGCGTCATGGGGGGATGTGGCCAATTTATTGGGATGCCCAGGAGGGCAAAGTTTATCTGGAGCTGGATAACCTGGGGCAAGATTTCCTCTTTCTCACCGCTCTGAACAGCGGCTTGGGCAGCAACCCGGTGGGGCTTGACCGAGGGCAATTGGGAGATTCCATCGTCTGTCATTGGCGGCGGATTGGCCCCCGCATTTACTTGGAACAGCAAAACACCAAATTTCGGGCTGACGCCGGCTCGGACGCGGAACGGCGAGCGGTGCGAGAATCGTTTGCCTCCTCGATTCTTTGGTCGGGCGAGGTGGCCGCCGAGGGCCAGTCTCACGCATTACTTGTCGATGTGACCAGCCTTGTTGTTTCGGACCGGCACGGAATTCGAGCAGCCTTGCGTCGCGCCGATCAAGGTGATTTCAGTTTGGATCGCGAACGCAGCCTTCCATTGCCCGAATTGCTGGAAGCTTTTCCCGACAACCTCGAACTGCATGCCGAGCTGACTTTCACCAACGAGCGGCCTGGACGGGAAGCGAGTGCGGTGGCGGCAACTGGCGAGTCATTAACGATTGGCCAACGCATTAGTTTGGTTCAGCTGCCCGAGCCGGGTTATCGACCACGCCAGTTTGATCCGCGGGTAGGCTCCTTTGCGGTGAGCTACGCCGACTATGCGGCTCCGCTTGATCGTTCCATTTTCCGCCGCTTGATGACGCGACATCGACTCGAATTGGACGCGCAGGGGAAAGTGGTTAAGCCAATCGTGTACTACGTCGATGCGGCCGCTCCCGAACCGATTCGCGGCGCGCTGCTCGAAGGCGCGTCATGGTGGAGCGAGGCTTTCGAGCAAGCTGGGTTTCCAGGTGGATTTCGCGTCGAGGTGGCACCACCCGAGATGGATCCGCTCGATCTGCGTTTTAACTTTATCCAGTGGGTGCATCGGCAAACACGCGGTTGGTCCTATGGGTCCAGCGTGATTGACCCGCGCACGGGTGAAATCTTAAAAGGACATGTGTCACTTGGTTCGTTGCGAGTTCGTCAAGACCGGTTGTTAATCGAGAACGTGGCCCCAGCGACTGCGGCCAACGGCGCTGCGGCTAACGGCGCTGCGGCTAACGGCGCGACCACTTGCGAGATGCAAATTCCACCTAGCCACGCCACAATTTCAGAATGGGGTTCGCCGGAGACGGCCATCGAAGTCTCATTGGCTCGCATTCGACAGTTGGCGGCACACGAAGTCGGCCACACTTTGGGTATCGCGCATAACTTCGCCGCCAGCACCTACGGCGACCGGGCTTCGGTAATGGATTACCCGGCACCACGATTACGGCTAGCCGACGACGGCACGATTGACACCAGCGACGCCTATGGCGTCGGACTGGGAAGTTGGGACAACTTTACGGTGCGTTGCCTGTATGGTGATCTGGGCGACGCCGGCGCGGAAACCAACACCCTCAACACTTTAATTCAACAATCGATTGCGGATGGTCTATCATACATCAGCGACTCCGATGCACGCCCGGCTGGCGGCGCTCACCCACGAGCACACCTTTGGGACAATGGCGAAGACGTCGTCGCCGAGTTGGCACAGACGCTGTTGGTTCGCCGTGCCGCGCTCGAGCGCTTTGGACCCGACGTGTTGTTGGCGGGAGAGTCGTCGGGGGAATTACAGCGAGCGTTCGCACCGCTTTATCTGCATCATCGCTATCAGACCGAAGCAGTCGTCAAACTGATCGGTGGCGTCGACTATGCGTACAGTTTGCCAGGAGATGCCAACGCGTCGGCGACTCCGGTGGCGGTCGCGGAGCAACAACGAGCCATGCAGGGGCTGCTGCAAACGGTGATGCCGGAAACGCTGACGATCTCCGCGGATCTTAGCAAAGTATTGGTCCCCAGCTCTCAGCAAACCGCCTGGAGTGTCGAGCAACAAACTGGATTTACCTCGCCCATTTTTGATCCGCTAGCCAGCGTGGAGACAGCGACCGAGTTCACGGTGAGTTTGCTGCTGCATCCAGCGCGAGCCGCGCGGCTCAAGTCGCAACAAATGAATGACGGCGATCATCCGGGACTCATGTTGATTCTATCACCGTTGATCGAACATGCTTATGATCAGTTGAGTAGTCAAGCGACTGATGCCGGCGGCGCTACGGCACGGCGGATTGGTACCGTCATCACGAGCGAACTGATCGCGCTGGCTGAAAACGAACAAGCACGCGAGGACGTGCGAGCTGAAGTTCGTTACCAGTTGGTTGCGTTACAGGAGCGTCTACAAGTTTGGCAAACGGTGAATCCAGACTCGCCGGCCGCGGCCGAAGTGAGTTGGGTGGCTAATCGTTTGTCGCGATTTTTGACGCGTCCCGATTTACCGGTGGGAGCTACCGCACCAGCCGCAGCCCCACCCGGCAGCCCCATCGGTGCTAAATAAAATTGTAGAACCGCTGTCCCAGCTGTTTGCGGACGCTGCACATTGTAGAACCGCTGTCCTCAGCTGTTTGCAGGCGCTGCACATTGTAGAACCGCTGTCCCAGCTGTTTGCGGTCCTGCACATTGTAGAACCGCTGTCCCAGCTGTTTGCAGGCGCTGCGAGCGATTGGGGACAATCGCTCTACATTGGACAATCGCTCTACAACCTTCCCTACTCAGTCAACAACTCGTAGACAATGGTGACGCTGGCGGTGAGTTGTTGTTCGCCGCGAGCGATCGGCACCGAAGATTCAGCAGCCATTGCCCTCATCATTTGAGGCCTCGGCGAGGGGCTATAACCGACTTCACTGATCTGCAATGGCCTGCCCACTTTACCCCCCACCGCTTCAGCAAACAGCTTGGCCCGGCGAGCTGCGTCCTGCACTGCGGCCTGACGCGCTTCATCCTCAGCTCGCTGAGGCTCAGCCACATCAAATGAAATCCCCGAAATCGAATTCGCTCCGCTGACAACCACTTCATCGAGCAACTGCCCTAAGGCATCCAAATCCCTCACCTTCACCCGTACTTGATTGCTGACTCGATAGCCAACGATCTTGGGCTCAGTCGGTTCGTTGTTGCGAGGGCGATCGCGCTGATACTGGGGTGAGATGCTGAAGTTTGTGGTTTGGATATCGCGGTCTTGGATGTTTCGCTGCTTGAGGGTCTTGAACAGTTGTTCCATCGCGCGGTTATTCTCCCGCATCGCCTCGCCCGCTTGGGGAGCTTGCGTTTGGACCCCCACGCTCACGTAGGCCGTGTCGGGCACTTGCTGGGCTTCACCTTGGCCGTTGACGGTAATGGTGGGTCGTGACTCGATGGGAACATCCTCGGCCAACAGGGGAAGAGAGGTGGTGGAAAATAACGCGGCGATGACCACCGCAGTCGGCAAAAAGTGAGTGAACTTGCGACCAGTCAAATGATTGAGCGACAACATGTTGAGCGTCCTTACGATTAGAAACAAGGGAAAGTTGGGCTATTTGGCGAATTAGCCAACGGAATTTACCCGGCCGTTTGAGCAGACGCAGAAGATCCACTGCGAGTTCCAAGCCATTTTATTCAAGCCCACTGTCAGACCTTGCCGATTATACCGATCGTGATGGCTTGCGACGTATCCGAAGCCGGTTAGTTGATCTGCCTTCAATCGCAGGCCGCTAGCAGTTTCCTGAAGTTCCTGGTGAATCTTTGCTCAGCCATCGCGAATTCATAAACTTCAAAGTTCTGAGGAGATTGGAAATGGGGCGCCACCACCCTTTGTGGGCGATTACGGTTATTGCGATCGCTGGTACGTTGGCGAGCAATGCGTGGGGGCAACGTCCAGTCGTTCCCGGCACTGGCACCGTTTTGACTGGAGTCGGCGACGACTTCGAAGACCCCAATTGGAGCTACGTGCCCAACAATCCAAAGAGCACAGAAGATATTGACGAGGATCAGCGCTCACCCACGGGCCGATCGACCAATGGCCGCTGGTACGAAGGGGTCAAGCGGGGACATCCCGATGTGGTCCAACGCGTTCCAACTCCGCCGGGCGGACTTCCGGGCAGCGAGGGGGCGTTGCTGATGCGTTCCAAATTCACCGGGATTCCTGGCCAACCCAGCGGTACCATGCATCAGGACGATTTCGTCTGCAATGTCCAGTATCGCATGAAACGAAAAATCAGTGTTGCCGAAGTCCCCAGCGTGGTCACTCGGGTTTACCTCCCTCCGGTCGCCGAATGGGAAGTTCGCAACGGACCGCATTTTGGTTTTCGCTTAGCGCTGGAAACCACGGCGCTGGTGGAGAAGAAGGGTTTTCTGGGTCTGAAACGGAGCGAAATCGATGACGAAGTTTACTGGCCCGGCATGTTCATTGAATTCAAGAGCAAACAACTGACTAAGGGTGAACACGATTACGCTTCGATTCGCATCCGCGGCAACAAGCGGGGCGGCGACTTTAACGGCCCGCAAATAACGACCACAGGTTGGTGGACCATGGGCATGTCAGTCACTCCCGATGGCATGGTGCACTACTATGCTTCGCCCGGCGTAGATGATTTAACGGAAGAAGACTACATCACAAGTCAATATCCTTATAGCTATCGCGCTGAACGGTTTCGGACATTCTTTTATAACGTCTGCAGTGCCGACGATGGGCGTCGCTGGAGCAGCAGTTGGATCGTCGATGATCCTCAAGTCTTTCTGGCACGCCCGCAGCGTTAAGCCGGTACGCAATATGCATCATTCTGTTGCTCCTCATGAAAACTTGCTACCACTCAGCCTGATCAACTCAGCCTGATCAACTCAGCCTGATCACTTCCTCAAAACCTAGCTCCGAGCTGACCGGCATGGCCGTTGAAGAATCAGTGGTATTTCGAGCCGACCGCTACGATGTGCGTCGCGTCTCCTACCTGACGGGCGATGGCCAGCAACATCAGCGGGACATTATTAGGCATCCGGGCGCGGTCGTGTTGTTGCCGATCACCGCTGATGGCCGCGTGGTGATGATTCGCAACTTTCGAGTCAGCGTTGATCGCATGCTGTTAGAAGTGCCAGCGGGAACTATGGAAGCAGGCGAGGCACCCGAGGTGACCGCCGCCCGCGAGTTAATCGAGGAGACGGGGTATCGCGCTGGAAAGCTTGAACCGCTGCGTACTTTCTATGCGTCACCCGGTTTTTGCGACGAAGCGATGCATTTGTTCTTGGCTACGCAACTTGTCGCTGGCGCACCGGCGCGTGAGGATTATGAGGTCATTGAAAACCAATTAATCCCACTCGACGAAGTCAAGCAGTTGATCGTCGATGGTACGATCCAGGATGGCAAGACGTTAGTCGCCTTGCTGGACTACCTCTATCTGCGGCAAGTTTGAAAGCGACGTCTCGCGTCGGTCAAGCAACATCCATGACGATCGTAGTTAAGCCGTCGGCCAGCCGGTAAGTATTTCCTCGCTTGAGGGCTATATCGCGCAGGCTGGTTATGAACCGGCTCTCGCGGCAACTCCAGCTCTGAGGGGCCGTAAAGCCAGTCCACAAAGTGACTTAACAACAGGCGAACCTTACAGCTTGCTTGTGACCACATCGCGTTGCCTCCGCGGGGAAAATGATCATCGCGTGAACTCATATCTCCAGGAGCGTAAGCGAAGCGGAAGTGTTACAGATAAGCTATCGCTGGCGGCCACTTAATACCATTCTTGGGTAGTCGGTTTGATGACGATCTCGGGCACGTTGGCCCGGGGAGGCAACTGGCATATGGCCACCACCATGGCGGCGATATCTTCTGGTTGGAGGATTGCCGCTCGATGTTCTTCGCTAACCGGGACCGGACGGCGATCGAGGATCGGCGTATTGACTTCTCCGGGGTAAATATTGGTGACTCGCACGCCTTCCTCGCGAACTTCGTTGCTGATCGTGGTTCCCAAGGCAGTCATGGCAAATTTTGAGGCTGCGTAGACCACGCCCCCCAAGGCGAATGCGCGTTTGCCGGCGACCGAGGAGATATTGATCACCAGTCCATCGTTGCGGGCACGCATCGCTGGCAAGACCCGATGGATACAGCGGTAGGCGCCGGTGGCGTTGATCCGCATCACTTGGTCCCACTGTTCCGGCTCCATCGCGGCCATCGTTCGATTCACGATGTTGATCCCGGCGCTGTTGACCAGGATATCGATTTCTCCCAAGGTTTGCTCTGCCCAATCGAAATACTGATCGATGCTGCTGTTTTCGGCCACATCGAGTTGATGCGAGACGATCGGGTGCGGCACTTGGTCGGCTTGCTCGACAATCTCTGCCAGCGTTTCGGTGCGGCGTCCACCGATGGCAACCCGACAGCCGGCTGCCGCCAAACCGAGCGCGATACCGGCACCTATTCCACTGCCACCACCGGTGACAACAACCGATTTTCCTTGCAAATTCATGCCTTTAGCTCGCTAATTCGAGATGTGAAGCGGTGATGGAAATTGTTTGGCGTCGCAACGTAAGCAATCTAGTGAAACCTGTACAGCCGCCCGGTTGTTGCCTTCCACCTAGCCAGCACCGATACTATTGAATTGGCGAACACACATTGCGTTACGAATTCCCAGCGACTGACTCATCATTGCTAGCATGCCGCAGACGGCCCCCCTGGACACCACGACCGAGGTCGTCACCCCCGAAAATATTGGGTTCAAGCATCTGCTTGCCGGCCCTTTTCGGCGACTGCCGGCCTATTTGTTGGACTTTGCCATCAGCACCGGTGGTTTCTTGCTGGTTGTATTTTTCATTATCGTGGTCGGCGGGTTCTTGGGAATTACCCTTGGGAACACGATTTTCCCCGCCTTTGCCGCCGCCGGACTGCTGGTCACCTACTTTATCATCACCTGGTTTTACGGGGTTTACTTCGAGACTTACTTCAATGGTCGCACGCCTGGCAAATGGGCGATGGGGCTGCGAGTGATCAGCGCTGATGGGCACCCGATCAATGGCAAACAAGCTTTGTTGCGAAACTTGCTGCGGGTGGCCGATTTAGGTCCCGGAACAACGCTGGCCGCGCTCGATGCCGACAATCCGGTGTTCGCCGTGCTGCCCATCTCGACCGGCGTGATCGGCTTGACGGTGATGCTCTGCTCCCGTCGCCTGCAGCGGCTCGGTGACTTGGCAGCGGGGACGATTGTCGTCATCGACGAACGCAACTGGGCATTGCCGGTGGCCCGGGTTGACGATTCGCGGGTCCCCGCCCTGGCTAGCTTTATACCGGCTGATTACCGCGTCTCGGCCAGCATGGCCAAGGCCCTAGCCGGTTACGCCGAACGGCGTGCGTTTCTTTCCAAAGGCCGTCGCAATGAAATCGCCAAACACCTGTCAGAGCCACTGATCGAACGGTTCGAATTTCGCCCCGACATCGACCCCGATTTATTGCTCTACGCAATGTACTATCGCACGTTCTTGGCAGATCAACAGGAACCGGTGGCCCTCGGACCGCTAGCCGGGTTCAGTCCGCTGCTCAAAGATATCAATAATCAACTACCACTTTCCCCGCAGCAGAGATCGTCCAAACCGGCGTCCTTGCAGCCCATAGCCGGCCCTTTAACGACTGTCCAAACAACTACCTCACCGCATGCTCCGCCGGACAATACTGTCGGCGTTTATCCAGCTCCCGAGAGCCCCACTTCGTCGGAGAATCAGTCATGAACGTGGCCAAATTACTCGAGCAGCGTCGGCAACAGTGGGCAGAACTTGAAACGCTCTGCGGACAGTTGGAAGTCCGCGGCCGGACCAGTCGCCGCACGCCGGGAAGCGTCAGTCGATTCGCTACGCTCTACCGGTCCGCTTGCGCCGACTTGGCCCTCGCCAACGCTTACCAGTTGCCGCCGGCAACAATCGCATTTCTGCATCGCCTCGTCGGACGCGCGCACAATCAACTTTATCGCAGCACCAGCCAGGGCGTCTCGTCTTGGGTCGAAATGGTGCTGCACCAATCTCCCAAAGCAATTTTTAACGATGTCTGTGTGCGAATTGCCGCGTTGGTGTTCTTTGGGCTGTTTACGCTTTCCATGATCTTGGCCAGTAACGAAAGTCTATTCCCCGGCTATGCCGAACGCGTTCTGGGAGGACAACAGATCTCGACCATGGAAGACAGTTTTGAGCAACCCTTAAGCGCTTCTACCGATCATTACATCATGATGAGTGGCTTTTACATTCAACACAACACTTCGATTGGCTTGCAATGTTTTGCCTGGGGCATCTTGTTGGTGCCCTGTCTGATCATCACCAGTTTCAATGCGGTGGTATTGGGTGCGTCATTTGGATACATGGCCCGTGAGGGGAGCATCGGGGGTGATAATTTCTTTCAATTTGTCACGGCCCACGGTCCTTTTGAATTAACGGCAATCGCCCTCTCCGCCGGAGCGGGGCTGCGGCTTGGTGTCGGCTTGTTTGCCACGGGTGGCTTGCGACGTACCGACTCGTTACAGAAAAACGCCATCCGCGCCCTGCCGATTATCGCCGCAGCGGTTGTCTTGTTTGTGCTGGCCGCATTTACCGAGGGCTTTATCTCTCCCAGCCCGCTGCCATACCCGCTAAAAGCCGGCTGGGCAATTTTCTCCAGCGGTTTGATGATGTTTTACTTTGTCGTGTTGGGCTTCCCTCGCGGAGGTCCCGATGCAACTTGATCGCACCCACGTCGCCATCCGCTCGCGCACTTTTTCCGAGATTGGTGATTTGGCATTCATGCTAATTCGCCAATACCCGCAAGCGATTCTGGTCGGCCTCAGCGTCGGCGTGTTGCCCTGGCTAGTCGCCAATACGCTGCTGCTCGGCTGGCTTCCCTGGTCGGAGACGGTGACCGCGGCGTACGATGAAGAAACCTTGGTGAGTCGATATCGTTATGCTTTTTTGACTGCCAGTTTGATTTTCCTGCAGGCCCCCTTAGCCGGAATTCTCACGACCTACTACATCGGCCAAGCAGTTTTCGAGGAACGGCCGACCTGGCGGAATGTTTTTCGCGAAACCAGCCGCATCGCGCCGCGGCTCTTCTGGAGCTTAGGCGTTTTCCGCGGTGCCATCCCGGCAATGTTTGTTGTGGGGCTCGCCTGGGGCGAAATCATCTCAGTCGGAGCGGAGACATTTTGGCTGTTCTTGATTCTATTTTGGGCGATGGCGGTGCGCAGCTTCCGCCCCTTCTTGCCTGAAATCTTGGTGCTGGAACGCTGCCCTCTGCGGAAGGCAAAAACAGATCAAATTACCGCTCAGCGACGTTCCAGTTTGCTGCATTCACCAATCGGCGGAGATTTATTGGGGCGGTTTATGCTTGGCAGCGTGTTGTTTGCCTTGTTGGCCTGTGCTTTATTTTTTTCCGCCATTTGGGCCAATCAACAGCTATTTAATTCTGTCAGGTGGTCGTTGGTAAATTTGTTAGTATTATTACCGATCAGTTTGTGGTTAACGGTTGGCCTAGCCACAGTGATCCGCTTTCTTTCCTACTTGGACAGCCGTATCCGCCTGGAGGGCTGGGAAGTCGAGCTAATGCTTCGCGCCGAGGCAATGCGACAATTTGGCGATCACACAACGCCCCCGAAAACAGCACCAGTTGCCGGAGGCACGCCCTAATGAAAACGCTATCATTGCTGATTAGTTGCTGGTTGCTGCTTAGTTTGGCAAACCCGAGCGGCATCGCCGCCGCGATGCCGCAGGCAGTCGAACCACAAGCGGCGGCACAGCAAGCAGCCGACGACTTGGTCACCGAATCGTTAGAATCGATGGGCTCGTTGCCTTGGTACGATCGCGAGTCGCGTCAGGTCAACCCGGTGGACGTTGCACCGCGGCTCGATGATTCGGTAAACCGTGACAGCCGTTGGGTACCCAAGCCGAAACAGGCAAAGAAAGCCTCACGTTCGTCGAACAATTTCACGACTGGTAATACCGGACCAGCTAGCTATCCATTTTTTCTCCAGTGGATCTTTGCAAATTTCTCCACCATCATTGGTTGGACTCTGTTCGCAATCTCACTCGTCGCCTTGATAACAATGTTGGTCTTCCTCGTAATGAAGATGGAGCCAACGGAGGATATCAAAACAGCCACTTCCTCCAGCGGCGATTCTGAACCAACAGCCGAAGAGCTGGCGAAGCTGGAGCACCTACCGATCGAAGTGGCGACAAACCAGGGTAACCTGCTGGAAAGAGCCGACCAACTGCGGCAAACAGGTCGACTTGGCGAGGCCATTATTTATCTGTTTAGCCAGCGACTCTTACAACTTGATCGCTGCCATGCCATTCGCTTAAGCCGTGGCAAGACCAATCAACAGTACCTTCGAGAGTTACGCGGTCGTGCCGATTTGCAGGGCGTGATGCAACGTACGGTAGCGTCGTTTGAGCGCAGTTTTTTTGGCGGCTATTCGCTGACAACCGAAGAGTATGATCGCATCCGCAACGAACAGGCCAGCTTTGATGCCTTCCTTGCCGCCAGCCGGGAAGCCGCCTGATGCGCACATCTACCAAGCCACGATTGTCAGCCGCGAACGTCTCGTCACGCTTGGCTAGCTTATTGATCTTGGGCCTCTGTTGCCTGAGCGGTTGCCAGCGACTGGAAACGGAGTACGGCCGCTCTCACGGGGTCAGCGGCCAGCGGAGCATCGCCGGATTTGGGGTGATGCGAGAATACTTCAGGCGCCAAGACTGGAACGATCGTACCGTTCCCCGGCTAAGCGAACGCTTGAATAACGTCGATGCGATCGTTTGGACCAGCAATGTTAACCAAGCTCCGTCCAACGCAGCAACCGAGTGGTTTAACCAGTGGTTTGCTCGCGGTGACAAAACGTTGGTCTACATCGTCCGCGACCACCAGATTATTGATCGCTACTGGCATCAAGCCGCAAAACTGGCCGAGCCTGAGCAGCGTCTCGAATATCGCCGCCGCGCAGCCCGAGCGCGGATGGACAAATTACAAGCCCTGTTGCAACGCCCAGGCATCATCACCAATGGTTGGTTTACCGCCGTCTCGCTCACCCCGCCCACTCAGCTCCAGACAACCGCGGGAACGGGGCAGCCGAACAATAATGGTCCGCAAACCACTGGACCATGGGCTAGCGACGTGCCCCAGTTGCCGCCAACCCTGGAACTGGAATTTAGCTTACGAGCATACGACGAGCAGCAGGACAAACCGGCCGCCGCGGCGGCTCCCATGCCAAATTTCTTAAATCAATCACCCGAGGAGATTATCGATTCCGAAGCCAACTTTGTCAGCCTGCTGCAGACCAGCGGCGGAGAAACTGTCGTTGGAAAAGTGACTTCGCCCGCTTGGCCCAACTCTCAAATCCTGGTGGTCGCCGCCGGTAGCTTGCTGACCAACTACGGTCTGCTGGATTCGGCCCCCCGCGAGCTGCTAGCTCAACTTGAACAAGCCAGTCGACCTTCAGCCGATGCCACAGCCCCCAAGGTTGGCTTCCTGTTTACCGATGAATTTGGCGCCCGCGTGAGCAGTTTGAACCCCGAGCAGATGGGCCCCAGCGGCATGGAGATGCTGACTACTTGGCCAATCAACATTATCTCCATCCATGCCTTAGTTTGTGGCTTGTTGGTAACTTTGATGCTATTTCCAATTCTCGGCCGCCCGCAAAAAAAGTCATCGCCCACGACCACAGACTTTGCCGCGCACATTGATGCGGTCGCCGGACTGATGGCGAAAACTCGCGGTGAACAATACGCTAAAGTACGCATCAGCGAATACTTTGTGCGAGTTCGGGGTGAAGACAAAGGGCCTTGGGTGATCCCCGCGTCACAATCGGCCGCTGAGTTACCAGCGATTACACCAACCAGCTCACAACAAGCAACCAATTCACAACAACCAACCAGTCAACCAACAGATCAGGTTGGGCCCATCGATTAGATCATCGAGATAGACCACCAACTGCCGCGGCGGCCGTGCAACTGTCGAAAAGCAACTAATTGTGTTAACGCACTTAAACAACAAATCCTCAAGCCATCCCCCATCAGGAACGTAACGTTGTCGGATACGCAAACACAAACGCCAGCGGTCGCCGAGGTCGGTGAATTGTATCGGCGAATCAGTGAACAAATCGGAAAAATTTACGTCGGCCAAGAGGAGTTGGTGTTGGGAACACTGACGGCACTGTTCAGCGGCGGGCACGTATTGATCGAGTCGGTCCCCGGTTTGGGCAAAACACTGTTTGTTCGTTGTTTAGGACGCGTGCTTGGTTGCCAATTCGGGCGGATTCAGTTTACGGCCGACTTAATGCCGTCGGACATCACCGGAGCCCCCGTCTTTGACGTCAGGGATTCGACTTTTCAGTTCCGCCCCGGCCCGGTCTTCACGGAACTGTTGCTGGCGGACGAAATCAATCGCTCCCCCGCCAAAACGCATGCCGCTTTGTTAGAAATCATGCAGGAGTATCGCGTGACGATTGATGGTACCAGCCATCAAGTACCGCGACCCTTCTTGGTGATGGCAACTCAGAATCCACTGGAAAGCGAAGGCACCTACAACCTTCCCGAAGCCCAACTCGATCGCTTTATGTTTAAACTGCGAGTTGATTACCCCACCGTTCAGGAGGAAGCCGATATTCTCCGCATGCATTCCATGCAGCTTGATTTAAACCATCGTTTGGAACAAGAAATCGAGGTGATCGCCAACCCCGAAGTCATCAACCGCGCGGTGGAGACTTGCGGCACCGTGCGGATTGAAGAGAGCCTGTTGGATTACATCAACCAACTGGTTCGGCTAACGCGAACCTGGCCCGCTTTTTATATCGGTGCGTCCCCGCGAGCCGGGATTGCCTTGATGCAAGCTTCCCGCACATTGGCCGCGTTTCGCGGACGCGACTTTGCGGTTCCCGATGACGTTGTTGAAATTATTCTGCCCGTGTTGCGTCACCGCGTGCAATTGACTGCGGAAGCGGAAGTGGAAGGCAAGAACGTTGATGAGGAACTGCTAACTCTGATTCGCTCTGTCGAAGTTCCTCGCAATTAGCCGTCGTGATCATGGGTGATTCTGAACCAACTTTTTGGCTGCTAGCGGCACCTTGGTTGCTGTTGGTAACACTCGCTCTACCGTTGTTATTGGCGGCTTGGCGAACGCGGACTTTTCCATCCCTATCATTGGTTTGGTTGAGCGTGATCCCGATTGCGATGGGATTTTTGGTGGTCCGCTGGAGCGGCCTGCTCGCGCCGTTGTTGCTCGTCGACGGGCTGTTAGTCGTGATTGCGGTTGCCGACTTTCTCTCTTTACCGCGTCATCGCCAAGTGGGGGAAGGCCTCAGGGTAGAACGTAACATTCCGCGGACCACATCGATCAACGTCGCCAACCGCAGCGAACTGACCCTGCTCAATCGAACGGGCCGCACCTTTCGCGGTCGCGTTGTCGATGACTTGCCAGAATCATTCGTGGCGACTCCCGGCGAACATAGGTTGTATTTACCGCCGCTGGCTAAGGTCACTTTTGCCCGCAGCGTAACCGGTATGGTGCGGGGTGCCTTTTTCTTGAAGCACGTGTACGTGGAATCGCTCAGCGCGTTGCGGTTGTGGAGACGGCATTTCGTGTTGCCGCTGGAGAACCAAGTCAATGTTTATCCCGACATGCAGCAACTTTCCGAATACGCGTTGCTGGCCCGCACCGATCGGCTCAGTTTGATCGGCGTTCGCAGAACACGTCAGATCGGTCAAGACAGTGATTTTGAGCGACTCCGCGACTATACGCCTGACGATAATTATCGGCACATCGACTGGAGAACCACGGCGCGGCGCAACAAATTAACGGTTCGTCAGTTCCAATCGGACCAGAGCCAACGGGTGATTTTCCTGCTCGACTGCGGTCGCATGATGACCAACCAGCGCGAAGGGCTCTCCTTGTTGGACCATTCGCTCAACGCGGCCTTAATGATGGGCTACGTGGCATTATCAAAGGGCGATTCGGTGGGCATGCTTTGCTTTTCGGATGCCGTCCACGCCTACATCCCACCACGCGGTGGTCGCAACCAATTGAATCGTTTGCTGCAAGCTGGATTTAATCAATATCCGCGGCTGGTCGAAAGTCGTTATGACCAAGCGTTCTTGCACCTCTCAAATCATTGTAAGCGTCGCACGCTGGTCGTCTTCATGACTAACTTGATTGACGAAGTCAACGCGGGGCAGGTCGTCGACTATTTGGGGAACATCGTCGGTCGTCATTTGCCACTCGGCGTGCTACTGCGAGACCGGCAAATGTTCGCCGCCGCCGATCACCCTGGGGGCTCCTCCGATCAAATGTACCGAGCCGCGGTGGCTGCGGAAATTCTCTGTTGGCGAGATCAAGTGATTCGCGACCTTCGCCATCGCGGTAGCTTGGTGCTGGACGTGTTCCCTGACGAAATGACCGCCCCTTTGGTGAACGAATACCTTCGCGTGAAGGCAAAACACTTGCTTTAGTCCTCCTGTTCGCGGCGGCCTCTCTGCTTTAACTTGGGGGCTCGTGCGTTGCCGTTTTCGAGTTTTCCCCCACTCCCCTCCCACTTTTCCAGCTATGCCTACGGCCCCCATCGCTCAACCAGTCCACGGCACCTCCGTGGATGCTTTTGTGTTTCAACGTGCTTCTCAGTTAGCGGCGCACGTGGCTCGCATCATTGCCGAAACCATCGCTCAGAACACCGCCTTGGGACAAAGGACCGTGTTGGGACTGGCGACCGGTTCCACGCCGGCCGACACCTACCGCGAATTAGTGCGTTTGCATCGTGAGGAAGGGCTCGACTTTTCCCAAGTCCTGATCTTCCTCATGGGCGAATACATTGGTCTCCCGGAAGACGGTCCGCAGAGTCACCGGCGGTGGATCGCCAGCCAGTTGACCGATCACGTAAACATCCCGCTCGACGCGGTGCGGGTGCCGAACGTCCATGGATCATTGAGCCAAATTCAGGCGGCATGTCGCGAGTATGAACGCGAAATCGAAGCGGTTGGTGGCCTCGACATTGTGGTCTGCGGGATCGGTCGCAATGGTCACGTTGGGTATAACGAACCGTTCAGCATCCGCAGCAGTCGCACGCGGCTCTGCACGCTCGATCCCGTTACCCGGCAGGCTGCCGCCAGCGACTTTTTCGGCGAAGAGCACGTGCCCCTGCAAGCGGTCACGATGGGCATGGAAACTATTCTATCAGCCGGTCGCCTGGCCGTGCTCGCCCTGGGGGAGCACAAAGCTCCGTTGGTCCGCCAAGCCTTTGAGGGACCGGCCACCGATCGTGTGCCGGCCAGCTTCTTGCAAGAGCACCCTCATACCGAGGTCTTTTTGGATGTGCCAGCAGCTCGCCAATTGACCGGCGTGGCGATGCCGTGGGCGCTGGGGCAAATGGAGTGGAACGAACAAAATATCAAACGCGCCGTGCTCTGGCTTTGTCGGCAAACCGGCAAAGCATTACTGAAGCTCAGCGATGACGACTTTCGCGAGCATGATCTGCATCAATTACTTCGTCACCATGGGCCCGCGCAGGAGTTGGCTCAACGCGTTTTCAAATGGATGATGGCCACGATTGAATATCATCCGGCTGGCACCGAACCCAAGACTTGCCTCTGCTTCAGCCCGCATCCCGATGACGACGTGATCAGCATGGGCGGCACCCTGATTCGCTTGATCGAAGATGGACACCGCACCCACGTTGCCTACATGACCAGCGGTAACATTGCTGTCTTTGATCATGATGCGGAACGAGTGGTTGACTTAGTCACTGAATTTCATCGACTGTTTGGCATCGATGTGGCCGGCAGTGCCGACATCCAACGACAAGTCCACGAAGGGCTGAAGCACAAACAGCCTGGTCAGCCCGATGTCGAAGCGTTGCAAAAAATCAAAGGGCTGATCCGCTGGAGCGAAGCTCGTGCGGCGGCGGTCAAAGTGGGCTGTGACGAAAAAGACTTACACTTCTTGGACCTTCCCTTCTACCGCACCGGCACCATCGCCAAGCGTCCCGTCGGTGAAGATGACGTCCGCATCATTCGCGACTTATTGCTCGAGGTTAAGCCCGACATCGCTTTCGTGGCTGGCGATTTGGCTGACCCGCACGGCACGCACCGCGTTTGTGCCGATGCGGTCTTTCGGGCCATCGCCGAACTCCAAAACGAAGGGCTGCCTGTCCCGGATGTGCTGCTCTACCGCGGTGCTTGGCAGGAATACGCTTTGGATGAAATCGAAATTGCCGTGCCGCTTTCCCCAAGCGATATCGAGCTCAAACGGAAAGCGATCTTCATGCACGAAAGCCAAAAAGACGAGGCTCTCTTTCCCGGCAGCGACCCGCGAGAATTTTGGGAACGGGCTGAAGATCGAAACACGGGCACCGCGGATGGTTACAACCAACTGGGCTTGCCCGAGTTCTTTGCCTTGGAAGCCTTCACCCGCTGGGACGGTCAACAAATCTAGCTCGACCTGGGCTACTATTTCTACATGCGTGCTTAAAACCCGTCCCCGGCGATCGCTCGCGGGAGACGGGTGCAAGTGACCAATCAGCGCGTCGGCAAACGAGGCCGCTCAGGTCTTTATTTCCCCAACTGGTCGGCCAATTCGGGCGCCTTATAGATCGACTTGAGCGCTTCGTAAATCCCGACGCCGGCAACTGATACCGCGCGCCCTTGCGTGTCGGTATACAGATAATCGGCGGTCAAACTTTGAATGTTCCCGTCAAAGATCAGACCGACCAAACGCCCCTCGCGATCGACCACCGGGCTACCGCTGTTGCCGCCAATAATGTCGGCGGTGCAAACGAAGTTTAGATCGGTGGAGAGCGCCACTTCGGACCTGGCTTCCATCCAGGACTCAGGCAACTCATAATCGTCGACGTTGCCGTGTTCGCTGGCGTGTTGGTAAGCCCCGGCGAAATCAGTCGTCGGTTCAATTTTTTCGCCATCCTCAACGTACCCTTTAACGACACCGAACGCCAAACGCAGCGTAAAGGTGGCATCGGGGTAGGTGTCGGTCCCCTCGACGGCGACGGTGGCTTCGGTGATGCGGGCGTAAGCTTGGCGAAGTTGCTCGCTGACCTCTTCGTTATGCTGACGCGCCTCACGGTAAATTGGCTCCATCAATTGGGCGATGGCGATCAGAGGATCCTCTGCGGTCTTAATCGCGTCGACTCCGCCCTGAACCAATTTTTTCCGCATGGCGACGTCGGCCAGTTGGGTTCCGCCGATCAACTCGGTAGCCCGATCGGCAGGCCCTTTACCGGCTAAAATTTGGTTGACCAGTTCGTCATCTCCACCGCGAGATTCGACCAAGCGGGCCAGTTCATCGGCCAATTTTACTCGTTCTAAATCGGCGTAGATTGGGGCTTCGCTGAGCAGATCGCGCAACAACGATTCTCGCCCCGCTTCGCCAAACTCACGCAACCTCTCGGAGTTTGGTTTGGCATCTTCGGCAGCCATCAAATTGAGCGTTTCTGCGATTTCATAAAGCCGCGAGCGGAGCGAGGTGACCTCACCCAACGATTTGCGTTGCTCGGCTTGCAATTCGGCAACTTGTTCCCACGCTGAAGCCAACGTTCTTAGCTCGGGTTTGTCCGCGAGCGCCTTTAGAATGGTTTGCTCGCGACGCATCTTTTCGGCAATCGTTTTCGGGTCTTGCAGCCCTGCCAGCATCCCCGTGTAAGCTTTACGTGAATTTTGGATACCAAACAGTTCATCCCGCGCCCGACGACTTTCCTCGGCGCCTTCCAAGCCAAATTGCTGCATTAAAATTTCTTTACGGCGCAGTAAATCCAGCACGTATGGCAAGCGATCATCGCGCAGATATTTGAGTGCTGCGACGGTGAAAATACGCTGAGTTCTACCCGGGTTTCCGGAGACAAAGACTAAGTCACCCGCCACGGCCGGCGTGTCGCTCCACTGCAGAAAGTGATCGATCTTCGCTGGTTTGCCATCTTCGTAAACTCGCACCAACGTGGCGTCGAGATTGTAACGTGGGTACTCGAAGTTATCCGCATCACCGCCAAAGAAAGCGGCTTTCGTCTCGGGTGCCCAGACCAACCGCACGTCGGTGTATTTCTTGTATTGATACAAGTGATATTTAGCCCCGCCGTAGAGCGTCACCACATCGCTTCGCAAACCGGTCTTGTCGAGAGCTTCCTTTTCAATCTCGGCGATGCGTCCCCGCCGAGCCTTGGCCGCGTCCTCGATACTCATATCCCCTTTAACAGCCTCGGAAACTCGCTCGGTGACATCCTCAATCGCCACCAATTGGTTTAACTCCAAATCGGGAGCGCGTAATTCCTCTCCCAGTTCGCGGGCCAAAAAGCCTGCTTCCATGATATTGCGTTCGGGGGTGCTGAGCTTAAACAAAGTATCGGAAGCGACGTGATGGTTGGTCAGCACCAAGCCGTTGCTGGAAACGAACGAGCCCGAACCGCCAGAGTTAAATCGCACGCTGGACAGCATGATATGCTCCGCCCAGTCTTCATCGACCGTGAAATCGTGGCGTTGCTTGAGGATTTTTCGCGGTAAATCATTGAACAACCACATGCCCTCGTCGCCACGAGCAAGCCGCGGAATACTCAACGAACCGGTAACGACACCGAAAATAAGAAGCATTGCTAGCGAAGACTTCATAGAAACAAACTCCATGTGCGGCCGAATGGCCGAGTACCGTGATGGGGGTGTTTGATTAAACTTTCAGCTACTTCACGCAGTATATCAATCCTCGCTGGCTCGATAACGCGGGGGAGATATTTTTAAGCACCGCTGCAAAAGTCATCAAACAAAACGAAACCAGCCGCAGCGCGTTCGCCTCCGGTTCCTCGGAACCGTGAGCTAGCGATCAACGGCTGATATCACTGAAAGACTTATATCGAGGCGACGGGTTTCTCGCGTATACGATCGGCCCGCGCGCGGCGGTTGCTGCGTTTTTTCATGATGGGCATCACGAATAAATAGACACCCGTGAACCACAGACCAAGTAAAACAATCGCCGAGGGCAGGAAGATCCCCAGCTTGGCAACATCCCCTCCGAACCAAGAACCATCATGGATCGCCTCAATCAAATCACTGCGGCGATAAGCACTGTGCAAGACCTCGCCATTGGTCAGGTCTACCTGGACCTCCCAGGAGTTCACCGCGCGAATTTTGGCAACCGCTCGTCCAACGCGAACGTCAATCCTATCGACATCATCCCAGCTGGAGACTTCGGCTTCCGGCACGCCACGAGCGGCCTCCAGCAACACGTCCCAGCCCAACATCTGGCCATCTGGAGTGCCGCGCATGGTCGGCGGCTGGACCCAGGCCACCTGTTTCTTTAACTGCAGCACCAATCCTGACAGCAACACAATCAATAATGGCAGGGAAATGAGGATACTCCCCCAACGATGTCCCAGACGCGAAAGACGATGCATGAATCACTCGGGAAAATTCGCACGGCTCTGATGAAAATAGGCTTCCTCAAGCTTCTGCCCGCCCCATCATAGTTAACCGAAAGGAACGACAAAAGGTCGCGAGATAAACTACCGCGTGCTTTTTCAAGTGGCTCTGTTTACGTCTATTGGTTCACCAGAGGGTGACGTGCTGAAGTGCGCCAAGCCAACGTAGCGAAGAGCGCCTGCACCGCGATTGCCAATGCGGCTGCCGGCACGGCGCCTTCCAAAATCAGTGAGGTATCATTCAGCCGGATGCCGCTCAGAATCGGCTGGCCATACCCCCCAGCACCGATCAGCGCGCCGAGCGTTGCAAAGCCCACGTTCAGCACCGCGGCCGTTTTGATTCCAGCCAAAATCCCCGGCAGCGCCAAAGGAAGTTCGACTTGCAACAGCCTGACCCGGGCGGGTAACCCCAAGGCTTGCGCCGTTTCCAGATAATGTGGCTCAATCGCTCCCAAAGCAGCGTGCGTGGCGCGAACGATCGGCAACAAACTGTAGAGCAACAAAGCAGTCACGGCCGTAGCTGAGCCAACCCCCACACCGCTCCATCCGAGTGCAGCCGTGATCGGCAACAACATCACCAACAAGGCCAAGGCTGGCACAGTTTGCACGATCGCGACAACGGCTAATATCACTTGGCCCAGCGTGGGCAATTTACAAGCGAGCACTCCCAGGGGAATGGCCAGCAGAATTGCCGGCAGTAATGATTGACGGACGAGGTTCAAATGTTCGCCAGTGCGTTGCCAAATCCGCTTCCCCCGACTCGTCTGCTGCACTTCCACGCGCAACCCAAATTCGCTTTGCAGAAAAGCGGCGGCAACATCGGACTCGTTGGCCTGCGGCGATTCAGCCGCCGCATTCATCTGCGTAATTTGCTCCGCGGAGAGTTTGCCTTCCAGTTGTAACAATCGATCTTGATAGTCGGGGAAAGCTGCGAGCATTTCCTGACGATACAAAGTGACCGCGTCGTAGCGGGGGAAGAAATCAGCGTCGTCCTCCAGGGTAACAATATCGTATTCGACTAACTTTGCATCGGTACTGTAAGCATCCATAAAGTCGATGGCGCCCGATTGCAGCTGGCGGTAAGCCAAATCTTGATCCATTCCTAAGATGCTGCGTTGCGGCAGTGAATAATGATCGCGCAGCCCCGGCCAGCCGTCCGCCCGCTCGATAAACTCATTGCTCATGCCGCCGATCAAGTCAGGATGTTTGCGGAGTTGCGAAACCTGCGTGATGCCTAACGCCTCGGCACGAGCGCGAAGCATCCCGATGGCATACGTGTTGTTAAAACCAAGTGGCTCCGTCACTCCGATGCCCTGCCTGGATAAATCAGCACGAATCTCCTCCCAGCTCAGCTCCCTACCCGCGTACAACTCCTCCACAATCGTACCGGTGTACTCGGGATAGAGATCGATATCCCCCTGTAGCAACGCGTCGAATACCAAGCGGGTGCCTCCCAACTCGCGATAGTGATCGGCACGCAAATCGGTGGCTCTCGCCAACTGCTGCAGGATCTCTCCCAGCACGACCGATTCGGTAAACTTCTTCGAGCCAATCTGGATATCTACCGTCGACCGGCCAAGGGGAAACCAAGCCACG
Source organism: Kothea flammea (assembly GCF_052161645.1). Classification (GTDB taxonomy): domain Bacteria; phylum Planctomycetota; class Planctomycetia; order Pirellulales; family Pirellulaceae; genus Laterigemmans. Next base: position 6,704,547 of record NZ_CP197414.1, read on the forward strand.
ACCAGAATCAGCATGGCGGCCAAGGCGAGTCGGATCAACCTGCCACCTCAAAGGCTTGGGCTTCGATGAACTTTGTCACAAAAGGGTCCGCCGGTTGTTCGACTAATTCGCGGTAAGCTCCCTCTTGAACAACACGTCCGCCCCGCATGAGCACAACCCGATCAGCAAAATACTGGGCTTCTCGCAAGTCGTGTGTGACTAGCACCACCGTTTTGCTCAATTTGCGAAAGGTCTCCCGCAGTTCGGTCTGCATGTCCGCGCGGACAATCGGGTCGAGAGCACCCAGCGGTTCATCGAGCAGCAATACCTCGGGATCCAACATGAGGGCCCGCATGAGGGCAACGCGTTGCTGTTGGCCACCCGACATGCCGGCGGGCGGACGATTCAGCAGATCGTGGGGCAATTGCATCCACTCAGCCAGTTCGGTCACACGTTGCGCTATCTTGGCTCGCGACCAGTGCAAATACTTAGCGACCAGCACGACGTTTTCGTAGGCGGTGATGTGGGGAAACAAGCCACCACGTTGAATGACGTAACCTACTTTGCGGCGCAGCGAAAGCCATTGATTTTGGCTAACTTTTTCGCCTTGCCAGAGCACATCCCCGTGCGTTGGCGTGACCAACCCTAGGGCCAGCCGCAACAATGTCGATTTCCCGCAACCACTTGTCCCTAACAAAACGGTTGTCTGGGCGGGACGAAATGTTAGATCAACACCATCAACCGCCCACTGCGATCCATACTGTTTCGAGACCGCGGAAAATTGGAACATAGTAAGTTCTCCAGCACCAGATCTGTTGCTTACCAACCGCGTGTCCCGGGAGCACCCTTGAAAGGTCCCACAATCATGGATGTTATCCAACCGCCATAAAAGTCACCTGCTTGAGGTTGAACTTTTTCCTCACCAACAAAGCAAGCATCGACGCGATTCGAGTAGAACGCCAAGTATCCACGCAGCGCGGCATACTTGGCGACCGGTTGCGGGTAGGCCCAAGCAGCAGCGGCCGCGACGCGATCATTGACGACGATATCATAATATTTGGCCATCCCTTTCCATTCACAAAACGTCGAGCCATTGCCGGAGGGGACTAAGAAGCCGAGCTTGACGTCTTTCGGCGGGATGTAAAAGACTGGCGGATGGCTCGTTTCCAGCATGCGCAGACTATGATCCGAGCTGGCAATCACCTCGCCACCAAACTCCACGCGCACGGTTTCCGGCCAAGCTTCGAGTCGAGGTGGTCGCGGATAGTCCCACACCGATTCTTGTCCAGGCCCTGGCTTTATCGGTTTGACCATAGTTGCGTCTCCTAAGTGCCTGCGTTTGCTCGTCTCCAGGCTCTCGCCTGCGGTGTTTACTCGTTCCCAGGCTCCTGCCTGATATCCCCAGCTCGTTCCCAGGCTCCTGCCTGGTAACGCACTGCACAGAGGCTCCCACCTCCGGTGTCCCAGCTCAGTCCCAGGCGGGAGCCTGGGAACAAGGGAATGAGCTACATCCAATCAGTACACACGTCAATTATTCCCGGTAATTGAGCGTAGTTCCTCGCGCTACTGTATCGCCAATGAATCGGATCCTCGATATAGCCGCGTCGCAGAGGATTATTATGAATATACTCCAGCTTTTGCCACATTACTTTATCCGACTCGATGATTTTCGGATGACTACCTTCCTGCCAGACTTGATAGTTTTGATCGACTTTGTGACGGAGTTTATAATAGCTCAATTCTTGTAAGAGGGTTTTGAAGCCTAATTCCTTCATTTTGCGAACGATTGAACTTGCAGTGAATGACTTAAACTCACCAACTCTCTTGGGCAGTTGAGGACCAACAGCAATCCAATGAAGATGATTTTCCATTACAACGAACGCTAGTATGTCTATTTTGCGTTCCCTTTGCAGAAACCGCCAACTATCAAAAACAATTTGGGTAAGCTCGGGGTGTGAAAGCACTGGCAACCAAGCCACGATGGTGTCTGTCATAAAGTGCGGGTAGTGTTCATCACCAAAGCGATATCGCGAACGAGACATTTCGTTCCGCCTTAATCAGGAGTTGCAAAAACCCGTTCCCAGCGCCGCGACTGGTAACGCACTGCCGTGGAGTTTCCCGCCTCTGGTGTCCCAGCTCGTTCCCAGGCTCCTGCCTGGGAACGCACTGCACAGAGGCTCCCGCCTCTGGTGTCCCAGCTCGTTCCCAGGCTCCTGCCTGGTAACGCACTGCACAGAGGCTCCCGCCTCCGGTGTCCCAGCTCGTTCCCAGGCTCCTGCCTGGTAACGCACTGCGCAGAGGCTCCCGCCTCCGGTGTCCCAGCTCGTTCCCAGGCTCCTGCCTGGTAACGCACTGCGCAGAGGCTCCCGCCTCCGGTGTCCCCATCTTAGCAGACTCGGTCCGCAGCGCAGCAGGCGGGAGCCTGAGGAGCAGCTCATTCCCAGGCAGGAGCCTGGGAATGAGGGAATGAGCTAATCGAGCCAGTCTTGTCTTTCCAAACGATCGGGCACATAGACTTCGGTGACATAGCTGATGTCTTTGGAAATCAGCGATTCGACTTCCAGCTTAAAACCGTTGTCGAGCATCTTTTGAATTTCTTTTTGCCATGACTTTTTGTGCTCGAACCAAGGGTACTTGGCAATTTGCTTTGCGCGTTTACGATCATTCTCGCTGAGCTTGATCGTCACGTTGTGGTCGAGATCGCAACGTTCCAAATCGATGCTGCGAATCCCCAAAAAGCGTGCCTCGGGGATCGCCATCCGCTGGCTTTCAAAAGCCAGATTAATACTTCCCTGCTTGATCACGCTGTAGATGTAATATCCCCAGGGGTCATTATCAAGCAAACAATAAACGGGAAGTTCCAGCTCGGAGTGCAAACGATGTAACAGTCGCCGCACGCCGCGTGGTGGTTGCCCACCACCATGCGTCAAAATGCAATTATAATCTCGCCAGAATTTATCTTCGTTAAAACGTTGCCAAACCGTGTCTTTTTCGACATGCAAGATAAAGTCCGCGTCGCACTTGATAAACTCAATCCGTTCGGGTTCAACAATCGAGGGAATAGAATATCCACCAGAGCCCATGCGACTGCAATCGATCACATCCCCCGAGTCGTTGAGCGTGATCGGGCCAACCATCGAACCCTTTGTTTGCGCGTAGAGGTGCAGTTCTTCTCGCAGCGCACCAGCCAGCACTTCGAGATCCTCAATCACCGTATCCGATTCACTTTGGTCGCTGAACGTTTCCTCTTTGGTTTTGTCGATGGTGTGTTTCAACAGATAGTACAACCCCCGAATGCTGGTCGTCTTGCCTTGATTGATCAATTGCGTGCAACCGCTGCCGACCAACATGGTCTGCATATACGATTTGGCTTGGTGCAAATTAAACAATTCTCGACGGTTGGTCTTTTTCCCCATTTCGATGTAACGCTTGGTACGATTGTACTTGGCGTTGGACAACGTCCGCGAAGGAATGTTGAGATGAGGATCTTGTTTCTTCGTGGCCCGTTTGACGACTTCGTCAGCCAATTCGCGGAGCCGCTGTTGGGTATCCAGGTCGCGTTGCGTGAGCACGACTGGAACTTCAGCTTTGACTTGCTTGCGAATACGGGGATTTGTTTTTTTCTTAGCCATAATGGTAACCGGTTATTCAATCTGGGTCGCTAAATCGTCGCTGAACTCGTCGGCTTCCACCTCATCGAGGATGACCTTGCCATATTCATCGAGCCGCACATCGGCATCGGAAGTTTTTTCCTTGGCGACTTCTAAGAGTTGCTGATAAACGGTGTCGCGATCCGCGCCGTTGATCGAACTGACCGCCGTGGCAACTTCACCCAGGTAACGAAGAAAGACGCTTCTCCGTTCAGCTTGTTGGCGAATCGTATTTCGCTTCCGCATGAACGAAGCCAGCGATCTGCCAACCGTCTGCAGGGCCAAGCGGAGTTCTTTTTCGATTTCCGGATAGTTGGCCACCGCTTCTTTTGATTCGCTGGTGAAAGGAACCCAAACGCTGGCGATGTGGGCGATAATCGTAATCGGTCCGTTGGGCAAATTGCCGCGTGATTGCGTCATGCCATAAGACCGCCAATTGGTTTGGATTACCGACTGGGTGATCGCACAAGCGCCGCCTTGGAATTGCAGCGGCACGCGATTGGCAAACCGCAGCACTTGACACGACTGGCCCTCACTGATGTTGATCTCATGCAAAGCAGCGTGCAGTTTCTTCAGTTCGCTGGACTTGAGATTGGCGGGGCTTTTCCGCGTAGGCAGCGCGGTCTCCTTGAGAATCTTGTCAGCGGTATCGGAGCCGAGCCCCGAGAAGGTATTGATCAGAAACTGTCGCAAGGTGCGAGCGTCGCTCTGCCCGACCAGCTCTTCCAGTTCGTCAAAAGCGACTTTTTGAGTTTGCGGAGCACCTCCGTAGGCGATGCCGACTTCGACCTGGAAGGGACAACCGCGGTAGACGGCCGGAGGTCGAGTTACGGTATCGTGAAACTCGCCAGGCACCACTGATTTCAGCCCCTTGAGCAGCAATTCGCGGCCAATCGGCACGACGCAATCGGTCGAAGGGGGGCGAATTTTCGTTTCCTGCATCGCTTTGAACAGCTGGTCGGCCTGCTCGCGACCAATCTTGGCCGTCGTCACCCGCGTGCTGATCTTGGCGTTGGCACAGACGCGGGCCGCCACGGCGGGCGTGACGCAGGAGAACGATTGACGCAAGAACTGGGCAATCGAGTTCTTACGATCTTCGCTCAGCAAAGCGATCAAGTGGCCCAGTTCAATGCCGTAGGGGTGCGGCTTGATCTCTTTCGCCTCCGCCGGTAACTCGGCGGCACTCATCCAGTACGACGTGCTATTTCCGTCGGGGTCACGGTAGTGGATGGTGACGTGCGGATTGGCAATTGCCGTTTGCGCTAGATACTCGTCGACGCTGCCCCGGCCCCGTTTATAGGTCGCGGCCAGCTCGATCGCCACGCGAGTACCGTGGGTGACTGGTGCCACCGTGCCATCTTCGTGGACGATCTCGGTTTCCCAGGCAATTCCGTGGTCGGCGATATATTTGACACCCTTTTCGCCGGGCGGAATATCGACCCCCTCGCCCCGGCCATTGATGATCTGCGGCGCGTTCTTCTTGGTATCTATTTGCAATTCGAAATAGTGCGCGGGTTTGCGCACCGACACTTTGCTGACAATCCGCACGGGCTGGCCGCTGGTCAACATGCCGTTCATGCCAGCCGCACTGATGCCGATTCCCTGCTGTCCACGACTCATCCGCAAACGATGGAATTTCGAGCCGTAGAGCAGTTTCCCGAAGATCAGGGGGATTTGTTTCTTAACGATCCCGGGACCGTTATCTTGTACGGAAATACGAAATCGCCCCGAGTGGGTGACGTCGATTTGAACCCAGATCACCGGTATAATTCCCGCCTCTTCGCAAGCGTCGAGCGAATTGTCGACGGCTTCCTTAACGGTCGTTAACAGGGCTTTCCGCGGGTTATCAAAGCCAAGCAGGTGCTTGTTCTTGGCAAAAAATTCACTGACCGAAATATCTCGCTGACCTTTGGCCATTGCTTCGGCGGTCGAGCGGCGGTTCTTACCGTTTGAGGTTGCAGTCGCCATCTTCTCCTTCGGGCGTTTCTATCTCGTGTTCAGGGCTCGGGCCCCCAGCGGGTCAACTTCCATTGCTGCGGATTGTATCGACTTTTCTCAATCTGACCCAGACGACAATTGAGGTAAGCCTGGGAATTAAACACCGACTTGGGGATGCGGACAAGAATGGCTGGCGGGGCGAACTGGCGATGACCGAAATCTAGGGTTGCACAGCAGTGCTTTTATCTCAATTTCGGACATTCGACCACGGAGGGACGAGCGTCATGCGTCTTTCGCTTCGCATTACAGCCGTCGCGGCAGCCGTTTTGGCGCTTGCGACAACGGCCGACCAGATTGCGGCTCAGGAATTTATTGTCAGCAGCCAAGTTGTCTCCGACGAGGCCGTTGGGGGCGATTGTGCCAATGGTAACTGCGGCTCCACCGGAGAAGCGGGAATGATTGGGGGTGGCAGGACCTACGGGCACCCACATCTGTTCCATAATTATTATACGCAGGGTTACAGCAACGCGGTCAACGCACAAATGTACCTTTCCCCGGTACCGGTGCCACCCAATGTGGGGCACACGTTCATGACCTACCAGCCGCTGCAGCCCGAGCATTACTTGTATTGGCACAAGGACCGCTACCACAACCATTACGACGGCGGACGCGGGCTTAACCGCACACGCGCGACCTATTACGCACCACCGGTGCGGACCACGGTCGAAAACGTTTACTGGAACTGGCTTCGCATTCCCCGCTGATGCAGCTTTGGTACACAGTCACTCCGGGAGTGTTTTTTGATGATCAAGCAAACTTTTTTGATCGCCGCAGCAACCGTCGCTTGCGCCTGCTCTGCCGCGTCGGAGGCTCAAGCTGGCGATCCGTGGGGCGCCACCAATCGATGGGCCCAACAAGCCGCATCCACGTACTCGTGGCACGGTAATTATTACAACCAGCAATACCGCGCGCCGGTTGCGTTGGTTGTGCCGCCGACCGCTCACATGCGAACCCAGTTTTCCTGGGGCGTCAGCCAAAATCTGATGTATCCGATCCATCATCAGTTTGGAATGGAAGCGCCAGGCTCCGGGTATGGTGGGTTGGGCGGATTCCGCCCCACACCGCATTGGCCGAGTCACACGGATCAGTTTGGAATCTATTACGTTCGCGGGCCTTGGTAGGCTAGCAAGTGGAAATCTGCAAAGCGGGCTCGCGACGGCGAGTCCGCTTTTTTTTGTGCCTGTCGCGGTCTATCTTGAGGGGCTGGCGAATTCTCCACGAGCGATTCGCTTGATTCCCCCCCTCCTGCTCACGGAAAGATTGCCATGCGGCCGATCGTGCAAATCTCGTTGGATCTCACCAATTTGGCTGAGGCCATTGAAACGGCCGAGCTGGCCATTGCCGCCGGTGTTGATTGGCTCGAAGCGGGCACGCCGCTGATCTTAGCCGAGGGCTTGCGAGCCGTATCAGGATTGCGTGAGCGGTTTCCGGAGGTGCCCATCGTGGCCGATCTGAAGACGATGGATGGTGGCTATTTGGAGGCCGAGATGATGGCCAAAGCGGGCGCTTCGCACGTGGTCGTGATGGCCCGCGCCCATCCGGAGACGATTCGCTGCGTGGTGCAGGCTGGTAAAGATTTTGGTGCCAAGGTGATGGGGGACAACTTAGGTTGCCCCGACATGGTGGCTGCCGCTCGGGAACTCGAGCAACTGGGCTGCGATTTCATTGTGCACCACATTGGTTACGACGAACGACGGGGGATCGCCGCGCGCGGTGAACGTGCTCCCACGCCTCTGGATCAACTGCGAGAGGTGGTCGAGGCGGTAAACATTCCGGTCCAGGCGGTCGGTGGGCTGTCGATCGAACAAGCGATTGCCACACCCCAGTACGGCGCCCCGCTAGTCGTGATCGGCGCGCCGCTGGCGATCGATAGCGATCGCTTTGCACAAGCCGCTGGTGATCTCCCCGCTATTTTGAAAAAGATTTGTGACGCGGTTCACGGTAACTCCAACTAGGCGACTTCGATGCAACAGACTGCGGTTGTCAATTACAGTTCCACTCCCCACAGCGTGCGTCTGGAGGAGTTGGCCGTTCCCGAAATCGGTGACGAAGATTGCTTGCTGGAAGTCGCCGCCGTGGGAGTGTGCGGCAGCGATTTGCACCAGTGGCAAGGCCAGCATTCTTGGCCGGTAAATTATCCGGTCGTGCTGGGGCATGAGTTCGCCGGCAGACTGGTCGAAGTCGGCTCACGCGTGAATGGCTGGCAACCCGGGGATCGCGTCTGCAGCGAAACGGCTGCTGTGATTGACCCGCAAAGCCCTCTTTCGCGAATCGGTCGTTACAACCTCGATCCGAGCCGCAAAGGATTCGGGTACGGTGTGCACGGAGCAATGACCAAATTTGTTCGCGTCCCGGCCCGCTGTCTGCATCGCGTACCCGATGAATTGCCGTTGGAGTTAGCGGCGCTGACCGAACCGTGCTGCGTGGCCTACTCGGCGACCGCCGCTCAAGTCGACATCTTGCCCGGCGATCGCGTGTTAGTGATCGGCCCGGGACCGATTGGTTTGCTGTGCGGAGCGATTGCCTACCTGCGGGGAGCCGAAGTCGCGGTGGCTGGCCTACCCAGCGATGCGGAGCGGTTGCAAATCGCCAAACAGTTCGGATGTGAAACCATTACTGGCGATATCCTGGAATGGGCCCTCGCCCGAGACGACCTAGGAGTCGACGGCGTGGTCGACGCGGCGGGTGTCTCGGCAACGCTCAAGCTGGCTCTCGACGCGGTCCGTCCCGGTGGTTGGATCAGCAAAGTCGGCTGGGGACGTGATCCCGTCGGCTTTTCCCTTGATCCCCTCGTGCAAAAGAACATCACGCTACAGGGTTCCTTCAGCCACAACTGGCAAATGTGGGAACGGGTGCTCGGCCTGCTCGCCGCGGGGCGTCTCAACGTGCAACAAATCGTGGGCGGCCAGTGGCCGCTGGAAGACTGGCATGAAGCGTTCGAGACCATGCACTCTGGCGCGATCGCCAAAGCGTTGCTGGTGACTTAGACCACACGCTCGCGAGAACTGTCAATTAGCGCCGATTTCCACCAGCTGCTGAGGTGGACGTTGGCGATTGGCCTGGACTGCCTTCATCTCTTGCTCGGGGGGAACCAACTGATAAAAGACATCCCGCTGCCGAGGCTCAAACCCTAACTCTTCGATCGCTGCGCGGATTTGATCGAGCGTCAAGAAGTGGACAGTACCCGCTTCGGCAACGACGTTCTCCTCAATCATCAAACTGCCCATGTCGTTGGCCCCATAGAGCATCGCCAACTGGCCAATCTTTAACCCTTGCGTAACCCAGCTCGACTGGATGCTGGGGAAATTGTCGAGGTAAAGTCGAGCGACAGCTTGGGTCTTTAGGTATTCAAAAGCGCCGACGTGTGGCAGCTCTGACATCTCCGTGTTGTCGGGCTGGAACGTCCAGCAAATGAAAGCGGTAAATCCCTTCGTTTCGTCTTGCAGTTGCCGCAACCGCTCCAGATGTTCGATCCGCTCAGCCAAAGTCTCGACATGCCCAAACATCATCGTGGCGGTGCTGATGCCTCCCATGTCATGCCAAGTCCGCATCACGTTCAGCCAATCATCGGTCATCACTTTACCGCGGGTAATTTCCGCCCGCACGCGATCGACCAAAATTTCCGCACCGCCGCCGGGGATGCTCCCTAAGCCGGCTGCCTTTAACCGTTCGAGCACGGTCTTCAAAGGCAATTTGTTGACCTTGGTGAAATGGTGGTATTCCGGCGGGCTAAAGCCATGGATATTTAATTCAGGAAACTCGCGTTTGATGTCGCTGAGCATCTCCTCGTACCACTCCAGCTTGTAATGCGGATGCAAGCCACCCTGGAGTAAAATCTGGTTGCCACCAAGTTCGACCGTCTCGCGAACCTTATCGAGCAGTTCGGTTCGCGAGAGCACATAACCCTCATCACTCTTAGGACCGCGATAAAACGCGCAAAAGTCGCAAACCGCCGTGCAGATATTGGTGTAGTTAATGTTTCGGTCGATGTTGTAGGTGCGATAATTTTCCGGATGCAAGCGGCGGGAAACTTCGTCAGCCGCCCCGCCAATAGCCGTCAAGTCGTGGCTTTGCAGCAGCTGCAACCCGTCGTCTGGTGTTAGCCGCTGGCCGTCGATCGCTTTATCTAAAATATGTCGCACGCTCATCTTCAATTCACCTGAGAAATTTCGTCAGCATTCGAGGCGGTTCCGCCCAATAATCCTAATTCAGTAGCATGGCGGCGGAACCATTCCAACCCACGCCGTTCACCCGCACCCAAATAAAAGTGCAAGTTGTCTGCAAAGTAAGTCAGACAGTCGCTGACCGTCAGCCCCAGCGGTCCCGCTTCACGATGAGCAATCGCTTCGAACTGCTCCAAGCCTTGATCGCGAGCCGCTTCCAGCACGGGAGCCAAGGCGATCGTATCGACATCAGGCCGGGCAGCCCACACGGCAAACACAAAGGGCAGTTCGCTCCAGCGACACCAACGATCGCCAAGGTCCCAAATCTCCTGATAAGTCCCCACGGGAGGATGCATCGCGCGGTCGCCAATCATTAACAACGCGTCGGCGTCAATCTGATCAGCCGAGGCGGTGATCGGAAAGGGACGCAGCTCGGGTTTGAGACCGAATTGGTTCCACAACAAAATCCGCACCAACGCTTGGCTGGTACGACTCCCCTCATCCAATGCCAACGTGCGAATCTGCTCGACGGGACACCGACTGAGCAAACGGACACTCCAAACCGGCCCGCGACAACCAATCACGGCGTTGGAAACTAGCTGGTAAGACGGGTCGCGAAAATACTCAATGGCGGGAATCAAAGCAGCATCCAGTTCGCCCGCCCCCAGTCCATCGGCAAGCCGGCTGGGAAGGTCGAAAATCAACTCCGCGGTCGGATCGAGTTGGTCACGCAAACGCTCGGCCAAACCGCAAACCAGCGGTCGGGTGTTCAGGTAGGAAACAGCTCCAACGCGTAACATGATTTTTCGCTTTCTCGTTCGCTTTCCAGTTTCCCGCACGACCCGTTGTCTGCCACAGTTGTTAAACCGCCCAAAAAAAACCGCGGTAACTGGCTGTGCCAACGCCCAGTATGCCCAATAACGCGTCGGCTAGCTACGCCAGACGGCCGACCCACTGGTTTGACGAGGTTATCAGCCTGGCAACGAGCGGCTAACTGGCCTCAGATTCCCCGCTCAAAGATAGTTCCTCGACATTCGAGAACCAGTACTGCGGCAGCGGCGCAGTGACCGTGGTTCGGACACCCGTCTTGGGATGATGAAAGGTCAAGCGTCTCGCATGGAGGGCAATTAGACGTTCACGATCCGAAGTGGCTTCTGTTCCGAAAGGGTGCTGCGGCGGTGATTGCTGCGGCGGTGATTGATAGAGTGCATCGCCGAGCAGGGGAAAACCACGAACCGCACATTGCAGGCGAATTTGATGCATGCGGCCCGTTTGCAGTTCAATCTCCAGCAAGCTGGCCGGCTGTCCATTGGGCAAGCAGAGCGATTGAATGACTTGATAGTTGAGGATTGCTTGGCGGCCGCCGGGCGCATCGGGAGCAACGATTTCAGCTTGCGCTTGGCCAGGAATTTTCCGCATCCAGTCGATCCATTCACCGGTCCATGGTTTTACTTGGCCGGCGACAATGGCGAGATACGTTTTGCCGATCTTGCGTGATTGAAACTGTTCGCCAAAACGCCTGGCGGCGCGGACGTTGCGGGCAACCAAAACAGCTCCGCTAACCGGACGATCAATGCGATGAGCGAAAGCCAAGTAAGTACCCAGGTTGGGCAACGCCCTCAGCCGAGACTCCAGGGATGCAATCTCCGCGGGGGCTTGCGTTAACAACCCAGCCGGTTTGTTAACCACCAGCGCCAGGTTATCCTGCCAAAGAATTTCGATATCCACGGGTTCCATCAAGTTCGCCATCCATCCATTACGTTCGCCACCCGGGCAAGAATTATCATCCAGCGGGATTCGTTTATCCCGGGGGCGCAAAAAAAAACGAGAGACCCCGGCCACGAGGTGCGAGAAAAGCTGGAACAGTTTTTCCGCGACACCTACACGAGTCTCTCGTTCTGCCTGTTTTATTCTGCATTACGTATTGGTCAAGAGCGACAGCAAGAAATCATTGCTCTAAATTTGTTAACTCGGTTTCCTCGCGAGCGCAAGTTCGTTCAAAATGAAGCCTTCGCTTTGCTCGCCCACGCATGACCGCGCCTCGCTTTAAGTGCTTCACCTCGACGATGTCAGACTCTGTAAAGAACCGCCGTCATCTCCATTTTATTACGGGCCGCTTGGCCGAGCACAGCCTTCGCTGCACTGTCGAAGAAGTGGCAAAAACTCAAGGTTTTTCCTATTCAATCGGCGTCGCTCCGATCACCGTTGCGGCTTTAATGACACCGCATTGGCTGCTGCGACATTTTGAAATCCCAGCATCCGCGACTGAAGTTATCTTGCCCGGCTTCATCGGTGAAGCGATTGATTCACTGCGCGCGGCGACAACTGCCGAGGTGCGAATTGGACCGAAAGATCTGCGCGACTTGCCGGAGTTTTTAGGAGCAAAAAAAAGTTTACCAATTGACCTTTCCCAATACAAAATTGAGATCATCGCCGAGATCAATCATGCGCCGCGACTGTCGCTTGAGGAACTGGTAACGATCGCCCAGCAGTTGCGCGCCGACGGTGCCGATGTCATCGACTTGGGTTGCCAACCCGGTCAACAGTGGGAGCAAGTAGGCGAAGCGGTGGGGGAACTTGTCTCGTTGGGTCTGCGCGTTTCGATTGATTCCTTTGACCCACAAGAAGTTGCCGCGGGTTGCCGTCAAGGAGCCGAGCTCGTGCTGTCGGTAAACAGTTCAAACGCGGCCTTAGCGAAAGCTTGGGAGACCGAGGTTGTGGCGATTCCCGATACGCCTCAAGACATCCCTTCGCTGTTACGAACGATCGAGATCCTGAGCCGCGACAAGGTGCCCTTTCGCATCGATCCCATCTTAGAACCGATCGGTTGCGGGTGCGCGGAGAGCTTGGTCCGCTATCATAGCTTGCGGCAACAATTCCCCGAAGTCGAAATGATGATGGGGATTGGTAATTTGACCGAGTTGACCGATGTCGACTCGGCCGGCATCAACGTGCTGCTGTTGGGCATTTGCGCCGAGCTGCGAGTGCACAGCGTGCTGACCACGCAAGTTATCAATTGGGCCAGAACGTCGGTCCGCGAGTGCGATCGGGCACGTCGTTTGGTGCACTACGCGGCCCAGCGGGGCACTCCGCCCAAACGACTCGATGACGCCCTGGTGATGCTCCGCGATCCACGTTTAAAACCGCACCCACCCGGCACCTTCAACCAATTGGCAACCACCATTCGCGACAATAATTATCGGTTGTTCGCCGAGCAAGGCGCGCTGCACTTGGTTTCCGCCGGCTTGCATCTACAAGGCCCAGACCCGTTCGCCCTGTTCGATGAATTGCTGGCCCGCGAACAATCGGCAAACGTCGATGTGTCGCACGCTTTCTACTTGGGATTTGAGATGGCCAAAGCCTTAACCGCTCTGCAACTGGGGAAACAGTACAACCAAGACCAGGCCTTGCAGTGGGGACACTTGACGCAGCCGGAAAACATGCATCGCCTCCGCCGCGGACGGAAACAAACCGGCTAACCGCTCAATAATCGAATTTGATCGCGCTTACGTTGACGGCCTTCGTGGTATAATTGGATGATTTATGTCGATGCCGCGGTGGGCATCACGACGCAGAGGAATCATCTCGGGAGCACGCAATGAGTAGGGCATTCAGTCACGCGAAATCGGACTTCAAAATGTCCATGGCCGAATACGCGCAGTGGGAGCCTATGCAGCCCGAGAAACACGAGTACTGGGATGGGCACGTTTACTCGCAGGCGGGAGGATCGCGGAAACACAGTCTCGTTGCCGCGAATCTCGTTCGGGTGGTGGGAAACTTGTTAATTGGCCAGCCCTGCGAGGCTCGTGGCAGCGACATGCGGATTCACGTTCGCCCGACCGGTTATCATGCTTACCCCGATCTTTCCGTCGCATGCCCGCCGCTTGAGGGCGATTCAGACCAAGTGATCAGCAACCCTGTTTTGATTGCGGAAGTTTTGTTCCCCAGCACCGAAGACTTTGATCGAGGAACAAAGTTCGGCCATTATCGCACGATCGAATCGCTGCGAGAGTATTTGGTACTGTGGCAGGATATGGCAAAACTCGAACTACACACGCGGACCCCTGAAGGTTATTGGTTGCTGCGTGAACTGAGCGGCATTGATCAATCGATCAATTTGGCGAGCCTCGGCGGTGCCACCATCTCGCTGGCTGACATCTACGACAAAGTCGAGTTGTAACGTTTTTTCGCGGTGCTGCTAGCCGCCAATCTCCGCAGTCTTCCTTCATCTCCGCCCATCTCCACTTCCGCGGGCGGAAACAAACTGGAGAATCGCGCTAGCTGTAGCGGCCGTTAAGATCGATGCCTCATATCCAATCGGACGATTTCAGTTCTCGATCAGTAATCGTCCTGGTGATTGCCGATGGTTTCTTTCGCGGCGATAGCACAGTTGTTGTTCGCCGTGACCGTCGTACCGTGGCGAGCATCGTTGGGGGGTTCCGAAATGCAAATGACCCGAAACCGCTATTTCCTGCTGGGCGTTTTGTTAGTCCTGTTGGGAGTTCAGTTCCGCATGGTTGAATCGTTCGTGTTAAACGAACCGACCACGCGAGTGCTCGCCAAAATGACGCAAGGGACCCCGGTCGCCAGCAACGATCGGATGTCGGCTTTCATGTTGGAGGTACATCCCAATCCAACCAAGCGAGTCGCTCCACCCCGTTGGCTAGGCTTGGCAATGATTGCCGCCGGAACGGTGGTTGCCTTGCACGCGATTGCCATCCCCAAGAACCAAGGCTAACGCGTCGCAAGACGAGTCCACTGAGACGAGCGAAGCGTCAAGCTGCGTGCTTGACCAAGCTAAGGAACGCTCCAAGGATGGAGCGATGGCGAATTACCAATGGAGTGGCGACTCACCGAATTGGAATTTGCGGTTATGATCCTGTTGCCTCTGATGATTGTTTGGTTGAAGCGGCCCATGAGCTTTGCCGCCGGCCCACGTTGGGCGTGCGGGATCAGCCTCGCCATCGGACTCACAATTGCCTTGCCGTCGCGGTCTCACGTTTCCGCTGCAGCCCCGGCTGGCCTAGCCACGGTGAACTTGGCGCTCGAAGGCAAGCAACGGGAAGGTACTCGCGTTAACGGTTTGGTCGGCAGCCTCACGCAGGCCGCCCGACGTTGGACCTTCACCAGCGAAGCGGGTGACATTACTTACCGAATTTTAGAAAACCAATCGCTGGAACGCATTGTCAAAGCAATCCAAGAAGACCCAGAAGACATTCATTGGAAAGTTAGCGGGCAGCTGACTGAATTCCTGGATGAAAATTTTCTCTTGATCGAACGCACCGAGCGTTCCGCAAGAGCAAAAAAGTAAGTTTTGATTTGCAGATGACTTTGAGATGAAAACCAAAGCTGATGTGATGTAATTTTTACCCGACGTCGTCGCAATGCTGGGGCAGGCAGCTGACGAATCGAGTTGATCCCCATGTTCCTCCGCAAGAATAATTTAATGCCCATCAATTTATTTATCATCGATCGCCTCGAAATCTCCCGCGCGGGAATTCGCTCCGCCGTTGATGAGACTTCCGACCTGATAGTTACCGAAGAGTTTTCCGACTTGGATTCGGCCAGGACCGCACTCAAAGCGTCCGCTCCCGATATCCTGCTGATCGACTTCGCTTCCGAAAAAGAACACTCCCCCAACCAACTTGTCGAATTAGTCAGCGAGTATCCCGATCTCAAGGTGCTGGTTTATTCGGCTCAAGATAGTCACGACGAAGCATGGACGGTGCTGCGTGGGGGAGCCTGTGGTTTTATTTCCAAGAATGCCCGCTTGGCGGAAGTCATCGTGGCAATTCGCAGCGTCTATGATGGACGCATCTTTGTTTGCCACTCTCCCCAGTCGCCACTAAACGCTGGCAACGGCCCCCATTTGCCAAACGCTCTCGGCAACCCCGTCCCCACGGTTGCCGGCCTGAGCCAACGAGAATGCCAAGTCTTAGGACTGGTGGCGGAGGGATTCACCAACAAGCAGATCGCCCAGCAACTGTTCCTGTCAGTGAAAACCGTGGAGACCTATCGCTCTCGGGTGATGCGGAAAGCCGGACTGGCCGATCGCGCGGCGGCAATTCGCTTTGCTCGCCAAGCCGGACTCTGCAACACGGCCGGCTAAGCATTCACCGGTGAGATGAATTTGGCACGTGGCAAGCAAAACTCGGCCATCTCGGTGCGGGTTTTGCAGGTCGTCATCCCCTACGCGCAGAGGGTTTCGGCCGCCTTTCTGTCGGGTATAAGCTGACTTCCGCGAATTCTTGTTTGCCACCTTGCGGCCGTGAAATACGGTTCTTTTAACAGCCGATTTGGCTGCCGCTGGATTCCCAGCAAGTTTCAGTTGACCTGATGTGGAAAACCCTACACCCTCCCTGGCTTCGACAGCATTCAGGAATTTTGGGGGTTGAGATTGGCCGCTTGGCAGCCTCGTAAAGCGGCGGCCAGACCAAGTCCACTAGGAAAGCTAGAAGCACCTTTTTTTTCTTCTCTTTCCATTCGTTATGGAGTCTAGATCCAATGCAAATCAAGCACTTCGTTTACTCAGCACTGTTTGTGATCGTCGCCAACGGCAGTCTCGTTGCCCAAACCACTGACACCCAAAAATTTCGCGTTGTTGTCCCAGCAAACATCTCCATCTCGCCCCCAGCCGAAGTCGAGATTACTCATGATGAGTCGGAAAGCGACCAACCCTTTCCGCAGCAGCAGTGGTTGGTGAAAGGTAATGTCTTGAGTGGTCTTTCGGTGAGCTTTGCCACCGTCACACCCTTCACGCACACCACCGCACCTGATTTTAAACGAGACGCGCGTCTAAACTTGGCCGTAGCGGCCTCACTCGGCCCGGCAAATTGGACCGTGGATCAGGCGACCGATCAGACCGATTACCAAGCGAGTAACCTCGATGCCGTCGTATTGGCGTCGTCCGATGGAGTGGGAAGAGCCACTTTTGACTTAGGTGTCGAGTTTATTACCGACGGTTTTGGGTCCTTTGCCGCCGGCAATTATGAGACCACCATCGTGGGCACGGTCACGGCAAATTGAGCGTTGTGCTTCCCATAATGAAACGCGCTGCCCCGATCGCTAGCGTGGCCGGTTGTTTGCAACTGGCCTGCTGCTTTGTCACCTGCGGTAGCGCACAGGCAGACTATGCGATTCGTTTTGTCGAGAGGGGTCAGCCCCCCGGTGAGCTGACACACCACTCACAATGGAATGCCAAATTGGCGAATACTCAGCTGATCTTGGCCTGGAGTTGTACAAAATTCCAAGGCCTCGACAGCAAACTGCCTCCCGCTGATGCAACCATGACCATGCGAGTGACGAACACGACGAAATCATTGAAAGCGTATCCCAAAAGTGCTCAGGATCATACCAATATTAGCCGTGGTGATGACCAGGCGACGACTATCCTCAATCTGGCTGGCAGCGGAGTGGCGACTGTCGAGTTAGTACTTGCCTTGGAGGCCAATTTCCCCATGGCAGGAGAGTACACCAGCGAAGTCGAAGTGAACATCACGGCTCCATAAAGCAAATCCTAAATCGATTTGTTTGACCTTAGCACCCGTCCGAAAGCCGTTCGCCGCGCTAACGCTAGTGATGGCTCTTTTTGGCTTTCGGATTTGGTTCCTAGCATTACGCGAACACAAAAAGCACGGAAGTTGCAAATTCCTCTCTGGCATTACTGGATAGCGCTTTCGGGTGTTCTGCTAACAGGGCTATCCGCTGGTGGTTGCCTGCAGCAGAGACCTATAGCGCGTCCCAGCATTGATCAAATTGCGCAAGAAACATTTGCCGGGGCAAATGATTTGCGGGTGAATGCGGAACTACAAGCTGCCGCTAATTCAGCAGGCGAAAAAGTCATCTATGGCAATCCCGATCCGTCCACAGTCCCAGCTCAGGAATGGCTCGTACCGTTGCCGGCACTCGATGACCCTGCCAATAACGCTCCCAATTTCGCTCCCGTCCTCAGCCAGCCCATAACATCGCAGTTTGAGTTAGTAGAGGGAGACTACGTCGAAACACCGCTCCGCGAAGTGTTGAGCGAACTCACCGAACTGGCGGGCGCCGAACTGGTGATGGACGAGTCAGTGAACGGCGTGGTGAATTTGCGTTTTGAACGGACCACGATTGACGAAGCGATCCAGCGGGTGCTGTTGGCTCATCCTTTTTACCACGTGCGAAAAGGCAGGCAATTCATCATCGCACCAGCGGACACGGAGTCGCCGTTATTTTCTTACATTGCGGTGCGTCATGAGTACCGGCCCCGGCACTTGGAGCCCGCGGCTTTATTGGCCACCGTGCCCGCTGGTGCAGCTCGCTTTGTGACCACCATCGAAGGTGCCAATACGCTATTAGTCGAAGCGCCCGACCGTATCGCCCGACCGATTTTAGAGCGTTTTGCGGCGATTGATCGCCCCATTCCACAAGTCGCCCTGGAAGCAATCATCTGCGTGATAGCCCCCGACTCGGGACATCGCTTTGGCTTGGACTGGAAACACGCGGTCGAATTAAACAACCAAAATGCTTTCCGCTTGGGCGTCACCGGCTTGGGCCTGGGGCTGGATGTCACACAGAGTGGAGTGGGTGAAGTTTTTGGTGACTTTGCTAAGACCACCGCTTTCGTTCAAGCGCTCAGTGAACATGGCTATTTGACCATTCGTGCCGCGCCGCACGTCATGGCCCAGGATGGCGAGCAAGCGACGATTTCCATTCAGCGGGAAACTTTTTTCAGTATTCAACCTCCCGCCGCCGCGGGAGGCGACAGCAGCGCATTCTTCTTTCAACAAGATATGCAAAACGTTGAATCCGGCATCACGCTGGATATTGCCCCCAGGATTCATCGCGACCAGGTGACGATCAAAATTGAAAAGGCGGAAGTCAGCGAGGATATTCGCACCGCCAGCGCGGAAGCGGCACTCAATCCATTTCCGATCATTAATCGACGTTCCGTGTCGACCACGGTTACGGTCCGTGATGGTAAGACCATCGTGATTGGCGGCTTGGTGCAACGAAAGACCGTTGATCGTGAAAGCCTGATTCCCGGCCTGGGCCGCATCCCCGTAATTGGCAATCTATTTAAAACCACCGAGCAGCAAACTCGCAATGCGGAAATTGTCATTTTCTTGTCCCCCAGAATCGTCAGACCCAGCGTCGAAGATGATTATCTTGACAGGTTAGATTTCTAATTTTTCAGATTGCCTTTCTAAGCTATGTTTGGTTGCGAGCTGGTCATTATCCAGATCACTTCATCATCCGCCAATGAAAGGTTTATCTCGATGGGGATTTTTCCCTTACATGTCTATTGGCATATCTTAATAAGTTTGCTTGTGATGCAATCAATAGGTTGGTCGCAAGCACAATCTGCTGACCGGCTCCCCAAAGGATCCTCACAAGCAAATGTTGTGACTCTGGTTGAGTCGGTAACACCGTCGTATAACATTGAACCGGTCGTGCAACGGTTCCAAGGACGACGTGGTGAGGTGATACCATTTCGCTTTGTCATTACCTCGACTGGCAAATCGATGAACGTGGCGATCAAGTTAGTAGGTTTGAGACAGGAGTTGTCGGGCATTATTCTACCAGCTGCCGAGGCAATTGTTCCGGTCGATGTCGAATTGACAACTCCTTCGACCTTCAGCCTATCCCCCGGCGAGAGTCG
Organism: Kothea flammea; assembly: GCF_052161645.1. Taxonomy (GTDB): domain Bacteria; phylum Planctomycetota; class Planctomycetia; order Pirellulales; family Pirellulaceae; genus Laterigemmans. The sequence continues at coordinate 6,723,977 of NZ_CP197414.1, forward strand.
CGAGATTACGGGGACACTGCGAGTTCCCCTAGCGAAAACCAACTTCTTATCGTACGGGTTACTCGTCCGTGATGCGGGCGCGATTTCAGAACCGGGCGAGCTAGCGACGGGAGAAAATGCCAACACCACGGCCAGCATTCGGTTTGTCACTCAATATGTACTGCGTCTCGATATCCAAACCGGGATGATTACCAGCGAGGGGCTCGATGCGTTGAACTTGCAGCAGGGAACGATCCGCAGCGTGGCCGGGATGCCGGTGGTGGAAACTATCTTGGACAACCCGACCGACCTGGCCTTGGAGTGTCATGTCGAAGCTGAATTACTTTCTCCACTCAACGATCGGTCACAACCATTTTTACTGAGCCTACCATCGCGAGCCAAGCTCACTGGTGGCGAGCAACATTTGGTGCGGGTGATGCCCCGCAGTCGAGTCCGCGTGGCAGCGACCGTGAGTGAAATGCTGTTTCCCGGCCCCCAAACGCTGCGAATCAAGATTAAGTACGGCCGTCGTGACTTGGTCGTGGAAAACTTTCCCATCGAAATCCAAGAGGGTGAATTTCCGGCGGTGGAAGCCCAGATCGCCCATTTGCCCAATCGCATGGCCGTCGAGCCGGCACAGATCGCCGTGGGTCAATTGGCCGGCATGCGTCGTACCGCGGTGCTACGTTTTTTCAACAATTCCGCGGAGGAACAAACTATTGAGTTGCGAGCAGTCGACTTGATGGGCCAATCACTCGAAGGCTTGCGGCTTTCTCATGAATCATTCACGGTCCGTTCCGGAAAGACCAAAAATGTTCGCGTCGCCCTGTTTGGTTCGTCAACTGCGGCTCCGACCGCGGCGGGACAAATTCGCGTTGCCGTCTCCAGCAAAGGGTCAGACCAACAATTCAGTCACCTGCCGATTGCCATCTTGACTCGCGAGTCACCGCCAACCCCATTGCAAGTCGCCCCTCTGCAGTTCTTGCGAATGGATAAGCAAAGCGCTTTTCGTGTTTCCGTTACCAACCCGAGTGACCACTACCAGCCGGTGCACGTCGAACTCAACGTCGCCCAAGAAAACGGCGGGGCAGTACGGCTGATCGAGGGGTTTGGCAAATGGCTGGCCCCCGCCGAAACGCGTGAATTCGATTTAATCGCCGCACGGCCACTCCCCAAGGGGACCTACCAACTAGGACTGACCGTCAACAGCAGCGAACAGTTGCCGCCGATCACCGAGACGTTGCAAGTCGAGTTGCCGCCGCAGCCTGATGCCGAGGAAATTGTCGCCGCGGCAGAGTGAAGGCGGGTTAGGCTTGCTGGCAGTCGCCCGACAATCTGGTAGCCTATGCAAGTGAGGCAGCTTGTCGGGCACGCGAGCTGAAACAGGTTTCCCGATCCAGAACTCGCTCAATTGACAATTTGCCAGCATCGACGCCATGAACTCGATATCAGCAGCGGAAGATCAACCTGAAGATTGGTTACAAGTCGATCCTCGCAGCGTTTTGGCGGGGCGGCTGGTCGGGGCGCTGACCAGTTTGGTGTTGCTGGTCGTCGTGGCGGTCGTGCTGGGAATTATTCAATTTTCTCGCCAACGCATCGATTTATCGAGTGGCATCGCAGTCGGTATTTTTTTGTTATTTGCAATCTGCCTGCTGAGCGGAAATTATTACCTGCCGGCCCTGCATTACCGCCATTTGCGTTACCGCCTAGGGCCGCTGGGGTTTGAAATCCGCAGCGGCATCCTGTGGCGAAAACGAATTACCGTGCCGCTCTCTCGGGTACAGCATACCGATGTCGCCCAAGGGCCGTTGGAACGACGATTTTCCCTTAGCAAACTGGTCGTTTACACCGCCGGCACCGAACATGCCTCAATTCAATTAGCCGGCTTGGAATTCACGGTAGCGAACCGCATGCGAGATAGCCTCGTTTCGTCGCGGGAGCCGACCGATGGAGTCTGAAGCGGGAGCTGAAGATGAAATACCGATTGAAGCGAAGCTGATCGATCCGCAGCAAGTTGAGGCGCAGGGGATTGATGCGTCGGGGATTGATGCGTCGGGGATTGATGCGTCGGGGATTGATGCGGAGGCGAGCGCGCTGGCGACTCCTCAGTGGCTGCATCCGACGAGCATTATCTTTGGGCTGCTTTCTACGCTAAAACAGTTTGGCATCGCCGCCGTGATTGCCATCTTTTTGGCCACCACGGGCAATCGCTTTGCCCTCATCGCCGCGGGAGTCGGAGTTTGTTTGACGGCAATCAGCGTGATCCTGCGGTATGTCACTTTGCGTTATCAATTGCAGGGTGGCGAATTGCGGATTGACGAGGGACTGTTATTTAGAAGGCACCGGGCGATTCCCGCAGCACGCATTCAGAACATCGATTTAATTCAGAACCCCCTGCACCACTTGTTTAAAGTTGCCGAGGTGCGCATCGAGACGGCTGGCGGCAGCGAACCGGAGGCTTCTCTACAAGTGCTCAGCTTGCAAGAGGTCCACGTGTTACGGGAAGCAATCTTCGGCCAACCGCGTCACGACGAGGAGACGGCGGCAACATCGAGCGATATTTCCGCAGCAAGTCACGACGGCGAGCAACCCACGTCCCCGGCGGCTTCCAGTGGCCGCGCCGGTCAAGTGTTGCATCGCATCAGCGTTGGCCAATTGATACGCGCGGGTTTGATCTCCAATCGTGGCTTCGTGTTGATCCCCGTGCTGCTGGGGCTCTTCTATCAGCTAGATCTAGAAGACCGAGTGGAAATCGACGGGCTGGCGAAATACTTTCCTGAGGAGTGGACGACCGCCGACACGATCACTTGGACAATCATTGCCGCGGTCGTGGCCCTGGTGGTGATTCGTATCTTTTCGATCGGCTGGTATTTGCTCAGATTTTATGGATACCGGCTGGAGCGTTGGGGAGACGATTTGCGGGTCTCCTGTGGCTTGATCACGCGGATCAGCGCGACGGTACCGCGGCGTCGTATCCAGTTCATCAGTATTCAACAAACGTTGCTTTCGCGGTGGCTGGGGCTGGCCGTCATCCGCCTGGAAACGGCTGGCGGCGCGGGCAAGCAAAATGAGGATGCCAAGGAAAGTGTCTCGCGGCGTTGGTTTGTCCCGGTCATCTCTCCCGCCGACTCCCTTGCGCTGCTCGAACAGTTGAGGCCGGGTTTGGATCTACAGTTGGACCAACTGAGTTGGCGAGCCACCTCGCCGCGGACGGGACGACGTTTGATCCGCGTGGCGATCTTACAATCGCTCGGGATCGCCGCCGTGGGCTTACTGGTCTGGCGGCCTTGGGGAGCCGTATTTGGGTTAGCGGCTTTGGTCTTGTTGGTGTATTTCGCGCGTCGTTACGCGAGGTCCTTAAAATACGCGGCGACGGAGCACTGGATGGTGTTTCGCAGCGGTATTTTGACTCGCAAGACGAGCGTCACTTTTTTTGACAAAGTCCAAGCGGTTTCGATCAACCAATCTCCCTTCGATCGTCGTTGGGAGATGGCCAACCTCCGCATCGACACCGCCGCGGCGGGGCCGGCTGGTCATCGCATGGAAGTCAAGTACCTGCCGCTGGACGTGGCCGCCGAGGAAGCCAACTGGGTCGCACTGCAAGCTTCCCGCCATCAACTCGACTCGACAGCCCGCCCCGCCATTGCTACCAAATGAACCAGGGAGTTTTAGTGTCCGATTTATGGCCAATTTCCTCACGTGTCCTGGGAGTTTTCTTAGTGATGCTGGTCGGCGCGCTGGGGCGCCGCCTGCACTGGTTGACCACTTCCTCGGACCGCTCATTGGCCATGCTGACCGCCAACGTGCTGCTGCCGGCATTATTCTTCCACCGGATTGTCACCAGCAACCAATTCGATTCGTTGGCAACCAGTTGGATACCGCCCGCCTTGGGGTTTGGATTTACCTGTTTTGGCTTTGGGATTGCCGCCTTGGCCGCCTGGGGATTGGGACCTTGGATTGGGTTGCATGATGCGGCCAGCCGCCGCGCGTTTGCGCTGTGTGTCGGCATTTGCAATTACGGCTATATCCCCTTGCCGTTGGCGGAATACTTTTATCCGCAAGCGGTGGTGACGTTAATGGTTCACAATGTGGGGGTCGATTTGGCTTTGTGGAGCGTGGGGGTCGTGATCATCTCGGGGGAACTGGCCCGGCATTGGAAGCGGGCTTTGATTTCGCCCCCGCTGATTGCCGTAGTCGCGGCGTTGTTGATCGGGCAAGCCGGTCTGTCCAACCAGATCCCCGGGCCGGTGCTGCAGATGGCCGAGGCGCTCGGGCAATGTGCGATTCCACTGGGGTTAGTTCTGAGTGGCGCGATCATGTTGGACTATCTTAAATTAGCGCAGTGGCGAGAGAACTTCAGCGTGGTGGTCGCCGCGGTGGCGATTCGCCAGCTGATCTTGCCGCTGTGCATGCTGACCTTCGCGGCGGCAACTTCGCTGGCCGTAACCGTCGACCAAGTGTTGTTGCTGCAAGCCGCAATGCCAGCGGCAACTTTCCCAATCGTGATGGTGCGTCTGTATGAGCAAGACACCGGCACGGCGCTGCGGGCCGTGTTGGGTACCAGCCTCGTTGGTATCGTCGCGATCCCCTGCTGGTTGATTGCCGGCAAAATCTGGTTGGCCAGCTGAACCCGGCAGTTAGTTGAACTGTTAGTTAATCGGAGTCACAACGGCTAATTCAGTGCCCACCGGGAAGGGTTTAAACCGTAGCTGCCAGCGGCGGCACAATCTGTTACCCTGGGGCAATTATCATCCCTTATCACTTACCATTTTCTTGTTATGGCAACCAGTGATCCGCCTCGCCCCGAGCTTCGTCAGTGCACCGTGGAATTGGGGAACGCGTCTTACCCGATTCTGGTTGGCACCCAGTGGCTGGGAGCCATTGGTGATTCCATAAAAACCTTGGCACCGGACGTGTCGCACGCAATGGTGGTTTGCGACGCGGCGGTCGGCTCCACCTATGCCGAAGTGGTGCGACATTCGATCGCCGCCCTGGGTGTACGAACCGACTTGTGCACATTGCCGTCCGGGGAAGCGACCAAATCTGCACAGCAATTGATGCGATTGTGGGACTGGATGTTGGCCTGCCAAGCGGACCGCCGCAGCCTGCTCGTCGCCGTTGGCGGTGGTGTGGTGGGAGATGTGGCCGGTTTTGCCGCAGCCACTTATCAGCGAGGCATTCGTTTGGTGCAAGTACCCACCACGCTGTTGTCTCAAGTCGATAGCAGCGTGGGAGGTAAGACAGCGGTTAACTTACCAGCCGCCAAAAACATGGTGGGCGCCTTTTGGCAACCGATCTTGGTCGCCATCGATACGCACAGCCTCGGCAGCCTACCGCAACGCGAGTATCTCAGCGGGTTTGCGGAAGTCGTCAAATATGGCGTGATCGAACGTCCCGAATTTTTTAACTGGCTGGAAGCGCAAGCAGCCACTTTGGTGCTTCGCGGCCATGATGCAATCCAACACGCCGTGATCGAATCGTGCTTGACCAAAGCGGCCGTGGTGGGCGCGGACGAGCGGGAAACCAGTGGTCGTCGAGCGATCCTGAACTACGGCCACACCTTCGCGCACGCGATCGAGGCAACTGCCGGCTACGGAACGTTTCTGCATGGTGAAGCGGTGGCGATCGGGATGCAGATGGCCGCCCAATGTGCCGTCCGCCGCGGCTTGCTGGAAAGCCAAGTGCTGGACCGGCAAACAAGCCTGCTGGAGCAACTCGAATTACCAACCACCTGGCCAGCTGCCGATACCCAAGCGATGCTCACCTGCATGCGGCAAGACAAGAAGAACACACACGGCACCATGCGGTTGATCTTGCCAACCAAGTTGGGCCAAGTGGAACTGGTGGATGACGTCAGCGACGAGCAGATTTGCCATGCGATCGAGGCTTGTCGAGTTTAGTTGCCGCACCTGCTGTGCAGTTTATTCGTCGTTTCTGGCATCCGTTTTCCTCGTCTTGTGAGCCGCTGGTGACCGCCACCGCAATCCCTCCTCGCCCAGCCACTGGTCTGCGAGTTTTAGTCAGCGGGTACGGCGGCTTTCTCGGCTCCGAAATCGTTCGCCAGTTGGTCGCTCGTGGAAATCAAGTCGTCGGCTTGGGCCGTCGCGACTATCCCCAATTGGCCGACTTGGATTGCCAGCCTATTCGCGGAGATATCTGCGACTTGGCGGCGGTTCGCGCGGCCGTGAGCCAAGTGGATGCGGTGATCCACACCGCCGCCATCGCGGGAATCTGGGGACCGTGGGAACGCTATCAGCAGATCAATACGCGAGGCACCGAGAACGTCATCAAAGCCTGTCAAGAACTGGGCATTCGCGTGCTGGTTCATTGCAGCAGCCCGAGTGTTACTTTTAATGGTGACGACCAAGCGGGAGTCGACGAATCGGTTCCTTATCCTGATCGTTGGTTATGTCACTATCAACATACAAAAGCGCTCGCCGAAAAAGCGGTGTTACAAGCTCACCGGCCCGGCCAGTTGCACACGACGGCCCTCAGGCCTCATTTGATTTGGGGTGTTGATGATCCACATTTATTCCCCCGCCTCATTCAGCGTGCCAAGCAAGGTAGATTGCGAATCATTGGCGGTGGCAAAAACATCATTGATACGGTGCACGTCAAAAACGCTGCGGCCGCTCACTTGGCAGCCCTCGATGCCTTGGCAGCCGAACATGCCGCGGTAGAGTCTGACCCGCGGAAAGTTAATGACCAGCAGACCGTTAGCCACCAAGCGGTGAAGCAAGAGACTGCCGGCGGACGCGCGTTCTTCATCACGCAAGATGAGCCGGTAGCTTGTTGGGAGTGGATCGAGCAGGTGTTGAAGTTAGCCGGTGTCCGCCTGCCCCGCGGTCGCGTGCCATTGCCGGTCGCTTGGTCAGCCGGACACGCCCTGGAGATTGCTTATCGGCTGAGAGGTCGCGAACAAGAACCTCCCATGACGCGTTTCTTAGCCGCTCAGCTCGCCAAAGACCATTACTTCAACATCACTGCGGCAAAGCGGCTTTTGCATTATCAACCACAAATCAAGATGGCGGAGGGGCTAGCGGAATTAGCAGCAGCATGGAAGTAGCTTCGTACTCTTCACTCTTCACTCTTCACTCTTCACTCTTCACTCTTTCCAATGTCAGTATTGATTCTTGATAACTACGATTCGTTTGCCCACAACTTGGCGCGATATTTTCGGCTGCTCGGTCAGACCACCGAAGTTGTGCGCAGCGATGCTGTGACAGTGGAGCAAGTGGTGGCCAAGCGGCCGGCCGCGATCGTGATCTCGCCTGGACCGCGAGCCCCCGAGTCGGCCGGTGTTTCCTTGGCGGTGATCGAGCGTTGTTCGGGGACGATTCCCTTGCTCGGCGTCTGCTTGGGGCATCAGGCGATTGGCCAAGCGTTTGGGGGTCGCATCGATCGTGCTACCCCCGTTCATGGCCGCGCCAGCACGATTGAGCATGATCGCAGCGGGCTGTTCCGGGACTTACCCAGCCCGTTGTCGGTGGCCCGTTATCACTCATTGGTGATCGCGGCCGATTCACTGCCGGCGGCGCTCCGCGTCACGGCCACGACGGCTGAGGGATTGGTGATGGCGGTTGAGCACCGAGAGCACCCGACGTACGGTGTGCAATTTCATCCCGAATCGATCCTCAGCGATGCGGGCTTGCGACTGTTGCAAAACTTCTTGCAACTCGCCGGTTTGGCATCCGCTAAGGCACCCACGAGCTTGGAAACAGCATTGTGATTTTAGAAGCGATCGTAACGACGACGAATGCTGCTGGCCAAGTTAACGTAGCCCCGATGGGACCGACGGTCGACCCGGATTTAAGTCGCTTTACGCTGAAACCTTTTCGGCCTTCGACCACGTATGACAATCTCAAAGCGACCGGCCGAGCGACCATACACGTCACCGACGATAGCCTGTTATTTGCCCGCGCCGTAACCCATTGCCTCACCCGGCTGCCACCGCTCACCGCGGTGGGGCCCAATAAAACATCTGCACAGCAACGAACTGCACAGCAACGAACTGGCCCCGCGGGAAATGGCCCCGCGGGAAATGGCCCCGCGGGAAATGGCGAAACAGCCGCCGCAGCGGAAGTTGGTTGGTGGGCGCTCCGCGACGCTTGCCGCTATTTCGCCGTGGAGGTAACCGATTGGCAAGACGACGATCCCCGCGCGATTGCCACCTGTCGGGTGGTCGAAACGGGGGAATGGCGACCCTTTTTTGGCTTCAATCGCGCTAAACATGCCGTGATTGAGGCGGCGATCCTAGCCTCGCGGGCCCACTTTCTTGATCGTCAACTGATCGAGAAACAGATGAGCGAGTTGGCTGTGTTGGTTGACAAAACGGCGGGTGACGCGGAGCATGAAGCCTTTTCGTTGATTGAAAACTACTTGGCTGGCCTAGTTTGACAGTTTGCTGGTCGAGCTTGGCGGTTGGTGATCATTAGGGCCGCCCATTGGGGCCAGTTGCCGCTTTCTCTACAATGACAGCTAACACACACCTTCCGATCTGATCCCTCCACAGAGGTTCTCGATGCGTTCTGTCGCTGCCGCTTTGCCGTTTGTTGTGTTGACGATTATCTGCTGGGGAAATTACGGTCCCTTGATGCACCATGGCCAAGCTTACATGGGGGATGCTTTAAGGCCCTTCATCGGAGTTGGCTTTGCCTATTTTCTGATCGCCGTGTTGGTTCCTCTGGGCATCCTCAAGATCGGTGGCGAAAAAGGGCATTGGACGGCGCGGGGCGCCACGCTTTCTTTCCTGGCTGGATGCGCGGGCGCCTTGGGAGCTCTCGGCGTGATCATGGCGTTCACGTTCAAGGGCAGCCCCGTGTATGTGATTCCCATGGTTTTCGGTGGTGCGCCAATCGTGAACACAATTGTGACCATGACGCTGGCCAAGACTTATGACCGCGTCAGTCCCAAATTTTTATTAGCCATCTTAACCGCCGCGATCGGAGCGGCCGGTGTGTTGTACTTTAAACCCGCTGCCCCGCCCCGCGCCGGAGCTGCCGAAGCGAACATTCCCGCAGTGATCGCTTCGATTGTGACCGCGGTGATCTGCTGGGGCAGCTACGGTCCGATCCTGCACCTCGGCCAGAGCAAGATGGGGGGCAGCCGCATGCGTCCCTTTCTTTGCGTTGGAATTGCCTACTTCTTCATGGCCGTGGCTTTGCCCGCGGTGTTGATTCCGGCGCTCGGCAAAGAGTTTGGCGACTGGACCACTCCCGAGATGACCAAGGGCTTGCTCTGGAGTCTCGCTGGCGGTGCGGCCGGCGCGATGGGCGCCTTGGGGATCGTGTTAGCCTTTAACTTCGGAGGCAAACCGATTTTCGTAATGCCGCTGGTGTTTGGTTTGGCCCCGATTGTGAACACAATTACGACCCTGACCGAATCGAATCGCTGGGGGGATATTGGTGTCACTTTCGTCGTTGCGCTGGCAGTCACCATTCTGGGAGCTGTTTGCGTGCTGTTGTTTGCCCCCAAACCGTCGCCACCGGGTAAAGCCGCCGTGACGGCGCCAACGGTCGATCCGGCCACCGCCGGCAATCCCGCCTAAATTTCCCAGCCAAAGCAACTGACGGGGAAGAAAACATCGCTCTCGGGAACGATCCTCCAATGAGTAAGGTCTGGGAATCTGAGCAACTCCAGGCAGCGGCAATTGATGACCAATTATCGCACGTATGGATGGTGCGCCGCTTTCTGAAACATGCCGAAGAAACCGAGGACGACGAAGAGTTGCAAGAGATTGCCCGCGATCTCTACGACTTTATGCTGGCCGTCGGGCCGGCGCGGACCGAGCACGATTGGCCAGCTTATCTAAAGCTAGCTCGCAAAAAATTAAAGCGACTGCGGCGGGCGACCGAACTGTTCGTGGAGATTCAACCCGAGGTCAGCGGTCACACGAATTTCTCCATGGCGGCCAAATCATTAAAGCTGGCCGTCGATGCAATCGATGAGATCCTGTCCTGAGGATCGCAATCAAGCCCTGTTTGTTGCCGCTGAGTACGGAGGAAAAATGCGGCGGATCGTCAATAGGCCTGGACATTTTCTGAATTGAAACATGCTATTGGCCACGCCAGTCGCTTTCCGAATGAATCGGGCAAAGGAATTTCACGATGATCCAAAGAACACCACGCCTAAAGCAGGCACAAGGTCGATCCCTCAGTAAGTTTCCACGGCGATTGTTCTCAATTCGCACCTCCGCAATGCTGGGCTTATCATTGCTGGGCTGTGCAACGTTGGGGATGAGCGGATGCCAGACGAACCCGACCGGGCTGGCGATCAACCAGTCACCCCACGCCCCACCATTGAGCAATTCGCCGGTGGCACCCGCTGTCGATCAATACGTAAAAGATATCAATACTGCGAATCAATACCCAGAAAGTATCAATCCGCCCGCCGCTGCGGGTGACCAGCCATTTGCAGCCAGCTCGAGCGGAGTCGCGGCCATGACAACTGCTGCCCCGGCGGGAGAGCCAGCTGGGGGCGAGTCGCTGACATTGACCAGCACTGCAGCCGCTCAGCGACCCCCGGGTCCGTCGCTAATCACGCTGCCACGAGGCGAAGATTTGCAAAGCTATTTAACGGGAAACCATCGCCGCGTGGTGCTCGATTTCTATGCGGATTGGTGTGGGCCTTGCCGCAAGCAGGCGAAAATACTGCACGAGTTGGAGCCTCTGGCGGAGGAGACGGGAACGTTGATCATCAAGGTCGACGTCGACCAACATCAAGCGCTGGCTCGCGATTATGCGGTCGCTTCGCTGCCCACGCTGATCGTGATCAACGACGGCGAGATCGCCGATAGGCAGACGGGAATCGCCAGCGCGGGGACCCTGAAAAGCTGGATGCGATAACTTGGCGATCCGCGGGGGGCTCCTGCTCTGGGGAGTCCCCTGAACTGTGGCACGCGTCTTGATGTACAATTGGCAGTCGGGTTTGCTAATTCACCTTGTCTGCCAGCGGAACCTCCCTGCATGCCGCCACGTAACTTGTACGCGATCATCGTAATCGCCATCTTTTCGCTGCTCTGCCACGCCAAGGCGCAACGTACTCGCGACGGTGCTTTGGTCGGCGATGCGATCGCTCTGATTGACTTTTTTTACGTCGACGAAGTCCCCAAGCGCAATCTGCTCGAAGCGGCCATGTCGGGTTTGACCAGCGAACTCGATCCCTACACCCAATTTATTCCTCCCAGCGCCTACGATGCTTTCCAAGACTCGATCCAACAGGAATTTGCCGGAATCGGGATTCTGATCGAGCAGCCCGTGGCCGGAGAACCAGTCCGCGTGATCACGCCGCTGGTCGGTTCCCCAGCGATCAAAGCTGGCTTTCGTCCCCGCGATCAGATCGTGGCAGTCAACGATATCGACACCGCCGCTGCGACGATGGACCAAGTGCGGGACTTGCTCCGCGGTCCAGTCGGCAGCAGCGCCCGCGTGCTGGTGCGTCGCGCCGATCGGCAAATTCAACGGGCAACCGACTCTGCCGAACGAGAGGCTGCCGAGCCGACGCCTGAGCCTGAGGCAGTAAAGCTCGACGAAACTGAGTACGAAGAACTTGAGCTCGTCGTGCAGCGCGCTAACATCCAGCTGGAGTCGGTCATTGGCGACCACCGGGATGCCGACAACCATTGGGTTTTTCGGCTGGCGGACGATCCCGACATCGCCTACGTGCGGCTGACCGGTTTCGGCGAGCGGACGACGCGAGAGTTGAAGCAAGCGCTGCTGGAGTTGGATGGCCAATTCGAGGGCCTGATCCTGGACTTGCGGGGCAACTCCGGTGGGTTGTTGATCTCAGCCGTCGAAGTTTGCGATCTGTTTATCGAGCGGGGCAGGATCGTATCCACGCGTGGTCGAGGGATTTTGAATGACGATGAAAAGGAGGCGGCCAGCATCACCGAGTCGGCTTATAACGCCACCGCCGGAGTCACCATCTCTCCGCGGATTCCAATGGCCGTCTTGATCGATGGGGATTCGGCCAGCGCTTCCGAAATCGTGGCGGCCTGTTTGAAAGACCACAACCGGGCAAAAGTGATCGGCGAGCGCTCATTTGGGAAAGGAAGTGTGCAAAACGTGTTCGCGTTGGAGAGTGGGCGGAGCGCGCTGAAATTGACGACTGCCCGATACTATCGCCCCAATGGTCAGAACATTCATCGCGGCAAAGACGACCCTCCCGAAGCGGCTTGGGGGGTGAAACCGAGCCCAGGTTTTGAGGTCATCTTGGACGACACCGCTCGCCGCAGAGCAATCCGCCGCTGGGAATTAGCCACTTATCCCAGCATGGCGGCCACTCTGACCGAGGAGCAAACAGACGGCGGGCCGCTGGAAGATGTCGACCCGCAACTTTTCCGAGCCATGGATTGGCTCCAAGAAGTCACCAACAAGGGAGCGGAAGACGCCACTAAGGAGATAAAAGACGAGGAAATGCCCGAGCAAACCGCGGCCTAATCATTGCGAAACGGCCACGGCTGAACTAATCTCGGAGATTGTTGCTGTCCTTTGAGGCCTATTCTTTTAATTTCGTCGCTCTGGGGAAACCAATTCGATGTTCAGGAAGTGTACTTTGGCGGCCTGCATGGTGCTCGTCAGCGGAATCTCGGTTGCTCGCGGCCAAGACGCGGTGCTCGATGAGTTATACGGTCGGGGCGTCCACCAGTATTTTGCACATGACTATTTGCAAGCCTACAATCACTTTTCGATGGCGATTGATAACGGCAGCCAGGATCCCAGGACTTACTATTTCCGTGGCTTGACGTTGCTGGCAACCGGTCGCGAAGACGAGGCGCTCAACGACTGGCGGGTCGGAGCGGGACTGGAAGCGGGCCGAGTTTACGCGGGCTCCATTGGACGATCTTTGGCACGCGTGCAAGGACCGGCTCGACTGCAACTCGAGCACATCCGCAAGGTGGCCCGCCTCGAGGCACTTGCCCAAGAAACAGCACGGGCGGGCGCCTTGTACGGCAACAGTGCCCAGGGCGATGCGGTACCGTTGAGCGGAGCCGCCTTGGGGCCATCGGTCACCGCACCACCGGCCGACATTAAGGATGACCCCTTTAACGACGACGCCATCAACGGTGGCCAAGGTGCGCCGACCGTCGACAGCGCTGACGCCTTGAGTGACGCGATTGAGAACGCCACTCCGGCACCGGTTGCTGCTGGCGAAGCAGGCGGCAACACCCCTCCAGCTGGGCAGCCGCCAGCGGGTGGCAATCCCTTCGGTGGTGCTGAGCAACCGGCCGCTGACAATCCCTTTGGTGGCGGACAACCGGCTGGTGACAATCCCTTCGGCGGTGGTGGTGGTGCCTCGGATGCGGGCGATAATCCGTTTGGTTAATGAACACCCCTTCGATATTCAAACGTTAAACGCTCGCTTGATATCTCAACGAGCGTATTGCGCGCCTCCGCATCAGTCATTTACACAGCACGGTATCAGCCGAAACTCGCCAGCATCTGGTTCCACGGAACGGTGAGCTAACACTCAACGGCTGATAGAACCGAATGACTTACGTCGAGGTGCTCAGGATTGGGTTGCCGCCGCGCCATCAAGATGCGGGGCGGGAACCGGTTTTCCGGGCCGCCAATCGACCAATTGAACTTCGACGGCCCTGCGGCCGTTAAAGTCATTGATCACGGGCCGAAACGCGATATCAATGGTCCCTGTTTGCTCGTTCAGTTCATCACACCAGTCGCCGCCGCCGAAAGCGACCGAGCGAATCTTGGTGCCGCTGTGTTCTAACCTGGCGGTCAAGTGGCGATCGCCGCCTCCCATTTTCCGCGCTGGCTCGCAAAGGGTCACGCCGCAAGCGAGCAGAATCGGACGGGGATTCCCCTGGCCGAACGGGGCCAGGGATTCAATTTGTTTGAGGGTCTCGAAAGTCAAGCTGCCGAGGCTCGTCTGCGCATCGATGATGATCTCAGTCGCCGGCGCACCCTCCTCGTTTTGCCGCGAAACTGCTTCGAGAAAATCAGAGCGAAAACGATCGATGTGCGCTTCCTCGAGCTTCAGCCCGGCAGCCGCTCGGTGACCGCCAAAAGTAATCAAGCTGTCAGCCGATTCACTCAGCGCGGCGTGCAAGTCAATCGCACCGCCCGCCCGACCCGAGCCAATCGTCGGTTTACCCGCCAATGGATCGCTGGAAAGGATAATCACCGGCTTGCCGTAGTTTTCGGCCAATCGCCCCGCCACCACGCCGATCACTCCCAAGTGCCAACCGCTTCCGTTGAGCACCAACGCCGGGTCGGCTTCGGGATCAAAGTCGCTTTTCGCTTGCTTGTGAGCGGCCAGATAAACGCTGCGTTCAATCGTTTCCCGCGTGCCGTTGAGTTTATGAATATAGTCGGCCAGCGAAGAAGCTCGCTCACCCTCGGGAGCGGTCAGCAACTCGACTCCCAGTTGGGCTTGCCCCAATCGCCCGGCCGCATTGAGTCGCGGGCCCAAGGAGAAGGCAATGTCCTCACTGGCTAACGCTGGCTTGGTGTGCAATTTGGTCAACCGCATCAGTTCCGCCAGGCCGGCGGGCGGGTTGGCACGCAGGCTCTTCAGCCCATGGCAAACCAGCACTCGATTCTCGTCAATTAACGGCACCATGTCGGCAACCGTCCCGATCGCCGCCAGCGACAAAGCTCGCATCAGATAAGTCCGCAACCGTTCGCTGACTTTCTTGGCGCCGCAGGAAGCCTGGCAGAGCGCCCAAGCCAACTTAAAAGCAACCCCGGCGCCGCACAGCTGGCCAAAGGGATAGTTGGTGCCGGGCAAGCGGGGATGCACCAAGGCATCCGCGGCGGGCAGTTCATCGGTCATTTCATGGTGATCGGTAATGATCAGCTGAATGCCCAATTCGCGACAGAGTGTCGCTTGCTTGACGCTGGTGATCCCGCAGTCGACGGTCACGATCATCTCGGTGCCATGTTTGGCCAGCCGCCGAATCGCCTCATCCCCCAGGCCATAACCATCTTCGAGCCGATTGGGAACGTGATAGTTAGCGTTACCACCCAGCAGCTGGAGACCTGAAAACAAGATCGCCGCGCCGGTCATCCCGTCGCAATCGTAGTCACCATAGACGGTTATTCGCCGCTTTTCCTCGATCGCTTTGAGCAACAACTCTACGGCGAGGGGAACGCCGGGCAATTCCAACGGATCTCGCAGATCCTTCAACCGAATGTCGAGAAACTGCTTTGCTGCCTGCGCTTCGTAGACGCCCCGGCTAACCAGCAATTGGGCTATGACCGCGGGAATGTTCGCAGCTCGGGAGAGACTCTCTATCCGGCTTCCATCATGGGGAAGAACTCGCCAGCGTTTACGCATGAGTCAGCGCCATCCCTGCATTCGAGAGGAGTGTCCAGCGGAAAACGAATCGAGTGACAAACCGATGGGCTTGTCACGCAATTGCGTGCCACGGAGACTAAACTAGCGGGCGAATGGGCGAGCGGGCAAGCCCCTGGCCGGCAGCTTATTTCTTCTTTTCGTTGTGCCAGGTGTGCTTCCGCAACCGTGGCGAATACTTGCGTAATTTCAGCTTTTCGCCTCCTGGTTTGCGGCGAATTGCGTAGTTGTAGTCACCGGTTTCTTCACAAACCAGAAACACGGTTTCAGCCTTCTTCTTGCTTCTTCCAGCCATCGCGGTCTATCCCGAAAAATCGCTTTTGCGAACTATCTGCAGCGTTTCAAAGGTCGGTATTATGCCAAACTTGGGCAACTCTCCGCAACCCGTAACGCAAACTGCCTAAGGCGGACTCCGGCAACGGAAGGCCACAAGGGGGTATCCGCTCATGCGCGGAGCGAACATACCGGCTAGCATGGGGGGAAACAGACATTCGTTACAATCAAATCTTTTTACCGAGGTGTCACGAATTAGCACCGCGGCCGCCGATGCCCCCAAGACGCTGCGCTGCCAGCGACTCCCTGGGCATGTACATGAGGATCACCGAGACGATGGAGTTGAACTTTCCCAAACGCCTATTCCCCCTGCACCTTTCGGACATTGAGCGATTTTTGTTCGCGGATGATCGACCGGCGTATCCGATGGCATTTGTCATCGAGCTGGCGTTCAGCGGCATCATGGACGAAGCGGCACTTCGCGATGCGCTGATTGAGGCGCTCCGGCGTCATCCATTGTTGGCCTCGAAGCTGGGACCAGCGAAAAACAAACCCCACTGCTGGTTACACCCCGACGGCGATTTGCCGCCGCTGGACGTCGCCGAGCTGGGCACGCCACTGAATTGTCCGGGTGGCGAGTGGATCGATATTGAATCCCACGTCGGCTTGAGAATGTGGCTGCGGAGCGGCTTGGATGGTGAGGGCCAGCCCCGTTCCATTCTCACTTGCCAATTTCATCACGTCTGTTGCGATGGCATTGGCGGCTATCGATTCCTGGGCGACTTATTGGCGTATTACGCCGCCAGAACCGACGGTCTTGGCAGAGAGGCTGAGATTCCCCCGATCGATTTGGGGCGTTTGCGGGGCCGTGCCGATCGCTGTCGCTTGCAAACCAAAGGGCAATCGAGCAAGGAAGTGACGCGCGACAGCATTCGCTATATCACCGAGATCGTCGGCCGCGGCAGCACCCCGCTGCGATTTCCCAAACAAAAGAGCGGGCCTTTGCCAGCCAGCTTCCCTGGCGTGCATTCGTTTCTGTTCTCTCAAACCGAAGCCAAGCAGCTTCGGGATGTGGCCAAACAGATGGGGTTAATGCTGAATGATCTGCTGCTGCTGGAACTATTTCAAGCCTGTCATCAGTGGAATCGTGACCAGGGGGGCGGTGGCCAACGCGAACGTTATCGGGTCATGATGCCGGTCGACCTCCGCACGCAAGAAGATTACGAAACCCCTGCGGCGAACGTCGTCGGCTACACCTTTCTGACGCGAACCGCCCGGGAATTGGCTGATCGCACGGCACTGGCGACCAGCATTCGCGAGGAAACGGCGGGCATCAAACATAATCGCAGCGGCGAACGTTTTGTGGAGATGGTGGCCACCGGTGCCACCGTCCGCGGACTGCTGCCGTTAATGACCAAGCTGCCGAGAACACTGTGCACGGTCATCCTCAGTAACATCGGTGATCCCAGCCGTCGTTTTTTGGCGAAATTCGAGCGGCGTGGCGGCAGTCTCGTGGCCGGCAATTTGCTGCTCGAAAGCATCACCGGCTATCCTCCCATGCGACCCAGATCCAGAGCTTCGATTTCTGTCGTGCAATATCGCCGCGAGTTAATGATCGGCGTGCGTTGCGACCCCCATCGATTTTCCAGCAGTGACACCGCGCGGATGCTGGACATTTATATCTCCAAACTGCAAGCTTACTTGCCGACGCCTTCCGCTGCGCCAGCCTTAGTTCACTGACAAACTGCCTGCCTGATAATCTGCCTAACAAACCGCTGGCCGCGCCAGCAGCAGCCGCTTTGGCATTAGCCGCGGTTTCCCCCGGTTCTCAGGTGGGTTCTAAATATTTCTGGAACCGCGCGATTGAGTTCGCGTCTATCCCGTACGACACCGCAGCGATTGCAACTTTTCTTAGACACTCAATTGTTTCCAAGGCACCGTCCAATGTTATCCTTTGGCGCTACCCTCCGCTCAACTGGTCTCTTCTCATTCTGCTTATTGGGCTTCATGGTTTTCCCAACCCCCGGACGTGCTGAACCGATTGGACTCATTGAACGATACGCGCTCGCCGAAGATCGCCAAGCGATTTTACGAGAGCTAATTCCAGGCAGTGAAGAGTATTATCAGTTGCACTGTTTGCATTATCAGGTCACTGGCCAATTGGCCCAAGCCGAAGCGATGCTAGCCCGCTGGGAAAAAGACTCATCGCCCCCCCGTGGCGAAACCCCCGCGCTGCGAAACATGCGCGATCGCCAGCGGCTGTTGACATACGCCACCTCCCCCGATCGCGCGGTCGAATACCTACGTGATCGTCTGAATATCCAACTGGAGCATCCCGCCCCGCGTCGCGTTGGTCAACGCCAGTGGCCTGATCGGTTGGACCAAAATCTGCTCAATCCAGAAGCGTTGATTCGGCAAGCAATCCGCGATAACCATTCGCTCACCCCGGTTGCCTTAGCCTGGCTGACCGACTGGATGCTGGATGGAAAAGTGCAAAATGCGGGCGCCGATCTGAAATGGCTTAGTCAGCAAATCAATGGTCGCTGGACGCCCCGCTTAGGCGAACTGGCTCTGGCCGAACTGCGTTCCCGCGATCCCCAACAACACGGCTTTGGGGATCGTGCCATCCACACCCACCTCACGCAAGCGGAACTTGAAGCCATTCGCCAAGCCTATCCAGCGCTCGCTTCCAGTGACGGACTGATCAATCAGTTGTTGCTTCGCCTGCGACCTGATGACGATAGCGATCCAGGCCAGCAGCCTGAGGTGCGTCTCGACTATTTGCGCCGCGTAGAGCAGTTCACGCAGTCCTTGCCCGAATCCCAAAACAATCTTAAAGCGGCCGCCGCCTACCGTTTGCTGGAAGCCCACTGGATGCGGGACGAATATCCGCTCGACCTGCTGCTGCGTTATCTTCAATTGCCGCGACGCAGCGGCATCGTGCGCTCCTTGTCTGCGGCCGAACAACGCTCGGCCGCTCAGCTCAACGTCGACTTTACCAAAGTCGCGTTACTGCCGGCGATTGGTAACGAGGAGCCGCTGATTCGCAAGTACTTAGAACACTTCCTCCGCGATGCTGACTCGACCGAGCAATTCAAGAAACTAATTGAAAACGGCTATCTGACTCGCGTCTTCGCCGAAACCAAACTACTCTATGGAATCGGCAACCCAGAGCGTTGGTATGGCGTGTTGTCGGCCGACCTCCGCAGTCAACTGACCGATCGCGTGGAGCTGACTTTGCCGTCCACCAACCCGGCATACACCGACCCGGCTCGGCCAGCTTCGCTGCAAGTCGATCTTAAACATGTGGACGAGTTGATTATTCGCGTTTATGAGATCAACAGCGAAGCCTATTATCGGAATACGAATAAACTGATCAACACCGACATCGATCTCGATGGCTTGGTGGCAACCTCCGAACAGCGTTTCAATTACAGCCAACCGGCCATCCTGCGGCATCGCGAATCGATCGAACTGCCGAGCGTTTCCGGACGCGGTGTGTGGGTGGTCGACCTGCTCGGCGGCGGGCTCCGCGCGCGAGCCATCCTGCGACGTGGCAACTTGCGTTTCACCGAACGGATGACTCCCAACGGCCAGCAGTTCGTCGTCTTGGATGAAAACCGCCAACCACTCAAACAGGCCCGCATGCTGGTGGCCGGCCAAGAATTCTTGGCGAATGACGAAGGACAAATCATCCTCCCCCCAGTCGACCAACCATTGACGCGTCAAGCGATTTTGCTCGATGATGAAATCGCCGTTCCCGTGCTGTTCATGCACCAGGGCGAACAATATTCGCTGAAGGCGGAGATGCTGCTGAATCGCCAGCAATTGAGGACTGGTAAAACTGCCAACATCGCGGTCCGCCCCCGCTTGTCGTTCAACGGAGAGCCGCTCGATATCGCCGATCTTCAGGCCCCGGTGTTAACCATCAAGGCTGTCGATCACGACGGCATTGAAACGACCAAGCGGATCGAAGATCTGCAGCTCAGCCAACTCGAAGAAACCTTGGTGAGCTTCCGCGTCCCCAGTCGCCTGAGCACGCTCCAAGCCACGCTCGCTGGCAAACTGAAACGATTGGCTACCGGCCGCGAGTTGGAGCTCAGCGACGTTCGCCAGTGGGATATTAACGCGATCGATAAAACGTCGCGAACACACGACTTGCACCTCACGCGCGACGGCCAGCAATGGGTGGCGGAAGTGCGTGGGCAAACGGGGGAAGCTGACGAGGGTGTGGTTGTCGGAGTTGCTCTGACAACGCTGTTTCACAATCAGCCGATTACCAGCACGCTGGAAACCGATGCCCAGGGACGCGTCTTTCTGGGCGAGCTGGAAAATGCGTTGTCGGTGCAATTGTGGACTGCCGAAGGTAGTCAACTGGTGCGTGATTTAACCTTGGCCTCAGCGGTCTGGCCCGATCGCTTGCATGGCAGCGACGACCAAGCGCTGCAGCTACCTTTGATGAACGACAGCGACGAGCTCGGAAAAAACTTTCAGTTACTTTCGATGCTGAGTGATAAGATCAAAGAGGACATCACGGACGCAGCTTTGCAGGTCGAAGCCGGGATGCTAAAGATCACACCGTTACCGGCGGGCGATTACAGACTGGTCTACCACGATCAGGAAGTGATTCACGAACTGCCCATCTCGATCACCGCCGGCCCGCTGCTCTCGGGAATTGCGGCGGGCGAAATTCGCCACCTCAACGTCCGCTGGCCCGAGCCGGTCAGCGTCGCGGAGATGAACCTGAATGACTCGGGGCTGCAGATTCAACTCAGCGGCGATACCTCGGCGACTCGCGTGCACGTGATCGGCAGTCGCTATCTGCCCGACTATGACCCATTCGCGTTGCCCACGATCACGCCCTCGCGACGTGGCATCCAACTCGCAGAAAATGGCTACGTCAGCGATTTGCGATTGGGTGAAGAATATCGCTACGTCCTGCAACGCCAATATGCGAAAAAATACCCCGGTGTGATGTTGGGCCAAACATCATTGCTGTTAGCACCCTGGGTAACCGATGCAACCAAGAACAGCACCCAAACCGCTGCCAGTGGTGATCTGATTCCCGAGGCGGAGGCAGCCGCGCCCGCCGACATGATGGCCGACCGGGCTCGAGCTCGAGCGAAGCGTCGCGGATCGCAGCCTACGGTCTCGCAAAATCTTAACTTCTTGCCCACCGCGGGAAGCTTGCTGACCAATCTCCGCCCAGACGCGGACGGCAATATCAACATCCCGGCAGATCAATTGAGCGACGCGATCATCTTTCGCATCGTGGTCGTTGATCCGGTGCACACCGTGGAACGCACCGTCTCGCGATCACTGTCCGCGCTCGAATCGCGAGATCTCCGGCTGACGACTCCTCTCCCGGCCGAGCGGCCGCTGGCGTTTGAACGAACGGTGCTGGTTGCCGGTCCCGACGCGCCATTGGAGATGAAATCGATCGGTTCGGCCCAACTGCAACTGTATACCGAGATTGGCGACCTGCTGCAACTTTTCCGCACCCTCTCGGGCGATCCCCGCATGGACGAATTTGTTGAACTGGGACGCTGGAATACGTTGTCCGACAATGACAAACGAGCGTTATATGGCAGACTCGCGTGTCACGAGCTGCATATCTTTATCAAAGCACATGACCCCAAGTTTTTCGCCCAAGTAGTTCGCCCCTACCTGGAGAATAAGAAAGAAAAGCAATTAGTCGATCATTGGTTGTTAGATCGCGATCTTACACCTTGGACCGACTTTTGGCGTTATTCGCGGCTGAACGCTTTTGAGAAAGCCCTGCTGGCGCGACAAGTCCCTGCGATTCGCGAGACGGTGCTGCGGGAAATGCGCGAGCGAATTGCTCTCGATGATATTGCGCCAGAAGACATCCGTCGCTTGATCGAAGTCGGTTTGGCAGGCCAAGGTTTGGCGGAAGGGAACAAGTTGGGCCTGATGCTGAACTATGAAGTGATGGACGAAGAAGCCGCTGAGGGCCAAGCCTATGGGGACGCCTTTGGCCTCATGGAGAAATCGGCGGCCGATCCGTTTTCTGCCGATGCCGCGCCCGAGGCACCCGCTGGCATGGGTGGCGGTGGCATGGGCGGCGGCATGGGCGGATTTGCTCCCGGCCGCGCGAACCAACGGGGAGCAACTCGCGGTGGACGGATTGCCGCTGGCCGCAGCCCGGCCGGTCCGCAACGCTTCTTCCAACAACTCGACGCCACGAAACAATGGGCCGAAAACCACTGGGATCACGTTCGCATTGCCGATGCTGGCGAAGCCTTGATTCCCCTCAATCCGTTTTGGCTGGAGTGGGCGGAAGCGGCCGAGGATCGACCTTTCGTCAGTTCACACGTGCTGCGCCCGACCGACAACCGCCACGCCGCTTTGGTCGCCTTGACCCTGCTCGGTTTGCCGCTCGATAGCGATGGCGTTGAATTGCCCAGCGAAGAGCAAACGGTCTTTACCCCCGACCAACCCGTGGTGATCATCACGAAACGCCTAAAGACCCTGCAGCCGCTCGATGGCAACGCCTCACTGTTGGTTGGGCAACGGTTTGAAGCGGTCGATCAACAACCGTCAGATAACAACGATGGCGAACCCAAAATCGCTCCCGAAGAGTTCCTCACGGGGCGTGCCTACCGCGGTCAAATTGTCTTGACAAACCCAACGCCTACCTCGCGAACTGTCGATTGCCTCTGGCAAATTCCCGCCGGCAGCATGCCGCTGGCCGGTTCACAAGCGACCGACAGCAAGACAGTCGTGATCAAGCCCTTTGAAGTTCAACGGATTGAATATCAGTTCTATTTTCCCGCCGCCGGAGAATTCCAGCATTATCCCGTTTGCCTCTCCAGCAGTGGCCAAGTCGTGGCTCGCGCCGAACAACAATCGTTCAGCGTCGTTTCCAGCCCCTCGAAAATCGATGAAACCTCTTGGGAACAAATTGCCCAAGCAGGTTCCGCCGATCAAATTGCTGAATTCTTGGCGACCGCCAATCTTCGCAAGTTAGACCTGAGCCTGGTGAATCATCGCCTGCGGGACCGAGCGGTCTACGATGCCGTGATCGGTGTCGTCGATAACGCCCGCGTCTGGGAGCCGAGCCTGTGGGGCTATGCGTTCCTCTATCGCGACCTACCTCGCATGCAGTCTTACCTCTCGCAACGAACTGATTTTGTCAGCGTGGTGGGACCAGTTCTCGATAGCCAATTGCTGACCGTCGAACCGATTTCGCGCGGGCTGTACGAACATCTCGAGTTTGCTCCTTTGGTCAGCTCGCGGATTCATTCCTTGCGTCCTGAGCCAGAGATCTTGAATGATCGATTTTTGCAACAATATCGCTCGTTAATGCAAATCGTTGCCTACCAACTTCGCCCCAGCGACGAACAAACGTTGGCGCTTTGCCATTACTTGTTGCTGCAGAATCGCATCGAAGAGGCCATCTCGCGTTTCGCCACGATCGAGCGCGAGCAAATTGAAATGGCTGTCCAGTATGACTACATGGCCGCCTAT
Organism: Kothea flammea; assembly: GCF_052161645.1. Classification (GTDB taxonomy): domain Bacteria; phylum Planctomycetota; class Planctomycetia; order Pirellulales; family Pirellulaceae; genus Laterigemmans. The sequence continues at coordinate 6,747,032 of NZ_CP197414.1, forward strand.
TTGGCGTTACATCAAGGGAATGTGGAGCAAGCGGGTAAACTCGCGGCGGCCCACGCCGAACACCCCGTGCCCCGCTGGCGAACGCGATTCCAACAAGTCCAGGACCAACTCAGCCAACGCCGCGATTTGCTCAGCGGTGCGCAACTGGTCAACCAAAACGAGACACCCTCCGCCGCCGGTGTGCGCGAGGATGCCGCCGATCTGGCACTGCTCGATCGCGAGCAACGCCAAGCCGACAGCGCGGCGACGGCTCCCGATGTTCGCGTGCGTGTTGAAGGCGATTCCCTAGTGATCGACCATCGCAACACCGAAGCGGTGACGATTAACTTCTACGGAGTCGATCTGGAATTGCTGTTCAGCAAAACACCCTTCGTCCGCCAGGGCCTACAGCAGATGGCTATGGTCCGGCCCGGTCGTGTCGAGTCGTTAACGGTCGGCAAAGGCGACGGCAGCTCGCAATTCCGCTTGGACGACGTGCTCTCACGTCAGACGTTACTGGTGGAGGTCGTTTCCGGTGCTTCGCGTGACACCACGCTATATTACGGCGGTCGCTTGAAAACCTATCTCTCCGAAGGTTTCGGGCAACTGCAAGTCAGCGACCGGACAACGGGGCAACCTGTCGAAACCGCCTACGTGAAAGTCTATGCCAAGACCAAAGCTGGAGGGGTGGAGTTCTACAAGGATGGTTATACCGATTTGCGCGGTCGTTTCGATTATGCCACGTTGAGCACCGGGGATCTGGCGAGCATCTCCAGCTTGGCAATCCTGGTGCTCGACACCGAGCGGGGGGCAACCCTGCACGAGGTGGCCCCGCCAACACGGTAAAGCTCTCCACGATAATGCTCGCGGCAGTTTGGTGGATGGGTGGACTTTGAGGTATGATGAAAGAGTGAAATTTGCCTCTCAGGCTAACTTCAATCACTTAAGCCTTCAATCACTTCAGCGAGCCCGCTCATGCATCCTTCTGCGTTTTGGCGACCACTGCTGGTCTTGCTGGCAGTGGCTAGTGGTATCACCGAGGCGGCCAGTCAACAGGCACCGGCAGCCGGCCAGCAGGGATCGGCTACGGTTGCCGATTTGCGGCATGGCGGAAGTTTGCGAGGGCAATTCAGGCCGGTCGAACTTGATCGGTTCCGCGGCCAAGAAATTTATCTTGACGATGGCCTGCGACTGGTGCTGCCTGACGTCGAGTTCCGCCGCTTTCGCGGTCCCGAAGAACGGATGGTTGAATATCGCAGCCGGCTGGCAACGCTGGACGACACCGCCGATGCCCACATGGAAATTTCACGTTGGTGCAACAGTGTGGGCTTGCGGGATCAAAAAGACCGCCACCTGCGGCGGGTGATTGAACTCGCCCCCAACGATGCCACGGCGCGGCAAGAACTGGGCTACATGCCTTTTGAAAATGGCTGGGTCAAGATCGAATCGCTGCGTCGCAAACGTGGCATGTTGCGCGATGGCGGTCGTTGGAGATTTGCCGAGGAAGTTCTCAATCAAGGCGATAGCCAAGACTTTGAACAGCAGCGCAAGGATTGGATCAAGAAACTCAATGGCATCAAGATGCGCATTCGTCGCGGCGGAGTCGCAGGTAACGAAGCCCAAGCTGAATTGATGGCAATCGATGATCCGGCTGCCGACGAAGCGATTGTGAAAGAGTTTCGCGACACCAGCAATTACAACACCGCCATGCGTCGCCAGTGGCTGCGAATAATGGCCAGGCTAAACACCGGCCTGACGACAACAGCCATCATTCAATCCAGCATGAATGATGTCTCCGCCACGATCCAGGAAGACTGTCTCGACTTGTTGCGCGGCGAACATAAATTTCGCGCAATGGCCTACTACCTAAACCATCTCGGCTCCAACGATAACGCAGTGGTCAGTTCGGCGGGCAGGGCGCTGGCGGAAATCAATGATCCCGAGATTGCCTTGGTGCTGGTCGAAGCTCTGGTCACCGAACACACCACGATTAGCCAGCCGGGCAATGACACCAACGTGGGCATGTCACGCGATGGCAGCGGTCCGGGCGGCGGCATGCAGTTTGGGGGCAAAGCTCAAAAAATCACACGCTCGTTAGAAAACCCGGAAATCCTGACAGCCCTGCTGGAACTAGTCCCCGATGATGTCAACTACATGTACGACGAAGAACGCTGGAGAAACTATTTCGCCATGAAAATGGCTCCGCCTCCCGGCGATCTTCGTCGTGACCCTTAACTTGTCAGCTTAAGCCGCAGAAGCTTGCTTTGCCGACGAGCGTCCCTTTCGCAGGCGGCGCCCGACTGCTAGACCCACTGCGGCAATCCCCAGCCCCACGCTCGATGGCTCGGGCACGGCGGTCAGAAACCGGCTGCTACCAACAAACACCAAAGGGTCGGTTCCCGGCAGTTGGTTTTCGCGGTCACCGCTGTCGAACAAATAGATATTAAAGTCTTCCAGCCCGCTGAGCATGTCGCCGACCATAAACTTCGGCGCGCCAGAATCATAGCTCACATTCACCGCACCGCTAAACAGCAGCGGTGTCGTTTCTTGATCACCATACAACACTAAACCAGCGTTAGCGCCGGTGCCGATCATCTCCCACGGCATGGCCAAATCCTCCACGGTTCCGCTGATGATCCTGCCCTCGGTGTCACGCGTGATGTTGGTTAATTCACCACCATCAAACCGCACCGGGGTGATATAGAAGGGCAAGAAACCGGGATCGGTTGGGGGCGTGACACCGGCCAGTTGCCCCGTGGAGTTCGTGAAAGACACCGTGCTGCCCCCAGTGTCATCGAGTGAAAACGTCATACTTCCCAAAGCGCGCATGTCGAGCGGAACGCCCTCGGGAGCACCAAGAAGCGCTTCCCCAGCGGCCGTGGCGGTAAAGACAAAGTCAGCTTGGATTTGCTGCTGGATGGTGAGAATTTCCGCCCGGCAATGGTTCTGCCCCATCATAAGTGACGCGGCAAGCACGCCAAAGCAACTAAACTTCAGCCCAAAACTCTTCATGGTGAACATCTCCGCAATCGTGTAAACAACTACCAAGCACCCCCTCTATAGAGAGCGAACGACGGCCATTGTACCTGATTTACTTAGCGGAATTTAAGAGTTTGAGAATTTTTTCGCCCCCCATTTTTTAGGCAGCCGCGCGACCGTTCTGCCTCAGCCGCAGCTCTTCGTCCTCGATCAAATGCCGGAACGATTGTCCCGCTTTGACCGCTTCGACCCGCCGATCAATGCTTCGCCGCATAGCGTCGTGATAACCAACGGAAGCGGCGAACAGGGTCATCAGATCGACAAACTGAGTGTCTTCGGCCAGCGGATGCGGCTCGAGCGTAAGATAGCTGTCTGAGCCAAAGCTGAGCAGTTTGCCGTCGACTTCGCCAATCACTTGCCCGTCAGCTTCGACTTCAAAGTCGGCACCGATGCTGAACCAATGTCGTTTGAGCGTCAGGTGTCGCATCTGTTGGCCATCGACGTACCCCATGGTAAACAGCGAGGGGATGCGGAACGTGCGATGATTCTGCTGGATGTACGTGACATAATCGTAGCGTGGCAGCAGCACGGCCATGCTCAGCAGATTCTTATTAGAGCCGATCGAATTGTGAATTTCGGTTGCGGTAACTTCTTCGATCGTGCCGCACCAACGCGTCCGTTGGGTACTGGTCTTAAACAGTTTGAGGACCAGCCGGCGTTTCTCGATTTCGCCCGCTTCCAGCTTCATGATGGCGTCCTCTTCGACCGCCGCTTCCAGCTTGGCGGTCTGCTGGGCCGACAATCTCCCTTGTCGCTTGATTTTCTTTTTCAGTTCGCTGCGTCGCTTCCGCCGCAACAGATCGACCGCTTCGGACATCTCCTCCTCATCCGCTTTCCAAACGTCGGTGCGGAGACCGACGAGGTGCGTTTTCTCCCAGTCGCCGGAGTCTTGATCTTGCTCTGAAACGGTTCCCACCACGTCCATGTGAGTCGTAAAGTGCTGCGATTCAGCCGTGGTCAGCTTTTGCAACAATTCGACATTGCTGGGATGGATCCCAGGCAACGCCCACATGTCGATGAAACGCTTGCAACCGCGATAAATTCTCTCCGGCATACGCTCGCCTTTGACGATCTGAGTGAAAATCTCTCCTCACTCGGTATCGTCGGCGAGCTGCGCTGCTGAAATCCACCCCAATCAGCAAATTCCCCCAAATCGTTACAATCAGCCAGGCTGGCTACCAGATCCGCACGCGGCTGTCGGGGTCGAGATACAGCTCATCTCCCGGTTTCACTCCGAACGCTTCGTAAAAGGCGTCCATGTTGCTCACAATTCCGTTCACCCGGTAACGGCTGGGCGAGTGGGGATCGGTCAACAAGCGGCGTTGCAATTCGGCCGGACGATACTTGCGTCGCCAAATCTGAGACCAGCCCAAGAAGAATCTTTGGTCACCGGTGAGGCCGTCAATCACGGCGGCCGGTTGGCCACCGAGCGACAAGCGATAAGCTTGCAAAGCGACCGCCAAGCCACCCAAGTCGCCGATATTCTCACCGAGCGTCAGTTCGCCGTTGATCGTCATTCCTTCCAGCGGGCTGTACTGGCTATACTGCTCGACCAATTGATTCGCCCGGACGTCGAATTCTTGGCGGTCTTCCAGAGTCCACCAATCACGCAAGTTGCCCGAGCCATCATACTTGCTTCCTTTGTCATCAAAACCATGGCTGATCTCGTGGCCGATTACGGCACCGATGGCGCCGTAGTTGGCCGCGTCGTCGGCTTCGAGATTAAAAAATGGTGGTTGCAAGATAGCGGCCGGAAAGACAATCTCATTCATGACCGGGTTATAATAGGCATTAATCGTTTGCGGCGTCATGTGCCATTCATTGCGGTCGATCGGCCCGCCCAGTTTTTCGAACTGCCGATTGTTTTCGTATTCCGCCGAGCGCATCAGGTTGCCAACTAAATCGTCCGCTTTGACAGCCAGTTTGCTGTAATCTTTCCACTCGTCGGGATAACCGATTTTCGTGTTGAACTGGGCTAACTTCGTCAGCGCTTGTTTTTGCGTCCCTTCGCTCATCCAGTCCAACGTTTCGATGCGAATCGCAAAGGCTTTCTTGAGGTTGTCAACCAGTTCTTCCATCCGCGTTTTGGCTTGCGGTGAGAAATGGCGATCGACATACAATTTGCCCAACACTTCACCCAGCGAACCCTCGGTCCCTTCGACGGCTCGTTTCCAGAGTGGTTTTTGTTCTTCGATACCGGTGATCGCCGTGGCGTGAAAAGCGAAGTGCTTTTGCTCGAGTTCTTCGGTCAGCGCCGAAGCGTACGAGTCGATGATGCGAAACTGTAGGTACTCGCGCCAAGTCTCCAGCGGAACTTCCACAAACAACGCATTCAGCTGTTCAATAAAGCTGGGCTGCTTGACAATAAACTCGGGGTGTTCGCCAATGCCGCTGGCAGCCGTGTAAGCAGGCCAAGGAAAAGCCGAGAAGAGCTCGCTCATTTGCTCGCTGGACAACTTGTTGTAAGTCGCCACCGGGTCACGATTGGCAACGTTGGTCCACTGGGCTTCGGCCAGTTCAGTTTCCAAAGCGAGAATTCTCTCAGCAGCTTGTTCGGCATCTTGAACTCCGATGGCGGCCAACATTTCGGCGGCATATTCGCTCAACTTTGTCCGCAAGCGGGCATAGCGTTCTTCATCTTCGAGGTAGTAATCGCGATCGGGCAGGGTGATGCCGCTTTGATAAAGATAAACGGCATATTGGTCACTACGTCGCGCGTCAGGAGAGACGTACATCACAAAGGGGCCAACGACGCCATGCTTCAGCAAATCGGCCATCACCGTGGCGAGTTCGGTTTTTGATTCCGCTTGGCGAACCGACGATAGCAGCGGTTCGATTGGCTTGATTCCAGCTTCGTTCCGCACGTCGAGGTTGGTAAAGGAGCGGTAAAAGTCGCCAACTTTTTGCGTGTCGGTGCCGGGCTGGGCCTCGCTCGCCGCAGCTTCTTCGATCAGTGCCCGGACTTGCTCTTGGGTGCGGTCAAAGAGGATCGAAAAGGTACCATAGTCGGCGCGATCGCCGGGGATCTCGGTGGTCTCGAGCCAGCCCTGGTTGACGTATCCGTAAAAGTCATCCCCCGGCTTGAGCGTCTCGCTGAAATGCTGCTTATCGATCCCTGATTCGCGAGCGGGCCCTGATTCACCCGCGGGTTTCGATTTGCCAGCTGGTTCAGCTTCTTCCGCCCGCAATGCCGGCGTGGCGGCAGCCAACGATGCCATAACTCCAAGGGCCGCGGTGCGAAAGCTGAGGCCGACTTTGAGATCGCGAAATATCTGCGATACCTGCATGAAAAACACCTGTCTGATGCCCTGAAATTGTGGGGTGATTCAATAAAAATAGGCGGGGCGATCACTCGCCCCGCCTTTAATCGTAACCGGCTGAGGAGACGACTCCCAGCACGGGAGAGCCGTTACAGCTCGAGATCAATTTTTTCTTTGTCGGCCGCTTCGCGGAGTTTGATCAGGGCGCGGGCTTCGAGTTGGCGAATTCGCTCCTTGGTGACACCCATCTCCGCACCGACTTCTTTCAAGGTCAACGGTTCAGCCCGTTTCCCCAGCCCGAAGCGGGCCGTGATAATCTTTTGCTCGCGATCATCCAAACGGTTGAGAATCCGCAGCACTTGCCTTTGGCGTTGCCGATAAGCCGACTCTTCGGCGTAGGGATTTTTACGATCATCCTCACGAGCCAAGAACAATTCCTCGGCGGTCGTGCGGAAACGATCGCGGTGCTTGAACTCCGAGGGAATCGTGCGGGCGTAGTTCTTCATGATCGCCCACGAAGCGTAGGTGCTGAATTTGTTGCCCCGTGAATAGTCGAATTTTTCCACGGCGCGAATCAACGACATGTTGCCGTCGCTGATCAACCCGAAGAAATCATCGGTGCTGTTCATATGGCGTTTGGCAATCGAAACCACCAACCGCAAGTTAGCTTGCACGATTTGGTTCTTCACCCGCACCGCTTGTTCGTAGAGCTGCTCGATTTGATCCATCACCTCAACCGAAGCGGTGCGACCGTTAATCTGCTGACGCAGCTTGGCCGCCTTGTGCTTGAGGTAATTCATCTTGCGAAATAGGTGATACTCTTGTTCGCGAGACAACAGCGATCCGTCGTAAAGCGCGGCCAGATAAGAAGGCAATCCGCTGGGGACCCGCAGCTTGCGAGTGGGCGCCTCATTTTCCGGCAGTGGACCGAGAATCTCTTCCTCACGCGACGCGTCATCAAAGTCTTCGTTGAAAATGTAATCCAACGGCAACTCCATGATCCGTCCGGCTCGCATTTCATTCAAGATTCGCATGATACTTCCTCGGCTTCGGCCAAAACGCTTACACAAGACAGGAACACTGGACCCGCGATGATGCTGTTGAAAGATCGAACGTTTCTCATCCTCGCTGAGCGCACCGTTGTGCCCGGGGAAGATTGCCAACTCGGCGTTTTCACGATCAAAATTCTTCAGCGTGTAACGGATCGTCTCGGGACTCCGCTTCATCTGTTCGCTCAACCGCCGCGTCACTTCGGAAAGATTCGCACCGGCGTCGGCCATCGCTCGCGCCCGTTCGATGATCTCACCTTTTTCATCATCCGAAAGCTGGCTAAACTGCTTACCCCGGCGAACCTTGGTGCGGTTTCGTTCGACAAAACGATCGACGCTGCTGCGGAGAAAACCGACGCGCCGCCGACCATCGACGATGAACAGCCGGCTCACCAACCCTTGGTCTCGCCAACGTGAAATCGTCTTGGTGGATACGTTGAACATGCGGCTGAGGTCTTCCACCGTGTGGACCGGTTCCCCCGCTTCTTCGACAGTCAAATTTGCCGCTTCGGAGAGGTCCTCGACGAGCAAACGCAGATCGTGCCGCGCATCCACGCCGGCAATGGTGTGCCGCGTTGGTTGTTCGGGTCGGTAATCGGTAATGCGAAAGCAGAGGAAGTCATAGGCATACTGCCGATGAGGTTCCATCTCGCTGAGCAAAAGCTCAGCCCTGGCCGCTTGTTGCAGTTGCTTCGCTCGCGGCGCAAACCGAGTCTGTTGGTCACGCAGCTGATTTAGTTTTGAATCGCGATAATCCTGGTGCATCGCACATCTCCCACAGCTTTCGGTGCATCGCCGGAAATAATCCCTGCGACCCCGGCGGGTCGCCCGACTAGCATCCTGTCGCCCGGGAATCATCCCCTCGTGGAATGATTGCCAACTCCTGTCTCCCGCCAGCTCCGTGCCAGCGCTGCTGCTAAGTGTTTCGTTAGCTACCGAGCAAAATTGCGATTCAGTAACTCGAACCGCCAAATTGTCTTCCGCTCCGTTCCACTCAGCAACCTGCTCTTTTTCTCGCTTGTGCACAAAAGTACACACAGCGAGACCTGCTAACATGGATACGTAAAACAGCGAAGCGAGGTTCCCGCTCTCGCGAATTTACTTGTCCCTTACCAGGTGTCCGAGAGAACAGTAGAAAATTAGAGGCCAAACCTGCCCCGCGCGTTCGCGAAATCTTGGTATTTTTCCACAAGTCATTACTGGAAAAGGACTTAGAGAAATACGTTTGTTTCGACAGGAAACGCGGGCCAAGGTTGGTCGTTGTCAGTTTTACATTTTGTGAGGACGAATATGCAAAATTGACACTGCCAATCTGACCATCACGACTCGGGCGATACCCCCAACTCGCGTTCCAGATGGTCGACACGCGCAGTCAAATTGGTAACGATCTTGCGAAGCTCTGCCAGTTCATCGGCCAGTTCCGCAACTGCCGGCCCAGTTCGTGGTAGCCCCGTTGGTGGGACTTCCGTTGCTGGCCTGCTGCTGACCGGCGAAGTGCCCTGATGGGCCGCGGTGGCCGCCCCGCTCGTTGCAGAAGTGGCCCAAGTCAGTGCTGCTTCATCGACTCCCGGGACCGTTGCCGCAAGCTTGGCGAGTTCTTGTGATTCGTACAGGGTGTGCCTGAATTGCTGGCCCCGGCCGGGCGGAGTCAGCGCCGCGACCAGCCCTTTTTCCTGCAGTTCGCCTAGCGTGGCCAGCACGGCGTTGAGGTCGCTAAAGGTCTCCATGCGTCCGGCCCGCGTGCGGAGCTCTCCGGCGGTCTGGGGTCCGCGAAGCAGTAATTCCGTCATTACGGCTGCCTGATGCGCGGTCACCCCCAGCCATTCGTAAGCTGCGTGGCGGTATTTGTTGACCCTGCCCACCCCCTGGACCTCGATCGCTGCCCCCGCCGCACGCAGGTTGTCGAGCGCCTCGACGACATCATCCTCGTCAACAGTCATCTGCGGACTGCGGTTCGATTTCTGGTTCGCGCCGGCGATGATAGCCGCAATGGAGAGCGGGTAATTGTCTGGCGTGGTCTTTGCTTTTTCGACCAACACCCCCAGGACGCGTCGTGGGATTCGCCCAAGTGTCCGCTGAACTGGCCGATTCTCGGCGGCGAGTGACTCAGGCTGATTGTCTGCGGTTCGACTCGCGTCGGAGTTTGAATTGGCGTCAGGGGCGGGCATGACTGGAGAAATCCTTTGGGGGGGTAAGTTCGTATTTTCCAACGTTGGCAACCACTCAAGGTACCGCATGCTCCGTAGCGGTCCAGCGGCCCGCAGGAAAGCTCAAATTACGCCATCGCGCCCTGCCCTGAGCGGACTCAATTTACTATCTTTTGCAAATTCGACATTCAACAACTGTTTGCCTGGAGGTACGCATCATTCCCAAATCGCCCCCCAACACGAACCAGCCAATTTCCATGGCGGCCGCGACCGCTGGTTGGAACGTCAACGATTCGTCGGAACTGTACGAGGTCGCTCGTTGGGGTGGGGGCTATTTTAGCGTTGGCTCGGATGGCAATTTACAGGTGCACCCGCGCCGCGATCCCGACCAGTCTTTCGACCTCAAAGAGGTCATCGATCGGCTGCGGACGCGAGGTTTGGACCTGCCGATCTTGCTTCGCTTTAACGATATTCTCAAAGACCGCCTGCAAGCGCTGTACGATTGTTTTGCCACGGCCATTACCGACCACCAGTACCAGGGGCGTTACCACTGCGTTTATCCGATCAAGGTAAATCAGCAGCGTCACGTCGTCGAGAAGATCATTGAGTTCAGTCGTCCCCTCGGGTTTGGGTTGGAGGCGGGCAGCAAACCCGAGTTGCTGGCCGTGATTGCCATGGCCGATCCGGCAATGCCGATTGTCTGCAACGGTTTCAAGGACGACGAGTACTGCGAAATGGCAATGCTCGCGCAGAAGCTTGGCCGCACCGTGATTCCGGTGATCGAGAAATATTCGGAGCTGGAAATGATGCTCCGGCACGCGGAGAACGTGGGCGTGCGACCATTGCTCGGCGCTCGCGTCAAACTGGCTTCGCGAGGTTCCGGGCGATGGGAATCTTCCGGCGGCTACCGTTCAAAGTTTGGCCTCACGGTCAGCGAAATTCTGGCCATGACCGATTTGCTCGAACAGCGTCAATTGGCCGACTGTTTCAAGCTGCTGCATTTTCACTTGGGGAGTCAGATCACCAATATTCGCCAAGTTAAAGGGGCCATTAACGAAGCGGTGCGGGTGTACGTAGAGCTCAGCCGTCGCGGTGCCGGATTGGAGTACCTCGACATCGGCGGAGGGTTGGGAGTCGATTATGATGGCTCGCAGACGAACTTTGAATCGAGCATGAATTACTCGATGCAAGAGTACGCCAACGACGTGATCTATCAAGTCCAAACGGTTTGCGATGAAGCCGAGGTCAAGCATCCGCACATTATCAGCGAAAGTGGCCGCGCGATTGCCGCTTATCACAGCGTCTTGGTGTTCGGCACGTTGGGCGTTTCCAGCCAAGGAAACGAAGCGGAATTGCCGCAAGAATTGCCCGAGCATTACGAACAGCCAGTGCACGATCTGTGGATGGCCTATCACGATCTGACCAGCCGCAACGTGATGGAAACGATTCACGACGCGCAAGCTTCGCTCGATATGGCGATGAGTCTTTTCAGCACCGGTTATCTGCCGCTCGAACAACGCGTGATCGCCGAGAATCTGTTCTTCGGAGTTTGCCACCGCATCCGCCGCTTAGCCGAGCAAATGGATGAAGTGCCGGAGGAATTGGCCGGCCTCAATCGCATGCTGGCCGAGTCTTACTTTTGCAATTTCTCCCTGTTCCAAAGCATCCCCGACAGCTGGGCGATCAAACAATTGTTCCCCGTCATGCCGATCCACCGGCTCGACGAACGCCCCACCAAGCATGGCGTGTTATGTGACATTACTTGTGACAGTGATGGCAAGATCGATACATTTATTGATCGCCGCGATGTGCAGCGAACCTTGCGGCTGCATGAATTCAATGGTTCACCCTACCACTTAGCGATTTTCCTGGTAGGCGCTTACCAAGAGATCCTCGGCGATCTTCACAACCTGTTCGGCGACACCCACGCCGTTCACGTCGAGCTCGACGGTGATAACGTGACGATTCAGTCGATTGTCAAAGGCGATACGGTTGACGAGGTATTGAACTACGTCCAATTCAACAGCAGCGAATTGCTAGATCGCATGCAGAAGTCGATCGAACAAGCTGTCCGGCAGGGAACGATCAACAACGCGGAAGCTGGCCGGTTCCTCAAGTCTTACGAAGAAGGCTTGGCCGGTTACACCTATCTGGAAGGGCCCTCAGCCGGTTAGTTGGCCAAGAAGGCGAGCCGCTGCTGTTCGACGGGCTCGCGCGTGGGACAACCTTCCACGTGATCATTGACCAAGCCCATCGCTTGCATAAACGCGTAGGCGGTGGTGGGGCCGACGAAGCTCCAGCCGCGTGTCTTGAGGGACTTGGATAATCGCGTGGAAGTCGGGGTTGCGGTCAGTTGGCTGAGTTGTTCGCGGGTGTATCGTTTTGGGCGTTCTGAGGCGGGTGGCACGAACTGCCAAAAAAAGGCTCGCAGCGAACCGAATTCCGCCACCAACTCGATCGCCCGGCCAGCATTATTGATCGTCGACTCGATTTTTTTGCGATGCCGCACGATGCCGCTGTCTGTCAACAAATTCGCCACATCGGCGTCGCCAAATTTAGCGACTTTGTGAAAATCGAACTGAGCAAACGCCGAGCGGAAATTCTCTCGCTTTCTGAGGATTGTCAGCCAGCTGAGCCCGGCTTGAAAACCTTCCAGGCAAATTTTTTCAAACAAGCGACGATCCTCGGCAACCGGTCGCCCCCATTCTTGATCGTGATAATGCAGGTAATCGTCCGCCGAAAGCGCCCACCAGCAGCTGTTACTCTCGTCCACAGGGACTGAACGCGCCATCACTATCCTCCGCAGACAAGTTTTAAGTTTGGGGTTAACCGACGGTTTGCGTTATATTGTAGGCTGGTCTGTTAGGCCATAGCTCCCCCCACCAATCCACCCCACCGATCCCATGCAGATCCAACGCTATTCATTGCCATGCGCACCAAGTTGGCAGTTGCGATTCATCCGCAATTCATTCCTGCTGAGCTTGGTTTGCTTGACCACCGCATCGACAGCCTCTGCTGCTGAGCCGGTTGATTTTAATGCCGACATCCGTCCACTGCTCTCCGGTTCCTGCTTTACTTGCCACGGTCCCGACGAGAACACGCGGGAAGCCGGGTTGCGGTTGGATACGCAAGCTGGTGCCACGGCCGACATGGGTGGCTACGCCGCGATCGCGCCAGGTTCGCCCGAGGCGAGCGAATTACTGAACCGGCTCACGACCGACGATGCCGACCTGCAAATGCCACCGGCCGGTCACGGCAAACGATTATCGCCGGCAGAAATTGAAACGATCGAACGGTGGATTCACCAAGGTGCCAACTACGAAACACATTGGTCTTATCTTCCGCCCGAAAAATCACCCTTGCCCGAAGTCGACAACCAAGCTTGGTCCCAACATCCGATTGACCGCTTTGTGCTGGCCCGTTTAAAAGCGGCCGGCCTCTCTCCCTCGGCGCGGGCCGATCGCTTGACGCTCGCTCGCCGCGTTTCGTTGGCGCTGACCGGCTTGCCCCCCACGCCCGAGCAAGTCGCGACGTTTGTCAATGATCCCCGCCCGGCCGCTTATGAGATTTATGTCGACTCGCTGCTCGCCTCGCCCGCCTACGGAGAACGCTGGGCGCGAGTTTGGTTAGACCTGGCCCGCTACGCCGACTCGGCCGGTTATGCCGATGACCCCGAGCGGACAATCTGGGCTTATCGCGATTACGTCATTGCTTCGTTGAACGCCAACAAACCATTCGACCAATTCACCATCGAACAGATTGCTGGTGACTTGCTGGAAAATCCCAGCGAAGAACAACTGGTGGCAACCGCCTTTCATCGCAACACCATGACGAACAACGAAGGTGGTACCAATGATGAACAATTTCGCAACGAAGCGGTGATCGACCGCGTCAACACCACGATGGCAGTCTGGATGGGAACCACAATCGCTTGTGCCCAGTGTCATACGCACAAGTATGACCCTATCACGCAACACGAGTATTTTCAGTTCTTCGATTTCTTCAACCAATCGCCCGACGCCGACCGTCGTGACGAGAGCCCGCGGCTGGAACTCTACAGCCCCGAACAGCGCAACCAGCAGACGGAACTCAAGCAAGCAATTGCCAACCTGCAAACCGAACTCCAGCAACAGACCCCAGCGCTGGACGCCGCACTCGACGACTGGTTAACCACCTTGCGAACACCGCCCGAGTGGCAAACCTTACTGCCGGCCCATGCTGAGCTGTTGCCAATGCCAAGTGGCGATCCCGAGCACAGCGATGCCGAACCTACGGGTGCAACGCACAAACTAGAAATTAGCGAAGCGGGCGATGTCCAACTCGTTGGCGAGCGGCCTCAGCAAGCCATCTACGAACTTAGCATCCCCGTGACGCAAGCGGCAACCGCGACAGCTTTGCAGTTAGAAATTAATCCCGCGCAAACAACGAATTTTGTGCTCAGCCGCGTATCGCTGCGGTGGGAGCCGAGCGACGAACAACCAATCTCGGGGCGATATATCCGCGTGGAACTACCAGGCTCTGGAAAGTTTTTACACTTGGCCGAAGTGGAAGTCTTCAGCAATGGTGACAACGTCGCACCAGCGGGCAAAGCCACGCAAAGTTCAACCGGATACAGCGCGCCGGCCGCTCGGGCCAACGATGGCGATACCAATGGTGATTTCACCGCCGGTTCGGTGACGCATACTAATCAAGAGGATTCCCCTTGGTGGGAAGTCGACCTGGGGCAGGCTCAGCCAATTGATAAAATTTCGCTTTGGAACCGCACCGATGGCGGAAAGCAGATCAGCGATCGTTTGCGGGGCTACCATGTGCAAATTCTCGATGCCGACCGCAACGTGGTTTGGACATCCGCCGAAATCAAGGCTGACACGGCCGAGCTGAGCCCCGAGCCGGAAATTGCTCATGAGGTATCGGGAGCGAGACCCATTGTGCTGGCCGCCGCGAACGCCAATTATTCGCAACCGTCGTTCCCCGCGGAAGCGGTTCTACAAGGCCTCGCGAGCAACGAGAAGACCGCTGGTAACACCGGCTGGGCGATTGGCGGCAAGACCGGAAACAGCCACCAATTGGTGCTCAGTTTTCAATCACCTGTGGAACTCGGCGAGGGCCAGTTGGTGCTGCGTTTGGAACAAGTGTCCGTTCACACGCAACACCTGTTAACACACTTTCGCTTGGCACTCACCAACAATCAATCCGTCACGCGTTGGGCCCAGCTGCCCACCGAACTTCGGCCCCTGATCGGCAAGTCTGAATTGGTTGCCGCGGAGCGAGATCGGCTGGCCCAACATTTTCGCGGCGTCACCGAAATGCTAGCTGAGCCGCGTGCCGAACTGAAACGTTTGGAAACGGAACTGGCCGCCATAAAACCGCATACCAGCGTGCCCGTGATGCGGGAATTGCCCGCGGATCGCCGCCGCACCACGCGGTTGCAAGTCCGCGGCAACTATCAAAGCTTAGCGGAGGAAGCCACCGCGGGCGTACCGGCTGCTTTTCATCCCTTGCCCGCAGACGCGCCTCGCAACCGCTTGGGTTTGGCGCGATGGTTGATCAGCCCGCAAAATCCGCTGACCGCGCGGGTGATTGTCAATCGTCACTGGGAGCAATTGTTTGGCACAGGCTTGGTGGAAACCAGCGAGGAGTTTGGTTCTCAAGGTGAGCCCCCCTCGCATCCGTTGCTGCTGGATTGGCTAGCGGTTGATTTGGTCGATCATGGTTGGGACCTGAAACGGTTGCTCAAACAGAGTGTCATGTCTGCCACTTACTGTCAATCGAGTCACGTGACACCCGACCTGCTGGAAGCGGATCCCGACAATCGCTTATTTGCCCGCGGCCCCCGGTTCCGAATTTCTGCCGAGATGGTTCGCGACCAAGCGCTGCACGTCGCCGACTTGCTCAGCCCACGTTTGCTCGGGCCACCGGTACGTCCGCCGCAACCCAACCTGGGCTTGAGCGCGGCCTTTGGCTCGGCTACTGACTGGAAGACCAGCGCTGGGGAAGACCGTTATCGACGCGGCATTTACACGACCTGGCGACGTTCAAACCCCTATCCCTCGATGGCCACTTTTGACGCGCCGAACCGCGAGGTCTGCACGCTGCGGCGGTCGCGAACCAACACCCCGTTGCAGGCTTTGGTGACGCTGAACGATCCAGTCTACGTGGAAGCCGCTCAAGCTTTGGCGCGGGGTGCGGCCTCCCTGCCCGAATTGGAGTCGCGGTTAACGCAAATCTTCAGCCGCGCACTACTGAGATCTCCCAGCTCGGCGGAGACAGACTTGCTGCTCGATCTCTACCAGCGTGTCCAACAAGAGTATGCCGACCACTCCGAGGAAGCGCGGCAGCTAGCCGAGCAACCGCTCGGTCCCTTACCTGCGGATAGTGATCCGGTGGAAATGGCCGCTTTGACGGTCGTCGCCAACGCGGTCTTGAACCTCGATGAGATGCTGATGCCCCGCTGATGGCGCCTCTGGTGTCGCAGCTAACGCAAGGCAGTCCCATCCCATCACCACCACACACCTTCCTCTCGCATTGATCTCACTATGAATTGGCACGCCCCCAAAATTTTGCAAGTCCAGCAAAACACTCGCCGTCATTTCCTTTCTCAATCAACCGCCGGGATCGGTGCCGCCGCGCTCGCCTCGTTGTTGGCCTCCGATGCCCGCGGGAATGAGTCGGCCTCGTCCAAAGCCGATCTGACCTCAAACCGCGACAATCCACTCGCCCCTCGGCAACCACCCCTGCCGGCCAAAGTCAAACGCGTCATCTATTTGCACATGACGGGCTCGCCACCGAACCTCGATCTATTCGATTACAAACCGGAACTCATTCGGCTCAGTGGCACCGATTGTCCCGATGAATTTGTCAAAGGGAAAGAGTTTGCCTTCACCAGTGGCACGCCCAAGCTGTTGGGGTCACCGCGAAAGTGGCAACAAGTCGGCCAGAATGGGATGTGGATGTCGGATGCGATTCCCCACTTTCATGAGATTGCCGATGACATGTGCATCTTGCACGGCATGTACACCGATCAATTCAATCACGCGCCGGCCGAACTACTGTTGCTGACCGGATCACCCCGCTCGGGACGACCATCTTTGGGTTCTTGGGCAACTTATGGTTTAGGCAGCGAGAACGAAAATCTACCCGCCTTTGTCGTCTTGATCTCCAGCGGCGTGCAACCCAACGGTGGCAAGAACTCTTTTGGAAATGGTTTCTTGCCATCGATTTATCAAGGAGTGCAATGTCGGTCCAAAGGGGATCCGGTGCTGTACGCCTCCGATCCTGATGGCATGAGCCGCAAAGTGCGTCGCTTGAGCCTCGACGCATTGCGTGAGTTGAATGCGCTCCAAGCGGCCGAGATGGGGCACCCGGAAACGTTGACCCGGATTTCCCAATACGAACTAGCCTTTCGCATGCAAACTTCGGTGCCCGAGGTGATGGATATTACCCAAGAGTCGGCCGAAACGCTGGCTGCCTACGGAGCCCAGCCGGGGGGTGCGAGTTTCGCTAATAACTGCCTGTTGGCTCGACGGCTGAGTGAAGCGGGCGTGCGATTTATCCAGCTCTTCGATTGGGGTTGGGATTTCCACGGCACGGGCGAAGGCTTGGGTTTGAAAAGTGGTTTGACCGACAAGTGCGGCACCATGGATAAACCGATAGCCGCTTTGGTCAAGGACCTCAAACAGCGCGGCTTATGGGACGACACCTTAATCATTTGGGGAGGCGAGTTTGGGCGAACTCCTTTTCAGGAAGGGCGAACTTCAGCCAGCGGAGTGTTGGGCCGCGATCACTTTCCCGATGCCTTTTCCATGTGCCTGATGGGAGGTGCCGTGAAAGGCGGACTCGATTATGGGGCCAGTGATGAACTCGGCTTCTCCGTCGCTGAGAAACCGACGCACGTGCATGATTTGCAAGCCACAATTCTGCACATGTTAGGCTTCGACCACACGCGTTTGACCTATCGCTTTCAAGGCCGTGACTTTCGGCTCACCGACGTGCATGGCGAAGTCATCCACGACATTCTCAGCTAGGGTTTCATTTGCTCAAGCGTCTCACTGGCGTAGCGAGCCAACGTGTTGGGGTGCTGATGCAGGAGCGCGACGGAGAGGTAAAATTCTCGCGACCTGGCTTGCTCTCCAGCAGCCTCAAGCCGGTCGGCGGTCGTCAGCAGCGGTCCGCCTTGCAGGCTGATCGGCAACCGTTCGACCAACTGCGGCCAATTGGCAGAAACGCTCGCAATTTGAGGCACTGGCGTCCGCCGCCAGCTGACCACCTCCGCGAGGCGGGCCAACGCCGGTTCGCGCCGATCTGCCGCCAAGGCTTCCAAAACTCGCTCGGCCACTAGGCGATCGGAAGGGCTGGAGAGCAGCCAACTGGCCGCCACCAAACGAACGGCGGTGGCTTCCGAGCCAATCACTTTCCGCGCTGCCGAAATTGCTTGCGGCGAACTGGGGCGAGAATGCCAGCGAACGGGCAATAAGCAGTAGGCAGGGATCGGCGGTTGGCTTTGTTGCAATTGCTTCACCAACTCCAAAGCGGCGGGAAAACGCTCGGCTTCAGTGGCGGCGATGGCCAAGTGACCGATCAACCACTGTTGCTGCCAAATGGGCGGGCCTTGGCGAATCGCTTCCAACAGCGGCGAAATCGCCTCCGCATATTTGCCATCGGCAAACAACCGCATGCCCCGCTTGGCCAACTCACTTTCGTAGCTGGCTTCCAACCACACAACCCGATCGAGCGAAATTACCAGCGGTGCTTGTTGGTCGCTCGCTTCCAGCTTCACACGTTGGTTATCAAACGAGATCACTTCGCCGGCTGATAACTGGATAGGACGTGGTAACCAATCCGACTCGGACGATGGGGGCGGTGGTGGCTGATGCCAGACTCGCAACAGCGATCCGCCGAGTGCCGAGTTGGCGTTGACGGCATCCCTGATTTCCGCACCATTCGCCCCCGTGACAGCCGGAGTTTGGCCGCGAAGCGTGGCACCCGGTGCGAGGGCCAGCAACAGAGCGAGCGTCATGTTCAGCCGCCAACTCATAGCTCGTCGCTCGTTTGCGGAGGTCGCAGCGTGCGGACATCCAGATAACGATATTCGCCACCATTGCCCGCAGCTAACTCGATCAAGAAACTATCCTTGGGTGGTGTAAACTCGGTCCCAAATTCAACGGCGTGGATTGTCGTTCCGGAGCGTTCACACAGCATGCGAATTTCGTTGAGTCGCGTTTGCCGGAGGCGAGGAAGGTGCGCGTCGGTGAGGAAAAAAATCACATCAGGTTCGAGCTTGAGCGCCAGTTTGAGGGCATCATAATGTTCCGTGCCACCGTGCGCGGGAACGGCTCGAATGTATTGGGTGGCCCAGCGTTTCATCCCGTCGCTGGCCGGCAGCATCCAGAACGATTGGCCTTCGGGGCTGGCATACTGGCTGCGGTTGTTATAGACGATAATTTGAAATGAGTGATCGGGTCCGAGCGAGCCGAGGCTGCGAATGGTTTCGCGTTTGGCAGCTGAGAGGGGAGCACCATTCATGCTGTCGCTGCGGTCGATCACGTAAACAAAGCGACGCCCCGACCCGGAGACTCCGAAGAACATGGCGGTTGCCTCGGGGCCAGTCCCTTCACCGCGTCGCAACGGCCCGGCGCCTTCACCACTTCCCGCCTCCAGCGCTGTGCCCGTCCCAACTCCCGAATTTTCCATCGGCGTGTCGGTAACCTCAGCCAGCAAACCATCAACATCCAGCGGCCGTGCCAACGCCGGTGCGGAAGCGGCTGCGGCAGCCGAACTGGCTTGGCTGGCCTCAGTCGATTCAGCGGTCGTCTCGGCCGGCGCTTCGGCCGGTTCATATTCAGTCCGGTCTGCCATCCGATGGGCCACCGCGATGCCGATCGGCCTTCCCGGCTCGTCGCCCGTCCCTTTGGGGCTGGTGTCGATCCAGGCGGCCAGCATCAGGACGATCGCCAAATGTAAACACAACGACATCGCCCAAGCGGGAATGCGAGGCGTGCTCCGCAATTCACCGGAAAAAGATTTTGGACGGATTGTCGCGTTTTTCACGGATCTGGCCAGCCAGTGAGGTTGGTGGGGTTTCAGAAAGTGGTCCGCTCAAGGCATCATAGGGTATCTCAACCTTTTGCAGCGGCTAATTCTATCATGTCAGCGACTTTCCTTCGTTCATTTTTACGCCAACCGGGGCAAGTCGGTGCGATCGCCCCCAGTTCGCCCCGATTGGCAGCCGCCATGGTGGAGTGGATCGACTGGGAACGCGCCGAGGGAGTGGTCGAATTCGGAGCTGGCACGGGAGTCTTTACCGAAGCCATTTTACCCAACCTGCAAGCCTCGGCGAAATTTCTAGCGATCGAAAAAGATGGCGAACTTTGCCAGTTGGCGCGACGTCGTTGTCCGCAGGCGGACATTGTCGAAGATAGCGTGGAAAATGTGCGAGAACTGTGTCTGCAGCGGGGCATTCCCGAAGTGAACGCCGTGATCTGCGGCTTGCCCTGGGCTTCCTTTCCAGCACCCCTGCAAACATCTTGCCTCGATGCCCTGGCGGAGGTCATGCCAGCAGGTGGACAGTTTGTCAGCTTTGCCTACTGGCAGGGAATGTTGCTCCCCGCCGCACATCGCTTCCGCCGCCGCTTGGACGATTACTTTACCGAGATTTCCACCAGCCCCACGGTCTGGCGCAACTTACCCCCCGCATTCATTTACCGCTGTCGACGCTAAATCTTTCATGTCTAAAATCCAGCCCCGCACGCTCAAAGGTTTCCGTGATTTTTTGCCGGAGACGATGATCCCACGTGAACAATGCATGTGGACAGCCCGCGAAGTTTTCCGTCGCTACGGGTTTGCTCCGATCGACACGCCCACCTTGGAATACTTGGAGATTCTGACTGGCAAAGGGAGTGAGGAAACCGATCGGCAGATGTATCAGTTTACCGATCACGGTGGTCGCAAAGTTGGCATGCGATTCGACTTGACGATTCCCTTGGCTCGCTTTGCCGCACAGCATGCGCAAGCCCTGGGCACCCCCTTTAAGCGATATCACATCGCACCGGTCTGGCGAGGTGAGAGCCCGCAAGCGGGACGTTATCGCGAGTTCGTGCAATGCGACTTTGACACGATCGGTACCGAATCGGTGGTGGCCGATATCGAGACGGTGGTCGTCATTGATGATCTGATGCGCTCGCTCGGTTTCAGCAAGTTTCACATCCACTTGAATAATCGCCAAGTGTTGACGGGGCTGCTCGAACACCTGGGGTTGGTCGAGCGGGCCGTACCGGTACTCCGCAGCTTGGACAAGCTGGCGAAGATCGGCCCCGCCGCCACGATCGCGGAAATGCAATCGACCGCCGGCGTGAGCGAAGACGAAGCGCGCTCGGTGCTGCGGCTCGCCGAACTGCAGGGCGATTATCAACAAATCCTCGCCGCACTCCCAGAAGTTACCGGCAACAATCCGACGGCCGGCGGCGGGATTGAACGTTTGCAAACAACCATCACAGCCGCGTTGGCGGCGGGAGTCGAGCCGTCGCGGCTGAAGCTAGATGTCGGCATCGCCCGAGGTCTCGATTATTACACGGGAGTGGTGTTTGAAACTTTCCTTGACGAGCTACCGGGGATCGGCAGCGTCTGCAGCGGCGGTCGCTATGATGATCTAGCCGGGCTTTATACCAAGCAACACCTGCCGGGAGTGGGCGCTTCGCTGGGACTCGATCGGCTGCTGGCCGCGATGGGCGAACTGGGCATGCTGCCCTCGGTGCGGACGCCCGCGGCGGTTTTCATTCCTTACTTCGATGAGGCAAGGTTGACTGACTACCTGCGCATCGCAACGCTGCTGCGGACGCGTGGGATCGGCTGCGAAGTTTACCCCGATGCGAAAAAATTAGGCCAGCAACTGAAGTATGCCGATCAACGCGGTTTCGCCATCGCCTTGATCGCCGGGGCTCGCGAATTGGATGAAGGTAAAATCCAAGTCAAAGACCTCCGTCATAAAATTGCCACCGAGGTTGATTTCAGCTGGGATCAACCAGAACCCTTGTTCAACGCCATCGCCACGGCCAGCCAGTTAAGTACTGGCTCGTTGTTGGCTTAAAAGCAGGAGAGATACCAATGGGCGGGCACGTTACACCGACTTTCATCGCGCGGGCCATCTGTGCCGGCGTGTTGTGCTGCTTGCTGCCGGGATGCGTGCCGCAAGCGGAGAACGAAGTTGTCATCTACTCTTCGCTCGATCAAGAATTTTCCGCACCGATTCTGTCCGGCTTTGTCCGAGAGCATGACAAAAAAATCATGCCCAAAGCAAAGTTCGATGTCGAATCGACCAAGACCATCGGCTTGGTAAATCGGTTGGTCAGCGAGCAGGATCGCGTCGTCTGTGACGTGTTTTGGAACAACGAGGTAATGCACACGATTCGCTTGCAAAAAATGGGGCTGCTGGAGCCGCACGATTGGCAAGTGCCTGCTGGCTGGCCCGTCATCGCCGGGGATAAGACTTGGTGCGGATTTGCCGCCCGAGCTCGCGTGCTGGTGGTTAACACCAACTTGCTGCCCGACAAATCACAATGGCCGCAAAGCGTGATGGAATTAGCCGACCCCAAGTGGCAAGATCAATGTGCGATCGCAAAACCACTGTTCGGCACCACGGCGACGCATGCCGCCGTCCTTGATACGATCATGGGCAGGGAAAAATCGACTGAGTTTTTCCAACAAGTCGCCGCTAACGCCCGAGTGCTGTCGGGGAACAAACAAGTCGCCCAGAACGTCGCCTTGGGACAGGCCGCCTGGGGAGTGACCGACACCGACGATGCGATCATCGAGGTCGAAGCCGGTTTGCCAATCGCAATCGTCTTTCCCGATCAACAACCGGCACAACTCGGCGCGCTGCGGATCCCCAACACGGTCGCCATCCTAAAAAATTCTCCCAACCCGCTGGCGGCACGATTGTTGGCCGATTACCTCGTCTCCGCCAAGACGGAAGATCGCTTGGCGATGAGCGACAGCGCGCAAATCCCAATGTTTCCCGAGGTGCCAACCAAATCGCGAGTCTTACCACCCGGCGGTGTGCGTTGGCTCGATGTCGATTTCGAGCAAGCGGCCGAAAATTGGGACGAACTTGCCCCGTTGCTGACAGAGATTTTCCAACTATAAGATAGTCGCTGATTTCCCCTTTTTACATGCGATCAAGCAGCCACGTTGGCAGCGAATGGACTAACGATCCATCGCCTCCAGTCGGGCCGCTCGGTTCCAGGAGTACTTCCGGTGCTGCAAGCCAAAGAGATCAAGTCAGGTGTGGTGGTGGTTCATGAAGGTGAGCCAATATTGATTGAAGGGGTGATGGTGCAAACACCTTCTGCCCGCGGTGCGGCAACGCTATATAAATTCCGTGCCCGCAACGTGATCACGCGGCAAAAAATCGATGTCACGCTCAAGGGAACCGAAGGGCTGTTGGCGGCCGACTTTTCCAAACGAGCGGTGACTTTGATGTACAGCGACGCCACTCATTTGCATCTCATGGATGCCGAAAATTTCAATCAATACGAATTGCCGATCGAGGATGCCGAGGAACAAGTGCCTTACATCACCGAGGGACTCGAGGGGATGCGAGCACTGATCTATAACGACACCTGCGTGGGGCTGGAAATTCCCACCACCGTCGAGCTGACGATCACGCAATGCGACCCCAGCGTGAAAGGCAATTCAGCCACCGCCAGAACCAAACCCGCCACCTTGGAAACGAGTTTGGTCGTGCACGTCCCCGAGTACATCAAGGAAGGCGAACGGATCAAAGTCGATTCGCGAACCGGTGATTTTATCTCCCGCGCATAAAGTCGCCTTTATTCGACTTCCAACAGGATGGGCGTCGAAGTGATGCCGCCGTCGATCTCAGCCTTTAAATGAAAGTACCTCGGACCGGGCGCCGCAACGGGATCGGCCGTGATGAAGAACTGACGGCGATCGTACCCTTTGGGCACCAGCAAACCGTTGAGGCCAATGTTGTCAACGTACACGCCGTGGGGCATATTCCTGCCGGCAAACTCGTTGCCCAACTTGAGATCGTTCTCAAACGCGTTGCGTTGGACCATCACTTCCGCCGAAATCGTTTGCCCCCGCTTGATCGGCAAGGGTGAGCTTCTGGGCTGCAAAAGTTCACCAGCTTGATTGCTAATTTCCAATCGCACCTGTGGCTTGCCACTGGTCTTCAGCTCGCCCACATCGCCCGCTTGATGTTCCACAACTCGGCCCACAATCTCGGCTCGAGCGACCAGCCGGGCAGTCCCCAAAGTCTGATCGGCAGCTACATCGTCGTCTGCCCAAATCACTCCGTAGGCATCCTGCTGTCCAGCTTCGACGGTCACCGTCTCGGTGGCGTGCAGCCCCGGCGGGAGATCGACAACCGTGAATGCAACCGCACCTTGGAAACCGTCCAGACGCGTGATGCTGACGCGAAATTCGCGTCCAGCGCCGGCCGGAATGGGTTTGCCGATCTTGCCCACGCTGGGCCGAAAATCGGGAGCGGCCGGTCTGACGGTGAGCTTATACTTGTAATCGTCTCCCGCTTGCCCGCGTGTGTCGTCAACACGGATCGTAAAATTACCGTCGCGGGGTGCCACAAATCGCAAGCGGCTATCGGCACCAATTTGCCGCGCGGCGTCATCATCATTGCGATAATTTAATTCGAAAACAGGCAACCCATTCGCCGTTGCCGGTTCATTGGGAGCCAGTTCGCGGACCACGTACGCAGGCTCTTGCAAAGCGTGCGTAACCGCCGAAGTATCATAAAACGTGTGGCGGGAACCGGTCCCAGGATACACGTTGAATCCACTGTCAGGCCCCCGCGGATACATCCACAACCGGGTGACTTCACCGGACGAGTAGAGCAAGTCGTTCAGCCGCATTTCCTCCCAATCGAACAGGCGGAAGTCGCTGGTTTGATTAGAGTCTTTGCCGCGGAACGTAAAGTATGATTCGCGAATCGCTTGCAAGCGGGCACGTGTTAACGACTGCCCCTCTTCGTCACACACTTCGATGATCGTATCGAGCGGAGAAGCATCTTGAGCGGCCCGCGTTTCAATCATCCAGACTTCGCCCCGCCGAGCGCTAAAGCGATACCAGTCCGCTTCGCTGGCACCACCCACCGCGGCCGAAATCACCCCGGAAACGACCGCCCCACGAGGCAACTCCATTGCGCTGGCCGCCGTTTGATTTCCACGCTCGGCTGGTTCGCTCAGCTCCCGCAACGGATCGACTGTCAAGTAAACCTCAGACAGCGTCGCGGCCTGCTGGATAACGCCTTGCTCGATCTCGGCCAGCTTCAATTCGCGGACTTCTCCAGACATCGTGGCCACCGAAACAAGCGGGCGTTTAGCGGAGATGGCAAGCTGTGAGATGGCATCCTCAAGGCTGGCAAGGGACTCCAGTTTCGTCCATTTTTTTGTCTCAAATGCCAGCAGCCGGCCAGCTTCGGTGGCGACAATCAGTTGCCCGCCGTCACCGCTGAACGCCAACGAGACCAAAGGGGAGTCATCAGCGAAACGTGTCTCGACCAGCGGGTTGGTTTGGGCCGATTGGCGAGAGACAAATTCCCACACCCGAAAACGATTATCGGCGCTGGCGGCGACCACATGTTTGCCGTCTGGAGAAAACGCCACCGCATTGACTTCGCCTTGCGACTGGGCGAGGGTATCCAAGCGGTTGCCGCTGGAAACTTGCCACAGCTTGACCGTTTCATCGGCGCTGGCCGTGGCGATGACTTGACCATCGGGAGAAAACGCCAAATCAAAAATGGCCCCGTTGTGGCCTGTCAGAACGCGCATTTGTTCGCCGCTGTTGGCATCCCAAAGCAATAAATTACGGTCATAACCGGCCGTCGCCAACACGTCGCCCGCCGGTGAAAGTGCGGCCGCGTACAGAGTGTCGCGATGCCCCCGCACCGTTTGCTCAACTTCACCGTTGGCGACGTTGACAATCATCGCCGTCCCCTGCAGCCCCGTGATTCCCGAGGCGATCACCAGCCGTGAGTCGTCGTCGCTGAACCTTAAATCGTTGACTTTGCCAGGCAGCGATTCAATATGTACCGGCACCGAATCGCGGTCCGCACGCCGCAATTCGACTTGGCCAAAACGCGCAATCGCCAACAGGCTGCCATCGGCCGAACGGGCCAAGGCGGTGATGGGTTGGGTGGTCGTTTCCGCGGCTGGAATCTGCGGCGTCTTCAACTCACGCATCGAAGGCTCGGTGGCGTTTGGGCCGTTGGCTCCCGCGGCGATCCAACGTCGCAGCAACTCGATCTCTTCGCCCGTCGGTCCCTCGAAATCATCGGGAGGCATCTTGGGTTCCATTTCACCCGTCGTTGTCAGCAACATCGGGCTGTTCTCTGGTTCACCCGGCACGACGACAGGACCATGCTCGCCACCGGCCAACAAAGCCTCAAAGGTATCGAACGATAGCTCGCCACTCTCGTCGGAATCGTTGTGGCACGCGGAACAATATTTTTGCAGCAGCGGCGCGATCTGTTTGGAGAAATCAACATCCAACGCAACCGCCGCAGTCGGTTCCGCGGCCCGCAGCAGCCCGCCCGTGACGAACGTGAGCAGACCGCAAGCGAGCAAGCAGACAGTCAAACGCAAGGGACTCACATCCTTATTTTCCGGCAAACCATTGCGGTCAGCTAACGGCTGACGTTGCGCATCACGGAGATTACTTTGGTCCATGTCGAAACTTCGCAGGTGAGATGAAGAACTGATGATGGGGGCGAGCACTTTGTGACGAAATGTGATTATTGATTAAACACAAATTCACTGCTGGTTAACACGCTCCAGCAAGCATCCTCGATCGCCTCCCGCCGAGACTCGCTGGGATATTCTCCGATCACGTTCAACAGCGTTTTTTTCTCATCGGCTGACGGTTGTCGAGAAAGTGCCAACAAAAACAACTGATCGATAATCTGCTCATCGGAGAGGCCCTCAGCCAGCCAGCTACTGACACGATTTTCAGACTCGCTGAGTTTATTATTCAACGTATCTCCATTGGAAAGGTGCAACACCTGCACCATGCTCGGTTCATCGCTACGTTGGCAATCGCAAGTAATCTCCCGCGAATGCCGACCAAATGTTTTCAAAAAGTAGGACTGCACGGCGGAATCATATAATTCAATCGCCCGCGTTCCGGCCGGATAGAAGTCAGTCTTATTGACATCGGCACCGGGGAATTCAACCGTGTCAAATTTTGTGCTGGTTGCTAAGGTTTGATCAATCGCATCGAGCAACACTTCAGCCATAAAGCGGCGGGGATAATAGCGGCTGTAATAACGTTGTTCCGCTTCGTTCTCGGCCAGCGGCAGGCTGCTGCGCTGATAGGTGTCGCTGCGAAGGATCTCACGCATTAGAACTTTGAGATCGAAATCATGCGTGGCGAGGTACTCCGCCGCAGCAGCCAGCAATGGTTCGTTGCTGGCCGGGTTGCTCAATCGCAAATCATCAGCCGCCTCAACCAGGGCCACGCCAAAGTAGTTTTGCCAAATACGATTGGTAATGGCTCGCGAAAAATAGGGATTTTCCGGACTTACCATCCAGTCCGCCAGGGCGATGCGGCGATCGGTCGGGTCGTCCATCGCCAGGGCGGGCGCGTCGAGTGGTGCGGGAGGCTGAGGGCGCCCGGTCGTGGGCTGAATTAAATCTCCCTGCGCAGCCACGTAGATCGTTCGTTTTCCGTCGCCATTGCGACTATCCCCGCCCCAACCTTTACCACGCACGCGGGCGAAAAGATTCGCCATCGCATAATATTGATCGTTGGTCCATTTCTCTAAGGGATGGTTATGACATTTGGCACAACCGATGGAGAGCCCGAGGAAAGCTTGGGCGGCATTCTCGGTCATATTTTCCGGATCTTGATGGAGCGCAAAAAAGTTTGTCGCGCCATTCTCAATGCTGCTGCCGGTTGAAGTTAATAGCTCGCGGGTGAATGCATCCCACGGCTTGTTCTCGGCAACAGACTGGCGAATCCAATTGTAAAAAGCTTTGACCGCGTCGGGGCGCAAACGGGTACCGTTGACCAGCAATAAGTCACTCCATTTGTAAGACCAATAGTCAACAAATTCTTCGCTGGCCAACAATTGGTCAATGTATTGATCGCGTTTATCGGTTGCCGTGTTAGCCAGAAAGGCCTCGGTCTCTGCCAGCGTGGGCAATCGTCCGATCGTGTCGATCGTGGCTCGTCGGATGAACGTGGCGTCGCTGGCCGGCGGGGAAGGGGGCAACCGCAGTGTTTCCAACTGCTCGAGGACCATGCTGTCGATAAAGTTTCGCTTGGGAGCGGTGGCAAAGATTGTGGGGTCGATCTCATTGGGGTAGGGGACGGTGACGCGAGCCAAAGCAACTTTGCTGCCGAACCAGGCCAGCACGGCACCTTGGCCACTGCCGCGGACGGTCGTCAGTCCTGACTCGTCAACACCGGCGATCGCCTCGTCGGTAACGCTGAATTTTGCCCAGTGGGTCACATCCAATTGCAAACCGTCGTCGTAGTGAGCGGTGACAAGAATTTGAGCTTGATCGCCGGCAGCCAACATTGATTCGGCGGGAGAGACTTCGATCCGCTGCAATTGACGCTCGGAGTCGTCGGGGGCCTGGGCACCTTGGCGAATCCACTCGCTGAGCACGCGATAGTCGCGCGAGTCGACTGGCAATCTCAGGCCACCCTTATGCGGCAGAGCGCCGCTCGGTTTGGCCAAAATCAAACTCCTGCCGGGGTCGGCCAACTCAATTCGACGTCCCCGCGATTGACGGCTGATCGTGTTCCAATCGGCAATCGGATCGTAGCCTCGCAGGGACAAGCGAAAGCCCCCTTTCCCGGCCAACGCGCCGTGGCAGGCCCCCATGCTGCAACCACGTCTTGCCAACACCGACTCGACTTCGTGACGGAAACTCCAGGGGTGTGGTTCATCAAACTGGCTGACCGTAAGTTGGCTCACCGCCGTCGCGCCGCTGGAGGTGATGACTGTGATTTGCGTGCTGCCACTACCCAGCGGCACAATTACACCCTGTTCCACCTTGGCCACCAGGGGATCGCTAACCTGAAAAGTCAAATCGCCCGAGACCAAAGCGCCCGGCATCTCTCCCCGACCACGATCGGCGACCACGACCAGGCGTTGCAGCGACTCTGGGCCGACCAGGCTAATCTGCTCGGGGAGTAGCCGCACCGATTGGGCTGACTGCTCGGCCAGCACGCGGTTGGGCAGCAGAACTATACATCCAATGATTGCGCAACCGATCGCCAGCAGATGGCAACTGCGGACGCGGGCAAATAGTGCGGCGAGCGAGCAAGTTGGCTTCGACATGGGAAGAAAACAGTGGAAGGGGTGATTGACCAAAAGTGAGCAAGCAATATCGCGGGGCGAGCAACGATCCGGAGTGTGCCACCATCCCCCGGCAAACAACATGCGGAACTGTCTCGCTAAAACAGCTCTTGAATTTCACGGACGCCAAAATCGACCAACGGGAAGGGGCGTCCGCCCGGGCCGGGCAATTCGGCATGCAGGTCCAAACCCAGGCTGTGGAAGATCGTGGCGATCACATCACCGGGCGGCGTCGGACGGTCGGCGGGCACGGCGGCTATCGGGTCGCTGGCGCCGATCGCGCGTCCCCCCTGCACACCACCGCCGGCAAAGGTGACGGAGAAACATTGTGGCCAGTGATCACGACCGCCGGCCGGATTGACTTTGGGAGTTCGACCAAACTCGGCCAGACAGGCGACCATCGTGCTACTCAATAAACCACGTTGATCGAGGTCTTCGATCAGCGCGGAATAAGCTTGGTCGTACATCGGTGCCACGATGTTCTGCATGCCCGTGATGCTGGTAAACGGCGCGCTGCCGTGAATATCCCAGGTGACTTCGTCGAAGACGGTGAGGAACGTGTTGACCGTCACGAACCGCACGCCCGCCTCGACCAAACGTCGCGACAGCAAACAGCATTGCCCAAAGCGATTCATGCCATACCGCTCGCGAACCGCAGTCGGCTCTTTGCTCAAATCAAAGGCCTCGCGAGCTTGCGGACTGCTCATCAAACGATATGCGGCGGCAAAATTATCATCCATCAGCCCCGCCGACTCGGTAGCCTCGAGTTGCTGCATTCGCTGCTCAATGGCCGCTCGCATTCGCCGGCGACGATCGATCCGCACATCACCGAGCGATGGCGGGGGCAGCAGGTCGGGCACCTTAAAGTTCGGTTGGCTGGGATCAGCCATTAAAGCGAAAGGATCATACGCTTTCCCCAAAAAACCACCCGCTTGTCCATTGGGCAAATTCCCACCGCCACGGCCCATCGTCTCCGGCAACACGACGTGAGCGGGCAGATCGCTGCGCCGCCCGCGGAGGTACTGCAGCACTGCTCCGGCGTGCGGGTAGTTGACTCCGCCGGTGAATTGACGACCGGTCTGCATCATCTGCCAACCCGCGTCGTGCACCGCGGCGGCCGTGTGATAGCAACTTCGCACAATCGAAAATTTGTCCGCCACCTCAGCATGTCGCGGCAAAATTTCAGAAACTTGGAAGTCGCCTTTGGTGCTGATCGGCTGAAAAGGACCACGAACTTCGGCCGGAGCCTCGGGCTTCATGTCGAATGTGTCGAGCTGGGAAGGTGCCCCCAAGTTAAAAATCATGATGCAGGCAGCATCATCTTTGTCGCCTTGGACCAAGCCCGCCTCTTTGGCCGCCAAGTACTGAGGCAACCCCAGCCCAATCGCGCCCAGGGCGCCGACTTGTAAAAAATCGCGTCGCGTGGTGCCGTCACAAGTGTGGGCTTGCCCACGACCAAATAAATTTAGCATCGGAACCTCCCGGCCATCACAGGCCGTGCGTACAATCGAGGTGGGGGCGTTGTGGCGGGTCGAGCAAATGGGGAACGACGTCCATTTACCCATAGCGTAACAGCTGACGGGGTCTAGTTTAACATCGATCGGCTCAGTTTGCTTGACTGAAGATGCCCAGTTTGCGTTACGGAAGATGACAGCGGCCTCAACGAGCGAGTATAATCGAAAGCTCTCGCGGGCGATTCCCCTTGGCTCGCCCCCGCTTTTGCTATCCCACCATTCCAAGGCTGCGTATGACGCCGGAACATGACTCGCTGTTGTGCAGAGACTCGCTGCTGGCCAATGACCGGCAAAA
The DNA here is from genome assembly GCF_052161645.1 of Kothea flammea. GTDB lineage: Bacteria > Planctomycetota > Planctomycetia > Pirellulales > Pirellulaceae > Laterigemmans. The sequence goes on from NZ_CP197414.1 coordinate 6,777,654, forward strand.
ACACCCCCTCGGCCAGGTATCGGTCCGGCGGGCGGGCGACCCGCCGAGCCGACCGCTGTATTGGTTCTCCGGGCGACTCTACCTGGGACTCACCGGGTTGGTGCTGGCGACCGTCTGCTGGCACGGCTTACCTCGAGCGGTAGCCGACGGCGGATCGCCCGCGGAGAAAACCGATACCGCCCCGACAGAGACAAGCAGCACGACCACCGCCGAGGTACCGCCGATTCAAATTGCGGACGCCGAGGCAACCAGCGAAGCGGAGATGAAACCTTACGCGGAGCAGCTTGAGCACACCGGAGTCGACTTAGAAATGGTCCCTATCCCGGGCGGCACATTCACGATGGGCAGCCCCGACGATGAGGCCGATCGTAACGATGACGAAGGGCCGCAGCGTCAAGTCAAGATTGATCCCTTCTGGATGGGCAAATTCGAAGTCACTTGGGCCCAGTATGACGCCTGGGGCGAATCGATGGACGTTCGCCGCCGCGAGTTACTGGGGTTACCACCTTCCCCGCGAGATTCATTTGTGGATGGGATCAGTCGTCCCACACCGCCTTATACCGATATGTCTTTTGGCATGGGACGAGGCACAAACCCGGCGATTTGCATGACACAGCATGCGGCCCGCACATTTTGCGAGTGGCTCACAGCGCGCACCGGCCGCTACTATCGTTTACCCACCGAAGCCGAATGGGAATACGCTTGCCGCGCCGGTACCAGCACCGCATATTCATTTGGTGACGACCCCGACTTACTCGAGGAACACGCTTGGTATTTTGACAATAGCGAATCGAATTACCAAAAAGTTGGTCAGAAAAAGCCCAATCCCTGGGGCTTATATGATATGCATGGAAATGTTGCCGAATGGGTTTTAGATCAATACATTCCCGACTTCTACGAAGAAGCCGCAGATACGATCAGCGAAAACCCACTGGCCATCCCCAGCACGCTCTATCCTCGCGTTGTTCGTGGCGGCGGTTGGGATGGCGATCCAGAGCAATTGCGAAGCTCCGCCCGCGAAGCATCCGAAGAGGAATGGAAGGACCAAGATCCTCAGGAGCCGAGAAGTATCTGGTATCATACGGACGCCCTGCATGTTGGTTTTCGCGTCGTCCGTCCACTGCGGGAACCCAGTGCTGAAGAGAAAGCTGAGAAATGGGCCAAGACGGCCCCCGAGCAAAAAGATCCTGAAGAATGAGACCTGATTGTAGCTTGCGAGTTGTTTGATTCCCCTAGCATCCCCCCTGATCCCGATCTGGAGCATTAACCCATGGCTGAGCAAAGCAAAAACGATTCGTCGCGGCGTGAATTCATCAAGAACACGGGCCGCGCGGCGGCCGTGACCACCATCGTCGGGAGTTTGGCAAAGTCGGCGCAAGCTGGCCCAGTTCACCCGGGAGAGGATAACACCATTCAAGTCGCCCTGGTTGGTTGTGGCGGGCGCGGCACGGGAGCGGCGCTGAATGCCCTCTCGGTCAACAACGGACCGATTAAGCTGGTTGCCATGGCCGATGTGTTTCAGCATCGCCTGGATGATTCTTACGCCGCCGTCAGTGGCAACAACGCTCTGAAAGCAAAAGTGGACGTGGCGGACGATCATCGCTTTGTCGGTTTCGACGCTTATCGTCAAGCCATGGATTGCCTCCGCCCGGGCGATGTGGTGATTCTCGCCACGCCCCCCGGTTTCCGCTGGGTACACTACTCCTACGCAATCGAGAAGGGCTTAAATGTCTTCATGGAAAAACCGGTCACCGTGGATGGCCCCACTTCATTAAGAATGTTGGAGTTAAACAAGCAAGCCGAAGCTAAAAACCTCAAAGTCGCAGTCGGTTTGATGTGTCGGCACTGTAAGGGAAGAAAGGAATTGTTGGAGCGAATTCAGCAAGGCGAGATTGGCGACATTACCATGCTGCGGGCATACCGCATGGCTGGGCCGACCGGCTCGGCCGCTTGCGGCCCCAAGCCCGAGGGGATGAGCGAACTGATGTATCAGATTCGCAATTTCCATGCTTTCCTGTGGCTCAGCGGGGGTGCCGTCAGTGACTTCTTGATTCATAACATTGATGAATCGTGCTGGATGAAAGGGGCTTGGCCAACCGAAGCGATCGCCCTCGGTGGGCGGCACTACCGTGGTGACGACGTCGATCAAAACTTTGATTCCTACGCCATTGAATACACCTTCGAGGATGGCGCCAAACTATTCGTCGATGGCCGCACAATTCCCGGTTGCAAGCAGGAATTCGCCAGCTTTGCCCATGGCACTAAAGGGGTCGGCGTGATCTCTACCGCTTCCCATACGCCAGCCAAATGCCGCATTTTCAAAAGCCAGGCGATGGTCAAGGCAAATGAAACGTGGGCATTCCCACAACCGGAGCCAAACCCCTATCAACTGGAATGGGACGATTTGATCGCCGCGATTCGCAATGACGAACCTTACAACGAAGTCGAACGGGGTGTGATGGCCAGCGCCGTGACCTCAATGGGCCGGATGGCGGCCCACACGGGGCAATTAATTACGCTCGACCAAATGCTCAATTGTTCCCATGAATTTGCACCTGGTATCGACAAACTAACGTTGGAGTCGGCCTCACCATTGACCACCTTACCCAACGGCAAATATCCGGTACCCATGCCGGGTCTCATTAAAGAGACCGAATACCTTGTGGTTTAAACTTTCAGCCTTGTTGTCAGCACAAGCTTGATCGCCTTCAATCAGCCCACGACTTTCCAGCCGTGGGCTGATTGCCTTAGATCGCCTTATCACTAACCCTTTTCATCAGCAGAAATTATCAGCAGGTTGCGCGGGGGCCAACTCCACGCCGCAGGCTCCGCGGACCGGCTTAGATTGGTTGTTGAAGCTCATGGATTTTAACGCATCGACGCGAAAAACACCTTCTGCCTCGGAGCGGCTGGATTCATTGGCTCACCAGCGATCGGTCGCTCGTCGCGCAACTCCAATGCGATCGGCGAGCCTCTTGCTGGCGCTGCTGACCTGCGGCAGCATTGCCTGGTTAACGCTCCCTGCACCGCGATTACGGGCTGCTGATGACAGCAACCCGGCGGTCACTGCTCAAACACATTCCATTGGCAAAGCAATCCCCTCGGCCCTACCAAACTATGAGTTAATCGGGAAGCCGACCATTGAAGAAGCAATCGCAGTTGCGCTGGAACTTGAAGAGACTTGGTCGATGCGCGTCGAGGCGGCAAAATTGGTGCGAGATGCGGGGACGCGTCAAGCTAGCCCTCATCACAAAGCCATGGGCGCCCTGTTGCTTGCCCATTGTTATCAGGGAATGGAACAGGCGCGGATGTATGACGAGTTTATTGCGGAAGCTGAAGCCTGGAAAGAAAGCGTTTCCGATCCGTTGTTCCTAAGCCTTTACCATCGCGTACGCGGGGTGGAGCAAATGCGGGAGCAAGAGTTCCTGCAAGCCGCCCAGACGTTGTTGCGCGGCTTGGAGTACGCCCGACTGGGGCAGTTACAAGAGATGGAAGCCGCCATCCGCTTGCGATTGGGGGTTTGCCTCCGGCGCCTCGGTGCGTTGGCCCAAAGTGTTGACCATTACAAACAGGTCTACAATTCAGCTATGGCGCTCGGCAACCAGCGTTTGGCCTACTCGGCGGCCAACAATTTCGCCTACTTGCTGTTGGAGTTGGGACGCATTGAAGAAGCTGAGGCTGCCTATCAACTGATCCCACTTGGCCATTCGGATGCGGTTGATCTAGCGGTCCGGGCTGGCTTCGCCGATATCGCCGTGCGACGAAATCAACCTACCGAAGCTTTGCGAGTGTTGGGCGAACTGCGTCAAAACCACGACCATGAAAATGCTTATCCTTATCAATTTGCAATTATAAGAATCATCGAAGCCCGCGCTTGCTTGCTGCTGCAAGATTGGGCGGGAGCGGAAACTGCCTGCAAGCGTGCTCTCTCGACATTGAATTTTCAGCCGCAGCGTGTGGATGATGCGATGCTGGTCTGGGGAGAGATTCAATACGGCCTGGGTCGGAAAGAATTTGGCATGCGGCTGATTCAAGGAATCGCTGAATCAGCTAGTGATCAAACCATTCGACAAAAAGCTTGGGATAAATTGGCCCAGTTATCCATCAAAGAGAAAGCATATTTACAAGGCATTACGTTTCTACGCATCTCACAGGAACTGCGGAACCGCCAGCTCAGCCAAAGTGCCGAGGTGGAAATTGCCCTCACACAATCAACGCTGGAGCGTCAGGTTGAGCTAGAACGCTTGCGAGCTGAGAGCACCAAACTGGCCGCCGATAAAATGCTGGCAATCTCGAAGGCTGAAAGAGCCGCCGTGGAAGCCATCGCCAGCCGCCAAATTCGCAATCTGACCGTGGGCGGTTCACTGCTGCTATGTTGCGGTATTTTTCTCTACTGCGCGGTGAGTCGTCGCTTAAGTCACGAGCGACGACTCAAAGAACAAGAATCGCACCACAACCAACAACTCTCCTCAATTGTGGAGGAAAAAACGCGGGCACTCAAGAAGGAGTTAAGTGAACGAGCGGACCTCGAACGGACGCTCGAGCCTCGGCGACGAGCCGAAGCTTTAGGCAAACTAACCGGTTGCGTGGCCCACGACTTCAACAACCTGCTACAGGTTGTGATGACGACAAATGAGCTGTTGCATACCCAAGGGCTAACGCCGCGACAGATCGAAATGGTCGATGCTTCATCGAAAAGTGCAGCCGCGGGTGCGGCGATTATTCGCCAGTTGTTAGCCTACGCGCGACAGCAAACTTTGACCCCCAAGGTAACCCACCTTAGCAGTTATTTCGCCAGCATCTCTGGACTCCTCGATGCCGCCATGGGTCGCCAGTATCAGTTAAGCATTTACGACGAAAGCAATGACGCCGCAGTCATCGTCGATGCGGCACAGCTGACAACCACCTTGATTAACTTGCTGTCCAACGCGGTCGACGCCAAACCCCGCGACGAGTGCGTTAAAATTGTCTCTCAACAAGTTGAATTAGATGACGAAGCTGCCCAGGCATGGTCGGAATTATTGCCCGGCAAGTATGTCTCGCTGGAAATCATTGATCGCGGCAAGGGATTGACCGCGGAGGCGAAGGTGCGCGCCTTCGAGCCATTCTTTAGCGAAAAGCCGCCCGGCCAAGGCACTGGACTGGGGCTCAGTTCCGCTTTCGGCTTTGTCCGGCAATCTGGCGGCGATATTCAAATCAGTGACCTGCCCGATGGCGGCACGCGGGTAACTCTGTTGTTCCCCCTGACCACGGAGACCGCCGCCGCTAGCCCTCCCCGTGACAAAACAGATTTTCCCAAGGAAGGGCACATCTTGGTCGTGGAGGATGACTCCACCGTGGGGAAGACTTTGGAATCACAACTCCAACACTTAGGCTACCAAGTCGAGTTGGTTCACAGCGGCGATGCGGCAATCGCCAGACTGTCTCAAGCACATCCATTCAATCTAGTGCTCACCGATATTCGTATGAGCGGCGCATGCGACGGGCTGGCGTTGAGGGACTGGGTCCGCTCTCATCAGCAATCACTCTCGGTGGTTTTGATGAGTGGCTACGCGGACGCCGGGGCGCTCGATCCCCATACCTCGTTTTTGCCAAAACCATTCAGCGAGCACGATTTGCTGCAAACGATTTCGGCGGCCACCTAATGCCGATCCGGAGACCGCCGCGAACGAACCGTTAGCGGTTTTGGCGCTGGCCACCGTTTCTGTTAGCGGTTTTGGCGCTAGCCACCGTTTGGTTGCACGCGATTAGTTCGGCTCAAGGCGGGAACCGCGGCCTAGCGCCAAAGCGGCTAACGGGAATCGCGGGCGGCGGCGGAGGAATTTCTTTGTTTGCAATCCTGGCAAACGCTCACGACGTTTCCGGAAAAGGCAGCGGCTTGTCTTCGAGTTCTGCCAGAGCGTTTCCCGCGGCTCGCTGCTCGGCTTCTTTTTTATTGCGACCCCAGGCTGGCGGAAACATGCGTTTGCCAATAATGGCCATCACCTGAAACGACTTGTTGTGATCGGGCCCAGTCTGCGAGAGCATGTGATAGGAAGGGGTGTCCCCCAGGTCGCGCTGAGCGGTTTGCTGGAGCTGGGACTTATGATTCCCGGCTCCTTGCCCGTTGCTGGCTTCCAAAACTTCTTCGGCTAGCCACTCGCGCAACATCCGCTGGACTGGCTCCAAGCCGCCATCGAGATAGACGGCGGCCAACACCGATTCAAACACATCGCTGACCAGCGATTTAGGGAAACTGCGGTTGCGGGTGACTCCGCGACCGACGATCAAACAACGCTCCAAATGCAATTTCTTAGCGATCCCACCGCAAGTCTTGCGACTGACCACGGCCGATTTAATCTTGGTCAAATCCCCTTCAGAGTACTCCGGGTAAGCATGGTAAAGCCAATCGCAGACGACCATTCCCAAGATCGCATCCCCGAGAAACTCCAGCCGCTCGTTACTCGACAAGCGATGGGCCGCACTGGAGGCATGCGTGAGTGCTTCGAGCAGCAATTGGGGGTCCTCAAAGCGATACCCGATCCGCTGCTGGCAATATTCCAGTTTTGCTTGGGCGTCTCCTTCGCTAGCCGTTACGCCGTCGAGAAATTCAGCCGCGTCTTGCTGCAACTGATTGGGAGGCAGGCTCGCGTATTGCTGTTTGGCAATTTCCGCGGGAGCATCGAAAGCAGCCTCCGCGGGTGAGTCAGCCTGTTCGGCTGGTGAATTAGCCGCCCCCGCACCCACGGGTTTTTCGGAAGCCTTACGGGAAGCTTTAGATTTCCGCGGGGTGGGAACTTGGCCGGGCATGGACACGCAATCCTGGGGAGATTTCAGGGCAAACCCTGGCTCTGGAAACCATTGCGAAATGTTTCCACACGGACTGCGACTCCCCGAAAGGTGTCACGACTCTCCCAACCGCGTTCAAGGCGAACGCGACGGGGAGAGTGGTGCACGATGACAGGAGCATCAGTCGCGAGGTTGAGAACCGCGGGCCGCTGGGGAACGCTTTAATCTATCAACAACCGCAAAAACCAGTAAATCAAGGTGGAAAAAATGTTTCCCAAGAACAACGCAAGCCTGCGAGCCGAAATCGGCTCGCAGGCAAAGCGTGTACTTATCATCAAGACGCAACGAATGAACTTACAGTTCGGTATCTGGAACGAATTCTCGGAATGGAACCAAGCTGCTCTTCCCACGGAGAGTCAACAACGCTTGATAGACACGATAATCAATACCTTCATTGATGAATCGAGTTCCGCCATCCGCCATGCCGCAATTCACGCCATCAACGTGGGCGGACGAGGGACGAGCAAGAATGTGAAAGTTGCTGGGATCCATCACTGCGTCGAACTTGTTGCTGTTAATTTTCATTTCTGGAATCGGCAACGGGGCGCCACCAAAGCCTTCATCATCGACCGTATGCCAAACCATACCGGCCATGAACCGAGCATTCATGAAGACTCCAGGAGTCATTCCGGCGTTGATTGGCGTGCTGGTTGGTGCCGCAAGCGTCAAGCGATGCCAAGACTGTGCCTGCAGATTCTCACTGAATAGCAGCGTATTACTCGTGCCGTCCTTGAAGTCATCGAACCTTGTTGCGGTGAAACCAAACATCGCACTGTCGCTGGATCGGGAGATGAACGCACCGTTCGCCTTCTTCATCAAGTTGGCAAGAGAATGTGCGACACCGTTAAACGTTGTCCCTTGTCCCGTGGATTCATCAAACAAGAACCCCACGCCGACGTTCGCCACGTAGTTATTCGCCGCAACGGGTTGCCCATCGATCGTCGCACTGGGACAGGTGAAGATCTCCAAGTTTGGCAACAGACTCCTGTTATAATTCCCGTCGAAACCCCCAGCAGCATTCTGCGAACCACTATCAACAATCAACGGATAGCGATCCTCGTTCCACTGCTCGTACGTTGCGGTCGCATCAAGCCACGGGAACAAAGAAACGGCCCAAGTGCCATATTTCTGGTGTGCCGGTGCAGTGCCTCCAGCCGAATCGGTGGGGTCAATACCGCCAGGGAACGTTCCAAAATTCGTCACCGCCGAAGGCAGGCCGTTCTTCGAACCTTCGTGCGAAATGGCTGCGAGCGACAAATTCTTGATGTTGTTCGCACACTCGGTGCGCCGCGCTGCTTCGCGGGCTGCTTGGACTGCTGGGATCAACAATCCCATGAGGATGCCGATGATCGCAATCACGACCAGCAATTCGACAAGGGTAAAACCAGAATGCGAGCGTTTTGGCATGGCACCACTCCAACGGGAATAATAGACGAGGGCGGGACAGGGACGACCACAGGCCGGGCGGACGCAACCCGCCAAGTCCACCAAGTGCTAATTATGCCACAAGTGCAACCATTAAGTCCAGCTTTTTGTGCCTGGAAAAACCCAACGATTCGCTCAAATTTAGCGAAACACCCCCGAGGAGCTATTTAACGCACCCCAGATAGCCCCCTGCTAGGCAGCCGCGTAGACAATTTCGTGCTGCACCGCTTCGACCACATCGACGTGGATGTGGGTGGCGTTTTGCGCCGCGCCGACTGGCAGGGAAAGTTCGGCCAAGCGGGCGATCGCTGCTACTAGACCTTGCCCCAGTTCGTGCAGTCGCACCATGGCCGCGTCGGTGTAAATCGCTGGACTACCCCCGGCGGCGGTGATTTGGTGCCGCACGAACTGCACCGTATCACTCAACTCAAAGGGATCGATATCGACTCGCAACGAACAGCCCCCCAAGTTGGCGGCGATCGGCAAAGCGGTTTCGGAAGTGCAAACCAGGATAGTGGTCAGCCAGGGGCATTCAGCCGTCAGCGCGCTGGCGATTGTGGCTGCGGCAGGGGTGCAATCGTCGATCAGCCAGACGGTGCGAACTCGCGAACGCCCCGACGCTGACATCCGCTCGAGCACTTGCCGGTAACCGACCGTCTGCAACCGCTGAGTCCCTAACTTAACCGCTAATTGCCGCAGTAATTCGTTGCGATCGCGATCTTTTGCACTGGTGTACACCATTTCCACCGCGCAATCACCGAAGCCGGCCGAGGAGGCGACGCGACGCAGCAAGCTGGTTCGCCCGACCCCTGATTGGGCGATCACCATCCCGTTGCTGTGCCCGCTGCGGATCAAATAATCAAGCCGCGCGATGGCTTCTCGTTGAGGGCGACCTGAAAAGAAGTCATCAGCCGTTTCGGGACGACCAAAAGGTAGCTTGCTGAGAGACCAATACTTTTGATACGACATAAATCCACCGGCACGGGCGTGGGGTAAAGCGTGATTTGTCGGGCCGCAGCTGTGATTCGACAGTGCCGCACAATCCGTTTTTTCGGATTTCCGGACTGTTGAGCTTGAGCAGAATTGGCGGGGCGATCACGGTTGACCCACTTTCTCAGAAGGCATAACCTTAATGGATTAGGTCAGTTACGTAATTTACTCAGCGCGCGGCGACCACGCTGGTACCGCACGTGCAGGCGCAACGACGATAATCAGCCAACATCCTCGGGAAGTTGGGGTTAGCGGAATTTGCAAACTAGCCGCTGAGTTCGGTCCTGTTCGGTCGCAAAAGCAATCACGGCGGCCCGCCGCCAAGCACCACAGCAAGCCCGTTACCTCAGCAAGCATCGACTCAGCAAGCATCGACGGAACGGGCGATTAGGTTATACGCGATGGCAATTCTGGAACGCATTTGGGAACTGCTGGGCCTGTTGGTATCCGGCACTTTGGGATCGATCGAGCGCAGCGTGACGGGGCTGTTCGGCTCCAGCAACGCGAGGCAGATCAACAAATATAAATCGCGTGTCGATCGCATCAACGCGCTCGAAGACGAGATGAAGGCGCTCACCGACGAGCAGTTGCGTGAACGGACCGAAAATTTCCGTCAGCGTCTCCGCGACGGCGAGATGCTGGATGATATTTTGGAGGAAGCCTTCGCGGTCTGCCGCGAGGGTGGCCGCAGGTTCCTCGGCATGCGGCACTACGACGTCCAGTTGATCGGCGGCATGGTGCTGCACAGCGGGGCAATTGCGGAAATGGTTACCGGTGAAGGTAAAACGCTTGTGGCCACCTTGCCAGCTTACCTCAACGCGCTCGAAGGGTTGGGCGTGCACGTCATCACGGTGAACGACTACCTGGCCCGGCGTGACATGGAGTGGATGGCTCCGCTGTACATGAACCTGGGGCTATCGGTGGGTGCGATTCAGAGCGGCATGAGCACCGCCGAAAAGCAAAAAGCTTACTCGCTGGATATCACTTATGGTACCAACAACGAGTTCGGGTTTGATTACTTGCGCGACAACATGCGCCCCGCCGCCCGCGCCGACGATCGCTTCCCCAAGGAGGTCCAGCAAAGCCAAGGACCGCTGCATTACGCGATCATCGACGAAGTCGACAATATTCTGATCGACGAAGCGCGGACGCCGTTGATCATCAGCGGCCCGGCCGACATGGACTTGGGAAAGTATGGTGAAGCCGATCGAGTGGCTCGCCAGTTGAAAAAGGAAACTCACTTCACGGTCGACGAGAAAAATCACAACGTGACTCTGACCGACGAAGGGGTGCGGGAAGCAGAGCGGCTGGCTGGCGTGGAAAGCTTTTACACGGCCGGCAACATGGAATGGCCGCACATGATCGACAACGCGCTCAAGGCGCATCATATCTACAAGCTAGATGTGAACTACGTGGTCAAGGATGGCGAAATCGTCATCGTTGACGAGTTCACCGGACGTTTGATGGAGGGCCGCCAATGGTCCGACGGCTTACACCAAGCGGTCGAGGCCAAGGAAGGGGTCAAAATCAAGCAAGAGACACAGACGTTCGCCACCGTCACGCTGCAAAACTTCTTCAAACTGTATGACAAGCTGGCCGGGATGACCGGTACGGCGATGACGGAAGCGAACGAGTTCTGGAAGATCTACCAGCTCGACGTGGTGGCGATCCCGACCAACCGCGTGATGCAGCGGATTGAGCATCCCGACGTGATCTATTTGACCGAAAAGGACAAATTTCGCGCCTTGGCCGAAGATATCGAACGTGCCACCAAGTGGGATGTGCTGGTGCTCAAAGACGGCAGCGAATTGTGGGGGAAAATTGCCGACGAGGACGATACGCATTATCAATTTATCGCCCAAGAATCGAAAGTCAAAGAAGCGGTTCCCAAGTCGAAAGTAACCAGCGTGGAACGAGCCGGACGGCCCGTGCTGGTCGGTACCGTTAGCATTGAGAAAAGCGAGCGACTCGGCGCGCTGCTCGAACAACGTGGCATCAAGCACGAAGTGTTGAACGCCAAACAGCACCAGCGAGAAGCCGATATTGTTGCGCAGGCCGGCCGGATCGGCGCTGTCACGATCGCCACCAACATGGCCGGTCGTGGTACCGACATTATTCTCGGCGGTAATCCCGACACCATGGCCTGGGCCCAGTTGCAACATAAGTATCCCACGCGACTGGAAGTTCCCGATGAAGAGTGGAACGCTTTGGTCCAGGAAATCGACGATCGGGAGAAGATGAGCGAAGAAGGCGAAGTGGTGCGAGAACTCGGCGGTCTGTTAGTGCTAGGCACGGAGCGTCACGAATCAAGACGGATCGACTTGCAATTGCGAGGTCGTTGCGGTCGGCAGGGCGACCCCGGCGGCAGCCGCTTTTACTTGTCGCTCGAAGACGACTTGATGCGGATCTTTGCGGGCGATTTTGTCAAACGCATGATGGAGAAAATGGGCATGAAAGAAGGGGAGGCGATTGAATCGTCGCTGGTCACCCGACGGATTGCCGCCGCTCAAAAGAAAGTCGAAGAACGCAACTTTGAAATCCGCAAAAGCTTGCTCGAATACGACGAGGTAATGGACGAGCAGCGGAAACGCGTTTACAGCTATCGTCAACAAATCCTCAACGGCGTTTCATGCCGCACTTTGGTGGTCGACCAAATTCGTCGGCAAATCACCAAGACGGCCGATGCCTACTTGGATACCGATTATGGCCCCGCTTCGTATGCCGCTTGGGCCGGCGGGCAACTGGCCTGTCAATTCGATGCCCGCGACTTCCGCAACACCGATTTCGCGATGGCTGTCGAGTATTCGCGGGACCAAGCGGAACGAGCCAGCGAAGCGGCAATTCATGAAATCGTAGAAGAGAACTTACCGAGCGACGGTGAAGAGGACGAATGGAATTGGCAAGCGATGGCCCTGTGGGCGAACAAACGTTTCGACACCAATTATCGTGATCGCGATCTAAAGAAGTATGAACGCGAGGAATTGATCGACCAATTGATCGAAAAGGCGCATGCCAAAGTTGCCAAAGTCGACCTCAGCGATGGCGAACATTTCTTAGCCCCCGATTACGGTCTGCGCTCGCTCTGCGCTTGGTTGCGGCACAAATTCGGTATCGAAGTCACCATCGAGGAACTGCGAGACCGTGAGCGCGAAGATGTGATCGACGAATTGGTCAACCGCGCGACCAGTGGTTACAACATCAAGGAGACCGAGTACCCAGTGCTGACCGGGATCAGCGCTTTCACATCGGCGCAAGGCAGCCAAGTACACCTCGATCGCGACGGGTTGGCCAATTGGGTCGAGGGACGTTTTGGCGTGGCTGTCGCACCCGAGGAATTACGGACGACTCGTGATGAACTCAAAGCGCAATTAATCGAGTTCAGCAAGGGCGTGCAAGGCAAAGCGGAAGATGCTTATCGCCAAGCGAACGAGCGGGTAGCCAAGGTCTTTCAGAATGCGGAACAAGCCACCACAGCCGCGATGGCTAGCGGCGGAAACGGCGTGCTGGACAACCTCAGCCAGTGGCTTAATGAAGAACTCGGATACGAGCTGCCCAAGGACGAAATGGGGCGGATGGACCAGGAGCAGCTGCAGACGAAAGTCACCAGCGCAGTGGACGATCGCTTCCACCCCGAGATGCGGCGGATGGAGCGACAAGTGCTGTTATCGATCGTCGATACCGCTTGGAAAGATCACTTGCTGGCGATGGATCACCTCCGCAGCAGCGTCGGCCTGAAAGGCTATGCCCAGCTCGATCCAAAGGTCGAATACAAGCGTGAAGGGATGCGACTGTTTGAGCAAATGTGGGATTCGATTGGCGAACGCACAACCGATTTGATTTTCCGCATGGAATCGTTCAACGAAGATTTCGTCCGCAGCACTTGGGTCGACGCGCGAGCTCGGCATGACGAAGTCAGCCCGGCGGTTGGTGGCGGCGGCGCGGCCGGCCCAGCTCCGGCTAGCCGAACATCGGAGAATCGCGGCAACGAACCAGTGCGACGGGAACCGGTGCGACACGCCGGCCCGCGCGTTCGCCGCAATGATCCCTGCCCCTGCGGCAGCGGCAAGAAATTTAAGAACTGTTGCATGCAGAAGGACATCTCGGTCTGATCCTGGGCCGGTCGGCTGGACCCCGCATGTTGCTGAACTTGATGTATGCCGTGCTGCTGCTGGCGGTTTCACCCTGGCTGCTGCTGAACGCCGTGAGGCACGGTAAGTACCGGCAAGGCTGGGGCGCGAAGCTGGCCGGGCGTGTGCGAGTTCCGCCAGCCACGGGACCGCGAGTTTGGTTGCACGCGGTCAGCGTCGGCGAAGTCAATTTGCTGACCGGCCTGACGAATCACTGGAAACAATCGCGTCCCGATTTGGATGTCGTCGTCAGCACCACGACCGTGACCGGGTTTGCGTTGGCCAAACAGCGTTACCCGGCCGACCGTGTCTTTTACTGTCCGCTCGATTTTTCCTGGGCGGTGCGGCGAGCTTTGCAAACGGTCAAACCCGACCTGCTGGTGCTGGCCGAACTGGAACTGTGGCCCAACTTAATTGTCGAGGCAAACCGCCGGGGCGTGCCAGTGGCAATCATCAACGGTCGGCTCAGCGAACGTTCTCACCGCGGTTACCGACGCTTTCGCCCCCTGCTGCGGCCCAGCTTTTCACGACTCAGCCTAGTGGCTGCGCAAGACCCCAGCTACGCGGCCAGATTCCTCGACATGGGGACCCCCGCCGATCGCCTGGTCGTGACGGGCTCGAGCAAATTTGATGACGCGCCGCTCAGCCGGGAAACTGCTGAGATTCTGGCAATTCGCAGGAGAATCGGCTGGCGGGCCGACCAGTCGATCTTCATCGCCGGCAGCACGCAAGCGGGTGAAGAGGAAATTGCCTTGCAGGTCTACGCCGCTTTAAGTCGCCAGTATCCTCAACTGCGGCTGGTGATCGTGCCCAGGCATGCCGAGCGATTTGCGGAAGTCGCCGGTTTGATCGAACAAGCAGGCTGGCAATGTGAGCGTTGGAGCCGGCAAGCGAATCTGGCTGCCGACTGGTCAGCCGATCGCGTGGTCTTGGTCGACACGATTGGCGAGTTGCGAAACTGGTGGGGGCTGGCCGACATCGCCTTTGTGGGCGGCAGCCTGGGTGACCGAGGTGGCCAGAACATGCTGGAGCCGTCTGGCTATGGCGCGGCGGTCTGTTTTGGTCCCAACACGCAAAATTTTCGCGAGATTGTGCAAAGACTGCTGGCTGCCGACGCGGCGGAAGTGGTGGCGGATCAGGATGCGTTGACCGCCTTCGTCAAACGCATGCTCGATCACCCTCAACTGGCAGCCGAACGAGGTGCCCGAGCCCAGCAAGTGGTGCAGCAACACCAAGGCGCGACCCAAAAAACGGTCCAACTGCTCTCGAAATTACTGCCGGATTAGCAAAGTAGGACGGGTCTCCCAGCCCGTCTATTCTGCCAAAAAACTCCCAGAGCCTTTGGTCGCACGTTCGCTAACTCGTGCTCGTGCTGGTACCCCAATTGGCACGTCGCACAATTTGTTGCGACCAATCAGGGCAACTAGCTTGCACGACCCCAACGGGGTGGGTGCGCAAGACGGGCCTGGAGACCCTGCCCGCGTTTTCGCAAACCCGGAGCGGTACATTGGGGCGGAAACCGCTGCAACTCGGCTTGCCAGGAGGCCTCGACGTGCTTCGCACCAGTTTGTTACACTGGCGGGCTTGTTTTTGAGTCTTTTTCCGCCCCCGCACTTACTTCAGCCTCCGCCGTGATCCTGATTCTAAAGAGTGGCGTTTCCGAAGACCAGGTAACCCACGTGATTACGCGTGTCGAGTCGCTTGGCTTTCAGGCTCACCTCAGTCGCGGTACTTATCGCACCATCGTTGGCATTATTGGTGATGAATCCCAATTAACGCCCGAATCGCTGCGTGCCATTCCAGGAGTCTCCGACGTCATCCCCGTTTTGCCACCTTATCGTCTGGCCTCCCTCGAAGCGCACCCGGAACCGAGTGTGATCGATATTTCAGGAGTGAAAGTTGGTGGCGGAAATCTGCTGATGATCGCCGGCCCCTGTTCGGTCGAAGAGCCGGAGCGGATGGACCGGATTGCCGGGTTAGTGCGAGCGGCGGGAGCCAACGTCTTTCGTGGTGGTGCTTACAAGCCGCGGACCAGCCCCTATGCGTTTCAAGGTTTGGGCGAGGAAGGGCTGAAAATTCTCCGCGACGTCGGCCGCAAACACGGAATGCCGGTCGTCACCGAAGTCACCGACCCCCGCAATGTGGAATTAGTCGCCGAGTACGCTGACATGCTGCAGGTCGGTGCTCGCAACATGCAAAATTTTGTCCTGTTGACTGAGATCGGACGCAGCCAGCGGCCAGTACTGCTCAAGCGAGGCATGAGCGCCACGATCAACGATTTGCTGATGAGTGCCGAATATGTGCTCTCCCAAGGCAACGCCAACGTGGTGCTCTGTGAACGCGGCGTGAAAGGCTTCGACAGCTGCACGCGAAACTTGTTCGACGTGGCGGCGGTCCCCGTCTTGCATGGGCTCAGCCATTTGCCGGTGATCGTCGACCCCAGCCACGCCACGGGACGTCCCGATTTGATTCCGCCTTGCGCGTTGGCTGGCTTGGCCGCTGGCGCCGACGGAGTTCACATCGAAGTGCATGACTGCCCCGAAGAGGCCAAAAGCGACGGGCCACAAGCTTTATTGCCGCAACAATATGCG
This sequence comes from Kothea flammea, assembly GCF_052161645.1. Classification (GTDB taxonomy): domain Bacteria; phylum Planctomycetota; class Planctomycetia; order Pirellulales; family Pirellulaceae; genus Laterigemmans. Next base: position 6,793,615 of record NZ_CP197414.1, read on the forward strand.
GCGCTGATGGAGCAAATCAAACAATTAGCTCCGATCTTTCACAAACAGATTTCCCCGCTACCTGGAGTCCCCGCGTGAGCCGACGAATTTTCGTTGCTGGCAACTGGAAAATGAACTTGCGAGCCAGCTCGGCCCTCGAGTTGGCTAAAGCGATCAGCGGCGGTTTGCCAGCCGAGCATTGCGAAGTGGCCGTCTGCCCACCGCACCTCTACGTACAAGCTGTCGCCAGCCTGCTCAGCGGAGCTTCCATCGGCGTGGGTGGGCAAAACATGATCGCCGCAGAAGATGGCGCTTTTACAGGCGAAGTGAACGCTGACATGCTGGTCGACGTGGGCTGCCAGTACGTGATCCTCGGTCACAGCGAACGGCGACAATTTTTCGGCGAAGTCGATTCCAAAGTTGCCGAGAAGTGCCTCGCCGCTTTGCGAGCCAAACTGACCCCGATCGTCTGCGTCGGCGAAACGCTCGAACAACGTGAAGCGGACCAGACCGAACAAGTGGTTGCCGAACAAGTCCGTGGATCATTGGCGGGGGTTTCAGCCAGCGACGCGCCGACCGTAGTGCTGGCCTATGAACCCGTTTGGGCGATCGGCACCGGGCGAACCGCCAGTCCCGAGCAAGCCGAAGCGGTGCACGCTATGATCCGTGAACTGCTGACTGACATGTACGGCTCGGTCGTGGCTCAACAAATGCGAATTCAATACGGTGGCAGCGTCAAACCGGGCAACGCCGCGGAATTACTCGGCCAACCAAACATCGACGGGGCCCTGGTCGGTGGAGCTAGCCTCAAAGCCGATGATTTCTTGCAAATTATCGCCGCCGCGCCACGATCGTAGGTCGTGGAGCGTAGGTTGCAGAACGTAGCTCCTACCCGAATTGATTCATACATTTTACAAAATAACCGAACCAACCGTGGCTAACGCCAAAACGGCTAACCAACCGCGGCTAGTGCCAAAACGGCTAACACCTCGGCCTCGGGCCTACCCCCAACTGCATCTTTTTTCCAAAGGTAACTCGATGTCCTTCAGTCTCTACGCAACCTTCCTCGGCACGCTGTTCGGCTGGTTGATGGCGCTGCTTTCCATTTTCCTGATCTTGCTGATTTTGGTGCAAAGAGGTCGCGGTGGTGGACTTACCGGAGCCCTGGGAGGCCCTGGTGGCCAGAGTGCTTTCGGCAGTAAAGCGGGGGACATGTTCACGCGAATCACTTTTACCGTAGCCGGCATCTGGATTTTGCTCTGCGCCCTCGCGATGTTCACACTTGGTAACGCCCGCAACGTGGTCATCGAAGACGACACTCCCGCACTCCGAGACCCCGCTGGCGAAGATGCTGCTCCGCTGCAGACGGACGCGGCCGGCGATGATTCCACCACCGGTATCGACCTTAGCACTTTGAACCAACTGGGCGACTCGCTGGGTGCACCTCCCTCCACCACTACCGAACCCCCAGCCGCCGACGAACCCCCAGCCGCCGACGAACCCCCAGCCGCCGACGAACCCCCAGCCGCCGACGAGACCCCAGCCGCCGACGAGACCCCAGCCGGTGACGAGCCAGCGGGCAATTAACTAACTGGTCGTCGCCGCGGGTAGCGGCCGACATCCGTTTGGCAAATTGTCGTCCCGGCTGGCTCATCTGAGTTGCTTTCGCCCCGGGACCACCTTTCGTTCCTGACAAAACGTTTATTGAAAGTCGATTGCCCATGCCGCGGAGCATGACTGGCCAAGGCCACGCCCATCACGAATCGTCGCTGGGTACATTCGTCGTGGAGTTGCGGACAGTCAACAACCGTGGTTTCAAGCTTTCGGCCCGTCTGGGCGACCAGCTGAATGTCTTGGAACCGCAAGTCGACGGGCTAGTTCGCGGACAAGTTCGCCGCGGTACGGTGCAGATGAACGTGCACTGGCGAAAAACGGGTGCCGCGGGCAGCTGTCAGATTGACCAGGATGTGATCAGGTCTTATTACCGCCAGCTCGACGCGCTCCGCGAGGAGTTGGGCTGTCGGCACGAAATCGATCTCTCCCGCTTGGCCACCCTCCCCGGAGCGCTCGTCGATACGATTGCCGGCGACTATGACCAAGAAGCGGTTTGGCGAGAATTGGCGGCGGCGATCACAGCCGCGATTCTAAATTTGAACAGCATGCGCGATCGCGAGGGAGCCGCTATGGGGCGGCAACTGGAAAGTGATCTCAGGCTGATGACGTTAACGCTCGGCAAAATTCGTTCGCGGGCCCCGTTGGTGATCGACAATTACCGCGATCGTCTGCGCACTAAAGTCGACAGCTATTTGCGGCAGGAGGGAGTCAGCGTGGAAACTCCAGAATTGTTACGAGAAGTGCAGATCTATGCCGATCGTAGCGATATTAGCGAGGAGATTACACGTCTCGACAGCCACATTGTTTTGTTTAATGAGGCCTTATCCGCCGCTGAATCGAGCGGTCGTAAGCTAGACTTTGTTATTCAGGAAATGCTACGCGAGACAAACACCATCGGCAGCAAAGCCAGTGATGCTGAGATTGCTCACTGCGTGGTAGAAATTAAATGCACCCTGGAACGGATGCGTGAGCTGGTGCAGAACATCGAATAAGAAACATCGAATCAGTAGTTGGAGTTTGCAAGACATGCCCGTCGAAACGATTCATCCCGCCCCTGGTCGTCTGGTGATTATATCCGGACCGAGCGGAGCTGGAAAAAGCAGCATCGTGCGACGCTTGCTAACCCATTGCCCACTCCCCTTAGTACTCAGCGTGTCAGCCACCACGCGTGCTCCGCGGCCGGGCGAGCAAGATGGCCGTGAGTACCACTTTCTCGACAATGATCGCTTCGCTGAGTTACGTCGCAAAGGCAAATTTCTGGAATGCAAAGAAGTTTTCGGGCGAGGCGTTTGGTACGGCACGCTGGCCGAACAAGTGGAGACCGACCTGGCTGCTGGCAAATGGGTGATCTTGGAAATTGATGTCGAAGGCGCCGCCTCAGTGATCGCTTCGGAGACGAGCCCGGTCACGATTTTCGTTCATCCCGGTGGAATGGAAGAGCTGGAAACGCGGTTGCGAAATCGGGGCACGGAAAGCGAAGAGGCGATTCTCAGGCGGCTGGAAGTAGCTCGCCAAGAGATGCAAGCGCTCGCCTGCTATCAACACGAAGTTATCAATCATGACCTCGATGGTGCCGTCCGCGACATCTGCAATATTCTGGAGAGTTATCGCTCGCGGCAATTACCGCCATCACAGCTCCCCCAATCACAACATCTCTGTGGCTAGCGCCAAAACCGCTAACAATCCGTTAGCCGTTTGGCCGCTAGGCCCGGTTCCCGTTTTGAACCCAACTAATCGCGGGCAGCAAACAGCGCCTTAGCGATGCTCAAATCATCGCTGACCGTAATCTTTAAATTCATTGGCGAGCCTTTCACCAAACTCACCGCATGCCCCATTCGCTCGACCAATTGGGCGTCGTCGGTGACTGGAAATCCACGCCATTTGGCGTAGGCTCCGCGAATTAACTCCGCGCGAAAAACTTGCGGGGTTAAAGCTTCCCAAAGCTGACTGCGATCGACCGTTGCTTGCACTTGAGCGATTTCGGCCGCGTTCCTCGGCGGCTGTTGCCGTTTGATCGTGCCGCGGACGCGAGTCGCCAGCAGGGCGGCGCCGGTTTCGGCGGCCGCCGCGAAGACTCGCCCGATATCATCGCCACTGATCAAGGGGCGTGCCGCATCATGAATGGCGATCCAGGCAGCCCGCTCCGCCGCGGCCAAGCCCGCCAGCACGCTATCGGCACGTTCAGCGCCACCAAGCACCAACCGAGCATCGAGCAGCTCGATGGCTGATTGAAATTGTTCGCGCCAAATGGGCTCATCAGCGGGATCGATCACCAAAACAATCGTCCCCACCTCGGGCCGCCGGCGGAGCGCGGCGGCCGCGTGGAACCAAACTGGACGATCATCCAGCAGTTCGAAAATCTTCTTGCCGGAGCCGCCGAACCGACGGCTCTTCCCGGCCGCCGGCAAAATTGCGGCGACCGAACCTGGCGGCCAGATCGGCGACAGCGGAGCCTCGGAGATCCGACTTGAACTCACCTCGGGAATCACCGCCTGGCTCGCTCGTGCTGCAGCGGCAGCCAGACGCCATTTTCAGCGCTGCTGGAGACACACTGCTGAATGAAGTACATCCCTTCGACACCGTCGTGCACGTTTGGATACACCGTATTCCGCTTTTCAAAATCTTGCCCATTAGCCCGCAAGACCATGGCGTCAAAAGCGGCCGTGTAGACGTTGGCAAAGGCTTCGAAGAAACCTTCCGGGTGACCGGCGGGCAAACGACAAGCGGCAGCCGAGACGGGGCTGATAAAGGGCGCGTTGGGATCGCGGGTGTAAATTTTATGGGGTTGACCGTTTTGGCGAACGATCATTTCGTTGGGGTTTTCTTGCCGCCACACCAACGATCCCTTGGTGCCATCGATTTCAATCAGCACGTCGTTCTCTCGCCCATGGCTGATCTGCGATGCGGTGACCGTTCCTAGCCCACCATTGTCGTATTTGATGACCGCGGTGCCATAATCGTCCAACTTGCGGCCTTCCACAAACGTCCGCAAGTGACAGCTGAGCTCGGCGGGAATCAAACCCGTCATGTAGCGGCCCAAGTTGAAGGCGTGCGTGGCGATGTCACCGAAACAACCAGCGGCACCACTCTTGCTGGGATCGGTTCGCCAGGACGCTTGTTTTTGCTCTTCGTCTTCCAATTTATTGCGCAGCCAGCCCTGAATGTATTGCGCGCGAACCGCGTTAATTTCCCCCAATTCGCCACCGAGAATCATCTCACGCGCTTGGCGGACCAGCGGATAGCCAGTGTAATTATGCGTCAACGCGAAAACGACGTCGGAGTTATCGACGACAGCCGCCAATTCCTCGGCCTCCCGCAGGTCAAATGTCATCGGTTTGTCGCAAACCACGTTGAAACCAGCTTTCACGGCCGCCAAAGCGACTTCGGCATGGGTGTGGTTGGGAGTGGTGACGCTGACAAAATCGATCCGTTGATCGGCGGGCAACTTGGTTTCCGCATCGATCATTTCTTCATACGAGCTGTACGCGCGGGCCTCGTCGATGTCGTAACTTGGTGCGGAGGCTTTGGAACGCTCGGGGTTGCTCGAGAGTGCCCCGGCGACGACTTCCGCGCGGTTGTCCAGACAAGCGGCGATCGAGTGGACGCGACCGATGAACGAGCCCGAACCTCCACCGACCAAGCCCATGCGAAGTTTGCGTCCCAAGGGGGCGTTGACTGCTGTATCACTCATCGTGCGGGGTTCTCCGAATTGTCGGGGTTAAATGTTCGTGGGGGTTGAAACAAGTGGATCAGCGCATTTTTGCGGACATCCACCGAATTCGCATCGTAAGGGGGCGCAGGTTTACGTACAATCCAAGGGGCCCTAGAGCTTTTCGTCCACGACGCGTCGGCGGTAGCCGATGCGAGGTATCCTCTGTGAGGGAGATTTTAAGCGATGAAGATTTGCTGCGCCAAACCGCTGTTGACCGGACTTGTACTGGGCGTCACCGTGACTGCGGCAACGCTGCTCGGTTTCCTGCTCGGACGCCAATCGACAGCCGAACAGATATCGTTGGCTCATCCCTTCGCAGAACTCGATGCGACCTCGGGAGTCAGTGGCGAACAATTCTCCATGGCCACCGGACCAATCAGCGCCGACGCCGATGGCATCTTTGTGCTCGATCACGCGTCGGGGTTGCTGCAGTGCAACGTGCTCTACCCGCGAGCCGGACAATTCGGGGCCGCCTTCCAGTGCAACGTCAAAGAAGCGTTACCTAGCGTCGGGAAAAACAGCAAATATTTGATGGTTATCGGAGCGGCCCAGTTTCCCGGTGCTTCCAACCGCGGCGGTTTCGCCAATTGCGTCGTCTACGTGCTCGATGAATCGACCGGCGCCTACGCCTGCTACAGCATCCCCTTCAACAGATCAATGGTGAACTCCGGCGCACCGCAAATGGGTGTCATGCTCCCAGTTGCCAGGGGTCAAGCCCGCGTGGCACTCGACCGCGATGCGCTCAGGTAAACCCTAGTAGGTAAACCCAGGCAAACCGACGGTTTTAGTCACTGGAAACCATTGCACCACCACTACACTTGCACTGCGATTGCGAGTAGGATTAATCAACCGGGCGCGTCTTGAGTTGTGCCCGCTATCGTTCGCCCCCGCGACGATACCCGCCGCAGGCCGGTGGGCAGACCGATTTTCCGCTCGTAATGGTGTTAGTCTAGTCGCATGATTTCAAACACTTCCGCTGATACGCGGCTTCCCGTAACCGTGCTCTCAGGATTTTTGGGGGCTGGCAAGACAACGCTGCTGAACCATTTGTTGAGCAACCAAACTGGCTTGCGTGTGGCGGTGATTGTCAACGACATGAGCGAAATCAACGTCGATGCGCAGCTGGTACGCGAGGGCCAAGCCGCGCTCACTCGCGCTGACGAACAGTTGATCGAAATGTCCAACGGTTGCATCTGCTGCACCCTCCGCGAAGATTTGTTGATCGAAGTCGCCAAACTGGCCGAAGCGGGACGGTTTGACTATCTGCTGATTGAATCGACGGGGATTTCAGAACCGATGCCCGTCGCCGAGACTTTCACTTTTACCGACGAGCTGGGACATCGTTTATCTGACTTGGCCAAGCTTGACACGATGGTCACGGTCGTTGATGCCGCCAACTTCTTCAACGACTTTTCATCCTGGGATGATCTCGTTGATCGCCAAATGGGGATGAATGACGAGGACAAACGGAACGTGGTTGACTTGTTGGTTGACCAACTCGAATTCGCCAACGTCATCGTGCTCAATAAAGTGGACCTGGTGGAACCGTTTCAAGCGGAAAGCTTGAAAGCGGTGATTGCCAAGCTGAATCCCCACGCCAAACTGGTCCAGTGCGTTCGCGGCCAAGTCGATCCGGCAGCAGTCTTGGCGACCGGTTTATTCAGCGAGTCGGCGGCGGCCGAACAAGCAGGTTGGCTGGAAGTGCCCCGCGGGCAAGAGGAAGCGGAAACCGACGAGTATGGGATTACCAGTTTTGTCTATCGCTCCCGCCGCCCTTTTCACCCCCAGCGGCTTTCGGCAGCCTTGGACTTGGACGAAGGTGTGTTAGCCGGTGTGTTGCGCAGCAAGGGACTGATCTGGATCGCCTCCCGTCACGAACACGCTTACCGCTGGTCGCAAGCTGGCGTTTCAATGGAGCTGAGCCCGGTCGGCCTATGGTGGGCCTGTGTCCCAGAAGAAGAATGGCCCGAGGACGAAGCGTTTGAGGCGGAAGTCCGCAGTTGTTACCAAGGAGAATATGGTGATCGCCGCCAAGAACTGGTCTTCATCGGCATCGAGATGGACGAACTGAAGATCCGCGAGTTGCTCGATCAAGTTTCCTTGACCGAGCAAGAGTGGCTGCTCGGCCCTGAGCAGTGGTCTCAATTTCCCGACCCATTTCCGGCAATCGAAATCGATGACGAAGAAATGCTCGATGCGGAAGACGACGCATCGTCCGCCAATCGTTAACAGGCCACGCCGTTAGTGGTTTTCCACCATGTCGCGGGCGTGATAGCTACTGCGGACAAAGGGGCCGGAAGCGACCTCTTTAAAGCCCATCTCGCGAGCAACTTGCCCTAGCTCGTCGAACTCTTCCGGAGCCACGTAGCGGACAACGGGGAGATACTTGTCACCAGGTTGCAAGTATTGCCCCAGCGTCAAGAAATCGACGTCGTGCTCCAGTAAATCGGCGAAGGCGGCCAGCAATTCATCTCGCGTTTCACCGAGCCCCAGCATCAAGCCGCTTTTGGTACGGGTCGTCGGATTCAGCTCCTTGACTCGCCGCAGCATCTCCAGCGTCCACTGGTAATCGCTCTTCGGACCACGGACTCGGCGGTACAGCCGGGGGACTGTTTCCATGTTGTGATTAAAGACTTCGGGAGCCGCTTGCATGACGATCTCGAGCGCTTCTTTGCAGTGCACAAAATCGGGAGTTAAGACTTCGATCGCCGCGTCGGTGCGCTGGCGAATCGCTTCGATGCAGAGCCGGAAATGGTTAGCTCCCCCGTCGGGCAGATCGTCCCGCGTGACGCTGGTGATAACCACGTGCTTCAGCCCCAACCGCGCGGTGGCCTCCGCCAAGCGTTCTGGTTCGTCCGCTTCGGGAGCCGCTGGGGGACGCCCCCGTTGGACCGCGCAAAATCCGCACGGCCTCGTGCAGATGTTCCCCAAGATCATGAAGGTGGCAGTCAGCTGACTGTAACATTCCATGCGGTTGGGGCATTTGGCATTGTCGCAAACAGTCTCCAGCCGCAACTCTTCCAGCAAGCCTTCGGTAAAGTGGTTGGCGTTTCCCTTGGGGATCGGTCGCTTCAACCACTTTGGTAAACGCCCGCTGCCACTGACCTCCGCACCTTCGGGAAGTTCTGGAGCTGCGATTACGGGGAGTCGAAATGCCATTAAAGCCCTTTCTGTGTTGCCTGTGCGACAGGTAACCGACGGTAACCCGATCGCCTGCCAAATGAGAATGCGACGTGTCTAATAAAAAACCGTCTTGGCATCCAGCCGACAACGAAATTCGCTTAGGTAACGTCGTCCATCCAGGATAGTCAATTGGCGAAATTCGCCCACCACCCCCAGTAGCCATTCTGTTCAAAATCACTCATCCAGGGGCTGCAAGAACCAACCAGCGACGGTCCGCGACTTCTGTTCCAAGGGTGGGATGGGAGTCCCGTTGATCTCGCGAACCGCCCAGGCACAGCGGCGGCCGACAAAGTTGCTACTCCCCTCGACTCGCTGCCATCTAGCCAGCATTTCGAGCGATTCATTCGATTTCATCCGGCCAAGTGCCACTGCGGAAAAGGCACGCACCTCATTCGACTCCGGCGGCGTGGAATTCGCATCGGCGAGCCTACCCTCGAGTTGATCGCGGATCCCAGGATCAATCGCACCTTCCTGCAAAAATCCAATGGACCACACGGCCGCGGTGCGGCAAAGCGGTAAATAGGGCACCCCCTTGGGAATCAATTCCACCAGAAAGGCTTCTGCCGGCTTGTGACGCATCATCCCCATCGCTTCTACCAGATGCGTAAAGGTCTGCGTGCGATCGGGGTCCCAAGCACTATCCAGATCCCGCCCCATTTTCTCCATAGCTTGATTCATGCGGGGCATCCAAGCTTCGATTGCCAGGGTTTTGAGACTCCAGGCAGCTGTGATCTGCACTGCCGCTCGTGGGTGGTCCAGCAGTTCAAAGTAACGATCGACCGCGTCGCGAACTTCCAACTTGGTGAGCATCAGTATCGCCTGTTCCAACCCTCGCCAGTCGTCAGCAGCCAACACTTCGCCAGCATTTTCGATAACTTGCGCGGTCAACTGCGGGTCTTCCGCATAAGCCAACAGCACCTCGCGAGCCGCCACGCGAACCGAGTTGATGGGGTCACTGAGGATCGGCTGCAGTTGATCAACAGCCAGCGGAGAGGGGGCTGTTGATAAACCACGCACGGTCAGCAGACGCACGCGGCTGTCAGAATTTTGCAGCAGTTGCGAAGCGTTCGCGACCACCCGTGCTGGGGCGACTTCCAATAAACGTTCGATCGCCAAGCCAGCCGCCGTTCCCTCGGAACACAGCGCATAGCGTTCCAGTAGGTCAATCGCTGCGGGAGTGTCTTGCTCCGACAGCAGAGCGGCTCCCACGATCCGGTCAACGCGTAATTCGCTGACAGCATCACCACTGGCCGCATCACCACTGTCCGCACCGAGCAAGTTGGCTGACCACTCCAGCACTTGACCACTGTCTTGAGCGCAACGTGCCAGCGATCGCGCTGCCGCCAGCCGCAGGGTGACTGGTCGGCTGCCTGGCAACGCCAGTGCGCGGAGCGCCGGCACTGCTCTTGGTTCGCCGATCTCGCCCAACATTTCGATGGCCATCTTCAGCAAGGCGTGGTTTGCTTTTCCCGATGCCACTCGCTGCAACCACACTTCGCGAATCGGTTGATAATCCCAGCGAGCCAACGCCGGTTCGACGGTCAGAGTCAGCATTTGCGGGCCGAGCCGAGCTTGCTCGAACAACAGCTCGGCATATTCCTTGGCATCCAATTCCGCCAAGGTGGCTGCGGCAGCCACTCGCGTCCGCTCCTGTTCTTGGGGGTTCTTCAGCAAATCGGCCAAGCCATTGATCAGCTCCGGTATCGGCTCCATCCCCATCGCGTGAGCCTGCCGCACCGAATCGGCGACTTCCCGCCGCAAGTCGGTTTCGGGACTGCTCAACGCGGTGACCCATAGCTGTTGAAATTCCAGTGGCCAAGTCAACTCTGTCTCGGCCATGATAATTTCAGGGTCTTCCATGTGTATCCAGCTGACCATTGGGTCGGGCAGGTACGCGGCATCTCCGCGGGCGATACTCGCCAACAGCACCAAGCTGCAAAAAACCCCCAGCAGCGGGCATCCCAAGCTTCGTCTCGCTGACATTGAAAACCTATTATAGAAAAAGGGCATTTTATTCGGGACGGGTCAGTGCTTGCACGCGGAAGCTGGCCATGGCAAACAACAACAGGGTCATAATTCCAGCTAGCCACCACGAGAGTGGAACCAAGTCATAGGCTTGAAAACCGGGTACGTTAAACACGCTGAGCGCGGCCGCCATCGGGTTCAGCCTCAAGGCGTTTTCCACCGTTGCAAACCCGAAGGGAGCATCACGCGCGAGCCAAATCAACAAGGTACCACCGAACAATCCTAAGACGGCGATGTAGGCAGCCGTTGTGGCCGCTGCAGTGCGGCGAAACATACAGCCGACTGTCGCGCTCAACATCATCGCCAACAAGCCGGCGATCAATAAGCAAACGAGCGCGCGAACTACCTGCAGCCACAGCGTCGGCTGGATGTAAATCATCACCGCATAGCCAGGCAAAGTGGCCAACAACATTAAACATAAGGTCCACAGCACGCTCATGATTTTGCCCCGCACGATCGCTCCGCCGCTCAGCGGTGTCGCTCGCAGCAGCGGCCAGGCACCATTCTCGATCTCGCCGCTGATTAAACCGGCTGCCAAACTGGGCATGAAAATCACAATCAACGCGACTTGCAATAACACCAGCGGCCCACCGACAACTTCCAATTCCCACTGGATGGCGCCAGTCGTTACGGAAAAAGCCAAAAACAACGAGAGCACCGCGCAACCACCGATCAGCCGCAGCATCCAATGCGAACGTCCGAATCTGCGGGTGCGAAACTCCTTGACCATGATCGGATTTACCCAATTGGAAATTGCCCGGCTGCGGCGATTGGGATCGATCAAAAAGAAGACTCGCCGAGCGGTTCGCACACCGACACCCGAATCATCGGTGATCCGACCTTGGCTGCGTGCTCGATCTAACAAATGATATTGCAGTCGTGAGATCGTAATGCCCATAAAGGCTGCAATCGTGACCACAGCCAAGATAAGGTATCGCGCCACGACGCTGAGACCGACGGCCGCCTGGCTGGAACCAATGTCCCCTTGGCCGACAATCTCCATCATCGCTGGGATCGGCGAAAGCGCTCGCACCCAACTGGAAAGATCGGCAATCAAATCTCCCGCTTGCTGAAAGAAAAAGTAGGGTGCCAAAGTCAACACGGCCAACGCCAGCACGCAACCATAAGTCACCCGCACCGCCGAGTCGGCCGAGGCTGCCAGGCTGCTGACCAACAACCCCAGCGTGGCATACTGAATCGCCACCACCAACAACAAACCATATAAAGTCAACAACTGACCGGTCAGCGAAATTCCTCCCATCGCGTAACAGGCCGCCGCCGAGGGCAAAGTAATCGCCATCAGCAAAATGGCGAACGCCACCACCCCCACCAATTTGCCCGCATAAATCGAATGCGATTTCAAAGGTGAATTGAGCAACAGCGCTAGTGTGCCGCGACGACGTTCGTGGACCAGCGAGGTGGCTGGAAAAATCGGTGTTAACAACACGGTCGCCGCCAGCAGGCCATAAGCAAACAACCGGAACACATGTTGAGCGTTTTCACCCGATAGATCGACCCTCGCCTCACTCGGCCAACGCAACAAGATCAAACCGGTAAAAAGCAAAGCGACAACCAACTGTACCGCGAGCGCCTTGCGGGTTCGCAGAATGGAAACCCATTCACGCTTGAGAATTGCAAACACAAAATAATCCGAAGCAAGAAACGAGGTAATTTAAAATCGCCTTTCGCTCCGCGAAAGTCTAAGCAAACAAACACCCTGGCCACTTATCTGCTGGCCACTTAACTGCTGGCCACCGGCGCGGCTTGTGCCGCTGCGGCATCTTGGCGAATCACCGAGAGGAAAGCATCTTCCAAATCGGACTGCAATTCACGGAATTGGGAGACCCGCACCCCGGCCGTAATCAGACCGCTGAGCGTGTCACTTAACTCGTCGTCGTTACGCGTGGTTTCAAACCGCAACGTTGCCTCGGCAACTGACGTCGTCATGGTTTCACCTTCATGCAGCAAGCCGACCAACGCGTCCCCCGCCACTTTGACCGCCGCGTCGGTTGGCAGTTGCACTTCGATCGTTCGCCGCTGACTCAAGTCGCGCATGATCTGCTCGAGCGAACCGTTGGCTCGCAATTTTCCTTGCGTAACAATCGCCACGCGATCACAGATGCGGGCCAACTCGGGCAAAATGTGGCTGGTCACGATCAATGTTTTTCCACTCGCTGCCAATTGCAACAACAACTCCCGCATTTCAATCCGAGCTTGCGGATCCAAGCCGTTGGCCGGTTCGTCAAAGATCAACACTTCGGGATCATGCAGCAGAGTTCGCGCGATGCCGACCCGCTGCTGCATCCCGTGGCTGAGACTCTCCACATAGCGGTCTTGCATGTAGGTGCTGTTAGTAATCTCCAGGACTTCACCGATCCGCTTGATTCGCTTTGCCCGGGGGATGCCAAAGGCGGCACCAAAAAAGTCCAAATACTCGCGGACTCGCATGTTGTCATAAGAACCGAAGCCGTCGGGCATATAGCCCACCAGGTGTTTGATCTTATCGGACTCGCGGGCGCAATCATGGCCGGCGATCTTGGCAACTCCAGAGGTTGGCTTGGCTAGGCCCACCAAAATTTTAATGGTGGTCGTTTTGCCCGCGCCATTCGGCCCGATGAAGCCCAGGATCTGTCCCCGGTCAACCGTGAGGCTGAGGCCGTCGAGCGCCACGAATTCGCCGTAGCGTTTTCCTAGGTTGTTGATTTCAACGACAGTCTCAGTGCTACTCATGATCGACTTCTCCCGCGACCGCCGTGGTCGTTCCATAAATATCAAGACGAGCTGAACGGATTGTCCAGCCACTATTGGCCATCGTTACTTGCTCAACTTCGGTCGTTAATTCACCCACTTCGTAATCCAAGGTGATGCCCCCTTCAGCGTCGATCGCTAAACCATCGGCGACCGACAAATCAAACTTCAATTTGCCCGAGGGATTGGTTCGCTCCAGCAACTTGGTCCGTTGACCATCAACCACGCAATACAGCGCGAGTACCCGCGAGGGCATGTTGCAATCAATTGTCAAACCCACTCGCTGTAGCTCCATTGGCAAAGCGGTGGTTGGTACTTGGTAGCGAATCCGCGAGACGGTCGACTGCGAGTTCGGATAGACCCAACTTTGCGTTTGATTGTTAAAGACGGTTGATTGACCAAACTCGCTGAGCAGAGCGCGGGCGCGAACTAGCGTGGCGGGAATGCTGACCGATTCGCCCACCGGCGTCGGTTCCAGCTCGAGCGGAATCGCCACCAATGCAGCCCCCGTCTGCTCCAGCGACGCCGGCCACTGAATGGCTTTGGCCAAGCCTTCCGACCAGGCGACTAATAAAGGTTCTTGTCCCGGAGTTGCTTGATACTGAGTAATCCAAGCTTGCAAAATTTCCATCCGCCGGCGCTGCTCATCGCTCAATAATCCATCGCTGAAAAACTGACCGTCGGCCAACATATCATCAACCGCCGCGGTGAAACTGCCGTCCGATTGGAGGTTGGCGGCCAGCGGGGGAGCGTTGGGAAACAAGATCAAACCGTCGCTAAAATCCCAAGGTTTTTTGGCCGCGGTGTTACTGGCCGCGGTGTTACTATCTGCGTTGTCGTTGTCCGCTTGAGCATTCCCACTGGCGGCGAGATTTCCGCCACCGAGCAAACCGCTGAGGCCGTCGGGCGTTAGTCTGGCGGTGGCTTGCAGGGGATATGGCAAACTACCACCGTGGCGAGTTTGCACCAGTTGGACCCCGGGTGGCAGTTCGGTGTCGGTCCATCGCCAACGATCCGCATCGCTCCACTGAATGTCTCGAATTTTCCCTCGCAGCTTGGGGAGGTCGGGATCGATTCGGGTGCCGATTGTGGAACGCAAGTCGGCGATCGTTTCGTCAGGTTGATAAAGCGCGACGGTGCCTGCAGAGGTGTATTCACCCGTTTCAGGAATGATCCGCACGATCTGCTGCGAAGATGCCGTTGGAGGAACTGCTTGGCGACTGGACCAACCAGCTGCCACGATGATCACCGTCGCCAACAACCCGAGCGTCACGGTGACCCAGGAAAGATGCTCCAGTCGTCCCAAGGTGCTGAGCAAAGTCCCAGTGAGGGCAATCGCTGCGCAAAACCCTAACAGGATCGCCAACACATAACCGCGGGAGGGAATCTCATAACCGATTCGGTCGGTGACGTAAACGGCTTGCAGCTCGGGGGCAATTTGCGGAGCCGCCGGGGGCCTCAGAAAGCGCGCCGCCAAATCGCGGAGCGGTTCGGTGGCCATAAAGTCGGTGTAATTTCGTGGGTCCGAAAAAGGTGGATCGTTGGCGTCGTGGGGACGAATCCAGCCGTCGGCGCTGAGCGTCGTGACAATCACTTCGCCTTCACCAAAGGGAATCACGAACGCCGCTGGCCAGCCATCAATTTCAAACAAGACTTGAGCGTTATCCACCATCAAGCGAATCAACTCCACGGGTTGCTCCAACTCGCGCCGAAACGGCTCGCTCGCGACCGCAAAACCGGTCAGCTTGATCGCAAACTCGGTCAACTCGACTCGATCAATCTCTTCAACTTGATAAGCGCCACCGAGCAACTGCCGCAGCATCATCTCATCGACGGTATTCAGTTGCACCCAGATGCGTCCCCCTTCGGACAACCATTGTCGCAAAGAGCGAATTGCGGCTGAATCACGATTGAGGCGGTCACCCACGATCACGACATACTTTAGCGCATCCCAGCCTTCCACGGTCGGCGGCAACAACCGCTCATTGATCATGTTCAAGGTGCGGTTGAGACCCCGCGATTGGCGAAGCGCAAGAATCGCTTCATAAGGCAAATATTTTTCATTTGCCCGCATTTGGGGGCTGACGTTGTTGTCAATATAAGCCATTGCCCCGCGGGGAGTCTGTTTTGTTAAAAACGCGTCCCCAGTCCCCAGTGACTTACCGTCGTTGAGCACCTCGCCAACGATTTCTCGCGTAATATCAGCCGCCACTCGACCTTCGTCGGTCCCCGCCGCGAATTGCGGTTGTGCGGCCACTTGCGCCCCGGCGGCAGCGTGTCCCGCCGCTCCGGGAGAATGTCCCGCCGCTCCAGCCGACGCGATTCCAGCGGGCAAGGTTCCAGCGGGCGGGGTTTGCTGAGCCAAACCGGCGTTATCCTGGCCGCCGAGCTCTTTACGATCTGGCAGGTAGATTGGCAGCCAAGAGGTGCGCACCGATTTTGCTGGTACCCAAATTTCTCGGCTGTAACGCAACTCGGGCGTATCACGCACCGAGACGCGAACGCCAACCGTGTCGGCTTCATCACCCGAGTTGCGCGCCACCACGCGGACCAATCCCCAGCGGCCCGGCGTATATGATCGCACTCCCATCGGGCTGCCAGCGGTCAACACGGTAATGTCCCCATCGTCGGAGCCTGTCACCGATGTCTCGTCCGCGGATGTCTCTGCCGCTGGTGTTTCTGCCGCTGCGGAATCGGGTTTGGAATCCGGTTCAGAATCTTCTTGTGCCACCCAACTGGTGGCCTTCGCACTTTGCCACGTAGCCGGCCCGAGTAAGAAGCAGAACAAGACACAACACAGCAGGCTGCCCGGGCAGGTCAGAAACCGACGAGTTTGCATGGGGTGCGACGGAGCAGGTGGAACAGACGAGTAAGGCCAACGCCCTCAGCATACCGCTCCATCACGGCTGGCACAAATCGCCGAAAGCAATTTTCATGGCCATTAACAGGCGACTAACGGGGCAGTTTCACGTCCAATATCCGCTTGGGCTGACTGACTTCAATCGACCGGCCAGTCGAATGTCGCACCGCACGACGCCATAATATCACCGGGCTCGCGGTGGGGAACCTTTCCAGTATCCCCGATTCGCGGTACTCTCCATCCCGGCTGGGGCCCAATTTGCGAGCCTCGGTTCTCCGCGAGGTGCCGGATGGTTTGAGCTTTACACGCGCAGCATTCATTCCGTGAATGAGAAAGGCATGATATTTTCGTGGGACAACTTATTTTAATGCGGCACGCTAAAAGCGACTGGAACGATGCCGCGGCAACCGATCATGATCGCACGCTGAATGATCGCGGACGACGCGACGCGCCCCGAATGGCAACTTGGTTGCTGCAGCAAACCGAGTTACCCGAGTTGATTTTGGCATCGACCGCGGTGCGTGTCAGCCAAACGCTGGACTTATTAATGACAAGCTGGCCGAGCCAACCACCGGTGCACCCCTTGGAGTCACTTTACTTGGCCGCGCCGGAAACCATCCTCCGCACCTTGCAGACAGATACGCTGGGATTGTCGCGTGTGATGATCGTGGCTCACAATCCAGGCTTGCAGATGTTGGCCAACCAGCTGGCCGGAGAACACTTTGACTTTCCCACGGCGGCGATCGCGATTTTTGACTTTGACGACATAGATTGGACGCAACTATCACACTCCACACCAGCCCGCCTATCCGCTTTTGGCACTCCCAAAGGTATCGCCACTAGTTGACTCGCAATCTTTGCGGCAAACGAGACGGAAGAGAATATTCATGGCATTGTTTTTTTGGTGGCTGCTTACCGGTTTCGTAATTCTCGGTCACTTTGCGCTACATTTATGGATCTATAACCGGATCAACGCCACCGGGCTGCCGCGGAGGGTGATCAAGGTGATTAAATATTTCTTCGAGTTGACCTGTTTGATCATTCCCATCGCAGTTGCTGTCTGGGCCAGCCCCACCTTGCTCTCAATCTATCAAGGGAACGTGGTGGCCAGCGAAATTCCTGTGCCATTGTTTTTATATGGTCTGCTCTGTTTGGGATATGTGATCGCCTGCGGTCCCAATTGGTTGATGTCACGCCCCGCCCTCAATCGTGACGCTTTCACAACGCCCAGCGAAGTCAAACTTTACGACGTGCAAGCGGCCAGCGCCACACCGCTGGCGATCACAACAAAGTGTCGCGTCATGTCGCGGTTGCCAATGAACCAAGTCTTTCAGTTGGCTGTGGAAGAAAAACAATTGCCCGTGATTGGTCTGCCGAATGGTTTGGATGGTTTTAAGTTGGCGCACTTTTCTGACGTGCATTTGACCGGGCATGTCTCGCCGCAATTTTATCGATATTGCCTCGACCACGCGGTCGCCTGGCAACCCGACATGATCGCGCTCACAGGCGACGTAATCGACAAACATCATTGCTTAGATTGGCTGCCGGCCTGTTTTTCCACCGCGGGGGCCAAACATGGTTGCTATTTTGTGCTGGGCAACCATGACTTGCGCATCGCCGATCCGGGAGAAGTTCGCCGCCGAATGCAGGCGATTGGTTGGACCGATCTCGGAGGCCAGCGGCAAGACATCCAGCACGGGGGAGTGGCCATCGAATTAATGGGCAATGAGTCCCCCTGGTTTCCTCCCCCCGAGCTGACTTTAGAGCAAGCGAATGACGTCAGCAAATACCGCCTGTTGCTCAGCCATTCCCCCGACCAAATCGACTGGGCACGCCGTCACAACGTGGGTCTGATGTTGGCCGGACACACACATGGTGGCCAAGGCCGCCTGCCCTGGATCGGCCCCGTCTTGTCACCGAGCTACTATGGCAGTCGCTATGCCTCGGGCACTTTTTTTCTACCGCAAACGACGATGCACGTCAGTCGCGGACTCAGCGGCGTGCACTTAATGCGAATCAACTGCCCACCGGAACTCGCCTTAATCACGCTCCGCAAAGCCTAATCATGCTTGACGCGGCGTTAACTGCCTTCTGGTCATCCAGTCTCCGCTGATCCGCCTTGCGCGTCTTCAGAGTCGAACAGCCAAAGTTGGTTCTGGTCGCTGACCGCTTTGCTTGATTTTTTCGGCGGTTGGCGTTTTTTCGGTAGCGGATCCCGCTTTTTCCGCGAGCCATGTTTCTGGTAAACCCGCTGGGACTCTTCAATCGCAGCTTGAGATTGACGAACAGCGAAAATCCGTTGTTTGGCGACTCGATACGCGGTGCGGTGATCCACGATCGGCCGAGGATAATCGCTGCCCAGCAGACAGCCCACGCGTCGTTGCACATCTAGCGGCATTCGCTGCGGTTCGGGCAGATATTCATCCGGCACATGTTGCAATTCGGGGACATACCGACGAATAAATATGCCGTGTGGATCGTGATCCGCAACCTGCTTGGCAGGCGAATAGATGCGGACCGTGTTGATGCCCGCCGTGCCGGATTGCATCTGACACTGTGAAAAATGGATTCCCGGTTCAAAGTCCAAGAAATGTTTGGCTAAGTAAACTGCCGGCTGACGCCAATGTAGCCAAAGATGATTAGCGGCAAACGAGAGCAACATCGCCCGCATGCGAAAGTTAATCCAACTGTGCTGATGCAAGGCTCTCATGCAGGCATCGATCATCGGATATCCAGTCGAACCGGCTTGCCAAGCTGCAAAATATTCCTCATTAAACGCATCCTCTCGCAACCCATCATATGCGCGATTGAAGTTACGAAATTCCAATTCCGGCTCATCTTCCAGCTTTTGCATAAAATGACAATGCCAAGCTAATCGTGAAGCATACGACTTCAATGATTGTTGCCAACGTCGGTCAAAGGTCCCCGCCGGTGCTTGCCGCACTTCCTGCTGTCGCTGCACCAGACGCTGATGCACCGTCTTCATCGAAATACATCCCCAGGCCAAATAGGGACTCAGACGGCTACATTCGCGAAACGCCGACACCGGGCTCGACATCCCTTTGCGGTAATTCACTCCCCGAGTTTTTAAGAAATCCGCCAGCGTCTCCTCGGCAGCCGTTTGCCCACCGACTTGCAGCTCAGTTTTATCGGTTGCACCAAGTCCCAATTGAGCGGGCGACGGCAGGGTGCCCCAATCGAAACCTTCCGGAACGACCATCCTTGTTGGAGTGGGGACGATTGGTTGCGACATCCGCTGCTGCCACAACTTGGCCCAGCCATCACGATTGGGCAAACGGCGAACGACTCCGCTCTGTGGGAATTCCATCCAAGGAACCAGTCGTTCCCGACACCACTTGCCCACCCGCCGATCACGCTGATAAGTCACTGCGTTGCCAGTCTCCTCGTGAGCAAAAAGCCCCGCGATCGCAAACTCATCATGGATACGTTCCAAGACCTCCGGGAACTCACCAACCCGCACTGCCAAACGGCCACCGATCTCGCGGAGGCGGCCTGAGAGTTCGGCAAGCGAGGCGATAATAAAATCAAAATGCGAGCGATCCATCTCGGGTGTGCTCCACAGCGAAGGCTCGAACACATAGATCGCCACGGTGGAGCCAAGTTGACTAGCTTCCCACAGCGGTCGATGGTCACTCAACCGCAGGTCGCGTTTCAACCACACCAGCCTGATGGGAGGCTTATTCATGCCTCCCCTCCCGTGTTGCCACAAGCTGGTTTTCGAGCCGGATCGCCATGCCCGCCTTGCCGCCGACAGCGTTGGCTGCAGTATTTGACTTCATTCCAGCAGCGGGCCCACTTCTTTCGCCACGCGAAGGGACGGCGACAAACAGGGCAAATTTTGCTGGGCAAATCAGATTTCGAACGCGTCATTGCTGAAAAAATTTCGTGCTGGGCCTGAATGAACCGGTCGGGCTTTTAACCGAAATCGCACGCGTTGAGTTAACGGATTGATCAAACAGACCGCCAGCGAGTCGTCTGCGGTTTTGGTGCTAGCGGTTAGCGGTTAGCGGTTTTGGCGCTAGCCACCGTTTTGTTGGGCGCGAATAGTTCGGTGCAAGGCGAGAACCGCGGCTAGCGCCATTGCGGCTAACGAAAACCGCGGCGACCGGCTAACGGTTTTGGCGCTAGCCACCGTTCCTAACTTCGCAGTTTTCGATAGACGCCAGTCATCACCTTGGCGAGCAGATCTCGCGTCGTCCGCTCGAACGCAATGGTGTAGTTTTTGTCGGAACTCATCGTCTTTTGAGCGAGACCCCAGGACTCATTCAGCACTTTCAGTGTTCCGTAGTGAGGATGCTGTTTCACCAGCAAGCGAAACACCTCGCTGATCTGCGGAGTCTTCATTTCGTCTTCAGAGAGACTGTGGTGGGAAATGCCGTCGGTAGCATCACTCTCACGATCTACCGATGCGTACGTCCACTCGTAGTCGTCGAAAATCATCCAGCCATCTTTGCGAAGCAGTTTATCGGCAAAGAAGAAAGCCGCGCCGTCGATCGTCCAATTCTTTGGTCCGTCGATGATGCAGAGATCATAAACCTCGGCACATTTATCGTGCTTGGTGTTCTTGGCAATTTCATCGTGCAAGAACCAGGTGTAACCTGACTTCATTCTGACGACTTTGGCGTAGCCGTCCAAGCCGGTCTTCTTTAATTGATCTTCGGCGGTGGGAGCAAAATTAACGTCAATCAAGTCGACTGCCGTGACGCATCCTCGCCCCAATTCTTGTAACGCGGCAGCGATGTAACAGGTGGCCGTTCCATGCGCGATGCCCAGTTCGAGGACATCGGTCATTTGCTGTTCCAAGATAAGGTCGTAGAGGTATTTCCCGTGGTCCTTCGCGGTGAAGGGCACATGCCCCACCATGGCATAAATCTCATCGAACTTCATGGCGTACTTTCAAACCAGTATGTCTTAATGTGCAAAACAGGAGGCCAGTCGCCAGCGGACGAAAGCCATTTAATTTCCCGGGCCGCCCCGCAGTGCTTTGCTGCGAACCAAGGGAGCGAGCGGGCGAGTGGAGATCGTGCTGTCGTCGAAATAGACGGTGGCGGTACCGACTTCTTTCCCCCCCGCGATGTGATCAGTGTAATTACCAATGCCCCAAACGATGTTTTCTTCTTGAGGATTTACGCTGGTTCGCACGTTTTCCGCCCGGATGATCGATTCGCCATTCAGCCAGACCTCAATACGCCCCCGATCCCCAGCGTTGACCTTGACAAATGCTTCAATGTGAAACCAACGCCCTACCGGAATCGGCACCCGGTTGTGCGGTTCCCAACTTTTTTGCTGATTAATCGGGCTGTAGAGATAAAAGAACAACTGTCGAGTTTGTGGATCCTTTTCGATATTCATGCTCCAGGTCGACTGGCTTTGGTCATTCGCGTCGTGCGATTTGAATTGAAAGACATTCCACCAACCGCCGTCGCCGGGATCCCAAGGAGCCTGCTTGGCCGGATCATAAGCCTCTGGCAGATACATCCAAGTGCCATAGTAAGCGGCCAGTGGCAACTCCACTCCGCCCCGATCGTACGCGCCGGTAGCCCACCGCATCAACCGCACCGCTTTGTTGCCATTGGCCGCGCGGATCGCGTTGCGAATGGTTGCCTCGCCAGCGAACCGTCCCGAGTGCACGACTTGTGAAGTGCCCCTCGCCGCGACGTTCTCGTCGTCAGTGTTCAACACACCACCGCCGGGCGATTGACTGGTGGGAATCGACCACTGATCCAAGTTGCCCGTTTCATAATCGGCTGACCAGAGGATTGTTCCCCGCGCGTCGGCAGGCAGCGTTGCTAGCCACGTGGCGGCGCTACCGCCCTCGGGCCCTGTCAATGCTTGAGCCAGCAGCACGCTGTGGGGCAAGAACAAATAGGCGAGCAGCGCGCAGGCCACAGTTCCCCTAGCACGAACCCGCTGGGGCCAAATCCAGATCGCAAAAAGATTGCCCAAATCCAGCATTCAATACTTCCTTTCAAACCCGCACATTGCGACTTGCTGACGCTCTGCCGCGTGATTAGGCGAGTTGCACTCGCAAAAAACCAACGAATTCTTCCACTTAACTGCTTGATGCGTTAACACGAATTAAACACTCAGCTGTTATCAAACAACCTTATAAGGGCATTCAACAAATTATAGCTCCCCGATCGCAAGGAATAGGCGTCATGAGCGGGATCGCAGCGGTGCCGATTAGAACTTTGCTCGTCAGCGACGTCCACCTAGGCGGGAAACACGCACGCAGCGAGGAATTCCTCGCATTTTTGCAACGCTATCGCCCTGATAATTTGTATCTGGTCGGCGACTTTTTCGACGCATGGAAGGTAAAGACAGGTTGGCATTGGCCGGAGAGCTGTGATCGGATCGTTGCACATTTGAACCAGCTAGTCGAACAGGGAACACAACTGCACTACACGCCTGGCAACCACGATGCTTTCTTGCGACAGGAATCGCGACGTGGCTTACTCCCGGGAGGATTTCCCCAGGCAACGATCGCAGATGAATTTGTTTATGAAACGCTGCACGGCTGGAAATTCTTAGTGACCCATGGGGACCTATTTGATTTTGTCGAGAATAAAGCCCAGTGGCTCTCCCAGATCGGTTCATTCCTATACGACACCTGCCTCAGTCTGAATCGTTGGTTGCAAAGCCGATTTCTCAGCGAGAATCGCAATCCCTATGGAGCGTGCGCCGTCGTCAAGGGAAGTGTCAAACGCGGGGTTAAGTTCATTAGCGGCTACGAAGAGAAGATCATAAACCATGCCCGATCGCAGAACTGTCACGGAGTCATCTGCGGTCACATCCACTCACCCGGCATTAAACAGACGGGTGACATTGTTTATTGCAACACTGGGGATTGGGTTGAGAATTGCACCGGCTTGATCGAGCATCGCGACGGTGGCCTCGAACTCGTCTGTCGTTACGACTCGTCGCAAGCTATCCGCCTAACCGAACGCTGCGAAGATCGTGTCGCTCGCCTTCTTGACGTAAAACCTGATCCTTGCTTGGTAACTTTCGGTTATATCAGCCGCTGAGCACTAGCTCACGGTTCCGAGGAACCGGACGCTAGCGTGTTCCGGCTGATTCCGTTTTGTTTCATGACTTATGCGGAGTTGCTTAGATCTAGTTTTCGGCAACCATCATAAGAATACCCTTTCCCTTCGCCTGCATTCGAAAGATTCGTGTGATGCTAAAAGATTGGATCAGCCAAAAATTTTTTCACGCAGTCCATACTAAGAACTTGGTCTACAACACTTGTTGGGAGGATCCACGACTTGATCGCCAAGCTCTTGAGCTTAATTCCAACGACTCGGTACTGGTGATTACATCGGCCGGATGCAACGCTTTAGATTACGCGCTGGGGGGTCCCCGCGAAGTCTTTGCGGTTGACATGAATTTACTGCAGAACGCCTTGCTGGAATTAAAAAAATCAGCAATCCGGACCTTGGAGCATGATGACTTCTTTCAGATCTTTGGCGAGGGATTTCATCCACAGTGGAGAGAACTCTATCATCGCCGGGTACGTCCAGAGCTGTCTTCGGAATACCGAGCCGTTTGGGATCGGCGGATTAATTTCTTTGATGGATCAGCTCGGCGCAAGAGCTTTTACTTTCGCGGCACTTCGGGCTTCTTCGCGTGGATGATCAACGGCTACCTTAATCGCCCGCGGGGTTTGCGGGAAGCTGTCAAAGAGATACTTTCCGCTGAGACCACGGAGGAGCAATCGTACATTTTTGAATCGAGAGACGTGTCACGGCTGTTGTTTTCAAAGCCGATGCAATGGGCATTGCGACGCGACACGACGATGGCGATGTTGGGTGTCCCTCGCAGCCAGCGTCAGCAGATTGAAAACGGATACGCAGGAGGTATCGGACGGTTCATTCAAGATCGAATCGAGACAGTATTTCGCAAGATGCCCTTAAAAGACAATTATTTCTGGCGAGTTTATCTGACGGGAAAATATAGCCGCACCTGCTGTCCCGAATACCTTACCGAGCAAGGTTTTCAGAACTTAAAATCCGGGATGGTCGATCGTGTTTCGACACACACAGCGACGGTACAATCATTTTTAGCGCAACACGACGCGACTGTTTCTCGATTTGTTTTGCTCGATCACATGGATTGGCTGTACGAAAGACACCCGCAATCCTTAGCTGACGAGTGGCAAAGTATCGTCGATCGTGCGGCGCCCAACTCACGAGTCTTGTGGCGGAGCGCGGCCCTGCGCGTAGACTTCGTCGATTCGCTTTCCATTCGTGCCAACGGACGACAAGTCACCGTTGGTGAACTGTTGCATTACCATCCCGAACTGGCTGCAGAATTACATGCTAGGGATCGCGTCAACACCTATGGGAGTTTTTATGTCGCTGACATCGGCGGGGTGGCAGCGTGAGCGGAGACATCGGGAAGACTTCGTGGCGCAGTGACATTCGAGTATTGAGGCATCTGCTGCTGCATTCGATTCGTGGTAAGACACATGCCGAACGTTTGGAGTCCTTTTACGGCGGTCAAGCTAAAGACTATGATTCGTTTCGGCAGAATATGCTTCACGGTCGCGAGGAGTTGATCGCGAACATCGATTTTCCGGAACATGGTGTTTGGGTCGACCTTGGATCTGGCACAGGTGAGAATGTTTTGTTGGCCGGCCCAATCGCTCATTTGATGCATGCAATTCATCTGGTCGACCTCTCTCCCTCGCTACTTGAGGTTGCTGCAAAACGTGTTGCCGACGCTGACATTAAAGTTGCTCATCTACACCTAGCGGATGCTACGCAGTTCCAAGCACCACTTGAAAGCGTTGATGTCGTGACGTTTTCGTACTCCTTGACAATGATTCCTGATTGGTTTGAAGCGATCGCTGCGGCGGAGCGGATACTCAAGCCTGGTGGCATCATTGCAGTTACTGATTTCTATGTCTCCCGAAAGTTTGCCGAGGACGGCCATCACCAGCACGGTTGGCTTCGACGCGCTTTCTGGACACATTGGTTCGCCGCCGACAATGTCTTTCTCAGTGGGGACCATATTGCGCTTTTGCATCGTCGTTTTAAGGTCGAACAATTCCACGAGCGGAAAGGGAAGTTACCTTACCTGCCCTGGATTCGTGCACCCTATTACTTATTCATCGGTCGTAAAAAGAGTCTAACCGAGCATTGCGAGATCAGCGACAAGAGTGCCTGAAGTCTCCGCAGGCTGGGTGGCAGCGGCACGTTGGGCGAGCCATACTGGATAATCGTCTCCCGGCATGGGTTTACCAATCCAATAGCCCTGCAGCACGGTACAGCCGATTTTCTGGAGCAGATCCGCTTGTTCGGCCGTTTCCACCCCCTCAGCCACCGTTGTCAGACCCAGGCCAGTTCCCAAAGAGACAATGGAGCGAACGATGGCTTCCGATTGAGGGTCATGCGTGACATCTCGGGTAAACGACAAGTCAACCTTTAAGGTGTGAATTCGGAAGTTCTTCAAATAGCTGAGCGAAGAATAGCCCGTTCCAAAGTCATCAATCGCAATGCGGAAGCCCAGTTGATCGAGTTGGCTGATCAAACAAATTGCCTGATCGACATCCTCCATCATGGCATACTCGGTAATCTCCAGCTCGAACCACTCAGGTTGCGCTCCGGTCTCAGCCAAGGTCGCCTTCAACGTTTCCACAAAACGGGGGTGGCGAAGCTGACGGGGAGAGACATTAACAGCTATCGAAGGCTGAGTTCCCGCCGCATGCCATTCGCAAGCCTTCTCGGCGGCGAGCCTCAGCACCAATTCACCCAGCGGCACGATCAAGCCCGTTTGTTCGGCGATCGGAACGAAGTCACTCGGTGGAATAAAGTTTCCTTCGGGAGTTCGCCAGCGCGCCAAAGCTTCACAGCCCACAATTGCGCCGCTGCTCGCGCACGCCTTGGGCTGGAAATATAACGTAATCTCGCGTTCAAGAATCGCTTGCCGCAGCTTCGAGCGAATGCTGTGACGATTCATCACGCGGTCTTGCATCTGCGGTGAGAATACCCGTCGCTGATTTTTCCCCGCTTCTTTGGCAACGTACATCGCCGTGTCGGCATTGCACATCAGCAATTCGCTAGTTTCCCCATGCTCGGGAAAACAAGTAATTCCGATGCTCAGCCCAATGACAACCTCCGCCTCCAACAACCGAAAGGGTTCGCGAAAAGCTTGCAATAGCTCGTCGACCACCAGTATCGAGAGAGCTTGCTGACCGCATCCAGAGCCGCTTTCCCCACCTGACAAACTGGCCGAATCGCGTTTGCCCTCGCCGGTCAGAATCAGGGCAAATTCATCACCACCGAATCGCGATACAAATCCTCGATCTCCCACCGTTTCCGCGATCCGTTTGCCAACCGTTTGCAGCAGGCGATCGCCCGTCGCATGACCGGTTGAATCATTGACGTTTTTAAAGTCGTCAAGATCAAGAAAGCAAACGGAGACGTTGAAATGTTTACGTTTCGCCAGCTTGAGCACCCTTTCGAGCTCATCTGAAAAATAACGCCGATTGGGAAGGCCTGTTAAATTATCAAACAGGGCCTGCTGTCGAAGTTGCGATTGCGTTGACTCCAAATCACTGATGTCGGCGAGCACCGCGTCGATTTGCAGCGTCTGTTGCTCAATATCATAAGAAGGAGTAAGTGAAAGCCAAAAAGATCGTTGCTGCGATGCTTCCGCTCCGATAGTGGCTTTACCAGACCAAGGTTCACCGTCGGCAACCTGATTTACGACGTCAGCCAATTCGTCTGTTTCCAAATTAACGGATTGCCAGAAGGGCCTACCTGTTAGATCGTCGCCAGCCTTTAAGTCAAAAAAACCGTTGGCACAAAAGGCTGGATTGGCATCCAGAATTGTCCCCGCCAAATCGAGAGTTGCGATCCCGACGGTTGTGTCGCGATATACTCTCGCGGCGGCTTGATAGCCAGCTTCATCCACTAACTCGCGCCGCAGACTCAGCAACGACTCAGACAACGCGCTGCGCTCAGACGATTCGCTAATCAGTGAGTCAACTTGCTCGAGTAATAACTCCAAGCTGGAATCACGGCATGGTGATGGGCGGATCGAGGGAGACAGTTCCGGCATCAATTATGCTTTTGATCACGCGTCAGAGGGGTTTTTCCGGGAGGGGTAAAGCACCACTCCCAGGGTTCAGTGCAGCCACGAAATGTTAGCTCACGCGGAACCTATTCGCGGACTAAAAACAGCACCAATGCTGCATGAAGTTGCACGCTAACCAACTCCATTTACCGGTTGCTCCGCATGCGCCTGTTAACTTGGGGGGCGTTATGAGGCTGGATTGCAGGAGCCGGCGAGCAAATTGAGCCCCGCTTGCACTCAATCTAAGTACTCAAGTCGCCGGGCCACTTCGCCCTTACGGAAGTCTTCTGGCACGAATTGAGTCACGCCCGCGAAGGGAATCGCCAGGTGATCACGCAAATAGACGATCTCATTGAGCAGCAATAAAGTCTCAATTTCCGAGGAGACTTTTTCGAGCGCTTCGGTGAGGATTGCACGCGGGTCAAAGTCAGACGTGACAGCCAGCATGACTGCGGCCCGCGCGCGGACTAACGGTTGTTCCGCTTGTAACGCTTTCTTGGCACGGGCGTGCCAAGCAGTTGGCAGCGGCTCGTCGGCATAACTGGCGGCTGCTGTCAGCGCCCAGTACCGCCGCCACGGATCATCCGAGTTGATCGCTTGCTGCCATGTCGCATCGATTTCGCTGGGAGGCGACAAGCAGAGATCGGCGGTTTCCAACAAGTCGCCAATTCGTGCCTGTTGTGCCTCGCCAAAGCCCAAAGGATCCCTGGCGGCCGCTGGAACGCCAACCGATTCGGGGAAAAAGCTGAGGTCGGGTAAGGCTTTCAACCGCTTTTGCAAACGAGTTCTCAGGTCAGCCAAGATGTCGGCGAATTCAGGGTCATCCGCTAAATTGTTAACCTCGAACGGATCTTGATTGAGATCGTATAGCAACTCCGCGGGACGAGCTTGGAAGAAATCTGCTTGGCTAGTATTTAACTCTCCCGCGTTAAATTGTTCGCGCCATTGCTCGTAAGCCAGCATCTTGTACCGGTAATTGTTTTGCAGCCCATCAG
Organism: Kothea flammea; assembly: GCF_052161645.1. GTDB lineage: Bacteria > Planctomycetota > Planctomycetia > Pirellulales > Pirellulaceae > Laterigemmans. The sequence continues at coordinate 6,821,831 of NZ_CP197414.1, forward strand.
GATAGAAAGGTTGATAGTTGCGGATGTAGTGATAGCGGCCTCGGTGTAACGATCGCGTCATGTCGATTTTTTCATCGAATCGATCGGCATACCCTAACGCCTCGGTGAATTGATCATCGCTCGCCGCCGCGTCCCCCAAGAAAGGCTGGCCATCCATCAAGGGAGGCGTGTTGATTCCGACTAGGCTCAGCACGGTTGGACCAAAATCAACAAACTCCACAAACCGATTGTCATCCGCGCCGGCGACAAGCTGCCAGCGTTGTAAAAGTTTTTCGGGAAAGCGAATCACCAGGGGCACGTGCAAGCCGACGTCATAGACATAGCCTTTGGAACGGGGTAACACACCGCCGTGGTCACCAAAATAAAAGACAATCGTATTTTCCCAAACACCGTCCTCTTTGAGTTGTCCAATCAGCTTTTCCACAGCCTGATCAATGACTTGAATTCTGTCGAGGTAGCGCGCATGGGTATAGCGGACTAACTCGGTGTCAGGCAGATAAGGATGCGGTTGCAGCGCCGCGGGGTCATGCTGAGTCGCTTCGTTCCGAAAGACTTGCTCGTTAAAGTGCAGTGAGCTTTCATGAGACATGGTAAATGTCTGCACATGAAAAAAAGGAGTCTCCGGGGTGGGGCGTCCCCGCCAGCTGGCCCGCCGCGAGGAATCATCCCACGCTTGCTTGGCTCCCGTGATGTTATAATCTTCTTTGCTGTTGTTTGTGGTGTAATACCCCGCTCGCCGCAACTCTGCGGGGAACAAATTTAATCCCGCCGGTAACTGAACCAATTGGCTGCGACGATGGTACTGCGTGGCCAGCCGAGGCGCGTAACAACCGGTGATCAGCGTGGTGCGGGCAACGCTGCAAACGGGTGAACAGGAAAAGGCGTTGCGAAAAGTCAGTCCTTCGCTAGCCAGCGATTCAATCGCCGGTGCGGTGGCTCCACCCGGAAAGAAATGTTGCAAGTAATGCATGGAGTTGTCTTCCGACATAATCCATACCACATTGGGACGCTCCTCCGGCGATTGTGCCTGGGCCGAGAGCAAACTTCCGCAACAACCTAAAAAGAACAAAAAAATAATCGGGCGATTTGATGCCCAAAGCTTGGCACGCCTGTTGCTAACATGCATAAACCACCCTCACAACAAAATGGGAAAAACGGCGTCTGGCTTGCGAGCGTTACTCACCGAACGAGACAAGCTAGTTGGGGTCAGACAAGATGTGCAGGATATAGAGGGCGGGAGCTTGGGAACGAGCGTTTAGAAAGTATATGGATTATTTGGATCGGACTTTCTGGGTGACGTGGGAGTGCCATAAAAATTATTACCCGCCATCCCAAACTGCATGAATCGGGATCGGCACTCGCTGACTTTGATTATGTACATGATCATCACAATCAAACCGGCAATTCCCGAGAAGATATTGACGCAAGGGACAAAACTTAAGAGGCCACAGATTCCCCACCACATGCCCAGTTTTTCACCGCAGTCGTCTGTTCCAGCCATCTGCTGGCTGAAGATGTTCTGGTAAGACTTGGAAAGATTACTGGTGTAGATGAATACCCAGACGAGATTAAACAGGGGGATCATTAACAGGAACGCCGCACCGGGAGAAACCAGTCGTTGGTTTTCGGGGAGAACCACCGCAGTGCGATAAAGAAAATAGCTAATCAGTGCGCTGATGCCGAGGCCGATGAAGAAAGCAAATCCATAGATCAGCAAGGCGAAAGCGATTCCAATGGCATCAGGATCAGCGTTCATGATTACTTTCGAAGAGAGCAAGAGTAATGAAAGGGAGTAGTGCAAGGCAGCAAACGCTGGCCTCGTGGATCCTGCGATTCCCCATAACGGCATTCGCAGACATGCTGCTATTCTTGGCTTTCGAGTTCGCGCAGCGCCGCTTTTCTGGCTGCTTCGAATTCGTCGCCGGGGGTCCAGGTTGGCAATCGGCTCTGGTTGGCAACTCGCAGACTGACGTGGAACAACAGTTGCAGGTCCTCGATCGCTCCTGACAAATCCCAGTCCTCGCGATACTCGTCGCTGGGCTGATGATATGTTTCCTGGACCCATTTGTCCAACTGTTCTTTGCCCCAATTATCGGGCTTGCCGCGAACTCGAGTGCCAGCGTGCAGGTAGACGCCTGGAACTCCGATCCGAGCCAGCGAAAACTGGTCGGAGCGATAGTAATAGCCACGATCTGGAAAGGCATCCGGGGTGACGATCCTGTCTTGCGAGACGGCGACCGCTTTGACGATCTCGTCCAAACTCGACTTGCCGCTGCCAATCACGTTGACGTCATAACTGCGACCCAGCACGCTGAGTCCATCGATATTGATGACGGCCGCCATCGCACCGGCGGGAACGGGTGGAAATTCAGCAAAATGCTTGCTGCCCAGCAAACCTTGCTCTTCGGCACCAACGGCGGCAAACAGGATCGAACGCGCCGGCGGTTCGGGTAACTCGGTGAAGGCTTTGAGGATGGTCAGCAGCCCGGCAGTTCCAGAGGCGTTATCGATAGCACCGTTGTAAATATTGTCACCGCGGGCATCACGTTGATCGGACATACCAAGATGATCATGGTGCGCCATCACAACCACGTATTGATCCTTCAGCTTCGGATCGGCACCGGGCAACACCCCCACCACGTTGGCTGTCTCTTGTCCGCGGACCGCAGCGGACAAGTCAACGGAGAGCGTCGTGCCCAACGGCACCGGTTGGAAGTCGCGACTTTCGGCCGCCGCACGGAGTGCATCTAGGTCGTGTCCAGCCAGCGAGGCGATGCGTTTGGCCGCGTCATCGCTGACCCAACTCTTGAGTTCCATCCTGGGGCCAGTCGCCGCGCGCAACTCAAACTCTTCGCCACTCCAGGATGTTTGCACAACTTGGAATGGGTAACCGGCTGAAGGAGTCGTGTGAATGATAATCGCACCAGCAGCCCCTTGCGCCGCGGCGGCAGCGTACTTGTAATCCCAGCGCCCGTAATACAACCTGCGTCGTCCCGCAAACAACTCGGGGTCATCGGACGGGTCGTTATTCATCATCAATAAGATTTTGCCGCTAAGGTCGACCCCTTTGTAATCATCCCAGTCATATTCGGGAGCGACGATGCCATATCCCACGAAAACGATTTCAGCGTCTTCGATTTTCACTTGCTCAACGGGGCGACCAACCGAACAGATGACGTCATCATAGTTTTTCAGTTCAATACTATCAGCACCTTTCCGCACCGTAACGCTGTCCGGGGAACGCGTTTGCGAGCCAACCAGCGGCACCGCTTGAACCCAACTGTCGCCAGGGAAAACGGGCTTGAGTCCATGCAGTTTGAATTGCGTCTGCAGATAGAGTTGGGTAAGTGCATCGCCGCGTGAACCAGGGCCACGCCCTTCCAGTAAATCGTCCGCCAAGAATTGAATATGGCTGCGAACCACCGTGTCCGTGATCGGGTCGGCGGGATCAGCATCCTGCGCGTTGAGGCTGCCGCAAAGACCTAGCAGCGCGACCAAAACCCCGGCAATGAATTGCGTGGAAGGTAGGTTTAGCTGAACCCAAGTTTTTGCGAAACTGGCTGCGAGTGGAGCGAATACAGGCATGCTGAGGGACCATCGGGCGGGCGGAGATGCTTCTTTGATGTGTAAAACAGTTCGGCTGGAGTTTACACTATAGGCGAAGCGGAAAAAAAGGGTTTGCACCGATTTGCCAACAACCGCTCGGGACCACCCCAACACAGTTTAGGTAGAGCTTAATGAATTTTAGTCGCAGAGAATGGCTATTTGGCTCCGGCGCCATCCTGGCCAGCGGTTTGACCAGCGAAGCTTTGATCCGGGGGCAAGAAGCCAGTCCGCAGGCGAGTACACCAATCGCTCGTGGCCGCCAGGCGGCGATCGCCACGGTCAGCGACCAGGCGACGCGGGCCGGGTTAGCCATGTTTGAGGCGGGGGGGAATGCGGCCGATGCGGCGGTCGCGGCCGGTTTGATGTTGGCGGTCGTGGATGGCCAGAATTCAGGTTTGGGAGGCGGCTGTTTTATCCTGGCTCATAGCGCGGATGGTCGCGTGACGGCGATTGATGGCCGGGAAATGGCACCATCCGCCGCGCACGCCAAGATGTTTTTTCGCAACGGAAAACCGGTGCCTCAACTAAGCCAAGTCGGTGCCTTGGCCGCCGGTGTGCCCGGAGCGGTGGCGGCTTATCACGCTCTCTCAACACGGCTGGGCACTGGCAAATGGGCAATGGCTGCCCGCCTGGCCGCGGAGGTCGCCGGCGAGGGCTTTCCGCTCAGCCAGCCGACCGCCTCCAGGTTGCGCGCCGTGGCGGAAACGCTGCGCCAGTTTCCTGCCGCACGGGCGTTGTACTTTGACTCACAAGGGCAACCCTTGGCGGCGGGCGAACGCTTGGTTCAGCCCGACTTGGCCAACACGCTAAACGAATTGGCAACCGATGGTCCCGACGCGTTTTATCAAGGGCGGTTTGCTGAACTGACCGACCGCTGGATGCGAGCTAACGGCGGCCTGATGACGCAACAAGACATCGCCAACTATCGTGCCGTCGATCGCCAGCCCGTGCGAACCAAGTTTCATGAATACGAACTGATCGGGTTCCCGCCACCGAGCAGCGGTGGAGTACACGTGGGGCAAATCCTCAGCTATCTCGAGCCGTTTGATTTGGCCAATTTAGCCAGTAACTCGGCGGCCACTTATTACCACGTGGTCGCCGAAGCGATGCGATTGGCCTTCGCCGACCGAGCCGTTTTCTTGGGTGATCCCGATTTCGCCGATGTGCCGCTGGGGTTGCTCGATCCGCAATACTTGGCCAGCCGCGCCGCTTTGATCCACCCCGAAAGGAGAATTGCCGACGTGCGGGCTGGCCTACCCCCGGCTGCGATGACCGAGTTTTTTCCACCCTCGGTGCAACAAGATCGCCAGCGTCACACGACTCACTTTACCGCAGCCGATGCGGCGGGCAATTGGGTGGCAATCACGGCGACGGTGAACACGTCGTTTGGTTGCAAAGTTGTCATTCCTGGCACGGGCGTGGTGCTAAATAATCAAATGGACGACTTTGCCATTGCGCCAGGTGTGCCCAATGCTTTTGGGCTGGTCGGTGCCGAGGCGAACGCGCCGGCTGCGGGGAAACGTCCGCTGTCGAGCATGAGCCCTACGTTGGCGATGCGTGGCAAGCAACCCGTAATGACTTGCGGTGCAGCCGGGGGACCGCGGATTATCAGTGCCACCGCGCAACTGCTATTGCGGGTGCTGGCCTGCGGCATGCCGCTCGAAGAAGCTATGGCGGCGCCCAGAGTTCATCATCAATGGCGTCCTGATAAGTTGTTAGTGGAACGGACAATCGGCGAACAAGTCGTGGCAGAATTGACTCAACTGGGACACCAAGTTGACTCGATCAGCGCCGTTGCCACCGCGCAGGGGATAGCTCGTGACGAGGATGGCCAGTTGATCGCCGCGGCCGAATCACGCTTGCCTGGGTCAGCTGCCAGCCGATAGTGCCAGCCGAAAATGCCCGCGCCGCCATGTTGGCAAACTTGAAGGCCAGTCGCCCGTGGGTAAGCTGCATCAAGGCCAGCGGCGAACGCGACTGATAACGTAGTCGATCATCATCCACTGAATCACGACCAAGACAACTGGCCCCATAAAGTAGATAAACTGTTCGACGCGATGATCACCGAAGACGCGTGGCCACGGATCAGCAGCGGCATCACACAGCGCCCTGACTATGGCGCCGTTGATGAATAACATGCCACAGGTAATCAACGTGGCAATCACTGCAAACAAACACCCATGCGAAATACCCGTCGATAGCTGTGCAGCTTGGTGAGAACGACTTGGACGCAGGTCACCGGCCATGATCAACTCACCAAGGGGAGGATTTGACTCAACAAGATCGTCGTCAGCAAACCTGTGAAGGAGAGCACGAACAGCAGCAGGGTCCAGCTCTTTAGCGCTTCGCCTTCGGTTAGCCCACCCATTTTCGCAAATACCCAAAAGCCACTGTCATTCATCCAGCTGCCAAACAGGGAACCAGCTCCCACGGCTGTCCCCAGGTAAACTGGATGGTAGCCGAGTGAAACTCCAGTGGCGATGGCACCAACCATCCCAGCGGCGACAATCATCGCCACGGTGCTGCTCCCCTGGGCAACCTTCAGCACAGCCGCAATCACGTAAGCGAGCAACAGCAGGCTGATTCCGCCCGCCGATGTTTCCCGGAAGACCGCCTCAATCGACTCGCCAATCTGCGCGTCACGTAACATCGCGCCGAAAGCTCCGCCGGCGGCCGTGATCAAGATAATCACTCCGCCGCTCATCAAAGCCTCTTCGACTTCCACCCCAGTTTCTCGGAAGCTCAGCTTGCGCACCGACTTGAGCGTCCAGATCGCCACCAGAGCCGCCAGCAGCAAGGCAAAGTTGGCGTTACTCCATAATTTTGTCCTATCCGCAAAGCGACGTTGAGGCGAATCCCATTGATGCGTGGCAACTGCCTCTGGAAAACTCTGCTCTAACAACATGCGGTTCAACCGCCGCCGATCAACCGGTTTGGTCCGGACGTTGATCTTGCGGGCCATCGTTTCGGTTTCAGAACTTAGACCGACGTCACTGAAGGCGCGAGAATCATACACGTCGCGGGCCAGCAACACTTCGTTGAGACCATCAATCACGACTTGCCGCTGCGATTCGCTGAGGGGATCGTCGGAGAGAATGAAGGCCCGCGCATCATCACCCAAAGCGGAATGTTGGACGAACCGACTGGCCGGTGTGGCTGTGGGCTGGTCAGCTCCCTCGCGTAACGCATTTCGCAGCTGATCGAAATCGGTCACTTGTTCCGCTGTCAGTCGAGCACGATCTTCGCGGTCAGCCAAAGTTGTCGCCAAGGTGCCCAAGCCAATCAGGACCAGCGGCAACAGCACGGGCAGCAGAGCCAGCCCCATCGAGGGCAACTCGGTGACAGGTAACGGTTCATGTTTTTCACTGCCCGGCCCCAAGGGCCGCATCGGGATCGGCATGACGCGATCGACAAAGATGGAAAAGATCAGACCGACGATCGCTGAAGGGATGGCGACCAACAGACCAACGAAAATCATCATGCCAATATCGACACCCAGCGTGGCCGAAACTAACAACGGACCCGGCGTTGGCGGGACCAGCGTGTGGGTGATCGCTCCGCCCGTGGCGATTGCCATCAAGTAACGCAAGTAATGGCGTCCGGTGCGGCGATGTAAGCTGCGAGCCAAGGGGACCAGCAAGTAAAACACCGTATCAAAAAAGACTGGCACGGCCAACAGAAAACCACTTCCCATCAACCCGGCCGAAGCCTTGCGTTCGCCGGTTAAATTCACCGCCGCTCGCACTATCCGATCGGCCGCACCGCTGTCGAGCATGCATTTGCCAATGATGGCAGCCATGGCAATCACGATCCCCACATCGCCCGCCGAACCACCAAAAGCCGAGACGACCGCGTCCATCCTGGCTCCCGGATCTCCCCCCACCATCAAACTGACAACCAGGGCGGCAATGATCAGAGAGAGGAAAGCGTTGATCTTAAATCCGATGATCAGCCCCAAGACGACGGCGATCCCCACGGCCAGCACGAAGAACGGATACATGGGAACGGGCGAGGCGGTTGGCTCTAGCCCGCCGATGATGGCTTCTGTGCTGGCGGCGTTTGTTGCGAATTCCGTGGCTGTCTCTGCGGGCGGCTCAGCCTCTGCTGCTGGCTCGTCGCTGACTACGGGCGGTTGTTGTCCCCAGCTCTGAGGAATTTCAGCCACAAGTTGGGACGCGAACAGCAGCGAGCAGATGAAGAGGAGGCGATACACGGCATGAAATCTCGTCGAAAAGGTGGGTGGCGGGAACCTAAGAGGATGGCAGACGGAGCGGCCAGCTTCAAGATGGACTTAGAAACCGGCCGCTTGACCATCCTTTCGCGACTCGCTGGCCCCGTAATAAACGTCCTGTTCGGCGTCGTAGCGAATCGCCTGATAGCCACCGTAGGGACCGACAGCCCACTCGACTTTGTGACCCCGCTCCATCAATTCACGCACCGTTTCGTAAGCGAAGCCCGATTCTAACTGCACCTGGCCACCATCGGTCATCTCCTCGCCAGTCGGTTGTGAGGAACCAACATGAATCAATCGCGGGGCATCACCCGCTTCTTGAATGTTCATGCCAAAGTCGATGATGTTTATCATGATTTGAGCGTGCGCTTGAGGCTGCGTCGCTCCGCCCATCACGCCAAAGCTGAGAAACGGTAAGCCGTCTTTGGTAACAAAGGCGGGGATAATGGTATGAAAAGGTCGCTTACCGGGCGCGTAGGAATTTGCCAAGCCGGGTCGCAAATCAAACAACTCGCCCCGGTCTTGCAAACAAAACCCCAGACCAGTCGGGCACATACCCGATCCCATCCCGCGGTAATTGCTTTGAATCAAAGAAACCATGTTGCGATCTTGATCGGCGACGGTCAGGTAGATGGTGTCGCCTCGTTCCAAGGCTGGATTCCCAGCGGCCACCCGCCGGGCGGCCCGATCGGGCCGAATCAGCGCGGCGCGATTTTTCGCGTAAGCGGGCGAGATCAGCTCACTGACGGGGATCTCAGTAAACGCCGGATCGGCATAAAACTTAGCCCGATCTTCAAAGGCCAATTTCTTGGCTTCGACAAAATAATGCAAATGTTCTGCGCTGCCAAAACCAAACTTGGCGATCTCATACTGTTCAAGCATGCCTAAGATTTGCAAAGCGGCAATACCTTGTCCGTTGGGAGGTAATTCCCACAAATCATAACCACGATAGTTATAAGCGACGGGCTCCACCCATTCACTTTTGTGAGCGGCAAGATCCTCATAAGAGAGGAAACCATCATGTTCTCGCATAAAAGCATCAATAGTTTTAGCGATGTCACCTTTATAAAAAGCGTCGCGACCCCCGTTGGCAATCTCCGTAAGTGTTTTGGCTAATTGTGGATTCTTAAAAATCTCACCCTTGGCGGGCGCTTTACCGCCAGGCAAAAAGGTTTCTTTGAAGCCCGGGTATTTACCCAGCCGCTCGCTTTTCTGCCAATAATGGGCGATCAATTCCGAGACTGGAAAACCCTCTTCGGCATAGCGAATCGCGGGAGCCAAGATCTCCGGCATGGGCATTTTCCCAAACCGTCCATGCAATTCAAACCAACCATCCACACAACCTGGAACGGAAACCGGCAAAGGCCCCAGGGCGGGTATCGATGTTAGCTTGCGACGCTGAAACTCTTCGATCGTCAAAGACCGCGGTGATCGACCGCTGGCGTTAAGCCCATACAGTTGCTTGGTCTTATTATCCCAAACAATTGCAAACAGGTCCCCACCGATTCCGTTACCCGTCGGTTCCATCAAACCCAGCGTGGCGTTGGCAGCGATGGCCGCATCGATGGCGTTGCCCCCGTCGCGAAGGACTTGCAGAGCGACTTGCGTGGCCAACGGCTGGCTGGTGGCGGCCATCACTCGCGGTGCAATCACTTCCGAGCGGGTGGCAAAGTTGCGACCGGTGATCCTGTCTTGGGCCGAAAGCCGCGGGGGCGAAGTGCAGATGAAGCACATCAGCAACGCCACACCGAGCAGACTCGATTTCAGCCATTGTCGGTTCACCAGTGGCGAATCAAGCGCAGGTGCTGGGGACTTTGTGGGCGAACTGGCTGGACGGAGCCTGATAGCAGGAAACAAAAATCTCACTGTGGCGGCCTCGGGCGTTGAGCGAAGAAATCAACGCTCCACTGTATTCGCCACCGGCAGCGGTGAGAAGCATGTTAGGCTGCCGAACGGTCTGATTCCCCTGTTTCAGACAGAGTGGTCGGCTCGACGGCACTGTTCTGCTGGTCGGAGAATCGCTGTTTGGCTAACGATACCCAAGTGAGAACGGTCTCTCGGCCGGGGCGTTTCGCGCTCCACAGAAACCTTCGCCCGGCCGGTCCGTCAGCAAAGCGATTGAACTTGGCGAGCAATTCCTCGGAATCCGCGGTCGCCAAGGCGTAGAGTGTGCAATAACCCGCCCCGACTAATAATTGAGCATCGCAAACTCGCAAACTGGGGATCGCCAACATCAGCCGCGTCTGGGATTGCCATTCCGCGATCTCAGCCACACCGATCCAGCCAACCTCTAACTTGGCTACCAAGCGTTCAGGATCCGCGTGCAAGAATTGGCCAATCTGTTTGATCTCAAGCCGCTCAAATCTGGCCGCCGTCTTGGGCCCGATCGAGGGCGCTTCGACAATCGGGCTGGTCAACGTCAAGCTGCGTTTGCTGCGAGAGAAACTGATTTCCAGCGGCTCGAAAGCAGACTTGGCGGCCACGTCGGCAAAAGTTAGTCCGGGCAAAGTTGCTTCTGGATTCGCCGGCGATTGTTCAAGAGTGAGGGCTTGATCGGATGACGCTGCGGTGGCCTGGTTCGGCGTTGGCAACACGACTCGCAATGTGGTCGGTTCCTCGCTGCCCAGCTCTTTGCCGCGTTCAGCGAGTTCCCTCAAGCGAGCGTATTCCTGTTCGCTGTCTCGGACCTCAAGAACTCGCCGCACAAGTTGCACCTCCGCCGGTTCGTGCGGACCCAGTTCGCCCGTTTCGTGATAATGCTGGAGCAGTTGTCGCACTAATTCACGTTCCCGCCGTGAGTCCAAGCGTTGTCCCAGCCAAGCGACCGGGAGCCGCAGGGCGGCCAGCAAACTGCCAGAGTGTAAAGAGACTCGCGGCAACGGCACCACCGCCTCGGCAGCAGCGCGATCAAGAATCCGCGCCCAACCAACAATGGCCACCCCAAAGAGTTCCGCCAGGGCGTCGAGCGATTGTTCGCTGAGACCGTGCCGTGAATTTTTACGAGCCGCCTCGAGGTCATAGCTGGAGACTAGCGTTTCATAAGATCGATGCGCCAGCTCCGCACCACGCCGCACGGCGGCGGGCAACCAATCGGGTTCAGAGGAAAGTTGAAAGATAATGCGAAAGCGATCATCCCGCCAACGCGACAAAATACTGGAATAAGATTGGCAAATGGTCCATTCCAAGGGACGATGGACGACCGCCTCCCGCGGGCTCTGAGCCGTATGCAAAGGCTGCAGCGGATCAGTAAAATAGTGACTGAGGACTCCCGTGGCGTGCGCGGCATCAGCCCACGATTCGCTTTTCAAATGCGTTTGGATCCGCTGATACCAGCGCTCGGCTGCGCGGGGAGCGCCCCCCCAATAATTGTCCGCCACGTGCACGACATGATTTTGAAAATCACGGAAACGCACATCGGGGTCTTTGGCTCCTGCTAAATACTGCGAGTGATAACGCAACAGCATCCGCGCCAAGGAACGGCCGGCATCGGTGCGGACGTAACGCAGCGAGTCGAGCGCAAAATGATGGTGCGTGCTGCGACAATAGGCAGCTTTCAGGATTAGCAACAAGCCTTCCATGCCGGAACCCAAAAATAGGAGACGAGTATCCGTTTACAACGGCTGTCCCCTCCTACAACATATCGGCTGCCAATGACAAGCTTAGATCTTCTTCGCAGTGCAAAACGCGCAGGCTGGCTTTCCAGCCACGTGCTCTGCTCCGCCGTAGCCAGGTGCCCCCGATGACCCGTCGATATTTTGTTCCCGATTTGCCCGCCCAAGGAGGCTTGGTCGCGCTGCCCACGGAAGAAGCGGTGCATGCCGCTCGGGTGATGCGGGTCGCCGTGGGTGACCCGGTCGTGCTGTTCGCGGGGGATGGTCGGCAGGCCAGTGGTGAAATCACCTCCGTGGACCGCCGCCGCGTCTTCTGCCAAGTCGCCCCCGCGAGCGAAGTCTCTCGCGAACTCCGCGGCGCGATCACCATCACAGCCTGCCTGCCCAAAGGGGATCGCGCTAAATGGATGGTCGAAAAATTGACCGAGCTGGGCGTTGCCAACGTGCAGCCAATCGTCACGACGAGATCCCAAGCCACCCCCTCGGCGAGCACGTTGAACAAACTGCGCAAACAAGTCATCGAAGCTAGCAAGCAATCGGGCCGCAACCAGCTGATGACGATCCTCGAGCCAACAGATTTTTGCGACCACTTGGCAGCTCTTGATTCCCAGGAAGCATTTTCGCTAAAGCAGCAACTGAGGGTGATCGCGCACCCCGGCGGAGCACCGCTGAAATCGCTTGACTTGACAATTCAGTCGGCAGTGAACCTGTTCATTGGTCCAGAAGGTGGATTTACGGATCAAGAAGTGGAGGCTGCCAGCGACGCTGGTTGTCAAGCGATCGGGCTGGGACCGACAATCTTGCGAGTCGAAACTGCCGCCACGGCGGCCGCCTCCGCGATCATTGCGATCGCCGGCTGGTAAACCCAGCCGGCGATCCAAATGCCTCTAAATCCCTGCAAATCTACATCTTTTTGTGTAGATTTATTGCCACTGTCTGTCGGTTAAAAATTGGCGATGGCTGAAACTGTGCATGGCTTTGGCGAGTACTTAGCGTGTAGGATGCAATTAGTTATCTCATTTAAATTGGCTCGCGACGAGGTTGGCATGGTTTTCAGATTGGTGCAGAGATCTTTAATCGTGGCATGCGCTGTGGTGGCCTGCCAATCGATGGACCCACGAGTTGCCTTGGCGGAACCGAATTGGGACCAACCGGTTCGCAACTTGGATGTGGCCGACTTTCGCGGTCGCGTATGGAAGATGAGTGACTTTCGTGATGCGGACATCATGGTGGTCGCTTTTTTGGGAACCGAGTGTCCGCTGGCCAAATTGTACGCGTCGCGACTAACTGATTTGCAAGATAAGTTCGCCGATCAGCGGGTGGCGATTGTGGGTGTGATGAGCAACCGCCAGGATTCGATCGCTGAGATTTCCGCCTTTGCCCGCCGTTATCAGATTGAGTTTCCATTGTTGAAGGATGCCGGCAACCGCTTGGCCGACGCGATGGGTGCCGAGCGAACCCCCGAAGTTTTCCTGTTGGACCGCGAGCGAAATGTTCGTTACTGGGGCCGGATCGATGATCAATACGGCATTGGCTACGCACGCGAGGAGCCGCAAAAGCATGAGCTTCGCGAAGCGATCGAGAATTTGCTGGCGGGTCAAGCGGTGGCGAACCCGCAAACACGTTCGGTGGGCTGCATTATTGGTCGGCAGAAGAGTGTGGACGAGTCGGCCACTGTTTCATTCACCGGTGAAGTCGCCCGCATTCTCAACCGTCGCTGCGTGGAATGTCATCGCGAGGGCGAGATTGCTCCATTTGCTCTAGCCGACTACGAAGAAGCGGCTGGCTGGGCCGACATGATTGCCGAAGTGGTGCGTGACGGCCGCATGCCCCCCTGGCACGCCGATCCCAAGTACGGCTCGTTCAGCAACGATCGCTCGATGACGCCCGAAGAAAAGCAAACGCTGTACGATTGGGCTAATGCCGGGGCGCCGCAGGGTGATCCAGCCGACTTGCCAGAGCCACCCACGTTTGTGACCGGTTGGCAATTGCCACGCGAGCCCGATTTGGTGCTCAACGTCTCCCCTGAGCCGTTCCAAGTGCCGGCGGACGGTGCTGTGGCTTATAAATACTTCAAAGTCGATCCGGGGCTGGACGAAGATACCTGGTTGGAAGCGGCCGAGTTTATCCCTGGGAACAGGGCCGTCGTGCACCACATTCTCGGTTTCTACCGGCCTAAGGGTTCGAATAAACCGATGGCGGCGGAGCGTAGCTTCCTCGTCGGCTACGTGCCCGGCGCGCGTGTCGAGCAGAATCCGCCCGGCATGGCTAAGCGGCTTCCCGCAAACAGCGAGCTTGTTTTTCAAGTGCACTACACGCCAATCGGTACGCCTCAGCTTGATCAGAGCAAATTAGGAATGGTTTTCGCCGATCCTGCCAAGATCACTCATGAAGTTGTCACCAGCAGCGCGGTGCAAACCAATCTGAGGATTCAACCCGGCGACCCCAGTTACCAAGTCTCCGCGATCATTCCTGAATTATTGCCCAAGTCCTTGCTGTTAGGGATGAGCCCCCATATGCACCTGCGCGGCAAAGCGTTCCGCTATGAAATTGTCAAACCAGATAGTCAGCGAGAGACCATTTTGGATGTTCCGGCTTACGATTTTAATTGGCAGACGACTTATCAATTCGCCGAGCCGTTGGAGTTGGCCGCCGGTTCACGGATCGCTTGCACCGCGGTATTCGACAACAGTGAAGACAACCTCAACAATCCGAATCCCCAGGCTCTGGTCCGCTGGGGAGACCAGACCGACGATGAAATGATGATTGGTTATTTTCATTACGCAGTGAAGCTCGACGATCAGGGCAATCCTCTTGGGAGACCCGCAGGCGGCGTGGCTGAGGATGAGCGGATGAGCCAGCTATTGAGGCTCTTCAGCTTTCTCGATAGCGACGCTGATGACCGCATCGATTTGAGCCAGGTTCCCGAACGGATACGCCGCAGAGTGAGCGCCTTGGACAGCAATCAAGACGGCATTTTAACCTTGGACGAAGTTCGCCAGGGGGGTAGATGAATAGTCCCCCGCTCGCCAGCTCTTTCCGGCTGACCGGCACGATCCACAGCATGTTCCTAAATGGTTATCAAGATTTAGGCTTTGTTAGTGAAGACGTCAACGAGATCGTTCGATAATTAAACTTGTCGTCAAAGTGACGATCGGCGGCGGTGATCTCGCTGGGGCAGACGAAGAGCACCGCCAGCCGTATCAAGTTTGTCATCAATGACAAAGTTTGATGAGGGCGTTGGAGCTTCCTGGGCAGTACAGCTCCATCGCCCTCTTTTTTTTTGCGACTCTATTTTTCTTGAGAGTCGCTCGGCCCACATCATTGGGCCCAACCCCCACACCGGTTGACGCGGTGCTTGCGGCGAGTAAGCTACCGCGCATGACAGACTGGTACCGCATCCACAACGCTGCTGATGTTCCCTCTCCCGCTCTGCTGATCTACCCAGAACGAGTTCGCGAGAACTTGCTGAAAATGATCCAGCTGGTTGGCGATCCGGCTCGTTTGCGCCCGCATGTCAAAACGCACAAAATGCCCGACATTATCCGGCTCAAGCGTGAACTGGGGATCCGCAAATTCAAAGTGGCCACGATTGCCGAGGCAGAGATGACGGCGGCAAATGGTGGCGAGGATGTGCTGTTGGCCTACCAACCGGTGGGGCCCAACGTGCAGCGTCTCTTGAAATTGGTAGCCATTTTCCCCCACACTCACTTTTCCACGCTGGTCGATAATCTGGCGTCATTGGGTGAGATTGCCGCCGCCGCTCAGGACGCGGGAACCACGATCGATATGTACCTCGATCTGAATATTGGGATGAACCGGACCGGCATCATTCCTTCGACTGCCGCGCTGGAATTGTACCGCCAGATTGCGGAAACGGCGGGCGTGCGGGCTGCCGGCTTACACGCTTACGACGGGCATCTGCACGATGTTTCGCCGACCGCTTTGGCAGCCCAAGTCACGGAAACGTTCCAGCCAGTGTGGGAACTCCGCGAGCGGTTGCAAACGCAGGGCCTGAAAGTCCCCAACTTAATTGCGGCCGGGACACCCACCGCCAAGATACTGGCCGAATACCCTGAACTGGAAGTCGGCCCCGGCACCACGGTGTTGTGGGATTTTGGACAAGCGGCAGTTTCACCCGGCATGGGGTTTCAACAAGCCGCCGTGCTGTTGGCTCGCGTCATCAGCCATCCGGCCGAAAATCTAATCTGCATTGACTTGGGACATAAAGCGGTGGCCTCGGAAATGCCTCACCCGCGGGTGCGTTTCTTTGGGCTCGAGCAGGCCGCCACGATCGTTCACAGTGAAGAGCATCTGGTGCTGGAAGTGGAAGATCAGGCCGCTTTTCCAGTCGGCACGGTACTCTACGGCGTCCCCAAACATATTTGCCCCACGGTGGCGCTTCACCAACAAGCTTATTGTGTGCGAGCTGGTAAAGCTGCCGAAACTTGGCCGATCACGGCCCGCAATCGCCAACTCACGATTTGAACACCGTTTTCTACCATCCCGGTTCCTTGCAATCGCGAGCCTGATGTGGAATCGAGCCCTTCGATTGCTGAACTTTACCGCCAAGTTACCAGAGCCGCGTTGCTCGGCTTGGTGATCAATCTACTGTTGGGCTGCGTCAAGCTGGTTGGTGGCATCGTCGGTCACTCCTTCGCGTTGATTGCCGATGCGGTGAATTCAATCGGCGACGTGGTCACGACTTTAATTGTTTTGATTGCCCTGCGTGTCGCCCAGTTGCCCGCCGACGCCGAGCATCCTTACGGACACACCCGAGCGGAAGGTATCGCGGCCACAAATGTGGCCCTCCTGGTAATCGTCTCAGCATTGGTTGTCGGCTGGGAGGCAATCCAACGATTTGGACTCCCCACGGTGGCCCCACCGTGGTGGACGCTGTGGATTGCGGGCGTCAACATTGTCATTAAGGAGGGGCTATTTCATTATAAGATGCGAGTCGGCCGACGCACCGGCTCATCAGCAATCGTGGCTAACGCTTGGGATCATCGCAGCGACGCACTTTGCGCCTTAGCAGTCTTGATGGGTTTGGCCGCGGTCCGTTACGGAGGGCCCTATTTTCACTGGGCGGATGAAGCAGCATCGCTAGTCGTCGTGGGGGCGATTGTTTTTTCGGGAGTCAAATTGTTTCGCGGCAGTGCCAGCGAGCTGATGGATGTGCAGGCCGAACCGAAATTTGTCGCCGAGATTCGCGGCGAAGCGATGCTGGTTGAAGGAGTTCGCGAGGTCGAGACGCTGTGGGTCCGCAAATCGGGGTTGGAGTATTTTGCCGACATTCACATCGAAGTCGACCAGCATTTAACCGTTGCCGCCGGCCACCAAATTGGCCATCAAGTCAAAGATCGCTTGCTGACCCGCTTTGCCGCGCTGCGCGATGTGCTCGTTCACTTAGAGCCGTATCCGCACACCCACCCTTAAGCACCTCCCCAGAAGTCATTAAGCAAAGAACTCGATCAGCAAAGAACTCGCGGATAGTTGTGCAGCCTGCCGCCGTTTGAGTAAACTGTTTCACCGACGATGCTTGCTCGCAGGGAATTCCGTCGGCTCCCATTTCCCCTCCTCCCCGCCTTTTCGCGAGAACTCAAATCGATGTTTGGAAGAACACCTCTGGTATTATTGTCGACAACCTTGATTGGTTTACTGTGCTCCGCGACAACGCTTTGCTCCCCAGCCCAGGGGCAAGATGATGCTTGGGAACAAAAGAAGAAAGAGCGGTTTCGCCCCATCAATGACAACCAGCGGATGATGATTGTCAACGCGGTTCCCGATCAACCCACTGCCAAGCCCCAGGCGGCTCGTCGCGTCTTGGTTTTCTACCGCTGTGAAGGATTCATTCACACGTCGATCCCGCACGGCAATTTGGCCACCCAAGAAATGGGTCGCAAGACGGGTGCTTTTCACGTCGATTTGGCGGACACTTATGATGTTTTCACGAGCGAGAATCTGAGCAAATATGACGCGGTTGTGCTGAACAACACGACGCATCTCAAGTTTCCCGAAGCGGCCCAGGAACAAGCTTTATTAGATTTTGTCGCCGCCGGCAAAGGCTTGGTTGGTTACCATGCCGCCAGTGATAACTTTTATCAGCACCCACGATCGGCTGCGATGGTGGGTGGACAGTTTAACGGCCACCCCTGGAACGCCGGTGGGACTTGGGCTTTTAAGCTGGATGATCCACAACACGCCCTCAATAAGATGTTTGGCGGCGAAGGGTTTTGGCACCAAGACGAAATTTATCAATATCGTCCTGACACCTACCAAGGACCTGAGGTGTTACGTCTGCTGGTCTCGCTCGACATGAGCAAGTCGGCCGTGACCGATCAAATCAAAAACGATGGCAACGGTGGCTACGCTCCGGGGCCGCGTGAAGTACCCGTCTCGTGGGTGCGAAAATTCGAGAATGGTCGCGTCTTCATTACCAACTTTGGGCACCGCGAAGAGACTTTCTGGAACCCCGCCGTGATCAAGCATATGCTCGACGGAATTCAGTTTGCTTGCGGTGATTTGGCTGTCGATACCACGCCAACTGCTGAGCTGGAAAACCAGCAACCAGCGCTCGCCCCAGCTCGTTGAGCAAGAGTCGCGTTTCGTTCCGCCGAAAGTATTAAATTCCCAGTTCCCGACCATCAATCGCGACTGGCGGGCGGAATGACTTGTTGATCGATCATCTGCTGGACCATCTCGACCAGCGATGATCTCCAGCAGCGATATTGCAAACCCAATTCTTCAACGCTGCGCCGGTTATCCGCGGCGAAGCGGTAGCCGACGTTTCTCGCTACCATTTTGCGAGTTAGCGTTTTGTCGATCAGCGGGCCAACCAACCAGACGAGCGACTTGGGTAAGGTGCGACTTGGAATGGGTAACGAATCGCCAAAACGTTCACGCAGCGCCGCGGCGATTTCGGGAAAATGACTGTTGGCCGCTGAGACAATATATCTCCCCGCGGAGTCGCGACGAAAAGCGGCTTTGCAATGCGCCGCGGCCACGTCGCGGACGTCGACTAGGCCTATGCCAAAGTCTGGCACGCCACTCTTGAGCGTGCCGTTGACAAAACCTTTGATCAAATCAAACGATGCCGATGTCGGCTGGCGATTCAAAGCGGGACCAATGACCAGCGAGGGATTGATCGTAATCAAGTCCCACTGTTGTTGTGATTTAGCGAATTCCCAGGCCTCGCGCTCGGCTAATAGCTTCGAGTATGAATAAGGTTGATGCTCCAGCGAAGATGAACGATTCCAATCGGCCTCCGTGAGCATTTGACCGGGCAGCCCGTGAATATCCGCATTGTCACCATACATCGCCGCGCAACTGCTGGTCACGACAACGCGTTTGACATTCCCTGAGCAGGTCGCCTCGGCCAGCACATTGCGAGTACCAGCCACCGCCGGCTCGATAATGTCCCGCTGGGGGTCTTGCGAATTTAAACTGAACGGGGATGCGGTGTGAAACACCAATTGGCAGCCCCGCATGGCGGTCGCGAAAGCTCCCGGCTCGAGCAGGTTGGCAGAAAACAATCGCAGGGTACCGGGGGCCGCAGCAGATAATGTCTCCAGATACCCGAGCCTGTCGCGGTCCATTGCGTCTCGCACCGTGCCATGCACCTTGAAACCGTCGTCGAGTAGCCGTTTGATAATCCAACCAGCCACATAGCCGGTTGCTCCAGTCACCAAGACAGGCTGAGTTGGCTCAATAAATTCCACAATCACTCACTGATGTTATTGTTCGTGTAGTATGGTCGCAGCACGTCTGTTACCTGCACACCCCGTTCCCACTCGCACTGTTCCCACTCGCACTGTTCCCACTCACCCGGAAAGTTTATCGCATGACTCGCACCGCTTGGTTTCCATCACACCGTCGGCTGCTATCGCCAGCCCTCTTGTTGAGTTGCTTGGCGGCCCTGTCGACAACGTCCGTGGCCCAGCAACCCGCCGCCCTGGTGGAGGACCGCGTTGCCTCAGCGAATGGGCAAGCTGCGGACCATCAAGTTCGCGATCTCGAAGGCTGGCAAGTTCATATTGACCCCGTGTTGCTGGAGCAAGGAGACCAAGCGGATCTGGGAAGCCGAGCACTTTCCATGCTTGCCAACCATCTGCAACGAATCCGCATCTTGGTGCCCTCTCCCGCTTTGGAGAAACTGCAAACGATCGCGATTTGGATCGATTACCAGCATCCCGAATTGCAAGGCATGCAGTACCATCCCAGCCGGCGTTGGCTGGCCGACAACGGGCATGATCCCCAATTAGCCAAAAAGGTGCACATCTGCCGAGCGGAGCAATTGTTGTCGCGTGAGCAAATGCTGAAGCATCCGGCTGTGATTCTACACGAACTAGCGCATGGTTTTCATGACCAAATTTTGGGCTTTGATCATCCACCGATCCGCCAAGTGTTCGAGCAAGCGAAAGCGGCTGGCAGTTATGAACGCGTGCTGCTTTACACGGGGGCCGAAGTCCGGCATTACGGCTTGACTGATCACAAGGAATACTTTGCCGAGGGGACGGAAGCCTACTTTTATCGCAACGATTTTTTCCCGTTCGTGCGGGCCGAACTGAAACGGCACGACCCTGATTTTCATGATCTCCTCAAGCAGATTTGGGAGGCGAAGGACTGAGCGGTCGCGGCGACGAGCTATTTACTTGCACTCTCGGTGCATTTACACTCTTGGTGCAGGGAGTTCGTTGTGCAGGACCCCTATTGTGCTGGATTCCTTCTGGCATTCCCGGCTTGTCAGCCACAAGAGCAACCGCATGCGACTCGCAGAGGCCAATCCAGCTGATTCGTTAGGTGCCGAGTATCTCCGCATGATGCTCGGCGGAACGGGCGTTGCTTTTGCCCTGTACTGGTTATTGCAGGGGGAATTTGGCTGGGGTGGACTGGGACTCGCCGTCGCGGGAATGGGCTTGTCCCTGATTGCGGCGGCCAGCCAGTGGCAATGGAGCTGGAACGCTAGCGTGGGTGCCGTCGTGGTGCGGATTGCGATTTGCGGTGGGTTGCTGGCGGCTTGCCTCACGGGCTGGTATCGTCACGATCTATCGGCCCTGCCCGCCGGTGAACCATTTGTTGTCTTTTCCCTCCCCGCGCTGGCACTTTATCTCGGCATCCTGATCGTGTGGAACCTGCGTCTGCTGCTGCAACCATTATTTTTCGGTCCTGGCCGGCTGCCAGGCGACGTGGAACGCAGTGGCGAGTCACCTGGGGCATACAGCTCAAGCAAAGCAGGCAATTTAGAGGAAGCAGGCAACAGCGAGTTGCTCGACGCCGCGGCTGGATCATTGGTTGAGGATGAACCTCAGCTGGCGACTGAGCCGAGCTCCCATGCCGCCGGTATTCGGCGTTTGGTCGGCGGGCTGATGCTAGGCGGGTTGTTGGTTTACATGGTGTTGCTGCCCACGGCTCAATGGTTGCAGCAGTGGAACGCGAGCCCCCAAGAAACCTACGCGCTCGAAGAAGAGTCGCTGGGCGAGATTTTTCGAATTCACTCGGCGAAAGTCGCAATTTTTGCCATTTTTGTTGCCATCGGCGCCTCGTTTGGGAGTTTTCTCAACGTGGTTGCCGAGAGTTTACCGAGCGGACGTTCCATCGCCCTCCGCAGTTCCGCTTGCCCGCAATGCGAACAGCCGATTCGTCGTGTCGACAACTTGCCAATCATCAGCTACTTGCTCCTAGGGGGGCGTTGCCGCAGCTGCCAAACCGCGATTCCCCTCAGGTACCTGTTAACCGAACTGACAGGCGCCGGCCTGTTTGCCGCGATGTTTATCGGTGAATTGGTTTCGGGTGCCGCCAATCTTCCGGGTGTAAAGCAGCCGATGTATACGGGGATTGTGTGGATTATCCTGTACACCAAGTGGAATGTGGTTGCCGTGACCGCCTATCACTTATTTTTGTTCTGCACTGTCATGACGGCCGTCTTCGCACAAGTTCAACGGCTCAGCTTGCCGCTCCGATTTTGGCTTCCCGCCCTGTTGCTGGCGATTGGGTTGCCAACCGTCTTTCCTGACCTAATGCCCCTAAAAATAGACGCGTCAATTGCCGCTTGGCTGCCCCTGTCCAACTTGTCGGTGGGCCTGGTCAGCAGTTTAGCGGGGCTGGCAGCGGCCGTAGCGACTGCTCCGTTACTCGGCCAATTCGCGCGCCGCACGTTACTGACTAAGCAAGCGCCGCCCAGCGAGGATACCGACGGCGAGGATACCAGCGATGGTGGCAGCACGTTAAGTTGGTCGTTGTGTGTGTTAGGAGCCGGTTTGGGCTGGCAAGCGACAGTCAGCATTGTCGTGCTCTGCGTCGCAGCGTTGTTGCTGTTACGATTGCTCCCGCCGGTGCGCCACACCTTCGGCCAACTGGGCCCCACGGCCCTGCTGTTCTTGGTCGCACTGGCGCACCAATTGGCCTGGCAATCTATTTTTGAATGGACTCGGGCGATCTGGTCCGGCTAACCGGGGGGGGCGTTTTCGCGGTGAACCAATGCTTTCCTTGCTACGTACCCAGAAAAAACCCATATTTACAACCCTTGTGCAATTGAATTCTTCCCCGATTTTCCGTAGGACACCGATGCGTTATTCGTCACTCCCCACCGGACGCTTTTTCTCCTTGCTGACCATCTCCCAGTTGCCCCTGGTGGCGGTTCTGTGCTGCTGCAGCATGGGTTGCTCGCCGAGCACTCCCGTCACCGATGAAGCGGCTGCCACGGAAGAGTCGGATCATGATCACGCTGGCCACGACCACGGGGATCACGACCACGGGGATCAGGACGAGCCTTCGCTCGAGTCGCTGGCGGCTGGTTTAACTAAGCTGGAGAGTGAGTTTGCGGTGATCAAGGCAGCTTTCGAAAAGAACTCGCCCGAGGACGCTCATGATGAGCTGCATGACATCGGCCATTTGCTGGAGTCGCTGGAGCACTGGGTTGCCAGCGATGCGGCAGCGAACGAAGTTGACCAAGCTGTAGCCACACCGCTGGTGAAAACCTTGTTCACCAGTTTTGGCAACCTTGACGACACCCTGCACGGCGTAGAAGGGGTGGACATTGAGGCCAATCTCCAAGAGATTTCTAGTACGATCACTCAATTGAAGGAACTGGCGAAATGAGCTCCAGTAAGTTAGGGATGGTAACGGTTTGCTGCAGCCTATTGCTTGCCGGCTGCGGCACGCCAGAGTCTTCGCAAATCGATCAGCTGCGCGAGCAATTTCTGGTTGAATCGATCGGCGAAACCGCGACGAGTTTGGCGACCGCGCTCGAGTTGGAAGATCGCGAGCCGGAGTTAGTCTTGGCCGGCAAAATCTACGGCGGCGACCTGTCTCCCTTTGATGCCAAAAAGGCCAGCTTCACCATTGTCGAGCTTCCCGAACCGGGACACAACCACGACGATCCAGGGGATTGTGTCTTCTGCAAACGCAAGCTGGACGAGGCCGCCATGGCCGCCGTGCATTTAGTCGACGATCAATCCGCTACGATCGAAATGCCCGCCGACAAATTACTGGGATTAACCTCACAAATGAGTGTAATGGTCAAAGGCAAGACCAAACGCGTCGGAGATATGTTGATCGTGCAGGCGACCGAGTTGTGCATTTTGGATGACGCGAAAGCAGCCGAGCTATCGGCCGCGTTCAGGCAGCCCAAAACGGCAGAAACGCCGTAGCGCGATTGCGGTTAGCGGTTTTGCGCTAGCCACCGTTTGTTGCACGCGATTGGTTCGGTGCAAAACGAGAATCGCGGCAATCGCCATCGCGGCTAACGGGAACCGCAGCACTGACGGTCTAACCCGTCAACAAAAAACTCTCCCGACTCGATGCCGGGAGAGTTTTTTTCGATTTGTGAGTCACTGAATCTCGTGACTTTAGCACATTTGGCAAACTAGAAGGCGCCAGCGGGAGCTTGTTGTTGCCGAGCGGAGAGCACACCACCGACCGCGCGCAGCACACCTTCTCCGAGGGTAAACTTGACAACCGAACCGCGTTCGATTGCTTCCATTTTAATCCCCAGTGAATCGACTTCGGAGAACGGTACGATGCCATCGATCATGGCGGCGACTGGCTCGCTCGGTGCGATCGATTGGGCGAACTCTAGGATCGGCAACAGGTTTAAGATCGCTTGGCTATACGGCCGATCGGCGGGGACTGTGTCCTCGCTGCCGCTATCAATCAAACCTTTGAGCAGTGCTTCACTTTGCTTGCCGAGCCCCAAGTAGACAACGTCATCGCCGGTGCCAATCGTCAAACGCAAGGTTTCGCCGAAGATCATTTGAGCTTCTTCCTCGGATGCAGGAACATCGGTTTCGATGTAGTGCATTGTGACTCCCGAGTACTCGGCCGCATCAAAAGAGAATCGCAGGTTGGCGCTGCCACCGGTCTTTTCTTCAATCTTGGCGGCTAGCTCTTTAGCCAAAGCGGCGACTTTGTTGCCATCAGAAACAAAGAAGCCGGCGACTGCGTTCAGCTCTTGATTTTCCAGTGTGAACATACCGCCGGCATCGGTCTTACCTTCCGCGATGGTATCGATTCCGATTTGGATCAGTTTGTCAAAGAAGTTTTCCAACTCGGCCCGATCCGCTTCGCTCAAGTTTTCAACTTGCTCGAGGGCGGTACGCACCGAGGCGGTCGACTGCTCAAGGGACAGTTTGGCTTGCTCGATTCCCAAGTCGCTGATCGAGGTGGCGCCGTGAAAATAGCCGGCGACTTCGGGTTGAATTACCGCGGCGAATTTGCTGGGAATTGCCCGCTGGTCCGCGGAGGCTTTCGCCAAATCGGTGCCCGCTGCGGCGACGGAAACAATTTCCATCATTAAGCGTTGTTGGTCGGGCTGAATGGCAAAACCGAACTGCAGCAATTCGGTCTCATTGATGACGGTTTCAAGTTGCTTCAGCGACTGCTCGCCCATTTCACGGATTTGGGCTGCCTGCTCTTCGGGTTGCATTGCCATCGCACCCTCAAAGCCCTGCCGCATGGCTTCCAGAGCTTCCATTCGTTGGGCGGGGCTTAGTGCGCGGACGTTGACGCGAACGCCAATGTCGTAATCATCACCCATCCCGTGCAGCCAAGCGACGGGATCGGCCGGCAAGGACTTCAGCAGTTCTTGATTGGCAGTCACATAGGCCCAATCTTCTTGCTGGCGAATGAAGATAATGTTGGGACCCGCGGCGATTGCCAGCGTGCCATCCCCAAGATCATCGGGAGGACCGACAACGCCCTCAACCGCTCGGAGTAAAAGTTTAACGTCCGTCGTGGGAATAGCACCCAGTGGAGCGGGGACACCATCGAGCACTGGGAAAGCAACCACGATGGGACGCGTTTTATCGAGCCCGTTGGTGTAAAGCCCGGCCATTCCTTGAACCATACCGCTGGCCTGCGACTGACCAATGGCTGAAGCCACGTAATTAATGTCGTTCATCAAGCGGTTGAAGTTAGTGATCGACACGACCACCACCGGCTCATTGGCCGCTTCTTCTTGAGCTAAGGCTGAAACCGGCGCGGCAGCCAGGAGGGCTGCGGCGGCGATTGCGAAACCTCGCAATCGAATCCCCATGAGCATTGTTGAAAGTCCTTTGAAGGATGAAGAAATGGAAAACTCTAACTCTCTACACAGACTTTACCCGAGAGTCAAAGCTCTGGTTTCGAGCCGGCCCTGTTTTGGCGGCGGTCCTGTTGGCGCCTGCCGCGGCCCCCCGCGATCGTCCGGGTTAGATATTCTAAGGGGAACCTTTGGATCAGACCAGTTGTCTGAGGAAACGTCCTTCGTTAATCGTCGGACGCTCCGGCCTCCCCTTGTGCATATAGGTCAATTGCAGCGCATCGACCCCCATTAACCGCAAAATTGTCGCGTGAATGTCGTGTACGTGGGCCCGTTGTTCCACGGCCCGTAAACCAAGTTCGTCAGTGGACCCGATCGTTTGTCCACCACGAACGCCACCGCCGGCCATCCACATCGTAAAGCCGGTGGGGTTATGGTCGCGTCCGTTCCCCTTCTCCGACATCGGCGTTCTACCGAACTCGCCGCCCCACACGACCAAGGTCTCGTCGAGCAGCCCACGCTGTTTCAAATCTTGGATCAAACCGGCAACTGGTAAATCCATTTGCCCACACAACTTTCCATGGTTAGCTTCGATCCCCGAGTGCGCATCCCATTTGCTGCCGGCTCCGTGATAGAGCTGGACAAATCGCACACCCCGCTCGCTGAGCCGTCGCGCGAGCAAACAGAGTCGTCCAAAGCCAGCCGTCTCCTGCTGGTCCATCCCGTAAAGTTGTTGCGTCGCTTTGGTTTCACGAGCCAGATCGATCGCGTCCGGTGCTTGGGCCTGCATCCGGAATGCCAATTCGTAACTAGCAATCCGTGCCTCAAGTTCCGATTGCTCCGGATGCTCGTTGGCGTATTGTTGGTTTAGTCGATTCAGGTAAGCAAGTTTGGCCAACTGACGCTCATGGCTCAGCCCCGCGGCGGGCTGCAAATTGGGAATCGTCTCTCCCGACTCCTGAAAGCGAATCCCTTGATGCACCGCCGGCATGAAACCAGCACCCCAGTTGCGTGGGCCGTTGGTGACCTGCGAGCCGGTATCTTGCATAACCACGAAGGCTGGCAAATCAGCATTTTCCGTCCCCAAACCGTAACTCACCCAACTGCCTAGTGAAGGTCGTCCACCCACGATCGAACAGGTGTTCATCTGACAGACACCGGCCGAATGATTAATGCCGTCAGATTGGCACGATCGGATGACAGCAATGTCGTCGACAATTTTTGCCGTGTGAGGTAACCAGTCGGAAACCCATGTGCCACTCTCGCCGTATTGTTGCCACTTGCGTTTACATTCCAACAACGGCGACCTCGATTCGCCCATCGCCGTAATCACATCCCCGAAACTTTCCGGCATCGGTTGACCGGCTAATTGATTGAGCAACGGTTTTGGATCGAATAGATCGATGTGGCTGGGACCTCCCTCCATAAACAAAAAAATGGCTCGCTTCGCAGTCGGGCGGACACGCCCAGCCGAGTACGCAGCCGATTCGCTGCCAGCCAAGTCATTGCCAGCAGGTTGATCGCCAGCAGGTTGATCGCCAGCCGCCGCCGCGGTCGAGGCCAACAGTGAGGAGAGCGCCAGCGATCCAAACCCACCACCGCTCCGCAACAGAAAATCGCGACGGCTGCGAGGGATTTCGATATGAGGTAGCGAGTGCATCATCATGTTTTAATCAACGTATAAGAATTCGTTTGAATTGAGCAACGCGTGGCAGAGGTCAACCAGGGCAATCCGCTCTGGATCAGGCAACTGCAACAATTGCCCTGGCGGCAACAGGTGACGATCGTTGCCCGAGTGATCGTGAGCCCAATGTGGCTCGGCATTGAATCGCCAGAATCCATCGCCGCCGACAACAGCCCGGCTGCGATCCTCTGAAACGGCAACCAACAATTGATCCGGCGGTAGCACCTGAGAACTAATTCGCACATCGTCGATCAGCCCGTCAAATAAATTGACATTGCTCGTGTCGCGACCACCAATCACCAAGTTCGCTTGGCTTTCGATCTGCCCGACTGCCGTATGGGGCAACATCACTGCGTGTAGATGACCTGCCGGCTCGCTGAGATCTCGGAGATAGAAAGTCACGCTACCGGGGTTGGCGTTTCCAGCAGACGGCTTCCCATCTGAGGCACTAACGGCGGACGCATTCGCAGCGGACGTACCGCTCGGCTGTTCCGCCCAACGTACAGATACGGCGGCATAGTAATCGTGATTCAGCTTCAGGTCATCGCCGGAGAAGAGGGCAGTCTCGCCGAAGCCGCCTGTTTGTTGCGGCCCCCAAAGCTGAATCACCAAGGTCTGCGGTTTCCGCCGCGAGCCTTTGCCAGTGACGCCAAAAGACCAGCCTGGCCCATTGCCGTGCCGCTGCGAAGCGATCGTGCGGACCGCACCGGAATCGTAAACCGAACGGACGCGAAAGTAGGCTTCGATCGTAAAGTCATGGCGCGGCCAGTCGGTGGCCAGGGGAACCTGAGCGGCCAACTTGTCGCGTTGCGGTGAGATTTCGAGCGCATCTCCCAAGTCCGCCGCCAACTCAGCGGTGGAGATCTGCGTTTGTTGCTGACGCTGCTCCCGCTGTTCCTCCACCGCCAATTGATAAACCTGATCGAGGTATGCCTCGGCCATCCGCAGCTCGTCCGGGGTAACGCCGCGTCCGACGGCCAATTCCCAGAGCTGGTTAATTCTCGCCGGGCGATCCGCACCACTGTTCCAAATCCGATCGGCAAAGCGGCGGGCGTGCCCTAACATCTTGGGACTGTTAATCAACAGCAAAGATTGCAATGGCGTGGTGGTCGTGTTGCGAGACGCTTCGCTGTTAAAAAACAGCGGCAAATCAAACACATCCAAGAATGGGTCCCGACTGTTTCGCATGATCCGCCGATAGATCGATCTCCGTGGTTTATCGCCAGCGTATCCTGGACCTCCCCGCTGCCAATCCAACTCTCCCGAAACGGCCAAAATGGTATCGCGAATTTGTTCGGCATCGAGTCTCCGCGTATCGCCGCGCCAGTAATAATCGTTGGCGGGATCCATCTCGGTCTGAGCGGCAAACTTGGCTCGATCGTCGCCGCTGGTGGCTTGTCGATAAGCGGCTGACAGCAAGATTCTGCGATGCAGTTTTTTCAAACTCCAACCATCACGGACGAACTGCACAGTTAACCAATCGAGCAACTGAGGATGCGTGGGCTCACCCGCCAAGCGTCCAAAATCGCTGGCGTTCGGAGCCAAGCCGCGGCCAAAGTGATATTGCCAAACGCGATTCACAATCACGCGAGTCGAGAGTGGGTTATCAGGCCGCGTCAGCCAGCGGGCCAGCGCCGCGCGGCGCCCCGTCGTCGGTTGCCCGGTAATATCAGGAATCTCGGCCGGCTCGGGTTCCAAGATCGTAAGAAACCCGGGAGCGATCGGCTCTGCGGGGATTCCCGGAATCGTCGTGACGGGTGCCTCGGGGCCCACATCCACGGCCACCATCGCGGTCGGCGGGGGAGTCGGTTTGAGCGAATCAAACTTTGCCAACTCGGCCAGCAAGGCATCGCGCCGCTGTTTGCTGTCATCCTTGAACTGTTTATCTAGCTGCTCCAAATCATAGTCGACTTGGCGATAAGCCAACTCTGCCAACTGATGTTCGTGAGGCTCGCGTTGGCTGGGGTCGGTCCGCAGCATGGCTTGAATGTCGAGCGGAAAACGGGCAATCGCCACTTCGCTTAAACGCTCGCGATGCGGTTGTTCAAGGGCCGCGATTTGTTCGCGAATCTCGGCCGTGGCGGCTTCCCATTTTGCTAAATCGGCTTTGTACTGCTGCAACGCTTCGCCAGTTGCGGCAAACTCGCTGACCGGCAGCAGCGGTTCAAAGAATGCTCTCAGGCGAAAGTAATCACGCTGCAGAATGGGATCGAATTTATGGTCATGACATTTGGCGCACTGCATGCCCATACCCAAAAACACATCCCCCGTGGTGTCGGTAACGTCACTCAGGATGGTGTTCCACTGACCTCGCGCGTCTCGCAAATTATATTCATAAATCCAATTGCGGAGATAACCGGTGGCAATCTTTGCGGTGGGAGAATCAGGAAACAACTCGTCACCGGCAAGCTGCTCTTGCACGAAACGATCATACGGTTTGTCTTGATTCAGCGAGTCGATAACATAATCACGATACCGCCAAGCATGGGGACGATAAAAGTCAGCCCGATAGCCATCCGAATCGGCGTAACGCACAAGGTCGAGCCAATGTTGCGCCCAACGCTCGCCGTACCGCGGGTCGTCGAGTAACCGGTCGACCAAGTTGGCATAAGCATTTGGATCTTGATCATCCAAGAATTGCCGCATCTCAGCTGGACTCGGCGGCACGCCTACCAAATTTAAAAACAGCCGCCGCGCCAAAGTCGCACGATCGGCGGCGGGAGTCGGTTGCAACCCCTGCTCGCGCATCGCGGTTAGCAGAAAAGCATCGATCGGCGACTCGTCCCAACCGGCTGGCGTTGTTGTCCCAGCGGCGGCAATCGTCGGAATCTCCGGTTCGCTCAGCGGTTGAAACGCCCACCACTGGCGATCCTCAGCGGAAATTTTGGACTGTTCGTCACGCGGCGGCAACGCATCGTGGGCTGGCCAAGGCGCACCGATCGAAACCCACTTTTCCAAAACCCGAATCGACCGCGGATCGAGTTGCTCGGCCGGGGGCATTTCTAAATCTTCGTAGCGGATTGCCGTGATCAACGAGCTGGCATCCACGTCACCCGCCACCACCACGGCGCCCGACTCGCCGCCACGGAGCAGGCCAGCGTGGTTATCCAAGCGAAGTCCCGCTTGCTGCTTGGACGACCCGTGACACGACCAACAATGCTCGGCCAACAAGGGCCGCACCTCCTGCTCAAAAAAACGCAGCTCGGCCGCTCTTAACTCGGCTTGTTCGGCCAGTTGACCACTTGCCACACCGCTCAGCAGCAGCAACGGCAACAGCGACAAGAGTCCGACCGATAAATGAGTCAAACCTGGCAGCGACCGACTTGAGGAGCTTAGTTCACGCACTGTTTTCTTCCGATCGTTTCTTAAACGAGCAAACTGGTAATCGGTTGGCCATTATCGGTAATCGGCACGGGACGGTCCCCGTCATAAAGGTGCTTGGCTGGGTCGATCCCCAAGCACGCATGGATGGTGGCAAAGAAATCGGGCACGCTAACGGGTGCATCGATAATCTTCTTGGACAAGTCATCGGTCGTGCCAAACGCGCCGCGGTGCTTTAACCCGCCACCTGCCAAAACGCACGTGAAGGCGGAACCTTGATGACCACGGCCACCACCTCCGTCAAACTCGGGAGGCCGACCAAATTCGCTGGTGATCACGATCAAAGTCTTCTCTAACATTCGCTTTTCCTGCAGGTCGTCCATGAGCGCGGCGACGGCTTGATCGAGTTCAGCAATCAATTGGTGTTGATTGAGAATTCCATCGTTATGAACATCCCAACCGGTACCGTTGAGGAAATTCAAATTATGAGATACCTCGACGAACCGCACACCCCGTTCCAACAATCGGCGGGATAGCAAACAGCGTTGCCCAAATTCCCCACCATATTGATTTCGCAAACTGTCTTTTTCGTTTTCCAATTGAAAAACGCGGTTAAACCCGGGGCCGCTAAGTTTTAGATTTTGAGCGATTTGGGCATCGTAATCGGCGACTCGGGGATCGTCGGGAAAGCGACGCTGGGCGGCTTGGCGCATGGTCCCGAGCAACTGTTCGCGGCGGTTTTGCCTCGTGGGCGTGACGTAATCGGGACGCGACAAACCAGCGGGTCCCTGACCGGTTTCGGTGAGATACAGATATCCCGCCTGGGCACCGAGAAATCCCGGCCCGCGAGTCACGTTCGGGTAACCGATCAGCACATAGGCGGGAGCCCCCTCGGCCGCCGCGCCGCGTTGGTCGGCGATCACCGAACCGAGTGATGGATAGACAACGGTGCCGCTGACGGGACGTCCCGTGTGCATGCGGTTGGTGGCGGCGGCATGTTCGTCGATGACATCATGATGCACGGAACGGACTGCCGTAATCTGCTGCATGCGACTAGCCAATTGCGGCAAGTGCTCGCAGACTTGGACTCCGGGCACCGCCGTATCGATGGCTCGGTAGTAGGCTCCCGGTTTACGAGTCTTGGGATCCCCCATCGCTTTGGGATCAAAAGTATCGATTTGCCCCATCCCGCCACCGAGCCAGATCGAAATACAATGCTCAGCCTGGCCCAGCAAATCAGCTCCCGGCGATCCGTTCTTCGTCGACTCATTTGGCTGCTTATTTTCTTGGCCGGCGGCGGGTTGCTCTGCGCCCCAGCCGAGCCGCGCGGTGGAACTCAACAAGGCGGCCGCCGCCGAACTGGCGAGCAGTTGCCGGCGGGCAAGCGGGTTGCCATGACTCATTCGTTGATCCCAGTGTTTGGAGGCATTCATGTTAGGGTACCCAGACAAATTCAGGTGAGTTGACCACGGCCCAGACAACATCCTCGTAAGCTTCCCGCCAGGCGGGTGTTATCCGCGGGTCGGGAGCGGCCCCTTGTTGCGCGCGTTGCCCGCGCTCAATTTGAATTTCGTTCGCCGCGGCAGCCAGGTGATTGGACCAAGAGACGCGGCGCAACGGTGGCAGCACGGTCGGCTGCTGAACTTGCTCGGCGGGGATTTGACGTTCGGCAAAACCTGAGGACAAGATGCTTGCGACATCCTCCAGTTCCTGCTTGGACGGCAAGCGACCGAGAAATTGCAAATAGACAGTTTCAGCTAACTGCTGTGGACTCTCCGCCGCCAAAGCCCAGCTGGCCAAGGCGTTTTCCACCGAAGCTCGCGTGACCCAAGTCGTTACCGTGCCGTTGGCCAAGATGCCGGGCTGGAGCAAATTGGCTTGCTGTTCACGACGCTGGATGGGGTTTTGCCGAGAGCCTGTCCAGCCGAAAGCCGATAGCACATCGGCCACCGCTTGGGCGCGCGGCAAACTCAGGCTGGGACGATCGCGTTCATTGGAAAGTGAAGCAAACTGCCAAGCCCGCTGCGGGAAGCCCAACGAGATCATCGTCGTTGCCGGGCGCCGAGCTTCGGGATCAAACGTCAATTCCTCGGTTCGCAGCGGCGTGCCCGAAGCGGCAAATAGGCTGTCCACAATCTGCTCGGCGGTCAAACGTCGACGGTCGGGCGCGGCAAACCAACGTTGCTCGGCAGTCGCTTCGCGGTTGTTTCCCACCGCCTGGCGTTGATAAATTTCGGAGGTCATGATTTGCCGCATGAGATGTCGAAAGTCATAACCATGACGGACGAAATCTGCAGCCAACCAACGCAACAGCTCCGGATGACTCGGCTGGGCTCCTTCCCAATCGTGCACTGGTTCGACGATGCCGGCGCCCAGCAAGCGTTGCCACACGCGATTGACTAAGACTTCGGCGAACCGCGAATTGAGCGGCGAAGTGACTCTGGCTGCCAAGCGTTCGCGACTGTCGTCCGGGTTTCGCAAGATACGGTTTAAAGTCTGCGGATCGGCGCCGCCGTCAAGTTTGCTGAACGGCCACGCGGGCTGGACCGATTGGCCCGCCGGCAAAGTCACGCTGATCAGTGATTTGCGGTCCTGGTTGGCGGCGAAAAAGTCAGCTCCCACGGTGCTGGTCGCTGGCACGCTGAGCGGCTTACGGGCCAACATCGAGGCGATTGAAAAGAGTTCGCCCTGGGTGGGACTGCTGTAAGGAGAATCGTGGCAACGCGCACATTGCATGTCGATTCCCAGAAAGGCAGAGGTGAGGACGTGAGCTTTTGCCGCTTGGGGCACATCATTATCAGCGGCAAAACCAAACCCCGCGCTGCCTCCTTCACGTTCGCTGCCCCGCAACATGATCAGCTCCGTGACCATCCGGTCCCATGGCTGACCATCGCGCAGCTGTTCGTAGAGAAACCAGCGGAAAGGTCCCGAGTTATTGAGGCTCGGCTTGAGCGGGTTGGGATTCTCCGCCAGCACATCCTGCCAATAGCTGACCCAGTGATCGGCCAGACGGGGATCTGCCAACAAGCGATCGATCATCCGTTGCCGTTTGTCGGGATCAGTGTCCTGGAGAAACGCTCGCGTTTCCGTTTCGCCGAGGGGCAAACCGAGGGTATCGAGCGAGACGCGGCGAAGAAAACTGGCGTCGTCGATCAGTTCCGCGA
The DNA here is from genome assembly GCF_052161645.1 of Kothea flammea. Classification (GTDB taxonomy): domain Bacteria; phylum Planctomycetota; class Planctomycetia; order Pirellulales; family Pirellulaceae; genus Laterigemmans. The sequence goes on from NZ_CP197414.1 coordinate 6,854,964, forward strand.
CCAGCGGTGGCGCACCAGTGGTCGCTGGCCACGTCGCCCCCTGGTCAATCCAATCAGTGAGCAAGGCCTGCTCGGCGGCGGACAGGGGGTTGCCCGGTGGCATTTGTTCGTCACCCTCAGCATGCAGACGCAGTATCAAAGCACTGCTGTCAGCGTCTCCGGGAACCACCGCCGGATCTCCCGAATCGCCCCCCTGCATCGCGGCAACCAGCGAATCGAGCCGCAGTCCTCCCTTGGCTTTCTCACCGTGGCATCGCAAACAACGCTCGCTGAGCAGCGGCAAAACTTGTTGTTCAAATTGTTTCCCGGCTGACTCCTCCGCCGCTGCGGCAGCCGCCCGAGCTTGTGCGATCTTGTCGGCGATGAAGGCATCAATCGGATGTTGATGCTCATTGCTGAGATGACGTGGAACGACAATTGGGTTGGCTTGCTGTTGCTGGTCGATCCACTGACTCGCATAGGCGTGGCGCTGCTCCCAATAAGGCGAATGCTGGGCAGCCAAACGGCGGCGAGTTGCGTCATCGACAGCAGTCAGATGAGCCTCGTTCCGTTGACGATGCGCGATGATTACTTCGTCCGTCAGCAGCGGCCCAGTGCTCGCTTGAGAAATGTCCGGCACCGCATCGCCAGTGTTTTCGGTGGCCTCTGTGTTTTCGGTGGCCTCTGGCTTATCGTTAACGCCCCACGGCGCAGAGCCGAGCAAATGAAAGGCCTGACCGTCCGCCGTCTCCACCGCCAGCAACGACTCTCCCGGTTCGGGTCGGAGTTTTGCTCCTCCGACAATCATCTCCCAGATCAGCGGATAGGTTCCAGCCCTCTCGATGTGCAATTCGGCAAAGACTTCTTGATCACCGTAGCCGGTGATCCGCAGTCCCGGCAGCGGAGGTTGCGGCAACGGGTCAACCGGCTGGTGTCCGTCGGTCGAACCGCCGTGCGGCTTGGTGCGGGCGACAACTTGACCATCAAACCAGAGACGGCTGAGTCCGCGGGCACGCATCAGCAAGCGATGATCGCCGGCGGGCAAAGTGATTTCACCAGCCGCTCGCACCAACACCGGAGCTTGCCAGCTCTCGCGCACTCCCCAGTCGTCGTAGCGATAGGGCAAGCGGTGCAGGAAAAAGTAATCCGCGTTCCAGGTCGTGATCACTTCGCTCGGTGGACGATGCGCGGGGTACCAAGCTGCGTGCGAGGCGAGTCCCTCGAACAGGCTGAATTGAATTTGCCCCGGGGTAAAGTCAACTTCGGGCACACGTTCAATCCCCACCAGTTCCCGTGGCGGGCCGCCGCTGCGATGATAAGCTTTTGTGACATCCGCCGCATCGAGCGCTCCGCGATGTAGCGTAACTTGATCGAGCGCCCCGGAGAAACTGTTCGCGTGGCTGCCCGCCATCGACGAAGCAATCCAAACTTGGTCGCCGTCTTGATGGGGGGCACGCTCGGTGGCTCCTCCCATATCCCAACCGCCCGTCGAAGCGACGCCGTTGACCCAGCAGCGCAAACTGTCAGCCGCACCGAAGGTGTAAGTCAGGGCCACGTGATGCCATTGCGGCGACGGTGCGAAGCCCAGCGTGCTCGTCCAACGATGCCAATGCGAACCCGCCTGCGTTGTACCCACGCGATCGTCGGCGAACAGAAAACTGACGCGTGCCGAACCGCCTGATTCTCGCAATCGCAGCGCCCAATTCTGATTATCAGGCGGAAAGCCGGCGCGACCGGTGCGACCTTTTCCTATCAGGTAAACATTTGCACCGGGGCCGATTTGATCAAGCTGGACCCAAGCGGAAAACGAAATCGTCTCGCCAGCGGTGAAATCAAACGGGCTCGCCTCACCGGGATCATCGATCACCAGCCGTCCGCCATCCCCGGCGAAACGCCAGGCCCGATTATCGACTGGCATTTCGGGAAATTCGGGAGCACGTGGGCCGGCGACCGCGGGCTCCAGGGACCCGACGACTTTCGCAGCGCCGATCGAGAACGCATCGCTGGTAAAACTCGCGACCGAGTTATCAGCCGACTCAAAATCAAAGCGCAAGACTTGCGTCACCACCACGTCGGCAGGCTGATCGGGTTCTCCGGCAAGGCAAACCGAGAAAGCAAAGCAGAACAGCAAGCACTGAATGACGGCGAACTGGCGGGTGGGCTTAGGGGGCAGCATGGAGGTTGCCTCGTGCTCCGAATGGCTGGGTGGGAACCTTCTATTGTAGCGAACCCCGGCGCGGGATGGAACTTTGTTTTTGGCTCCCTATATATCGCGGTTGCCAAAGCGTGTTAGCCGCTTTGGAGCTAGCCGCGGTTCCCGTTAGCCGCTAGCCGCGGTTCCGCTTTGAACCGAACTAACCACGCGCAACGAAACGGTGGCTATCGCCAAAACCGCCAACGGTGTCCGACGCCAAAACCAAGCTCACCTTCGGATAAACACAAACCGCGTAAGCCGCTGGTCCGTTTGTGAGCTATGTTACAGATCCAGGGCAATATGTTTACTTCAGAATCCCTAGTTGCATTGGGGGGATAACCCAATTGCGTTATCGATTAATACGCGTTAGCGTTGAAGAGATACCAAAGGCCAACAGCGATAACTCTTTCGCTGATTCTTCCCACCCGACAGCTGCTAGCTAATTGTAGCCACAGAGCTGCCCCCATCTTGCACTGCCCTACTGCTAGGTGCTCAAAAACAATTATGCGACTTCTTTGGTATCGCTTTCGGGTTTACTTTTACAATCTGCGATTACGTTTCTCCGCTGAACATGCCACGGAGGAATCTCGCGGGGCTCGTTTTTATGATTGGATACGCGGGCTTAGCCGCGTATTTATTTGGCTCCCGATGCGTGGTCGCGATCTTTTCGGCAGCCTCATCGACGCAACCATCGGCGGACAACGCTCACTCAAAGATCTACTCTTTGGTGCACCCGCACTAATTGCCATCGTAGGGATCGCAACCGTAACTTTTGGTGGTCAATACGCACAACAGAGTAGCCAGCAGAGGTATTGGCGGGCGGGGCAAATCAAACTCCGCGATGGCGACCCCCAAACAGCAAAGTTATATCTCTCCAAAGCTTTGAGCGTTTCTGCGCAATATCGCGAGGAGATCACTTTCGGCCTTGCTCAAGCAGCTGAAGCGGAAGGGGATCTCAGCACCATGCAAACATTAATGACATCGCTGGCTTCACCCGGCGTGACGGGATATCCCAGCGCCCATCGCTACCTTGCCATCACAATGGGGTCACAGATCCCTGAGGCCCCCACACCGGAATATATGGAAGCATGGCGATGGCATTTAACGCACGCTGATCAATCAGAAAGTGCTAAATTTCAGAAATTTTGGGGCTATTACTCGATTGTGGTGGGGGATTTTCCAGCCGCTGCGATCCACCTGCGGAAAGCCGCCAAAGAAGAGCCCGTGCTGTGGTTGCAAGTGGCTGAAGTGGAATCTCGCACGCAAAACTTTGAGGCGGTGCGAAGTTCATTGAGCCGGGCGGAACAATTTTTCCGGTCAGAATTTCAACGCGATACCTCAGACAGCAGAAATCGCCTGCTATACGCCACCACGCTGTTTTACATGGGGGCCCTCGACGAGGCGGGGCGAATTTTAAGGCAGGGACTGGAAGCCGACGACGAGAACATTCAGTTTCGCGAATTACTGGCCGCCGTGATGATTCGGCAATACGACGCGGTTATCGCCAACGACGCTGCCGATCCAACCGCTTTTTCACTGTTGGCATTATCGTTGGAATACGCGCCCACCAATGAGGCAGCATTGCGGCGGCTCATCCAAATTGCGTGCGCCTCACCTGAAAATCTAGGACAAGCTAGAAGGACAGCGCGGCAGGTTATTAGCTCAGGCAAAGCCACCGCGATGGCACATTTTGTGTTAGGCAGCCTCGAATGGATTGCGGGGAACCAAAAGCTAGCCGAATTAAGCATGAGGCAAGCAATCGCGCTGGACGAAGGCCTCGGCGAAGTGGCTAATAACCTTGCTTATTTGATGCTCAACGAAGAAGAACCCAACTTAGACGCCGCGTTACAGCTTGCCAATCAAGCACTGGCCTCGGCGCCCGTTAACCCCAGTTTCCTAGACACGCGAGCGGAAATCTTATTAGCCATGGGGCGACTCGAGGAAGCGGCTGTCGATTTCTTACAAGCGTTACCTAATACTCAAATACCTGATGAAGTTAGAGCCAAGCTAGCGGATATCTATGACCGCTTGGAGGATCCGGAAACAGCCACTGCGATGCGGGCTCAAATCCAAGCTGCTGACTCAACTCCCTAATGACCAGCCCTTTTGGAGTTCGTGAGCAACTCCAGGTCATTAGACTTTCCATCCAGAAGAGGGTTGTCAGATTCAGCCAAAAGTTAACATAGGCCAGGGCATCCCCCCGTATGAGAATAAGCATTAGCTTATAACTTCTGTCATTTCTATGTTTATCGGGGGGCAGGTGCGCAATCGTTGTTGACGTACACGATTCCATGCTTAGGTTAGTCACTGTGAGAAAGGTCTCGCCCCGATACCTCAATGAGGGATCGACGTGGCAGACTCCCTGAATGACGACCATAGATACACCCGCTGGATTTGGCCAGCCAACAAACGGCAGAGAAGTTGTCGCCCAAGTGCGGTTCGATTACATCGATAGCCTCCCCACATTACCCCACCATTAGACAACGCTGTCTTCAAGCAACCCGTTGGTTTTTATCATCATCATGGTTCGATTCGCACGCTCAATAGGCGTTTCATCCGCACTCGTTTTGCTTGCTCTTTGCAACTCCCCCGCCGCAAATGCTGAGTTTGTGGTTGCGTATCGAGCGATTGCCACCGATCTCTCTGGAACTGCTACCAATCCGGCGATTGCAGCCGATACGATGCTCGGAGTCACCGGGCAGAATTTGGCGATTGGCTCCGGAGTTACCGCAGTCAACATGACTTCCGATGTTTTCACCACTCGGCAGTGGACAACCCAAGGTTTAGATGCGTCTGACTATTTGTCATTCGGCTTTACCGCTACCGCCAAGCCTGTTGCATTGACCAATATCGAATTGAATGTTGCGAGCTCGGCCGTTGGACCTGCGACTGGAGAGCTCCAGGCAAGTTTTGATGGCGGGACAACTTTTCAGAGTATCGGTACCGACGCCAACTTTTCGATAAGCAAAACAGGTCCGGAACGTCGCACCATCGACTTGACTAGATCGAGCCTCGATTTCAGCCAAGTATACAAGTGTTGAATTCCGCTTGTTTGCGTTTAACGCCAATAATAGTGGCGTTAACAGCCAACTTAATATCCACAACTTCTCTTCCGGTATAGGCGAGGGCTTCGGGATTTTTGTAGGCGGCATTCAAGCGGTGCCGGAACCAACCTCATTAGCCTTAATTTGCGTTTGTGCTGCGGGCGCTGGTTTCCGCTTGCGAACCAAGCGACGCGGCGCAGCAGCCGAACAACAGCCACTGGCCGGCTAGCTCTTGCTCAATAACGTGCGATCTCTGATGTGCCGCGGACTCTTCGGGCACCACGCCATTTTGCCAAACAGCTTGGCTCGCCCGCTGGACAATCCGCGGGGAGGCGGTTACGAGTAGGTGGAGAAAATTGCAACTCTCCGTGATGGCTCTTTCCATCGCGAGGCTTCTCCACTGAAAGCTCAACAAAGATGGATATCGCGATCATTGGCACCGGGAATGTCGGCAGCGTGCTTGGCCGGCGTCTGGCGGCGGCCGGGCATCAGATCACTTTCGGCAGTCGCGACCCAGCGTCCGCTCGCGTCCTTCAACTGGTCGCCGAGAACGAACTGGCCCACCAAGCAAGAAACGTCGCCGCAGCGGTTGCCTCCACCGACTTGGTGATCCTGGCCACGCCGTATGACTATCTGGAGACAACATTGACGGCTGCTGGCGACTTGGCTGGCAAGACGGTGGTCGATTGCTCCAACCCGCTGACCCCCAGCTTTGATGGATTGCAGCTCGGTTTCGATTGCTCAGCAGCCGAACGTGTCGCCGCCCTGGTACCCGACGCTCATGTCGTAAAAGCCTTCAACACGGCCAGCGTTTCGACCATGGCCGACCCCCATTACGGCAGTCAACAAGCAACGATGTTTTACTGCGGTGATAACGCCGCGGCCAAACAACGCGTGCATGCATTAATCGAGGACTTGCAAATGGAGCCGGTCGATAGCGGCCCCTTGGCAAACGCTCGCTACCTCGAACCGATGGCGATGCTCTACATCCATTTGGCCGTGCAACAAGGGTGGGGCGGAAACTGTGCCCTGAAAATGCTCAAACGCGAATCAAAGCTTGCCAAGTCGTAACTCGCCCAGGCCGCACGCCGCAGCCAGCCAGCCAAAGCGGAGGCGACAAATCGCGGGAGATTGCCTAAAATTAGGCGTGACTGCCTACCACGCCCTGCTTCGCTGTCATCCCGAACACACCCCCGCACTCCCGAAAGCTCGCTAATGTCTTCCGCCGACCGAATCTTAATTGCCGATGATAACGCGGCAAATCGCGAACTATTGGAAGCCTACTTGGTCTCGGTCGATTGCGAAATTGAGACGGCCGTCGATGGTCAGGATACCTTGGAAAAAGTGGCGTCCTTCCAGCCCGACCTAATTCTGCTGGACGTGATGATGCCCAAATTGAGCGGGTTCGAGGTCTGCAAGCAACTGAAGGAAACCGCCGCCACGCGACGCATCATGATCTTGATGGTCACCGCGCTCAACGAACTGGGAGATATCGAACGCGCCGTAAATGCCGGCACCGACGACTTCCTCAGCAAGCCGGTGAACAAGATCGAGCTGGTCAAACGGGTCGGCAACATGCTGAAACTAAAGGGAACCGAGGACGAGCTGGACCGCTTGCGGGCGTATATCCGCGAGATGGAAGACCAAACCCGCCCTTCTACCTAACTGAGCAAAACCGAATCAGCCGCAACGCGCCAGCGTCCGGTTCCCGGTGTTGTGGTGTGATGTGAAAACCGCAGGCTGGCGCCAGGCGGCTGATGGAACCACGGCCAACGCTCCAGCAGGCATCAGCCGCAACGCGCCAGCGTGCCGTTCTCCGGTGGCGTGTTGTGCTGTGAAAACCGCAGTCTGGCGCCAGGCGGCTGATGGAACGACGGCCGACGCGTCTGCAGGAATCAGCCGCCTCGCGCCAGCGTGCGGTTCTTCGGCGGCGTGAGCTAACGCTCAACGACTGACTGTACTTTCGGCGGAGCGAAAGGCGACTATTTGGGCTTTCGCGGCGGGCGACTTGAGCTGGCGGCTGGCGGTGCGCCGTTGCCATCAACAAAACCAGCCGCCACGGTGGCGTACTCGCGAGCGGTCATGCTGAAAATTTGCGAGTGACTCGAAGCGGCATCTTTGACCACGTGCAGATAGCAGTCCACGAAAGGCTCCGTGATTCTCGCTTTGGCATCGAGCGGTGCCACAATCAACAGTTGCAAACCAAACTGCTCGAACAGCCGCAACGCGTATTCGGCATAGGCATCGTCGACCTTGGAGAACATTTCGTCGACGCAGACAAATTGAAATTTCCCGGGCAACGATTCGCGAGGGTCCAAATCGTATTGGTAAGCGATCGCCGCAACCAAAATCGTGAAAGCCAGCTTGGCTTTTTCGCCCCCTGATTGACCCGAGCTATCGCGGTAGGAGCTGAGCGTCTCGCCGCTGGCCAAATCGACTTCGCAAGCTACAAAATCAAACCACCGCCGCACATCGATCACTTTTTCTCGCCACCGCGAGCGTTCGCTGTCGGCCAAGCGGCTGACCAATCGTTCGATCTGTTGATACCGTGCTTCACGAACTTCGTCGGAATCACGCTGAGATTCTTCCAGGCACTGACGCAGCTCTGATTGAAAGTCGTTGATTTCCCGGTCGGCCACTGGTTGTGCCTCCAGCCGCATGCAGGTGCCGGGGCGATATTCGAGTTCGGCCAACGCCAGGTTGAGCTGCTGGAGCTTATCTTCAATTTGCTTTGCTTCGGCTCGCAAAGCCCCGGAAAAAAGTGCCACTTCCTGGCCGATCTTTTCATTCAGTCGATTCTTGAATCGCTGTTGGTGTCGAGGCAAATCCTCTTGACGAATCTCCGTTAGCTTGCCGAGAAAACTGGGCAGCGCATCGCTGCGGGCGTCAAGGTCGGCTTGCTGCTCGGGGAACTCTCTCAAGTAACGCCCCATCAGCGTCACGAGCTGTTCCGTCAGCGGGGCGATTTTTTCCCGCAAGCGGTTTAGCTCCAAATTCGTTTGCTTCTGAAAAGCCTGCTCTTGAGCGAACAAATTCTCGCTGGTCAGCGGTTGGCTGCTAAAGTGGGCATCGAGCTGTTTTTCGATTTCCGCATCCAAAGGGATTGCCGCCGGATCATCGGCCGCGACCCGGACGACGTTGCCGAGCAAATTTTCGCAAGCCCGAATCGACTGTTTCAGCTCCGCTTCCAGCATGACTTGTTCATCACGCTCGCGCTGCCGCGATTCCAGTTGTGAGTGCAGCGAAGCCAAGCGTGCCTGCTGTGTCTTGGCCAGTTTTTTGGGATTCGTCTCAACCGCCTGCTCTTGTTCTAAAGCGTGCAACTCGGCCGCGTGACGATTCACATCAAGCGCGGCAAAATCATGCATCGTCTCGATCTGCTGGGCCGCATCAAACTGGCGTCGATATTCCTCAAGTTGGCTTTCCGACGCTTCAAGTTGGCTGACGAGCTGCTGACGCTGACGACGCAGATCGGCGATTCGACGCAAGATTTCGGCTTGTTTTTCACTGCTGTCCCAGCCGAGGACAAAATTACGAGGATCGACAGTTCGCGGGCGATCATCTTTCTCGTGATGATTGGCGGTTGTTTTCAATTGTCGGTTGATCGTCAAAGCAAACCGAGCCGTTTGATCGAACTCCTCCAGCGATTCGCAGCAACGAAAGTCAAACCGCCTGGTGATTTCTTGACGCACCCAGTCGGCCAAAGCGTGCGTGGGATGGAACGTCAGTTTATGAACCAGCGAATGCGCGGCATGGGGGCGAGCTTGCTCCGCGGTGTTGTCTCGAACAGCGGGGGCTGGCACGCGCAGGTAAACCAACTTCTGCCCCACGCCGCGGGCGTCAACCAAAGCGACTCGTTCGACGTAGCTGCGGACTTGTCGGTAATGCGATTCGTTGACCAACATGCTGAGGGCAAACCCGCGGAGCACCAGTTCGATTGCGGGCTGCCAACGTTGTTCGGCCGGGTCGAGTGCGATTAACTCCGCGGCGAAAGGAAGCTCGGACTCGGCGATCTGCAAGTCGTCGCAAAGTCGCTGGCGAACCGTGACGAGGCTGGCAGGTAGGTTCCCCGTCCGCGAAGCCAGTTGAGTGATCTCCTGTTGCTGTTGTTCCAGATCGGCATCGAGCGTCGCGAGGCTGGCCGTTAGCTTGGACTGCTGTTTTAACGCATCTTGATAGGCTTGGCGACGAGCGGGAAACTCGCTGGCAACTTGATTGCGGAGCAGGGCAAACTGTGATTCATTGCTGGCGACCTCGCGGCTGCCCCAGGTCTGCAAGGCGTTATGAAAGCGACGAAATTCATGCTGCTTGGCGCGGAGGATTGCTTGTTCGCGAGCGATCAAAATGGGCAGCGTACGGCTCCGTTCCCCACCGCTATCTTCTAACGCATTTTGCAACTGGCGGAGGCTATCACGGAGCTGCTGCATTTCTTCAGCCAACCGACTCTTCGATTGCAACACCTCTTCCAGGCGTTTTCGACCGGCAGCGAGCTCCGGCTCGAACAGCCGCTCGGTTTGCTTACGGAAATAGGCTTCGCTAGCGGCCAAACGTTGTTGGGCGTTGGCTAGCTCGGCGGCATGCTGTTGATAGCTGGCCCCCAAGCGTTCAATTGGCAACAACAGATCATGCGCTTGTCGAACGCGGCTCAGTTCACGGTGGGCTGAGGCCAGATCGTTGAAGTGGGACAGCAGACGCTGCACCTTATCTCGCCAATCATGAGATTCGAGCATGTGTCGGCGAAGAAAATCATTCAAGCTATGAATATCTTTCACCGCCACAGTTTGGTTAAACATATCCATCGCTTTGGCTCGCATGCCGGTTTTCCGGGCGATCCAAGCTTCGTATTCGACATACTTTTTTGTCGTCCGATAGCCATGTTGCCGGAGCCGGCCGCGGACTTCTTCACTGCGCTCGATGCCGGACAAATCGGCCACCAAGCTGCGGGCTTCGCTGGACATCGCAAATGTCTTTTCGATGCCACCATCGGAAGTTTGATGAAAGACTTGGCAGAGCGTGAAAGACTGATCAAGCGTCTCATCAGTAAAGACAGCCAACAGGGCCGAGTAGTGTGCCGTTCCGGGGCGAAGGTACTTGACCAAGTTTGCCGCATCGCCATCACCGTTGCGTCCGTACGCGCCGCGAACGTAACTTCGCTCGCCACGCTCCGATTTTTTCGCACCGGCTGCGACGTTGTAATTGCGGATGCCGGACGGAACCAGCAACGTCAGCAACGCGTCGACGAGCGTCGATTTGCCGGAGCCATTTTGTCCGACCAGCAGCGAAGTGCGACCGCGGGGAACCACCGAGTGGACTTGGCCCCGCGAACTGTCGAAAGTCCCCCAGTTGTAGACTTCCAGTTGATGCAAGCGAAAGCCAGAATACTGTGATCCAGGGTGCTGGGGCGTTGCCTGATAATGATTATCCATTAGGCCTTTTCGGACTCCGGATCTAGAGGTGCGTTGGCTGTCGCTTCAGCGGCTTGCAGCAGTTGCGTCCGCAGCTCTTCTAATTGTTCGATTGGCAAACGTGACTTAAGCAGGCGACGTACTTCCCAAGTTTGCGAGTTGCGTTGCCAAGGACGCACAAATTTGAGCTTTTCCAGTTTTGCCATCGCGCTGAGCAAACGGCGTTGCAGCTGCACGTCATCGAGTTTGGCGGGAAAGAAAGTTCGCCAAATGTCGCGAAGTGTCTCCAGTTCGACGACGCAGCGTTCGTTATCGAGATCCTCATCCTCAAACTGACGATAGGCATCACGTAACAACACGCACAGCAAGGTGGCGTCATAGCCGAGCGTGGTGCGGCGAAACAGCGTCGGTAAGCGTTCGTACCCGGGTGGCTGTTCCTCCGCGGTGGATTGTTTGAGATACGCCAAACCATCCGGCTCGTCGACCACCAACACCAAACCGATCTTCAGAAAATAGGCGGTCAGCTCCGATTGATTGGCCAGCAGAATATCCCAAGTTTCGTTGTCGTCCGCGTAGACGGCACCTTGCAGAAGTCGGACTGCGGCAATGCCCAGCTCGCGAAATTCAGGATAAGCGGTTTCGGAATCGACAATCATGAAAAAGCTCCGAACGTATTTGATTGGCGAAACACGACGCGGGGCACATCAAATAGGACAGTCTGTTGGGGCTGCGTCGGATCGAGAGCCAGGGTGAGTTGTTCGACGTGTTGACGATCGACCAGATGACCATCGTCATGGGCAATTTGGATATAGCCGAGCACTTCCAGAATGCCACCACGCGAAGGTTGAGATTGAAGCATTTCTGCCAGGCTGATCTCGTCGCGGTTTCCCAGCGCCACGGTCACCGAGCGGCGCATCGCCGACCAATCCATGCGAGGCAGCTGAGCCAAACGCTTGAAAGCGTCCAAGCGATCGTCCGCATCATCCTCGCCATCGTGCATGGTCGTTGCCGTGAACCGCGTCGAGGGTTGCCAGAAGGCCTTTTGAAAGGCGTTCCCCAAATCGAGTTCCGTTGCGATCTGCAGTGAGACCGTTTGTTCGGGAGGCTGCTCAGCCAGCTGTCCGGCCAGCCCACGAATGTCCGTCAAGAGGCCTGCGAGCCGTTGGCGGCTGGCCGTCGTTTTGGCATCGAGCAAACGCCGTAGCGCTTTGCTTAAGCGATGCGTGGTAGCCAGCACTTTCTCGGCTTCGCTGAGCAAAGCCGGAACCATTGCTTCCACGCGATGCAAAGCCTCAGGTTGATCGCTTAGGGCGTCGACTTGGCGGAGCCGTTGCGCAACCGCTTCGAGATGCTCTTGATTGGCGGGGGCCAGCACAAAGCGAACGAACTCGTGAAAGCTGATTCCTTGATCAGCCCGCTGCAATTGCTCTTCGGCGTCGAGCGCGTCTTGCAGAATATCGCCACGCTGGCGGTCGGCAGCGAGTGTTTGTTGGTGAACTTGACGGGTGATGGTTTGGAACGATTCTTCCACCGCGCGAAAATCGCTCTGCAATTGGGTGAGGTCCTGCATGGCGTCAGCAAACCGCTCGCGAATCGCGGTCGGCGAATAAGTCTCGGCCACCCCCGCCTCGCGAATGCTGGCGATCTCGGTATCGATTTGCTCACGTTGAGCGAGCAAGTAGTCAAGCCGTTGCTGGGGGTCATCGTTGCCGCGAATGGCCAAGTCGGTGAGCGAATCGACAATCCGGCGAAGTCGCGATTCGGTGCCCACGAACCCCAGTCGTTGATCCAACATTTCGGAGACAAACCGCAACACGCATTCACTTTGCGGCGACAACTCGTAAACCGGTTCGGAAGTGGCCGCGGCCAACCGCCGCCGCAACCAGCGCACCTCGCCGGTGCTCCAGCGTTGCAGATAGGCTTCGGCAGGCTCTCGCAACACGCCAAAACCCGTCTGCTGGCTTTGATTAGGTGGGATTTGTTGGTTAGTTGAGGATTGATCGAGAAGAGACTGATCAAGTTGATCTTTGAAATCGGCCAGCCGAGCCGCCAAGTCGCCGTGTCCCCAGGTGATTTTACCGGCATCCTTAAAAGTCGCGTTGAGAAAAGCGACGATATACGGAGCTTGGGGGGATCGCAGCAGACGCATCGTCGGGCTGGACACGAAGAAGGTCAGCAGACGCTCCAGCCTGGGGGTGGGCTGCTGCATCGAAACAGGGCTCCCGATGGTAAGGCGGTAAAAAGCAGAGGTGAAAAACGAGCAACCGCCCGCTGCGGCAACTGGCTGAGGGTCTATTGTAAGCGGAAAGAGCGAGGAATTCCCCTTTTTTAAACAGCCCAAGTGTTGTTTGGTACATTATTTAGGTAGAATTGCCGCAGCTTTCTTGCTCGTTGCCCTTGCCGGACATTTGGCTGAGCGGTAAACTCCGCGATTCAGTGGGCGAGGGTCGTTTTGCGTTGAGGGGTAACTCTCCGCGGATCGTGTCGTTTCATCAATTTGACTGAACAAGCCGTTTGATTTGCTTCGGTGCGAGGTACCGACCGTGGTTGCACAAAAAACATACGTTGCCAAGACAGGCCAAGTAGAACGTAACTGGCATGTGGTTGACGCCACCGACCAGACGTTGGGCCGTTTGGCTAGTGATATAGCCGTAATTTTGATGGGCAAGCATCGCCCCGACTACACCCCTCACGTTGATACCGGTGATTTCGTCATCGTGACCAACGCGGAGAAAGTGACAATGACCGGCAACAAGCTGGATGTTCGTCACTATACATGGTATACGGGTTATCCCCGCTTGCGGTTGGAAAGCTACCGCGATCGGCTTGCTCGGAAGCCAGAGGATTTGATCTACCACGCGGTTCGCCGGATGCTGCCGAAGAACAAACTGGCGGCTCAGATGATCAAAAAGATGAAAATCTATGTTGGTCCTGATCACCCACACCAGGCCCAGCAGCCTCAGGTGTTGGAAAATGTCGGCAAGCGAGTCAAACGTCAAGTCGAACTATAACTAGCCCCTTCTATCTCCTGATTTCCGAAGTCACGCGATTCCATGATCGTAGTAAAAAAAGATAAGATCAACGGTGATGCACTGGGAACTGGTCGTCGCAAGTCGAGCGTCGCTCGCGTGCGTGTGCGACCCGGTAGCGGCAAGATCATGATCAACCGCAAGCCCATTGAAGAATACTTTGTCAATGATCAAGACCGTCGCGCCATCGTTGATGCTTTAACTACGGTCGACAAGACCGAGCAAGTTGACGTGATCGTGCGAGTGGCAGGTGGTGGCCTCAGCGGCCAAAGCGGTGCGATCCGCATGGGTTTGGCGCGAGCACTCGTCTCGTTCGACCCAGAATTGCACGATCCCCTCCGCGATGCAGGGTTCATGACCCGCGACTCACGCATGAAAGAACGTAAGAAATACGGTCTGCGTGGCGCCCGCCGTGGTGTGCAGTTCAGCAAGCGGTAACTCACCGCCGAATTGCTGGTCATCGTGTTGTAATTGCGAAATGGATCAGTTTGAGTCTTCCGCGGTCGCTGCTCACTCGGGCAGCGGCCGTTTTTCTTGCGCCCGAGAGGATATTTAGCAATGATCCCTCAAGTATTGATCATCATCGGTGATGCCTCCGAAACACTCGATACGATGTATCCATTCTATCGCTTGCAAGAAGCCGGCATGCAACCCGTGATCGCCGGGCCAGAGAAGCGTCGCTTTCAAATGGTGATGCACGAAGTCAAACCGGGCTGGACAATCACCAAAGAATGGGAAGGCTATACGATCGAAGCCGACGTTGCCTTCTCGGAAATTCATCCGGAAGATTACGCGGGAATCATGTTCTCAGGCGGGCGAGCCCCAGAGTACATTCGCTATGACCAAGACCTAGTCCGCATCACGCGACATTTCTTTGAAGCCAACAAGCCGATCGCCAGCGTTTGCCACGGTGTAGAGATTCCCGCCTACGCCGATTGCGTGCGCGGACGGCGGATGGCGACCGTCCCCAAATGCAAGTTTGATCTGGAAGTTTGCGGCGGGATTTTCGTCGACGAAGCATGTGTAGTCGACGGCAACCTAGTCAGCGGACGCACCTTCCACGACAACGGCCATTACATCGGCCCCTGGATCGAATTGCTGCAAGCGGCCGCCGCCAAAAGCTAAGCAATCAGCCGCAATGCGCCAGCATGCGGTTCCAGGGAACCGTGAGCTTGCGATTGACGGCTGACACAACCGAATGACTGATGCCGAAGTGCTCAGCTGCATTAGAAAAAGCTAGTGACCTTGAGTGGGCAAAGCAGCTCAACCGCCCGTCACATCGGCCATCCAGAGGCCCAGTGATGGATTCCGGATAAAGTAGAATTCCTCGCCCTTGGAATCGCGTTGCCAACCATCTTGCAGCACTCGCAAGTCATACTGGCGTAACAGCGAGTCGCAATCGACCCATTGATAATTGACCGATTCGATCTCTTCGCGAGAGAGTTTTCCGGCACCGTAAAAGACCTCAAACCGGTTCTCGGGCGAGCCATGAATCAGATGCGCGGCGGCCGACGGATTGGCCGCCAGATCAGCGTGCTGCTGGCATAACTGCAGCACCTCGGCACTGGGGCGGTAACCGTATTTGCGAATCAACATGTCGATCTGCTCGTCCTCGCCAAATGCTTCCACAGCCGGCGCGATCACCGTCAAGCGTCCGCCGGTCTTAATCGCCATGCGAGTTCGATAGATCGCTTTGTTCCCCAGCCAAGTACTGTGGAATTCACTGGGGTCCAGGTAGGCGACCACATGCTCAGGCGGCTTGTCGAGTCGATTGACGTTCACCAGAGCCGACAATTCCGCGGCCATTTCGAACGTCGCGTGATCGTCGCCAATAAACAATCCACGCGTGATTAATTGGCCGTCAGCAAGCGACTCGATAACGGTCAAAACATACAGCAGCGGCATGTCTTGGCAAAAATGGTCCTGGGCGTAATTCAGAATCTTTCGCAGCGGCGTGTTGGCGCGGCCCATCGTCCGTTCCATGCCGTAGGCGGCGCTCAGAAAGTGGCTCTCGTTGATCCCGGCGGCGCCTCCCGTGCCGACAAATACGTTCTTGTTGTAGTTGGCCATGCCGATAACTTCGTGGGGCACAACCTGGCCGATGGAGACGATCAAATCATGTTTACCCTCGATCAACAGGCGATTCACTTGAGCCGGCCAAGGCTTGCAATAAATCCCTTCGGTGACTTGGCTGACAAATTCCGCCGGCACCTCGCCCAGGGTGACGATGTCGTCGCGCCAGCGGTGAGGACGAAATAACGACTCCGGTACGCCGGGAAACATGTCGGCGATCTGCGCCGACGGCATCGGCTTGTGTGTCCCCAGGGCGGGCATGATGTCGGCGATTGCCGGCCCCCGCAGCTGGTACAACAGGGCAGTCAGTTCGCCAGCCCGACTGGGCAATCGGGTATAGTCTGGCGGTAGCACCAACATACGCTCAACGGGTTTCCCCAGAGCTTCGAGTGCGGTTTCCAGCCCCCGCCGTAAGTCGTCAGTGCTGAGGTTGGCCTGCTGATTTCCCTCGGCAAAATAAGTTGGCATGCTTGCATCTCGTCACAGGGTACCCATAAAGCTGCAATCGCCCCCCGGCTTGACCGGTTGCGGTTCGCATCGTTTGATGACCATGCTACTGGACCGAACAATAATCGACGACCTGCCCTTTCCTGAATGGATAAAGAATGACCGCGGAAAAAATCGAACAAGCAATCCCCCATCGCCTACCCATGCGACTGCTCGACGAGATTGTTGAAGAGGGTGAAGGCTTCGTCATTTGCAAGAAGACTTTTCACGATGACGACTTTTTCGTGCAAGGACACTTTCCCGATTACCCGCTGGTCCCAGGTGTGATTCAGTGCGAATGCTGTTTGCAAGCGGGGGCGATCGTGCTCAGCCGCCAGACACCCAAGGAGGGCGTTGTCCCAGTCGCCACTCGAATGGACAACGTCAAATTCAAACGCATGGTACGCCCCGGCGACACCGTATTGGTTGAGGCCAGGCTGAACGATCACTTAGGGGCCGCTTACTATCTCACCGGGAAGGTGACTCTCGATGGTAAACTCGCCGCCCGGCTTGATTTCGCCTGCTCGGTCGCCGACCCACGCGAGGCTTCCTAATGTCCCCCACCAATGCGCAAAACGAAGATCTGGCCGGCGACTTTCTGCAACTGCGTGGTCGCAAGCTCTTGATCATGGGCGTGGCGAATCGCAAGAGCGTGGCCTGGCGGATCGCCGAGCTGTTGCGGCAATGCGGAGCCGAATTGGTCTTCACCGTACGCAGCGAAGCGCGACGCGAGCAGACCGCCAAACTGCTGAGCGGCTATCCCGTGTTCGTGTGCGACGTGGAGAAGCCAGAAGAGATCGAACGTTTGGCCAATGAGCTCAGCCAACTCCAGCAGCCGCTCGATGGGCTCGTGCATTCGATTGCGTTCGCCGATTACCCCGAAGGCATTCGGCCATTCCACGAAACGACGAAAAGCCAGTTCTTGCAAGCTGTTGACATTTCTTGTTATTCGTTGATCGCCGTTAGCAACGCGCTGAAAGATATCTTGCGCCCCGATGCTTCGGTCGTAACCATCGGCATCAGCACGACGCGGATGGCCAGTGAAAGCTATGGCTATATGGCTCCCGTAAAAGCAGCCCTCGAGTCGTCGTTGGCATTCCTTAGCAAGTCATTCAGCCGGTTTTCCGCAGTCCGCTTTAACGCGGTGGCCGCGGGTTTGCTAAAGACGAGCGCGTCGGCCGGAATCCCCGGGTATGTCGATTCGTACCTCTTTGCCGAACAAGTGATCCCCCGCGGGCGAGCCGTGGAAACCGACGAAGTCGCTTCGACCGCTGTGTTTTTGCTCAGCCCACGTGCTTCGGGGATAACGGCCCAGCGAATCGTGGTCGATGCCGGCATGGAGATCAATTACTTTGATGCAGATATCGTGAAGAAAGTAGCCAACAGCCCCTGAGCCGTATACGATCAGGCCAGCTATGGCACTCCTAAAGTCCCGCCGTCCTTCCAACCACTTATTCCACCGCGGCACCCACGCATGATACACCACCCCACCATCAGTCGTCTTCTGCACCTCATCGTTTTGACGCTACTCATGGGCCAGTTGCCGGTGTCAGGCCAAGAGTATCCGCTCCGCTGGTGGAAGGGAAATCTGCACACCCACACATTCTGGAGCGACGGTAATGACTTTCCAGAAATGTCGGCCGATTGGTACCAACAACGGGGCTATAACTTCCTTGCCCTGACCGATCACAACGTGCTTAGCCAAGGCATGCGTTGGATGGAAGTCCGCAAGGTAATTGACCGGGGCGGCGACGAGGTGATGGAGAAATACTTACAGCGTTTTGGCAGCGAGTGGGTGGAGACGCGTGGGGAAACCGACTCGCCCGATTTCGCAGTGCGGCTGAAACCTTTCGATGAGTATCGTTACTTGTTGGAAAGGCAAGGCGAATTCATCCTCATTCCGGCTGAGGAGATCAGCGATCGCGCCGAAGGCAAGCCGGTTCACATGAATGCGACAAACCTCGCTGAGGTGATTCAGCCCGTCGGTGGCGAAACAGTTCGCGAAGCCATCGCCAATAATTTTCGCGCCGTCGACGAACAGGCCAAGCGGTTGGGACGGGAGATTTTATTACATCTCAATCATCCTAACTTTGGTTGGGCCGTGCGTCCGGAGGATCTTGCCCTAGTCACTGAAGAACGTTTTTTTGAAGTTTATAATGGTCACCCCGGAGTCAATCATTTGGGCGATAAGACGCGTCCTTCAGTCGAAGACTTTTGGGACCTGGCGAACTCGCTACGTTTGACAGTGCTGAACGTCGAGCCTTTGTTCGGCATCGCCACCGACGACACGCACCACTATCACGGTAAGGGAGGCAGTCGCCCAGGGCGTGGCTGGGTAATGGTACGGTCACGATTCTTAACTCCCGAACATTTGATTCGCGCGATTAAGCGGGGTGATTTTTATAGCAGCAGCGGCGTGACTTTACTCGATACCCAGTACGACGAAGCGGCCAAGCGCTTACGAGTCGAAGTGGACGTCGTCGAAGGTGAAACTTATACGATTCAGTTCATCGGCTCGCTGCAACAGCCCACCCCAGAAACACCCGACCGCGAATTAATTGGCAAGGTCTTGAAAACCCAACAGGGAACCAGCGGCACCTATCAGTTAACAGGCGAAGAACTTTACGTGCGAGCCGTCGTCACCTCCTCGGCTGCCGCCGTTGATCCATCGTTCTCGGATCAAAAAAAGCAAGCTTGGACCCAGCCCGTCGGCTGGGAAGCAAGCTTCCGCAAGTAAAGTTCTTAGCATCGCCTTTCGATCAACTACGTTGCTCGGTCATTCGAAGCATCACAATCACTCGTGGGGGTCGTGTTGGGCATACTCGTACTCGCTCGCGGTAGTCACGGTTCGTCGCAAGCGTGCAAGCGATTCCCATTGCGGTTGCAAACTGAGCGAGCGCGCTGCCAATTGATACGCAAACAATTGGCTAGCACGACGCGGATAACCTTCCGTCGCTCAGTCCTTAATGGTCATTTTCCCACTGCTTGAGACTGAGCCCGGTTTCATCGGCGACAATCACGTGG
This sequence comes from Kothea flammea, assembly GCF_052161645.1. Classification (GTDB taxonomy): domain Bacteria; phylum Planctomycetota; class Planctomycetia; order Pirellulales; family Pirellulaceae; genus Laterigemmans. Next base: position 6,874,198 of record NZ_CP197414.1, read on the forward strand.
TCGAGCACCGTGATGCCCACGATCTTTCCCGCCGACTCCAATTGCCGAGTGACTTGACGATCTTCCGAACTGGGCGTGGGATCGCCGGAAGGATGATTGTGAACCAGCAGCACAGCGGCGGCCGCGTCACGGATTGCCGGGCGAAAAACCTCGCGAGGATGCACCAAGCTGGCATCCAACGTGCCGACGGTAATCCGGTGGTTGGCGATCGGTTGGTATTTGGTATCCAGCGTAACGATGTGAAACTCTTCCTGCCGGCTGTCGATCGCCAGTCGCAAAAACAATTGGCGACAATATTCAACCGCCGTGTCGGCGCTAACAATCCGAATGCGATCTTCACCCCGTCGCTGAATCTCCCGAGCCACTCGCCGCCCCAATTCGACTCCGGCCATGATCTGGCAATAAGCGGGCTCGGAGACCGCCATGCTGATCTCTTTCAGTTCACTTTGGCTGGCGGTCGGTAGTTTATCGAGCGATTCGGCAAAGCGGTTTGCCAAACGATCACCGGCCTGCAACGCCGACTCGCCCTTCCGCCCGGTGCGAATCAGGATCGCCAATAATTCGGCAGTTCGCAATTGTTGGGGCCCCAAGCGATGAAGACGCTCGCGGGGACGCTCCTCCACCGGCGAAGCGGTGATTTGTGTCCCGCAGATCTGATTGTCAATCCACGCTTCGAGCGGAAAACGATCCGGAGAATTATTCCAGCGGAGCAACTTGACCTCTCGCTCATCAGGACCGATCTGAAACTGCTCTACCAACCAGCCTTCGCTGCGAAGTTGTCGGATTACTCCATGCACGGCCTGCTTGGTAACCCCTTCACAGCCTTCATAGATCGTGTCGGCGGTGAATTGATCGGCTAACCGCATTGGCTCCAAAATCAGTCGAAATCGCTGGCGGGGGTCCTTCACCAGCGACGACGAACTGGCTTTGCGTTTGACAGGATTTGATTCCGACATTTCAAGCGGCCGCAGCAGAGTAGCAAATTTGACCAACCCATCCTTGATAACCCGCACGCTGGGGCACCATCCCCTCACCTGGGACAATCGTGGCAGGAAATTTCACCAAGAAAAGGGGGCAATACCGCACTCCCCTCCAATTAGCTAGGAGCGTGTACCATGCGGGCTGGTGGAAATTACGAGGGTGCAGGTGGCCGAATTAGCGGCTACAATTTTAGACTTCGGCCCGCGGTGATGTCTGTATCTACTCCAGTAGTCTTCGCTTTCCCACCTCCCAAATTTCTCCACAGGAGCAATTGATGATGATTCGTCAATCCCGCCGTCAGTTCATCGGCACGTCCATGGCAGGTGCGGCAGTCGCGCTGGGCAGCGCGCCGCGTCTTCGCGCCCAGTCGCCAAATGAAATCTTGAATGTCGCCGTGATCGGTACCGGCGGGAGAGGCCAGTCGCACGTGGGAGCGTTTTTATCAGACGCCCGCACGCAGATTGTGGCAGTAGTTGACGCCGACGAGGAACACGCGAGCCGAACGGCTGACAAGATTGCCGAAAAGCAGGGCAAGCGCCCTCGCATCGAAACCGACATGCGACGCATTTTTGAGGACAAAACCGTAGACGCGATCAGTACGGCAACACCCAACCACTGGCACGCGCTGTGTGGCGTTTGGGCAATGCAAGCAGGCAAAGACGCATACATTGAAAAGCCCATCTGCCACAACATTGTCGAAGGCTCCGCCTTGGTCGCCGCGGCGCAAAAGTATGAGCGGATGTGCCAGGTTGGTACCCAGTGCCGATCGACCAAAGCGGTCCGTGAGGCGATGGAATTTCTGCACGCCGGCGGCATTGGCGAAGTCAAATTCGCTCGCGGACTGTGCTACAAACGACGCAAATCGATTGGCGCCTTGGGCGATTACCCGATTCCGACCGCCGTCGATTTCAATCTCTGGTCGGGGCCGGCTGTCTACACTGATCCCAAGAACACGCGTCAGCGATTTCACTATGACTGGCACTGGCAGCGATTGTACGGCAACGGTGACTTGGGGAACCAAGGCCCCCACCAAACCGACATTGCCCGCTGGGGCTTGGGGATCGATTCGCACCCGCAAAACATCATCACTTACGGCGGTCGCTTAGGTTATCAAGCGGAACGCAAAGACCCTGCCTACGTCGATGCGGGTGACACGGGCAACACGGAAGTTTCGCTATATGATTACGGAGACAAATGCATTGTCTTTGAAACGCGAGGACTGGGGGTCGACAATTCGGCCGACGAGGAAATCAACAAACTGTTTGGCAGCACCAGCGGCAACAAGGTCGGAGTCATTTTCTACGGCTCCGACGGTTATCTGGTGCAACGCAGCTACACTAACTGCGTGGCGCTCGATAAAGATATGAACGTGGTCAAACAATTCAGCGGCGGTGGTGATCACTTTGGCAACTTTATTGATGCCTGCATGAGCCGTGACGCGAGCAGTCTGCACAGCTCGGCATGGGAGGGCCACCTCTCCGCCGGCATTAGCCATTTGGGTAATATTTCCTACTACATGGGGCAAAACAACAGAGTCTCAGTCTCTGAATTGCGTACCGAATTGGCGAAAGTCAAGAGCTTGGACGACAACGAGGCGACGTTAAATCGGACTGTGCAACACCTGGAAGACAACGGAGTTGAGTTGGACAAGTACCCGATTTCACTCGGCGTGCAATTAGCCTTCGATCCAACCAAAGAGGTCTTCACAAACGCTCCCGAAGCCAACGCGATGCTCGGACGCGAGTACCGAGATGGCTTTGAGTGCCCAGCTGCCGCTGACGTTTAGCGGACAACCATCAATATCGTGCGGCGATGCTAATCGCCGCACGATTTTGCGTCTACTGGGTTGATGATCGATCTTAAGGAGCGCAGCGCAGCAAACGCTGTTCGTCTTCCGAGGTCGCCAAAGCATGCAGCCACCAATCAGGCTGCCCTGCCATCAAGTCGTCAGTCGGGCCTTGCCAAACTTCGTTTGCGAGCCCCCAATCATCGGCCAATCCGCCTTCTCCCTCACCCGCCGCGGGGCCATCATTTCCTTGACGATTGAGGAAATTGACAATGATCAATGCGTCGATCGGGGCGAGACGCAGGTCCCCGGAAACGTCCAGGAAACCGGGGAGCTCATCCTCTGGGGATAAAGCATTTGAAACATCTCGCGTACCGCGACGATTGAGATCATTGATGACGATCAGCGCGTCAATGGGACGAACTCTACCATCCCCGTTGACATCATAGGGGACTGCCGCGTTGTGCCACGGATTCAGCAGGCTAGCGGGAGCAACGACAGCTTGGACAATTTCACTATTGGGATTCGCGTCGGCCCGCCCGTTGTCGCTGAGCGAAATCGAGATGCGATCGTGATAGATGCGGGCACCGTCGCCCCCACTATCGGCCCAGCGATGCCAAGTGGGCGGATTCACGCTAGGGTCGGCGAAGAAAGCCGCGTTGAGCGGATTTTCTTGATAATCCGACCACAGCGTAAGATCAACTTTGGACTCAGTGTTTTGCACCTGACTCGCGTTCATGTTGATCACATACCGCAGTGATCCCAGAGGAAAGTCAGCTTGTCCAGAGACTCCGCCAGCCGGCGCGTCGGCATGGGAGCTGAACGCTTCAAAGTGGACCGCCTGGTCAGCCATGAGGCCAACGTACGTTCCGGTTACTGAGAGAAACAGACTCGCCACGTTGGGCTGTAACCAGTCGGGAACGCCATCTGCGTTGAAGTCACCATCATTGGGGCTCGACATCTCGACCGCATCGGAGACACCGTCGAGATCCTGATCCTGCGGTGTCCCCACGATCAATTCAAACCGCATCGTGCCAGTGCCCCCGGCGGCGTCGGTGGCCGTCACGGTGATTTGAGTGACACCGGTTAACCCAGCGGCAGGTGTAGCCACCAGAGTACGATTGGCTCCTTCGCCCGCAAAGGTGATCTGCTCGGGCGCGACCAGATCGGGGCGGGAGGAAAGTGCTGAGAGGGTAATCGTATCGAGTGGAGCGGTGGGATGGCTGAGCTCGAGTGCGATCGGATCGGTGGCCACATCGAACACGGTAAACTGCCTGCCAATGGTCACCAGCACGGGCACATCCGGAGCATCGACTCCCGTCACGGTGACTTCCACTTGACCGCTGGTGATGGCACCGTAACTATCAATGATTTGGTAGCTAAATGAATCGACTCGTTGCTCGTCTGCGGCCAGCGATTGCAAGACTTCGGCGCTGGCTGGATCGTAGGTAATCTGCCCCGCAGCCACATCGAGCGAAAGCGTTGCCCCGAGGGCGCTGGTTGGCTCCACAGCGTGTAATGTCACAAAGTCATCGCGATCGATGTCGGAATCATTTGTTTGCGGGGACACGGCTAATGCTATATCGCTGGTGGTTTCATAAAAATCGGGCGTCGCGACCGGATCGTCATTGAGACCTTGCAAAGGCACCAAGTGGACGGCCGCCGAATACAAGGTTTGATATTTAATTGCGATGAAATCCATTCCGTCGACGAGGTCATCGGCGGGAATCAAAGACTGGGTTTCTTCGGCAAACCGTGGATCATAAACAAACCCACCTCGATCATCAGCGACGGAAACATCCGCACCCACGCGCGACTTTGGGTTGTACGCATAGACACGAATATCATCATCTAGCGAATCACCAAGGCTGAGGATACTGGAGCCGAGTCCTTGCAAGACTTGATCCTCAGTTAACTCCACGTCGGAGATCGAGTTTTCCGCTTCGAACTCTTCGATTCGCAAATAGACGGAATTGTTGCCACTGTCTTGTTCATTGGCGACACCTTCCACCTCCACCTTTACATAGTTGGCCCACGAAGGTGGTTCTGGAAAATCGCTGATCACAGCCGTCGTCATATCGCTATTCCAATGGACTCCCAATGGTGCGTCAGGTGAACTAACGGTCAACTCTTCGCGCTGAGCATCATTCGCGGCTTGAGTCCAATACAATTTTATCTCAGCGGAGGGTTGTTCCACATCGCCGACAATGGGCAACGGTTTACCAGTGACATCCACCGTTATTTCTAAGTCCAACGACAAATCAATAAAATCAATCTCGGTCGGCGGCTCGGATTCTTGCGGCAACACAACCCAGCCTTCTGGCACTTCATAGTCAGGTGGTATCGGCCGAACGGTTAAAGCGAGATCGGATTGGCCATTCTCTTCCCAGACGACTTGCGCGGGTTGCGTGGAAATCGAAAGGTTGGGACTGTCGTCTTCATACTCAATCGTGGCTAACGCGGTTGCTGGATCAAACGTGCCGACATAAAGATTAGTGACACCCCCGAAAAAACGAGACCAGGGTGGATCGGGAGCTGGACAATTGCCATCGGTGTGGTCGACGTAATAAGTGTAGACCGTCGAATAAAGTTCATTGTCTTCAATTCTTAGCGTCTGATCCAAGGCATTAACGGTAAGGTTAATCTTGCCACGATCATCGATACCGTAGCTCGAGCAGGCGCGTCGTTGACCACCTGCTAAAAACGAATCGTTCCCATCGCCAGTTGCGGAACCTTCAAAAAAACCATTGCCGTCAATCGGACTGGTCCACTGGATGTGACCAGCGGTGCTGGCAAAATTTCCACTCGGAATCGAATCACGATAACCGTCGCTATCGGTCAGCGCGTAGTTAAAGACCCCCGAGATGGAAAACTCTTCGTCACGAAAAACGGTTTCGACCACAGCCACGGCGAGCAGTTGGCGTTGCTCGAGACGTTCGGTGCGAAGCCGACGGATTGGTCGTCGATAATAGCGTTGACGAGAAGGCTTAGATAACAACTTCATGATGATGCAATGGGTGCGGAGGCAGGAGGATCAAATCCAGAGGAAAGACCTTGGCCAGCGGTTATGCCAAATCGCCTGACCCTCTCTAGGGAGAATGAACCCCCGCCAAAGAATGCAGCCAACCAGCACATACCGAGATCCTGGCATTGAATATTTCCGCTAGCCGTTAAAACCTAACAGCCCCTCAATCTTAACATTTCTATAACCGTTACAAGGCCTAAATTTAAGCTTAAGGAACGAACGCAAGAAAAAGCGTTCCTGTGGGGGCGTTGCGCTTACCACCGGCTACCGCCTAAGATCCCTTCGGGATCAGGCAACACGTGTCTTTGACAGCCCATTGCGAGCCCAAGCATTTCCAAGCGACCGACCGCGAAGCGGTCGCAGACTGCCTGGCACCGCAGCCAACCTCTGGGCCTGAAATGAAGCTAAGGGATGTTGGCTGCGCCAAATCCATCCGACCAAAAACCCCGACCAAAACCGTGACCAAATCACGCTTTGGCATCGACCCGCGGCAACGTCGAATTGGCTAAAGCGATACGGCGCCATGTTGACCCTAAGTCACTTTCGCAAGGCCGCGATCATCTGGAGCAAGTTGATGAGTCAGCTCGCTTGGTAGCACGTCCACAACGTTGCTTTCAAACAGAGCGTCCTTCTTTTCGACGTCTAGTGGATGTTTTCTGTTGCCGCATATCGTTCCAAAATCAGAACGCTAACTAGCGTTTCGGGTTCGACTCGAAGAATTGCCAGATCGTCTGGCTGTCGAAATCACGCGTTACTTTGCCGACGATAAATTTGGGAAGATACTGAGCACCGCTGGGCCACGTGTGCCCTCCCCCTTCGACGCGATACAACGCCACGAGACTCTTGTTTTTCCCGCCATGCCAAGTGATCGTTTCGGTAAGGCAACCATCAGTTGGGTCTCTGTCCCTTAGTGGCGTTCTCCGGGGGACGTTGTCACATTGATTGGCGGCTACCCAAAGAGCCGCAGTTTTGTCGGTAGCGACAATACTGCCCCGATCTTTTCTAGCATCTCCGGCAACCTTTCCGCCTTCGTAGGGCATCAGAGGATCTTCGGTACCTTGAATGATCAGAACGGATACTGCGTCTGTGGGTTCAAAGTTTAAAGCGACCGAGTCGGCCATGCCGCCAACTACAGACGCAATCGCCGCGACTTTTTTCGATCGACTCGCAGCAACACAATGGGCAAAGATACCACCGTTTGAGATTCCAGTAAGATAGATGCGTTTTGAGTCGACCATATGTTTGCGAGAAACTTCGGCAAGTAATCGATCGAAGAACGCAAGGTCGTCTACCTTTTCTCGAAAAGCTTGGGCGACCATGTTGATTCTTCCGTCATTCCAATTGCCACCAACACCCTGTGGATAGACCACGACCGCTCCCTCCCGGTCCGCAACAAGGTTGAACTGTGACAGTTTCATAACGCCCTGGGCGGTACTATTGCCACCATGAAAGACAAAAACCAACGGCGGTGCGACGCCCGGTTTTAGCGTTTCGGGGACGTAAATCAAAAACTCTCGTTCGAGTTCGCCAACTTTCAGGGTGAAATGCTCTGCCGGATTCGCTGCATTGATCGGCGACAGCATGACCATCCCGGCGACAACCAGCAAGCATGCGATCACTGCGATTCCCATGAATCTTCTGTTGGTCCGGTGCAGTTCGCGAATTTGTTCAGTCGCCCGGGTTGAAGTTCTCCCTGAGGTCGAAGCGGAACTTGAAGTTGAGCCGATGGAGGCCATATGCTATTACTCCGGTGCCAAGAAAACAAACGGTTCAGATGCTTGAAAGTTGTCAGTCTGATTGCCTCTTAGAGTAGGATTTCCGTAGAGTTGTAGCTTGCGGACAACTGAGTCCCCATCAAAGTTTAACTCTTTTATCTCAACCTAAACAAGACTCGGGCTGGCTGTGTCTACACAAAAAGTAAACCAGGTTCTTCTGGTCCGAATCGGTGCGCCAAATCGTCGAGGTAATATTAGGCTGATTCGGGGTGCTGATGCCTCGCGGCACGCTCACGTTTCGCATCACGTCTGAAGACCGCCGCGGTCGCCCCTCACGGGTTGGCTGATTGCGCGCTCGCGTTGATATAAAAGCTTGCTCTCGCAAAACGGTCGACGGCGGCGACGGTACAGAACGGTTCTTTGCGCATTTCCGCGACGGCTTCTTCAAAGGTGACAAAACTGTCCAGCACGTACTGGGTCCAGGCTGCGATGGACATTCTCAGCCGCGGATCCTCATGGGGATCCGGGTATTCGCTCTCGACCAAAAACAGAAGATTGGCGACTAAACCCTTGTTCCCACATGCCTCCGTCCCGCTGCATGCCACGCGGAAAAACCCAAAGGTTCGTCTGCATATCTTCCTGCCAGTCCATGGTTCGACCTGTTACCGTCTGGCCTGCTTTTCCGAAGTAGACAGCTCGACTGCAAGCATTGGCAATTTGGGTAGCTGGCAGGAAAAGGAGGATTAGCACAAGGCAAAACGTTGCGGCACGTGCTGAAATTTCGTTGCTAGAATTTGGCAATCGCCCGCCGAAGGAACTTTCGCTGCCAAAGGCAACAAACCAGCCTGACTGCACACCGACGCAAGGCAAACACCCGTCTCACATCCATGCCTACACCACTAGCTTTGGCCTCCCGCCAGCGGAATCAGAGATCGCCTAAGCAATAAGGGTGCCACCACTATCGTCACATCAAATGATGATGAAGCTACAAAGTTAGAGGCTGATTCGACATGAACCAGGTGTCGCTCGTTCGATCAAAATCCTGATCGACGAATTAGCGATTCCTAATGCGATGAATCCACACTGGGCAATCGATGATTTTGGCATCTGAATCCTTCCGCCCGCATCTTCGATTCGCGAGGCTTCGATAGCGCAGTCTTCCAAGCTAAAGAAAAACAGCGTTCCAACCCCGCCTGGCTTCACTCGGTCCATTTTGCTTAAAGCGTCAGCATCGCCCGTTGACTCCATGGACATCGGGAATGCCATCATCTGCAGATTGTCCATGGGTGGGCCAGGCTTTTCGAGTTTGGTACCGAGCACCGTTTCATAAAACCGGGTCGCTCTGTCCATGTCCTCGACATATAGTTCAAACCAGCCGACAGAATTGCATCGCACTTAATGAGCTCCTTTGATTGAGTCAGGCATTTTCAAACATCGCAGCGAATCTTCGCTGCATTTCTTCTCGTGAAACGTTTTCGATCCTTGATCCCAAATACCATTCATGCCCGAATGGGTCGGTGACCTTTGAGGATCGTTCGCCGTGAAATTGATCGGCGGGTTCCATGGTTAATTTTGCTCCCGCAGAAACTGCTTGGTTCGTCATGGCATCCACGTCATCGACATGCAAGTGAATCGCGGATCCCGAGGATCGACCTGGTTCCGGGCCATGAATTCCATCTTCGGGGTATTCATCGGAGAGCATGATCGTATGAGTTCCAAATTTGAGTTCGGCATGCCCGACTCGACCCGTTGGCTCTGACAACCGAAAATCTTCTATCGCACCAAACGCTAGTTTGTAGAACTCGATTGCGGGCTTTGCATTTCGGACTCGCAGGTACGGAAAAGCTTCATGAATTACGTTTGCTGCTTCCATTTCAGATTGACCTATGAAGGTTGTATCATCGACACGCTTGCTCTCAGTGGTCGAGGTCAAGCGTACCGCAGTGGGGAACCCGTGACAGTGCCCGCTACTGATTGTTGAATAGCCGAACGACTTGGGGCTAAAGCGACAGACGCGAGAAAGACTTTAGGAAAAAATTCGGCTCCACTCGTTCGCCCGTTCATTCGCCCGACAACGGCTCCGATCCTTGTCCTCCAATAGCACGATGTCACCGTCGGCGGCCTGCCGCAATTTGCGTCGTGATTCATGAAGAAGCATGAGGGCAAGCAAGCCCATTGTCTCTGCGGCATTCGTCATAGCGAGTACCAAGCGAAGAAGGCAATCCGTCTATTCCGATGCCTGCCCATTCCGATTCGGTGCCGGAAGACAAGAAATCGTGAACCAATTTTCATTGACGCGGGTGGCCACCGCACGGCTACTATAATACCAGTGGCAGACGCCACCAACTAAAACGTCGCTCACTTCGATCAAACAACCAGTTAGTATCAATTAAGGATGGAAGGTCTTTCGCATCCTGGAAACATCGAAGGTTGTTGGCGTCAAGTCACTCTACTACCCTTTAATGTTTGGGTTTGACGGTATACCTCTCGGGTTTGAAAGTACGAATCCGTGGCATTTTGTGGCCCCTTGTCGATCCCACCAGGCCGAAAACTCCAATTCCCTCAGGACCGGGCGGTCATAGAGTCGCGGGGCCAAAACGTGAATCCAGCCTCAGTTGAGGCAACCCATTCGCCAACTGCGGGTCACTGCAGGCTACGACTCCGAGTCTTTATTAGAAACCCTAAACACAGTAGTTATCTCACATAAAATGCACTCATCCGGACCTTGGAACGCCACCCCCAATAATCTTTGCGTAATTTACGATCTAATGCATTTAGTGGCAAAAATATATACTGGCAGCTTGGGTCGAAAAGCCTGTATCGAGGACGGTAACCCCCCCAGTCTTATTCCTCGTCAGATAGATTGGTCAATAAATCCATCACGGTTTCGCTCAACCCATCGCCAGAAAACTGAATCTGGATCCCTTATATAACGAAGAATGTCTCCGCGTTTACACACATTTGAAGACGATGTTGCAGCGAGTTCTGCGCAAGCATCCGGGGCTGCGCATTGACCTGCACAATGATACCTTAACTCGAGCAAGGCAAGTGATTGCCCTGGTATTATCAGTTAGTGCTGTCATGCGGATCCCATTGGTCGCCGTAATAGTAAAGCGTTTTAGTGGCTGAGAATTCGCAGCTACCGCCGGAAAGCGGGCCCCGTCATCGTAAGTATAATTATCGATCGTGCTGCTCGCGTGAAACAGCTGATAGAGTTGGCCTCGGGATAAGTATATCCATTCACCTGCCCCTCGGCATTCTAGGAAATCGTGGTCGTGTAGGTTTGACCGGAAATTCTTAGTGCTGCGGTTGACTTTATGCCGGCCGAGTCATCCGTGTGGATGACTTCAGTTGTTGATAAGTTGCTTTTTTGCAAGAAGATACAGGCTGGAAGCCTACTCCACTTGCTGGCGAAGATACAGGCTGGAAGCCCATTCCACTTGGTGGCGATACAGTCTAGAAGCTTATTCCACTACTTTCTGTTGGTAACAGCTTTGAGCCACGGTTCGCAAATATTTGGCCAGGTGGTAACGGGTGCCTCGGTGGGCCGCAGCCCGTAACCATGGCCACCTTGCGCAAAGAGGTGCAGCTCGACTTCGACTGCTTGCTGCTTAAGCGCTGCGGCCAACTGCAGGCTGCTTTGCGGCGTCACCGGATCGTCCCAAGCATGAACGAGAAACATCGGGGGTGAGGCTGCTGTAACCGTGGCCTCGGGAACAAGCTGCGTGGGGGACTCTTTGGAAACCAGGTAGGCAGGATAAACGAGGATGGCAAAATCAGGACGCCATGGTGTTTGATCGATTTCATCGAGCGGCTGGTAATGGCGAGACTGCGCAAGCGCGGTTAGCGCGGCCGTTTGGCCGCCGGCGGAAAAACCAAGGATGCCAATTTTTTGCGGATCAAGCTGCCACTCCGCGGCGCGGTTGCGCACTAGACTGACCGCTCGCTGCGCATCCTGAACAGCAGCCAACCAACGAGGTTTTCCGGCTCGAGCGGGAACTCGATATTTCAATACAAACGCGGTGACGCCGAGCCCTTGCAGCCACTGAGCCACTTCAGTGCCTTCCAGGTCGTAAGCCAATATCTGATGACCTCCACCGGGACAAATGACTACTGAACTTCCGTTAGCCATGCCCTCGGCGGGCAGGAAAACCTCCAGCGTCGGCTGACTAACATTCCCCAAGCGAATCACACTTTCTCCAGCAACCTTTCTGGCTTGGGGGCCGCTCGTATCGACCTCCGCGGCAAGCTCCAACTGCTCGTCACCAGGCGGAGTCGCTGGCCAAACGGAAATAAAGGCAGGCTCAGATTTACCGTTAGCGGTTGTCTCCTGAGCTTGAATTTCGCCGCCGACAAGAAACATGAAAGGCACAGCCAGAACCACTTTTTGAACCAAAGTGCGAGAATTCAGAAGAAGATCGGCGAGGAGCGGTTGCGAACCGGTGATCGATGACATGCGAGCGTCCCGTTAGTTAAATTTCTAGAAGCTGAAGAGGGGGGGCAAGTGAATTCCGGATTTGCTATAATCCGATGTCCACTGGGGTTGAACGTCCTCTGGGAGAATAACTTGCGAGCTGGTGTAAGCTTGTGGGCTGGATAAAGTCGCTTGGGGAGTTAGCTTCAATAACTTGCTTGGTTTTTGTTACCGGTTGGACCCACACATGCTTCCGTAAATGGGGTAAGTTGGCGTATTGTATCATGAAGATGATGAGCAATAGCGATGCGCAACCATTCATTTCCTCGTCGGGCAGTGGGTCCGGTCAGGCTGCGGGCGGATGAGTCAATTCCTTCTCTACTACCAGCGGCCTGAGCCAGCGACGTGGGTTTACTTCTCGTCGTTCCTGACGATCGGTCTGTACTTCGTCTTTCATCGCTTTTGGAGCATCCGCAATCTCGATATTTTACTGCTGATCTTGCTGGCGCCGGGGATTTTGATGGTCCACGAGGGGCGCAAGCAGCGGTTGGATTTCGAGGCTGCTATGGCTGGCGAAAGCCCGCTGGTTGCCGCCACCGCCCAGCCACTTTCCGCAGCTCAGCTCACAGCTAACACACCCGACAACTTCCCTGCTAACGCGAATACCGACGCAACAGCCGGTGCGGCTGAGAATTTATTGGCAGGCAACGGGGGGCTGGGTGTTGAGACTTTGACCGCCGTGCAGCAAACGGGTGACACTGCGGAGGCTGCCGGACTCCGCGAGACCGAAGTCTTGGCCGAACAAATCAGCGAAGCAGCACGGGCGGCGAGCCGCTTGGAACTGCGCGGCTTCTTGTGGTTGTTGGTCGTAGAGTTTGTGATTTTGGTGCGGCTATTCATTGACCCGTTGATGGTTCGCCGCCCCCTGCTCGACCCCAACTTGACGACCGGTGGCTTGGCCTTCATTGGGGTTTCGATGTTGATTTTCTTGATGGCCAACGTCATCAACAGTACTCCTCAGTTACAACGCGAGCAGGGCCCCCAATTAGGACCCGGCTATCCCGTCCTCAATATGCTGCCCGCCATTCCCACAATTCCGGACGGAGATCAAGTTAGCAGTCGGCTGGAACCGCAAGCCAACGAGTTGGCCGCCGCTCAAAGTGCAACGGTCGCCGCGCCACCTCAAGTTGCCTATGCCGCCTTGGCACGCACTTTGGCGATCTTGGCTCACTTGGCGGTCGTCGTCGGCATCACATTGGTCGCGCATCTACACTTCGGTAACTTCAAAGCGGGCGCAGGCTGCGCCACATTGTATTTGATGTTGCCCTACACGGCACAAATGACAGGGCGAGTTGACCACGTGCTGCCGGCTGCGCTGTTGGTTTGGGCCGTGCTGCTGTATCGCCGTCCGTTATTAGCTGGGATTTGCTTGGGCTTGGCTGCCGGGCTGGTTTATTACCCAGCATTCTTGTTGCCGCTGTGGCTGGGGTTCTATCGTCAGCGTGGGCTGGGAAGATTCACCGGTGGCGTATTCGGTACAATTTTGGTGCTGACCGTACTCCTCAGCTTGGGTGGCAGCGACAAATTTTTTGAGCGGTTGATTCAGATGTACGGACTGTGGCTGCCGTTGCAGGAGAATTTAGAAGGCGTCTGGGGATTGGGTTGGCAGCCGATCTGGCGGTTCCCGGTGTTGGTCGGATTCGCTTTAATTTCTGGTTTTTACGCTGTCTGGCCGAGGCAGAAAAATCTAGGGACCTTGATTAGTTGTTCCGCCGCCCTCATGGTTGCCGCCCAATTCTGGCATGGTTTCGGTGGCGGCTTGTTTATCGGCTGGTTCGTGCCGCTGATGTTACTGACGATTTTCCGTCCCAATTTGGAAGATCGGGTAGCGGTGAAAGTGCTGGGGATTCCCGCTAACCAGCGAAAATCGGCCGAGCGGATTCGCGTCGAAGCGGCCTAGCCTGATCCAGCTAAAAGCAGCACACTGGGCGGTTGAGATTGACGTTTATGGCGAGCGATCCGCAGGGTTAGCAGCATTTGAGATTGGAGCACATTGGTGGAATCGACGAGTCAGTGGTATGCGAGTGAGATCGCCGCGGTAGAGCAACAGCGGAATGCCTTGCGCGCGGGTGACCGAGGCATGAACGTAGCCCGCGCTGGGCTATTTTTTCTGGGCGTGTTGTTGCTGGCCCTGGGATGGTCAGGCGGCGAATCGGCGCCCAGTGGCGCCCGCTTGCTGTGGTGGGGCGGATGGTTGGTGTTGCTAGGTTTCTTTGCCGTCGTCACGATCCATGAGGGACGCCGCGAACAGATTGAAATGTTGCGTAATCGCCGCAACGTACTGCGACGTTTGCAGGCTCGCCGGGAACGCAATTGGTCACGTCTACCCGTCTGGCGTCCCGCTTGGACGCGAGGAGGGGCGGCCACGGAAAATGAAATTGCCCTCGCCGATGACTTGGATTTATTCGGCGAAGGCTCTTTGATGCAGTTAGTCTCAATGGCCTATACCGGCCCCGGTTTGCGAACACTTTCGCGGTGGCTGACCGACCCGGCGATCGAATCAGCCGGCACGGCTAGATCGGCTGCGGCGAAAGCCCTGGTCGCCGATCGCGAGAGCCGCTTGAAATTCTACGAGCGCGCGCGACAAGCCTCCACTTCGGCGGCCGAACCCGATGCCTTTTGCGATTGGGCCAGCGGTCCGGGCTGGCTCAGCGATCGCCGCTGGCTGCTGGTCTGGGCTTGGATCTCCCCGTTTGCCATCTTGGCTTTGTTCCTCATCGGTGGCCTGACCTCAACCGCTTTCAGCGGCCCGAATCCAGCCGACGACGGAGCCGCCGCGGCGGGCAGCACGTTTGACGTGGGTCGTGGGTTACTGTGGGCCGGCCTGCCGATCTTGATCAATCTGATCCTGACGGTTTGGTCCAGCGGTCCGATCCACGGAATCTTCGCGCGAGCCGTGAATCGCCGCGGCGACATCGACAGTTACGCCGAGATGTTTGCTTGTGGTCAAGCCTTACCTGCCGATCCCGCCATGATTGGTGAAGTGAAAGCCAGGCTCGGCGATCCTCAAAGCGGGGCGACCAGCGGCATGCGGCAATTGGCCAAGCTCGCGCACTGGGTGGTGATGCGTCGCGGTGGAGTCGGCTATCTCTTCTTTACCGCCTTGCAATTGGTTTTGATGTGGGACGTTTATTTGTTGGCTCGCCTGGAACGCTGGCAAGCCGCCCATGGTGCCCGCACGGTCGATTGGTTTGCCGCTTTGGGAGAACTCGAAGCGCTGCAATCGTTGGCCGCGTTGTATGATGATTATCCCGACTGGATCGTGCCGACTTGGACCGCGGCTGGCAAGTCGGCCGCGGTGAAGTGTGAGGATTTAGCCCACCCGCTATTAAGGGATGGCCAACGGGTCGCCAACAGCGTGACCATTGGCCCCACCGGGTCGCTGCTGCTGGTCACCGGTTCCAACATGTCAGGAAAAAGCACGCTGCTGCGGTCGATTGGTTTGAACGTGGTATTGGCAGGTGCCGGCGGGCCAGTTTGCGCCCGTCAATTCAGTTTGCCACCGGTCGAGTTATCGACCAGCATCCGCGTCCGCGACAGCGTCAAAGAGGGCGTGTCGTTCTACATGGCCGAGTTGCATCGTTTGCGGGACGTGGTCACGCAAGCTCGCGAGGTCAGCGCACGAGCCGATCGAATGTGCCTCTATCTGCTCGATGAAATCCTCCAGGGAACCAACAGTCGCGAACGAGCAATCGCGGTTGTGCAAGTGCTCAGACATCTAATGAATTCCGATGCAATCGGCGCGATTAGCACGCATGACCTGGAGTTAGCTTCGGACCCTGACTTGGAACCGCGAGCCCACGTCGTTCACTTCCGCGAGACGATCGAAGTCACCGCCGATGGTACCGAATCGATGACGTTCGATTACAAAATGCGAGAAGGGGTGACACCGACCACCAATGCTCTGCGTCTGCTCGAACTGGTCGGTTTGTAATTCACGCAGCGTTGCCGGAACACATCTGTCGTTAAACATTGAATGAGTCAAACAGTTAAACCGTCAGCCGGCCAACCAATCAGCCACATCGCTAGCGGCGGGGATATCGCAGAGGCGAAATTTCTCCAAGCTACCATCACTGTCATCGTAGTGGAGCATCGTCGCGGGCGACAACCCGGCAGCTTCGGGCGTATCGATGAGCTGTGCTGAATCGGCCGCGCTGGTGCGTCCCAGAATGCGGATTTCCAAATCGTGCTGACTGGTGCGTGGTAACCAGCGAGACAGGGTCTCGGCGTTCCCGCAATCAATGATCGTGTGCAGCCCAGCTTGCGGGCCATCGCGGAGCAACTGCTGCAAGGCGTTGGCAGCCGAAGTTTGCCCGCTGGCGTCGAGCGAAAAACTGAAGGAATCGTCCTGGCGGAAATCGCGAAATCTTTCTAGCGGATTAATCACAACCAAAGTCGGTGGTTGTTGCTCACTGCGGCTTTCAGGCTGTAGCTGAGCGGCTAACTCCACCATCTTGGCTTCGCTTTCGCGAGGCTTCACCACTTCCGCGACGATGCCGGCGGCGGGCAACCAGGTGGCCAAGGAGAAATCTTGTTCGCTGGCGCGTTTGCCATCAAACAAGATGATCCGCGGCGAAGCTCCGAACCGCTTTCGCGCGTGGGCGACCGCGGAAGAGAGCCAGGTGGCCAGCACGCAATCGACCGAAACTTGGTCGGCTACGCAGAGCACATTGCGGCCGGTGGCATCGCTCAAAGTAAGTCGAGCCGGAGGACCGATCCGCACCGCTTCACCAAGCAAACCGGCCGCGGTAACTCCACCTACCGGATTTGCCAATAGCGGCTCGATTGCAGCGGCGGCCAAAGCGGGATTCCAGCGGGCGGGACGATTACCCTCGAACACCACCGTGGCACCAAATTGCTGGTCAGCGTGCGGATGGCGGGCGGCGATTTCGCGCAGCCTTTGGCGATGTAGCGGAGCGTCCAACCAAGCTACCTGAAAAGGCTGATTCCCTTCAACCAAACCGCCCGCGTCGTTGTAAATGGCTTCCCCGGGCCGGCTCAACAAGCGGGCTGCCGTGTTGTCATCGCCAAGGATCAAGGCGGCATCCGATTCGCTGCATTGCAAAGCCACGCGGATCGCCATTTGCCCCAGAGTCGCTCGAGGCAAACTGTGAGCGCCCGATAAGGATTGACTGCTGAGCACGACATGCATGCCGAAGGAACGGCCCTGTCGAACGAGGCGGTCGAGATACATCGTGCATTCCTGGGCTACCCGATCGTCGCGCGTGAACAGCTCCTGAAATTCATCGACCACCAATAAAATCCGCGGCAACGGCTCGCTCGATTGTCGGCGATACTCGGCCAGTTCTTGCACCCCGCTAGCCCGAAAGGCCTCGCCACGTCGCTGTAATTCCTCGTCCAAACGCTCCAGCACGCTGCGCCCAAATTCTCGCTCACTCTCAATGCCAATCACTCGCGAGTGGGGAAGACGCTCGTCGGCATACAACTTGAACTCCACACCCTTCTTAAAGTCCAACAGATACAAATGCAATTGTTGCGGAGAATAACGGAGAGCGGCCGCGGTGATCAAAGCGTGTAACAGCGTACTCTTGCCGGAGCCCGTCTTTCCAGCGACTAAAATATGTTGCTGCATGCCTCGCCCGAGCTCGATCTGCAGCGATCGACCGACGCCTTGACGCCCCACCGGAATCTGTAACCCGGCTCCCGAATCGGCCGCATCGTAGTCACTCGGCGGGACGCATTCATCGAGGGGAATCTCCACGCGCTGCGCCGCAACAGCCGCTTGGCCAATCTGCTCCGCGAGTCTCACCACGGCCGAACTTGGTGGCGGCAAAGTGGGCACCACCGGCAATAAATCGAGCTCAGGCGTTAAGTGGCGGAGCTGCCCGCGGTCGTCGATGCGCAATCTCAAAACATGGGACTCAGGCAGGGCGGGTAGATCGACCGGCCAAGGTTGTGACGTGTCCCGCACCAAAACCAAAAACACACCGCAACGCCGCCCCCCCTCAATCAACCCGCGGAGCGCGGCACAACTCTCATGGTTTAATCCAGCAGGCAAACCGATGCCGGCGACAATTCGATACGGCTCAGCCAGCGCGCCGGCATCGCGATTGAAATCCTCAATGAACCGATAGCGATCACGCAGGCAAGTCTGCAGCACATCTTCGACATGTTGAGTCAGCTCTTGCAACCGCGCGGCAATTTGAGGCGTGGCAGACCAAGCGCGATGCCCAATCAACAGTGGGTCATGATCTCCCAACGCCACCAACGAGGCAAAGTTCTGACCATGGCCGACTGGATCGAGTAAGGTCAAACGAACACGCCCCGGAGCAACCGCGGTGAGAGCTCGCCAGAGGACACCGCGTACAATCTCGGCCGCCACGTGCATTTGCTCGCCAGGGCAATCGATCAACACGGCCGCTTGTGCAGGGCGAGCCAGCAGCAGCGGTAAACTCGCCGGGACTTGGCTGGCACGGTCATGCAAACGGCTCCGCAGCGCCTCGTCGACTTGCAGATCGCCCAGCGGCAACCAACGCAGATCGGTGGCTTCGCTCGGCGCTTGCTCAAGCAACTCCGACCAAGCCGGAAATTGCGATTCGATGCGCGCGGCGTTTTGCGAGGCCGTTTGCATCGCCTGGCTGAGCGCGGCTTCAATGCGTTGCCAAAGCCGGTCAACTTCGGCCGCTTGGGATTCTTGCTGCGTTTGCTTGGCAGCGGCAATTTCAGCTTGCGTGGTTTGCAAGCGGTTCGCTAACGTACTGGCAGTCTGTTCGGCTTCCTCAAATAACTGACGACTGGACGCACCATATTGGCCGCGAAACTCAGCTTCGATGCGAGTGATTGCGGCATCGTGCTGGGCGATCGTCGCCTCCGTCTCCTGGCGGTATTTGCTCTCCAGCTCGGCCAACTTTTCCGAGTGCGTCGTTTTCAGCGTGGACAGCGCTGTATCACGCTGTCGTTTTAGGCGGAGCGCGTGCTCCTTGGCCTTTGCCGTCACCCACTGTTTGGCGGCAACCACTTCCAGCTGAGCTTCCGCAGCCAATTGATCAACAGCCGGATACTGGGCAATCGTTTGTTTCCGCAACGGAACTCCAAACCCAATCCGCACCGCAGCACCAACGACAATAGCCACCGGCAACGAGCCCAACATCCAGAGGGCCATGCTGGCCGGAGCAACAAGATAGATGGCGAGACCCCACAACAGCGCGGCGGCGATCGCAATCAAAACCAAATAGAACGACTCCACGATTCTGGCCGGCAACCCCTGCGATAACTGAGCCGTTGCTTGATTGATCTGCCCCGCCAAGCGTTGCAGCCTTTGAACGGAATCTTCCCAGGACTCAATCGCAGAAACAGACGTAGCTGTGGCCTCGTTACCCGCGTTTAAAACAGCGGCCAGCCGCGCCTCACCACCCAGCCGCCCGATCGCTAATTGCTTGGCGGCAGCAACCGGTTCTTGGCAATCTTTTAAGAGCGCGGCTAACTGTGCGTGTTGGCGTTTTTCATAGGCAGCCGGCTTAGGTTTTTCCTGTTGGTAGCGTTCGGCAATGCGTTTCTTTTCCGCCTCGTAATGCTCTTGTGCCTCCGCCGTTGCCTTTTTCTCTTCACGCCTGAGGACCAGCAGTTGACGATTCTTCTGATCCCGTGCAGCTAAGGTTCCAGACTCATAAGTGCCGATGAGGTCGGCATCACTTTGATCCCAACGAGTCAACATCACTTGGCGATCAGTGCGACAGGCGGCCAATGTTTCCGCATGACGAATCGCCAACTGGTCAGCAAGCTGCTGTGTTTCCAGCTCATGGCGCGACCGCATTTCGGCACCGCTCACCGCGCCGCGTTGGCAACGAGCGGCCACGCCGCGCAGCCAAAGTCGTTGGCGTGCGGGTGTCAATAAACCCAAGCTCCGTTTATCGGCTTTCACTGGCGGCTGGATCATTGCTCACCCTCCGTATCCTCCAAGGCACGCATCGCAGATTGCAGCGCATCACGAAATTGAGTGAGCTCAGCTTGGGCACGCGATAGAGCCGCTGGCAATTCGCGCAAATGATCCTCTTCAAAACGCCGACGTCGCTCATCTCGCCAACTATCGGCCGTTCCCTGCCAGCAATCAGCAAAGGCTTGCCAATCACGTCGCATACGATTTTCACAGTCCAGCAGCGCGGAGATACGTGGTGGTTTCATGATCAGGCCGGGGGCTCGTGAGGATCAGCGGATTCCGCATTCTGAGAATTTGAATTTGAAGAATTCGCCGGAGCGACTTCAGCATATTGTTCGAGTGCGCGGATCAAACGGTCCAGTTGGTTGGCAGCCATGGGTAATTCAGTTTCGGCTTGCTGCTGCACTGCGGAGGCAGCCGCAAGCAGGGGATCAGCCGCACGAAGCAATTCAGTATGCCAGCGTTTGCAGAGCTGTAATTTTTCTTCACAAAGCTGTAAGCGATGCCGAATCTTGGCCACTCGCTGCTCGAGCTCAGTCGCCACCGGCTTGTCACGTCCTCCCACCGTGGCTTTCATGGAGGCGAGCGTATCCTCGGTTTCTTTCAACCGTTGGGATGCCAACTTTTGCTCGTAACGCCAATACTGAGGCGCCTCGCTGCTGACCCACTGTATCGCCCGTTGGGCTTCGCCTCGCAAGTCGAACGAAATTTCGGTCAAACGATTTGTCAATTTGGAAACCGCGAAGTTCAAATCGCGAATCACGGTGATGGAACGGACGTTGCCTTGCATGACGCTGTCGGCCTCGTTGGTTGTTTGGGCTCGATGAAACCCCGGGAAGGAAAATCGGACAGGGCAAGCATCGAACCTTTTAAATTTTCATCGCTGCCTTTATTCATCGCGATCTCGCACGAAGCGAAAGTCGACATCGAATGGCTGCACGGCAATTCAAACATCGTACATTATAGAAGCTACCTGTCACGTTTGCTCAAACTTCACCGTAACAAAACAATGTCCGTGGCCAACAGCGACGTTCACGAACAATTCCTGCTTTGGTCACTGGAAATTCATCTTAAATTTTCTAGTTCCCCGAATTCTCTGCCCACTCAGTCACCCGCCGCACCTGACCGTTGGCGACACCTACCAACAGCGAGCCATCGGGTGCCAAAGCGAGTGCCGTGATCCAGTCGTTGGCGACTGCTTTGCGTTGCACAATCACGGCTCGATCGGGATCGATTTCCAACACTTCCCCAGCGTCGGTGCCAACCCACAAGAGGTCACCGGCGTCGTTCCAGCAGAGGCAAGTCGGTGCTTGATCGGGCAACCTAAGAAACCGCACCAAGCGGCCAATCGTTGGTTGCCAAAAACGAATCGTGCGGTCCCAACCGGCCGAAGCGATCATCGGTAAACCAACCTGACCAGGGCGTTTCCCGATGGCTGTGATGGCTGCCGTGTGGTTGTTCAACGTCCGCACTAGCCCTCCGTCCCCGGCGCGCCAAATGCGAATGGTTTGATCCAATCCACCGCTGGCGATCAGTTGCTGATCGACCCAAGCAATTGCCGTCACACCAGCCGAATGTCCAGCAAAGCGAGTCAAACGCTCTCCCTCAGCCCCCGCCACCAACGCTTCGCCATCCAAACAGGCGACAGCCCAGGCCGCAGCCTGGGGTGACCAAGCAAGATCGCTCACCGTGTCCAACAAAGACTCCGCGGCCGACCAACGTTGCCAACCACCTGGTGACAACGTTCCCGCCGCAGCAGGCAACGGATGATGGCCAAGCCAACCCGCTGCGGCTGGTCGCCCACCTCCCAACACCAATCTGTCAGGCAAAACCCGCAACACGGAAATCGCCCCCGCACTCTCATCCGCATCAACACTGCCAGCATCGACACTGCC
This sequence comes from Kothea flammea, assembly GCF_052161645.1. GTDB lineage: Bacteria > Planctomycetota > Planctomycetia > Pirellulales > Pirellulaceae > Laterigemmans. The sequence continues at coordinate 6,895,971 of NZ_CP197414.1, forward strand.
AGCAAAGGGGCTGCCAGCCTCAGCGACGGGTTGCAAACTGGGCCAAGCGAGCCGCCGAAGTCCCGCCTGAGAGCCCACCCAAATGCTGGAATCTTCCGCCACGGCCAGAGCCGTGATCGGTGGTTCCCAGGCAATCACGCCGCCCGGCAGCAAACAGATTTGGCAGATCAACAGCGTGCCAACCAACAGCCACGATCTGCCAAACAGCCAGTCCATTAAAGTTCTCATAAAGCCCGTTGTTGAGCTGGGAGACGGCGAACGTAGAAACGACGAAAAGCTAAACAGGGGAGCACGACGCTGGCCACCCCAACTGCTATTTTATTGACAGACGAAGACATGTGATCAAAAATTTTTCTTTACCATCCTTGCTCGGAAAGATCGTGAACGCTTCTGAAAAACCTCATGTCGTGTGGCACGAGCAACAAATCAGCCGTGAACAACGGGAATCGAATCTCGGACAACGAGGTTGCGTGGTATGGTTCACCGGGCTCAGCGGGTGTGGCAAGAGCACCGTCGCCAATGCGGTTGACGCGTTGCTGCATGCCGCCGGAGCGGCCACCTGTTTACTTGACGGGGACAATATTCGCCACGGCCTGTGTGCCGGGCCAGATCGTTTGCTCGACGAGCACGGAGCCGAGTTTGCCCAACGTTTCGGCTTGGGCTTTGGCGCAGTCGATCGCGAAGAAAACATCCGTCGCATCGGGGCGGTTGCCGAGTTATTCGCGGCGGTCGGCGTGATCACCCTGACCGCCTTCGTCAGTCCCTATCGACGGGATCGCCACCGCGTGCGCCAGTGCCTGGAAGCAGCGGGACGCCCCGGAGATTTCATCGAAGTCTTCATGGACACGCCGCTGGAGGAATGCGAACGTCGCGACCCGAAGGGGCTTTACAAGCAAGCTCGGGCCGGAAAAATCAAAAACTTTACCGGCATCAGCGATCCCTATGAACCACCTATCGAACCCCAATTGCACCTGGACGGATCGCTGGGAAAATCTCCTGACGCGTACGCCGCCGAGGTGATCGACTATCTTGCGCGGCAAGGTATTTTCCCGCTGGCAAAATGAGCGACCGGCGGCTGTCTCACTGGAAGCGCAGCAAGGCGTATTTCTTTTTGCCCCGCCTGAGCACGATCATCGATTCGCTAGCCAAATCGGCTGCGGTCAGCTGGCGTTCGTTGTCGGTAACTCGCCGGTTATTCACGTACGCGCCCCCTTCCTTGATCGTCCGCCGGGCCTCGCCGTTGGAGGTTGTCAACCCAGCCTTGCAAAGCGCCTCGATGACGCTCAGGCCGTCGCCCGACAGTTGATCGCGTGACAAAACGGAACTGGGGACGTCAGCAAAGATCTCACCCAGCTGAGCATCTTCCATTTGATCAATCTCACCACCAAAAAAGATTTCCGTGGCGCGCATCGCGGTGGCCACTCCTGCTTCGCCATGGACCAACTCGGTCATCCACTGCGCGAGCCGTTTCTGAGCGGTGCGGGCCGCGGCGTTCGTGGTGCTCTCAGCAGCCAATGCTTCGCGTTCCGCCAACTCAATCTCGGTGAGAAAGTTAATACAACGCATCACGTCGCTGTCGCTGACGTTGATCCAGTATTGATAGAAAGCGTAAGGGCTGGTCCGCTCGGCCGACAGCCAAATTGCCCCCTGTTCGGTCTTTCCCATCTTGCGACCATCGCTGGTGGTCAACAACGGCGCCGTCAACCCAAACAACTGGCTACCGAGCATCCGCCGCCCCAGGTCAATCCCGGCCGTAATGTTCCCCCACTGGTCACTGCCACCGGCTTGAATCCGACAGCCATGCTCGCGAGCCAAATGCACAAAGTCATATGCCTGCAGCAACATGTAACTGAACTCGGTGTAGCTCAAGCCGGCCTCGCTTTCCAAGCGGGAGCGCACCGATTCCTTGCCGAGCATCAAACCGATGGGAAAATTCTTGCCCACGTCCCGCAGAAATTGCAGGTAGGAAAAACCTTGCATCCAGTCCAAATTGTTCAGCAGCGTGGCCGCGTTGGGACCGCTAAAGTCGAGGAACCGTCGCATCTGGTTGGCGACACCGTTAACGTTTTGCTCCAACTGTTCTTGCGACAACAAATTACGCTCTTCGCTCTTGCCACTGGGGTCGCCAATCATCCCCGTCGCGCCCCCGACCAAAGCAATTGGCCGATGCCCGGCACGTTGAAAACGACGCAACATCATCAGTTGCATCAACGAACCGACATGCAAGCTATCAGCCGTGGGGTCGAATCCGATGTACACCGTTTGCTGACCGGAGGCTAATAACTGCCCTAAACCGGCTTCATCAGTCGCTTGGTGAATGAGGCCTCGCGATCGCAAATCTTCCAGCAATTCCATCCCGCTTACCGCACCTACAAAGGGTTAAAACTCGTCCCATCTCTGACAACTGTTTTGCCATATCTGACACCTATTTTGGTTGCTCAGGTTAGCCGATCGCCCGCCCAGGGCCAAGCTGGGACCCCCGGCGAATCCTCCCGGTCGTTACCTTCCCGATTACCCCTCCATTTCCTCACCCCGTATCTCGGGTTCTCCTCGGTTTTCTGCAATCCATTCAGCTAAGCGCGAGAAAGGCCTGCTTTAACGAGCTACTTTTGAGAAAACACGCCGGCTCCCATCTTCATTTGAAGCTACGTATGATCGTGCCCCAACAAGCCGAGCCCGCACAAGCTGAAACGTTGGCACTGGGCGGCCATCCCAAAGCGAAACCGCGGACTTCCGACGCTTTCCAGCAAGTCACACATGAACAGCGATATCAGTTTGTCGAAGAACTGGGCCGGGGCGGCTGGGGCGTGGTCGAACGGGCACTCGACCAACAACTGGGCCGCGAGGTCGCGGTCAAACGCATTCGTGAGACGACACAAGTCGGCCCAGAAACTTTGCAACAATTTCTGCATGAAGCCAAGATTACCAGCCAACTGCAACACCCGGGCGTTGTCCCCGTTCACGAGTTGGAGGACGCCGCCGAGGGCGAACCGTACTATGTGATGAAGTTGCTTGAGGGTGGAACTTTTCGAGACCAAATCCGCCAACAGCACGCTTCCTTGCCAGCCGGCACCAAGCCCCCACGGGCAATCGATTTGCAACGTGCAATCACGCCCCTCCTCGATCGCTTTGTCAATGTCTGTCACGCGGTCGGCTACGCCCACTCGCGAGGCATCATCCATCGCGATCTCAAACCAGCCAACGTGATGGTCGGAGAGTTCGGTGAGACCATCGTGCTCGACTGGGGACTGGCTCAAGAGCTCCCCCCCCTTGACTACAATGATGCAGCCACCGCAAACGATGCGCCAACCTCCGATCAACCGCCCCGGTCGCCAGGAATATTCGCTGCGATTTGTGGCACCCCCGCTTACATGGCTCCCGAACAGGCGGCCGGTCGGCATGACGTGATTGACCATCGCGCCGACATCTTTGCCTTAGGAGTGATGCTCTACGAAATCATCGCCGGTCGTCACACGCACCAATCATTCTCGACACAAGAAATCCTGCAACGCGCTCGCAACGGAATTCACACGCCACTCTCCCAAACTCAACCTACGGCCCCCAAACCGTTAGCCGCCATCGTGGCAACCGCGATGGCAACCGAGCCAGCGGCACGCTATAGCTCGGCTCTGCATATGGCCGCCGATGTGCGGGCCTTCATCAGCGGGGAGCACGTTTCGGTGCACCGCGAATCATGGCTTGATCGCACCACTCGCTGGGTGCGACACCATCGCGCGTTGAGCGTCTGTTTGGCCAGTTGTGTATTCATTTTGCTCTTTGCCTCCATGATATTTAGCGGCTTGATCCACCAAGCCCACGGTCGCGAGCGGACTGCCCGACAAGCCGCTCAAGCCGCTCATGCCGAAGCGGTCACCCGTTTGTCCGAAGCTCGCCAAGTGACCGATTCCTGGTTGGCCGACTTGAGTGGCTATTGGAATCCCCATCACGCCCTGCAGCCTATTCAACTCGACTTGCTGAAGCGGGCGATCACTGACTATAAGAAATTGATTGCCAACCCCGCGGCAACAACTGGCGATTATCTCTCGGCTGATGACAACTTACTTCCACTCGAAGCGTACCAACGGGCAATGTGTTTGCTGAGGTTGGGGGATCTGTATCGCCTTACCGATCAACCGAGCGAAGCTGGCCGGTATTACCAAGCCAGCGAAAATCTACTCACCCAACTGGCTTCACAAAACGTCACCAAACTCGCTCCCGCTCGGGTACGCTTAGCACAAATCGAGCTGTTCATCGGTCGCTGGCTGCTGGCTGACGACGCCAACAAAGTCGCCCCTGCGGTCCAACATCGCGAGTGGTTGCAGCGGCAATTTCTGCAAGCACAAACGAAACCACAAATGCCAAACCGCCAGTTCGCCTTTCGCGTCGCGGCCACTGCGGTGCGTCTGGAGCTAGCGATTTTAGCTCATCGATCCAGCCGCGCTGCTGGCCAAACGGAACTGCAGACGATGATCGAACAAGCCCGCTGGCTCGTGGTTCATAAAGGACACTGGAGTGACCAGCAACTCAGCCAGATCGCCCAGACCAAAGTCGCTGCCTGGTATCAACAACAAGGCCAAACTCAACGAGCAATCGAGCAGTGGTCTCAACTGATCACTGATTTGGAAAGCTGGCTGCGAGATGGAGAACAGCGCCCCGAACAAATTCAAGCGTTGGAAAACGCTCGCCTCGAACTGGCTAAACTGGCGCCCGACCAGGCCCCTGAACAATCACTACATTCCCGATGATCATTAGAAACAGCTATTAAGTCGCGTGTTTTTCCCGCATTCAGTCTCAGGCGTGACCGATTCGCCACAATGCGAATCCCATCCTTGAGGCGAGCGAACCCTGTTCTCGAATACTTGCAAGTACTGAAACCGCGATGACTCCCGACATGCTATCAATCAGTGAGACCAGCGTTAATTTCTCGAAGCTCAGCTCTCCCCTTGCCGAGGTCGAATCAGAGATCGACGCGACGGTCAAACAAGCAGCCAATGCACCACTCGACGAAAACACCAATAACCAGTCGTGTTTGGTGCAAATCTATCCTCCCGACATCGTCGATGGGATGGTGTTGATTGAGCAAGCAGTCTTGCAACTGGGTCGCGACATTCAGGTCGACATGGTGTTGGCGGATGCCAGCGTCTCCCGGCATCACGCGGAGATCTGCAAAACCGAGAATGGCTACAAAATCCGCGATCTGGACAGCACCAACGGCACGCTGGTCAACGGCCATCCAGTCCGCGAACAATTGTTAAACTCGGGCGACACGATTCGCATCGGCAGTTTTCTATTTCGCTTTCTCTCGGCCGGCAGCATTGAATCGCAATACCACGAAACCGTCTACGGTGCGCTCACGCGGGACGCCCTCACCGGCACTTTTAACAAACGTTATTTGCTCGACGCGATGAATCGCGAATTATCCCGGGCCATGCGGCAACAAGCTCCGTTGTCGTTGATGATGTTAGACATTGATCACTTTAAACAGACCAATGACACCCACGGCCACTTGGCCGGAGATGAAGTACTGAGAGAGTTCGCCACCAGGATCATGTCAGCGCTGCGCGAAGATGACATGCTGGCCAGGTTTGGCGGGGAAGAGTTCTGCATCTTGCTCTGCGGCACGGATCAGAGCGAAGCCTTGGAGATCGCCGAGCGCTGTCGCCTGGCCTTGGTCACCCAGCCGTTTGCAACGTCGGTCGGGCCGCTGGCCATCTCGGCCAGTTTCGGAGTGGCCTGCCTCGATCACGCCTTGGAACCGTCCGCCGTCGAACTGATCGAACAAGCCGATCAATTGTTATATCGAGCCAAAGAGTCGGGGCGCAACCGCGTCTGCGGCCCCCAAACCCACTGAGCAAGCTGGCCATTGAGCAAGCTGGCAAACTAGTGCATACCGGCTAATTCGGCCGAACGTCGCACCCTGGTGATGGCGATCATAAAGGCGGCCGTGCGAAGCGAGACCTCTTTCTGTTGCGCGAGTTGCCAGACATGCTCAAAAGCGTCGTTCATCGTGCGATCTAGCTCCTGGCGAACACGGTCGAGACTCCAACGATAGTGTTGGCGGTTCTGCACCCATTCAAAATAGCTGACCGTGACACCTCCGGCGTTAGCCAAAATATCAGGCAGCACGACCACGCCCCGTTCTTCCAGCTTCAAATCGGCTTCGGGCCAGATCGGTCCATTAGCGGCTTCGATGATCACTTTAGCCTGAATGGAATCAACGTTATCAGCGCGAATCACTCCGCCCAAAGCGGCCGGAATCAAGACATCGACATCTTCCAGGTTGAGCAAGGCGTTGGTAGGCAAGATTTCAGCATGCGAGTAACCTTCGAGCAAGCCTCGCGAGTGATGCAGCTTATGCCGAAACATATCCTGAATATTCAAACCGGCCGGATCATAATAAGTGCCGGTCACGTCACTGATTGCCACGATCGGAAACTGGGCTTCATGCAAAAATTTGGCCGCGTGCGAACCGACGTTGCCAAAGCCTTGAATCGCGACGCGAGTTTCTTCCGGCTTGCGTGCCAAGCGTTTGCATAGCTTCACGGTCAGCAAACCAACGCCACGCCCCGTTGCCTCCTCGCGCCCTTTGGCGCCGTATTCCTCAACCGGCTTGCCGGTAATCACGGCCGGATGAAAACCGTGATATTTCTCCCATTGATTGCGAAACCAGCCCATCACCCGATAATCGGTTCCCATGTCGGGAGCCGGGATATCGGTATCGGGTCCGACGATATCATGGATTTGGTCGACGAACGCGCGGGTCAAGCGTTCCATCTCTTTTTCGCTGAGTGAATTCGGGTCCACCCCAATGCCACCCTTGGCACCACCGTAGGGCAAATCAACGACCGCGGTTTTCCAAGTCATCAAGCTGGCCAACGCGCGGACTTCGTCGAGGTCGACTTCGGGATGATAGCGGAGGCCACCCTTCATCGGCCCGCGACTGTTGTCATGCTGCACACGAAAGCCGATAAAGTTGGCCAACTCACCATTGTCTAACTCAATGGTGACGCGAACTTGCACCTCGCGGCGAGCCATCAGCAGCATGTCTCGCATGTTAGTGGGCAAATCCATCTGCTCGGCTGCTCGATCAAAGAACGCTTGAGTTGCTTCAAAGGCTCGCATTACAGGGTGTTCCAGCAGGCGTGAGAGAAAAGGAGGGGGGATCGTACTTTTCAGTAGTCAAGTGAAGCGCCACCGTCAACTTCGATTCCTTGCCCCGTAATAAAACTTGCGTCATCGGAGGCTAAAAAGAGACAGACGCGGCCAACCTCAACCGGCTCGGCCATTCTACCGATTGGTTGCAGGGCGGCGATACGTTGCAGCGCGGCGGCCGGGTCGGGAAGGGTGGCTGCCCAACTTTGCATCAAGGGAGTATTCACGTTACCGGGGAGCACCGCGTTGACGCGCACTCCGGAGGCCGCGCCCTCAAGCGCCAGCGATTTGGTCAGACTCAGCTGAGCTCCTTTGCTGGCCGAATAGGCCACCGAATTCCGTTGCCCAAGGACCGCCGTCATCGAACTCATGTTGACGATCGTACCGCCGGTTTTCTTCAAATGCGGCAGGGCCGTTCTGGAGGCGACAAAGGTGCTGATAAAGTTGATCTGTAAGACTTCCTGCAGATCGTCGTTGCTGGTTGCTTCGATGGGCGTGTCGGGTGGGTGAATGCCAGCGTTATTGATCAGACAATCGAGCCGCCCCCAACGCGCAGCAGCCTGTTCGATCGCGTGTTGCAAACGATCGCTGGCGGCCACATCACAAACGATCAAATGAACCGACTGGCTGCGACGTTGGTTAAGTTCAGCCACCAGGGCTTCGGCCGTGGCCTGATCTCGATCGATGATGACCACCGCCGCGCCCGCTTCAAAAAACACTTCCACACAGCCGCGACCGATACCAGCGGCACCCCCGGTGATCGCCACAACGCGACCGGCAAACCGCTGATCGACCGCTGAGCTTTCCAGCTGGCTTTGCGGAGCTGAATGACTAGCTGACGATGTTTCGCTTGAGGACATTGTTCCGGTAGGGATTGAAGAGCACGTAATTGAGATGCCGATAAAGGTCGCTTTCAGCAAGCAACTTTTCATGCTTACCTTCGCCGGCCAAGCTACCGCCGTTAAGCAAAATTACACGATCGGATCTGCGAAGGGTTTGCAAACGTTGCGGCAACACAATCACCATCGCACCTTCGGAGGCTAGCTCGCAAAGGGCATCGATAGCAGGATCATCCGCCAAGGTGCTGGGCTGGGTGGGCGGCTCTTGCACAATGATCACAGCGGGACGACGAATCCAAGCCCGCGCGGTGGCGATCCCATATCGGGTGGCTTCATCAATTCGCTGATCGTCAGCCGAGATCAAGGTGGAAAATCCATCAGGCAGAGATTGCAAACGATCGTAAACTCCCACCCGGCGGGCCGCATCGGAGACCGCTCCAGTGTCAGGCATGGTTTCCGCAAAACGAAAATTGTCGCTGATTGTGCCCGACCAGATCGGCCCATTTTGACCAATCCACAAAACATGCTTTGAGAGCCAAGCCTGATGCAACTCGCCAACCAACACGCCACCAATTTTTACCGTGCCAGCTTGAGGAGTTCCAAAACCCATTAACAATTCGACCAGGGCACCCAAGGCAACCGGCTCGGTGCCCATCAAAGCGACCACGGTGCCTGGCTCCAAACGCAAGGAAAGCCGATCGAGCAACGTTCGCCCCAGCCCGTCAAGCATTGTCACGTTGGCCAGCTCAACTGAATGCCGCTGGTCGGATAGGCCAACTCGCGGACTGTTGGTTCCACCATTACCGCGATCAACAAAGTGATAGACCGCTTCACACGCTTCGTGAAACTCCTGCACGCCACTCCAGCTGCGAATAATCCGCGTGGCACCAACCACGGCACCGATCAAAGCAAATGTCAACACCAGAGCGGCTGGTAGATTCAATGGTGAATCTTCAACCAGCATGTTCGCCCCCAACGCGACCAACAACAGGGCCACAAACAAAATCGCCACGGCGGTCACGATGGGAACCAAGCGTGCGCGGGCTTGATCACGCACCTGGGTGGCCTCGAGTAACTGGCCCAACGGTCCACCTGATTCATCCTCCGGCGCGTCGTCCCCACGGACCCGAGACACCACCGGTACCGTCTGCACCGACTCCACCAAACGCTGGCGAATCGTAGTTAAGTCATACCGGGCAAATCGCAAGTCGGCCCCGGCGGCCAGCCAACGATATAGCAACCACACCATCAACCCACTGATCAACGCCAACAGGGTCAGCCAAACGTCCACGGCAACCGCCAAAGCGGTGCAGAGAATGGTCAGCACAAGACTGCGAGGAATCGCCCGCCACCGCGCCACCAGGCCCCGCTGGACTTGAGGCAAATCGTGGTCGATCAATCTGCCAGTGCGATTCCGCTGGGCGGTAATCCCCTCGGCTTCGGCGACGCGAATACTGGTCGCCAACACTTGCTCATGCAACTGCTTTACGATTAAGCGGCTACGGCGATGCAGTCCGCGATAGAACAGCCACAATGCCAACGACTGGAGCAACGCCACGGCCACGCCACAAGCTACCAGCCAAATCAATTGCCGGACTGGTGGTTCGTCCAGCAAGAATGCCGGCACGGGAAAGTACAGAAATCTCCCTAGAGGCAACCACAACTCGCTGAGGCCGCCATCTTCGAGTAACTTGGCGACCGCTCCAAGCACGACAATCAAACAGGGGACCAACAAGGCGGCGAGTATGGCGACCAAATACCATCCCCACCATTCCGCGGCCCCCGCGGCTCGTAAGACTCGCTTATGGGCCGGTAAAACAGGTGGGGATGCTGAACTCATGCGGTCATGCCAAATCACGATCCTCGAACAGTAACAATGCCAACATCAACGCCATGATACCGAAGCAGACTAGATAATTGAACGCGCCTGCCAAATAGATCGGTGGAATCGGATTCCCCACATCCACGGCCGCCTGGACATTGAAGGCATTCAAATTGGGAACCACCACGGCAATCAATTTGCCCACAAAACCAACCAACTCCGTGTTCCCCGCCGACGACTGTACGAGCAACGCGGTCAGGTTCCCGATGACGTAAACGGTGAAACAAATGACGAAATTAGCCAACATCGCCAACCGCGTCGCCAAGGCCACGCCAATCGCGGCGATCGCCATCGTCTCCATGAAATACAGTGCCAAGCCGGGAACAACCGAGACCATTTCCATGTGGGCAATCTGCCAAGCAGGTTGCTCACCTGAATTTTCCCGAGCTTCAAAGATTGGCTTGTAGGAGGTGACCGTCATTAGCAGGAAACCAAGGATCAAGAACAGCACCAATATGCTGAGCATAATCCCCGTGTATTTTCCAAGCAAAAAAGACCTCCGTGAGACTGGCTTGCTGAGCACCGTCAAAGCGGTACGTCCTTCAATTTCCTCCGACACGCTGGTACCGGCCGACCAAACTGCTTGGAACAAGCCCAAGATCATGATCAACGTCATGCCACTGTCTTTCAACACCTTGATATCTTCGCCGAGGGTATGAAACGGCAAGATCATCAGCAGCACGATGGCGACAGCGCCCAAAGCCAACAGCACCAAATACAGAGGCTGGGCCATTTCGCTCTTCGCCGTGGCCATCGAGATCGCCGAAACCCGCGGCGCGGCCTGCCTAAAGGCAATCGTGCCGAGCACGAATATCAGCACTGAAAAACCGGTCGTCACAATCGTGGCGACTTCGGGCACGACCGGTTCACTGACAATGCGAAACACAACGTTCGCATCATCGATCTCACGGTTCTGAATCCAAATCTCGTCGTTGGCGCTGGGAATCCTTGTCAGCGGAGTCAACACCATGTCGCCACGCTTCCATCGGAAGGGCGAGTCGGGTTCGATCCGCGTCGGTGGACGGCTGAAGTCACGCGGATCCTGAGCGTCACCAATGATGATCGTGCGATCGGTCTCGATCTCAAAGCTCTCCACGCCACCCCAGTCATAATCGATGACCGCTTGCATAAATGGAGCATCATCCGGGTCGTCGACCACGCTGCCAGGGACCGGCACCGGCGTGTCTCGTTGACCCGCGTCCAACCAGTTGTACTGCGGCAAACTGTTGAGCACCGCCTCGGTGTCGCGAGCCAGTGGAGTGAGCGCCAGACCAATGACCATCATCAACACGATCGTTCCCATCAGGTAGGCCATCACGCCTTCGCTGAAGATCGACCACAGTTCGGAGATCGAACGGCGCCACATGCCAAACACAATCCCCCAGCCGACAATGATCGAAAACGCGGCCACCGGCAACAGCATCAAAATTCGATACTCCGAATTTGTCTGCGGCAGAAATATCGCCAGCGTGCCGCCCATGACCAGCAAGGCAATTGCCGCCGCCGAAAAATTCGCCCGGCGACTGTTGTCAGCCAAGGTGCCCAAGCCGGGAATCCGGGAAAGAATCGCTAAAACCAGCAAAACCACGACGGAAACCGCCAGGCCAGCAGCGATACCCACTCCTAATATCCACAACGGAGTGACAAATGTGGGTAGCCAAGGGGTGGCCTGCAACGGCAGCATCGCGAGCATCGTCGATATACCTTCCGGCGACGGATTCGATCTAGTGAATGAGACAGCGTTGCTACGTCCCGACAAGCCCGATGGTTCTTCGCGGAGCCCGGTATTTTCACCGCCCCCCAAACCGGGGCTAGCGACTAACGGGCTTCAGTCGCAACGGCCTGCTTACCGTCCCCGGCACCGGCTACCGACAATGGTTCATCAGCCACTCGCTCAATCACAACCAAACAAATATCGTCATCGGCGGAGCGGCCGTCAAAGTGCCTCCGCAGGGACTGGATCATGCGTTCGGAAACCTCCTTGGCACCGCCCCCTTCAGCGACTCGGTTGCGGACGGTATCGGTGCCAAACTGTTCACCTGCCGCATTCATCGCTTCGTTCACCCCATCGGTGTACATCGCGACCACATCGCCCGGGTGCAACTGAATCGTCACAGCTTCGTAGCTGAGATCAGCCGCGATGGCGATCGGCATCCCCGATTCCTCGGCCCCCGGCTCTTCGATCGAACCATCCCCGCGGCGAATGATGGGTGGCATGTGCCCGGCGTTAACGATCGTCACGTTGTCATGCTGAGGATCAATCACCATCAACAGGAAAGTCACAAAACGCTCGACGTCAAGTCGACTCAAACGATCGTTGAGTCGTTCCACGGCGACCGCCGGATCGGGCTCGCTGGCCAGGCAAAACCGAGTCTCGGCAGATAGCTTTGCCATAAACATCGCCGCGGCCACACCATGGCCAACCACGTCGGCAACGACCACTCCCACGCGCCCATCAGGCAGATGAATGTAGTCGTAATAGTCGCCGCCGATATGATGAGCGGCCGCGTAGTAACTTTGAAAGCGGTAACCGGGCAGTTCGGGAGGTTGCTGAGGCAAAAAGGCGGCTTGCACGTTCATCGCCAATTTCAGGTCGTGCTCGACCTCCCGCTGCAGCAGCGCCTGCTCGTGCAACTGGGCATTATGAATCGCCACGCCGGCTTGCGTGGCAACAGCGGCTAACAACTCGGTGTCGCTGTTCTCGAACTTATTTCGCTGGTCGGTGGTGTCAATTTGCAACGCGCCGATCGATTGCGATTCGCCATCGAACAGGGGAGCGCAGATCATCGAACGGATGCGAAAATCGGCGATCGATTCGCTGGACTGAAACCGCGCGTCACTGCTAGCATCGAGCGATAAAATGGCCGCCCCCTCCGTCATCGCTTGGCGAATGATCGTCCGACTAATTCGCAACGTGGCACTCTCCTCTTGAGCCCTACGCGTTTTCACCCAACGGGGCACCAGTTCGCCATCATCACGCTGTAAAACGATAAACCCTCGGTCTGCCTGCGGAAAGATCGCAAACAAACCCTCGATCACTTTTGGCAACACCTCATCTAAACGCAACGCATTGCCCAATGTCTGGGTGATTTGCAACAGGGCCGACAACTTGGTTTCCACGCTGGCCGCCAAGTGCACGCCGCTGCCCGTCTTGCGAATCTCCACCTTCGACATCGTGTTGGATTCTTTCGACACAGGCTCGTCGACCAGCATGACCCCAAAACTCGAACCACCCACTTGCCAAGTCGAATCGGTGGCCAGTGGCGAGGACAGATTCTCCCCGTCGCGAAACTCCAGCTCCACGTCGCAAATCCGGATCCGATCGCCCTGCTGCAACGGTTGCGGCTGGTTGATCAATTGACCATTCAGAAAAGTCCCATTGCGGCTGCCCAAGTCCTCCAACCAATAAGCCGTGTCGCGATGTGAGATTTTGGCGTGGTGGCGACTGACAGCACCCACATCCACAACCACATCACAGTCCGGATGACGACCGAGTACGGTCGTCATTCCGGCGACCGGAAAGCGTTTCGAATTCGGATCGGAGTCCGGAATGATCAGATATGCCATGTCTGCGTGGAGAGTCCGGTTGACGACGCTGAAGTGCTGACATGCGGGGGGCACCAACCCAGCCGCTGATTACTCTAATGCTTCATATTGTCGATGAGCCGACCCGTTTCGTCAACGAACACCCCGCCAACTAGCCCGATATTTCCCGCCGGGCGAAGCAAAGCAAGCGAAAACATGCCCAAAATATCCCCGAGAAGTTGCTAAACCACGATCGCACCACCCTGCGGAGCCCACATCAAGCCCGGGGAACTAGCCCCGAGCTCAAGAAGAAAGCGGGAAACACGGCGGCCGCCATCAGCCGCTATGAACTGCAGGACAACATCGAGCACCCCGCACGATTGCGTGCCCACTCGGGACGACGAGGGGCCAAGTGCTCAAACTCGGGCTGCTCGTCATAAGGCCGCCGCAACGCTTCCAGCAATTCCAGCAACTTGCTGGCATCTCCCTGCTCAGCTTGATCAATGGCCAGCTGCGCCAAGTAATTTCGCGGCACATACTTGGGATTCACGCGGTTCATCCCCTCCGCTCGCAAACCGGCATCACCACCGTCCTGGGCAACGCGATGCTGGTAACTCCGCAACCAAGCTCGCAGCTTCTCGCCCGCTGGCCCCGCAAGCTCCAAACTCGGCTCAAATGCTGGCAACAACGGAGCGAACCAGTCCGCCGAGTCACTTGCCGCCGACTCACCCGTCGCAGATTCAGCTGCTGGCACGACCTTCGCTAAACCGCGAAAGAACAACGTCATATCGGCTTCCGTCGCCTGCAACATCTCCCACAGTTCGGCGATCAACTCGTCGTCGCTCTCAGCTTGATATTGCTGCAAACCTAACTTGGCGGCCAAACAAGCTTGCCAATCTTGGCGAAACTTTTCCGCGTAGAGATTGATGCCAGCTTGCAAGCCTGCTTGATCTTCCAACACCGGCAACAAAGCATTTGCTAATTGCACCAAATTCCACATGGCAATCTGAGGTTGATTCGCGTACGCGTAACGACGGCCCGAGGCGTCAGTAGTGTTGGGGGTCCAGACTGGATCGTAATCTTCCAACCATCCATACGGCCCATAATCAATCGTCAAACCTAAGATCGACATATTATCGGTGTTCATCACACCATGCACAAACCCAACCCGCATCCAGTGCACCATCAACTCGGCGGTTCGCTGGCAGACCTCGGCAAACCAACGTCGGTAAAGCTCATCGCGTGAACTCTCCGCGGCGGCGAATTCTCCGGCAAGCTGAGGAAAGTCGGTGGCGATCGTATAATCAATCAACTGCCGCAACACATCCAGCTCACCCCGCGCAGAGAGAATCTCAAAATTCCCAAAGCGAATGAACGAGGGAGCCACGCGACACGTCACCGCGCCCGGTTCCCGGCGGGGATTTCCGTCGTAAAACATATCCCGCACTACCTGCTGGCCAGTGGTCACCAAACTCAGCGCCCGCGTGGTTGGAACTCCTAAATGATACATCGCCTCGCTGCAGAGAAACTCGCGCAAACTCGATCGCAACACGGCCAACCCGTCGGCCGTGCGGCTGTAAGGTGTCGGTCCAGCTCCCTTGAGCTGCAACACCCAACGCTGGCCCTCGCCGTTAATCCATTCCCCCAAGTTAATCGCTCGGCCATCTCCCAACTGGCCCGCCCAATTGCCAAACTGATGGCCACCGTAACGCATCGCAAATGGCTCCATCCCGGGGAGCAAACGATTGCCGGCAAAGATCTCGGCAAACTCCGGATCCTCCGGCCGCACGGGCAACCCCAACTCGGCCAGCAATTCGGGCGAATGAGCTAACAGCTTGGGCTCCGGCACGGGCGTCGGCTCCACTCGCGAGTAACAAGCGGCAAGCACTTGGCGGCGAAAATTTTGCGGCTCGGGATCTCCCGGTAACGCGCGCAAAAAACGATTGTCAAACTGAAAGCGATGATCGAGCTGAGTGGACATAGCAATGGGTAGAGTGATTGCGAGTTGCTGCGCGAACGCAGAGGCAAGAGATTTATTGGGGCCCTCTGATCACTGGGGCCTGTAGTAATTTGGCGAATGCCCCAAGTAGGGTTCCGGATCAAAATACTGTTGTCCCCGCGCCCCCTCGGGGTCCGCGTGGGGATAGACGTAACCGACACCGTTGCCGAGCTGCTTGGCTCCCTTGTAGTGGGCATCGCGAAGATGCAGCGGCACGGGGATCAACGGTGCCTCCCGCACGTCGCGGAGCGCTTCGCCGATCGCCACCGTGGCCGCGTTGCTCTTAGGGGCTGAGGACAAATAAGCGACGGCTTGACTGAGTGTAAGCTGACATTCGGGCAACCCAATCATCTCACAAGCTTGCATGCTGGCCACGGCCAGCGGCAAAGCTTGGGGGTCGGCGTTACCAATATCTTCGCTGGCCAAAATCACCAAACGTCGACACAAGAAACGAATATCCTCACCCCCTTCGAGCATTCTCGCCAACCAATAAATCGCGGCATTCACGTCGCTGCCACGAATGCTTTTGATCAGCGCGCTGGCTAAATCGTAATGATCATCGCCGCTGGAATCATAACCCGTTTGCTTTTTCTGCAGCGAATCACGCACCGCGGCGGGCGTCAACACCACGGGCGGAGGGCCCCCGCTGAGCACGGCGATTTCCAGGGTCAACAGCGCACGCCGCGCATCCCCTTCGACTTGTGAAGCAATCGCCAACAACGCTTCCTCTTCCGCTTCCACGGGAATCGTCCCCAACCCTCGCTGGCGGTCCCCCAGCGCGCGGCGGAGCAAAGCGACAATCTCCGCCGGTTGCAACGCCTGTAATTGGAAAAGCTGGCTGCGGCTGAGCAAAGCCCCATTGATGGCAAAGTGCGGATTGCTGGTTGTGGCGCCCACCAACGACACCACGCCCGCTTCGACATCGGGCAACAACGCGTCTTGTTGGCTACGGTTGAAACGATGAATCTCATCAACGAACAACACCGGCCGACCGCCGCCGGCAGCCACTTCGTCTTTCGCCCACGCCAAAATCTCCCGCAGCTCCTTTACGCCGCTGGTCACCGCGCTAAGCTGTTTGAGGATGCCGCCGGTTTCGACTGCCAACAAGTGGGCCAGCGTCGTCTTGCCCGTGCCGGGGGGGCCGAACAAAATAATCGACCCCAAACGCCCCGCATCGATCATGCGACGCAGCAACTTGCCTTCGCCGAGCAATTGCTGCTGACCAACAAATTCGGCCAACCGGCGGGGGCGCATGCGAGCGGCCAGCGGTTCGTTGGCGCGAAGATTTTCCGCTTCACTATCGGCAAATAAGCTCATGTCGACCCTTTCAGGCTAATCTGATTTCCCCGATCGGTAGACCGGCTGTACCCACGCAACGCCTCTCCCAACTATCTTTCTAATTCTGCAAACTCACTATGCAACGTAGAGCGAAAATGACTTGGTTGATACTCCTAATCTCCCTGCTGCCCTTCGTGGCGATCGCTTGGCGAATCGATGATTGGAGCCGCGATTGGACAACCAACACCGCCGCCACTTCACCGCAAGCGAGCGACCCTTGGCTGCAACCGGCGACCACGCAACTGCCTGTCGACACGCTGGCCAGTCGCCTCACGGAGTGGGTATCCCAGCAGCCCGCCTGGTCGCTGCAAACCACCGAGCAAAAAGGCGATGAACTTCACCTTCAGCTGGTTCGCTCCACCCGTTTGCTCCGCTTTAAGGATGACGTCGAAATAGTGCTCACCGCAACCCCCGCTGGAACAACTGTGCGAGCCAGCAGCGCCTCGCGAGTCGGCAAGGGCGATCTGGGCCAAAACCCACGCAACCTCCGCGAACTCATGCAAGCAGTCGCGGAACTCTCCGAACCAACAAACTAAGATCACGCCTTTTGATGCGCGAACGGACGCTTGCGGCGAGGATAGAGATGTTGGCAAATCTCACAACAAGTGCCATCACACCCCCGCGCTGAACAGTACTCACGTCCATAATAAATGATCTGTAAATGCAAGCGATTCCAACTGCTCTCGGGAAACAACTTTTTCAAATCTTGCTCAGTCTGCACGACATTTTTGCCGCTGGTCAGCCCCCAACGCTGAGCCAACCGATGGATATGCGTGTCAACGGGAAAGGCAGGTACGCCAAACGCCTGAGCCATCACGACGGATGCTGTTTTATGCCCCACGCCGGGAAGCGATTCCAAAGCGGCCATGTCCGCGGGAACTTGCCCCTCATGCCGCTCTAACAACAATCCAGCCAATTGAGCGAGCGCGCGGGCCTTCCGCGGCGCCAAGCCGAGCGGGCGAATGATCTCCAAGATTTTGGCCTCACCCAACCGCTGCATCGTTGCCGGCGTGCCGGCGACGCGAAACAGTTCAGGAGTTACCCGGTTGACCATCTTGTCTGTGCACTGGGCGCTAAGCAGCACGGCCACCAGCAACGTGAAAGGATCGCTGTGGTCAAGCGGTATCGGCGGCTGGGCATATAACTCATCCAACCGCCGCAGTACATAATCGGCGCGCTCTTGTTTTCTCATCAAGTGACCGCCAAGGATCAAAAGTTCTCCAGTACGCTATCCAACACGCACTACGCCAGGCGAGGCAGGGCGGGAAAGGAGAGGGTAAATTTTGTGCCTCGCCCCAATTCACTCTGCACCGTGATTCGCCCCCCATGGGCTTCAATAATCTTCCGAGCGGTCGGCAAACCAAGTCCCGATCCGGCGTGCTTGGTGCTGTAAAACGGCTCGAACATGTGCATCGCCGTGCTATCGTCCATGCCTTCGCCGGTGTCAATTAGATCCAACGCCACCCCACCCGGCGTGCTGTGCGTGCGGGCCACCAATTCGCCTCCGTCCGGCATCGCCTCAATGGCGTTCTTGACCAGATTCATGAGGGCCGCTTGCAGCGTATCGCTATGCATCATCACGCGGGGCAAATCAGGATCTAGATATCGTAAAATCTCCACTTCCGAAGCATCCGCTTGAGCCTGATAAGCTCGTAAGACGCGATCGATTTGATCATTCAAGCTGCCAGATGTCAGGTCCATATCGCGGAGTCGGGCGAACCGCAAAAAGTCAGCCAACAAGCGTTCCATCCGCTCGCACTGCTGGCGAACGATATCGACCTTATCGAGCGCGCGACGCCGCATCGGTTGTTCAACATCATATAAATCCTCACTCAGCAAATCGATGTTCATATGAATCACCGAGAGTGGATTTTTGATTTCGTGCGCCAGAGAACCAGCCAATTCGGCTAGTTCCTCATAACGCCGACGCATGGGATCGACCAGCGTGTCGTCATCCCCAGCAGCCATCTCACTGTCCATCCTACAACCTTCGGTTAGAGCAGGCTGTCCAGCTGGGCGGTCAAGTCCTTAAACCGCGCCAAAGTCACAGCGACCGGCTCCGGTTGAGTCATGTCGACACCAGCATCACGAAGCAAATCCAACGGTTCTTTACTGCAGCCACCGGAGAGGAATTTCAAATAATCATCCAGCTCCTGCTGCCCGCCAGCCAGCACCCGGCGAGAGAGGGCAACCGCCGCACTCAGCCCCGTGGCATACTTGTAAACATAGAAAGCGCGATAGAAATGCGGGATGCGAAAACATTCCAGCTCGAGCTCTTTGTCAATGGTAAAGTCGGGGCCGAAGTAAGCTGTCAATAACTCCCGATAAGTCGCGCGAAAAGAACCGACAGTCAACGGTTCACCCGCTTCGGCCATCTCATGGATCCGTTTTTCAAACTCAGCAAACATCGTCTGCCGAATCACGGTCCCGCGGATGCTGTCGAGCTCTTGATTAATTAAATAAGCACGCTCACGGTCATCGGTAACCGTCTTCAGTAAATGCTCCGTAAGAAGCTGTTCGTTAAAGGTGCTAGCCACCTCGGCAACAAAGATCGTGTAGTTGTAATACTCAAACGGCTGGTGCTTCGCCGAGTACCAACTGTGCATCGAATGACCCGCTTCATGAGCCAGCGTGAAAACATCATTCAACACTTGCTCTTTGAAGTTCATCAAGATGTAAGGATCACCATCGTAAGTCCCGCAAGAGAAAGCGCCACTTTGCTTGCCACGATTGGGATACCGGTCACACCAGCGCCGCCGCAAACCCTCCTCCAACACTTGTAAATATTGTGAACCGAGCGGTTCCAGGGCAGCCAATATCGTATCGACCGCTTGATCCCAAGTGTGACGCTTTTGAATGTCGGAAAGAATCGGCACGTAAGTGTCGTAATGATGAATCTCCGACATACCCATCTTGCGACGACGGACATCGAAGTATTCATGGACCACGGGCAGCGAATCGCGGACCGCGGTGATTAGATTGTCATACACGGAAACCGGCACGTTATCCGGGAATAAAGCCGCTTCCAGACTGCTGGAATAATTGCGGACTCGCGCGTAATAGACGTCTCGATGCGTCGAACCAGCCAAGGTGGCGGATAGGGTGTTTTCATGCGCCGTGAATTGGGCGTAGTACTGATGGAACGCGCGGCGACGTGTGTCACGATCGGGATTAATTAGCAATTGCCCAAACGTGGCGTTGGTAAGCTCCAGCGTGTGGCCGGTCGTATCGGTGATCTCGCCAAACTTAAGATCAGCGTCGTTCAGCTGTCGAAAAGCGGTCGAAGCGGTCGCCGCCATCTCACCCTGCATGGCCAGCAAGCGTTCCTCACGGTCGCTGAGCGTATGGGGACGGTACCGCAACAATCGCTCGAGGCTGAGTCGAAAACGCTCCAGCACCGGTTGCTGCAACATGGCGTCCATTTGCTCGGGCGGAATGGCAAGTATTTCCGGACGGATAAAACTAGCCGCCTCAGAGGCCTGGGTGACCAGTGAGCGAAAGCGATTTTGCATCGCCTGGTAGGTGTCGCTGGTTTGATCCTCAGTGGTCCGCAAGAACGCGTACGTCCCCACGCCTTCAGCCAACCGATCAAAAATGCTGTCGTAGTCCAACAACTCGGCCAAGACCTCAGCCGACTCTCCCAAGCGGCCTCGGTACTGCTGGAAATGCCCAATCATTCCCTTCAGTTTGCCAAAACCGGCCTCCCAGGCAGTGTCGTCGGCGTAGAGACTGGACAGATCCCAGGTATCGTCCGTGGGAACTTCGCTGCGGTTCGGTAACGTGGTGGCGGTAGACACGGTTATTGTCGACTCCTCCGTGGATCAGGGTCCTCAGGTTGTGAAGCCGAAAGTTTACCAAATTGTCTCGCGCGTTTGACGCCCCCGCAAAAATTAGCTGACCGCCATGCAAAGGCCATGCGTCAGCCCAGTCAAGCGGCGCCGTCTATCGCCGCGTCCGCGTCTTGCAACTTGGGTCGCACCACGTCTTTGGCTAATCCAACTTTTTCCATGGCGAGGATGATCCACCAGGACATATCAAACTCATACCAACGATGCCCATGTCGTGCTGCTCGCGGGCTGGCGTGATGGTTGTTGTGCCATCCCTCGCCGTGCGACAACAGGGCAACCAGCCAATTGTTACGACTGTGGTCACGCGTTTCATAATTGCGATAGCCGAACAGGTGAGCTAACGAATTGACGGCCCAGGTTCCGTTGAGCACAAACACGGTGCGAACAATCACTCCCCAAACCAGCCAGCTGTAGGCCATTTGGACTGAGCCAGCGAGTGTTCCCGCGGCAAACCAGCCATACAGACCACCGAGGGCCGAGATCACCAAGGCATGGCCAAGGTAGATCCCCAGCCAGCGATATCGTTTTTCCAAGTTGAGATAGAAAGGGTCCCTCAAGAGATCACGCACGTAACGCTCGAAAAAGCGAATGTGGTCATGGTCTCGATTTCGACAAACAACCCAGCCCACATGGGACCAGAGAAAGTTGACTAACGGGGAATGCGGGTCGGGTTGATGATCGCTGTGCTGATGATGCATGCGGTGAATCGCCACCCAGCGAGCCGGACTGTCTTGCAAATTGCACATCCCCATCACGGCAAAGCTGTGCTCTAACCACTTTGGGCAAGTAAATCCGCGGTGCGTCAATAAGCGATGGTATCCGATCGTGATCCCGAACATGCCGAAGGTAAAGTGCCCCAGCACGCCAACGATCAAACCTTCCCAGCTGAAAAAATAGGGCACAAAGGCCAGCAGAGCGGCGACATGCAACACCGCTAACGGGATCACATAAGTCCAATAGATCGTCAGCGGAGTCGCCGACTCGGGGTGCGGAATTCGCTGCGGATCCACCCCTTCACTCGGCAGGGCTTCGGAGCTTAACTCGTCATCGACTCGAATTTCATCAAGCATTGTCGTTAGCGAGGTTAACGAGGAAGGGGACCAAAAGCTGGATAATGATTCGAATCATACGCTTTTGTCATGTTTGGCGCCGATGCGACTTTCCAGGAATTATCATACTTGCCTTCACCGGCGGCATACTGCCAGCGCAACAAAAAACCGCGATTCCGACCAATTGGCCAATGAATCGCGGTGTACTTTGAGACACTCGGAATCTATCCAGAAAACCACCTCCGCTTGGGTGTTAACCGCGGTTTCCTGCGATCAACGTTGGTTTTCTATTCGCTTCCAACTCTAGTGTCGATTGCTAAATGAGGCATCAGCGGACGAGCCAATTACTTGGCACCTACCGCCTGCTGCTCTTTCTTCTTGGCGATGATCTCTTCCTGCACATTTGAAGGCGTGCGACGATAGGCCAGCAGTTCCATCGTAAAGGTCCCTTGTCCCTGAGTCATGCTCCGCAGGTCGGTAGCATAGCCAAAGGTTTCAGCCAAGGGAACTTCCGCTTCGATGTAGCTGACCGCGTCACGCGATTCGGTGCTGGTGATCAAACCGCGACGACTGATTGCGTTACCAACGACGGTACCTTGGAAGTCCTCGGGGCACTCGATTTCGACCTTCATGATCGGTTCGAGCAACACGGGGCCAGCCTTCTTGAAGTACTCGCGGAAACATTCTTGAGCACAGGTGTAGAAGGCCTTTTCCGAACTATCGACGTCGTGATAACTACCGTCCTCGAGTTCGATCTTGGTACCGACCACTGGGTATTCGGCAATCGGGCCCTTGGTCAGTGAATCGCGGAAGCCCTTTTCGACTGCCGGGATGTACTGCTTGGGAATCCGACCACCGACAACTTTGTCGACGAACTCGAAGCTACCCTCGGAGTCCGAATCGGTGGGCAACAACTTGCCGACCACGTGACCGTACTGACCGCTACCACCGGTTTGCTTCTTGAACTTGTGGTTGAAATCGATGGCTTGCGTAGGGGCTTCGCGGTAACTGACCTTGGGAGCACCCACTTCGACTTCGACCTTGTATTCGCGACGCATCCGTTCGACGTAGACGTCGAGGTGCAACTCGCCCATCCCGCTGATCAGGATCTCGTTGGTTTCCTCGTCGGTGAAGACGCGGAACGTGGGATCCTCTTTGCGGAATCGCTGCAGCGCTTTGCCCATCTTGTCGGCATCCGAGCGACTCGCTGGCGACACAGCCACCTTGATCACTGGATCTGGAATAAACATCGACTCGAGCGTACAGTAATCACGAGTGGCACAGTAGGTATCGCCCGAGGCGCTATCAATTCCCGTGATGGCCACGATGTCGCCCGCCGAGGCTTCTTCGATGACTTCACGCTTGTCGCTGTGCATCCGCACGATCGCGCTGAAACGTTCCTTACGCCCCATCCGTTGGTTGTAGTAGCTGTCGCCTTTCTTAATCGTACCTTGGTAGACCCGCATAAAGGTCAACTGACCAAACGGATCTTCGACGATCTTGAAAGCCATCCCGACGAACGGCAAATCCGGATCAGGCTTGAGCATGATCTTATTGGTTTCGTCCTTGGGATCGCGTCCGAAGATCTCTCGATCGAGCGGGCACGGCAGGTACGAAGTCACGGCATCGAGCAACGGCTGGACACCCTTGTCCTTGTAGGCACTGCCCATGTAGACCGGGGTCGCACCACCGAGGACCGCTTCCCGCATCACGCGGTGGATCATCTCCTCGCTGATTTCTTCTTCACTGAGCAGCTTTTCCATCAGCTCATCGCTGTACATCGACAACGATTCCAGCATCGCGGCGCGAGTCTCTTGAGCTTCTTCGAGCAGATCGGCCGGCACTTCGCCTTCCTCAACAATCTCGCCACGAGCACCGCCGAAGCGAAGTGCTTTCATGGTGATCAAGTCGACCACGCCTTCGAACTTGTCTTCGGCACCAATTGGCAATTGGGCAAAGAACGCGTCAGCACCGAGCTTATCACGCAGTTGCTGCATGACGCGGCGGGGGTTGGCACCGGTGCGATCCATTTTATTGATGAACGCCAACCGAGGCACTTGATAGCGCTTCATTTGCCGGTCAACCGTGATCGATTGACTTTGCACGCCACCGACGCTGCACAACACCAAGACGGCGCCATCGAGTACGCGGAGGGAGCGTTCCACTTCGACCGTAAAGTCAACGTGACCGGGGGTGTCAATTAGGTTAATACCAAAACCTTTCCACTCGACGCTGGTCGCGGCGCTGGTGATCGTGATCCCCCGCTCCTTTTCCAACTCCATGTGGTCCATCGTGGCGCCGTCGCCCGAACCACGCACCTCTTCAATCTTGTGGATCCGGCCGGTGTAAAACAGGATCCGCTCCGAAAGGGTCGTTTTTCCCGAATCGATGTGGGCGCTGATCCCAATGTTTCGCAGATTCTCCAGCTTCATTCGTCTCACCTGAGCCAACGTGGGGCCGCCCGACCCGTCCCACTTCTGAATGCGGGGACAGACCAGTCTACGGCCGAAAAATGTGTACAGTGGTATCGGGCAAGAACTGGCCCGTTATCCGGCATGTGTCGAATATGCCAGAGCGCTAACTGTTGCGAAAGATCAAATCACTCTATTTTCTCAAGCTGGTGACGGTTCTTTACACGTTCTTAGCTTCTCCGGCTGTCGAAAACCGCTTCCACTCCTTTAAGTATAGACAGGTATTCACCCCATGTTTGTTCGGCCAGCTTCCCAAAAACCAATGAATTTCACGCTTCGAGCCCTAATCCTCACGATCGCGGCTGCCCAGACATGCCTATCCAGCTCGGCCTGCCAAGCAGCTGGCCAGCCCCCCGCCAGCCAGCAACTGGCCGATCAAGCGACAAAAAATAAACCGAGCGAACCGCTGCGAATGCTACTGTGGCCCGATTTGGAAACACCCGCCAACCAGCCACCCGCGAATCAGGCTCCAGGGGCGGCGGGCAACGCCAGCGGCGATCGCCCCACCTTGCAGTTCTATCGCGCCGACTCGGCAACTCCCACCGCTGCCGTGTTAGTCGTCCCCGGCGGCGGCTATGGCGGTTTAGCGGACGGACACGAGGGGACTGAGATCGCCCGCTGGTTGAATTCGGCGGGCATCTCCGCCGCCATCTGTCGCTATCGCCATCGCAATTCCGGCGCGGGTTACGGTTATCCGTATCCTCTGCTCGATGCTCAGCGAGGAGTGCGGATGCTGCGAGCACAGGCTGAATCTTGGAACATTGATCCGAACCGAATTGGGGTGATTGGATTTTCCGCAGGTGGCCATTTAGTCACCAGCTTGAGCACTACCGAAACGTTACTGCCCAATGCTCAAGATCCGCTCGACAGCCATTCCAGCCGCCCCGACTTTGCCATCGTGTGCTACCCAGTGATTGCGTTTGGTCGACCGTACACCCATCAAGGTAGCCAACGCAATTTGCTCGGCAACGATGTCCCGACCGCTCGCCTCGAAGAACTCTCCACAGACCGCCGCGTGACTACTGAAACGCCACCAACGTTCCTCTGGCACACTGCGCAAGATCCCGTCGTTTCCGTGCAAAATGCGTTGGTTTACTACCAGGCCTTAGTCGCTGCCGGCGTGCCCGCGGAGCTGCACATCTTCGAGCGAGGGCGTCACGGGCTGGGGCTGGCGCGGGCCGCCGAAGGCCCCCAATTGCCCTCAAGCCATTGGCCCCAGCTGTGCCTCAGTTGGCTAAAGCAGCACGGCTTTTGCGAGTAGTCGTCGCTGGCAGCCTCCGTTCCTGCGGCAGCCGGAATCCGCTACCCAGCTAGATTCTTCCTCGAATTAAGTAAATTCCGCTCTTTACCAGGCTTGCCGAGTGGGGGTAGGATGAGGAGTGACCATACATTCGCCTGTGGCTTTGCGGGAACTCGGTTTCCCGCACCCAGTCGATTACCTGATTACCCGACAGGAAGGATCCGATGGGCGGAGCTCCGCTGCTGCTGGCCATGGCCGTCGTCATGGTCGACCCCGGCTGGGAATCTATCGGCCCCGGTCAGTATCGATATATCATCCAAGTAACGCCTGAGCAATTTGAAACGCTCAAGGCCGAACGGAAGCTGACCAGCCGCATCCCCGAGAATTTGCGGGGCCAAATCACCGAAGTGGAAATCCGCTTCGGTGACGGGCCATTGCCGCGCCCGGAGATCATCGCGGCCAGCGGTTTGCAAGAAACCGCTTTTCCCGTAGCGCCCCAAGATTATCCCCGGCCGCCCGACGAACTGCAGCCGAACACGATGCGCGGGCAAGATGGCGGCGACAGCAACTTTCAAATTCCCAGCATGTCGCCGAGCACTTCTCCCCGAACAACTCCGGGGACCACTCCCAGCACGGCTCCCAGCACCTCCTCCAATAACGGTTTGCCCAGCACGGGGCCCAGCAGCGGCGGCATGAATCGGAATCCCGCGGCGGGACCAGCCACCGATTTTCAAATTCCCGCGACTCCCACCACGACTCGCCCCGGCACCACTCGCCCCAACACCACCCAACCTGGCACGTCTGGTAACAACGCATCCACAGACCCTTACGGCCCCACACCACCGCCCAGCTGGAGTCGCGAAGCCGCCACCAACCGCAACGCTGCCGAGACCAATCCCGCTGGCGCCGACCCACGCTTTGCGGCGACAAGCAGCGGCAATACCCAGCCCGGGACCGATCCCCCTTCGATGAACGCCGGCGGAGTCGACAATCGAGGACTTTCCGAAATCAATCGCCGTGGGACGCGACAAATCCAACCCGCTTCCACGCAAACACTCGGCTCGCAAACCAACAGCTCGCAAATCAACAGCGACGACACTTACAAGTTTTGGGATCGCCGCAGCGGCATGACCCCGGCGGAACAACGCCAAAGCGACCAACGGCTGGTGGCTGAAGTCACTTCCAATCAATCGGGACAATTAATCGACCGCTCGACCCTCCGTCCGCTGGCGGCCGACGATCCCCGCTTTAGCCAAATGCTCGATTACCTCGTGCGAATCGGCGAAATCACAGTCGCTGAAGAACGCGACCTGCTTGACTGGGCAGAGAACCTGCTGAGCAAGGAACGCGCCACCGAGGCACAACGGAACACGAGCCGCACAGCCCAGCTGACAACCAACCCCACCACCTTTCCACCAGCCTCGCGGAACACTTCAACGTCCAACGACAGCCGCACGCTCGAAGAGCAGCGCATTCGCGAACAATTGCTGCAGGAACAGCTAGCCACCGAACGTCTCGCTCGGGAACGACTCGCACAACTCGGGGCCGCCGCCCTACCAACCGCGAATCAACTAGCCTCGAATCAGCCAGCGACCGATCAAACTGCCGGAGGGCAAAGGCAACCAATGGTCGATGCGAATCGTCAAGCCGAGGGCACGACGAGCAGAACGGGACGGCTTTCGCCCTCCGACGATGAACCACTGGTCCGCAATCAAGCCCAGCTTGAGTCGCGTCCGCTGATCAACTTTTTTCTGCTGTTTTCGCTAGTTGCTAACGCCTATCTGATGCTGGCTGTCTCCCGGCTGATCCGCCGCTATCGCAATTTGGTCGCCACCAGCCGGGGCAGCAACGGCTCGCTGTCGATCTAGCTGACATCGTGTCGACACGACACCACTGCCTTATTGGCAAGCTGGCGGACTCACGGGCGAACTGGCGGGCTCATTTAGGAACTGGCGGGGCAGGCCGCCAATCGTCAGGCAACAACTGCTGCCAAACTGCTGGCGGCTGAGCATCGAAGCGCATCGTTTGCCGCGTTGTGGGGTGTTCGAACTGTAATTGCCATGCGTGCAAGGCGATGCCCTGACCCCAGTTGGCTGCCGATTTGTCGTACTTGCGATCCCCCCAAATTGGCAAACCCCGAGCGGAAAACTGCAGGCGAATTTGGTGTTTTCTACCAGTCAGCAATTCAATCTGGACGGCCGCCAGTGGTTGCCCCTGGTCGTTACCCTGCTGGTTAGCCCGACCATCGTGATGCCAGCGGTGCAAAGTTTGATACCGCAGGGTTGCCTGTTTAGCGCCCTGCGTTGCCTGTGAGGGCGAATGGGTTTGGCGGACGACTCGCATGCGGTGTGCCGCGTCGTCCTTGTAGACTTCATCGACCAACTGTCCACTATCGGCATCGGGTTGTCCGGCCAGAATTGCCAGATAAGTTTTGCGGATCATGCCGCGCCGCAGCTGGTCCGACAAGCGACTGGCCGCCTTGCTAGTGCGGGCCAGCACCAGCACGCCGCTGGTCACAGTGTCCAACCGGCTGACCACGCCGATGAACACATTGCCCGGTTTTTGGTACTTTTCCTTGATGTAATCAACCGCCCACTGGTAGACGCTGGGCCGGTCGACGACACCCGCGGTGGCGATACCCGCCGGTTTGTCGACGACTAGCAGATGATTATCTTCGTGCAGAACGGTGGGGACCAGCATCAAAGTTCTTTGCGGATCAAGTTGGCGATTGGGTGAGCCGATGTTATCATATGGATTGGCAAGCAACCCGTGAGGGGATTTGCCGCTTCTGAGGGGGCGACTTAGATTCGACCGGATATCAGGAAGCGACGGTGGCGTGCCGTGGTTGGTCAGTTGGCCACGTAAAAAGCTGACCAAAAATTAGTTGCCGAGAATAATCTCGCAATGGCTGCGTAAGTAAACGCGGCCCTGGCTGAGGGGGACTTCCGGAGTCGCCCGACTGCTGGTCACCAATTCCGGATCGTTCTCAGTCACGCTGGACACGCTGAGAGCTAAAAAATGTTTCGAGCTAGTCTTTGCGGCAGCCCGTCGGCGGGCGATCTCAAAGGCGAATCACCAAATCGTCGACTACACACGTAGAAGCCGTCGTGGATGAATCGCGGGACGGGAGTGCAATTCTCCCCGCCTCCACTCTAAAAGGCACTTACGAGCAATCGTAAGTGCCTTTTTTTGTGTCGTTGTTCATTTTTATAAAATAACCTTTGCTTGACCCGCAGCCGCATCATACCACTGAAATCCAAGTCGTATGCACAAGCTTGAGCGTGTCTGTGCTGCGAGCCCATCGACGCCTGCGGTTGCGGGCCATGCCTGCGCCGTCGGCTGCGGGTCAAACGCGTTTGTGCCTAACCGACTTGCAACGACGAAGGTGCGAATGGGCCGGCGAATCAAAACCCTAGTTCGAAAAATTGAACTGAGGCAATCCAGCTGGACCGACGGGGGGCTGATTTGGCTGAGCGGCTGCTCCGTCACCTTGCTGAATCAAATCACCAAGCTTGATCTGCAGATCGGCATACGTTGACTCGGGAACAATGTAATACCAATCGGCAAAGCGAGCATTTAACTCACTGACTCGCTTCTGAGCCGCAGCAATTTTCTCTTCCCACTCGTCAATCAAACGCTGATTCTCCTTCTTGATCTTCTCCTGCTCCGCTTGCAAATATTCCTGCTGCTCCTCGGGAGTTAAGTCATCCCACTCGTTAGCAGGCGGCTCTTCAGCGGCGGGCTCTTCCGCAGCGGGCTCCTGGGCAGCAGGTGGCTCCTGGGCAGCAGGTGGCTCCTCGGCCGCAGGCGGCTCCTCAGCAGGCGGCTCCTCAGCAGGTGGCTCCTCGGCAGGTGGCTCCTCGGCAGGTGGTTGCTGGCTAGGTTCTTGACCACCGCCACGCACTTCACCTTCACCTGAGGCTTCCGAGCTGCCTTCACCAGACGTTTCCGCTGGCGCTTCCTCAACAGCAGCCGGTTCGTCTACTGGCTCAGGGGCCGGGGCCTGAGCGGCTGGTTCCTCACCCGCAGCCGGTTCACCGCTCGCGGGCGCCAGCGGGTTGGGGAGAATGAGGCCGGCAGCCGGTTCCGCGGGCGCGGGAGGATTTCGCAACGCGGCCAGCTCTTCCAAAGTTTGCGGGACCGGTTGCACTTCGGGACGCGGAATTTGACTTTCGTTGACTCGCGTCGTTACCAACAGATAACGTTCGGCCCCCACATCCGCCTCGGCCCCTTCTTCCTCTTGATCGTCTTCGCTAATAATCCCCGCCACGCCTCCAAACCGCAGGATGTACTGTACGCCATCCTTAAGATCCACAATCGTTTCACCGTTGTTGGCCAAAATGTCAACGCCATCGCCCGAGCTGTTTGTCAGCGGGTAAAAACCCTTTTTGACCAACGACTGCAATGATTCGTCATTCTCCACCAACGATTTGTCGGCTTTCAAATCAGCACTCATGCCGTCCGGCTTGCGAACAACATCGACAATTTTGAGATCGTCCAACGCGTTCTTCAACTTATTGAGCGCCGTCGTGTTCAGCGACTCGCCAGGCTGCAACGTCCGCATACTGCCAGCGTTGGTGTTGTCATAAACAAGCAAGTTTTCCAACGACCATTGGTTGGTATCATCCAGCGTTAAATCGGCATCATAAGAGCGTTGCTGGCTGACTTCGATACCTCGCAGTCCGGCGTTAACGGCGACGGAGTACTTGCGAATCTTGGCAGCCCCCACATCGATACTGGAGAGTTGCAGCAAGTCGTCTTCAATCCAGCGACTAAATTCCGTAGTCAACGGATCGATGTCGAGTTCAATCTCATAAACAGGGTCCTGATTAGGAACGCGGACATAGCGGTGAGTGGGAAAGTCGGCGACTTCATTGCCAATCACTAACTCCACCAACGCTTTTCCCTCGGCGTTCTTGACTGTCACCAAACGACCGACACCATCATCACCAACGGATAGCTTTTCCAAGTCGGGCTCGAT
The DNA here is from genome assembly GCF_052161645.1 of Kothea flammea. Taxonomy (GTDB): domain Bacteria; phylum Planctomycetota; class Planctomycetia; order Pirellulales; family Pirellulaceae; genus Laterigemmans. The sequence continues at coordinate 6,926,295 of NZ_CP197414.1, forward strand.
CACCCCGAAATCATCATGATCCTCCGGGTTTTCTGACTTCACGTCGAGAATCTTCAGCCCCAGCAACGCCGTGGCCGCTTGTTGCATTTGCTCGCTACCATCGGCCGGATAGCCTTGTCGCGAGGGAATGCTCCAAACACCCGTCTGACGATCCTTGGCGACTTCGAAAGACTCAATTTGTCCCAAGACCGCGTCAAAATTGACGATCTTCATGCTCGATGCGGCCAGCGGATCGGTGAACTCCTCAAAGAGTTCCTTGCCGACCAACAGGGATACGGCTGTCTCCTGATTGCTCCGCGGCCACGCCACAAAAGTTGCGAATGCCGCCATGCACCCCGCGACCACCCAAAAAATACCAGTTTTAGTGCCTTCGTTCATCGCTCGTAGTCAACCAACAGTTTGAGTGAATAGGTAAGTTGCCGGATCAAACTTAGCGCAACCGCGCCTTGGTGATGCTGTCTCGCTCCCGCAAGCGGCGGGACGAAAACACAACCACGCCAACGATCAATGGCGGGATACAGGGGAGTGTCACAGCCAAGGCCTTGACCAAGTTCTGAATCTGCACCACATCCATATCCGCCTCGCGACGAATCACTTGGATTTGATTATTCATCTCCCGTTCAAACTTTTCTTTCTGAACCGTCTTGGCTCGCTGCAGAGCGGCTTCCTTCATTTGCGACTCTTGCACCAAGAGTTGGATTTGCGAGCGATCAATGCTGCCGGTCTCGGCCTGCTTCCGCAAGTCGTCCATCTTCTTCTGCAACTTGGCCAACTGCTCGTCGCTCTCTTCGTTGAACTTCCGAGTCTCTTCGTCGAAAGCGTCTTGGAATTCCTGGCGAGACTCAATCACTTTGCGATTCGCCACTTCCTTGACTTCCTCAATCAATCGCAACGAACTGTAAACCGGTTGGTGCTTGCGAATCTCCAAGAACGCCAGCTCTCCCGTCAACCAGTCGATGGTGTTGAGCAGAAAAGTCACGTTTTGAAATTGGAAACGCGTTTCCACTTGATTCGGGTCGGCCCGCAATTGCAAAAAGTCAGGCAACATCAAATCGACGTCCGCAACGTAAACAGCTCTCACACCAACCTCAGCAGTCGCCTTATCGTCCCCGTCCGCAGCAGCTGGCCCCTCGATTGCCATCGCCATCGCCTGGAAACCTTCGCTGTCGCCAATCTCGGTTTTAATGATGGTCGCCGCATCGGGTGAAGACAGCGCCGAGCGAGCCTTCAGGTAAGAAATCTTGCCGGCTGAACCGCCGGTCTTGAGCAACGGCGTATGCTGTAGCTGCGAATTTTCTTTCGCGGCCACCGCGCCGCCAGCCAACATCAGGATTTGCCGCAATCCCGAAGTGATCGGATTATCCTCGCTCAGCGAATCCTCAGCACCGGGTGATTGCTCGTCAATGAAGGCCCACAGTTCGTTGGCACCCAGCGACAAGTCGGGATACGGATTGTGAATCTGCCAAACCAAATCGGGTGCCAACATCCCCATCGCACCAGGACTGCCGGGAATGTCCAAGCCCAGGGCATCCCACAGCTGAATCATGTCGCCCTTGGGTTGCGGACCACCGCCCCCACCGAACATTCCACCGGGAGCCTGTTTGGGATCGCCGGTTGGTGTTAACCCGCCCCAAGTTCCCGCGTAGGGAAATGGATCTTCGAAGATCGCCACGGGAACACCCGCTTTGACCGCTTCCACTAACTGATTGAACCGTTCGGGAGCCATCGTCGAAGGCTGGACAGCCAACAGCGCGTCATACTGGCCGGGCATCACCGGGCTGGCAAAGTCAACCGCTTCGACTTCGTATTGTTTTTCCAATTCGCTGACGATCGGATGCTTGGGCGTTTGTCGCGGGGACATACCGCTCATCGTAAACCCGCCCATTAATTGAGCGTCGGTTTCCACGATTCCAATCCGCTTTCGCTGGCCTTTGGCAACGGTATCGATGGAGCGAACAAGCTCGTACTCAACAGGAATCCCATATTCAAAAATTGGGATCGTGACTTTTTCCAAACCGCTGCGAATCGCCGCACCAAGGATCAGACGCTTCTGCTGGAAACTGCCTTTCTCGCGGACCATCCGCTCGACGGGCACGATGCCAAATCGCTCTTCGGCCAACGTCGCTTCCTCGCTGAACAACTCGATGTCTTCATGCAAGCGAACTTCGATTGCGCGGCCACCTTTATTGGCTTCGCTCTCGAATTCCTTCAACAAGTTGACCAGCTCGTAGCGAGCCTGAGCGTACTGCTCGGGAATGCTCTCACTGATGAAGGCATCGATCTTGATCGGACGCTCTGGATCGAGGTCGCGGATTAACTGCTTTGTCTCAGGAGCCAGCGAGCTGACTTGCCCCTCGGTGGTGTCGACGCGAATCACGTCCCAGTTACGAGCCAGCACCACGGATCCACCGGCAAAGACAACCAAGGCCGCGGTTCGTGCCAAATAATGCCACGCCATCGAGTTGCCGTCTTTACCACCTGTCCAGTGCCGGCGACCAATCAACACCATGCAAACGTACAAGGCGATCATCGCGGCCAGGACAAAGTAAGTCACCGAAGAGAGGCTGATGACTCCGCGGCCAAAGTCATCAAACGAGCGGTTCAGCCCGGAGGCTCGCAGGAAAGCCGCGATCTTTTCATTCGGGACAATCGACTGCGCCAAAGAAGCGAAGGCCAACGGCGCGTTAAACAATGACCCCAAGATGAAGCCGACGGTCAAGTTTCCGGTAAGGAACGAAGCGACCATCCCGATCGCCAACATCGTCAAACCGATAAACCAATAACCCAAATAGGAGGAGAAAATCAGCCCAGTATCGACATCACCGCGAGTCAGCACGGCCAAAGTGATGAACGTTGACAGCTGTGAGAAAAGCAGCGAGGCAGTGAAAATCGCCGCAGCAGCCATGTATTTTCCGATCACGATGTCAAAATCGTCGGCCGGCAAAGTCAGCAACAACTCGTCGGTACCTTGGCGTTTTTCTTCCGCCCAAATGCTCATCGTGATGGCTGGAATGAAGACCAGCATGATCAGCGGGAACCACTGGTTGAGCTGGTCGAGCGTGGCCAGGTTCTGGTTGAAGAACTCGTACGGCCAGAAAGCAGCGACGGAGGTCAAGAAGACGAAAATACAGAGAAAAACATAACCCGTGGGGTTGCTGAAATAGCCGACGAAGTTGCGACGCATGACAGCGTAAGCTGCCCGCTTTGTGGTGGAGAGCAACGCTGCGATCAGCGCCAACCCCAACAAAAAGATCGCGTCGACGAACAACAAAATCAGCAGCACAAAAAGAATCGATTGACTCATGGCTGGGACTGTACCGGTGAATTAAGAGTGTACGTTGGGCAAAAATGAAGCTGATGAATCGAACTGACGTCAGCCAACTGGCAAACGTCGCGGGCAAACGCTCCGATCAAGGAGTGGCGGCGGGCTTGCCACCCGCGTTGGAACTGGTGAGGTTATGGAAGGCATCATCCAGGTCGCTCCCTCGCTCGCGAAGCCCTTCCACCGAACCGTCGTAAACCAGCCGGCCCTCGTTGATCATGACCACACGGTCAGCCATCGCTTCCACTTCCTGCAAGATGTGGGTGCTCAGCAAAATCGTTTTGGTTTCGCTGAGCCGCCGCATCGTCTTCCGCACTTCGCGAATTTGATTCGGGTCCAAACCGGCCGTCGGTTCGTCCATGATCAAGACGTCGGGCTCGTGCAGTAGCGCTTGGGCCATACCCACCCGCTGCTTAAAGCCCTTGGAAAGCTTACTGGTGGCTTTGTACATGACGGTCGACAGATCGCAAATTTCGACCACCGCCTCAATCCGCTCACGTTTGTACTTGGCGGAGAGGCCGCGGGCATCGGCGAAGAAATCGAGCATCCCGGCGGGGGTCATTTCCGGATAAAGGGGACCGTTTTCGGGAAGATAGCCCAGCATGCCGCTGCCAGCGATCCGATCGTTCAACATATCGTGCCCGGCTATTTTTGCTCGCCCCTCGGAAGGTGCGATATAACCGGTCAACATTTTCATTGTGGTGCTCTTTCCAGCACCGTTGGGGCCGAGAAAAGCGACCAATTCCCCTTCGTTGACCGTGAAGGTCACGTCACGAGTTGCCGCAAATGGCCCGTAGAACTTACTCAGGCCAATGGCTTCAATCATTGGCCGCCGAGCATCGGTCTTGTTGATCATGTGCGTCGATTGTCCGAGGCGAGGTTGCAAAATAATGCGTAACGGGAAAGCGGATTCAGCGAGTCGCCGACGTGTTTGGCGAGGCCTGACGAAATTCCACCTCGCACAATATAGCGGCCAACTCGATTCTCTCAACGCCGTATTACGTCGTCAACCGACCCTCTGTTCAACCAACCGGTCCGCAGACGCTAGGTGTCGAACCGGGCAAAAATCATCCGCCCCGCATTCGTCTGCAACGTGCTGGTGACGACCACCGGGACCTCCCGATTGATCGCTTCCCGCCCCCCTTCGACAACTACCATGGTGCCATCATCCAAATAGCCCACACCCTGCTCCTGACCCTCACCAGCTTTCAAAATCTTCAGCTGGAACATCTCGCCAGGCAGATAGGCGGGCCGCAGCGAATTGGCGATTTCGTTGAGGTTGATCACCGGCACGCTGTGCAGTTTGGCCACTTTGTTGAGGTTGTAGTCCCCCGTGACAATCTTTCCCTCCAAGTGTTTCGCCAACAACACCAGCTTTAAATCGACCGGATGCTGAGTCCACTCGGGCAACTCGCGATCAAAAATCTGCAAATCGACCTTGTCATCGGAGCGCAACCGATTCAGCACGTCCAAACCACGACGCCCCCGAGCTCGCCGCAGCTTATCGCTGCTGTCGGCAATCCCCTGCAACTCGTTGAGGGCAAAACGGGGAACAATTAATTGATTGTCAAAAACCCCCGTGGCGACCAAATCCTCAATCCGCCCGTCAATCGCCACGCTGGTGTCGAGCACCAACGGTTTAAAGCCTTTCACTTCCCGCACAAATTCCACGTAGGGAATCAAAAAACGGAAATCATCCTTGGTTTGCAGCAAGACGCTGACGCAGACGTAACACAGCAACATCCCGGTCACCAACTGCACCGCGTTGGAGTACTCAAAACGCTCCAACAGGGGAATCGTGGCGATCGAGAGCACATAAGTCAGCAACACGCCAATCAAGAGGCCGAAATAGACGGCCGTAATCGTGGCAATTTGCTTGCGACGTACGTAAATATCGGTGACGATCACGGCCAGCGCCAAGCCGACAACGCCACCAAACACGGTCCAGGGTAACCAGGCCGGCTTCTGCGAACCCAGCTGCGAGTTAACCAACGCGGAAATTCCGCCGGCTACTAACAGAAAAATACAACGAAGGATAATTAAGGCCATCGAATGGCAACGCCGCCTGAGCGTGAAATTGAGAACCGAAGAGACTGACTGGAATCCATTTCTTCACAAAACAGTCTATCCAAGTCTGGCAACAATTGTCAGTGGGAGAACCGTCACTCTGGGGGTTAACACGGAATTCACCAGTCAACTCGGACAGTTATTCCGGTTTTGCCACGAATTCGCCCGGAGGTTCAACGGGCACCGCAGATCGTTTTGCATGACGAAGCAGCTGAATTTCCGTCAAATATTTTCTCGGGTCGCCGCGAAAGATCATGCCCGGTCCCTTGTGGTAGACCTCTCGCGCGGGTGTTTCGTATTGCCAACCACGAGTGGCTGCCGACACCATCAGTTTTCGATAGCTACGATGTAAATCAGCGTAGGGCCCCGCGTGCAGCAATGCAATCGCTTGCCCGCCAGACAACTCATATATCTGCGAACCAGGCTTCGCGTTGCATGGCCGCACGGGAAACACCACCTCAAAGCTAGCGTCCGTATCTTTGAACTCTGAGTCCCAGCAGAGGATCATCGGTTTCCCGGCGATATATCGCCCATATTGCCGCGCGAGCTTGGCAAAAATCTTTCCACATTCTGCGTAAGCACCACGATATTTCATGCTGGCGACTTGCTGAGCAGCGACTTCGACAAGGCGAACCTCAAACCCCGCGACCTCGGCACGCTGCTCAGCCTGCCGCTCGATCACCAAGATTTCATCCAGCCGACGAAGCCTTTCACGATCATCACGCATCGCTTCCCGCAAGGCAACGCGACGCTGCTCAAGCATTTCAACCAACGTACCCGGTCGGAAGTCCACCGGCAATAACTCGCCTATCTGTTCGATGGAAAAGCCAAGCTCCCGCAACGTTTTGATCGCGATCGCCAATTCGACTTGGTCGGCAGCATAGTAACGATAGCCACTCGACGCATCGACCGAGGCGGGCTTGATCAGCCCAGATTCATGATAAAAACGCAGAGTCTTTATCGTCAGCCCAGTCAGCTTGGAAAACTCACCAATGGTTAACAGCCCATCATTCATCCTACTTGGTCCCCAAAGTGTTATCGCGGGAAGCTGAAACTACTCGGGCAGTTTACGGCCTCCCGTAACTGGAGAGTCAAGTCGGTGAACGATTAACAAAGGTAGCTACGCTGCGGTGACCGTAGCTACAGAAGATGCTGATAGCCGCTTAAGAAACCTAGCTGCAGCCCATGCTGTTGCCGCAGTTGTAACAGAGATAGCAATTGCCGTTACGCACGGTAATCATCCCGCAACCATCACAGCTGGGCGCGTCTCCCTGGAAATTGGCAAACTGGCTTTCCTGGTCACGGAGCGAGCCGGTCATTTCGATCGGCAACGCATGCCCATTACCATTGCTGCTGCCGTTTCCATTTTCCGGAGCGGGAGTTCGCAACACCAAACCGGCTCGACTCAACGCCTCGAAATCAACCGGAGGCAAGCCTTCGCCGGTGAACCTTGCCAACGTGGCAGGCGCCTCGCTGATCGGCCCATTGCCACCGAGCGTGGCGGTCGGAGTTTCGGAACCCACCGCTCGCGATGTGGCAGCGTTAGGGCCAGTGAGATTGGATCCATCGGCTCCGGTCGGCGCTTTGCGACCATATTCGGGATGCCCCGACAGGAAGGTCAAACCGAGCCAACGAGCAATGTAGTCGACAACGCTCTTAGCGATGCGAATATCTTTGTTGCTGGTGTGCCCCATCGGCTCAAACCGGGTGTGGCTGAATTTATTGACCAGCACTTCCAAAGGCACGCCGTACTGCAGAGCGATCGAAAGCGACGTCCCGAAGGAATCCATGATGCCGCCGATCGTGCTCCCTTCCTTGGCCATCGTGATGAAGATCTCACCAGGCCGACCATCGGGATAAAGCCCCACGCAGAGGTACCCCTCGTGTCCGGCAATCGAAAATTTATGGGTCACGCTCTGACGGGTGTCTTCCAAACGTTCACGACGCGGCTTGAAGACAACTTTCTCGACCGTCTTGGTGACCACTTTTTCTTCGCCCGCTTCGGCACCCTTGCCGTCGGTCGTGTTCAGCGGTTGCGATTGCTTGGAACCATCGCGGTAAATGGCGATCGCCTTCAGGCCCAATTGCCAGCCCCAGAAATAAGCGTCCGCGATATCTTGGGCGGTCACGTCGCTGGGCATGTTGACCGTTTTGCTGATCGCTCCCGACAAGAATGGCTGAGCGGCGGCCATCATGGTGACGTGAGCTTGCCAAGGAATACTGCGAACACCCCCGGCCGGTTTGAAAGCACAATCAAATACCGACAGGTGATCATCTTCCAATTCGGGAGCCCCTTCGATCGTGTCGTTCTCGTTAATGAACGCCACAATGGCTTCGATTTGATGTTGGTTATACCCCAACTTCCGCAGCCCGTTGGGGACCATGTTGTTGACAATCTTCAACATCCCGCCACCAGCCAATTGCTTGTACTTGACCAAAGCAATATCGGGCTCGATGCCGGTGGTGTCACAATCCATCATGAAAGAGATGGTGCCGGTGGGTGCCAATACGGTGGCCTGGGCGTTGCGGAACCCATGACGATCCCCCAACTCAATCACTTTGTCCCACAACTTGCGAGCCGCAACCTTCAGTTCGGCCGGCCCGTCATCGTTGATCTGCTCGACCGCTTCGCGATGCATCCGCATCACTTTCAACATCGGCTTTTCATTCTCACGGTATCCATCAAACGGACCCACCACCGATGCCAATTCGGCGCTGGTCAAATTCGCAGTCCCATGTAGCAAAGCGGTCAGAGAACCACACATCCCCCGCGCACCGTCGGAGTCATAAGCCAACCCGTTGCTCATGATCACGCTGCCGAGGTTGGAATACCCCAAACCGAGCGGCCGGAAACGATGGCTGTTGGCGGCAATCTCACTGGTCGGGTAACTGGCGTGATCGACCAAGATTTCCTGAGCAATCAAGAACAATCGCGAAGCCGCTTGGAAACGCTCCACATCAAACTTGCCATCCGCATCGGTGAACTTCATCAAGTTCATGCTGGCCAAATTGCAAGCCGTATCGTCCAGGAACATATATTCCGAACAAGGATTGCTGGCGTTGATCCGTCCCGAGTTGGGACAGGTGTGCCACTTGTTGATCGTGGTGTCATACTGAATGCCGGGATCGCCGCAGTGCCAAGCACAATCGGCCATCTGGTTGAGGAGTTCCTTGGCGTCATACTCAGGAGGCAAGCCGGTCGCCTTGTCGCTGACCCACTTGGTTTGCCAGCGTCGTCCGTCGCGGACCGCTTCCATGAACGGATCCGTAACGCGAACCGAGAGGTTGGCGTTCTGGAAACAAACTGACGCGTACGCTTCGCCGTTAAAGTTCGAATCGTAACCCTCGCGAATGAGCGCGTGGGCTTTCTTCTCTTCACGCCATTTGCACTCGATGAATTCCAAAATATCTGGGTGCCAGACTTTCAACGACTGCATCTTGGCCGCCCGCCGCGTCTTGCCGCCCGATTTGATCACCCCAGCGATCGAGTCGTAAACTCGCATGAACGACAACGGCCCCGATGGCGTACCGCCCCCCGACAGCCGCTCACGCTGCGACCGGATCGTCGACAAATCGGTGCCCGTCCCGGAACCGAATTTGAACAGCATCGCTTCGCTGCAAGCGAGCTGCATGATGTCTTCCATGTTGTCATCAACGCTCTGAATGAAACAGGCAGACCCTTGCGGATACTCATAAGGATTCTCAGGCTGCTCGACCGTCTCCGTCTCGCGGTCCCAACGCCAATTGCATTTCGTGCCAACGACGCCGTATTGATGATGCAATCCGACGTTGAACCAGACCGGGCTGTTGAACGAACCATGCTGGTGCAAACAAAGCCAAGACAGATCGCGGTAAAAAGCCTCGCCATCCTCGGCCGAATCAAAATAACCATCAGCCAACCCCCAGTCGGCGATCGTCCGCGTCACGCGATGAATCAACTGACGAACGCTCCGCTCACGCTCCTGCTTGTTCTTGGGATCACCATAAAAATACTTGCTCACGACCACGTTCGTGGCTAACTGACTCCAAGCGGCGGGAATCTCACAATCTTGCTGCTCAAATAAAGCCGCTCCCGTTTCGTCTTTGATCGTCGCCGAACGCAATTCCCAAGCCGTCGTGTCGAACGGCGAGTCGACGTCGGTCGGGCAGAAAATAGGAGCGACTTTCAAGCCGTCACGTTCGCCACGCAAGGCTTGGGTGAGCCGCTGACGAGCGTACTCCACTCCATGATCCAATTTTGGTTGGTCGGCACCGGGAGCCGTGGTCTTTGTTTGAGGGGCAGCAGTCGTAATCGTGGGAGCCATGAATGATCATCCTTGGGCCTTGACCAATTGACAACCTGTGCGGATGCCAGCGAGCCAACAGGCAGTTTCGAGAATTAGAGAACCAGTCGCGTGAACTGATGAGCAATGAACTAACGTATACCGCATTTCCTAGCGATGTGCAACGACAAATCTGGGTGGTTCCATCCGCCTTGTTCAAAGCATGTCGGTGGAGATATGTAGCGATCACGCAAGTCGCATGCCTACTACGGCTAGTAGCGACCTAAGCCAGACAGCACTACATCTTGTACGCACGTGATATTAGCGATCCTCAGCGGCTTGTCAATGAAAATTAACAATTGGTCCTAAGTCGCGGTTCATAAACAAGTTACGGAACCGACCCTGGCTGTTAAAATAGGCAAAATAGCTCGCCAGCCGAGTCGCAACTCGAGTCAGGTCGGTGAGTTACTGAAATTGATCCCGCGGTCGACAACACGGGGGACAACTTGTCGATTTTTTCAAATTTCTGAGAACAACCCACTGACTCGCAAAACGCGTCCCCAGGGATCAAACTGCAGGCCCGTGCGAATGCCGTGCAACGAGAGATTGCGCGAACCGACCCTGGCTCCCAACCGGTGGTGTCTAGCCTTCAGGCGATTCGGGGATGCCCTTGGCCGACTGAAGCCGGGACACCAGCATGCGCTGGTGTCTAGCCTGCAGGCGATCCCGCGGGAAAAACGCGTTTCGGGCCCCAGCTGCCTTCACGCGCGATCAAAATCGCTCGCAGCACGCCTTGCCGATCGACGCCCGCCCATTCGCCTCCAGGACTCGCCCCCGCCGGCTGCCAACCGTCGCGAATCGATCGCCCGTGGATCACTTCTTCGACTTCGCCGGCATCCAATTCAAACCGCCCCAACATGCCGACCCCGTCGACCAAGGGCCGCAAGCCGGCAACCAATTGCTGCCGCAGCGTGTCCGGATCACCGTCGATCGCCACCGCTTGCCCCGCCGCGAACGGGCCCACCGCCGTGCGTGTCAAATGAGTCATCACGGCGGTGGTTCCCAAGCGGGCCGCCAGATCGATGCCCAAGCTGCGAATATAGGTCCCGCTGCCGCAAGTAATTTCGGCGTCGACCAGCGGGTACTGGTAAGCGGCGATGGTAAACTGCTCGACCACCACTTGCCGAGGCCGCATCACTACCGCCTGTTGCTTGCGGGCCGCTTTATAGGCTGGTTGACCGGCAATTTTTACGGCCGAATGGGCCGGCGGTATCTGTTCAATCGTACCCGTCAAGCTGGCCGCAGCAGCAACAAGAGCTTGCAGACTGGGCACTGGCGGCTGGACGGCTGCGACCAGCGGCGTTTCCAAATCACCCGACGCGCTGGAGCTGCCTAACTGAAACCGCACTCGATAGCTCTTGGCATACAGGTGCAAGTAGGGGACGAGCCGAGCGGCTGGTCCCACCGGCACCACCAACACGCCCTCGGCCAACGGGTCGAGCGTGCCGGCATGGCCAACTTTGGCTGGTTTCAATTGGCGATACACGCGATTAACCACGTCTCGCGAGGTCCAGCCGACAGGTTTGTGACAGTTCAAAATTCCTTGCAGCCCGGCCGCCATCACTGCACATCCCAATTCGCTTGCTCGCCTCGCGAACGACCGGCTCTCAGCAACCGCCTCGCGTCGGTGACCAGCGGATCACGAAACTCCAGCCGCAACACACCATCGGCTTGCAATTGATCAATCGACGACTTGATCCGCTGCTCGATTTGGGCGGCAGCCACCTCCTGACGGCGTCGCCCCTGAACCCAGGTAATCACCAACATGGCGAACAGCGCCGTGGGTAACAACGACAACAGCAAACTGGTAAACACCATGCCAAAATCGGGATGCGGAAACTCCGTTAAGTTGCTTTCCAGCGAGCTGAGTGTCTGCAAACTGGCTTTTCCGTAAGCGTGATAGAGGGCCACGATCGGTCCGGCCAGCAGCAACCAAAAAATGGCCGTTCCCAGCATCGCCAGCAATTGCACCGAGCCACCGCGCGGCGCGGCGGCCACGACTTCGGCGTCAAAGATCTGCTGCGTTTGCTCCCGCAGGCTATCGATTCCCATCAGCCGCACCGGCGGGCTGGTCGCCGACTCTTCTTCGCCCTCGTGGGGCAACGGTTGATTGGGCCGCAAGCGAGCCAGCTCGGTGTGAAAACGATTCACCAGCGGCACGATTCTGTCAGCAATCATGGCGGCCGAGCGTTGGCGAATTCCCAGCGCCGCCTCGCTGGCATCCTGTCCCTCGCGAAGATTTTTCAGCCCCGCCCAAGCCGATCCAACGAGCGACGGCAAGCTGCCGGAGAGGGCTAAAATCAGTCGATCCCAAGCCCCGTGCGTGAGATTCAGCAACCCCAACAGAGTGCGATAGGGAAACCAGATCGCCGCCGTGCCAACCATCAGTTCAGCCCGCAACCGCGAACGAATTCCAGCCCGCAACGTTTGCCCGCTGCCGATTAACTCGACCGCCACGTCGTACGGCAAACGATCGGTCGCGGAATCCAAGTGTTCCAGCGCCGTGGAAAGTCGCGGCAGTTGATCGGCGAGCCGTTGACGAATCTGCTGGGTGAACCGTTCGCGAGCCGCTTGCAGGCGTAAACTCCGACGTCGATTTCCCAGCTCGCCGACCGCCAAGTGGGGACGCAACAGAGCGCGGATCTCGGCAATCGCTTGCTGGCCAATGGTCGCTTCGTCGGCATCCCCCAGCTCGAAGTCGGGGACCAGCACGGCCGACAGGACTTCGCCGCGGGGAGCTGCCAACCGCAACCGCGTGACCAGGGCATCGACGTCGCCGCGGAGGTTGGCATCTTGTAAGTCACTGCGGATTGCCGTGATCACGGGTAACACCAATGTGCCCTCGCCGGCGGCTGCCAACCGCCCCGGCACCTCGCTCCGCAATTGCTGCCGGCGAATCACCATCACCAACACGCTGGACATGGCGACGGCTCGTTGTGCGGCTTGCGCCGTGGCTGGATCGAGATCGGTCGCTCCGGGCGTGTCGACCAACAAGTAACGACCGCCCAGTTCGGTCATCGATTCCGCGGCGCAGTGCAGATAAGTTTCATATTGGCTATCGATGCCGGCCGGCGGTTGCGGCCCGACCCACACCAACCGCCGGGTGGCGTCGGACTGCGTATCGCCGCTGGGTAAAGCCCGCCGCACCGCTTGATCGTCGATAAACTGACGCACCAACCAACTTTTACCCTGGCCGGTGGCCCCCACGACGGCGACCATCGTAGCGTCGGGAGTGCGTTGATCGTGGATCCAACGCACCGCTTCGGCATGGTCGTCGCAGAGATCACTGATCGCCCGCCCAGCCGGACTGTCGCCTAAGACGTGTCGCGCCGCGCGACGAATCGCGGCCGCGGAGAGATCCTCGAAATCATCAATATCACTCATGGCTGGCACTCATGGCTGGCTAATCACGTTGCTGGTTTGCTGATGAAGCGGACTAGCGGGCTAGATGCTGGGACAACTCGGCGAGAAACGGTTCCCGCAACCGCCACAACACGAGTGTCTCTTCGGGGAGCACGCGTTGTGCAATCGTTGGCGGCGGCAAAGCCACGGTTTGGGAACCGACGGTCAGCTGCAACGGCTGTTGCTTGGCATCCCAGCGGGGAACGCCGAGGGTGTCCGACAAAACGGCCAGGAAGTTACTGACTTGCTGGCGAGCCGCTTGCTGTTCCACATCGACGATCGCCAAGCCACCGCCCCAGGCGGCGCCCGCCAACGAAACGCCAGCCGCCAAGAATAATTCTTTCAACGAAGCGGCCAGCAGCACGCCCGAACCGCCGAAATCGATCGGCACCATTAGCGCCGCGCCAAAGGCGGCGAAGACAATCGCCAACGGGGTCAGCCCGGCTTTGACTTTTTTCCTGACCGGCATTTTCTGCCATACCTCCTCGACGGCCGCTTGCAACCGCTGCGGGTCGAGCGAAGTAAAATCCTCATCATTAAAGCGGTCGATCGCTCGCTCGCCGCGAGCTGCCAATTGTTCGTCGGTCTGCACCGAGGGAAGATCGGTCAGATCGAGACGAGCCGTGATGGCGTCGCGGAGGCGAACCGGTGTCAGCAGGCTGCCTTGTTTGCCCTCGCGAAATTTGGTGCGAATTCCTTCTGCGGCATCCTCGGCGACTTTGCCCGGCGTGAAGCGTCGTACCAGATCATTCGTGCTCCCCCAAAATCGTCGCAGCCGCGAATTCAGCCGCATCCCATAGCGGGCGTACCAGGGTGCCGCATCGGCAAAGGCTTGACTCAACTGACGGACGATTCGCGCCGATTGATGCAGCCGCAGCTCGGCGATTTTGCCCCCCGGTTCACGACGCGCAAAGAAGTCGAGGATTGCCAATAACAACTCCTGGCGAATCGCTTGAGCGCCCCGTTGGCTTGTCTCAGCGGCCTCGGTCAAGCGATCGACCCCTTGCTCCCATAGCGCCACGCGGAGGCGATTTTCGAGCGCCACGCGGACTTGATGAAAAAGTTCGGCGTGATCCAAAGCGGTCGGCAGCGCAATTAGCAAGCGTTCCCGCATCTGAGCTTCGGGGATGGCGGCTGGTGGATTGTCATCGGGATCCTCCGCCACGCGAAAAAAGACTGGCAAGGGTTCTTCATCGACCGGCAGCGGTTGGTCAATTAATTTGGGAATAAAAGGCTCAGTCCCGGGAACTTCGTAATCGTAAGCTGCATACAGCCCATCGACGCGATGATGATTGACCAACTCGCGGGTGTTGCTCCAGACCGAATCGGGCGTTTGCCGAGGACGAACTTTGTTGACGGCCAACAGTCGGGGCACGCCGGGCATCAGTTCGGCAGCGATTCGCAACAGATCACCGAGCGTGGCATCACGAATCGACTCCGCCCCAGTGACCACCACGAACGCGCTGCACAGCGTGGCCGCCCGCCGCAGCAGTTCCCTCCGCAACTCGGGTGCTCCGCGGCCAAAGGCGGCATCGGAAACGATGTCGGGACAATCGAGCAGGCCAACCCCGTGCTGATCCAGCCCCTCATCGGTGGCCACCAACGGCACGGCCAACGCCGCTTCGCCACCACTGATATTGTTGTATTGACGATGTGCTGCATCGACTTGTTCGGAAAGCATCTCGGGAGGCTGTCCCAACGCTTCGCCAATCCGCCGCATCAGCAAACTCCACAGCTCACTGTCTTCCCGCCAACGACTGGGCAGCCACAGCACAAAACGGTGCGTCCCCTGGGCGTTGGTTTCGCCACGCAGCACACGAGCCCGCCCCCGTGGACTCAAAAAAGTCGACACCAGGCTGGTCTTGCCGCTGTTGAGCATCCCGGCGACGGCAATTGTGGGGTACCGTGAGAGGGGCTCAGCCGCTTCCAATTGCCGCCCAGACGCCAGCGCGTTGGCGGCCGCTTGACTGTCGACTCGCTGCAGCGCCTGCAGAAAACTCTCGCGTTTGGCCTCCGGATAGTCCCGCTCAACCGCCGCCCGGCGATCGTCGTCCTCAAGCAGCGGTAGCAGCTGAGACCACCGCACAGAGGGTGGAGTTTCCGCGGAACGACCAAATCGAAACATACAGCAGGGGGCTACCAGTGGAATGGACAGAACAATGCGAAGGATGACAGTGTGACGGATAAGCAGGATCGGTACGACCCGCAGCATTCAACCCACGAGCTAGTTATCATGATGTATCAGCCGCCTACATTTATCAGCTTTCTATCGTAACCAGGAAGACGCCGGTCGCACATGCGGCAAGATTTCGCCCGAACACTCGCAATCGCCCCTTAGGTGCTCATGACCCTCAAGTCGCTGTTGAAATGGTTGCTGCTGGCCCTGCTGCTGGTGATCGCCGGAGTTTTGCTGTGGAAGTGGCGAGATCGCCCCCCTCAGCCCCCGCCACCACCACCCGCGGCAGTCGATGTCGACACCCCCGGCACGCGTGCGGTTTCGCTTGAAGAGGCCCTCGATTTGGCCCGCCAAGCGTTAACGGCCATGGAAGACTCGCTGGTCGATTATCGCGGCCGCATGACCAAGCACGAGATGGTCGGGGGCGAGCTGCTGCCGAAAAATGAAATCGAATTCAGAATTCGCACCCGCCGGGCCAACCCCACCAAGCCGGCGGAAAATCAACCGATGGCGGTCTATCTGCACTTTCTCAGTCCCGCATCGGTGGCCGGTCGAGAGGTCATTTGGCGAGAAGATCAACTCGATGGCAAATTAGTTGTCCACGAAGCCGGTCTGCTGGGAAAAATAAAAGTCCCACCGCTCGACCCCAGCGGCTTTCTGGCCATGCAGGGCAATCGCTATCCCGTTTCCGAGATCGGCTTTAAAAACCTGGTCCGCGAATTATTGCGACGCGGACAACAAATCGAAGAACTGGGTGGGGCCGAAGTCACCTTGACCGACGACTACCGCGTGGGTGATCGCAAATGTTTGCTGCTGCAAGTCCGCCCCCAGTTCCCGCCATCGAGCGGCGATCCGCTGGGGATCGAATTCACGCTGGCGGAAATTGCCATCGATATGGAACGCCAGATACCACTTCGCTACGCCGCCTTCGGCCCGCCCGCCGAAGCAGGAGGGCCGCCGCAACTGCAAGAAGAATATGTCTACCTCGATGTCCAACTCAACACGGGGCTGACCGCCAATGATTTTGACCCCAAGAATCCTAATTATAATTTTCCCTAAACACCTTTCGATTATGTCAGCCGTTGAGTGGAACCGCACGCTGGCGCGCCAGCGGCTGGTTCCGAAGTGTGCGACAAGGTGTTCAAGTTATGTCACTCACTCACTCACCACTGCAGGTCTGAACGTGTGCCAATATCTATTCAATAAAGCGATCGCAAACCGGTCTCCACGACGCGCCGCGGCATTTGCCCGCTGCTGGGTTCTTTGCTGCCTGCTGCTGTTCCTGCTCACCACCCCCGCTCGCGGGTGGGCAAAAGTGGTGACGGCCAGCGAGCAAGGATTTGAAATCACTCACAGCCAAGTGGTACCGGTATCGGCCGAGCGAGCTTTCGCGGCATGCTTTCAAGTTTCCCAGTGGTGGAACGCCTCACATACGTACTCGGGAAAAGCTGAAAATCTCTCCCTCGAGCCTCGCGTCGGTGCCCCACTGTTGGAACAACTAGCCAATGGCGGAGCGGTCGAGCACTTGCGATTGATCGCAATCATGCCGGCGAAGAGGATCAACTTGCAAGGCGCGCTGGGCCCACTTGCCGTCGACGGGATCAGCGGTTCACTGGTGATGCGTTTTGATCAGGATGAGACCTCGCAAGCAACCACCATCACCTGGAGATATTCGGTAGGAGGTTTTCGCCCCGGCGGTTTCCAAGAGCTAGCCCCAGCGGTGGATGGCGTGCTGGGAATTCAATTAACTGGTCTGACAAACTTCTTGCTCAGCGAAACGCCAGCAGCGGCAAAAACGATGGAAACGGCAGCAGTTTCTCCGCCCGTCGCCGGTCTCAAGCAACTCACCCCGCACACTTATACGTTCGCCGATGATAAGGCCGACGAGCAAGAAAAGGCCGACGAGCAGGGCGAAGCAGACAACCAAGCCGAAGCCGACGGCGTCAAGATTGAGGCCTTTGATTTTATTGTCGGGCATTGGTCAGGCAGCGGACTGGGAGGGATCTGCGAGGAGACTTGGCTGCCTCCCTTGGCTGGTGAAATGCAAGGCATGTTTCAATTTGTCAACCAAGACCAAGTCCAGTTTCGGGAACTGTTTGCCCTCCGCCGCACGGATTCTAAATGGCTGCTGACGCTCAAGCATTTTGATGCGGCAATGACGGGTTGGGAAGAGAAAGCCGAGACGGTCGATTTCCCCTTGATCGCGGTCGGGAAAAACACCGCCTGGTTTAAAGGCTTGACGATGCGCCGCGTCGATGCGGAGACCCTGATCGTCCACGTGGCGATGAAGCAGGCCGATCAATCTGCCAAGGAACTGACATTCGAATATCGTCGCAAAACGCTGTGAGTTATTTTCTCGCGCCCCGTGCGACGCTATTTCACGCCTATAGAAGCTGTGCCGAGCAACGGCTATTTTAAATTGCATCCATCAGGCTCTTATTTTCTAAGCAGTGAAAGAATCATGGTAAAAGAAAAAGAATTTACACCGCTGGCGGGCTGGGTTCCGTTGTCGATCGGTTTGTTCCTGATGCTATCGTTCTTCATCTGTTTGGGTGTGGGCGGCATGATCAGCGACACGGCGATGGGGATTGGGGCAATCGTGGGTGGATTGCTAGCGTTTATCGGTTTTTTTGGCCTGTTCGGTTTGATGGCAATCGCTCCCAATGAAGCGCGTGTGCTGTTGCTGTTTGGCGAGTACCGGGGGACGGTGAACAGCTCGGGTTTTTATTGGGTCAATCCTTTCTACACCAAGAAGAAGATCTCGCTGCGAGTCCGCAACTTTGAGACGGGAGCAAATTCAACCCCCGAGAAAAAAGATGCCGCCGGCAATATTACACAAGCGAAATCACGCACCGGCGGCAAGCCCTCCAAAGTCAATGATCGCGACGGTAACCCAATTGAAATGTCTGCCGTCGTCGTTTGGAAAGTCACCAATACCGCCGAAGCAATGTTCGAAGTCGATGACTATGAAGATTTCGTGCAAGTGCAAAGCGAAGCCGCCCTGCGAAACTTGGCGACGCGATATCCATACGACAGCGAGGACCACGAACTGTCGTTACGAGGTAACCCGTCGGAAATCTCAGAGCAACTAAGAACCGACATCGACGAACGGCTCGACAAGGCAGGAGTGACGGTCATCGAAGCTCGCATTAGCCACTTAGCGTACGCGCCGGAAATTGCCGCTGCCATGTTGCAACGCCAGCAAGCGGGCGCTATCGTGGCGGCTCGCACCCGGATTGTGGACGGCGCGGTGGGTATGGTCGATATGGCCATGCAGCATTTGGAACGCGATCAAATCGTGACGCTCAATGAAGAACAGCGGGCGGCACTGGTTTCCAACCTGTTGGTCGTGCTCTGCGGAGACCGACATGCTCAACCAGTGATTAATACAAATTAGATATCAATCACGAAGATTGATATCTTGAAGACATCGATCCACGTCAACTAGCGATGCCATGACCGGGGCCATAATTTTTGTCATCGTGATGTTGCTGCTGGGCCTCGTGTGTCGCCAGCGGGTGCCAATCTTTCGCTGGATGTTTATCCCCGCCTCGGTGATCGCCGGGGCGGTCGGCTTGCTGATCATCCAATTAAGCTTGCGGTTGCCGGGCGAGCTGGAGCTTGCGGAACTGGCCGACCAGTTGAGCAGTTGGCCGGGCTGGTTGATTGCCGTCGTGTTCGCCGGTTTGCTGCTTGAGCGACGAGAGGGGCAAGGCGGGGTCAGCCCGCGAAGGACTTTAAGCCAAGCGATCATGGTTTGGATCATTGTGCTCGGCCAAACCGCCACCGGCCTGTTGGTCACTTGGCTGTTCGTACAGCGCTTTTACGATGTGCCCAATTCCTTCGGCATGTTGATCGAGACCGGTTTTGCCGGCGGGCACGGCACGGCCGGTGCGATGGGCGAAGTCTTTGCGCATCCCACCATCGATCTGGCCGGCGGACTCGACTTGGGCTTGATGATGGCCACAATTGGGTTGGTTTACGGAGTGGTGTCGGGCATCGGCTGGATCAACTTGGCCGCTCGCTGGGGATGGCTGCAAAGACCAGCTGCGACGACTCTTACGCCAGCCTCAACGGCGGGAAAAGAGGCTCCCGCACCAAGGCCGCTCGGTTACGAAATCCTCGACCGCGAAGCGATCGATCCGTTGCTGCTGCAAGCCCTCTGGCTGGGGCTGGCCTTCGCCATCGGTTGGCTGCTGCACACGGCAGTGGCGACCGGCAGTGAATGGCTCGATTCCCCCGCCGCGGTGGCGTCACAATTACCAGCAGAATCCCAGCCAGCAGAATCCCAGCCGGAAGGGGCCGGGCTGACGGCGGGCGAGCAACAATTGGGCAAGCGTTTGAGTTGGAGTGCCGTGCTGGGAGGTTTTCCGCTGTTCATTTACACCTTGGC
Organism: Kothea flammea; assembly: GCF_052161645.1. GTDB lineage: Bacteria > Planctomycetota > Planctomycetia > Pirellulales > Pirellulaceae > Laterigemmans. The sequence goes on from NZ_CP197414.1 coordinate 6,945,977, forward strand.
TGGTGGTTGGATGGTGCGGCGGGCGTTGGTTGCTTTGCGGCTGGGACACTTGCTGGACACGCGAGTCTTGAAAAGTTTGACGGCGATTGCCATGGACATCTTGGTCGTGGCCGCCATGGCGTCCTTGAATTTGACCACGGTGGCGACGTTATTCATTCCACTCACGGCGCTGTTGTTGGCCGCCTTTGTTTGGACTGGCGTCTGTTTGCTGGTGTTGTCCAAGCGGATTCTCCCGCCTCAGCACTGGTTTGAATTGGGATTAATCAACTACGGCATGTCGACGGGAACGACAGCCACGGGGTTTGTTTTGCTGCGCGTCGTCGATCCGCATTTGCAGACTTCGGCGGCTGAGGATTATGCCTTGGCGGCGCCGCTATCGGCACCTTTCATCGGCGGTGGGATTGTCACCGTGGGGCTGCCGCTGTTGGTGCTCGAGCGAGTGCCCATCTTAGCCAGCATCGCGGTCGCCTGGTTGCTGGTCGCTGGCTTGGTCGTGCTGGGGATGCGATTGCAACGTAGAGTTTGAGCGAACAGGAGTTGCACTTAACCCGCTTCACGATCGCTGATCGCACCTGCTTGATCGGTCCCAACGGCGGTTTCAGTCGCCAAACCGCGGACGAGCTGGGCCCAGTCACCTGTTTGATGTAAACGTCGTTGGCGGGCCGCGCCGCCACCGAGTTCGATCATGCGGCGCACGATCTCCGAGACGACTCCGTGATCACCGTAACGTTCCAACGGATCGCGAACGAACTCCAGCAACTGTTCCATGTGATCGCTAGCGGTCACTTGAGCGCACGCCAGTGGATCGAGTAGGTGATCGGAGAGTCCATAACGGGCTGCTTGCCACATCGCCACCCGTACCAACTCGGGGCGCACTCGAGGCGACTCGCGTCCAGCAATGATGTCACTCAGGCAGCGTTCGACCAAGGCGCGGATCAGACCGGTCACGGCAACCGCTTCGTCAACTCGCGTCAACACATCCATCACCCGAAACTCAATCGTGGGAATCTTTTCGGGCAGCCGCACATCCCAGTAAATGCGAGTCGCATCGTTGATCGCCTGGCAGCTGACCAGTTGCTGAATGCATTCTTCATGCGCGTTCAAATCGGGAAACCAAAGGGGAGGCCCAGCCATCGGCCACTGCACCCACAGCTCCCGCCGATAGCTCGCGTAGCCCGTATCTTCGCCTCCCCAAAAAGGCGAATTCGCGGTCAGCGCTTGCAGGGCGGGCAACCATGGAGTCACGCGATTCATCACTTGGACTCCCAATTCCCGGTCCGGCATATCGACATGCACGTGACAACCAAAGATAACCAAATCGCGAGCAATCTGTTGATAGCGATAGGACATGCTGCGATAACGCTCTTTGGGAGTCACATCATCGATGTTCGTGTGCCCCAAAGGGTGCGTACCAGCAGCCACTAATTCGGCCCCCAATCGCCTCGCGGCCGCGATCAAACGGCCACGAACTTTGGATATCGAATCGGCAACTTGAGCCAGTGACTCGCAGACGGGCGAAGCCATTTCGATCTGCGTCAAATGCAACTCGTGCTGAATCGCCGCTCCGTCCGGATCCTCGCCATGGCCCCCCGAACCGAGCAGCGACAAGACTTCGGCACAATCGGGACGGAGTTGACCGCTGAGCCGGTCGACAAGTTGATATTCCTCTTCAACGGCAACGCGCAACGGTCGGGGCGATGATTTCATGGACTCGAAAAAAGGGCGGTGCGGAATGACTCAGTAAGGCACAGCCTCCAATTCTAGCGGGACAGCTGGGCGGTTTCCTCCCTCCCTGTAAAACCATCGGCAATACCATCAGCGAAACGGTCAGCAAACCGTCGCATCGCGATGGCCAAGCGAAAGTGCAAATCGAGCAGATCGGCTGTATCAAAAATCTGTGGATCGGGACGATCGAGTGGCCCGGGACCTGCTTGCGGCACCGTACCTGCGGGCTTGTGACCACGCTCACTCACGCGAATCGTGGAATCCAACCGCAGCAGTGCTTCAATCGCCAAGTGATCACGACGTTGGTTGTCGCTCAGCCGGTTGTCATCAAATACCCAGTGGCTGGGAGTCAAGAATCGATCCAACGCTTCGCTGGCGGCGGTCTCCGCGTCGTTGGCGGTCACGATTTCGCAAATTTCACCGCTGGATACATAGAATTTAGCCATAACTGCTACCGTCCTTGCACTATGAAAAACTGGGGACAAACACCCTGGGATGGAAACTCGCGGCGGCAACCAGTCGGCGAACGGTGGGGAGTTCAGCGGCTGGCTGCTGTTGCCATGGCAGAAGTTATCGAGCATCCCTGTGACACCTTTGGTCACACTCGCTGAATTTTCTCAAAAAGTTTTTTCAGCACACATCTTTGGCCAGTCCAGCCGACTATGGCAAATCTGCCTCGGGGAGTACGATTTCGGGGACTGCATACCAGGAAATTACTCCAGCATAGGCTCAGCGACGAACATGGAAGCGGGAATTGTAGGGTTGCCGAATGTCGGCAAAAGTACGCTTTTTAACGCGCTCACCAGCAGTGCGGCTGCCCAAAGCGCCAACTACCCCTTCTGCACGATCGAACCCAACGAGGGTGTCGTCAGCGTCCCCGATCCGCGTTTGGGGCGGATTACGGCGAAGATCAAAACGCTCAAGGTCATCCCCGCGGCGCTCAAATTGGTCGACATCGCCGGGATCGTCAAAGGGGCCAGCGAAGGCGAGGGGCTGGGCAACAAATTCCTCAGCCACATCCGCCAAGTCGACGCCATTCTGCAAGTCGTCCGCTGCTTTAGCGACCCCGACGTGATCCATGTCAGCGGAACCGTCGATCCCCTGGCCGATATCGAAATCATCGAACACGAGCTGATGTTTGCCGATATCGAATCACTCGAAGGCGCTTTGGCAAAAGCCGAACGTACCGCGCGGAGTGGCGACAAGGACGCCAAACTGCGGATCGTGGCCATCCAACAGTGCATCGAACATCTTACTAATGAAGCACCGCTGCGAACGTTAAAGCTACCCGAGGATCAAGCCCGCTCGATCTCCAGCTTCGGGCTGTTGTCGGCAAAGCCAATTCTCTACGTGGCCAACGTCGACGATGACGACTTGCTGGGTGAACACGAACTGGCCCAGAAAGTTCGCGAGTACGCCGAGCAAGTGGGTGCCGGTTTCGTGCCGGTGTGCGCCCAGCTCGAAGCCGAGATTGCCGAGCTCGAAGAAGACGACCGCAGCGAGATGCTCGATTCGATCGGCTTGACCGAACCGGCGCTGGCCAAGCTGGCTCGCGAGACCTATCGCACGCTGGGGCTGCAAAGCTATTTCACGGCGGGTGAAAAAGAAGTCCGCGCTTGGACCATTCCAATCGGCGCTACGGCTCCCGAAGGGGCTGGGGTGATTCACACCGATTTTCAAAAAGGCTTTATCCGCGCCGAGGTTTACTCGCTCGAAGATTTGGAAACCTACGGTAGCGAAAAAGAGATCCGCGCCGCCGGCAAATTGCGCGTCGAAGGAAAAGCGTACATCATGCAAGATGGTGATATCTGCAACTTCCTTTTCAATTGAGAACCCGATCCGAAAAGCGCTAGCCGCGGTTCCCGCCTTGAACCGAACCCGTCGCGCCCAACAAACGGTGGCTAGCGCCAAAACCGCTAACGGGTAACTATGGGTCGGTCAACTAGTTAAACTAGGCGAACCGTAAAATTCGTCTCTTACCCGCCCGATCGCTGACAGAGTCCTCCGCATGCTTTCCTCCGCTCGCTGGTTTCAATCGACGACGCTCACCTGCTTGATCGCCAGCTGGTTACTGACTGCCTCGCTTGCCACAGCCCAGGATGCAAGCAAGCAAGATTCAGCAATCAACGAACCAACGTCTCCTGGGCTGGGAACATGGGTCCAACGTTTCAAGGCGGATCGGGACGCGCTTGAGTTCAAGTATCGCGAGCCTCTGTCGCCGGAAAAGAAAAACCGGCTGGTCGCTTTCTATCGCGCTTATCAGGCCGATCTAAAACGGATCGACCCCAGTCAGCTGGATGTCGCTGCCGCGGTCGATTATGCCTTGATGGAGAATGAACTGACCTACCAGCTGGCGATTGCCAAACTGGAATCGGAACGGGACACGCTCGCCATGTTTTGGTTACCTGGCGTCGATTCCCTGGTGGAAATGCTCGAACAGCACGAACGCCTGCACACGATCGATGCCAAGGCGGCTGCGGAACTGATGGTCGACGTGCGTGAGCAATTGGCCGCGGCGGCCAGCGCCGACCAGCGTCAAGTTTCTGTGGAACAAGCCATCGCCGCGGTCCGCGCGGCCGAGGCGCTGCAGACTCTGCAACGTCGTTTGGCCGCGATGCACAAATTCTACACCGGTTACGACCCGCTCTATTCCTGGTGGTGCAACGTGCCTTACGAGCAATTGGTCAAACAACTTGAGCAGTCTCGTGAAGCGATCCGCAAAGCTGGCGGTGATGACAACGACCCCGACAAGATTATCGGCCAACCCATTGGCGAAGCGGCGATGGCGATCGAACTGCAGCACGAACTGATTCCCTACTCGCCCGCCGAATTGATCGAGGTTGCCGAGCGGGAGTTCCGCTGGTGTGACGAACAAATGCTGGCAGCCTCACGCGAATTGGGCTTCGGCGACGACTGGCGAGCGGCGATGGAAGCTGTCAAAGAGCGTCACGTCGCACCGGGTCAGCAACCGGCCATGATCCGTGACTTGGCCGAAGAGGCGGTCACCTTTCTCCGCGATCGCAATCTGGTCACCATCCCACCGTTGGCTGCGGAAGTTTGGCGGATGGAAATGATGACCCCGGCGCGGCAACGCCTGAATCCCTTTTTCCTTGGCGGCGATACCATCATCGTCTCGTATCCCACCGATACGATGACGCATGAAGAAAAACTGATGAGCATGCGCGGCAACAACGTACACTTTGCCCGCGCCACGGTCCATCATGAATTAATTCCCGGACACCATTTGCAATGGTTCATGATGGAGCGATACCGGCCATACCGCAAAGTTTTTGAAACGCCGTTTTGGATTGAAGGCTGGGCGCTCTACTGGGAAATGCTGCTGTGGGACAAAGGCTTCGCTCGCTCCCCCGAAGACCGGATTGGCATGCTGTTCTGGAGAAAGCACCGTTGCGCGCGGATCGTATTTTCGCTAGGCTATCAACTCGGCCGCATGACTCCCGAAGAATGCGTTGATTACTTAGTCGATCGCGTTGGCCACGAACGGCTCAACGCGGCCGCGGAAGTCCGCCGCAGCGTGATGGGTGGCTACAGCGCACTCTATCAGGCGGCTTACATGCTGGGCGGATTGCAACTGCGTGGCCTCCGCGAAGAGTTGGTAGACAGCGGCAAGATGAGCGAAGTTGATTTTCACGACGCCATCCTCCGCGAAGGCCCGATCCCCATCACCATGGTCCGCGCCATGCTGACCAACACACCGCCCGATCGCAGCAACCTCAACAACTGGCGATTTGCCGATTGAGCAGGCTCGATAATTGCACCGCAGTCAGCAAACCGCTAGTCCGCAAGAGTCACAGGCCGCAGCCGGCGACGGCGGTCCAATTGCGAACTCGCCATTGAGTCACTAGCCCGTGATGCACATAAGGATCGGCTTCCGCAAAGGCTTTGGCAACTTGCTCGGACTCACCGCGAAAAATCAAGATGGCTCCATCGACGGGATCTGCTAGCGCTCCGGCGAGTACCAATTCGCCCTTGTCTGCCGCAGCGCGGGCGAGGGCCAGGTGCTGCTCGCGGTATGGTTGCCGACGCTCGACATAATCCGCGACTACGTCATAAAACAATATGTAATAGTTCATAAAACCTTATTCACTGACAATCGTGTCAAACTGTGAACCGCGGCGAATCTGCACGAATTCGCTGACTTGTCGCGTGATCGCTGTTTCAGTCGGCAAACGCTCCATCGAACTGGCGCCGTAAAACCCATCGACGCAATCAAGTTCCTGCAGGACAAACTCGGCATCGGCCGGCATCGCAATCGGCCCGCCATGACACAGCACCATCACATCCTCGCGAACCGTTCGCGCCGCGTCGGCAATCGCTTGAATGCGGGGCAAACAGTCCTGCAGCGTCAAAGCGGTGCGGGCGCCGATCGTTCCGCTGGTGGTCAGCCCCATGTGGGCGACAATAATATCGGCTCCCGCTTCGGTCAGCACTTTGGCTTGCGCTGGTTCAAATGCGTAGGGTGTCGTTAACATATTCAAGGCATGGGCCGCGGCGATGCAATCGACTTCCAGCGAAAACCCCATGCCGGTCTCTTCTAGATTCGCGCGGAAAGTGCCGTCGATCAACCCCACGGTGGGGAAATTTTGAATCCCGGCAAACCCCATCGCTTTTAGCTCCCGCAGGAAATGGTCGCGGAGCATCAGCGGATCGGTGCCGCAAACACCGGCGATCACCGGAGTGTGCTGGACTGCGGTCAGCACCTCGTGGGCCATTTCTTTCACAATCGCGTTGGCATTGCCATAGGGCATCAAGCCGGCCAATGAGCCGCGTCCCGCCATCCGGTAACGGCCCGAATTGTAGATCACGATCAGATCAATGCCGCCAGCTTCCTCACACTTCGCACTGATCCCCGTGCCGGCACCACCGCCAATAATCGGCAGTCCGTCGGCGATTTTGTTGCGCAACCGTTCGAGAATAAACTGTCGTTGTTCGGCCACCGGATACTCCGCAAAATGGTTATTAAAAGATTGGTTAATTATAGAAGTCTTTCGGTTATACCAGCCGTTGAGCGCTAGCTCACGGTTCCGAGGAACCGGACGCTAACGCATTCCGGTTGATTCCGTTTTCTCTAATGCCTTTATCGGAGGCGCCTTTTCCTACACAATCGTCAACGCGTGAAAATGCTCCACGACGGCCGTGGCAAACTCCGGGTCATTGATATGATACGGCAGATGAATCATCTGATGCTGCGGAGAGCATTGCAATTGTTGATGCAACTCCGTGAACAATGCTTGATTGGCCGCTGGATCATAAAAAGGTTGTCCCGGCGCATCGAGCAGCGAAAGCCCCCGCTCGGGAACCAACAAAGTATAAGGTGCCGTGGCTTGATTTAATTTTCCAGCGAGCCAGCGAGCAATCGAGCGATTTTCTTCGACATTTGTTCGCATCAAAGTGACCTGCGCGTTGTGTGCGTGCAGCAGGCGATCGCGAAATGACTCGGGAACGGTCTCCATGGCACCGAAGTTAACCATGTCCAGCGCTCCGAGGCTGAGCAGCAAGGGAATGCCTTGGCGAAGCGTCGCCTCAAAGCGATGGGGGCCAGCCGGAAATACGCCACCGACAACTTCATCAGCCACCTCGGTGGTCGTAATGTCCAGCACTCCGCGAATCAGCTTAGCGGTAACTAATTGCTCCATGGTCTGGCCACCGATGCCAGTGGCGTGGAACACCAGGCAATCATACCCGGCAGCGGTTAGTTGCTGACGGACCTCCGTGACACAAGGCGTGGTCACACCAAACATGGTCAAGCCAACGGCAACCCGTTCCGGTTTCGCGGGCACATCGTGCATCACCATCCCGGCGATCGCGTTGGCCGCGTTCGCCAGGATCCGTTCGGAGACCGCGTTAATGCCAGCCACATCGACGACGGCGGGCATCATGGTGATATCGCTGCATCCGACATAGGGTGTGGTGTTTCCGCTGGCCACGGTGGAGACCATGATTTTCGGTAAACCAATCTCCAGCCCCCGCATGGCGGCTGTAATTAACGCCGTCCCCCCGCTGCCGCCGATGCCGATGACTCCCGCCACATGCCCTTGCTGACAAGCTTGCTGCAGATAAGTCTTCAGTGCTTGCCCCATCAGCGTGACCGCCGTTCCCCGCTCACACCCAGCGGGCAAAACTTGTTGATTCAGCACCAATTCGCGCGGGATATCGGGCACGACGGTGGGAGCCGCCAGGGTCCCCACGTCGACCATGCGAACGCGGGCACCGGCCGCTTTGAGGCAATCGGCGACGAAGGCCAACTCCTCTCCCTTCGTGTCCATGGTGGCGATAGCGTAGACGGCTGGTTCCATGCAAGGATCCTCACTGGGAAGTTGCGGACAGCAACTGACGCACTGCCAATCCTCGATGTGTGGCCGCGCAACGCTGCTGGTCGTCCAGCTCCGCCATGGTTTTGTGAAACTCGGGCATCAGAAACAGCGTATCATAACCGAATCCCCCAGTCCCTTGGGGCGTGTCGAGCATTATCCCCCGGCAACTGCCCACCGCGCTGGCAACGATCCGGGCCTGGGGATCGGCGACCGTTAAGTGGCAAACGAAACGCGCTGTTCGCTGGGGGTGGGGAATGCCTCGCAGCTCACTTAACAACAGGGCACGATTTTCGGCCATGGTGGCGTTGGGGCCAGCGAACCGCGCCGAATGAACCCCCGGTCGACCGTCCAAGCAGTCGACCTCCAGCGCCGTGTCGTCTGCCACCACCCAAGCACCGCTGGCCCGCGCATAGCAAATCGCTTTCTTCGCTGAATTCTCAGCAATGGTCAGCCCATCTTCGAGCACCTCGGGCAGCGTCAGCGACAACTGCTCCGGGGTGCGGACTTCGATTCCCAGCGCCGCAAAGGCCAACTGGAACTCGCCAATTTTATGCCGGTTCGTCGTCCCCAACAGCAAATAGGGCACTGCGGAAAATTTCACGAGTTCTGGCTCCCCTGTGCGATATTGGCGACTAAAGAATTGCCAAGGGATCTCGCCGCTGCTCCAGGGTGCCGCGAGTGACTCCCACGCGGTTTGCAGCTTTCAACGCTTGCCAGACCATCGACGGCTCAATCTCGCCGGCTAACAGTTGTCGATAAAGAGACAATACTCTTTTCGTTTGCTGAGCATCATCCTCCAGCAACTCGACGCGAAAATGTTTAACGCTGGCGGCTAGTAGATCGGCGACAACCTCCGCGCCACTTTGTGGTACCGCGTTAAAAAGCGTGTTGCGACAACCCACATCAGCTTGCAATGGATGCTCCATGCCGACGCGATCTCGCAGGGTGACCTGATGTCGATCGCATGGTCGACCACAATTCGTCTTGTTCGTCCCAGGAGACATCACCGCGCAAAAAACACAATGCTCCATGTGGAACATCGGCATGTGCTGGTGCACCACCGACTCCAGCCAAGCCCCGGGGACCGCGCGGATCAAATCGGTAACTTGGTCACGATTCAAATCATAGGAGATCGTGACACGCTGGGCTCCCTGATCACGCAGCCAATCGGCGGTCAACTGATTGGCCGTATTTAACGAAAAGTCAGCGATGGCCGGTATTTCCGCTTGCCGACAAACCTCCAACGCGGCCAAGTTGCGAGCTAAGATTCCATCGGGCTGGAGGCGAACTAATTTTTTCACCAAGCCCAATTCGTTCGGCTTTTGAATTCGCAAAGTCGCCAAATAAATTTTGATGCCTGCCTGCCTCGCCGTGGCGACTGCCGCGGTATATTCGCGAATGTCATGATACTCGACGTAGACCTGCTGGACGCCCGATTCGATCGCAGCTTGCAATTGAACGGAGGTGCGACAGAGTGCCCAGATCGCCGGCAGCGTGGCGGCCTCATCCGCCGGGGCGATGATGGCTTGCCCGAGTCGCGCGAGCCCCGTAGCATCAACGTGACGCGCGGGGACCGACTCCAGTGTTGCGGTCAAAGCCTCAACCATTTGGCGACGGAGCACCCCGGTGACACTGTGTGGCAACATCGGGCCACCCACGATGGTCGCCGCTAAGCCGCGTAGCTCAAAGGGCGAGCCGCCCAAGCGATCGAATTGCTCGCGCAAGCTTTGCTCGGTCAGCGGATGTCGCCGAGCTGCCTCCAGCGGTTGTTCGCTGTGCAGGTTGACGTGACTGCGCGGTTTGACATGACTGCCGTCGGCGAGTCGGGCGACGAGCTGCAAGGGCTCACCGACCGCGGCGCGAATTTCAAGATCGATAGGCAACCGCCGCACCGGATCCGCGCCGCTGTAGCTGGCTCGCAACTTTTTATTCAGTTGAGGATCGTCAGTCTTCCATACCGTCTGGCCAACATATAACAAGTTAGCATCCAGCCCCGCGCCCCCGAACAACAATTCAACAACACCATCGTCCGCCTGTCCGCTGGTAATTTTTTCGCCCTGCTGAAACAGCTCGTACACACGTCCGCCGCAATCGCCGCCGGTGGTGCGGTCGCCGGCAAAAGCCACACCGTCGCCGCGCGAAACGGGAGCGGCCAGGTCCACGGCCACGCGTTTACCACGCACCTCGACGACTTCGCCCAGACGCACACCGCGTTTCGCCGAGTTATCGCCCGGTACCAACATCTTATGGTCGCAGCCCTCGAGCCAACCGGGAGAAAAGCCGCGTGAAAAAGATAACTCCATCTCGCGGACTTGCCGCGGCGTAAACTCGACCCGCTGACCGGCCATCGCTTGATCGATGGCGGCACGATAATGCTGAGTCATGTTGGCGACATATTCCGCCGTCTTCAAACGCCCCTCAATTTTCAGCGAACAGACCCCAGCCTCAATCAATTCGGGCACCAAAGCGTAGCCGGCCAAGTCTTGTGGGCTGAGCAAATATTTTACGTCCCCCAGATCGCGATCTTGACCATCGACAGTCAGTTCATAAGGCAACCGACAAGCCTGCGCGCACTGGCCGCGATTGGCAGACCGTCCGCCTAATGATTCGCTGGTCAAACATTGACCCGAATAAGCAACACAAAGAGCGCCGTGCACGAACACTTCCAGTGGCATGTCAGTGATCGCGCCGACTTTCTTAATCTCGGCAACGGAAAGTTCACGTGGCAAGACGACGCGGCTGATCCCTAATTGGCGAGCCACTTCAATGCACTCACCACTGGTCAACGTCATCTGCGTCGAAGCGTGGACCTCCAGCTGTGGACAGATCTCGCGGACGAGTCTGGCGATACCAAAATCTTGCACCAACACCGCATCGACACCCGCGCGAGCGAGATGCTCAATGGCCGTAGCTGCCCGCGCCAGCTCGGCGGGAAAGACCAGGGTGTTAAAAGTGACATAGCCTCGCACGCCGCGGCCGTGCAGCAGTTTCATCAAATCGGGCAGATCACTGACCCCAAAATTCTTGGCACGAGCCCGCGCGTTAAACCCGCTATCGAGCCCAAAATAGACTGCGTCGGCACCATTTTCGATAGCCGCTCGGATGCAATCCCAATCCCCGGCTGGAGCGAGTAATTCGGGTGCCAGCGACGCGTTCGGTGATAAATTCACAGCCTACAGTTTCTCAACAAGTTGTTTTTTTTACAGGAAAAACGATCCGCCACGCGCAGCAACCGCGACTGTTATTCTGACGACCGCTGGCCCGCTGGTCTATGGCTAAGCGGGCCGGAAATGGGGGCTAAGCGGGCTGGAATCGGGACGTGAGCGCTTGCAGCGCTGGATGCAGATGCCGGTTGCTGGCCAGCAGACTGGTCTTTGCCAGTGGCAGTTGCTCGCCGGCGGTCGTCGTCACCTGACCACCCGCCTCCTCGACAAACAGTTTACCTGCGGCGAAATCCCAGGGAGCTAATTGATATTCAAAAAAACCTCCGAATTGACCGCAGCCGACCAGACAGAGATCGAGCGAAGCGGTGCCAAACCGGCGGATGCCATGAATTTGCTCGGTGAATAACGCTTCGATCGCCGCCAAAGTAGCTCGCATCATCTCCCCGCGATCATAATAAAATCCGCAGCCCACCAAGACTTGGTCCAAGCTGGTGGCCGACGAAACCTGAGCTGGCCGGTCGTTGTGGGTGGCACCCTGGCCGCGGACCGCCACGTACCAATCATCTCGAGCCGGGTTGTGGACCACGCCGAGCTGGGCCACGCCGCGGTGCCAATAAGCGATCGAAACGGCAAAGTGCGGAATCCCATGGGCGAAATTGTTGGTCCCATCGAGCGGATCGATGATCCACAAATGCTCGGCGTCAGCGGAGCCCCGCAACTCCTCTTCACCGAGTAGATCATGGCTGGGAAATTCAGCGCGCAAAACCGCTTCGATCGTGCGTTCCGCCTCCACATCGGCATCGCTGACCAGATCATAAGTGCCTTCCCCGGTGGCCGATTTATTGCGAATTTCCACTCCCTCGGCGAGGTACCGCATTAGCACTTGCCCCGCGTTGGCGGCCGCTCGCCGCGCGATCGGCAGCATCGCATCTAATTCCAACTGCATGATTTCACCACAATATCGATTTAGTTGATTGACTATTTGCCCGCGTACCAGACGCCGCGATGCCAGTTGTGGCGTGTGAGCACCTCCAAGACCCTTTCGGATAGTTCGGGCAATTCTGAGACCGCTGCGTTTTGCTCAGCCTGCGCGGGATTTCGAATCCCCGTGATGACCGTGCTAACCGCCTCGGGGGCAAGCGCAAACTTAATCGCCAGATCGGCCAAGCTATACGTATCCGCCAAGCCCAAACGCTGAAGATCGGCGCGAATTTCCTCCACTCGCTGAACGGTTCGCGGCAAGCGATCTCCGGCGAAATAGTTGCTGCGAAAATCGTCGCTGGGGAATTGGTGATCGGCCCCGTACTTGCCGCTCAAAGCACCCTCATCGAGGGCCACGCGGACGATGACAGCGGTTCCTGTTTCTTGAGCTACCGGGAATATCTGTGCCAACGGCTCTTGATGGAACAAGTTAAAAATCACTTGCACGCAATCGACCAAGCCATCTCGCATTAATTGGATGACGCAGTTTTGATCTTGCTCGGGAGTGCTGACGCCGATCAACCCCAGCTTGCCCTCCTCCCGCAACCGCCGCAGCACCAGCAGGGGTTGGGGGTCATCATTCCAGGCTCGCGTCCAAGTGTGCAATTGCAGCAGGTCGAGCCGCTCGCCCCCCAACTGCCGCAGCCGGTCCTCGACATTCTCCCTCAAGTAAGCCGCACTGTAACGATCCTCCCAGCGACAAACGGGGCTGGGTGGCCAGGGCCCTTCGGCTGGCGGCGTTTTGGTGGCGACAAGCGGACGTTCCGCGGGGGGCATTTCAGCCAGCAGTTTGGCGATCAGTTGCTCGCTGCGACCATCCCCATAGCCGGCAGCCGTGTCGATGAAGTTGACTCCATTTTCCAAAGCGGTTCGCAATGCTTGCAACGACTCCCGATCATCCTGCCTACCCCATTGGCCGCCCAGTGCCCAGGCACCAAAACCGATTTCGGAAACGGCAATTCCACTGGCTCCAAATAATCTCGTCTTCATATCCACCGGGGGGGTGCGCGATCTGTGGCTCAGGGTTCGACAATGTGAAGTTTTGCCGATTTGGCAAAACTTTCGTAGGGGTTACTTAGATTATCCCGGCAATCGGAGGGCGAATCGGTTGTTGCCCTAAACTCATCCCGCCAGGTTGTCCGAATTTGATTTCGTCCAATTGATGGTGGAAGCATCGTGCGGAAGCTGTTTCCATCGTTACACCCCGGAGGTGTTGAATCGTGTGTCGGCTGTCAATTATTGTGCCGTATGATCGTGACGAAGCGGCTTTCGAAACGACCTTGGTTTCGGTTCTAGAGAATCGTCCGGAGCACTGCGAGATCATCGTGGCTCATGACGGCGGGTACAATGACCCGTTTGATTTAGGTGACGAGGTGCGGTTTGCGATTGCCGAGGGTAATGATCGCCTGTCGCTGATCGCAGCCGCTGTCAACACGGCATTGGGGCGAATTGTGCACGTGCTCAGCGGAGGAGCCCGCGCCACCGAGGATTGGACCTGCGAGCCGCTGGACCTGTTCGAGCAGTCGGACCTGGGCTGCGTCGCTCCAGTGATTCGCCACCTCTCGGCCGACGGCAGCGTGATTGCCGCCGGTTGGCACGACTCCCAGACCGGCCTGCGAAGACCGTTGGCCGCTGGCAGCGGGGCCCCCTCGCGAAAAGAGCTGGCCAGCGTGGAAGGTGCCTATCTAGAAGCTTCCTTCTGGCGACGGAGCACGCTCAAGCACCTAATCTCCTTACCAGTCGACGACGCAGCTGGCGTCACCGACTACGTTTGGGCAGCATGCGCCAAACAAGCGGGTTGGCGATGCCGCGTGGCTGCGGAGAGCACCATCACCGCTTCACCAAATCTGGTTTTGCCAACAGTCTCGGCAGTCAGCTTGGCCGCGACTCGGCAGCAAGTCCGCAGCCAACTGCGTGGCGAAGGCTTGGTTGGTGTGATGATTGCCAGCTTGCTGACCGTGCTGGTGCAGCCATGGCGAGGTTCGGCTTGGGCCGAAGCGGGTGGCAGACTGTTGTCCGCTGCCGGGCTATTGGCTTGCGGCCGAGCGATGCCGGCGAAGATTCGCCGCTTGGCGAAAGAAATGGGCCCCGATGCGGCGCAAGCGACGATACTCCGCATGCCCGTTGCTAACGATATGCCCCTGCGGCGAGCCGCTTAGAGAATTCTACTGGCTCGATCTCAGCCGCAACGCGCCAGCGTGCGGTTCATCAGCCGCATCGCGCCAGCGTGCGGTTCATCAGCCGCAACGCGCCAGCGCGCGGTTCATCAGCCGCATCGCGCCAGCGTGCGGTTCCCGGTGGCGTTTTGTACTGTGAAAACCGCAGGCTGGCGCCAGGCGGCTGATATGACCGAAAGACTTGGGTCGAGGTGCTTATCTGGATACTCGATCAAACAACCAGATCACGTAGAGATACAGTCCGTAGAACAAAGCGACCGTGTATAACAGCACGACAACTGTCCAGAAAACCTTTTCCAACCGGTTAAAGGCGCGGCTGACGTAGATCAGCGGCAATCCCAAAATCCCGGCGACTAAAAACACGGTCACCAAGATCGCCACTTTGCTGCGTCCGAACCGCCCCAGCGGATCCTCATCGGCATCATCCCCGGCAACCGAGATTGTTGCGCGTTTTTGTTGTCCCATCTGGCGACCGATCGTGGGACCTTCAACGACGACCTGTGCCATCACTGGCAGGTCGTCGTCATCATTGGGTGACGGAGTAGAATCATTCATTACCGGCTGTTGGATTTGAGGGATCGCCCTGGTTGCTCTGCGCTCCCGCCAAACGTTCCTGCGCATAGGACACGAGCGGAGCCATCTCCAAGTTATTCTGATAGAGCTCGATAATGCTATACCAGATTTTCCGAGCCTCCATCGTCTGCCCTTGAGCAAACAATTGGTCGGCTTCGTTTAATTTCGCTGAGACCAACTTTTGCCCTTCACCGACTTCGTTGCCGCTCGCTTTTAATCTAGCAGTTTGCCGCCTGGCAAGATTGACGAAGGCGCGGTGTTTCTCATTATCTTCGAGCAGGGTCACGAGAGAAGTGTACTTGTCCAAGGCCGTGGCATCGTCGCCAAATTGTTCATATTCACGGGCCGTGGCGTACAAACGCTCTCCTTCGTTGGCTAGCTTTGCCCCGCGGCGAAGTTTCAAATCGAGCAACCGCTCGGCTTCTAGCATTTCGATGCGATCGATCTGTTCTTGGGCCCATTCCGCATTTTCTGAAGCGGGATAATCGCTGACTAGTTTTTCCAGAAAATCATTCTTCGCCTGTCCCAGCGAAGTGCGATCATTAGCCTCGATCAATGCCTCGGCGCGAGCCCGCAGTTGATCTTCGTTCAGCGGCCATAAATACCAAGTCACGAAAGCGGCGATGCAGGCGAGCGACAACATCAAGAACCATGCGCGTTCATAAAAAGCCGCCCCGTCATGCGGCTTCTCTTCGGGTTCATCGGGCAAGTGGCCAAGCAGCGCTTTCGCTTCCGCTTTATCGACGTCGACACGCAGGGGACTAAAGCCGGCCGAGGCGTGCTGGGCCACTCCGATGCCATCGATCGACCGCTTGCGAACTTCACGCAACGCTAACACAACCGCCCCCGCGCCATGGGGCCTTGACTGAGGATCCTTGGCCAACAATTGCTCGATCAATGAACTTAACCAAATGGGACAGTCCAGCACCAAGGCGGCAACTTTTGGCGGTGTCGTATGCTGTGCGGCGTGACTCACCTGGGCAACGGTCTTACCTTCCAGCGGTGGCCGACCTGATAAGGCGTAAAACAGGACGGCGCCTAACGAATAAAGGTCCGATTTGGGAGAGAGGTTTTTGACATCCGCGATCAATTCGGGGGCTCGGAATGCCAGCTCGAAAGGAGCAGGAGGTCGGTTGCTGCGGTAAGACGAGCCAAAGCGATCGACTCGAAAATCGAGAATGGCGGGGGCCAAACCGGCGGAGCGAATTTTATCGGGGACTAAATTGCCATGCACGACCTGTCGGTCATGCGCGTGGGCCAGCGCCTCAGCCAACGTGTCCGCTTCGTCCAGCACGCTCTCCCATGGCAATTGTTGACGGCGCGCGACACGTTCCTGCAACGATTCCCCCTCGATCAGTTCATAAGCCAAATAGGCATCACTGTCTTCAAAGCCACCGCCGTAACAACGGGCAATCCCACCATGCCGCAACCGTTTGAGTGTCTCCCACTCACGAGCGAATTCCCGTCGCGCTTCGGCAGTCCCGCCGAATGGCAGTGAAAAAATCTTGACCGCCAAGCTCTTGCGCTGCTCAATATGAATTGCTCGCCAAACACTCCCTCCACCGGAGCTTTCGCCCAGTTGAGATTCGAGTGCCAAAGGTCCAAGGCGAGAGCGTGCCATTGTCGTCCAAGTGGATAAGATGAAAAGTGAGCAGACCATTACCACGCGAACACCGCGCCGGCCCAATTCCGGCTACCGCAGGAACTTACACCGGAGTCTGCCTCCCGCGGTTTGCGGTTAAGTTGTCTAGTATACTTGTTGTCCGCTTTTCATTTACCCCCCCACAGCCCGCCTTTGCCGGAACCAGCTAAATGCCGATCGCATCGCAACTTCGCTTACCGCTGCTTAATTTTCTCTCCCGGCTCGTGCTAGCTTGCTGCTGCCTGCTCGGGGGGGCGTGCCTCGCGGCCGAAGATGCAGCACGCCAATCGTCCCCGCTGCGGGTCGAAGTGCTGATCGGCGATCCGCTTCCAGCCCCACCCACCAACCCCGAACCGGGGCTGCTCAATACGCCTTTCGCAGTCGCCTTTGAACCCGGCGGTGCGATCTGGATCGTCGAGTTTGATGGCGGCCGCCTGCTCCGCCGCGAACCCGACGGCACGCTGACTCACGTTGCCGGAGACGGGACGCTGGGATACGCCGACGGCAGCGCCAAATTGGCACAATTCAACAAGCTGCATAATATCGTCCGGCTGGAGGATGGTCGCTTGCTAATGAGTGACCATCTAAACCACGCGATCCGCTGTTACGATCCCAAGACCGATTTGGTAACCTCCCTCGCCGGGAATGGGCGAGCTGGTTTTAAAGGTGACAATGGTCCCTTTGCGGCGGCCGAATTCAACGAACCAATTTGCGTAGAACTCGGCGACCAGCCCGACAAAGTTCTGGTAGCCGACATTCGTAACCGGCGGCTGAGAGAGCTCGACTTGACGAACGAGACGATCCGCACCGTGGCCGGCAATGGTGCAAAAGGAGTCCCCAACGATGGTGCCGAAGCGGTGAACAGCCCGCTGTTCGACCCGCGCGCGGCGATTGCCGACAGCCAAGGCAACATCTTTCTGCTGGAACGATCCGGCAACGCGCTGCGGCAGATCACGCCGCAGGGCAATATCCAAACGCTGGTCGGCTCGGGCGAAAAGGGAACCCAAGATGGGGTTGGCAAACAGGCAACCATGAACGGCCCCAAACACCTCTGCTTTGGGCCGCGGGATACCATTTTTATCGCCGACGATGTCAATCACTTAATCCGACAATATGATCAAACCACGCGAGCTTTAACCACAGTCGATCTTGGTGATTATCGGCTTAATCGCCCGCATGGAGTTGCCGTTCGGGACGGCTGGTTATATATCGCTGATAGTTTCAATCATCGATTGCTGAGAGCCAAACTACCTTAACGCCAACGCGCAACCGTCTCGCACGCCGACCAACGGCACCCAAACGAAGGGAACCGCGGCCAACCAACTGTTTGCGGTTGGCAGTGATTTCAGAGTGTCCTCAATCGACCAATTGTCGTGCTGCTTCTACTCGTAATGGAAAACCGCAACCGATCTCGGCCGGTTGACTGTAGACGGAAACGGGAAAGCCCTTAAGCGACTCCAACTTAAGTTGCTGCATCACGATGCCATACTCAGTTGACGACAGCAGCAATTCGATACGAGTGAAGCCGCTTTCCTCGTTGGCCCCTGTCCTTGATTCACAGGATCCAAACGAGCCCACATCGCAATGGATGCGAACGAAACGAGAGGTTTCGACCATTGTTGATATCATGGACAAAAATTCCGCTTCCATAGCTGTCGGAAAGGTCGCCACCAGCCGACGAGCATTAAGGCCGCCACTTTTCCGCGCCGCATGCGGGTTGTCGGCTAACGGACGGAGCGAATCAAGGCCGCGAACCTCAAAAGTAAGTCCTTCTTGTTCGAAGTCGCGATGCATTTCGTCCAGCTTTTCCATCACGCTGTGATCGACCAACATGGTGTTAGAGACATCAACGATGAGGTTGCGTTTTTGTACCAGACCAATTTCTTCAATCTGACGCTTGAAAGGAATCCAATTGCTAAAAACCGCTGATTGATGGGCGATAATTTTGCTAGTTTTGTCATCAACGATTTCCACTTCCAAGTAAGGCTTGAAGAGCGATTTTAGTGGCACACCGTTGGCCACGTGAATCACTATTTTCAAAAGGATCCCGGCGGCGACTCCGATCAAGAGATCCGTGGCAAGGACCATTGCCAGGGTGGTGACAAAGATTGCCAGCTGTTCTTTACCGATCCGCCAAACATTTAAGAACTCGGTCGGATGTGCCAAGCGAAATCCGGTGTAGACCAACATCGCCGCGAGTGCCGCAAGTGGAATGCGATGCAGGACTGTTGGAATCAGGGCGACGCACAGCAAAAGAAAGATGCCGTGCCACAAATCGGCAAAACGGGTCTTGGCGCCGTTGTCGATGTTCGCCTTGGAACGCACAATTTCCGAAATCATCGGCAAACCACCCACACCGGCCGACGCTAGATTGGCCACACCGATTGCGATCACATCGCGATTCATATTGGTCTTACGCTTCCAAGGGTCGAGCGAGTCGATCGCTTTGGCACTGAGCAGCGACTCCAACGTTCCGATGAGAAAAAACATCATAATCCACTTCCAAGCTTTGAGCTGGCCCAAGACGGACATATCCGGAAACGTGATATCGTCGAACATCCCAAAAATCCGATCGGGCATCTTCACCAAATACTGATCACCCAGTTGGTATTCGTGATTGGCGAGCGTGTAGGGGTGGGCATGGAGCAGGTCGAAAGCCATCCCCATCGGCACG
Source organism: Kothea flammea (assembly GCF_052161645.1). Classification (GTDB taxonomy): domain Bacteria; phylum Planctomycetota; class Planctomycetia; order Pirellulales; family Pirellulaceae; genus Laterigemmans. The sequence goes on from NZ_CP197414.1 coordinate 6,965,248, forward strand.
GCTACCAGCAGAACCACCAGCGGCGCTGGGATCGGCTTTAGAAACGAGACGCGATGACGAACTGAGGGCCACGCGAACATGATCAGCAAGCTAACACCCCCGATCGCCGCAATCGCCGGGTTGGCCTCGGCGATAAAGTGAGGAATTTCTCTTAGCATCTCCAGTGGTTCGCCGCCGGCACCGAGCACACCCAAAGCGACAGGAAATTGCTTGATCATGATGATCACGCCGATTGCCGCCAGCATGCCGTGAACCGCCGCAGCGGGGAAGAATTCGCCCAAGATACCGGCGCGGTAGATGCCAAAAACGATTTGCAACACCGCTGCCGCAACGCCAACTGCCAACGCAGCTTTGTAGGCGACCAAATCACTCGCATCCCAACCGCCCGTCATACCGTTGCCGCCGAAGTCTTCGATGCAGCCGATGGCGATCACGATCAGACCGGCAGCAGGTCCTTTGATCGTTAATTCGCTGTTACTCAAAAACGTTGCCAAAATTGAGCCGATGATGGCGGTGAAAATCCCGGCGATCGGTGGATAGCCACTCGCTAGCGAGATTCCCAAACACAACGGCAAGGCGATCAAGAACACCAGCAGACCAGAAATCATGTCGCTCTTTAAATAGCGAGTGAATCCGGCGAGGTTGCCACGCGGGACATCTTGGTTCATTTTTGCGGCCACAAAGAGCAGATCTTTAAGGGAGAATGTTAGAAGCGTATCTAACCTTGTCAGATGCGAATACGTTCGCGGATTTACATTATTGTTTTGATTGGTTTTGCGGGGCAGTTAGCGAATGTTCGGGAAGGTGTTCCGCTCCGGGCCTTCGCGAGATTAAGTGTTCGGCCGCATGATGCCGCGACGTCACGCCAGGCTGGGGAAATAGACCGCCGCCAAGGATCAAGAATGTCAGCACAATGACTGCAATCCTTTCGGACGGTTTCGCCGCCAACGAAATCGGTGACGTCACTTGCGCGCCGGTGAAGATCCGAAAGTAGGCCCGGATGATCGCGATGCCACACAGAGCCGTCGCTAACACAACCGCTCCACCGACAATCGGCGAGACCGCCGCCGCCCCTTCGATCATCAATTCGATTCCCACAAAACCGATGGTCCCCGGGAATCCAATCGAAGCGAGCCCGGTCAACAAGAACAAGCCGGCCAGCATCGGTGCGTGATCGTGCAAACCGTTGTAGCGAGCCAAATCGACTCGGCCGACCCGCGATTCGATGCTGCGAATCACTAGCCCCAGCCCGCCCAGCGAGAGGCCAATCGAAATCCAAAGACACAACGCACCGGTCAGGCCGATCGTGGTCACCAATTCCAGCCCAGCCAACACCAGCGACGAATGACTGAGGAACAAATAGCAATACAGCCGTCGCGAATCAGTCTCGACGACCGCCATCGACGCGGCATATACGGCCGTGATCAGCGAGACGACCGCAATGGCTTGCATCGCCCAAGTCGGTGCCACGGGCAACACCAACCGCATGATTGCATAGGCACCCGGCATCGGCGCGACAGTCAGCATCGCGGTTCCAAAGCTCGCGCGATCAAACAAGTCCGTCATCCAACAATGAACCGGGGCGATGCCGCTGCGGATCAAAGCGCCAAATGTCAGCAGTCCACCCGCGATCAGCGTCATTACCCCGGGATGATCTGGATCTAAAATCGCAACGGTGGGCAGCATGGCGTATCCCACCGTCATACAACCTATAAACATCGCCATATGAATCATGTAAACGCGAGCCGACTCTTTCCGCCGAATCGCCAGTTCGTAGTAAACCGGCACGACCCCAAGGGCCAGCAGCACGATCAGCAACCAGCCCGATCGACAGCTAAACGTTGCCAGCAGAATCGCTTCGGAGATCAACGTGCCGCTCATCGAAAACCGATTCACCTTGGTCTTCAACGTCGAGTAAATCGTCAACAGGTACAACAGCGCTGCCAGCGGAAACAGCGGGGCGCTCAGCTCATCAATCACCAGCACATTTTGGTGCGCGAAGGCGGCAATCACGTCCCAGTTATCATGAGCTTCGAATTGTCCCAGACGGATGAAGTCAATCCACTCTCCGCTTGCAGCGAGCAAAGTCGCAAACGCGAAACCCACGCTGATCCGCCTCGCCTGCTCGCGATCCTTCGGGAACCGCACAACCAGCGACCCGATTAAAGGTAATAAGATGGCGATTTCGAGCCAAGGAAAATGAAGTTCAGGCATCAGCTTTGCTCTTTGGCCAGCGGGTGTATTGGTGACGCGATGTGGGGCGACGCATTCGAGTCGCTCGGCAGCCAACAGCGATGATGCCGCGCCGCATCCCGAGGCGGGCTGTTGCCGGCGAGCCAGATCGTCCAGCGGTCTTCCATGGCGCCAGTCCAGAGGAACAACTTTGTGAAAGGGCGAATGAAAAACTGCTGCAATATCGCATCCAAAAATCCGCGATCATACCAGAATCGGTATCCCACCACGGACTCCGTCCGATCTGTCGGCGATAACACAATTGAACGAACGCCAGGCACTGAATCCCCGATCGCATTTTCGAGATTTTGATAATCTTGTAACAGCGATGGGGCGCGCAGCAATTGCAGGGTTCGCAGCAAGGCGTGCCCAATGATATGAATTAACGCCAAGTAGCGTAAACCAAGTCCGATCTCGATCACGATGATCCCTAATTGCGTGAGCGAGGCGTAGGCAAGGGCCGACTTGACATCAGTCTGTACACGGGCGGTGTAGGCACCGAAGATGGCGGAGGCGAGCCCAACAACGACCACGGTGATGCGAAGCGGAAGCGACACGTCCAACAACGGACTGACGCGAAGCAACAAGTACGCGCCCAGGTGAACCGACAACGCACCGTAGAAGATTGCACTCGATGGTGTTGGACCCTCCATCGCTCGTGGCAGCCAACCTGAAAACGGAACCATGCCCGACTTTCCGGCGGCTGCCACCAATAGCAATAGACCGACCAGCAATGCCGACGTACCGTCGATATTGGCGATACTTTCGGGCCACACTCCGTTGCCCATCATGCCGGCAAAATCACCCGCGCCGGTAAGGTGATGAAGCGTCAACGCGGCGGCCAAAAAGGCGGCGTCGGCGATCCGATAAACGCCCCATACATGCAGGCCATTGCGCACCGGGATCGGCCGATTTTGAAAGTAGGCGATCAACAAAGCTGACGAGAGACCGACCAACTCCCAACCGAGAAAGAGCGTCTCGATCGTTCCGGCGAGCGCCGACACGACCATCCCCAGCAAAAACAGGGCATAGAACAAGAAGAACCGCTCGTAGCCGGCGTCACGATGCAGATAAACTTTGGCGAACGCTCCGACAGTTCCGCAAAGCACAAAAGACAGGATCGCGAATGGAACCGACAATCGATCAAAGACGAATTTCAAGTGAAAATGAAAGTGCTCGGCATCCAGTGAGATCCAATCACCGATCTCCACGGGAACCTCGCGTCGCCCGGTTGCCAACATCAGCGTCAGGACTCCGCAGCATCCCAGCAAACCGAACGCAACACCCAACTGAGTCAAGCGTGCCGTAGCGTGCTCGCTCAAGCGAACATTCATCAAACGCGTTATGCCAATCGCCAGCAACAACAATGCTGGACTTGAGACGGCGAGGATACCGAAGTAGTGGGCAAGAACTGTCGTGCTCATCGATCACCCCCATGAGCGTTGCCAGCCGTTGCTGCGGTATCGCTGGCTGTCACGAAAGCGGGAGCCAAGTGTTCGCGATGTCCGGCGAACCAGTCACGTGAAATATTGACAACCGGTAGGGGCTGACGATTCGGTTGATAGGATGCGAACGCTCCCCCCTTGAACTGCGATAGTCCACCGGTGTTGGGATCGATGATTACCAACCGCACCCACTCACCGTCGCACAGTCGCCCGATCGCTTCGTTTTCTTGGATGATCTTGTTCATGATCGCTTGCGTCGTCTCGATCACGAACATCAACCGCATCGGCTCATGGATCTCTATCATTTGCTGATAAAGACCGGTTCTGAGATCACTAGCAGCCCCTTCCATCACGCCCAGCAGCGACACCAGGTTATGCGGCAACTTGGAACCGGAACCGTACTTTGCATTGTCAACCGTCGAGAAGTAATACTCCAAATTGATGCCCGCACAGACGGGAATAGCCGCGGCTAAGATGCGAGCGAGTATGGTCCCGCTGGCATCGTCAATAGTGGGATCGTATGAAGTCAAAAAAGCCCGACGATCCAAAAACAAATTTCTCGACCAAACTCGGCGACCGACAAAGCAAAGCGCATCGGTCGCATGGTTGTATTCGGGACGAACTTGAGAAAGATCCTCGCTACGCTGTTCGACGTGGCGCAACGCTTCGGCCGGTGCAAGGCCCAGTGGTGCGGCTTCGAAGCGTCGGCACCGTTCTTGCGCGTTTCGCAAGATCGCTTTATCAACGGTTGCCTTGGTCGCTTCGAAGTCCTCGAAATGGGTCGGCGGCATACGGTCCAGGTCATACCAGACCACGCTCTCGTCGCACGTGTTGTGATAGGCTCCTAAGCACCAAGTCGCTTCGGGGATCACAATCCCCTGCTCAGCCAATCGTTGACGCACTCGAAAATCATTCGCCATTTGAGCGAACGCGCGAGCGTTGGGGCCGCCTCGTTTACCGGCGCATGCGCCGCAGTTGTACGCCGACGCGTGGGGATTGTTGACACTCGACGACCCGTGTCCGGTCATCACCAGCAAACGAGCGAAACCAGAGGTCAAACCGATGTCTTCGAGCAGACGCTTAACGATCGCCGTCATCTCGTCGAGCGTGTAACCGATGTGGCCGTTGTGGTCCCCTGGTGGTTCCTGATGTCGCTGCAACTGTAATTGAGTGACTGGCGGTGGACCGAGCAGTCGACCGGCGCGCTGCCGCAGACGTGATGTCAAACGCGGAAATAGCACCCGCGCGACCAACGGAAACGCGGCCAGCGACCCCAACACCGACGTCACTGCACCACCGAAAAACGAACGACTCCCCGTGTGAACTTGACGGGTTAGTCGCCCGAGCGTTCTGCGAGCCTCACTGCGACGTCGGTGATCGCCGGTGAACGTGAAACCGACATTCTCGCGAACATAATGGACGGGCGTGACCACCGCCGGGCACAGCGGCTTATAGTTCGCCTCGGAAACGCCTTGATAATTCATCGCGACGGCAAAGAAGCCCGCGGCTCCATACGTTTCGCACTTCGGATCCAATTCTTCTAAATGACGGCGAAACGATTCTTCACGATCATCAATGCAACAACAAAGTTGAAAGCGGACGTTTGCATTCAAGCTGGATGAATCGCCATCTCCCGGCGGAAATACGCCTCCGGCTGACGCTCTGCCGGCGACCGCATCCAAAATACCGTGTTGATAGTGACGCTCATAAGCTTCCTGAAACAAACGTCGACGGGCAATGGAATCGAATGATTCAATCTCCTCGATCAAAGCATCAAAGCTCGACAGCGAACGGAGCAGCGTTGGCGACCACCCCATCAACTGCGCCCATTGAAAGATGTCAAAAGCGACTTGCAGTTCTTGATCGGCGATGGAATGATCGCCCACCCTTGACGACCCGGCCCGATTGTCAGCTGGCTTCAACGCGATGTTGTTTTCGCTGGCGACAAAGTCCCAAGCGGCTTCATCGAGGATTAAACGGACGGCGAGGAATTCTGCTAGACTTCCTGGCGGAGCCGAACGATCGACCCAATCGGGTGCATGCTCCATTTGATAGACCATGCCCGCCCAACCGGGAAGCGCTAACAACGATTGGGTGATGAATCGATCCCAATCGCTCTCCTCGATATTCATGCTCCGCAGTGATTGTCGCACGCTTTCGATTGCCGAGCTACCAGACGATTCGGCTCGTTGCAGTCTTGCGGCGACGGATCGTAGCCATGGCGAACTGGCAAGCGACGTAGACTGATACAGCAACCGAAAACAGCGAAAGAATCCGACGTCGCGGTTCGGCAGCGGTCGGCTGGCGTACCCTTGATCGAGAAACGCGGCGGTGAATCGAACCAACATATCAGCAACCATCATATCGGCGTCGATGCCGGTCTCGGATAACAACCTATCTCGACTTCGAAGCGAGCACGTGGCTTGGCAAACGCCTCGAAACGTCGAATTTGAAACGCCGTCAAGGCAAGCATTCCATAGGGCGTGCAAATAGCGGGCGTGCGGTGTTCTTCCGGTATCGCAGAAGTCGGCATCGGTAGCCCCACCGAGCGATTGGATTCGAACTTCGGGATCGATGTCGGAGCGAAACATTTCCAAGGCGTCGGTCTCCGCGATCACCCAATGCAACTGAGTCACATCACCGCGATAATTTTCATGCCGCATCATGGCTCGACGCAGCAACGCACGACTTCCCAGTTCCGGATACAACCCGAACACACCCTCTTGTTGCGACTCCGCATCATCTGCAAGCACCGCGTCAAGATCCTGGCGGGTGATCCGGCCAACGGACAACAAATTGCGGTACCGAACCTCGCTAAGGTAGGGTTCCGCGCCGTAGATCTCCCAACCCTGACGAACGGCTGTGTGAAATGGCAAGTGTTCAAACGCATGCAACGTATTGTGATGCACAAACACTTCGATCGGTCCCTGTGCGGGAAGCAAATGTGCCGCGTCGTTGATTATTTTCGAGATGCGCTCGACCGCCGAAGCTGTTTTGCTTGCCTCAGGAAGATCATTCACGATTGCAGGCATGCTTGGCCGAACTGTTAGCGGATGCGTGGTGCTATTCGATGTCAGCCCAACCCTTAAGCTCATGCGGTGCCAAATGGGCGGCAATTTCCTATGCGATACCGTGTCGGTCTGCCTGAATGCCTGCTATTTCCGGGCATTCACGGTCAAATTAATTTTGGAAATCGAAGCGGACAAGGAATGACGTGACGTGTCGCGTGCAAGAATTTGCAGAGTTCTCTGCAACAAGCTGCAGCGGGGAAATTCCGCCCGGTTACCGATTTCCCGTTTCGGCCAACCTGTCATAATCACAGCCATGTTTCGAACCCAACGTCAACGCTCTCGCCGCAAACTCCGCTTGGTTATCATCACGTTGCTGATGCTGAGCGTCGGTTCGCTGATTATCACGCTGTGGTTTGTCGTGGACTTTGGTCGCGAGCAAGAGATCATCCAAAAGCTTGTGCTTGATCTCCCCAGTCGTGACTTGCCCGCGGCTAGAGAACTGGCAAGCGAACTGCAGTGGCAATCCCGTTGGACGATCTTTGTTATCGTGCAAGTCGTCGCAACCGGTTTGGCGGTAGCACTGTTGTTTCGTGCGTATCTCAGCGCTCAAGATAAACTGAACGATGTCAAAGCTCTGGCCGGTGACATCCTCTCCAGCATGGAACAAGCTGTTGTCACATCAGACGACGACGGTTTGGTCACCAGCCTGAACGAACGCGCGCTCGAACTGCTCTGCACAACCGGTGAGGCGGTCGGAAAATCGCTTCGGCAACTAACTGATCAAATCGATCTCGTGAGCTTCCGGGCCGAAGCCGAATCGCACCCGGGGCACAGCCTGGTGAAAGACTATCCGGTCACCAAGGGGAGTGAACATTTATGGCTGCGGACGTTTTGCCAACCTTTACGCGACGCCGATGGCCGAAAAATCGGCAACGTCTTTCAACTCAGAGACGTCACTGCAGACCGGCATCTGCAGGATCGTGCCGGACGAATGGAACGGTTTATGGGATTAGGTTCGCTCGCAGTTGGACTGCATCATGAAATCAAGAACCCCCTCGCGGCTGTTTCCCTGCACGTGCAACTCGTCGAGGAATCGCTCGCCGGACAAACGTTGCCAGACGATGTCCCCGAGATGCTTGCCGTTGTGAAAACAGAAATGAAGCGGATTGAACAGGTGCTGGAGGGCTTTCGCGACTTTGCTTCTACCGAGCGGCTGCACTTGGTCGAGATGCCATTGACCGATCTGCTTATGCAGCAAGTTGATTTAATGCGTCCGTTGGCTGACGCTGCGAAGGTAGACATTAAGTTGTCCGTTGCCAGCGAACTGCCGGAGCCGATGACGTTTGATGCGACACGTGTCGAGCAGATCGTTCACAATTTGATGGTCAACGCCATCGAAGCGATGCCCGCCGGCGGCGAATTGAAGATACATGTCAAGCCATTCCACGGGGAGGATGCCAAGGGTGTGTTGCTGGCATTTTCCGATACCGGGCCGGGGATTCCCGCAAACATCCGACCGCACGTGTTCGATGCATACTTCACCACGAAGGGTGGTGGCACCGGAATGGGCTTGGCCTTGTCGGACAAAATCGCTCGACTGCATGGAGGTCGACTGAGTTTGGCGGTTGGCGAGGGAGGCACCACGTTTGAATTATTTTTGCCCGTCCGTCCCGGTGAGCAACCAACATGACAAGACTTTTAATCGTCGACGACGAGCCTCATATCCGCAGCGGACTGCAGCGCGGGCTGAAGCATGAAGTGACCGCGATCGAAACGGCTAGCGACGTCAATAGTGCCTTGGACTTGCTGGAAGCGCATGAATTTGATGCCATGATTGCCGACGTGCGGCTCCCCGGTGATCGCGATGGGCTGGAATTAGTCAACATCGCGTCAGAACGGTATCCGCGCATGACTGTCATCGTCATCACCGCACACGGTACTGTCGAAATGGCGGTTGAAGCGATGCGACGTGGCGCATTTGATTTCATTACCAAACCGGTCGATCTTGATTTGATCCGCCAGCAGGTCCGTCGCGCACTCGCGCACGGTCAGCTTCGCACTGAAAATCATACACTGCGTGACCGCCTGGCTGTGGCTGGCGAAATCGCGGGCATCATTGGCAAGTGCACGGTGATGCAGGAACTGTTTCACCAAGTCCGGCAGGTGGCTGACACCGACGCCACGGTGTTGATTCAAGGTGAGAGCGGAACGGGGAAAGAGTTGATTGCCAGGGCGCTGCATGACCTCAGCCGCCGTAGCGCATCACCGTTCGTCGCCGTGAACCTGGGGGCTGTCCCGGAGACGTTACTCGAAAGTGAATTGTTTGGTTTTGAGCGTGGGGCGTTCACCGACGCAAATCGCCGGAAACCTGGCTGCTTTGACCGCGCGGGGGCGGGGACTCTGTTCCTTGATGAGATAACCGAGGTCCCCAGCAAATGCCAAGTCGACCTGTTGCGAGTCCTGGAATCGGGGGAATATCAACGCATCGGCGGCGAAGCGACTTTGCACGCCAGTGCCCGGATCGTTTCGGCCACCAACCGAAACCCTCAGGTGATGATTGAAGAGGGGGCGTTCCGCGAAGACCTGTTTTACCGTCTGAACATCGTGCCGCTGTTTATTCCTCCGCTTCGCAATCGCCTAGAGGATATCCCGCTGTTGATCGATCATTTCTTGGCACACTTCTGCGTGCGCCACGGTCGCAACATGAAGCAGATCGACGACGACGCGATGTCAATGCTCTGTCAAGCCAAATGGCCAGGCAACGTGCGGCAATTGCGAAACATTATCGAACGGCTGGTCGTCATTGTTTCAGGCGACAAAATCAAGACAACGCATTTGCCGCCAGAGCTACACGAAGCCGCCAAGTCGAAAGCAAACCGGGTGACGACGCTAGCCGAAGCGGCCGAAGCGGCTGAACGCGCGGCCATTCAAGCTGCGCTTCGCGAAGCCGATTTTCACCGCGAGCGAGCCGCTAAACTGCTTGGCGTCAGCATTCGCACCCTGCACTACAAAATGAGCCGCTATGAATTGCATTGATGGCTAGTCGGACCAAAACGGATGACACGCGGGGGGTGCTATTTTTTGCGGCGGCGAACTCTCACAACTCAACGACACCAGTCTTACTGTGGATTTTTTTATTCACAGCTGTGGTGACAGCCTTACTTTTTCGATGCCATCATCACGCCGTTCAGCAACCGCTAGCGACGAAAATAAAACAGACAGTTCGGAGCGAGCAGCTTTCATAGATGTTTACATCGACGGTGGAGCGTTAGACCGAGATTAGGCAAAATCACTGGCGTCGATGCCAAGGTATTTCAACTTGCTACGTAGTGTCACCCGCGAGATACCGAGGATGGTGGCGGCTCTGAGTTGGTTGCCGCCTGTGTGGGCGAGAACCTGGCGGAAAAGCTGAGTTTCGGCTTTCGCGATGGCTTCGGCATGGAGATTTTCGGTGCCGGACTCCAAGAGATCGGCGATGAACGACTTGCTCAAATACTCACCGTCGTGTTTGTCATTGTTTACGATGGCTTGATTAGAAAGCGGCGGTAGGAACTCTGGCAAGAGAATGTTGCCACGCGCGCTCAGCAGCGATTGTTTCATCACACTTTCCAGCTCGCGAACATTGCCAGGCCAATGGTAGTGCTGTAGCAATTCCAGAGTATCGGGAGCGATTGAACGGATGTCTTTGCCAAAATCGGTACTGTATTTACGCAGGAAATATTCCGCGAGAACTCTCAGGTCATCGTCGCGATCGCGAAGAGGCGGCAATTGAATCGTGACGACACTGAGGCGAAAGTACAGATCGGCACGGAACAATCCTTCGCTGACCAGTTGCTTGAGGTCATGATTCGTCGCGGCGATAATGCGAGCGTCGACCTTGATCGGCGTCTCCCCGCCAACTCGCTCGAACGTTTGGTCTTGCAGTACTCTCAGCACCTTGGCCTGTGTCATCGGTGACATGTCCCCCACTTCGTCGAGGAACAACGTCCCTTTATCTGCTTGCTCGAGTTTGCCAATCCGCTGGCGATACGCGTCGGTGAATGCTCCTTTCTCGTGTCCAAATATTTCGCTTTCGAGTAACGCGTCAGGGATTGCGGCACAATTGATGGCCTGGAATGGACCGGAAGCTCGCGCACTGTGGTGATAGATCGCTTGAGCAACGACCTCCTTTCCGGTACCGCTTTCGCCTTGCAACAACACGGTCAAGTTCTGGGAGGCAACGCGTCCAATTGCTTTATACACTTCTTTCATTACCCGGCAGCGACCGACGATGGCGTCCGCCACTGTATCTTCCTCATCCGCCAACACCGGTTGAACCCGCACCATGCGACTGAGGTTGAACGCTTTGTCCAGCAACGTTCGCATCTCATCGAGCTCCAGAGGCTTGAACAGATAGTCGTAAGCGCCAAGTTTCGTGGCTTCGATGGCCGACTCAACGGTGCCATGACCTGTAATGAAGATTACAGGCACTCGAGGATCAAGTTCACGCAGGCGTTTAAAACAATCCAACCCCGAAATATCGGGAAGGCTGAGATCAATGACGACAACGTCGGGTTTGACTTCAATAAAGAGAGCTTCACCTTTGGCGGCATTTTTTGCAGTCAGCACCTTCGTGCTATCACTTGAAAAAGCCCTCTCGAAGGCTTTTAGGATGGGGGCTTCGTCATCAATGACTAATAAACGTTGCATAATTTCTCCGGTTGTTTCTCCCTACCCGCCGACATTGATCCAGCGGAGCAAGTCGAGGATCTTTTTGCTCGTTGGCGTCAGGCGGGTGCGATTGTAATGGTCCCCAAGTTTGCGGATCGCTTCGGCTTGGGTCGGATAGGGGTGGATGACGCTGGCGATTTTTCCCAAGCCGATTTTTTGCTTCATCGCCAAGGTGACTTCGGAGATTAAATCGCCAGCGTTTTCGGCAACGATCGTGGCGCCAAGTATTTCGTCGCCGCCCTTCTTGGTGACGATCTTCGCAAAACCTTGCGTTTCCCCCTCCAGGATCGCGCGGTCGACTTCATCGAACTGCTGAACATAGGTGTCGATCTCGATCCCCGATTCGGCCGCATCGTGTTCGTAAAGTCCGACGTGGGCGACTTCCGGGGACGTGTATGTTGCCCAAGGGATGATCAAGTCGCTTGCCTTCTTACGACCGAGCGGTCCCATCGCGAACAGGGCATTCTGGATCACGATCCGAGCCATGAAGTCGGCCGCGTGCGTAAACTGATACTTCGAACAGACGTCACCGGCAGCGAAGATCTTTGGGTTCGTTGTTTGCAAATGGTCGTTGACCTCAACGCCTTTTTTTCCATAGGACACACCGACGGCTTCCAAATTCAGGTTCTCGACCTTTGGAGCTCGTCCGACAGCGACCAGCAATTGATCGACTGGTTCGTCATAGGACTTGTCGTGCGAATCGACCGTTAAACGGATGCCACCATTCTGCCGAATTCGCAGGTTTCGGCCACAGCATAACAATTGAACGCCGTCGCGCTCGATCGCATTTTGCACAATCTTGGCTGCGTCACGGTCCTCTTTAGTCAAAACGCCGTGGGCCGTATCAACCAAGAAGACGTTCGAGCCCAACCGCGCGAAGGCTTGCGCCATCTCGGTTCCGATCGGTCCCGCACCAATGATTCCGAAACGCTTGGGAAGTTCCGTGAGTGAGAAAACGGTTTCATTGGTTAAGAAATCGACTTCGTTGAGGCCAGCGATGGGCGGTGCGGCGGCCCGCGCACCGGTCGCGATTACGGCCCGCTTGAACTTTAGCGGCGTGTCATTAACCTCAATCGTTTCGGAATCTTTGAAACGGGCTTGTCCAAAAAAAACGTCGACGCCGAGAGCCGAAAACCGCTTCGCTGAATCGTTCTTACTGATGCCACTTCGCAGCATTCGCATCCGTTCCATCACACCCGCAAAGTCGACCTGCACGCCCTCGGGCACATGCACCGAGAACTGAGAAGCGCTGGCGACCGCGCCGGCCGCGCGCGAGGCGGCGATGATCGCTTTGGATGGTACGCAGCCGACGTTCAAGCAATCGCCGCCCATCAGATCGCGTTCGATCAAGGCGACCCGTGCTCCCAGGCCCGCCGCTCCCGCCGCGGTGACTAACCCGGCCGTTCCAGCGCCAATGACAACCAATTGATAAGGTCGCTTTGGATTTGGGTTAGACCAGTCCGGTGGATGAACGTTGGCGGCGAGAATCTGGTTGTGCGAGTCACTTGGAAGTAGCGCGTTCATTAGCTGTGTCTTCGTTGATCGTTTAATTGTGTCCGCGAATGCGATACGTCATTACCTAGGTTGCCGATTCGCTGGGCTGTTGAGTGACCAGTCGTAAGGCAACCAAATTTGCTGGGCAGGTGCTCCTGACTTCAAAAAGCTTGCCAAATCACCGGAGTACTTCGCAGCGAACTCCTGAACGCTGCCGCCCGTTTGCACAAAGTCACCTCCATACCAGTTGTAAAGCTTTGTCAGTGCCAACTCGCCACGTTCAGCATCGAACTGAAACCAAGTCCCATGGTCGTGCACGTACTGAGACTGTTTTTCCAATTGACTGTCCAGTTGCTTGGCCAAATAGGCTTCGTTGCGTAGCGGTGGACAGCCCACGGCGGCACACACTAACGCAAAATGAATTCGCGGCTCGGCAAAATTCGGACGAATCTGTTCGTGTTCGATCTGGTTCAAGCTCCATCGGTTCCCGCCGATCACCCATCGCTGGTCATCCCAACGTTTTGCTTCCGGGATATCCATGATCGAGTTGATCGGTAGATTTTCAATGATCAGCATTAAGGTCGCTGCATTATAGCCGTTGATCAGCAATGTCAGTTTCTCGTCGCGGCCCAGTTCATCGAACGGGGCTGCGGCGATGGCGTCGAGATAACTTTTCAGTTCACCTGCTGACTGCGCTAGCCTTCGATAGTCTACCCAACCGGCATCGTCAACGTGTTCTTTTAGCAGTCGATCCCAGGTGGAGTGATCAATGGCAGGCCCGCCAGGCTTTTCGCGGTGCTGCTCTTTCATTTCCACTGCTGGCGGACCAAACAGCGACACGATCGCCTGTTGGATCCGGTCGCTGTTTTGATTGGCCAACAAGGCGAGGGACAACATCAACACGCCGGCGATAGCCAGGCCCACCGTGTTTGCTGGGTGATGTGCAGGTTGACTTGGTGCGGAAACCGAACTCTCAGCAGTTGACTCTTTCGCAATTGCCGTGTCTTCGTCGACTTGTTCGTTCAATTTACGCTTGGCCAATCGTGTGACATAAACAGTCACCACGACGGTTGCCAACAAGCCCACGATCAACATCCCCCATTCAAAGGCAGACCGTTCACGATCACCCGCAATTGCGGCACCGGTCACGTGCCCGATATAAACGTACAGAAACGTGCCTGGTAGCATCGCCAACCAGCTCGCAATCGCGCAGGGCCAAAACGCCACCGGCGTCAGACCGTACAAGTAGTTCTGAACATTGAAGGGGATCGCAGGTGATAGCCGCAGCAGCGCGACGATTTTCCAGCCACCCTCTTCGATTGCTCGGTCGATCGCAGCAAAATGTCGATTCTGCTGAGCCATCTTAGCGACCTTTTCCCGCGCACCGTAACGGGCGATCAGGAAAGCGGCGCTCGCGCCAAGCGTTGATCCAACCGATACCGTCGCGGTTCCGATGGTGAGTCCGAAGATCGCTCCTGCGGCAAGAGTCAAAATTGTGCCGGGGACGAACAGAACGGTGGCAACGACATAGATCGCCGCCAAGACAACGGGTCCCCACATGCCCAGACCGCCGATCCAGCTTTTCAGGGCAACCGAAAGTTGATCAAAGGGCAGCGTCCGAATCAGCAACAGAAACGACGCCACGATCAGCAGCCAGCTCGCGCCACGGACCCATTTCAGCCTGTCGGCTCGGACGATGGAACCGCCGGCTTCAGCGGCCTTATCAGCTGACCTATTTTTCGATATTGAGCGGTTCAACGTTGTTTCCGGTTGCATGGCTCTGGTCGGCAAGCATCAACGACTTAGTGGCGACAGCACTTTCGTCACGGGTGCCCAGACATCACGAGTCTGTCACCATTCCTTACATCTTATCTCTCGGGAAACGCCAAAACGCGTGAGAGCGTCGAGCAGGAGGGATACCCGCGCCGAACCCCCGAGATGGACGCCACGCATTTCCAGTGATGGATAACGAAAACAATGATCCGCCAAGAAACCGCGACACTACCGCCCTCAGAATGGTTACTCAACAGCTACAGACTGGTGGCTTGCAGCGTGCGGTTGATGGGGGATTGATTTTCAAATTGACTTATGAGCAGGCAATCGTGTAGCGT
This sequence comes from Kothea flammea, assembly GCF_052161645.1. Classification (GTDB taxonomy): domain Bacteria; phylum Planctomycetota; class Planctomycetia; order Pirellulales; family Pirellulaceae; genus Laterigemmans. The sequence continues at coordinate 6,980,251 of NZ_CP197414.1, forward strand.
CACCGAAAATGGTTCTGACAAGACTGGAAAACGTGGTGAGCGATGTCAGCGGAAATTTCAGCGACGGGTAGCGAACTTACTGAAGCAGCTTCTTTAAATGAATTTGCCGCCTCGGGATTCGACGTTATACCAGCCCACGACGAGCTGTTTATTTCACATAGCGCCTGGATGCGAAGGACGCACCTCACGGTTGGGTTTCGCAGTCGCGAATTGCTGGGGTTAGACGAAGCAATTCGGCAGGCGGAGCAGATTTCGCTGGAGCTCACCTTTTTTGACGAAGCGATCGAAAAGCTTTTTCAGAATGGCTACCCTCTTGGTGAAGCAGATAAAATTCGCGAAGCTAAGGAGAAAAGCGCTTACTGGATTGTCCGCAGGGCATTTGACGCTTGGGTAAAGAGCGAAGGCGAGTGGCAAGAGAGTCGTAGAAATCACGATTTTGCTCCCACAAAAGTCTATCTGCGGTTGTTGGATCTGCAGGAGAAATACAAAGATCTCGTGCCGGATACGGCGGAGATCATCACCGCCGGAAATGAGCTCACCGCCCAACTATTTGCGAACTCCAGGGTTCAGCTTCGCGGAGCCGACAGCAGCAACATCATGCAATCGGTGTCTCAGGCGAGTAGCGTCGGTTCGATCGGAACTCAGATCGGCAAGGCGCACAAAGCGATTGAAGACATCGTCATGCCGCATTTTGGCACGTCACTGCAAAATGTCGCGGCCAAAGATCCCGCGGTTGCGCGAGAGCTGATGAAGCACTTTCCCAATATGACGGCAAATATTCATCATATTATGTCGCTTGTCCCCGGGATCAACGTAGCCGCGTCGACGGTTTCCGCATTGAGTAAACTTTATGATGTCCGCAAAACTGATATGCAGCGCACGCAGTTGATTCGCGTTGCCCGAGCAGTTCCCGAAGGTGACGCCCGAACCGCCTTGAATGTTATTCGAGACTGGCAAACACAATACATCATGGATCAAAAGATGGCTGCCTGCGCTGATGCGGGCATGGCTGGCATGCAGCTACTCTCCGCACTTGTGCCGGGCGCCGCACCGGTTGCAAGCTTGGCGGGGGCGGCCCGCGCGTTGGCTCAATCTTTGGCGATCGTCGCGGAGCTTGGCGCCCAGTATCGAGAAAGTCGCAAGCTGGAGGACTATTTGCGAAATTGCGAGACCATCGGCAGCGAGATTTTCTCAGTCTGTCCACTGGTTGCCGCTTACTATGTGCTCAACGTTCCCTTCAGCCTTTTCTCACTGCATCTGGTGCCTTTTGAATCTCCCACCTTTTTTGCCGAGACCGAGTTGCTGCGGGATTCGGGTGAAATGAAGGCGGTGATGGTCGGTGCGGAAAAAGTGCTCGATGCGTCGAAGTTCATTCTGACCAAGGAGGGAAAGCCCTTTCGCAGCCAGGAAAGCATGAGCATCGAGAATGAATTGCGAATCGCTGGCGGACAGCTTAAACGCAAGTTGTTTTCCTAGATCGTCGTACCGTTCATGGTGGTGACAATTCAGTTGACAGCGATCGATCAGTTGATATTCTTGGGGTGACTAGTTGTCATCTCAGAAATAACTCGTGGTTTCTGGGCGTCCGACGTTGGCGCCCCCGTGAATGCACGCGACAAAACTTCGCCGCCAGATTGCCTGGGAGGCGGCCCGATTGATGTACTGGCGGGAAGAATCCGAGTACCAGCGAGCCAAGATTAAAGCCGCTCGCAAGGTTCAGATCGGATGGGTGAAACCAGCAAATCTCCCCAGCAATGCCGAAATTCGCGATCAAATTCTTTCGATCGCGCGAACTTTTGAAGGTCCAGAGCCACATCTCGATCGGCTGTTACAAATGCGGCTGCGAGCGTTATGGTGGTTAGAACATCTCGCTCCCTTCCACCCAAAGTTAATTGGCAGCGTGCTGACAGGCCATATTCGTGCCGGGAGCGATATCGACATTCATGCTTTCTCCGGTAGTGTCCAAGCTGTCGTTAACCGAGTTGAAGAGGTGGGTACTCAGCTCGAGGTCGAGCGGAAGCGAGTGATCAAGGAGGGAGTGGCCAGGGTGTTCACGCATATTCATGTTGCCGATATGTGCCCCGTTGAAATCACCGTGTATGAACCAAAATGGTTGAGATTTCGCTTTAAAAGTTCGATCACGGGCAAGCCCATTGAACGAGCGACCAAGGACGAGCTCAATCGTCTGATCGCCTTGGAGCATGAGACGACTCCAAAATTTCAACAAGAGCAATTGCAAGCCATCGAGCATCCGGCCGATCGTTGGCGAGTGTACGAATCGCTGCTGCTGCCGCTCGAACGCGTGACACAGAGTCGAAAATTTCATCCCGAGGGGGATGCCCTCTATCACAGCTTACAGGTCTACACCTTTGCGCTGGAGGAAATGCCTTACGATGAAGAGTTCCTGCTTGCCGCGCTGCTGCACGACATTGGCAAGGCCATTGATCCCGCCGATCACGTGTATGCAGGCCTGGAAGCTCTCGAAGGATTTATTACCCGGCGCACCGCTTGGCTGATCGAGCATCACATGGAGGGGCAGGCGATTCTTGACCGAAGCATTGGCGCACGGCGTCGCCGCCGCCTACGCGAGAGCCCTTGGTTTGAAGATTTAGTAACACTGGCGGAGTGCGACCGCGCGGGGCGAGTTCCCGGTTTGCATGTGGACGATGTCGATGTGGCACTCGATTACATCCGTCAAATTGAAACCATGTTTGGCTAACGCGAGTATGTCCATTGCCGGCTCGCCGCAAAAGTCAGTGAGCGAAGATGGTTTGCGATCGGTACTGAATTTAACTGTGGCGAGTTTGCTCGAAGCGAGTAAACCAGCCGCGGGTCCGGTTGGCATAAGCGACGAGAGCCAGCATCACGGGGACTTCGACTAGCACGCCCACAATCGTTGCCAGCACGACTGGTGATGATGCACCAAACAGGGTGATAGCGACGGCGACAGCCAGTTCAAAAAAGTTGGAGGCTCCGATCATGCCAGCGGGGGCTGCGATGTCATGCTGGCAATGGAGCTTGTAACAAGTTCCGTACGCCAAAAAGAAGATCAACACCGTCTGAATGATCAATGGGATGGCAATGAACAGAATGTGCAGTGGATTATTGAGTATGATTTCCCCCTGGAAGGAGAAAATTAACACTAGTGTCAGCAACAGCCCGGCGATCGTGATGTTATTGAACTTTGAGATAAACACGTTCTGAAAATATGGCTCGCCCTTCAAGTGGATGACGATGCTCCTGGTTAGGCTCCCGGCCACTAATGGCACAACAACGAACAGCACCACGGAAATGATAAGCGTTAACCAGGGAATGGCGATCCCGCCGATGCCAAGCAGAAAAGCCACGATGGGTGTGAAGGCGATCAGGATAATCAAGTCATTCGTAGCCACTTGAACAACAGTGTAAGCCGGATTGCCGCCAGTCAAGTGACTCCACACGAAGACCATCGCCGTGCATGGCGCGGCCCCCAGCAGGACGGCGCCCGCCAAGTAATCCTTGGCCAGTTCGTGTGGAATCCAAGGTTTGAAGACAACGTAGAAGAAAAAGGCGGTGATGCCAAACATTGTGAAGGGTTTGATCAGCCAATTCACTCCCCAGGTCACCAGGAGCCCGGTGGGACTGTCGCCCACGGTTTTGATGCTGGCAAAATCAACCTTCATCATCATGGGATAGATCATTAACCAAATCAGCACGGCAATGGGAAGCGAAACATTTGCATATTCGTAATTGGCCAATAAAGCGGGGACTGCCGGGGCAAATTTTCCCAGCAGCACGCCAACAAGCATGCAGAGGACAACCCAGTAGGTGAGGTTTTTTTCAAAGAAGCTGATCGCGGGCTGTTCAGCTTGGCTCATAAGGAAACTCGTTGAGTGGGATGCCTTTTTTCAAGGCAGAGCAAATGGGTTAATTTTTATCGCGAGTCAAGACGTGCTACGTTCGCGTGCTAACCCGTTTGGGACGCAAGCCCTCAATCGCTTTTGCCAGCGAGCGAAAGGCTTCTGTGAGGTGCTTGTAGCGCACCGCATACAGCACCGTGCGGCCCTGCTTGGTGGCGGAGAGCAGGCCGGCCTTTTCAAGCACCCCCAAATGACGCGACACTACGGAAAAATCGACCGCGCAACATTCGGTCAATTCAGTGACAGAGCAGGGGCGACCGCACTTTGCCAAGCAAGAAAATAGCTTGAGTCGCGTCGGGTCGCCGAGTGCTTTAAAAAGCCCCGCGTCAAGCAGGTCATCGATGGGGCCACAGCATTTCGAGGCTTCTTGAGGTTTCATACTCGGGCATCCTTTCAATGCATAGTTGCGTCAACGTGCAAGTATAAAGGGTTCCGAAATTGGGATCAAGATGCTATACCGAGTTGACATGACGATCGCGCTGCGGTGGCAGATCGAGCGGCGGAGTTCCGTTCGTTGATGGCGATGCATCTATCATTCAGTGAACGAGAAAGGCATGAGATGACTGCAAAGCAACCCGCTTCCTCTGTGGAACTGCTTTATCCCGATTTGCTGCGTTACTTGGGCGAACGCATGTCGGCTTTCGAGTTGATCTCCGAAGATCGCAAGCTGGCACTGGGAAAGATCGCGGATTATATTCGCGACCGCGTGGCCAAATCTGAGCCGGCAAAATTGACATTTATTTGCACTCACAACTCGCGAAGGAGCCACCTGTCGCAGATTTGGGCCCGAGTTGCTGCTGACTACTATGGCCTGGATGGCGTGGAGACATTCTCCGGCGGGACTGAGGCAACGGCATTTAACCCGCGGGCAGTCGCAGCCATGCAGCGGTGTGGCCTGAGAATCACGGCGGACGACGTTGCCGCGACGAATCCACGTTACGCAGTCTCCGCAGCACCCGCATCCACCCCGCAGATTTGTTTTTCCAAGGTTTATGATGCACCACCCAATCCAAATTCGGATTATTGTGCGGTAATGACTTGCTCGCAAGCGGACGAGACGTGTCCGTTGGTGATGGGTTGCGATCTTCGCACGCCAATTCGGTACGAAGATCCCAAGGTCGCCGATGACAGCGACCTGGAGTCGCAGCGTTACGACGAGCGGGCCGCACAGATCTGCAGCGAAATGCTATACTTGATGTCGCGAGTGTAGTGTTGGGAGCAGGTGGCGAGCGCGTGACGCACGAACATGTCGCAAGACTCGCTGTCGCACGATTTCTCCAGCAGGGTTATTACCGATGAAATCATCAAGTCGCTGGGCAGCAAGGATCTACAGGTTTCACTTTCGGAGCTTCGGGCAGGAAGGAATTAGGCTCGGCGGGAAAAGCTGGTGGTGGATCGTTGCCAGCTTGCTGATTGCAGTGCCGGCAAAAGGGCAAATGCCGGGGACGACCGTGCAGTTGCCCAGCTTTCATAATTTTTCTTACTCAGGCAGCGTCATGGTGCCTGATGCGGGCGACGCCTACCTGGGCGGCTTTGGCCGAGCCGGTGATCGAACGAATCGCTACCGATCGGGCTTTCCAGGGCTGAACACAAGTTCGTTACGGTCAATGTCCAGCGCCCACGCAAGCGCCTACGTGATCGACCACGCCCAATGGGATCGCGCTGTCCTGGGAGGAACGCCCGCAGAGTTCCTGCAACAGCGGCGTTCCGGTGACGGACTGCCGAAGGGCCAGCCTGTCGGCTTGCCGGGAATGCGAGCGAACGAGCTCGGAGCGAACACCATCGCCGCGGAAAGCAGGCCAGTGGCAGGTGCCGATCCCAACGAACTTGGCAAGAAACTGGTACGAATGGGGCGACGCGCCGCAGAGCTGGGAGATCCTCACTGGACGCGGTTCTATTACCAATTGGCGCAGAAAAATCTAGATGCCCGGTTGGCAAATCTAGCTCAGCTCGAATACGAGAAGCAGCTAGGAAAGCTGGGGGCTGCCGCACCGCCGCTAACGATGCCGAGAGGCAAAGAGTGAGTCAACACTCTGCTTTCGCGATCCGAGAGACGACGTCGATTTTCCGCAAGCTCGTAGCTCAACGCGAGTCAAAGGCGGGCCCAAGGCAGCGGAAAAAAAAGAAATTCACATTCCTTCACTTGCCTGGACGATACTTTACATGTAAATTAAAAGCAGCCGGGTGGACAGCGTTGCGTTTAACGGGTTGGGGGAAACTGATGGCACGGACCCTTCAAGACGAATTGAAGAAGCGGGGGCCATTTGATTCGGTCGAGCAAGAAGCAACGCTCGCGGTGATGCGAACCAGCGACTTGCTGGAAAATCGCTTTGCCCGCCTGCTGCGCGAGCATGGGTTAACGTCGAGCCAGTACAACGTGTTAAGGATTCTGCGAGGGGCAGGCCAGCCGTTGCCCTGCTTGGAGGTGGCGGAGCGAATGATTCAGGTTGCGCCCGCGATCACTCGCGTTGTTGATCAGTTGTTAACAATGAAGCTCATTACCAAAACCCAAGCGGCCCACGATCGTAGAGTATTTGAAATTGCCTTGACACCAGCGGCTGTTCGTTTACTTACAAAACTCGATGCGCCAGTCCTCGAGCTGCATACTTCGCTGTTGGCGGACGTTTCCAAGAGCGATCTCAAAACGCTGATCCGAATCTTGCAAACCGCTCGGGCTGGAATGCAAGCATAACCAGTCTCCTTTTTATTTTTTACTTTACATGTAAACAAAAAGCCCGCCTGAAAGCGGAAGCGGACCAGGTAGGCGTTCGCAGTGTCACGGTAGTTCTTTTTTCCTCACCTCAGGAGTATTTCATGGCCCAGTTACTATACATCGAATCTTCGCCCCGTAAGGCACGCTCGAAATCCATCGCCGTGGCGAAGGCATTTATCGAGAGCTATCAGCAGCAGCATCCTGGGGACGAAGTGGTGACGCTCGATCTTTGGGACAAGGTGTTGCCTGAGATTGACGGCTATACCATCGACGCAAAATACCAGGTTCTGCATGGCCAAAGTTTCGACGCCAACCAGCAGGCGGCATGGCAAGCGGTGGTTGATGTTTGCGACGAGTTTAAAGCTGCCGACAAGTACCTTTTTAGTTTACCGATGTGGAATTTTGGCATTCCCTATAAGCTCAAGCACTACATTGATGTGCTGGCCCAGCCCGGGCAAACATTTAGTTTCGATCCTGCCACTGGCTACAGCGGCCTCGTAACTGGGAAACCGGTAGCGGTGATTTATGCTCGCGGTGGCGCGTACAACAATGATGCGGCGCGGGGCATGGACTTGCAAAAAGGCTACATGGACTTGCTGCTTGGTTTTATTGGGTTTAGCGACGTACGTTCGCTCATCGTGGAGCCGACTTTGGCGGCACCGGAGGAGGTTGCCAAGACTGAAGCCGCGGTCATCGAGCAAGCCCGACAGGTTGCGGGGGCGTTTTAATAGGGAAGCTACGAGAGCCAATCCCCTACTCTGCCCGCAACGATTCGATCCATTCCTGGATTAGCTGGACAGCTCGTTGGTCCACCCGATTTGTCGCAAGTGGCGGCATTTGACTGAGGCCTCGGCGAGCCATGCGGGCAAGTAGGACCGAGTGACTAGGCTTGCCAATCGCAATTAGCCTGGCCTGTTCGATCTGCAGGTTTGTATGTAACGGTGGTTGGTTGAGCAGTGCCATATTGTCCAGCTTGGTATAGTTATCCAGGACAATTTTTGCATTGCCACCTCCAGCGTCGACATGGCAGTCAGCGCAATTGACGTGCAAGTAGGAGCGGACTCGGGTTGTTAAATCGGCATTCGCATGATAGGGGTTTGCCAAGCTGGGCAGCTCGCTAAAGTCTTGGTCTGGTTTTACATCGCGCAGCAGACCGCTGGAATTTAGCTTTGCCAACTGGGAAATAGCGTTGTCCGGATTGATCCCTTCGGCGCATGGCAAGGGGCGGTTTAATTGGTCGGTATTGGGAATGCGATTGAGGGCAATCAGCTTGGGAATTTCCAAGTGTGGAAATGCCTCTACCAACTTGAGAGGTGGCGGGGGCTCGGGGAAGTCCGCCAGCTTGGTTGGGTCCCAACGTTCGGCCGCCATGGTTTGCAGGCTGGCGAGCGTGAAGGCGGTGAGAAGTACGTATTGAAATGGCGTAAAGGTTTTCATCCTGTTCATTCCGCCACAAATGTGACACAAGGAAAGCACTCTGGAATATGTGAATCCCCGACACCATGGTGGCTGAGCGCCCAGCCTCCGGAGTCTTTTGCGGGAGCGGGGGCTTTGTATTGATTGAACCTGGAGAAATCGATTCGCCAAACGTCGCCCGGTTGGGGCGGTAGGCTGCGAGGCTTGGACATGTTTAGAACTGAGAAGCTTTTCCAGGGGGAGGCGAGCTCGACAGTCCATCCGTGGTCTTGATCTGAGTCGTCATGGAGCGCTCCGTTGACTTGCACGGCTGTCTGCGCGGCGGGGACATCCCAAGCTAAGAATGCCCAGCGAGCTCCGCGCGGATGGGATTGGAAGCTAACGCCAGTGAATGGTTGCCATTTGACTTCGGGGCGTGTCTTATCGAGTTGCGGTAATTTGGCAATCCCGGAAAATTCATAATTGCTTTGCCATACGAATAGCCCTTCGTAGATCGTCCCCAGGGCATTGATTTCAAATTCGTAAAAAGCGTCTTCACCAGCGACGATCAGTTCCACGTCATTTTCTTGATAGATCGGGCTGTCCCGCTGGGTAAATTTGGCCTGCACATTTGGTTCCGCGACGTCATAGGCGACGTACAGATAGTCAGCATCCCATAGCAGGCGAACTCGAGTGGCATGACGCGTTGGTTGGCCAGAGATTAAATCGACAAAAGGGGGTGACCAAGCGACATTGCGCCAAGCCGCTTCGTCCAATTTGCCATCGATTATGATGGTGGCGTCGGTGCGTTTGGCTTCGATCCGCAGAATGTCAGCTTCGGCGCCGGGGGGAAACTTACTTGGTTCCTCCCCTGCACAAAAACCGCTCACAAGTCCCAGCAGCACACATAATATTCGCATCGCTATTTCTGGCCGCGTAACGGTCATCCAGTGAGCCCATTGAAATCCGCTAACTGATGATAGTGTCAAACGGACTGTCAAGCCATGCTTTGCAGTGGAATCCGTTCCGCCTACATTCGGCATTGCTATGAAGCGTTATCGAGGAGGGTATCAAAAACTATTTTCCGCACCGATGTCAGGCAGTGAGAGAGAATGAAACTACCACTTATACGGTTGACGGGAGTATCAGTGGAGCGGGAGGAGCAGCAGATATTGCGGCGAATCGATTTGACGATTGCTCAAGGTCGGCACACCGCCGTGTTGGGGCCCAACGGAGCTGGCAAAACCTCTTTGTTACGGCTGCTGACGCGTCACTACTATCCGTCGGTGGAAACGAGCGGCGAACAGGGAGAAGTCGAAATCCTTGGCCGCAGCGATTGGCAAGTGGCCGAGTTGCGACAGCGGATGGGGGTGGTTTCGGCCAGTCTTGACGGCAGTTTTTCGGCTGGTCGAACGGGCAGGATGCGAGTTGAAGAGGCAGTTGCCAGCGGATTTACCGCGACGGAGTTGGCTGAGTTCGGCGTGCGACTGACCGCCGAGGTGCTAAAGCAAGTGACGGCTGCTCTGCAACGGGTCGCTGCGGAGCACTTGCGGGGGCGGATCGTGGCCACCTTGTCGACCGGTGAGCGACGGCGGGTGATGATCGCCCGCGCGCTCGTCCATCGCCCGGAAGTGTTAGTGCTCGATGAACCAACGACCGGCCTGGACATTGCCGCCCGTCATCAAGTGGTGGGAATCCTAAGGCAGGTTACCAAGATTGCCGGATTGACGCTGGTATTAGTGACGCATCACATCGAAGAAGTGGTGCCGGAGATACAAGACGTCTTGTTGTTGGATCAGGGGCAAATTACTTTTGCCGGCCCGCCCGGCGAGGCAATTACGGGTGAACGGCTATCGACTCTGTTCGGCCTACCGCTGCGAATCGCAATCACCGCGTCGGGCTGCTTTCAAGTGGCGGTGGTCGAACATTAGTGGGTATGCTTGGTCTCGAATCCGTATTTCTTCAGCCAAGCCTCCCATTGATGCGCCGTCTTGTGATCTTTCAGTGACATCCTTTTCCATTTTGGGCATTGGTAAGTGATGTCAATGTGATCGCCGTGTTCGCTAGTTTTGACTTCGCACTTCAGTTGCTTGAGCGTTGCGATCATTTTTTCAGCGTCTTTGGCATCTTTGGAATGGACTGTTTTCCAGCTGGTAAGGCGATAATCGACAATCTCCTTAGTTTCTTGTTGAGCGGCAGCTGGCGGCAGTGCGGCTGGTAAGGTTGCGGCTGCTGAATGAACCGACGCGTGCGCGCATGCGGTGAGCGTGAGCAGCATTACTATGGCGAGACGTCGCATGATCACCTTCCTCGTTGCTAGTGGGATCGAAAACGCCGCAAAAAGAGAAATCACGGCACGGGTTCGTCAGGCCCCTGGCCGAACACGAACGGGTCGATAGATAGCACGATGAAAGGGAGCGAGATAAGATCGATTGGGACAAAAAAAGAACCCGGTGGAAAAAATCCCACCGGGTTCACATTTTTACTAACGAAGGCTTGAGGTATCAACCAACCAAAATCGGTTCGGATTGAGCTATCAAGCCGAACGTCTTAATCAGACAGGGCGAACATTTTCGGCTCGCGGACCTTTTGGTCCTTGACCCGGCTCGTAAGTCACCTGCTGTCCTTCCCGCAACTCCTCGTATCGAACTCCATCTAAGTTCGACAGGTGGAAGAACAGGTCTGGACCGTTTCCGGTATCAATGAAACCGAAACCCTTGTCCGTCAAACGCTTGATCGTACCTTCAGCCATTACTTCTACTTCTCAAAAAGCTCTTAACGTTCGCCCATTCGAGGCCAATAGGTTGGGCGTAATTCGCGGCCTCGAGCTGTATTCTATCGCCTAGAACGGCGCTTTCCAACGCCAAAACCGGGAACGAATCGCAAATATCGCGTGTCCCTTGCCGGTCTGGTACGGTCAAATGTGTAATTCCCTCCGATTCGTTACTGGGAAAACCGTGATTTGCCCGATAAAAAACCGCTTTTTTGACAGCTGGCCGACGAGGCGAACCACGAAAATTGCTCGCCAAACCCTCTGCACCACAAGCGAAAAAAAAATATTTTTTCTTCCTAGACAGCTGGCAATGCGGCTTTCCGAAGGCCGGTAATTGTCCCTTTGGCCGCAGCGGCGCACTGCGGAGATGTGGTTTTCCCTTCTTTTCAGAGCACTTTTAAATGACAGAGCCGATGACTGGCCGACAGATGATGACGCGTTGTGTTGAGTTGGCTGGATACCCGGCAGCCGCGTCGCTAGAGCCATCCGACTTGATTGGACTCTTCCAACGCTTTCGCCCGGATGGTCAGCAGGTCGACGTGTTGCTCGAAGATGTCGCAGCGGCCGAGGACTTAATTGGACGTCTCCGCCAGGTCTATCAGGTGGCAGGCGATCCGGCCCGTCCGAGCGGTGGATTGGACGCCTATTTTATTGTCCGCGAGCCTGCAGAGATTGAAGCCGATTACGCGGAGGTCGTTTGCCAAGATTGGTTGCAGGCTTTGGCTGCAGTCGCTGCGGGTCAAGGCAAAACGAAGCTACAAGAGTTGTTGGCTTCAGGAGTGACGATCAGGGTGCTGGAAGGCAAGCCGCCCAAGCATCCTCGCAGCGAGAACGAGCGATCCGCGTTGCTCAATGAGCTAAATCGTTTGCAAAGCGAGTTAACCGAGCAATTGCAATCAGCTTGCCAAGCGGTTGAGGCATTGCGAACGGCTTATTATTTCATTGCCTGCGATGGGTTTCTCCGCGATTATTTGATGTGGCCGATTTACCGACAAGCGGGTAGCAGCGACGATCCCTTTGCCGCTTATTTTCTGATGTGGCGGCATGGAATTAAATTTCGCACTTTCAGTGACGAAACCTTGGATCTCTATCTGCCAAGGCATCCTTATCGCTGAGCGGGCAGCTCAATTGGGTTCACAGTCGGGGCTGGTTCGCGGCTGGGGCTATTTGAGTTTAGCGAAAAAGTCGTGCTTGAACTGTGCGTAGGCCTCGGCATCACCATCGGAGCAACGCCATTTGGCGACCTTTGCTTCCTCAAATGCGATTGCAGCTTCGCGGTTTGCTCGCAACCAGTCGCGTGTCCGCAACATTTTTTCGGCGGTTGGATCACCGGCTAGAAACAGGTAGACGTGGTGAGTTTCAGCGCCGCGGCGAGGCTTGCTCAGCAGGCAACCGGTGGAGTGCCAAGGGGCGGCCGCTGTGGCCGGTTGCACGGCAAAGTTAAGTCCTTCGATTAACTCCGTGGCGTGTTTCCATCCGCTGGGGTCTGACAGGATAGCAACGGAATCGATGACCGGCCGCGCGATCAGTCCGGAGATGGCGGTGCTGCCCACGTGCCACACGTCTGTCACCCAACCTTCGCAGCTGCCCAGCAGGTTTGAGCGAGTTTGTTCGAACTCTTGAGGCCACCGCGGATCGTAGTGCATCAAGCGAATTTCGGCAGTCAAATTTTCTTCCTAGCAGCTGTGAATGAAAAAACGCGGAATATCCATGATTGAGGGATAAACCGCGTTGAGAATTTCCGGCGGTTCGCCGTCAGTTGACAGCGAGCGGAGCGGGGTTGGTTTACTTCTGGACTGACACCAAAGCCGCGGCGTTCGCCATCGCTTGCCGAAGCTCGGCTACGTATTCCGCGTCCGAGGCGCTCAACCGGTCAAATTCAACGGTACAGGTCCGTCCATTTGTTTTGAGCAGGCGAACATAAGTCTCACCGACAAAAATCAAACGTCCCTCTGTGGAGAAGTGTCCGGTGTTGTCAATCCAAAGACGCGACTCGGTAGCATCGAGCGGCGAAATGCGATCGCTGCTGGCGGCAACCGAGACAGCAGCGGGAGCGACTTGCTGGGCAGTCAGTTCCGCAGCTTCGCTGGTGCCGCGTTTCCCGAACAGTTCATCAAAAATATTGGACTCACCGTTTTGGGGAGCCGCATCTGCGGGCTTTTCTTCGTCGAGCGAGGTGGGGTTGAGCGGTTCACCGAATAAACCACCCTCATCTCCACCGTCGGCGGCCGGCTCGTCAAACAACCCGTTACCTTCGCCGCCATCAGCGGCAGGTGCATCACCGGCAGGGGCGGGATCGCCGAAGATATCGTCGAAACTGTCATCTGCCGGGGCTGGTGCGGGATCGGCCGCGGGCTGATCGCCACCGAAAATGTCATTGCCCAGGTCATTGCCAGTTTCGCTCGGAGGAGCTGGCTGATCACCGCCGAGAATGTCGTCGAACAAGCCGTCCCCGGCTGCTGGCTCGTCGCCCGCTGGTTCTTCCCCAAACAGATCGATGGGCTCTTCACCAGCCGGTGGCTCTGCAGCTGGTTCCTCACCGAACAGGTCAAGAGGTTCCTCGCCAGCTGGCTGGGCGGGGGTCGGTTCCTCTCCGAACAGATTCAGTGGATCGTCGGCAGCCGGCTCTTCCGCCGGTGCTGGCTCGGCAGCTGGCTCATCGCCAAACAAGTCGATCGGCTCTTCAGCAGCTGGTGTTGGCTCGGCAGCCGGTTCATCGCCGAACAAATCGGTCGGTTCTTCAGCAGCAGGTTCAGCAGCCGGCTCATCGCCAAACAAGTCGGTTGGTTCTTCAGCCGCGGGTTCGGTTGCTGGCTCTGGATCGAATGGTGAGGGTACGACTGGTTCTTCAGCAGCCGGTTCCTCACCAGGTGGCGCAACGATGGCCTCAGGAGCGTCGGCCGGCAGGTTATCACTGGGAGAAGTGGCTTCCGGCTCGGCTGCGACCTCAGGCTCCGCTGCGACCTCAGGCTCCGCTGCGACCTCAGGCTCGGCTGCGACCTCAGGCTCGGCTGCTACCTCAGGCTCGGCTGCTACCTCAGGCTCAGTGGGGGTTTCGAGTTCCACGGGTGTGGGTTGCGGTTCAATCGGTGGATCGACCGGCGAAGGTTCTGCTTGCTGGACAGGCTGCTCCACGACAACGTGGCCGCTCAACGGCATCGTGTCGCAACAGAGGGGCTCACAGACGGTGATCGGTGGGCAGCTGGTAACGGGGGGGCAGGCAGGGATGGTGGGGCACATGGGGACACAGCAACTTGGTGCAGGCTTGCAGCCAAGGCGCTTGAACAGTCTGCCCGCCAATGCGGGGCTGACGGTCATCGTGCTGGTCAATGAAGCAACCAGTGCCACGCGAAGGCAGTAACGTGTTTTCCGAGTCATGTTGGTTTGCGTTCCTCCGACCCTTGAATTGATGGGCGGATAGGGAAAGTTACAGGAGAACCGTTCGTCCACCTTAATTCTGCGGTCCAGCGGTCGCAAGCAAAAGGATTGCCACGAAGAAGATCTTCGGCGAAATCTCTGGCTAAATCAGGAAAGTCCTGGAGTTTAGTGATCAAGTGACTCCTACTGCTTGCCTAGAATATGGCGATCCTGAGGATGCTGGCGATACTGAGGTTGGGTTGCGAGTCAATTCATGCCATAATTTCAGCGCTGCCCGAGCATTCGCTGATCGTTCAGCGTTCACCGCGATGCTCGACCGGCTGGCAAACTTTCCCCACCCTCGAAAACGCCCACGGCTGACGCTGTCGGTTCAAGGTTCACGCATGCTGCGATTTCTGCAGAACGTGTTCGCCTCGATGAGCCTGGAACGCAAGTGCTTGCTGTTCTTCGGCTCAGCGCTGCTGTTGTTGATGTTCGGCGCATTTTGGATTTTGCAGGTTTTGGCGGGCAAACTGGTGCTCAATCAGACTCGTCAGATTGCCTCGGAATACGGGCACTCGCACTTGGCACTAACGCACGTCAAGCGGGAGTATCAGTTTGGTCGGGACCCGGCGGAAGTCAACCAAATTGAAACAGTGCTCGAAAGCCTGATGCCGTTGCTGTTGAATGAGTCGAGTGAAGTGCAGATTTTGGCACTTGATCGAGAGCTCGAGTTTGACCGCTTGCCTCCCCCGAACAACGAAGGGCTGGATGTGACGGAGGAGGCGATTTTGACCCGCCTTCATCTCGGATTTGAGCAGTGGCTGACCACGGTTGCGCAAGACAAATCGATTAATTGGGACGGCGAATTCGAAGTCGACGAGGCGGAGGTTTTTTCCCAAGTCTCGGTCAACGCCCAGCCCCAATTTATTGAACGGGGGCCGATTGGTGATCGCTATATTTTCTATAAGCCAATAGTATTTAACGACCGTTGCATGCGGTGCCATTCTCGCGTTGGTGAGCCACCAATTTCGTTGGCTGAGGCTGATCCAGAGACGATTGCCGAGAAGTATCCCTTCCGGGTGCTGAAGATCAGCATGCCCTATCAGCCAACTTACGATGCGAACACGCAAATTCGCGCGTTGCTGATCGCGATTGCCATGATGATTATTGCCGTGGGGCTGTTCGTGCTGCACGCCATCGTCCGCTACCTAGTGCTGCAGCCGCTCTACCACCTTCGCGATGTCAGCGACGCGATCAGCCGGGGTGAGACCGAGCTACGGGCAACGATCGAAACCGAGGATGAATTCCGCGAATTGGCCGACGCGTTTAACCGCATGTTGAGACACTTGATCGAAACCCAGGATAAGATCAGCGAAGTGAATCGTGAACTCGATCAGCGCGTCGACCAACTCGCTCAATTGAACTTGCAACTGTACGAGGCGAATCGGCTGAAAAGTGACTTCCTGGCCAACATGAGTCACGAATTACGGACGCCCCTGAACAGCATCATTGGCTTTTCGGATGTCTTGCAAGGCATTGAGTCGCTGACCGATAAACAGCGCCGTTACGCCGCCAATATTCAACGCAGCGGGCGGGTGCTGCTGGAGATGATTAACGACATTCTCGATTTGGCCAAGGTCGAGGCAGGCAAGATGGAAGTCCGCCGCTCAACGTTCAACCTGCTCTCCCTGCTCCAGTCTCAAGTCGATATGGTGCGGGGCCTGTCTGACGATAAAAACATCAGCTTGACCGTGCAGTGTGCCCAGTCGCTGCCGCTGGCCGAGCAAGATCAGGGGAAAATCGGTCAAATCCTCACTAATTTGCTGAGCAACGCGATCAAATTCACTCCGGAAGGGGGCATGATCACGGTGACGCTGGACGATTTAGCTACGACAGAAAGAAAGCCGGATGAGGACCAAGGACGTTTCTGCTTGGCTGTCTCTGACACCGGAATTGGAATCGCCGAAGAGGATCAAGGGGTGATTTTCGAGAAGTTCCGCCAAAGCCGCACGGTGCTCGATGGCGACGGACTGACACGCGAATTCTCAGGCACCGGCCTCGGACTTTCCATCGTGAAGGAGCTATGCAAGTTGCTCGGTGGAGAAATCACTTTTGAGAGCCAACTGGGGCATGGCAGCACCTTCCGCGTTACCCTCCCCTGGCGTCTGCCGCAGCAGGCGCCGCACCCGACAAGCGAAGACGAACGCAGCTTGACGGGGCAGTTCCTGGGCTCGTGAGCCGCCGGCAGTAAGAGAAGGGTCTGAAGACCCAACGATTCCGGAAAACGGGCCTGGAGACCCGCCCTCCGGGAATGCTTGCTAGAGCTCTTCGACTTGCCAGTGGTCGAGTTCCATGGGGACCGAACGACCAAAGATGTTGATGATCACGGTGATGCGCCCATTGGCTTCGTCGACCGAATCGATCTCACCTTCTTGGTTCTGGAAGTTGCCTTCCTTGACGCGAACCCGATCTCCAACGTCAAACGGAATGGAGGTCTTAAGTTGGACTTCGTCGTCTTCACCGATTTCGGGCTTCTTGACGAAGCGTTCGATATCGGCAGGGTCCATTGGCATCGGCTTGCCGGCGGCTCCAGTAAAATCACTGATCCCGCCGGTTTCACGGACGAGGAACCAAGTGTCGTCGTTGATGATCATATTGACCATCAGATAGCCGGGCAGCAATTTCCGTTTGACGATCCGTCGTTTGCCGGCCCGGGTGAACTCGACCAAGTCCTCTGTGGGGACAACGATATCGCCGAAGTATTCTTCCATGCCTTCCATGCGGACCCGTTTGGCCAACGCATCGCGAATCGATTCTTCGCGGTTAAAGGCAACCTTCAGAATGTACCAGTCCATTCGCCCCTCTTCGGACTCCACAGCGGGAGCGGCGGCAGTTTTACCGCCGCCTTTGGGAGCAGAAGGTTGACTGGCGGCATCAGCGACGGCGGGTTGATGATCATCGTCGTGCTGGGACGATGTCGCTTGATCAGCGTCCTGGGAGCCTGATTCCGCGGAATCCGCTTGTGGCGAATCGGGCAAATCTTGATCGATCGCTTGATCATCGATCGCTTCGCGTTGGTTGTCGGCGTCAGTCACGGGGCAGTCCTGGGAGAGTGGAGTAGGGAGACCGCACTTTAGACGGTAACTCCGAGAGCCCGGAAAACGGCCTGCCAAGCGATGTCGAAGACGAACAGGATCATGGCCAGGAAGAAAATGGTGAAGATCACCACAATCGACGCTCGCACAAGCTCGGTCTTGCCGGGCCAGCTGACTTTCGCCATTTCCGCTTCAACAGCGATCAAAAAATCGGCAAAGCGGGGCCAATTGACGATCCGAAAACCAAACCAACCGCCGGCGAGCAGCAGGGCGCCAGGTACGGCGACCTCGGCCCAGGTACGCGCACCAAAGGCACCATCGAGCCAGACGTTTAACCGCCAGCAGCCTAAGGCAACGGTGACCCAAATCGCCAAACAGGTAAGTTGGCGTACGAGACGACCTTGATTCGGTTTGTAGACGCCGACATGAAACAGTTCGGCAGTCAACGGCGGGCTTGCGCCGGCAACATCCCTGGACATCCGCTCCGGCTCCCCTTCAAAAATTCGAAAAAAAATATGAACTACCCAACCGTTTGTCGACGCGGGGCATCAAGCCCTGGTTAGCAAGTGGTTGGAAAACAGCAGGGGCGGCGGGAGTCGAACTCGCAACCGCCGGTTTTGGAAACCGGTGCTCTGCCAATTGAGCTACACCCCTGAAACAAAGGCTGAAACCGAGAATGACGAAGCAGCCAAGAGTTAACCTCAAGGTTGCTTCGTCACTGGTTGGATTTCAGCCTCACGGCATCAATGCGATACTTTAATTCATACTACTCGAGAATCTTGGTGACAATACCCGAACCGACGGTCCGGCCACCTTCGCGAATTGCGAACCGCACGCCATCATCCATGGCGATTGGCTTGTGCAATTCCACAGTCACTCGCACGTTGTCACCAGGCATGCACATGTCGGCACCGACCAAGTTGGCGGTTCCGGTGACGTCGGTGGTGCGGAAATAGAACTGCGGGCGATAGCCACTGAAGAATGGGGTGTGGCGACCACCTTCGTCTTTGCTCAAGCAGTAAACTTCGGCTTCAAACTTGGTGTGCGGCGTGATGCTGCCCGGCTTGGCCAAAACTTGACCACGCTGGATATCTTCACGCTTGACGCCCCGCAGCAAGCAACCGACGTTGTCACCTGCGCGACCTTCGGTCATTTCCTTGCGGAACATTTCCACGCCTGTGCAGGTGGTTTTGGCGGAATGCTCGGCCAAGCCGACGATCTCCACTTCTTCACCAACCTTGACAACACCGCGCTCGATCCGCCCGGTGGCAACCGTTCCCCGTCCAGCGATCGAGAACACGTCCTCGATGGCCATCAGGAAGGGGCGATCCTCTTCGCGGTCGGGCTCAGGAATGAACTCGTCCAAGGCGTTCATCAAATCCGAGATGCACTTGCTGGCATCGGGATCGGCTGGCTTGTTGTAAGCTGGCAAGGCACTACCGTGGATGACGGGGACGTCATCGCCGGGGAAGTCGTACTTGCTGAGCAATTCACGAACTTCGAGCTCAACCAATCCGAGCAGTTCGGGATCGTCAACGAGGTCGACTTTGTTGAGGAAGACCACGATGTAAGGCACGCCGACCTGACGAGCCAAAAGCACGTGTTCTTTCGTTTGGGGCATCGGGCCGTCAGCAGCGGAAACGACCAAAATCGCTCCGTCCATCTGGGCCGCACCCGTGATCATGTTCTTGATAAAGTCGGCGTGCCCCGGACAATCGATGTGGGCGTAGTGCCGATTATCACTCTCGTACTCGACGTGAGCCACCGCAATGGTCACCGTCTTGGTTTGGTCACGTACCGTACCGCCCTTGGCAATGTCCGAATAGGCTTTCGCCTGGGCCAAACCCTTGGCTGCCTGGACCGCCAAAATGGCGCCGGTCGTGGTGGTTTTACCGTGGTCAATGTGGCCGATAGTACCAACGTTGACGTGGGGCTTTGTCCGCTTGAAAACCTCTTTGGCCATGTTTGCTATTCTCTACTTGCACCTGCAACCAACTGGACTGGCTGAACCGTGAGGTGACCCACCCCGCGACCGCCGCAGATTCTCGCTCGCGAGAATCAGGACCGCCAGTGACACAAAAGTGACGAAATAAAAAGTCGACCACCATCCAACGAAGGATTGGACGGCCGAAAAACCTCTGTCATTCTCACAGAGCTGCTGATGGGACTTGAACCCATGACCTCATCCTTACCAAGGATGTGCTCTACCAACTGAGCTACAGCAGCATGACTTCTAAACCACCGACCCGACAAGCGGGGGTGAGCAAAGCGGGTGAAGGGAATCGAACCCTCGTCTTCAGCTTGGAAGGCTGTTGCTCTACCATTGAGCTACACCCGCACTCGCCGCTAGTTCCATTAGTGGGAGGTACAGGATTCGAACCTGTGTAGGCTAAGCCAACGGATTTACAGTCCGCCCCCTTTAACCACTCGGGCAACCTCCCCAGCCACAAACAGTCAACATTCCGCCGACCGCCTCACTCATCTTCTTCTCTCAGTGCGTCTTTCAATGATGCTTGTCTTTGAATTAATCCTAAACGTAACCGTTCGCCTCGCCGTAGCCTAGGCGTCCTTCCCGAAAGTGACCCTGCGATCCTCTGAAAAAGCGCAAAATCTTCCTCGAAGACAGAAAATGTCCTTACTGAAAGCCAGCGGAGGGGTTCGAACCCACGACCTACTGATTACAAATCAGTTGCTCTGCCAACTGAGCTACGCTGGCACAAACCCACCTGGGGCGCTCAGAAGTGCGAGAGTTTAGCAAGCTTGGCAAACGGAGCAACCCAGATTTTTGTGCTTCACATGCTTTTATGACGGTTCTTGGCCGGGAATGTTCACCCTTACCACCCAAAATGGTCGGCAAGGCCCCCGCGCCAGCTTTGCAGCGACCCCCGCAGGCTGCTGGCAACCACGCCCTTCAGGTGACTTTTTTCGCAGCCGCCACGGCCAACTCGTCACAACGCTCGTTCTCCGCGTGACCGCTGTGCCCCTTCACATGCTTAAAGGTAATCGCGTGCCGCTGCATCAAGACGTCGAGCTGTTGCCATAATTCGACATTCTTGACCGGCTTTAATTGCTTGCCCTCGCGTCGCTGCCAGCCCCTGGACTTCCAGCCAGCCATCCATTCCGTCATGCCCTGGCCCACGTATTTGCTGTCCGAACACAACAGCACTCGGCAAGGCCTCCGCAGCGCTTCCAGCCCGCGAATCACGGCCATCAATTCCATTTGATTGTTGGTCGTGCCAGCTTGACCACCGCTTCCTTCCTTTTCCCGCCCCGTAGCGACGTCGCGGAGCACAAACGCCCAACCGCCAGGGCCCGGGTTTCCGCTGCAAGCTCCGTCCGTGTATAGCTCAATCGCCGGCCAATCTGCTTGATTTCCCAATGGATTCTGTCCCTGTTCCTGGCTGATTATTCCCCGCTCATGGGATGGTTACTAAAGACTATCAAATCAGACAGCGGACGTCTCCAGGATCTCGCGGACCACCCGCCCCTCCACATCGGTCAGCCGAAAATCTCGACCCCCGTAGCGATAGGTCAGCCGTTCATGGTCGATTCCTAGCAGGTGCAGCAGCGTGGCGTGCAGGTCGTGGACGTGCACGCGATCCTCGGCGGCATAGAAGCCGAATTCATCGGAAGCTCCGTAGCTGAATCCCCGCTTCACTCCTCCGCCGGCAAACCACCAGGTAAAGGCGTGCGGATTATGATCGCGGCCGTTCTTGCCCTGGGCGGTCGGTGTGCGGCCAAATTCGCCTCCCCAGATCACCAGTGTCTCATCGAGCAACCCTCGCTGCTTGAGGTCTGTCAGCAAACCGGCGATCGGCTTGTCGACTTGACTGGCCAGTTCCGTGTGCTTTTCCTTTAGCTCCGAGTGCTGGTCCCAGTAGGCGTGCGAAGCTTGCACAAAGCGAACTCCCGCTTCCGAAAAACGCCGCGCCAACAAGCACTCGCGACCGTAATTGTCGGTCGGCTGTTCACCGATCCCGTATAACTTCAGCGTGGCCTGCGTCTCGTCCGCCAAGTCCATCAAAGCGGGTGCTTCCTGCTGCATGCGAAAGGCCAATTCAAACGATGCCAGCCTGGCTTGCAAAGCATCATCGACCGGCAAGCCTTGCTGGTGAGCCCGGTCAGCGGCCAACTGCTGCAGGAAATTCAGCTGCCGCGTTTGCATCGCCGCGTCGACTCCCTCTGGCGATTGCAAGTTCTCAATTCGCGTGTCGGCGATCTGTTTGCCCGAAGAGCCCAGTCGCGTGGCTTGATGAATCGGAGGCAAAAAGGCTGAGCCGAAGTTGCGTACACCACCATGGCCGAGGGTGGGATTGATGGTGATGAAGCTGGGTAGATTTTCGTTTTCCGTTCCCAGCCCGTAACTGATCCAAGACCCCATGCTGGGTCGCACGAAGGTGTCCGAGCCGGTGTGGATCTTAAGCAGCGCGCCGCCGTGGGCTTCGTTTGAACCGTGTAGCGATTTGATCATGGCCAAATCGTCGACGTGCTGGGCTACGTTTGGAAACAGGTCGCTGACCCAGCTCCCCGTTTCACCGTACTGACGAAATTCCCAAGGGCTGCGAAGCAAATTGCCCGTCTGAGCAAATTGGATTCGCGGCTTCTCGAATGGTAACGGCTTGCCGTCGCGGGCGATCAACTGTGGCTTGTAGTCAAAGGTGTCGACGTGCGATGGCCCGCCATGCATGAAAAGGAAAATGACCCGCTTGGCACGGGGCTGGAAATGCGGCGACCGCAACGTTTCCCCAGCAGCCGCGTGACTGCGGACGAGCAAGTCGGAAAGCGCCAAGCCGGCCAACCCGCAGCCAAATCCGCGAAACATCGCCCGCCGCGACACAGTCGACCCACCGCATGCCTGAGGATTTTCCAAATGCCGGTTGTCCAATTGATGATTGATCGCCATCGTGCTTCCTAATCCAGATAAGTGAATTCGTTGCCGGCCAACAACGCCCGCGCCAGACTCTCCCAAGCCGCTGGCGAAGCGCTCGCCTGCTGGCCAGTTCCGCTTGCTTGACCAGTTCCGTTCGCTTGGCCCAGCGAATCGCTGAGAAACTCGGCAGCGTGGCGGCGTTCCAGGGCGCTGGGTGGTCTGCAATAAACAGTTTGCCAGAGCCAGTCGATTCCCTCGCCTGCTGTGGTCACCGCGCCTGCTGTGGTCGCCGCCGCTTTGTCAGCTTGCCGAGCGACGACCACCGCGGCCAAATGCTTGGCAGCGCGGTGCACCACGGGATGATTCATCATGAACAACGCTTGATGCGGCACGGTCGTGACGGGCCGCTGGGCGATGTGGCTGGCCGGATCGACGTAGTCAAACGTGGAGAACATTTCGTCCAGGGCGGCGCGGTTGATGTTCACATACACGGTGCGATGTCGCATGTCGGCAGTGACAGTTCCCGTTGGCGGTCGGCGCTGCAGCTCGCCGGCCAGCGTCAGCAGCGTATCGCGGAGTGGCTCAATCTCGAGCCGCCTGCGAAATTGTCGCCACAGCAAGCGATTTTCTGGGTCTTGGTCCGCGTACGCCCGCTCGCTGCTGCTCATTTGGTAGGTGTTGCTGGTCAAAATCATGCGGTGTAAATCTTTCATTGACCAGCCGCTGTGCATCCACTCGTGGGCCAGCCAGTCGAGCAATGCGGGATGCGTTGGCAGTTCGCCTCGCAAGCCAAAGTTTGAAGGGGAACGCACCAAGCCCTCCCCAAAATGCCACATCCAAATTCGATTGACCATCACGCGAGCGGTCAGCGGATGGGCGGGCGCAGTCAGCCACTGGGCCAACTGCAATCGACCGCTGCTGTCGGCCGGGATTGCATCACAGCGGGTGTCGAGCTGCAAGCAACTGGGGGCGCCCCGCGGGGTCGGCTGCTGGGCAGTTCGCAAGTGATTGCCGCGGATGTGCACTGGGATGTCGATCGGCTTGGCTTCCTCGACCGCCATCGCCGTTGCGTGTTTTGGTTTCGAGTTCTCCAGCAGCTCAAGCTCCTTGCCCAATGCCTCCAAGCGGCTCTTGGTTTCCGTGTCGTAATGCTGGGCCACGTCGGCCGGCAGTTCCGTCAACTGCTTGCTCTCCATGACTCGCTGGTTGGCTTGCTCGACCAGCTCTGTTTGTTGGGCTTTGACTTTCGACAGCTTGGCCGCGTGCTGCACGATTTGTCGATCAATCTCCGCCGACGGCAGCGGGCGTTCCAGCCAATTGGAGACAAAAGCCTCGTCAGCCATCGTCCGCGTGCTGGAAAAAATTCCGGCCAAGGCGTAGTAGTCCTCAGTCGGCAGGGGATCAAATTTGTGATCGTGACAGCGGGCACACGCCACCGTCAGCCCCAGCACGCTGCGGGTGACGGTGTCGATCTGCTCGTCAACAATATCGATTCGCATCTTAGCTTTATCTTGCTCAGCCAACATCTTTGGGCCAATCACCAACATTCCGGTGGCCGTTAGCAACTGACCGGCGGCCACTTCGTCTTCCGGCACTGGCAATAAATCACCGGCCAACTGATGCGTTAGAAAAGCGTCGTAAGGCAGATCCTGATTGAAAGCCGCAATCACCCAATCACGATATCGCCAAGCGTTCGGCATGGCGTGATTTTCGTCAGCCCCGTTGCTGTCGGCATAGCGGACACAATCGAGCCAATGCCGCGCCCAGCGTTCGCCGTACGCCGGTGAGGCCAGCAGGCGGTCGACCAGCAAAGCGTACCGCTGCGGCCGTTGGTCGCGTAAATAGGCCTCGATTTCAGCGGGAGTTGGCGGCAGACCGGTCAAGTCAAAGGTGACGCGGCGAACCAGCGTCCGTGGATCGGCTGGTGGCGCTGGGGCCCAGTCGCGAGCTTCCAGATTGGCCAAGACAAAACGGTCAATCGGATTGATCACCCAGTCACGCCGCTGCACCACCGGCACGTCGGGGCGTTCGACCGACTGGAAGGCCCAGTGCTTGGCGGCCAATTCGGCTTGCAACCCGGCTGTCCACTCCGGGGCCTGCCCGCTTGGTTCCGCAGCGGTCTGCGCGTCTCGTGGATCGGCGGCACCCTGTTCAATCCAGCTGGCAAAGTCGGCAATTACCGCGTCGTCCAGTGGCCCTTCCGGTGGCATCTCAAAACTCTCGTGCCGCAGCGCGTCGAGCAATAGACTTTCTGCCGGTCGGCCAGGAACCACCGCCGGACCACTGTCCCCGCCCCGCAATAAGCCTTGGCGGCTATCGACCAGCAGCCCGCCGCGCACGCTGTTCGCTGAACTCGCATGGCACTCGTAGCACTTTTCGATTAGCACCGGCCGAATCTTATTTTCAAAAAAACGGAGCGCGTCTGGAGCGATTTGCCGCTCCGCGCCGGCTTGCTGACCTGCTTCAGCAGCAACTGCCTGCGGGCTCGCTTCCGCAGCCTCCTCCGTGGGCACCTCGGCAGCCTGCGAGGCAGCGTCGGCGGCACGGTCGTTGCCGAGTCCCGCAGCGACCAGTATCGCCAACAAGCAGCTGACGCTGAGGCGGACCGACTTGCCGAATTTCAATCGCAAGTTCACTGCTGGGGGCATTGATTTGGACTCCGTTGTGAGGGACAACGCAAGGATCGGGAGGGAGAATCCTTGAAGACTGAGTGCTCCATTCTAGCAAACCAGGCGGAGAAATGCCCATGGAAGAACAGTCGACCACGATCCGGCTAGCGGATTTCCTCAAATTTTGCGGTGTCGTGGGCACCGGAGGGCAAGCCAAAATTTTAATTCAAGCCGGCGAGGTGCGAGTAAATGGCGAGATCGAAACACGCCGCCGGCGGCAATTGAAGCTCGGTGATGTGGTTGAGCTGTTGGGCGAATCATTTACGGTTTCCAACGATGAACCGTATTGATAAGCGTATTGAGACGAACCGTATTGATAAGCCGACCTGGCAACTACAGCCCAATTGGCAGGTTACCAACCGGACTGTAGCTTCGCTGCCCACCGCTGCCGGCTGGATAGCGGAGATAGCTCTGGCCGCCCATTTGCCCGCCGACTGACGCCCGGTAGCCACTTTGCATGCTGCCGCTGGTCCCGCAATTTACGCACCCAGAGCCGACGACTGGCTGCGAAACTGGCTGACTGTACATTACGTTGCCGTAAGCTTGGGTGCCGTAAGCTTGATTGCCAGAATAGACGTGATGCTGAGCCATCTGTGGTTGGCACATTGAGGCGCGCGGTTGACAAACGGTTCGCATCGAACGTTGATGGCAGGGTTGACAGCCGCTGCGGCCGCGATGAAAGCAATGGCCAAAAAAGGCCTCGGCACCATTTGCGCTGCAGACGATGACCAAGCAGGTGGCTAGAGTCAGCACGAATTTGTTGAGCGTCAAAGAACTCCTTGGGTACAGACGAAGTGAGATTGGGAGCCGAGTTTGATAGTGCAGCGATGACTGTTACCACCAACGCCATTCTTCACTACCGAACTCGACGCTCTCGCTCTCACCTGCAATCGACGTACCCAGTCAAGCTACATCGCCCGCAAGCTGTGTCGCCAGTGCTAGCGACGCAGCTGCCAGCCACTCTAGCTCGGCTTGACCTTGTTCTTTCGCTTCTTGACCTTGCCGGCGTGAGGCGCGGCTGCGCTGCGTTTGACCTGCGATTGTTTGATGCGTTTGCCTTTGCCGTCGGGCGTTCCCTGCTCGCCTTGTTCGCCTTGGCTTAGACGCAGTTGTTTGCCTGCCACGCGAGTGTTTCGCAGCGTGTTGAAAATAGCTGCTGGCATACCGGCGGGGAGGTCAATGGTACTAAACGCGCTGTGAATCGAGATGGGGCCGATAGCTTTGCCGTCGATTCCAGCTTCGTTGGCAATCGCACCGACGATATTGCCCGGTTTAACTCCATCGCGGTAACCGACTTCGATGCGATAGCGTTGCATCCCATCGCGGGGGGGGCCGGTCCGTTTTTCAGCAAATTTGCCGCGTGGTTTTGAGCCGTAGCTCTCTCGCGGGCTGTTGCCTTCGTATTCACGTCGTGGCTTGGAGCTGGTTTCGCGAGCCAGAAAGGGTTGTCCACGCTGGGCGATTTGGGCGAGCGCCGCGGCGACACGTTCCAGGGGCATGCCCGATTCTTCCGCGTAATCTTGCACCAACTGCGTAAACAGGGTCAGGTCTTCGCTGGCTGCCATCTTTGTGATGCTGAGCTTGAACCGCTCAATTCTGGCTTGGTTGATTTCGTCGGCCGAGGGGCAGCGGACGACTTCGATCGATTTGCCAGTGGTTTTTTCAAGCAAGCTCAATTTGCTGCGCTGCGAATGACCGACAAAAATGATCGCTTCCCCGCTGCGTCCGGCACGTCCGGTGCGGCCGATGCGGTGCACGTACGATTGCGGGTCGTGGGGCAAGTCAAAGTTAAACACATGGCTCACGCGGGAGACGTCAAGTCCGCGAGCCGCCACGTCGGTGGCGACCAGCACGTCCAGATCGCCCGCTTTGAATCGCTCGATCGTACGTTCACGATTCTTTTGCGGCATGTCACCGTTGAGGGCGACGGCGGAGAGTCCCAAGCGATTGAGTTGCTCGGCCACGCTCACGGTGGCATCTTTCGTTTTCGTAAAGACGATGACGCCGTCGGTGGTTTCGAACTCGAGAAAGCGAGCCAAGACTTCAATCTTATCGCGAGCAGCGACGAACACGGCGCGCTGGCGAATAGATGCGGCCGAGGTACCTCCAGCGGTGATCGAAACCCGCGCCGGGTCATTCAAGTACTGCTGAGCAATTTTCCGAATCGGTGCCGGCATGGTGGCTGAGAACAGTGCCACTTGACGCTCGGCCGGGCATTGGTCCAGCACGTACCGGACATCTTCGGAGAAGCCCATGTTGAGCATCTCGTCAGCTTCGTCCAGCACCAAGCAGGTCAGCTTGTCGAGTTTCAGCGTGCCACGTTTCAGGTGGTCGATCAACCGTCCCGGCGTGCCGACGACAATCTGACTGCCGTGCTTTAACTGGCTGAGTTGCGTGTCGTAGCCTTGGCCACCATAGATGGTAGCTACTCGCAGCGACTTGAGATCCTTACCATAGGTCTCAAAGGAGGCGGCGACTTGGATGGCCAACTCACGCGTGGGCGTCAACACCAGCACTTGCGGTGCTCGCAAATTGCTGTCCATGCGGGACAGGGCTGGGAGGGCAAAAGCGGCTGTTTTTCCCGAACCGGTTTGCGATTGGGCCAAAATGTCGCGGCCAGCCAACATCTCGGGAATGACTTGAGCTTGCACATCGCTCGGCTGGACATATCCGGCGGCGACGACCGCGGCTTCCACTGCCGGGTGGAGGTCAAAATCATTAAAAGTGAGTGCGGTGGGGGCAGGAATCACTGGACTGTTGGTTTCAGCAGCACTGGTCTGCTCAGCCTGAGCGGGCTGATCATGCAATAAAAAAGTGGGCATTCGGTTCCCGGCGAAGATTTGTCAATTCATCAGAAGTGAAAAAGACTAACCTAACTCCGTACTTGTCGATAGATGCGAAATTGCCCGATTACCGACTTTAACAACGTTTTTCACCTGACTAACACCAACAGTCGCTTTATTTTGCCCGGCTGGACACGATTTTGCTGCCCCCCTATGCATTTCTAACACCCCATTCGCACAAGCCCCGGTGACTTTCGATGTTCAGCGTTTTCGATTTATTTAAACTTGGAATTGGACCGTCGAGCAGCCATACGGTGGGGCCAATGCGGGCCGCTGGCCAGTTCTTGCGGTTGCTCCAGTCGCAATCGATCGATCTTTCGAGTATCAGCCGAGTGCAGGTCGACCTCTACGGCTCACTGGCTTTGACGGGCCGCGGTCACGCTACCGATCGCGCCGTGGTGCTGGGTTTGTCCGGCTACGTCCCGGAAAGTGTTCCGAGCGAAATTGTCAGCACCCTTCCCGGAGAAGTTTTCACGTCGGGACAATTATTACTCGCCGGTGAGCATTCGATTCCCTTCGCCGATCAAGAACATTTACGTTGGCACTGCGACGAAGCGCTGCCGCGGCATCCCAACGCGCTCCGGCTGCGGGCTTTCGATCTCAGCGGCGCGCCGCTCTGCGAAGAAACTTATTACTCAGTGGGGGGCGGGTTCGTGGTCAGCGAGGTGGAGGCGGCTAGCGGACAGACCGGCGACCGGCCACCTCTGCGGCCGCTCCGCTTTCCTTTTAAGTCCGCCAGCGAACTGCTCACGATCTGCAGCCGTGAAGGATTGAGGATCTGCCAAGTGGCGGCCGCCAATGAATTGTCTTGGCGAGACGAGACAGAGACAAACCGCGGGATCGATGCGATCTGGCAGGCGATGCGAGCTTCGATCGAACGTGGTTGTCAAGCTTCGGGGGAGCTTCCCGGCGGCTTGCGGGTGCAACGCCGAGCGGCCGCGATTCGACAACGACTCGACGATGAAGCTCGTCCCGATGGACTGGAGGGAATTGATTGGCTGAGCCTGTTTGCGTTAGCCGTTAATGAGGAAAATGCCGCCGGCCATCGCGTCGTCACGGCGCCCACCAACGGGGCCGCCGGGGTGATTCCAGCCGTGTTGGCTTACTACGAAAAGTTCTTCGAAGAAGCATCTCAGGAAGGTATCCGCCGCTTTCTGCTCACCGCCACAGCCATCGGCTCGCTCTACAAACATAACGCTAGCCTCTCGGCTGCCGAGGTCGGCTGCCAAGGCGAAGTGGGGGTCGCCAGCAGCATGGCGGCGGCCGGATTGGCTGAGGCCATGGGGGGCACTCCGCGGCAAATTGAAAACGCTGCCGAAATTGCCATGGAACACCACCTGGGGATGACTTGCGATCCGATCGGCGGGCTGGTCCAGGTGCCCTGCATTGAACGCAACGCCATCGGCGCGGTGAAAGCGGTCAACGCTGCCCGCTTGGCTGTGCTGTATGGCGACGGGACGCATCGAGTCGCGCTAGATGGTGTGATCGATACCATGCGACAAACCGGTGTTGATATGGCTAAGCAGTACAAAGAGACCAGTCTCGGTGGCTTGGCTCTGCACGTCGGCTTGCCAGAGTGTTAGCTGTGATACTGGAAGCCTATTCCACTTGTTTTGAAAAAGCGGGTCGGCGTGCGCATGTTTGGTGAGCTATGGTTGCGAGGACTGCCCCTGCACGGGGACAAAACTCACCATCGGATGTCAAGTTTAAACCATGCGCACCACAGCCCCCTCAGTTCGCGGTGAGGCCGCGAATCGACATGAACAATTCGAATTGATCAAACGTCGCATCCACGGTCGGCTGGTCGACAAACTCGACCTGTCGCGAGTTGGTGACCTCAAAGGCGATGTGCTGCGACGCGAAATCCGAATGGTTGTCGAGCATCTTTGCGATGCCGAAGACACGCTGCTGAATCGGCAGGAACGCGACAAAATTGTCGACGAGGTGCTCGATGAAACCTTTGGTCTCGGGCCCCTTGAATTGCTGCTCAAGGATGCCACGATCAGCGATATTTTGATCAACGGCCCCAAAAATATTTATGTGGAACGGGGCGGACAAATGCAGCGCACGGATGTCGAATTCCGTGACAATAAGCATTTGCTGCAAATTATCGATCGGATTGTCTCCAAAGTCGGACGGCGAGTCGATGAGACTTGCCCGATGGTCGACGCGCGATTGGAAGATGGCTCGCGTGTGAACGCGATTATTCCCCCGCTGGCTCTCGATGGTGCCGCAGTCTCCATTCGTCGCTTTGGTTCCAATCCACTTAAGCTGGAAGACCTGCTGAACTATCGTGCTTTTACGCCCGAAATGGTGATGCTGCTGGAGGGCTGTATCAAGGCCCGCTTAAATATGGTCATTGCCGGTGGTACGGGCTCCGGTAAAACGACGCTACTCAACACGCTCAGTAGTTTCATCTCGCATGAAGACCGAATCGTAACGATCGAAGACGCGGCCGAATTGCAACTGCAGCAAGACCACGTGGTGCGGCTGGAAACACGCCCGCCGAACATTGAAGGTGCCGGTGCGGTAACCGCTACCGACTTGGTGCGAAACGCTCTGCGGATGCGTCCCGAGCGAATCATCATCGGTGAGTGTCGTGGCGGTGAAACGCTCGACATGCTGCAGGCTATGAATACCGGTCACGATGGTTCGTTGACCACGATTCACGCGAACACCCCCCGCGATGCCATAGGACGACTGGAAGTCTTGGTGATGATGGCTGGCTTCGAAATGCCCATGAAGGCAATTCGATCCCAAATCTCGGGTGCCGTTGATGTGCTGATCCAAGCCAACCGCTTGCAAGGTGGTCCGCGGCGGGTCACGGCAATTACGGAAGTGGTTGGTATGGAGCAGGACACGGTGGTGCTGCAAGATATTTATAAGTTCAACCAAGAAGGTATTGATGAAAAAGGCAAAGCACACGGTCACTTTGAGTGTACCGGGGTGCGGCCAACGTTTATGAAAAAGTTAGAGTCGGCTGGCGTGCGTTTGCCAAGCAGCGCCTTCCGCGAGCGGATTATGATGCAAGCTTAGTATTGCATACTGGTAACTATTGTCCCCCGTTGCCGGTTATCGAGAACCTATCCAACAACCAAAGTGAACCGTGGCTAGCGCCAAAGCGGCTAAAGCCAACCAAGTCGCAATCAACAGGGTTTTTAGGGAAGTTTAGCACCATGTGGATAATCATCATTTCAGGCGCAGTCGCAGTCGCCGCGTTGTTCGGCTACTTTGCGATGACGTTGCTGCCGAATGACGCCACCGCGGCTGAAGATCGGTTGCAAACCTTAGCTGGTAGAAAAAGCTCCAAAGGGGCCGCCAACGAAGAAGTGCGTTCCCTGTTGGTCGGCAGCGGGATGGATGATACTAAGAATTGGATGAATAAAGTTTTGGGTTCGACGCCCAAGCTTAGCGCCCGCTTGGATCAGGCCGACGTAAAGATCACGCCGGGTCAGTTTTTGGCAATCTGTGGTGGTTGCTTCGTGGTCGGTTTGATCGCCATGATCGTCGCCCCGGTGCCTAACCTGTTGGCACCGCTGGGAGGCTTGTTGTTGACCGGGCTGCCAATTGGCTGGTTATCGTTTAAGCGCAAGAGTCGTTTGAACACGTTCGGCAAACAAATCCCCAGCGCTTTAGAACTGCTATCCCGTTCGCTCCGCAGCGGACACTCGTTGGGTGCCGGTTTTCACTTGGTCGCCACTGAAATGCAAGACCCTTTGGCTCGCGAATTTGGACGAGTCTTTGAGGAGCAGAACCTCGGTATTCCGCTCGAAGAAGCGCTCACCGATATGGCTGATCGCATTCCCAACATGGACATTCGCTTTTTCGCCACGGCGGTTGTTTTGCAACGAACCACCGGTGGTGACTTGGCGGAAATCCTTGACAAAATCGGGCATTTGGTTCGCGAGCGATTACAGATTTTGGGACAAGTTCAGGCTCTGACGGGTGAGGGCAGGTTGAGCGGTATCGTACTGCTGGCACTCCCCCCCGTGCTGTTCTTGGTGATGCTGTATTTGAATAAAGACTACATCATGATGCTGTTCACCGAACCGCTGGGGCGCAAGATGTTGGTGTTCGCCCTGGTCACGCAGTTGATCGGCGCCTTGTCCATCCGCAAAATTATCACGATCAAAGTTTAAGGAGAGGATGGCATGTTATTATTGGCAATGGAAAACGCTCAATTGATGATGTGGTTGGCGCCCATCGCGGCGGCGATCTGCATCTCGATCTTCGCCTACTTGGTCGTAACGCGATTGAGCGGCGAGGATCAACCGCGTGCCGAGGCGCGGCTGGAAGAGTTGCGAAATCCTCGTCGTCGGGCCGACGTGCAATCCGAGCAGCAGACGCTGGACAAAGAACGCAAAAAGTCGGAAGCCTTCACCGCCGTGTTGGAGCGGGCCACCAATCCGCTGGCGGGCACGGTAAAGCCGAAAAATGAAAAAGAACTAGGTAAACTGCGTGAGCGTTTGATGCACGGCGGTTTCCGCCGCGAGTCGGCTCCGGTGGTCTTTAAAGGCTTGCAGTTAATTGTCGCCTGCTTTGGCCTGTTCGCCGGCGGCGTGGTGGGACTATTAACCGTTGGTTTCGAGACCGGACTGGTGATCCGCGTGTTGATCGGCGGTGGTGTGGCTTACTTTATTCCCGAGTTTGTCTTGGGATTTTTAATCAAGAAGCGAAAAGAAGCGATCTTTCTTTCGCTGCCAGACTCCTTGGACTTGATGGTCGTGTGCGTCGAAGCCGGTCTAGGCTTGGATCAAGCGATGCGTAAAGTGGCCGAGGAGTTGAAAAAGTCGTATCCCGAAATCGCTGAGGAGTTCGGTGTCGCCAACGCTCAGATGCAGCTGGGGCGGACGCGTGAAGAAGTCCTCCAGGCGCTCGGTTATCGAAGTGGTGTCGACGATTTGCGGCAATTGGCATCGATCCTGATCCAAGCGGACCGCTTCGGTAGCTCGATCGGTCAAGCCTTGCGAGTGCAGAGTGACTCGATGCGAATCGCTCGCCGGCAGATCGCGGAAGAAAAAGCGGCTAAAACAGCAGTTAAATTGATCTTCCCGCTGGTCCTATTCATCTTCCCCGGTATCTTTGTGGTATTGGTGGGACCGGCAGCGATCACGATGATTAATAATCTGTTGACCATGTAGCGGCAAAAGCTGGCCTGACATGCTTTGGCGGAGTCGCTGGTAACGGATGTTTGGGGAAGCGAACTGATGTCAAAGCTAGACGCCGCACTGCGGTATTTGGAAACGCGGCGTGACGCCATGGTGCGGCGGTTGCAGACTTGGTGTGATCAGAACAGTGGTTCTGATCAATTGATCGGGTTGGCGGAGATGGCCGATCTGCTGTGCCGAGATTATGAACAACTGGGTGGCGGACCGCGGCGTTCCCCGACACCTCCCTTCACCACGGTGGGGGATGATGGAGTTTCTTATCAACAGCATACGGGTGACCTGATTCGCTGGGACCACGACTTGGAAGCATCCCGGCGAGTGTTATTGATGATTCATTACGACACGGTCTATCCGGTTGATTCCCAGCCGCAAAAAACCAGCCTGATTGCCCCTGGACGGCTGGTCGGCCCCGGTGTGGCCGATGCCAAAGGAGGCTTGTTGGTAATGCTCGAAGCCCTGGCGGCTGCTCGTCGCTTTGGTTTGGACGATGGCATTGGGTGGACTGCGGTGGCCAATCCGGATGAGGAGATCGGCTCGCCGGCGACCACCGCTTGGATGCGCGAGCAGGCGGAGCATTTCCAGTTTGGTATGCTTTTTGAACCGACGCTGCCCGACGGGTCGTTTGTGGCGGCTCGCAAAGGTTCGGGAAACATGACGATTGTGGTGCGAGGCCGCTCCGCACACGCCGGCCGCAATCCGTCGGCTGGCCGCAACGCGGTGGTCAAATTGTGTAAGATCCTGGCCGAGATTGATGGATTGAACTGTGGGACAACCGCCCTGCAGCCTGCCGGTGGCGATGCCACGGGGACTGACGGCAGCGCTGCCACGGGGACAACCGTTAACGTGGCTCGGGTGCGGGGTGGGTCAGCGCTGAATCGAGTTCCCGATCTGGCTGTGGGACGTTTCAACGCCCGCGTTGTCGATGCCAACGCGCAGCGCTCACTGCAACATCAAATTGAAGAAATCATTAGCAGACATCATGCGGATGCGGATTATCAAGTGGAACTTTCCGGCGGTTTTCAATCTCCTCCCAAGGTGATTACACCGGCCTTTGACGCGCTGCGTGCTCGGATTGAGACGGCGGCCCACACTTTGGGTCGAGAAATCAACTGGCGTGACACGGGGGGATCCTGTGACGGCAGCAAGCTGGCGGCAGCCGGTTTGACCAACGTCGACACATTTGGACCTGGGGGCGATTGCCTGCATTCGCCCGATGAATGGGTTGATCTCGATTCGTTGGTGCCGGCAACACAACTGGTCATCACGCTGCTCCACCAATATGCTCTCAGCAACAAAGCGGCCTAACCGTCGCTGTCCTCTTCTCTCAAAACCCCCGTCGTCGCGATGCGAATTGATAGTCATCACCATTTTTGGAATTTTGATGCCAAGGAGTACGCTTGGATCGATGACTCGATGTCCACGTTAAAACGCGACTTCACCATGGCAGCGCTGCAACCAGAGCTCACGCAAAGTGGCGTTGAGGGGGTGATTTCGGTGCAAGCGCGGCAGTCGGTCGAGGAGACTCAGTGGTTGTTGGAGTTGGCCGCCCAGCACAAGCAGATCTGGGGTGTCGTCGGTTGGGTTCCGCTCGCGCAAAACGAAGATAAACTGTGCCCTCTGCTCGATCGCTTATCACGCCAACCGCTGCTCAAGGGAGTGCGACACGTGATCCAGGACGAGCCCGACGAGCGGTTTATGTTGCGGAATGATTTCAGCCAAGGGGTGGCCCTGCTGCAACGTTACGATCTGGTTTATGACATCTTGATTTACGCCCGCCAGCTGCCTCCCGCAGTGGCTTTGGTGGATCGGCATCCCAACCAGCGATTCGTGCTCGATCATATCGCCAAGCCGACGATCGAACCGCCCGCATTCGATACTAATTGGGCCGAGAACCTCAGACAGCTCGCCAAACGCCCTAACGTGGCTTGCAAGTTCTCTGGTGTGGTGACTGAAATCCAAGCCACGAATTGGTCCGTTGAGCAACTTCAGCCGTACTGGGATGTGGCGCTGGAGGCGTTTGGCCCAGAGCGTCTCATGTTTGGCAGCGACTGGCCGGTCTGCTTATTGCGTTCGCGTTACGATCAATGGGTGTCGACCGTGGAAGCTTTGGCGCAAACTCTGTCGACCACCGAGCGGGCTCGATTTTGGGCGGGAACCGCGGAACATTGGTATCAATTGACACCCCGCGTGTAGGAACACGAAATGGATCAACAACTCGAATCAGACACCAGCCGACTATTGCACGCCGAGGCGATGCGGAACGATCCGCGAGTGGCTCGCGCCAAGCAATTGCTAGCCGAAGTGTTGGCCGACCACGCGGCGCATCTCAACGGTGTCAAACCGGCGGATGCATTTCGTCAGTCGTATTTAAATGATCTGCTGCAGCAACTGGGTGAAGCTCGCGGTGGGGCTCCTGTCTTTCCCTACTTGGCAGCCGGCTTGGGCAATGGGCCGTGGGTCGAATTGGTCGACGGCAGCGTCAAGCTGGATTTTATCGGCGGCATTGGTGTGCACGGCTTGGGGCACAGTCATCCCCGCATGCTGGCCGCCTCGATCGATGCCGCTTTGGAAGACACCTTGATGCAGGGCAACCTGCAGCAACATCCACCCAGCCTGCGGCTGTGCCAACGATTGTTAAAATTAGCCACCGCCGGCGGAGCGGAATTGGATCATTGTTTGCTCAGCACCAGCGGGGCGATGGCCAATGAGAATGCGCTTAAGTTAGCCTTCCACCATCGCGCGCCGGCGACTCGCGTGATCGCCTTCGACAATGCCTTCGCCGGCCGTTCATTAGCCTTAGCCGCGCTCACCGACCGAGCGAAATATCGCGCCGGATTGCCACTCACTCTGGCGGTAGATTATCTGCCTTACCGGGATCCCCATAACCCGCAGCGCAGCACTCGCTGGGCGGTTGACGCTTTGCGGCGTTTGCTGGAACGTTATCCCGGCCAGCATGCCGCCTTCTGGGCGGAACCGGTGGCTGGCGAAGGTGGTTACTATCCCGGCAGCCATGACTTTTTCGCAGCCCTCTGCCCGCTGCTTAGAGAAGCAGAGATTCCGATTATCTTTGATGAAGTCCAGTCGTTTGCCCGCTTGAGCACATCCTTTGCTTTTCAGCACTTTCAGCTCGACCAATGGGCCGATGTCGTGACTGTTGGCAAGATCACTCAAGTCTGCGCGACGCTCTATCGAACATCGATGAAACCTCAGGCACCGATTCTGAGTCAAACGTTTACGGGGGCTTCCAGCTCGATCGCCGCCGGCCTGGCTGTCCTCGACACGCTCGAGGACCAAGGCTGTTTCGGCGCGGACGGCAGCAACATGCGGCTGCACCAATATTTTGTTGACAAGTTGGCCGGACTGGCCAACGAGTTTCCCGGTCTCATCCACGGACCATACGGAATTGGTATGATGATCGCCTGGACCATGGGCGACGGATCATGGGAGTTGGCAAAGCAGACGGTGGATATCATGTACGAAGAAGGCTTGATCGGTTTTCTTTGTGGGGGTGACCCCGCGCGAGTGCGAATTTTGCCTCCCCCAGCCGCCACCAATGAAGCGCATCTTGATTCGGCAATTGAAATCCTGCGTCGCTGTCTGGTGCGACTGAGCCAGGCTAATCCTTCATAACGGGCGACTGAGAATGGAAGTAGTGCGCGCGGTGCGGATCGAAGACGTCGATGCGCTCTTTGAGTTGACACGTCAAGCTGACCATGGTTTAACCAGCTTGCAAATCGATCGGATACGCTTGCACGAACGTGTGGAACGGAGCGTGTTTGCTTTTCATCGCCGCAGCGAACGTCCCGCCGGCGAGCCTTACGTCTTGGTCATGGAGGATTTGAGTTCATCCAAGTTGATTGGCCTTTCCGGTGTGATGGCAAAAACGGGCGGCTATGAGCCAGTCTACGCTTATCGCCGGGTTAAATCGTTGCGAGTCTGTTCGCAATTGGGGCTGGAGCACACGCTCGAGTCGTTGCACTTACAGCGGATCCATGACGGCCCCTCGGAGATCGGCAGTCTGTTTTTACTGCCCGAGTTTCGTGGTCACGGCCGCGGACGCTTGCTCTCGCTATCACGTTTTGCCCTACTGGCTCAACGCCCGCAACGCTTTTCCGATCGGGTCATCGCGCAAATGCGAGGCGTCAGTGACAACCAAGGTAACAGCCCGTTTTGGGAAGCCTTGGGTCGCAAGTTCTATTGTTGCGATTTTCCCCTCGCCGATGCGATGTCGACGATTTCAAAGACATTCATCGAACAGTTGAACCCGGAATATCCGATCTATCTGCCGTTGCTCTCCGAAGCCGCGCGGGACACGATCGGACGCGTGCATCCGGAGACGGAACCGGCCTTAGCGCTGCTGCGGGCTGAAGGATTTTTAGAAACCGAACTGGTCGATATTTTTGATGGCGGCCCGACCCTGGAGTGCGCCATTGCTTCTTTGGCCGCGGTGCAACGCTGTCGTGCGGGAACGGTCACCGCGGTCGAACGGCATCTCGAGGCAGACTCGCAAATCCTTGCTTCTATGTTTGGTGGGTTCGCTGCCGTGCTAGCTCCCGTGTTGGTTGACGAACAGGGAGGCTGCGTGATCGAAACGTCCACGGCGCTCGCCCTGGGTGTTAAAGTGGGTGACCAAGTTTGGACCCTGACCCCATATCCCACAAGCTAGGTTTTCATCGTGACCCCTTCACTTCGCATTGCTGGGCAAAAAGTTGCCGGCCAGGGCCCCGAGTTAAGCAGCTTGAATCCGGCTGACCAAACGGTCGTGTGGCGGGGCCGGCTAGCGACCGAGTCGCAAGTCGAGCAGGCCATGCAAGCTGCCACCGCGGCGGCAACCGATAAGGCAACCGGCTGGGCGGGGACCAGCAGCGAACAGCGAACCGCGATCGTTCGTCGTTACGAAACGATTCTCCGCGACGCTCAAGACGAGCTGGCCGATCTGATCAGTCGCGAAACAGGCAAGCCGCTGTGGGAGTGCCAGGGCGAAGTGGCAACCTGCATCGCCAAAGTCGAACTCTCCATCCAAGCCGCCGGCGAACGTCGCGCTCCGCTGCAGACGATGGTCGGCGAAGCGACGGCCGAAGTGGCCTATCGACCGCTGGGTGTGGTGTTGGTGTTGGGACCTTATAACTTTCCCGCGCACCTGCCGGGCGGCCAAATGATCCCCGCCCTGTTGGCGGGTAACACCATCGTATTCAAACCCAGCGAACTGACTCCCGCCGTGGGTGAGTGGCTGGTTGATGCTTGGCAACAAGCTGGCCTGCCCGCCGGAGTGGTCAACCTGTTGCAAGGGGGTCGCGAAGTGGCCGAGTGGGCGATTGATTCTCCCCAACTTGACGCCGTCATGTTCACCGGCAGCCTGCGAGCCGGGCGCGCGATTCATCGCCGACTGGCCGGGCGAACCGACGTGTTGTTAACGTTGGAGATGGGAGGTAACAACCCGTTGCTCGTGCTGCCTGATCCAGATGGGCTGGTCGCCGACTTGTCCCAGATTGCAGGAATGATCGTGGCCAGCGCCTACGTCACGGCCGGTCAACGCTGCACCTGCGCCCGACGCTTGATCTTGCTCGATGACACTTGGAGCGATGCGCTGCTCGAGACCTTGATTGATCGGGTGAAGCGTCTCCGCGTTGGTTTGCCGGGAGACGATCCTGAACCGTTCATCGGACCGCTGATTTCACCGGCCGCGGCGGAGGGAATGCTCGCGGCGCAGCGGGCGTTTGCCCAGCATGGCGGGCAAGTGTTGGTCGAATTGCGCCGTGATGCCCGCAGTCAAGCACTCTTGCACCCAGGCCTGATCGACATGACCGCGGCTGCGGTTTCCCAGGACGAAGAGCATTTCGGCCCGCTGCTACAAGTCCACCGCGTACCCGATTTCGAAGCAGCGATTCAATTAGCTAATGATACGCGGTTTGGTCTGGCAGCCGCTTTGATCGGCGGCGACGCGAAACAGTTTCAACAGTTTCGACAACAGGTTCGCGCCGGTGTGATTAATTGGAATCGGCAAACCACCGGAGCCAGCGGCCGTTTGCCGTTCGGCGGATTGGGCGATAGCGGCAACCATCGTCCGGTTGGATACTGGGCGATCGATGCCTGCAGTGACCCAGTTGCCAGCCTACTCGCTGAGGGCAAGCCCAATGAGTCGTTTGATCGAATGCAACTTTGATGGCATCGTGGGCCCCACGCATCACTTTGGTGGTTTGGGGGTTGGAAACGTGGCCTCGCTATCCCACGCCGGTCAAGTCAGCCATCCCCGCGCCGCGGCACTCTGTGGATTGGCCAAAGTCGCGGCGGTGATGGAGTTGGCCGACCCGGCGAGCATGCGCGCCGCGCTGCTGCCACCGCAACCGCGACCCGACTTAAACTGGCTAGCCAGCCTTGGCTTTCGAGGAACCGCTGCGGAGATCTTGGCCGAAGCGGCGGAAACGGCGCCTCATATATTGGCGGCCGCCTGGAGCGCTTCGGCGATGTGGACAGCCAACGCGGCAACGGTCGCCCCCGCCGCCGATACCTTGGATGGTAACACTCATTTTACCATCAGCAATCTTTCCAGCAGCCCGCATCGCAGCCTCGAACCGAGTCGCACCGAGGCAGTCTTTTCACAGATCTTTTCCGCCGACCAAGACTACTTAGTCCATGCCCCGTTGCCAGGTGGATTTGCCTTCCGCGATGAAGGGGCCGCCAATCACATGCGATTATCTGCTCCGACGGGAGCTGGCGGGCACCATCTTTTCGTGCACGGCGGCGGAGCAGCGACGGGTGGTAGGTTCATTGCTCGCCAAAGCCTTGATGCGGTCGCAGCCATTGCCCGCCGGCATCGTTTGCCCCAATCGCGAACCTACTTGCTCCGCCAACATCCCGCGGCGATTGATGCCGGCGCGTTTCATAATGACGTCGTCGCAACTAGTCACGCCAATATCTTGCTTTATCATGAATTTGCATTTCTCGATGCGGATCAGGAATTGGCGCGATTGCAACGCCAGTTCACCGCCGAGCATGGCCAACCTCTTGTTTTGATCCGTATTCCTGCCGCCCGTTTGAGTTTATCAGCGGCAATGGAGAGCTATTTGTTCAACAGTCAATTGATTCCCAACTCGCTTGGCCAGCTTACCCTTGTGAGCCCGCTGCAATGTCAAGAATTGGCCGTCGCGGAACAGGTGATTGATTGGCTGTTAACGACCGAGAACCCGATTCACGACGTCCGCTTTGTGGACCTGCGTGAGAGCATGAGTAACGGTGGGGGACCAGCCTGCTTGCGTTTGCGAGTGCCGCTGACTTCCGACCAGTTAACGCGACTGCCAGCGGGAGTCTTTTGGACGCCACAACGGGGCGAGCGCCTCCGTCGCTTAATTAGTTCGAGCTACCGCGCTGAGGTTACCGCGGCAGACCTGAGGGATTCAGAGTTTGCCAAGGAAGCTCTGGAGGTAGTCCGCGAGATTCATCATGAGTTGGGGCTGGAACTCGATTGAGCGGTTTGGCAGCCGGTTTCTCAAAACTAGCTGGAGCCGCCAAGAATGCTTTACTGACTTCGGCCCAGGGATACGCATCGGCCGGTGATTGGAGTATCCGCTCAATTTCCGCGAACGGCAGCGGCGGAGCAAAGCAGTAGCCTTGCCCGTAGTCGCAACCCATCGATTTCAATTGTTGGACTTGTTCGAGTGACTCCAGTCCCTCAGCCACCACGGTCGCGTTCAGGCTGTGTGCTAATTGCACGACAGCTTCCACGATCGCTTGGTGCGAACTGTTACCAGCGATGGAGCCAACAAACGCGCGGTCGATTTTAACCGCTTCAATCGGGAATTGATGAAAAAATGCCAGCGAAGAGTGCCCCGCGCCAAAGTCGTCCATGCAGATGCCAAATCCGGCCATATGCAATTCATACAACCGCCGCGCCGTTTCGGTCGGTTGTCGCATGGCAATCTCTTCGGTAATCTCCAGTTTTAGTAACTCGCGGGGGAAGTCATTCGCTTTTAAGATCTCCCCGACTCGCTTCTCAAAATCACTTTCCCATAACTGATGATAAGAAAGGTTGAAGTTGAGCGTTGTTGGTGGTTTGGCGTCATAGCCGCGTCTGGTTAACAGTGGGGCCAACTGCTTGGTGGCCCGATCGATAGCCCAATAGCCAATTTCGGTGATCAGACCCAATTCTTCCGCCAAGGGAATAAATCGCGACGGTGGAATGGAATGCAAGTCATTCATTTTCCATCGCAACAGGGCTTCCAGCGATCGTACTTCCCCGTCGTGAAGACTGAGCCCCGGTTGGTAGAGGACATCGAGGTGCTGGTTGGCAATCGCGTTTCGCAGCGCGTTTTCCATTGCGATCCGGGCGCTGATGTCTTCATGCATATCGCGGTCATAGACGGCGACTTGACCTTTGCCGGAAAGTTTGGCGCGATACATCGCCGTATCGGCATTCTGCAGCAAACATTCGCCGCTGGCATCTGCTGAGTCGACAAATGCCACGCCGATACTGGAACCGACATGGACCGTTCGTTCGTCAATCCGAAACGGCTCGGCGACACGGTCGACGATACGTTTGGCAACGGCGACTGCATCTTCGGGCGAGCTGAGTTGTTCGAGCAGCACGACGAATTCATCTCCACCAAGACGCACCGTTTCGGTACGTCCGCGACCACCGTCGCCATTGCGAACCGAGGTTCGCAAGCGGTTGGCGACTTGGTTTAACAATTCGTCACCGGCGGCGTGACCGAGCGTGTCGTTAATCACTTTGAAATTGTCCAAATCCATGAACAACACCGCGTCAATCGAATGTTCACCCCGTTCA
The DNA here is from genome assembly GCF_052161645.1 of Kothea flammea. Lineage (GTDB taxonomy): Bacteria > Planctomycetota > Planctomycetia > Pirellulales > Pirellulaceae > Laterigemmans. The sequence goes on from NZ_CP197414.1 coordinate 7,021,818, forward strand.
TAGCGGCGAAGAATCTCATCGAGACGCTGCAATAAAACGACGCGGTTGGGAAGTTTCGTGAGCGCATCCTGCTCGGCATCACGTCGCAGTTTGGCCTCCGTCTCCAACCGCCGATCGAGTTCACTCTGCAAACGCCAAATATGCTCGCGAACCTCCATCGTGGTTCGCCAGCGAGCCGATTGAGCTAACGCCATTTGAGCCACTTCGATGCGATGCAGCGGTTTTCGCAATAGCAACAACTGATCCGCGTGAGGCATCGAATGCGCCAACTCGGGCCACTCCGTTTGGGCTTCGGCCAGGCAGATCACGATTTGAATATTGGGATCGATCCGCCACAACTCTTGGGAGATCTTGAGGGCGTCATGATTTTCCGCCGGCGCATGGCCAATGAAGGCGAGGCCAAACCGCTGTTCGGCCGACGCTGCCGCTTCGATTAGTTCGGTCGCTTGATTTCCATCGTAGGCATGGTTCAACACGAACGGTTGGTGCCTGCGCCCCGCACCCGGCAACAGATAGCTGGCAAACTCATCAAAGTGCGTCGAGAAAGCGATCGAGGCATCGACGGCGATCGCCGCTTGCACGGCATGTTCCGCGAAAATACGGTGGAACGTCTGATGAACGCTTGGCTGTGGATCGATAATCGCAGCGCGTGAGGTGGGCCAATTACCACTCATCGGCGGCCCCCGATGAGATCGCCTGATGCCGCGTCAATCATGTTGTCAAGACTGTTCAAACGCATCAAGAATGACTCGCCGCGAAATGCCAAGCTAGGAGGTTTTACCAGACGCCCCCACTTTGTGAGTGGGTTTACCTGGAAAACCTAGCTTGACAAGTTGGCGCAGGCCGCGTTTTCCTGCAGCCGGGCCAAATCATGTGGGCGAAAAGCAAGCGGATGGTATCGGTAAATTCGATTAAAGGAAATTTCGGGAGACTAAGGTGGCCAGTTCAAGTCCGAAAGGCATCGGGATCAGCATCGCTGGGCATTCGCCAGTCCCCCCGAGGACTCAAGCTGACGGTGCCAACCTTGGGCCCGTCGGGAACGCAGCTCCGTTTAAACTGGTTATGAAAGAAACGCCGGAAGAACGTATCTAACGTGTCGGCAATCTGTTGGCGAGTATAAGCTTGTGAGAAATCAGCTTGACTAGCGAGGAATAGTATTTTTTCGCGGCCGCAACCGTAGCGGACAAAATGATAAAGGAAAAAGTCATGCAATTCGTAAGGTCCCAGCACCGCTTCGGTATCTTGCTGGCTTTCACCATCCCGGCCCAGCGGGAGTAGCTCGGGTGTAATCGGCGCCGCGGCGATCGATTGTAGAATCGTGAACAATGGTCCCTCAGTCAGTTGGTCCGCCGCGTGGCGAACGAGAAAACGGACCAAAGTCTTGGGGATTGAACAGTTCACGTTGTACATCGACATGTGGTCGCCGTTATAAGTGCTCCATCCCAACGCTTGTTCGGAAAGATCCCCAGTTCCCAGCACAAAACCTTGATTCATCAACACCAGCGTGCGAACCCTGGCTTGCACGTTTTCAAAAGTCAGGTCGCCGCGGTCAGTCGCCAAGTTGCCCAAAGCGGCTTGGAATTGGTCGACCTTCAATTCGCTGGTATCAATGCCAAACGGGCGGTGGCCAAGTGCTCTGAAAGTATCCAAGCAGAGGGTGCGAATGTCGACGAGCCGGTGATCAACGCGCAGTAAGTTCATCAAGGTTTCAGCTCGCCGGCGCGTCGTTTCCGAAGTCCCAAAGCCAGGCATCGTCAGCCCGCTGATCCGCTGCCGTTCCCAGCCCAACGCATCACAGGCTTGGCAGGCGACCAGCAGGGCCAGCGTGCTGTCCAACCCACCGGAAACGCCGATTGCCAGCGAGAGGGAATCGGGTAGGCGAGTCAAACGCTTGGTCAAAGCGGCTACTTGAATGGCCAGAATCTCCTCACAGCGATGCCGCAGATCGGTCGCCGAAGCGGGCACAAAGGGCTGTGCCGCAATCGTCCGTCGCAGCTGCCACCGGCTGGCCCGACCCGCAGAATGTTCCGCCGCAGAATGTTCCGCCGCAGATCTCTGCGACTCAGAAGCTTGAGCGGCTTTGCCTGTGGCGACCGCCGACGGAACGACGGATGCGGCCGCGACGACGGGTGCGTTTGCGGAGACGTGGCGAAAGTTGCCAACGCGGTAACCGCGTGGATCGAGGAAGGTGTTTTGCAGGCGACGTTCGTGTGCCAACAGCTCCAGATCGACATCGGCGGTTAGTTGGACGTGCATATCGCTAGGTTGCGGCAAATTTTTTCCGTCTAGCGCCCGCTGGCTAGCCAGCGTCCGGCCATTCTCGGCGATCAAGCAATGGCCACTGAAGACCAAGTCGGTGGTCGACTCGGAGGGGCCCGCGCTGGCGTAGGCGTAGGCGGCCAGGCAGCGACCCGCTTGCGAGATCACCAGTTCGGTTCGCCACTCGGCTTTGCCGATCAACTCGTTGCTGGCCGAGAGGTTCAACAGCACTTGGGCACCGGCTAAGGCTTGGCGACTGGAAGGCGGGATGGGTGTCCATAAATCCTCGCAGATTTCGATTCCCACCAGCGCCTGACCGTAGGCCACTAGGAGATCGATGCCGAACGGTACCGCTTGATCGCCAAGCTGAATCGATTCAGGTTCTTGCCCCGTTGCTGGGCGGAACCAGCGAGTTTCGTAAAACTCGCGGTAACTGGGTAAGTGTTGTTTGGGAACGACAGCCAGCAGACGGCCTTGCTGGATCACGACAGCCGTGTTGTATAGCGCGGAGCCCACCTGCAGCGGACAGCCGACGACGATTAAGCCAGCGATTTGCCGGCTATCCTGGGCTAGTTTCAGAACGGCTGCGATAGCTTCGTTGAGCAACGCTTGTTGGGCAAATAAATCACCGCACGAGTAACCGGTGATGGCCAATTCGGGAAACAACAAAATATCCGCATCGGTTGCCAACGAGAGGGCAGATTGGATGGCTCGCAGATTTGCCTGCGGATTGGCGACAGAGACGCGAGGGCTGAAACAAGCGATCCGGAGGAAACCATGTGGGCCCATCGTGCGCGGGTCATCCGAAAGGGGCAAAGAAAGTATCAGCTACGTGGCGCTTATAGGTTATACACGCCGCAGGTGTAGGATGACGTGATGAAAGCGGATTTCCAAGCCGAGTGGAATAATCGGGCAACGTACCGTTTGGCGAACTGGCAACCGACAACCACCCACGTGACAACCAACGTTGCGGCTGAGTGCCGTGATGTCAACTTGGTCGAGGGCCACGCGGCGCAAGAGTAACTGCTGGCGGGAAACGTTGTTCTGCTGACGATCGGCGACCAACAGGCGATGATGGGGTGGGTAGTTAAGCGGCGGCAAGAGTGCTGGAGGGTGCGGTTCCCCCGTTCGCCGCCTACCCAACTCGCAAGGTGATTTGAGATGGCAACGAAAGTAATGGCGTCCCGCCACCGTCACGTTGGCAGTTAACGGAAAGGCTTGGTCGAGTTTTTCCAGATAGGCTTGCGTCCGCTCCTCAGCCGCCCCGGCGGAAGCGTCGGGAAATTGCTCGGCGACTAAATCCTCAATCGCCGGTTGATCGCCCCAATAACATCGCACAACCAATTCGTGACTGCCTAATTGCTCCAGCTCAACAAGACCAAAACCAAACTGCCGCAGGTGCTGGCGGTACCAAGTGAGCGTCAGCGGCAACTCCCCGGCCCCTTTACGCCAGCGAAACTCCAGGTCGGTCATCGCCAATTGCAGTAACGCAGGTGGAGGGAGTTGCTTGGATTTCGCTCCCCAGCGACAGTAGTCGAGCAGATTGGGAGGGCTAGCTGCGGTGAGCCATTCGTGCTCGAAGCGATCAAGCAGTGCGTCCTCAGAGGCGGGCTCGCAATAATTCTGCGGAGCATCGGAAGGAGCGTCTGAGGGGGAGTCGGAGGGAGCGTCAATCGGCAGGTCGGGCGGGTGGCTCACAGCGCATCTTCCGACATTAAAGACTGAGCGACGCGGCGAATGGTATCCGAGCGGCGTTGGACCCAACTGCGACTGTGCCCCAGGTGCTCGGAGATCTCCAAATCACTGTAGCCTTCCAGTCGAAGCAGCAGCACCGCTTTGGCGTCCGCGTCGGAGAGGTGTGCCAGCAAACGGTTTAACGATTCATCAGCGATCGCTTGCGCCAGCGGTGAAGGACCGCCGGCGGCCAGCGGCACGGGGCCATCGCCCTGCGAGCTGTCGTCACCAATCTGATCGACCGCAAGGATCGGTTTTCGTGGGCTGCGAGTTGGTCCATACATCCGACGGCGATACTTTGTCACCTTGCGGTCGACGATCTTTGCTACCAATCGCCACATGGCTACTTGGTCGGTAACGTCTCCGTAAGCCCCCCCGCGAACGCGATGGATCAGGCTATCGAGAGCACTGTTGGCGGCCACTTCACCATCGATGATCCGCCCCTCGCCGTCCCGCAAGTTTGCTTGAGCATGCAACACCGAACGGGCAAAATATTGTTTGTAGAGCTCATCGATGGCATCCATGGAGCCTTCGCGAACTCGCCGCAGGCAAGCGGTAAATTGCTCCAGTTCCTGCTCGCTGTCGCCGTCGTTGTCGCTGTTGCTGTTGTGCTGATTGTTGTCGTGCTTACTATCTCGCATCTGCCCCCCTGTGATCCAACCGTGAGCCGGAGGCGTTAAGCGTGCTGCGTCTGATAAACCTGAACAACGGTCTCCACCACGTCAATCAGCTGATCCAAACGGAAAGGCTTGTAAAGGATCGCTTTGGGGTGCAAACCGGCTTGCCGCGCTTTAACAATTGAATGCCCGGGGTCGTATCCAAACCCGGTCATCAATACCATCGGCACCGGACTCATGAACTTTTGCAAACGACACATCAACTGATATCCGCTGAAATCGGGCAAGCGAATATCGCTGATGATCACATCATAACGAAATTCGTCGCTGCCGCGGACCATCATGACCGCTTCGTTACCGATGTGAGCGGTTTCTACGATGCAGCCATAACGCTCCAGTAATTGATGGGCATCGTTTCGCACTTGTTCATCAGAGTCGACCACTAAGATGCGACGTTTCTCCAAAATCGCTCGCTGCGGCCCCTTCACGCCGGCGGGCACGGCGTCCAGTGGCGTCATCGTTTGACCCACTTGTTGGATCATCTGTTTTATGTCGCGAGCGTTTTGCAAAATTCGGCGGAGGCGATCGACCATTTCTCCCTCGTGGCCGATGTATCCCTCCATCACGTTGACCGCATCGTTGAGGATCTCGTCAACCGGCATCGCCACGGCGCTGTGAATCGCTTCGCAACTTTGTTGAGCCGTATTGGCTTTCTGAGCCACCAGCAACTCAAGAGTGTTCAGGGCGTGAGCCACGTCGCGGGCAAAGATTTCCAGGAACTGAATGTCACTAGTCGAAAAAGCGCCCACTTCAGGACTTTCCACGTTGATCGTTCCCAAAACTTGATCATGCAACATCAAGGGCACGGTCAGCGAGCTGTTGGCGCCAGCAATCCCGGGGATATAGAGCGGGTCGTTGCTGACATCTTCGCAGAGATAGCTATTTCCGGTGGCGGCCACGAATCCGGTAACGCCGTTGCCGTTGGGTTGAGCGAACAACTGGCGATCGGCCGCCTCTTGATCAATCCCCACGCTCAACAGGGGCATCAGGTAACCCGTCGCCTGCTCGAGCAGGCGAATCTCGATCACATCAAAATTCAGCAAGTCACTTAAGTAATGCCGAATGTTCTCCTTCAGCAGGTCAATCCGCTGATCAACATCCATTAAGAAAATCTCATCGGGCCTCAAGTCGGCCAATTGGCGACCGGCCAGATGAATCGCGGCCAGCTTTTGCTGCTGCAGAATCTCCTCGGTGATGTCGCTAACAGTGACGACTAAATGCTGAGGGCGAGCAAGCCTGCCAGCATCATTTGCCGTTCCGGCATCGGCAGTGGCGGGAGCCGCCATCAGCGGCGCGGCGTGGACCTGGAAAAAGCGATTGTCTTCCGTCCTCAACGTCATGCCGCTCGGCATGCCCGTGGCCATCGCCGTGTGGAAGGGACAGAAATCGGCGCCCATGATCTCGGGATTGGCCAACCCCTCGTAGAACTCGAGCCCGACCAGCGATTCCCGTCCGGCCCATGTTTCCAGCCGTCGGTTCGCCCACAAAATGCAACGTCGATCGTCGACCAGCGCGACGCCGTCGGGCATGTCCCGCAACATGTCGTCGCTCTGCTTAGTCAACAACAAATCTCTGCCCGACTCAAACCCATCCGCAGCGATCCGTATCTCCGCAAACGATTCGTGGGCCAACAAATGGAGCGCTGCGGCCGCGTTCTGCGCAGTTACGATCTCAGCGCGGTTCGCATCTCCGTTGAGATCGAACTGGCGCGGATCGCCTATTTGCAATATGCGTGGTAGCGGTTTCACGCGTTTTCCTCCCGCCGACGGTTCCAATCGGCAGCTTGCCTGTTGTCAGTATAGAAAACCTCGGCTAACTGCGAACATGTTCTCCTGGGTTTCACCCTTGGGGTGCCCCGTACACCACGCGCGATCAAGTAACTAAAGGAAGATTGGCCCCGCTTTAGTGGCAAACACTGGCGGTTTAATTCCCCCCAAGCCCATTTGCTCGGCTCAGAAAAACTTTTCTATTTTTCACAGAGATGCATGGGTCTGAGCTGGTCCTACGTAGCCGGTCGGGTCCCGGCCCAAACCATCTCCCCCCGCTTGCCCCCTTCCGCATGAGCAACTCGTCAACACATTCCGCGAGAAACATCTCCTTTTCTTCCCGTCAACAAGCGGTTTTTCCTTAGCACCAATGGTGGTGCGGGGGGGGTGTTCTGATAACTCTATTTACGACAAAAATGAAATGGCGGCGAAGAATGGCCGCTCATTTCCCCTGATTCCCCTACTTTAACTGACCGTTAACCGTTGACAGTCGTGTAATAGGGCCTACATTTGGGGACTAGCCATCAGTTTGGACTGTGGGCTCAACGATTAGCCGCTGGTCCCACATTGATAATCACTTCCTTGTTTTTCTTCAGCTGTCTCACCGTGGTGAGCCGTGTGGAGGGGTAAATTTGATGAGAGTTAAAGTTCTTAGTTTCGCCATGGGGGTTGCCGCTGTTGCACTTTCCGCAACGCAAGCCCTCGCTGGATGTGGAGATTGCGGCGGCTGTGCAACCGCCAGTCCCTGCGGCCAGACCAGCGTCTCCAGCGGCTGCGGTGGGACCGTCGTCAGCGGCGGTGCCATGGTTGTTGGTGAAGGGATGGCTGCCGACTGCGGCCCCACCTACACCACCAAAACCGTTTACGTGCCTCAGTACGTAACTGAAAAGCGGATCGTGACCAGCACCGAATATCGCAACGAACAGCGTGTTCGCATGGTCACCGTTTGCCGTCAAGTGCCACGCCAAGAAGAGCGTGAGCAAACCGTTGTGACCATGGTTCCTCAAGAGCAAGTGCGAGTTGAGAACTATCAGGTCGCCGTGCAAGTTCCTTACGTCGAAGACGTAACGTACACCGTGCAAAAGCCTGTTGTTGAGCAAGTTGAGCAATCATACCAAGTATGTGTTCCAGTGACTCAGCAAGTTGAGCAATCGGTTATGGTCGCAGAGCCATACACCGAGCAAATGGTGCAAAATTACACCGTGATGGTTCCTTACACCGAGCAAGTGAAGCAGGTGTACACCGTTTGCGTACCACAGGTCGAGCAAGTCGAGCAAACCTATCAAGTTTGCGTCCCCTACACCGAACCCGTTGTGCAAACATATACCGTTCAGGTTCCTTACACAGAGCCAGTTGAACAAACTTACACCGTGCAAGTGCCTCGTCAAGAAGTTCGCCAAGGCATGCGTACCGTCTGCAAGCAAGTTCCCGTAACCACCATGCGCACTCAGTGCGTCGATCAAGGTTACTGGACCACCGAAATGGTCGAAGTTGGCTGCGGTCAATCGGCCGGTTGTGGTAGCGGCGCCGGTTGCGGTGGCAGCGCCGGTTGCGGTGGCTGTGCAACCACCTCGGGCTGTGGTGACATGGTCGGGTACGCCGGCGGTTGCGGTACCACGCAAACCGTTTGCCGTCGCCGCTACGTCAGTAATCCCGTGACTGTGCAAACTCCTGTGACCACCTACCAAACTCAAATCGTCCAAGAGCCTTACGAGTACACCGTCACCACTTGCTCAACCGAAGTTCGCAAGCAAATGGTCGACGTGACCCGTTATCGCACCGAGCAACAACAACGTACGATCAACGTCACCAAGACCCGCATGGAAGTTCAAAAGCGAATGGTGCCTGTCACCCGCATGGTGACCGAGCAACGCGAACGCGTGCTCAACGTGCAACGTTGCCGCCCAGAAGTTCGTCAGCGCACTTACACCGTGCAAAAGTGCCGCATGGTTCCGCAAAAGCGTTTGGTCAATGTCACCAGGATGGAAATGCAAACCAAGCAACGATTGGTTAACGTGACTCGCTACGAAGCCGAACAAGTTGTCAAGCAAGTTCAAAGGGTTCGTTGCGAAATGCAAGACAAGCAACGTGAAGTCAAGTACGTCACGATGGTCCCCAACACCGACGTGCGTAAGGTCATGGTCACCGTTTACGACACCGTGAACGAGCAAGTTGAACAGCCGTACACAGTGTGTGTACCCTACCAAGTTCAAAAGGAAGTTGACGTGACCGTTTGCCGTCGCGTTCCCCAAACCGTTACCGTGCCAATGAGCAGCGGTTGCGGAAGCTGCGGCGGAGCTGTTTCCACCGGCGTTATCGTCTCCAGCGGCATGGCTGTTGGCAGCGGTTGCACCAGCTGCAACTGATCACTCCGCCGTATCGAACCTGAGTTGACCCCCGATCTTCAGGGGCGACCAGAGTAGATCGGCTGTGACCCTCCAGAGCCCCCACGCGTGTTCGCACGCGTGGGGGTTTTTTCGTTTCCGTTGCCTGAGCAGCGTCGAATCGAGATCCAGCATCGATTTCGCTATAATCGACAAAATCGTTTAACTCGCCAACTCGGCGGTGCCGATAGTCGACGTTATATGGATCCGTTCTCAACCATCATCGCCCCGCTATCGGCCGCCAAAGCCGCTCAGTCAGTCGCTCGCCCGCTGCTCAGCGCGGCTGGTGATTTCGCTCAGACGCTGGCTGGAGTTTGGCAGGCCGACTCCACCGCAGCCGAGCCGACAATCGACGCTCCAGATTCCGCCGGATTGCTGGAAAAAATTGGCCAGCGGCTGGCTGAAATCGTCGCCGCGGCGAAATTTCCCAGCAGCGGTACGATTGAGCTGGAACTCTCCCCGTTGGGCAATGTCTATCTCAATGAGAGTCAATTGGCGGGTCGGCAACTGGCGGATCGGCAGTTAGAAATGGCTCTGCAAGATGACGCTCAATTCATGGAGTTGTTGCAGCGTTGGGCGGGGGTTACCGAGCAGCGGAGCCTGAGCCTCCAGCTGCCCGCGAATCTCTGAGAGAGAACTTGACGATGCGGGCTGCTCCCAGTCATACTGTCGTCCGAGCCGGAGGGTATCCGAATTGGTGAGGAGGCTGATTCGAAATCAGTTGCCCCGCAAGGGGTTGCGGGTTCGAGTCCCGTGCCCTCCGCTTTCGTGACTGACGTAAGTCGATCGCGACAAAATAAAGAAAGCCGCCAGCAGAAGCAATTCCGCCGGCGGCTTTTTTTTGTTTTTCAATGTAAAGCGATTGCCCCCAATGTAGAGCGATTGTCCCCAATCGCTTGCGGTCCCAACAAACAGCTGGGGACAGCGGTTCTACAATGGCAAACAGCTGGGGACAGCGGTTCTACAATAACCAACAGCTGGGGACAGCGGTTCTACAATAGCAAACAGCTGGGGACAGCGGTTCTACAATAACAAACAGCTGGGGAATCAAACATGAAGACAATTATTATCTACGACAAACCGATGTGCTGCTCGACCGGCGTTTGTGGTCCCGATGTCGATCCGGTGTTGCCCAAGTTCGCTGCCGATCTCGATTGGTTGCAAGCGCAAGGTCACCAAGTCGAACGTTACAACTTGGCTCAGCAGCCTCAAGCTTTTATTGACAACAAAGCAATTCATCAACTGTTGAGTACGACTGGTACCGACTGTTTGCCCGTCGTGCAAATTGATGGCGAAATTGTTAGTCAACAGGTTTACCCCTCTCGCGAATCGCTCGCCGCTTGGGTTGGTAACACTCCCTCCCGGCCAGCGTTGCCGGTCGCTAAACCTGGCGGCGACTGCTGCAGCGGCGACTCAACCGGTTGCTGCTAAAGCTCTCCGCCGCCGTTGCCACGCCAGCGTCACTGAAACACAAAGCATTGTTCCGATGAAATTTCTCGAACGACCGACGCGGATTTTGTTCTTTACTGGCAAAGGTGGTGTCGGCAAGACATCGCTGGCTTGCGCCTCCGCGGTGCAGTTGGCCGATGCGGGGCAGCGGGTGTTGCTGGTCTCCACCGACCCGGCCTCCAATCTGGAGGAGGTGTTGGAGGTTAGCCTGGGAAATCGGCCTACCTCAGTGCCGCAGTTAGCAACGTTGTTCGCGATGAACATCGATCCTGAAAAATCGGCGGCTGAATATCGAGAGCGAATGGTCGGCCCCTATCGTGGTTTGTTGCCCGAGGCCGCGGTGGTGAGTATGGAGGAACAATTCTCGGGTTCTTGCACGCTGGAAATTGCCGCTTTCGATGAATTCTCAAGACTGCTGGGCGACAAAGAAGCGACATCCCAATTCGACTACGTGGTGTTCGATACGGCACCGACCGGGCATACGCTTCGATTGTTAACATTGCCATCCGCCTGGGATGGGTTCATGCAGCAGAATACGACGGGCACCAGTTGCTTGGGCCCGCTGGCAGGTTTGCAAGCCCAGCAGAAGCTCTATCAACAGTCGGTGCGGGCGCTCGGAGATGCAACAGTAACGACACTCGTTCTCGTTGCTCGCGCCGAACCGAGCGCTCTCCGCGAAGCAGCGCGCACCAGCGTTGAGCTTGCCGAGCTGGGGGTCGTGAATCAGCATCTGGTGATCAATGGTCTTTTCCAAGCGGTCGACGCGAACGACCCCTACGCGATTGCTCTACAGCAAAGAGGCAGCTCCGCATTAAACGCCATACCCGAGCAACTGCGAGCCTTGCCCCGCACGGTCGTGCCATTGCAGCCAAGTGGAGTTCTGGGCATCGAATCATTGCGCCAACTTGGTAAACCCGACTCGGTTGCTGCTTCCCCTGAAAGTATCACCCAAGGTACTTTGGAGCGGGCGACAGCATTGCCTTTGCTCGCCACGCTCATTGACGATCTGATCGCTCCCGGACACGGTGTCATTTTGGCGATGGGTAAGGGTGGTGTGGGCAAAACCACGGTGGCGGCCGCTGTGGCAGTGGCGATTGCCCAGCGGGGATACGAGGTCGATTTATCGACGACAGACCCGGCTGCTCACCTCGCCGCGGCGATAAACGACGAGTGTCTGCCAAATCTATCGGTCACTCGCATTGATCCGGTAGCCGAGACCGCCAAGTATTCCGCAGAGGTTTTATCGCGCGCAGGCGCTGGTCTTGATCAGCGAGGCAAAGCATTGCTTGAGGAGGACTTGCGTTCACCCTGCACCGCGGAGATCGCCGTGTTTAGAGCATTCGCCGATGCGGTTGCTGCCGGCACCAACAAATTTGTGGTGCTCGATACGGCGCCCACCGGCCACACGGTTCTGCTGCTCGATTCCGCGCTCGCTTACCATCGTGAAGTCACGAGGCAATCCAGTGAAATGCCGGCGGCGGTGGAAAACTTACTGCCGCGTCTCCGTGATCCCCATTTCACTCGGGTCCTAATTGTCACGCTGGCCGAAGCGACTCCAGTCCACGAGGCAGCCGCCCTGCAGCGAGACTTACGGCGGGCTGAAATTGAACCATACGCTTGGGTCGTTAATCAGGTGCTCAGCCCCCTACCGCTGACCGATCCGTTGTTGATCCAGCGTCAATGGCATGAGCAAAAGTACTTGCTGGAAGTGCAACAGTTGCACTCCAGCCGGGCGGCGATGGTGCCTTGGCAGATCGCGCCGCCAACCGGGCTGAGTGGCCTCAGTCGCCTGACCCAAAGTGATCTAACGACTTCGCAGCTCAACAAATCTACCTGAGCTGCAAATCTACCCAGGCTCATTGCGAATGACATCATGACTCAACCATCGTTTCTAAGAAAGTTTTCAGGGGCCTGCGGGCCGTGCGGTATCTCCTGCTGTTCGCCATCATTACCGCGGTTGTTTGGTATATTCGCAGCCAGCCCATCGCGGTGACCAGTCATAAAATTAGCCTAGGCCCAGTGGTGCACACCGTAATGGGGACCGGCATCCTCGAAGCACGCGTGCGGACAATCATTCGCCCAAAGATTTCTGGCCGCATCATTTCTTTTCCGAAGTGTCGTGCGCAATTGTTGGAACGCTGTAATAGGCTTGCAGGCAATAGGTAGAAAAACACGTCGTATAAAGCCTTCCCGCGCTCTCCGCCCAGCGGTCGCCTCCTGGAGACCAACTTCCTTTCTCCCGGCCCTCCGTCACCTGATTGGCCGGCAGTGCAACTCGCATCGTCTCGTTCCACTTTGTCCATGAATTACCACCTTGGTGACGCAGGAGCCTCGTGGCATAGTACCAATAGTAGACGTCGCGGTCACCGTAATCGAAAGCTGCGTCTGTCAATAGCGCCCCGATCCCGCGTTTTAACGCCATTTGATCTCGGTCCCAACTGATGTATCTTCGGCACAGCAAACCGGCAGCCGTCATGCTTGGATTTGGAAGAGGGTTGTTATGATGGTAGCGATAGGCACTTTTTTCGTCTGTCGACATAGTGTCGAGATATCGGTCGATGTTAATCCACACCGATTTTTCGACGGCCAGCCCCGCGTTGCGTCCACTCGTTAAGGCCGTGACGAACCATCCAGTCACTGACGTGTCCGAATCAATTCTCGGTTGGTAGCGCCAGCCGCCTTGGGGTGCCTGGGACGTCGTGATAAATTCGATCGCTAGCCTAGCTGGGGCCTTCAGTGTCGGATCCTCCGTGATGCGATACAAATCGCAAACGGCAATGGTTGCCAACGCCTGGGCATACATTTTTCCTTGCTTCGTTGTGCCATCGGCAAAAAAACCGCTGCGGTTTTGGAGCCGGAGGAGATAAAGAATTCCAGCGCGGACCACATTCTTATACACGCCCTGCCTATGCGTTTGCCCCTCACCGATAAAGGCAAGCAAAGCCATGGCCGTGGCCGCACACTCGTTTTCAACAAGCCCCCCATCACCGTACGGACCGCGCATACTCCATGCGCCGTCTCTTTTCTGGTTGCGTGCCAGCCATGCGAGACTGAGCGAGACTGCAGCCTGTGTTTTTTCTGTACCACCAAAAGATACGAGAAGCTCTTTTTTTGATGGAGCAACGGGCTTGAGTGTTCCTGCCTGGTCATCGGGCTCTGTGCTCAGGCGTTTCCGCAGCTGATCAATGCTGTTTTGCATGGCGATCCGGTCAAGCTCCTCGGTTTTCCCCGCCTTTGCACGCTCATACCAATCGATCGCATGCTGCGTGATAGCGTCGTTAAGCTTGCTCGACCGTGGGACGGTCGCGACAGCCTCAGCCCAGGCATCGGCAATCGCGCCGGGCGGCTCCATTTCCGCCTCCGCCCGCGCGGCATCGCGAAACGCCTTCTCCCCACTTTTCAGGAAACATTGAAGAGCCCTGGGCCAATCCGTGCCCTCGATCGCCAACCTTTGGCCGACGACGAAATTCGCGGCCGAATTTTCCGGATCTTCCGCGAGCACCTCGACAGCTCGTTCGTACTGAGCCTCCAACGACCTGCGGTTAAACAATTCGCTACCAAGAGCGGCGATTGATGCCTTGAGCTCGGGGTCGCCGTTGGCTGCCTTGACTGCGTTCCAAATGGCGGTCAGAAACTCAATCGACTGCTCCAACTCCAATTTTCCTCCGTCCGCGTGCTGTGTGGCAAGCTCTCGTGTGTCGGCGAGGAGTCGAGAGTCAATGAACTTACCGGGGGCTCGTTCTGCGAACGCAACATAACCGGTGCTACACGTTTTCCACTTGCTGATTCTGAATCGTTCAACGCGCAACGTGATGGCGGAGTGGAAAGAGTCTGCATCTCCCGCGGTTAAAGCGCGTTTCTCCGCTTCCAAGAGCAAAACATATCGCCTTCCCGCCGATGTGGTGTCTTTCTTTGCAAGTTCGAGGATCTTCTTTACCGACGCGACAATTGCCTTGTGATCCGAATCATCAGAGGGCGGAAATGCACGCAGGACAATCTCCTGAATCTTCGCCTGCTCCGCAGCTTCAGGAGGCGCAGACCTCGGGACGCTATTCTCCTGCGAGCAGGATGCCTCCATGGGTAAAATCGCGAACCATACGAACAAGTAAGCAAGCCGCATAAGGAAAAAACGACTTTCCATCGGGATGGTTACTCGAAAGACAAATTTCATTGCCGCTTTCTTTTGAATCGTGGTTCGATGATGTGGGAAGCCAATCCCAACATGCCAAAGACCCGAATTGCATAATAGTTGAGGTCGATTTCCCACCAACGATGTTGGACCGAAGCGCTCGACGGGTCGGCGTGGTGGTTGTTGTGCCAGCCCTCGCCGGCGGTCAACAATGTGACAAACCAGTTGTTGCGGCTGTCATCGTTCGTTTCATAGTTGCGGTAGCCAGAAATATGGCTCAATGAATTAACCGCCCATGTGATATGCCAAACCCAAACCGTGCGGACCACCACGCCCCAAACGAACACGCTGGCTGCCAATTGATAGGCTTGTGAAGTGTTACCATATAATCCTAGACAGATCGCCGTGGTGATCAGCCCGTAAACCAGAGCATGCGCCAAGTAGAAGATACCGGCCGGGCTGGGCAGCTTTTCAATCCAGCGATAGTAGGGATCGCCAAGGATATCTCGGGCGTACTTTTCATACATGCTGAACGTGGCCATGCGAGTGCGGTTTTCATGGACTAACCAACGCACGTGAGCCCACAAAAAACTGACGCGTGGCGAATGCGGATCCTGGTGGTGATCCGAATGCGAATGGTGCATGCGATGCCAAGCAACCCAGTGAGCCGGCGTCTCTTGAGCCGAGCACATTGCCAACGTCACCAGCGATCGTTCAAACCACTTGGTACAGCGAAAGCTGCGGTGCGTCAACAGTCGGTGATAACCGATCGGGATCGCCATTTGACCAAAGATCACGACCCCTGCCACGAATGCGATCACACCTGGCCAAGAAAAAAAGTAGGGCAATAGGGCCAGCAGGGCCAGGGCATGCAACACGGCAAAGAAAATCGCGTAGTCCCAGCGGATACGACTGGTGTCGGGCTTGCCGGCTGGCTTCGCATCGAGAGCTGGCCCATCTGCAAATTGCTCGCCCGGCTTTTGACGCGTTGCAGTTGACTCCCCGCTTGGGCGCGACAGCAGGTCGACCGTGTTTGTGTCAGTCGAATCCGAGACGGTCTGAAGGTCATTCGCCATAAAAAAAGCTTCACGAAAGAGTACCTTTTGGGTGGCTGTCGCCACCCACGAAAGAGGAGCCAGTCAATAGCTTAGCTGGTCCGCTGCCGTTTGTCGTGAGCTTGGCTCACAAAAGTCGCTAACCCGACGCTTGAACCGGCAAAAAATCATCGCCCTTTAACAATCGGGCGCTCTGTGAGGAGCGCCCCCGGACCGTCATTGGCGCTCGGTCTACACAAACGGCAATTCGTCGCCGAACCGGTTGCGAAACTGGAGAAAATCAACAAAGCCCACGCTGTCGTCTTGGTTGTAATCGAAGGCGGGCTCAAAATTGGGATCCTCTGCACCAGCGTCAAAGCTGCTGCGGAAGCCCAAGAAATCGACAAAGCCAACTTCGCGATCGCCGTTGATATCACCGAACAAACGATAGAATCCGTCGGCTTCCTCGTCACCGAAGAGGTAATCGCCGCCGTCGCCGTCACCAGACAGGCGACCTCCCGTGGCGCTGAAAATCTGATCGGCGTTGATTCGTAATTGGTAATTGCCGTCAGCCAGCGAACCAAAAGCAACCAGCGGCCCGGTAAAGCTCAGTGTGGCGACCGTTTTTCCGTCCACCAAACTTTCATCGACCACCACGCCGACGGTTGCTTGATCATCGCGGCGAATGACCTCGAAGGCGTTGGCTCCGAAGGCGACGGGCTGGTCGAATTGCACTGTGAGATTTTGCAGCATGCTGCGATCGTCATCGTTATCGGGCAGGTCGATCGATTCCACGATGATCGGTGCCGCAGCCTCGCCATGCACTCGTACTGACTTGTAGGCATGCGTCGAAATCTCATCAAAGATATCAACCACGTAGGCACGAATAAAACGCGGCCCAGTCTCGGTGCTGGTAGTGGAGAAGTTCACCGCGCGGAGTAGCGCGGTCACGGCTGGAATCGCCACCTCGCTGTTGAATTCGATGATAAGATCGTCGGGGGCCGACCCGCCGCTGGTGATCGTGCCAATGGCAGTACCGGCGAAACTGATCGCGTTGCCTTCAACTCCGATTTGTCCTTCGCCGTTGCCTTGGTCTTCAATCGTCAACAAGTCACCCTCGCGTCGACCTCCCTCCCAGATAAGACGCAGTTCGCCGGCGGGGCTGAAGAGGCTATCGAATTCGGCTGTTGCGTCGAGCTGCATTGGTTCGTTGCCAAGGCGATAAGCGACCGCTGGACCGGGCATGGTGACCGTGGTAAATCCGCCGGGATCATTCGAGACCGCCTCGATGTTAAATGTGTATTCGGGGAAATTGGGATCATTGGTGGGAATGCGCACCACTCCGAAAGACTTGCTGCCAAAGGTGTCAACACGGTCAATCCGCATCGTGGGACTACCGCTCGGATTGATTGATGTGGGGGCCGAAACAAGTATAAATCCATCGGGCACCATAGGGGTTCCTAGTTCCAGAACCGAATCACCAAAGTTTCGCAAAACAAAGGTACCACGGGGATTAACATAGGCCACCGGCGAAGTTAGACCCGACGGATGATGCTCTAATGATCCCAGGCCAAATACCGGCGGCGCATCGTCAGTTACGACCTCAAAATTGCGTTCCGCAATAACTTCACCATTAACCAATGTTCTTACTTGCCACGTTCCCAGGTGAGGCATCCATTGATTCGCAGGTATCGCCTGTCTCAAAATTGGTTTGCGCAACGCATCTTCGTGGGTCTCATCCGTCTGTTGGGCAATCGTTCCATTGGGGCGGGTGAAAATAATTGACGTTTCATCACCAGGGTTTAAGTGCGAAACGAATGTGGTGAAATTTGCATCGCGGAAGCGACCGTTATCTAATTTTTCAATGATCGGAAGTCCCTCTCGCAAGTAGGTCGAACTCGATCCTCCCAAGGAAACGATGCTAAATGCCGCATCCAACGCATAAGTTGGCAGTTCGGGTTGGTAGACTAATACAGTGGGATCGATGAAATAGGCCTCGGGTGCAACCATTGATTCCACAGGCATCCCCTGACGAAGCAGGGTAAATGCCAAGTGCGTACCATCGCTTGGACCGGAACTGCCCATGTTGCCGATGATTTGACCGGCAGTTACCTGATCACCCACGCTGACGGTCACCGAATCGCGAGCGAGTTGCGAGTAGCGTGTTTGCCAGCCATTCCCATGCTCGATAATCACGTAATTAGGCTGCGCGTTACCACTTCCAAATAGGAAGGGGTAGTTCCGATCAGTATTGCCATCAACCGCCTCTGAGACCACTCCGCCGGCCGCAGCCACGATACCGATGCCACGATCTTGGAATCCAAAGTGGGCCACACCGATGTCCCAGCCCACGTGCCCGTCGGTTTGATAAGCTCCCCCGGCAAAGTCTTCGGCTTGTCCGCTGCGGGGATCCATGTCACTGTAGTTGATCGTCACCAGAGGGATGTCTTCACGTTGTTCGACCGGATAGATCAGTTTCGCGGGCAAGTCGAGCGGCGCCGTGGGGACGAACGTCTGTGCAACGCTGTTATCGGTTTCGTCACTCTCGGCAATCTCACTACTCGAGTCGACCGAGACGAAGAGGAAATGCTGCTCGGTCTCGGCGTACCAGCCTTGCATCTCGGCGTACCAAGAACCACTTCCCGTCGCGTTCACGTTTTCCATGACCAACGGTACCCCGTTCATGGCAAACACAATATCAAAACGAGCTCCCTGGGGTACATTCTGCGTGGTGAAATTGACTCCCAGCTTTACCATTTGACCTTGCGGCAGATCATCTACCAATGTCCCATTTCCGTCTCGCAAGATTTGCGTGCTGGTGACGCGGATATTTGGTTCTGACGATTTGCCCGGGCCGCTTTTCAGGCTGTAGCTACCATCGGCAAAAGGCACATCTTTTACCCGTCGAAAAGTCGCCTGTGTGAATGATGATTTCGCCGGGACTGGGGTGGGTCGGTATGCGTGAACTTCCAACTGCGGAGCCACTTCCGCTCCGCCAGGGGTTGCATTAACAGTGGGAGCATCGTTGGCAGGAGCATCTCCCAGCTCCGCAAGTAACGCCGCGGTCAACAGGTTTCTATTCTCCAGGGTCTCGAATCTTCTGGAGACACCGCGACGTCTTTTCATTGGGTAGTTCATCAAATTCACTCCAGGAAGTAATGAGAAATACAAATTCATCAATTCAATGTGGTAGCGACCCGGGGCGCCGTTTTTTGTTGCCAGACAACCAGATAGCGAACTCGGTCCGCTTCTTGGTACGATGCCAGGCCGACGGGGTGGTAGCCAGCTTTTCTTTTCTCCACTAGCATTGCTTCCAAGTTGGATGCTGATAAATCCGTCTCCAATTCCCACTCATAGCCAGCCGAGTTTTCGCGAAACGTACAAGCGATGCGAAGTTCGGGAGTGCCGGTGTGCAATTGGAGAAAATGCAATCGCCAGCCACGCGCGCGGTACTTGTCGGCTTTCGCAATGAAGTCTGCGAGTGTTAGATCGGCATAGGGGTGATTCCCAACACCAGGTCGACTGACTTGCAAATAGTGGCTGTTTCGCGTTCCACCTGAGTAGGCGACGCAGATGGAATTGATCAGCTGGCCTTGGCGACTGTTCGCCGTGATCACAGGCTGTACATTTCGCCGCCAGATGTTCCATGTTCCCCACCGGCCGCCTTCTTTGGCGATCCATAGTGAGAGCCCCGCACACTTTGCGGGAACAACTCCGGTGGTGGGAATGGTTGTTCTCCAGAATGTGCCGTAACCGCCTTTCATACGATTGTAATCTTGGCCGGCTTCAACATCATTGTTGAAACGATTGAGACGCCACCGCAAATTGGGCGGACATTCGCGCGCCAGTGCGTCGTAGATTGGCTCCTCGGCACCGGAGCGCAAATTGATTGCCGTGGGAACCAGCTTGCCGCGAAGGCCCGTTAGCCATTCTTGAAACTGTTCGGTAGTAGCACCGTGTAAGACTGAGAAGTCGCCCACCTCGGCGGTCAAATTTGGAGCATGGACGCGTGGTAGCGTGGCGACGTCCATGGCCAATCGGATGCCGGTTGTAGCCGCGGGCACTTCGTCAATGGCTAAGCGTCGCCGGGCTGCGGAGCGAGCCAGGTCGGCGGCGTTGTCCCAATCGCCACCTCGTACGATCACCAGAGATGATGCTGTGGCAAGCCCTTCGGCCGGCACATCCTGGCTGGTGGAAAGCGCATCCGCAACGAGCTCGCCGACATTGCCATGCACATCATGCAGACCGAAGGGGTTCGCGACCCCCGTGGCAACAACGCGGGGTGTTGTTCGTTGCTTGGCAAAATTGTCTTGCGGCGAGATGGACGCAGGGTCCTGGCCGTACCAAAACGGTGCTGCGGAGCCGGCTCGGCAAGCCAGCTCCCATTCTGTTTCGGTGGGCAACCGATAACCTAGTTTCACGCTAGCCGCCTCGCTGCCGCTGGATGCTGTGGGGAGACGCCAACGCGAGTTCAGTCGTTTCAAAAATTCGTTGGTTGCTTGCCACGAAACCGACTCGACAGGAAACGCGTCGGTGTCGAGGCCGGCGACTTGTGGGGCCCCTCCGCCGCTCTCGCTGAAGTACGAAGGGTGATACGACATGACGCTATCAAATTGCAGCTGCGTCAGTTCGGTGGATGCTAGATAGAAGGGGCGTGTGCTGCCTGCAGAGGATTCTCCAGGCGGAATGAGCCGGAAGGTGATACCCAGCGTGTCAGTGAACTCGACCGGTGTTTGCAAGTAATCGGCCCACTGCTCTTGCAGCGAGACCGCTTGAAAACGATCGAACGGAGCAATGGCCGCTAGGGGGGCATCCGCCGGGAACAGCTTATGAGTGGCGGTATTGGTGGAATCGCCTGCGGTAGTTTCTGGCCGTTTAGCGGGAGTAGATGTTGCCGGCGGAGCCGCACGGCTCGGCGTGGAAGCCGCGGTTGAAGACGGACCATCGGCTTTGTCGCTGACGGGTTGTTCCGTGACGGGTTGTTTCTGTACGAACGAGGGAGCGGGCACTAATTGATCCATCCAGCGTCGCACGACGGAACCCTCAACAAAATAGAAAGCCATTAAGGGCAGTAGGATGAAGGCAAGACGCAGCACGCGGGCAAGTACGTGAGGGCGTTGCCGCCGCACCACCAATCGTTTATCGATCAGCCTCGGGATCGTGGTTGTCGCCTCGCTTGGTGCAGGTGGCGTCGCCAATTCACCCGCGATTCCGGCGGCTATAATTTCGCCCACTTCGCTGGAGGATTGGATTCGTTCCGCTGGATCCTTTCGCATCAGACGCTCCACCAGGTCGCACAGCCAAGTCGGACAATCGGGAACGATCTCGGGAATGGGCCGCGGCGTCGCTTGGGCAACTCGCATTAGCACCCCCACCATGCTGTTGGCGCGAAACGGGGGGCGACCGGTAATCATCACATACAACACGCTGCCGAGACTGAAGAGGTCGGCTCTGTCGTCGACCGTCGCCAAGGTGGCTTGCTCGGGTGACATATACATCGGAGTCCCAGCAATGACTCCCGTGCGAGTCATGCTGGCATCCTCGACGGAGCGAGCGAGTCCAAAATCGGTTAGCACGGCGCGGAGGTTTGTCGTGTATTCGAGCAGGATATTGGCTGGTTTGATATCGCGATGAATCACCCCTTGAGCGTGTGCGGCAGTCAATGCCAAGGCCAGTTGCCTGGCGATGTCGAGCAGTTCGTCGAGTTCCAGGGGCCCATCCACATGGATGCGGTCTTGCAGCGTCGGGCCGGGCACCAATTCCATCACCAGGAACGGCAGCGGTTCGCTTTCCACCGCATAAATATGCACTAGATTTGGATGTCGCACGGCGGCCAAGGCGCGTGCTTCGCGGAGAAATCGTTTTCGTGGTGGCGAGGTTTGAGCCAACACGGGATGGAGCACTTTGATCGCGACTTGACGCGTTAGCTTGGTATCGGTGGCTTGCAGCACAATGCCAAAGCTACCGACGCCCAGCACCTTGTGCACTTGATAGTGTTGCAACTCACCTAACACACCTGGGACTGAGGATGGTGCGAGGAAGCTGAGATCGGGCATCGGGGGGGCGGGTGGGTCGGCAGATAGATATTCCTCGGCAGGGCACGCTTCGCTTTCATCAAAGTCCGAGGATGTGCTGAAGGATGCCGGCTGAGCCAAGGGGATTCCAATTCCCGCAAATTGATCTTCCATGGCGGGGGATTCGAGAAAGTCTCCACTGCGACTATCGGCCAGCAGCAGCAACTCAATCCGCTGCCGCAAGCTTGCGTTTCCCTGACACGCTTCGTCAAGAAAGCTAGCTCGACGAGCAGGGTCCCCGATAGCGAGTGCGGAGAGGAATATCTTCCGCTCTGACACTTGAGATGTCGCTGTCGATCGGCTGGGATGTTTGGAGAGAGACAATGAACCGATTGCCAAGCCGCGAATGGTAGGTGCAAGAAAGGATGCTGTGGGTTAGCCTCGCAGCATCGTCGCGCGGGGCTCACATAGGTATGCGACAACCAGAGATCGATTCCGCAAAATCTTTAAATTTTTTCTGCGGTGGCTTTTTGACCAGCAACTTGTGATCATCTGCTATCGATCAGTTTGGCGATGAAGCTGACTGCTGCGGGGGGGCGAAGATTTCGGCGTGTAACCAAGCGCGGGCATACGCCCACAGGCCGTCCACCGAACGAGTCGAGAGGCCCAGCACCCGGGCTGTCTGGGCGATCGTCAGTTCAGAAAAGAATCGCAGCTCGACGATTTCGGCCGCGATTGGGTCCACCTTGGCAAAGCGAGAAAGCGCGTCGTCGAGCGCCAATACATAGTCGGCGTTTTGCAGTCGCTCACGCTCTGATCGATCAAGCTGATCTTCCAGCGGCACCCGCTGCCAGTTACCACCGCGCTTGAGACGCTTTTTGCCGCGGGCGTGATCGACCAAGATGTGCCGCATCGCCCTTGCCGCGGCTCCGAAAAAATGATCGAGGTCGTCCCAGCTGGAGGTCGCGTTTGGCTTGCCAATCAGCTGCAAGTAAACTTCGTGCACGAGGGCCGTCGGTTGCAGCGTGTGGTCGGGAGCTTCTTTGCGCAGTTGTTTTTGCGCAAGCCGCCGCAGACGCTGGTAGATCAACGGCAGCAAGTCCTTTCTGGCTTGTTGGTCACCTTGAGAGACGCGTTGCAACAAATCGTCGGCTAGCTGATTGGTCTCGGTAAACTCTTCTGCCACACTGAACCTCGATGGAAAGTCGAATCATCATGAAGCCGAGCCGCCAGATAGCCTCCCAGTCCTTTTGGCTTATTGTATATCAACGTTGCGAGGATCGGTGCGGGAAATAATGTCGCTGATGCCAGTTTGGTTGAAACCTTTATAGCCATCGTTGCGTTCGAGCACTTCCAGATGAGAGCCGGTCACGCCGGAGCGGCGAAAGCGATCGGCTTGTTCACTATTGATCCAACCGTTTTGCAATGCATGACTGATGCGACGTTCGTCGACAGGCCACACTTGTCCACGTGTGAATGATTGTTTCAGGTAGGCAAAATCGGAGAAGGGCTGCAGCGATTCGGCGCCCTCGGATTGTAAACGTTCCCGCGCGGCTTCAAAGGCGAACTGACATTCCAAATGGTGCATTCCCGCAGCCAGCACCGCTTCCCCGTGGAGATCGCACCAGAGGCCGACGGTGCCACGGCTAGAGCTGGTTTGTGAACCTGAGTCGTCAAAACCTTGATGCGCAAAGTCGCCTAAGACCTCGTCGGCGGTCATATCCACGTCGGCAAAGACCACGATGCGGGCGGCAGGTTGTTCGAGAACCTGAGCTCCCCAGCCCGCATCGGCTCCCGCGTAGAAACGCTCGCGGCAATGCATGCCGAGCGTTTCCAGCAAACGCACCAAGGCGGCAAAGCCTGCGCGGCTGCTGCGGTAGGTGTGGTGATCATGGTTGGCCCAGCCAAACCCGAGTCGCGATTGGGCTTGGAATTGCAAGTTGGCCGCGTCGTTACGCAGTTGCCAGTACTCACGTTCGGTTTGGAAGAAAAGATCGCAGGTCCGGTCAACTCCCAAGTCAACAATGATCGATTCAACTAGCGCTGTAGTCTGTTCAATACCTGCCACAGGATCGTCGAACCGGCGCGGGCGCAATCGCAATCGCTGGGTGTGCCAAAGTAACATTTCACCGCTTGGCTGAGCCTCTTCCGCCCCGCTCGCGGAGCTGGACGCCGTGGCGCCCGTTGCCGGGCCTTGGTCACCGTGTCGCTCCAGTACGACAACTTCAACGCCCCCGGCGGTGGATACTGTCGCGCTGCGGCGGGCAGCCGTTGCGTCGCCGATGATTTCAATTTCATCAATTGCCAGCGGCGGTAAAGTTGTGTCGATCAAAATCGATTGGGCGCGGAGGAAATCAACGACCGATTCAACCCTCAAGACCACTTTCTGTTGCCCATCGGCGATCACCCAAGGAAGCTGCGCGCCGGGATGATGCAAGCGACCATCGACCCCATACGGATCTATTGAGGCGAATCCACAAGCTGTTAGATCACTATCGGTTGACAGATGAATGGTATCGATCCAATCGACCAGTTTTGTGCCAGTACGGCGGAGCAAGCAATCGCTCAAGCTGGCCAGCCAAGGATTGGCGGCAGCCAGTTCGGCCAACCTGTGTTCGATTAGCCGCGTGGCCTGCGGTTGAATTTGCCACTGGGTAAAATCTGCAAGCGATGTGGGTGTCATGTGTCGTCTACTAAGGTTTGATGAGCGAAAGCGGGAGCCTGGGTGCTGGTGAAGAGAGTGGCCCCGAACTATTTTACCGCAGACGGGTCAAGAAGTAAGACAAGGTCTTCCTGGGAAAACCAATGATGCAAAAGTCCGCCTGGACATTTACTGAATTTACCACCCACGATGTCGCTTATGAAACAGCCAGCCAGCTGCGCCACCGTTTGTTGAGGCAACCTTTGGGTTTGGATTTATTCAGCGAAGATCGCACCGCGGAGGCGTTGGATCGGCACTTTGCCGCTTGGTCCGGTGAGCAGATGATCGCTTGCTTGGTGATTACCGGCAAGTCGGCCAAACGGGTTAAGCTGCGGCAAATGTGTGTGGCTGAGGATCATCAGGGGCGCGGTGCCGGCAGCTTTCTTGTAGCCAGCACCGAACAAGTCTTGCGCGCCGGTGGGATCGAAGAGATTGAGTTGGCGGCACGTCTCGAAGCGCAAGAATTTTATCGTCGGCTAGGTTATGTGGCCACAGGTGAGCCTTTCGTGGAGGTCACCATCGACCATATTTTGATGACTAAAACGCTCACGTAGAGCCTTTTCAGGAATCGCTAGCCGCAGTTCCCGTTAGCCGCTAGCCGCGGTTCCTTGTTAGCCGCTTTGCCGCTAGCCGCGGTTCCCGTTTTGAAGCGAACTAATCACGTGCAACAAAATGGTGGCTAGCGCCAAAACCGCTAACAGTGCGCTCACTTTGGTTCCCTTACGCTTCGGCATTCAGGTTGGGATTGATGACCTGCTCCCAACCAATTTGTTTGAGGTCCTCGCGGGTCGCCCAACGGCTGTGGTTGCTCCACAGCGGTTGTTCGCAGATTGGGCAGAGGGGCAATTCGGCATCGCGCCACAGATGCGGCGAACTGGTGTCAGGCTGAGTCCAAATCGCTTCGCATTCATCGCAAACGACCAAGCCGTGTGGCTGTTCGGTTTGGTATCCACAGATGCGAATTCCACACAAACCGCAACCGCAGATCGAGCACACGTCGACGGAATGTAACGGCATCGAGACAGGGCTATCGTGGCTCATCATTCGTTTCGCTCACTTGAATAACAATCGATTTGAGGATCGGCGGCAAACTGTCCGCTACTGCGAAAAGCCCAAACTCTAGTTTACACGTTCGCAAGCATTAAAGGGGAAAGGCGGTAATCACCCGATTTCCCTCCAGCACAATTCGCAGTCTTCTCGCTTGGGGGCGATCGCGGCGATTGCCTTCCCGACCACCAACATACCCAATTCGGCGCCCCAAGTTGATCGTGTAAATCGTGCGTTGGTCTTGTTTTTCTGTTGTCACACCACTTTTACCCGCTTTTGCTCGCTGATAACCCTCGTCAATGATCGCCAGGACCTCGGCAAATTCGCCATCAAACACGCCGTGCGGGCCGGCCCGCGTTGGTGCATCTTGGAGGTGACGTTCGAGATGCTGCAGGCGATGCCCTTCCTGGCTGCCCGGTCCGTACATTAACCCGGCGGGAGAGAGAAAACGATCAGGCTGGACCTCTCGCAACAGTCCGTACTTGAGCGCCGCGCCGTCATCGCTAGAGGCATCGGCCACGGAGTTCAAATCCGGCTTTGATCTGTCAGTCGCAGTTGATTTACCAGACGCAGTTGATTCGTTGAGCTCGGGGTCCGCAGCGGCATCATCCGCTTGTTGGCCCGCATTGCCGGCGTTCCAGTCGCGCAGTTCGGGCAGTTCCAGTCCGAACCGCGCGTTGAGCGTGGGCACTAGCAACCAATAGCCGATGACCAGCACCGCCCCGAGTAAACCTTTCACGGGAGGCTTGCCGCGTCGCGGTGTTGACGACCTGTTTGGATGGTCATTCAAGACTATGGTTCCTTTCGACTTTCACAACGTGGGAGAAACGCGGTCGCCATTATTTCCGAGGCGTTTTGAGCTTATCGACACGTCCTTGAATCTGACTCCGCTTAACGCCCTCGATGGCTGAGCGACTATCGGTCGAGTTGGGTGGATTATCGCCGAAAACTAGGTAGCGATCATCCCCAGCGCGAACACCTTGCTGCCACCGTGTCCGCCATCTCGGAGGTGGATCATAGCGTGCTGCTCGGCCCAACCATAGTTGGTCGATCTGTGCTTGTCCGGGCTGCGAGTCGCCGGTCCCGGTAAAGCGGATGGCGACTGGCTGCTCCGTGCTGACTGGTTTCGAGGAAACTGATTTCGGAAAGGCTGATTTCAGGGAGGCTGGTCTTGAACCGAACAGCTGTGCGGCCGACAGGGTGATATTTTGCGGAGCCTGTGGTGGGCTTGGTGGTTGCGACGAATTGATCGTATGTGGTGGTAATCGCCACAGCTGGTCTCCGTGGTTTAACAAGTAAAGCATATGTTGCCCGGCCGGCAGTGGCAATTGTCCGAAGAGGGGACCGCTGGGCGTGGCGACGGCCACTTGCAAGTTGACAGCTCGGGGCACGTCAACTCGCATGCTAAGACGCAGTTCGTTGATTGGCAGCATCTCCCGCGCGAGCGCCGCGTTGGCTGGGTTATCGTCGCGAATCGGCCCGGGGCGCGACGCGTTATAGACGTCGATGTGATGGTAGGTTAACCAAGGCGTGGGGGCTGCGTTTAGCTGGCAACGAAACTGAGCCTGGTTAAACAGCCAAGTGTGTTGCTGGGGACTTTGCGTGGCAGCGTGATCTGGAATGGCTGCCGTTACGGCTGACTGCCAACGTGGTGGAAGACCGCTAAGATCTTCCAGGTGGTAGACTTCGATCGCTCGCTGCCAAGCGACTTGTGGAGTGTTCTCAAATGGTTGGCCGTTGACCCACAATTGACCGGCGGCATCGATTTTCACGACATCTCCGGGCACGCCGATCACGCGTTTCACTTGCCCGGAACCATCGGGTAACTGCACGACGACGCAATCATCTCGCTGCGGGTTGGCGGTGCGGTAAGCTTGCGGATTGATTTCGACCAATTCCCCCGGGGCGATGTTCTGGCTTAGCTGCAGCCCCAATGCTCCGCAGCGAAAACAGCGTAATTGAAGCATGCTGGGATCGGGTTGCAGATGCACGCGGTGTGACCAGTCGCAAGCTGGGCAGGTGGCGATTCGCGTGGGGCCCCAGAACGTGGGACTCATCGAAGGCCCCGCGACCCGCGCGACCCATTGGCGTTCCGGTTTCCACCAGAAAAAGTTACCCGTCACAAAGCTGGCGAGTGACCACAGGCAACCAACCAACAAGACGCTGGGGATGACAAAGTGGCGGAGCGAAGGGCCTACTCGCGCAGCGTCCATTGAAGGGAATTTAAATCGGCCGCGAGGGACCATTCGGAAGAGGGGATTACCAGGCGATCTTGTTCGAACACCAGCGGGATACACCACCCTAGTTTGACCGGCATCGCGCTGACTTGCCAGCACTCTCGTGGCAAACTCACGTTATTTCCCGCCGGTAAACGAAAATAATGGTAACGCTCGTCACAGCCCCGGTAGCCCAGCGGCGTGGCAGACTCAGCCAAACAGCTGAGTTCGGCCAAGTTAGCGACGTGTTGCTGGACAAGGGGCACTGAGGCGCAACCCAACGCGGCCAAGATAAACACGCCGGCTCCCGCTGAGTCCCAACGAAAGGCAACGCCACCGGGTAAGCGAACCGCTTCGCTGGAAGGTGACCGCCGCTGCTCAGCGTCAAATCGCTCAGCGTCAATTCGCTCAGTGCCAACTCGCTCAGTGCCAGTCCGCTGGCAACTAGATTTTCCCACGAGACCGTCCGATGTAAAGGGAAGAAAAGCGCCTCGGCGACAAAGCGGTGGGCAGCAAAGTGAAGCCACGCAGCGGCAGTCTAATCCGACCGACGCCGCGAGCAAGCGGAAAGCAATTCCACCAGTGAATGCCTGACAATCAGTCGCTTCGCTGATTATAATCCGGCTTGCTCTTTTCCGCATCTTGTTCCGCTTACGAGTGATCATTGTTTCATGTCGCGATCGTCCGACGCCAGCCTCGCTCCGGGGCCTTTGTTAGCTAGTCCCCCGCTACCTGCGATCGGACACTCGGGACGAAGTCGTTTAGGGCGAGCTTTGGGAGTACAGATTTTAGCAACCGGCTCATATGTGCCGGAACAAATCGTCACCAATGAGGATCTTGCGGCTTTAGGTTGTGACAGCGAATGGATTGTCCGTCGCACTGGAATTTTGCAACGTCGCAAAGCAGCTGACGATCAGGCGACCAGTGATTTGGCTTATCTTGCGACGCAGCAGTGTTTACGATCAGCTGGCGTTACGGCTGATCAAATTGATCTTATTTTGGTCGCCACAATCACACCCGATCATCCCACACCTTCAACCGCTTGCCATTTGCAAAGACGGCTCGGGGCGATTGCCCCGGCGATGGATATCAACGCCGCTTGCGGCGGCTTCATGTACGGACTGGTGACCGCTTCGCAATTTGTCAGTACCGGGGCGGCTCGCTGCGCATTGGTGGTTGGTGCCGACCTGATGAGCCGCACGATTGATCCGGCTGACAACAAGACTTACCCGTTGTTTGGTGATGCCGCTGGGGCTGCCCTGATTGTTCCCGACCAGGCTGTGGAAAACCCGGCAGGATTATTGGCTTTTACTTTGGGCAGCGAAGGCTGCGGCGGAGAATTGCTGTGCATACCGGCGGGTGGCAGTCGACAATCGCTCGACCCGACCGCCTGGCGCGCTGGTCAGCAATATCTGCGGATGGATGGTCGCGGAGTGTTCAAGTGGGCCGTGCGAACCGTTGCCGATAGCACCACCGATCTACTCAAAGCAACCGGTCTCGAGGCGAGCGATTTGGATTTGATTATTTTGCATCAGGCCAACCAACGCATCATCGATTCCGCGGTCAACGACTTGGGGGTCGACCCCGCCAAGGTTTTTGTGAACCTTGATCGTTACGGAAATACCAGTGCCGCTTCGATTCCCCTGGCGCTCGATGAAGCGCTCGCCAAGAACAAGCTCGCGCGCGGGCAGCACCTGTTGATGTGTGGATTCGGCGCCGGCCTAGCCTGGGGAACCGCCTTGCTCCGCTATTGAAAACCACACTCGCAAAAAAATTATCCGATGTCATGCGATCGCCCGTGGTGCTGGAGTGCCAAGTCTGTGAGCGGGATGGTCGGGGACAGGTCCCGTCTAGGTCAACAAGCCGGTTGATTCAGCTGCGCGGCTCGATTCCGCAATGAAAAAATGCAAGCTTGACTGTCAGATTCGCCCCAACTCGCCATCCCCCTGCTCGGGGCGCACATCGTCGTCAAAAGGCAGCAGGCTGACGTCACCGCCGAGGATAAAGGCTAGGGGTGCCGCGATTGCGGTGTGCTCGCACGCCATGCGGATCACGATTAACAAAGGAACCGACACAAAGACTCCCACAATGCCCCACATCCAACCCCAAAAAACAACCGAGACGATGACAAAAAATGGACTCAGTTGCAGCTTGCGTCCAATTAACGTGGGTGTGATTAATTGCCCCTCGGTCGTCGTCAACGTGAGGTAAGCAGCCGTGGTCAAAAAGGCCCACGATAACGGCTCGAAGGCAACCACCGCAGCCAAAAAAATGACTGCCGCACCTAACAACGCCCCGAGAAAGGGAATGTAGTTTAACAGCGTCGCCATAGTGCCCCACAACAGCGGAGTGGGCATGCCAAGAAAATACATCACAATCGCGACGGCCACTCCCAATCCAATGTTGATGATCGTCACTTGCGCCAAATAACGACTGACGGCAGATTGCAGGTCGACGATCAACTCAACCGTGTTGCGACGCTGACCAAAGTTGGGCATCACATGCAAAACTCGGTTGATCAACGAATCGCCCGTGGCCAGCAAGAAAAAAGCTAAGACAACAACGACGACTAGAAAACTAATCGCACTGCTGGTGCTGTTAACAAGGTAACGACTCGTCCAGGCAGGCTGGATAACCTCCACGGCAATCGGATCATCCAACGCCGCATCACCGCCTCCACCTGCCTGCCCAATCGCCTCGACCTCTTTCCGGGCCCGACGCAGTTCGTCAAATGGACCGTCCATGGTGCTCAACTTATCCCGCAAGCGGGCAACTTGAGAGGGCAGATTCTGGGTCCAGCTGCTCGCCGGTTCAATTACCGTGACCACGCCAATCGCCAAGATGACCAAAAAGATGACCAGCAAGACGGTGGCGGAAATCGGTGGCGGCACACGATGCCGGGACAATTGACTGACTACCGGACGCAGGGTCAGATAGAGGAGAAAAGCGACCACAAATGGAGTGATTAAACTCCTGGCATAATAACCGGCAAAAATCAATAACAGCCCAGTGCTGATCCATAAAGCAATCAGCGCCGAACGAGTCCTGCTAATGCCATCCATCACCTGCCAGCCTCCACACATGGTCAACTGGCTATGGTTTGATTTTCCAACCCACAATGATGCCAAAAGCAAAGCACCACAAAGCGGCCACGTCGGGCTTCTCCTTGGCGTAGTCGCGAAGCAATGAAACTAAATCACCAGCCGGTTGCTGGACGTAGTGGCGAGCCACATCGTGCCCCGCCTCGCTAGCCTTTGATGCCACGTAACGAGCATTCTCGCGAGCCCGACTGCTGATCGTCGCTTGTTCGCTCGCTTGTTTCTGGCCGGACGAGCCACTTCCCGCCGGCGATCCGCTGCCCGGTGTTTGACCTGCCATCTGTTTGCCTTTCAATTGTGAGGTAAAATCTACTGGTATGTGAGGAAAAATCTTATGGTGTACCCGCAGTCGAGCGGTTGGACTGCCGCTCGTGGCGAGCGGCGGTGTAAGCACCCGCACTATCTGTCGATGGGCCTGCCGCGTGTGCCCCTTTAGGCTCTCGCCCGTTGCGAGTGGCTGGCGGTTGGGGAGGAGTGGCTAATCGTTCTTGTAACCACTGGATGTTGGAACCAAATTCATCAGCACTTTCCCCCAATGCCGATCCGGCACGCCGCAGTGCGTTATAAGATGCCAGCAGGATCAACACGGTAACCACCGCGGAGATCAGCGAAACCAGCAGCAAGCTCCAACTCAGCGGCCAGCCGAGTTGTTCGGTGAGCAGCCAGGAAATTCCCATCAGGAAAATCGTCAACGTGGCGACCGCGATGGCAATCGCCAATCCGGCCAGGACCGCTGAAACGATCGAGCGTTTAACCGCCTCACGACTGTCGATGGCAAACAACCGCCCTTGCAGCTTGACCAGCTCAATCACGTCGGCCATGGTGCGGCGGACTCCGGAAGCATTGTTATAAGACATGAGTGAGCGAGTCTCCCTTAGCGTCGTTTGCTGAACCAACCGATGGCAACTCCCAACACCAGCGCGACGCCGCCGAGCGGAAGTGCATACTGCTCGATGAAACCCTGCACACCTGACTTCCCCGCAGTTTGCGGTTGATGAACGCGCATCCGCCGATACTCCACGATTGGCCCGTTAACAGGCCCATTCCCTGAGTTCAATTGTTGTGAGATCATCGCCCACCCCCACTGCGGTTTAAAAATCGATTCGTCGCGTAACCAGTGACGGCCCGCACGGCAAACGAAGTTAAGGCACTTGTTATTAGCGAGACAACTGAGCTTTTTGTCACAACATCCTCGGTATCATCACTTTCATCATACTTAGAGCCATAGCTTGCGAATTTGCTCGACCGTTGGCGATCGGCGTGCTTGTCCTGATCGCCCCAGCGACTCAACCAAGCGGGCCGACTCGAACGCAAACGCACTGTTGAACGTGAACGCACGATCTTTCGGCGGGGAACAATCATGTAACCTAATACCAACATGCCAACGATCACCAAGTAAGGATGCTTACTCGCTTGATGCCGCACGCTGAGCTTGCGGCGGACTTCGCGACGAGCATCTGCTAGATCTTCTGGCAGTTCGCTGCGGATCGCTCGCAAGCGCGCACGGATAGCGTCAGTTTCGTCTCGCTGCGCGGTCATCGCGGACACCTATTCAATGCTTGGGGCGGCTTGCCGAAAAGATAATGCCGGCAAATAACCCAATTACAGCGGCAATCAAAATTGACTCGAGCGGACGCCGGGCGATACTCTGTCCTAGCCGGTCTGAAAGTTCGTGCGTTTGCCGACCGGCACTCTCATAACCTTCCCGCACCGCGTCCATCGCTTGGCCGGCGTATTCGCGACCCAAGTTGGAAAGCGAACTGGCTTCTTCAGTCACCCGTTCAATAAAATTTTCCACCTCGCGGCGCGTCGCGCCGGTCTTTTCTTGAATCGTGCCAACGAGGCGATCGGTGCCCCCTTCCACTTGCCGTAGGTCTTCGTCGGTCAGCTGGCCCCAATGTTCCAGCAACCTTCCTTTGACTTGATTCCATTGGCCCTTCAGCTCTTCTCGCGTCACCATTTAGGCTCTCCCGCATTCGAGTGGTTGCAGTTGTTGCGGCGAGCAGTCCCAGCATGTTCGCTAGTACTCGCCGCTCTCAACGCAAACAGGGTGCAAACGCCATGCCGGGAAAGCAGCGGGTCGCTGAGAGGCCGGAGGTCAAGATGCGTCGGAAGCGGTTTTACTCTCTCAAACTACTTCCATACGCCGGCGGCGATCAATTGCTCAGTCGCCGCTGCGGACCAACCACGATTGGCCGCCGGGCTGGCGGGGCTGGGATGCAGAATCCGTACCACTTCGCCCCCGCCAACATCGCCCCCGTCACCATCGCCAGTCGCTTGAGAAACACGGCGCAAACAATTCTCGGCGTAAGCTCCCACACCAACGAGCCAACGTGGTTGGAAGATTTGCAGCAAGCGACCGAGATGCCGATCACAGGCGGCATCGAGTGGCGCTCGTTCGTCGGCTGGCAACTTGTCGGGGGTGCGGTTTCGCGCCGACGCTTCCAAGAATATCAACGGACAGTAGTTCGCGACAAAGTGCTGCTTAAAGAAAGCTTGGGGCGTCCCAAACCGCTCTTGAAATAGTCCCCACAAACGCTGTCCAGAAACTTCGGATCGTGGGCACTGCAACCCTTCAACGGGCCGTTTGGGGTGTTCTTGTTGTGGGTGTCCCACCACCGCGTCAATCCCCAACCAGTCTCGCACCGCAGCCACTTGACCAAAAGGGACGCCAGTTTGCGCCATCCCCCAAGGACCCGGGTTCATGCCTAAGAAAATGGTCTCCACGCCGGCTGGATTCAACAAGCGAAGGTATTGGCAATGGGCTGCCCACGCGTACCGCAGCGGGTTGTAGACATAACTCACCGGCGGACCGAACTGGAGGCCGTCAACTTCGTCGGCTAACTCGGCGGCAGCGGTAATCGCCAAGTCGATTTTGGACACGGAGCAATCGCCTAAATCTGAAAGTTCAATGCCGTCGGGGGAATCGGATCCTCTCCCGCACCACGTACGCGCAGTTGTGGTTTCTCCAGCGTGACCGTCGTCATCGGCGAAACACTGCGCGTGATCCAAACGCTCGAGCCAATCACCGAATCATGTCCGATGACTGTGTTACCACCTAAGATCGTCGCGTTCGCATAAACGACAACTCGGTCTTCGATCGTCGGGTGTCGCTTGTTCCCGCGAATCAATTGACCATCCGCATCGGTAGGAAAGCTGACTGCTCCTAAAGTAACGCCCTGGTAGAGTTTGACATGATTGCCAATCTCACACGTCTCACCGACCACCACGCCCGTGCCGTGGTCAATGAAGAAATGATTCCCAATCGTGGCTCCCGGGTGAATATCAATCCCCGTCTGTTTATGAGCCCATTCGGTCATCATCCGGGGGATGAAGGGAACAGCCAATTGCCGCAATTCGTGGGCCAAGCGATAAACCGTGATGGCTTCAAAGCCCGGATAGCAAAAAACGATCTCATCGGTCGTCTTACATGCGGGGTCGCCATCAAAAGCGGCGCGCACATCGGTTGCCAAGATGGCTCGTAACTTGGGCAGACGCGTCAGGAACTCGATCGCCATCGCCTGACCCTTGGCTTCGAAATCAACTTGCGATTCGCAGTCGGCGTGGCTGAGCGTGACGCGATGCTCGTGCTCCAGCGCACGCCCGATCTGAACAGTCAACTTATCGTGCAGAGAATCGACCAGATTCCCAACATGATAGGTAATGTTTCCAGAGTGCAAACCAACACGACGGCGATACCCCGGATACAACACGTCGCGGAGATCTTCGATCGCCTCCACAACCGCGTCGTAACTCGGCAGTGGGCAATGCCCCAAGTGATTGATCCCGTCGTCTGGACGGTACGTCCGGACAATCGCATCAGTGATCTCAGGTAACCGAGCTTTGAGACGAAAATCAGACGCCATAATCAAGCTACTTCTAAATCACAGTTGGATCGGTGGGGAAATAAGCATCCGCTACCTGTTGCCAGGAACCGGCTTTGGATGTGCTTCGCACAAAAGATACCGGACACCAATTCCCCGCATTCAGGCTCGCTCTACCTATTTCCCGGTTATTGCTCAGTGACCTTCCGATGCTTCGGTAAGTCGCGTGCATACCGAACACGGTCTAGCGACCGATCGATGGCGGGTTGTCCATCAAAAAGTCACGTGGCCCGCGAACCGTATAGTAGGGATAGGCAACCCCGGCGGTGGGCGGTCCAGCGACCATCGGCGACTGACGACCCGGTTGGGCGTGACGAGGATTGCCCGTCGCTAAGCCCTCGGAGTAGTCCAGGCCCCCTTGCTGCCAACCTAACTTACCGGCGCGGCAACCGGTCGACGCGTTGCAGTCGCCACTGCCACAACTGTTGCAGCTACCCAGCTTGCCCAGCAGGCCGCCGCCACCGTTGTTGCAGGAATTACAGGAGTTGCACGAGTTTGTACTCGCACAACCCGAAGCGCCGACCAGCATGACCAATGCGGCGGCAAGGATAGTCAGACGTTTCATCGCGGGAATCCCTTCCAGGGTGGAACTACGTATGCTTCATTGCAAAACGACGACAGATTTTCATCGTCGCTCGCTTTCAGCATCGGACGAATCATCCCGCATTAACCAGCGATTCCGACTATCCACTATGATCCAAGCAATCTGTCCGCGGTACGAATTGCCTATCTTAACTAGAGTTCCGTGCGGTCAGCCAAATCCCCCGCGAACGCCCAGGGCTGACGTCTCGCCGTTAGAGGTCTTGCTCACCAAGGTAGCCGAGCAAACCAGAGTCCCACCCGTTGACATTGATTTCCTGCCAAGCCCGTTTCCGTTGCTCATCGGCGTCCCAGGTTCCCAGTGCTCCGCCGTGATTTGTGCCAGCCGTGGCGCTCGCTTCGCCCTCACCGCCACTCTGCCGGTTGAGTTCGTTAATGATCTTGAGCGCATCAATCGGCTCGATCCGGTTGTTACCGTTGACATCCAGGAAGTTGGGACGCGACTCGCGATCCAGGTCGACTTGGTCATCGCTGTTGCGATTCAAGTAGTTGATGATCACTAACGCATCGACCGGTCGCACGTTGCCGTCGCCATTGGCATCGAGAGGATCGGCAATGTTCTGCCAAGGGTTGGCATTCTGCTGGACGGTCAGAACAAAGTCCAACTCGACGGCCAAAGGTGGTTGCCCACTATCGATGGCGACCAATTGCAGCGGCCACTCACCAGCGGCCGGATTCCACGGACTGCCGCTGATTTGCAGTGTTGCCGGATCGAATTGCAACCAGCCAGGCAGTTGCCCCTCGGCCGCTCGCAGCGACCAAGTGATGGTTTGATCGGCATCCTCATCGCTGACTAAATTTTCGGCAAAGTTGTGGTTGAAACTGAAACCTGCGAGCACCGACAGTGGTTCCGGTTGACTAATCACCTGCGGTTGGTCATTTCGATCGAACACCGTAACAGTGATTTCTTCTTCCAATGCCGGACTCACACCATCGGAAACACGTACTTGCAATGCGTACTCAGTTTGATCTTCAAAATTCAGCGTCGCTCCTTCGCTCAGCATTAAATTTCCGGTCTCCGTGTCGAGCGAGAACAGCTCGCTCGCTGCACTCGGTACCAACTCCAGGGTGGCCTGCTCATCCCCGTCGGGATCGGTGGCTGTTAGCTGTCCGACGATGGTGCCGGCTGGCGAATTTTCGGCAATCTCCAGGGGGCCAACTGTGAGTTGTGGTGGTTCATTGACGTTTGTGACTGCAACCGAAAAAATACGGTCCGCCGTCGCCGTGGGTTGTCCGCTATCCCACGATTGAATGATCAGCTCCCAATTCTCTGAGTCTTCAAAGTCTAGCACTGCGCCGGCGGCGACACGCACTTCTCCAGAGTCCCGATCGATGGTAAAGCGACTTGCTCCGTCACCGCCGACGATGGCAAAAACGTGGGTCTGTCCCGGATCGGGATCGCTGACGGTGACGGTCCCCAGCAAAGTTTCCGCTGATGAGTTTTCCGCAACCTCCAGCGTCACGTCGTGAATTTCCGGTGGGTTATTTTCGTCGATCACGCGAATTCTTAGTTCACGTTCGCTCGATAACGAAGGCAAACCGGAATCGCTCACTTGGACTTGCACAAAGTATTCAGACTGAGTGTGAAAGTCCAACAGACCACCGGCCGCTAGACGAATTTCACCCGTTTCGGCTCCCAGCGTAAAGATATCGCTGGAGAAACCTTCGGCCCAGCTAAAGGTGTGCGTTTGAGTTTGTTCGGGGTCACTGACTTGGATCGTCCCCACGAGGGCATCCGCGTCGGACAGTTCTCCGATCGCGAACTCACTGGAGCTTACGCTGGGCGCTTCGTTTTCATCAGTAATTTCCAGCGTCACCGTGCCGGAAGAGGTCAGTGGTGGGTTGCCTGAATCAAAGACTTCGACAGTAATCGCAAGCTCAGGGCGAGTTTCAAAATCGAGTGGGAATGCATTGTTGACGCTCAACTCGCCCGTGATGCCGTTGATAGCAATCGCTCCGGCAGGATTCTCTCCTATGATGCGATAGCCCAGTTGACCGTTGAAGCCACCGTCGGGATCATTGGCCTCGATTGTCCCAATCACTG
Source organism: Kothea flammea (assembly GCF_052161645.1). Taxonomy (GTDB): domain Bacteria; phylum Planctomycetota; class Planctomycetia; order Pirellulales; family Pirellulaceae; genus Laterigemmans. The sequence goes on from NZ_CP197414.1 coordinate 7,058,854, forward strand.
TGCCCGCCGGAGAGTTTTCCGCAACTTGGAATTCAAAATCAAACAACTGGGGAGGTTCATTAACGTCATTCACTTCAACGATAAACGTTTCCTCAGCCGACAAAGGTACATTCGCGTTATCGGTGGCGCGGATGACAATCTCGTGCTCCGTCGCAGTCTCAAAATCGAGTCCAACCCCGTTGCGCAAGCTGACAACGCCGGTGGTGGAGTTCACGTTAAATCGCTGTCCCCCGCTAACCATCGTGTATCGCACGATCTGGGTGTCATCATCCGTTGCCATCACTTGTCCGACGACCGTCCCCCCCGTCGCATCTTCATCGACGCTCAATTCGGCAGGCTCGAATTCTGGGGCAAAATTTCTCCGTACCGGGAAGGAAAGATCGAAGTTCTCATATTTTGTGACATCGATCGGGTAAGGGTCAAACGTGTAGCTGTCTCCAGCAGCTGGCAACGCCACGATTTCATAAAAATCAGGCACCAAGTAGTTTAAGGTGGCAAGCCCTTCCGCAGTCGATTCGGCAACAGCCTCAGGTATCGAAAATCGAATCGTATCAAGTTTTCCAAAGGGTGAAGAATCTAAGAAATCCTCGTCAGAGTAGGCGACCGCGTAGGCGATATCATCGGTGCTGCGGTTGATCGATAAAGTTTGTCTTTGGTCAGCCAGCAGCGGACCTGTGCGGATCATTTCCAATGATTCCCCAGCAGCGTTGAACACTTCCAGCCGACCATATGTCTCGCTCAAGTCGCTATTACCGATCACATCGATCGATACTTCCTGCGCGGGGCGATAAAAGTCCATTCGCAATCGTCGCGTGTTGTTAAAGAAGCCGACGTTCGCATGGGCAAAGATATGCTGTCCTTCTGGTTGGCCGAATTCTTGCACCGCTGTGATGTCAAAGCCAATGATGACGTTCTCTTCGACCGTGGTGGAGAGTGAGACCCCGGGGGTTAGGTTATTGATTTCCACGGTACGCTCGACAAAGTCATCGGGCTCGATTTCCGTGGTGATCAAATCACGCGTGCGGTTGCCGTTTGTATCGGCCAGCACACGAGTGCCCGGGAAGACCGGCTCCTCGGCATCAATCTCGCCGTTGCCATTGAGGTCTTCGAAGAAACCAGCTCGCACCGCACCGTTAAAATTCTCGTCGCCAACATGGTCCAACTCGCGACCTTGGAAAACGATCGGTGCGGGACGGCCATGAATGTCACCAGCCAGCCGAAAGGTGAAGTTGTCGTCGTCCATATCTTTGACCGTGCCCGCCACCCAGTCCTCTGCGGCGCTACCCGTCGAGTTGCCAATTCGACCGACGTAGCCAGTGCCATCAAGTGTGACCAGCGTGGCATTATCGGGTACGGTCACTTGGGGATCGAAGCTTCCTGTGTCAACAAACACCATCGCCCCATACGCATGCCCGTCATTTAGCCCCCACATTGTTGAGATCGAATCGTAAACGGTCCAATCCGCGATGATCCCAACGCTATCGACAAAGCCGTCACTGTCGGTATCCAAATCGTCGCCCAACTGCGGGGTCACATCGGTCTGAATCAAAAAGAAGGTGTTGGAGGCGTAAATGAAATCGATGCGGTCACTCAACGCATGCGAGTCTTCATAAATGCCCCCCGGCAAGCCGCCAAAGCCAGGGGCGGTGCTGACCAACGTATTGGCCTGCTCGTGGGAACTGAAGGGACTGTTCTGCGGCAGCAATACTAGCAGTCCGTTGCTGCCAAACGTCTGGCCAGAGAGATCAAAGATACCGTGAATCGTCCCCTCCGAATTGTCAAACCCGGCTTCACTTTCGACGACAACCAAAAAGGTGCCGTCGCCTAAGACAGAATTTGCTTCGCCCCGCAACTCCACATATTGGTCCGTGTCTGGATCGCCAAATAAGGGGTCGAAGAGGATCTCGTTTATGTGTGCTGCCAACAGACGACGGGATTCCAACGGCTCGAACCGCCCAATACGCTTCCTCATGGTGGATCACCTGAGTCGGAAAATGAATATCAAAGGAGCAGAAATGCAAGCTCCCGATGATAAACAATAATTGCCAGTTCTGCAAAAGAACAACAGGTATCATCCGATTCGCTGGAGCAGTTGTCAGAAACGGCAAACACGCTCGGAAACTAGGCGGTGGCGATGCTGCTGGCGGCACGCACATCGGCACAGAAGGCGTCGATCTCAGCCGCTCGGGTTGCCCACGAGCACATTAGCCGCGATTGACCGTTGCCGAACAAGTCGTAGAAGTGCCAACCACACGCTTCTAAATGTTGGCTGACGGCGGCAGGGAAGATCGCAAAGACGGCGTTGGCCGCGGGTGGAAACGCGATTTCAACACCCTCGATTGCCGCCAGCTGGTTCGCCAGCCTGAGTGCCGACGCGTTGGCGTGCGCAGCATGTCGCAGGTAAGCTCCCGATTCCAGCATGCCCACCCAGGGGGCGCTCAGGTATCGCATCTTCGACGCGAGCTGACCCGCCCGTTTACAACGAAACTCAAAATCGCGAGCCAAGTTCGCGTCGAAAAAGACGACGCACTCTCCCACCGCCATGCCGTTTTTCGTGCCGCCCAGCGTCAAACAATCCACACCCGCCTGCCAAGTAATCTCTTTGGCAGGGCAACCCAACGAAGCGACCGCGTTGGCAAAGCGGGCTCCATCGACGTGCAGCTTCAGATCGAGCGCTCGGCAAGCCTCGCCAAGCTGGTTCATCTGATCGATGTCGTAGACAGTCCCAGCTTCAGTCGCTTGCGTGATCGTCAAAACGCGGGCTGGTGGAAAATGAACCCCTCGCTCGTACCGAGCAATTCGTGTCACTTCTGCCAGGTCAACACGCCCGGACGCACCACCCACGGTCACTAACTTCGAGCCCCCCGTGATGAATTCAGGGCAGCCACATTCATCCGTCTGCACATGCGAGTCGCGATGACAAATCACACTTTGATAGGGCTGACAAAGGGCACTGAGAGCCAACGAATTGGCGGAAGTCCCATTAAAAGTAAAGAAAACTTGGCAGTCGGTCTCAAAAAATTCACGGATCAGCTGGACCGCTCGCACGGTCCAGCGATCTTCGCCGTAGGATGCCATATAATCTTCGTTGGCTGCTTGCAGGGCAGCCATCGCTTCCTGGCAAAGCCCGGCGCAATTGTCACTGGCAAATGCGTAATGCAATGCGTGTTCATCGTGAACGGAAGCGGGTTCCTGCATCGTTACCTAGCCGCGAAGGTTCTTGCGAAGTGAACGATGCGTGACGAAAGCTCTTTGCAACGTTTCCAATTGCTCCAGTTGGTCATCCATCCAGCGATCAAGCGTGGCTACCGACTCCGGCAGCGACGCAGTCAACTCACTCCAGTGATTGCCTTCGGGACGAGGCGCCGAAGGAACGCAGTTTTCCGATGAAGTAGTCATGGCCTAGGCCTCCACGGCGATTGTTCGTTTCAAAAAATCAGGAATTGCCGAGTTCTGGAGAGAGTAATGTTTAGCCGATTAGACGATTTCTTGAGTAGTCAGGTTCACTTAAATTTCTCAGTTTCGCTCACTTAGCGTCGCCCTGTGCCGATTACGTTCACGATTCGGTGCTAGCCAGTCTCCGCCGCGTCGCTGATCTGTTCAACTTCTTTATTACGAAATAGCAATCAAGGGGCCAAGGGAAAACCGCAAGTGGCGGCAATTGGTGCCTAAGATGTTACTGGGAAAGGAGTTATGGGTAAGAAAAGTATTTTTTAGGGGCCTTTACCGCCGCATATTTGGGCAGTTTGCTCGACGCAGACTGCCAACAAGTGTGGCAGTTTGACAACACCTGTCCTCATTTTGACACACCGCAGCAGGCTGACGACAATAACTGCAAGCCGCCTCGGAGTGAGTCGCGTTCCCGATTCGCAGGAATCCGCACGCCAATCCATTTAATTCAAATTATACACCACTAACAAGTGCATTGCGGGGTAAATTCTTCCACTGATTCATTTTCTCCTGATTTTCTTTGACTCACCTCGGCGGGCCGATCGGGTTAGAAACGCTCGATTTCGACCTTTTGGATGACCACCGGCTGGACCGGCACGTGCCGATGTTCGATGCCACGCGGCCGCGTCGGCAGGGCTTTGATCTTGTCGACGACATCTTGCCCCTTGATGACCTTGCCAAACACGGTGTATCCCCACTCGTCGCCACTCGCCGGTTTGTCCAAATTGGGATTGTCTGCCACGTTGATGTAGAACTGGCTGGTGGCGGTGTGGGGTTGCCCCTTGCGAGCCATGGCAATTGTGTACGCTTTGTTGGAAAGTCCGTTATTGGATTCATTGCGGATCGGTGCGCGCGTCGCTTTGGGCTGCAGATCCTCGGTCAACCCGCCTCCTTGAATCATGAAACTTTCAATGATGCGATGAAAGATCGTGCCTTCGTAAAAATCGGCTTCGGCGTAATCAATGAAATTCGCCACGGTGAGCGGAGCTCGCTGGGCATCGAGGGCGACAACGATCTCGCCCTGGTTGGTAACAATCTTAGCCGTTAATTGCTCGCTGGTGGCTTGTTTGCCCGCAGGTGCTTGTTGGCCTGTTGACAGCGATGCGCCGCTCGCCGCAATTGCGCCACCGGCAAACCCACAAACAAACGCCGCGATGATCGCCGCAAGAAACCAAGTGGCGAATGGGCAGCCGACCAGCTTAAGATTGGCAACGGTGTCGCTGGTCCCAAGTGGGCGATTCGAGCATGGGAGCTTGGTGAATGGGAGCTTGGTGAGGGAGAGCTCGGTGAATTGCATGGCTGGGGTCCTGCGGTAAATCGAGTCTGGGGGAGGGTGTGTGTGGCTGGCTGCAGCGCATTGTTCTCATCGTCGACCTCCGCGGCAAGTCGCATGTTGCCGAATCCATCTTGTCATCAGACGAGTGGTTTCTGTACCAACCAGTGGTGGCGATGGCTCGGCCACTTTCGTAACCAGGTAGTAAAGGTTGAAGATGGCTAGCGAAGAAACAACAGCGAATGTCAGCGGCCCAGGCGAAGACGGTGCCGAGCTCGGCTTATACGATACTTTTGTGGCACTCAGCGAGGGGAATTGGGAACCCGCGCTCGGCTTATTAACGGATATCGCGGTACCCGCCCTGCTCGCTCTGCTTGGTTTGGGCGTCAGTTATTTAGTCGCCAAATTTTTAGCGCGGCTGATTTCCGCGCCGATCTGCCGCAAGGTTGACGAGACGTTGGGGCGGTTTGCCGGCAAGTTCGTCTTCAATGGGTTGATGATTTGCGCCGTGATTGGCGTGGCCAGCACGGTGGGATTGAACGTCACCAGTTTTGCCGCGGTGTTGGCCGCCGCCGGCTTTGCGATTGGGATGGCGTTCCAGGGTACGCTTGGTAATTTTGCCGCGGGAATATTGTTGTTGGTGTTTCGCCCGTTTCGAGTGGGCGATGTGATTAACGCGGCTGGCGTGATCGGCAAGGTTAACGAAATCGACTTGTTCACGATTACGCTGGACACGCCCGATAACCGGCGGATCATCGTGCCCAACAGTGCCGTTTCGGCGGGCACAATCGAGAACGTCACTTTCCACGCGCATCGTCGCACGGAAGTTGCCGTCGGCGTTTGCTATACTGCGGATGTGGATGCCACACGGGCGGCGCTGACCGCCGCGGCCGAATCGCTGCCCGACTTGATCGTCAACGGAGAAGGGCGTGGTTACGCAGTCGTTCTCAGCGACTTGGGCGCTTCGTCGGTCAACTGGTTGGTCCGTTTTTGGACCCCCACCAGCAAAGTTTTCGAAGCCAAGGAACGCTTGACCCAAGCGGTCAAAGCGGAACTCGACGCCGCCGGTATTTCGATCCCCTACCCGCAGCTCGATGTCCACTTGAAAGGTCAGCTCGATCGCCAGTTGGCAGGTTTCACCGCCGGGTCCCAGGCCGACTTCGCCGGTCCCCCGGAAGTCGACTCGGCAACGATGAATCCCGCAGCGATAAATCCAGCGGTAGCGGCAGCAGCTTTCAACGAGGCCGCCGCCCGCGTTCGCCCGCGACTGCGCAATCGGGCTAGCTGAGCAAGTTAGCTGAGCACGCAGCGCGATCGTGCTGCGTAACTCAGTTATTCGCGCAACGTTAGCAATCACGTGGCGGCGGAAGATTGGTTAGGATTCAAATCGCACGTTTGCGGCCTGCTCACGTGCATTGAATGATTCGTCAGCATCCCGCGCTGGGGTCGTACTCGCTCTCAGCGGCCGGCAACGGTCAGAACTTAAAGCCGTCTTCGATGAGGCCGTTTTTGATCACGATGGAGATCGAGTCGCGGACTTGCAACGCCTCTTCTTCGCCGTGCGTCTCCAAGCCTTGTTCGTTGACGATCGTAACGTTGCGACCGATGCGGCAGTTCTTGTCGAGAATCGCCCCGTTGATGGTCGAACCGCTGCCGATCCCAACAGGCAGGCTTCCTTCAGCGATGTCTTGTTCGCGCTCCTGCGCGGACTGGACATAGTCGGCCCCCATGACAACGCTGTTGCGGATCGTGACGTTCTCGCCGATGACGGTACGTAGGCCGATTACGCTGTTTTCAATCACCGTGCCGCGACCGATATGGCAACCGTCGGCAATCAAGCTACCGCGAACTTGCGCATCTTCCATGACCGAGGGAGGCAGGAAGCGGGGCCGGCTGTACACCGGCGCTTGGGGCGAACTTAGGTCGAACGGCGGAGCCGCGCTCGCCAGACTGAGATTGGCTTCGTAGAACGCGCGAATGGTACCGATATCTTCCCAATAGTCATCGAATAGGTGCAGTTGAACGCGTTTTTGTTTGATCGCCGCCGGGAAGACCTCCTTACCGAAGTCCTCGTGGGTGGTTTGACGCAGCAGTTCAACTAAGACTTCGCGGTCGAAAATATAGAGTCCCATGCTGGCCAAGCAGTCGCGGCCGCCGCTGGGGATGCCGTGGGCGTCAATCCAAGCGGGATCGGTGCGAATTTGGTCAATTTCTTCGTCAGTCTGTGGTTTTTCGACGAAACCCTTGACCCGCCCGGTATCGTCGACTTGCATGATTCCCAAGCTGCCCGCGGCGCTCCGCGTGACCGGGATGCCGGCGATCGTGACATCGGCTTTGTTGTCGATGTGAGTTTGCATCATGTCGCGAAAATCCATCCGGTAGAGTTGGTCACCGGAAAGGATCAGCACATGTTTGACCCACTTTTGTTCGAGGTACCGCAAATTTTTGCGAACGGCGTCGGCAGTCCCTTGATACCAGTCGGTGCCGGCGTCGACGGTTTGTTGGGCGGCCAACAATTCGACAAAACCACCGCTGAAGTGGTCGAATCGGTAGGTTTGGCGAATGTGCCGGTGCAGGCTGACGGAGAGGAACTGAGTCAGCACGTAAATGCGATTCAGTTCGCTGTTGATGCAATTGCTGATTGGGATATCGATCAACCGGTACTTGGCCGCCAAGGGGACAGCCGGTTTGGCGCGAATCTTAGTCAGCGGAAACAGTCGTGTGCCCCGACCGCCACCGAGAATCAGAGAAATGGTTTCTCGCATGGTGTCCTCTTTCCTGTTCATCAAAGTTTTCAATCATCCGTCAGTGGGAACGCCGGCGGGCGCACGGTCAAAATACCAACATCTTTCACCAATACTTTTCGTAACATACTTGCCCCGGCCCCGGGGGTTGGTCCGCCCGAAAACCATCCGCTTGCAACAATTGCAACATGCCCGGTGGGTCGGGTGGCGGTTCGTTTGCTCGGTGCAGACCAATCATTTGAGGATTTCCGCAAAGGAAAACATGAGTGTCCTGGGGGCGAATCGGAAACCCGGCTTCTGCTGCCAAACGCCCACTGCTGTAGACCTGTTGCAAACGCTCCAGCCCCACATAGTCGGCCGCAGTGGCGTCCAAATTTCGAGTTTCCCGAGTGGTGTACCAAAGGTAACGATAATTGTCGTACCTTGCCATCAGCGTCTGGTGAGCTTTTCGATAACCGAGATCTTTTTGCAGCCGCACGCAAGTGGCGACCACGATTGGTCCGCGATGTCCGGCGGCCAGCAGTTCAGCAGCCATCGCGTTATGGGGCGCCTCGCCAGTGCCGGTTCCCAACATGAACACTGCATCTCGCGGGCCAACCCCTTGCAGTCGATAATTGCCGACAACTCGCGGCTGGACGAACAACCGTTTGCCCGGTTGCAACCGAAACAATCGTGGAGTCAGTGCGGGCGGTTGAGCGGACGATTCGCGAATCAGCGTGACGTAAAACTCTAGGTAGTTGCTCCGATCGCATGGCAACAGCTTGGCCGCGTCATCGATCAGGCTGCAAGAGATCGAGTAAGCACGTCGCACCAGGGACCACGATTTCTTGGCTGCTAATTCTTCTCCCTGCGTGCCCGGTAGGCGGGGTTCCCAATACCCCAGCCCCAAGGCCACGTATTGTCCCGCCGCAAATTTTGGCACTCCGGCGTCCGGCAAAATACGAAACCGGGCCAAATCTTCGTGGATATCAATTCGCTCCAGCAGAGTGGCGTTGTAGTTCAGCGCTCGCAGCTCGGCGATGTCGTCCGAGTTGGGGACGGCAACCTCGGCATCCCGCGGGGGTTGAGTGCGGGATTTTTCCGCACCCGCTTTTTCTTCGCCGGCCTGTTCGCCGTTCGCAGGATTCTCCTGTTTTCCATCAGACAACGCGGTTCTCCTTGCAGTGGCCGCCTAAGTTGCACGCCCAGCAGTCGCTCGGCTCGGCAACGCCAAAGGTAGCAGGGTTTGCCGCGTGAAGCAAAAAGCAAAGCATTTAATCTGTCGATCGGGGACGTTACAATGAGTTCACGTTACAATGGGTAGTGGAGCGGGACAGCCCTTCGCTCGCCCGCCATTTCTCCTCAGTTTTTCCTCAATTGCGTTTGCTTACGATGACCAGGATGCTTTGGACTGCCAATCGGTTTTTTTCCTCAACGCATCATCACGCAGCGGCTTGTGTCCAGCGAGCTTGCCTGGTGATGGCGGTGCTGTTGCCAGGGCTGTCGCTCGGCGGCAACCAAGCTCGCGGTGAGGAGTGGACGAATTTGCAGGGCACGGCCACCATCGATGCTGGTTTCCTGGGCATGTGGGGCGACATGGTGGTGCTGCGTCGCAACGACGGCAAACGCATCGCAATTCGCAAGGACCAGCTGAACGCCACCTCGCGACTGTTGGCCGACGAATTGGCGGCCCGCAAAAATGAGATTCGCGAGCGGCGATTGAACGAGCTTCGCAAAGGTGATTCTGCGATGCCAACTTCGCTGGCGGTCAAACCAAGTGCCCCCTATCAGTCCCCTCCGCCACTCGGCAGCGACCTTTATGAAAGCCTAACGCATGTCGCCACTCAGTTAAATGTGGGCCACATTCGCGCCCTCTGGGACGCCATGCCGGCCAGCTATCAACAGGACCTCGACGAACTCCTGAAATACTCCGCGGAGTCCTCCGACGCGCAGTCGCACGCCGTCATTCAGCGGTTGGGAACGCAGCTCGGTAGAACCCTGCACAAACAAAAGTCGTTCGTGTTTGGCTATCCAAACTTGGCGATGGTTCCGCCTGAGATACTTGATAACGTTCGCCAAGCTTACGACCCGGTGGTCGGTTTGATCCTCGAGCTCAGCGACCAAGAAGTCTTCTCCATCGAAAATATGTTGTCGCAACCGTTGGCTGAAATTGTGGCGACAAAAAGTGAAACGATGGGGCCCCACCTAGCCCAACTGCTGAAAATGTTGCCCGCTGAAGCCAATCCGCTCAGCCCGCTCGTCGACCTCGACCCGACCGCGATTCAAATGGACGGTCAAGATCGTGCCACGGTGATGATGCCTGCCCCCGGCGGGCAATCGCAACCGGTCGTGTTCGTCAAAGTCGAAGGCCGCTGGGTGCCAGAAGAAATGGCTAACAGCTGGGCGGAGATGATCAGCGAAGCGCGGCAACAGATCGTGTCGGCTGCCGGCCAAGCCAACAGCTCGACCACCATTGCGCTCTTGGCGGGGCCGATTTTAGCGAGCGTTGAGAATGCTGAAAGCCAAGAAGAGTTCAATAAAATTATTGACCAACTGATCGGCATGGTGATGCCCATGTTGCCTCCCATGGGCCAACCCGGCATGGCTGGTAACAACGGACCGGGCACTCCCGGTATGCCCGGCATGAGCGGTATGCCGGGAATGAGCGGTGCCCCGGGGATGAGCGGCGGAGGAGCAAACTCAGGAGGTCAACCGCCCTCCTCAGGCGGTGGCCCTCCCGGTATTCAACCCGCAGACGTTAGCAGCGGTGGCAGCTGATGTAGTCCGCCGGAGACCAGCCACTCCCATTGCATCATTTATTCCACTGGCATCTCGGGGCGTTCACCGTATTTCGCTTCATACAACGAAGCGAACTTCTCAAAGTTCTCCGGATGGCAGACGAAGCACTGGGAATCAGGGCGATTGTCTTGTTCACACCAATCACCGGCCGCTTTGAATTTCGCCACTAGCGATTTGTCGCACCGCGCACACTCTTCTTCCGGCACACCATGCTCGCCACACCACCAGGCGCCATGCTGATGCGAGCCCGCTGCATGCTCGTCACCTGCCGGCTCTGCCGATTCCGCATCCTCCGCCACCGGCGTCACTGTGGCACTGTCAGAGCAGCCCGTAAAGGTCAAGGTTGCCGCGGCAAACAGCCCCGCGAACATAATGGATACACTCGATCGCAATTTCATCAGAAAACTCCCGTCGGCAATACCGACTAAGCGGAAAAAATCATGAAGTCACCCCTGAACGTTGCTCAGCGGCGACTTCGGTAACCACAAGATCATTAGTAAGGCAGGCGGCCTCTGCGGACTCGGCTCGCTCTTTGGGCGAGTTGAATACGACATATAAAACGCGCAAGACCAACAGGCTCATGATCATCGCGCTGCAGACGCCACCGATCACGACCGTTGCCAACGGACGTTGCACTTCGGTCCCCATCCCGGTGCTGAATGCCATCGGCACAAACCCCAGGCTGGCAACCAACGTCGTCATTAAAATCGGACGCAGCCGTGTCATGGCCGCTTCTTCCACGGCTGCATCGAGCGAGCGTCCCCGCTGACGAAGCTGGCGAATGGTCGAAACCAGCAACATGTCATCCAAGACGGCGACACCTGAAAGTGCGATAAACCCGATCGCCGCGGATATCGAAAATGGCATATCGCGAATCCAAAGCGCGATCACCCCGCCAATCCAGGCAAAGGGAACTCCGGTAAAGACTCGCAGCGAATCAAGCCAGTTGCGATAAGTCAGATAGAGCAGCCCGAAAATCAAGAGTAACGCAATCGGCACCACAATCATCAGCCGCGTTTGCGCTCGCTGCAGATGCTCAAACTGCCCACCCCACTCAACTCGATAACGTCCGGCTGGCAGGCTGACTTGGTCTCGCACGCTCCGCTGCGCCTCGCTAACAAAACTTCCCATGTCTCGCCCGCGGACGTTCGCTTCAATCGTGATCCGACGTTGGTACCATTCACGCTTGATTGTGTTAGGCTCGCTCACCCGCTCGATGGTGACCAATCGGTTCAATGGAATCTGTTGGCCAGAGGCCGTGGCGACCAACATGTTGCCAATCGCTTCGGGACTGCCGCGCACACTTTCCGGCAAACGAATGATTAGCGGGAATCGCAATTGCCCCTCATACACCTCGCCCACGTGACGACTCCCCAGCGACTCAACTAAGTTCATGATCTGCGAAGCGGCGACACCATAGCGGGCAATCTCGTCTTGCTTGATGCGAATTTGCAATACGGGCTGCCCCGTTAACTGTTCCACTCGCACATCGCTCGCTCCCGGAATCGATTCCAGCACGCCAGCAATTGCGTTCGCTTTTTCCACCATTAAATCTAAATCATCACCATAGAGTATGGCCGCCACATCGGCGCGGACTCCCGAGATCATCTCATTCATCCGCATCTCGATCGGCTGGGAAAAAGCCAACCGCGGACCCAGCAAATCGCGGAGCTCGCGCTGCACCAAGTCAGTCAATGCCTCTTGCGTTGTGGCACGTTGCCATTCCTCCCTCGGGTGTAAAGTGAGGAACAGGTCCGTTAATTCAGTACCCATTGGATCAGTGGCCACCTCGGCTGTACCCACGCGACTCCAAACATGGGCAATTTCATCCGGAAAATTTTCTAACAATACCTTTTCGATTTGCGTGTTGTAGCGAATCGATTCCTCTAAATCGGTCCCCGCCAGTCGCACCACATTCAGCGTGATTGCTCCCTCGGACAGTCGCGGCACAAACTCGCTACCTAAGTTTGGCGCAATCAAACCGAATACCGACACCAGTAATAAAATTGCCGATCCGAGGATGAACAATCGGTGATTCATGGTGAATCGCAAGATGGGCGCATAAAGACCCTTGAGGAATCTCAGCAGCCACGGCTCTTTCTCGTGAATCCCCTTGGGAAGCGTTAAACTGGCTAACACCGGCATCAACGTCAGCGATAAGACCATCGAGCCGGCCAACGCCATAATCACAGTTAACGCCATGGGGCGAAATAGTTTTCCTTCCACACCCTCCAAAGTTAAAATTGGCAAATACACGATCATGATGATCAGCTCGCCAAACATGGTCGGTTTGCGAACTTCCACAGCCGCGTCGCGAATGATTTCCAATCGACTGCGGCCGTCACTGCGATGCGACAAGTGCCGCACACAGTTTTCAATCATGACGACCGAACTATCGACAACCAGCCCGAAATCGATCGCCCCTAAACTCAACAGGCTGGCCGCGATCCCAAAGCGAAGCATGCCCGCGAAGGCAAACAGCATCGAGAGTGGGATCGCCAGCGCCACAATCAGGCCGGCTCGGAGGTTGCCGAGAAAAATAAACAGCACGGCGATGACAAGTAAGCCGCCCTCAAACAAGTTTTTTTGCACCGTGTGAATCACGTGGTCCACCAGTTCAGTGCGATCGTAAACCGTTTGCATGGTCATGCCGGCTGGCAGCGAATCCTCAATTTGTTGCAGCTTGTTTTTCAGGGCCCAAGTCACTTCATGGCTGTTTTCTCCCATCAGCATGAAGCCCAGCCCCAAGACGGCCTCTCCGCGACCGTTGGCTGTCACCGTGCCGCGACGAATTTCATGCCCCAACTGCACCGCGGCAACATCACGCACCCGAATTGGCACGCCATCTTTTGCCGTGATCACAATTTCTTCAATCTGTGGAATGTTGACAGTGCGGCCCACGCCGTGCACCAACAACAGTTCGCTGCCCGCAACGATCGATCCGCCACCAACATTTTGGTTATTGGCTTGAATCGCCTCGGCGACTTGTTCATAAGTTAGATCGTGCTTGATTAACAGATCGGGGTCCAAGCGAACTTGATACTGTTTCTCATAACCGCCCCAGCTGTTAATCTCGGCCACGCCAGGGACAGACCGCAGTTGTGGTTTTACCACCCAGTCGTGGACGGTCCGCAATTCTGTTAACCGAGCAATCCGTTCCGCAGCGGAAATTTTGGAAAAATCAACGCCCTCATATGTCAGCACGTAATGAAAGACTTCACCCAGTCCGGTCGAGACTGGGCCCATCTGCGGACGCTCGATCCCCGCGGGTAACTCCACAGTGCTCAACCGCTCGTTGATTAGCTGTCGGGCAAAGTAGATATCGATGCCATCCTCAAACAGCACGACGACTTGCGAAAGCCCGAACTTCGAAATCGAGCGCATGACTTGCAATCCCGGCAGGCCGCTGATGGATTGCTCAACAGGGTACGTAATTTGCCGCTCGACTTCCTCGGATGAGAGCGCCGGTGCATTTGTGTTGATTTGCACTTGGACCGGCGTCGTATCTGGGAAGGCATCGATGTCGAGCTGCCGCAGGGAAACACCACCGACGATAGCCAACACCAGCGTGATGACGATCACCGCAGCGCGATGCCGCAACGAGATGTCGATTAGCCAATTTAACATGGTGCCGGCATCCTATTCCTCAACACAGCAGCCGGCCCCCAGGCCGTTTTTCAGCAGTTGAGCACGCAACACGTTGCTGCCGCTGACCGCTACCACTTCGCCCGGCAGCAACCCGGCGATGACTTCGGTGTTGCCTTGATGAGTCGCCCCCAAGCGGACCGAGCGAACGTGAAACAATTTGGGGCTATCCTTGCCGCCAAAGTAATTTTTATCGCGGACAAACACGACTTGGCAGCAACCTTCCCAGTGCGCCGCTGCGCTCGGAATCACAATCGCGTCGGTTGACTCGCGAAGGACGACTTGCCCGGCACCAAAGGTTTGATCACGCAGGCTACCGTGGGGATTTTCCAGCGCGGCGCGCACCTCGATCATCCGCGTTTTTTGATTGGCTCCCGTGCTGATCCAATCGAGTTGCCCCTCAATGGTCCGTTCGCTACCATCGGGTGTAAAGCGTATTTTCTGACCGATTGCCAATCGTTCGACCTGCTCCAGCGGGACACTTAGTTTCAACCACATGCGTTTGGTGTCGGCGATCTCGAAAAGCTTCTTTGAGGAATCAACCAACTCGCCCATGCTGACTTCGCGACTAATGATCGTGCCATCCATGGGGGCGAAAATCGGTAGTAGATTCGACGTGATGTTTTCGCTGTTCAGCTTGGAGTGGGAGGCTGGTGGGATGCCAAGTAAACGCAGCGCCCGCATGGCAGCGGCTGGCGACAACTCGCCGAGCGGCTCAGTATCCACCGCAAGCCCCAGGTTGAGTAATGCCTGTTCGGCGTTGAGAACATCAGCCTGTGACTTAGAGAGGGCCGCTTCGGCTTCGAGAACTCGTGCGCCGGCGACCGCACCGATTGCATCTTTTAGCCTCGCCACGTTGCGCCGCTGCAAACGTTCTTCCGCCAGCGCTCGGAGTAAGTTCGACTTCAGCGTTCCCACCGCCGTCGCGTCGATGAGTGCGAGAATTTCGCCGTGACGCACGGTATCGCCAATATTTCTTTCGACCGACCAGACGTTGCCCGGCACTCGCGCTGAAACACTGCTTTTGCGAGTCGGATCGTAAACGATTTCACCGTTGCCGGAGACCGATTCAATGATTGCGTCCCGCGCTACCAAGTCGATATCGACCCCAGCCTGCTGAACTGCCTCAACGGAAGCAAACTGAATGCGAGATCGGTACAGCGTGCAGAGGCTGTTGTTTTCTCGCCGCGGTGCGACCGCCAAGGCAAGCTCTGCCTGTTGGCGATCTGATGATAGGCGATCTAATACTAACTGTGTTGCCGCTGATTGCTGCTTGACTTGTGCCAACTGTGGATAATCGAGCACGCAATTGTGTATCCCGTGGGCCTGACACCAGCCAAAGTCCTCCGCCGGAGGTGCCAGTTCCGGCTGACAATTAACGCAGCGAGATTCCGGCACGGCATGATCGGAACACCAATCATCATTGGCGACCGTCGCGGTGCCGACCAAAGTAGCGAACTTGGGAACCTGCCAGTCGCTCGAATGACCATAATAGAAAATTCCCGCAAATCCCAACAGCACGAGCAATGGCCCCAGACCACTGAATAGGCTGCTAAATTGTCCCGCGAGGGTTTTCGCGCGACGATTGCTTGCTGGAATGTCGCCTGCGGTGGGTGCTTCCTGAGCGAGCCTATTGCCTGCATTCTCTAACAGCATCGCATTTCCCCGAGTATGAGGTGTCGATTTAAATTTGATAGAACTTCAAATCCCTGGCGTGGATGACTCTTGCCACGAATTTTGCCGAGACATTCGCGAGCGCGGGACCAACGTCCCGTCGCTGCGGTGGATGGCTTCTCAGTCGAGTGACCGAGCAGAAGTTCGCATCAAATCAACAGCGATCGCATGGCGATCCTGTGAGCGCGACCGCTGGAGAATTGCTGGTCAGATAAGCGTTGAAACTGAGCGTAGGAACTTGTGTTGCACGTACCTGCCGAGGTGGCTTCGAAGTCGACCGTGAACCACCCGGAAAACATCGTCGCGACATGGACCAAGGGTGCGGCCGATTCGAGCAGTGCGCCTTGGCAAATACATGCCTTACACTGGCAGGCCGAGTCACTGGGGCAGTCGGAATGACTTTGCCCCACCCCTGCGGAGCAAGCGTCTTCGACACCATCAACAGCAACCCTGTCGCAGGCAACAGGAGCCTCCGCGGATGGCAGATCACTCTCCGCCTGGGGGCAGCAGCCATCCGCCGTGTTGACTGCTGGGGGCGACTGTTGGCAACCGGCATCCGCGCAGCCACTTGCCCAAGTGCATCGCAGGGGGCACAGCAGCAAACTGACGGTCGTGATCAAGATGATCAGAGATTTCATATTTCTATGATATTCGCCCGCCCTGACGACGGCAATAGCAACACACCCCCCTAGTGATAGGCCAACCGGCAAGGGTCGCTTTCCGGTGGTGTAAACTGAAAGCACAGTCCGGGTTTTGGAATATTCGAAGTTTCCTTGCGAGGAGCAAGCTGATGGCGTTGGCGAACAGGCATGTTTTTGGTGGCACGTGGATGGTGGCGAGCTTATTGAGTGCGCTGGCAAGTGCTGAGGATTGGTCTCAGTTTCGCGGAAGCGACTCGACCGGAATTGCCGCCACGGCATGTCCCGCGCAGTGGAACGTCAGCGACGAGTCAACGGAGAACTTGCTTTGGAAAGTCGCCGTTGCGGGTGAGGGTTGGTCGTCACCGATCATCTGGGGCGATGCAGTTTTCCTGACCGCTGCAGTGCCTCTGGTCGATGACCAACAGGAAGCAGCAGCAGCCACCAAGCCGGTGGAATATCGCGGCGGCGGGGGTACGCGGCGCGACGATTTAACGAAAACCGTTTACCGATATCAAGTCATTTGTCTCGATGCCACGACTGGCGCGCTCCGCTGGCAATCGGTCGCGGACGAGCGGCAACCACCGCTGCCGCGGCACAGCTCCAATACGTACGCCACCGAAACTCCGGTGACCGATGGCGAGCGGGTGTACGCTTACTTTGGTATGACGGGTGTTTTCTGCTTTGACATGCAAGGCAATCAGTTGTGGTCAAGGGACCTTGGTTCTTATTCCATGCGAGCCGGCTGGGGCACGTCGAGTTCCCCAGTGCTGTTCGCTGGCAAGTTGTTTCTTCAAATTGATAATGATCAACAATCATTCCTCGTGGCACTCGATGCAAAGACGGGAGATGAAGTTTGGCGGGTCAATCGAGCTGAAAAGTCTCAATACAGCTCTCCGATCATCTGGCAAAATAGCCTGCGCAATGAGTTGATTGTAGGAGGCCTGTTCTATCGTTCTTATGATCCAGAGACCGGAGAGCTATTATGGCAGCTGGACATGGAGAAAGGACGCAGCAGTGCCACTCCGGTCGCGATCGGTGATCGTCTTTTCGTCGGGACTGAATTGCGAGCACGAGGAGGTGATGATGATGGTGGCGGTTTTCTGTTTGCCGTCAAAGCGGGAGGTTCCGGGGATATCAGTCTGGCAGCGGGAGCCGCTTCCAGTGAGCACATCGTTTGGAAGACGGCCGACTCGAGTATTCAAATGGCATCCGCGGCGATTTGTGATGGACGTTTATACTTTTTGGAACGCCAGAGCGGGCAAGTCCACTGCATCGACGCGGCCACGGGCGAGCTGGTTTATCGCACACGTATCCGCGGGGCACGGTCGTTTTGGGCGTCGCCGTTAACCTCCGCCGGGCGGGTCTACTGCGTGGACTCCAGCGGAACAACGCACGTGTTGGCGGGAGGTAATGATTATAAATTGTTGCATAGTAACCGAGTGGATGAACAGGTCTGGTCAAGCCCCAGCGTTGCCAATGGCCGGTTCTACTTACGCACGGTCGACCACTTGTATTGCTTCGCAGCACCCCCGCAGGGTTAAGGCTGCTGAAGTTGTTGTTAGCATTTGATGAATTTCCGCGGCCAGGGAGATGCCTTCGTTGACGGTACTCTCTGCCTGGGCGTAGCATAACATTTCACCTGCTATAACTCCTCCAGCCTTGCTCATACACCTAATGAATCGCCGTCAGTTTGTTCGTCTTGTTCTTGGTACGGTGGCGGTTCTGCATGTCGGAACGGGCAGAATTATTCTTGAGTCACTTGCCTTTGCGGCTTCTCCGCAAGCTACCACTGAGGAGCCGGCGGCTGATTTGGTGGTCATCAATGCCAATATCCTTACGGTCGACGAAGCGATTCCCACAGCTGAGGCTATGGCGGTTCGCAATGAGCGGATCGTGGCGGTTGGCACCACTGCTGAGCTTCGCCGCTGGGTGGGCGGAGAGACGCAAATCCTGGACGTTGGCGGGAGGACGATAGTACCTGGTTTTCATGATGCGCACATGCACCCCAGTCCTAAGTACGATCCCCTCTCGCCGCTGGGAAAGATTGATTGCAGTCCCGCCGCAACGCCAACCATGGAAGCATTGATTGCCGCGCTTGCGGCGAAGGCGGCGGTGACTCCGCCGGGCCAGTGGGTGCGAGGCGGCAGTTACCAAGATACGAAATTGGGGCGTCACCCCACCCGGCATGATTTAGACTTAGTTTCCACCGAACATCCGGTTTACATTTCGCACTCCAGCGGACATGTGGCTGCGGTCAATTCGTTGGCTTTGAAACTAGCCAGGGTAACAGCGGGCACGCAGGACCCGCCAGGCGGAGGCTTCGATCGAGACGCCGATGGTGTTCCCAACGGTGTGCTACGGGAGTCGGCCAAGTCAATGGTGACGAGTGCCGGCCCCGATGATCCCTTGGCGACCACCGAGCAATGGGTGCAGGGCATCCAAGCATGTTTTGACGATTATCTGGCAAAAGGCGTTACCGCCATCCAACACGCCGGGACCAGCACTTCCACGGTGGAAAAATACCTGCTCGCCCAGGCGCAACAGAAAAAGTTGCGAATTTACATCATGCACAAATCGGTGACTGACCTAACGGAACTGGCAAAACGAGTGAATGCTGATGACAGCTGGTTGCGAGTCGGAGCGATCAAATTATTTCATGGCAACTCGCTATCGGGGCAAACATGCTGGCTTAGTGAACCATACGTCGGGCGTCCCAATTACTTTGGCATCCCGCCGGCTCGTTCACAATCGAATCTGAACGATCGCGTCAGCCGAATTCACGAAGCGGGCTTTCAAGCTTGCGTCCATGCCAACGGCGATCGGGAAATTGAAATGGTGCTAAATGCGTTTGAGCAGGCGTTGGCAAAGTCGCCCCGCGCGGATCATCGGCATCGCATTGAACATGCGAGCGTTTGTCCTGATCATTTATTGCCGCGCATCAAAACGCTGGGAGTCATTTTGGCACCCCATTCATACGTGTGGGACCACGGTGACAAAATGGAAGTTTACGGAGAGCAAAGATGGGACTATATGCATCCCAACAAGTCAGCCACGGAGGCGGGTATTTGGGTAGCTGGTAACAGCGATTCGCCGGTCAGCGGGGCCGATCCGATGCTGCGGATCCAAAGCATGGTGACGCGGAAAAGTGCTGAGGGTAAAGTCTACGGGGCTCGCCAGCGGGTTACCGTCGAAGAAGCGATCCGCATCTGGACGTTAGGCAGCGCATACGCTTGCTTTGCCGAAGCCGACCTGGGAACCTTGGCTGCGGGAAAATTCGCCGACTTTGTCATCCTGTCAGACGATCCTCGCGAGGTAGACGCCGAGCAGTTGCGGTTTGTAAAAGTCGATGCGACATACGTGGGCGGTGTCTGCAAGTTCTCGCGATAAGCACCATTGAGGTAACATTCGCCCAAAACTAACGCTACGCTTGTTTTCGGCGAATGTCCGTGAGCCCTTCGGGATCGGCAAGTCGTGCTTATGGCAGCCTAACAGAAGCCAACGCGAAGGAATCGATTCGTCTATTCTCATGCCAACTCATTCCGATTCAGTGCCGGAAGATAAGACCTCGTGAACGAGTCATTGATCTATTTCCTTTCGCTGTGCTTTTGGATGCGATGATAGTAAAGCGTTTCGGTGTCTGAGGGTTCGTAGTGGAGAACCGGTTCATCGATGCAGCTTTCGTATGCATGGTGTTAACGCTATGTGCCGGCTCCATAGTCGGCGATCGTTTGCTGCCCCAGTTGAGTGTGAAGCTGTTGGTGCCGTCGCGCGGAGCCGCAGGAATCAGCGTCGCGTTCCCTCTGGTGCCGCCTCAGCCGTAACTGTACGTGCCGATGGCGGCTCCTGGGAGGGAAATCGAGGCGTGCGTGTTGTCAGGTATTGCAAGAGCAGGATTCGTCCGTGCCACTTATCGGAAAGTTGGAGATCTCCCGACAGAAGCTCTAGACAGTACATAATTTATAGATTCGTATCCAACTAAATGACATGCGTGGTAACGTCGGGATGCGCACCGCACTGTTCCAATCGGTTGAATTGACCGATGGCGAAATACATTCGTGGGATTTTTCAGCGTGAAGCCTCTAAGGTGTAATTGACCTCGGTTCAAACTTTGTTCGCCGCACCATTAAGAAATAACTCGACTATAGCATGAGCCAGTTGGCGCGTTAGGTATCGCTTGGGACGAGACTTGCGTGAGAACAAGTTCAGGGGCTGATCCACCATGCTGCAAAAAGAGAGAGCCAGGAATTCCGGATCGGATTTCTGTAGTTCTTGAGTCCGAACACCCTGCTCCATTAGCTGCACGACCAACCGAAATCGCTTCTCGGTCAGTTTGTCCAAAACTCCGTCGATCTCTGGTACGGTGGCTCCCATGTAAGTTTGAAACATCAGTCGCGGGACACGCGGATCGCTGCAACAATGCTCGAAAGAAGACATCACGAAGATCAACAGCTTTCCCGCAACGCTCGGTTCGCCGACGAGAACCTCGGCCATTCGCCGCTGGCTCTCGCCGTAATGCTGTTCGATCAGTGCCTGCAGCAGTGCCGCCTTGTCCGCAAAGTGGTGATATAGCGTCGGTTGCGTCACCCCGGCCGATTTCAGGATCTCCCGAATGCCCGTCGCAGCATAGCCTCGTTGAGCGAAGATGGTGAGCGCTGCATCCAACAATCGCTCACGTGTTTTGGCTGCCGCCTCACTACGTGCACTCATTGTGTTTGCTCCACATTCTTGCGATTTTGTTTGAGGTCATGCCCCAAGTTGTCGATGATTGTGTGAATGAGATCCTCGGTTCGTTCAGCGGTGATTAAAAAGAAACAGAACAGCATTTCATCGGTGGTCTCTTCACCCCAAGACACTCGCTGGGGTGGTGATGACGGGTTTGAGGGGTTGTCCGAGGAGTTATCAAAAACGGCTTCAACAACCAACTTGGTACCAGCTTGCAAACGTATCGGCTGCTCATAGTAGTACTCATCCTGCCAGTTGTAATCCCACTGCGGAATATCGATCAGCACTTCCTCATTGACCTCATTCGGCTGCAGCGCCGTCACTCGCATCGACTTGCCGAGCAGATGCATATGAGGAACAATTCCGACCATGATCACATCTTTGGGCAAGGTATAGGAGGTAGAACGTCGATAGTTGGCCTCACCCGCTGGGATGTCCATCTCATAATTCGCCATCCAGATACTCCCGACTAGCTTCGCAGGTTCCTGTAGCGATTTCTCGAGCGGTTTATCGACAAAATAGAGTCCGACTTCGGATTGATCAACTTCAGGCTTGCCAGTCGGGTGGTAGTGGACTTGTACCACAAGATCGCTGTCTTTTTTGAGGTAACGCCCCATATCGTTTGGCAACCGCCTCGCCGTGTTTCCGACGGACCAACCACCGAGCGCCCCGCTTGGTAGAAAACCAGGCCCGCCAAAGTTGCCATAGCCGGGCTCTGGTGTCGCCGCATCGAGCTTTCTCGCTTGGCCTTTGTCGTCAAGAAACAATACCGCGTGATGCACGACGCGTTTGTTGCCAGGATGAAATTCGACCGCGGCCACCAACTTATCCTCGGGAATTTCGATCGGGAGCACGAAATTCTGCAGCAGATCCGGGCCACCCGCCGGCACCGCAAAAGGCTCCTGCATCTGGACCACAAGATCGGGGACTCCCAATTGCCAACCTTCGACAAACCTCGGACGCGGTGGCAGATCAGCTTTGTCCCCCAAAACACACCCCTCTTCGACCCACTGGGCCAGCAATTCCAATTCGCGATCGCTAAGTCTCCGCTGGCCGATAAATCGGTGTGCCGCCTGCGGGCCAGGGATCCAGGGCGGCATTAGTCGACGTTGTGTGACCTCGACAATCATGTCGGCATGAGCTTGTGCATCCACATAGCTGGATAGCGAGAACGGAGCGACTTGTCCGGGGCGATGGCAGGTTTCGCAGCGTTGTTGCAAGATCGGGGCGATGTCTCGGGCGTAGGTGACTTCAGCACCTGGTCGATTCGTTCGTTCGGGAGGCAGAACACAGCCGACCGGCTTGGTTTGGCTGAGCAACGGTTTTCGTCCAGCAGCCACTGCGGCAATTGCGTCAGCAAGAAACCGCTCTTCAACATTAACTCGCCTTCGCCCGATCGATTCGTAGGCGTTGTCGATCGCGCCGCGATACACCAAGCCACCCGACGAGTCCAAAACGAAGGCTTCGGGAACATGCGTCGGCTGAAGCGACAAACGCATCAACTGTGATCCATCAAACAGGACGGGAAATGCCGCCTGATATTCGGTGAAATGCTTTAAAGCGCTTTCCCGTGTCGTATTGGGATCAGACATCACGCCGTACAACTCGACACCGCGGGGCAATGCCCCCGCTAGACGGTTGAGTTCAGGAAGGTACGAGTTGGAAATTGGACAGGATGTCGACAGGAAAACGAACGCTCTGCAGACGCGCGTGTCGTTTTGAGAAAGAACATAAAGTTGACCATCGAGCCCCTGCATGTCAAACTGAAGATAATCTTGTTTCGCGATTTGCCCCAAGGCATTGGAATTAAATAGACAAAAAACGCTCAGCAATACGCAGTGCACAAGTCTCATTCGCAACACCAGCAGTTCAAAATGGGAAAACACACTCAGCCACTTTACGTAACGATCAGTACGACTATGATTCATCAGTATACCGTTCGGTACACAATTAGTCAATGACGCACGGCGCAAATCGGTCTTTACAACAGCCGCGTTCTCAGTGGCTTGTTCCTCGATGGTTGCGATCCTGCTCCCGTGACCGGCAATCTCGCTGATTGGCACCCCATGGAAAGTTGCTGAGCTTGGCATGAAACTTGACACCTGGACTTAGCAACTTGGCCATCCGGTTTGCCTAGGAACCGTATTTAAAGAGCATCCTTTGTTAGCAGCATTGCTTCGAGCAGCCAACGCCGCCAACGGGAGAACCGTTCGCCTAAAACACTTCGAAGCTCGAACCAGAGAATAATCGCATTGACATTCACGATGATAACCAACAGGAAAAACCAGTGAGCGTTCTCTTATGATTTCCATCCTGCGTACCCGCACGAAATGGCTCGTACTATACGCGGCAATCGGATTGCTGAGCTTGGCTGACGTGGACGCTGAGGATATTGGCAGTCTGCAATTCGATGTCCGCGACCGGCACCGATTAGCCCTGCCTTGCCGAATCCATTTGACCGACGCCGAGGGCCAGTCAGTCGCCGTAGAGGATTACCCGTACTGGACCGATCATTTCGTGTGCGACGGCCGAGCGTCAGTTCCGTTGACTGCGGGAACGTACACGTGGGTGATTGAGCGTGGGCCGGAATTTGCGAGGGCATCTGGCAAAGTAGAGGTTGAACCAGAGAAGCCTTGTCGGGTCGTTGTTACCCTTCACCGAATTGCCGACTTGAGCGCCGAAGGCTGGCTCAGCGGTGATCTGCATGTGCACCGACCGGTCGAGCAAATTAAAGCTTTGATGCTCGCCGAGGACTTGCGGTTCGCTCCAGTGATCGGTTGGTGGAATACGCCTGCACCCAACGCAACCCAAGTTGATCACACGGAATTCCGTTTTGGTGACGGTCGAATCTATTGCACGCAAGCGGGCGAGGACGAACGGGAAGCAGGTGCATTATTATATTTCGGACTACGCAAGCCTTTAGATCTATCGGTGCAGTCCCGCGAGTTTCCGTCGCCGATGCATTTTGTCGAGCAAGCAAGCCAACAAAACGAAAACGTTTGGATCGATATCGAGAAACCATTTTGGTGGGATGTGCCGACATGGCTGGCGACTGGTCGGATGAGTTCGATTGGAATCGCCAACAATCATATGTGCCGATCCGAGATGTTAACCAACGAAGCCTGGGGACGACCGCGCGACTCGCAGCGTTTGCCCGATCCACACGGCAATGGATACTGGACCCAAGAAATCTATTACCACATTCTCAACTGCGGCATCCACATTCCACCATCCGCCGGAAGCGCTTCGGGCGTACTGCCCAATCCAGTGGGGTATAATCGTGTCTATGTGCAACTCGAGCAAAACAAGTTCACCCGTGACAATTGGTTCGCGGCACTGCGTGCTGGGCGTTGCTTTGTCACCAACGGACCTTTACTGCGGGCCACGGCCAACGACTTATGGCCGGGGACGACCATGAAAATTGACAAAGACTCGCTGAACATTTCGTTACAAATCGACTTGGCGACCAACGACGCCGTGTCGATGGTGGAAGTGATTTTCAACGGTGCTGTCGTGAAGCAGATTCCCTGCGATCAGCAGCAAACCGAACAGCATCTAAGCGCTACGCTCGAAGTAAAAGAGCCGGGTTGGATGTTGCTCCGTGCAATCGCTGATGTCGAAGAGACATTCCGCTTTGCCTCAACCGCCCCGTGGTATATCGAAGACGATGCGGCCGAGGAACGAGTTAGCCGTCGTTCGACAGAGTTCTTTCTCGACTGGGTGAATGACCGTATCGAGCGAATTAACGCGAACGTGAGTGATCTTCAGCAGCATCAGCAAGTGATGCGCTGGCATGTCGATGCACGCGAATACTGGCTGCGCAAACGGGAGATAGCCAATGCTGAGTAACACGTCATTTCAGAAGCTGGGCTTATCGCTCATTAGCATCCCTGTGTTCATGGTCACGCTGGCCATTCAAGCGGCGCGATGCGATATTCTGGCCGCTCACGAAGGCCACACGCATGCTCAGGCGGAGCGTCGCGAATCGCCTGCCAAGTCATCGGTTGAGACGGAGGAAGCGGGCCAGTATTTCCAGCTTTTTACCTCCCTGATCGCTCAATGGCCCAGTGCTATGACCGAACAATTGATCTCGCAGGCTACTGAAGAACATCGCTTTCTGCACAACGACCCGAAAGCAATTTCACTGGAAGATCTGCGAGAGCAACGTTTGAAAACGCTAAGTCAACTGCGCCAACAGCTTCCTAGCATTAGTGTTGACTGGGCCGATGCACCTGTCTTGCGGCCAACGTCAATAGCGCCCATCGTTGCTTGTCGTTCCATTGCTACGCCGTTACTGGTTACGCTTGGCAACGGTAGCAAGACTGACCTGTTGTTGAGTGTCCAGCCAAATGGACGAGAAGTGCGAATCAAAGCCGACTCTGAGATCACATTTCTTTGTGAAGTCCTGGTAGATGCATCGACTGGAGTATCCAACCACGTCAGTATTCCGTTGGCGAAGGCCCCTGGCGAAGACCTGGAGCGAAGTGTCGAAGTCCCGGTCAAGGTGGCACAAGCCGCAGTAGTCCGTGGAACGATTCGCGACGGAAAGGCGATCATACCGGCCCGAGTGACCGTGTTGTGCAGCGACGGCGTATATCGCTACGGCGGAGAATTTTCAAACAAGTCGACGTTCACCGACAAACCGATCATCTATCCGCCAATCGGAACGTGGCGTAGGAATTCGTTTTTCTACAGTGACGGCACCTTTGAGATCGAGGTGCCGCCCGGTGCGACACGGATCACGCTGGAACGTGGATTTGAGCATGAACCTCAGACAATCGATACAAGACTCGACGCCGGTCAAACGATAGAGGTCGAATTAGCCTGCCAACAGATGATCGACATGTCGGCTCTGGGATGGATTTCTGGCGACACGCACGTTCACTGGGTTACCAATGCCTGGAATGTCGACGAGCCGCTGTCGCTGCTTTCAATGGTTCAGAAAGCAGAGGACTTGCGGGTGGTCAACAACCTCACTCTATTGCAACGCTATGCCGATCAAGCATTTATTAAACCTTCCCAGGCTCCGATGGGGCCGATATCGCAGTTCAGCAACTCACGCTTCCATTTGCAGATGGGGGAAGAGTACCGCAATGAAGACCTGTATGGCCATCTCTGTTTTTTGAATATCGACTGGCTGGTCCAGCCGATCGGAACAGGATCCATTATCGCGGGACCAGACGCTCTAGATTATCCCCTCAATCGAACAGCGATCGACGATTGTCGCGCTCAAGGAGGTATCAGCATTGAAGCTCATGGAACAGGAGGCAACAAAGATGTTCCGGTCAACGTCATCCACAATCTGGTCGATTCACTGGATCAATTGGAACCGGAAATGTACTATCGGCTGTTGGATTGTGGATTTCGTTTGCCATTGACCAATGGCAGCGATCATCCGGCTCGCAATCTGGGCATCGCACGTGCCTATGTCAAGGTAGATGGTTCTTTCACTTACGACCGCTGGATCGAGGGCATTCGACGCGGACGGACGTTCACATCATCGGGGCCTTTAATCTTTCTGGACGTTAATACTTCGTCCATTGGCGATGTGATCCAGAGCGGTTCTGAGGAGACACTGCATATCCAAGCAAAGGTGATCTCGCGTCACCCCATTGGAAAATTCCAGATTGTCTCTAACGGCCAAATCATTGCCGAACGAATGATCGACGAGACCTCTGCTGAGTTGAAGCTCAGCATCCCGGCCAATGAAAGTCGTTGGATCGTAGCGCGTTGCAGCAATCGCACCGATGGACTATCCGAGTTCGGCTTTGGCGACTTTAATGCCATCACGGGACCTGGGATCGCCCACACCAGCCCTGTCTACGTCCACGTTGATGGCCAGCCCCGTTTTGATGCCTCGGCAGCCAAATACTGGGCTGATCGTATGCGAGCCCATGTGCTCGACATCGGGTCCAGAGGCCGCTTTGCCAGTGATGAACAGCGCGACGAGGCGATCAATTACATTGAGCAGGGAATCGCCATGTTCAATGCTTTGGAACAGCAAATTCAGACCGCTCGTCAGCGCGACGAATCGCTGGATGAAGCGAAAGATCGTCTGGCAAACGTTGTCCGACGATTTGGCAATACATCCGAAATCAAGGCGGCGCTGAAAGCGCTTGCGGCGAGTGAGACTCGTCGTGCACTGGACGAGGCACTTTCACCATTAACTCTCCTGTCGGCCTCGGTGAATCCTGAGTCACGCATCAAGATTTCCTCTCGGACCGATCGCATCGAGCTGCTGCAAGGGCGACCGCAACGCTTTCTCATTCAACTTGAAAACACTGCCGGCACAACGGCTCCTCTGGGACTAACGGCGATCGACATTGCCAGCGCCCCGCCGCAAGCTGCTGATTGGTTTGACATTCGCGTAATCGACAGTCCCTTTTCGTCGGTCCACTGCACCGGCGCGGAACACGAATTCAAAGTGATCGAGGTTCTGATGCGCGAAAGCGGGCTGCGTGAAGTGAGATTAGTCGCCGACGTAGGGCAGGGGACGCAGGATCTGGGATTTCGCGCGACCACAGATCTAATGATCGACACCAAACCCCGCCGCACCACCAATACAACAACTGCAACAAACGGAAGGTAGTGCCATGAAAGCCGCTCAACTGATTCTGTTTAGCTTGCTCTGTGTGGACATCGCATCGGCCGAACAGACGCCGGATACTTTAGCGGAGAGAATACCGCGACAACCATTGTTGGCTCAAGTTCATCGGCTTGGCGAAGCGATGGATGTGGTCGGTAGCCCGCTGGATGAAGCCACATTGAAGCAACTCTCTTTGCTCAAATCATCGGATGATGATAGTTACGTCACCCGAGAGGTTCAGCGACTGCTTGACCCGCTCTGCCTAGCAATCGTTGATGTTCAGGTCGAGGGACCACCGCGAGTTACTCGAGGCTCGGCAACCCCAGAACTTCTCGAACAGGGCTGGCGAACGTTTCTTGTTAAAGTTCTCAATCGACCTGGGCGGACGCAACGTCTGCTAATCGAGAGTCCTAATGCTCGGCCGTTGCCGCACGCTCCCGCTAACGAAGTCGAGTCTCGCTGGATGCAGATTTCCGCCTTCGAAGGACAACCGATGCGTCCTAACTTATGCGGATTGAAGCTGGAATATCGGATCGTTCAAATCTACAGCCGAGACACTGGCCGCAAGAACGCGCTGCTGGAATTCACGGTCAGCCGTGCCGCGGGCGACGACAGTGAACTCGTTCGAGAGTGGCGTT
Organism: Kothea flammea; assembly: GCF_052161645.1. Taxonomy (GTDB): domain Bacteria; phylum Planctomycetota; class Planctomycetia; order Pirellulales; family Pirellulaceae; genus Laterigemmans. The sequence goes on from NZ_CP197414.1 coordinate 7,087,005, forward strand.
TTGACAGTGACACCGACGGCTGGCGAGCGTTGAATCAATGTGAAATTGTGGCCAAAGATCGTTCGCTGCAATTCACTTCCAATGGCGAAGATCCATTCATTGGGGCCGATGTCGAGTCGCGTGGTGGACCGCTATTGCTTCGATTCTGGGCGCAATCGGACGCGAGCGGCATCGGGCAATTGTTTTGGTGGACCAAAGATCGCCCAGAGCCTACAGGCGACCGGCAAACGAATTTCATCATCGAACCCGGCAACGAGCATTTGTATGAAGTCCCATTCTTTGTGGAAGGCACGCTGGCCGGGGTTCGACTGGATCCGCTGGTTCGACCAGGAAACATGCGCATTGATTGGATTGACCTTTATTCCGCGCAACGCTCAGGCGATTGGGCCAAGCTCGATTTTGACTTCGATTGTTTGCCGGCGACCACGGTCACCTTCCGAGTTTTTGATGCTAAAGGCAAGCCGGCTTTCGGCAAGTTCTTGATTCGCGACTCGAAAGGACGCATCTATCCAGCACAATCAAAACGTCTCGCCCCCGATTTCTTTTTCCAGCGTCATATCTATCGCGGTGATAGAGAACAGGTTGCGCTCCCGCCAGATACGTACACCGTTGTTTGTTCACGAGGTCCCGAAACCATCCCCGAAACGAAGAGGTTGAAGGTCGGAAACAAACCGACAGAGTTGGTTTACCGCGTCAACCGCTGGATCGATCCTGCGCAAGCGGGCTGGTGGTCCGGTGATCATCACATTCATGCCGCAGGCTGCCTGCACTATGAGAATCCGACGCAAGGGGTCCAGCCGAGTGACATGATTCGTCACATCATGGGCGAAGACTTAAAAGTCGGATGTTGCCTGACGTGGGGGCCATGCTTTGACTACCAGAAACGCTTCTTCACCGGTGAAGTCGCTGAGCAGTCCCAGTATCCATACACGCTACGTTACGACGTGGAGGTATCCGGTTTCGGTTCACACATGTCGGGTCACTTGAATCTCCTGAATCTCAAGCAGCAAATCTATCCTGGTGGAGAGTCTAAAGATCATTGGCCAACTCTGGGGCTCAACACATTGCGGTGGGCCAAGCGACAAGGCGCAGTCTGTGGCCCGGCTCACTCGTCAATCGGTTTGAGCCGCTTTGTTGGACGCGTTCCCAGCACCGCTGGAAAAGATGGTGATCACGGCCTGCCCAATTTCAACATCCCCGCTTTCGATGGAATCGGTGCCAACGAGTTCATCGTGGACGTTACCCATCAGGTCCCCGGACCCGATGGCGAACTGGTTCAAGCCGTTGATTTCATCTCCGCAATGAATACCGAACGTGTTGCCGAATGGAACATGTGGTATCACGTTTTAAACTGCGGCTTTCGCGTTGCGGTCAGTGGTGAAACCGATTTCCCCTGCATGACTGGCGAACGTGTGGGTGTCGGGCGCGTTTACGCTCAGGTGGATGATGAACTGACGTTCGATAAGTGGGTCCAGGCGATTGCTACCGGTCGCAGTTATGTGAGCGATGGCTTTTGTCATCTGCTGGATTTCGTGGCGGTCGAGGATGCCTCAGGCGCTACCGCCCGTCTCGGCATAGAAAGAAGCGAAGTCAAATTGGAAGCGCCTGAGGAAGTAACGTTTTCCGCCAACGGGGCTGGACTTATCGAAGGCAAGCGTGAAGTTCTCGCCGAACTTATCGTCAATGGTTATCCGGTTGCAACGAAGAGCCTGAAAGTCGATGGATTGACTCAAGACATCTCGTTCCGGCATACGTTCCAAGCTAGTAGCTGGGCCGCCATTCGCGTCTTCCCCCACGCCCATACCAATCCCATCTACGTGATCGTGAACGATCAACCCGTACGTGGCTCAGTCGACAGCATGCGATGGTGTTTGGCGGGTGTTGAGCAGTGTTGGAAATCCAAGCAGGCGACATATGCTCCATCGGAACAGCAGGACGCAAGGTCAGCATACGAGCATGCTCGCAAGATCTACACGGACCTTATCAATGAGCAATAGTCATTGACCTGGGGTGTATGGCTCCGTCGCGACTCCAGACGACCACGAACTTGAGGCCCTTGCATCCGGTAAACGAAGCGTTGCGTTAACCGCCGACGACAACACAAAAGTGTTCTTGTTCACCTTTGCCGCCGGCGATGGCCTTAAAGAGTACGTCGGCCCGCTGCCAGAGTCACAGCGCAGCGGGCTCGGGCGTTTTCTTTAAATGCGGTGCCGGTGATGCCCGCTAATGGTCCCAGAAAGAAGCCGGCGTCGTGGGCGATCCGCAGCCCGCTTGGCTAGGGCCTTTAAGCAGAGCCGTTGCATGTTGACCGTTCCGGTAGAGCACGACCAGAGTTCTGAATGGACGGAGTTCGCTTGTGTGCCGAGCCGCTGCCTGCCCAGATGTCTCGTATGGCCTTCAAGGCAGCTACGTCATCACCGCCGCAGCAACTTGCGATTGCCATCCGTCGCCAACCATACAAAACAGCCATGATAGCCAGTTAGGCTGTAAACAGTAGATTCAGGAAGACCAATCCGACGATCCGCGCAATCTGGAAATTCCATCCCCGATCCGGCATCGACTGAGTCGATTGCCATACTTCGTGTACAAGTCCAAGAGCCGCAAACGCGGCGCTGGCCAGGAACAACCACCACGCGGTGCGCAGAATAGTCGAGCGGGATTGAACAGTAAGGTGTTCAGGTGTCAAGAGTTGGTTTCCATGGCTTGATTCCAATGAGTCGAAATAACTTGAAAGCCCCACAATGAATTTCAGCATGGGTTTAAGCGAAATCGTACCCGGCCATCGAAACACGCAGGTAGACCGCCAGGAATTGATTTCTAACGAAAACGTCGTCTTTACGAAACAGACTAGACTATATCTACTGATAAAGTGACGCCAAACCTCGACACCTAAAAAAACGCTTATGGACGTGACTGATGATAAATTCCTGTTGATGAAAATGCATAGCTGAGTGATTGGTTCAAGCGAAGAGGTGACCCGACGCCCATTGAATTGGTCGCGGAAGAACCTACAACTCTACTAAAGCTCGAGTATCACAAGATCCTCGAGCAACAGGGCATCATCGTCGATATGATTGCAGGCACCAGTGCCGGCGCGATGACGGGTACACTCTACGCCTCTGGCCTGGAGCCCGACGACAACGTTCAATGCTTTATAAACGATTTGACCCCTTCTTGGCTGTTGCGCCAATTACCCAATGGCGGCTGCTGGTATCTGCTCAACAAATACCGTCGTGGAAAATTTGATCCGATGCTCGGGACTTACTTAAAAGACAGTCGGTTGGAGCAACTGGCAATTGCTGTGCAGTCCGTCACCGTCGATTTGGTAAGTGGACAGGCTGTTGTGCGGCGTGAAGGAGATACCGTAAACGCTATCACGGAGAGCATTAATTTGCCGGGACTCGCTTCGCCCATAAATCATGACGGCCAAGCTCTGGTCGATGGCGGGATTGTCAACAACGTGCCCGCGAACGTATTGGTAAAGGAGGGTTGCAACTATATCATAGCGGTCAGTGTGACCGCTTCGCTGCAAACAGAATTTGCCAGTAACCGACCCGATACGCCTACCGCCAAAATGCGGCCTGCCTCGACCCTGCAAACGCTACCCCGCACCTTTCTCGTCCAAAATGTCAACATGAATTCGATTGGCGTACAGCCGGCCGACTATGTCATCCAATCCGACGTCACAACGTTTGGTAGTACCGAATTCACCCGGGCTGATGAGATGCCCGCCATTGGTGAGGCAGCCACGAATGACTCACTACCTAAGCTCAAGCAGCTGTTAGCACAAGTCGATGCTCAACTTTTGCCTGAACACCGCTTTGTCGGGCCATCGCGAGCGTAAACGTGTCAAGCCAGTACCACTGCTTTATTGTTTCAATATCCATTTTTAGAATTAGCCGCTCGGCCTTGGCCGTAGTTCTCTTTGCAGAAACCGGGGCCGGCACCCTGCTGCAGATTTTGCTGACCCTTATTCTTCTGACTGATTATTGATAGGAAATTTGATTCCTACTGAGGCTAACAGGAACAAGGGAGACTCGCTGATTCAAGGTTTGTGCTCATGAAAACCACCCGACTCCTCCTCCTCATCATCTCCGAACTTGCCGCCGTGCTTCCGGTGTTCGCGGAGGTCAACCCGATTGCCCACTACAACCTTCAGGGACAGGGCGGCATCCGCGACACCGCCGCCCCTCCCACAATCTCCGGGCAGGTCAAAGGTGCTCCCGAACTCACCCGTCAGGGATCGCCGAAGATCATGACCAGCAGCCCGCTGCCACGGCGCCAGGTGTCCGACTCGTCGATCAAGTTCGAAAACGACGAGCATTGCTACAACACCAATCGGAACCTCGCCAACGGCAGTAATTTCGTGGTCGAGGTCTGGGCCTACGCCACCAAGGCAGATGACCCCGGCTGGCACGCCGTGCTGGCAAACGGCAACGGCGGCACCGGCTTCCTGATCGCCCAAAACGACGACTCCTGGAAGGTCCTCGTCGGAGGCACCGGCGACGTTACACTTGGTAAGGTCGTGCCGGAAACGTGGACGCACCTAGCGATCGTCAAGGAGGGCGGCACCTGCAGCGGCTGGATCAATGGCACCCGGGTCGGCCCGCTGCCCGATCTCGGCGTTGGCGCAGCCAACTTCTCTATCGGCGCGACCGCCCCGGGCAAGGAACCCTTACGCGGATGGATCTCCGAAGCCCGGGTTTCGACCTTTGAAACCGGCAAGTTCGAGCCCACCGACTTCCTCCTCGACCAGGAAAAGATGAAGGAAGTCGTGGCTGCCGATCTCGCCAAGCGGGCCAAGCTCGTGAACACCTTGCTGCAAACCCCGGGGGTCAAGGTCGTGCGAAGCTTCACCGAGCAGCCCGCCACCACCGACTGGCTGATCCAGCCGCCGACCCAGGCTTCGAACATCCAGATCCGGCCCGGCGACAAATCCCAGACCGCCGACATCCTGGTCACCAACGGGCTGATCAGCCGGGAATTCCATGTCGCCGATGGCAATCTCGGCTGCACCAGCCTGCGACGGATCGATAAGGACATCGAGTTTCTTCGCACCATCAAGCCCGAGACCCGCATCTGCCTCGATGGCAACTGGCTCGAGGTCGGCGGCCTCGTCGGCGCGCCCGACCAAGCATTCCTCACGCCGTCCTGGCTGCCGCTGCTCCGCTCGAAGCCCGGGTCCTTCCGCCTAGTCGGGATGGAGGTCGGCGGCTGCGTGAAACCCTACGAGTGGCAACCCAAGTGCAACGCGCCGGAGGACATCGCGTGGCCCGCCAAAGGGCAGCGTCTCACCTTCCAGTTCGCGGCACCGGAAAACAGCCCCTATCAGGGCACCGGCGTGGCCGTGTCCTATGAGATCTACGACGGCATTCCCGTGATCATGAAGACCTTCCAGTTCATCAACAAGACCGAGCGGGAAATCGTGGTCAGCAAGTTCCAAGGCGAACATCTCGCCGTCCAGCCGATGCTCTCCGCCATGCTTCATGTCGAAAGCGACTACTCGTTTGCGCTCGCCAATTTCCGCGAAACCAGCAGCGGCCTCGGCATTCACGCCAACGGTGGCCGCACCGGCTTCAAGGACTACTATCTCGGCGGCGGCACAACCCGCCTGGTCCGCGATCCGAACTGGGGATCGATGGCCACGCTCAATCCCGCCGAAGACATCTTCCTCAACGATCCCGAGAACGCACTGCTTCTCAGCCAGCCGCCTACCGGCCCGAACTGGACGGTCAAGCCGGGCGGCTCGTTTGACGCCTTCCGCACTTTTGAAATCCTCAACGATTCGACCGACCTCGAACGCAGCACGCTGGCTCAGCGACGCTTCTATCGGAAGCTCGCCCCGCAGACCAACGAGAAGATGTTCGAAGTCCACGCACCCCGCACCCGTGACCTGCGGATCCTCGGCCCGCTCATGGACCAGATGGCCGAGATCGGCTTTGACCAGCTCCAGGCACCCGAGCACCCCGGTGGCTTCAACCACGCCGACAGCTCCGAAGCTAACATCAAATCGATGAAGGTCATCTGCGACTATGCCAAGCCTCTGGGAATCCGTGTCGGCGCCTATGAACTCATGATGGCCTCCCGCGGCTGGGGTTCCCGCGAGGACAACTACAACACCATCGACCCCATCACCGGGAGGCCCGGCAGCGCCTTCGGACAAAGCGCCTGCGGGGCCAGCGCCTGGGCTGACTTGTATTACGACAACATGTGGAAGACCATCGAGGGTGCCGGCATGGGAGCCTTCAAACCCGACGGCCCGTTCCATGGCGACCCCTGCGCCGCCACCGACCACCCCCATCACAAAGGCCTTGAGGATTCCCAGTGGGCGCAGTGGATGTGGATGAACAAGGTCCTCCACGAAGGCCAGCGACGAAACCTCTACCTTACCGTTCCCGACTGGTATTTCCTCAACGGCCAGGCCTGCACCGGCATGGGCTACCGCGAAGCCACCGACCTGATCGACATCACCCTGCAAACCCTCATCTACCGGCAATACATCTTTGATGCCACCTGGCACAAAACCGCGCAGATGGGCTGGGTAAACCTCAACACCGAAGTGCTTCACGGCGGCCTCGAGAAAAACCTCGAGAAATATGAGCGGACCTTCTTCGTGATGCTATCATCCGGGGCCCAGGTATGGGTGCGCGGCCACCGCCTCTATGACGGCCCGAAGAGCAAGGCGATGCTCAAGAAGTGGATGGCCTGGTATCACAAGCATAAGGAGGTCATCCTCGGCGATATCATCCACTTGGAGCGCCCCGACGGCCGCGGACTCGACTACTATCTCCACGTCAACGCGGGCGGCAAGGAGAAGGGCATGCTGCTCGTCTTCAACCCGCTCGACACCGAGGCCTCGCAGACCGTCGACCTGCCGCTCTACTACACCGGCCTGACCAGCCAGGCCTCCATCCGCAATCGAGAAGGAACGGCGGAAATCCATCAACTCGACGGGGCCTCATCCACCAGGCTGCCTGTCACCCTGCCCGCCGGTGGATTCACCTGGTTCATCATCGAGTGACGAACCACAATTCTCGACACCTCGTTGATGCGACTGATTCCCCGACACCACATCACCCCTTGCCTATGAATCCCGGCTCCTTTTCCGATCTATCAGGCAACGTGCCGCGGCAAGGTTCTCGACACCTTCTGTCCGTTCGGCCCGGTGCTGGTGATGCCAGCACGCAGGACAATCGTAGAAGAAACACGCTGGTCAAACACGGTAAGAAGCTCAGCGGCAAGCTCACGGTCGTGATGCAGATCGCCCAGTATTCAACCGTCCTGCGGTGGGTTCGCAAGTTGAAGTGGCACTGGCTATTATACTCTGTATACTCTATCGAATCGGGTTCGGGAGCATTCCGCTTGTTCGCATAACACCGTACGAGTCAGTCCTGCTTATCGCGAATTTCTAAATCATGCTCATTGGCGTAAGACTCTACATTGCCCCCCGGCTTCCTCGCGATCGCTTGGGACAACTCATGGTGTTGCTCTTGTCGGCATGCATGCTTTGTCTAGGCCCCGTCGCATCGGGGCAAGAGCCTGCGGCCGAAACGCTAGGCGACGCTACGACCGCTGTTACGGAGATACCTGACGATCCACAGGAGACTGATACCGACCCTCCGATCATGCTGGAGGAAGTGCCTAATCGCGCAGAAACGACCAGCGCTGAGTTGGCGACCCTGCTGCCCGGCGACAGCTCCCGCCGGACCCTTGAGCGGGTTGGCGGTGAAACGGATCTTGCACTCAAAGAGGTCAAATCGCATTTGGGAAAGACCCGGCAACTGCTGAGCGGACGTCCCAACGTGCGCACTCTGCAAAGGTCGTCGGCCGAACTCAGCGAGATGCTAAAGCATTTGCGGTCACTCGAAGAGCAACTAGACGACGAGTTGGACGGCTTCGGGATATCAATCGACCGAATCGACAAGATTGCAGCGGTTTGGACGACGACGGACGAACTGGCCAAGGCTGAGGAGGACGCCGACGCGACGATGTTGACGCGCATTTCCACCGTACTCGTTGAAATCGACGAGACGCGGAGGGCAGTCATTGAACGTCGCAATGAGCTATTAGCCGTGCGCGACAGCCTGGTGAATCCGAGCGTTGCACTCGGCGAAAAAATTGAACATTTACAAACAACGGCAAAGAAGCGTCTAGCGGGGATTTTTCGAGCGGAACAACCACCGATATGGAGCTCGCAAATCCGGGAATCGTTTCATCAGGAATGGCAATCCATCGGACCAGCATTCTTTAAGAAACCGTTTGAGAAGCGCGGGCAAGTCGCACGGAATCCTACAGAGACGCTCGGCTTCCAGTTGGTGTTATTCCTCGCTTTTGGGTTTGCTTTACGCTGGCTGCGCAAACGAACTCGAACGAGGGCGGAATCTGACAATCGTCTGCAGCACGCCCAGTTAGTCTTTGAACACCCGTGGGCTATGGCTGTGCTGATCACAACTGCTCTCACGATACCGCTAGACCCAACATCGCCGCGCAGCGCGGGCCTTGTCGCCGCCGTGTTTATAACCTTGGCGACATTGCGAATCGTTCAGCGCTACTTGCCACCCCTGATGATTCTGTTTGCCTGGGGGCTGGCGGGTTTGTTCGTACTCGATCGGTTGCGAGACCTGCTGGAGACGATGCCCACACTCGATCGCTTGGTTTTCCTGACAGAGATGGTCGGCGGGCTCTGCTTGTTGATCTATTTACTGAATCCACGCCGGATCGCCAAACTGCCCGAAGAGCGGAAACTTCATCCGTTCTTCCGGCCTCTCTACTTGGCGATGAGCGTGGGTGCTGGCCTTTTGACGTTAGCAGTCTTGTCCGACTTGGCTGGCTGGTGCGACCTCGCCGTGTTGCTGGGGGACGGCGTCTTGAGGAGCGGGCAGCTAGGTTTGGTCGTCTTTGTGCTACTGAAGGTGGCTTTGGGGCTGACGATGTTTGCTCTCGTCCTCCGGCCACTCGGACTCATTCGAGCGGTCGCAAATCATCGACAGACCGTGTATCGTTGGCTGGAGCGAGGATTGATCATCCTTGCGGTCGGTTTTTGGGCGGCACGTGTCGCCGGTCAAATCGGCTTGCTCGCGCCCGCAACCGAGCTTGTTCAACAGGTGTTTGGTGCCAGTATCGACGTTGGCGCGCTCTCGGTTTCTGTTGGCGACGTAATGGTGTTCGCGTTCACCGTTTGGTTCTCGTTTGTACTAGCGCGCGGAATTCAGGTGCTGCTTCAAGAAGACGTGTTCACGCGGGTACGTACAAGCCGAGGTGTTCCGTATGCTGTCTCGAACCTTGCCCGATATAGCGTGATCTGCCTGGGCTTGCTGGTCGGCCTGGCCGCAGCGGGCGTTGAGATCGGGAAACTCGCCGTCGTCGCGGGCGGACTAGGTGTGGGGATCGGATTCGGTCTACAAAACGTTGTGAACAATTTTGTCTCCGGTTTGATCCTCCTGTTCGAGCGACCGATTGATGTGGGAGACACGATCGAATTGTCCGGCACATCGGGGACTATGAAACGGATCGGTATCCGCGCCAGCGTGATCCGCACCTTCGACGGGGCAGAAGTCATTGTACCCAACGGCATGCTAATCTCTGACAAAGTCACCAACTGGACACTTTCGGACAGGCGTCGGCGAGTTGATGTGAACGTAGGGGTCGAATACGGGACACCCGCCCAGCGAGTGATCGACATGCTCATTGAGGTGGCGAAGACCAATCCCAAGGTGATTCGCAATCCCGAGCCGGTCGCCTTTTTTGAGAACTTCGGTGACAGCTCTCTCGATTTCAAGCTCCGCGTGTGGTTCGACGCTGATTCTTCTACCAACGCTTTTACGATCCACAGCGATGTTGCAGTCGCCGTTCAGCAGGCACTTGATGACGCGGGCATTGGCGTACCCTTCCCGCAACGCGACCTTCGCCTGATCACGGTGCCCGAGAATATTAAGGCCGACCTCGGCATGGCAAAGCCGCAGGCCGATACTATCGCTGAGTCGTAGTATCGTTCTCTTCGATTACGGCAAGTCAAAAATGAACGCAGTCTGGATACGGTGTGCGTCGTCAGATTCGCTATCAATATTCTCTCGTAGGCCATATAAGTATTCGATGCCGACCTTCACACGATCAACCGGATTCCAAATCAAATTGGCGGCTAAATAGGTTGTCCGGTGAACGTCGTCGGGCTGCTGGAGTAACGTGTTGTCCAGGGCGTTTTCGGCGTAGGTGAAGTTGGAATCCAGGCGATCGGTCCATTCCTGCGTGTAACCGACCATCCAACCTGTAAGTCCCAACAATTCGTCCGTGGTTGCGGTTTCGGGTGCGGCATCGGGTAAGCCCCGATAGCTCCCAATCCCGTCTCCAAAGACGAATTGGTGATAGATCTTGCTGCGATCTGTAAACAGCATGGTACCGGTGAAATTCAAGCCCCAGCCAGATCGTGTAATCACACGTTCATCCGTTTGTTGAAAGCCGCCAATCCGGTACAAACCTGCGACTTGAAATTGCCCCCAGTCTTTGCTGAGGCGGAGTCTTGCAACCAGATCCGGTGAAGGCGTACGCGCGTCGCCGGTGATTCCAGCAGGTGGGACGACAATAAATTGCGTATCCTCAACAGCGAGTGCCAAAGTCAAGTCTTCGTGCAGCACAGGTTGTGTCCAGCGGATCATTGCCTGTCGTCGATTGACGCTGGAAACACTCCCTTCGAAGTCCAAGGTTGCGGGTGCCGCAGCGATGTCGGTAAAGGTCGTCCAAGTCTGCCCGACCAACAGAGAGCCGACCTCGCCATAGGCGTGACGTAGCCGATAACTGTTGCCATTGCCGAAAAAGTCGCCTTCAACGAAGATTCGAACAGGGTTTTCGCTCGCCACCCAACGTGTATCAAAGCTCAGTCGCGTCTGCCGTGAATGAAAACGCGTGTTGGTCCGTTCGGGCGCGCCAACTGGTATCTGCGTCGTGTCGAATAGATCTGTGGAATCGATTGGATTAAAGTCATAAATAAAGTCCGCTTTGACATATCCACCGATCTTCATCGCCACGTCTTCGCCGTACACAATCAAGCCGCCCTTAAATTCAGGCGGAGAATAGAAATCGGTGCCGACACCAAAGCCACCAGTGTTACGTGAGAATGTTCCTTGGAACCTGCCTTCACTGGCCGCGGGCTTCAGTCCGATCGGCGCGACAGCTGACCCGGCAACTTGCGCGACAGGCGTCGGCGCATTCACTTCGCCACGAAAATCCGCCAAGACAAGGCCCGTGGATTGCTCGTCGATCTCGGCGAAGGAGAACGAACTAGGGAGCTGCAGCCCAGTTGAAGTGTCGCCAGGTCGCGCCGTATCGGCTTCGTTGTTCTTAACGGCTTTTGAAAATCCCAGGTCTGAAAAGGCAAGCTCTTGCGAATAGCTCACGGTGCTGGTCAAGGCAACGCACAGTGCGGTCGATAGTGCTCGATTTAAACGCATGTGGCCTCCAGCTGCAGCACAACGACACTAGCGGAAAAAGGATCTTTAGAAGGCTTGCCAAATTGACACCGCCCAGAAATATGAAACGATGATAGGAGTGTCAACCTCACTTCAGGTGTTCGATCGACGCGGGTCTCGTTTCGCGACGTGACTCAAGCCGGTCACGCAGAGCGTTTTCAGAAGTGGCAGAAACAGCTACCAGGCAAAACCGTTTCTACCGCCGAACGCAGCTGGCCAGCGGTTCGGCAACAGTCAATCACCGCTCCCGTGGCGACAGCTCATCCCCAACAATCAACTTACCCACACACGCACCTCAGCAAGCACTAAATTACCAAAAGTGACCCAACCCGAAGGAACGACTTTGACCATCCATGTCAGCGAGGCAAAACATTTGCGCGGAACGGTCTTGAAGGTGGACGGCCACTTGAAAGCCGCTGACGTCGCGGAGCTGTCACAGGCATGTCGATTGGCAAACGATTTGAGTACGCTCGATCTGTCGGACTTACAGTCGGCTGACAAGGCCGGCTTAGAGATACTGCGAGAACTATCCTCCCTGGGTGTGCAGCTTCAAAATGCATCTCCCTATATTGAATTGCTGCTGAAGCCCAATTCCCATTGAAGGTAAAAGTAAATGAACATGAAAGTGAAATCGCTCGCCGTCATCTTGATGCTTGCCGCCGGCGCGGGCCAGTGTGTTGGCCAGGAATCTGCCGCAACTGGTGAGGTAGATACAAAAGCAGTTGCCGAATCGAAAGTTGACTCGCCTGATCTGGCTGCCATTCTCAAAGCTTCACAATCTTTTGTGGTCGCCTTCAATCAACATGACGCGAATGCGGTTGCCACGTTGTGGACCAAGGACGGTGAATATGTTGACGGAGCGGGGCGAGTTCTTGTGGGACGCGCTGAAATCACAAAGGATTATCAGGCGTTCTTTACCGCCAATCCGGACGCCAAGATCAAAATCGTCATCGACTCGCTGCGACTACTGAGCAGCGACACAGCGATCGAGGATGGCCGTGCCGCTGTCGAGTCATCGACCTCGGGTGCTGGAGGCTTGACCAATTACACGGCTGTCCACACCAAGGTGGATGGACAATGGCTGATGGCTTCGGTCCGTGATGCGTCGGTCCAAGCTGTGCCGTCCGTCGCAAGCGCCGCGGATCTGGAATGGTTAATCGGCAAATGGGCTGCTGAAGAGCATGGCGTGACGATGGAGTCGGATTGCAGTTGGGTTGTTGATGGGCGGTTCATTCAGCGCAAGTACACGACCACTCAAGTCGATGGGAGCAATTACGAAGACTGGATGACAATGCGTACGTGTGGCAATCGATTCAGCGAACTGCAGGCGGGATGGTGATTCCAGACACCGACGAAGTTGTCCTCAAGCGAATTCCGATCGCCCGTTGATTTTCCGATCTATCTCATCAAATCATTCATAAAGTAGCCCAATCATGTTACGAAAATATTTATTGACGTCGCTCGGTATCGCTTTGACGTTGTGCGTTCCACTCCATGAGGCTTGGGGGCGCGACGAGGAGGTGGCGGCGGCGGAGGACGCGGTGGTTTTAGCGGCGGTGGGGGCGGCGGCTTCAGCGGCGGTGCTGCCCGCGGTCCAAGCCGAATGGGGAGTAGCATGGGCGGGCGCGCTCCCAGCAGTTTCGGCAGCAGCTCCCTACGAAGTCCCGGCGTCGGTGCCCCCTCTCGAGGTCCCAGCGGTATCGGGGGCGGTGGTCCAGTGGGCGGCAATGCAGGCGCTCGGCCCGCAACTGGAACGGGTACGATTGGTAGTCAGAATCGCAGTCAGTTCGCAGCCCCCAGCAGCGGCCAGCTCAACAGTTTTCTCGGTTTGCCCTCCGATCAAGGTCTGCACAGTCTCAACTCCGGCAGCCGTGCTGGTAGCTTAACAAGTCCCGGTCAATTACCGGCTGGCGAAGGCAGGTTCGACGTGAACTATGGTACGGCGGAAGGTGCTCGGGGCGGTCAAGCTGGGGGCGTCACGGTGACCGGGCCACGCGGTAACACGGCGGGACGAGCTGTCGGTGTCGGCTCGCAAGGTGGTGTCGCGGCAGTCGGCGGCGTTCAAGGTGCAGCCGGTGGCTCTGCGGTCCGCGGTGCCGCGGTCGGCCCTGGCGGCCAAGTCGCCGCCGGTCGTGCTGCAGTCGGACCGGCCGGGCTCGGAGGTGGAGGTGCGGTGGTGGCTGGCCCCGGCGGAGTCGCCGCGGGATTCGCTCGCGTCTCGCCTTCAGGACGATACACAGCGGCGGCCGCGGTTCGGACGAACTACAACCACTGGGGCATCTATGGAAGCGGCTGGTACACCAATCACCCCGGTGCTTGGTTTGCTGCCGGTTGGGCATCAAGTGCCGCTTGGAATGCGTGCACGTGGGGCAATGCTGCCAGCTACGACGGCTACAGCGAAATGCCACCCGTCTACTACGACTACGGAAACAATGTCACATATGAAGGCGACGTCGTGTATATGAACGGCGATGCGGTCGGCACGTCGGAGGAGTATTACGAGCAAGCGGCAACGCTGGCGACCGCTGGCGCACAAGCCGAAGCACCGGCCGACAGCGACTGGCTTCCACTGGGCGTGTTTGCATTGACCAAGCCCGAGGAAACTCAGTTGGCAGTGACCATCCAACTTGCTGTTAACAAGGACGGCATCCTTCGCGGCAACTACACTGATACCAACACGGACAAGACGCAGCTCATTCAAGGCTCGGTCGACAAGCAAACGCAGCGTGCTGCCTTCACCGTCGGCGATGATACGACCCATTTGATCGAGACTGGTCTGTACAACTTGACCAAAGACGAAGCGCCCTGCTTGCTGCACTTCGGCAGCGATCGAACCGAGCAATGGTTGCTTGTACGATTGCCGGAACCAGAGTCCTCGGACAAGCAAAACTAACAGTCGGCGACGACACAATCGTTTAAACGCGTGGGCAATGCCCCACGCGTCCTCTGCATAAACCCTCTGACATTCGCCGACCAACCACACTGAAAACAACAAATCTACGAGTTCAATCTATGAGAAAACTGATCCATCACCTCGCGTGCATCGCCGCGGCGATCGTCGCAATACCCAACATTGGTTTCGCCCAATCCGAACCAAGCTCATCACCTCCGCTCGACCGTACAAGGCTGCCGATCGCTGATCCCACCCTAAAACCGATTACGGAACTGGATGTCCGCAACACGAAACCGCCGGCTCGATTTAAAGTCACCGCACCGAAGGGTGCTCCTAACGTCGTCATCATTCTGATAGACGATCTTGGTTTCGGCGCAACCTCCACGTTCGGTGGCCCGATTCCAACGCCAACTCTTGATCGTCTGGCGAAACGCGGATTGCGCTATAACAATTTCCACACCACTGCACTTTGCTCGCCGACGCGCGTGGCCCTCAAGTGCGGTCGCAACCATCATACCGCCAACGCTGGCTCGATCATGGAAACAGCCACGGCGTACCCAGGCAACACGGGAGCGATCCCCAACAGTGTTGCACCGCTCGCCGAGATGCTGAGGCTTAATGGCTACAGCACCGGCGCGTTTGGGAAGTGGCATGAAACGGCAGCTTGGGAAACCAGCGTGTCCGGACCGTTTGATCGCTGGCCGACGCACCAAGGCTTTGACAAGTTCTATGGCTTTATCGGCGGTGAGACCGACCAATGGTCACCGCTGATTTTCGATGGTGTCGTCCGCATTAACCCGCCCCTCAAGGAAGGTTATCACTTCACCGAAGACATGACCGACCAAGCGATCAATTGGATCAAAGCCCAACAATCGCTCACGCCCGACAAGCCGTTCTTCACCTATTTCGCGACCGGCGCAACACACGCTCCGCACCACGTGCCACAGGAATGGATTCCTTTCCGAAGCCAAGAGTGCGGGCAGGCTCAATCATCCGAACACGGTTACGATTTACGAGGTGGCTCATGACGAGGACGTCCACTATCTCGTGATGGAAGTCGTCGCTGGCGGCAGCACCGCTGAGTATCTTGAGCAGTCCGGCGCGTACGCTGTCGGCGAAGCGACTCTTCTGGTTAGCGAGGCCTGTCGAGGGCTCGCCGCCACGCATCAACAGGGACTGGTCCATCGAGACGTTAAGCCGGCAAACCTGCTGTTGACGCAAGACGGCACAGTGAAAGTCGCCGATTTTGGTTTGGCCAAGCGAGCGGCAAAGCAGTCCATGATGATGACTCAGGAAGGGCATCTGGTTGGCACGCCCTATTACATGAGTCCCGAGCCAATCTTCGTCAACACTTGTCCGCCCCGCCTCCGAAGCGCTCATCCCCGATCGCAGAAGCTTTACGAGCACTCTGGTGGCGGGCTTAAGTTTGCTCGCCCTAGCCGGTAGCGGTACCGCCTAATTGCGGCGACACCCACGGGCGAACCGATCCGGATCGGTATCCTTCATTCGCTGACCGGCACGATGGGGCACAGCGGTTCCTCGGTAGCTGACGCGACCCTGTTGGCCATCGATGAACTCAACCGAAGCGGCGGCGTGCTAGGTAGACCGCTCGAGCCCATCGTTGCCGACGGTCGATCCGATCCGGATCGGTTTCTCGTCGAAGCAAAACGGATGATCGATGAGGAGAAGGTTTGCACGATCTTTGGTTGCTGGACATCGGCGAGCCGTAAAACCGTCGTTCCGTTATGACACGCTGCCATACGAACGGGGCCAATGTGCTCCACCGACTTGTGCGGGAGTGAGGAGAAACAGGCCGGGACGTGTGGAGCGGGTAGCTTAAGGTTCCTGGATTCGCTTGCGCGATTCGGCGGTTCAAACAAAGACAGCCAATGGGGCCCGCCTTCGTGCTTTGCGACCAAATGATCAGGGAGACCAAGCAAGCTGAGTTGTTGAGGGTGCGAGCCAGCAGGCCTATTTTCCCACGGTTGAATTTGTTGACTGCCTGGGGGCTTTCAGCCTACCCCTAGTTTTCAAGTGAGCGGGAGCTTTACGATCAGATTGGGAAAGATCTCTACGACAGAGGACTCTTGGGGACCAACGGGTTTCATGCGATAATGAGCGGACATGGGGTTTACGAAAAACGAACGACGGCCATGCGAGAACAGTCTCGTCGGTTTATCTCTGAGCTGAGATAGTTCAGTTAAAATCACGGGAGGAGCGACATGACCAACGACAGTTTCCAAATCCGCCAACTCGCCGTCGAACTTCAGCCGCCTGAATCCAGCAAGCAGAGCATCGTGCTGACCGACGACGACAATGCAAAAGTTGTATTGTTCGCCTTTGCTGCTGACGTTGTTGAAATAACACCCGAAAAACTTCTTTCCGATTTGGAAATTCGCATGAAAAGATGTAAGTCATGACCACGAACAACACACCGACAATCCGCAAGCCGAATGAAGGTTGTACCATTGCCGTCGTCGGGGACGTGTACCGTTTCATGGCGACGAGCGAGGATACAAACGGCAAATACGCTATGTGGGAAGCGACTGTGCCTCCGGGCGGCGGGCCCCCCCCGCATGTCCACAGTCGAGAGGAAGAGAGCTTCTACATTCTCGAAGGCGAAATCACATTCCAGATTGGTGAGGAACGTAACGTCGCACCCGCAGGGATGTTTACCAATATGCCCGTGGGAACACCGCATTCATTCAAGAACGAAAGCAATCATCCGGCGAAAATGATCATCTCGATCGCGCCCGCTGGACTGGAAAAAATGTTTTTCGAGTTCGGTGTGCCGCTGCCGGAAGGTTCAACCTCCGCATTGCCACCGACAAAAGATGAGATCGAGAAGCTTTTGGCGATTGCACCAAAGTATGGAATCGAAATCAGAGTGCCACACCATGACTAAGGACACGCCGAACGTGATCAGACAATACGAAGATCAGGATTTGAACGATCTGTTGACAGCTTGGGCTGCGGCTTCGGAGATTGCTCACCCTTTTCTGTCAGAAGAGTTTCTTGCCTCAGAACGAGAAAACATCCCCAACCTTTATCTGCCTAATGCCGAGACTTGGGTGTTTGAAGCCAGTGAACAAGTCGTTGGTTTCGTTGCCTTAATTGGCAATGAAGTAGGAGCCATCTTTGTGCATCCCGGCCATCAGAGAAAGGGCGTTGGACATCGACTGATGGACAAAGCCAAAGAACTTCGAGAAGAACTCGAAGTCGAGGTGTTTGTAAAAAACGCCATCGGACGTGCGTTCTATGCAAAATATGGGTTTGAACCAATCGAAGAGAAGGTCCACGACCAAACCGGGTTTGATCTCCTCCGACTTCGTCTTACCGGATCCGCTGAATGAAACTCAATGTCGCCATTCTCGGCTCTCTGCTTCTTCTGGCCGTCGCCGCATTCTGCGTTTTCGGATTCTTAGCAACGTTCGAGCCGACCGACAATGCGGCTCAGTTCATGGCGTTCAGGATTGGATACAGCGTGATCGGTTTGGGCTGTTTGATTGGAATTGGAATCTTGATTGTGAACGCTGTTCGTAAATAGGTTGACGCTGCTGACCGCCACAATGGCGAAATCGTTCGCCTTTTCCGAATCACCGAGACGGCCTCCAAGCAGGACAAAAGATCCGCCTTCAAAGAATTTATGGCTTTCGCAAAGAAGAACGCCCACAAGCTTAATGGTCTGATCTTTTACAAGGCTGATCGGGCTGCCCGAAACTTGTTCGATTATGTTGAGCTAGAGCGGTTGGAGTCAGAGTTCGGTGTCCAGTTCATCTCCATAGCCCAGCCAACAGAAAGTACACCAGCGGGTCGAATGCAGCGGCGAATGCTGGCGAGCATTCTACACGGAACAACAGTCCATCGACGAAAAAGAGGGAATCCAACACAGGGTCGAGATTGGCTCATTCCCTAGCCGACCTCCCTACGGCTACCGCAACATCCGAATTGACGGTCGCAGCATCGTCGAAATTCATCCCGGGGGTTCGGGGGCTGGCCCCTGACCGCGCTGCAAATGGAGTTTAGTAACTGTTGCAAAGTTGTCTCATAGTCGTTGACACATTCCGGAGGGCGTCAAATATCTGCCCTCAGTTCCCAAGATCGGTCGCAGCAAGCTCTACACGATCCTCACCGACCGCTCGTACATCGGCGAAATCAAGTTCCGGGGCCAGTGGCATCCCGGCACACACACGCCGCTCGTCGAACCCAAGCTCTGGGATCGTGTTCAGACTCTCCTTGGCCAGAAGGTCTACACGCAGCATCAGATGACGTATGCCAGCGATTTGATTGAATGTGCCCATTGCGGTTCGCCGATCACGGGTGAGCGCAAGCAGCAGATGACCCAGAGCGGTGAACGGGATTATATTTACTACCGCTGCACTCAGTACCACAAAGGCGATCATCCCCGCATCCGACTGACTGAGAGGCAACTGGACTCTCAGATGCTTGCGATCTTTGATTCGCTTCGGGTTGAGGACGACGAATTCCGTGACACCTTCCGTGAGCAGCTTCGTCAGGCGACGAATTGGGATGAGCGATCCTCAGCCACAAGAGCGAAGCAGCTTCAAGAAGAACTGGTGCAAGTTCGTGACCAGCAGAACCGCTTGCTCAACCTTCGGATGCTGGAAGAAATCACCGCCGATACGTTCGCATCGAAAAGCCGTGAACTGCGAGATCGGGAAGCGGAGTTGAAGCTCGAAATTGACGTGGCCGACCGTGGCAGGCACGAAATCATCGACATAGCAGTGAAAGCGTTTGAACTTTCGCAAACCCTTCGCACTAAGTGGGTTACGGCTGATTACGCCGCCAAACGTCGAATCCTCGAAATCGTCTGTTTGAACTGCTCTCTGGATGACGTAAACCTTTGCGCCACAATGAGAAAGCCCTTTGACCTGTTGGCCAAAGGGCTTGTTTCGAAAGATAGTCGGGGCGACAAGATTTGAACTTGCGACCTCTGCGTCCCGAACGCATGGGTCAAGTCTCCGAAACACCGCAAATAGCGGGGCAAAATAAGGTGGTCGTGAATGGTTGCCCTAGTTGTTGCCTCGATGGAGCAAGTTCATCTCGCATGGCACGACTCTTGGCAGCGGCTGGGAAGTTAGACGAGTCCAGCTTTAATACGCTCTTGCGAGTCGCCGAAGCCCTGCGAGCGAATCCCAGTTGATTGGCCAGCAACGACTCTAGTACGGACTGCCAGCTGCAGTTGATTGCGATTTTGCGTGTCCTACGGCTGTCGCCTGATCCGTAGCCATTCCGTGTTGCTATTGTTCTGTACCTCCGCAATGGCCAAGCGACGCGTCTACCCAAGCTCAGCGAACTCAGTATACCTGCAATTGCGAGCATGTCATCGATTTCGAGCAGATCTTGCCCCGTGAAGATCACGTTTCAGAAACGGTAAAGTCGGTGGCGTGAAAGTTGCATCGAGAAGCCTAGTTCCTAGCCACGGAGACCAGTCGTTCCGTTGAGCTAGCGAACACGAGACATCGGACCAAATTTGCCTCGCCGCAACGCCCCAAGTGCGAAGGGACCAGCCTGGACTGGTCGGCTCCGGCCTCCCGACACTGTCCAACAAGACTGTTTTCTGCGTCGCTAAACATCGCTCGGCTTGAAAGTTGATGGCGGTTCGTTGGTGAAGCGATCGATCTGCAACATGGCTGACGTTTTCGAGCCTCTTGCGCTCGCTCAGCCAAGATTAATCGACATGTCCATGAACATGTGGAAAACAAGCACTTGCAAATCAGAAGCGCGAAGCGGCAACATTACCGCTGGACGCAATCGCAGTCGGCTTGCCAGATGCTGCCCTAAAAGCCATGCCATACGTCCAACTGCAATCATGACCCGGTAACTGAGCAGCACGTCACGGGCTTCTCTACCCCCGTCGAGACACATGTATTTCTCATGTCCTGAGGTGTTGCCTTTGTAGAGAGAACTCGAGAGCTGGCCTATGTGCCGCATACTCGTCGAGCAAAATGCCAACCTTGCTGAGACATGCCCGAGGATGTTGCGAGTCCACGCGGATGTATCTATTGCGCTCGCGGGACCAGTCGGGAGACAGTTCATTTACACAAGGTTTACATGCCGCCGACCTGAGATGTAACGCTACCTCGCAAATCCCAATTGGATGCTCGAATTAATCGATACTGGCGACACTTAAAACGAGGCTGTTTTTATTAATACGACAAACGACCAGTAGGCCACCACAAGCTCTTCTTGAATTACAAACTATCAAATTCCCGCGCTAAACGTTTAGAAATACTAAGGTGTTTCGGTAGCCAACGCTACGAGCAGGCTCAAACTTACTTCGGCTGAACAACGCGCCGCCTATACTAAAAAAGAAGCCAGTAAAGAAGCCTCAACATCAAATTCGCTACCGAAATCAACAAGACGAGAGCAAAAAATGATGCATCGAAAACCATTTCATCCGCTGTGTCAAACGCTAAGTCGATCAAAATTTCCACAAAAAGACGTTCGACACTAATGTGCTTAAATTGCGAGCTGGACGAACCGTATACATCCGCACCACTTTTGTTAGCTCATGCGCTGTCTTAAAAGACTGTAAAAGGATCTATGTGCAAATTGTTTGAGACGTTGCGATCGCCTTGATCATTTCTTTTACACTTCGCATACGATAGGGGAACTAATGAGTTCAGACGACAGAAAACTGACCAGAGGGCGAGCAGAAGAAATCTTGAGCGGCGATGATGTTGATTTCGAGCAGTTCGTGGAAATCGAAGATGAAGCAGCGGAGATTCTAAAAAAAAACCTCACTCCCTCCTTTTAACGTCACTAGCTTCGCTATCCGATGCGGCTGCAGAGAGCCTTGGCAATTACCAGGGCGATTCCTTGTATCTCTCCGGTTTGACAAGCCTCTCCGATGCAGCTGCGGAGCGGCTCAGCAACTATCAAGGCGATTTATATCTGTGCGGCCTAACTACTCTGCCGGACTCAGTGCTCGGGCATTTAATTAAACAGCACGGTGGATTGCTACTAACAGGGTTAACCAGTCTGTCTGCATCAAATGCAAAAATCGTAAGCAAACATCGAGGCAGGGTGTTAGATTTAAGTGGCCTGACCAGCCTATCTGATGAGGCTGCGAAGAATCTTGGTGAGTATTCCGGTCAGATATTAGAGCTCAACGGCATATTCTGGCTGTCCGACACAACTGCGGAGGCTCTGGGGGCGTATCAAAGCAATTCGTTATCGCTCCTTGGCCTCAGCGGCCTATCCAATGAGGCAGCAGAGGGCATTAGCAAATACCAAGGTAAAATGCTAGGCCTGAATGGAGTGAAGAGCCTTTCCGCAGCTGCCGCAGAAAGTCTGTCTGGATATCAAGGCCGTTTGGAGCTAGTCGGGTTAGACAGTATCGCCGATGCGGTTGCAGTAAGTCTAAGTAAACATCAAGGCGATTTGCGTCTCGGCTTAACGAGTTTATCCGATATGTCAGCGTCATGCCTCAGCAGGTATCAGGGTGAACTATACATTGAAATGCTTACTTCGCTTTCCGACGCCGCAGCTGAATGTTTCAGCAATTTTTCCGGAGAAAAGCTGGATTTTACTTGGCTGAGATACCTATCACCGCACGCCATTGAATTGTTTCAAAAGCGGAATCAAGAACTCGAGAGAGAAGGCAAAACTCCCATTGAGCTTGATTGGCTAATGTTTAGGTGCCAATAGTCTCGATCTGCCGTGTCCGTGTTTTAAAGCATTTAATCTTGCATGTCTGTCTTTTTTTGGCAGGCAGCTTCGACATGTTTTTTTTCTAGATTAAGGTGATCAACAGGCAGGCAGCGTAACGGTACGCTGCCTGCCTTGTTTTTAGGACCCGCCAGCTAGATAGTCGCGATCATTTGATCCTGACGGCGTGCCAACTATGCCATTTCGAATTCGATCGAGCTGCCGAGATGGTTCACCCGCTACCTCTGTGTATTTGTGAAAACAAGTGAAGTGGTCCCCAATTCTCGGACCACGGAATAAGCTACAGTCCGCAGGCCAGATTTGGTATGGTATCAGCTCCCAGTCGACGGATCGAAGGAGCGATTTATGTCAAAACGACGAAAGGTTCATAGCGCCGAGTTCAAGACAAAGGTAGCTTGGGCGGCACTGAAGGAATTGAAGACGGCGAGTGAATTGGCGTGGAGATGGCAGTCTAAAAGGGAGCCACCGTGGCAGCCGAAAACGACTGTTTTGGCAGTCGAAAAGAGAGCCACTTGGTGGCCTAGTTTCACGGCTGAAGTTGTTTAACGCTTTGCTTTCTGGCTCTGCTTGAGCCTGTAGCTCTCACCATCGATTGCCAGAATCTCGACTTGGTGAGTCAATCGATCCAGCAACGCACCTGTCATTCGCTCGTCTCCCGCGAACGTATGGGGCCACTGGGCGAACGGAAGATTGGTCGTCACGATCACGCTGACTTGTTCATAACAAAGACTGAAAAATCCAAAGAGACTTTCCGCCCCCGCTTGATCGATCGGTAGATACCCCAGCTCATCGATTACGATCACGTCAAGGTTGCGCAAGCTGGACTCCAAGCGGCTCACAACGCGCTCGTCACGCGCCTCGCGGTACGTGTTCACAGTCACAGGGCTACCTGCGATCCGTTCATCCTCACTGCCTTTCTGTTTACGCTTCAACCGATGCTTTCGGGGAGGGTTCTGTTTGAACACAAACAGATAGCTACTTAGGTCCCTTATACTTCGGCTGCAAAACTCGATACTGGGCGTGTGGCTAACACTTACCCAGGCGGGCTCTACCCCCGCTTGTCAATCAGACCTTGCCAGTCCGCACGTGCACCGATTTGTTATCCAGTAGGTTTCCATCAGTACGTGAGACCGCCCTCACCACGGACAATAATAAGAAACCATCCAGCAAGCGCGTTTGCCATCAGGGTAACGAGAACGGCGGCCGCGCGGAGTTCGCGAGGCACAAATCTGAATATGGCCGCAAACAGAACGAATGAGATGCACGCAACTTCCCACTGATTCCCAAAAAACCAACTGTAATCTGCCAGCACGAGCCAGAACGCGTCTAAGAGCGTCCGGTCACCGTACGAAGCAAAGTGAAAGGTGAATATCAGAAGCGGCATTGCACACGCGACAATGACGCTCGCAATGAAGCCCAAGTGCAACGTGAGGTTCTGGCGCTGATCATTGAAGTTCTTTCGCATTTCAATACAGCCGCGCAAATCTCGTAAGTAGTTTGCAATCAGCGCTACACCGGATAACGGCCCGCATCACGGGGCGGCGGGAGTTGACATTGATTTCAAAAATCGGCTGGCCACCGCCGCTCCCGTGCAGTACGCCCAACATGGGCGTGATCTTGTGGGGTGCAAGTCCCCTGTACTCAGTTCCGGTTTCTTTCACGACGAGGCAGTATACCAAATGTAACTCCGAAGAAAGACAGTACGAGGCGAGGGCAACTGCGGAAGGGTGACCGACCGTGGAAAGGAAGCCTGCGAATGTGCTCGTGAAGTTAGCTCCGGTGCGGGGAACGTGCGGTTCGACGATGACTGAATCGGACAAGGTTTCCCCGGCCAAGACGTGCTAACCGCATTTACGCCAAGACCCGCCAGGTGACGAACAGAAATCCGATATGAGGCCGACGACTCGAGGTGAGTGGGCTGCTGACCACGAAACCGAACCGGAAGAACGAGCGCAGGTAGATCGGGCACTTGGGCGGGGACAGATCACGTGTCGCGGGGCGATTACATCAAACCCCGACGTCCCTTATTTGGGGAGGGCTTCATCCTGTGTCCGCCAGTAGAGCTTGCTCCAACGCGGGGTGGGCCGTGGTAACACGAGCCCACGATTGAAGTCGGCAGCAGAGGGCATAGTAGCGAACCGCCGAAGCCAACGGCGACATGAAGGCCTGAACGTCACAAGACAAGGAACGAACCACCGATGAACTCTGACCAGCCGAACGAACCGGCGAAACAGCTCTCCCTCTGGGAAGAGTTTGTGGAGCAATCGCAAAACATCCAGCGTGATGATTCAGCTCAGGCGTCCATCGAGAAGTCAGCCTTGGACGAAAGCCACGCTTTGATGGAAGAGATTGTTGACGAAGGCACGATCGAGGCGGCTTGGGCGAAAGTCAAAGCAAACCGTGGAGCCCCTGGCCCCGACGGCGTCACGATCGAAAACTTTCCTGAGTGGTTCCGACCACAATGGGAAGGCATCCGTCAGCAACTCCTCGATGGAACGTACCGTCCCCAACCGGTACGGCGCGTTAGCATCGATAAACCCGATGGCGGCACGCGAGAGCTCGGTATTCCAAACTTGCTCGACCGTTTGATACAGACTGCCATTGTGTTAGTCCTCACCCCGATCTTCGATCCGGACTTCTCCGAGTCGAGTTTCGGCTACCGACCTCACCGCTCGGCTAAAGATGCAGTCAAGCAAGTGCAAAAGATCATTCGAGGTGGTCGTCGTCGATGCGTCGATATGGATCTGTCGAAATATTTTGACAGAGTCAATCACGATATATTGATGACACGCGTGGCCCGCAAGGTCCACGACAAACGCCTTTTGAAATTGATCGGACGCTACTTGAGAGCCGGTGTGTTGGTCGACGGCTTATGCCAACCCAGCGAAGAAGGAACTATGCAAGGCGGCCCGTTCGCTCCTCCAACGATATTGCAAACAACGGCGGTTTCTTGGATAGATTGATCCCAAGAAAGGCGTTGACGACGGCGTATGGCGAAGGCTGGAAGTCGCCGTAAGCTGTTTTCAAGCAAGTGTTTACAGATTGATTGCAAATGTCTCATGGAGGAGATTCCGATGGCAAAGCCTGCCAAACTCAAAACTGACAGCCAATCCATTGCTGTCATTCGCAGTTACCATCCAATTCGGATCGAACGCGAGTTGCTAGCTCAGGTTTTTGATCTGGCCGAGCGTGGTTGCTCCGCCGGTAACAGTCGTGCTGCCAAACTCGGTTTGGACACTGACGCGGTCGACGGTCAGGGCATCGGGCCTTCGACGCAACACGACTTTGGAGCTCAGAGCGTGCCGCAGCAACGGGATCAACTGGAGGCTGTCGCATGACGACTCATTCCAATTCAAACGTCGAAGCGGCCATCTACGGGCGAGTCTCATCGGACGCGCAGGCTCAAGAGCAAACCATCGAATCTCAAGTGGCCGACATGCGTCGAAAAGTGAGTGCAGACGACGTCTCATTGCAAGACAAGAACTGCTTTCTCGACGATGGAGTGAGCGGTTCAACACTTCATCGGCCAGCGCTCGAGCGACTGAGAGATGCAGCATACGTGGGTCAGTTTCAAAGACTCTACGTTCATTCGCCCGATCGACTGGCACGCAAGTATGCCTATCAAGTTTTGATCGTTGATGAATTGCAAAAGCTGGGTATTGAAATCGTGTTTCTCAACCGCGCGATCGGTGCCAGTCCTGAAGAAGATTTGCTGTTGCAGATGCAAGGCATGTTTGCTGAATACGAACGCGCCAAGATCATGGAACGCAGTCGTCGCGGCAAGCGTCACGCAGCCACGCGCGGCAGCGCGAGCGTGTTATCTGCTGCGCCGTACGGATACCACTACATCACCCGTCGCGACGGTGATGGGCAAGCCGCGTATGAAATTGATGAGCAACAAGCGGCTGTTGTCCGGCAGGTGTTCCAGTGGGTCGGTCGCGATCGATTGTCGATTGGTGAAGCGACGCGTCGGCTGACGAAGTCGGACACGGTGACGGCGACAGGCAAAGCCACGTGGGATCGAACAACGGTGTGGGGAATGCTGAAAAACCCGGCATATAAAGGCTCTGCGGCGTTTGGAAAGACACGCACGGGACCGCGACGGCCGCAGCTTCGAACTCAACGAGGCAACTCGAAAACGCCGCGACGCACAGGTTCTACTTACGATACCGAAGCGAGCGAGCAGTTGTCGATTTCGGTTCCGGCAATCGTTTCATCGGAGCTGTTCGATGCCGTGCAAACACAGTTGACCGAGAACCGACAGCGTGGTCACGAGTCACGTCGTGGAGCGAAGTATCTACTGCAAGGCTTGCTGGAATGTAGCAATTGTGGATATGCGTTTTACGGCAAACCAGTCAGTAGCAAGAGTGCAAAAGGCAAAGTGCGTTCTTACGCCTACTATCGTTGCATCGGAACCGATGGATATCGGTTTGGCGGCAAGCGAGTCTGCGAGTGCAAACAGGTGCGCACCGACAAACTTGATGAGGCCGTGTGGAATGATGCGTGTGAGTTGTTGCGTCATCCGAAGCTGCTCCGCCAAGAGTACGAGCGACGACTGGCCGCGCCGAGCGATAGTGACTCTGTTGTATCGATCAAGAAGCAATTCGCGTCATCGAAACGCAGTGTGGAACGCTTGATCGATGCGTACACCGATGGTGTGCTTGATCGAGCTGAATTCGACCCTCGCTTAAAGCGTGCGCGTGACCGTCTAACGAAGCACGAACAGCAATTGCGGAATCTTGAATCGGAGTCGCGCGAGCAG
This sequence comes from Kothea flammea, assembly GCF_052161645.1. Lineage (GTDB taxonomy): Bacteria > Planctomycetota > Planctomycetia > Pirellulales > Pirellulaceae > Laterigemmans. The sequence goes on from NZ_CP197414.1 coordinate 7,113,817, forward strand.
TCGACGTTGCGTGAGTCGTTGTCGTGTTTGGACAGCTTCTGCGAATCGGTGGGCACGAACCTGGAAACCGCTGACTGGACACTGCGTCGCGAGATTCTGCGAACACTGATTGACAAGGTCGTTGTCGAGCCAGATCAGATTCGGATCGTGTACCGAATCAACTTCCCCCTTTTTGCGAAGAAAGCTAGCAAAGCCGGAAGCGAGAAAGTTTTGCACTTTTGTTGGAGGGGCGTTGTCACCACTACTTTCGAACATCTACTTAGATGACTTGGACAAGGAGTTGGAACGACGAGGGTTGCCGTTCGTGCGGTACGCAGATGACTTCGTGATCTTCACGAAAACAGAAGCGGCGGCGCGGCGTGTGTACGGGAGCATTGAACGCTTCTTGACCGACCGATTGAAACTGTCCGTCAATCACAACAAGAGCCAAATCCGCAAGACGGATGGGCTTGAGTACGTGGGTTACGAATTTCGTGGCTACGGCGGCCAGATCCGGGTGAGCAAGAAGAAGCTCGCGACTTTCAAACAACGTGTCTCGGAGATCTTTCGTAGAAACCGAGGCGTGTCGATGAAGTCACGCTATGCAGAGTTCCGTGCTTATGCTCGTGGTTGGTTAGGCTACTTTGCGTTGGATCAAGTGAAGACAACGTTCACCAACTTAGACAAATGGATTCGTCGTCGGGTACGCGCCTGTTACTTGTAGTAGCCAGAACTTGATCTGACATGTTTTACCCAGATTACGCACTGGGCTGTAAGAGCTGGTCGAGCATTTTCTGTTCGGCCAGTTTCTTCGAGTCATCGAAAGTTTGTCTCGGAGTCTTCCCGAAACAGAATCTTCCGCTATGTGGTCGTTCTTCGTTGTAACTCCGCATCCATTCATCGACATCCGCTTGGAGCTGCTCGATGGATTCATAGAGCGTTTTACGAAACGCGATCTGGTAGAACTCCTGAAGCATCGTCTTGTGAAACCGTTCGCAGATACCGTTGGTTTGAGGGCTTCTAGCTTTGGTTTTGGTGTGATCGATGTTCTCGAGAGCCATGTAGAGTTGATACTCATGATGCTCTCGATTGCCACAGTATTCAGTGCCTCGATCGGTGAGCATGCGTAGCAACGAAACCCCTTCTCCTTCGAAGAACGGAACCACTTGGTCATTAAGCATATCGGCAGCTACCAACGCATTCTTGCGATCATATAGCTTCGCAAATGCGACTCGAGAATACGTATCGATAACAGTCTGCTGATAGATCCTTCCCACGCCTTTAATGGTGCCGACATAGAAAGTATCTTGCGCCACCAAATACCCGGGATGCTCTGTTTCAATTTGACCATGAGCTTCCTTTTCGAGCTTAGCTTTCTCAAGAGCAACCACTTGTTCCTCCGTGAGCACGCCGCCATCTTGCGCGACTTTCGCTTCAAGCGCTTTGAGTCGCTCCTTGAAGGTCTCAAGACCGTTTCGCAACCAGATGCTTCGTACGCCACCAGGTGACACCAAATGCCCGTGCTTTTTTAGCTCGTTGCTTACCCGAACCTGACCATGGGCGGGCTTCTCAAAAGCCATTTTGAGAACCGCTTCTTCAACGGCTGGATCGACGCGGTTCTTGACCACAGGCTTCTTCTTGGAAATCTCTTTGAGAGCCTCCTCGCCCCCTGTTTGATATAGATCCTTGAAGCGATAAAAACTGTCCCTGGAGTAACCAAAGACCTTGCAGGCCTCCGACACATTCCCTAACCTTTCGGCCAGCTTAAGCATCCCGATCTTATTCTGAATGATCTTCCGTTCGTTCGTCATTTCGACACTCCCGTCCTGCGAGGTTGACCGCCGGTTGCTAGCTTTACTCCGGTCGCTGCGCTCCCTTCGTGCAGCTAGCAACCGGCAATGCCTTCCTCTATCCAATGGTGAGTGTCAGATCAAGTCTAAATTTCTACATGTTACTGGAAGCAGTGGCGGAAATCGAAGAACCGGCTGAAGAATCTGATGTCGTTGTGCTTGTCTTATCGTGTCGCTCGTGGCTTCGCGATGAGCGGCAAGGGTCCCTGGCGTCTTTCCACGACGTCGGGTGTCCAACGAGCTTTATCCAACGAGTACCTAGCCGCCGAGGGCTTGTTTAATCTTGAAGAGCGCTGGCTATCGCTTGCATCCTTGCGTCGAAACGCCTAGTGCGGACCCGCATGCTAGGTGTTGTGGGAGGGGTCCCGGGTAACCGGGCTCCTATCCCGATTCACATGGTTACACGTAATCTGCGATGACACGTGTGACACCCTTGAGCATATCATCGACATCAGCGTTCGTGTACGCGGACCAGTCCCCATGTGCAGCACTATTTCGCAGGTCGGCCCATGCCGTGATCTGTTTTTGCATTCCTTTGTTGTAAACACCCGCCTTAGCAAGGTCGGCATTCATCTTGTCAAGTTTGGCGTGTGGAATTGAGTTGCGTGTACAGAGGTCTTTGAGCGTAGTTTCGAGCGCGACACCCGCGACAACGCATGCGGGGTCCTTGTATCCGGCTTTGAGCAACGCCGCAGCCTGCTCAAGCATGTCGTCAAACACTTCTGCCTTAACCAACGACTGCAAATTGAAGAGATAGCCGCCCTCATAGTCCTCGCGTGCAGCCTCGAATATTGCAACGATTCTCCGAAACGAGAGTTCGGAATTGCCAACGTTCGTGGCATCCTCTGTAAAATGCTTGAAATGAATGCTGTCCTCTCCAAACACGCGTTGCAGAAGATTCAACACGTTGGTGGACCAGCCTTTGGCGTCGGGAGAACTGATGTCGTAGTAATGCGTGCCGCTATCACGCGCAACGAAGTCAAGAGTCTTCGCATCATGGATAGCGGAAGCCTTGTCGGCCAACTCAGCGAAACGTTGCGATATGAGAGGGTTGGTTTTCACTCAGTTTTCTTTGTGTAACGGTACGGATCACACGGTCGCCGCGATCGACTGACCACTTCAATAAACTCAACTCGGCGACTCGTGTGCATCCGATGGTTCCCCGTCGCTGTCGCGCCATTCGGCAAGCCTCTCCCGACCTTGGGCATTCGCGTACCGCAGACCGAGTATCGATAAGGCCGTATTAGACCAAAACTGTAGACTTACCTGCCCGCTGGACATGCCGCCGTGTGCGTATCGTTCAACGAAACACATATCTTGCCCGTCTTCAATCCGCATTCCGACGAGGTCTTGGAATGCACTTAGAATCGCGTCACGAAACTCCGTTCCAGTCTGCGGAAGTGAAGCGTTAGAGAACATCGTCTTCATTTCGCGCCACAGGTATGGATCGCCACGAAGCCCCCATTGCTCCGGCTCGGGATCAAAAAGGTCGGCAATTGAAGACTTGGGTTTCTGCGTTGACGCTGATGGGTCTCGATGCGGATCACCGTGAAGTTTGATGTGCAGAATGTACTCAGAAGTCGAGCCGTCCCAGCCACATTGAGTGCATGCTCCGTCCCGTATCAAATGGTTGCAACGTGCTTTCCCGTAAATCCAGAAAGCGCATTCGCGGCAGAGTCCAGACATTGCCATCGCCGTGCGGACAAATGGGCTGCCACACTCATCACAGGTGCCAGGTTCGCCAGGATCAACGTAGGGCATCATCGGTTCGGGGAACGTCCATGATCACCCGGTTGCCGCGAGCGACGTTGAATTCAGATCCCGCACCGTCGGCAACTCGGGGTGAGTAGGCCGGGTTCTCTTTGGTTATAAGCTACCGTTCCCCTGTTTGCCATCCGGTACTTGGATGGTGCCCGGAACTCAGTCGCATAGCCGCATTGATCTCCGGCCCCTCGTAGATCCGGACGTGCGCCGTTAACGCATCCGGCTCCCAGATTTCACCTGCCTCCGCTACTCTTCAACTCGCGGTCCATCGCGATCAAGTCAGTTAAACGTTTGGGACTCGCCAGCGGATGAAGCTCCGTAAAGCGAGTGAAATGTCCCCAGTTCACATAGCTGTTCTGACTCCGGCGACTCAAGTGTCGCTTGGCCATCCGACGAACCTTCTTGCGGAACACTTCCAGCATCGGCCAATTATCATTGATTCCGTAATACTGGTAGTGACCACGAAGTTTCATGTTTAGGACAGGCCACATCTCGCCGATCGGTGTCGACAGCTGATGGTGTAACCAAAGTCGCATCTCTCTCAACTTGATGCGCAACTTCTTGCTGGACGTTTTCCTTTTCAGTTTGAACTTACCTGCTCGACTCTGGCCGCAGTAATGAGTAAATCCAAGGAAATCGAAAGTGCCCGGAGCGCCTTCGCCCTGCCGCTGGCAGTCGCGACGGGCAAAGCGTCCGAATCGTAGCAACTTCGTCTTCTCCTCGGCGACTGTCAACGAATATCGGCCCAATCGCTTCGGTAACACCGCTTGGTATCTCCTCGCATCCGATTCCAACTGAAAGCAGCCGATGAAATCGTCTGCGAAGCGCATTAAATACGCCTCGCCGTTGAGCCTCGGCTTAACTTCCCGCTCGAACCAGTCGTCCAACACGTAGTGTAAATACACGTTGGCCAGTAGCGGGGATAGACTGGCGCCTTGGGGGACGCCTTCTTCGGTCGCCTGCAATTGACCATCGATCATGACGCCCGCTTTCAGGTATCGCTCGATCAGTCGAAGCATCTGAGGGTCGCTAATTCGCTTGCGAAGTAGCTCAATCATTTGCTCGTGACCGACATTATCAAAGAATCCTTTAATGTCGGCATCACTAATCCAGTTCACCTTCCGCAAGCTAATGATCCCACCAAGAGTCGCTAAGGCTTGGTGACAAGATTTCCGGGGACGATAACCGTACGAAAAGTCATAAAAGTCGACCTCGTAGATTTGTTCCAGAATCATTACCATTGCGCGTTGGACAAGTTTGTCCTCGACACATGCGATACCCAGTGCTCGCGTTTTCCCATCCCCCTTGGGGATATTCTTTCGCAAGCTAGGCTGCGGCCGATAGCTGCCACGATGGAGGCGTCTGAGCAAGTCATGAAGGTTTGCTTCAAGGTCTTGTTCATAGTCTTCTACCGTGACGTTGTCGACTCCTGGAGTCTTACCTCGTTTAAGTCGGCGAAAAGCGAGCCACAATAGCTCATGATTGAGCATCGAGAAGAGGTTATTGAAAACTTCTTCCGGCTCCGCTTTCGCTCGTTGAGAGGTGCGATCCAGCCGAGTTAGCACCGAGGTTCCGTCACTGAGTACGGGCGGTGCCCGGTCTGGATCGCGTGATATCCCAGCCGCCTTCCCTACACCGGCATTACCCGGCTTTTCGCCTTCCGATTGGCCTTCGGCTGGCTGCGGTACTATTCGGCTGTCCGATCCCCTGAGAGTCGTTTGTCTTCGTCGCTTATTCCACTTCTTAGACATACTCAACCGTTCAAACTGGGATGTTTGGGTTCGATTAAGAACCTCAGGGTGTCACTGGTTGCCTGATTGACATCATGTGTAGCGCAAATGGGGCGCCGACTCCGGGTCTCTTCACACAGCTCGCCATAATCGCGGTGTAAAGTATTGCCTTAGGGCATGCACAAGCCTTGGGCAGAATCCAACAGTTACAAAATTTCGGAGCTAATCCCGTTCACAGTCACAGGGCTACCTGCGATCCGTTCATCCTCACTACCTTTCTGTTTACGCTTCAACCGATGCTTTCGGGGAGGGTTCTGTTTGAACACAAACAGATAGCTTCTTAGGTCCCTTATACTTCGGCTGCAAAACTCGATACTGGGCGTGTGGCTAGCACTTACCCAGGCGGGCTCTACCCCCGCTTGTCAATCAGACCTTGCCAGTCCGCACGTGCATCGGTTGGTTCTGCCTCTTATTTGAGCCAGCCGGTGACTCGCGTTACGGCAATTTCTTGGTTAGCGTCGAATGGATTCGGATCAGGAGGACCATCAAACACATCGCCGAGCGGCAACAAGACACCGCCATATACCAGGTGAGGAACCTTTACCGTAGCAACAACTTTGTTACCCACCGATAGATCAAACTCACCCTTCGACCACATTCCCCAACGCGTCGCAACGTAAATCTGGTCATTCTTGCCATTGTCGAAAACGCAAAAATGCAAATGTTCGGTCAAACGATCGTTGCGTTCATCGTCAGCAAGACGTGTGAAGATCACGCGGCCAACGTTGTTGGTGTCCTGTTTCGGTGTGTCGTCCGCCCGGTTGAGAGCGGCAGGTACAAACAAACACACGGCGGCGATCAACGCAGTCAAGGTCAGCTTAATTCGCACGCTTTTCTCCTTGGCAGAACGTCGGTGGTCACGGGGCGACCACCAGAAAACATGAACTCAAAACGGACGGCGCGGTCGCTCCCGTGCACCACTTGGTTCTGCCTTCATTCTATTCACCTGACATGACGAGCAAGTACTGCTGTCCAATCGCGAGTGCTGGGAGACAAGAGATTAACGTGAGCACCGCTATACAGATCATCAAAACTCGACAATTTTTCCCCGACATGAAGGCTCGGATGAAACCCAATAATCCAACGACGAGCGACACACATCCAAGCCCGAATGATGCGGTCAGTTCCGTCGGATGAAGCACGATTTGGTAGCCGGGTTCCTGTCTTATCTCTACATCGCGAAGACCGTAGAACATCATCGCCCACGAAATCGCCCCAAGCACTCCGACCGCTACCGCACTACAAGTCACGAGTCGCGTCAGCGATCGGACTCGTCCCTGCGGCGGGGATGAAGACGATCGGTAGGGATTCGTCACAATGTCTTTCATTGGCAGAACGACGGCGATCACCTCGCCCGAGCGGTTGAGGTAGATTTGAAAAATCGGAGTATGGCGAGGGCTGGGGTGGATCGCATGGTTCCCGGCACGCGCCACGATCCGGAGCGCATCCGGGCCCGCCAATTCATTCCATTACGGTACCGTAGTCCAAACCCGCTTGCAATCATTTCTGAGTTCCGGGAGCCCAATTGACTTTATTGCGAGCATCTTCGCCTGGTACGGCAGTGGAAAATTTAATTGGAGGTATCTCGCGAGCAACTTCGGCAGCATCAGGTTCGTCCGGAAAGGACGCAGTTGGCACTGGTTCAACCGATAGCAAGTTGCGAGGCAAACGCATCGATCCGTACTCGAGGCTTGTTCGCGCGCACCAATCATCGAGCATGAGCTTTCAATGGACGATTGTAGAGAGACCAAGTTCAGGCCCGAAGAGCTTGTAGTAGCCAGAACTTGATCTGACATGTTTTACCCAGATTACGCACTGGGCTGTAAGAGCTGGTCGAGCATTTTCTGTTCGGCCAGTTTCTTCGAGTCATCGAAAGTTTGTCTCGGAGTCTTCCCGAAACAGAATCTTCCGCTATGTGGTCGTTCTTCGTTGTAACTCCGCATCCTTGCGTCGAAACGCCTAGTGCGGACCCGCATGCTAGGTGTTGTGGGAGGGGTCCCGGGTAACCAGGCTCCTATCCCGATTCCCATGGTTATGTGGTACCGCTAGCGATCGATTATCTGTTTCTTCCATTCATTGAAGTCTACTGCAAACTCATCGTATCGACTATTGGTAGCGCTTTGCATACGCTTGCCGAACGTTCGTTCGCGTGACGCGATAAGCTCGAATATCGCGGCCTCTCCATAAGTGTCGCGCAGATAGTTCATCACTAGAAATCCGTCATTGTAGGGATCAGTAACGTTCAGACCAAAATCTGTATCGATCGAATCAGGCAGCAACTTCAGCCGTTCGTAATAGACCTCCCGTCCATCCGTGCGCCAGTAATCGGTCGAATGAAACACGCCAAAATATTCTTCTATTCCCTGAATAAACCAGTTTGGACCACGAAATCTTCCGCCCTTGGACCACGCGAGCAATTCAATGAAAATCGGCGATATCTCGTGAACCAATAGCTTGTCAAAAAACTTTCGATCCTGCGGATGCCCGCTGCTCGAAGAGACGCGACCATCGTAAGCAGCCGGACCAGGCATGCGAATAGTGCCCCGATAGCCCCGCTGGCCACGGTTGTCAAAAGTTCCACCGACGAGTGAGACGTATCCAACTTGGACCGAGTCACTATTCTTCGGATGCAGCTCAAGCACGATTTGGCTGGCATCGGCGAGAGTCACATCGACGCCAGCCGCTTTGCAAAAAGAACTCCTAAACTGGCTGAGAATTTCCTTCACCGATTGAAGTTCCGCTTCATTCTCGGAAGTGTAGCGTATCTCGTAAAATTGGTGCGTCGCCGTCAGCCATTCCTGGGCCGCGACAGTGGCTGGTAGCGCGAAGATGGTAAGTAGGGCGACTGCAAATAGTTTCATTTGTGCCACATAACGGTTGCGATCACCCCGCCCGAGCGGCAGAGGTAGATCTGAAAAATCGGAGTATGGCGAGGGCTGGGGTGGATCGCATGGTTCCCGGCTCGCGCCACGATCCGGAGCGCATCCGGGCCCGCCAATTCATTCCATTACGGTACCGTAGTCCAAACCCGCTTGCAATCATTTCTGAGTTCCGGGAGCCCAATTGACTTTATTGCGAGCATCTTCGCCTGGGACAGCAGTGGAAAATTTAATTGCAGGTATCTCGCGAGCAACTTCGTCAGCATCAGGTTCGTCTGGAAAGGACGCAGTTGGCACTGGTTCAACCGATAGCAAGTTGCGAGGCAAGCGCATCGATCAGTACTCGAGACTCGTTCGCGCGCACCAATCATCGAGCATGGGCTTTCAATGGACGATTGCAGAGAGACCAAGTTCAGGCCCGAAGAGCTTGACGCCGGGAACGCCTGCGATATGCGGGCCATCGAATCACTGGAACAGTCAAGGAATCCTTTACAGTTGGAATTACCAATGAACGCAAAGAAATCAGAAAAGCCAGATGGCTCCGTATCATCGCATTGTTCCCCTGCTCTCCGTTGCATTGCCTTCGATTGTTTCGGAACCGTGTTTGACATGGCAGGCGTTAGCCGTGATGAAATTAGCGAATCTGTCCAGCACGTTCGGAAGAACGATTTTACTTCGTATCAGTTCCCGCAGTCGTGGTGGGAGTTGTCGCTGCATCCAGATGCAGCCGAGGGGATTAGACTGTTGCAGCGATCGCAGTACAAGTGCGTGACACTAAGCAACGGGGCAGCGAATCTACTGGACACTGTTTCGCGAAATGGCGGTGTATTTTGGGATCGGATCATCGACCTAGCCAAACATCGTGTTTACGAGCCGCACGTAGATGCCTACCGAACGGTTGAGAAGGAAACGGGATTCAAGCCGAAAGAATGTTTGATGGTCACAGCGAATCCGACGTTTGGCGACATCGAAGGATCGGCTGCAATCGGGATGCCGTCGCAAGTGATCCGTCAGCCGGACGGCCCGTCGAACATCATTGAACTGGCGTGGCGTCTGGAACGATAAGTCAGGGGAACGGTTGCGATCACCTCGCCCGAGCGGTTGAGGTAGATCTGAAAAATCGGAGCATGGCGAGGGCTGGGGTGGATCGCATGGTTCCCGGCTCGCGCCACGATCCGGAGCGCATCCGGGCCCGCCAATTCATTCCATTACGGTACCGTAGTCCAAAACCCGCTTGCAATCATTTTTGAGTTCCGGGAGCCCGATTGACTTTATTGCGAGCATCTTCGCCTGGTACGGCAGTGGAAAATTTAATTGGAGGTATCTCGCGAGCAACTTCGGCAGCATCAGGTTCGTCCGGAGAGGACGCAGTTGGCACTGGTTCAACCGATAGCAATTTGCGAGGCAAGCGCGTCGATCAGTACTCGAGGCTTGTTCGCGCGCACCAATCATCGAGCATGAGCTTTCAATGGACGATTGTAGACAGACCAAGTTCAGGACCGAAGAGCTTGACCCGGGAACGACGGCGTTGACCGGGCCGCCACAAATCAACATTGACTTCAAAACCGACGCGATCGGCGGCTCCGCGTCCAACGCTTGGTTCGCCGAGCTCCGTAACGAATAACTACTGCAATCGGTGATAAACAATTTCGACGGCCTTTGCCTCCATCCCGTCTGGGTGAATGTTGTACGCTGTGATTTTCAGATTCTTGTCGTCACGTAGTTGGTATTCCGTACGCCATTTCCAGCGAGGCTTGTCAGGCCCCACTTCGTACTCACCAGTGACTGCGAAACCATCCTGAACCTGTTTGCCTTCCGAAAACATGATCGCATAGTTCATGTGGAAGCTGTCGATCCACGAAATTTGAAACGATTCACCAATTTCATTGAACGCGATCAGTTCCTCCCCTTCTCGCGGCTTTCCTTTTATGAAGCCATTGTATCTATGGCGGATGAATCGTCCGTCGAGCACACCAAGGAACTCGCCTGCAACTTTGGATTCGTCGCCAAGTTTCCCAGGCTCAAACCACGTTCGGCAGGTTCCCTCCCATTTTCCAATTAGGTTCTTGAGAATCTGGTCGGGGGGCATTTGCGAATCTTCTGAAACTGGGGATTGGCCCACGTTCGATATATCCTGAGCGTCGACAAGGTTGGTGAGAACGAATACGAGCGAAAGAAGGAGCAACACAGTCTTCTTCATTGTGTACCTTTCTAGGCGAACGGCCGCGATCACCCGGTCGCCGCGAGCGATTCTCCATTTAAGAAACGCGCCGTCGGCGACTCGGCGTGCAGTACGCCCAACATGGGCGTGATCTTGTGGGGTGCAAGTCCCCTGTACTCAGTTCCGGTTTCTTTCACGACGAGGCAGTATACCAAATGTAACTCCGAAGAAAGACAGTACGAGGCGAGGGCAACTGCGGAAGGGTGACCGACCGTGGAAAGGAAGCCTGCGAATGTGCTCGTGAAGTTAGCTCCGGTGCGGGGAACGTGCGGTTCGACGATGACTGAATCGGACAAGGTTTCCCCGGCCAAGACGTGCTAACCGCATTTACGCCAAGACCCGCCAGGTGACGAACAGAAATCCGATATGAGGCCGACGACTCGAGGTGAGTGGGCTGCTGACCACGAAACCGAACCGGAAGAACGAGCGCAGGTAGATCGGGCACTTGGGCGGGGACAGATCACGTGTCGCGGGGCGATTACATCAAACCCCGACGTCCCTTATTTGGGGAGGGCTTCATCCTGTGTCCGCCAGTAGAGCTTGCTCCAACGCGGGGTGGGCCGTGGTAACACGAGCCCACGATTGAAGTCGGCAGCAGAGGGCATAGTAGCGAACCGCCGAAGCCAACGGCGACATGAAGGCCTGAACGTCACAAGACAAGGAACGAACCACCGATGAACTCTGACCAGCCGAACGAACCGGCGAAACAGCTCTCCCTCTGGGAAGAGTTTGTGGAGCAATCGCAAAACATCCAGCGTGATGATTCAGCTCAGGCGTCCATCGAGAAGTCAGCCTTGGACGAAAGCCACGCTTTGATGGAAGAGATTGTTGACGAAGGCACGATCGAGGCGGCTTGGGCGAAAGTCAAAGCAAACCGTGGAGCCCCTGGCCCCGACGGCGTCACGATCGAAAACTTTCCTGAGTGGTTCCGACCACAATGGGAAGGCATCCGTCAGCAACTCCTCGATGGAACGTACCGTCCCCAACCGGTACGGCGCGTTAGCATCGATAAACCCGATGGCGGCACGCGAGAGCTCGGTATTCCAAACTTGCTCGACCGTTTGATACAGACTGCCATTGTGTTAGTCCTCACCCCGATCTTCGATCCGGACTTCTCCGAGTCGAGTTTCGGCTACCGACCTCACCGCTCGGCTAAAGATGCAGTCAAGCAAGTGCAAAAGATCATTCGAGGTGGTCGTCGTCGATGCGTCGATATGGATCTATCGAAATATTTTGACAGAGTCAATCACGATATATTGATGACACGCGTGGCCCGCAAGGTCCACGACAAACGCCTTTTGAAACTGATCGGACGCTACTTGAGAGCCGGTGTGTTGGTCGACGGCTTATGCCAACCCAGCGAAGAAGGAACTATGCAAGGCGGCCCGTTGTCACCACTGCTTTCGAACATCTACTTAGATGACTTGGACAAGGAGTTGGAACGACGAGGGTTGCCGTTCGTGCGGTACGCAGATGACTTCGTGATCTTCACGAAAACAGAAGCGGCGGCGCGGCGTGTGTACGGGAGCATTGAACGCTTCTTGACCGACCGATTGAAACTGTCCGTCAATCACAACAAGAGCCAAGTCCGCAAGACGGATGGGCTTGAGTACGTGGGTTACGAATTTCGTGGCTACGGCGGCCAGATCCGGGTGAGCAAGAAGAAGCTCGCGACTTTCAAACAACGTGTCTCGAAGATCTTTCGTAGAAACCGAGGCGTGTCGATGAAGTCACGTTATGCAGCGTTCCGTGCTTATGCTCGTGGTTGGTTAGGCTACTTTGCGTTGGATCAAGTGAAGACAACGTTCACCAACTTAGACAAATGGATTCGTCGTCGGGTACGCGCCTGTTACTGGAAGCAGTGGCGGAAATCGAAGACCCGGCTGAAGAATCTGATGTCGTTGGGCTTGTCTTATCGTGTCGCTCGTGGCTTTGCGATGAGCGGCAAGGGTCCCTGGCGTCTTTCCGCGACGTCGGGTGTCCAACGAGCTTTATCCAACGAGTACCTAGCCGCCGAGGGCTTGTTTATTCTTGAAGAGCGCTGGCTATCGCTTGCATCCTTGCGTCGAAACGCCTAGTGCGGACCCGCATGCTAGGTGTTGTGGGAGGGTCCCCGGGCAACCGGGGCCCTATCCCGATTCATTTTGTTATGCCGTGGTAGCCGACCCCATGCGTTGGCACGTTTGTCCGTAATCGAAAATCCCCACGAGCTGGATCCCGAAACCACGTCCCGTACTCTGAGTATTTGATCTCAACGTTGTTAGTTTGCACGACAGATTTGTCTGATGTTCCGGCCTTCATCCGAATGTTGTTAGCAATGCGACATTCCTTGCCGTAGTTCTTTACCACGATCCATGGCGGCCCTGGAAACTGCGTGTCGAAGTCCACCACGGTATTGTTTTCGATTCGCACATTCTCAGCGTTGTAGACCGATATGCCGTGAAAGTGATCGGCGACAATGAGGTTGTTCTCAATGACAAAGTCTTTGAACCTCCCGTTGAACATTCCGATCCCCTGAACTCCGCTACGTCCGCGTCTTAGATGCAACTGATTCGGATCTGTATGGGCGTAAAACTGATTGCCTCGTATCGTCACGCCAGTGATCGTGCCAGTACCTGGTTTTCCATCCTTCCCGGTGGACCAGGACTGAAGCATGTCGCAGTGGTTGTCGTTGATGACATGAGCGTTTCGGACGACGTTATTCTCGAACAACCCAAAGTCGCCGAGCGCTCGAATACCATCCATGCAGAAGTTCTCGATGGTATTGCCGATGGCACGCACGTGGGTCGCTGGTGGATAAACATTGATTCCGTCGGCAACACTCTTGAGACGGTTGCGAAGCAAATGCACGCTTTTCCCGCTGCGAACTCGAATTCCATCACCGGCGTTTCGAGTCCATTCTGCGGCAGTCCACTTAGTGGAGTTTCCGAAATCGATTTCGCAATCCTGTACGATCGTCCGATCCGCAAGGATATTCACGGCGACCGCGCCGCGCGCCGGCTTTATCAGCAGATGCGAGAATGTCCATGGTCCGCCCTGGCCGACGTGAATTCCGCGAATGGTGGCCATTTGGCTGGGATTCGCTGAGCGAACTTCGACGGCCACGCCTGTCTTTGGTAGTGGCCCGCAATCAATGTCGCCAACTCGGATACGTCCTCCCGAAATTGACACCATTCCGAAAGTCTTTGGCTGCAATGTGACAATGTCGCCGTTCTGGGCATTCGATAGAGCCACACCAAGCTCACGGTCCGTTGAGACAACGTCCTCAGCATTGCATGAGGTTGCCGTTCCCCAAAACACTACGAAGTAACACAAAACGTTTCGCATCTATTGGTCCAGTAAATTTAGGATTCGGCATAACACCACCGATCACGGAGCGGCCGGTGAAAAGTTTGAAGTTCCAAAATAGCGTCTTGGCCGCTGCCGTGGATCGGATAGTTCGTCGTGTCCCAACGGCGACAGTTCAAACGAGTTTGGCCGGATGTCATTGTATCGAACGTGGGCGAACCAGTGTTCAACGAGCGTTGATTCAGTCCTGGATTCGGGTCGGGGACGGGCGTTGCAGCACCGACGAACGAATTGCGATCTATCCGCTGGTCAGGCTTTAAAAAAGCCCAACTTTTGTTGGGCTCTTTGCCTGACTTGCGGATAGATCGTGCGTTGAACTTTGTCGTAAAAACTCATTCTAACGCGTAGTAGTTGTGCAGTTCTAGTCCTGGAAGCATCGGTTGAATTGCCGGCCGAGTGGTGGGCGTGGCTGTCGGGTGATATGCACGTTCGAAGATGTTTTCCAGGTACCAGGCGTTAAATCCAGGCCCAAACTTACCGTCCCAGAACTTTTCGTCGTCTATTTCCAACGATTTTCGGTACCAACCTGGAAGATGCGTGCTACGTTGACTCAGCGCTTCCCGCCACGATGGACGGGACCTGCTAGCGACTAGCCGCAGTGCCACTTCGCCACACGCTGGGCAGTTGAGTTTTGTGTCAGTGTCCGTGTTAGATTCTTCTTCATCTGTCAGTGATTCGGCTGGCGACGCTGGCGTGGGCTGCCCCGAAAGTCCCGCCGCAGCACGTAGCTGGGTGCTGCACTTTGCTTGGTAGATCGTTCGTCGTTTGTTAGTCCAGCCTCCCATGTAGCGTGTCTTGGTTAATTGGTTCGGTTGGATGTGTAAACACCAACGCCGCACGAACTCGATTGTGCTGAGTGTCACGGGAACTTGAACCGCTTCGCCCCCTTGAACTTTCCCTTCACGTGCCAAGAAGGTCACCTGCTGTTCGTCCGCCGTTACGATTCGCGAGTCGCTGATTGGCCCGCCCGTAAGGTAACGTGTCAGATAACGAACCAAATCGTTGGGACCGCTGGAACTGGCCGGGGGCGGTTGAATAAAGCTGACCCAGTCGCGTGCGCTAAGATGCTCAATCAATTTGTCCCAGCCTTCGTCGGTGCGCAGATCCCCGAACGTTGGCTCGACGTCCAACTTTAATTTGCGACGCGTTCTTAATCTCTGCAAGTGGGAGATCGCCGCTTTGCGAAAGGCCACTCGAAGGTTAATTGCGTCGACCAGGTAATGATTGTCGCTCAAGCCGCTATCCGGCGGCGCGGTACTGGTCTTCCATTGATTGTTGCGAACGCCAGGTCCTGAACCGGGGACGAGCGCGTGTACGTGCCAATGAGCTTCGAGCTTTTGATTCCAAGTATGTAATACCATGATCGCTGCGGGTTCGTATTGTTGTTCGCGGCGAATCGTTCTATTAAGACCTTTCCAAGCAGCGGTGAATAAGAGATTTGCCAGCGGTTGTCGGTTGGCAAGGGCGATGCGAGAGAGTTCACTCGGCAGGGTGAAGACAACTTGATAGTAGTCGACTCCATCGATCAGCAGTTTACTGGCCCTTTCGCTGAAGTCGAATCGTTTGCCACCACTGCATCCTGGGCAGTGGCGATCGCCGCATGAATTCGCCACGATGCAGGTTGAGTTGCACGCTTTGCATCGATACTCGTGACCGCCCAGTGCCGGTGTGCGGCAAAGTGTTAGCTTTGCCAGCACGCCCTGTACTTGCCAACTGGCACCGCCTTCGCGGTACCGGTCAACGAATTGTTTCGCACCGATCCTAAGAATCTCTAGAACACTTAGCTGCTTGCCTCCGGTGGCTGGCTGCCTGGTTTGTTGTTCTTCTGATTGTTGTTCTCGGCTGGTGGCCGATAGGTGGGCAGTTGTTCGACCGGTAGCCAATCCAGTGGACTCGGGGTAGATAGCATGTGTTCCCTGCGACAATGGAGGTAGACCATCGTCGTCGCAAAGCTCGCATGTCCCAGGAGCCGGCTGATCGTCAACAAGTCGACTCCGGCTTCGAGTAGTCCGGTCGCGTAGGAGTGTCTCAGGGTGTGAGGTGTGACGTTCTTGTGAATCTTTGCCAAGAGGGCTGCTTTCTTGATCGCTTTTTGGATCGACGTGTCGGCGTATGTCTTGTCTGCCGAGTTGCCCGGAAAGAGAAGCGACTTGGGTTTGTAGCGTTTCCAGTAATCCCGCAACTCGCTCAGTAATCGCGGCGAGAGGGGAACGATTCGGTCCTTGGCTCCCTTGCCGTGAGTGATCCGAATCTGCATTCTCTGGGAGTCGATGTCGTGGACTCTTAGGTTTGCCGCTTCTGAGAATCTCATCCCGGTTGCGTAGAGAGTCGTTAGGAAGACTTTGTGTTTGTGGCACGTCGTGCATCGTAGTAGCTCGTCGACTTCATGTCGGCCGAGGACCACAGGTAGCGTTTTGGGTCTCTTTCCAAACGGCACCATGGTGACCGGCCAATTGACTCGGATGGTATGTGTGTAGAGGAACCGTAACGCGCAAACGGCCTGATTGAAGCTGCTGTAAGCAAGTTTCCTTTCTTCGATTAGGTGGAGCTGGAAGGCTCGAACGTCTTCCGGGGTCACGCGGTCCAGCGGCTTTTGAATAAAGTCGGCGAACTTTCCCGCGTGGTAGGTGTAGGCATCGATGGTCCGAGGTGCCAAGTTGCGGATTTTCATATCCTGAGCGAGCCGAATCGTGAGCGGGCAGGGTCTTTTTTCGTGGGGAGTCATCATGGTATTCCCAATTTGAGGCGTGCTGCAGTGACACGAAGTGTGTCGATTGCTTGAGAAGCCCATTGCAATTGCCGTCACAGAAAGCGCAACCTCTTTAATCGTTTTATTCGTCAAGCGGTCAAAATAGGTTGCCGAGAGAATCGTTAGATTCGTTAGCGTGTGTTGGTGGTGTCGCTGATACCGATTCTGCTGGCGCCAAGCTGGGAGCTGCTTGTCTCGCGCCAGCGAAAAAAGAAAGAAAGGAAAACAGCCGGCGCAGCCGCTCGCAAAATTTTGAATGCCCCCGCCCGCGCCGAGTCCTGAAGGTGGCGCTGAGTTCAAGGGTATGAATGAGGGAGATAAAGAGAGCCGCGGGGGAGTTGAAGAGAGACCGGGGGACTGTTTGATTGCCCGGCTGGCATGGATGCCAGCATCGTCCCACGCAGGAAGCGTGCCGGCATTGGCCAGGGCAGCGAGTGCCCCATCGCCTTGCCGAACCCCGTCAACTCACCGCCCCAGTGCTGTCACCACGCGCGAGCAATTCGATTAAGTTCAACGTCGGCGTTGACCGGGCCGCCGCCAATCAACATTGACTTCAAATAAGACGCGATCGGCGGCTCCGCGTCCAACGCATTGTTATGCCATTGCCTTTCATTCGCTCGGCTGCAGGGCCAAGTGAACGCCGACCGGATCGCGAACAATGGCGTATTTTGGCTCGACGAATTCCTTGACGACCTCGCCGCCGCCTTCATTGACGCGACGAACACTCTCCTCAAAATCGCCAACCGGCAAATGTATCAGCCACACAGATGGAATATTAATCTGCTCACCACGGAGCTGGACGATCTCTGCAGCAATAGTCTCGTTGTCAACCTGCATTTCAAACTTCACGGCAAGCTCGTCGCTTTTTTGTTCTTCGATGGACTTGGCTTTCCATCCGATCACGTGTTGATAAAAGTCCCGACTAGCCGCAGCGTTTGGAACGGTAAGCGAAAGCCATGAGATACAGCCTTGCCGCACATCCTGTTGCGCGGAATCAAAATTGCTAGGAACAACTGGAATGATCCCAAACGCCGCACCATCGGGATCAACTATACCAGCCCATAGGCTTTCGCCATCGGCGTCTTTGCCGTGCATGATTTCGTTGCCGCCTAAGTCAATCGCACGCGCTGCGCTGGCGGCAACATTTGCGACCTGAAAGTGGGGAAACCACTGCAGCGGCAATTTATCGTATTCGGGAGTGCGAGCGCCTAGGCCGATTACGGGACTGCCGAGGTTGTTCAGCAAATCATCGCGCCAGAGCGGGACGTCACCGGTCGTGAGGACCTTCGAATAGAACGCGAGTTCACGCTCATGTTCAGGTACGGCAATATCAGCGCTTAGAACACCGCCAACATCGTATACAGATGGTCTTCGCATGCTTCGACTTCAGGGTTTCTTTAAGCCAATTGGGAACGATTGATGGAATTAGTTAGACTAGTCGGCATAACGTCGGCGATCACCCCGCCCGAGCGATTGAGGTAGATCTGAAAAATCGGATTTTGGCGAGGGCTGGGGTGGATCGCATGGTTCCCGGCTCGCGCGCCGATCCCGAGCGCATCCGGGCCCGCCAATACATTCCATTACGGTACCGAACTCCAAACCCGCTTGCAATCATTTTCGAGTCCTGGGAATCAGATTGACTTTATTGCGAGCATCTTCGCCTGGGACGGTAGAGCATTAGTTCATTGAAGGTATCTCCCGAACAACTTCGGTAGCATCACGTTCGTCCGGAGAGGACGCATTTACCACTGGTGCAATCGACTGCAAGTTGCGAGCAAACGTATCGATCAGTACTCGCAACTTCTGCGCGAAACAATCATCGAGCATGGACTATCAATGGACGCTTGCAGAGAGACCAAGTTCAGGCCCGAAGAGCTCTCCGCCGGGAACGATTGCGATCACCTCGCCCGAGCGGTAGAGGTAGATCTGAAAAATCGGAGTATGGCGAGGGCTGGGGTGGATCGCATGGTTCCCGGCTCGCGCCACGATCCGGAGCGCATCCGGGCCCGCCAATTCATTCCATTACGGTACCGTAGTCCAAACCCGCTTGCAATCATTTTTGAGTTCCGGGAGCCCGATTGACTTTATTGCCAGCATCTTCGCCTGGTACGGCAGTGGAAAATTTAATTGGAGGTATCTCGCGAGCAACTTCGGCAGCATCAGGTTCGTCCGGAGAGGACGCAGTTGGCACTGGTTCAACCGATAGCAATTTGCGAGGCAAGCGCGTCGATCAGTACTCGAGGCTTGTTCGCGCGCACCAATCATCGAGCATGAGCTTTCAATGGACGATTGTAGACAGACCAAGTTCAGGACCGAAGAGCTTGACCCGGGAACGCTACCCGTCACCTGGCCGGGCGAAAAAAGCAACCATTACCAAAACGGCATTTCCCGGCTCCGGTGCAGTAGTACGCCCAACATGGGCGTGATCTTGTGGGGTGCAAGTCCCCTGTACTCAGTTCCGGTTTCTTTCACGACGAGGCAGTATACCAAATGTAACTCCGAAGAAAGACAGTACGAGGCGAGGGCAACTGCGGAAGGGTGACCGACCGTGGAAAGGAAGCCTGCGAATGTGCTCGTGAAGTTAGCTCCGGTGCGGGGAACGTGCGGTTCGACGATGACTGAATCGGACAAGGTTTCCCCGGCCAAGACGTGCTAACCGCATTTACGCCAAGACCCGCCAGGTGACGAACAGAAATCCGATATGAGGCCGACGACTCGAGGTGAGTGGGCTGCTGACCACGAAACCGAACCGGAAGAACGAGCGCAGGTAGATCGGGCACTTGGGCGGGGACAGATCACGTGTCGCGGGGCGATTACATCAAACCCCGACGTCCCTTATTTGGGGAGGGCTTCATCCTGTGTCCGCCAGTAGAGCTTGCTCCAACGCGGGGTGGGCCGTGGTAACACGAGCCCACGATTGAAGTCGGCAGCAGAGGGCATAGTAGCGAACCGCCGAAGCCAACGGCGACATGAAGGCCTGAACGTCACAAGACAAGGAACGAACCACCGATGAACTCTGACCAGCCGAACGAACCGGCGAAACAGCTCTCCCTCTGGGAAGAGTTTGTGGAGCAATCGCAAAACATCCAGCGTGATGATTCAGCTCAGGCGTCCATCGAGAAGTCAGCCTTGGACGAAAGCCACGCTTTGATGGAAGAGATTGTTGACGAAGGCACGATCGAGGCGGCTTGGGCGAAAGTCAAAGCAAACCGTGGAGCCCCTGGTCCCGACGGCGTCACGATCGAAAACTTTCCTGAATGGTTCCGACCACAATGGGAAGGCATCCGTCAGCAACTCCTCGATGGAACGTACCGTCCCCAACCGGTACGGCGCGTTAGCATCGATAAACCCGATGGCGGCACGCGAGAGCTCGGTATTCCAAACTTGCTCGACCGTTTGATACAGACTGCCATTGTGTTAGTCCTCACCCCGATCTTCGATCCGGACTTCTCCGAGTCGAGTTTCGCAAAACGCTCTATGAATCCATCGAGCAGCTCCAAGCGGATGTCGATGAATGGATGCGGAGTTACAACGAAGAACGACCACATAGCGGAAGATTCTGTTTCGGGAAGACTCCGAGACAAACTTTCGATGACTCGAAGAAACTGGCCGAACAGAAAATGCTCGACCAGCTCTTACAGCCCAGTGCGTAATCTGGGTAAAACATGTCAGATCAAGTTCTGGCTACTACATTTTAGGGTAGACGGATTTTAGTTTGCACCTTGCGTCGTCGATTTTCATTTGCCAGTCGACGCTGCGCTGAGTGCTGTTCACATCCTCTGACCAGGCTGCAATTTCTCGCTGCAGGATTTCCAGTTCGCCGATTCGACGTCCTGCGACACATTGCCGAGTCATGCTGCTGAGTTCGTTCTCCGCAATATTCAACCAGCTACCGTGTTTGGGCGTGAAGCAAAAATCAATTCGCCGAACGTAGGAGCGGGCTCGTTCAGGTTCAAACGCTTCGTAGAAGGCACCGATCGTATGGGTGTTCAAGTTGTCGCAAACAAGTGTGATTCGTTCGCATTCTGCGTATCTCCCATCCAGAAGCGAGGCTACTTCCTGAGCCCAATCGAACTTTGTCCGCTGATCACGCGCGGTTGCCTGACGCCAGCCACCAAGAGGTTCGCAGAACATGAAAATCGAAGCAGTGCCGTTGCGCTCATACTCATAGTCAACTCGCTGTGGATGGTCTTTGGTCGCCGGGATCGGTTGCCGCGTCTCCTTGATCAGTTGCACCGGTTGCTCATCCATGCAAATCACCGGTTGCGAAGGATTGTACGGCTTTTCGTACGTTTCAAGCACATTTTCCATGTGGGCAACAAACTCAGCGTCACATTCCGGTGGGATTACCCAGTACTCGATACTGCGATTGGTCATGCGATTTTTTTTAGCGTTTGACGTACCGTTTCATGGCTGACTTTTTCCACCACTTCCAACTCCACGACCTTTCGAGCCAACAACCGGAGCGTCCACTTTCCATAGCCTTCTGGTGGTGAACCAAGTCGCATTGCAATGATTTTCGCCTCTTCGCTTCCATCGAGCAGTTTCTTTGCCCCAGCGGTAGGCGATGGCTTTCGATCAAGCGTTTGCTCAAAACCGAGTTCAACGAATCGTTGCCTGATATTCTCGACTGTCTTTGTGCGACAAGAAAAGGCGTCGGCAATTTGAGCATCCGTCCAAGCCGGACCATCCGCATCGGCCTTCAGTAGCACTTGAGCCCGGCGAACCTTCTGGCCAGTCCCCTTGAGTTTGCCGATAACCTCCGCACATTCTTTCCGTTCCGCATCCGACAAACGAACGATATACTTCTTCTCACTCATCACAAAACCCTCCGTGGATTGAATTTGGCTTCGTGAATGAGCGCAGATTTTTCAATTCGACGCAACCCTAATTTTTATCCCTGACAAAGCACTAGTTTAAAGTTGCGACTCGTTGCGTGTCCACGGTACGCTTGTATCAGTGAAGCTTGCATAATGAGTCGGCAACGGAACACGCCACTAATTATCACCGGCTGTCACATCACTCCGTCTGCTCGCGTCGAAGGTCTTGGCTCAGGATCTGCCCAAACGAGGTTCGGATCAATTGATGCGCGAGCCCTGGTCTTACGTCACAACCAGTTCTCCAAGGCCGAATTCAAATCGTTCGGCAATGCTGGCTAATATCACGGGAGTAGAACATTTCGGTAGTCGTGTCGTCCTTTCGGACGCCAAATTGCGGCAGGTGCATCGACCGAACGCTCGAAGCCTGTCGCGAAATTCGCGTCGGTGTCTGTTTAAGTTGGATACCGAGGCGCCGAACGAAAATCACCATGCTGCTCCGGTTTCATCGACCGGAGCTAGCAAAGCCACATCACCCAAAGTCGACCACCGGTGCAGGTATATTGTCCGATGACGCCATCGATCATAACCCAAGACACACCCACCTGAGCGCGCTGGCCAAATCGCGTATGTATCAAATTGACTACATATGTCTGTGGATTCTTGGGAAACCCATAAACAAGTCCTTAGATTGTTGCTTCGGTGTGCTCTCCGTCTAGACAGCGATGCATATTACCTGCTTCGCCACAGGGTCAGCGGGCGACGCCGACTGAAGACCAACCCGAATGATGTCTTCGGTAGAGGGAGTCACCATGATCGCTCTGTCAGTTTTGGGAAAGTGAAAGGTCAAAGTACTCTTTCCATACAGAATACGCTGGACGTTCTCTCCCGCTTTCGTCGAGCAAACCACAATCGCGCCAAGCCATAAAGAGTTCGGGCGCATTTGCTTTGATCTTATCCCACAGAGCGTCGTAGTCCTGATGCACAAAGCTGATTACGAACTCGAATTCGTGCTCTTGGGCCAATGCCAGTAGCTTTCGATAATAGGCCTCCTGCTTCTCTGTGGTTCCTTCGATTACGACATTGGCTTGCGGCAGGGGTAGTCGCTCCGCTGCATCATTGGTTTCGACTATTGCAAATGGCTTATCAAAAGATTCGAACTCCGTAATCATCCAGTCGAGCGCCATCAAGCGGTCATTGTCTTCCACGAAGAAGGGGTAGTAGCTAGCTGCGACCAAGTCGTTGTAGGGCATCAATTCCTTCCAGTCTTTGAGCATATCCCCTTGTTTTTTGAACATGTTGTGAAGCGTGCAACTCGCGAAAATCGGCAGGTCTGGATGGTGCTTTTTGATTTCCTCGTACACGTGCTGATGCAGTGCAACGTAAGCTCGCCAGACTGTCGGCCCACGATCGTGGATTTCGTTGGTCTCGATTCCGATGGCGAGATAGTCAGGCTTGAAGAATTTGATCGCTCGGCGGCAGTAGCTCAAGAATGCCTCTTGCACAAGCGGATCATCGTACTGCTTCCCGTTCAATTCGGCCGGCAGCGGCGCGGCTTTCTCCGCCATTTTCAATTCGCCGCGACCTGGGGAGATGGCAAGATAGACTTTACCGTTCGGTGGCGTCGCTGAGCGCTTCCCTTTCCATTCTTCGAGCAACTCATCCGAGAACGGCTCGTCGTGGAGTGATTCGGCCCAGGGTACGCCTTCGATGTGGTGTGCCAGAATGTCTCCGTTCGCTCGCACGAATTCACGCGAAGCAGTTACGGCCTCCAAATGTGTCGTAGACAAACCCAGTGAACCCCATACGGAACCTTCTGGGTGCCGTCACTTCCTTAGCGACTTTGCCAGGCGCGGCTTTGACATCCTTCGGATTTGCCACCGCGCGCCGCAGGACTATCAATAAGTTGTCTGAGTTTTTGGTCGAAAACTGCTGAGGACGCGGATTTCCTCCGGAAGATTGACACAGCTCGAGCTTGTCACCATCGAGCCTGTAAATGCCCTTTTCCGTTCCTGCTCTTCCTTCGGTTGTCGAGTCAATCTCGTTCGGCACATTGATTGCGTTGATTCGATAAGTCCCATGCTCCACACGTCCGCCCGGCAGCGTAAATATCTTCTTGCCCCCATCGTCGAAGACGAGCTTCGCGCCCGCGAGTCCGGGTACCGCTGTTCCGGCCATTTCGACGGAGACCACACGCCAACTTCCGGCAAGTTCATTTGTCTGGGTGATGCTCAAGTGCGTGTTGAACCAAGACACAGCTTCCTTGAAAGCCGCGTCTTGACTGCCCTCCAGACCGTGGCCAGCATCTTGATATACAATCAGCTTCCGTTGAACATTTTCTCGCTCGAACGCTTCATCAATCCACATTCCGTGTCTGGGTGGCACCAGCTCGTCCTTTCCGCCCATGATCACCAGGGCTGGAGCGTCGTCGGGAGAAACATGTGCGAGCGGCGAGTACAATTCTGCCTCCTTCATGTCGAGATTGAGGGCCGGGAAGTTACGGTATGCTGGCAGTGATTCGGACGCGTCCCAAACGGCGACCCGCAAATCGGTTGGCGGAACGAACGCAACAACCGCAGCCACTCGACTGGGTGCCTTGTCAAGCTCGCTCGTCCCATTCGGGTCACCATCGTCCCCGGTTGTGCCCAACACCAGTGACAAGTGACCACCGGCGCTCATACCAAAAACACCCAAGCGATCCGCGCTGATGTGAAAGCGATCGGCGTTCCGGCGTACGAACCGCACCGCCGTCTGTACGTCAGACACGGCCTCTGGAATCGTATAACGAGGACTACTACCATGCCGCACAGCGAACACGATGAACCCTTCATCCAAAAACGGACGGAAGAACGGTTTCATTTGCTCAGGCGGTGCCCATTTTGAAACCCAGCCGCCACTTACCATGAATAACACTGCGGCACCGTTGGCTTTGGACTCTGGTCGATACAAGTCCATCGTCAGGGCTAATCCGTCCTTATGACCGTACACCACGTCGGATTCGAGTGTGGGCTGGGGCTCCTCACTATGTAGACGAGATAGCGGCGCAGGGAGCGTCATTGCCAACAGAACGGCTATAAATTGCATCGTACGAATCATGATCTGTACTTTGTTCAATCGTTGGTATGCTTCGGAATCTAACCGCTGACGATAATGGGTCTTGCGTGAGCAGCACGTCTGACGCGCAGCGTCCCGGTGGCATAATTCAGCGAGCAGTTTTGCAGTTCGTGCAAGCGACTGGTAGCGCCTCGGAGCGACTTTCCGATTCATACCTTAGCAGAAATTGGGACGGCCGATGTCGCAGGGGTTGAGCAGACCGATACAAGTTCGGATTGCTCACTGATCCGGTCGGTTTGTCCAACCTCGGTTGCGTCTTGGCATAGAAATTCTTTTCGGGCAGTGGCAGCTAGGCGTGTTGGAAGCTCTGGCTCCCGGGTTCTGCAATGGATACGTTACAATGAGGGGATGAGCGATGTCACCAGAATCCTGTCGGCCATCGAATGCGGTGACCAGAACGCTGCAGACAAACTGCTGCCGTTGGTCTACCACGAGTTGCGAAAACTGGCGGCGGCGAAGCTGGCGAGGGAGAAGCCGGGCCAGACGCTGCAGCCGACCATGTTGGTTCATGAAGCGTATGTGAGATTGGTCGACGCCGATCAGCCGCAGCAGTGGAACGGGCGTGGCCACTTCTTTGGGGCAGCCGCCGAGGCGATGCGGCGGATTCTGGTCGAGAAGGCGAGGCGAAAGCAAAGTCAAAAGCATGGCGGCCACATGCGGCGCGTTGAATTGGATGTGGCGACAGCTGCGATTCAGGAGCCGGTCGAAGATCTGCTGGCTTTGGATGAAGCGTTGACGCAGTTCGGGCTGCTGTGGCCCGACAAGGCAAAGCTGGTGAAGCTGAAATATTTTGCCGGGCTGACGATTCCCGAAGCGTCAGAAGCCATGGGCATCTCGACGGCGACCGCCGAGCGGCACTGGAAATTCGCCCGCGCCTGGCTGCATTCACAGCTGAAAAGCTGAGAATAAGCGGTGATTTGGGGGCTAGGAAATGTTTTCAAGAAATAGTGATGGGGTTCTGATTTGTTTTTCGCACTGTTGTGTTGACGGAATGAATCAATCAAATCGCGTCGGAATTAGTTGGAGTCGTTTATGCCGGAAAACACACCGAATCTGGATTCGCTATTTGAGACAGCTGCAGGAATGGAATCCGCAGATGAGCGAGCCGCGTTTCTCGATAAATCCTGTGGCAACAATCTCGAATTGCGCAGGCAGCTAGAAAAACTCCTTCAATCAGATCAACAGGTAGGCAGTTTTCTGGAGAAACCGCATGAGGGTCTGGATGCGACGATGGTGCAAGAATCGTCCGTCGAGAATGTGCCGGGGAAGAATATGCCTGGGAAGCGCGTCGCCGCTTCGATGAATGCGGGGCTGACGGCTGCGTTTTCAGTCGACGAAGCGGTTGTGGTGGGGGATAAAAACCACAGCGTGCTGAAGATGTTGGGCAACACGATGGCGGAAGTGCCTCATGTGTCCCTGCGTGAACCAACGACCAAAGGCGCCGAACCGATCTCGCGACCCAGCTCGCCGGAGATGCCCGATAAGGATTCAAATAACCGCTATCAATTGCAGGGCGAGATCGCTCGAGGCGGTATGGGGGCAATCCTGAAAGGCCGCGATACGGACCTGGGGCGGGACCTGGCGATCAAGGTGCTGCTGGATTCTCACAAGGACAATCCGGAAGTCATTCAGCGGTTCGTCGAAGAAGCTCAGATCGGCGGACAGTTGCAACATCCGGGGATTGCGCCGATTTATGAACTGGGGCAGTTCGCTGACAAGCGGCCTTTCTTTGCCATGAAACTGGTTAAGGGACAGACGTTTTCGAAGCTGCTGAAGGAGCGTGATGATCCCGCCGATGACCGTGGCCGGTTCATCGGTATCTTCGAGCAGGTCTGTCAGACGATGGCCTATGCGCACTCGCGCGGCGTGATCCATCGTGACCTGAAGCCGGCTAACATCATGGTCGGGGCGTTTGGTGAAGTGCAGGTGATGGACTGGGGGCTGGCCAAGGTTCTTCCCGCAGGCGGAATTGAGGATGAGAAACAGGCGCACAACAAGCACAAAGACGTCAGCATTATTCAAACAATTCGGAGCGGAGTTGGCAGCGACCCGCCGGGAGTCATCGGCAGTTTCGGGTCTCAGACGCAGATGGGCAGCGTGATGGGGACGCCGGCCTACATGCCTCCGGAACAGGCGCTCGGCGAGATCGATCAGATGGACGAACGCGCTGACGTGTTTGGTCTGGGAGCAATCCTGTGTGAAATCCTGACTGGCAAGCCACCTTATGTGGCCGACGATGGGACTCGCGTTTTCCGGATGGCCAGTCGCGGCAAGTTGGATGAGTGCTTTGAACGGCTGGATGCCTGCGGAGCGGATGAGGATCTGATCGCGTTGACGAAGCATTGTCTGGAACTAGAACCCGCCGATCGACCGCGCGACGCGGAAGCAGCCGCCCAGCGAGTCACGGGATACCTGGAATCGGTGGAGAGCAAGCTCCGCGAATCCGAAGTGGAACGGGCCGCAGAGGCCGCACGTGCCGACGCCGAGGCGGCTCAATCCGCCGCAGAGAAACTGCGTGCCGAAGCAGAGGCTGCGCAGGCCCAAGCCGAACGGCAGCGAGCAGAGGCCGAGCACGATCGCGCCGAAACGGAAGCGAAGCGGTTGGTGCAACAACAGCATTCCGCTCGCAAGCTAAAGAAGATGCTCACGGGACTCGCTGCACTCGCTCTGCTTGCGGTCGGTGCCTCGATCGTCGCGGGAAGCTACTGGAAGGCCGCGGAGGATGCCCGAGCTGAAGCCGTAGAAACACGCGGAAAAGCACTCAAAGACTGGTACATCGCCGACATGAACCATGCGGGGTTTGAGGCATCTACGGGAAACTTCGAATTGACAGTGGAGCTTCTCAAACGCCACTTACCCAGCGAAGGTCAAGAGGATCTGCGCGGCCTCGAATGGTATCTGATGTGGAAGAAGATTCAGGCAGGACTTCTTGCGAAAACCGTTCAGTTGCCTGTCGACGTCAGGAGACTTGCGATTTCGCCCGACCAGAAAACCGCTGCAATAGGTGGTGTGACGCGCGGTGTCTACTTCATCGACTTGGAAACTCAAAGCGAACCCGTGTTGGCGATTCCAGGCAGTACTGAACCGATTGAATTTTCTCCCAGCGGTGCCTTCATTGCTGCAGTAGCTCGGACAGAGCCAAACAATGCAAGCTTGAAGGCAACTTGGAAGATTGAGCTTTGGGATGTCTCAAAGATCGAAAGCGGCGAGGACTCAAATCCTGTTGCCATTTTCCCCTTGGAGCATAGGCCAGATGATATTGCTTTCTCATCCGATGGAAGTTTGCTTGCATCGTGTACGCGAAATACTGCGCAAATACGCTTTTGGCGGAGGTCGGAACAGAATCGGCAGCCTGTCAATTACACAGAACTGCCCTCCATTTCGTTGCCTAACTATGTCAGCGATGGTATAGAACGGATCTCCTTCGCCCTTGACGGAAAGATGTTGGCTTACTCGAGCCCCGAGACAGCGATTGGTGTTCTGACGCTCACGGAAATGGACTGGGTCCGCCCGATCTCGATTGAGGATGAAGAACTAATCCAATCTGGCTTCCCCCTGCGGTTTGCAGTGACCCCGGATGGAACGCGACTTGCCTACTCAATGCAGGCACGGATCGTGGTGCGCGATCTTGCGACAGGGCAGTCACTGCACACCGTCGATGCTGATGATGAGGTTTCGGGGCTACGCTGGTCGCATGACGGCAGGCGACTTATCAGTGCCCAGGATGACAACAGCGTCTTGGTTTGGGATTTCAACCAGAAGACGCGACATCGAGTGTGGGGGCACTCTCGCAAAGTCTTTGCAATGGCGATCATTCAACCGGAGGGCGCCGACTGTCCTTGCATGATTACAGCCAACCAAGAACGTATCATGAAGTACTGGCAGCTCGATTCCGCTCATGGATTTGCCGTAGATGAATTTCTTGGTTGCGATGCATTTGCCAACGCAACAGGCCGATCCGAAACCATTCTGGCGTATAGAGACGGCACTGTTGCATCATGGATTCTTGGCTCTACGGATCCTCCCACTCCCCTGTTCCAGCATTCCACGGGAGTGAGCCAACTGGCGTATTCTTCAAAAGGCACAGTTGCCTCAATGTCAAAGGCCGAAATTCGCTTATGGAATCCTGTTACAAGACGAGACGTTGTGCTGGATGCAAATCCGGAAGCATCAAGGACCTGTGCGCTTCGCTTTTCCGAAAATGGAGAAACGCTGGCATCCTTTCATGAGGACCGAATCAAGGTCTGGGATGTTGCTCAGAGAAGCTTGAATCGCATTCTACATCACGACAGCACGGTTACCACCGAAGGCGGAGTATTTTTGCTTGGCACGACGCAAATATTGAGTGATAGCGAAGTTGGCAATAATCATTTGTGCTTGTGGGATTATGGATTGAAAGTCTCACAACCGACGCTTGTTACAAGACGTCCGATGGGCGACATGATGTGGGGGCGAACTGGGTTTTCAGTCGACCCAAGCACGGGATGGGTTGCAGTCGCCAGTCTCCAGGGTATTCGGATACTAGATCCTGAAACGCTTGAGTCGATCCGTTTCTGGAAGAGCCACGGCGGTCGTGTTGATAGTGTGGCCTACGCTTCAAAACTAGGTACGCTTGCTTCATCCGGTCTCGACGGGCAGCTTCGGCTTTGGGATGCTACTACCTTTGAGCCAAAATTGAGTCTTTCCGCCACGCGACGTGCAAGTCCATGGTCGGGACGTTCAAATGCCCAAGGACTATCCTTTGTGGGTGACAATTCTGCCTTGTGCCTTGAAAGAGGTAGTCGTTTGCGCATTTGGCAGATCGCTCGCGAGGCCGACGTAAAAGCGGCAGGTTGGTGATGCTCAACGCGGTACAGTAGCATGCTAAGCCGGCGTCGGAACGCCCATTGGGCAAGCCTCATCGAGTGGGCAAAATTGGGGACACACGTTCCTGATGGCTGTCGTGAGATCCTCGCAGGAGGGAGGAAGTAACAACACATTGCGTGCCACGCACAAGTTGGCTGGGGCCCACTACGCACTGGGACACCGGCGAAAGGCACTTGAGCTCTTTGAAGAAGTGCTGCCGCACTGGCGTAAGGAAGAGTTGGGGACTCAGGTCTTTTTGGAGTGGTGTGCCAGTAACCCAGACACGTGCTGTGTCCCAAGGAATTCTCCCTCTCGAACAAAAACCGGAAGATTCGTGGCGATGGGTCCAAGTCGCTCCGGTGATGCTTTTGTCTGGCGACAACCGGTATGAAGGCTTTTGTAAATGGTGGAGATGGCAGAGAAAAAGAGAGCCACCCCGGCAGCCAAGAACGGAGCCAGGTGGCCTGGTGGGGCTGACTTGATGGCTGATACGTTGTGCTATCCGGTTTGGATTAGCACACCGCATCGGAGGCTCTCAAAGGTGCTCACCGTGGATCAACGTGAACTCATTCGTCGTTTGGTGCTTGTCGATGGTATTTCCCAACGGAAAGTTGCTAGGCAGCTTGGCCACTCACGAAACTCCGTCGCCGATGCCGTTCGCTCGGCGGAACCCGCTCACCAAACCCAAACCTCGCCCGAAACTTGAGCCGATCATTCTGACGAAGCCAAAACTTACCTTGCCGAAGCATCGCTGCTGATCACGAGTCTCATCGAAGATCCCGCCCGCAGGGGCCCCCACGACTTGCCGTTCACCAGGATCTTGTTCCGCGAAGCCGAAACGAAGATCAATGGCAAGAACGATTCACCAGACAAGCATTCGACTCTTCCCGCAAAATTATCCAACCCGTCAGCTGAAGAACAGTCAATAGCGAATTCCATCGATCCAGAGGACGGCGATGGCAATTAACCAGTCACTGCCAAACATCACGCAGTCCTGGGCCATCGGGATCAACGGAGAATCCCCCGGCCACAAAGTAAAGCGACCGAAGGTTTGCATGCCCGTCCCAAAACTCTCCAGGGCGGCCACAACCTGGCAGTTTACTGAACAGGGTTTCGGGCCCGCAACTCGCTTCCGTAATCAGACCGACATCGCAAACCGCGATGCCTTCGTGAAGTCGGTCGCATCGACTGAAAGTAACTGTGAATTGGCGTTCGCAATAGCAACGTGAACCATTTACCGTAGCTGTGGTCCTCGAGATTCGCAGTCAATGTGATGACGCTCGCCGCCTAAGGGCAGGCACAGAAGGTGACCCGGTTGGTATTGCTTCGTACCACGAGGCATCCACGTGAATCCGGCTTCATCGACCGGTAGTTTCATTCACTCGCGAATTTCCGTTGGCAGTAGCGAAACCATGATCTGAGGAACGTAAGCTCGAGTGTGGGTCCATACGGGTCTGTGGGATCTCTGGGTCGCCAACGCTTCAGGGACCACTCGGTCCGGAGCACTTGGAGGCCTCAAGGCAAAGTATGGCTCGTGCCGTGTCACCATCAGAGCACGCATCTGAAACCACGCGCCGTTGGCTTGAAGTCAGTTTTCCCTGTCCGTGGCGTGTGCGGCAGAGGCGAAACCCCTGCCACCGAACTTGCTCTGGATCCGATCAAGGGAAAGTTGCACGGGGAAGTCCATCGGGCGGCAGGAATCGGAACGGTCCAAACGGAGACAGAGTAAGGGCAATCGGGACTTGCTGACTGTATACTTACGGAATCGAACAGCAAGCAGGAATTTCTACACCATGCCCGACGTTACGCAGATACTCTCGCAGATTGAAGACGGTGATCCCAGTGCGGCTCAGCAGTTGTTGCCGCTGGTTTACGAAGAACTGAGAAAGCTCGCTGCCGTGAAGTTGGCGAATGAGAAGCCTGGCCAGACTATCCAAGCCACGGCACTCGTGCATGACGCCTACATCCGGTTAGTGGACTTAGAAAAGGAACCACGTTGGGAGTCGCGGGGCCACTTCTTTGCGGCTGCGGCGGAAGCAATGCGAAGGATATTGGTGGACAATGCTCTCCGCAAACGCCGGCCTAAACATGGCGGGGACTTGAATCGAGTCGACCTAGATGCCGAGCTTGCCGTGGACGACGCTTCCAAGGTAGACATCCTGGCTCTTGACGAAGCTCTCGCAAGACTTTCCGAGGTGGACGAATCCGCTGCAGAGGTGGTCAAACTCAAGTACTTTGCCGGTCTGAGCCTACCTCAGATTGCTCAGCTGTTGACTCTCTCCGCCCGTACCACTGACCGGCGTTGGGCCTACGCGCGGGCATGGCTGCATCAGGCATTACAGCAGGATTAACGCCGCGGTCAGAAAATTCTATTTTACTTGGCGTGATCCGCAACGAAAACTTGCATTGTTCTTTGGATGCGTCTTATTTTCCGAAAGAACGGCTATGAACGAACGCGAAATCTTCGAAAAATCACTGGACTTCTCCGATTCTAGCGAACGCGAAGCGTACCTAGCCGGGGCCTGCGGAGCGGATTGCGGACTACGTGCACGTGTGGACGCCCTTCTCCGCTCACATGAGCAGGCAGGTAGTTTTCTACAGGACGCCCCT
Source organism: Kothea flammea (assembly GCF_052161645.1). Lineage (GTDB taxonomy): Bacteria > Planctomycetota > Planctomycetia > Pirellulales > Pirellulaceae > Laterigemmans. The sequence goes on from NZ_CP197414.1 coordinate 7,145,783, forward strand.
GTTGCTGACATTCAACCGACTCTTGACCATCCAATCACCGAAAGACCCGGCACCGAGATCGGCCCTTATAAACTGCTCCAACAGATCGGGGAGGGCGGCATGGGCGTAGTCTACATGGCCGAGCAGAAGGAGCCGATCAAGCGGCGTGTGGCGTTGAAGATCATCAAGCCGGGAATGGATACCCGCCAGGTGATCGCGCGATTCGAAGCCGAGAGGCAGGCGCTGGCTATGATGGATCATCCGAACATCGCCAAGGTACTGGATGCGGGGGCCACGGAGAGCGGGAGGCCTTACTTTGTGATGGAACTGGTAAACGGCCTGCCTGTCACTAAGTACTGCGATGAGCAGCATCTTACGCCCGGTGAGCGGTTGGAGCTCTTCGTACCCATTTGCCATGCAGTTCAGCACGCGCACCAGAAGGGCATCATCCATCGCGATTTAAAGCCCAGCAACATTCTTGTCGCGTTATACGATGGACAAGCTGTCCCGAAAGTTATCGACTTCGGGGTAGCAAAGGCGACCAGCCAGGCCCTGACCGAAAAGACGATGTTCACGCAATTGGGCCAGGTTGTGGGAACGCTAGAGTACATGAGTCCCGAGCAAGCTGAGCGAAACCAATTAGATATTGATACTCGCAGCGACATCTATGCCCTAGGCGTCGTGCTTTACGAGTTGCTGATTGGGGAAACGCCATTCGCTGGCGAGCGTCTTAGATCCGTCGCCTTCCAAGAAATGCTGCGAATCATACGGGAGGAGGAACCCTCGCTTCCCAGCGTCAAGCTCAGCCATAGCCAACAACTGCCAACAACTGCTGCTAACCGGCGAGTTGAACCAAAAAAGTTGAGCACCTTTATCCGCGGTGATCTGGATTGGATTGTTATGAAGGCGTTGGATAAGGAACGCCGCCGTCGGTATGAAAGCTCGTCCGCATTCGCTGCTGACGTAGAACGATTTCTTTCTGGCGCGCCGGTAGACGCACACCCACCGTCTAGAGCTTATCGAATAAGAAAATTTGTGCGAAGAAATCAATATTTCGTGATGGCGACATCCGTGATTCTCGTTGGTTTACTGATTGGTGTTTGTGGGCTCGCCTTCGGCTACGATCAGAGTTGGAAGGCAAAGCAATTCGCGGAGGAAAAAGCAGAACAAACAAAGCAAGCCTTGGTATTGGCGGAAGAGAACCGCCGATCAGCCGAAGGCGAGGCGACCAAGAAACGCCGTCTTCTTTACATTTCTGATATGCGACTTGCCGTTCAGGCAAAAGACGTTGGTGACATGGAGCGTCTAGAAGCAATCCTGCGACGACATGTCCCCAATGAAGGCGAGGAGGATCTTCGTGCGTTCGAATGGTATTACCTCTGGCGATCTTGGAAGCTGGCGACCGAAGTGACCCGCTTTGCGATTCCTAATGTTGCTTCGCCGATGAGCTTTTACGCAGACTTGTCGCGAAATGGAAAGCGACTCATGGTCATGCATTCGCGCGGCAAGGCCAGACTTACGGTAGTCGATTTAGAGGGAGACGATTTCGAAGTAGTCGATTCATTTGGCAAAATGCAATCAAAGACCACTGACTTTAGTAAGTCGTGGGCTGCAATCTCGTCCAACGGGGAAACAGTGGCCTATGTCGGAGCGACACCGGAATCAGAGCTGAGCAACCAGTATCCTCAAGGTGGCCCCGTATTGGTGCGAGATCTCCGCACCGGTTCCGAACGGCTTATCGAAATCGAAGTAGCGGCTCATGGTGGCTTGGCCTTGTCACAAGAGCGTCAGTTATTGGCGATCGCTCACCAAGACTCAAGTATTTGGTTGTGGGATCTTGCTAAGTGGGAAAGGGTTCATCGACTCGAGGCAGAGATCGGAGGGGTCAATGCTCTCGCTTTTTCCCCTGACGGCCAACAACTCACTGCCGTTGGCATAGATGGGTCCGTTCTTGCTTGGGAACTATCCACTTTCCAAGAGCTTTGGAGTCATCGCGACCATCTGGATTCCGTACTTGCTGTCACTTACTCGCCAAATGGGACGATGATTATCACAGGCAGTGCCGACCGAACGATTGGTGTGTGGGATGCCTTGTCGGGCAAACGGTTGCACATGCGGGTTGTGTCCAACGATGAAGTACGTGCGGTGTCGCTTTCGGACGATGAGACACTACTCGCAGCGGCTTCTCGTGACGGACTAATTCGAGTTTTTCGGTTTCCGGATCTCATTGAACAAGATGTAATCGGAGGATACGACGCGACGTACTCCATGGCGGGATTTCTCCCAGGCGGAGATCGTCTTGTTTACGGACACATCAGCGGAGAAATTGCAATACACCAACTTCAGAAGTCGAGTGATCAGGCCGCCCTTGCGGCTGAGGGGCGTTCGTTCATTTATTCGATAGCCTTTTCCAAAGACGGTAAAATTCTGACAGCCATCGGGCGGACGCCTAAAAGAAGGATCTTTAGATGGCGAATTTCCGAAACTAATACAAAGCCATTGGTACCGCTTGATGTTCCCTTCGATATTGGTGCTCAGGCGATTTCTTCGCGCGGTCTGCTGGCCGTTGGAGACGCAGAAAAGCCGGTCGCTACGTTGTTTGACCTCGTGAGCGGAAATCCGGAAGGCGAACTTGAGGTATCCGATAAAGGCGGTATTTGCTGCGCCGCATTCTCACCGTCCGGAAAATACTTGGCTATTGGCTGTCGAAACGGCTCGATCAGAGTTTGGGACACTGACTCGGAAGAAACCATCTTTGACCAACCAGCCCACGACAGAACTGTGAGGTCCATCACATTCTGCGGCGACGAAAACACTATCCTTGCCGGCAGCAACGACTTTAGCGCGTCACTTTGGAATGTAAAAGATGGAAGTCGCATTCATTTGTTTAGCAATCACTCCGATTTCGTTACGGCAGTTGCATACGCATCAGGCGACCAACTATTCGTCACCGGAGGCTACGACTCGGCTCCCTATGTTAGACTTTGGCGGGGCGATTCGCTGACACAATCTCAACGTCTTCAAGGACATACACTTGGCGTGTCAGGTTTGCAGGTATTTCGAGATGGCCGAACAGTTGCGTCGGCTGGCATCGACCGAACGATACGGATTTGGGACATTAGGCACCAGCAAGAACGCGCCATACTAAATGGGGGTACTGACATCTTCCAGAGTATCGCGCTTTCACCCGACCAAAGGACGTTAGCCGCTGGATGCCGGGATGGAAAAATCCGCTTGTTCCGCGCGGCAAGTCCAGAACAAGTAGAGTCCGCGTCAGGTTGGTGATGACTATCTCAATCTGGCGATCGTGCTCATCAGGGCGTGACCTTAGTTAGAAAAAGACTGAGACGGCGGGTAAGAAAGCTGCTCCGCGGGCCGACGCCGACTAGGCGACTGCCGGATTCCCCGGTCGATGAAGCCGGAGCACTTTCGGTTGGGGCCATTCGACGCGTACGTGCCTGGATTCTGAAGTGTAGTAGCCAGAACTTGATCTGACATATGTTACCCAGATTAAGCATCTGGGCTGTAAGAGCTGGTCGAGCAATTTCTGTTCGGCCAGTTTCTTCGAGTCATCGTCGGCTTGATCCTTCTCCGATGGCTAAAAAAAACGTCCGGGCTTGTGAGGGGCTGCGGACGTTTCTGACGGCAAGATATCACTTTGTAGGTGATACCTTGCCGATGCTTACTGGCAGAACGAAGCCAATGCGGCTTTTGACTAGCCCGATTTCTGATTTGCTTGGGGGAGCCAATGTTCTCGTAGCCACGCAATCTCTGTTTCGATCGCTTTGCTACGAGTCCCAAAGGGTCCCAGCAGCGGACCTCCGACAAGCGAAAGATCAGCTATCCACTGGCCGCTTGATGTTGGTTCTACCGCGGAGACTCGCTTGATCGAAGTGGCCCCTAACGATTCCAATTCGATCGCCTCGCTGTAAATCAATTTCACTTGCCCACTTCCTGCGATCATGATTTCAAGATCCGTCATCGAGCTCTCCTCAGAATGTTGCGGCGTGGACGATCCGTCATCCAGCCATCAAGCAAAGCTCCCACACGCGAGAGATCTTCACCCACGGAACGCCGCAGCATGGACTCACTGCGCAGCCCTTGCGGCGAAACCCCGGATACAACTTGCTGAGCCTGGGATACAAGTTGCTCCAGTTCCTCGTTGGAACGAATGTTCAAGCGGTTAAATCGCTCAAAGAATTCCAGCAAGTTGTTCACGGCCGAGTCGCGAAAGACTTTGGGCTGCCCATCCTCACCGCCACTCAGTCGCTCAGCCAAGTGGCCGACGAGCTGCGACAGTTCCTCGGCAAAGGCGTTCTCGGCAAGCTTCACTGCCTCATCAAACCGATCACGCACCCGCTGGCACTCCGCCTCATACAGCTCCGGGCTGACGCTCCTGAGATAGTCGGGCGTGGAGACCGCTGGGAAATCCCACTCAATGGCGAACGAATCCGCAAGATCCGCTGGGTAGTCGGCAGCGTCAAACAAGTTACCCAGCCGGCTGCGTGCTTGGCTGACCATCTCCTCGAAGTGTTCCGCCAACTCGCCAACGGCCACTTCCAATTGCGATCGATACTCGGTCATCCGTGCGTTGAATTCCGGGACTTGATCACGACGAATCAGTCGCACTCCCGGCTCAACGAAGGGTAGGGTGCTCGCCCGCCAATAATTCACGGCTGTCGTTTTCACAGACGTTACAGCCTTAAATGCCGGGTGAGACGTGTCAAGCAACTTCTTTGCCGCCGACACCGATTTCTGGTCCGCATCGAACGCTTCGGCTGCCAATGAACGCTGAGAATCGCTAAGCGATTTTCTCGTTCCAGGCCAACGGATATGCATGCGAACGGCCGTCGTGTCGCAGCGCAGACGCTCTCCCACTCCGGTCACCAAAGAATGATCACTCACCTGCTGTGATTCTGTCATCGTACTCATCAAACAAACTCCAATAGAAAAAAGAAAACCCCACCCCGGACAATCTTCCGGGGTGGGGCAATAAACACATCAACAATCTCAAAGTCGCTGCACAACTAACGCATGCGCTTCACTTGCGAGAAATCTCGACTCGCCAAGGTGCGACGCCGACGCTGCTTGCCCGCGAGCCCACGACAGATCAACAGAATGCCGCGCTGCAGGGTTGGATCATGAACCAGTCCCCGCAGCAGCCGCATGCTGACCTGAATGCAGAAATGCTTCAGTAGCAAACTCAGCGTCTGATACTCGCGATTGACCACTGGTATCCCTCTCCTTAAAAACAAAAGTGAATAGAATTGAAAACTCAATCTCAACCTGGCATCAACTCGCTGGCTAACAGATTGACCGTCAACGACGGGTCGAGCTCGATCCCTCGCAGCCAACGACAGAACTGATGCACCATCAGCCCGGCCGCAATGCTGGCGGCGTAAATCGTGCTGCGGGACGTACAGCTACCGACGTGCGCTTCTTGCTGACTAAACAGTGAAGCTCCATATCGACCGCGAGCCTCCGGGTCACTGGCGTCCACTGTCAGCACCCGAATCACTTCGCCCAGCATGCGGCCGTCTGCCCAGAAGCTGAGCTTGGGACCGAGCGTCTTCCAGATCGCCGAGCGAGCCGAGATCGAATCGACGCAGCAGAATGCGACCGTGCCGACTGCGTGCTTGGGCCGATAGCGATCAAGCACCAATTCGACTTCGAGCTCTGGATCGACCAGTCGCAAGTGCCGGGCAAGCGACTGGACTTTCGGCATCCCAATGTCACCCATGAGGTAACCTTGCGTTGTCACGTTAGTCGCATCGACTTCGTCAAAGTCAATCAACTGCAGTCGGCGTACACCAAGCGAGGCTAACTGCAAAGCCAGTTGACGCCCGATCGCACCGACTCCAATGATCGTCACCCGAAGTTCGGCCAGCCGGTCCTTGGGAACCAGCGTCTGTTGTGGAGTGAACCGATTCATCCGGCCAAGTCCCCAACATCTAGCGGTGACTTATTTTCAAATTGAGGTCGACGAAAAAACGGATGTTGCACCGTCACCAGCTCGTGATACTGCTCGAGCCAGCTATCCTGACAGGATGCTGCAAAGTCGAGTTCGTAATCCACCGAGACATCCAACCGTCGATTCACTCCCGGCCCCACGTTGCAGCGAAACCGTGCATAGGTTTCACCACCTTCGGCCAAGATAAACATCACTGCCCAATCAGCCCGTCCAAAGCATCGCCTGAACGTCGCTTCGTCCGTTCCACTGGGTCGCGCGGACTCACCCGGATGCGTGTGGATCCAGATCCTGCCAAACTGCTCTGGCTCTCGCCCCAGATTCACCTGGTCATCAAAGAAGTCAGCCACCGCATCGTCATCAAACGCCACGGTGACCGCGGTACACTGTTGGCGAACCATTACAAAGTCGGTCACCAGCAGTAGATCATCGGGATCCGAGATCCCAAAGCCCCCGATTTCAGTTGGCCCCAGATCACTGAGAAACAAAAGCTTGGCCCAAGCGTAAGGGCTAAACCTTAGCTTCGGTCGCCTGGCCACTGGCCTGTTTCGGTTGCGATTCGGCCTGGCAATCCTCGGCCTGTTTCTTCGCTTCACAATCATCACATAGCTCCTCGACTAAACAGTCTTGACAAGTTGGTTTATTGCATTCGCGGCAGGCCGCGAAGCAGGAATCACAAAAACAGCTGCCACAGTGCTCGCACTCTTCCAGGCAGCTGCTACAAGCCGAGTCATCGCATCCCGCACAGGAAGTGACGCACTCCGAACAAAGTTCATTGCCGCAGTGTTGGCAGGAACAGATTTCTCCCTCCGCCGATAGATCACCGCAGTCGTCGCACGTACCGCTGTCCCAATCGCACAAGTGCACAAAGGGACTGTCCGGGTTGTACGTTTCCAGCACACGGGAGATGACGAGAAACAAGTCATGCAGGCGACCGTCCCGCCATGCGGTGCGAATTGCCGAGCCAGCATCCCCTTCACACAAGCTGTTGTTGCTCACGTGGGGATGACAGACTTCGGGCATGCTGCGGCTGGCTGTCTTCTCGAGCGGGACGATCCGGTAATGGGGCCGTTCGCAGCGCTCTTCATAAGATCGCTCGACTTGCCAGTGCAGGCGAATCGCAAAGCTGCCAAGAAACACTTCTTCCAGCTCAATGGGCTCGGTTTGCACCGTCATCGTCCGCTTTTCCAGGTCAATCGACAGCTCGGGGAACTCGCCGTGGATGGCCACTAAGTCCCGAAACAACCAAGCTGCCCGCACCTTCTGCTCCGCCTGAATGTTCTGCTCCGTCCCGACCTTCTGTTCCGCCGCAATTTGGTGTTCGCCAGCTGGTTCCGCCAAACACCATTCGGACGTAATCACCCGAGCGCACCGCCGGAGAAACCTCAGCTTCTCGAAGCGCGCTCGGGTTGGAGAAAAACAGCTGTGGCACCCTCGATCTTGACCGGAGTTACGCTGATGCGATCCCCGTCGACCAGTGGCTGATCGTGAGCGGTTGGCAACCGGTTGACACGAATCAGATAGTTCTCAGGAGGCGTCGACTCACCGAGATGCTGCGCAAACAACTCACCGACGGTCATCCCTGCGGGTAATTCGATGTGCTTTGCGAAACCACCACCATCATTGTTGATCATTAAAACTTTCATCACTTCACCTATACCAATTGGGTGTGTGTCAGAAAAAAAACAGAAACCAAATAAGAAAAACCGACCGCAAGCGCAGCCGGCTTTTTCAGTAAAAACATCTTCACTCTCTAAGCAATGCTAATTGCTCGAGGGCTCACTCCTGGCCAGCTTGCGACGCGCTGGCTTGACACTCGACTCATGGCGATAGATGCCACCATCATCCGCATCAAGACAGCGTCCACTGGCCCACTCGCGCAGTCGTCCCACCGATTCAACCGACGTCGCGGCGACGGGCACGATGTTCCGTCCCGCTTCCACCAGCGGCAAATCCAACAGGGCTGCCAAGCGACAGCACGATTTGATCTCAGCACCGGTCCACTGATCGTCACTGGGGCGGGGCTGTTGCCGGTCGAGCTGATAAAGCTGCACGTACATCTCCCAGATCGCATCCTTCTGATCCCGGGCAGGCAGGTCCAAAAAGAAAACGCCGTCAAAACGTTCGCTGCGAGAGAACTCTGGCGGCAGCTTCGTCACGTCGTTGGCCGTGCAAACCACAAACACGTCGGACTCGTGATCGCTGAGCCACGACAAGAATGTGCCAAACATGCGGGCCGACACACCACTATCGTTCTGGCCGGAACTACCAACACCGGCGAACGCTTTATCAACCTCGTCAATCATCGCCACACAGGGAGCCATGGCATCGATCGTGCGCAGCGCGCTGCGTGTTCGCTCTTCCGATTGGCCAACGAGGCTGCCCATTAAGCTGCCCACATCGAGCATCACCACGGGCCGTCCCACTTCACGGCCCAGGGCTTTGCAAAACTGGCTTTTGCCGCAACCGGGAGGCGAGAGCAATAGCACGCCACGTGGTTTCGCCAGTTGATCGCCCACACGGCCGCGCAGCAGAGCCCGCCGCGTGAAGGCTTTCAGCGCTGCGAGCCCACCGAGCGAACCAAAGTCCTCGCCGCCACGATGCAGTGCCAGCTGTCCGGATTTCTTCAGCATCTGGGTCTTGAGTTCCCAGATCGTTTCCGGCCGCACATTACCGTGCCGCACCAGCGACAGTGAGATCGCCGACTCGGCCTCATAACGCGTTAAGCCGCCGGCCGCATCCAGCACCCGATCGAGATCGGTTCCTTCGGGCAGTTCGCCGGCCTCAGTGGCGATGCTGCGAGCCAATTGCTCCAACTGTTCGCGGCTGGGCGGCAAGTGATCCACGACCACGAACAGCTTTTCTAGTTCCACTGGAATCTGCACCACCGGGGCGAGCACGACCAGGAACGTTCGCCGCGCCTTGCCGTCCATAATCGCCCGGCTAACCGCTTGCACGATTTCGGGTGAATTCAAGAACCGATGGAAGTTCTGCAGCACGAAAATGGTCGATTCCGTCCCGTCGTCGGGCACTGCGGCGATCGCCCTCACGGCCGACAGCGGATCGGCGGCATCGAGCTGCAGATCACGCCCCTGAAGTCCACGCTCCAGGTCCCAAGTTAACATCCGCCAATCTTCCGTTTGGCACAGACCGCCAATCTCCATGATCGCGTCTTGATGTTCAAACGACTGAATCCAGATGCCGGTAAAGCAGGCACGGATCAGTTCGTCCAGTTGTCCTCGCAAACTCATAAGTCTCTCCTTGGATGTTGCAAAACGAAAAAAGCCCGATGGGTGAAACCACTCACCCTCGGGCTTGTAAAACAAAACACGTCTTTTCAAAGCAAACAAACAGTCAGTCAGTCAGCGAGCAGGTATGGGCTCGCTATTCTTGAATCTGCTGAGTCTGATTGGCGGGCTGCGAATAGAACTCAGCCGTTGGTTTATCGCTGGCAACGGTGCCCAGCGCTTTCTCCAGCAATCGCGTGGCTTCCTGGCAGGTGCTGCCTTGAAAGCCACGGGTCTCCAGCCTTGTTTCTCCTTGCTGGTCAACAATGATTTCGATGGTCTTCATTAGACGCCGCCTCCGACTTGCACGGTCAGCTTGACTTGTCCGTCGCCGAGCGGTTGCTCGGTAACGCTATGACCTTGCCGCCGCGCTTCGATCTTGACCTTCTCGACGGCATACGTTTGCAGGAATTGGTCGAGCCTTTCCTGCTTTCCCCAGCGACCTTCGTAATTGTCAAACTGGCTTCCACCCTTGAGACAATCAAACACCACCGGGTATCGCCAGCCCTCAAGTCGCACCGCCAACCCCCGGACTTGGGCGCTAAACAGCTTGACATCCTCGACCACCGGCTGAGGCAACCCCAGTCGTCCACAAGCTGCCGCAACCGCAACGGGATCACGGACTTGTGTCTTAATCTGCACAACGTGTGACATTGAAATCTCCTAAGTTAAGGTAAGAAAAAACGGACCATGATTGGTCACACCAATAGTTAATCCCTTGGTCATATTCATATGGAGCAAAACCAAGGGAAATTTAGCTGTCAGAGAGTCGCCTTTCGCTCCGCCGAAAGTCCCACATGTCGTGCGGCTTTCTGAGCCTCTGGAACGTCGCCTTTCGCTCCGCCGAAAGTCCCACATGACGCGCGGCTTGTTGAGCCTCAAAACAACCTGCTAATACGCCTCATCGTGAGTCGAACCCCCAAGACAACCACCAAAACTCCGCATCCACCGAGTATTACCAGCGGTCCTATGCCGCGAGCACTCAACCACTCCAGCACCGGAGCAAAACTATGCTCCACCGCGGTTTCAGCAAGGGTTTGCGTGCCCTGCAAGAACGCTTCGGGATTCGCGATAAACGCAGTGAGTGCTGCCGCGCTGGCCAGTTTGAGCTTGTGCTTCCAGATGAAAGCCATCGCCCGATCCCCGTAGCGTGCGACCACCGCCAGCAGAGCTTCGCTGCGGCCGATTCTTTGCAGGTCACCATCCCTGGCCATCATGGCCAGGCGTCGTCCGTTCTGGGAATTGATCTTCGCCAGTGCCCTGGCAGCTGGTGCTCCGAACTCATGCAGCAAGGGTTCGGCAATGCCGCGATGTCGGATCATTGCCTCGGCCGCATCGTCACCATGTCGCACGAAGTAGGCGAGCCGCTGGCGGTTGCTCACGATCCAGAGGGACTCATCACCACGCCGTGCCATCAGCCGGACCGCAGCTGCAGCGTGCTCCGCTGTAGACTGTTCAATGACTTCCAAGGCGGGGGAACCGACTTTCCGAATCGCGGTTATCCCCTCATCTCCATGGGCGACCACGATCTTGTCGACCCGGGCCGTCAACTGCTCAGCCGATTCGCGCGCGGCCGCCCCTCGCATGCCTTGCAATAAGCTTTTGACAACGTCCGCTGTCGCGTTGACTTTACCTCCCGTGTTTGCGGACAACCAAAAGCTTGAGATCAGCAGTAACAAGCACGAAAACACAAATTGAGAAATCATCATCTAAATCACCTCACGAATGAAAATAGGACCAAAGACAAAACACAGAGTCGCCAAAGCTAAGCACAAGCAGTAAGCGACAGCCCTTGCTAGCGAGGCGACTCTTCCAGGATTGCCAGCAGCACCTTGCGCCACTGACTACCTCGCTGCAGGCAGAGTTCGCGCAACTGAGGAGAGATGCCGGGCGTTGTCGCGGTGCCCTGACAGAGACCGTTTGCCAGCTCATCCAATTGCTGATCGATGACTGTTCGCAAACTGCCGGCGGGATCGAACACCCAATCCCAGATCTTTGAGATGACGTAATCGATGACCACTGCGGCCGCCATGCTCAAGCCCAGTGATGCCCAGCTACCCGCGGCTCCGGCGCTGAGTACCGTGCCGGAAGTCGCCGATTTGCGAGCAAGGTTTGCCAGCGTGCGAGCCACAATCCGCTCGATGACCACGGCCGAAGCTAACGTGACAACGTCTCCCACCATGTCAGCTTTGGCGTGCTGCTTGGTGGTTGCCAGTGTTTTAACGAACGAAGCTTTAATCTCGTCGTCACTCAGCGTGCTGAGAGCCGTCGCGTAGTTTCGACTTGCTAAGTCAGCTCTCAAATCGACCAGCATGCTGTTCTCGATGCGTTCGAGTTCAGCCGCGATGCCGACGACCGTTTGCCGCAGGTGGGTTTCGAGGTCTGCGGGACTGAATAGATGCTGGGAGAATTGCTCCCGCATATACACGTCGTGTCGCCCGGAGCCGGTGAAAGGTGTGGCGTCTGCGACTAACTTCCACTTGCTTGTCCAGCCAAGGGCGGCTTGGGAGAAAGCGGGGGTTTTTCGTTTGGCACGCTGGAAGAATCGCTGGATCTCCTGCATGCCATCCTCGATGGCTGCGATCGACTCCTGCTGGGCTCGATCGACATGCGTCAACACGATCTGCTCGGGACTTGGTGAAGCCGAGTGCTGCAGTGGTGAATTCAAACGACCACGCGTGGTGCTTGAGTCCGGGAGATAAGTGAGGGCAATCACTACGATGGTGGCAGTGATAATCCCTAGTAAACAGAGAACTTCCGCGACTGTCTGGAAACTCTGCAGGGATTTAGATTTCACGTTTGTGACTCCAATGAGTAAGAAAAATTGCCCGAAACGACCACTTCGATGGGCTAACTCTTGTTTCATTTACATATGGAGCAAAACAGCCGGGAATTTAGCGCCGCCGGTGCCGCAACAATCACGCAGCAGGGCCCCACACCGGCACACGGCAAGACAGCCGAACCCCGAGCAGCCGGCCAGTGACGGGCAGGCAAACGGCAGAAGAACATCGCCGTGACAACATGGAAATGTCCCGTATGCGACGCCGGCATTACGTGCCGAGAACGCTTCGGACAGAGCGTCGGCGAGGGCTGAAAGTTGACGACGTCTTCGAGCTAATGTGACGCTTCGTCTTCATCATGTTTCTGGATTTTGGCTCAGGCGTGTAATTTGAAATTGACTCTCACCGAGTGTTGTGAGCGAATTCTTCCGAATTATCAGGAGTCAAGGATATGAGTTGTCGTGACCCAAAATGGTCGAAACGTGATTTGGTTAAATTAAAAGAGGCGTACGAGGGTGGAATTCCAATCCCACGGATCGCCATCAACTTAAACCGATCGGTGAGTGCCATTAAGACGCGTGCCCAGTTGAATCAATTCCGGAGGCCGAGATGCTTTGGGAAAAAGCAGATTGAAGAACTACAGCAGCGAGCCAAGGAGCTTCAGCTTGACGTCTTAAAGCTACCAGAGAATCCGACTGCGCTGAAGATTCTCTGTGGAATGCAGCATTGCGAGGTAATCGACACCAAGAAGCTATTGCGACGATGCGGCATCAAGGATTCGAGCCGAAACCGCGCAATTAATCTGCTCAGATCGGAGGCTTTGGTATTCGTTGATGAGCTTGCGAGCCCCCGCACCTTGGTGTTAACTCAGAAGGCCTACCGCAACCGTCCGCCGGCCCCCATCAACGAAATGAGCTTGATGAGAAAAGGCAAATACATCAGGACAGACAGTTTCAGTAGGCTCATCGAGCCATGGTTGGCGAGGGTCTGTGAAAATGATGAATCCAAGGAGCGGTATCACGCCTTCATCGACCTGCAATACTCTTACGTCAGGTCCGGGGACGTCGAAGTCGGCGTCTTTCTGTCAATGCTCCGCGAGCAGGATTGAGTTGATCGCCAGGAAACAAACGTCTGGAAGCAAGCGCTCTTGAGTTCGCCTTTTCTGCCGTTCAACCAGGAGCAGAATTAAATTTCAGCCGCAGTGAAATACTCGGCTGGAGGGCACGCTAGAATTTGGCCGAGACGACGCGATCTGGCTCGTCTTTGCCAGCTTGCTAACGCGGTCAGCGACGAGGTCTCGATGGATTCGTTTGCCGATAGCCCAAGCTCGCACTTGGCCAACATAATCTCACAAAATGGCTCACACTGATTTCAGCTTGATACTGCCATATGGACCGTCTCAGCGGTTGCTGTTTGAGTACTGATCCCGGTCGGCGTTTGATGATCAGAGCCGGTTGGCACCCTCGCGCTGTTTGACACGGAGCCTCGCAAATGCCGCCGAACGACTCCCCGCCAGACGCCAAGCGTCCGAGCGATCCGCGGTTCGGGGGCCTGCTCCGCGTAAGTTGTTTTGCCTGAAGGATTTATCCCTCGCTGGTTGATTTGCCACGGGGCTTTCGCAGGCAGACATCCAGGGGTGAAAGCCGACCATCAATCGTTGGCCGTCTCCCGCCGTGATTGTTCTAACCGTTTGCCGTGTGGGAATGCCCCTAAGTATCGCGATTGGTGTCCCCGGCAAAAGCCGATCAATCGGGCTTTGCAAGCGACCATCAAATCCAACCTCCACATGTACATACTGCATCGTCGTCTCAATGTCCTTGTGCCCCATTAGTTGCTGAACGGTCGGCAAATCAGTGTCATCTTCGACAAGATGCGTCGCAAAGCTGTGCCGAAGCGAATGGGGTACGCCGTTTTTCGTGATCCCCGCAGCTTTCTGAGCCGCTTTTAACGCGTTACCGAACTGCTCCTCACTGATGTGGTGCCGCCAAATGTTACCGCTCCGCTTGTCACATGAGCGTTGACGCGACGGAAACACCCATCGCCAGCCAACCTCGCGGCCTGCGTTCGGGTATTTCCGCTCTAAGGCAAAGGGCAGAAAGACTTTATCAAAACCCTCCTCCAAATCCTGTTGATGACGTTGTGTCGCCCAGGCAATCTGTCGCTGCAAGTCGGGAATCGCTTGTTTCGGCAGGAAGGTCATCCTGTCCTTCTGCCCCTTGCCATCGCGTACCAACAAGCGACCTTCATCAAACCAGACATCTTTGATTCGTAATCGTCGGCACTCCTTGTGGCGCAGCCCTGAGCCATACATCAGCAGGAACATGATTCGGTGTATGCCAACCATGTGCTCCAGTAAGCGTCCAATCTCCTGCCGGCTAAACCACACCGGCATTGTCTCTGGACGCTTCACGCGCACGGCGTTGAGAAAACCAATTCGTTTTCCTAGTGCTTTGTCAGGGATAAAAATTAGGGTTGCGTAGAATTGAAAAATCTGCGCTCATTCACGAAGCCAAATTCAATCCACGGAGGGTTTTGTGATGAGTGAGAAGAAGTATATCGTTCGTTTGTCGGATGCGGAACGGAAAGAATGTGCGGAGGTTATCGGCAAACTCAAGGGGACTGGCCAGAAGGTTCGCCGGGCTCAAGTGCTACTGAAGGCCGATGCGGATGGTCCGGCTTGGACGGATGCTCAAATTGCCGACGCCTTTTCTTGTCGCACAAAGACAGTCGAGAATATCAGGCAACGATTCGTTGAACTCGGTTTTGAGCAAACGCTTGATCGAAAGCCATCGCCTACCGCTGGGGCAAAGAAACTGCTCGATGGAAGCGAAGAGGCGAAAATCATTGCAATGCGACTTGGTTCACCACCAGAAGGCTATGGAAAGTGGACGCTCCGGTTGTTGGCTCGAAAGGTCGTGGAGTTGGAAGTGGTGGAAAAAGTCAGCCATGAAACGGTACGTCAAACGCTAAAAAAAATCGCATGACCAATCGCAGTATCGAGTACTGGGTAATCCCACCGGAATGTGACGCTGAGTTTGTTGCCCACATGGAAAATGTGCTTGAAACGTACGAAAAGCCGTACAATCCTTCGCAACCGGTGATTTGCATGGATGAGCAACCGGTGCAACTGATCAAGGAGACGCGGCAACCGATCCCGGCGACCAAAGACCATCCACAGCGAGTTGACTATGAGTATGAGCGCAACGGCACTGCTTCGATTTTCATGTTCTGCGAACCTCTTGGTGGCTGGCGTCAGGCAACCGCGCGTGATCAGCGGACAAAGTTCGATTGGGCTCAGGAAGTAGCCTCGCTTCTGGATGGGAGATACGCAGAATGCGAACGAATCACACTTGTTTGCGACAACTTGAACACCCATACGATCGGTGCCTTCTACGAAGCGTTTGAACCTGAACGAGCCCGCTCCTACGTTCGGCGAATTGATTTTTGCTTCACGCCCAAACACGGTAGCTGGTTGAATATTGCGGAGAACGAACTCAGCAGCATGACTCGGCAATGTGTCGCAGGACGTCGAATCGGCGAACTGGAAATCCTGCAGCGAGAAATTGCAGCCTGGTCAGAGGATGTGAACAGCACTCAGCGCAGCGTCGACTGGCAAATGAAAATCGACGACGCAAGGTGCAAACTAAAATCCGTCTACCCTAAAATTCAAGCCTGACAAAGCACTAGGGATTGTTTCCAAAACTCTCGGCAAAGAACTCAAGCACAGTATCTATGAACGGCAGTTTGTCATCGAGCAATGGCAAATGCCCGCCGTTGGGGACGATCCACAGTGACGCATTTGGAATTGATGTATACATTTCAACAGGAATCTCGACTGGAAAGAACTCATCACGATCGCCATGAACGATGAGCGTTCTTGCTCGGATCGTTCCTAGAAACGGAACTGTGAAGTTCATATCGTCGTAACTATCTTTGAATTTGTGAAACAACTGCTGGATCTTCCTAATCTGTGCGTCTCCATGGTGGTGAATTTTGCGATTCTCTTTCCAGTACATTTCATCGTTGGCAAAACTTTCGACAGTTTCCTTACGCATGATCACGCGCGCTTGATTTGGAAAATAGTGGGTAGCCCCGACGAGCACCATTGCCTTAACACGGTCCGGTTGCTGGGTCGCCATGTGAATCAAAGTCATTCCACCTGTGCTTGTGCCCATGGCGCGAAAAGTATCAATGCCGAGGTGGTCAAGAAGTGCAAAAACATCCAAAGCCGACTGTAGGTGAGTGAATTCATCGCGCGGATTTGTAGAACGACCATGACCTCGCAGGTCAGGGACGATCAGGCGAAATTTGGTTTTGAGCTGTGGGACGAATTGGCTCCAACTATGTTCTCCGCTCGCTCCGTACCAATGCAAGAGCACTAGCGGCTCACCCTCTCCATGCTCCTCATAGTACATTTGCATACCGTTGACGGTAACTGTATCGCCACTTCCCGAAACGACTTCCTGTCCGGGAGCTAAGCTAGCGAGGATGGCAGCGACGGAAAAAAATGAGGATTGGGAAGCTAATTCGATTCATGACTCAAAATTCCTATTCGGGGATCAAATCAATTTGCGATTTGGTTTCGTTCATAAATAGTACAACCAAAGCTGGCTAGTCGCACAATTCGCCTCGCCCCAAATCTCAGGAGATGCAAATTCCACGAGTTTGCCTCAGCCACACAGAACGCTACAACTGTTCCTCAGGGACTAAACTCTCTTCCGCTATCGCGACGGCCCGAGGACGTTGCAAGGCAGCGATCTGTGACTGCAATAAGGTGTGACCTGGGATTCGCCGGAGTCCTTTCTCGGTTTCCAGCAATGCATAGGAAAGCCATCGACTAGCTTGATCAGTCTCCGTGCGGAAACTCGTCACACGCCCCAATTTGCGACTTGTGTTCGGAACGAGTTCTCGATCGTGTCGGTGCTTAACAGCGACCGGTGCAACATATTGAGTACGTTCAGGCGGTGCACGCTAAACGATCTTCGCCGGCTTCGTGCAGACTCCGAGAGGGCTCTGCGTTTGTCGGTTCGGAACCACCGAGCGAGAAAGTTGGCCAAGTTCAAGAAGCTGGGCACAGCACCGTGGTTTCAATCGACGTTGGTTAACGGCGCGTACGTCGAACTAATGCAACTCCGAAGGATCAATCACAACTCGCTGAGGTCGAAACATCCGCACGCTAGAAGCGATTGCCGTTCAACGCGGACGTGCAGAAGACCGCAGCGGATTTCAGCGTGGCTCTCTTTTTCACTGCCATCCCCAGCCGACATCGGTGAATTACATACTCGACGCTCCGGTCGATGAAACCGGGGGCACCTCGTGACAATTGGCTCTCGCTGCTTCGGTCGGCGGTCTATTGGGCTCACCGACGCGATTTCTGGCCCCGTAGAATCCGCGTCGGCCGATGCAACCGTCAACACTTCGCCTCTCTCCGAACTTGCGAAGGTGTCAACAACAACTTGCTCGTCGCAATTGCAAAGGACACGCCCACCTGGGCGCGATGGGCAAAAGCGACGATCATCGAAATGACGGCTCACTTGGATTCGCGAAGTTCATGACTGGTCTCGCCGAAATCTTCGCCAGTTCCACGCTCAGCGCAGAGACTCTGTCCCAAACTTCGGCTTGCAAATCAGCCCTAACGGCCGAAACTCGACCAATGGGACTTCAACGCCTTGCGGACTAGAATTCCACCTTGGCAAAATCGCCCGAGGCCCCCTGTTTCGCTGCCGTTCACGCAATCCCCTTCCCATATCAGAGCAGCTTCGCAAGTTGCGTTGAACACACGCGGTGGAAACGACCGAAGCGGTTTGCACTGATGGATTGAGGGTTGGTAGATTGTCCAACGAATAGCACTTATTTTTTCGAGCTCATTTCAGAATATCGAGCTTGGCCTCTGCACTTGGGTTAGTCATTAGAACTTGCGGCATGATTCGCCCCTTTTCTTCCTCGGTTCAACGCGATCTGGTCTTTATTTAATCTTTGCAGTGTTATGGCGGGGTGCGCACACCATTTGAGAAGCTGCAGTGCAGGCACGGTCGTCCGTGAAACGATGTTGCCTTAGAGAAACTGGCTATGGTTGATTCGAAATGCCCTTGATCAAATGAGCAACGTCCCACATGCGTGTTGATCTTGCGTCACCGATGAGGAGCCAATGGCCACCTGGACTAAAAGTCGAAGTCTTTACATCACCATTATGTCCCGGCACCTGAACGTATTGCTTGCCAGGGTTTTCGCCAATTAACGACCATAGTCGCAGTTCTGCTGGCTGATTGGCGGGCAGACTTGCCCCAAAATCCGATTGGTGCCGTGTGACAAAGTAACGCCCGTCAGGACTAAGAACGCCGTACGAATTGGGGTGATCGATTGTGACTGGCTTTTGGAAGGGCGATTCTCGGCTGAGATCATACAGCTTTGGCATGGACTTTCTGTCATTGCATACCAGCCACCGGCCATCTTCACTCTTTGAGAGCATACCGACCCATCTTGTTTCTCCCTCGAAAAGCTTAATGGCCTGTTCCGGATCACCGACCGAATCGTTCGTCAAATCCCACAGATCTACCTTGTTTCCCGCACCCACATACAACCAGCGGTGGTCCTGGGTGAATCCGATGATGCGATAGTCCCGCCCATCGCGTGTAAGCTTCTTGGGAGCTAGGTCTGGTTTTGTCAAATCGTAGAGGGTCGCGTCTCCGTCATAGCTGGTTGATACAAGCCAGTGGCTATCGTCGCTAAAGTACAACTTGAGATGAAACGACATGGGGAAACTGATGTACCCACCTCCGGGGCCCATACCGCTTCGTTGCGAAGGCTTTGTCGCCTCGTCTTGGAATTCCCACACAACTAGCCTCTGTGCGTTCGAGGCTGTCACGTAACGACCGTCTTTACTAATGGCGAATGCGTCGAATTGTCCCCCTGTAATTGGTAGTTTCGTAACCTGTTGGCTTGGATCGTCATTACTGAGGCGGACATAGAGATTTCCAATAAGCAAGACCTTTTGGTTAGCGCTAAAGTTCACATTGCTAAATGATTCAATGGTCGGTAGGGTGAAAACTCGATCTTGCCCCGGCTCTTTTGCGCGCATGTCTACAAGGCAATTTCCCGCGACTAGCCAGTTACCATCGCTGCTGAAACTGACAGGAGTCAGGTTTTTGTTGGGTAGTATTCTGGAAGATGCCAAGGGCGCTTTATCGTTCAAATCGAGCAAACGGTTTCCGGCAACCAGCCAACGTCGTGATCGGTCGAAGACAAAAGGCTGCATCTGGCTGAGGTTTTGCGGCTCGTTGAGCGTTTCAAACTTGGATGTAGGATCATCGGCTTTAAGATCCCAAAGTCGATTCGATTCTTTGGTTCGCGAGATATACCACGTGCCATTCCCAGAAAAATGATGCGACGTCACGTTTCCAGGATGCTCAAATAGGAACTCGGGGTGTTCCTTTGTGAGCAGGTCTATTAGTCGAGGTTGCCCCTGGCCGCGCTGCCCGATCGATGCGAAAGCCCACCTACCGTCAGATGAAATTGATGGCGCAACCCGCACGTCGCTAGACACGAGATCATCGATGACCAACTCAGGCGGGTTGGTCGCAAGGTCCCAGATCATGCCCCTGCGTTCACGACCAAAGCTGGTCGACATATACCATCTTTCGCCACCGGCGAAGCTACCACGCCCCGCGTTGGGACTGTCTGAGATAAGCCAGGAACCCTCAATCGATCCGACAGGCGGCAACGGCTCGGTAAACTCTTCCACAGCAGCAATCGAGAATGAACGAGGCTGCGACCATCTGCCAAATTCACCGGCTTCTGTCTTAAGTCGCACCTGCCAGTACCAACTAGAACGTTGGGAATCGTTGAGCTGGAAACCTCGCGCCGGGCGTAAGAGGATTTCACCACGTTCTTGAAGCGTATCAAAGTCGAGGCTCAGGCTTCGAGAAGGTGCGTATACCAAGACCTGTGCCATGCGGATCCCTGGTACAGGATTCCACTTAAGGGTCCACTCATGCCGCGAACGATCCGGCAATTCCGCGTCCATCGCAGGACTCGTCAGCTCAATCGCAGGCAACCGCGGTTGCAACATGGCCATCTTGTGGGCTCCTTGAAGTGAACTAACGAAGCCGTCCGCTGACTGGTAGGATGCCAGCGATTTGACGACGTCGCTGAGCAAACGTTCGTCTCGATCGTCCACGGCATCCATTCCCATCGCAAGCACCATTCCATTGCTAAATTGCAACGAGCCCAATACGGGTTGGGTTGCATCTGGTGTTAGCGAAGCCAGACACTGAAAGTCACTTGGATGCTTCTCAACGATGCAGAACGGGCCATAGCGCGTGCCAATAGAACGTGTCATTGCATGGTCGAGCGTCATGGCGATCTCAGCAGCCTGCGACTTCTTTGAAAACTGCAGGCCAAACTGCTCAGCAAGCACATCGTCGTAATGAGCACGACCAATGAGAATGCAGTGACCTCCCTTCTCGACTCGCTCCTTGTATGCCGACAGCTCTTCCATTGTGTAAGGGCTGATGCATTGCGTTCTAATGACAATGTCGTGCTGCTGCAGTACTTCAGCAGTCACGGTGGAGCCGGGAGGAGCTACTGTTACCAGGAATCCCTGCTGGCGAAGGAACAGAGGGGCTAGCCGGAGCTGATGCGGATTGCGGGGATCAATATCATCGCGGTGCTGCGACGCCCACCAATTCTCGCGAGCTTTACTGGCATCAATCAGCACGCGTTCCTGATCGTAGCTTGGGCGGGCCGGACGCCAGTTATCCGCTACGACGTACATCGTGATATCCGATTTGGATCCTTCGAACTGCCATTCCCAACGTCTGGCCCAACCGAACGCAGTTGAGATCGACCGAACGGAGTTCTTTTGGGGCGACTTATACGCCTCTAGCGTCCGCCAACTGAAACCACATAACTGCAACCGGTACGCGTTGACTAAGGCATTATGTTATCGCTTTTGATTGAGTGTCGGCTCGTAAATTCTGACCTCACCGGACTCAGCGACCGTCCTAACTGCTCTGGTGGACTGGCAGACATCCATTGCGAAACTAATTGGAGTTGACCAATCGTACAAATCGTGCCCTTCTTCGGCATCCATCACATGCATGCGGTCTTTCGACAGGACGAATAGTCGACGGCCACTTTGCGAGAAGGCGATACTCGACAAACCACTTGCGCCAAGTGGGCGACGGAAGATTCGCCGCCTGGAACCCATATCAAAAACCGACACACGATGGGAGTATTCAGCCACAGCACATCGTGTCGAATCTGGCGAGAACGTGATCGCTTTCGGCATTTCTCGAAGCGACAATGTCCAGAGTGGTTCTCTCGTGCTCACATCAAACAGCAGCACGTTCGGCGCGTAGTTTCCTGCTGCCAAAACTGAGCCATCATTCGAGATTGCCAATGCTCTTATCGGACTACCGCCTGCGACTCGGATCCGATTTTCCATTTGGCCGTCCGACGAATCCAAGATCAGAATGCTGCCCTCCGGATCACCGACAAAAAGCTGTTTTCCGTCGGGGCTGAGCCAATCCCGCGGCAGTCTCGTAACGGCGAGAACGTTCTTTCTCGAGGCTCTTCATCACGATCCAGTCAAGGTCGCCGGAGAGTGATCGTCCAAGATGTCTTGCTTCGATGCTTCGCTGCGCTGCGATGCTCGGCAGACTATCACTCTGGCTCAGTCGCATGCTCGGACGCGGTGGTTCGACCTCTTTGATCAAACGCAACACCTCGTCGTACGCGGCTGCGCGGAGCTGTTCTCGCTCCAAAGGCGTCGTTCCGGTCAGCAGCTCGTACAGCACAACTCCGAGTGAGTAGATATCGGTCCGTGTGTCGACGTCCAGGTTGTTGTACTCCGCTTGTTCGGGAGACATGTACAGTGGCGTGCCCACCATCGCGCCATGACTGGTGTACACCGAGTGCTCCGTCAGTGGTTGGTGCATTGCCTTGGCCAAGCCAAAGTCGATTACTTTGCAGACTGGCTTGCCGTCGTAGAGGCAAACCAGGATGTTGGTCGGCTTGAGATCCCGGTGCACGATGCCTTTTTGATGGGCGTGCTGGATGGCCTGACAGATCGGCATAAAGAGTTCCAATCGTTGCTTGACTGAAAGCCGTGCTCGATCGCAATAGTCGGTCAGGGGGATGCCTTTGACGTACTCCATCACGAAGTACGGTCTGCCTTGATCCGTCATGCCGCCGTCGAAGACTTTGGCAATGTTGGGGTGGTCCATCATCGCGAGCGCCTGCCGTTCGGCTTCGAATCGGGCGATCACCTGTCGGCTGTCCATGCCGGCTTTGATCAGTTTGATCGCCACCTTGCGTTTGACGGGTGTCGATTGAGTGGCCAGCCATACCGCGCCCATGCCTCCTTCACCGATTCGCTCACGAAGCGTGTATTTGCCTCCCAGCACAGCCCCGACATCGCTGTGAACCGTCTCCTTTGTGGCCCGCGCTGGATCTAGCTTGGAGTAATCCGCGAGAATGTCATGTAGCTCGGTCGGATCGATCGCGGCGGATTTGCCAGATAAATGTGCTTGGAGGAGGTCTTCCATGCGGGAACGAAGCTGCGGATTCCCCCTACAATGCTGTTCAAGCAGGGCGTCGCGTTCGGACTCGCTTGCGTTGACGATGAGATCAAAAAGGGTTTCTTCGTTCATATTCTTGCCTCCACCAGAGACAGCGAGAATTTCGGGTGAGCGACGTCAAAAATTTACGGAACTTGCCCATGAGACAGCCGACCAGGGCTCTAACTTGACATTTTCGGCGGGTTTTAGACACCGCGATCGGCGGCTTGCCCATCTTGATCGAGGATTAATGATTAGGTGCCGATCTAAACTCGTCTAGCCAAAGCAGCGTTTAGGGCGTCGAGATTGCGTTCATCGGTAACGCAGGCCCGATGAATCGTATGCAACGAACCCAGCAAGCGCTGGGACTCCGCCCTAAGCTCCTTCGAGCTCCAGCGATCTTCGTGGTTTTGGTTGTATCGACCGAACGGACTTCGTTCCAGTTGAAACTCGCGTCGTTGTCCACAAGAGCCGGACACCGACGCACCGCAACAGCCTCACCGAAAGCGCTCCGGTTTCATCGACCGGAGCCAAGAGGGACTAGCCCTCGCCGAAGTCGGCCGCCGGTGCAGGCTGGCGGAGTGCCCGAACTCGCGTCGGTCTCCGCCACCTCCTGAAGTTCGGGGATCGCCCAAAATGCTGAGGTTGGTCCGACCGAACGCAGTTAAGAGCGACGGCGCGGAGTTGCTTTATGGCGACTTACATGCCGTCAACTTACCCGATTCGGAAAACACGCTCGGGAATTGAAAGCGTGTGTCCGCCTGAATACCTTTACAGGGCATCCGATGCGCCCAGCAGTGCACGCCACCCACGCGAGCAAGGTCGATTGGTGGCTCGGCGCGGCCCTTCGGAAACCGTTGCTGTCGCAACGAGGACCCTGCCATCATCAGAAGCAACGCGGCAGTGCACTTTTGTTTCCTTCAGCACTAAGATCCACGTCTGCATCGCTCCCATTCCCCACTGAAGCCGAAGAGTGCCGTTTCCGTGGTCTGTCTCGTCGCAATGCCCGCCGCGATTAACGCGTGTTGACGTAGCGAGTGCATCGCTTAGTATTCGCTCGCACGCTGCTTAGTGACGAACATGGACGTCGAATCCGCCATTAATGACGAAGTTTTTGCAATTGGTTGGGCAACGTTCGTGAAGCACTTCGGGTCGTGGTGCCCAAATCCGAACGTATCCGCTGACTTTTTCTTGGATTCTCTGATGGGATTTGACTAAAAAGATCGCACTATGGATTGGAGAGCAAAACATGTCGAAGAAATTCCCAAACGAATCATCCGTCTTTGAGTCCGCAAAAAACATCTGTGATGAATCAGAGCGAGAATCCTATTTACGTCGCGTCTGCGGTAACGACGGTGCCTTTCTGGCTCACATTCGTGCACTCTTGGCAGCGGACGGTGACCAGGTTGACCTCTTGGATCAGACCTGTGCAGCCTTCTTGACGCCAACGGACGCGAGGGATCCTATCAAGGCATCACCTGGTACAAAAATCGATTCGTACAAGTTGCTTCAGCAGATTGGCGAAGGCGGAATGGGCGTCGTCTTCATGGCTGAGCAATTTAAGCCTGTCGAACGGCGTGTCGCGCTGAAAATAATCAGGCCCGGGATGGATTCCAGATCTGTCATCGCTCGATTTGAAGCAGAGCGTCAGGCATTGGCGATGATGGATCATCCCAATATCGCTCGCGTGCTGGATGCTGGCACAAGCCAATGGGGGCAACCCTATTTTGTGATGGAGTTGGTCAGGGGAGTCCCCATCACTCAATACTGTGACGAACATCGGCTTTCCCCTCGCGAGCGACTAAAGTTGTTTGTGCCGGTGTGCCAAGCCATCCAGCACGCTCACCAAAAAGGAATCATTCATCGCGACATTAAGCCGTCCAACGTTCTCGTCGCCGAGTACGACGATCACGCAGTGCCAAAGGTGATTGATTTTGGTGTCGCCAAGGCAACTCAAAGTCGACTAACGGAAAAGACATTGTTCACGGCCTTCGGTCAGATAGTCGGCACGTTGGACTACATGAGTCCCGAACAAACGAAACTCAATCAATTGGACATTGATACTCGCAGCGATATTTACTCGTTAGGTGTGCTGCTCTATGAACTCCTCACCGGGTGCACGCCGTTCGATCGCCAACGGCTTCGCAATGTGGCGTTGGGCGAAGTCATGCGGATCATTCAAGAAGAAGAACCACCTCGACCGAGTCTTCGAGCGAGCAGCAGTCAAACGCTTCCCGCAATCGCCACAAGTCGTCACGTCCAGCCGCACGAGTTGACACGCGAGTTAAATGGCGACCTGGACTGGGTCGTGATGAAGGCACTGGAGAAGGATCGCACTCGGCGCTACGAAACATCCAACGGATTCGCCAAGGATATCGATCGATACTTGAAAGATGAAGCCGTTGCGGCGCGACCACCGTCCAGGACGTACTTGCTTCGGAAACTGGTTCGACGACACAAAGGTCCTGTCACAGCGGCTTGCATGATCCTGGCGGCCTTGACGATCGGCGGGATCGTGGCGACCTACCAGGCAGTCGTCATTTCGAACACACTCAAGAGCGAACAAGCAACACTAGCCGAACTAGGAATTTCACAACAGGAAACACAACAGGCACTGACCGAATCAAGAGAGGCCAACGCCCAAAAACAACATCTCCTCGATTCGCAGTCGCTGATCCTGGCGTTTGATGCGTTTAACAGTGGCGACCTCGAGCGATCAACTCAGCTGCTCGATCGATTGCACCCTCAACTTGGCTCGGCAATGGAAATTCCATGGAGATTTCTAAAAAAGCGGATTGAAGAATTACAGCCTAAGCAAATTGATCTCGGTCTTGATGTGACAGATTGGCAAATCACTGCCGATGGAACGGTCGCTTTCGCAGGATTGGACAATGGTGTGCTTGTAACGCAATCCGTGGCAGACGGACGTCGTCGGGTCCACCCGCTGCAAAGCGTTGGTGAAAAAAGTGACTCCATTCGCGGAGTCTTGCTGTCCGGCGACGAGCGTCATTTGCTCGTTGCACACGGAATACAAGATGGTCCGCACGTTATCGAAGCGTTTGAACGCGATCCGAGTGATCCCCTTACCTTGACGGGCACCGGGATCGTGGTGAGGCATCCTAACCCTGTCCGTTCGATGCAGGCGATTGGCGACAGTGGTAGAATCGTGAGCAGCGACAAAGGTGGGAACCTATTGATCTGGGATTTGACGACCGGAGCGGTATCCAAAAACGTAGAAATGCAGGTAGGTGAACCAACTGTTGCCTGCTCCAGTGATGGTAATGTGATCGCAGTCGCTGGTTATGATGACTCGAATCAGGTCCAATTCCTCACTACTAATGGCGCGCCCTCCGAGATTCAGACGATTGATCTGAAGAATCGCGTTTCGGGCATCGATTTTCATCCGACCGACTCTTCTTCTTTCGTAGTGGTCGGCTATTTTGGAGTCGAGCAGTGGCGAATCGTTGACCAGGAAGCCCGTTTCTTGCGACGACCTTCGTGGCAACGGAAAGGTTTCGTTGCCTACAATGTTACGGGTGATAAATTCGCCGTTTGGGCTGCAGACAGCGCAACCACGCGGGTCTTTGACACCGAGAGCGGAGATGAAATATGTAGTTTTTACGAAAGCAAGTTCTTTCCCGGCACGCCCAAACGTATCGCCCTCATCGGCAAAAATGTTCTCCGTAGTTCCAAG
Source organism: Kothea flammea (assembly GCF_052161645.1). Taxonomy (GTDB): domain Bacteria; phylum Planctomycetota; class Planctomycetia; order Pirellulales; family Pirellulaceae; genus Laterigemmans. The sequence goes on from NZ_CP197414.1 coordinate 7,172,050, forward strand.
CATGGCCTTCGGCAGTGGTCTCTGCCCAGGCATGGGTTAGACTCGGTGAAGACAAATACTGGCTGGTATTCCGACTTTGGATTTGGAAAAAGCTGTGGCCTGATCTCGTTCCGCAGCGATGAGGAAGATGTCTGCGTTTGGGATCCACAGCAAGAAACGCAAACGATGCTGCACGTACCAAACGGCGAGACGCGAAAAAGTGGTTATGCCATTTCGAAAAATGGCGACCGCGTGGCGGCAGTGTACCAACCGACCGACGATTCAACTTGCCGGATTGCAGTGTGGGAGTTGCCGTCGGAGCGGCTCTTGGCGACGCTGCTTGGAAATAACGATAAATCCACTCTCTCATCACTTGCTTTTTCGCCTACCAATGACAATTTGCTTATCAGTTCAGACGGCCGATCGGGAGTGAGCATGCATGATATTCAAGGCCTCCAGACAAGGGAAATCATTGGTTCAATAGAGGCTGGGTCAAGGTTGTCGTGCGAGTTCTCGGCAAGTGGTGACTACTTGCTGATCGGTGCGAATATCTGGTCAGGGAAAAGAGAACTGCGAAGAAATGCAATGCTCTATCGCGTTCGGGGATTCGATACAGAATTGGTTGCGGAGATCCCGACCGAGTACAACTATCGCGCTACAATCAACAACGCCGAAACGATGATAGCGATCATCGAAATCGATAGCACCGAGGTTCGATTGTGGGACATGCGCACCAAGACATTCCTTGATCCACTTCCGTTCGCGGGCACCCGTTTAATGTCGATTGCTTTTTCACCCAACGATGAGTGCCTTGTAGGAACCACGCCATCGGGTGAGCTGAAGTTCCTTGACTATCACAAGCGAGAAGAACTGGGGACATTCAGGGTAAACCGACCGCTGCGGCATGTACGGATGCAAAACGGATTCCCTAGAATTGTCGCTTCCTCGATGGACGGCCACATCATGCAATGGGAGTATTGAACGGTGACGGACGTAACACGATTGTTAAGAGCCGTCGACGAGGGTGACCAAAAGGCCGCAGAGGAGTTGCTGCCCGTCGTCTACAACGAACTACGTCGCTTGGCTCAGTCGAGGCTATCGAGCGAAAAGACTGGGCAAACGCTGCAAGCAACCGACTTGGTCCATGAAGCATACCAGCGTCTCGTTGGTAATGATGGCGACGAAGCGAAGTGGAATGGCACGGGCCATTTCTTTGGTGCCGCCGCCGAAGCGATGCGTCGAATTCTGATCGAAAGTGCGCGTGCCAAAGCCGCGATCAAACGTGGCGGTGATCGGCAACGTGTCAAACTTCAGGCGGAAATCGAGCCCCCAGCAGCCCAACGTCCCGAACGGCTTTTGGAATTGGATGATGCATTAAGACAATTCGAGCAATATGATGCAGAAAAGGCAAAGGTTGTTAAGCTGCGATTCTTTGCGGGCCTAACGAGTTCCCAGACCGCTAAGGCCCTGGGTGTTTCAGTCGCCACGGTCGAACGCAACTGGGCTTATGCTCGAGCTTGGCTGAAGACCACGATGGATCGTGACGCCAACAGCGAAGCATAACGCGTTTCCCAACCCTACCAAACTCCGTTACATTTGTCGATCAGGCGGGGCAGGCAAATCACGCTCTGCCACGACCGCGGAGAGGAAGTCGGTGACGATTACCGATTGGTCGACCCAGAGCTGCTGAGGGCGATGTTGAAGTCCGGTGAACTTATTGGCGAGAAAAAATGATGAATCGCATTTTGCTCTCCTCACTCATCCTGCTGTCGTTCTCTCCCATCGCGATCGCTCAAAGAGCAAATTTGACAGTGCTTCTTGACGCTAAAAGCGAGCACTAAATCGCCTCGCACGGAAAGGGAAATGTTTACGCTCCGTGCGTTCTAATCGACAGCGGTATTTGGAGAATGTGGTATGGCGGCCAGGGGAAAGACGGTCACGACCGAATTCTCTATGCGGAATCAAAGGATGGGCGGTACTGGAACAGGAAAGGTATTGCTTTGGAAGACAGTACAGCCAATCACATCAACGACCCATCGGTCGTGAAGGTGGGCAATTCATATTTTATGTACTTTACCCGTGCCGAGCAGTTTGTCATTGATCGAATCCATGTTGCAACGTCCGAAGACGGCCTGAAATGGGATGTGGTGGGCCTTGCTCTTGATGCTGGCAGTAAGGACGCTTGGGATGCACTGTCCGTTGGTCGCCCGTCCGTTATTCACGACGAGGGCATTTTCAGGATGTGGTACGACGGCCGGAAAGACTTTCCGGCAGGAGCACCTGTGTCAAATGAATCGCATCGCTTTGTCGGCTATGCAACTTTTCAAGACGGAATCAATTGGGTTCGTAAAAGTGATGATCCCGTGTTTGGAAACGACGCTGGTGGAATCGACGTTCAGCGGATTGGGTCAACGTACATCATGGTCTACGAATCACACAGCGGCACCCGATATGCGAAGAGCCAGGATGGGATTATATGGAGAGACAAGGGTTACTTCTTGCGCAAATCGGGAAACGAAGCTGATCGACATGGGCACGTCACGCCATTCTTGTTCAGCCACAACCACCATGAACGCATTCTGTTTTTCGGTGCTGCGAAAGCTGCAACTTGGGATCAAAACGTGATCGCATCGTCACCTTTTATCCTTGACGGCAATTGAGCGTTACTTTCAGTATCGTTGGCCGCTAAACCGTACAATCCCTGCCGAGAGCACCAGTGTGACATTCCGAGGTCGCAAGTAACGAGGCCATCAACTCTCAAAGGCGAATCTTCCAGTAGTTATTGCAGATCATGACCTGCAGGGCGCTAAACCGTGTTAATGAGTGCCCCAGGCTGCGACGGAAACCGATCGACCTACCTTGACGGAAGTTCAATATGTCCAGTTTTTACAGTACGGTTTTTTCAATCCTCTTGGCTGTTGTAAACTGCTCGCCCGCCACTGCTACTGAGCCTCGACCACTCGTTGTGGCCCACCGAGGTCTCCTTCGTCACGCACCGGAAAACACCCTTGCCAATTTTCGAGCATGTCTCGAAGTTCGACTCGGCTTCGAGTTTGACGTGGAGAGAACCAAGGACGGTCATCTGGTCTGCATTCATGACGACACCGTTGATCGCACCACCGATGGCTCCGGCAGGATCTCGCAACTGACGTTGGACGAGATTCGTAAATTAGACGCCGGAAGTTGGTTTGATTCAAAGTTCGCCGGTGAGCAGGTGCCAACCATTGAGGAGGTGCTGGAATTGGTGGCTGAGTATCGCCAGCACGACGTACTGATTGCCGTTGACCTGAAGGCTGAGAACGTCGCACAGAGCGTGGTGCGGCTGGCAGAGAAGCATGGCGTTCTCGACCGGTTGCTATTCATCGGCAGGACGATCTCAGATCCGCAGGTTCGGGCAGAGATTAGGGCTGCTTCCGATCAGGCCCATGCCGCCGCTGTTGCCAACAACCCCGACGAGTTTGCCGGGGCACTCGCTGCACCCAACGCCGATTGGGTTTACTTTCGCTACCTGCCGCCGAACAAGCAGATTGAAGCCCTCCGTCGAGCGAACAAGCGTGCGTTCATCGCCGGAGCGACCGTCGCAGGTGATTTACCTAAGAACTGGCAGCAAGCTGCTGACGTGAGGGTCAATGGCATTCTGACTGACTATCCATTCGAGCTTGCAACGATGTTAAGAGAAAAAGAATGAGCCAAGGCCACTATCAAATCCGCCAACTCGCCGACGAATTCTATCCGCCTGAATCGGGCAAGCAGGAGTATCATCCTGACCGACGACGACAACGCAAAAGTGGTATTGTTCCCCTTTGCCGCTGGCGATGGTCTTAAAGGGCACGTCGCCTCAACTGCCAGCGATCATCAAAATCATTAAGGGCGAAACCGTTTTTGATTTGGCGTGCGGTGCCGGTGCCGAGTATGTGGGCGTCTGCCCTTGAAGCTAATTCCTTCGAGACAATTAATTGTCTCGAGAGTCTGTTGATTTCCCGCCTGCTTTTGCCTCTGTTTTGATATCCCTGGCCGCTTTGCCACTGGGCCCTGAAGTGTGGCTCTATGCAATTCCTCAAGAACACACATAAGAAGGTGTAAGCCACCTGCGGTAGCTGTAGGGAAATCTATCTGAACGTGTCCGATCAAATTGTCACTGCTCAAGTGTGGTTGCTATGGAACGCAATTTCATTACTGCGATTATTCTGCTTCCAAACCCGTGAAGGGCTGATCATGCCGGTTCATCAATACCAAAGAAGAAAAAGGTCGCGAGGAGCGTTCGAGTCGGTCATCCAACCGACCTACCAGCACCACGCGGCCTAGACAATTGATTCCAAGCTTGCGCAAAAACCGATTCTGGAGTTTCGAATCCCATCGACCTACTAAACCAGATCGTCCTGCGTTTCCTTTGGCCACAAGATTGACTTACCTTGTAACACTGGATCACAACCTGGACTTACGCACCAGTACGATTTGCGGCAGGAACCATCGAATCGATACCCCAAACTCTGACAAGACGCTTCTCGGGGAAACGCCGCAAGTGCACGAGAGCCGAAAACCGTTATTGTTGTTGCGGCTAACCTAGCGGCGAAAACGCTTGCCCCGTCGCGCACGTTCATTGGCCCGCATTAGATTTTCAATGGATATCATCCGATCCCATAGGAATCCCACACGTTTCATGGCTTGCCCTTTTTTGCCGAGGGTGGAGACTTTGACTGCTGACGAAGCCATGCACCTAACAGTCTACCGATTTCATCCACGCTTTGACGGCGAAGGCGTAACTCTTGGTAGCTATACACTTGAGGTCGCTTGCTAAACGGTACTGAAAACGCAACAACTCCAGCGACAAATTGGCACGTTGAAGCAATTTCAGTTTAACACTCGTGTACTTCGCTTCGATCAGTGTTTCCAAGAGATCGTAAAGCCGTCGTTCAATCCGTTCCCCCAAAACGTTGCGATGGTTTTTCGGAAAGCGACTGGTGTGATTCCCGGACCATAGAATCAGATCATATACCTTGGTAATGATCAACAACTCGTCGCGTTCTGACTTTGGCACTTCTCGACCGATGCTTGATCAATGGTTTGGGAAGAAACAATCAGGAAGTATCGCTCTGCAATGTCTAGCGATGGTCCGCAATGGCGTGCTCTCTTGGCACACGACTGGGACAGCCGTTCTACAATGGAGTGTCTCATACTGAGACACTGCGATTTTAGAATCGCGCGCCGCTGCGCGGCGGCTTAGAAATCGTAAGGGTAAAAGGGGTGAAAAAAGGGGGGTCAGGGGTAAGTCCTCGAGAGCCGAAAACCGAAATTGACGACGCGGCCATCAGGCCGGAAGACGTTGCGGACGCCCGAACGCAGAAACGACGCGTTAGTGGCGAACGAGCCAGCACGCAAAACGCGGCTACCCGAATTGTCTATCTTCCCCAATTTCACCTGATTGCCCATTCGTTCTTTGTCAAAGGTAAAGGCTCGATCAAGACACCACTCCAAGGCATTCCCTTGGAGACCGAAAAGTCCCAACGGATTCGGCTTTTGCGCTCCCACCGACAATATGTTACGCTCGCCGCTGTTCTTGGTATACCAGCCGTATTCACCCAACAAACCCTCCGTCTCTCCAAAAAACCTTGACGTGCTGGTACCAGCGCGACAAGCGTGCTCCCATTCCGCTTCCGTCGCCAAGCGGTATCCTGTTCGTTGCAAATGATCGGCCGGTAGCACCATCCCCTCTGCGATCGGTTGGTCAGGGTCGTAGCACCACTGGTCCCGCGGAATTCCTTCCAGCTCGCTGAGCCAATTGCAATACTCGGCGGCATCGTACCAAGTGATATTATTGGCAGGGGCGTCCGATTCGCGGGCTTTAATGCGGTCAAAACCATGACGGGGCCGGAACTGCTTGAACTGGGCCACGCTGACTTCGTGCATGCCGATCGCGTAACGGTAACCGATGGTTCGTAAGTGGCGAATTTCATTCTTGCCGGTTGGCCCCTGAAATCGTTCCGCCTCCGACACGGGGGTGCCCATCAAAAAGGGTTCACTTCCATCGACGAGTGCCATCCCCAGAGGCTGTTTCCGTTGGGATTCTGGTGGATCGCTTTGCTCAGAGGGTGACACCGTCTGGGTGAAGAACCAACGCCGGTCTCCCGCCGGTTTGCCGGTGGCATAGGCGGTGCGAATCTCGTCAATCGCATCCCGTTCCCCCAGTTCCCGCAAGGCCCATTCGCTGGCCCCGTGGACACCCGGGTCAGGATCGTCGGCATAAGCCCCTTTCAACCACTGGACTGCCATTTCACGCTGTTCCGATGAGAGCAGATCGGCCGCTGCGTATTGGCCCACTGCGAGAATCATGGCGTGACGACTGGCCGGGTCAGATTCGTTCTGCAAACGGTCCAAAATCAGGGCTGGATCGACTTGAGAGCCGTTAAGCCTCGACAGCAGATAGCTGCGAACTCGCAGGTCATTGGCGTGCTTGAACAGGGGCCAAACTCGTTCCGCCTCACCCATCCGCAACAACGCCGCCGCAGCCGACGCTTGGCGAATGGCCAGTTGTTCTTTCTTCGCATCTGGGATCAAAGGGCGATGGAGCGTCAGAAACAAGTTCTCGCCATCGACCACCAGCGAGAACGGGCGATAGCCTGCCGCGATCAACGGGGTGGCTTGTTCTAAGAGTGCATCGGCTGTCGGCGCTTGAACGAGCCGCGATTCGTAATCGATATCGCTGCGCCACACACCGACGACTCGCCGGGAAGGTAGCAGCGACTGGACGATCTGCTGGAATGTTTCAGTGTCATGCAAGGGAGCCAAATCGACATCGCTCGATATGAGGGGACCGCTGTCGAAGCCCGCGGCAATGGTTTGCTGGAGCAGCGTCAGGGCGAGTTGGCGGTACTCGGCAAGCTGGTCTTCTAAGGTCGCATTCTCCGTGGCCGTTTCTTCAGCCGCGTCCGCATCGGCATCTGTGGTGGCTGGCTCGTGCGATTGTGAGCTGGCATACAGAGACGACAACGCGGCCGCGCAGACAACGTTGTAAAGGTCATCTGGGTTTCCACTGGCCGCGACCACGGCATCGCTGAGTTGCTGTTTTGCAGCCTCGTGGTTGCCGAGGTAAGCTTCCACCGGTGCCGAGGCGTACGCTCGCACGATCGGATCGGAAACCGTTTCCAAGTGTTTCGCCAGCGATTCGCGAGCGGCGTCGGCATCTCCCAGTCTAGCCAGCGTCCAGGCGTGTAGCCGATGCAGGTCTGGATTCGCCTCGTTTGCTTCGCTGGCCAGTAACTCATCAAGTTGCTGCTTGCAGGCGTCGACATCACCCAGGTGAAACAGCGCGGTGGCACGGTCGATAAGGTTGCGAGGCTGCTCGCGAACTTCGGCGGGCAGACCATCGATTTGCGCCAGTGTGGATTGTTGACGCAACAGCGGAGTAGTGACAGACGGTTCGTCGCCGAGCGCAATGTCCCATTGCGGCTGGTCAAAGTACTCCTCACCATCAAATCCCAAGTTGATCTCCGAGACCGCTCCTTGATTGGACCAAATGCCGCCGTAGTGCTGCGTCCCTTCCGCGTCGGTCCAGACGGTGACGGTCGATTGGGACGGGAAGCCTTCGAAGGGGGAAGTGAAGAAGCCAGGGGTTATTCCGAAATCGGCAAAACGCCCTGTAGTCAAATCGGCTACCACGCGACGTTGTTCCACTTCGTCGTTGGCCTGGCCCCAGAGCAGACAGAATCGGGGTTGTCCTTCGTTGTCGATCTGCTGGATAGCAAGGTCACAAGGCAACAGCCCATCGCGTTCAGCCGGTTGCTGAGGATTTGGGAGATCGGTCGGCGATAGATCTTGCTGCAGCTCCCAGCGCCCCCCGTCACGCTGCCAAACGGCGGCGACCAGCGCTTTTCCTGCACTTTGGTAAGGCCGCACGCGTGTGGGTCGATAGCCGGATTGGCTCAGCTCGTTTGCCAGTTCGCCAAATCGCTCCCACGGCAGTGTCTGCACGAAAGCGAAGCGAGTCTCCAGCAAGCCGCCATGGGTTTCGATCACTGCCTTCGCGGCGGCAGCAGGTTGCGTCCACGATGGATCGAGCGATGCATCTTGCCAATCGTGGGTGAGCGTCTGTTTGAGAATGTCAGTTAGCCGCTCGCGAGCACTCGGGCCTTCCGCATCCAGGACGGGAAACAACGTATTGAAGCCATCCGTATCCGCATCACAAACCAGCGACGCCAATGCCAGTGCATCACCCGCCGCGAACGTCTTCAGCGTGTCGGTCGCGAACGATCGTTCTTGCTCGCGTCGGTTGGTATCTCGAAAGATCTCCGCCAAGCCGGGAACTAACTTCTCTCGCACTGGCGATAGAGCTTGCTGCCACACGGGAAGATCGGACGGCAGCACGCCAACCAGGTGCTCAGCCAGCAAGCTGGTGAACTTCGCATCGTCCCACTGTGCCGCTGCGGGATCGAAGGTGGCCAGCGCGCTGGCCGCTTGAAATCGCGCGGCGTTAGGTTGCTGGGCATCGACCGCCAATTCCCAAAAACCGGGCGTAATTTGATCTTTGTAAGGCAGCAGCAAGTCGCGGATCGGAGTAAATTTCGCTGAGGGGACATCCAACAGCCGCCTGCTAGCGATTTCAACCATCTTGGGATCGTCAGCCATCAGCCCGATCGCCAACTTGAGCTGGCCATCGGAACCTTCAGTTTGCGCGTCGAATGCGGCAGTCAGCTTGTCGCTGGCACGATCTCGCAGTGGTTCCAGATCCGCCAGGACACGTTTCAGGTTATCGAGATCGGCCTGCGCCAGCGAATCAACAAGATTCGTGGCTTGGAGATCAAGTTGCTGATTTCTGAGGTGACTGCTAAATTGAATTCCGCCGAACGTCACAATCGCCAATGTCGCAGCAATCAACCCCGTCCGCCAAGCATGCACTCGTCCTGCACGCCGCATCACGGTCCGTTCATTCGGTTGCCATTTCTGCTGGTCGGTCAACCGGCGGATCGTGATCCATTCCCAGAGCGAGGGGAGATTGCGGTTCTCAGGTTTGGACGTCCAGATCGCCGCTCGCTCCGCTAGTCGCAACTCGGCTCGACCTGCTTTAGTTTCCCGCTGCTTGCGAGTCAGCCACTCGCGCAACGATGACACTAGATAATCGTGCGTCAGTTGATAGAACTTCGAGCTGGGATCGCTGCCGGATTCAGTATGGAAGCCTTCAGGATCTGTGGGCGTAATCAGCCTCAGTTCCCCATCCAGAATGCGCAGCAGATCGTTGAACTCTCCCGGCCGGTTCTGATACCCAGACGCTTCCGATAACTCGCTGCGCGACCGCATGTGGCCTTTGATATCGCTGCCGACGTCGGGCAGCAAAGCTTTGAGAACTTCACGGGCGGCTTGCTGATGCAGGCGGTGTTTGGGATTGGCGGTGCGGGAACTGAATGTCTCTTCCAGAAAATTGACGCCGATGCCTTCCGTGCCGCCAACTTCCTCCAGCGTGACCAGAACCCATGGCTTACCTTTGACCATTTCGGCAAACAGTGCCAATCGCACCGAGACGACCTTGCCATCTTGTGCCAGACCGGAGGCCACGGAACGCACAAACGACTGTTCGTTGTTGGAAAGCTTGCCGGTTTGAGCGGGTAGCTTGCCGAACGCCTGTCCGAACTTGACCAACACCTTCTCGGCATGGTCAATATCGAACAGGTCCACCGTGGCGAAGTTGTGGCCTTGTACGATGGGAATGTCGATCATGTCCATAAACCGAGCCGCCGCCATCGCAAAATCATCCCTGACCATCACGACGGCTTGCAGACTGCCGCCGTCGCATTGCCGCAATGCTGCCACCAGTTCCGTTTCCTGTTCGGCACGATGAGCGTGCAACCACTGCTCAAACTGATCGAGGACCACAACGACCTTCTTACCTTCACCACGCCGCAGCAGCGAAAACGTCTCGACCAACCCCAAGTCCTGCGGCAATTCAGGCCGAGACTTGCGAAGACCACGCAGGATCCGAGTCTCCGTTTCATCAGGAGTCGCTTCGACGTAGATCGCCGTCAGTTCCTTCGATAACCGTGGCAATAGTCCCGCTTTGACCAGTGATGACTTACCACAACCCGAAGGCCCGTAGATCAGGCCAACGCTGAAAGTCCTGTCGGGGTCGGTTCTTTCGATCCGGCTCTTCCAAAACTGGATGCTTTCCGGCAGACCCGAGCGATTACGAGGGCCGGGCAGCAGGTCCAAGAAGAAGTCGGCATCATCCGCATCGAACGACCGCAGCCCCTTGGGAACAATTTGATGATCCTTGGCCTTCTGCTGCGGTGACTGGTTCCAGTGCAGCAAATCGTCGGCCAACTCGACGGCGGTCGCATAGCGATCCGAAGCTCGCTTCGACAATGCCTTTAGACAGATACGTTCCAACTCAGCAGGAATCTTGTCGTCAAGTTCCCGGAGGTGTTTCGGTTCGACCGACACGACCTGATGCAGCAGTTCATTGGCGGTGCTGCCCCGAAACGGCTTCTTGCCGGTCAGCAGTTCATACAACACCACACCCAAGGAAAAAATGTCGCTGCGACCATCCAGCCGATGCCCTTCGCCACGGGCTTGTTCAGGGCTCATGTAGGCGGGCGTCCCGGCCAGCCTGCGGTCTTTGAGGTAATCTTCCTCTCGAATCGCCAGTCCAAAGTCGGCCACATACGGCGTAGCGTTCGATCCTTCGAGCAGGATATTGGCGGGCTTGATGTCCCGGTGAATCAACCGTCTGTCGTGGGCGTGCTGTAGGGCTTGTGCGACCGTCGCCAGCAGTTTCGCTGCCTCATCATAGCCTGGACGATCTTCTTTGATCCGCTCACTCAGTGCCTGGCCTTCGATGAATTTGGAAACGACATAGATCGAGCCGTCATCCGTTCTGCCTGTGTCGTACACTGGCACAATGTTGGGATGATTGAGACTTGCGACCGTACGAGCTTCGGCGAGATATTGCTCGGCATCCTCCGGCTGCTGGAATCGTTCGGCGGTGGGAACTTTGATGGCGACCTGTCGCTGAAGTTCCTCATCGTAAGCCAGATAGACCCGCCCAAACGCCCCTTCGCCCAGCACGCGTTCCAGGCGATACCGGCCAAGCTGCCGGTCACCTACGGTCTGGTTGGTGATTAAGGTTTGTGTCGCGGTCAAGCGATCGTGCTGTTCAGCCCCTGATACCAATTCAGACAACTTGCTGCGTAGCTGATCGCTAATGTCGCTGAACCGGGACGTGTATTCGTCGAGACTCGGGTTCGTGTCCGCTGCTTGTCGTGCTTGAAACTCCCCGACCGCCAATTGCAGCTTGGCGTCGGGATCGCTACTGAGATCCGAGAGCCGTTCCAAGTAATCCTCCACCTTGTGAGGAGCATCGGTTTTCCAGCGATGATGCTGGTCGGTCAGCAAAACGGCCAGCACATCGTCACCAGCAGCCCCATTGTGCCGCCGGAGGAACTCGAACACATCCGGTGGAGAATCGCTGAATTCCCAAAGGGCTTCGAATTGTTGCGCTAATATTGACATCTGCCGCTAACTCTCCGAACTATGAACCTTCTCGACGCCGTTAACTTGGAATGATCCTAGCAAACCAGCGTAGCTAGTGCATCCACGAGGGGTAGTTGAAATTAGCGAACCTGCGGACACCAGATTCTTGTGCTTTCGTCCGTAACGGCAGACCAAGCTGCACGGACAAGTTCGCTACTCGGTGGAGCAATGCGTTTCATCGCCAGCAAATATCCCGACTCCGTTTCTGCGGCGGGTGCATCGACTCAACAGGGGAAGCAAATCTGAGCGGCAGCTGGCTCAGACGCTTGGCGTCTAACGAAGAACCGCGCGGCGACATTTTCGAGGCTCCGTTTCAAACAATGCCACACCGCCAATCGGTGCCGACCATCAGCCGCCATCCGGGGCTGGCGATTCGATACGGTTTAACTGCGGGATACCCATAAAAACCAGAGCGTAATCCTGGATGTCTTTGCTGCCGCTGAAATGATGGCCTGCAACCGAACATTGGCAATGTAGGCGGTGGAGCAGAGAATCTGCAGCACCAACCCCACTCAGCGCCAGAAAGCAAAGCGTTCGAGAAAATTAAATTATCTGGAGCGTCTGTTGATTCCCTGGTTAGTTTTTGACCCTTTTACCTGTCCAGTTCCACGATGCTACCAGGACCCCGTCATTCGCTCTTGGTAATTTTCCACGAATGCGCATCAAAGGGTGGACTCTGTTTGCCGAAAGCCATCTCAGAGCGGGGATGGCAACTGTTCTTCCGCAGGTTGGTGACCAAGTGAAAGAGTGCGATGCGAGTTTCTTTTCGAACTAAAGGTCCTGCAACGCTTTGGCTGGATGCGAGCGATCATGAGGAGGCGATGCCGGTTGAACTTCATCAGTCGCGGCTCGTCTGCAAGAGAAATAGTCGGTGTTTTGCGGGGAATCTCAGTTATTCGGACCATCGCTTGCCCTCGCGGATTAGCCGGTTGCGCGTCGAAACTGCAACCCTTTTAGTTTCGTTTTATTCGTCGCGATCGCAGAAGTTTACATGTGCGTCGAGACCCATGACTAGTTGGAATATTACTGCACGCCATGACAGACAAAAAATACCGAAGTGATGGGTTTTGGCGTCCTCTAGAGACAGTGAGGTGCGTTCGGCAGGTTAGCCGTCAAGTTCGCTGATCGCTTGTTTGACCTGGTTGTTCAGCTGCTTTTTTGTCCGGCGACGCCTCCGACGCAGCCTAACTCTGGGGCGATTGGTTTTGGTCTTTCGCGCGCCAGCTTCATCAATCGATCCGTGATCCGATAAGTCAGCCGATGTGGGTTCGCGATTGGCCTGAAGATCGCGTTTTCTCGTATGGCGTTCTCGGGTACGCGAGTACTCCGTGCATAAAGTCAGGTAGCGCTCGTGGGCGGGTTGGTCTGCGTACATGGCCGAGCGCAGCTGGAGCAGCTTCCAGAGCCCGTTTTCAAGCCACTTGTTCTGATACTCGCAAAGGCTTCTGTGGTGAGGGTACTGCTCTGGGACCTGCCGCCAACCACAGTTGCTCAAGTGTTTTTAGAGGATGCCAGCCAGGATTGACTGAGGAGAGTACTTGAATGGCCGGCCACGTTTGTCGACTGGGAAGGAGTGCGTGAAGACCTGCGAGATGTACATCCAGTAGTCGGGCAGTAGCTCAAGGCGACGCTGCCGAGTGTAATCTTCTTCGTACCAGCGAACGCCAACTTGGCCGAGATGGTCGCCGAGGAGGGCTTGTGTAGCTTCAGGGAGGTCGGTGATGGTTTCTGCGCGGGTGTTCATAACCAGTGACTTTAGAAATGGGCAGGAGTCCGAACCGATTGTGCGCAATTATTATCGATGACGACGGATTTGCGGCTAAAACGGCGAACGCTGAGATGGACGTGGTATTCGTGCAAAACTGCTGGCACCGTGGCTGGATTGACCTGGCTGGTTTGGTTCGTTTTTTTTGTGCGCTGCAGGTCGTTTTGTGTGCTGCAGGTCGTGATGAGTGATGACGGCCGCAGCTTACGAAGTACCTGGTCCAGAGATTGATGAGTATCAGAACCGCCCATTGATCCGCAGCGGACCGGATCAGCACGCAGAGCAGTGAGTGTGGAGTTCGTTGATGTCATTTCGGGCGGCAGTCCTGGTTGACGTTTTCTCGCAAGTTGATGCCAGATCAAGGACGCACGGTTTGTCCACGGCCATGGACTTCTGGTGTTGGAATGTTTGTGGCGATCAAATTGGCTTCAGCTAGGCAGAGAGTGGGCCGGGCGGGGATCGGTGGCATTACCTGGTTCCGCTGTGGCTTGATTTTGTGCTTGCTGGACATGGTTCACCGGATGCTTGCAGCCGAGTGCTGCTGAATCGTTGAGCGAGCTTGTGAGGGCTCGTGCGACGCATCGGGGCCATGCTGCAGGAATTGAGAGCCATCTGCCCTGCGTGAGCTGCTGAGCCGAATGCGCTGCACTGATACGTGAGGCGCTGCGTCGGCGGCATCAACAGGCCCTGCGGTGATAAAGAGAGCTCGGTGCAGATGCTTAGGCGGAATTGTCGTTACGGAGCTAACTCCCGAATGCCGCTTCGGAAACGTCCTAGTGGTAGTGCCTTTAATGGTGGGCCACTGTGATTGTTGTTGATCGCGACTGATCGCCAGCTGATGGAAAACCGCGAAGCCTGGACAGAGGCAGTGCTGCAGTGGAATGGCCGGCGAGCTTGCAGCCGACGTGGCTGCAGTTGGGTGTGGGGTTGGCTGCTTCTAGTGCGCGTTGTGGTCTAAAGCTCACAGAGGGCTGTCGCTGGGAAGCGAAAGCTACTGGCGATTTCGGATGTTTACCCGCTCTTGTGTGCCCGCTGTGCTTTTGCTTTGAGCCACGATTATCAGCTCGGTGTTGCTGTTGTCGACATGGAGATAATTTAATTATCTCGAATGACGCCGTTGATTGATGCCCGTGATGACGAGGCGAGTTCAGCGCAGGAGTCCTGGATCGATGGCGGCGTTATGTGATGAATGGAGCGTTACGGGCGCATCGGGTTGAGTCGGCCATGACTGTGAACTCGCAGGGGCTCCATAGCTCGCGCGTCTGGGCCGAAGCGACAGAGGGGCCATTTAAGCGTGTTGGTGCGAAGGAGCGGCTACATGGGGCGTGCAGTCAGAGGGATGCACGGAATCACATTAGCGGAACGGAATGGAAGGCTGGAAAAAGTTGGGGAGGGATGTTTGGGGACAATTAATTGTCTCGAGGGATTGGTCGCCACTCGCAATCGCGTCCGGGCATAGATGAAAGGAATTTCTTCTTCGTTAACACGTGCAGCGCAAACAGACTTACGGTCAATCGCATGCAGCACAAGCTTGCTGGCACCTTCGCCATCTGTACGTCACGCTCTCAGTGCGATTGCTGGTGTGGGAATGGATTGGCGCAAGTGTGGTGTGGAGGTGGAGGTAACTTGCTGAAGCATTTATGAAGCCGCCAGTGGGTGATGGGCGGTGGCTACTTGCCGCGTGTAGGTGTCGTCCAGCGCATGGCCAAAGGCTCGATCAGCACTTTTCACCCGCGCAGGATGGCTGCGAGCCGTTTGGCGACGATCGATAGGCTGGCAGGCGACTATTTACTTGGTGATTGCCAGGATTACAGATAACAGGAACGTGACTGATCCAGGCCTGCTTCAAGCCAGATATCTATTTCTGTCTTGTGGAACTGGTTAGTGGAGCCAATTAGCAATCGCATTCAGCGACTTCTACTTCGGACGGCAAGTTCATCTTGGAAGCAGCTCTTCCAGTTCTGGCGGCATCAACAAGATTACGGAAGGCAGAGGTTCCGCTTTCGCTGTGTTGCTAGTTGACTGATTCTTGAATTGGTTCCAGAGGGTCTAAGTTGTGTTTTCGCGTTGAACTGCTTGAACAGTACTTTTGCCTCGAGCTCCTGAGAGGCCGTCTAAAGAGCGCGGATGGGTGGGTGCCGCCCCGAGAGTCGGTTTGTGTCCGTCACGTGCTGGAGGCGATGCGTGGGATTTGCTGTTTAAGGGATTGATTGGGTGAGACGCCTGGCGGTTTTAGCGGTCTGCTATCGAACGGGAGGATGAAGCGATCGAAAAAGCGATAGGGAGAAGCGATTGATTCAGCGCTAGGGAAATAAGGAATTGGGTGTGGAAGGTATTCAGGAATTGGGGGCGGTTCTCAAGGTGTTTGGGAATCGATTTTCATGACTTGCGGGTTGGAGACAATTAATTGTCTCGTGATGAGCAGCGAGTTGCTGGGTTGTTCAGTGGTCCTTAGCTGGTTTGAGAGCTGCCGAGTCAAAGCAGGCTGAGGTGTTGGTGCCGCGACGTGGTCAGCAACTTTGATTGTCGATGAATTCGCATGGCCTGGTGCCGCGCTGGAATCTCACCAGTATGTCTTGTTGGCGCACTGGCATCCACACAAGGGTAGCTTGGTGGCGCGCTAGTGGTGTGAGAACTCTTTGGAGATAATTTAATTATCTCGAAGCGATGTCACCTGTGGCTGTTTTGATTCATGATTGCAAAGAGGTTCGACATCAGTTGCGTTTGCAGGAGCCTCGGAAGGAATGAGCTAGGCGAGACAGATGATGGGGATGGCTCCAGAGGGCGTGGTTGATGTTTCTGGATTTAGAAAGCACATTGCCGCGAGCTCCCGAGAGGCTCTGTAACGAACGCAAATGGTCCCGGACGACATGGGAGTCGCCTAGGGGTCTAATCGTGCGAGAGAGGCGACGCTGGGCGTGCTGTTAGTTATCTGAGGTTTGGTGTGTCGTGGTGGATTGGTGTGGGGATAATTAATTGTCTCGAAGCGGTGGATTGCCGGCGGCGTCACGCGTCCGGGCATAACGAGGATGAAGTTCACTACTTGCACATAGATCAGCACATGGAGGATCAACATGAGCTGGATACACAACACACGCTGGATGTAGGAACGCCAATCGGTAAACACGCACGCAGTGCGAACACATTGGTTGGCGTGGTTGTTCGTAGCGTGGGTGTGAATGGGGAGAGCGTTGTTGTGGATGTGGTTGCGAGAGCGTTCGTGTGCGCTGAAGAGTGAAGGGCGATAAAGCGGTAGAGCGCTAGGGATAATTACCCCCATTTAGCGAACATTCAATGTTTGTAGTCTTCGGTCGTGCAGAATTTCTAGAAATCTGAGACGAGCTTCGAGACAATTAATTGTCTCGAAGCCCTGGTTGGAAGCTGTTTGTTTCCGGGTCGAAGTGGAAGCTGTCTTTGTTTGGACGTGCTTTGTTCCAGTACTTCGGAACGAATGTCTGTCCGGTTGTCTTTCTACGAATCATTCGAATTCCCGTTGGAAGTGTGAGCAGGGTGATTAGCCGTTCGAACTCCGTGAGCTGATCTGCTTTGAACGGCATGCTGGTGTAGTAGCCGAGGTTGCCGAGTCCTGCCGGCGGTTGGTTTCCGTCGATGAAGTGTTCGCCGGTGTAGATGCGAGTTCTTTTGGTGTGGAAGAAGGTGAGCCCACGTTCTTCGCACTGGCTACGGAAGCAGTAGTCGACGCGGGAGTCTTTAAGATTCCGTGGTTTATGGACGACAACGACGTGGAAGTGCGGCCGGAAATTGTGTTTTCTACCGTGCTTCCTAGCCGCACAGTGGTAGAAGTCGTCGTGTAATGGGAAGTCGTACCGCACTTGTGCATCCGTACGTCTGTCGTATTTGTTTTTGTCGTGGATATAGCGACGGATGCTACCGATGTGAGCGCACAGCTCGATATTTTTGGCGGTTAGTGCTGGTGGGAGAGCGCTGCCGGCGTGGATCGTCATGTGGTGCACTAGGAAGGACTTGTGCTTTTCGAGTAGTGTGTGCGCAAATTTGATGTAAACCTGCCGTATCGCGTCTGACTTCGCCTGGGCACAGACTGCGCAGACGACAGGTTGTCGGCACACGTAACTTGGCTGACCGTCGGTCCAGACGGTGCAGCACCTAGCAACGCGATCGAGGCGTCGCTGTAGGTCCTCGAGCGAAGGGTACCTGCGTTTTGGAAGTTTCCTCCGCTCAGCTTGTAGCTGGGAACGGTCGTAGCTCTTGAATTCACTCGAGTGTGCTTCTTGCACCAACCTACTGTTTGCATGCAGAGCTTCGATGAGCTTTTCTGGTTTAGCTCGCCCGAGGGCTTTCCGTAATCCGTCACAAATCTCAGGTGAATTGTCGCCAAGATCGAGCGAATCTTTGAGCGATCTTTTGTTTCTTGGTTTCGAGAGGGGGCGAGTCAAACTCATCTTGATATCTCCATCGGGTTGGTAATACATGAGAAGTCATGTTAGTGAATACCGATAGATGAGAAGAATTCAATATGAGTGTGACTCTGGACTGGTTTCGGGATAGCGCTAAGGGCCAGGCAATTCATTGCAAGCCATGCTGGGAGTAATTTGGCGCGATTGGCCTGCGCTGAGTTGGTAAACGCTCGACTCACGTCTGCATGTTCCATCTTGTTGGCGTTTTGGAAGAGAAGCCGATCGCTCTACCTCGCGTGCCTTGCCATCGTGCGGACGCATAGGTGCGCAAACACGTGGATTTTGCACTGAGTCGCTGGCGATGCGACTGGAGCGGAGTGGCTGTGTGCGCAGGGCACCTTTATGGGAATTGCGATTTGTGACCGACCGCTTGGCGCCTCTGCGCGTGCGTCAGTGATCTGCTTTGATCACAAGGATCGTGTCCAACGGGGAAAGGTGACGTTGCGGCGCGGCGGCCTGTCGGTTGTCGCAAGCGATAGCTCCAAGCACCGAGCATTTCAGGCTGATGCCGATTTAGCGGCTCACCGCCTGCCGGCTTGGACAGTTGGTGAACGGCCTATCGCGGAGACCTCAAGGCCTCCCCTCAGCTCATGGCGTGCTTGCTACTTGGATACGGCAGTGAAAAGAGAGCCAGCACGTTCTGTCGCATTGCGAGTCGCGTTTTGCGATGCCCGTCGATGGCCGCGTACATTTTTGGTCATCTTCTCATTCAGTGTTAACCTCAGGCTTGGGTAGTCCTAAGCTTGCAAACCAATGGAGATTTCCTACATGGCCATTAATCCTAAGACAGAGACAGTTTTTAAGCTTACAGAAGCTCCCGCGTTCATGGAGTCCAGCACTGGCCGCCGCTTCGCGGTCTCGACTTTCTACCGCTGGTCGAAGTACGGGGTTCGGGGAGTGCGGCTCGAAACTTGCTTTCTTGGAGGCGCAAGATACACGAGTGACGAGGCACTCTCGCGGTTCTTCAATGCTGTCACAGAGCAGATGGATGGAACAAGCGAACCTGCGCTGAACCCAACAACTGAGGCCTCGCGAAGTTCGCAAACGAGCTTTTGCGGGATTGAAAAGGAGCTTACATGTGAAGGTCGCTAAGCCGCTCGGCGTCCTGGTTCAGCAGCATGAAGAACCACTTCGTTGCAACAAATCAAGTGATCCCACGTGATAGCTGAGTGGCTGACTTTTCTAGCCATAGCCAGAAAGCGACGAGGTTATGCAGCCAGTTCATCTCGGCAGGTCGGTAATGAGACGCCCAGTATCTACAATTGCCTTGCCTATAAATAAGTTCCATTCACTTGCAGCAATCGTGCATTTTCTACTCGTTTTGTGCTCTTGTTCGGCGGGATTGGCTCGGTCGCATCTCGCGCTGGTAGTACTTAACCACCGCGTCCCCGGCACAGTGCAGCACTGACTTTCGAAGAAATTCAGCGATGGTCATTTCGCACTCAGCGGCCGCCATTCGCACTTGCTTATGTTCCGCCGGGCTGAGCCGCAGTTTCAGTGTGACTTCCTTGTCATTGCCCGATTTGTCAGCCGGCTCTTCCGCCGATTTTTTTGCCATGACTGGCCTCTGTTGCTTCTTGGGGGATCATTAAAAACCTAGCCTAAATGACCGCATGGCACTTGCGGTCCACTTGGACCTAGGGTACTATCTGGGACAGGCCTCGTCAACGCCAGGATGGTGTCGTCCCAAGTTCCATGATGAACTCGCTGCGAGCGGGCCAAAGTACCAACTTATGGAGGGCTTCCGAGATGGCTGATCCTGAGACTCAACTCGCTTCCGCTCGTCTCATGACGGTTGACGACGTGGCTTCGATGTTGGCAATTTCCACTCGCCATGTCTATCGGTTGGCAGATTCTGGTCGCATGCCCAGGCCTGTCAAACTCGGCGGAGCGAACCGTTGGAATCGTGACACTCTCGAGACCTGGATCAATGATGGATGTCCAGAGGTCCGCCCTGCGAAGCGGACGCGTCGACAATAGTATCTGTTATGGCGTGGCGGCCCACCTAAGTTAGCGACATTTAACTCGCCGTTCCTCTATGAACATACCTAAGTGTCTAACGGTCCTATCCGCTCACTTCGTGGTTTTGGGCAGTTGATCGACTAACCCGCCACCGCATCGCTCAACATGACAAAGTAGGGCAAGGCGACATACTAAAGACTGCTTTGGCGTGGGCAGCGAAAACAATCGCGTTATTCGGTTTCGAAAGCAAGTGAGGGATTTGATGGCATCAGTCAAACGCAAAATGGTAACGCGACCTTTGCCCGAGTCGGCAACACTTCAAACGCGAACACGCAAAGCGACCGCGAAAGAACTAAGGCGTAATCCGTCGCAAACGAGAGTAACTGAGCAGATTGCCACCTGGTCGGATCGCTGGGGCAAGAAGCGTTCTGCGGTAGTTGTCACAAGTGCCGTGGATGGAGCTTTGCGGATCCGGGTTCAATCAGCGACCTATACAGCCGTGTTTCGCGATGCTGATGGAATCGTTCAAGAGGTTTCGACCGGGTGCCGGGACGTGGAGTCAGCACGCTCGAAGCTAGCGGAACTGACGCGGACCGTCGAGCGAATTAAGAGCGGAGCTTTAAGCCGAAACGACGCTGAGGTTGGCAAATTTAAAGACATTCCGTTATCCCAGCACATCACGGACTACATCGACGAACTGCGCGCTCGTAAAGTGAACGCGGATCGGATCAAAACAAGCGAGACCTATTTAACTGGGGACGCGACTGCCTGCGGCTTCAAGTATTTGCGAGACCTATCGGCGGATTCCTTGCGGCGATATCTGCGCTCGCAAGCTGAGATGTCAGCGGCGACTTACAATTGGCACGCTGGATTGTGGGTTGCTTTCGGTTGGTGGCTTACCGGTCGACGAATTGAGGGGAAGCGGCAATCACAAACGGGCGAGCGGCGGCTACTCTCGAATCCATTCGAGGGTTTCGGCAAGGTGGACGAGAGTGCCGATCGTCGCCGAGTGGCCCGCCCACTGACAATCGACGAGATGCGTCGCCTGCTGGATGTTGCCCGCAGTCGCCCGCTGAATGATGCGCTGACGGTTCGGCGCGGCAAGAATAAAGGGAAATTGCTCGCCAAGCTGTCAGACGAACGACGCGAGGAGCTCGAGCTTTTGGGGCGAGAACGGGCGATGATCTACAAAACGGCAATTTTGACCGGGTTGCGACTAAACGAGCTGCGAACGCTTCACGTTGGTGACTTATCGTTTGGAGACGTCCCGTTTTTGGTGCTGCGAGTTTCGAACGAGAAGAGTCGCAAAGGGTCCACCGTTCCGTTGCGGTCTGATTTGGCCGCAGAACTGCAGGAATGGACCGCCGGCAACGAAAGCGACGCGGTGGTTTTTAATGTTCCTTCGGGGCTGCTACGGATCTTGAACCGAGACTTGGTCGCAGCGGAGATTCCGAAAGTCGACGAACAGGGAAGGCGAGTGCACATTCACGCTTTGCGGCACTCGACCGGCACCCACCTGTCCGCCGCCAACGTCTCGCCGAGGACCGCTCAAGCAGTGATGCGGCACAGCGATATTTCGCTGACGATGAACGTCTACACCGACGAGCGATTGCTGGACGCAGCAGGGGCGGTGGAATTGCTACCTGATTTGGGATCGGCGACCGGGGAAAGGGAGTCGCCGCGAACGGTTGCCTCAGATGTTGCCTCAGGATCTGACAATTTGGGTCAAGATGAGTCAAATCTAGGCAATATGCTGAAACCTTGGCGATTATTCGACGACGAAGAAAATCCCGCAAAACGCAGTGTTTTACGGGATTTTTTAGAGTCGGGGCGACAAGATTCGATTAGAACTTTTTTGCTCCGCGCTTTCGGACCTGCAAACATCTGATCCCCTGTGTTTTGCGGGGCTAAAAGCCCTGATCGGCCAAACCCGTAAACAGCTGGAATGACGCGAATCTGCCTTGGGCAACCAGTGGCAAAGCGCTTTCTCAAACAGCTTTCTTTGCTGCCTGCTGCTCAGGATTTGATTAGCGGCTATCTCGTTGGCACGATCGCGCAAAGACGCTTTTAGAAGGCCTTTCTGCTGATCGCCTTTCTGTGTTTCTGGCTGCCCGTACGCAAAGGCGTTTCGGCGTGGCCTTGCAAAGCGTTTCAGATGGAGACCCAAACCAATGACTACCTCACCTACTCCAAGCGAAGATCCAAAGAAGCAGAACGAGACTGATTGCCGCCTCAAAGCAACCGAGCACCACGCCGAGCACGACGCTCTGGATGATCCAATCAAGCAAGAGCAGTACCGTCAGGAATACCTGCGTCAGCTCCGGCTCCGATCGTGTCCCGGTTGCGGCGAGACTGATCTATTCTAACCTGCCGGCTGAGTGAATCCAATTGTCACTCACCGACCAGAGCGAGGACGCGGGAAACACGTTGCAATCGGTCGGCCCGAACTGCTGTCGGTGAGTCCCAACAACTGGCGGACGGCGCCGCCAAAGTCCGTTCTGTCACGGCGCCGATCGAATACGCGTGTCGTGCACCCCGTGCGTCGTATTGAGGCATAGACTGGCATTCACAATCTGACCCAGGACACGCCCTCCTGATGCACTAATAGCGCCGGGAAAGTTTGGACGAGGCTGTTCTAGCCGGCTGTCAAATCGATTGCGTCACATGCCCAGATCTGGGGTGCAGCTTTCTTGCCGGAGACGACTACCCGCCATCAGCGTTAAATAATGGATGCAAGATTGACTGGAGTGGTCGTACCCAATCGTTGCAGTTGGGGCAACGAAATGATTCATCAATTTCGGAAATGATGAATGCGATGGGGCATCTCCGCGACACGCAGCCAACATCCGAAAGTCGTTGACTTTAGTAAGCACTATGGCTTCACGTTACTCCCCACGCATCCTGCTGCGCCACGTCACAAAGGCAAGGTCGAGTGCGGTGTTGACTATGCACAATAAAATGCACTGCGAGGTCGCAGCTTCAATTCATTGGCGTTACAGAATGAGCACTTAACCACTGATTCCCGCTCGTTGATTTTACCCTCAAATACTGGCCAAGGGAAACTGAAGCGAACACCCGAATGCATAACGTCACGCCCCCGACGCGCCCTCCTTGTCCACTAAATGCCGACGAGCAGGCTTGTGTTCGGCGATTCTGGACCGTTGTAAAATTGCTTGCGCACCTGCAGAGGCCTACGTTACCGCTTTCACTTGAGTTGGTGCTTTCGCCTAGGAGGTTTGTCCAGCCACGGAGCCTTGATGTCCCCGCGGTGAAATCGATCGAAGCGGCTGAACCGCACCTAGCGCCTACGTATCAGACTTTAGAGCTACGTTCAACTTGCGTCGGATGATGTGACTTCCGCACCGCAACTCAGCCACCTCACCAATCTGTGCCGGTGCTTACTGCTGAGGCAGTATCGGAGGATGCTCTTCACGCCGTGAAGTCGAAGCATTTGTTCGTTTCCTAATCATGATTGCAGACGATGATACCGCAGTTTCCTTGAAAACCTGCTTGACATGCAGCCAAAAGGCTGCATATCATGAGCAAATGTCACAGAAAGAATCAGCGGAACTCGACGCCGTATTTCATGCATTGGCAGATTCCACCCGGCGAACGATTCTTGAAGAACTTTCGAAGCGTGACAACCAGTCGTTATTCGAAATTTGCGTTCGGCTTGTTGAAGGGCATGGGTTGTCGATTAAGCGACAATCCATCTCTAAACATCTCGCCGTCTTGGAGGCAGCTGACTTGATCAGCACAAGATGGCAGGGGCGAACAAAACTGCACTCGACTAACTTATCACTGAGAGTACGCCAAATCACGGGATGGCTGAAGAAAAACAATCAGGAGTCATTATGAAGGTAATTGTTGCGAGCATTCCCGTAGAAGACCAAGCGAAAGCCTTAAGCTTCTACACCGAGACACTCGGATTTGAGCTCAAGCACGACATTCCACTTGGCGAGCGTCGTTGGTTAACAGTCACGTCCCCGGGCGAATCCGACGGTGTTGAAGTGGTGTTAGAGCCCAGCGATCATCCAGCAGTCGAGCCGTTCAAAGAGGCTCTTGTCCGCGATGGGATTCCGTTCACTATGTTTGGCGTTGACGACATTGAGGCAGAGCATAGGAGGTTGACTGGATTGGGCGTCAGCTTTACCCAACCGCCAACAAACTTTGGCGCCTATTCAACCGCAATATTTGATGACACTTGTGGCAACTTGATTCAGTTATTGCAGATGCACTAGCTTTGAGATCTTTACCCACTTTCTACGTTTACGAATGGATGAAGGGAAATGACCAAAACGAATCGCAGGGATTTGCTCCGCCTCGGGACTTCTTCACTAGCGTTTCCGGTGCTCGCCTTATTCAGTGTCGGCTGCAAGGACGAAACCAGAACAACGACGAGCAAGGAAATTGAGACTGGCAACGTAAATACAAAGGACAAGAAAGAAAAGGAAATTGCAATGAAGATTCAATACTTGGAGATCGTTACTTCAGAGCCTAACGCACTCTGCAAGCAATATGCAAAGGTACATCGAATCACTTTCGGCGAACCGATTGAAATCCTCGGAAACGCTCGAACCGCCACACTGAGTGATGGCGGCCAAATCGGTATTCGTGGCCCACTACGTGAAACTGAGACACCCGTTATTAGACCATACGTGCTTGTCGAAAACCTAGAGCAGGCTGTGGCCGCCGCAGCCGATGAAGGTGCAGAAATCGCAATACAGAGCATGGAACTTCCCGGTCACGGGACAATTGCGGTAGTAATACAGGGCGGTATCGAATGTGGGCTTTGGCAGCTTTGATGCAAGAGTATTCATTGTTGCTCAGAGCTACACCGCGTAGCGTTCTGTCGTGCGTAAGGTCGAACGTAGGCCATCGGAGTGTCCAACGAGTTGGAGATAGTCGGCGTTCACCTTTCCAGCCGAGAGGTCCCAGACTATTCCGACATCGCTGTAGCCCGCGAGATGCGCAGTCAATTCGATATCGCTTGCGGCTTCCGGCAGGCGCAGATCGTGCTGGGGGGGCGAGCAACAGCCGTCCTTACCGTAATCCCAATAAAACTGAACGCTGGCAAAATGTCGGCTTCAGTTGCCAAGATCAAGCACACCAAAGCGAAGTGGTGATTAGCCGAAGTCTAGAACTACCACTCGCAGATCCCATATTTTATGAAGTTGCCTCGAAAACGAACCGTCGCGTACATCTTCCTTGTATTCTTGATATTCGTGGCAGTAGGTATCTGGGGCGGCTTCCAGTACGTCACCTCAAGGTTCTTCGCCGAACATCCCAATCGCCTGACAATTGCTGGAGAATTGCATCCAGTGCCGTTTCAGTGGGTGCCCACCAAGTACGACAACTACGTGGAAGAGCACGGGGCGATCATTTTGCCAGTCACCGTGCCTGGTGTTGAAAAGCAACTCTATATGCAGCTTGACACAGGGTCACCGTCGACGTTCCTACGCTCTGGCTGTTTGGATTCACTGGCGAAAAAGGGTGTACAATTCAATCTCTTCGAAGACGACAAAGCAACAACGCGAGTCGATGAGTTCAATTTGAAAGTCGGCGAGAATGCAGTCGTCTTGCGTGGCGGTTGGGTCATGACCCGCGACATTTCCATCGACTGGGACAAGCCCGTCAATATTATCGGCTCGATCGGAGCGGATATCTTAGACCAGCGAATTTGCGCGTTCGACTTCCCGGGCGAGACGATCCACTTCTTCGATCATCGTACCGCCGAGCTAGATGCACTCGGAGTGTTCCGGCCGTTTCGCTTTCCCGGTCGACGTGTCATGCTGCCTGCAGAAATAGATGGTACGCAGATGGAGATGTTCTACGACTCTGGTTGTAGCCCCTTCGGCCTCTTCACTTCGAAGCACCATTACGATCGGTATGCTGATCCCGAGGGCGACCAGATCAGCGTGGGTGCCAACCGTTTTGGCGATTCAATTCCCGTTCACCATTCCTCGTGCAAGCTGTCTGTCTTGTTCGGCGACACGAAGTTGCGTCTGCGTCGCGTCAGCTATGTTGACCAGTACGTCCCCCTCCAAAGCCTCTTCGGTCGTTTCGTCGACGGCGGATTCATGGGCAACAAGTTCCTTCTCGATAGCACCATGATTCTCGACACTCAATCAAACGAGTTTCTCATCCGAGCCGGTTCGTTGAATGCCCAGTAAGTGGAGTAGAGAGCGTTGCCTCCGCAGTGGGCACAATTCCCTGTACCGTGAGTAAGTTTCGAAAGCGGTGAATCCCGCCCGAAAAGAATTTGTGCCCCCGCGTTTCTTGCCCAAGATGGCAATTGGCAGCAACGATCTGGCTGCCGCTTTTGAATCACTCGAAGCGAAAGATGAGGTTGCGAATTCGTTTCGCAACCCAAACTTGACTCGCAATTTCCCAGTGAGTATGTCGAGGAGCGTCGGCGAAACCTACGCCCGACCCTCTTGAATGAACCCCTGCACGGTTCATCACGCGAGGGCAAAGGGGATTGATGTTCTCAGGTCTGTGTTGGCGTTTGCTTTCCGAGGTATCGGGAAGGGTTGATTGTGCAGGAATCATCACTTCTCGGGCAAATCGGAAAAGAACGATGACTAGACAAAAGCACCTCAAGGATCGCATCCGTGCCCGCATGCAGAAAACGGGCGAACGGTACACGGTCGCTCGCCGAAACATGCTGGCGAAGTTGGATTCTCGCGTTGCTGATGGGTCCAGCTCAAATGGTTCCTGCTCAGAGGGTCCCGAGCGGTTTCATTTTCCAGGCAATGTCCCGGCCACGACGGCGCTGAGGGTGCTGCTCTCTGCCGCGAACTCTCACCATCAGTCGGCCCAGCCTCCATTGAGCGAGGCAATGCTGTTCGGTATCGCAGGTGGCGTTGGTGCTGGCGTCTTCGCGTTCCGCTACGAACAGGATGATTTTTCGTCATTTTACGTTGCCGGACGCCACGTCTGGCAAGATGACTTAGCGTACCTACAGTCAGCTTGTACTCGACTCGGCGCCCAAGTGGAAATCGAGGAAACCGGCGGAGCGAAGGCTGCGGAGAAGCAGCTGCGGGATGCCTTGCGTCAGGGAGGCCCTGTGGTGGCCTGGGTCGATATGGCCTTGTTGCCTCGGCATGCTTCACCACATCAAAGTACGGTCGGCGGGCAGTACCACGTGGTCACCGCTTATGGGATCGACGATACCAAATCAGAAGCCCTGATCGGCGACCTTGCGGATGGACCCGACTCCGTTCCGCTGCAGATTCTTTCGGAATCCCGCATGCGGATCAAAAAGCAAAAGAACCGATTGGTGCGCGTCAGCCATGCGCCTCGCGAATTCGACATCAAGAAGGCCGTGATCGAAGGAATCACTGCCTGTCATGATGCACTGGTCGGAAAAGGAGCCGTGAAACCGCCGGGCGGCAAGGCCATGGCGAAGAACTTTACGCTGGACGCTTTCAGTACATGGGCGGACCGGCTGCATGGGGGTTCTGACAAACAAAGCTGGGCAACGATGTTCCCGCGTGGACTAAATTTCTGGCGTGGGCTCACCTCCGTGTACTCCTTCATTCACTACGGAACCGGAGGCGGCCTGTCACGACCGTTGTACGCCGAATTTTTTCGCGAAGTCGAGAAGATCCTCGGTGTTGCCGGCTGTCAGGAATTGAGTGAGCGGTATCAAAAACTGGGAGATGACTGGGACACACTTGGCGAAGCGGCCTTACCGGAAAATGTGGGACGCTTCCGGCGTTTCCGGGAGCTCAGCGCAGAACGTGCCGAATTGACCCTTAGCGGCGGTAAACGAGCGGCCGAACGAATTCAAGAAATTGTCTTGGAATTTCGCGATCTTGAACGCTCCGCGCAGGAGAAATTTCCTCTTAACGAAAACGAATGCGACGATCTGCGAGCTGAGTTACAACGCCATTGCCATGCTTTACATCTTGAGGAAGTCGCAGCCCATCAGCGGTTGGGTGAAGTTGTGGCGGCGGAGGGCTAAAGGTCCACCGCCCTCATTTCTTGTTCCGCCAATCTTGCTTTGTGAACCATCAACGAAGTTCCTTTAGGCGGCTTGCAATATTAGTCACTGCTAATATAATTAGCAAGTGAAATTGTTTGATCAAACTAAAGGCTTAGAGGAGTCGCAGTATGTATATGAAAAATCCACTTGGCATAACGTACCGCGTCGTTAAGGAGGTGATCCACGAAGGGCAAGCAGCTCGGGTCGTGTCTGGTTCTGCAACTTATGACACGGATCTCGAAGACCTTTGGGACGCCGTGACGAACCCAGAAAGAATTCCTCGCTGGTTTCTGCCCATCAGCGGCGATCTCAAACCTGGCGGTCATTATCAACTGGAAGGCAACGCGGGTGGCAAAATTAGTCGATGTGATCCGCCCGAGGCACTCGACGTCACCTGGGAATGCGGTGGAAACTTCAGTTGGGTTCGCTTGCGGCTGGACGCTCACGACGATGGGGCAAGGCTGACGCTCGAACACATCATGCTAAAAGACGAAGCTAGCGAATCGCACTGGCGGAAGTATGGCCCAGGTGCCACTGGAGCCGGTTGGGATCTCAGTTTCTTAGGGCTGCTTCTGCATGTTCGGACGGGCGAGCCGGTTCCGCAAGATGAATTCAATGCCTGGCTGGCGACGGACAGCGGCAAAGCGTTCATTCGAGAATGCTCGCTGGCCTGGGGCGATGCTCACATCGAATCAGGCGAAGATGAATCGATTGCCAGCGGCATGGCCGAACAAACCGCTAAGTTCTACTGTAGTGAATAGGAAGGATTTACCCATGCATGCTTTCGCGGTACTCGCGGACCCGGTGCGACGTTGTATTGTTGAGCGTTTGATGGATCGGGAACTAACGTCTGGAGAGATCGTCGATACCGTTGGCGAAGCGTTCGGCATTTCGCAATCGGCAATCTCTCAACAGCTGAAGGTGCTGAGAGAAAACGGATTTGCAAGTGTCGCCATCGACGGAAATCGACGGCTCTATTCACTGGACTCAAAGGGCTTCGAGCAGATGGACGAATGGCTTACCCCGTTTCGTCGGTTCTGGGCGCCGAAGTTCGAGGCTCTGGCAAGAGAGGTGGCGAGTGGAAAACGCTCGAAGAAGAAGCTGTGAAGGTCGGACGGATCGGACGATGCTGAGGTGGCTCAGCATCCAACTTCTTGAAATTATCCTTCTGCTCGATTTTCGCGCGCACTACCAGACGAGCCGACAATTCTCTGGCTGACGCGGATCTGGCTAATTGCCGCAGGTGTCGATTCTATGGCCACGACTTGGCGAGGTTCCTTTGAGACAGCGGCGCATCGCCCGAATCCTGGAACGAATTGCCTTTCACCGCCTCGATGTATTCTAACGACCGCACCTGTCAGCGTCCAAAATCGAAGTCAATCTGACTGCATTCATCAGCTAGCGAGTATTCCGGTAAGTGCGTAAGGTCGAACCGTCCTGCGTCACTATGGACGACCAGAGTATCGCCATCGAGGACGATTGATGTTGCTCGGGAGTCGCCTTCGCCGACGCCGCACGACGTCGTCCTTCATCTAAACGAGTGTTACGGGTGTGTCTTGAACCCGATTCGCTAGGGAAGATCCGTCGCCCTAAGGCCAAGAGGGGCAACAGGATTTGAACTCGCAGCTCCCGAAATCGCCGCGTTTCGTGCGACCCGCCCTACCAAAGACGCCGCCGCGTATCGGAGACTGAACCCCTTAGACGCCACGTAAGCTTTAGCAGAAGAAGGACTTAAAGAGAAACGCACCGCTTTGGAAAGCGGTGCGCCTTATCTCAGTCGGGGTAACAAGACTCCATTAGAACTTTTTTGCTCCGCTCTTTCTGATCTGCAAACATCCGATCCCGTGGCTTTTGCCGGGCTAAAAGCCTTGATCGGACAAAACCGTAAACGGCTGAAGTGATTCGCTTCTCGCCTTTCGAAGCAAGCCGGAAAGTGGTTCACCAACCAGCTTTCGTAAAGGTCTTGCTAAACGAAGTTTGAGAAGTGGCTCCTTCCCTGGCAAGATCGCGCAAAGACGCTTTCAAAGGCGAATTTGCTGATCGCTCTGTTGTGTTTCTGGCTGCCCGTACGCAAAGGCGTTTCGGCGTGGCCTTGCCAAGCGTTTCAGATGGAGACCAAATCACATGTCTACTTCACCTACTCCAAGCGAAGCCCCGAAGGATCAAAAAGAAGCTGTAGACCAACTCGATGCAAGCGAGCAACAAGCTCTTGATGATCCGATCAAGCAAGAACAGCATAGTCAAGAATACCTCCGTCAGCTCCGGCTTCGTTCGTGTCCGGGTTGCGACGAGACTAATCTATTCTAGCCTGTCGGCTGAGCGAATCCAATTTTCACTCACCGACCAGAGCGATGACGCGGGAAACACGCTGCCATCGGTCGGCCCAAACTGCTGTCGGTGCGTTCCAACAACTGGCGGACGGGACCGCAAGAGTCCGTTCGGTCACGGTGCCGATCGAATACGCGTGTCGTACCCCGCGTGCGTCGTACTGAGGCGCAGACTGGCATTCACAATCTGACCAAGGACACGCCCTCCTTATGACGTAAGCGACTTGACCTGTTCATACGAGCACCATCGCTTGCCCTCCTCACTCCGCCCGGCCTGTTGAAGGGGGGCGAGCGATTTTTCGGTGGCTTGCTGAGCTGGACAATATTCTCTCTGTCACCAACACCTAAGTCGCTGACGCAGAAGCACTTCGGGAGTTTGAGTCGCTTTCGCCAGCCAAGAGCAACTAAGTGAGAACCAATTTGTTGGAAAGCAGACTCCGCGGACTTTGGCCCAGGTGAGATCAGACTATGGGGCGACTATAAATCAACGGCGCATCGCGCAAAGTTTGTCGATAGCGCGTCAGATTCACCGGGCTGCCGTGTTAAATGATAAGAAGTCAATGAAACCTTCCTGATCCAGCGAGCGATGTCACTGTTGTGAAAGAAATTCCAGAAACTCGGGAAAGTCTGATTTTGCAGATTCAGTCGCCCCAAAATAGGTTGGCGTGGGAAGAGTTTGTGGAAGTTTATCGCCCCGTCGTTTACGGACTTGCGGTCTCAAGGGGATTGCAACATGCGGATGCTATGGATTTGGTCCAAACGGTTTTTATTTCGGTTGCCAACTCGATTGCTCATTGGGAAAAGCAAGGTGAGAAAACGCGGTTCCGAAACTGGCTTCTACGAATTGCCAAGAACGCCACGATCAACGCCTTAACCCGCCGCCCACCGGATCAAGGCATCGGAGGAGACGGCATACCGAATGAATTGCTCGAACAGGTTAGCGGCGGCGTTCTCAGCGAGCTTGAGTTAGATCTTGAGTACAAACGTCAGATGTATTTGCAGGCTGCGGAGAAAGTTCGACAAAAAGTATCGGAAGAGAACTGGATGGCTTTTGAGATGACGGCCATCGAAGGACTTGCAATCGAGGCTGTCGCTCGGGAGCTTGGCAAATCCGTCGGCGCAATCTACGCCGCACGTAGCCGGATCATGAAGCAGCTTTCCGACGTTGTCTCGCAATTGGAGGAATCATACGAATGAATCAATCTCTATGTAAATCGCATCGATTGAAGTCGTTTCTTGATGGTGAGCTTTGCGACAATGAAGTCGCCGCATTAACGAATCATCTAGACCAATGCACCACGTGTAGCAAAGAACTCGAGCAACTCGCCGCCTCACCCGCACGCTGGAAAGACGCTAAGGATCACTTGAAGGATGCCGTGAATCACATGGCTCGAACCACCTCCCAGTGTAGCCCATTAAACGTTGAAACAGAAACGACAAACACACTGCCCTTCACGATTCGGCAAGTTGTTAGCATGCTGGATCCTACCGATGAGCCCAATTCAATGGGGCGGCTGGGCGGATGTGAGGTGCTCGGGGTGGTTGGAAGCGGAGCCATGGGAGTCGTTCTCAAAGCGGTCGATCCAACGCTCGACCGAGTTGTGGCCCTCAAAGTGATGCATCCGACGTTGGCGGCTTGTGGCACGGCGCGATACCGTTTCGCTCGCGAAGCCAAAGCTGTCGCGGGAGTGCTGCACCCGAATGTAATTGCCATTCATAGTGTGTCGACCGACCGTGAACTGCCTTACCTGGTAATGCCATATATCGCCGGAACCTCACTGCAACAGCGAATGGATCGACAAGGACCGCTGACGCTTTCAGAAACTCTACGAATCGGAGTCCAGCTTGCAGCCGGTCTAGCTGCGGCACACGAGAAGGGCTTGATTCATCGCGATATCAAGCCAGCCAATATCATGCTCGATAAGGGAGTCGAAAAAGCTGTAATCACGGACTTCGGCTTGGCTCGAACGATTGATGACGCCACCATGACCCGAAGTGGAGCCATAACTGGCACGCCGGAATACATGTCTCCAGAACAAGCTCGTGGTGAGACCGTTGAATGTGCCAGTGACATCTTTAGCCTGGCAAGTCTGCTATATGCGCTGTGCACTGGCACCCGCCCCTTCCGCGCCAAGACCTCTTTCGGAGTCCTCCGCAAGATAACCGATGAAGAACCGACTCCGATTCGGGAACTGAATCCTGAGATCCCAAAATGGCTCTGCAAGCTGATTGCAAGTATGCGTGCAAAATCGCCAGCGGAAAGACCATCCTCTGCTGAAGTGCATGAACAGTTGGTTGCGTGCCTGGCACACGTCTACCAGCCCGATCGGAATTCGCTGCCGGAGAATTTGGCTAAGCCGGTTATGCCGCAACAGCCTCTTCTTTCAAAGAACCTGCTAATAGGAGCACTTACAATGATGACCATAGTTTTCGCAGCGATCGTTTTCGCTGCCATGCAATCCGGCAACGATTTTGGTGACGCAGACACTGAAGTTGTCGCGAAGACGTCCGGTGAAACGGAGGCAAAGGACAAGCACTTCGTCTTTAAGACTCATAAACTGAACTTTCCAAATGTAAAACAGAAAGGAAAGCTCATCATCGATATCAATCGCGGCTTTGTCGAAGTCGAAGGCTACGATGGCAATGAAGTTGTGATCGAAATTCTGACTCCGCCCCGATTCATGAAGGCCGGCGACGAAGATTCTGAGTTTCAATCGCTCTTCACTCCGAAATACGATCTTGATGTGATCAGGAAGAATAATTCGATCAAGTTGGATGCGTACAACCAGGACTACGTCTTGAACCTTCGCATCAAAGTTCCTTACAGGACGGACATGTCGCTTGACTCCTACAGGAGCGGCTACATCACGGCCACGAATGTTGCCGGAGTCATCGACACGCACTCGGAACACAACGATATTACTTTGTTGGATATTGAAGGATCAGCAACGGCGTTCAGCCGCAACGGAAATCTCAAAATTGTCTTCCACGAAGTCGCTGACGATGCGAGGCTGGACTTTGAAGGCTACAACGGATTCATTGACCTGAGCTTGCCCGATTCGACTGCATTGTCGACAGCGATTGCTTCCGGGGCCAGCAACTGTTTGACCGCATTCACAATTGATCCTGCTGAAGGAAGCGATCGCCCGGATTCAATCCTCACCAAGATTGGCAAGAATGTGGACGAGTACCAGTTCGGAAAGATCAACGGCGGCGGCATTCCTATGCGGCTCGAAAACCGAAATGGCCAGATCAAAATTCGCAAGACTGGCAATCAGTCTCCGTAAGAGTTGCCGCTTTATCAATCGCCATCGGCGTTGATTCTCTTTCAACGCTCTTCTTGAGCCCTCAGTTTTAGTCGTTCGATAGCCGGAGGTCCGCGCATTTCGGCAAACTAGCCGAAGGGCGCTAGCCCGGATATTGCACCAACCTATTTTAACCAACATGCAGTGCTAGCAAATGCCGCCACTCACTGCTTGCAGTGCTAGCAAATACGGAAATTGGGCAAGAATGCGTCGCGTGCAATATCCGGGCTAGCCCCGGTTGCCAAACGCAACGACATGCAGCAACCGCGGCTTGCGGCCATCGAACAATTCATCGGACATGAAATCCATCGCCCAGAAGTCGTTAATGCGAGTCGCCTCGGGTCGATCGACACGTGTTCGCCAGCTGACTCGACGCTTCGGTGTCTTTGTTCGCAAACGTAAGCGTACAGGAGTGGCAGGTTTAGGTGGTGAGGTTTTGGCGGAGGAGGCGGCGGCGGGCGGCGTGGAGTTGTTTGCGGTCGGCTTTGTCGCGGCGTTCTTCTTGGCGGTAGGCGCGGATGCACGATGCCCAGCAGGCCATCAAAGCTACGCCGCATTTCGACCGGCCCGCAGTACAGATAGACTTGCGAGCTAGCCACCGCCGGCAGGGCACTATGCATCATCGCCCAGACACCACTTCGATGCGCCTGAACGCTCCCGCGGTAGTCGCTACAGCTGAACGCTCCGCAGTGCGACTCGCTAGCTCCGGAGTACGCAGACGCGTGAACAACCGCAGCGATCACTTCCGGCTCGCCCAGCGGCATACTCAAGCGAATCGAGTCACCAACAAAGATCTCAACCCGAGCCCCCGAGCCAACTTTCTCAGCGCCCAAGCTTTGGTCACCAAGCAAGCTCGAAGCACCATCCCCGCTAGCACCACGACCTGCGGTTCCCGCACCAGCCTGACTGACCTCCGCGCCCGCTTCACGCACCTTGCCAGACCAATCGTAGAACCGAGTCAATCCGATATCCTCCCGCGCACAGAAAGCCGCTACCGACAAGCCGCTTGATTGAAAGTCCGCCAACCGTTTCCGCCACGCCTCCAGCTTCACCTGATCCACCACCCTCGCCACAGCACTGCTCCTTGATCCAGGTCTCGAACCAGAACACCCCGCGTGTCCCAACACAAAAACCTACAACCAAACAACGACCCACGCGCAATGGCTATTGTGTACGCTTACCGGCGCGTTGGAAACTGCCCAAAAGGAATCCTCGTGAAGAAACTCATCGTATTCGATCTCGACGGAACACTCGCCGAAAGCAAGTCTCCGCTCGATGACGAGATGGCGGAACTGCTGACTTCGCTACTTGGTGTCGTACGCGTCGCGGTGATCTCGGGTGCTGCTTGGCACAACTCGAAAAACTCTCGATCCTGCCAACTTGTGGAACCAAGTTCTATCAGTTCGCTACCAACTGGGAGCCACTCTATGCCGAGACGTTCGACGCAGCCCAGAAGGCAAAAATCATAATCTCGCTAGAAGAAGCCATTGAATCGACCGGCTTGCAAGTGAAGCGAACTTGGGGCGAACAGATCGAGGACCGTGGCAGTCAGATCACATTTTCCGGTTTGGGACAGCAGGCTCCGATCGAAGAGAAAGAAAAGTGGGATCCGGACTTCAAGAAACGAAAACAGAAGGAAGCTAGCCGTGCAAGTCGCCCTGCAGTGATTAGTATTTCAAATTGGAACTCATGGAACTTCCTGATTTTAAGAAGGCAACGATGTTTGGCTCGTTGACTTTTTCGGTGAAAGCACTAGCCACATTTTCACGTTGATCGATTTGCAGGCGTTTGGGATGTTGAAAGATCTGCACTAAACCGTCTTCCTCCTGATAGACGAAGATGGCATTGCCGAACTCCAAACGCAGAACTCGACCGTTGACGACAGCAATTTCAGTTCCGTCTTGCATCCGGAAAGCCAGCCAGTCGATGCTGCCGTTGTTGCTGACAAATGAACCTTGAAAAAAGAAGTGCGGTTTGCTCCGAGAAATCGCTCCAGAATTGACTTCCTTCAAGGTAGCGTCGCCCCCAGCCGCGATATAGAAAATGGGTTCGGTTTTGACCACTTCGGCGTAAGTCTTCCCAACGGGAATATCCTCCATCGCCAATGGTTGATTAATTGAGGCACCGATTGCACGGAAGGGAGGTGATAATGGAATTCCGCCAAGCTGCAGCCCGCCGTAGAGTTCGTCGTTGTAGAGATAATATGGAACTGGAAATGCGA
Source organism: Kothea flammea (assembly GCF_052161645.1). Taxonomy (GTDB): domain Bacteria; phylum Planctomycetota; class Planctomycetia; order Pirellulales; family Pirellulaceae; genus Laterigemmans. Next base: position 7,207,552 of record NZ_CP197414.1, read on the forward strand.
CTTTGGAGAATGGGAGGCCCTGGAAAATGTCAGCTGGCGGCGAACTATTCTTCACATCCATTTCAAGTAGTGCTTTTGACCAGAAATTTGGATCGTTATAGTTGTTAGCGTGCTCGCTGAGCTGTTCGTCCGTCCATCCCGCAGATCCAACCATGAGCTGTGCTGGTATTTCTTGCTTTTGCGTTTCGGTTCTCTCGGTCATTTGCAGCTCGCCATCGAGAAAACGCTGGCAGGTTTCCGCCCTAAGGAGAGCTTTGATCGTTTGATGCACGTCGCTGAGCGCCCCGCTTCGCAGCCGATCACGAAGCTGGAGTATCCGAACCGATCCATCAGAGTACTGCCGGACGACAATAAAGTTTCCGAGCGCTAGGTCGAGTACTCGACCATTGACAATACCAATCGAACGATTTTGGGCGAGACGAAGAGCGACCCAATCGATGGAGCCTTGCGTGTTTGAAAAGCTGCCTTGGAAAAAGTAGTCAGGGAAGTTTCTGGAAGTAGATGTTTGGTCGGCGACGCTGATGTCGTCTGGCCCCATCGCTACGATGCACATGACTGGTTCGATCTTGGGTGCGTGATTGCCGGTTTTTGCCGCGGGGTCTCGCTCAAGATTTATTGAAGTCTCACATCCAACCAACGGAGCTTGCAGACTCAACTCACGACAATTCAGTCCAAGGTAGGGTGGATATCCCGCAACAGAGTCGCCAATCTCGTATCGTGGCGCAGGAAAGGCGTCGTGGGGAAATGGTAACGCACGTTGCCTACCATTGACTTGTTCAGAGAGCCTCCGTCGATCCTCCACGAGGAACTCGGCATCCCAGGCCGAAGCGTCATTGAATTTCTTTGCGAAGTGTTCGAGCTGGCGGCTAATCCAAGCTGTCGAAGGCGGTGCCTCGTTGGGAGCTGCGATCTGGTCCTGAGACAACGCGTTTGAGGCAAACTGATAGAGGATGAGAGGGATCACGATGAGTAGAAAAAGTTTCGCATTTGCATGTCGAGAGAATTGCGAAATTGAGTTGTTGGTTGTGGAATGCATCGCTTTAGCCTTTCGTCTTTCTTGGTTACTATTCTTCGTTTTCTGAAATTCCGCGACCGTCTCGGGGCGTCTTCGTTTTCTCGTTTTGGGGCTCAGTCCGCCATGGCCACCTGTATGGCGACAAACTAGATCGCGTCGAAACTGGTCCAGATGCGCACTCTAATTTCTTAGGGTGCCCGGATCGCAACGGGTGCAGTGCCATTTTACAGACAGCCAAGACTTCGCAGTTCGCCCATTTTGACACCCAGGAGCGAGTTGCGTTAGTAGTGTAGAATCGAGTGCTTTGACGGATCGATTCTCAGCATGCAGAATCGATGCTTCAAGTGCGCGGCCAAGTGATTCCCGATCAGTGGGATACTGCCATGACAGACCTGTCCGAATTTCGCCGCAGCGAGGCTTATGATGACTGGGAATGGGAGCCCGCCAACATGAGCATCAAAAATGAAACCCCTACTACTTTGGCAACATGATAGGGCAATTTACTGGGTTTTTACGTCCATTTTCTGGAACTGCACCCGATCGCAACTAAATTCGCTGCACAATTCCCGGCGTTTCGTCGCGACGTGAGGTAGACAAAGGGAATTCGAAGTAGCTTCGGTCACCATGAGCAACGAAATTACTCAAATTTTGAATCGCATCTCAGCCGGGGAGTCGCATGCAGTCGACGAACTGGTACCACTGGTCTATGACCAAATGCGGAAAATCGCGACCGCCGCATCGAACCGCGAAGGGGTTCCGGCTTGCGATCCAACAGAACTCGTACACGAGGCCTACATCCGTTTGGTTGGCAACGAAAAGCTCGCTTGGCAAAGTCGTTCCCACTTCTTCGGTGCTTGCGCTGCGGTCATTCGACGAGTCTTGGTCGACCAGGCTAGGGCGCGTGATCGAACGAAGCGCGGCGGCGAGTTTGCGCGCGTCGAATTGAACGAGCACTTGCTGGCAGAGTCGCAGTCGGTTGACTTGGTCGATTTGGATGAGGCGTTGGCTGAGCTAGCGAAGCTCGCGCCACGACAGGTTCGCTTGATCGAGTTGCGCTATTTCGGTGGACTAAGCGAGACGGGAGCCGCTGAACTGTTGCAAGTCTCGCGACGCACTGTTTCCGGTGATTGGGCGATGGCGAAAGCTTGGCTGCGAACCCGTTTGTCTTGAACCTTCATTCGCTTACTCATATTGAGGTTAAGATGCATCATTTCCAACGGATTCGCGCGATTGCTTTGCCACTACTGACAGCCTGCTTGATCGTCGGCTCCGCGACAGCTGAAGACTTAGCGACTTTTCAGTACGGTCACAGTGGCAATTGGAATAACGCTTTCAAGTTTCCAGAGTCGTCGCAGTCTTTTTCCCTTAGCATCGCTGATGTCGGGCAGGGCCGAGCGCAGATCGTTGGGGATGGCAAACTGCTGTATGTCGTCGCGGGTTCGAGTACTCGCGACAAAGAGTCGGAGGTAACGAGCGTTAATACAACGATCACGGCCTATACCACGCTCAAAGGCGAGCCTCAGCAGCAGTGGACTTATGGGATTGAATCCACACTACGTGGCGACCAACAAACGTTTGGCGGTGCGGAGGCCACACCGCAGTCGACTCCACTGGTGGTTGGTTCCAAACTGATTGCACTGAGCTTCACTGGGCAACTGATTTGCTTGGACTGCCGAAATGGCGAGCAGTTGTGGTTGAAAGATCTGGTGGAGGAATACGGTGCAGTTCCAGTGCAGTTCGGATTCTCCTCGAGCCCGATTGTCGAATCGCTAGAAGAGGAGCGAGTCGTTGTGCTGGCAGCCGGCGAGAAAGGTGGTTTGCTGAACTTGAACGCAGCAGACGGCAGCCTCAATTGGAGAAGTGATTGCACTACGTTCAGTTATGCCACGCCGACCAGCGCAAACTTCGGAGGCGTCGCCCAGTGGGTTATCGTGAGTGAAGAGCAAGTGTTGGGCATTCGCAAGAGCGACGGAAAACGACTGTGGTCATACGAGTTGCCTGAGTCCGGTTTGACCAACGTGCCGAGTCCGCTCATCATCGATGATTCGCGATTGTTGATCGCCGGCCAGGGTTGCAACGGAACTCGATGCCTGCGGATTTCTCCGAAGGAGTCAGAGTGGCAAGTTGAAGAGCTGTGGCATCAAGCACGGGCTGATTTCTTTTATACAAACTGGATGATGTTGGACGAGCAAACTGCGATCGGAAGTACGGACAACTATCTCGCCGCCATTGACGTAACAACCGGAGAGCTCGTTGGACGACTACGCGGATTTAGTGATGGCAATTTGCTGGAAGTGGATGGTCGCATTCTGCTACTGGATGGCAGAGGCAGGTTGACTGTGTTTGAGCGGCTTGACTCTCCGGAGGCAGCTGGCGTGCAAACAGACAGGCTGACTGCTGATTTGCAATTTAAATTGCCCGCTGGTCGCTACTGGACACCACCGTCGTTGATCGCCGGTCAACTGCTTATTCGCAGCGGTTCGGAATTGCTATCGATCAACCTTTCGGGAACCTCAAACCAGTTGGGTGGTGTATCCGACGCAGAGCTTAACAATGGTTTGCGTTCAACGATAATGTTCGGCATAGAGCGAGGTCGAGCCGCCACGCAAGAAGATCCGGTTGCGTTAATCTTCTTGACTTTCGAACAGCAGGGGCAGACTGCAGCACTCACACAATATGCTGCTCTGCGCAAAGACGGCAGGTTGAGCGTCGCGCAGCGAATCGAACTAGCCCAAGCCGCAGGACAACAATCGTTGAACGACTTGCGGTTTATGATTCTGCAGCATGCGAACGAGGACTTCCCCGGCAACGCGGAGATCGAAGCGGCCTTGATGAAGCTGAAGGAACAGGTGAAATGACTCCAGAGGAATACCAGCGGGCTCAGCAAGTGTTTCTGGAGCTCAGGCCACTTGACGAAAACGAGCGACAATCGCGGATCGCTGCCATCGAATCTGAGAACGCATCGCTTTCGAGGTTCGTTCGTGAACTGCTAGATGCAGACTCGAAAGATGACTCGTTCTTGACCGGGCCGCTCGGCAAGCTGGCAGGGAATGATGGCGAGACGCAAACGCACGTTACGACTACGGAAACAGCTAGCGAGCTCCCAACGCACATCGGACCTTATCGCATCTTGCAACGCATTGGCGAAGGTGGACATGGCGTGGTGTTCATGGCGGAGCAAACGCAGCCGATACGCCGGAAGGTGGCGATCAAGTGGATCAAGCCCGGGATGGAGTCGAAGACCATTCTGGCGAGATTCGAGGCCGAGCGTCAGGCTCTGGCGATGATGAAGCACCCGTCGATCGCCAACGTAATCGATGCAGGTGTCACTGAATCGAATCGCCCTTATTTTGTGATGGAGTTGGTGCATGGCATTCCAATCGATCAATTCTGCGATGAAAATCGAACTAGTTTGAAAGAGCGTTTGGTTTTGTTTCAGCAGGTTTGCAGTGCGGTGCAACACGCGCATCGGAAAGGGATTATTCATCGCGATATCAAGCCTGCAAATGTGTTGGTGACGGTCGACTCTGGCGGGCCGCTCGCGAAAGTGATTGACTTTGGGATCGCCAAAGCCATGCATCTGTCGCTGACAGACAAGACTCTGTTCACCGAGTACGGACAGATCGTGGGCACGCTGGAATACATGAGTCCGGAACAAGCCACCATGTCCCAAAACTCCGCCGATGTGCGGAGCGACGTGTACTCGCTCGGTGTATTGTTGTATCGCTTGCTAACCGGGCAGACTCCGATCAGCAAAGACGAGTTGCTGAAGGATGGACTCTGGGAGTTAAAGAATGTTCTCGACACTCTCCGCCCACCAACGCCGAGTTTGCGTGTGACCAGTGACGGCAAGGCAAAGAGCTGGCGTGATCAGGTGGACAAGGCCGGCGATTGGCTTGGGAGACTTCAAGGTGATTTGGATTGGATCACGATGAAGGCGCTCGCAAAAGAGCCCGAGCAGCGTTATGACTCGGTGGCAGCCTTCTCGAAGGACATCGACAACTTTCTTGAAGGAATACCCGTCAATGCCCGACCGCCCACGGCCTGGTACGTCGCCTCACGTTGGATGCGTCGCAATCGCGCGGCATCGGTCATCGCCTGCGCAATTGCAAGTTGCGTACTTGTCTCCTTCGTGGCGATGACATGGGGCTACTTCAAAAGTCAACAGAATTTGGATGATGCTCAAAACGCCAAGCAGCAGGTTGCGGAAAAAGCCGAGCAACTGGAAGCATCTTTAGTCGATGTCAAATCGCAACGGGCGCGGGCAGATGAGAATGCGGGCCGCATGGCCAAGATGCTGGAGCGGAGTATCCTCGAGTCGGCATGGGAGAAGGCGTTGGATGGCGACGCCCAGCAGGCTCAAATTTCGCTACAAGATATCGCTCCTGAGTATCGCGGTTTCGTTTGGAAGTTTGTGGACTCGGTCCGTCAACAAATGGATTGGCCGTCGCTGCGAAGTGAAGCAGCGGGCCCAATTCGCCAGTCAACTTTGCATCCCGAGTTGGGGTTACTCGCGATCATCACCACCGATTCGAAGTTAGAGATCTGGAATATCACGTCACGCAAGCTTTTGCAATCGTTTGCGTTGGAACGAAATCTCTATACGACTATGGCCTTCTCAACGGTCGGTGACAGTCTACTGGTTGGGCGCAGCAACGACTCGATCCAACGTATCGACTTGCGAACTCAAATGGCGAGCCCGGTTTTTCAACACGATCGTGGAGGTACTCGTCGAGCTGTACACGATGAGAAGGTTGGACGTTGGTTAGTCACAACAGGCGCCAACTATCTGCTTGCTTTCTCGGACAATCCTCTCGAACTTTTGACCGAAACGAAGCTACCGTCGCGTATTACCGAAGTGGCTCTATCACCAGATGACCGATGGTTGGCGGTGGCCAGTCTTACGGATTCGTGTTATCTATTTTCAAGAGATGATCTTGAGAAGTTTAAAGTCATTCACGGTGCAACAAACGCCATTACCAAGTTGCGTTGGACGAGCGCAGCGTTGGAGGCGATCACCGTTGACGGTAGGGTGCTGAGTCTTTCACTGCCGGATTCGCATGCTGACGTCGATGAAATTCTCGATCCGAGTGATCCCGAGAGCAACCTGACATTTGCAACGTGGCAGCTTCCACAGTTCACGAGCTCCCACGCACCCGCATTTGAAATCGGCCGATCGAAGCGACTGTTTCTCGGGGACAACACCGGCAACTTGCAAGTATTATCAACTAACAGCAAGTTGGAGATTCCGCTGCGCAAGTTCTCACCAGCGATCATCGATCTCGTGATGCTGCAGTCACTCGGTTTGCTCGTTGTGACCCATTTCAACGGACGCGTCAACTTGGTCAGCCAGCAAGACATCAACTGTCGTTGCAACTACGTGGGTGGGATGCAGGACGTCACAGACGGCTCTGCGCTAAGTCGGCAGAATTCCTCGTTGACCGCACACCGCGACGGCGCGCTTAAGCGATGGAATACGACGACGGGTGAGATCGAGAATGAAACCAAATTACACAACGACGAGATCTTCTGCGTGGATGTTAGCGAGAAAGAGCAACGCCTTGCGACGATGGGTTCCGATTGGGTGATCAAGCTAAGCGATAGCGAATCACTTGCGACACTGCACACAATGCCCATCGGCTTAGGAGTGCGGCCGGTCGAGTTTTCTCACTCGGGTTTGCTGTTAGCTGGTCCCGCCGATCGGGACAACTCAGCTGAGCAGCGCGAAGGTACGTTCGATTTATGGGATGTACAGAGTGGTGCAGCCATCCGACGCTTCGCCGGTCACAACAACTGGGTGATTCAATTCCAGTTTTCGCCGGACGATCGCCTCGTCGCCTCTCTGGCTCTCGACGGAACGCTGAAAACCTGGGAGGTGGAGTCCGGGCAGTGTCTGACGACAGTGGATCTTACCAATAGTGCCGCTGCTAGTTGCTTTCAGCTCCTCAGCGATTCTCGCGTTGCTGTTGCACATGCTGATGGATCAGTCAGTTTGCGAAATCTAGATAGTGGCGAGGAGTTGGTTTCAAAACGCATCCTCAGCAACGAGGTCAGCAACATGGTCTCGCCTAAGAATTCTAATGTGCTTATTGTTGCCTCCAGCAACCAACCGTATGTTACCTGTCTCGATGCTGAAACGTTGAAAGTTCTGGCACAATTCGACATTGGAACTGGCAACATCATTGGCATGAAAACCGACATGAACTCAACACGCCTTCAGATCCTTGGCAGCAACGGCGCCACAAGGATCTGGAGCTTGCCAGCGAGTGACACTGCCAGCGTTGCACCCTCGCGTTAAATCTATACCTCGTCCTTATAGCTCAAATTGGATAACTCCGTGCATCACATCTTCGTCATTTCGATCGTCGTTCTCTGCGGACTGACGGACAATCTTTGGTCTCAAGAAGCTCAAGTAACGGCTGTGAACGCATCGAGCTCTTCGGTTTCGAAATTCCAACAGGCGGCTTTGAATTACGTTGGTGAGAAAAGGCCACTGGAAATTCAGTTTCGATGCAACCTGCGTTCGTTTGGTCACTTGAGTCGCCCTTGGGAAACGACACCAAGCGAGCAGTTCGGCGAATTCACGATTGGCGGCACTCTCGCTCAACTACACAAAACCGATCAACGCGGCGAGAGAACGGCTGAGTCGCAGATTTCTTACTCGGCGAATTCCCTGTACCAGTTGGATTCGAGTGGGCAAGCGATCAAGTCTGCGCTCGCCGATCATTCCGAGTTCTTGCGCAATAGTTGTCGCTACTCGCCCGCTTCGCTACTCCAGGAAATGCTGAACGCCATCGACGCTCCATCATCGAAGAATGCTCACGTCGATCTCGCAGTGCAAGTCGATCCAAACGCATTGATCGCATCGGGCAAGCATGGGAACAGCCAGTACGAAATTCACTTTTCGCAACCCGGATCGCGACTTGAAAAGGTCATTTGGAAACTTCATCACGAGATGTGGGGCGACCAAGCGATTGAAATGAGCTACTCAAACGAAAAATCTTCGCACGGGTTGGTGTACCCAACTACGGTCGTCGAGCAGACGTTTGGCGTAACAACTTGCGAAACAAAAATCCTAAGTTGTGAAGAGGCAGACGCAACACAGTTGACTTCCATTCCTGAGGTAGCGGAGTTGCAGCCTGAAGAGGAGCAGGAAGAGATCTGCAGTGTTGAGCGATTTAGTGACCATGTTTCGTTCATTACCTTGAGTCATACCGAATCGCGTAGCGTATTAGTCGAATTCGAGGACTTTCTCATGCTCATCAATGCACCGAAATCCAGTAGCAATGGCCGGCTACTAATGGACACGATTTCGAAGCTGAACCTTAACAAGCCCGTTAAGTACTTTGCGTTTGGGCACCACCATCCGCACTACCTCGGCGGCGTACGCACGCTGGTTGCCGAAGGCGCGACGGTGTTAACGACGGAGAAGACTGTGGGCTACGTGCAACAGCTAGTTAAACATTCACATTCGCTCCAACCGGACGACCTGCAGACGCACCCACGAGAACTTGTACTGAAGACTTTCGAAGGTGCAACGGAAATCTCGGACGGAGCGTACTCGGTCTTCGTTTATGACATCGGCATTAAGTCTCAGCACACGCATGACTACTTACTCTTCTATTTTCCCAAAGAAAAATTGCTCTTTCAAGATGATGGGATTTGGCTCCGAGCGGGGCAGCCAATGAGTGCTAGGACCAAGGGCGTTTACGACGCGATTCAGGAGCTGGGGCTGGAAGTAGTCGATGCTGTACAGAGTTGGCCGATAGGAATGGCAGGCGTTGAAACCAAGCTGAAAATTGAGCAACTGCACGAGGCAGCCGGTTTCTAGTCAATCACACTTTGGCACGACCTTGCCCGTAGGGCTGTCGGTTATCCTTTTGCAAGTTCACGACCAAGCCTACACAAGGACGCAAGTAGTTGAGTCGATACGAAGTCACTGTTTCTTTAGGAGTTCGATGGCTATGCCCCCATGCCTCGAAAACGAAAGCAGTTTATTGAACCAGCGAATTAGCAGTATCGATGCCATGCGAGGCCTGGTGATGGTGCTGATGGCCCTCGATCACTGTCGCGACTTCTTTGGCGATTTGCGAATCATGACCGAGGATCCAGCTACGACAACGGTGCCATTGTTCTTTACCAGATGGATCACGCATTTCTGCGCGCCAACGTTTGTCTTTTTGGCTGGAATCTCGGCCTGTTTTCACGGTATGAAGCTTGCCAATCGAAAACAACTGATGATGTATTTGTTGACGCGAGGCTTGTGGTTAGTGATTCTCGATCACACCGCCATCTATTTCGCACTGGCATTATCCGTCTCGATTGTGCCGTGGATGTTTCTTGTTCTATCCGCTATCGGGTGCTCGATGATCGGGCTGGCGTTCCTGTGCTGGCTTCCAAGTCGTGCCGTTTTAGCGACAGGCTTAATCATCATCTTCGGACACAATCTGCTGGACGGAATGGATGCGAATCTCTTTGGGAGCCTTGCTTGGGTATGGACGCTGATTCACGATGGGCCCGGCTACATCGAGTGGGCGAACCTGGAGGTTGGGTATCCAGTGCTGGCTTGGCTCGGTGTTATGGCGACTGGTTTCGGCTTCGCCCCATTTTTGCAGAAACCACCCATGGAGCGTAGTCGTTTGCTCATTCGAGTTGGCATGTTGCTGTGTGTTGGCTTTTTCATTTTAAGGTTCGCGAACGTGTACGGCGATCCACGGCCTTGGAATCTGCAAAGTGTTGCGAGTTTAGAAAACGTTGTATCGGCAGAAGCGAACTTGCCGGCCCCTGTGCAAACAACGGACTGGATGCGAACAGGGATCTCATTCCTTCGGACAACCAAGTATCCACCTTCGCTCGCCTATTTACTCATGACCCTTGGACCGGCGTGCCTCGTATTCGGCTGGCTTGAACGACTAAGCAAAGACAGTGATTTCGTAAGGCACTTGCAGGTCTTCGGTCGAGTGCCGTTGTTTTTCTATGTGCTGCACTTTTACCTTATTCACATTGCGTCCATTCTCACATACTGGATTGTCCGCGGCGTACCGCTTTCGCCTTTCCAAGCAATCTACAGTCAAAGTGAAAACACACCTCTCCATCCCGAGTTTGGCTTTCAAGACTTGTGGCAAGTCTACTTGGCGTGGTTCTTAGTCGTTGTGTTGATGTATCCAATGTGTCAGTGGTTCGGGCGGGTCAAACGTAATGGCAATAGTATCGTTTGGAGTTATCTATGAGAACACTGAGACGAATGGTGACCAACGCGGTACCTCAATGTCTGTTGTTACTGGCCACGCTGATTTTTCTTGCCGCGGGAACCAACTTCAGGTCCCTGCACGCACAGCAGCGCGACGTTGGAGCGGACGTGACAACCCGGCGTTACGCGAAGCAGGAAGTACGGATTCCGATGCGCGATGGCGTGACATTGCACACAACGATTTACTCGCCTAGTGACCGTTCGGTGGAATACCCAATCCTGCTTAGTCGAACCCCCTATGGCTGCGGGCCCTACGGTGACGCGTTGGCGGACCCGATCATGTACAACGCGGCCATGGTCGAAGCGGGGTACACCTTCGTCTACCAAGACTTGCGAAGTCGTTCGATGAGTGACGGTGATCCAGAGTTTGAAAATCTCAGGCCAGTCTATAGTCAGCTGAATCCTGACGCAGTTGACGAAGTTACCGATGCCCATGACACAATCGAGTGGCTGTTAGCAAATGTCGACAACCATAATAAACATGTCGGAATGTTTGGCAGCTCGTACATGGGCTTCACCGCTTTGATGGGGAGCGTCACCAAGCATCCGAATCTGAAAGCGGTTCTTGCGGCAGCACCTTGCGTCGACATCTATTTCGAAGACTTCAATCGTAACGGAATGTTTACTTTGGCCTATGTGCCGATCCTAGATTGGTTCGGTACGCGAAAATTCGAGCGGCACGAAGGCCCCTGGTGGGAGAACCAACTCGACTACTGGGCCGATGGCAGACGATTCGGTTTAGCCAAAGATAGTTACGACTTCTATCTGAGGAAGGGAACGCTCAGCAATTATGGCGATCTTATTCCCGAATCCAACTACTTTTGGAAAAAAATCTGTGAGCATCCCAACTATGACGAATACCGGCAGTCGCGGAATGCACTGCAGTATTTGCAAGGTATCGAGTGTCCGGTACTGATCGTCGGCGGCTTCAATGACGAGCAGAATCTTTATGGTATTTTCAACGCTTACAAGACTATCAATGCAAACAACCCGCGGTGTGATTGCCGGATCGTCGTTGGTCCTTGGGCACACAGCGAGCACAAGAAGGTTTCGGACGAGACCCGCGTTGGGGATCTTCATTTCGGTGAACGGCTTGTGGATCAATATCAAGTCGCCGCCGAACTTGCATTCTTTGAACATCATCTGAAAGGCGACGCAGCTCCGCACTTGCCGGAATTGTCCTATTTCGATACCGGAGCCAAGCGATGGATTGAATTTGAGGAGCGTGATCATTTTGCCGAGGCTCTCAATCTTTATCTGGATGTTGATGAACGCCTCGCGCGCTCTGCACCCAAAGACAGCGAGCTTGCGTTCGAATACGTTAGTGATCCGGCGAAGCCCGTTCCGTACATCGAAAGCGATGAATTTCAGCTTTTCCCTGCGAAGAGTTTTATGACGTCGGACCAGAGGCATGCGTCCAAGCGTCCTGATGTACTTACCTTTGCAACGGAGCCGCTCGAAAGTGATCTCTTTGTAGTCGGGCCAATTATCGCGGACCTCAAATTCTCCACGGATCACACCGACGCGGACATTATCGTAAAAGTCATCGATGTCTTGCCCATGGATCGCCAGCCTCAGGCCACCGACACTCCCGGCGTCAAGATGAACGGCTACCAGCAGCTAGTGCGTTGCGGGCAAATTCGGGGCCGCTATAGGGACGGATACTCAAGTCCCCGTCCCTTGGTACCAGGCGAAGTCTCAGTGGTTCAAGTCGAACTCTTAGATGTTTGCCATACATTCAAAGCCGGCCACCGCATCATGGTGCAAATCCAAAGTTCGCTGTTCCCTCTATTCGATCGCAATCCGCAGAACTATGTCGAGAACATCTACCAGGCCAGCGATGCCGACTTCGCCAAAGCGATACATAGCGTCCACACGGGCAGTCGAATTCAATTCCACCTTGTTCCTAGCGAAAGTAGGCCATAAAGAGTGCAGTCCTATGAAGAAGAGATGGCTGTATCGCTTGCATACCTTTCGTAAGGCGTTTTCACGGTTTAGCCCGCTCTAGTTGCGTTGAGGTGGTCGGGGTTTTGGGGACACGGTAACACTTATAATTTGGAGCTTGGAAGCGTATCCCAAGGAGAGCTACGATGGCCAAGCGTAAGGAAGTTTCTGTTAGCCGAAAGCCGCGTCGAACGTTCAGCGACGAATTTGAAGAGGAAGCTGTGCAGATGATGCTCGATGGGCATTCTGCTGCCTCAGTCGCAAAGAACTTAGGTGTCGGCAGTACGGATCTGCTGTATCTTTGGAAAGCGGAGACCCTTGCGAGTAGTGGACCTGCGGCCAAGATGCTGGATGACCAAGTAAGCCAACTTCGCGATGAGCTGCAGCGCACGCGGCGCGAACGAGACATCTTAAAAAAGTTGCGCCAAGAAGCTTGGAGAGAGAGGATAGTCATACGTTGATGATTTGAAACCTCTTGCAGGAACCCGGTGGTGAAAATCCACCCGACAAAGCCTAGCCAGCAGTCGGAAACGAGTCTTGCGTGGCGTTCGGGTGACCGGCGCTGCAAAGCGTAGACAGTGAGTTTAAAAGCCATGCTATTGAGCCTCGAAAGAGGAATGCACGCTGGAGCTTACGTTTTCTTTTTAGCGGGAGCAGCATGATTGATGCGATACTGGCAAGCATCACATCGTCCGGCCGGGGTCGAAGAACATGAGCAGATGAACATCGGGGTTCCCCAGGAACTTGGGAGGCCCTTTCATTTCCACGGCAAAATCCCGGATGGAGTACCGGGTCAGCAGCTCAAGGCTTGTTGCCCTGCAGACGGTGGCGCCAAGAGAAACGAAATCAACCGTCTGCATCCGTGATATCACCGAGCGACGCGAACCGAAGCGAGGTGAGACGAATGACAGGGAATCGGGGCATCTTGGTAGTACCGATGAAGTCGGGGAACACGCTACTCGGCGCGGACCCGCCGGAGGGAAGCGAGATGCCACATCAAACAGCCGGTGTTGGGAACTACGTCGAGTGCACAGAAACTTGAACAACGTATCAACGAAACAGCATCGGATAGCCAAGTTGGCGAAACGCTCTCCGGAGTTGGTTTTCACTAGTCTTGGTCACTTGATCGATCTTGAGTGGTTGCTCGAAGCCTACCGAAGCACGCGTAAAAACGGTGCATCAGGAGTCGACGGCCAAACGGCCGCGGAGCACGAGGTCAATCTGATTGCCAATCCGCAATCGCTACTCAGCCGAGTCCATTCGGGAACCTATCGAGCACCACCGGTGCGACGTGTTCAGATTCCCAAGGGTAGCTGGTGCAAAGTCCATCGCCATGATCGGATTGTGGACCAGCATGCCGCTCTATGCCAAAAGATTCGAGGTCACGATGCGTACTACGGAATCACGGGAAATGGAGAGTCGCTGAAAACATTTCGCTTTCTTGCTCACCGTGCGTGGCGTCGCTGGCTTAGTCGGCGACATCGCAAGCGAAAGCTCGACTGGGACAAGTCTAACAGGCTGCTTGCCAACTTCCCGCTTCAATACGCGGGCGTGGCGGGGACACTGCAAGTTGCCGGCTTAAACGAAAATACCTACGCAACTTCGTCGGGTATTCAAAATTTCCAGGCTGTCCGCCGACAACCCGCTGGCGAGCGGTGCCCCCGAACTTCACGTGCTTGCTCACCTCGCTATTTGGTCGCGCCCTCACCGGGATGACGAAGAAACGCGAATAGGGCAAACTGGGCTTTTGCCAGTTCTTGGCGGCGCGTTTCTGACCCATGACGAATCGTCCTGGGTCACGATGGCCGACCAGAGTATCGCCATTACGGACGATCGCTGTTGCTCAGGAGTCCGACTTCGCCGACGCCGCACGACGCCATCCTTCACCTAAACGCGAGTTACGGGTGTGTCTTAAACTCGATTCGCTAGGGAAGATCCGTCGCCATAAGGCCGAGAGGGGCAACGGGATTTGAACTCGCAGCTCCTGAAATCGCCGCGTTTTGTGCGACGGATGATGCGACCCGCCCTACCAAAGACGCCGCCGCGTATCGGAGGCTGAACTTTAATACGCCAGTTAAGCTATAGCAGCAGAAGGACTTAGGGAGAAACGCACCGCCTTGAAATGCGGTGCGCATTATTTCAGTCGAGCGTTCAGAGGCCCAGTTGAACTTTTTCTCGCCTCTGTCGCCCAGTGGGATGGCGATTTCGTGCGGTTGGTGATGGCGGCATAAAGTGGTCGCCAGCGGTGAATTCAGCTACCTCCGAGGATCGCACCAATCCCGATGACAACAGCAATCAGTGCAAGAGCCCACATCACGAGCATCAACGGTTTCCGAACACTCGGTTTACCATGCTTCCTTGCGTAAATACCTGAGCCAGCAAAGATCGCAGCTAATATCGCAAACCAAACGCCGCCAGAGTTCATTCAGTTTTACCACTCTAATTCATCAACGTGCCAATGACTCCAATTAGCGGATTCTAGCTGACTGCCGATACGATTCCAGCAGCGAGTCGCTGTTTGAACCAAGCGAAGCTCCGTGCAGGCCACGACTTGCAGCAAAGTCGATTCGGCAATCCTCTGGGAACGGGACGCCGTTTGAACCGAAGAGAATGAGCGAGAATCGCTGTGATTCCACGCAAAAAGCCCACCGCCGAAAACGACGATGGGCTTTGTCTGAAAGATAGTCGGGTCAACCAGACGCGGTTAGAACTTTTTGGGGTTCAATTCGACGGTTGGCCAGCCACGATCTTGCAGTCAATGCTCGATACTGCGTGTTGTTAAACGAATTCAGAGTGGTTAGAGACGATACTGCTCGCGCGGGTGGTCTCAATCCAAACCACGGTCTCGTCGAGTTAGGGCACGCGGGATTAACAGTTTGCGACGACTGCTTTGCCCCCTTGGAATCCAATTCCGAAGCGAAACTTGACAGCCAGACCGAAGAATCGTCGAAGTTGAAATCAACCTTTAAGAACATACGTGACTCAAGTCGTAAGATGATGAGTCCAATAGATTTGCCTGATCTTCGCCAGTAGGACACTGCGTTCTCCTTGGCACAATTAAAATGGGTGTATTGATGGACAAAAAAAGCTGCCCATAATTCCTACGCATTAACAGCCGTTCGCGAGATTCTCCAGTCACTTTTTATTCGTGCGCGCTTCGACAACCGTGAGCTGCAGCAAACTTTTTAGTACCTGCGGGCCGAATTCAGGGTGCGTAGTGAACTGTCTAGCGAGAAACGCAGCCTGCTTAGTGAGGACCAACGGCGGCGGCGAGCAACCGAGGGGAATGCGTGCCTCTGCAACGTTCTTGTTACGTCGCCGAGAACGCTCACGTTCCCCGTTCGCTTCTTGCCGAAATGCCGCGGAAGCCGCGTAAATTGCGAAAATTGCGAAAATTGCGAAAATCTTTCGCGAATCGATGTATAGACATTGGAATCTCGCGCAATATTACGGGTGAGGACCATCCATGGAACATGAAGCGACACTACGAATACTCGTATCCGACCGTGCCCGGTTATTGGCGTACGTTTGGTCGATAGTGCGTGACGAACACGCCGCCGAAGATCTATACCAGGAGCTGATCGTCGTTGCGATGGGACGCGTCAAGTCATTCGACGATTCGATTCACCTCCTGAAGTGGTCTCGTTTGACGTTGCGAAACAAAGCACTGGAGCATCTGCGTCGGCAGCGGAACACACCCGTGCCACTGGCCGGAGACGTACTCGACTTGCTGGAAGGTCATTGGAACGAATACGACTCGCTTGATTCTGCTGAAATGACTGAAGCACTTCGGCGATGTCTCTCACTTTTGACCTCCAAAACTCGTCGGCTTGTCGAGTTGCGCTATGGACAGGGCTTACGTGGAACTGACGTCGCAAGAGTGACCGATCGCAAGCCACACACCATCTATGTCGCACTCAGCAGAGCGTACAAGACGCTCGGCGACTGCATTGGCCGAAGAATCTCTGAGGAGCAGCCGCATGCCTGATCCAATCGATCCAAGGCTGGCCGAATTGTGCCAGCTATTTGCCGATGACGCGCTCGACCAGTCGCTGGAAGAGGAATTGAACACCTTGCTGCGGAATGATGCTTCCATGCGTGATGCGTTCGTTGCTTACTGTATTCACTCTCAACTACTACAAGAGGTGCTGAAACGAGACAAGGTCTCTGAGATCGAACCGCCAGTGGACAGAGTGTTGCCGGTCAAAACGCAGATCTCACGCCGATTCATCGCGTTCGCGGCGATTGCCGGAGTCGCCGCAAGTCTTCTGGTGGCGGTTGCGGTCTGGCACTATTGGCCAGCGACTCCCGAGCCTCAGATCACGGAAGGTGATTCCAGCCCTCTGTCGCCGGTAGACCCCACCCCCGCTTCTCCGGTGGAGCTAGTGGCGGCTCATTGGGAAATTACGCCGACTGGCGAGGCGGTCTATGAGTTTCTTGAGCCGACACACGTTCGTCTGGATCGCGGCGAATTGTTAGCCGAATTGGTTGGCGGGGAAAATCGAGAGCAGCCACCGCGCAGCAGCGAACCGACGGAACTGCGAATTACCACGCCGGAAGGCGAAGCAATCGCCCGAGGCACACGCTTCATTGTTGGAACCCACCAAACGAATCCAGAAGAGGAGAAACCGATGTTGAGATCACTAACGCGCGTGTTTGTGCTTTCCGGCCTGGTTACTTTGTCCACGTCGTTGGGCAGCATCGAAGGAACACCAGGTGAATTGTTGGCGGCGGAAGTGGACAAGGCCCCATTCAAGCTGACGATGGAGGCGAATAGTGATTTCGCCTGGGATCTTTATGCTCAAATAGCCAAAGAAAACGAAGACGGCAATCTCTTCTTCTCGCCTTATTCGATCTCCAGCGCGTTGGCGATGACCATGGAAGGGGCGCGTGGTCAGACGGCCCGCGAGATGGGCGACGTATTGCGATTTCCCGACGCTGTGCGGCGCATTGGCGTTGACGATCAACGGATCCCCTGGGAGACGGCCAAAATTCACACCGGCATGGGCACCATTAACGATCGGCTCAATCGCGAAAAGAAGCCGTACTCATTGAAAGTGGCCAACGCGCTGTGGGGCGAGCAGTCCTACCGCTGGCGCCCGGAGTTTCTCAAAGCGCTCGACGAGCCGTACGGAGCCTTATTGAGGAAGGTTGACTTTATTCACAACCCCGAACGCGAACGCCAGCGGATCAACCAATGGGTTGAGGATCAGACCGAACAGAAGATCAAAGAGCTTTTGCCTAAGGATCCGCCTGTTATTACGGGGAACACACGGCTGGTCCTGACCAACGCCATCTACTTCAAAGGCAATTGGTCGCAACGGTTTGATGCGAAGCAAACCAACGACTTGCAGTTCACGACGGCCAGCGGGGAAAAGGTCGCTGCGCCCACGATGTGGTTCGATCCCCTCCATGCAGATAACAAACGTAATACCTTCAACGGCTACTTTCCCTTCGGCTACGCCGCGTTTGACGCCCAAGGAAATAGGACATCTAACCGGGGCAAGACTCACTTGGAAATACTCGAAATGCCCTATGCCGGCCACGAATTATCGATGTTTGTATTGCTGCCAAGGAAGCACGATGGAGTGCCAGAACTGGAACAGCAACTTAATCGTAGAAATTTGGTGCGGTGGCTCCGCACGGTAGAAAAAGGCGAAGTAGAGGTCTATCTGCCAAAATTCAAAATGGAAATGGAGTATAAGATGGTTCCAACACTGACAGAACTAGGCATGCCGACGGCATTCAGTGGGAATGCAGACTTTACGGGCCTTTGCGAGTCGGGTGGTCTGTCTATCTCTAGTGTTCGGCACAAAGCCTTCGTCGAAGTCAATGAAGTCGGCACCGAAGCCGCTGCAGCAACTGCAGTTGAGGTCACTGAGTCCGCGGCCCCACCCGCTCGCACTTTCAAAGCGTTGCGGCCATTTATCTTCCTGATCCTAGACAATAAAACCGGCAGCATTTTGTTTGCCGGACGGATGATGAACCCAACCGGTGAGCAGTGATCTCCGACTAATATGCAGTGGCAGCAGTGGTTCGTGCCGACTGTTTGAAAACGGTGAGCCCGAATTGATCACTGCCAGCACGTGGATAGTTCGTTACAAAGTTTTTTAATAATTTGCTCACGATTTGGGCTACAATAAACCTAGGGCAAATGAACGACAAACAATTGGCGTTAACAACCGAGGAGTGAGTATGTTCTGTAATAGAATGAGTATGTTGCGTTTTAATAGCGTTTCCATCTGCATTCTGGTGGTTGCGTTCGGTACGCTCGTTGTCCGTTCCGCGAACGCGGACGACAAGGCAGACGTGTTCGATGCGGTGCGGAAAAACAATCTTAAGCAACTCAACGCATTGATTGAGAAAGGGGCATCGGTTGTTGAGGTCAACCCAGTTGGCTGGCAACCAATTCACTTGGCTTCGAGGGCTGGAAATACTGCGCTGGTTCGCCGGTTACTAGACGCCGGTGCAGCGGTCGATGTGGCGCAGAAAAGTCCAGAAACGGGGGATGATTTAGGACCTCGATTAGATTATGACTCTGAGGATTTCTTGGTCTCGCTCTTGCAACCAGGCGACTTGCCGCTGCATTGTGCGGCAAGGTCAGGCAGCGTTGAGACGGTGCAGTTGCTGATTGATTCGGGTGCGAAGGTGGACGCGCCTAGTCGGAGCGGGTACGCGCCCATCTATTCCGCCGTCAAGGCGAATAAGCTTAACGTCGTTCGTGCTTTGCTAAAGGCTGGAGCGGATCCGTCGAAACCTTTCGCCTGCGATTATCTCTGTTGTGGTATATCGACAGAGAAAGGGCAATTGACCCATGTCGCGGCGATGGGAGGTCACCTGAAGACCTTGCAAACGCTGATTGAGGCAGGCAGCCCGCTTGCCTCTACTTACGAGCGAATTGAAGGAGGGACTGGGCCTGGGCAAAGGCCAATCGATCTGGCGGTCGTCGAAGGACATGTGGGAATTGCCAAGTTCTTGCTCAACAGAGACCGAGCCGACATGAAGACCGAGCTTTATCCGAAGACAGTGTTGACAGGTTTGCTTTGCACGGCGGTCCAGGTCGATCACCTCTCCATGGCCAAATTGCTTTTGGACGCGGGTGCTGACGTCAACGGAACGATCTCGTTTCAACCCATTGCTGAGGATCCGGCTGAGAATTGGCAGCCCATCCATTTTGTCGCCTGGGATCATGATAACGCTGAGATGGTCAAACTGCTGCTCAAGGCTGGGGCATCGCCAACGGCAACTCTTTCCAGTGGGAAACAACCTCTCCACTTGGCTGCTTTAATCGAAAGACCTAACGTCATCAGCGAACTTCTGGCAGCGGGCGCTTCGCCGACAGCGAAGGATAATAAAGGCCAGACGCCGATCGACATCGCACGCAAGCGTATGCGAACGGAAGCCCTCAAGTTGCTTACGGCAGAGGACAAGTAATCGTGCATGTGGAATGGAAAACGGGTTGCGTACCCTCCCCGTGGCAGACGTTCTTAGGAGCGCGCTCTCATCTTAGCATGTTTGAGTTCGTTGGCGCCTAAAGGCCTACGACAGTTACTCGAGGTTTGGAAGCGTACATGTCACCTTAGTTTTGATGTTTGGGGCACCTCAGCGCCGCAATATGATGACGAGTTCATACGACATGGAGACTGCTCTCAACTGAGCGACCGAAGGAATTGTCCGAGAACTCAGACACAATCATTTAGAATGTCGTGACAAACAGCAGGGCTGGTTGTCACATCTATTTCATTCGGAATTGGTGAATTCTCAAATACCCAGGAACTTCTCACAACCCGTCTCGTCCCCACCTTCAACCCAGTCACTACACGAAACGGCGGAGGCCATCGATATGTCTAAGCAGCTCACACCTCGGGACGATCAACAACCTTCCTTTCAAACTCAAGCAGCCACGGCTACCCATTCTCACCGTAGTTCGCTGGCGATTATTATAGGGGGCGTCGCTGTCCTGTTGGCAATCATGTTGGTGATGGCAGTCAGCAGCACTGGGCCGTTCGCTGTGGCTCAACAGTCTGACCATGCCAAAGCCGCACCGCCAGTTCTAAAGAGTCAGTACACCGCTAAGCAGATCGCCGCTGCGAAAAAGCATGAATCGTATGCCACGTTTTACAACGCGCAATTGATCGTCGTCGGCAAAGTTGCGAAGGAGCAAGGCCCGGTCGCCGCGATTCCTGGTGCGGAAAACAGACCACCCCAGTTTCAATGGACGCTCTACCCGACTCAATCGTTGTACATCAATAGTCAGTTTGCCAAGAATTACGAGAGCTACGATCTGGGTCGCGTGGCGGATGCGGATCTGAAATCGACACCTTACCTGCTTGCCCAAAGTTTCGGCAATCGGCAAACCTATCTCGGCCGTGCGGATAAAGACATTCTCCAGGTCGCGGCCATCGCGATCGAACAACACACCCATGCTGACGCCGTGCGACTGCAACAGGCGAAGACAAACCCGGAAAAGAATCCGCTCTTCAAAATCGTCCAGGATGCCGAAAATCTGGCGACCGTTGATGTGGTGGACGGCAGGGTCGGCGTTACGGTCTTCGACGCGAAAGGCAATGTCATTCCTCAGACCAAGCCGCTCAAGAAGGGCCAACACGTCGCCATTTTGTCAGCGAATTTCCGTGGCAAGCTCCCCAACAACGCCCCGGTAGGAAGTTTCCTTTGGATGGATAATTCGCTGCAACCGCCGGTCGAATCGCAACCCGTGCTGGTTGCCTGGGAACTCAAGCAGGGCAAAGTTCACGTAACGCATTGGGCCACCATGGATGAAGCAACCCTGCGCATTACCGCCGCCGCCTTGAAACTCGATTACAAAACGTTCGCCATTGACGCGATGGGGCCACAGAGTTTTAGCAGTCGCGGGTCGTTTGGCCCTGGCGGACAAGACCACCACGACCATGACCACCATGAACATGCCGACCCTGACTATGACGACAAGAAGAACAATCATGGCGGCGATCCCGAAGCGGACAATCCTGGCGTTAAAGATTCGGAGTGAGACAAGGCCGCTTGAATTGACAATCTCCTTGTGGCGAGTGTTGCGCCTTCTCGAACCAAGCTGACGGACACCAAAAGTGGTGACAGGATTTGAACTCCGTAAATTCCGATCCGGCAGTTAGTTCGAGCAATTGCCCCTCTTCATCGTCTGAAGTGGATGCACTGTTTGAACCGACCACGTTGGCTTGCAAAGATCACGTAAGTCGCTGCACTCAAACGAAAAACAGCTCGCCGCAAAATAATGCGACGAGCTGTTTTGATTTCAAGTCGGGGCGACAAGATTTGAACTTGCGACCTCTGCGTCCCGAACGCAGCGCTCTACCAGGCTGAGCCACGCCCCGATTTACCCTGACTACGTCCCTGCAAACTGGACGTAGACCAAACGTCTCCATATGAAAATCATAACGCATCGTCGCCGCCTCTGAAAGTGTGATTCCAGGCACACTGAACCGCACTTCCGGGGGTGGCATTCGATGCAAGGGTAGCGTTGATCCTGTCACACCGGGGTGGCTGGTGACAAAATAGACAAAACGCGAGTCTCGCCTCTCGAAAAGCTCAATCGCCCACCATGAACGCGACCCTCAGCAGGCCACACCCACATCCCGCTCATCACTAAGGCTTCAACGAAGTGTGGTCGTGTACGATTTTCCACTCGCCCGAATATCGTCTCAAAATTAACGTGAACTTGCCTCCCAGACGCTCATCCGCTCGCTCCAGCTGCCAAGTCCCCAAGACAAACGCCGCGTCACCTCCAAGCATTGTCACTTCTAACTCACTGAAGGTCGTCCTCCCCATCCGCTCAGCCGTCGGATATCGCGCGTGGTATCGCTGCCGCGTAGCCTCGTACCCCCGCGTGACTTCCCCACCGGAAGTGAATGATAGGGCGTCTGATTCCCAATAGTCCTTCATAAACTGGTCGATGTCCCCTCGATTCCAAGCAGCCGTCTGTTTGATCAATAACTCACGAATCTGCTCCTCGGCCAAAGTCTTCTCAGTGGCTAGCTCTAGCTCTTGCTCACCAAGCAAACGCGGTGAGGCAATTGCTACAAACCCCACGCATGCAGACATAGTAAGTAGTGCGGTTAAAAATTTCATTTCAGAAAACTCTCGCAAGGACGTGTTCGCTATCGGCATAAAATGCTGAGACCAGCAAAATTAACTTCAGCTAAGTTACCATATAGAACAGTCCTTCACTTTAGACTAAAACGAAAACCAATGAGGCCCTCAGTTTGTCCCCAAAGCAGTGCTTGCTCGGAATTTCGCCGAGCGAAAGGCGACGCTAAACACTGCTCGCGATTTAACTAACCCTTTGGCAATTACCTAACGCTCACGGGCGTGATCATAGGCAGGGTTGTCGACAATGCTCCAATCGCCTCCGCTGTTCCACGGCCCAGAGTGATCGCTGCCCAACTCGCCTTCACCTGTCGAATCATTAAAATAAAGGTTGATCCACTCCGGTTCGACAGGCATATCGCCCACCTCCAGCGGGCCCTTGCCCATGCTTTCCAAGGCAGCACCGAACGCTTTAAGGTGCGTTGTCTCCCTTGTCATTAAGAACTTCAACGCCTCAATCGTACCAGTGTCATCTGTGTGATTAAGCAAGCGTTCATAAGTAA
This sequence comes from Kothea flammea, assembly GCF_052161645.1. Classification (GTDB taxonomy): domain Bacteria; phylum Planctomycetota; class Planctomycetia; order Pirellulales; family Pirellulaceae; genus Laterigemmans. The sequence goes on from NZ_CP197414.1 coordinate 7,230,386, forward strand.
TCTTAGCACGCGATTCGGCGGCCATGTTATTGCGCAAATCGACTTCCAGCTGACCTGATATCTTTAAATAATCGGCTGTCCACGGATTACCGGCGGAATTGTTTAACGATACGCCTCCACCACCAATCGCAGCGATCAAGGGATTCGCTTCAGCCGCCTCAGCTTGATGTTTCATCGGCTGTAGATGCAGGCGGGCCAAGGTGCCAACGACTTCGAGGTGACTCAACTCCTCCGTGCCAATGTCCATCAACAAATCCTTGCGGGCGGGATCCTCGCAGTTCAATCCCTGGATGGAATACTGCATGGCGGCTGCCAACTCCCCGTTCGCTCCGCCAAACTGCTCCAACAACATGTTACCAAAATGCGGGTTAGGTTCATCAACACGAACGGTATACATCAATTTTTTGACATGGTGATACACGGCATGACCTTTGCAAATAGAGAGGCGTCTTGGAAATTTCGCTCATCATTCCAATTAGCCTGCAAAGCAAGTGCCGATTACGCCTAACCCTTGGCATCCGTAATCAACTCGGTCGGAAGGTGCGTGACAGCGTTAAACCAATGAAGCTGCCAAGCCGCATTTTGCAATTTCAAATGAGTCACACCCGCGTTACAAATGGGGCCTAGACTTGCCACGTCAATGCCAAACTCCGACAGCAACTGCTCCAATAAAATTCGCTGAAATTCCGCGTGCGTGATCAACACCATTCGCATTTCCCGGTCTGCCAACCTCTCTTCAAGCCGGCGTTTGACTGCAACCGCCCGCTCGCTCGCTTGCTTATCCCGCTCGCGTGGGCGGCATTGCCACCATCCAGTCGGAGCAAGTGTGGGGTCAAGGATCGCAGTGGGGGTCAGCTGCAGGATTTCCGCATGCCCAAGCCCCTCCGCGCCTTGGTAGTTCTCCGCATGCCAACCTCGATAGCATCCACCTCGTTCGAACACATCGCCCCAAATTTCAAGCGAACAGTCCAGCCGTTGCATCGCTGGTACAGCAGTCTGGAGAGCCCGCCGAAAAGGACTGCTGATCACTACATCTGGCCGCAGCGTTGTCAACCAATCAGCCAACGCCGACGCTTGCCGCTTTCCCCGAGACGTGATCGCTGGATCTTCGACTCGTTGCTGCTCCGCTTTGGCGTTATTTTCGCTTTCCGCGTGCCGAATCAAATAGAGGTGCAAACCGGCTGTCCTGAAAAGAAGAGGTGGAAAAGGGGCCCCCGCGAACGGCTTCGTGGCAACAGACAACTCCAGCATTCGCTTACTGAATCGTTATCCATAACTGGTCGATCTGCATTGGCCCGTTGCGAACCGGTCGAGTTGCGTCCGGGGCGGATTGGCTGCGGCCCAAAATGCGGACTGGCTGATTCAGAGGCCCAGAAGCGGTTAGCCGAAGTTTGACTTCTTTGGCGGTTTCACCCCCAGGGGCCGACGTGACCGCTTCCATGGTGAGTCCCGCAGGTGGATCCTCAATGACAAAATCAATTGTCTCAGCGTAACCCCCAAGCCGCTCGGTCTTCACCGCAATTTCTAACGCCTCACCAACTTTACCAACATAACGATCTGCGGTTGTTTGCAAACGAAAATCGACCAGTGGTGGCGAGATGGTTAGTCGATATAGCGCATACGTGTTGGCGAGCCCATTCACATCCGCGAGGATGACTCGATAACGTCCATCCGCGGGCACCGTCCATTTGCCGGCTGGGTCCGGTTGACGAGCAGTATCGTCCACGCGGAGCAATTGCTTACCACTTGCTATATCAACGATTTCCAGAACAGCATCAAGTGGGTAGCCAAGTTGGCGGCTCTCTACCTTAAATTCCCAGACAGCGCCTTTGGTTGCATCAAACTCATAGATATCCCGCTGGTTTTCAGCAGAAAGATTGCCTGCTATCAATGCTGGTAACTCAATTGACATGCTCCCAGGCGACTCAGTGGTCGGGGATAGCTGCCTGACGACCAAGGGAATGTCTACAACGGGCAGTTGGTGCAAGCCGGCAACCCCGGGCTGAAAAAATGCGACGCTATTTCTGGCGACGCTACTTTCGGCGTCAGAAGGTTGCAGTCTTACTTCGCTGATCTCAGCAGGGATATTCCAACCTAATAACTGAAGCGCTGTCGGCTGCTCAGCCGAGATCGCCAATGGCAACACCCCTTCCAAGAAAGGCCCCGTGGTGAGGGTTAACCGATAGAGAAAATTGTCCCCACCGGCCAAGGCGATGGTGCTGTTGGGTGCGGCCGGAAAGCCAAAGACTTGAACCAGAACATCGCCCGTTTCGGGAGCAGTCCAGACGAGCTGCGGATCGAGTCCGCGATGGTCGAGATTCTGTGCTAAGAAATGCCCCGCGGGACTGACGATCCGCAAACTGGCATCCACCGGTGAGGCCAAGTCGGTTTCCGCAGCGAGGCTAGCGACCAACGTTTGGCCCTGCTCCACTTTCACCAAAAAATGATCGACATCGCCAGCCGCTTGCAACACGCCGTTGATGATCACCGGGGATGATTGAATCGCGTTGGCAGCGGTTAGTTCGTCATTGGGCTCAAGCTCGTTTTGCTCCGGCAAGTGTCCAATCACAAAGGGGAGCAAGTCGGATGCCCCTTGATTGTTGACCGCTCGCACATAACCGACTCCCGGAGTTGCATCGGCCTTGATCGCAACCAGAAATTTGTCTGCGGCTTCAGTCGCTTGCCAGTCGAGCCACGGACGGCTGGTCCAAAAATCCACGGAGCCTTCACCCAATTTTCCTTTCACGGAGACTTCAACGGTTTGGCCTCGTTGGCCACCGGCGGGGAAAATACGAGTCAGCGTGGGAGGCTCGGCAGAAAGGCTTCCAAACTCTCCCAGCAGCAAGACCAGCAGCCCGCCATAGGCAATTGCTCTCAGCATATAGGGTTTTGGCATTAGAGCAATTCAGCAATCGGAGTGGGGTCGCTGACCAGGTGCGTGGGCCTTCCCGATGGAGTGTAATAGATTTGATTTGGATCAATGCCTAACTTTCGATAAACAGTCGACACATAGTTTTCCGGCGAGAGAACACGTTCTACCGCCGCATGCCCTTGGCGATCGGTAGCCCCAATAACTTGCCCTCCCGGCGTGCCCCCACCAGCGAATAGAATGGACATTGCGTTGGCCCAGTGATCACGTCCTGGCTTTGTTTGTCCGGCAAGCGTGCTTATTTTCGGCGTGCGACCAAACTCACCAAGTGCGATCACCATCGTTGTTTCCAGCAGGCCACGTTGATCAAGATCTGAAATCAAGGCGGCCACCGTCTGGTCCCAACTGGGCAGACGTTTGGAGAGGGCGCCAAAAATATCTGTATGATGATCCCAACCGCCATCATAAACCGTAACGAAAGGAACTCCCGCTTCGACCAGCCTGCGAGCTAATAGCGCTCGTTGTCCGAAGGGATTTCGACCATAACTATCACGCACCTCAGCCGACTCACTTTGAATATCAAAAGCGAGCTGAGCGGCGGGTGTAGTGATTAGATCGTAGCCCTGTTGATAATACTCATCGAGAGCGGCCACTGGGTCAGCAGCCGCAGCTTGCTCAATCCTGGGTAAGCGGTCAACGAGGGAGCGCAGCTGGCGACGACGATCGAATCTGGTGTCTTCCAGTCCGTTGGGTAGCGCCACGTCCCGCACTCGAAAGCTCTTCTGATTCGGATCGTTGCCAACCACAAACGGTGCGTACTTAGCTCCTAAGAAATTGGGACCGCCCGAACGCGACATGGAGGGCATGGAAAAATAACCCGGCAAGCCGTGAGGGGCCGCATGTTCATAACAGGCGACCGAGCCGAGGCTGGGATGAAAGCTGACAAATGCTCCGCAGCCAACGGGTATCCGTGGAGGCGCGCCGGTCATCATATAGTGATTACCGGCTCCATGATTGCCTTGATTATGGCAGACTGATCGGATCACGCTAAATTTGTCAGCCAACTGCGCCAGCTTGGTCATGTGTTGACTGAATTGGACGCCGGGGATCTTCGTGGGGATCGCACCAAAGTCGCCACGAATTTCGGCGGGTGCCTCTGGCTTGGGATCAAAGGTTTCAAAATGCGAAGGGCCACCATCCATCCAAATTAGAATACAACTGGTTGCTTGTTGTTTGAGCGGACCGGCGACAGCTCGACCTTGCAAGGCAAGCAGATCGAGAAAACTACCGCCGGCCAACCCAGCCAAACCGAGCTTTATCGCCCCTCTTCGATGAAAAGCGGGACGCGCCGCGAAGGGGGCAGCGTCAGTGCATGACGAAGTCGGTCGTTGGGCGTTAGTCTTCATAAACGAACTCCGATGAGTTTATTAGGGACCACACGAGATCTTCAAGAACAGATTTTCGCCCACTCGCATCACCCTCGAACAGTGGCACCAACAGCCGCTGTTCTTCCGGCGTGGGAAGACGACTGTAGATGGTTAGATACAGTTCGTCGAGCAATTCAGAAACTGATATCGATTTCGCAGCCAAGCGTGCCGGCAGTCCCTGGTCACTGATTAGCTTGGCGTGAATCTTGGGGGCGTTCATTAAGTGCAACGCTTGAGTCATGGTCGCTTCAGGCAACCGTTCACAGGGTGGGTCTTGATTGGGGTCGGGACGTCCGAAAACATCAAGAATTTCCGAATTAGTGCGGAACGTCCAAAGCTGGGTTGCTCGAGCTCCGGGAGGCATACCGGCGAAACGATCGGGGATCCCCAACACGTCAGACAGCGCGTCAGCCACCACTTCCGCGCGACTCAGCCGACGATAATGGCGAGAGAAGTTGCGGTGGTCATTGGCGTTTGTCTCATTGGGGAGCGACGACAATGAGTAGGTTGCCGAAAGCGTAATCGTTTTGAGCAACGCTTTCTGATCGTAGTTTAGCCGGCGAAACTCTTCGCCAAGTGCCGCGAGCAACGCCGGATTGCTGGGCGGATTAGTGGCCCGCAAATCATCGACCGGATCCACAATTCCAACTCCAAACAGTTCGCCCCAAATTCGGTTAGCGGCCGCTTCAGCAAAACGAGCGTTATCAGGATCGGTCAACCAATCGACAAACAAGGCGCGCGGATCGTCCTCCGCAGTGACAGCGGGAGCTTCGCCCCACAGAGGTTGCGGAGCTAATAGTTCGCCCGTTAGCGGATGTTTGACGCTGCCCTTTGCGGCAACGGTAACAATTTCCTCGCCGCCTGAGATGGGCGGAGAGAGCCCGGTGCCCTTGTAGCCAACTCGGGAAAAATAGGCTGCCAAGCTATAAAAATCTCGCTGACTGTAGACCTCAAAAGGATGTTGATGGCACTTTGCACACTCCAACCGCGCGCCCAGAAAAAGCTGACTGAACATCGTGGTAATTTCTTCGGGCGATCGACGATCACGAAAGACGGTCACCGCGCCGTTCCGCCAAGTGCTGCCCTTAGCGGTTATCAGTTGTTCGGCAAACTGATCGTAGGGCAAGTTGTCTCGAAAGACATCACGCAGCCAACCATCGAGACTGATCGTCGCCTTGATACCAACGCGATAAGGATTGGGTCGCAGCAAGTCAGCCCACTTGTTCGCCCAAAAGTCGGCATACTCGGGTCGCTGTAACAAGCGATCGACCAGTTGCTCTCTTTTGTTCTCGCTAGTGTCGGCAAAGAACTGTCTTGCCTCGGACGCGTTCGGCAATCTACCGATTAGATCGAGATGCACGCGTCGCAGAAATTTCGTGTCGTCGATTGGTTCGCTGGGCAGAATGTTCAACTGCTTTAATTTTTGCCAGACAAGTTCATCAATGAAATTCTGTTTGGGCAAATCGGCGTATTGCTCGGCAGCGATTACACCCGGGCTAGGAATGGCGGTGCTCCAAGTCGCGATCTGCCCCATGTAGCGAACCATGATCGTCGCCTCCCCTGGCAACTCGCCCGCTTTCAATTTCCCAGACGGATCGACGTTGACGATGGCAGCCTCGCTGGACTGGTAAAAACTCGTCGCCGTCACGTCGCGGGTCGAACCATCCGAGTAAAAAGCGGTCACGGTCAGAGTGTCTTCTTCGGCAGCATGTAAGGGACGCGGTGCCGGGCTTAACTCAATGCGCTCGAACGTCGGGTCGGAGGAATCCACGCGTGGAACACCCGCGCGAATCCAGGCGAGCATCGTGGCATAGGCGTCACTGTCGACTGGCAATCGCACGCCGCCACCATGCGGAACCTCGGCGGCTCCCTTACGGAGCAGCAGGCTGTACTCGGGCGCGGCGGGGAATAGGCGTCGCCCTCGACCGGCGCTGACAATCGCATGGTAATCAAATTCGGGGTCAAAGCCCAACAACGACAAAGCAAAGCCGTTTTGGCCACGACTTTTGCCATGACAAGCTCCCGCGTTGCAACCATTGGCGGTCAAAATGGGAAGGATATCGAGTTCAAATTTGGGTGGCGAGGCAGATAATTCCGCTGGTTCCGCAGCGGTTACGGGCACCATAAACAGGGACAACAGCCCCATGCAAACGACTTGGCAAAGCAGCATCTTGCCTTGACGCAAGCCAGCGTTGAGCTTTGATTCGGTGAGATGTAAGATTGCCATAAGCAATCCGGTCTGTATGACCGGCTATCTGGCGGGCAGGTGGGGGTGGGAGGGAATTCGCTGGGTCGGGTCAAGTGAGTAAAACCTGCCCGACAGCAACTCAGATTGTAGCCTATTGGTGACCGGAAATGGCAATACTTTTTCCAATCGCTTTTTCAACCAGTTTGACAATCCAAAAATCGGCCCATCTGGACTAACGGAAGTGCACAAATAGTCGCCATGCGTTTTGCCGAACACGAGCCGCTATTCACCATTTTGAGCGGAATTGTCAGGCTCCGATCCCTCAGCCGCTGCTGCATTTGCCCCGGAGAATTGCGAGCCGGGAACCGCTGTCCACATCACTCCAGGGGTCCAATCCCGGCAATCGACAGTGAACACGCGGCCAGACAAGTCGCCAATGAAGAGTCTAGCTGACGGACTTTCGCCCGCCGCACCCTGCTCGACGTTAGCCTGCTCGACGTTACTCGGCTCAACGTCACCTGTAGCGGCCATGCTGGTCAACCATTCGGATGCCAGCTGCACGTGCTGGACTCGCTCTCCCTCATCGACGTCATAGAGACTAACGCCGCCAGCGGTTGTCATCACAATCAGCTGTCGTTCGTTAAGCCGACGCAGGGCACCCACGTTAGCTTTCAGGTCGGCAATCTCTTTAAGTTGTTTACCATTTTTGATGTTCCAGATTCGCAAGCGTTGATCATCACCCCCGCTGATCACATGTTGGTTGTCAGCGGCAAAAACCGCGTCGGTAACATTTTGTTGGTGGCCGTTGAAGGTGAGTGTCAATTCACCGGTTTCCGCAATGAAGACCTTTGAGGTCTTGTCGCGACTGGCGGAGACCAGCCACTTGCCATCGGGAGACCAAGCAATGCTGTGGACCCAGTCGGAATGCACTTCAATAAGATGCTGCGGACGCGCCGGAGAGGATAAATCGAATATGACAATCGTCCCCTCAGCACCGCTGGCTGCCAGCCGTGTCCCATCAGGTGAAAACTCGACAGCAAACATAGCGTCGGCGGAGATAAACAAATCGTTGATCAATTCGCCGCTTGCGCTGTCGAAAAGCTTGACTTCTCCCAGCTGACCCGGAGTACCACTGGCGATGGCCAAGCGAGAACCCGCCGAATCAAACGCCACTCCGTAGACCCGCTGTGCGATATTGGCTATCCGCTGCGAAAGTTGACCGCTTTTTAGATCCCAGATCAAAACTTCATGGTAACCGGAAGTGGCCAAGCGACCGCCCTTGGGATCGACTGCCAAAGCGGTAATTGGCAACGGAGCTCGATATTGCTGAGGCGGAGCGGGTTGCGTAATGCGGGGCATGATGCGAATTAAAGGCGAGTCAGGCTCTGCCGCCACATCGAGCCGGGCCCCCTGCTCAATCCAGTCGCGAATGAGAGTTAGCTGCTGTGGTTCCAACGGATCTGCTTCGAACGGCATCCAGCCATCCACAACGTATTGATACAGTGGGGACGCTTCGGCATCTCCCGGATCGATTGCCAGACCTGACTCACCCGCGGAGAGTATTGAGGCATAATCTGACATGCTATACCGACCTTGAGGATTAGTGGCGTTATGGCAAGCCACACATCGATCGTGAAAGATCGGAGCAATTTGATCGCTGAAAGAGATCCAGCTTCCCGCCTGTTTCAAGATGGACTCAATCTGCTGGCGTTGCTCAATTGTCTGTTGTTTTAAGCTAGCTGCTTGCGCTTCCATGTTGGAAAATTGTTTTTGCAAGGTCAACGCCTCGCCCTCAGCTTGTTTGGCAGCAACCTTGAGTGGTTCAAGCAGAGGTTCTAATTCCGTCAACTTGATTTCCATGTCGGCGATTGGCTTAACGGCCGCGATCGTCTCCATTTCAGCTTTGGTGGCAGCCTGCTTGGCTTCCTCCAGTGCTTTCCTGGCGGCTTCAAACGCTTGTTCAGCCAACTTCACCTTCTCCTCAGCAGCCCGCTGTACTGCCTCCGCTTTGGCAACTTGTTGGCGTTGCGATTCGAGTTGGCGACGTTGGTCTGCGATGCTCTCGATTTGACCCAGCAATCCTTGCCATTGACGATCTTGATCGGCGGCCCGCTTGCGAACCTCACGAGCTTGCTCAAGCAGGGATTCAGCTTCCCGCTTGAGCTCGGCGATGCGAGCATCGAGCGAGGCCACATCAGAGGGAGCCGATTCCGCTTGCGCAGCCACGATTGTGGGCGGCAAAGCTGCGACGACCGTGAAGATAAGAATCAATCGTAAAATTCGAGACATAATCAGGCTGGCAGTGAAGCGTTTATTGTTTTCCGATGATTGATCAGAAGCTATCGAGAAACCGCGGCTAGCGCCAAAGCGGCGATCAGTCGCGGATCAATTTCATGCAAACACATCCATCACCGGCTTGCCAGCAATCACTAAGGGGCGATCCGCACGATCACGGACTTCGGTGTTCGGGTCGATGCCCATTAGCGAGTAGATCGTGGCGGCCAGGTCCTCGGGACGAACCGGATGCTTATCTGGGAACATGCCGTCGGCGTCCGAAGCACCGTGCACATAACCCCGTTTTACTCCCCCGCCAGCGAGCAGCGCCGTGTAACACTGGGGCCAATGATCACGACTGATATTTTTATTAATCTTGGGAGTGCGGCCAAACTCTCCCATCCAGACGACCAGCGTATCTTCCAACATGCCACGATCTTCGAGATCGTCGAGCAGCGTCGGCAGGGTTTGATCGGTAATTGGATGTTGATACTTATCGACAATTTGATACATCCGCGTATCGTCAAATCCGTGAGTGTCCCAACCACCTTCGTTCACACGGCGACCGCCAATTGATCGAGAAAAATAAACCGTCACAAACTTGACGCCCGCTTCCACCAATCGCCGCGCCAGCAAACAGCCCTGCCCATAGGTCGTGCGTCCGTAACGATCACGCAGCGATTGCGGTTCGCTTTCCAAGTCAAAAGCAGAACGCACGCTCTCGGAGGTGAGCATGGAAATCGCTTTTTGGTAGTAATCATCGAACCCGCGTGCTTCCAACGAAAGGTCAAGCAGCTTGGCTTGTTGGTCGACGAGTTGCTGTAACTGACGGCGTCGCTGCATCCGCCCCAAATCAAGATCGCTGGGTAGGCTCAATTCGGGCAAGCGAAAATTGTCCGCATTTGGATCTTCCTTGAAGAAAAAAGGATCGTGCCGTTTGCCGAGAAAGCTGGCGTGCTGGCCTGGCGTGACAGAACCATCGGAGATGGTATAGGGATATGAGACAAAGGTGGGCAGCTCGCCACGGTTAGGTGCTAGGGCATCCACCACGGAACCGTACGCCGGCCAGAGGTCAAGCGAATCTCGCAGACGTTGATCGTCGCTTGGAGGTGCTTGTCCGGTGAGCGCGTAATAGCCGGCCGAGTTATGATTTTTCATGGTGTGGGTCATGCTGCGGATCAAGGTGACACGATCCATTCGCTTGGCCATCTCAGGAAAATGTTCGCAAACCGGCAAGCCCGGAATCACGCTGGAGATCGGCTTCAGCGGTCCGCGAATTTCAGCCGGCGCCGCGGGCTTCATGTCGAAGGTATCGAGATGGCTGGGTCCGCCCCACTGGAACAAGAAGATTACCCGCTTGGCTCGCACGGGGAGCGGATCGTCTTGACCGCTGCGACTCTCACCCGCTCGGAGCAATGTCGGCATATTTATACCCAGCATACCCATGCCGCCGATGCTAAGCAGGGTGCGGCGGGAAAGCTGGAGTGAGCGAAAGTTATTACAGGCGGATGATGGGGCGGGCATGGTATTTTTGGTGGGATTCTCTTGGTGGAAGTTGAGATGCGATAGAACCGCAGAAGCCTCAATTGCGAAAGATCAACTCTTTGGCGTTTAGTAATGCCCAGACTAAATCTTCCAACACGGCTCTGGGGTCGCCGTGCTGTTCAATTAGGCTCAATGTCGAAGTTAACTCCTGCTCTGTCGGCGCGCGGGTCAAGGCTGTCCAAAACAGGGTTTCAATAATCTCTGGGATATCGTCAGATGCAGCGAGAAGTTCTCCCAGACGATTGTCGGTCTGGATCAGGCGACGATGTAAACTCTCACCGCCAATCAAGCTGAGCGCTTGGCCGAGAGTCGCTTCATTACTGCGTTCGCATTCACAAGCGAGCAACCGCTCGGGTTTACCGAACTGCCTTAAAAAAACATCACCATCGGCCAACTTGCGACGCACCCGCTCCACACCGGCGATTTGACCAGCGCGGGTGCCAGGATCGTAACCCTCGAAACTGGCTGGTAACCCCAGCACTTGCGATTGAATGTCCAAAATCTGTTCAGCCGTCAATCGGCGGACCACGGCACGAGCAAACAGACGTTCGTGATACTGGTGCGGAGCCACCTCGGCCGGGTCCAATTCGGATCCGAGTTGGTAGGTGCGGGAATTGACGATCAGCCGCACGAGATGTTTGAGGCTGAAGTCGTGCTCGATCAATTCATCGGTTAAGCGGCGCAGCAATTCAGGGTGTGATGCGGGGTTGGTTAACCTCAGATCGTCGACCGGTTCGACAAGACCGGCACCCATCAGGTGGTACCAGATGCGATTGGTTTGCGCGGTGGCGAACATGCGGTTTTCAGGAGAGGCTAACCAATCGGCCAAGTGCTGCAGTTGATCATCGCCAATCGCCTCATCGCTACCGAGAAGTTTGGCATTTGCGGGCTGGCCAGTGCGGACATTGTTAACGGGTTCGGCCGATTTGACTTGCACCATCTGTTCGCCAACAAATTCATGCTTATCCAGATTATCCCGTCTCTTGTTATCAACAATTTCGTATTCGATGCCATTAAACAAGCTGGCCCACTGATAATATTCGTCTTGGGACCAGTGATCGAAGGGATGATTATGGCATTTTGCACATTGCAAACGAACTCCAAGAAAGACTTGCGCCGTGGTTTCCGAACGCGTAAAGGGATCGCGATGGGCACGCCAGTAATTTGCCGGCGGATTGTCATAGGTGCTGCCGCGGGAAGCGATCAGTTCGCGGGCGAACTGATTCAATGGTCGGTCTGCGGCAATTGAATCACGAATCCAGGCGTGCAATTTCTCCACCCCCAAGGCGTCGAGGGTCTTCTCTTCGTTCCGAATGATATCCGACCACTTGAGCGCCCACATGGTGGCAAATTCGGGACGCGATAGTAATGACTCAACCAACTTCTCACGCTTATCGAATGCTTGATCAAGCACGAAGCTGTGCGCCTCTTCGGCTGTGGGAAGGACGCCCAACAGATCGAGGTAAATCCGTCGCAGGAAGACTTGATCCGTGGCGAGGGGGGCTGGATTAATTTGCAATTGCTGAAGACGGGCAAAGACCAATTCGTCGATAAAGTTGTTAACTGCTGGTGTCTGCCAGGTGAACTGCTGAGGCACCGGGCGATAAGCCAAGCGAACGGGGAATTGACCGTCGAGATAGCGAACCAACAGAGTCACCAAAGTCGGCTGATCAAACTGGACGATCCCCGTGGGCGTGATTTCGACCAACGGATCACTCGATTCGTAAACAGCCAAACGAGTGACGTCACGTGCTGAGCCGTCGGAGAAATGAGCGATCGTCGTCAGTTGGACTTCGCGTTGCGGGGCCCAAAGCACTTGATCAGCGGGTGTTACTTCCAAACGGGTCACGACCGGGGCTTGCGATTCGGGTGCGGCCAATCCTTGTTCGATCCAACTGAAGAGGATCTCATATTCGGGTGAGTCCCGAGAAAAGCGTTTGCCGCCCTGGTGGGCCACTTCGGCGGTTGCTTTCAGCAAAGCCAGACTCTGAGCAGGCACCATGGGATCTACGCGTCTGCCCGCCGCCGAGCGAACTAACTGGCGATAGTCGTAACTGGGGTCCTGCCCACGCAATGATAGAAAAAAACCTCCTTTTCCATTGACGTTGCCATGGCAAGTTCCCGCGTTACAGCCGGCCTTGGATAAGACGGCCATCACATCACGTTTAAAGGTAACTTCTACTTGGCCTGACTCCCCAGCGGACGCTAACCCGGCTCCCCACTCCAACTGGCGGTCAGCGGGCAGTGCTGAGAACATCGCGGCGATCAACACCAGTTTGACAAACGCCGCGTGCGGGCTGAGAGGGGTCAAACTGCTAGACATGGATGGCTTGGGCATGGCGATCACTCCTCGATGAATCCTCAGCGATCAATTGAATGATTACGCATTTAAAGGCTGGTGTCTTACTTTTGGGATCGGCGTGACGCGAGACGAGTTCATTCGCTTCGGGATAATACATCATGGCGTTTCCGGGGCGAATGTCTGGGTAGCTGCGGGCGATGATGCCTTTCATTTCGCCGGTATCGCTGCGAATCGTGACACACTGGTCGGGGCTAATTCCAAAGCGACGCAGGTCGTCCGGGTGCAGCATGATGATGTCGCGTCGATATTGATTGCGGTACAGATCATTCTCTTCATAAACAACCGTGTTAAACTGGCCTTCGCTGCGGACGGTCATGAGACGCAATTCTTGTTCCCCAACTCCTTGCAACTCGGGGAGTTCATGAACGTGCATAATGGCTCGCCCATCTTCGGTGGGGAATTGGGGAACGTGAAAGGTCCGTCCATCAATATGAAACTCGGCTTTCGTTTCACCGATGTCGGCAATCTTTCCGAAGCCGGGAACGACGCGAGCGATCCATTGCCTGATCGTGGAAGCCTCTTCCATTGCTTTCCAATCAATGCCATCGCGATCGCCGATCAATCGCTTGCCAACTTCGGCAATCACCTGAATTTCGCTGCGCGGACCTGGCAAACGCCGAGGCCCCCCATCACTGAGGCGAACGAAATTGAACATTGACTCCTGGGTGGTGCTTTGAGGTTCTTCATCACGGGCCAGCACTGGCAGAATGATCGTTGTTTTGGCTAACCCATGGGCGTGCCCCGTATTGAGCGTCGTATTGAGCATCACATTTAGATCAAGATTACTCAGCGACTTGGCGGCGAACTTAGCATCGGGATTGCTACCATAAAGGTTTCCTCCCAAACAGAACGCAGCCTTTAATTCACCACGGGCGGCGGCTTCCATACAGTCGAGCGTGTCGCGTCCGGGCGTGGTCGGCAGAGTGAGACCAAACTGCTCAGTCAGGGCGTCAAAGATTTGTTGTTTGAGTTTCGGAGTTACACCGACCGAGCCAATACCTTGCACGTTGCTATGGCCACGAATTGGCATCAGCCCACTGCCGGGGCTGCCGACTTTACCGCGAGCCATTGCCAGATTGGCAATCGCTTGCACGTTATTGACGCCGTGCGCATGGTGGGTGATTCCCATCGTCCAAGAGAAGACAACATTTTTTGCTTGACCATAAAGAGCGGCGATCTCCTCAATCTGCTCGCGTTCCACTCCCGATTTCGCTGTTATCTCCTGCCAGCTGAGCGCACGGACAGCGGCCTCCCAGGTTTGGCTATCGCGACAGTGATTCGCCAAGAAACTATCGTCAGCAGTGCCTTGTTCGAGCACGGCTTTGGCGATCCCCCACAGCAACGCCAGATCGCCACCGATGTGCGGCATCACATAATGTGTGGCGATCTTGGTGCCAAAAAAGAGTGATATGGGATCGCTAGGAATGCGAAATTTCACCAAGCCCGTTTCCCGTACCGGGTTGATGACCACCACCTTGCCACCGCGGCGGCGCACATGCATCAAGCTGGTCATTAAGCGGGGGTGGTTACTGGCGGGGTTTCCACCAATCAGAAAGACGAGGTCAGCTTTTTCAAGGTCTTCAAGCTGGATCGTGGCGGTGCCACTGCCGACGGTGGACTGCAAGCCAACACCACTGGCTTGATGGCAATAGAAGCTGCAGTTATTGACATTGTTGGTACCATAAACGCGAGCTAGTAATTGCAGCAGAAACCCTGCTTCATTGCTGCTGCGTCCCGAGAAGTACCAAAACGATTCATCGGGAGAAATGGCCTTAAATTGCTTGGCGATTCGATCAAAGGCGCTGGCCCAAGTCAGTGGTCGATAATGACTTGTTCCCGCCTCCCAGATCACCGGTTGAATCAGCCGCCCGGAGTGCTCCAACTGTCGAGGGGTGAAACGTTGCAGGTCGGCGATGGAATTTTCGGCCCAGAAAGTGGCGGGCACAGCCGGCTGCATATCGGCAACCATGGCCTGCATACTTTTCTTGCAGACTTCGGGAAAGCCGCCTGCTTCATTCACCATGCCACCTTGCTGGCCCCCCATGCCGAGGGCGCAAGTCTTACAGGCGTTCTTGGAACGCATGGCTTTGTATAACTTGAGAGGTCCACCAACCTCACGAGCTTTCTTGAGTGAATAAAGAATCGCGCGAAAGCCGCCGCCGCTTTTTACTTGCATTGTTTTCCTTTCAAACTTCCCATCCTAGCCAACACTGCTTTCGCGGAGCGAAAGACGACATTCGTTTTCCAATCGTCGTTTAATCTCGCAACAATTCACCAATTGCCTCGATCAACACCGCTTCACTGCCGGCACCCACGCGGGACGCGCGTCCGCTGGTCTCATAACCGCCTTGAGCATAGGCGACTTGAGTGCCAATGTATCCAGGACCATATTCTCCGTATGCCGCCATGGCGACAAACAGATCGGGACGCATGGCGGCGGCTCGTAACTGATATTCGACAAATAGCTCTCCAGGCATATGCAGCACGCGCGCCCGACCGACTCGCAAGCACTGCAGATCAATTTTCTCTCCGCCGCGTGTGCGCCGCAACCAAGCCAAATGCTTGGCGGCCGTTAGACGCTCCGTGGGATTCGATTCGGCTACCGTGAGTGTGCCGACTAACTGCCCTTCATCCAAGTGCTCGCCGAGCGGCAAGGCGACGGAAATGGATCGCCAACCAATATCATCCGCAGTCAAAGGCTGGGGCTGGAGTTCACTGAATGCAATCTGCATGGCAGCAGTTACTTTATTGGCCAGCACTTGGCGATTTTGGCGGTTGCCATCGTTCCATTTGCCTGCCCCGACATTCCCCCCCGCTCCGTTGAAGTGAACGTGAGGTATTCCGGTGGTCGCTTGCCTGGCGTTGCGTGCGTAACCGACGAAGTCTGGATTCGCCTCTCCGGTACGATAATAACTTTGCGGATGCGTAGCAAAGTAGGTCAAGACAACTATCGGCTCTTGGTCTTGGTAGAAAGCCAACGTGCGGAGCAGGGGATCGACCGTGCCGGTCGGCAGAGCACGCAGCTTCGGATCGGCGCAAGCCGTGTAACGTGTTGCCGCGACGCGACCATCAGGACCGAGCAGGCGACGGTTTGATGCCACTTCGCGAACTTCCGCAGCAGCCATAGCGACACCGTTGACGGGGCGCGCTCGTGATAATGACTCGCGTGCGGCCATGCTGCTCTTGGCAATCACGTCGCGGATCCAAGGCACATCATAAGGTTGGTCTTGCGGAGCATACTGCGCCAATAAACTGGCCGCAGAGAGGTCGCAACGGGGCGCGTCGTGTTGATGAACTGCGTGTAGGGCCACCCGTTCCGGCCGAGTTCCCACGGCGGCGGCGAGCTGTTTACGCCATGCCTGGTGAGCTTCGTTCGCCACGCCCAGCCAATCGACAACCGCTAGTACAATCGGCTCCCCCGCACCAATGAAAATCACCCCGCGCAACGAAAGTGGATCGGTGATGGCCACGCAAGGATCATAAGCCAACGGCCCGCCGATCGGTGGCGACGCGTCAAACTCAAATGTGGCTATCTGCAAATCATCAGCGACTGCGGAGGAGCTAAACGGTGAAAGCAACACAGCGAGGAACATGCCGACAAGCATGCCCCAGGTCAAGTTGGTTCCCACAAACACCTTTCGCGAGGCGACTGGCATGTTACTGGAGTGGCAATCCACTGGGGGCTGCCAACGCTTTGTCTTGGTCATGATGGATCCTTTAGTAAACCGATCAGGTGTCTCATTTGATCGACGGTAATTTCGCGATCCAGGCCTGTGGGCATGAGCGATTGATTGCGAGTTTGCAGTTGCTCGATCTCATCCCGAGCAACCCGATGAGGTTTTCCTTGGTTATCGACAAGGGTGAGATCGCTTTCCGTTTCCTGCTCCAGGATGCCAGCCAGCAGCCGGCCGTCCATGGTTTCAATTTGCACCATCCGGTAGCGCGGATCGACTTCGCGGTTGGGATCGATAATTGAAATCAAAATTTGCTCGGCAGACTTGTCGACGAGCGATTTTAACTCAGGCCCCACTTGATTCCCCACTTCACCAACACGATGACAGGCGGAGCAGACTCGCCGAAAAACCCTACGCCCGACTTCTTTATCAATCTCTCCAGCCAGCCCTTCCCGGTAGGCGTCAAAGGTAGCCGCAAAGTCGCCGGCTGCAGACGATTTTGGACCAGCACTCGTCGAAGCGGGAAGTTTGAACTGGAGGAATTTCCAAAGTCGTTCTTCAACATCAGCGGGAATACTTTGGGGAGCGACTTGAGAGTCGGTAATTGCCGCGGCGAGAGCGGTAAGACCCGCCTTATTTGCCGCTAAGCGACCAAGGGCGGCTGCTTGGACGGTCGGCGTCAGTTGCGGTAGGCGATCGATGATTAGAGAAATCTGTGGAAGCGTATCGGCAGCGAGGTTTTGCAAAGCCAAGATTTGGATTTGCGGACCGTAAGAACTTTGCAACCATTGATCTAATAGATTATGAACCGATTCTTTTTGAAGAGCGGTTGACGTTGCCCAGCGAACCAACTGCATTCGCGAGGCGAAGCTAGTTGCCGCCGCAGTCGAGAGTGTCCGCCCCCGCGCGGCTGCCACCTCGTCCAGCAATTCGGCGATCAAGGCTTCCGCCATCCAATTGGCCAAGGGAGCAAGCGGGCCGTCAGCGGGCTGGCGATTGACAGCAGGCGCCAAAGCCTGCAACAGTGCCTCCCGGGAAAGTGGAATCCGATCCTCGTCCGAATCAAGATCACTGGTGGCTTGTAACAAAGCTACCAAATCGGCAACATGATTTCCTGAGTCGGCATGCACAATTTGGAAACAAGCAAGATTTAACCATTGCTGACGATGTTGCTGCCAAACGTTCTCGTCCGCGCCGAGAGCTGACAAGAACTTGTTGGCGGCGCTGCCGAGAGAACCTTCGACGGCCCATTGCACCCAAGCATCGCCAGGTGACTGCGCGGCGATGATTGCCAAGACCTCAGCCCGCGTGTCTAAGTCTGGCACCAACGCGGCAGCCTCGTAGGCCATTTGAAAACGGACAAACAGTGATTCGTCTTTGGCCAACTTGAGCCAATGGTCGGCGGGAATCTGTTGAGCAATTTGTGGTGTTGAAGCAGTCCACTCGATCGCGCGTTGGCGAACACGATGATGGGGGTCACGCAGCGCGGCAAGTGCCGTTGAGACGTCGAATAGTTGTTCGGTTGGAGTCATTTCATCCAGCCGCTGGAGAACCACCAAAGCTTGCAAGCGACCTGCAGGACACTGTCCAGCGCGAGCGAGTTGCCGCAGCCGGGCAAGCGCCGGGCCCTTGCTGACTCGTGCTCGCCGTGACGACTCTAACAACAAACGTGCGGCGGTGCGACGATGCCACGCGTTGGCATGATCTAACTGGTCGATCAAACCAGCGACGTCGAGGGTGCCAAGGTTTATAGGTTGCCGCTGTGAAGCTTGCTGTTCGGTATTTGATGGCTGTTTCGCATCTGATTGTTTCTCAGCGACGACTCGCCAAATGCGTCCACGATCATTGCCGGAGTTCAAATCGAGTTGTGATTTAATGAGCGGCGGTAGGCTCAGCGGGTGCTCGATCACCTCGCGGTACATATCGGCAATGTACAAGGCTCCGTCGGGTCCGGTGCCCAGCTGCACGGGGCGAAACCAAATATCGGTGGAGCGAATAAACTCGCTCATTTCGTCGATACGTTGACCACTTTTCCAAAGGCCATCTTGGTTGAGCCGTTTGCGATGAATAAGGTTGCTGCCAACATCAGAGATCAGAGCCAGAGGAGTCTTTGAGGTGGGCCATTGATCTCCGTCATACACGTAAACGCCAGTGGCACCAGTGAAGTAACCTGCCGCGCGGCCACCACCCTCGATCGGACCTGTGGCTTGTCCGCTGACCCTCAAGTGAGTTCGCAGGATCCGCCAAGGCTCGACGGGCGAGGCGCGATAGACATCGGCTTGGGGACCATCGCTGGCGATGCTGCGACGCAGCGGTGGGCTAACTATGGTTCGCTCCGCGCGCTGATCGCGGTGCGGCAATAACATTACCTGTTGAAGATGGTCGCTATTGCTGCAGACAAATTTATCGCCCCAGGGGTCGATCATCATTCCATGCTGGCCACCACCGCTAACCAAACCAAATTGGTGTCGCAGCGGATCGATGGCAAAATCCCGTCGACCCAAACGGACTGGGTCGGCGTGCCCCAAGCCAATCAGCTGTCCTCCGCTGCTGCTGGTGGCACCATGCAAACGGCAATCTAAACCCCAGCGGAGGCTATTCAGCAGGCCTTGAACGTTGGAGGTTCCAAACCCACGAGCCCAAACTTGCGGCGGGCCGGTGCGGGACGAAAAATCGACTGCCAAGGGGGCATCCGCGGGCGGGGCGATCTGCCCCGTACTTTCCTCGGGTACAAAAATTAAATCGGGCGCGGCGGCGACCAAAATACCACCATCGATACAGGCCACGGCGGTTGGCCAAGCGAGCCCTTCGATGATAATTTCAGCATGATCAAACTGGCCGTCACCGTCCGCATCGCTCAACCGCCTGACCCGGCCCGCATGGTCATCGGGCCGCTCGCTGTAACCGCGCATCTCGACCACGATCAAGCGACCCGCAGCGTCAAAACAAAAGGCAACCGGGTCGACCACCAACGGTTCGGCAGCGACCAACTCGATTCGATAGCCGGGAGCAACCTGAAACGCGTCCAACGCCGCTTGGGGCGACAGGGGGGCGATACGAGGCAACTCCGTGGGGGGCGAGTCCGCCGCGGTGGGAGGCTGCCAGGCGAAAACAGTCCCAGTCGTGGCGACCAATAACCAGGCTAAACAGCATCTACGGGGAGAAAAACAATCCATCATCGCAGCGAACAACTGGTGGGCAGTGGAGGAGATGGGAAATGAAGGCGGGTGGGTAGGGCAGGACGACACTACGGGCCGCCGCAAAGCAGTCAGTTGGCCAAAACTGTTGGCCTCTTATTTTACACGCAATGAGCGGGTCAGTGTTTGCATTCGCAAGATTCCCCCTTGGTCGCTATAGTGCAGCCTCGTGAGTTACTTTTTCGTTGGCTAGCAGCCTCCACTCCCGGCGTGACCTGCGTCAACAACTCTCGCTTTATTGACCCCGCAATGATTGACGATTCGTCTGATCCATCAGCCATCCGCACCATGGCAGCCATCCGCACCGCTCGGCGCGTGAAAAATAAACAGCCCGCGGCCACATGGCTGCCATCAGTGGCCGCCGCCGGATTGGGTCTGGTTTTGCTGCTGGCATCAGGCTGCGGTTCCGAGCCAACCGCTATCGAGCCCAGACCAGCGGACAAAGTGGGGGCGGACGAAGTGGGGTCAGAAGCCGACCCGTCCAGCGATGCTGACGAGTCCTCGTCGGCCGCGCCGCAGGAGAATGAGCCGGCGGGAGGGAATGCCGAAAAACAAATTGGCCCGACAATTACCCCGGAGCAATTTCGTCAACTCGCTTTAGACGGCAACTTGCCTCGTATGGTGCTGGCGATCGAACGCGGAATGGATGTCAACGCCGTCGATACCGAAGGGCGTTCGGCTTTGATGCTGGCCTGTTTTAACGGGCACACCCGCGTGATTCGCACCTTGCTGGACCAATCGGCCGATCCACGATTGCGAGACACGGAAGGTCGTTCGGCCCTGATGTACGCAGCGACCATCGACAATCTCGCAGTCGTGCAGATGCTATTGGCAGCCGGCAGCGAGGTTAACGCCACGGACAAGGTTGAAGGCTGGACCGCGCTGATGTTTGCGGCGGGAGAAGGGCATGCCGCGGTGGTGGGTGAATTACTGTCGGCGGGCGCCGATCGTCAAATCAAAGATATCGATGGTGACACGGCTGAAGCTTTTGCTATCCAACGTGGACACAGCGAAGTGGTAAAGATGTTGCGCACATCAACACCCGAACCATAAGGTTTTTCCTTGCGAATCATTAGATTTTCCTTTACGTTTCTTTCACACTCTTTATTAGGCAAGTGGCCCTGATGCGAACATCGTACTTTGGCATAATGACGACGCTGTTGACACTGACAATGGTCGGCGGAAGTGGCACGGGAGCGATCGCTCACCCGGGGCACGGCGCTGCGGAACACCAGGGGGTGGCCAGCCATTATGTCACCGAGCCGCTGCATCTATTGATGTGGGCTGGACTAGCGATTGGTTGTTTGATCGGCGTTCGCTTGTTTCAAACCGGTCGATTACCGCGTTTGCGATAGCGGTTTGGGTTATCGGCTTTGCCGGTAATCTCATAGAGGAAACGGCTGGGGTTGGTGGGGCGCAATTTTCCCCACTTGCGTCTCGACAAGCACATTGACAACGTCAATGTTTCTTGAGCGCGCGTGATCCCGACATAGCACAGTCGACGCTCCTCATCAATTTGTTCATCCTCACCGGCTACGCTGCGATGGTGCGGGAGGATGCCCTCTTCCATACCCACCATGTAAACGATGGGAAACTCCAGCCCTTTGGCAGCATGCAGCGTTAACAGCCAAACCGCATTTTGGGCTGCTGCCTTATCTTTTTCGCTGCCCATT
Source organism: Kothea flammea (assembly GCF_052161645.1). GTDB lineage: Bacteria > Planctomycetota > Planctomycetia > Pirellulales > Pirellulaceae > Laterigemmans. The sequence goes on from NZ_CP197414.1 coordinate 7,251,595, forward strand.
TCACGACCAGCAAGCGCAGTTTCGGTGAGAAAACCGGCCAGCGAGGCTTCGTCAGCTCGATCCTCGTAGGCGGCAACGGAGTTGACGACTTCTTGCAGCGAATTGCCGCGAGCTTCGCGTTCGGCGTCATCGTCGTAGAGACGTCGCAGCTCATCCATGTAAGCAGTGCGTTCCAGCAGAGTTCGCGTCGCCGCCGCCACTGACTCCGACTTGGCTTTAAGCTGGACGTCGGACATCAGCATCCGCAGATCATCAATTCCGCGGCGGGCCGCGGGGGGCAAATCTTGGACCGCAGCCGCATCGCAACAGACAGCCCAAGCGCTGCGACCGCTGCTGACAGCACGTTGGACCAGTTGCTGGACTGTCTTCGTACCGAGACCTCGGGGCGGAGTGTTGATGATCCGCAGCAATGAGATCTCATCATCAGGTTGGTCAATCCACTTTAGATAAGCCATGATGTCACGCACTTCACGTCGATCGTAAAATGACTGACTCCCCAACAGCACGTAGGGAACTTTGGCTTTTCTTAATTCGACTTCGAAGAGCCGTGGCTGTTCTTTGGTGCGAAAGAGGATAGCCACGTCGCGAGGTTCATAAGTTTTGCGAGATAGCAGGCGAGCGATTTCGCCAGTTACCTCCTTAGCCTCCTCAGTCTCATCTTTCATCTGTTGGATTCTCGGTCGCGTCCCTTCCGGTCGTGCGGCAATCAATTTTTTATCGTGCCGATTCTTGTTGTATTGAATCAGCGTGTTCGCCATGTTGAGGATCGATCCCACGCTACGATAATTGTGTTCCAGCCGAACCACTTTGGCGTCGGGCCAATCTTTGCTGAAATTTAGGATGTGCGTCACATCGGCACCTCTCCAGCCATAAATTGATTGATCGTCATCACCCACGACGCAGAGGTTGCGATGCGGATCGGCCAGGGCGCGAATAATCCGGTATTGGCTGCCGTTGGTGTCTTGATATTCGTCGACAAGAATATGATCAAAGCGACCGCTTTCCTGCTCGCGGACGTCGGCGTGTTGGGCAAAAAGACGCTCAGTATTCAACAGCAAGTCGTCGAAATCCATCGCTCCGCAGGCCAATAATCCCTCTTGGTAGCGGCGGTAGGCGGCCGCGGCAAGGTGTTCTTTGTCGGTACGAGCAGCCGACCACGCTTCTTCGGGGCCAATCGATTGATTTTTCCAGCCACCGAGAATCGCCAACAAATCTCCTGGCCGCAGAGCTTGATTCCCCAGTTTCAGCTGCCGCAAAACACTGCGGGCCATCGATTCCTGATCGCCCCGATCGTAGATCGCAAACGCCGCCGGATACCCCATTTTAGGCGCGTGCCGACGTAAAATGCCGACACACTGAGAGTGAAACGTGCCAATCACCGGCTTGGCTTGTCCCTTGCGAAAACGGCCCCCTTTGCCGATGAGGGCGGCGATGCGTTCCTGCATTTCGCCGGCCGCTTTGTTGGTAAAGGTAACCGCCAAAATGCGATCCGCGGCGGTGCCGTGGCGGATTAGGTTAGCGATACGGAACGTAACGACTCGGGTCTTGCCTGAACCTGCACCGGCTAGCACGAGAAGCGGACCCTTCAGGGTATCTACCGCGGCTTGCTGGAAGGGATTAAGTCCAGTCATTGAAGGGGGTTCGTTCCGTGAAGTGACGACGAGAAGTGAGTTGAAAGTGAGTGGTTGGCTAAAAGTGATCAGAAAATTGGTTTCAGGTCCAGTCGCTTTTTGCAAGTGCTTGATTGGTGAGCTCACTTCCATTGGCGGGTCCCTATTTGGCGGGTTCGCCTGTGGCTCGAGACAAATCGATTGAAATCTCGATGAAGTAGCAAAAAGCGGATTGCGAATGATGCAGCAAAATCGAAAGCGTGAACAGCGGTCAGGCGCAGCGGTGGTGGAATTGGCTGTCTGCTTACCGCTGCTGGTTTTAATCTCGCTGGCCACGATCGAAGCATGCGCGATGATCTATCTCAAGCAAAGCTTGAAGATCGCCGCGTACGAGGGGGCCCGTGTGGGTATCGTTCCAGGTGCTGATCCCACCAACGTGCTTGCGCAAAGCGACTTAATCTTGGTAAACAGGGATATTGCCGACTACGGCGTGACGTTAGCACGGGCTGATCCGAGAAGTTTGCAACCTGGGGATTTCTTTCGCGTCTCGGTCTCAGCCCCCTGCACCCCCAATTCATTGATTGGCGGCTGGTTCTACGATGATCGTCAATTTACAGAATCTGTTGAGGTAATGGCGGAATGATTGAGAATCAAAAAGGCATCGCAAATCGTCGTCATGGCGCAATGATGGTACTGATCGTTGTGCTCTTGCCAATTCTGTTTTTGTTATCAGCATTGGCGATTAACGTTTCTTACATTCAGTTGATTCGAACGGAGGCTCAAATTGCCACTGACGTGTCAGCCCGGGCCGCGGGACGCGTCTTTGCACGCACGGGAGATGTGCAGCAAGCGTTCGGAGTGGCCCAGCAGTTAGCCCAGCGGAACACGGTGGGTGGAGAAGCCTTTCCGTTGAACTTCGGGGACTTAGAATTCGGCGTTGCTCAGCGAGACTCGCTGTTTTCGCGATACAATTTTTCGTCAGGGGGTAACGCGAATTCGGTTAGGATTACCAGCAACGGCTTTGCCAGCCAAGGTGTCCAACGGTTATTTGGTTCGATTGGCCCCACGTTAACCATTGCTCCGATTCGTTCGGCGATCAGCACCCAAGTCGAGCTGGACATTGCGTTGATCATTGACCGTTCCGGGTCGATGGCTTATGCGGCGAATGAAGTCGCCGCGTACCCTCCCGTGCCTGCCGCCGCGCCAGCTGGCTGGGATTTCGGTGATCCGGTTCCTCCGCAAGCCCGATGGCTCGATACAATCGCCGCCGTGCAAGTATTTTTAGGCGAAATGCAGGCCACGCCCCACTCGGAACGCGTATCTTTGATCACCTATCATCACGATCCCTACGTCGACTTGTTGGCCACCACTGACTACGACTCCATTCTGAGTAGCCTTAACAATTACTCTTACGCCTTTCACGCTGGTGGCACCAACATTGGCGATGGAATTTACACGGCGCTATGGAGCCTTGGGCATGCGGGGACGACACGTCCTTGGGCGAACAAAGTTGCCATCGTAATGACCGATGGTATTCACAACACGGGAGCCGATCCGAGGTGGGCAGCGAAATACGCCGCCAAGCAAGGTGTAATGGTCTTCTCAGTGACTTTCTCGAACGAAGCCGATCACACCCTGATGCTCGACGTGGCCAACAAGGGTGGCGGTAGCCATTATCACGCCAGCACAGCGGAGCAACTTTCCGCCGCCTTTGAAGACATTGCCCGTCAATTGCCTACGTTGCTGACTCGATGATAACGTAGTGATTTTAGATGTTGAATACATAAAGCGTGAAGCATTAGGTGATTGGTAGAACTATGAAAAAGGCAATGCAAACCGTTCCGCCTGTACGTTGCTTGGGAACCGCGTGGGAAGGCCAGCGAGGCGTGGCTCGTCGCGGTGCAACAACCGTTGAATTCTCCTTAACCATCGCAATCCTCGTGCTGTTTGTGATGACTGCTTTTGAGTTTTCTCGCGTCAGTATGCTCAGACATTCAGCTGACAACAGTGCCTATGAAGGAGCTCGCCACGCCATTGTCCCCGGGGCCACGGTTGCCGAGGCAGAAGCGGCCGCGCGAGATCTCTTGGACCGAGCCGGCATCCAGTTCGCTCAAATCACCGTTTCGCCCAATCCGATTTTGGAACAAACCACCAGCGTGCGTGTTGAAGTTGAAGTCCCGATCACGCAAAACAGCTGGGTGCTGCCACGCTTTATGGGCGAAGCGGTTTTGCGAAGTGACATTACTCTACTAACCGAACGGTCGCCCCTGGTGCAAATACAAGGTCTGCCTGAGCCACCACCGCCACCACCGCCGCCTCCCCCCCCACCACCAGAAAACCCTCCACCGCCACCGCCGGAAGATCCACCACCGCCACCGCCGGAAGATCCACCACCGCCGGAAGATCCACCACCGCCACCACCGCCACCACCGCCACCACCGCCGCCGCCGCCACCGCCGCCGCCACCACCTCCCATGCTGTGATCCAGCGGGGTGCAAAATTGATCTTCAAGCCGGCTCTGCAGGCTGCGGTCTGCGGCTGACTCGGTGAGCTAGGGCGCTGCGCCCAGCAACCACCAGCTCACCAAACTGATCACAATGGTGGACCAAATATTCAGCGCCCAACCTCGGCGAGCCATATCAATGGTCGATAAGCCACCGGCTCCGAACACAATCGTGTTAGGGGCGGTGGCAACGGGCAGCATGAAAGCACAACTGGCGGCAATCGTGCCCGGTATCATGATCATGGCGAGTGGCAACTCGGCAGCTCTGGCCGTTTCGGCCAAGATTGGTAGCAGCAAGGCAGTAGTGGCGGTGCTGCTGGTCAGCTCCGTAAGGAAATTAACCAGCAGACAAACCACAAAGACAATCAACAATGGATGCAGGTCGCTGAGCCCGCCCATGGTCTGGCCAATTTGATCGCTTAAACCACTGGACTGGAAACCGGAAGCAAGTGCCAGACCGCCGCCGAACAACAACAAGATACCCCAAGGAATATGTTTGGCGGTTTCCCAGTCAAGCAGTCCGCGGTATTGCCGGGGTGGCGGTACTGCAATCCGATCCTGATCAACACTCGAGTCGTTATCGCTAGCGGTCGAGTCTCCAGCAGGGATCAAGAACAAGGCGAGCGCTGACGCCAAGGCCACCGTTGAATCCCCGGCCAGTGGTTTACCAGCGGAGTCGACCGCGCCAATCCAAGTGACCCAACCGCCAGCGGGTGCAGTGCGAAAGACCCAAGCTAGCGCGGTGAGCACAAAAACAATTAAGACACGAATCTCGCTGGTCCGCCAAACGCCGACGGTAGGCATTGTAATCGGTTCACGAAGCTTCAACCCGCGGGTCAACACAAACCAGACCGTCGGTAGCAAGACACAGACGATGGGCAAGGAAACACGGCCCCATTCCATGAACCCCATGCTTTGATTAGTTTGTTGACTGTAGGCCGCGATGAACAACACATTCGGAGGAGTTCCCACCGGCGTGGCCATCCCACCGATGCTGGCCGAATAAGCGATCCCCAGCAATAACGCGACTCGCAGCCCGGGAGTACTCGCCTGTTGCAAAACGGCGAGCGCGATCGGCAACATCATCAAAGTTGTGGCCGTGTTGCTGACCCACATGCTGAGCAGTCCGGTTGCCAGCATGAAGCCCATCACCAACCGCGGGCCACTGTCACCGCCGACGAGGTTTACCAAACCCAAAGCGATTCGCCGGTGAACGCCACTCCGCTCCATCGCGGCGGAGAGAAAAAATCCGCCCATCAACAACAGAATCGCGCGATGGCCGTAACCTTGCGCGACCTGTGTTTGATCCATGACTCCGGTTAAGGGAAAAACGACGAACGGCACCAAACCGGTCGCCGGCAGCGGCAAGGCCTCCGTGACCCACCACGTGGCGCACACTCCGGCGGTGAAAGCACACCAACAGGCGGCCGGTGGCAAATCCCAGTAGGCACAGAGAGCCCACAGCAAGCATCCGAAAAAGATGCCGCTGAGGATAAATCCATATCTACTTCGTGCGGACGACATTGGCAGGCGAGCAAAAAGAACACGAGATGAACCGCCAGGTCCACTGAGTTTAATCGGTTTGCATCGCCCGCCATATCAGGCTCAATCAAATCTAACCTTCCAGAGTGATCGCCATCGTGATTGGGGTGCTAGTGTGGTTATTCTTGAGCAACTGGATTTTCTCAATCAGCTGGTCGGGCTTGGCTGGCTCCAGCTTGAGATATCGCATCTGAAAACCACGTCGCAGCTTGAAAGCTGGTTTACTGCCGGGAACATCAAACGGACCGATGTAATCCGCGAAATGGACACCATCTCGCAAGACATGGTCTTCTTTGCTGCCGTCGGCATACCACAGCCGAACGGTCATCACGGCCGGTCCGTTAGCAATCGCCGCTTTAGCATTCCAACCGCCAACGCCACCTAACATATGAATCGCTTTGGCAGTTGAGTTGACTGGAAATTCAACTGACTTAGGCAGTTCCGGAGGAATTTGACCATTGGGGCCGTACAGCATGACCAAGTTAGCCACTCGGCCGTTATTCGGCTTGATGATGCTAAACGGAACACCCTCGACTTGCCGTGGTCCCCAATCGTCAAGCAGCATTACCTCGCCTTCAGCGCCATAAAACATGGGGCGGTCGCTGGGCAAAGTCGCCGCGGCGCGAAGGTCGAGTGGCAAATACTTGCCACGTGCGGTCAAAAACTCTAACAGATCAGTCATCTGCGCGACGTTCAATTGATCCTCAAACCCTTCGGGCATGACCGACTTTGTCGAAGCGGCCAACTCCTCGATATCAGCGCGAGGTAAAGTTTCTCGTTTACCATTGGTGTCGATCAACTCGATCGTCGTCCGTGACTCGCCAGCCAGCATGCCAGTCAATACGCGGCCTTCGAGCGTGAGCACGGTGTACGAGCGGAAGTTACCTTCGACGCTGCGGCTGGGATCAAGAATATGAACCAGCAATTCTTCTCGGGGATGCACAGCCATGCCGGTAAGTTCCGGCCCAATCTCCACGCCCATATCGCCGTGACGATGGCATTTGCTGCAATGTTGCTTGAACATTTCACGACCACGATCTACATCACCATTAAGGGTGACGGCGTCGTGATAACGCTCAATCACAGCCACGCGGTTGGGGCTTGGCAGACCACCGCCGGCTTTCATTAACTCTGTTGCCGCCGCGCGAATGTCGGCTTGCGGGTGGCGGGCTAATGCTTGCCGTTGATCCAACGCCAAATCTGACATGGCCAACTGGTTTGCCTGCAAACCGGCAATCAACGCGGAAGTCCATTCGGGCCGCGAGAGCAACAATCGAATCGCCGTTTCACGCACCGCGGGGGTCCAATCCGCAAGTGAATCGACAACGTATTCAGCCATCTTTTCAGAGCGGCTGGCAGAGAGCGATTGAATCATCGCGGCCGCCGTGCGGGGAGCCATTTGCAGATCAATCGTTTGCAAAATGGATTCGACCACTTGGGGACTCTCGGGCAGCAAGCCTAACAACTGTTGGGCCGCGGCGATCCGCCGTGGATCGGTCGCCTCGCTATCGTCCAAAACAGTCATGATCTCTTCAGCCACGCGTTCGGCATAATTTGCCAGCACGTTACTGCCAAGCCGATTGGAGAGCGAGACAAGTTGGCTTAGTTCAGCCGGTGGTAACTGTTCGGCTAATTGCAACAAACTGCCTTCCAGCGAATCGGCTGCGGGAACCTTATGATCGGCGGGCCAACCTTGATTGAGCCCCGCCAAAATCGGTGCAATTCGCGCTGCGTCCGCTCCACCGAGCGAGGCAAACAACTCCGTCAACTCCTGACCGGGGCGACCTCGCGCCACGTGTTCAGCCACGCGACGAACGAGGGTTGATTGGGGATCACTGGCCGGGCCAGCTTGACGAACGTAGGCGGCCAGAAAACTACTTGCGTGAACAGCAGCCGCACTGGTGACGGCATCCTGCAACCAACGATCGGCTTGAATTGTCGGATCCGCAGCAAGCTGGGCAATCTCAGCGACAACAACTGAAGCAACTTCGCCGGTATCGGCGAGCGCCAGAATGGCTGCCAATTGAACTTGAGCGTCATCGTCGGCGAGCAGCCCGCCAGCCAAGAAACGCTCGGCGTTCTCAGCTGTCTTCGGCAAGACTTGAATTGCCGCGCGACGAACACCGGCGGAGGGATGATCGAGCAACGCTGCGACCGCGGATTCGGTCGCGCTGCCTTGAGCAATCGCCCCCAAACCGTCCAGCGTCCAGAGAGCGTGAATGACGCCCGCGTTAAGACCGATAGCGTCCACGCTGCGATCGCCGAGCGTCGCAACTAACGCATCAACCACGTCGAGTTGCCCACGTTCAACCAGCAACCGCTGGGCGTGCAATCGCCACAGCATGTTGGGATGCGCCAAAGTGGTGACAACGGTTTGGGGATTTTCGGTGGATAGCTGAGGAAACGCTATGTCACTATCATCGCCATGAGTCACGCGAACAATGCGGCCATGAATCTTATCTCTCAAATCCGATTCATAAGCATTACCCCGTCCGGTCTCAAAGCCCTGCGGTGTGGGGTTGTGCTGGACAATGTAATTGTACCAATCGAGCACCCAATAATTACCGTCTGGGCCAACTTCCGTGAGGATCGGCGCCGACCATTCATCATCGCTGGCGATCAGGTTCCCGGGACTTTGCGAAGTGAATCCAGCGCCTGAGGGCGTGAGTTCGAAGATGCCTGCCAAATGACCAGTTGGTCCATTAACAACAGCAATCCGATTCCACCAAGTCTGTGGATACCGCCGGGCCGTGTAAAGCGAATGCCCGGCGCCGGCCGTATAACCACCGTGATGATCCACCTGTCGCACGTTCTCTGTGATCGGCTCAAACAAGTGGTCGTCTGAAATGGAGGAAAGCTGTTCGGGCCCCCAGCCGCGGACGCGTTCGTAATAACGATTGGCGATCGGCATAAAGAGGCTGGGATGGCGGTTGGCGGTGGAGCCAAAAATCAAGCCTTCTTCACTGATCCCCAAGCCCCAAGTGTTATTGTTCGAGGAACGAATAAACTCCAAGTCGGTGACATTGGGAGGATCATTCGCATCGAGCTTGAAGCGAAAGAATCCCATTCGAAAAGGGCCTGCCGTCCCACCGGCAAACTTCGGGGTGGAATCATTATAACCTTGCATGGCCCAGATCCAGTTATCCAAGCCATAGCGGAAATTACTGACGCCACCGTGCGTGTCGCCTAATTGCCAACCCGTGATCAACATTTGGCGAATGTCAGCCACATCATCGCCGTCGGTATCTTTCAAATACAGCGTACGGGTACCGTCTTGCACGATCGCACCGCCGCGATAATGCACTAGCGCGGTGGGGATGCTGAGTTGGTCGGCGAACTGGGTGAACTTATCGGCGACCTGATCCCCATCGGTATCCTCGCAGATGACGATACGATCGTTGCCTTGTCCGGGTCGGCGGAGTTCATTGGGATAATCAATTGTCAAACAAACCCACAGCCGTCCCCGCTCATCCCAGTTCATTGCGATCGGCTTGGCACCCATGTTTTCCTCGCTGGCATATAAGGCCACGGAAAAATCACGCGGTGTCACATAATGCTGCAGCGAATCGGCCGGGGAGAGCGGCTTTTGCATCCGCGTTAGAGGCTTCCCTTGCGTTCCCCAATTTTCTCCGGCCAGGTAATTGGGAATCTTATTGCCGCTGATCGTATCGTACTCGAATGGTGCCGCATCGGCAGCGATCTCAGTCATCTCGGGCATCACGAAGGGATCACGTTGCTGAAACGGTCCCGCCAAACTTGGGTCGCCACCGCAGGCCCAGCGAACGCCTCGCTCAACTAAGTTGATGAAGCCTGGGTTACCGAAAGTGCGATGATCGTGTCCCCAAGCGGTATAGAAAACACGGCCTTCGCCGAAGGTGCGAACCCAGGTATAAGGTTCGCGATCACGACCGGCCGCTTGATCCCCTTCGACACGATACTCAAGGATCTCGCGATCTGGATTCTCAAGAATGTGGATGTAGGTTTCATCCCAACTGCGAAATCCGCCAAAACCTTGCATGACCGGGTGATCGGGCTCGGCGATCTCAGTGCCGAACACCTCGCCACCGTGCCGCTGAAATTGGCCACCCACCAATTCCACATATTCGGGCGAATTGCGGAAACAGTAGGAGGCACAGTGAAGAGGAACAAAACCGCCACCCTCGCGCACGTAAGTCAATAACGCGGTGGCCTGATCTGGTTCAATGGTGTCCTGATTCGCATACACGATCAAGCCATCATATTTCCCCAAAGTTTCAGCGTTCAGGTCCGACATCGAGTCGGTGTAGGTAAGCTGAATCCCACGACTCGCCAAACGCGGAGCAAGTTGGGCGAAACGCTGAGGGGGTTGATGATGACCGTTGTCACCGAGGAACAGCACAGACAGCCGGTTCTCCGACTCTGCAGGCTTGGCAGTCTCCTGCCCCAACGCGGTGGAGGAACTAAAAATCGCCCAGCAGCTGAGCAGACAGATCAAAAATCGCATGGTTGACTAACGCCGATTTTGGGGTGGTGTGTGTCTACTGAAGAGTAAATTCAGGTAAGCGGACGAGCTGTCCACCTTGCAAGGCACTTTCGTGAGCACAGATACCCACGCAGGTCCAGTTTGCGGCCGTCGTGGCATTTGGCCAGGGATCGCGATCATCCAGAATCGCTCGCACCATCTCGTGGGCCATGTGTGGGTGAGATCCTCCGTGCCCACCTCCTTGGACGAAACTGAGGTGCCCGGCGTCCTCAATCGTCTGAGTAAACTTACGGATCGGTTCGGGTAAACGATCGGCGAAATCGGGAACCGTCACCCGCGAGGGGATTTCCGGTTCGGGCTTCTTCGCGGTGTGCATCACGTGAGGCTCACCTTCGACCAACGCCCACTCAAAACTTTTCTTCGTTCCATAAACGTCGAAGCTCTCCCGATACTGGCGAGCTGTATCGAACAGGAATCGCCACAAGTGGGCGGCAATGTCGGTGCCCTGAATGGTCAAATGGCAACTCTCTACGGCAAACCGGTTACCACTCTTTTCAATTAACTCATCGCGAATTTTTCCAGAGCCGAAACAGGAAACCGTTTCCGCTCGCCCATCAACCAATCCCAGCACGGGACTAACCACGTGGGTGGCGTAGTGCATCGGAATCATTCGCTCCCAATAGTCGGGCCAACCATCCATATCTTGCGGGTGGCTGGCGGCCATGTACTGAATCTTGCCCAACTCGCCCGCGTCGTAGAGCTGCTTGAGATAAAGGAATTCGCGGCTGTAAACAACCGTTTCGGCCATCATGTACTTCAGCCCTGTGCGGGCCACCGCTTCGCAGATTTTCTGACAATCCTCGATCGTTGTCGCCATCGGCACCGTACACATCACATGCTTGCCAGCTTCCAAAGCGGCCAGCGACATGGAGGCGTGATCGGGGATCGGGCTGTTGATGTGAACAAAATCGACATCGGGATCAGCCAGCACATCGGCATAGGAGGTGTAGCGCTGGGAAACCCCCACGGCGTCGCCCACTTTATTGAGACTCTCGGCGTTGCGTTGGCAAATTGCCACTACTTCCGCGTCCGGATGCGCTTGGTAGATCGGAATGAACTCGGCACCAAACCCTAAGCCAACCATCGCGACACGTGCTTTCCGCTGCGACATGGGAATCAACTTTCTTACTTTGTGGAGGGCAAACTGAGGGGAAGTTGTTTTCCGAACACTTCCCGACTTGAAATATTTCCGCAAGCGACCAAACTCGCCAGATCGGCGGAAACAACGCTTTGATTTGACAAATACAGCACTTTAAGGCGAACTAGACGCCGTTAATTTGCCAAGCCGGGAAGCCGTTATACCATTAAACCAAGCCGATGTGGTGGCGTCCATGAGATTCTGCGCCGCCGAAGATGAGAAATTTCACCGAACGACTTTGCTCGCACATGAATCGTCGCCCCACCGTCGCCTTACTGATCGAGTCCTCCAACGCTTACGCCCGCGGAGTGCTCGAAGGGATCACGACCTATGTCCGTCGGCACCGGGCTTGGACGATCTACCTCCCGGAGCAGGAACGGGGAGCCGCACCGCCGCAGTGGTTGGCCGCTTGGCCGGGTGACGGCATCATCGCGCGAATCGAGAACGAAGCGATCGCCGAAGTCGTGCGGCGCAGCCAATTACCCACGGTGGATGTCAGCGCGGCCCGTCGCTTGGACGATATCCCCTGGGTGGAGACCGATGACGTGGCCATTGCTCAACTGGCCGCAGATCACTTTACCGAGCGAGGTTTTCGCAACCTGGCATTCTGCGGGGTGGCTGGCTTCAACTGGTCACAATGGCGGGAACAGGCATTTGCCAAGTGCGTTCACCAAGCAGGCTGTAGCTACAGTCGCTACGAGTCGACCTCACGCTACGCGGCTGATTACTCTTGGAGTCGTGAGCGGCAACGTTTGGCCGAGTGGGTTAGCAGTTTGCCGCGTCCCCTGGGGATCATGGCTTGCTATGACATTCAAGCTCGCGAGCTGTTGGATGTTTGCCGCGAGTTGGACATCGCGATCCCTGAAGAAATCGCAGTCATAGGAGTCGACAACGATCGCCTGCTCTGTTCGCTGGCCACACCGCCGCTGTCGAGTGTCATCCCGGACGCGCAACGCGCCGGTTATGAGGCGGCCAAGTTGTTAGATCGCATGATGGCGGGCGAGCCGGTGGAAGGGCGAGCCCACTTGATCGAGCCGCTCGGCATCGAGTCGCGGCAATCAAGTGATGTCTTGGCAATCGACGACATTGACGTGGCCCGCGCGCTGAGATTCATTCGCGAACACGCCTGCGATGGCATCCAAGTCGGCGATGTGCTCAAACACGTCGCCATCTCACGACGGGTGCTGGAAAGCCGCTTCAGCAAGCTGCTGGGGCGAACACCACACGCAGAAATCTTGCGAGTTCGGATCGGCCGCGTGCGAGAATTATTGCGGGACCGTGATTTGACCCTGCTCGACATTGCCGGCCGCACGGGTTTTGAACATGTCGAGTATTTATCGACAGTTTTTCGCCGCGAAACGGGAGAGACCCCCACCCAATTCCGCAGCAGAATTGAAAACCAGTAACAGCATTGAAACCGAACTACGTTTTTAGCCCTTAGTCGGCTACATGGCCGAACCGAGGCCTGTCATCCGCCGCCAAGCACTGATCTGGCCCATGTGGATCATAAAGTGACCGCCGGTGTAGAAATTTTCCATGGAGCCCAGCGTGCTGAACTTAGAGACCATGCGTTCGTTGGGGTTCGGCTGATTGAACACGTCATCGGGGGTGGAGCGCAAGATTTGCTCGGCCGCGCGGTAGCCACGCAACAATTGATCGACGAGTTGATCCTTGTGGGGATAAATCGTTCCCTGTGGATCATCTTGACACTCGGACCTGGGGGAAAATAGCTCCTGCCATTCCTCGGGAACCTGGATGGAAGCGGCATCACCACCAAGGTCTTCGATCACTCTTGGTGAGTACAGACAGAGATGGCCATACACCCAAGCGGGATGATTGGATGCGATGATGCGACCATCCACGTTGGCGAGACGTCCGAAGTGGCTAGGTTCAATACCAACCGCTAACGTCTCGGCATAGCGAAGGGACAACTGTAACGACTCTGCAATAATTTCGCCGATCATAGACCCAAACCGTACTGGTTAGCGCGAATGAAAAATAAAAAAAGCCTTCGTGGTGCATCACCACGAAGGCTATCAGTATAGGAGGATAGCGGCCGGTCAACCATCGCTGAGCGAAATTCCGTCCCCCGCGCCGCGTTCAGCTTTACTGTCCGCCTTGGCCAGCTTGTCCGCCCTTAGCTTGCGGGCGTACTCGCTTGTTGATATCGGTTTCCAACACACCGAAGACGGCTTCGTGGCGAGCAACCGACATTTGCAACGCTGCCAAAAGACGCTTGGCAGTGAAGAAATTCAGGATGATACGTTGGTTGACACGAATTGGATCTTTGGGAACGCCGATCGGCTGTGGGTTCAAGCCGAAGTCAACGATCAATTCTTCGGGCGAACCAGTGACGCGGCAAAAATTTGCGTAAGTCGCGGTTGCTTGATCGTCCAATACCTGCACTTGCACCGGCTGTTGGGTAGCGGCGGGAGCAACGGCAGCTTCGGGTGCCTTGGCTTCTTGGGGAGGTGCTTCCTCGGCCATAATCTTTAAACTCCTCGTTCAAAACGAAAAATAGGAATTGACTCTCCCGCTTCGTGTGTGACACATCGCCGGGCGGGAAGAAAGCCGACGCAAGTGTAAAACGTGTTCTGATTAGCAATTGTCATAAATCCTAACAATCACAAACCACTCTGCAATCATAGCGCAAAAAAGTTTACGCCAAAGTTTTCTATTAATATAACTGGCGGAGTCACTTCAGTGAGATCACTCAGTGAAGCGGGGTAAGCCAGGTAGCCTCTAACGCTCCCACTGCTCTTCGCGGCCAGGACGTTGCTGAATTATGCTAACTCTACAACTCGAAATTGAATGTTTGAGTAATAATACGCCAAAGTCTCCAACCTAATGATTTAGGTTCGGTATGAATTTTCGCGCTACCCCGATAACCGATTCGCAACGGAATCGCATCCACGTCGAGCGGCACGCGCACTTGGTAGGACACGCTTCGTGGACGGGGTTGGCCGGTAGCTGGATCAATCTCAGTTTGCAAATCCCCGCCGGTCTGGCTGGAGAGCGCCATCGAGGCTGCGTTCAGCGGCGATTCAGAAACCTCGCCCATTTTGCTGTAAAAGGTCAGATTTCGCGCCGCGTCAAACTTTAGATCGACATCCATACCTTCCGTCACCAAGTTCCGATCACCTTGATCGAGCACTAGGACCGCTTCCAACGCGTTGGGATCACCAATCAGGCACACCACATCGGCATCGTTCAGTAAAGCGCCTTTGTTTTCAGGATCCAGGGGCGTACCAGTCCAGGAGGGAAGTTGCTCTTCGGGATCGCCCTGAGGTTGTTTCTCGGGAGGCGGCATGACGATACCGCCGCAAGGCGCCTTGATGGTCAAACGCGCAACCCGATCCTCCAGCTTGGCGATTTTGCGGGTGAGTGATTCAATCTGCTCATCCTCGGCCAACTGCTGGCTGGCGGCCGCGTTGCGGTCGTCATGCATCAGTCGCTCGAGCGTGCGGCGGCGGAGAATGGCGAGTTCTTTTTGCCCGCGAAGCTCTTCCAGTTGGATCATCAACTCGGGATTTTCCAACACGGCAATGGTATCTAGATCAGCAATCACCGGAGTGCCGGCTTTGACCAGCACATCACCGATCCTCCCTTGAACTCCGGCGTAAACCGTATTAGTCGCTTCCACCGGTTCAATTTGAAATGCACAATCAACGTGGTGCGGCAGGGGAACAAAGCAAACTGCGGCGATGATTGCGGCCACCACAGAGAGCGTTACCGCGAGGCGGCCTTTTTTCACTTTTGCAAACCTCCCAGGAGTACGGAGAAACTTAATGGATTGCCAAATCGGCTGGATGATCATCCCGGAGAACCCGGCAACGGCAACCATCCGGCCCACAATGGCCAAACCATAAGGCTCAAGCACTTTGATCAAGAACCAACAAATCGAAAATACAACCACCCAGCGATAAATCACAGAGGCAATCGTGTAGAGAGCAAACATGGCTTGGTTACGACGCGGCAAGAAGGGATCTTCTTGCAATTCCAATCCCAAGCAAATTTCTTGGAACTTACGTTTGAGAATTTCCGTGGCCTTCTGGCGAAGGTTGGGAATCTCCAAGATATCCATGAGAATGTAATAACCGTCGAATCGCAGCAACGGGTTACCGTTGACCACGATCGTGCTAACCGCGTTGAGGAACATCATGTTCAGGCAAAGGTCATTGAGCAGCCCCGGTTCGCTGAACCACCACAAAAACGTGGCGATCGATGCCAGAATCATTTCCACATAAATACCGGCGGCACCGATCCAGACACGTTTCCATTTATTGGGCAGCATCCAAGAGTCGGAGACGTTGCAGTACAGGCAAGGAGTAAACACCAAGAGCATAAACCCGAGCTCGTGACATTCCCCGCCAAATTTCTTGCAACTGATCCCATGGCCAAACTCGTGCAGAACTTTGACAAAAGCCATGGTCACGGCCAAATAGAGCCAACGATCGGCGGCAAAGAATTGCTGGAACGAAGGTAGTTTGGCGTAAAACGTATCGAATTGGGTCGCTAACAGCAGGCCGGCGGAACACATCAGCAACAGAGCGCAGATCAGCGCCGGCACGGTGAACAACCAACCGGTCCAGGGGGTGATTCGCTTGAGCACCCCTTCGGGATCAAAGCCGCGAAAGCGGAGCGCGAAGATGTTGGCCGCTTTGCCGAGAAACTCTTTTCGTTTCTTGGTGGTTCCGCGTTTCTGCAGCGCGCGTCCCTGTCCGGGCGAGTTGCTGATCACGAGCCCGCTGCGGTGCAACATGCCGATAAACTGTTGCAAGTCGCCGAAAGTAATTTTTTGCGGTGCGAATTTGGCTTCAAAACCTTCTTTAATTTGATCCAAGCTGACGTGCCCGTCGAGCATCTGCAGGATAAAATATTCCTCTTCATGAAAGCGGAAATACTGCAACCCCACAGGTTCCTTGACCACCCAATAACCAGTCCCCTGGTATTGGTGACGGCTGCTGCGCAGGTCCGGACGCTTTCGAACCGAAAGCGAGCGAGACGAGCTACTGATAAGACTTTCAGCCAAGGATGTCATGGACCGGAATCAGCTCCGCGAGTTATCGGCCGGATAGTGCAATGAAAGGGAATAGCAGCATCGATGAAAAAAAGTAGGTTATAATTAGCGGTTCGTATCAATTTTGAGGTTTAATTTCATCCCCGGCTTGATCAACCAATCATCACCAATACGCTGATTTTCAAACTCCACCCAGACGCGGCGACGCTCCGAGAGGTCGATGGCGTAACCGACAAAACCGACTTTACCGTTGATCCGCTCGATCGGTTGCCCGCGCACCGTAAACTCCAGGATTGCTGGCATTCCCTCGGTGACGCTGTTGGCCACTTCATAATTGAGATAGCCCTCGGCGCGGAGCCGATCCATCTGCACCAGTTTGACGATTGGGGAACCAGGCTGAACCCATTCGCCGAGCTGGCCGATCCGTTGTTCGACAAAACCAGAAAAGGGAGCGATGATACGCCGTTTATCGACAGCCATTTCGGCCATTTCCCGTTCCACACTCTTGGCACCGAATTGTGCCAAGGCAATATCTTTGTTGATGTCCGCCAAATCGATCTGCAGTTGATCACGATAAGCTTCTAACTGAGCCGAACGTGCTTCCCACTTCGCCATTAACTTCTGCTGGAACAACTCGGCGTAGGCGGTTGCTTTCTCGCTGGAAAGCTCTTGCGAGCGGACGGCGTACTGGCGATTGATGTCATTCTCCGCGTTCAGCCGAGCCTCTTTCTCTTCGGCAATCTTGAGTTTGACCGTTAGTACTGAATCACGGTCGTCAAGCAGAGCCAAAGCTTGGCCTTTCTCAACCACGGCGCCTTCTTCAACAAGAATCTCCTTCAGCAACCCTTCGACCTGCGACGGCACGCGGACATCATTGATGAAAGTAACTTGAGCTTCTTCAGCGAACACCACGCCGTCCGAGACGCTACCTGGCGGTTGCGCGATGAGGGCCTGGGCGGAGCAAGCGACAAGCAACAAAGCGAGGGCGGTCGCCCAGCGATATTGATGCAGATTAACAGTCAGCAACATTGAGAGTCTACCCGTGAAGGGGGAATGATAAGTTCGTTTGCCAGACCGGCGGGTTTGGCTGTTTCTTCGAGGGAACAAAATTTATGAGGTTAGAAAAAGAACTTGCAAAGCCATTCGTAAATTTCGTAGCCAAGGACGTAGCCGCTGGCCCGTTTGCCAACACGCACGTCAGCAATCACTTTGGCACCGGGACGCAAATCAGCCTGGAGCTGTTCTTGGACTTCCTTGTCGAGCGTGACTTTCATCCGCACAACTTCGCCATCGTCCTTGTCGGTCGATGTCCGCTGCTCGATGGCGTCGGTGTCCAGTTTCCCAGAAAATGATTCTGATGGATTGGTCGCCAAGATAAAGTCGACCATGATCTCGCCATCAGCTCCCCGCTCTTGCCGGCACGACTCAAGATGGTGCATGCGTTTGTCTGGCATTTTCAAACGCAAGTACATCGGTTGGTTGAGGTCGGCAATATCGAACAGCACCTGACCCGTCATCACGGGGCGGTTGTTGAGCAGCTTCTTTAAGTTCCAAGTTGTAATCACGCCATCAATGGGCGCCCTGATTTGCAGCTCTTCCTCTTGCTTCTTCCGCAATTGATAAGATTCCTCCAAGGTTTTCTGTTGGCTTAACAAACCGAGCCGCTCTCCTTGAAGCTTGGTCGCTTCTGCCGGATCGAAATCGCGACGCGTAAGTAAGGTCAACTGTCCCTGGACGCTAGCCAGTTGCTCACGGGTGCGATTGATCTCACCCTCGAGTTCGGTCAGCTTGATTTCCAGCTCGCGATTCTCGAGCTCAAACAGCAGCTGTCCTTCTTTCACAAAGGTGCCGTGTTTAATGTCACTGTTATCAGGAATCCGAACCACACCATCGACCGGCGAGAAAACGTGGGTCGATTTCGTCGGCTCCACCGTCCCGTTGGCTTCCAGTTCCAACTCCAGCGGAATAAAGACCAACCCCAAGATCAGCACTAAGATCAAACCAACGACAGCCAATGTTTTAGGCAGCGTGCGGGCGCGGAGAACCCAAGTCAGGTGACCGAGGGTTCGCCAGACGGGCATCAAAAAGAGATTGTTATAATGCATGGAATTGGCAATCGCCCGGGTTCCATGCTCATAGACGAGATCGACGCGGCTGTGAAACACATCGGGGGGCAAACTGCTTTCGATCTGCTCAACAATCAGGGCACCGATCGTCTCACCACGGTGGTCGCCGTCGCGATCGATTTCACCAGCCGCCCCGGTGGCTTGCTCGGCAGCATTGAGTCGCACCGGCTCGCGGAGCGGAAGCACCGCAATGTGCCGGCCGTAAGATTGGTCGACGTATTCTTCTAGAGCTTCTTCGATTTGTGGCGGCAAATCTTCGGTGGAACCGTCGTGCCAGAGCGGTTCACCAGCAGCCACGACGCGGGTCGCCAATTTATTTAAAGCAGCCACAATGTTGGAGCGGTTTTCAATCGTGTCCTGGCCACTAATCGCTTGCACCTTGCACTTGCGTCCCTTGAGAATCGCCACGCTGACGCGGTCGCAGCCGATCAGCCTGCGTCCCTCGTTGGCAACGATGTAGGCGGTTTCTTTCAAATCGAGCGACTCATGCGAGAGCCGGGCAAAGGTGTCGGCTTGCTGCCAGAGGACTTGACGGTCGCTGAAGTGAGCCAAGCGCTCATTCTTGATCCACTCTCCAGCCAACTCGGACATCTGCTGCAAGAACCGCAGATAACCTTGCTGAGTTGCCGGAGCCGCTTCGGGGCGTTGAAACACCTCAATCAACCCGTCGACCTTCTTGTCGTGGCTGAGCGGTGTAAGCACCAAGAGGTATTTCGAGGGATTGCCCTCGGCTTCGCCATCGGTGGTGCCACTGTACGGAGGTACCAGCAGCGACTGATTGGCCGAGGCCACGCGGCGGACCAAGCGACGGTGACGTAACGCGTCGTCACCCTGCTCATCCAATAACGCGTCGGACATGTTGATTTGGTACTGCAATCGCACGTTGCGATCATCATCAAGCAACCAAATCGCTCCGCCGACCGCAGCCAACGCGGTTACGACCCGTTGCAGGAATTGAGGATAATACTCTTCAGCAGGCACCCCAGACTTGCCCAGGGCGGCGATCTCGTTAACGAGAACGCGAATTTGCTTTTTGGTTTCTTCGACCGTTTGCTGGTTGACTGTCATCTACCGCTCGTCGTAGTCCGAAACGAGATTTCCCCGTGGCGTTCCCCCCAGAGCACGCAGGCTTGGGCGATTCCACATGGGGATGAAGGAAGTTTCATCTGTATCAATAGCGACCAAATTAAGCAGCGGCGGCGGTGACTCCAGCATCGCGACTTGGGAACAAGCAAAATTCGCGAATCCCCCACCCGACACTGACGGTTGTTCCAAAAATTTCGCGTTGTGGCCTTTTTGCAACAGCCGCTCGCTCCGTCATTTCCGCTCTGCTCCCTACTGGTTATACTTTTAGTATAAGTATAACGCGAGAGCGCTGCGTCAAGTTCCTGAAAACAATTTTTTTCCGGTCGCGCGACCGGAACTAGCCAGTCGCCGCGGCCGTCTGAGGGTCTGTCATGACGCCTGAAAGGGATGTATCGAGTAGTGAAGCGTGAACTCTGGCGGCCTGACCGGGGCGACTGTTGTCAACGTGTCGACGCGAATCAAGCTAGAGTTGGCCGAGTTTCCAGCTGCAGTGAGTTTCAGCAGGGAAGCGCAGCGGGGCGTGAGGACCTGAAAAGAGCAGATCCCGAAAATAGCGATGTTTGCAGATTTGAATTGCGATAGCTGGTGACTGGACGCATTGCTGGTGACTGGACTGATCGCCAGCGAAGACAAGGATTGGCATGAACAAAGCCACTTTAGTGGAATCACTGCGAACATTGCCTCGTGAAGAGCAAGTGCGTCTTGCTGCGCAGGTAGAGCGGCTCCGCAAGGTCTGCGAAGAGGGGGATTCCCCCGAGTCGCTGGCGCTGGAGCCATTCCTGGAAGAGGTCTTGGTCTTGGTGGGCCGCATGTTCGGGGCGGCCGCGAGCGCCTATTGGTTGCGTCCCTGGGGTGCCGGGGGCTTGACACCAACGACACGCTTGGGCTTTGGAGAGTTGGACTTATCCCCCGCGGGGCGAAAAGTGATTGACGCGACGGTTGTCCAGTTGTGGCAATCGAAAGAGCCAGAGGTGCAGCGTCATGCTGAATTTGGGGCGACCGTTTTGGTGGGTCCTGTTCGCAACGGGCAGGAGGCGGTCGGCGCGGTGCAGTTGATCGTGTTGGACTCGCCGAGCCGGCGACTGGAGAGCGCGACCGAGCAGGCTGGCAATCAGTCCGCGGCAACAACCGGGGGTGAAATTTCACCAATAACCACCGCTCGGGCCGCTTCCTATCGTCGCGCGCTCAGTGGCGTGCTGGCGATGATTCAGCCGGCGATCCTGCGTCGATTCAGCGGCAATACACTGCCGATTCAGCAAGCCGAAGTGGGGCTACAGCGGTTAAATCAACAGATTGCCGGCATCCAGCGATCGCTGCGATTAACCATTGAGCACCATCTGCAACAGCTCAACGGAGCAACCTTCAACAGCTTGCAGGAGAGCCAGCAATTCGTCAGTTCGGTGCAGAAGCTACTGGACGCCAATGGGCTACGCGTTCGTTGCCCGGAGTGCGGATACCCGGCCATTTTAAGGTGTTCGCGGAGTCCGGCGGTCAACACGGGAGTGTTTGTCTTCGACCACTACTTGCCCTCGGGACGTACTTTTCACGGCGGCGGCAGGACTTTGCCATTGCTGCGAACGGTGGCCAAACCGTCACGTCGAAAATCTTCATCATGAAGAAGGTGATTTTCGCCTGTTCGGATGCGATGCGGCAGTTACATTCATAGCTTGCATGCTCACTAGCTGTAATCAAGCAACTTAGCAATCAAGCAATTTAGCACCTATCCAATGCCCTCGGATAACCGCGGCGAGCGCAACAGCGTTGATTGGTTTTTGGATACGTTCTGACAACCCGCCACCACACGCATTCTTTTACGAATTCCTCATGATCGACAATCTTTGGCACCGACCAGTTGGCTGGTTTGCGTTAGCCACCTGCACGGCTCTGACAATTTCCGCCGCAATCCCCCGTCACTCCTCCGCGCAACAAGCGGACCCACTACGAGATTTGCAAGCCGCTGCTTGGACAGAAAAAGCGGCCGCCTGGGGGCACTGGGGGGTTGATCCTAGCCGGTACTCCACCTGGACGAATCACAGTAACCGCTTGGTGCCGCTATACACATTCGGGATGTCGCTCGATTCGCTGAGAGAGGCGGGCAGCGTTTATCGTTCGGCCGAAGAACTGGAGCGATTGTATGGCGAGGTTCCAGCGGGAACGCTCAACCCAGAGGCCGAGTATTTCGATCAAACCGACGTCTATCGCCTGCAGCAGCAAGCGGTCGCGGCAGGCAAAAAGTACGTTTTCCTCATCGTCTTTGACGGTATGGACTGGCAAACCACGCACGCCGCAGCCACCTATGCTCAAGGCAAAGTCGCTTACGACTCGGGGCGGGGGACTGGATTAACGTTTTTGGATTACCGTGGCGCGGAAACCGATTACGGCTATATCGTGACTTCGCCCCAGCGGGACAAAGCGACCTATGACGTCAACACCCAACGGTTGGCGGAACCTCAAGCCGCCGCCACCGGAGGCTACGATCCCAGGCTGGGAGGAAGCACCCCTTGGGCCACTCCGCCCAGCCGCGATTACCTCATCGGTCGAGACCGCGGTCGCCCCCATACGGTGGCCGATTCGGCAGCCACCGCAACTTCGATGACCTGCGGGATAAAAACTTTTAATGGAGCCATTGGGCTGAACGCAGCTGGCGAGCAAGTCGAATCCATCGCCCGGCAACTGCAACGTGAACGTGGCTTTCGAATTGGCTTGGTCAGCAGCGTGCCGATCAGCCATGCCACGCCGGCAGCAGCCTACGCGCACAACGTGACGCGCAATGACTACCAAGATCTCACCCGTGATCTCATCGGTCTGCCATCGGTGTCACATCTCGATCAACCCCTGCCAGGCATGGATGTGGTGCTGGGGGGCGGCTGGGGAGAGCTGAAGCGTAGCGATGAGAGTCAAGGCGATAATTTCCAACCAGGCAATCGCTATGCCTTCGCGGGCGATGTGCGAGCGGCCAGCGTCGAGCAGGGAGGCAAGTATGTTGTTGTCGAGCGAACACCAGATACCGACGGCGGCGAACTGATCGCCATGGCCGCCGATCGCGCCATTGCCGAAAAGCACCGCTTGTTGGGGCTGTTCGGAGTCAGTGGCGGTCACCTCCCATTTCAAACGGCGGACGGCGGATACAATCCCACAGTCGGAGTCAATGGTGCTGAATCTTATAACCCGGCAGACGTCCGCGAAAATCCCACCTTGGCTGAACTAACCAAGCAAGCCATTCGCCTGCTCGCACAGGAAGACCAAGGCTTTTGGCTGATGGTCGAAGCGGGAGATGTTGACTGGGCAAACCACGATAACAACTTGGATAACTCGATCGGGGCCGTGCTGAGTGGCGATACAGCCTTTGAAGAAGTGGTGCAGTGGATCGAAGCTCAACAAGCTTGGGATGATTCCGTAATCATCCTAACCGCCGATCATGGCCACTATCTCAACGTCACAGACCCTCAAGTGCTGACCAAGATTGACACGGCAAAGCCCACTGCCGAGCGAGCCACAGAGGCCGAGCAAAAGATTAAGATTGACGCCGAGCAAGAAACAGCTACTGAGCAACCAGACGCTGCGCAACCAGCCGCTGACGGCACACCACCGAATGTGGTGTTGATCTTCATGGATGACATGGGGTACGCCGACATTGGCCCCTTTGGAGCAACCGCCTATCCGACGCCCAACCTGGATCGGATGGCTCGCGAGGGGCGTCGGTTCACTGACTTCTTGGCTTCGTCGGCCGTCTGCTCCGCCTCGCGAGCCGCCTTGCTGACGGGCTGTTACCATCATCGCGTGGGCATTTCGGGAGCACTTGGTCCGGCTTCATCGATTGGCATCCATCAAGACGAAGTAACCTTGGCTGAGCTGTGCAAATCGCGTGGTTATGCGACTGCCATGTTTGGGAAATGGCACTTGGGGCATCATCCTAAGTTTTTACCGACCAACCATGGCTTCGACACGTTCTTTGGGATCCCCTACAGCAACGACATGTGGCCGTTGCATCCGCAGAACATTGCTAGAAAGGCGGCCGATCCGCAAGCCACCGGCCCTTGGCCTCGCCTGCCGATGTTGGCTGGCACCGAGGTGATTAACACCGATGTTCAGCCCGCCGATCAGGAGCAGTTGACCATGCAGATCACCGCCCGCTCGGTGGAGTTCATCGAGCAGCACGCCGATCAACCTTTCTTCCTGTACGTTCCGCACCCGATGGTGCACGTGCCGTTATATGTGTCAGAAAAATTTGCCGGCCAGAGTGGAGCTGGATTGTTCGGCGATGTGATGATGGAAGTCGATTGGTCGGTGGGGCAAATTCTGGACGCGATCGAGCGGATCGGAGCGACCAAGAACACGTTGGTAATTCTCACTTCGGACAATGGTCCCTGGCTGTCTTATGGGGATCACGCCGGCAGTGCTGGTCCGCTCCGCGAAGGCAAGGGGACGATGTTTGAGGGAGGTTACCGCGAGCCAACTTTAATGCGTTGGCCAAGTCGAATTCCGGCTGGCACGACTTGTGATTTACTGGCCTCGACGATCGATATTTTCCCCACCGTAGCGGCGCTGATCGGAGCCGAGCTGCCAGCTCATCAGCTGGACGGAGTCGATATTCGGCCGCTGATGTTTGCGGATCCTGAACAATCGCCGCGAAGTCACTTTTATTGCTATTACGGTGGCGGCCAATTGCAAGCGGTGCGGAACGAACGTTTTAAATTAGTTTTTCCTCACAGCTATCGCACGCTGGACGGACGGGTCGGTGGCACGGGAGGCACGCCCGTTAACTACTCGCAAGCTATGGCGAGTTATGCGTTGTATGACTTGGACAATGATCTCGGCGAGACCACCGATGTCGCCGCGCAACACCCGGCCGTAGTCGAGCAGCTCGAAGCGGTAGCCGCCGCGGCGCGAATCGACTTGGGTGACAAGCTGACGAAAACAGCGGGAGAAAATCGGCGTCAGCCGGGACGCCTACAAATGGGTGATGAAAAATTAGAGTGGTGAGGAACGATCGAATAGAGGTGTCGTCTTTACCAGCCGGGAGTTTCGTCGTCGCCACCCGCCGCGCCGCCACCACCGCGACCGTCACCGCACCAGCGGGTGAGTGCGTCGAGCACTCGGTCGCGATCATTTCCCGAAGCCCAAATCACTTCCTCCATCTCCAGCATGATTTCATACTGGCCTTCGCGAACACAATCTTCTTCGCCGCAGAAGTGTGGTGTGGCTGAGATCCACATGATGCGGTAGAGCGGCACATGTTTGTCGTCGACCAGAACAAGAGGTGAATCCATGGCACTCTACAGTGGGTTGATGTCTACGAAGATACAGCAGCTCGCCGCAGCTCTGCGCTGCGATTTGCCGAGGCAAGCACAGCATCGATAACTGCGCCGCGAAAGCCATTTTGCTCTAAGGAACGGATCGCGGCAATGGTTGTTCCAGCGGGACTGGCAACCGCGTCCTTGAGCATCCCAGGGTGTTCTCCGGTTTGCAACACGAGTTGTCCAGCACCGATCACCGTTTGCGCTGCCAACTGCAAAGCTTCGGCGCGGGGCAAGCCGGCCATGACTCCGCCGTCGGCGAGTGCTTCGATGAACAAAAAGACATAGGCGGGGCCGGAACCGCTCAACCCGGTGACGGCGTCCATTTGACTTTCTTTGACCGCGAACGAACGGCCAAATGCATCGAGCAAACCTCGCAACCGCTGGTGATCGTCCTCGGAGACTTCAGCGGCACCACAATAGGCACTGGCTCCCGCGCCAACCAAGGCTGGCGTGTTTGGCATCACGCGAGCCACTCGCTGGGAGCCCAATTTGCCGGTCAAAAAGTCCAAATCGACCCCCGCGGCCACCGAAACGACTAGCGATTGCTGCCAAGCGGCGGGGAATTTCTGCCGAAAAGAGGAAATACAGTCGCTGAGGTGTTGAGGCTTGACCGCCAGCACGACCAAATCCTCAGCCGCCACTGGCAACGCCTGCTCGGCCTCTGCGGCGGAGGCAAAGCAGGGTGTTTCGGGAAAACGCTGGGACCACCACTGGCGTGACTGGGGATTGTGGTCAGCCACCCGCAGCCCATCCGGCGAAATCAATCCGCTGGCAACGATCCCTTCGGCCATTGCCCGCGACATCCTGCCCCCACCGATAAACAAAATGGAACCAATCACAAACAGTTTCTCCTGGGAATCGCGGGGGCCGAATTGGAAGCGGCAGATCAAATGGCAAAATTAATTTGCGGGTCAGTTGGATTGACAGATCTCCCCTGCGCTGCCTAGCCTGATTAGTTTTTAACCGCAAAATCCGTGGAGTGAGTCAACTTTGGACGAAGCGATTGCCAAAGCCGACATTCTAATCGAAGCGATGGGCTGGATCCGTCGATTTCGAGGTAAGACGACCGTCATCAAGCTGGGAGGCAGTGTTTTAGACGACGAGGACGCCCTCCGCCACATCCTGCTGGATGTGATTTTTATGGAATCGGTCGGTCTACAACCAGTCATTGTGCACGGTGGCGGCAAGGCGATCAATCGCGCCTTGGCCGCGGAACAGATCGAACCTCGCTTTGTCCGCGGTCGCCGAGTGACTGACGCGGCCACGCTGAAAGTGGTGGAGCGAGTGTTAGCGACCGAGCTGAACGAATCGATCACCCAAATGATTGAGCAACTCGGCGGTCGCGCCATGAACCTGAACTTCGCCGCCGGTAACAATGTCTTGTTTGGCGAGAAGATCACGATCGCCGGGGACGACATTGGCTTTGTCGGTGAAGTCAGCCGCGTGGAGCGCCATCCCATCGAGGGTCTCGCCTACACGAACCAGGTTCCCGTGATCCCCTCGATGTGTGAAGACGCCAATGGCCAGCCGCTAAACGTGAACGCCGACACGGCCGCGATGGCGGTCGCCCAAGCGCTCGGCGCGGATAAACTAATCTTTCTCAGTGACATTAACGGAGTTCGCCGCGACGTCGACGACCCCGCCTCGATCATCCATTCGCTGACAGCTTCGGCCGCCCGCCAATTGATTGACGACGGTGCGATCGGAGCTGGTATGATTCCCAAAGTGGAAGCCTGTTTGGAGACGCTCGGGCGGGGAGTCGGAAAAGTTCACATCATCGACGGACGACTTCGCCACTCGCTGCTGTTGGAGATTTTCACGACCAGCGGCGTGGGTACCGAGATCGTGCGTGACGATCGGGCAAACATCCCGATTTAGCGAACGCGGCCGTATTCCAGTTGTTATTATCAACGTATCCGAAAACCGACAGAAAACCGCGGCGGGCGCCAAAGCGGCATCAGCGGTATGCGGATAGTTTCTCTATTCCCTTTACCGTCGCTCGCGGCTGAAACGTTAAACTATGACCAGTTCGTCCAGTTCACCCGCAACCAATCCAGTGTCGCCATCGACCGCTGCCACGATTGAGCGATTCGAAAAGTTCGTGATTGGCAATTATCGCCGCTATCCGGTAGCCTTGGT
The DNA here is from genome assembly GCF_052161645.1 of Kothea flammea. Classification (GTDB taxonomy): domain Bacteria; phylum Planctomycetota; class Planctomycetia; order Pirellulales; family Pirellulaceae; genus Laterigemmans. Next base: position 7,278,581 of record NZ_CP197414.1, read on the forward strand.
GCGCGGCGAAGGCTCGACCGTTTGGGATAGCGATGGTCGCGAGTACTTAGATTTTTTTCCCGGTTGGGGATGCAATCTGCTGGGGCATTGCCCAGCGAAAGTAGTCCAAGCGGTGCAGGAGCAAGTCGCCAAGTTAATCCATGTACCCAACACTTGGTATATGGAGCAACAAGGTATTTGGGCCGAGCTGCTCAGCCAACGCACCGAGTTTGCCGCCCAAGCCTTCTTTTGCAACAGCGGCACCGAGGCCAACGAGGCGGCGATCAAACTGGCGCGTCTGCATACGCCGCCCGATCGTTATAAGATCATCACTTTCACCGGTGGATTCCACGGTCGCACTTTGGGAAGTCTAACGGCCACGGCGCAGCCTAAATATCACGAAGGCTTGGGACCGCTGATGGCTGGATTTGCCTACTGCCCGCTGGGCGATCTCGCGGCCGTTCGGCAAGCGATCGATGAGACCACCGCGGCGATCATGATCGAACCCATTCAAGGTGAAGGGGGCGTGCGGATGCCGCCGGCAGGATTCTTGGCCGGACTGCGGGAGCTGGCGGACCAACACGAGCTGTTATTGATTTTCGACGAAGTGCAAACGGGGTGCGGACGGACGGGAACTTGGTTTGCGCATCAATACTTCGACGTTCAACCCGATATCATGACGCTGGCAAAATCGCTCTGCGCGGGGATTGCCGGCGGTGCCCTGCTGGCACGTCCCGAAGTCGCCGACAGCCTCAAACCGGGAATGCACGCGGCCACTTTTGGCGGGAATCCAATCGCCGCGGCGGCCGGTATCGCGATGATCGAAACGATCGAAGAGGAAGGCCTGTTAGCCTCCGCCAGCGAGTTGGGTGAGCACCTGACAACGGCGCTGCAACAAATGGCCAGCGATTTTGATTTCATTCGCGAAGTTCGCTCCGCCGGTGTGATGATTGGTATTGAGTTGGATATCGATGGTAGTCCGATCGTGGAAGATTGCCTGCGGCGTGGTTTGTTAATCAATTGCACGCAAGGTACCGTGTTACGATTGCTGCCGGCAATGAATCTCAGCAAACAGGCTGCCGACCAGGGGCTGGAGATATTGCAACAAGCATTTGAGGCTGCCGGGCAGCACGCGGTCGAAAGCTGAGCCAGCCGGCATATCACCCTCGGGTCAAGTTCCTGACATAAAAAAGGTTATCGAAGCCTTTTTTCACACGTTACTATTTTCTTTCCTACTCCCATCCCGGACGAATCGCCGATGAACGGCCTGCGACACCTCGTCACTTTATTTGAGTTGACTCCGGCAGAGTTGCGTCAAGTTTTAAAGACCGGACAATATCTTTGTGATCTGCATGCTCAGGGCGAACGGCCCAGCTTGCTGCAAAATCGCTGCATCGGTCTGCTGTTTGAAAAACCGAGCTTGCGAACACGTGTCAGTTTTGAAGCCGGGATGGCGCAGCTGGGCGGCAGCAGCCTCTTTCTGGGCGACGATGTGGGGTGGGGCAAGCGGGAGTCAGTCGCCGACTTCGCCAACGTGCTGGGGCAATTCCTGGATGCCGTGGTGTGCCGTACAAAATCGCACAAGCGCGTGACCGATCTAGCTCAGTTCAACACCCTTTCGGTGATCAATGGTTTGACCGACCTGTGCCATCCTTGCCAAGCGATGGCCGATGTGCTTACGGTCCAACAGGCTTTTGGTTGTTTGCCCGGGCGGCATATGTTATTCGTCGGTGACGGCAATAACGTGGCCCGCAGCATGGCTTTGATTTGCGCCATGTTGGAGATGCGTTTCACGCTCGCTTGCCCTGTTGGTTATGAAATAGATGACGACTGGTGGTCGCAAGTTAAACAAGCCTATCCGGCCGCCAAGTTGGAAATGACCAACGACCCGTTGGCCGCCGCCGCCGACGCTGACGCGATCTATACCGATGTCTGGACCAGCATGGGACAAGAAGCCGAGCGGGAACAGCGGCGACAAGTCTTTGCCGATTATCAGATTAATCAACAACTCGTCGCGGCCGCTCCCAAAGAGGTCATCATCCTGCATTGTTTACCAGCTATTCGTGGCGAGGAGATCACTTCCGAAGTAATGGATGGTCCTCACAGTCGCATTATCCAACAAGCGGCCAACCGCATGCACGCGCAGAAAGGGTTATTGGTCTGGTTGTTGAATCGTGGTTGGGTGGAAGCCAACGTGGGGGCTGCGGAACCCGATTCAACGCGTCTGCCCGTTCCCGAAAACGATGCCTGCTAGCGATTAGCCCTGCTGGCGAATGCACTGCTAGTGAATGCCCCGTTAAACTTTTTGACTCCTCAACTATTAGCCCCTCAAGACCGTAATGTTCCGGCCCCATGATCAATTGCGAGAAATTTCGATCACTCGCAACTATTATTCTGCCGCCCCCGGCAGCGTGCTATATCGCTGCGGCGATACGGTGGTGCTCTGTACAGCCAGCGTGGAAGCCCGTGTGCCACCCTGGATGGAAGGAAAAGGCAAAGGTTGGGTGACGGCTGAGTACAGCATGCTGCCCGGCAGCACGCCGCAACGCAAACAACGGGACCGCAGCGGCAAGGTTGACGGACGAACAACGGAAATCCAGCGGTTGATCGGCCGTAGCTTGCGAGCAATCGTTGATTTGCAAGCCTTAGGCGAACGCATGATCACCGTTGATTGTGACGTCTTGCAGGCCGATGGTGGCACCCGCACCGCCGCCATCACGGGTGGTTGGCTGGCGCTGTACGACGCGATCAAGACAGATTTCCCCGAGCTTACGATCGGCCCCGGCAGTCCGTTGATCGATAGCGTGGCGGCTGTCAGCGTGGGCAGCGTCAAAGGAGAAATCTGGTTGGACTTAGATTATCCTTTAGATGTAGCGGCCGACGTCGACATGAATGTCGTGATGACCGGCGGTGGCCGTTTTGTCGAAATTCAAGGGACGGGCGAAGAAGCCACCTTCGATGACGACGATTTGGCTAAATTATTGCAACTCGCTCGGCAGGGCATCAAATCGTTGACTAAACTTCAACTCGCCGAAATCGCCCGCTAGCTTATCCTCCCTCCTGCAGAAGTCCCCCACCATGCGACGACATCTCCTGTCTTCGTTGCGACCCACACGTCGCTGCCAATCCAGCCCCGCGGGTCTCGCCTTCTTGCTGCTGGTGGCGTTCAGCTTGCAACTGACCACCATCGGCCGAGCCCAGGTCTTTGCCACGCCGGAAGCGGCGGCCGAGGATCCTGACTTTCAAGTCCAGGGCGAATATGCTGGCAACGGCAAGGCAATCCAAGTGGTGGCAATCGGGGATGGCGAGTTCCAGTTGGTCATTTACGAAGGTGGCTTGCCGGGAGCTGGCTGGACCGGCGCGGCACCGCAACGCCTCGACGGTGATGCTGACTTGGTAACGGAGTTAGCCGATTCGATGGGGCTGACGAAAATGGAACGAAAAAGCCCCACGCTGGGCGCCCAACCTCCGCCCGGCGCGGTCGTGCTGTTTGATGGTAGCGAAGCATCGATGGAGAACTGGGAAGCGGGCGCCCGCCGCACTGCCGATGGACTGCTGATGCAGGGGGCAACCAGTCGTCAGCAATTTGGCGATTACACCATTCACTTAGAATTTCGCACTCCCTATCAACCAACCGCTGCCGGCCAACAACGTGGCAACAGCGGACTCTATCATCAAGCGCGTTATGAGACGCAAATCCTCGACTCATTCGGTCTGGAGGGCTTGGACAACGAAGCGGGGGGCATCTATTCGATCCGCCGTCCCGACCTGAATGCTTGCCTGCCACCGCTCAGTTGGCAAACGTATGACGTTGAATTCACCGCCGCAAGGTATGATGGGGCGGGCAAGAAAACCGCCAACGCTACGGTCACGGTGCGGCTCAACGGAATCTTAATTCACAGCAACGTGGTGCTCCCCAAGACAACCACCGCCGCACCGCGAGCGGAAGGTCCCACTCCCGGTCCAATCTATCTGCAAGACCATGGCAACCCGGTCCGCTTTCGCAACATCTGGGTCATGCCTCGCGATGCCGAGCAAGATTCCAAGCGGCCTTTGATTCCCGGCTACGAACGGTTCTACGCAGCCACCGCGCTCGGCGCAGACCTAAACGACCGAAGCTTGATCGACGGCGGCCAAGTGTTGGCCGAGGGACTGGGATGTCTCAACTGTCACGAGGGTCGCGAACGAGTTTGGGAGCCAGCCGTCGGGCCAGTGCTCAACGGCATTGGCGGTCGCGTGCGTGCTGATTTCCTCGTTCGTTGGATTCATGATCCGCACGCTGCCAAACCGGGCACTACCATGCCCTCGGTACTCGATACGGTAGCGGCCGACGAACGCGAGCGGATCAGTCAAGCGATTGCCAGCTATCTCATTCTGTCAGACACCAGCGAAACGATGTTAGATCGTTCCGGCGACGCGAGCGGAGCCGAACGTGGCGAGAAGCTCTACCATTCCATCGGTTGCGTGGCCTGTCACGCGCCCCAGAATGATTGGCAGACACCGAATGCGACCAACGTCCCCTTGGGACCCCTGAGCGAAAAATATACGCTCGATTCGCTGGCTGCATTCCTACAAAATCCACACGCCACTCGCCCCGATGGTCGCATGCCCAGATTGGTTGCCGATCCCATGGAAGCGCGTGACGTGGCGACTTATTTGCTGCGAGATGTTGTCTTGGTGCCGGGCGCCCAACAGTTTTCCCGCACCGTCTATCGTGGCAACTGGGACTCGCTGCCCGATTTTGACAAGCTGCAACCAGTCGCGGAGGCGGAGGTCGTTGCCGGCTTGAGTTTCGCCGGGATCTCACCGCTCAATCAATTTGGGGCGGTTTACGAAGCCTATTTGCCAATCATTAAAGCAGGCAAATATACGCTCACCATCGGCAGCGATGACGGCAGTCGGGTATTGGTCGACGCCCGCGAAGTGGTACGTGTCGATGGCGTCCATCCCTATCAACAAGTTAGCGGCGATATCGAGCTGACAACCGGCGTGCACCGTTTGCGAGTCGAATATTTTGAAGGTGGTGGTGAAGAGCGACTGACGTTGGAAATTGCCGGTCCCGACTTGCCGCGAATGGCGATCAGCACGCTGGTCACCCAGGATCCCGAAGGTGATTTGCAACGACAACTAGTGCCCCAAACATTCGTCGCCGACCCAGCCCTCAAACTGGAAGGCGAGCGACTATTCAGCTCGCTCGGCTGCGCCAACTGCCACGTGTTTGAACCGGCGGGACAAGCGATCGAGGCAAGTCTAACCGCCAAGCCTTGGCGGCAGCTGCAACCACAGCAGGGCTGTTTGGCCGAGCAAGTGCCAGCCAGTTTGCCACAGTACGCGCTGACCACGGCTCAGCGAAATTCCTTACAAGCTGCGATCACCGCGCGACCGCCGCAGCGGGAGCGAGAGAACTTGATTCAGCTCACCTTAACCGCCGCTAACTGCTATGCCTGTCACATGCGGGACGGTATCGGTGGGCCCGAATTAGCCCGCAACCAGATCTTTCAAACGACGACTCCCGAAATGGGAGACGAAGGACGCGTGCCGCCACCGCTCACCGGAGTTGGTGACAAATTGAAAGATGAGTATTTTGCCAAAGTACTCGATGCGGGTGCCAATCAACGCCCCTACATGCTGACGCGGATGCCAGCTTTCGGGTACGAGCGGATGAAGCTGTTGCACCAACGTTTGAACAAGCAAGATCGCCAATCGAGCGAATTGCCCGACGTCGCCTCACAACCCACGCATCGCTGGTTGGCTGATGGCCGCGAACTGGTCGGTAACGAAGGATTAGCTTGCATTAAATGTCACACCTACGGTGGTGAAGGAACACCGGGCATTCAAGCCATCGATATGTTGGAGATGCCCAAACGGCTGCGACGTGATTGGTTCCATCGCTACATGCTGAACCCACAAACATATCGTCCGGGAACACGGATGCCGGCCAGCTTTCCTGAGGGCAAGAGTGTGTTAACAAAGATTGCCGACGGCGATCCGGCCTATCAGATCGAAGCCATGTGGCAATTTTTGCTGGAAGGTGATCCCCGGAAAATCCCCAGCGGACTGCGCCCCGGTGCGATCGAGCTAGTCCCCAGCGAACGGCCGATCATCTATCGCAATTTCCTCACCGACATGAGTGCCCGGGGCATTGCTGTGGGATATCCCGAGCAAGTCCACATCGCTTGGGACGCAGATCGTTTGGCGTTGGCCAAAATTTGGCAAAACCAATTTCTCGACGCATCGCTCCATTGGCGAGGTCGCGGTCCGGGGAGATTGGGACCGTTGGGAGATGCCGTGCTGACAATCGAACAATCGGCACCGGTGGCAATCTTGGCCTCAGTGACAGCCCCCTGGCCAAACGCCGAGCAGCAGGCTGCTGACTCATCCGCTGCAGGCCAACGTTTCCTCGGCTATGCGCTCGACGCGGCGGGCCGACCCAGTTTTCGTTATCAGACGGGCTCGGCCGAAATTCTTGAGACCTATCTACCGACTGCTGATACCGAGACGGGAGCCAAGTCACTCACCCGTCGTCTCGACGTCAAGAGATCGCTCGACTCCAAGTCCACGGGGCTGGTCATTGTGCGGTTAGCCAGTGGTCAAATCGAACGTCTCACCCCCACCAGCTATCGAGTGAACGACCAATTCACTTTGGAGCTATCGACTCCCGATGTGCAATTGGTGGAAGGGTCTGGTAAGCAAGAGTTGCGAACTTCGCTGGGCAATAGCGATGAAGCGTCTGTGGAATTTACTTATCGCTGGTAGACGTTCATCATCATATTCATTTGCTGTACCACGGTCTGATCCCATGAAAGCTAATTTGATTATCACAAGTTTGGTTTGCAGCCTGTTGGCTATCTCAAGTGGCTTTGCCCAACAAGCTCAGGAAGCCGACTATTACAAACTGACCACCTTTGAGCTGCCCGCCGGAGAAGTGCTTGAGGTGGGCGCCTTGCAACCACTGGAAGATGGTCGGCTGGCCGTGGCCACGCGACGTGGGGAAATTTGGCTGGTCGAGCAACCGCTGGCCGATGAGGTCAAGGCCGAGCAATTCAGCCGCTTTGCCGAGGGCTTACACGAGCCACTCGGTTTAGCCCTGCGAGATGGTTGGTTGTACGTCACCCAACGGCCAGATATTTCACGCATCCGCGACAACGACGGTGATGGGTTGGCCGATCAATTCGAAGTCGTCGCCAAAGGTTGGGAGATCAGTGGTGACTACCATGAATATGCTTTTGGTTCCAAGTTTGACAAAGATGGCAACCAGTGGGTGGTGCTCTGCCTGACCGGATCGTTTGGCAGCAGCGTGCCCTATCGCGGCTGGTGCTTGCGAGTGAGCGCCGACGGCACGGTCACGCCCACCTCGAGTGGCATTCGCTCTCCCGGAGGCATTGGCTTTAACGCCACGGGCGATGTCTTTTACACCGACAACCAAGGCCCTTGGAACGGCACTTGTGGACTCAAACATTTGGTTCCAGGTAAATTCATGGGGCATCCCGGTGGTTTCCGCTGGTACGAATTGGCGGCGGAAACGCTGGGCGAGCAACCCGAAACGCCCAACGATAACAGCCGCATGATGATCGAAGCGGATCGCCTACCCGAGCTGGAACCGACGGCCGTCATGTTCCCTTATGACAAGATGGGTAAATCGGCATCTGGCGTCGCCTGCGACACCAGTGATGGCAAGTTCGGCCCCTTTGAAAATCAACTATTTGTTGCTGATCAATCGAATTCGACGCTGATGCGAGTCTTTTTGGAAAAGGTCGAGGGACATTACCAGGGAGCCTGTTTCCCCTTTCTCTCCGGTTTCGCTTCGGGCAGCGTGGCCGTCGAAATGGATCCCAGCGGCGCGATGTTTGTGGGTGGCACAAATCGAGGCTGGGGCTCCCGCGGCCCGCGAGAGTTTGCGTTACAGCGTGTTAATTGGACTGGCAAAGTTCCCTTTGAAATCCTCGAAATGCGAGCCATCAAAGGTGGCTTTGATTTGGTCATGACCGAGCCGGTCGATCCGCAGTCAGCACAAAAACTCGATAGTTATTCATTACAAACTTACACATACATTTACCGCGAGCAATATGGCAGCCCCGAAGTCGATCACACGCAACCAACGATCACTGCCATTGAATTGTATGATGACAACCGCCGAGTACGGCTGCTGGTCGATGGGCTGCAACGTGGGCATGTGCACGAACTGAACGCCAGCGGCGTGCGCAACGAAGCGGATCAACCGCTACTACATCCCGAAGCCTATTACACGTTGAATTATTTGGCTCGCTGAACTAACCGCAACACAGCCGACGGCGGCTAGAAATCAGCCATTCGAGGTTGACCCTTTCTAGCTAGTCGTCCCCAGTTGCATCACTCGCGACACCTCGATTTCAAGTGTGGGTAGCAAAACGCCCGAAGCGGTTTGGCCGGCAGTAAATTCGCCATGCAGTCGATAGGTGGTTTTGTCGAGCACCAAAACCGTGATGCGTTGCTGCTCAGGGTCGACGATCCAGTATTCGGGGATGCCCGCTCGAGCGTAGTCTCGGCGTTTGTCTTCATAATCCCGTTTCGCTGCCTCGGCCCCTTCGCTGACGACTTCCATCGCAAGGTCAACATGGGTCGGGTACCCACGCGGGTCTTTCGGTTCGCTGCCTGGGGCGAAATACATCACATCGGGCTCACGAATGTTCTTTTCGAAAAGCCGAATCGGCAGTGGTGCATCCAGCACTTCCCCGACGCCCGCTGAAGCGACTTCAACAGCGCGCACCAAAAACTTTACAATCAACTGGTGCAACCATGTGGGCATCGGCAGGACATCTAGGTTTCCGTCAATAAGCTCAATCATGCGATTGCCATGCAACGCATAAAAGTCATTCTCCGACCACTGCCCCTGCGGCGGAAACAGATGTGCAACTGCCCAAGTCGGTTCGGGCTGAGGCTTGGCATTTGAAGCAGAAGACATAGCGATCGTCGAAATGAGTGGACCGTAGGTGGACTAGCGCGACGCGTCGATTGTACTTCACAACTGGATGCACGACCAGAAACAAGGTAACGGGGGAAAGTGAGGTTGTGAGTTAAATTGCGCTGGTGTACCGGCTTCAGCTGACCAAGCGCAATCCGGATCGCCCAAAGGCCAGACACCAGCGCAGCAAAACTTAATCGTCGCCACTTGGCACGCTAAAGCAGGCGACGGTTAAAAATCAGCCACTCAGTTGCCAGGATGCCCAAGCATCCCAGCAGCAACCAGCGCCACGCTTCGCTGCGCTGCGGAGTCGCTACGATCGTGCCTTCGATCGTTTCATAGCCAAGTTCAATCGATTCCTGCGGAGTGATCTCGCTTTCGCGCAAATCAAAAAGATTGACGGTGAACAGGCTGAGTACGTCCTCTTCTTCAACTGGAGTGACGCGATAGAGACCCGTGCGGTCGGTATCGGCGAAAGGCGCACTGCCGGCTGGTCCGACGCTGAGCGTTTCGCGGTCGCCACGGGGATTTTCAACTCGCACCGCACGCAGGCGATTGTCAACTCGCAGCGGAACCGTTTCGCCGGGACGGACAGTGGTCGCGCCGCTGGTATCGATCGCCCCACCCAAAAACCGCATCGCGTTAAAGACAAACACAGGCCAACTCCGTTGCACTGGCCAGTCGGTGTTGAAAGAGGTGGCGCCATCCTCCATTTCACTAATGATTTCAAAGCCCATCACCAGATCTTGCAGACCGTCGCGGGGGGCGATCGCCAATACGGGCCCCACATCAGCGCTAATCAATGTCGTCGCTCCGCGAGGAGCCGTGAGCGAGTAGCCCTCGACGATCCTCAGCGAAAACAGCTCAAGGTATCGCATAATTGGATGGGTGCGATCGATATCGATCGGCAAGATTGGACCCGTTAATTCTCCTTGCTGCCATTCGCCCGGCGGAACCGCGCCGATGAAAAAGGTATTCGCCGGCGGCATCGTTGCCGGGGAACAGCGGTCATAGATGATCAAGTCGTCGCGACCGCTGGCGACACGTTGTTGATATTGTTCGCTCTGCAAATAATCTGGCGCGCGAACTTCGGCGATCCCCAGCTTGGTCGCTTGCTGGGTCCCCAGTGCCAATTCGAGCGCGGTGTTGCCCGGTGTAATTAATAAGACGCTAACGTCGCGAGCGGGAGCCAAGGCGGCAAAGGCAACGTTATCCACCTGCAAATCATCGGCCAGTGGTTTGCCGTCGCTACCCTCGAGCGTCAACGTCAGCTCGCTGGCATCGGCCGCCTCGATGGTAAAGGGCAGCCCCTGCTGATCACCGGCCGTCAGGGTGACCGAAGCAGCTTCGATCAATTCACCATTCATCGTCAGGGAAGCGACAACATCCATGGTCCGCTCGCCAAAGTTGGCCAATTGAGCAAACACTTGCAAGCGGTCTGGTTGCTCAACATTTCGTTCGGCATGGAAAGCGACGATGGCCACATTTTGACTCTCACGTGACCCGATCATGTGATAGGTTGGCGAGAGGTTGCCCAAACTAAAATCATTGAGCTGATCCATGCGGCCATCGGAGTAGATCAGCAAGTCGGCCGGGGCCGCATCGGCAACCTGCACGTCGTTCACATCGCCCGCTTGGCTGGTGCGATTGGGATTTGCCAAACCAGCCGCCGCCCGCAAGGCTTCACCCATGTCGGTCGCCCGAGAGCTGACTTCCGCCGCTTTAACCGCAGTTGTCAATCTCGATTGGTCATTCGTGAATTCTTGCAAGATGTCGGCGCGATCACTAAAGGCGATCAGCATCGCTTGGTCATCGCTACCCATGGCGGCGATTTGTTCAACAATCTTATCTTGCGCATGGGCGAACCGTGATCGCCCCGCTTGCATATCAGTAGCCGCCATGCTGGCCGAAGCATCGAGCAAGAAGATGATGCGTCGACCGGCACTGTTTTCACCTTGCCAACCGGGGCGCAACACGGCGAGCAGCAACAACAGCATGAACAGCAACTGTAAGATTAACAACAGATTGTTTCGCAACCGCTGGATCAAACTATTGACATGCAGATCTTCGATGGTGCGTTGCCACAAAAAAGTGCTCGGTACCGTCAGCGGCTGCCTCCGCAATTTGAGGAAATACAGCAGCACGATCCCCAGCGGAATTAACCCCAGCAGATAGAGCCCCCAGTTAGGCAGAGCGGGAATGAAATTCATCGCACCACCCCGTGCGTTCTGAGATAGCTGGTCACCATCCGGTCGACCGGTTCGTCACTGCGGAGCCGCAGATAGGTCACGCCCCGTCGCGCGCAAAAGGTCTTTGCCTGTTCGATGAACGAGGCCAACGTCTCACGATAACGCTTCAGCAATATCCGGCTGACGGTAATCTCCGCTAAATCACCATCTTCGACATCAACCAGCTTAATGTCGCCGCTGAGCGGCGGATCGAGTTCTTCGGGGGCCAGCAGATGTAATAAAAACACATCCATCCGTCGTCCCACCAGCATTCGCAGCGCCGATTCATAGCCCGCTTTATCCATCAAGTCGGTGATCAGCAGCACGACTCCGTTGCCGGGACTCCGCAAGCAAAAATCCTTGACCCCTTCCGCCAAAGAGACGTTATGAATCGGCTCGATGTTATTGAGATAATCGATCATCCGCCACATGGAAGATCTACCACGCAGCACGGGAGCCGAACCCGCCGGCGGTCCCAAGGCGGAAACCTTAACGCGGTCAGCACGGCACAACCCGACATACCCCAAGGCGGCGGCGAGCTGTTTGGCGACGTGCAGCTTGGTGGGGCTGCCAAATCCCATCGACGCGCTGGCGTCAATCAAAGTGTAAAAGTGAAGATCTTCTTCTTCGAGAAAAAGTTTGAGGAACAAGCGATCGAGTCTGGCATAAAGATTCCAGTCGATAAACCGCAAGTCGTCTCCCAGGGTGTAATTGCGAAAGTCGGCAAATTCAACGCTTTGGCCTTTACGTTTGCTACGTCGCTCGCCCTTGAGGCGCCCCCGAAAGACCCTTCGAGAAACGAGCTCCAAGCGTTCTAAGCGAGCTAGCAACTCGGGCGAGAGCAGTTCGGTGGCGGCGGTTGACGGTGGCATGATGGAACTGGTTTCTCTTTCGGTTATCTCAGCCGTGGAACCTGGCAGCGGTCACATTGTAACCGATCAGCTCTCCTTACAGCAGACAGCCCGGATCACGCGTTCATAAAGATCAACACCGGCGGAGAGTTGATCGAGTTCGATGTATTCATCGGTGGTGTGTGCTTGAGCGATGTCGCCCGGCCCACAGACGACCAATGAGTCAAGCTCGGTGAACTGGCCCGCATCGGTGCAATAACTGGCTGTCTTTGGTTGCGGAACGCCAGCCAGCTTACACATTTGCTGGACCCAGGGATGGTCAGGTTCGACCCACAGATAACCACCCCCGTGATATTCTTCAAACAGGATGCCGAGCGTTTGAGCTTTGTGCCGCACGCGTTCGATCAGTGGTAGACCATCGATCGTGGGCATCGGCCGCAAGCTACCCCAAGCTTTAGACTGCCCCGGCGTCACGTTGACGGCGCTCGCTCCATCGGAAACGCCAAAATTCCATGACAGCGTGGGTGGCTCGAATCGCTCATCACGGAGCGCCGGGTCGGTTTGCGTGGCCTGGTCAATTTCCAGCAGTTCGACCAACAAGGGCACCATAGCCAAATTCGCGTTGCGGCCTTCACTGGTGCTGCTGTGGGCGGCGCGCCCCCGACTGGTCAGCTTGAAACCGGTAATCCCTTTATGAGCGTGCACCACATTCAGGCGAGTCGGTTCACCGACAATGCCAACAGGTTGCCCAGCCACCATCGTGCGAAAAAATTTGGAGTTATCGCGGACTTGCTTGGCACCGAGGAATCCAACCTCTTCGTCAGCTGTGCAGACGATCCACAGCGGGGCGATTTGCTCCTCCACGGGAATCCGCCTGACCGCAGCCAACATCGCGGCGAGGGAACCTTTCATGTCACACGAGCCGCGGCCGTAGAGCCGACCGTCATGGATTTCAGGATCGAAAGGCCCACCCGGTGCTTCCCAATCATCCGCGGGAACGACATCGGTGTGGGCAAAATAGGCCAACCCACCGCTGGGAGGAATCGGAGCCGCATCGGGGCGCACCGCCGCCGTTGCCTGACCAGCCCGATAACCCAACACATTGCACTTTCGCGCACCCGAGGCATCGGTATAAGAAACCAGCTCGGTTTCAAATCCCAACTCCTGCAGACGATGCTCAACCCAGCCCGTAATCGGCTCGTTCGAGGCATGGCTGGGACTGGCGAAACGAATCAAATGTTCCAACGTATGACGTGCGTCGTCGACAAACGATAATTCCAAAACTCAACTCATTCCGTGGGAGGTATGTCGAACAGCTCTCGGATGATCGCTTCCAATCCCGTGACGTCGACTTCTGATTGACTATTTGATAACTCATTCCACCAACCGAACGCTTGCAAGCGATGACCAACCGTGGAACGGGGCCATAATGATTGGAATGCGGCACGCCCCGCCTTGGCAACCGGGTCGTCGGCGGGAAGTCCAAAGTCGGCCAACCGGTGAGCTAACACCAGTGGCAGTGCTGGCAGTATATAGGACTTGATACGACCGTTCAGCCTGAGGCTGATTCGCTCGGCCGATGATTCCACAACCAGGACTTCCAGACCGGGAGCCAATTCAAACGTTTCCGTCGCTCGCAGCTTGGTCATCCCCCGGCGAATCCCCTCGGTGTAGTGCTCCGCCAACTCAACTAACAGCCCATATCGCTGCAACTGTTCTTTCCCAGCAGGACTCAACGTTGACAATTCGATTTGCGATATCGCTTGACTGGCAGCAGGCAACTCGCCAGCCCGCAACGCTTGGGTCACGTTCCCCAGCAAGGCAGACATCTCCGCTGTGGATTGCTCAGCGGGCTGGGACTGCGGCTCTGGAGTGGGCTGCAGTTCCGTAGCGGGGACGGGAGTCGGGTCGTTAGCGGCGGCAGATTCCGGCTCCATGCTAGGTTCCGGCTCCATGCTAGGTTCCGGCTCCATGCTGGGCTCTGGCTCCATGCTGGGCTCTGGTTCCATGCTGGGCTGGGCAGGATCTGGCTCAGCGAGTGGCTCAGCGGGGATCGCCGGCAGGGAACTGTTGCTCGGCTGATTTGAAGCCGCTGGCGGCGCCCCGGCAGTCGGTTTGTTAGCCGTCGCGGCAGGCCCCATCACCCGATCAACCGGCGCTCTAACGGCGTCAGCGTTCCCAGTTTGCCGGGGCTGATTGATCACTCGTTTCGCAGCCGCGTCATCTCCGCCAGCAATCACGCGTCCATCGGAAGTTAACCGATATCCATTAGCCAGGATGTAGGCGCAAGCACCGACGCCAGCGATCAAGGAAATTACGAACAACCCCATCAAGGGCCCTGCCAGTGATCGCGACTTCCGCCGGCGAACGCGAGTTTCCTCCGGCCCGCCGCTGGTGTTGGCCAGCGTAGCCAGATCGGCCGCGGCAAACATCGGAGCAACCACACCTGGCTGAATTATTTCGCCTGGGGAAGTCGTCTCCGTAACGATCTCGAGTTGCGGGATCTCGGGAGCAGAAACCGATACCGGCAGCGGCGGCGGGTTGATAGGTACGAAGGGAGCCAACGGGTCGGCTGCGGGCAGCAGATTGGCAAGTGGGTCGGCTGACATTCGAGGCTCTCCCTGCAAAGGTCCGATGTGCCTGACAATTCTGCCGGCCCAGAACAAGCAAAATCGAACGGCGGCGGATAGTTAGCAGCCGCTCGCCGCCACGTTATTTTACCCGCCCGCCAGCGGCAATGCGCAGAATGGTCTTTAAAACCAATTTTTCTTCAACCAGGCAACGATGTCGAATCAAGCGGGAGAGGGGCAGGGCATCACCGCCGGTCAGCACCAGGGCGGGTGTTTTCCCACACTGCTCACCATATTCATATACGATCCGGTCGATGCCGCCGGCCAGTCCCAGCAGCACGCCGCTCCGCATCGCCGCCGAGGTGTCGCGGCCGGGCAATTCTAGTTGAGCGCGTGCAACTTGCTGCTGCAGCGCGGGGTCGACCAGCGGTAATTGGGCCGTTGAACGGTTAAGTACATCGAGCTGTAATCGCAGACCGGGAAGAATCGCGCCGCCTAAAAACCGATTTTCGCGGAGCAGGTCGATGGTCACCGCGGAACCCGCATCGACCAAGATCACATCACCGTCGCTGGCAAACTTCAAAGCGCCCTTGCCGCCGATCAAACGATCGATCCCGACCGCATCCGGATGACGCACGTCGAGATCCAACTCCACATCACGACGAGTCAGTAATTTCCAGACATCGGTGGAGTGGGTTGTAAAGAGTTGTTGTCGCAGCAGCGTGGCGATTGGTTGATTCACGCTGGCCACAAACCAACGCGCGGCTGGTCGGGAGGCGGGAGAGAGGTTCTCGCGAGTGGGCGTGCTGGAAATCGGCCGGACGTCACGCAGCTCGGGACCGAGCAACCAATTGTCGACCGTTGATAGCAGATTGCTGAGCCAATCGTGGTCGTGCGAAGTGGACGTTAGGGAGAGTTGGCAAGAGCGTAGTTCGAGCTCGCTCGCTTCGTGCGCAGCAAAACTGGTCGCCCCCCCCTGGTCATTCGGTCCGGCAATCGGGGTCGGGGCCAACATCCCAACCTTGACGGTAGAATTGCCGATATCGACGGCGATCAGCGGCGGCGAACTCACGGGGTGCTATCCTCAGGGTCCTGATATCGCGAGGGAGGATTCTCCTCGGATAACTGTGCTGTGGGGCCCGACAAATGTGGTGGCCGCCTGGCCGCTTGTTTCGCAGGCTTTTTGGTAACGGGTTGTTTGACTTCCGTGGTGGCCGCTTGCTGAAGTTCGAAAGAGGAACCGCTGCTGGCATTCGCTTTGGCAACCTCCCGCGATTCAGAGAGCCGCGTCCAAACTTCACGCAACAACTCGCTCAGCCCCTCTCCAGTCACGGCGCTGATCAAATGGACTTGGCGAACATTCTCCGGATCCAATACACGCAACCGCTCGGCAACTTCACCAGCCGTGGGAAGTTCGGCCTTGGTAACGGCGATAATCTCGGGGCGGTGAGCCAGCTCACTGCTGTAGGCCGACAACTCATGGCGAATCGACTGATAATTCTCTAGCGGATCTGACTCGTCGGTGGGAGTCGGCTCGACCAAATGGATCAGAATCCCAGCCCGTTCCACATGCTTGAGGAATTCGTGGCCGAGCCCCACACCGTCGCTCGCCCCGGCGATCAAGCCGGGAATATCAGCCAAAATAAACCGCTGGTCGGCCGAAACATCGACCTGGCCCAAATTGGGATATTTTGTGGTAAACGGATAATCGGCGATTTCGGGACGGGCACGACTGAGCCGGCTGAGCAGCGTACTCTTGCCCGCGTTCGGCTTGCCCACCAATCCCACATCGGCAATCGATTTCAGCTCCAGAATGACCTGGCGGACCTCGCCTTCTTGCCCGAAAGTGAATTCCCGCGGGGCACGGTTGGTGGAGGTCTTGTAGTGCGTGTTTCCCCGCCCCCCCTTGCCGCCGCGAGCGATCACTAATTGATCACCATCGCGAACGAGATCGCGAATGACAAAGCCTTCGTTGGCATCGATAATCGTCGTGCCAGGGGGCACGTACAAGGTTAAGTCGCGCGCATTGCGACCGTGCCGTCCGGAGCCAGAACCAGGACTCCCCTTGGGGGCCCGCCAAATACCGTGGCCGACAAAATCGGCCAAACTATTAACCCCCTCGCGAGCCTGCAGAATGATGCTCGCCCCATCGCCGCCATCGCCGCCATCGGGGCCACCTCGGGCGACATATTTTTCGCGGCGAAAACTCATGCAGCCATCACCACCGCGACCGGCTTGGAGTTCAATTTTGACGGAGTCAACAAACATGGAGTGCGCAATAAAAAACGCAACGTCACCTCACCGGGCGACGCTGCGGAGGTTGATTGATAAGCGAACGGCGGAAAGCCGAACTAGCTCGCCAAGGAATCGATATTCACGCGACGACCTTCACGGTCAAAGCGCACGGTGCCATCGACAAGTGCGAACAATGTGTAGTCATTTCCCATGCCGACGTTGCGGCCGGGGTGAAACTTAGTGCCAACTTGGCGAACGATGATGCTACCAGCGGTGACTTTTTGGCCACCAAACCGCTTTACACCACGGCGTTGGGCGTTGCTGTCGCGTCCGTTGCGGCTACTGCCCTGACCCTTCTTATGTGCCATTTTTCGTCTGAAATTTGAAAATAGGGAGTTGATCCGGATGTTCGGTATTTCAACTCCGAAGCTTAACGGAATATCCAGCGGTAATCAACCCGCTTTTCCAAACCATACTGCTCCAGCACATAAGCTTGCTCTCTCTCGTCGGTGAAAGCGGGTACGCCAAAGCGAATTCTGTCTTCGGTTTGCAGCACTTCGTCGCCGGGGCGATAAAAGTTCAGCTGCAAAGCTTTCTTGATCAACGTGGGACGCTTCCCAGGAGCAGCGGCCACTTTGCTTTCCTGCTGGAAGGCGTTGGTGAGTCCATAAACATAGAGCGACAAAAAGTCGATCGAGGGGTCGACATCTTCCCAGGTCAACACGCCCCACACGCCTTCGGCGGCCGGATCGCTGCTTCGCGGAATCGGGACCGCTGTGATTTCAACACTATCGTACAGCGGTGCAGAGATCTTTTCGCGAGTCTTGATCAGTTGCTTGGCCGCGGGAATGATCCGATCGGTGAATTCCTGTTTCGATTCCAGATCCGAGAGCACAACGAGCGGGAAGAAGCGACGGGAGTCATAAGAGACTTTTTCAATTCGCGAAAACAGCGAATCAATCGCTGCGTCGGATTCGCTGCTTTGGGCGGCCCGCAAATCACCACCCGTGTAACGAACGCGGTACACCATGTACCAAATCAGCTTGCGTTGCAGACGCCCGTTGGGTTGAGGAACGTCCATCACCATCTGCCGCAGCGGCTTAAAGGCGAACTCGAAACAATAAATTTCCCGCCGCAAAATGACTTGGCGGGCCATTTCCACGAGCGTCCGCGTTCGCGCGTCAAAATAAGGCTTGCCCTCGGGAAAATCAGGGTCGGTCCAGGCGATTTCGGGGTGCGAATCAATCAAATCCTGCAAAGAAATCGGCCCCGTGAATGTTTCTTCGGGCTCCGGCGAAGGTGGCACGACGATCACGGTCCCCGGAGCAAAACGGGTCTCTTCGACCTGAATTTCCCCCTCGGTTTGCGCCACAGCCAGCGAACCGCCAGACATCAAACAGACAGCTGTTAGCAGCACGGGTAATAGGCGAAATCGAAATTTCATAGCATCATTGGGATGTTAGACGCGAACGGGATTGCGTGCAGGCTGCCAGCGCAGTCGGCAAGGTGGTTTTTTCACTGCGAATTGTTCACCGTGCATTTTTTACGGCAAATTTCTCGCGTCGGCATTTTTCACGCTTTTCTCTGAGCTGTACGCATGAAGCCACTTGGTGGTTTAACTACCGAGTCTAGTTGGATGATCTGTCCGGCGCTGCCCCGAAGTTGCGAAAATCTGCCCAGATCGTCGACCGCCGGGTAGCCGCTTTACTGATGAGACCGATTTTGCTGACCCTGTGGGCAAATTGTTTGCTCCAGCCGGTATGCAAGCCGGTATGATACAGCAGAGCAATCTGCTCTCCGCGGCACGCGATTCGGCGAGCGCCGGCTAAACGGAGCGAGGTTCCCAGGAAAAAGTAAACGAGTTCATGTCGAAAAAATTGTGGCCCGACGACGAACAGACACAAAATTGGCTAAATTCTGCCAAAGTCGGCGATGCCAGCGCAATCAATCACTTGCTGGAGCAACATCGTCAACCAGTCCGTCGGCTCGTGCAGATGCGTCTCGACCGCCGTGTGCAACAGCGGGTCGATGTCAGTGATGTTGTCCAAGACGTAATGGTCGAGGCCAGCAAACGGCTGCGACAGTACCTGGAAAGCCCCGATATGGCTTTTCATCTGTGGCTGCGTCAAATTGCCTGGGACCACATTATCGACACCTACCGCCGCCACCGGGTGAGTGCCAAACGGAGTATGGATCGCGAGCAGCCGATGGCCGCCAGCGCCGGGCCCAATCACTCCACCGTGGAACTGGCGATCCAGCTGTGCGACCCAGGGATCACGCCGGCCGCCGCCGCCACCCAGCAAGAAATCGCCCGACGGGTGGAGGATGCAATCACCCAATTGGCCGATCAAGATCGTGAGATCATCACCATGCGACACTTCGAGCATCTCTCCAATTTAGAGATTGCCGCGGCGCTCGATCTCAACCCCCCAGCTGCCAGCATGCGATACTTGCGGGCCATTCGCCGCCTTCGCCAGTTGCTTGATGAACAATACGAAGGGATGGGCGAGCCGTGAATTCGGAGGAGGTTCGCGAGCAAATGCTAGCCGATTTGCTGTCCGACTTGGCCGACCGTGTGGCTTCAGGCGAGCGGATTGATTTTCACGGCACTTGCGCCGCCCATCCAGATTTGGCCGACGATCTGCGGACCCTTTGGGGGACCGTGATGGTGACCGACGCCACCGGACTATCACAGCAGGAGGTCCCTCAACCGGCCAGCGACAGTTCCTGGCGAGGACTCACTTTGCCGACAACGATCGGCGACTACCGCCTGGAAGAAGAGATCGGCCGCGGTGGCATGGGAGTCGTCTTCCGAGCGACTCAGCTCAGTCTGCAGCGTGCCGTTGCGGTGAAGATGATCTTGCGTGGGCGGTTGGCCAGTGAAGCCGACTTGTCCCGTTTTTTGGCCGAAGCAGCCGCAACCGC
Source organism: Kothea flammea (assembly GCF_052161645.1). Classification (GTDB taxonomy): domain Bacteria; phylum Planctomycetota; class Planctomycetia; order Pirellulales; family Pirellulaceae; genus Laterigemmans. The sequence goes on from NZ_CP197414.1 coordinate 7,298,310, forward strand.
GCGGCTCCAACACCCCAACATCGCCGCCGTCTACGACGTCGGCGATTTCGAGGGTCGTCCCTTTTTTAGCTTACAGTTGATCGATGGCGAGACCCTGGCCGATCGGTTAGCCGAAGGCCCGATGCCAGAGCGCGAAGCAGCTCGGATCGTGCTGGCTGCCGCGCGAGCCATTGGCTACGCACACCGCCAAGGCATCCTCCACCGCGACCTGAAACCCTCCAACATTCTGATTGACGGGCAGGGCAAGCCGCACGTCACCGACTTTGGGCTGGCTAAAAAATTCAGTGACGAAACAAAGCTAACTCGCAGCGGGGCGATCGTGGGAACGCCCGCTTATATGTCTCCCGAACAAGCTTCCGGTTCGCGGATGATCGTCGGTCCCGCTTCGGACATCTATTCACTCGGTTGCGTCCTTTATCACGCACTCACCGGTCGTCCGCCGCTGGTGGCCGATTCGCCGGTGGAACTGATGCTGCTGGTGCTGGAACAAGATCCACCGCCACCCAGAGCGCTAAGGCCCGGCCTCGATCGCGACCTAGAAATGATCGTGGTCCGCTGCCTGCAAAAACCAGTCGATTTACGCTACGCTTCGGCCGACCAATTCGCTGATGACCTGGAGGCCTATCTCAAAGACGAAGCGATCGCCGCCAGATCAGGCCAATTCGGTCAAGTCGTGGCGAGACTCTTTCGCGAAACACACCATGCCCACGTGTTGGAAAACTGGGGCATGCTGTGGATGTGGCACAGCCTGGTCTTGCTGGTCGTCTGCACGGCAACTTGGTGGCTGGAGATTTCCGGCGTGACCCAACGCTGGGCCTATGAGGCGCTGTGGATCGTTGGCCTGGGAGCATGGGCCGGCGTCTTTTGGTTCTTGCGCAGACGCATGGGCCCGGTGACGTTTGTGGAACGACAAGTCGCCCACCTGTGGGCGGCCAGCATGATTGGCATTGCCATGCTATTCCCACTGGAATGGTGGTTGGGGCTCGAAGCGCTCACCCTCTCGCCCCTGCTGGGGATCCTCGCGGCGATGGTGTTCCTGGTCAAAGCGGGCATCTTCAACGGAGCATTCTATATCCAAGCAATCGCCTTGCTGATGTCCAGCCTGCTGATGGCGGTGCTACCTCGCTATAGCCACTTGATTTTCGGCTTCATCGCCGCAGCCTGCTTCTTTTTCCCCGGCCTCAAGTACCATCGCCGTCGGCATTCCCGCAACTTAGAGATGTAGCATGTTGTGAGCAGCAAACTGCTCGTCTGCTAAATCAAGTTGCCGCCAGACTCTCTTCAGGCTGACGCGTTGGCGGAGTTTTCGCATGCTGCTGGGCTTGCTGGTCAAAGTGCACCGGTTCGCTGCGATGCCAATCGCCCAGCAACCGCATGGTCAGCGAAAACAGCGTGGGCACGAAGACCAACGTGAAGATTGTCGATACCAACAATCCACCCAACACAACGCTGCCCAACCCGCGATACAGCTCGCTACCTGCCCCGGGGAATAATACTAGCGGCATCAACCCCAAAACGGTCGTCCCGGTGGTCATGAAAATTGGGCGAATCCGAGTTCGCACACTCTCCAGCACCGACTCCCGCGGGCTCATCCCTTCTCGCATCGCATTGAGCGCTTGGTGCACAATCAAAATCGCATTATTGACCACTGTCCCAATCAGAATCACAAAGCCCAGCATCGTTAGCACATCCAACGATTGCGTGGTCCCGGTGGTCAAGTTCAAATAAACCCCCAAAGCCCGCAGCCCCAGAATGCCCCCAACGGCCCCCAGTGGCACGCTGAGAATAATCACCAACGGGTACACCCACGACTCAAATAACGCCGCCATCAACAAGTAGGTGATCAAAATCGCCAACACCACGTTCCAAAACAGCGCATCCCAGGTGGCTTTTAATTTGTCTGCCGTACCACTTAATTCAATCCGATAACCACCCGCCAATTGACCACCCTCGCGGAGCGGTCCAACAACCTCCGCTGAGATCAACTCGAGCGCCGTTTCCAATGGCATTTCCGCCGTCGGAGAAACCTCGATCGTGATCGCCCGTTGCCGCTCGCGGTGATTGACTTGCTCAGGACCACTCGTTTTTGTGATCGTCGCCAACGCTGAAAGCGGGACAAGCTCTCCCGAGGGAGTGGCAATGGTCAAGGCGCGTAAATCTTGCGATCGCTGCATCTCCGACTGCTTGCCAATGATCGTCAAATCAACCTTATCGCCATCGATGTAATAGTCAGAAGCGTAAGCCCCGTCCACCAGCGCGTTGACGGCGTAACCCAACGACGTCGCATCCACCTTCATCGCTTCGCTTTGCACCAACTTGGGCAGCACGTGCATCTCGGGATTCCCCAAATCAAGGCTGGGAATGGGACGCACTTGCGCATCGGGAATAACCTGCATCGTGCCTCCCAGCACGGCCTTCCCCAAGTCGACTAATTTCTCTAAATCGGGACCGGTAATCTCAATATCAATGGTCCGACCAGCCGTTAGTCCCTGCTCAAACAGACTTGACTGCTTAGCGACCACAAATGAGCCGGAAAGTTTTTCTCTGACAGATTGAATGAGCGGGATCAGCTTGCCAGATTGCGTCGGATCGACCGACCGCACGCCCATGAATACTTGCCGTCCCCGCGCCACATAAAAGAAATCTTTAATCAGCGGGTATTCCATCGCATCAGGATCGACTTTGTCATAGTCCACATCCCAATAGGGCAACAAAGTGCTCTCAGCCGCTTCGCCCATTTCCATCAGCTCCGGCAAATTATAACCGGGGGGCGGCAAGATGATCCCAAACACTAAGTTGCGGTTTCCTGAGGGCAAATACTCGACCTTGGGCCAAAGCCAATACGAGAGTCCGCCAGAAACCAGGATTAACGTTGTCACCACCGCGATTTGACGAATCAAGCTGTTGGTAATCCAACGATTGAGTCCCACCACGAGCGACACAAAATAACCACCAAACCCGGAGATGACACGCACCAAAAAACCAGCCGCTGGCGGTGCTTCCGCCGCCCCTGCAGTCGACTCTCCCGTGCTGGCCGTTGCTCCCACGCCACGCGTGCGGGGCGAGAGCAACCTGGCGGTAAAAGTGGGAATCAGAGTGACCGAAACCAACAACGAAAGCGAGACGGCGGAACTGATCGCTAAGGCAATGTCGCGGAACAATTGCCCCGCTTCATCCTGCACAAACAGCACCGGGATAAAGACCGCCAACGTTGTCAATGTGGAAGCCACCACGGCGCCCCACACCTCTTTGGTTCCCTTGACGGCAGCCGTGAAGGGTGATTCACCCCGTTCGTAATGCTGAAAGATATTCTCCAGCACAACCACGGCGTTGTCGACCAACATCCCCACCGCGAATGCCATCCCTGCCAAGCTAATCACATTTAAGGAACGCCCTAGCAGATTGAGACACAAAAAAGTGCCGATGATGCTGACCGGGATCGCCAACCCCACCACCAGTGCGCCCCGGGCAAACCAAAAGCCGGCACCGATGATAATCGCCAGCGTGATCGCAAACAGCCAAGGCGACACCACGGCCGCAGCTAGCGCAGTGACGCCGATCAATGGCGCCACAACTAACGTTCGCCAACCCAAATGCAGAAACACCATCAACACCATCATCGTCAGCGCGCTACCGATGATAATGTTTTGATTGACAAGGTTGACTGAAGAATCAATATACTCGGTTTCGTCGTAAACTTGCGTTAGAACCAACCCCCGTTTTGCCAACACGTCGCGATTCAAATCGGCGGCTGTTTCTCGCAAGCCGTCCATCACATCCAACACGTTGGCGCCCGTCTCCCGTAACGCGTTGATGGCGATGTTTGACTCGCCAAAACGCCGCACCACGCCGGATGGTTTCTTATAATCCAATCGCACCTCAGCGACGTCACGAATGTAGACCGGCGCGTCCTCATTAACGGTCAACAGCTGGTTGGCAACCTGCTCGGTGGAATTGAATTGATTGAGTGTGCGGACAACGTATCGTCGTTTGCCCTCCCAAAAGTCTCCTCCCGAAGTATCCTTGTTTTGCGCGCCTAACACCCGCCGTACATCATCAATCGTCAAAGAGCGAGCGGCCAGCTTCGTGGGATCCACGATCACCTGACACTCTTCTTCGCGGCCCCCCAACACATTGGCATTGGAAACTCCAGCCACCCGTTCAAAGGCCGACTCAATGTAATCCTCGGCGAAACGCTGCAGCTTGGGTACTTCAATCGCGTTGGGCAACAGCACGCTGACTTCAGCATGCTTGGCAGCCAAATTACGGAGACGGTGCAACAATAAACCAGGAGACTGATCATTAATGCACGCCAGCAATTGCTCACGCAACTCGGGAAGCTCCTCCGCCAAGGCACGCACCGCGGCCGGTTCCGGTGGGGCCGCGCTGAGGATAAACCAAGCGATTGGGTTGTCCGATGAACTGCTCGTGGATATCACCGGCTCGTTGGCTTCGAGCGGATACTCGCGGACTTGCTGCAGCCGACTGTTTACTTTCAACAGCGACTCTTCCATATTCGCGCCGACAAAGAACTCCATCGTGATCCGTCCCACCGAGTCTTGCGACTCGCTGGTCATCTTCGTCATCCCCTCGACACTTTTTAGCTGCTCTTCCTGCTCTTGAATGATCTCCCGCTCGACCTCTTGGGGACTGGCGCCCGGCCACGTCGTCTCCACCGTCAACGTGGGAATCTGAACTTCCGGGGTTAGCTGCATTGGCATTCGCCACAGCGAGATACCACCAAACAGGCTCAGCATCAATGCGCCAACCGAGACCTTAATGGGATTAGCGACAAAAGCTTGGACTAGCGACATGAGCGAAATGAACCGTGAGGTAGTCGGTGGTATGAATTGGCGGGATAGCGGATATCAAGCCGCCATATCGGTTTCGCGGGGTGGGACGACGTCATTGCCCCGTGGTAGGGCTCTTGCCCGCGGCAGCCGGGGATCGTGGCTCGCCACTGCCGCCTAGCTCGACGATTTCCTGGTTGGGCCGTAACCGCTCGTTACCCAACGTGACAACCTTATCCCCCTCGCGGAACTCCCCCTGCAAAGGCTGCACCGCGGCCCGCTCACCACTTTCAACCAACAGCCTCACGGGCACCAATTTGGCAACTCCCTTATCGGCAACATATACGACAGGTGTTCCTCCATTAAAGACTAAAGCGTCTTTGTGGACCGTCCAAGCGTCAATTTTTGGCCCGGCGGGCAGATCGGCTCGCGCCAACATACCGGCGCGGATTAATTTTGCCGGATCGTCAATCTGGTTTGCCACCCGCACCCGCACCGGAAACGTTCGCGTCCGCACATTGGCTTCGGAGATTATCTGGGCCAGCGTGCCGGCAAACATCACCTCGGGAAATGCTTCCACGCGGACAGCCACATCCATGCCAATTCGTAGAAACGGCACGCTCGCTTCGGGCACCTGAACCTCAATCTCCATCGTCCCCAAATCGATCATCTCGACAATCGGATCGCCCTGCTTGATCCAGGCCCCGACTTCCGTGTGCTTGCGTACGATAAACCCATCAAACGGGGCTTTAATATCGTATTTCGTCTTGCGATCTTCCAGCAGAGTCACGCGTTGAACTTGAGCCTCAAGTCTCGCCTCAGCCTGTGCGATTAATTCCGCTCGCGGTCCCTGCTTGAGTAGCTTCAGCGTCTCCTCGGCCGCAATCACCTGTTGCTGAGTGCTCTGGAATTCGGAGACGGCCAACTCCAGTTCCTGCCGAGAAATCGCCCCCCCAGCCTTTGATAAATCCTGCGTCCGTTCAACGCGAGCCCTGGCATAAGTCGCTAAAGCATTGGCGGCAGCCAACTGGGCCTCGGCTCGGGCAATCTCTTCAGGCAACGCGCCATTTTTCAATTCCTGAAGTTCGGCCTGGCGGAGGTCGGCTTCCGCCTTGGCCCCTTCAATCTCAATCGAAATTGTCTTGATTCGCAGTTTTGCCAATTCGTCTCCCGCTGAAACTCGCTGGCCGGCATCGATGTCGGCGATCTCCACGCGGCCGTCAACCGCGCTGCCGATCAAGCTGCGGCGGAGGGGCTGAGCGGTCCCCACAAAATCTTGCTTGGGCTCGACGGTTTCAAACAACACCTCCCCCAACTCGACGTTTGCCGGCGGGGCTTGAGCGAGCAACTGCGTAACCAGCAATGGCGAAAACAACAGCGACAGGAGGGGCACTCGATTGGCAAAAACAACTTGGAACGTAATCAGGCGGGGCAAGACACGTGCCTCAAAGGGGGTGCGAATTCAGTCAGTCACAAATACGACTTACTTGATTGTAGTCATGACTTCAACGCCCACCCTCCCGCGATTACGGAAAATCGGTCGCGACCAGCAACAAACAACCCGAATTACGGCAATAACTCCCTCACTGACCGCAAATCGACTCGCAAGAGGGATCGAAATTCCCTAGCAAAATCGACTGACACACGAGCGTGAACCGCACCCTGCCGACCAAAAAACGTGGCTTCACCTTGCAAAGCGTAAACACCGTCGTGCCAGATGTTTGGATGGATATAAAGTCCCTGCTGACCGGAAAATAAGAAGCAGACAAAATCGCTTGGCTGCACATCGTCACCAGGCAGCGCCAATGGAACCAGAAAAGGCTTCTCGGCAACCGGAAAGAACAATTGGCCACCATCGGGATGATAATTCGCGTGCCACAGTAACAATTCAGCCGGATCATCTTGATGATCTTTGCGAGCCTCCGCCGGATCCTTGCCAAAGCCCAATATGTATCGCCCACCAACCGCTTCATTAACTCCGTAGAGCACATCGCCGGACCAACGACTCGTAAAAGACCCTTCAGTGGTGCCGCCTTCATTGCCACTATCTTCGTCGACCGGCCGCCAGCCTTGCGCGGGCCAGCGGACAATTTCCACCGCCACATCGTCGGGATGATCTAGCAATCGGCCATAGCCGCCGAGCGACTCAGCGGTAGCCGGCACAACCGGCAATGCAACTCGCTCAAGTCCACTCGGTAATTCCGGTGCGAGATAGTTAGGTGCCACAGTCATGCAATCCTCTCCTCATCTTCAATGCGAAGGTGGTATTAAGAAACAGCGAAACGTCTAAAGGCAACTGGTCAATCCATTTGTCATCTCCAGATTTCACTGACAAGAAGTCTAACGGTGAAAACAAGTATCCCCAATCGACTTACAAGTACATCGCACCTCTTGTTATGAAGGCAGCATGTACTTTTCGTGAACGTCGCCTTCCAAGATCTTTCCTATTCTAACAACGGGCATTCAATTACGCTCAAAACTCGCTAATGCGTTGAAATAGCTTTACCAATTCGGCATCCCCCGTTCATCTGAACTTCATCAGCAAGTGGTTCAATGAAGGCGACTTACTGCCAGCGACGCTTTGCTGCCCAACTCTGAAAAATTGAACTTCCCCTAGTCTTTCGATCCTACAAACTTCAACCAACAAGAAAACGTTCAATATGCTTCGCAGTGACAACTCCTCTGTACTCATTTTATACTCATGCTTAACGCTAGCCTCCTTAACTGGTTGTTCTTCAGAACCTGAGCTGCATCCAGTGTCCGGAAAAATCACTCTCGGCAATAAATCTTATGAGCGACTCATCATCTATATGGATCCCGTTGACGGAATTGTAACTCCGTTTAACAAGGGTGTCGGGGAGACGGACGTTCAAGGTGAATTCGTGATGAACTCCACCGCATCCACAGCGGAATCGATGGGATTAGCCGCAGGTGAATACAAGGTTTATTTCAACTGTTGGATGCAAAAGGGGCAGGCTGTCGGACTATCCGACGAAAAGCCGGACGAAGAGAATCGAAAGCTGGAGACCGAGGACATTATTCCGCCTCCATACAACAGTCCTCAAGACACGCCAGTCACTTTCACCGTCAAAGCGGGACAGGAAAACCGCTTAGAGCTGGACATAAATCCCGGCAGCTAGCAGCTTGCTGCCCCCATTTAAACTGCATTCTTAATACGTGTTTATCGAATACCGGAGAAGAGAAATGAAGTCATCTGCCAAGCAAGGATTCACCTTGGTTGAGCTGTTGGTGGTGATTGCGATTATTGGCATCTTGGTCGGACTATTATTGCCGGCGGTACAGGCTGCTCGCGAAGCCGCCCGCCGCATGTCATGCTCGAATAACCTCAAGCAACTAGGGTTGGCCACGCACAACTTTGCCGCCACCTACTCCGAAAAACTGCCGATGCTCGGCGAAGCTCAGGAGGGGGGACACTGGAGTGGTTTTATTTTACCATTCATGGAGCAAGACAACCTCTACCGGGCGCTCACATTCGGAGAAACCAACTGGGCCTCCTCGGCCGCCGTGACGAATCCGAGCCTCAACGATCCGAATCCTTGGATTCGCCAAATCGCCGCCTCGGAGGTGCAAATGTCAGTGTTTCGCTGCCCTTCTTCAACGGCACCCGAACGAGTCTTCGACGCATCGACTTACAGCCCGCCCTGGTTTGTGGCGGCCCGCGTGCCGGCCAACTATCTGGCTGTCGTTACCGGAATTCAGCCCAATGATTGGAAGCCCGCATGGGGTTGGGGCCGCCAAAACCGCGGCACTTGGTCTGGAAACATCACGCTTCACCATTCTGAGCTCGATGGGATGATCATCACGCGGCCCCCTGAGGCTGCCCGGATCAGCCAAGGCGGCATGGGTGGCGCGACGAACTTTGCCAGCGTGACTGATGGGCTTTCCAACACCTTGATGTATGGCGAAGCCGAACCCGATCCAAACCTAGCCGCAGAAGCCGCCACGCAAGAAAACCCCAACACCGGCCGTAAAGATCACTGGGCGGTTGGTGGTGATGATTTCGACAACTGGGAAGGAACCGACTGGTCGGAGCAGGGCGGTTCAACGGCCGTGCGAATAAACTATCCGAAGCCCGTTGGCGCGCGGTTCACAGACGGAAGCATTGAATGGGCAGCTTATGAAGTCAGCTTTGGCAGCCGACATCCAACCGGTGCGCAGTTCTGCTTAGGCGATGGTTCGGTTCGCTTCCTAGCGGACACGATCGATTTAGCAGTTTTCAGCGCAGTTGGCACTCGAGGTAATGGAGAAGTCGCACAACTACCTCAATAAGACTTTGTTTATCGAAATCTTATTCTGGGCTTCCCTGAATGTTGGCAAAAGAATGTAAAGCTGCATGGATTCTGCAAAGCCAGACCATCTTTGCAGTTGCGTAAGGTTTATATCGTTTTCACTGTAACACAGGTTTTTTACGACATGACTAGACAGGAAAATGGGGCTTCTCTCTGCACGCGTTTGACACGTCGTGTGCGACTCGCAACGGCGCTCGCCGCCATCGCGGGAGCATCCGCGCTGGGTTCGGCAACCGCCACGTCGGACGAAGTGGCTTATGACGACTTTGAGACTCTCGGGCCGCTCATGCTGCCTTTCGACCTAAACGACCAATACTTCAAGCCAGGTGGAATTCCACCCTGGGCGGACGGTACCGATTGGTCCAAGGATTTTCCCGCAGGTTGGACTTTGGATAACTCAGGAAATCTCTACGATAACTCAACTATGCCAGGCGAGTTTGACGGCTGGTCATTGATGGATGTTACTTCTTGGATCGCCCACGCTGGAGTTCAAGCTGGCCGTGACCGTTGCTATTTCGGCGAGCCGATTATTGACGGAACGCAATATCGTAACACCGCTTTGGTTGCGGATCCCGATGAAGCCGACGACAACACCCAGATCGACCCTAACTTGTACAATTCATACGTCACTCGAGCGTATGATGTGTCAACCGCAGACCTCAATTCTCTGGCGTTATCGTTTGATTTTGATTTCATTACTGATGGAAATCAAACGGGAGTTGTTGACGTTAGTTTTGATGGCGGAACAACTTGGCAGAACCTGTTGACAATGACTGTTGCCGAGCGGGATGACGTGCCCTTTGGAACCTTTGCTGATCCAGCCGATTCGGGTGAATTTTCTGTTGCCAATGGAGATTTCACACCAGGGGCCGGCGCCTCGGAAATGCAAGTTCGTTTTGGCTGCATTACCTCCGGAAACAACTGGTGGTTTGCTGTCGATAACGTTGGTTTGACCGACGTAAATGGTGTGATCGCCTTCGAGGATTTTGAGGACTTGGCCGAATCGCTCGTTCCCTTTGATTACAGCATCAACGGTGCTCCCACCAGTCCCGATCCTCTGCCTCCATACGACCCCAGTGATGGAACCGATTGGATCGGCGACCTCAGCAGCGTCGGCTGGGAAATCATTAACGATGGACCTGCGGACTCTCCGGAAAAGAGGATGTACTTCCAGAGCCTCGAGGGTGCCTACAACGGTGGCGCCGTCTTGGATGCTTTCTCGTGGAGCTACCAAACCGATGGCAGTAACCCAACGCCATCTGATGAATCGGATGTGAACTCAGGTTGGGGACAGCGACGCACAATGTTCCGGGATTCCTTCTTCGGAATGCGGAACTCTGTTCTCGTATTCGATCCCGATCAAGCCTTTGACAACCGCGTCCCGGGTTCGGACGAAGGTGCTCCCGGTACAGAAACCCCGGAAAATCCAGAGGGGGAGCCAAGATTCAACTCGTACGCCCAAAAACTATACGACATGAAGGCGTTTGATAACGACACTGTGTCGGTTGAACTTGAGTGGGAAATTCGCGTCGAAGAGCCACAAATTAACGTCATCGAAGTCTCGTTCGATGGTGGCGAGAGCTGGACGCGGATTTTTGAATTCGATGCCAACAACCTGGCCGACCCAGCGGTACAGACCGAATTCCTGCCCTACCTCGACTTCCAGAACAGTGACGGTGACCCGCTGGTCATTGAAAGTGGCGAGGTAATTCGGACCTTCAGCACCGGCCCCCAAACGATTGTTGTCAACAATTTCTTCACTGATGGCAACGTCCCCGACAGCAACACCATGTTAATGCGCATCGGCTGCATTGACGCCGACAACGACTGGTGGTTCGCGGTCGATAACATTCGCGTTGATGCCACACCTCAAGGCTTTGTGATTGGGGACGCCAATGGTGATGGCCTGGCCAATTTCGCCGATATCAATGCTGGAATTAACGCAATCTTGACCGGCGCATTCAGTTTGGAAATGGACGTCAACGAAGACGGCTTAGTGAACTTTGGGGACCTCAATGGCTTTGTAAACGCCATCTTGGGTAACTAAGGCAACTCGCGGAAGAGCGATGCGCTCAGTGGGGCCGTCGCTTTTTATCAACTTGGTTTTTTACTTACCTTTTGAAAGTTATTAAGAATGATTATGCGGAAAATTTTTGCAGTAGCAACGCTCTGCTTGGTAACGACCTCAGCGCGTGCCGATATCGTTTTCAGCACGAGTGCGACCGACGCGTTTGCAGGTAGTGATTTGGTTATGAATGTTGGCACTAGCGCGTCAATGTTTGTGTGGGTATCCACCGAACCGGGGCAGACATTAGCCGGGATCAGCCTCGATATCCTCAGCAGCGATGCAACTATCCTGGAAGCCACTTCGCACGAGGTCTTCAACCCCAATGGAGATCGTTGGTTCACGACTCAAGCTGGCGACCTCGGTGACCTAGTCGACGATGGGCTGGGATTAGCGCTATTAGGATTGAATGGTGATGGAATCAGCACCGGCGACTTGGGTACCTTCACGCTGTTCAGTGAAGTCCAGTTCCTGGCAACCGGCGTCGGAACCACCGGTCTATCTTTTGATTTTGGCTCACAAGGAATCTCCGATGGTGACGTCAGCTTTGGCCCTGGCGATATCACGTTTGGGACTGGTAGCGTCTCCTCGCTGACCGCCGTACCTGAGCCCGGTTCGTTCGCTGTGCTCGGTCTTGCCGGTGTAGGCATGGGTATTTACCGTCGTCGGCGCAATGCCAAAGCAGTTGCCTGCTAATAGCGACGGCAGTTTATTCCTGCATCGAAAATTGTGTCTCTGAGAAACGGGGTGGAAGCTAGCTTTCACCCCGTTTTTTTTTCGTGCTTAGGGCGATTTCTCCGCCGCAGGATTGATACTCACCGAGCTGCGAAGACCGGGGCCACAATCGCTCTCCAAAATGGTGGTTCTCGCGAGTTTTTTCAAATCAAGGGAGCCCCGATTCGTCGCTCCGCCAGAATTCGTTTAGAATAGAGGCTCGGCCCGCTGCGGGCTCCCCCCCACACACCTTATTCCAGTCCAACTGATTGGGTCTCACCTAATGTTGCTTCGAATTACGATTTGTTTGCTGTCTGTCGCCACTTATTTGAGCGGCGCGTTGCCCGCCGAAGACGATGCTTGGCAGACAAAATGGGGCTATCAACAAGTCATCGACCGTTTCTACAGCGAGGGCGTCGCCACTGGTGACATCAACGGCGATGGCCACCAAGATATCGTCGCCGGCCCCTTCTGGTTTGCTGGACCCGACTTTACCGCTCGGCAGCAAATCGAAGCGGGGCAACCAGTCGATCCGCATGGTTACGCGCCCCACTTTTTCTCATTTACCGACGACCTCGATGGCGATGGCCGCCTCGATATATTGCACATCGGCTTCCCAGGGGCCGCCTCCTACTGGTTGCAGCAACCAGCGGATGCCACCGAACCGTGGTTGCGACACGAAGTCTTGGCCGAGACCGATAACGAATCCCCCACCTACGCCGACATCACGGGCGACGGTAACCGTGAGCTAATCTGCAGCACCGGCGGTAGCTTTGGTTATGCCAAACCAATTCCTGGAAAACCGACTGAGCCCTGGAGCTTCCACGCAATATCTCCGCAAGGGCCCGCCGGTGGACGATTCACGCACGGCCTGGGAATCGGAGATGTCAACGGAGATGGCCGCCAAGATCTATTGGAAAAGAACGGTTGGTGGGAACAACCTGAGTCGTTGACTGGAGATCCAATCTGGAAGCACCATCCCTTTCAATTTTCAGCGGCGGGCGGATCACAGATGTTCGCTCACGACTTTGATGGCGACGGCGACAACGACATCGTCACAGCGTTACAAGCGCACGGCTACGGCGTGGTTTGGTATGAGCAGATTCGAAACGGCGAGCACATCGCTTTCAAACCACACACGATCGTGGGGGCTAAGCCGGCCGACTCTGCCTTTGGAGTTGTCTTTTCCCAGCCTCATGCCGTCACCATCGCCGATCTCGACGGCGATGGATTGATGGACATCATCACTGGCAAGCGGCCTTGGGCGCACGGTCCTCACGGTGACGTGGAACCACTCGCCGCGCCCGTCATCTACTGGTTCCGCTGTCAGCGAGAAGCTGAAGGCGAGACCCGTTTCGTACCCCACTTGATCAGCGACAAGTCGGGGGTGGGAGTCGACGTGTTAGTTTCAGATGTAAACGCCGACGGCTGGCTCGATGTGGTTGCCTGTAACAAACGCGGCATCTTCGTCCATCGCCAAGACCGCACCACGGTCGACGCCCAATTGGCCGCTCGCCTGCAACCCGTGTCGGCCGAACAAGCCGCTCGACCACTGCCCGCCGCGCGCCGCCCCAGCAGCGGATTAGAACCAGCCGCCGCCGCTAGGCAATTTACCGTGCCAGCGGGCTTTTCAGTCGACCTCGTGGCCGGCGAACCCGACCTGCATCAACCAATTGCGTTCGCCTTTGACAGTCGCGGACGCATTTGGGTTGCCGAAGCACACACGTATCCCAATCGAGCCGCCGCCGGCCAGGGAAAAGACGTGATTCGTATTTTTGAGGACACCAACGGAGATGGCCGCTATGACTCTAAAAAAACCTTTATCGAAGGCCTAAATCTGGTCAGCGGTTTGGAAGTTGGTTTTGGTGGCGTCTGGGTCGGAGCAGCTCCCAACCTGCTGTTTATCCCCGACGCCGATGGTGATGATCAACCCGACTCAGAGCCCCAGGTGCTATTAGATGGTTTTGGATACCAAGATACCCATGAAACCCTCAACGCCTTTCGCTGGGGACCCGATGGTTGGCTGTATGGTTGCCAAGGCGTGTTCACACACAGCCAGATAGGCGTACCGGGAAGTGACGCAGCCGATCGCACCGCCATGAACGCGGGGGTTTGGCGTTACCATCCCGTGCGCCATCGCTTCGAGGTCTTTGCCCATGGTACGAGCAACCCCTGGGGTGTCACCTTTGACCAACATGGACAAGCCTTTATCACAGCCTGCGTAATTCCGCACGCTTATCATATGATCCAAGGAGGACGTTACCAGCGTCAGGCGGGCCAACATTTTGATCCTTATACTTTCGAAGACATCAAAACAATTGCCGACCACGCCCATTATGCGGGCAATATTGGTGACCATGCTTGGTGGGGTCGCAACGAACCGGTGGAAGATGATGCGACCAGTGCGGCCGGTGGGGGGCACGCCCACTGCGGTGCTTTGATCTATCAAGGCGACAACTGGCCTGTCAGCTATCGCGGCGCATTGCTAATGCATAACTTGCATGGCAACCGCATGAACGTGGATCTTCTGCGAGCGGATGGTACCGGCTTTATCGCCTCGCATGGTCGTGATGTGATGTTCGCTAATGATCCCTGGTTTCGCGGATTGGAGATTCAATCAGGACCTGACGGGGCCGTTTATCTGATCGACTGGTACGACAAGAATGCCTGCCACCGCACGACTCCCGAAATTTGGGATCGCACTAACGGCCGAATGTATCGCGTTCGATTTGGCGAGCTGGCCAAGCGAAATGTAAATTTGGCCGAAGCCAATGATGAAGCCTTGCTCGCACTGCTCGAACACCCCAACGCGTGGCATTATGAAACCGCACGACGGGTGTTGATGGAGCGCGCCGCTGCCGGCATACCGCTTGAGGCAGTACGTGAAAAGTTACTAGCCGCGATCAAACAGAGTAGTGACACAGCCCAGCGGCTGCGATACCTGTGGACTGCTCATGGAATCTCCGCAGTCACCACCGAGGAGGCGATCGAACTGCTCGATGATAACGATCCCCTGCTGCGAGCTTGGACAATTCAGCTCGCTTGCGAAACAGACAACCCGACACCCGCCTTGCTTTCCAAACTTGCCGAACTGGCACGACAAGACCGTGAGCCGGTCGTGCAACTCTACCTAGCCTCGGCGCTGCAGCGGATTGGCAATCTGACCGCGCCCTCCGAAATAATCGCTGCACCACTCGCGGCAGCCAAGTGGACGATCGCTGAGGGGCTGATCAGTAATGGTGACAGTCAATTTGATCGGAATTTACCGCTGCTCATTTGGTATGCCATCAATCCGCTGGTCGCCGAAGACCCGCAGCGCGGTTTTGCCTTAGCACGAGCCACCAGGATTCCGAAAATTAAGCAATTCATCTACCGTCGCGCCGCCAGCGATCCCACGATGGTCAACGCTTTGGTGGCGGCGATGGCCGAGGAAGGCGATTTGAATGTCGTGAAAATGATGCTGGCCGAACTGGCCGGCACGGCTGCCAAATTGGGCAAGATCGATTCACCACCCGCCTGGCCCCAGGTGGTGGCGAAGTCACTGAAAATTGATGACCCCAACACGCGACGCGCCGTGCAAATGTTGAGCGTTAATTTTGGCGATGCGTCGGTATTCCCCCTGCTGCGGGAAACGGTCAATGATCGCCAAGCTAATGCAACGCTACGACAAGAAGCCTTAGCGACATTAGCCCGGGGCGCTGATCCACAATTGGAAACCTTGGCGATGCAGTTGCTCGATGATCCCACGCTGATTGCCGAAGCGTTGCCCCTATTAGCACGTTTTGACTCGCCGAAAATTCCTCAAGCAATCTTAAGGCGCTATGCCGAATTGCCCGCGCCACTGCGGCGTACGGCACTCGATACGCTTTCGTCACGTCCCGCTCATGCCGCAGCCTTGCTGGACGCGGTCGCCGACGAGCGATTGCCGCGGACCGAGTTGACCGCGGTCCACGCGGGTAAGATTCGTCAATTGGGGAACCAACAACTGCAACAACGATTGACCGAACTTTGGGGTGTCGTTGGCAGCACTCCCGAAGAGATCGAAAAAGAAATCGCAACCATGGTGAGCCGCTACACCCCTCAAGTAATTACCGAGGGGAACGCCAGCCACGGGCGGTTGATCTATAACAAGTCGTGCGGTCAATGTCACAAACTGTTTGGCACCGGCAGCGACATTGGTCCTGACTTGACCGGGGCCAACCGTGCCAAGTTGGAATACCTACTGGAGAATATCCTGGCACCCAACGCAATTGTCGGCAAAGACTATCAAGCGCTCAGCCTGCTGACGCTGGACGGTCGAGTGATCACTGGATTGGTGCGAGAAGAGACCGATGCTGCGATTGTTTTGCACGACGCGGAAAAGCTCGTCACAGTGCCGCGCTCTGAGATCGAAGAAGTAACCCAGACGAGTCGCTCGGTGATGCCAGAGGGAATCCTCAAACCGATGAGCGAAACAGAGATCGTCGATTTGCTCAAGTACTTGCAATCGTCGGCACAGGTGCCGCTGGCTGGCGATATTCCTGATATCGATCGAGCCACAGGTAAACTGCCTGGTGCTTTGGAGGCCGAGCAGATTGAGACGGCAAAAGTCTCGGGCGGCTCGCTGTCCAACCAAGGGATGGCTGGGTTCAAAGCTGGTCGCTGGAGCGGCAACGGTCAGATTTGGTGGAATGGCGGCAGCCCCGGCGATACCCTCTCGCTCCCCTTTCAAATCGATCAAGCCGACGAGTACACGTTATTCACTGCGTTAACCAAAGCGCGTGACTATGCCGTCGTGCGAATTGCGGTGGATGATCAAGTGCTAATCGATGGTTTGGACTTGTTTGAGAACGGGCGAGTTGTCACCACGGGACCGCTCGAATTGGGCAAAGTGGCATTAAGCCCAGGTGGACATAAGCTAACGGTCACCATCCTCGGAGCGAACCCGCAAGCAGTTCCGGCCCACATGGTCGGCGTCGATTACTTATATTGGCAAGGGGCAAGCTCCAAAGACCAATAGCCTACAGTCAAAAGTTTTGCGCTGCGCAGCCTGCATCTTGGTCTCTGGCAAAGAAGAGAGATGGGGCTTTGGTCAACAAACACCTAACAGCGCAAAAGGCTTTGGCAGATGTCGCAACCACAACAAACGGCGAACACTTCCGCGGCAACCGAGGGAGCACGAATCCCGCTGATCGCCAAATGGGGATTTACCGGTTTTATGGCCGTTTTGGTTCCCAATTACTGGGCCTGCTACGGCGCCACCAACTTCCTTTACTTTTGCGACATTGCCTTATTTTTGACGTTGGCGGCCGTCTGGACAGAGCGTCGAATTTACGCTTCCATGGCTGCGGTTGGCATCTGTGCGGTGCAAGTGGTTTGGCAAGTCGACTTTTTGAGCGCCTTATTCGGCGCTCCCTTGCTGGGCATGACTGGCTATATGTTCAACCCCGAACTCTCGCTGTTTGCTCGCGGGCTCTCGTTCTTCCACTTTTGGTTGCCGCTGTTCGTGCTGTATTTGGTCGCGAAATTAGAATACGACCGACGCGCGTTGTTTGGCTGGACGGGGTTGGCCTGGGTGGCGATGTTAATCAGTTACTTCTTTTTGCCCGCCCCGGGTGACGTTTTGGCCTTTGCCAACCAGCCGCACAACGTCAACTATGTATACGGCTTGGATGGCTCAGAAGCACAAACTTGGATGCCCCAGTTGGCCTGGCTGGGCGTGATGATGGTCGGTTTGCCGGCAATCGTCTATCTACCTTCGCACTTGCTGCTTCGTTGGTGGAACCCAGCTGACGAAAAGGTGACGGCGGCAGGAGCCGAGATTTACTGTGCGGCCTGAGCGGACTGAGCAGCGAACTGATCATTCGAGCCAGTGAAGGTTTATTCAGCTGAACCTGTTCAGAGCGTAATAATCTGGCTAGGCTTTTGGGAAACAAACATTCCCACATCACTCCAACGATAATTTCCGTGACAGAAACGAACATGTCCCAGTGGGTGCGCTCCCTCTTGGGGCCTCAGGTTGACCCGGTTGCTGCGGGAGCAACGCTGGGTCGGATTTCCTCCGCTGATGCCACCGAAGCCATTTCTCTGCTGGAAACGCTGGGCGAGGATACTGAACTAATTGCCCGGTCCGATCCGGCGATCCTGGCCGCGCTCGCCTTGGCTGCTCAGCGTTTGGTCACCACCGCACCTGAGGTGTTGGAGTCTCTGGAGTCGCAACTGATCGCTCGCATCGTATCGGCTTATCCCCCGCAAGCCGCCAATCGCCATCGCTTGATGTATCTGTTGGCTCGCCAGCGGAGCCAACAATCGCTGGCCCTGTTGGCAAAATTACTAGCCGAGCGACCACCTCAACAGTGGGATGAAGTCGGCCAGGTATTAAGTCCGCTCATGCAACAGAGTGATTGGAAGCCCAAAGATTTCTTCCCCGCCGCGTTGGATGCGTTGGTTCACCGCAGCGTGGCTTCACCGTTATTGGACTTGGCGAACTATCTCTTCCGCGAAAGCCGGGTCGATGAGCATCCAGCTGCCGTCCGTTGCGAAGTCTTGGCTACCTTGCTCGGTGGCGTAGCCGATCGGCTGGGCAAGTTTGAAGAAGATCCGCGCACCTTTGGCGACTCCGTAGAGGAGGTGCAGGAAGTGCTCAGCGAAGCGGTTGCGATCGCCGTATCACTCTGCGACGCGCTGGGACTGATCGGTTGGAAAGGAGCGATCAGCCAACTGTATAAGGCGCTCGATCTCAAGCATCGGCGAGTCCAATCCGAGGCGGCTGGTGCCTTGGCACGACTCGATGTCGAGGCGGGGCGCCAACGATTGATCGCTTTGGCGGCTGAACCCTCGGCTCGCTTACGAGTCCTCGCTTATGCCGATGAACTCGGGTTTGGGGATGCGATTGACGGCGAGTTTCGCACTGAGATCGCGCACTCCGAAGCCGAGCTAGCCTTGTGGCTATCGCAGCCGGGACAAATGGGAGTTCCTCCCACATCGGTCGAGGTCATCGATAGTCGGCTGCAGTATTGGCCCAGCTTCGAACGGCCAATCGATTGCTTTCTAGTTCGTTACGCTTATCAATTTGGCGACCGACTCTACTCGAATGTTGGCATTACCGGGCCAATCGTGCATGCCATGGGTGCCGATTTAGCCAATTTGCCGATCGAAGATATCTACGCTGTCTATGCGGGCTGGCAAGCGGAGCACCCTGAGATTTTTCGTATCACGGCCGACCAGTGGAATTCGGCCCAGCAACGACTCGCCACCCCGCTGTTGGACAATTTGGATCGTCAAGGTTTCGAATCGATAAAACCAATTGCTTTGGGCTTCTTTTTGGACGAACATGCTCTAATTGTCGAAGCAACTCGGGACGAAACCGAGTGTGTCGTCGTTACCGATGGGCTGGAGACAATCGATTTCGCCACTACCGGGCGACTACGTCCACTTGGCGGCGACGAACTTTGGTACTTGTTCCTGGGACGCAAATTGCTGCGAACTTTTAACGCCTGATCCATGCTCCCGCTTTCTCGAAAACCATTCATCACATCATGAATCAACCACGCCGTCGCCCGCCGCAGATGACGCTCAGCTTTATGCTGATGATGAACGTGGTTGTTTGCGGGATCCTGGGAGCGATCTACTGGGCCTCGCAAGTCCCGGCGATTCGGGATGAAATTAGCATGATGTTTGGTGGCCGCGCCGGCCCGTCCGAGCCAGGGCGTACAACACATATGATTTTCTTAATCTTCACCTACTCGGCCCCACTGCTGCTCGCCGGCCTGCTTTCCACAATCATGGCCGTCTGGCGAATGCTCGAACGTCGCCGCTGAATGCTTGCCGCTAAGAGTGAAAGATAAATGCGGCTGCCAGGAATTGCTCGCGACTGAGAACTCTCCGGGATTCGCATTTCCCCTCTTGCGCGATCATTTCCGCGACCTCGGAGCGCGATTTGCAACGCTCTATTCAATCGTTGCCTTTGCCAATTCGAGGACGCGGCACCAAAGCATCTTGCCGGTTGCCAAGCTCCTACCCGTTTTTGGAGCAATGATCGCCATGAGACCAGCACTGACGTCGCCGGCCCTGAAGCAAGTAGCCGGACTGATCATATTGGTCGGAGTGATCGGCGTGGCCAATGTGTCGCAGGGACAACCACATCCTTATAAGGCTGATGGATTTAATTCCGGAACCTACCAACCCCGCGATGCATTTGCAGATAAGTGGCTTGAGGCCCCCAATTTTTGCGAAGAGGCGCTCGAAGAAGCTTATGAGCCGAACTATGCTCCCGACGCGAACGTTTCGGCGATGCGAGCACCAGATCCTAGTCCCTGGGAACTCTCCGGTGATCGGCCTTTACCGCCGGGCTCAACGCTTTCATCCGAACCTGCTCGCGTCCCCAGCGATCCTTAATGGGTGGACAATTACTGGGTCAACGACTACGGGCTCAACGATTCATGGCTCGCTGATCACTGGGCTTTGAGGATCCGTTCCAATGCGGCCGAAAATTGCGCGGTGGCAAACACATTCGAAATCCTTTTCATTTCGTCTTCTGGTAGATCTTTACCGAGCGGCCACTCGATAGCGTTGGCTTTCGCAATCTGTTCCATGTCCGCCATGAAAGCCTTCATGTCCCGCGGCCGAATGCCACTGTGGAAAGCGACTTTGCCCTCGCCATCAATGATCACAATGCTGGGAAAACCACTTACACCATAGGCATCAGCCGTTTTGCTTTCAGTGATCGCAGTGCCATTGTCGATCGCCGAAGGTGTCTCCCAACCCATCGATTTTTTCAATTTGATGATCTGTTGCATATCGCCGTGGGCGGTATGAATCCCCAGAAAGACAACGCCGCGTGGTTCAAATGTCTCGGCAAGTGACTGCATTGCCGGAATCATGTTGATACAGGGACCACACCACAGTCCCCAGAAATCGAGCACCACAATTTTGCCACGATAATCGGCCAAGCTGCGTTGTTTTCCATCCGACCAAGAACCGACCAACCACTCGGGCGCTGGCGTGGCGACTGGCAGCGGCTCGGTCTGCAGCGGCTCAGTTCGTTGCGATTGACTGCCCGGCTCTGTCGCAGTATCGGTCGCGGCGGGATTCGCCGCTATGACAAGTTCGGCAAGTCGAATCGTCGCGATCGTGTTCTCAGCAGGCACATCGCTAACAACCAACCGAGTCGATGCGGCTTGATTGCCGTAACGAGCCGAGACACGGACGAGCCCCCGCGGAAGGTTCTTCAGCAACGCCTCTCCTTTGACGTCAGTTCGCGTCACCTCGTAACGCAACGAATATGTGTTGCCTGGTTCCACCACGGCCCCCGGCACCGGCTTCCCCGCTGCATCGACGACGGCGACTGGAAGGTTATAGCCATTGGCAAGTTGAATCGTACCAAAGTCGATCGGGAGAAAATCTTCTTTCGCATCGACATCAGGGGTATCGACTGCCGCAAATTTATCCTTATTGATGAAAACACTAAATTGCAGAGCACCGTACCTTTCCGCTAGTCCACTGGCGATGGGGAACTCCAGTTGGAAGCTTCCCTCCGCATTGGTCGTTGTCGATTGTGCCTGCACCGCACTGCCTGCGCCGGCGGTACCAAAGGCTAGGCCCACTCTGGCGTTGGCCACGGGTTGGTCATCTTCATCCACCACGCGGCCCGTCAATTTCTGGATCGCGATCGGTGCGTTTGATTTCAGCTGATAACGGAGCAACGGGACTCCATCCTTAAGCGACACGGTGGCCTCGGTAACCACAGCTTTTCGCCCCTGCTGATCGACCAACTCCGTCTTGTTGGTGTTGGCAAGCTTCTCGGCGGAGACGACTTGCGTGTTATCAAACAGCGGGTCGGCGACGATCTCTCCTTGAACATTGACGATGCCCACGATCAACGCCCCGCTGGCACCAACTTGAGTCAGCTCGCCACGGCCATTCGCATCCAATAGTCCAAAGGCCCGCGGTGGAGATTTATCCCAGGAAAATGATTCGCCTTTCAGCCAAGCTGCTCGCTTTGCCGGGTCGCTCTCTTCGGTGCTGCTAATGAAGGGTTGATCACCAAGTTCCCCTTCGCCTTGAACTTGCCAAACAGCGCCTTTGCGGGCGCGGATGTCAAGCCGCGTTTCAGGGTTTTCAGGTGTCGTCGCAACGCTCACCATCGCCTCCTCCGGCAGCAACCAATAACCTGGCTTCAGCCACGGAAACCATAATTTGACTTCGCCCATCGGTACTTCAATGCGATAATTGCCCTCCACATCGGTCCGGCATTTCGGAGCCCGCTTGTCGAGCTCTTGCGCCGACTCGACCAGAAAACCAACTTCCGCATCCGCCACCGGCTGGCTCGTTGCCGCATCAGTGACGCGGCCGACAATAGCATACTTAACCGCTTCGCTGTCCGATGCGATTGTTGCCTCCTGCGGTTGCGTCTGAATTTGCTCCGTCTCAACTTGCTCCGTCTCAGCTTGCTGGCTCAGGCCAGTCACACACAACAAGCCGATGATTGCGACTGCGATGGTCGAACGCAGCCAACTACTTCGCTGCGGCTTCAGCAACGCGTTGATGCGGGTACCGACTTGCGAATGCCGACTGGCCATTTGCACCAGTCCGAACTGATTACCAGGACGTTGGGCTAACTCCAACAACAGTTTCGCATACGATCGGCGCTGAGGTTGATCCAGCGGGGCTGTCACCGCCGCGTCGACGGCTAATTCAATTTCGCGTCTCAACATGCGAGCATTCCAATAGACTAGTGGATTGAACCAATGGATGATTGTGGTCAACTTACAAAGACCCATCAGCAACGGGTCCCAACGACGAATGTGCGCATACTCATGGCGAAGAATCGTTTGCAACTGGTCCGCCGAAAAGCGGGCAACCAATTCGCCTGGTAGCAAAATAACGGGACGAAAACAGCCAGCCACCGCCGGTCCCAATTCGTGCTCCGTGACCACCACGCGAACTCGCCGTCGCAGCCTCGCCGAACCGCTTGGCGTTTTGCAGAACAATGAGCCGACACTGCCATCGAAGAAACGCTCGCGGAAGGACTTTGCCGCGGCGCGAATACAAGCATCTTTGGAAACGGCTGCCGCGTAGAAGCGCTTCCCACTGGCCTCCTCAATTCGCACCGCCCCCTTGTCTACCAGCCGATTCAGCAGCGTGCGGATGGTGCGGTGACTGCGCTCGCGGATCGGCTGCACGCGAGCGATAATCTCAGCCGGAGTTTGCGGACCGCCCTCCCAGACGCTGTCCATCACCTCCCACTCCGCTTCCGTAATCTCCAGCTTCGCCTGCTCGCTCAATGGGGCACCAGTTACTACGAGTGTGATACATGGCCAGCTGGCTGGTTATCACAGGCATAGTAATGCGTCAAGCAAAAATTCTGAAAGTTTGCCCAGCACGGTCTCTGACCTAGCCAATCAGTCGCGAGTTGCCGCGAGTTGTCAGAGAAAATTCGATATCTGGGAACCGGTTTGCAATCGTTGCGTCAAGCAGTTTGAAAAATGTCTTGCGAACCAAACAGCTCAACGCGAGGTTAATGAATGCGTGTCTTTCCCAACATGAACGGGTTTGTGGCGAACCTAAATCAGTATGGTGCCTCGGGGCAGCAGGCGCAGGCAAGCTGGACGCTTCGGGTTTCAGCGGGAAACTTCTCCCCGATGCTCGCCTGGATTGAGAGCAACGCCGCAGTGATCACTAAGATAATCGATTCCCTAGATGTCACCGAAGAATATATTAACGTGGAGTCGCGGATTGCCAACAAACGCAAGGCGGAGCAACGACTGTTGAAGCTGCTAGAAAATCGCAGTGCAAAATTGGAGGACGTATTGGTTGTTGAGAAAGAGCTAGACCGCATTCGCGAAAGCATTGAACGGATGGAAGGGCGGTTGCGATTCCTTGCTGAAAGAACCTCACTGAGCACATTCAACTCACCGCCGTTGCTCGGTCCAACAACCAATCCATGGCTCAAGCCGGATTCGGGACGCGAGTCAGGGAAACCTGGGCAAACTCGATCAACAATTTGACCACTTTCCCAATCGCCGCGATACTGATCTTCGTGTCACTCGCCCCCTGGCTAACTATCTTGCTGACCATCAACCTGATCGTGTTGCTCTGCTGGCGAATTCATCGCTCGTTCCGTAAAAAAACCGCTACGGAACAGCCAATTCAGTCTTGACCCTCACGTCCTGTCTCCAGTAACACCCGATCTCAAGAGACTGTCTCGCTCGGCAGACCTGCTCCAGGTGGTGGCAAACAGCTTCGCCGGCCTCACAGCAGGCACACTTGGCTCGACAAATTTTGGCGAGAACACCTCATGAATCATAGAGTGGGTCACGTACCGTGAGATCTCAATGCCGTAGAGACGTCAATGCCAGGATTAACAAAACAATTATTTAAGAACAACCGCTTGAAGCACATTCGCCACCGTATTGAATTCTGGGGAATGCGCGGCTTGGCGGACCTGATTCCGTGTCTATCCCGGCGGAACTCACTCAAACTGGCCACCGCCATCGGCTGGGCTGCACACAAAGTCGACCGTCGCGGCAGAAGACTGGCCGAGCGAAACCTCAACTCCGCGAGGCAAACCGGCCAGCTCGAAATCCATGACAGCGATATCCAACCGATTATCCGCGACTGTTACCAGAACTTTGCTCGTAATTTCATCGATTTGTTTTGGCACGCGCGGATCAATGCAGAGAACCTGGCTGAGTGGGTTGATTTTGAGGGAGCCGAGGCACTCGATCTAATTCGCGATAATCCTCGGGGGGGCATCTTGCTGACGCCACACTTTGGATCATTCGAGTGGTCGAGTTTGATCGTCGGCCTATTGGGAATCAAACTCAACATCGTTATTCGCGACTTTCGCAATCCGTTGGTAAAGGCTGTATTTACGGACGCTCGTCAAGCCAACGGTCACCAGGTTTGCGATCACGAGCGAGTTGCATTGCGATTAATTCGTTCGCTACACCGCGGCACGAGCGTGGCAATGTTGTCGGATTTGGCGGTCCCTCCACAACGGGCTGCGACTTCGGTCAACATGTTTGGCAAACAAACGACACTGACGACGTTACCCGCGGAACTGGCAATCCGCTGTTCCTCGCCCATAGTGGCCGCCATTTGCGAGCCATTGCCGCACGGTCGTGCCAAGCTGAAAATTGTAAAAGTCGTCGACCCACGCCTGGATGACACGAGTTCGCCAGAGTTGGCCAAGCATTACACGCAAACCATTTGGGATGCGTTCGAGGCGGAAATCAAACGCAGTCCCACCTGCTGGCTATGGATGTACAAACATTGGCGATTCAGCAATCACGCGGTAATTGCCCCCGTTGCTGAAGCGACTGAGCCCGCTATCAAAAATCGAACTAAAGCGGCTTAATTCGCCGCGTCGAACGTCAGCTCAATTGCGTGTGCGATATAAAAACGCATCCGAGGTCAGCAGTGACGTCAGCAGCGAATTCATACTACCGCCGTTATCTTTATAATCGCGGTATGCTTGCTGCAACACGGGACGATCATTTAACGTTTCGTTGCGGCCCATCCAAAACCTAAACGCGTGCCGCACGAAAACCTGTTCGGCTCGTTCGCTTTCAGCAATTCGTTGAATCATCTCGATCGCATCGGCAACCTCACCGTCGAGCGCGTCATCCCCTGAGTCAACAATCTCGCCGCTTGTATCGACCGGTTGGCCCAACTCTGTTTGACGATACACGCCGGCGTGATTGTACATCTCAAAGGGCAGCCCCAGGGGATCCATCTTTTTGTGACAAGTCCAGCAATATCCTTCCCGGGTGACCTCCATTCGCTCGCGAAGCGTCGTGGCTGGCTCATCGGGTAACATTGCATCCACTGTGATCGGCACGTCGGGAATACCACCACCCAGCAATCGCTCACGCACCCAGCGTCCGCGGTGAATTGCATGATTATCCATCGCGTCGGAATGCGAAACGAGCCAACTGGGTTGCGTCAAAATACCCAAGCGTTGGCCTTGTGGTACGGTTGCCAGCACGCGTTCGGGTTTCATCGAACCGTTGCCGAAGCTGCGGCGACTAACACGAGCGTAAATCGGTGGGCCAGATAGTTTTGCTTTGGCGATATTGTGGTTAACATTCTGTGGCTTTTGCTTCTCGGGCTTTGGAGGTTTCTTTCCAGGATTGGCTCGCTTCCACGCCTCCAACTCCTTCGCCGCCAGCTTTGCCGCCGCCGCGGTTGCCTGCTTAGCAGCGGCGACCTCTTCCTTTGTCCGCTGCCTACCAAAATAGAAATTATCATTTTTGGTGGCGACCACTTTTTCCGTCGTCAACAACTGCTTAAAAACATCGCGATCTTCCTGCAGGATCAGCTCAATCAATCGATCCGTGCTGGCAGTCGCATCGAACATTGCCAGATAGTGGGCCGTGCCGCGTGTGTTGACTCCAGTCTTTGCCAACGACTTGGAGTCTTTGCAAATGTAGCCCCCCAAATCGTAATCAAAGTATTCACGAAAAAAGCGCAGCACGCGTGGCTTGCGAATACTTTCATCGGCCAGCATCCGCTCAACTTCGCGTTTCACATCCGCTTTGGTCCGCATGCGTCCGCTAGCAATTGCTGCTCGCAACTCTGCGTCTGGCTGGATGTATCTCAGTGCATGGTTTACTGCCAACCCCAACTCCCAGTCCCGCAGCATCACGCGTCCATCAACATCGGGTGTGCCATATTCAACCAGTTCCGGGCGGAATAGTGCGTCGCGATCGAGAAAAATGGCGGATAACCCCAGCATCACCCCATCTTCCTTGCCTATCTTCTCGATCGATCGTTGCACGATCTCCAGATAACTAGCTGACTCCTCTTCGCCAGGAGGCCGAAAGGTTAACGCTTCGAAGAGGAAATCGACGGCGGCTCGCAGGCTGGCTTCACTTACACCCTCTTCGCGCATCAACTCGTACACGGGCGTCATTGGCCGAGCGACTTTTGTGTTATACACAATACTGGTAGGCAGCCCACGGATGTCGCCTTCCATCTTATATGTCTGCGGGTCATCCGTTATTTGTTCCGGATGGGCGATACTGAGTGGACCGTAAGCCATATATCGCAAAATATCCTCGGCAACACTTAAGATCTGCGTCGCCTCGGCGCTATTGACTGAGTAGAAATCGGGGTAGTTTTCTAGCCCGTGAGTTCGCGCCGAGGACAGTACGACTGGCACGCTCTTCACGGCGGTCGCATACGCAACCGTGCCACCTTGCCACTTGATGATCCGGTCGGTGCCAAAATAAAGTTTGCGTTCCCCTCCGTGATTGGTGGGGACGACATCACCATGAGTCCGTAAGCCGGGCTTTTCTGGGTCAAACTTGGGTTCTCGGTTGATCAACTCATTTAATCGGGTGATATGCTCCGAGGGACTGACCCGCCATAGCCGAGCCGGTGTAGAGGTGGGGACAAGCTTGATCTCCGCAGGCAGAGGCCCAAACAGCAGTTCGTGATCGACGAAATTGGCTTTTTGTGGATCACGAGGCGCAACAAATCCACCTTGATCATGCATCACGCGGCTCAATTCAGCCACGATCCAATCGGAAAACTGTAGCCGCTGAACCACGCCAGGCTGTTCCATCTCCGCCGGTGGCATCTCTTTCAAAGTCACCTGCGCCCAAATCGCTGTCCAAACTGCCGCGTTGACTTCGTCGACCGGCGCTAAATCATGCAATGATAGATTGCCTTCGGGCGCTGTTTCACCGTGGCAATCGAGACAGTGATTCGTGACAAACGTTTTGGCAAAGCTCTCAAAGTCTTTGTCGATTTTCTGCCCGGGCGTGTAAGTTTCCCCCTTAGCTATGGACATCACACTCAAACAAAGCAGCATGATTGTCGTAGCAACACAAACCTTACTCATGCCAACACTTCCTTGAGCGGACCGTGGCCAACATCAAACTTCTTCGCCAAATTTTCGTTCATGTTGAAACGATCGCAATTTTGCCCCGCGGCCCGTAACAGCGACGTAAACAAAGCGTTTATCGGTCGTTTGCCATCCAACTGTGTAAAGCAACCAGTCTTAAAAGCACCATCGAAGTTACCAAGTAGCATGACCGGCCAATTAGCACCGTCGGTATGCTGTTTATCCGCGTTGTTGCTGGTGTAGACGATCAACGTGTGATCCATCATGGTGCCACTCCCCTCCGGCACACTCTCCAGTTTTTCCATGATCCGCACCAGCATGCGGCTGTTGTATTGGCGAATTTTGATCCAGATTGGGTTATCGGGTTGGTCCATGTGCCCCAAGTTGTGACCCTGCTGGTCGATCCCCAACCCCTTCCAGGCACCAAAAATTTCACCCCGTCCCGAACCAATGGTGAGCGTGTTGGTGATACCTGAGGTCAGCGCCGAAATACCGAGATCCAACAACACATCATGCCAATCCGTTTCAAACTGGGGATTGCTATATCGTTCGTCTACTTGAGGAGCAAACTTACGCAGGTGGTCGGCTACCGTATCAAGTCGGTCGCGAAGTCCGTTCACTTCCTGGAAACCTCGCACGTATTGACCGTACCGCCTTCTGTCGCCGCCTGGCAGCGCTCGACCTTTGGCTGCCGCCAAGTTTTCAATCTCAGTCAACATACTCGAGCGTGCTTCGTGCTGCCGCCGAATATCACCGGTGGAGATCCCACCATACAATGTTTGATAAAGCTGATTTGGATCGGAATACATAAAAATCGGCTGACCCGCACCGCTCGCTGAGAGCGTCGCCAAAGTCGGCTTGGTCGTCATGTTCTCAATCGAGTCCATGCCGATGCAAAGGTGTGGCAGCAGCGTCTGCGGCAAGGCTTTGCTTAGTTCGTAATCAATCGTTGCGGCACTGGGGGGAACTCCGTCGCCACCTCGATAGCCGCCCAGGGCGCCAAAAAATGCACTGTGGGCAGGACTGGTATGTTTGCCGTGCAAACCATTGATGATGTGCAACCGCTCCTTGTAAGGTTCCAGCGGTTCGATGGGCTGTGGAAGTTTAGCTTTCGCCAGGGAACCGCTACTGGGCATGCCCGCCGGGATACAGGTCTTCGGATCAAACCCCTGGTTCTGCATAAAAAAGATGACTCGCTTGGGAGTCGTCGCCCTGCTCGCTGACAACGCGTTCGGTGAAGCCAGTTCGCCACTTGAAGCCAACAAGCTCGAGGGGAACAAAGAAGCACCCAATGCGGTGCCGACACCAGCCGCCACTCCCTGCAACATGTTTCTACGGTTGAGCATGGTTTATCTTTCAACGCGGATAACTGCCCGACAGATTTCCCAATCTGCCGCCCAAAGTTGCGATTGCCTCAGCCATTGACACTCGCCTGAGATTAGTTTTAACAGGCTGACGAACCGACGCAACTAAATTCCCCTACCGGCCCCCCAAAAATCGAGCAGACAGCCGCCACCACCAGCTAATCTCCTGGGCTAAGAAAACGTAAACGCGCCGGGTTGTGAGTATTGTTTCGCGAATACCTTACGGTGTCGGGGCGCGAGTTACTTAAGAAGCCTACACAAAAATAGAGTGAAAACGATTCTCCGCCTCCGCGTCGCCAATTACGACCATTTCAGTTCCGGGCAACAAAACGCTGGCCGCATCAGGATTCATTTCGGTTTTTCCGTCTCGAACGACCGCGACAATGCTGCAACCGGTCATGTTACGAACCCCGCTTTCAGCAATCGACTTGCCGTGCAACTTTTCTGGGGTCGGCAAACGAAATACGTGCAGGCCTTCCGCTAACAACAGAACATCAGTGCGGCGCAGCAAATTAAATAAAGCATCTGCCCCCGTGGTCGCGTACGAGAGCACAAAATCCGCTCCAGCTCGATGCAATGTCGAAACGTTCCGCTCGACGTTCGACCTTGCCAGAACTTGCACATCCGGTCGCAACCGCCTGCAGTAGAGCGTGAGATAGACATTCATGTCGTCATCGTGAGTGGTAATCACCACCGACGAGCAATCTGTGATCCCCGCGCGGATCAACACCTCGTGTTCCGCTGCATCGCCGAGGATGTAGTGGGCGGTATTGCGTATTCGTTGCGATTGACGTTCGATAATGCGATAGTCAATTCCTTGACGGGCAAGCGACGCACCCACGGCGCGGCCGACGCGACCACCGCCAATAATGATGACAGGTTTTTCATTCGACTTATAAATGCAAAATAACGCATCATACTGATCGAGCTGCTCGCGGGATCCGGCGAAAACCAAGACGCTATGCTCATGAATCACGGTGTCAGGGGTGGCAATTTCAAACTTACCCCGCTCCCAAACCCCAATCACATTCACGTTGGCGTAATTGCGGAGACCGATTTCACGAAGCGACCGACCAATCAAAGGAGTGCCCGATGCGGAAGCGTCAGCGACCAGCAAATCATCGAATTCCCCAATCACGTGACACTTGGAGTCACGTCCGAGCACTCGGCGAGCGATCGCGTAACCGAGCATTTCTCCCAACTGTAGCACTCGATTACAACCTGCCAATTCCAGAATGTCGACCGATGCTGAGGAGGAAGCAGTCGCCACGACCGGAACTCGCTCAGTGATCTCACGAACGGTAAAGGCGATGTTGGTGTTTGCCGTGTCGGAGCGATTAGCCACCACCAACGCCGCTCGCTCGGCCCCGGCCAGACGATACGTTTCCGGATCGTCAAACGGCCCAACCATGACACGAAAACCTTGATCGTGTAAGGGCAACGCGTCAGCCAATTCGTCGACCAGCAGTAAATAGTCGATGTGGGACTGTTCAAGCATGCGGATTAACGCCCGCTCGATTGGATTGAGCTTGGTGAGTATCACATGGTCTTTCGTTTTCGCACTAACCGACGTTGGCGCGCGTGCAGCCTCGCGGGCTTCCATCCAAGGCAAAAAGAAAAACTGAATAAACGTAAACGGAAGCAAGACGAGCAGGAAAATCGTGCCCGACAACAGCACGACCACTGAAAAAACCCTTCCCAGATCCGATTCAAAAGTAATATCGCCGAACCCCAGCGTCGACATGACAACGAATGTCCAGTAGAACGCGGTTGCCCATGAATGTGATTGCCCTTCGCGAGCCATCAAAACATGAAATGTAATGCTAAAGCAAATAAGCAACGCGGCAAAAATCAGCATCAGCCACATCAATATTCGCAGGTTACGCTGCTGGAAACGATTTCCCAGAAAGGAAGTCAAAATCGAAGTGGTCGACTTCATAGCAGAATATCGCGGTGGCGGAATTGAACTGAATTGCTAGGCACTTTTCCGAAAGCGGTTAGCCAATTTGACGCAAGCCACAGCTCCCGGCGGATTTCAGATAGGTGTCCAAGCCTACGAGAACTGCTACTCAAGCTAAATCGTAACGAACTATGGCAATAGATGGAATCCAGTGTTTCGTATCCAGGTGAATGAAGATTTGGCTGGATTTTTCCGCTCAGCAAATCCTTGGCAACTGCTCGCCAACCGGCATGGGAATGATACGATTCGCACCGAAGGGAGTCTTGGCGACGACCAACTGATGTTCGTCTCGAATGATTCTACCGATTACGGCGGCCGCACGGCCAAGCCGATTTGCCCGCAGCGCAGCGAGTGCCGAGCTCACCTGCTCAGCAGGCACCACCGCAACCAATTTTCCCTCATTTGCCGCTTGCAACGGATCCAACCCGAGAAATTCGCAGGCCGATCGCACCACCTCGTCGACTGGAATAGCACGTTCTTCAAGCTCGATGCCACAATGAGAAGCCGCCGCGATCTCATTTAACGTAGTCGCCAGTCCGCCCCTGGTTGGATCTCGTAAGGTTCGCAAATTGGGGCAAGCCTTGATCAACTCGTGCACCATGCTAGTCAGAGAAGCCGTATCGCTGCAAATGTTCGATTCGAACTCCAACCCTTCCCTCACGCTCATGATCGCCATGGCGTGATCAGCAAGCGTTCCGCTGACCAGAACGACGTCACCGGGACGCGCCCGATCGATCGAGATATTTCTATCTGATGGCAGCGCGCCGATGCCGGTGGTCGTGATATAACAACCGTCACCGTGCCCCCGCTCAACAACCTTCGTATCGCCAGCAACGACGCTCACTCCCGCCTCGCGGGCCGCCCGCGCCATATCATCGGCGATTCGCAGCAACTGTTCAATCAACAGCCCTTCCTCCAGTATAAAACTGGCGGTCAAGTAAAGCGGTTCGGCGCCACTCATGGCCAGGTCGTTCACCGTTCCATTGACAGCTAGATCACCAATGCTGCCACCAGGAAAAAATAGCGGTCGCACCACAAATGAGTCTGTGGACACAGCAACGCGACGGCCCGGTAGTAATAAAGGAGTGGAATCACCCAGTGATGCGTGCGGACTACCAAAAGCGCGGAGGAAAACGTGTTCGATCAGCTCTGACGAGAGTCGACCGCCTCCGCCATGGCTAAGCACAACGTGCGGGTAATCTCGCAAAGGCAGGGGACAATTTGAGCCAAACATTTTACAAACTGCCGTATCGACCATAGTTATAATATGCCGCACAAGCCCCTTCGCTGGAGACCATCGTTGCGCCCAACGGCGTGCGGGGCGTACACGCCTTGCCAAAAGCTTCGCATTGATTCGGCTTGATGATCCCTCGCAGCACTTCACCCGCTCTACACTGGGATGGCTCGTCCGCGCGCGTATGTCTAATATCAAACTTTTTCTCGGCATCAAAATCAGCGTACGCCTCCCGCAGGCACCAACCGCTTTGCGGAATCTTGCCAATGCCTCGCCAGCTGCGGTCGGTAACTTGAAAAACCTCATCGATAGTGTCTTGCGCAGCCATGTTTCCAGCTTCGCAAACAACACGCTCATAGGCATTCTCCACAACCGCTCTGCCCGTCTCTAACTGGTTGACCGTTCGCCGAATCCCTTCCAGCAGATCCAGTGGCTCAAATCCAGTAACCACGATTGGAACTCGAAAACGATTCGCCAGCGCATGATACTGTTGATAGCCCATCACGCTGCAAACATGACCAGCAGCCAAAAAGGCTTGCACCCTATTTCCGCTGGATGTCAAAATCGCTTCCATCGCCGGAGGAACTAAGACGTGCGAAACCAATGCGGAAAAATTGCTGATTGACTGCTGCTTCGCCAACTTGATCGCCATCGCGTTGGCCGGCGCGGTCGTTTCAAACCCAATCGCCAAAAAAACGATTTCCCGACTGGGATTCTGCCTTGCCAACTTCACCGCATCGAGTGGCGAATAGACAATCCGCACGTCTCCACCAGCCCCCTTTACCCGCAACAAGTCCTCCCGCGTTCCCGGGACTCGCAGCATATCACCAAAAGAGCAAAAGACAACTTCGGGTCGAGCCGCCAGTTTTAACCCCTGATCAATCACATGCAGCGGTGTGACACATACGGGACAGCCGGGGCCGTGGATCATTTCAACCTCGGCGGGCAACAGCTGATCAATCCCGCTGCGAATCAGCGAGTGCGTTTGGCCACCGCAGACTTCCATAATCGACCAACGCTTTGTCACCATACGACGAATGGCCGAAAGCAATGACTTGGCTTGCTCGCTATCGCGAAATTCGTCCAAGTATTTCATGTTCAACTCCCCGAGGTTTCGCCGGAGTCCGCTGCTGAGGGTTGATCGCTAGCCCGCAGTTCGGCCAGCTCCGCTTCCAACACGCCCAGTTCCGCAAAAGTTTGTAATGTCCGCAGCGCCGATGCTTCATTTAGCTTGCTAATCGCGAATCCCACGTGGACAATCACGTAATTACCGACTTGCGCTTCCGGCAAATAGGCTAAACATACTTCTTTGATGACGCCTCCGAAGCTCACTCGGCCCATCGGGGTTCCTTGGTCCAAATAGATTGTTTCGACTTGCCCTGGAACGGCTAAGCACATGATCCATTGGCTCCTTTCTCACCAGGGTAATCTACCGCAAGCGAGTCAGTGGGAACATTCGCCCGCTGGAAAAGTATTGTCTGATGCATTTGTGACTTTGCGACCATCGCCTGCCCCAACGCCAGCCCGCCATCATTTGGCGGTACCGTCCGATGGGTTAAGCATTGAAATCCGGACCGTTCTAGCCCATCTCGAACCAACCGCGTTAACACCATGTTTTGAAAGGTGCCACCTGTTAATCCAACGGTGCCTAACTCGACCTCGCCAAGTGATTCGCGAGAGGCTGATCTGAGGTGGAGACAAATGTCGACCGTCGCACTGGCAATCGTTTGGTGAAACCTGGCAGAAATTGTCCCTGGCGGCTTGCCTTTATCCAGGTCGCGACAGACTTGCCGTAATAACTCGTGGACACCCAGCGTGGGCGTTGAATCGGTTGTCCACTGAAAGCGATAGGGGGCAACAGCCTCGGCTTGATCGAATTCCAAGTCAGCAAGCGATTCAAGCTCCAGAGCCGCCTGTCCTTCGTAATCAATTTCGTTCCGCAAGCCGAGCAGCGACGCGACGGCATCGAAGAGCCGCCCCATGCTGCTGGTTAACACCGTGTTGATGCCTCTCTCCAGTTGCCTCCGCAAAATTTGCAACTCATGTCCGGTAAAATATCGCACGCATGGTAAATCACTTTTCCATGGTAACCTTGCAGCGTGCAGAAACGCCAACGCCGTCTTGGCTGGTTTGCGGATGCAACTGTCACCACCGGGGAGAGGCAGGTAACTTAGATGAGCCGCGCGACGCCATGACAAAGCGCTCGCCACCAAGATCTCACCACCCCAAATCGCTCCGTCGGTACCATATCCCGTGCCATCAAAGACACAAGCGATAATTGGCTGCGTGGCGGGTAAGCCACGTTCGGCAATTAATGCTGCCGCGTGGGCGTGGTGATGTTGAACTTGGAGAAACCGGGCGCCAAAGCGTGCGGCTTGCTGCTTTGCCCAAGCGACCGACAGGTAGCCGGGATGCTGGTCAGCCACAACGTATCGGGGGCTTGCTTGATAAAGCGATAATAGTTGCGCACAGCTCGCTTCCAAAGCCACAAGCGTTTCACGATTGCCCATGTCACCGATGTGTTGCCCCATCACCGCGGCGGGGCCAACCGTCAGGCACAGCGACATCTTTTGTTCCCCACCAACAGCCAGTAGACAGCCCATCGGCGGGTCCATTTCTCCATGCTGGTCAATGTCGACTGCCAAGGGTGCGTAGCCACGCGATCGCCGAATCGGAAATGCTTGCCGGCCCTTGCTGGCATCACTGCCAACTCGCCACACGCTATCGTCACAAACCGCGTGAATGGGACGATTGTGGAGCAGGAAACCGTCGGCCAGATTAGCCAGACGATCCATGGCGTCAGCATTCTCGAACGCGATCGGTTCATCCGCCAGATTTCCCGAAGTCATGACCCAAACATCGCCACGCCGCAGCAACAGATGGTGCAGTGGCGAGTACGGTAACATAACGCCAACGTACGGATTACAAGGAGCCATCGCTTCCGGGAGCGAGCCGATTTGTTTCTTCAGCAACACAATGGGACGTTGTGGCCCTTCCAACAAGCCAATACTTGCCGGCTCCAGTTGAGCAATACTGGCCGCTGTCTCGAGATCGGCAACCATGACGGCCAGCGGCTTGGCGCGCCGTCGCTTTCGTTTCCTTAATAAATTAACTGCCGCGACGTTTCTCGCATCACAGGCCAAGTGAAATCCACCCACACCCTTGATAGCCACTACCTTTCCTGCTGAGATCACTTGACGAACAACATTTACGGTGTGCATGGTATGTTGAATCCCGTCGCGGAAATAAATCTTAGGCAATTTATTTGCCGCGCTCACATCGCCTGAGCCGTTTAAGTACCAAATAGCTGGCCCGCAATGGTGACAGGCGTTGGGCTGCGCATGAAAACGTCGCTCGGCAGGCGATGAATATTCGACCAAACACTTCGCGCACATGGCGAATCCTCGCATTGTGCTATGCTCACGATCAAACGGCACGGAGATTTGAATCGTAAAGCGAGGGCCGCAGTTGGTACAATTAATAAATGGATAAGCAAAGCGTCGATTATCCGGATCGCGAAGCTCATCTAGACAATCTGCGCAGATGGCCATATCGGGCGATACGCTGGCCGTCGGCGGACCATCGATCTGACTGTCAAGAATACGAAAGCTCGTTTCCTCTTTAACGGTAGGCAGCACTTGCTGGTCGAGGGATTTAATGACGGCAAGCGCTGGAGCGTTTGTCGACAGGGCGGTGATAAAACCTTCCAGGTTCTGCCGAGTTCCTTGAACCTCAATGGTTACACCGTGCGCATCGTTGCAAACCGAGCCGCTGCAGTGAAACTGGTGCGCCAACGTCCACACGAAGGGACGAAAACCGACTCCCTGGACGACGCCTCGGACGATTATTTTCTTGCGCAGAACGCTCAATGACTCAGGCTAAAAATAGGGAGTGGCTTTGATCCGTGCGGACAAACTAGGCTGGCAGACCGTGACCAACCAGCTAGCCCCAATTCCAGAACGTGATCGACAATTGCAGCACCGTCGCAATCGAGACCCACACAAAATAGGGTAATTGGGCGATGGCGATCCATTTGTAGTGCTGCCAAATTGCCACCACCATCCAAATGATTGTGCCCCACACGATGACGATGTCGATCGCTGCCAGCGGCAAGTTGCGCAGCCCGAACTGGATGGGGGTGAAGATCAAGTTGGCAATCAAATTGATCGCGAACGGCAAAGCGGCCTGCCACGGCAATCGCTTACGCAACGCTTGCACAAAAACAAAGCCAAAAGTGACCATGATGATGGGGTAGATCACCTGCCACACGAGGCCAATCGTGGAGGGCTCAGGGGTCCACGCTGGTTTTTCAAGCGAGTTGTACCATTCGATCCAAGGCATTTGATCTTTCTTTACCAATGAAAATACGGACAGCGGCCACCATTCTACGCTTTTACGAATCCCCGTTCATCTGGGTGGATGCACAGCCGATACCCAGCGGCCAGCTCGTTGCAAAAAATTCCCGAAAAACCTCGCGCGCGACAGCCGCGAGTCACCGCACGAACCACGAGGGATAGCTGCCTAGCGATCAGCCTGCCGCTGATTAGGTTAACCGATCGCTGAGGCAGCGACGCGAGTAAAATACATGGGCCAACCACCGTTACCTAGCATGGTGGACTAAGGCATAATTATCTTTTAGGCTGTAGATTCCACCGCTTCCCAAAATCGCATTCTAATTTTGAACGAAATCGTTTACTTCGATCGCTACCAGAACAAGCCCTGCATCGAGGAGGTGTACGGCGACAAATATCTGCGTTGGACGTACGGCACGTCGGCTGGGAAGCTGGCCTTGGCCGCTTTTGTCAAACGGGCTTGGTTTTCCCGCTGGTATGGCTGGCGAATGGACCGGCCGAGTTCACGTCGCAAGATTGCTCCTTTCATCGAGCAATATGCAATTGATCGCGACGAGTTCACCCGCCGTCCCGATGAATTCGAGAACTTTAACGAGTTCTTTTATCGCCAACTGAAACCCGCGGCTCGGCCGATTGATCCCGATCCCGATTCGGTTGTTTTCCCAGCGGATGGGCGCCATCTTTGCATTCCCGACCTCTCGCGAAACGATGGCTTGCTGGTAAAAGGCGAGATGTTCGACCTGGAAACTTTGCTGGCAGATGCCAGCTTGGCAAAACAATTTGCCAACGGCTCACTACTGCTGTCGCGGCTCTGCCCGGTGGATTACCACCGCTATCACTTTCCGGCCGCGGGCAGGCCCGGACCGGCGAGATTTATCAACGGTCCACTCTATTCCGTAAACCCGCTGGCGCTCGTTCAAAACATTCAAATTTTGGCAACCAATCGACGGGCGATTTCAATATTGGAGACAGACTTATTGGGCCGCGTCTTGCTGCTGGAGATCGGCGCGACATGTGTTGGCGGAATCTGCCAGACCTATCAACCAGGGGCCCACGTATCGAAGGGCGAAGAGAAAGGATATTTTCGGTTTGGTGGCTCTTCGACCATCGTGATCTTCGAGCCTGGAAAGGTGCAGTTTGCCGACGATCTGCTGGCCAACTCGGCACAGCAAAGAGAATTGTATGCGCGGGTCGGTGATCGGATGGGAACCATCCTGGCAAGCTAGGATTCGCGGCAGCGATTAAACTCGGGTCAATCGCGAAATTCGCCCGGTGGCGACCCACTCGGCAACGAAGATATTGCCTTCCGCATCGAAGCAAGCATCGTGCGGATGCACGAACTTGCCTTGCTGCCATTGGTCTTCTCGCGTGCGAATCACGAATCCGTTATTGGCGTCACGGTCAGCCAAAATTCGCTCCGAGTCGTCACCGAGTCTCGCGACGACGACGTTGTTTTCGTCGAGCAGTGTCACGCGGGCGACCAATTCGGGAATCAACATTAAATTGCCGAAAGTCTCAGCATTCGCGGGCAGTGCAAAACCGCTGATCGTGTCGCGATATTCACCTTTGAGATCGAAAGTTTGCAGCGTGTTGTGAGCACGATCGGCAACGACGATTTGCGATTCGCTTCCCGGGCGACGATCGATCGCGATGCCGTGGGGCAAATTGAAAGTTCCCCCGCCTTGGCCCTCGCCACCGAAACACTCCAGCCAGTTGCCATCCTTGTCGTAGCGATGAATGTAGTACGATCCATAGCCATCGGCCAACAAGAATCCGCCATCATCAAGGAAGGCGAAGTTGGTCGGCATAAAAGCGTCTCTGCCCCAGCGTTTGGCCGGATTGGAGGCTTCATCAGCTCGATAGAGCTTGCTGGCCATGGGGGCATACTGTTGCCACACCAGTTGGCCGTCCAACGTGAACTTGGCGATCGTTTTGGCTTGTTGATAAGCGGCAACGTAGATGAATTCCTCGGAGCCTTCGCGACGGATGTTGATTCCGTGACCACCGCCTTGAAATTGGGCTCCAAAGGCTCTTACCAGCTTGCCTGCCTGGTCGAATATGAAGATTGATGGATGGTCGGCCAGGCTGGCGTTACCTTCGTGGATCACATACAGCAAGCCGCCGCTGTCGACAGCCACGTTGTGAGTTGTCTGCCAAGTGTAAGGTTTCGGCAATTCGGGCCAGGCATGTTGCACTTGGTACTTGTAATCACCTTCGCCAATCAAGTCTTGAGCAGCAGTGCGTTTGCCGGTGATAATAGCCGGAAAACCGATCGCGGCAACGGCCAACGAGGATGTTTTGATGAAGCCGCGTCGTGACGAATGTTGAGCAGTAGCCTGAGCCATGGTGGGATGTCTCCGATAGGCGAAAAGAAGTGGGGCTATGGAACTCTATGATACCCGCTGCGGCGGCCGTCAAGTTACGCAAAGTACTCAACTGCGTTTTGAAACATTTGCAGCCCATCGCCGGCGGCCGGCTGGGTTGTGCGGCGTGTCCAAAATGGATGGTGCGTGGGATCCAGATGCCGCTCGGGATGCGGCATCAAGCCAAAAATGCGTCCCGTCGCGTCGCAGATGCCAGCCACGTTGGCTGCCGCCCCGTTGGGGTTGTCGGGAAAAGCCAATGGCTGATCTCCCGTTTCGCCGCTTGGCGTTGCGTACCGCAGCGCCAAGCGTCCGGCGGCGGCTAATTCATCTAGCACCGCGGGGGTGGCTGCCATGAACTTGCCTTCGGCATGAGCCATCGGTAGGTACATCTGTTCGATGTTCCGTAAGAAGACGCAGGAGGCCGAGGCCCCCGCCGGGTGGTCAGTCCGCAGGTGCACCCAGCGGTCCTCGAAGCGACCGTGGTCATTCCAGGTGAGTGTTGCGGCATTTGCGGTCGACAAGCCGCGAGTCAAAATTCCCAGCCGCATCAAGACTTGGAAACCATTGCAGATCCCCAATACCAACCGATCCTCTTGGCAAAAGTATTCGACCAAGTCACTTAAATGACGAGCCAAGCGACTGGCCATGATCCGACCCGCGGCAATATCGTCTCCGTAGGAAAAACCACCCGGGATGCAGAGGATTTGGTATCGATGACCCAACTGCGGATTTTCGATCAGACGATTGATATGGACTCGTTCCGAAACACCCCCAGCGGTGTCAAAAGCATGAGCCGTTTCCTCATCACAATTAGTTCCGGGGGCGCGGAGAATTAAAACACGAGGGGCAGCGATCATGGCGGCAGATGACACAGGCGGTAACGAATCAGAACGGCAAAAAGATGCTTCAGTTTATAAGTCTTCGCCTGAACCAGCGAGGGGAGTACGCTGTGGCGGCGATCGATTTAGCGGCGAGGTATGACAAACGGGGTGTCAAATTTGAAAAGGAAACGTCTCATCCAGCGGCAGTTGGCCAACTTCGACGAGAAACTCTCCCAGCCGCTCGGTAACCACATCAACCAACTGCTGGCCCTTGGCGGCCGAGGCGGCATGCGGGTTCCCAGAGCCGGTGTTGGTGGTCAACAAATCCCAACGTCTGGTAATCGAAACCCAACCAGCGTTGACGGCTGTAAGCCGCGTGGGGCGAGTTTCCCCCTGGTCGGCTCGCAATTGCCCATCGTCAGCATGGCGAACTAGCTGCGGCGCGCAGGCCATAATCACCGAGGTTTCCATTTCTCCCGCATGGTCTTCGCGTTCGCTAAAAATGTCATCGTAGCAATCGGACACCATGCGAAACCAATCACACGAGAACAAATGAACGTCGGTTTTTCCCGCTAATTCCCGCAGCAATGGCTTCATTTCATTGCCGCCGTGGCTGTTGAGTATCAACAGCCGGCGAATGCCGCTGCGAGAAACCGACTCAATTAAGTCGGTAATGAATGCGTATAAAGTCGTGGGGCTAACATTCATGGCCAACGGCAAGTAGCGCATATTGGTCTCTGTGCCGTACGGAATGGTCGGCAGCAAAGCAACTCGGGCACCCCGCTTGTGGGCATGTCGACAAGCCGCTCGTCCAATCAACTCGGCTTCAATCGAATCGGTGGCGTAAGGCAGATGCAGGTTGTGCGGTTCGGTGGCGCCGAGTGGCAACACGACGGTGTCGAGCGGAGCCGCTTTCAACTCGGCATAGGTCATTTCGGCCAGCACGAAAGCTTCGTCACCAGCCTGGGCGAGGGGCACGAGCGGGTTTGGGCTGGCAGGATTTGGGCTGGCAGGATCGGGTGAGGGCATGCAAAAGACTCCGTGTGATGCTAGGTGAGAAAACTGCCCCAATCATGAGCCGGTTAGTAACTGCCGTCGATCCGGGGTCGGCCTTGCGCGGCGATCAGCGGGTCATTCCAAACAATCTGCCCGCGTCGTTGGCGTCGCTGAATGTCTCTCAACACTTTGTTCCGCCGGACTGCCGGTTCATAGTCGGGGCGATAATTCATCGTCTCGCCAATGATCTCGCGGAGCGTTTCCGTGGCTAACACGCGGACAGACATCACCGGGTCATCAAGCAATTCAATGAGCACCGCATCGCCACCCCGCTTCAGCTGTTCGGGCGAAAACCCGGTCAGCAAGCCCCACACTTTACCGGCCGCCTCACCTTCGAATTCACCAACCGCCGCCCCAATTAGCGCTGCAGCTTGGGGTCCACGATTCATCACGGCCCGCAGATCACCAACCAGCAGGGGCCAATGGGGAAAGTGCTCCGGTTGGCTGAGGACACCTTGGGGGCCAAACATGACGTCGACCATCCCTAAGTGCACGAGCGTGCGGGCCGCCAACGCGCTAACAGCCGGCGTGCGGAATCCAATAGCCTCCCGCAAGCTAACCTCCAGTGGTTGCTCGCCGTTGACAAATTCAGCCAAGCCTTGCTGCGCCAACACCTCGGGCGAATCGGCTGCTGGCGGCGCGGGGTTGGTCCACTGCAAAGGGGCCGAAATCAGTCCACGCTGCGGCTCCATGCCGTTCAGCAAACGGCAAGACTGACCCGTATTGAGCGAGACCGGGGTGGGGGCTTGGCCAGGCACCGTGGCCCTGGCGAACCAGTCACCCCGTCCTTGCAAAGAAACTAAGTCAGTCACACACATTGAATTTTGCCCCTCCAAGGGATTGGCACCCGGTGGGCGTTGAAAAGCGACCGACATAGCCACCGCGGTGCCTGCCGCAGTTAACCGATAACGCCCGCTGGCCGACGGGGTTGCCAACTGAACCCCAACTGGACCTCGCGTGGCAACGATCACCAAGCGACCAAAATCAACCGTCAGCATCAACGAACCAGGCTGATCAACCGTTTCTCCACGCAGTCGATTCAGCCGCACCGCACAAGGGCCGATCACGTTCACCTCGAGACCACCATCGAGCAACAAACGGGCCCGATATGTCGGCGGGCAACCCAACACCTGCCCCGATGACAACTCCCGTTCAGCGGACAAACGATTCCACTGGCCAGTGGCCGGATCCTGAGTCATCAACAAACCACCATCGTCCTCCACGGCACCCAACACGAAACTAGCCGATTTGCCATTGGCATCATTCTCAGCACCGGCGTTCGCACTCGGCTGGCCAGCCATGATGGCCGCGTCGAGCGGATTGACTGGCGGTTCAGCGCTGGCATTCGAGGCATCAGCCACAGGCGGTTGAGGTTGCGTTGTAGGTCGCGGCTCGGTAGTGGGTTCAGGGTCGACAGTCGGTTGTGACTCGTTAGCAGGCTGGGAGTCAGTAGCAGGCTGCGGTTGGGTAGTAGCAGGCTGTGGCTCGGCAGAAGGCTGGGAACCGGCGGGCGGTGGTGCGTTCGCCGGAGCGGGCTGGGGTTCCGGTTTCGCAGCAGTCGGTTCATTGTTCGAAGAGTTGGGAACCAGCGCTTGGGGCGTTTGCTCGGCGAGGCTGTTTTTCGCCTCCGCGTCCGACTTCGCCTCAGCTTGGTCGGCCATTCGCCGTTGTCTATTTTCAGACAAAGGTGCGAACGTCTGTTTAGCCACAAACAAAAAGGCGGCCGCCAGCCCGAGAGCGACCAGCCAGGGAGTAACTCGAGATGGACGTCCACCGGATAGCAGCGGCCCGATCGCTTCCAGGCGTTCTCGCGAGCGATCCCCGGCGCTGGCTGGCGAACGACGCGCAGCAGCTCGATTGCTCGACGGATCAGGCTGGGCGTGAGACTTGCCGGTTTGCCCTTGCGCCGCGGCGGACGGATCCTTGGCTTGATTCTT
This sequence comes from Kothea flammea, assembly GCF_052161645.1. Classification (GTDB taxonomy): domain Bacteria; phylum Planctomycetota; class Planctomycetia; order Pirellulales; family Pirellulaceae; genus Laterigemmans. Next base: position 7,341,111 of record NZ_CP197414.1, read on the forward strand.
TCGCAGTGTTTTCCGTGCGGCCGCGAAGGTGGCATGCAAATCGGGTTCAGCAGCCATGCGAGTTGCCGCTTCAGCAACTCCTGAATCAGCCGGTCCGACCGGTGGCACCTGAGTAGCACCGGCAAGTCCGGCTGCCGCGGCCTGAGCCTCGTCCAGTTCGGGGATGGCGGTGACCGCCTCCGGGCCTGCCGCCGCGTTGGCCGCGCGTAACTGATAGACGCGCTGCCGCAACTCGGTGGGAACCTCCGCCGGTTCACCGAGCACGATCGCCAATATCTGGTGACTGGCAGCGACTTCAGCCAGCTGAGCATCGGAAGCCACGCATTGACGCTCCACGTCGGCCGTCAATTCGGGAGCCAGCGTGTCGTCTAAGTACTCGGCAATCGCGTTGGGGTCATCGGTGGGACCAACCGCGTCTGGAACCGGCGCGCCGACTGTCGGGCTGGACATCACCTCCCGAATCCGCTTTACCAAAGCAGAAGCGATCGAGCTGGACTCAACCTTCTCACCCAAAGCTTGCTCGTCAGCAGGCTCCAAGGTGCGGTCCAGAAAAGCTAATAAAGTACGGAGGGTGAGACGCATGATGAGAAACTCTGGTACAGAAACACCGGGCTAGACATTAGTAATAGTGCGGCTGGCGACTTGGTTCCGTACAAAATAAGCTGAAAAACTTTCCCGCAGCAAAAATCCGCCGCACCGCCAATGCATGAACAAACGATCAAACCACTCGAGCTAGCCAACCAACCGATCGGAACTGTTACGATAACCGTGGCTAGCGCCAAAGCGGCTAACAGCTAACAGCTAACAGCTAACGGTGCGGAAATAGGCTGCTAGTGCTGCCTGGCAACAACGCGGTGAAAATGGAGCTGCACCTCACGATCGACAACTCGCCGCACCCCTTCAGCGAGACAAGCTGGCTCATTCTCTTGCTGGCCTTGCTGAATCACCTCGGCGAGTGGCGTTCCAGGAGCGACTGAAAAGGTGCGCTGGTTGATGATCTGATTGCCGGCATCCAATTCCGGAATGATGAAATGACAAGTCGCCCCGAAGGTGAGCATGCGCGAAGCATAGGCATCGTGATAAGGCTGAAATCCCGGAAAACCGGGAAGCAAACCGTGATGCAAATTGATGATCCGCCCCCCAGCAAATTGCCAACAAGTGCTAGCTGGCAACACCCGCATGTAACGCGCCAGGACCACGTAATCAATTTCATACTGGTCGAGCAGCTCGACCATCTGGGCGTCATCGGCGACCCCATCGACATCGCCAATGCAAACAAACGGAACGCCAAACTCCGCCGCAAGTCGCGAGCACTTTTGGCGGTTACCAATGATCAGCGGCACTTCCGCCCGGATTCGCTGATCACCAACCGCTTGCAGCACCGCCCTGGGAGTAGCTTCCAAATAGGTCGTGCAGATCGCCAACCGTGGCCGCTCAGCACGCAACTCGGGGCTCCAGACGCGAATTGCCAAGCCAGTTTGCTCAGCGATCTGAGGCATCAACTCCTCGCCGAGAGGAGCAAAACGACCGGACTCCAACTCGAAACGGCAGAGCATGGCAAACAATTGTTCTTCATCATGGTCATACATCTGAATCTCGGCGATCCGCGCTCCCAGCCCGGTCAAACAGTGAATGATCGGATCGGCCAAGCCGACATTGTCCGGGCCCAAAGCGGTGATGATGACTTCCATATGCGGATTGCTCGGGAACTGCGGAAGGAGAAAAAGGAATACGGGAGGGGTAAGATAAAGAGACCGGAGCCGAAGACCACCGGGAAAAACAAAGTTCTGTGCGAACCAAATTGGCAGGTTCCAGGCGACCTTCAGTAGAGTAATCTATAGGTCGTGCGTGCAAACGGGGGCCGACCACCGAGGCCGACCACCGAGGCCGACCACCGGCAGCCGTTCGCCTGTCCAGCACGTGCCAGCTAGCTAACACTTTCCACCTTCCTGATTCATCCGCAAGCCAATAATCGCATGCCCCAATTGACTTCTGATAAACCGACGCGGGAGGAAGTTCCGGCCGGAGATAACCTTTGTGATCATTGCACGGCCAAGTGCTGCCGCTATTTTGCGCTGCCGATCGACACCCCCACCGAACGCCGTGATTTTGACTTCATGCGATGGTATTTGCTGCATGACCGGGCGACGATCTTTGTCGACGATGGGGTGTGGTATCTACTTGTTCACACCACCTGCAAACACTTGCAAGACGACTACCGCTGCGGGATCTACGAAACGCGTCCGCAAATCTGTCGCGACTACAGCACCGATGCTTGCGAGTTCGATGACGATTGGTGTTACGAACAATATTTCGAAACCCCAGAGCAGCTTTTCGAATATGTCGAAGCGACCTTTGACGCCCGCGAGAACGGCGCCATGCGTTCACCTCGGCCCACCAGCTTGCCGATTGCCTAAGCACAAACAGGCCATGCCATAACAAGCCTGGGCCAAAATTAGTCTTGCCCTAGACGTCCGAATTTTCGGAAACTCGCTCGCAGTCAAGCCATTGCGTTGCATGTTGGGTTCACAGTTATGGCGTTCGCCAAGGTTACCACGCATCCGTTGCGCGCCGGCGGGTTCGATTTGCTACGAATCGGTGCGGCAATTGGAGTCGTCGTGTTGCATGCTGCGGTGCCATATCTACAAACTCCTATGCCGGGTTTGGTGTGGCCCGTTACGGACATGCCGAGTCGGTTGGTGAATTGGCTGGGCTGGTCGATCGAATTGGTGGTGATGCCCATTTTCCTGCTGCTCGCCGGATACTTTGCCGCAGGGCAATTGACCAGGCTAGGAGTCGAGGGTTTTGTCTCCAACCGGTTTGCTCGTTTGGTCTTGCCGCTGTTGCTGGTAGGGCCCTTGATCCTGACCGTCGATCTCTATATTTGGCTTTGTGGCTGGTTAGTGGAAGGCCAAGTCACGCCGCGAAAAATTCGCAGTCTCAAATTTACAGATGGCAGCGACAAGAATCTGTGGGGCCTAGGTCACCTGTGGTTTTTGCAGTACGTATTTTTTTACTGTCTCGGCTTGGCAATCTTGAATCCCGCGCTGCGATACTTTGCTGATCATCAACGTAAGCACTGGCTGTTATTTGGCGGGCTGATCATCAGCGGCGGACTGACGCTGCTGTTGCGACCAGAGGTGGTATTTGGATTTCAGCATGCATTTCTACCAGTACCATCCAAGTGGTATTTTTCCGCAACCTTCTTTTTCGGCGGTGCGCTCTTAGCTATCTCCCCGGCTATTCTCGAGTGGCTGCAAATTCATACCGCGCGCGTGTTGTTAGTGGGCATGACGGCGACTTTGCTGGGGGTGCAAGCTGGCAACAATCTCATTCAGCAAATCGCCTCCGCCGGCCAAGAGAACTTTGCGGAGGTCAGCTGGACAAGTCGACTAGTGGTGGCCAGCCTGGCAGTCACCGCGGGCTGGCTCGTGTCCCTCGGTCTATTCTCTTTAGCTCTGCGATACGACTGGAAGTCTGGACCACGGCTGAGCTACTTGGCCGCCGCTTCGTTTTGGATTTATCTGATTCACCATCCCTTGGTGGCGATAACCCATATCTCGCTAAAAGTCTACCAGCCCAACATGTGGCCCCTAGTTAAGCTCTCGTTGGCTACCGGCATTAGCTTGGCATTTTCGCTATTAAGTTTCGAGCTTTTTGTGCGGCGCTGGCCGCTCGCCCAATTGCTGGGCACGCCGACCTCGCTTTGCAAGGGTTCAATCCGCCCAACCCAGAAAAGCTCGCGGGAAATGCCAGCTGAGCCCACACAGCAGCCCACCAAGCACGCTGCATGACTGGCCAGTTACCAAATTGGGCCGACTTAGCACTCACGCAATCTTAACAAGATACTCCTTGCTTATTAACAATAAAGGCGACCTCTTTCGCTTAGACTAGCTAGCCGGAGTGGGTAGTTTGTATGACGGGTAGGAACATAGCCTTCTAGGAAGTTACATCATGATTGTGAGTATGCGAGCAAGATTGCTGCCACTGCTGGCGGCGACGGTGGCTTGCTTCGCTTGTGCTCATGCACGAGCGGAACTGGTGATTACCGAGATTCAGTCGAATCAGAATTTTGGCACAGGTCAAGATTGGTGGGAGTTAACGAACTTTGGTAATTCGGCTGTCGATTTGACCGGCTGGAAATATGACGATAGCAGTGCGGATCCTAGTTTAGCGTTTACCTTCGGCTCCTTGTCGATCGCCGTGGGCGAATCGATCGTGTTTGTTGAAGATCTTACCGCAAACGAATTTCATGATTGGTGGGGGACGACTTTAGGGTCGTACCAAGTCGTGACCTTCGGCGGCAGCGGCTTAGGACTGGGGCAGAACGATGCGGTCAATTTGTTTGACAGTGCTGACAACTTAGTGACCAGCCTCAGCTATGCGGCAGCCGGATTTACTTTGTCTGATGGCAGCTCGTCACTTGGTGGACACGCAGGCCTATCAGCCGGTGGCAGCGAAGTATATCAATCAATGGTGTTCGATCCAAACTTTGACTTCACCGACCCTCGCTACACGTTCGCCGTAGCCGGCCAGTTTGGTGCTTTTCAGTCAGCTGGTGGGCTCGATGTTGGTTCGCCGGGGATGATTACCGCGATCCCCGAGCCGTCCTCGGTGCTGGCGCTCACGCTGCTGGGTGCTACCGGTTTAGCACGCCGTCGCTGGCGTCGTGGTTAAGCCGCCAAGCAAGCGTTAGAGCATTCGCTCCTCAAGTTGACCAACGCCGAATCGGCGTTGGTCAGAGCCAATGCGATGGAGCGAGCGATGTGCCCTCTGGCCGATTTACCTCCCACATTTATTACTTGACAATCATTCTAATGTTTGTATGAACATTAGAATGCTTGCGGATGTGGGGTCGCTACCAAGTAAACTCATAAAATGCGGGACGGTTGGAGGGATCACGCGTATAGATCGCTTGCGTCGCTCGCCCCGTCACCGTCGGCGTGTCGCTGAGCAGATCATGGTAGATAGCCGTGATCGCGTAGGTGGTCTTCGCCGGATCGGCCTGCGGAAAGACCTCTTCCAGAAAAACCTCCCGCTCGGTGATCCAAACTAAACGCGTGGGGCCATCGGCAAACCCAACATGCGGCTTCTCGCCACGAATGTTTTGGAAATCCTGCCCCGCGAAGTAATAGACCATGCCGAGGATATAGGGTTGTTCCCCGGTTGCTTCGCGATCCGCATTGGCAGCAGGCGAGACTAAGTAGTTCCAGCCAAAGCCGTTGCTGATCCAAGCGTACTGCAAGGCCAACACCGAGGACTTGGCCGGGGCGAAAGTGCGGGGTGGAGAAAAGTGCTCGCTGGGCTGCCAATCATGATTCACCGCATCATTTCCCCAACGCCCAAACCAGCGACCATCGAAGGCGGTAAAGCTGTCGCTGGTGACCGCTTCATATCCAAGTAGCTGATTAAGCAAGCGTCGCGAAGACACCTGAAAATTGGCGATCGAGCGACGAGCACTCAGATCGTCCTCCGTGGCGGCTTGAAACTTCTCCACCGTCTCACAGATCAACTCCAGGCGACGTTTACCGGCCGCATCGACTGCGAGCAATTGGCTGCGAAGCGCCTCGGCCGAACGCAGGCCTTTGGCCAGCGGTTCGGCGGCTCCTTGCCACTGCCGCATCTCGGCCGGGAAGAAGCGATCATGACGCGAGTCAAAAGGATCGAAGGTCGTCTGCGGGGCCTCAGCAGGTGTCTGTGCCAAGAGACAGCTTGGCCACCAGCCCATGGCGACGCCGCTGACCAGCAATAACCAAATCACCAGCCACCGAGAGGGCAACTCGCGGCGGCCTGCAAGATCAAACGCGTTAGTTGCTGAATTCTTGCTCATCATCCATCTCCCCTCACCCAGTGAATTACCTACCCAGTGAATGCCCAGGAATTACTTGCCAACACTCTCACGAACGTTAGACTGTCTGGGAAAAGGTGTCAACGCGGCACCTTGGTTTCAGCCAATTCGAATGCCAGCAGAAATTATCATGCCAGCCGCCGCCCCTCTCAAAACCGCCACCGATCTGCTTGTCCAACGACAACTGATCAACACCTGCGAACAGGCTCGAGTATTGGCAATTTGCCAAGCCGATTTCCCTTTTCATTTTGCGATCCAACACTGTCAATCAGTTCATTTGCATATCAAAGTCGAAAACGCCAACGGACGGGAGCTCAATGATTTCCTCGCCCAGTTCTGTGACTTGGAATACGGCAAGGAAGGGTTTGTGAAGTATAGGCTTGCTGGCGACGTCAATCTAATCTTCTCATCGATCCCAGTTTCCGAGGATGAGTTACTGGAGACTGAGTGCCAACGTCGCAGTCGTCCATTCCTCGATCATATTGGAATTGACTTGCGTGAGGAAACGGCTGAGATTCGCCAGGCCTTCGCGGGGATACGAGTCACCGCGCGAGAACATGGCTGGGCGGTCTCCAGCCAGGGTGACGGCCAGCGTGGGGTGCACTGCTGCCACGTGGAAGTCCAGGCAAAGCACTGGGCATTTCCCAGCGAATCGAGCGCCCCGCCGCAAATTCCCTTGGAATTCGCCTTCGGACCGCTGAAGGTCAACGATGTCAGTGGAGGTTGCGATCTGCGACCGATGGATCCGGTGCGCAAGTTGCGGGACAACGTGCAATTACCAGCATGTCATGATTGACAACTCACATGATTGACACCCCACATGATTGACAACGTCAGGTTTGCTTGACGCCACAGTGAACTTGCTGGACAATGCATTGCCGATTCTGTGCGGGCGTGAACAGGTGGTACGATGAGCGAAGATAGCGAGCCAGTCAATGTGGAGCAGTGCGCGGTGTACCTCAAGGCACTGGCGGACCCGACTCGTTTGCGCATCCTCAAAGCGCTCCAGGCTGGACCGCTAACCGTTTCCGACGTGGCCTTCGCGTTGGACATGGAGATTGGCTTGGTTTCACACCATTTGCGAACCCTCTATCACGCTCAGATCGCCACTTCATACCGCGACGGCAAGTACGTTTACTATGCTTGGAACGGGGACTTTAGCAAGCTGCGTGCCCGCGGCGGTACGTTTGACTTCGGCTGTTGCCAGTTCCAGCTGTCGGCAGCATCCAATGGCGATTAAGGTGACTTCCGCCACGCTTTGGCAACCTTCGTGACGGCGGTAATGGCGGCGGCGTCGAGTTGCCGATAGCGGTGTCCCTCCCAGCAGCGGCTGTCGCAAAGGTTTAAATCTGGCAGGTGATCTAGTGAACCATCGGTGATTGGCAGCGAAGCTCCCACGTGGGCCGCGGTACAGCCACTTCGCCGCAACAGCTCGAGCAGGTTATCCGCACGAATACCCCCGCCTGGCAATATTTCAATCCGCCCCCGAGCGGCTCGCTGGAGCGCGGCCAACGTGTCAACGCCCTCGAGCGCCGTTGCTTTGCCGCCGCTGCTCAGCACCCGCTTCACGCCGATGCCGATCAGTTGTTCGAGTGCTACCAGCGGCTGGCGAATAAAATCAAAGGCGCGATGAAAGACAGCCGCTCGGGCTACGGTCGGCGATGTGGATTGGAACTGCCTAGCGATCTGAACCAGTGATTCGCTGCGCTGCAGGTCAACGTCACCAGCAGGCGTGAGGCAACCAAAGACAATCCCGCTGGCACCCGCCGCGAGCAGCTCGTTCGCATCTCGCCGCATCGTTTCCCGCTCGAGATTGTCATAACAAAAGCCACCGGCTCGTGGGCGAATCATAACAACGACCGGCAGAGCCACATGGGCCAACACGGTTTGCAAAGTTCCGCAGGAGGGTGTCAGGCCACCCAGTTCGAGAGCCGAACAAAGCTCCAACCTGTGGACGCCAGCCCGCGCCGCCGCCACCGCTTCGCTGGCGGAACTGACGCAGGCTTCGAGCAAGGGGAACTGAGCTGTGCCTGCTGTACCGGGGCCTGCTGTACCGGGGCCTGCTGGAAGCCCCATCATGAGGCGGCCGTGGCGTCGACGTTGGCTGCTTCAGACAGGGCGGCGGCAAACATCAACAGGTCACCCCGACGACGGGCAAAATCGAGCACCGGTTGGTAATTGCCAGCTTTCTGAGCCAGCTCGAGCAATAACGGGGCGACGCGAGTCACCGGGATATCGGCGGGAATCAGATCCAAAGCGGCTTGTAAAGCATCTTGGGGACGGCCCAACCGGTCGAGCAGATCGATGTAGACTTCGACCGCTCGCGTGCCATGCTCCAGAGGATCCACCTGGTTGGCCTTATCACGGAAATAGCGAATCGCCTGATCGACTCCGCGCCCCAGCAAAGCGTCGATGAACAGGCCGTTGGCTGGATAGAAATCGACGAACGGTTCTTCACCCGGGTATTGATACTGCGAGTGCAACTTACGCCCGTAGGCAATCAAATGACTGATCTTTTCCAGCTGAGATTGCTCTTCCAAAACGCGACAAATGCGAATCGTGGAAGCCAAGTGCGTGGTATCGAGGTGGTAGGCACCCGCGGCTAGCAATTCAGGTCGGTTGGCGATCAATTGGTCAACCGTCTGATCGTCACCGGCGGGTGTCTGGTCGGGCTTCGCGGCACCACCTTCCTCTTGGCGTCGACGTATATCCGCGATGAGCGAATGGCGCAGTTCGTTATAGACGTGATCGAGCAACAGCGCGGCCGCGATCCGCTGCTCACGATAATGACGATTGGTGAGCACTTGATCGAACGTGGTGATGCTGTTGCAGGTTCCCATCCGTTCCAGCAACAATTTAAAACCGTGCCCCACATCGACCGCTTCGTGCAAGCAAACGCTGATGATTTCATCCGCATTTTCTTCGCGAACTGGCACTTGCTTGATCAACTCGGCGGCCGCCCGAATATCACCGGTGGGACGCAAATAAGTCCAGCCGTCACGGACGCGCCCAGCCCGCATCAGCATCGCACCCACTTCGCGGCACGCCGCTAACAAGCCACTCTCTAATTGACGCTCAATGTCCTCCGGTTGCGGTGGGGCCGAATCATCCGGCAACACCGGGAGACCCAACTGCAGCCGCATCTGCATCTTCAACGCTTCAAATAACTCGTGCGGCATCTGCTGCTGGCGGTAAACTTTGACCAGCGTGGCAATCATGGCTGGGGGGTCGGCAGCCAGTTCGCTCATTTGCAGGAACGGATCAGTCATGGATGTCATCAAGGCTTCTGTCGGGGATGGCGATCTCAGAACGGCCTAACTTATCAGCTAACAGCGAGCTCGCCCAGCTCTGCCGTCTATCGTAGCTCAGCCGTGAATTGCGGCTCAACTGTCAACCGCTGGCGAGGCCTCGCCAGCGGTCGGTGGGTTCGTAGAACTAACACTACCAGCGTCCTCCGAAGGGGTGCTATCAGCAAGTAGCTTGCGCACCGCGGGCATGACATGCTCTTCATACGTGAAGCCGATCGTCTCGCCTTCATCGACAAAACGGGCGACTTCGTTTCCGGCGGCATCAAACACCAGCACGGCTGGGATCGAAACGACTTCCAAAGCGATGTAAACATCTTCGCTGGGGGTGGCGCAGATGTAGTTCTCCGTGCGCGCGGAAGTGGACTGCAAGAAACCCATCACGTCGGTGAGATAATTCTCTGGCGGATGCGTGCGGCGACCGTCGTAATCAATATTGGCGGAAATGCAGCTCAACTGATCACCAAACTCAGTGTTCAATTTGACCAATCCGGGGAATTCTCGCAAACAGGGCTGGCAGTTGAGGGACCAAACGTCCAGCACCACGGGTTTTCCTGCCGATTTCACCGCCGCCATGATTTCGTCCCAAGGCGAGACCTCCACCTGAACCAACGGATCGGTTGGGGGCCCCTCGGGAATATCGAGTTCGGCAAGATCGCCAGCCGATGCGACCAAAGAACCCGAGTGGGAAACTTCGGCGCTGGGACTAATCGGTTGCCCGTCTCCAACACGCTCGATAACCGTTTCTTGCTCTCCCCAACAGCCGGCCAAGAGAGTGACTAGCACCAAAGGGGACACACACGCAAACCGGCGATTCCTTGTCAAGAACTGCTTAGTCATAAAGATACCTGCAAAACCACAAACGGGGGATATACATCTACAATCGATATCGTGGTGGAAAAGCGAAACACACCCACGACTTTAATCTATTCGCTTCGTACACTAGAAGGTTGGTAAGGGTAGTCAATTCCGATCAGCGGGTAGATTTTACGGTGGCCGACGAATCGACGACTGAATTGTTAACGCGAGCGAAATCGGGGGATCTCGAGATGCTCGGGCGGTTACTGGAACAGTATCGCGGTTACCTGCTGATGCTGGCCCATCGTTACTTGGACGATCGCCTGCGGCGGAGAATCGATCCCGCCGACATCGTCCAACACACCTATTTGGAAGCGCAACGCGATCTGCCTTCGTTTCGCGGCCAAACTCCCGCCGAATTTGCTGGCTGGATTCGGAATATCCTAAAGCATAACGTAGCCACAGCCGTGGCGCGGCACGTGTCGGCTCAAAAAAGATCGATCGGACGCGAAGTCAACGTCGGAAACGATTCGGCGGCCGCCAACTGGTTTGCCCAAATGCCAGGCAGCACCACCAGCCCTAGTCGCCGCGTGATGCGAGAGGAAGCAGCCATGGCCATGCTCGACGCGCTCACTCAATTGCCCGAAACGCAAGCCGAAGCGGTCCGTCTGAGGTACATGGAAGGCCTCCCCCTGGCGGCTATTTGCGAGCGCATGGGCAAGTCCGAAACAGCCGCTGCCGGGCTACTCAAACGGGGCCTCCGCAAACTCCGCGAAATTATGGCTGATTAGTCAACCAGAAATCGCTGGAATTTACGAATCATCTATGGGACATTTGAATGTTAAGCGTGCTGTTGCCTAATTACCGAGTCCTTGATGGCTGACCAATCCGACAAACATCCCAGTTCCGGAGAGCTGGACACCCCGTTGCATCCGTCCCGATCCCCCGAGCTGCCCACCACCGCGGGACCAGCCACCAAGGGAATCGGCGAGGGAATTGCATTGCCTCACCCGGCAGACCAAGAAGCTAACCAACAGGGCAAAGTAGTCGATGACGAAGCAGTTGATGACGAAGCGGAGGGTGGTGAGGAACTAGCGAATGCCGGCAAACTCGACGCGGCCTTCGCGGCGTACTTGAAACTCTGCGATGCAACCAACTTGGGGGAGGAGTTCGCTGAAGATTCGTCCCCTGAAGATCAGCCGGCAATTAGCAGCGACCAGCGGCGGAGCGAATTTCTTGCCCAGTTTCCTGAACTGGCCCCAGAACTGGGTAACTTGATCGCCACGGCCGACTTGTTGCAACGGTTCGTCGTCGCTGAATCAGAGCCAGCCAAGCCGCGTGTCTCGCCCGACGCCGAGACCATTGGCGCGGGCTATACCGGGCATTTACAGCAGCCGCAGGCGACCGGTCCACTTGACGTCGGCGCGCCCAACATCGGCGAGATGAATATTGATGCACACAATGCCGATCCCTCGACGGCGCTGACCCTGCCGTTACCCAAAGTTTCGCGTGGCGGTGAGCAGGCCGCTGGGCCCGCTGCCCACAATGCCACATTGCCGGGGGACGCCGTCGGGAAAAAACAAGCCGGTCCGCCACTGCCTTTCGAATTGGGCGACTACCGGCTGGAACGGATGCTTGGTCGTGGTGGCATGGGAGTCGTCTACCTAGCGACGCAACGCAATCTCGATCGCCAGGTGGCGGTCAAGATGATCAGCTCGGGCGTGTTCGCCGGGGAAGAAGAAGTTCGTCGCTTTCGCACCGAGGCGCGGGCCGCAGCGCGGCTCAAACACCCCAACATTGTCACCGTGCATGACTTCGGCTACCTGCACGGACACCACTACTTTTCCATGGACTACGTGCCGGGCACCGACTTGGCGCACCTGTTGTCGGACGGCCCGCTACCTTGCATGCTGGCCGCCCGCTATGTTCGTGATTGCGCCCACGCCATCCATCATGCTCATCAAGCAGGCATTTTGCATCGCGATTTAAAGCCGGCAAACGTGTTGATTGACGAACACGACCAGGTTCAGATTACCGACTTCGGTTTGGCAAAACATACGGATGCGGACAGCAGCGTTACGGGCAGCGGTGCGGCGGTTGGCACTCCCAACTACATGGCTCCCGAACAGGCGATGGGGCATGGAGATCGCGCCAATCGCACGGCAGATGTCTATTCGCTCGGTGCCGTGTTGTTCGCTTTGGTCACCGGGCGTTCACCTTTCGCCGGCGCGACCGTGATGGAGACGTTGATGCAAGTGATTCACCGGGCTCCCCCCAGCCCTCGTGAATTTCGCGATGACGTGCCAGCGGATCTGGAAACGATTTTACTCAAATGCTTGGAGAAAGATCCCAAACGCCGCTATCATTCAGCTAAAGCCTTAGCCGAAGACTTAGAACGCTATTTACAGGGCCGCCCGGTGTTGGCAAAACCCCGCGGTCCCGTGCAACGACTGTGGAACTGGGTCAACGATGTGCCGATCGTCGCTGCGCTCAGCGGCAGACGATTCGTGGATGCCAGCCAAACGCATCGCAGGTTTCAAACCAGCATGTTGGCGCTGGTGATCCTGCTGCCTCTGCTGCTAACCGCGGTCGTGATTGTTGACAATTGGAATCGCGGTCGCATGCCTGATTACGTGCGGATTGCCGGGGGCATTCCGGGAGGTGTATATGATGAAATTTCCGGTGAACTAGCGCTGCGAATTTCTCGCAGCCAAGGAGTCGATGCGACCGTCATCTCTTCGGAGGGCTCGCTCGATAATCGTCAGCAATTGTTGGCTGGCGACCTGGAGTTAGCTCCCTTGCAAGCATCGACCATCCGAGGTGATAACCTCTGCGTCGTCGCACCTCTGTTTTACGAAATGGTGCATGTCTTCGTCCGCGGCTCCGAGAAAATTCATTCCATCGATGAACTGCGGGGCCGGGCCGTGGCCGTGGGGCCTGAAGGGAGCGGATCACGCTTGGCAGCAACCCTGTTATTTGACTCCTATGGCATGGGAGAATCGGACCTAAACCTGATCGTCAGCTCCTGGGGTGACTTCGATGAACTCGATCAAGTTGACGGAGCAATTGTCTGCATTGGAACCGGCAGCCAAGTTGTCACCAGCTTGCTGCAATTGGGACAATTTGAATTGCTGCCGATTGCCGAATCGCGACGCGTCTCCAGCGACCACCCGACACTTCGTCCCATGCATATTCCCGCCAGCGAGTACCCGCCCGGTTTATTACCCGATGACGGGATTGATACGGTGGGCATGCCAGCTTTCCTGGCAGCGCGACTCGACACGCCGAACGTGCTGGTTAGCGCCGCGTTGGCAGCCATCTATGCCGATCCCGTGCTTGACACCCGGCTGATTCCTCGCCGAGCCGCCGCCGAATTTCAAAATATGGTGTTGCATCCCGAGGCGCGCAAGTTCTTTGCCCAGTGACAGCAAGCGATTGGGGACAATCGCAATGTAGAACCGCTGTCCTCAGCTGTTTGCTTTGTAGAACCGCTGTCCCAGCTGTTTGCTTTGTAGAACCGCTGTCCCAGCTGTTTGCAGGCACCGCAACCAATTGGGGACAATCGCTCGACATTGCAGGCACCGCGAGGCAACCTTGACCTCGGTTGCTGGTGGTACGCGAACCAACGAGGCTGAGCAGTGTCTCAAAAGTCGCGATCGACCGAGGAGATTCCGGCGGCGCGATTTTCCTCGTTTCACACGACTGGGATTTCGTGTTTCGTGCCACGGGTTCTAAACGAACATCGGACGAAGTAGCTCAGTGGGTAGAGCATCAGTGCACAAAACTGACGGTCACGGTTTCGACTACCGTCACGTACCAAAGTTGGTTGCTAACCAACGCACCGGGGCACGTACTTGTCCACCATGAAGCTGGCGGGCAGACGATTGCCTTGCTGAATCGGCAAGAACGACGTGCGCGTCGTCAGCATGCGTGAGCCGGAATTAGCCGATGAGCAACTCGATGTGATTGTCAACTCGGCTCCGGCCTGTATATGTACTGAAATAGCATCCGAGATGTTCAGGTTGAGATCGTGACGACCGAAAACGCACAGCTGCAACAGAAGGAGTTGCCTGCGATCGTACTCGGCGAGCGAGGCCTTGCCGACTGTGTTGTCAACTTGCTGTAAACGTACTGCGAATGACCTGTCAACTAAAAACGCCCTCGGAGGAACCATCCACCGCGGGCGTTTTTTATTGAGGGAAACTCCAGCGATCGCTCCTAAGCCGCGGCGACTGCTGGATCAGCGTATGCCCGCTCCAGCCGATAGCCGAGCCCACGCAGCGAGAGGCAGACGGCCAACATAATCGCTCCCATTAACTGATGACTGAAGATGATTCCGACAACAAACTCAATGGCTTCGCTTCCCGGGTCTCCCAAAACTCCGATCAAAAGGCCGAACTCGCAAATCGCCAATAAGAAACAATAAACAACCCAAACCCCAATTCTAGACTTTATTCGCTCTATTTTTTCTCCTAACGCAATCCAGATGCAGGGCAATTTCACCAGCAGGCTGGCGATCCCATAAATCGTAATTGCAATCAATCCTTCTAGCTCGCCGAGAACGCTGGCCCGCACCGCCCGGCTGAGGCTGAAGTCCTCGTCGGGTAACATCGCCCGCCCAATTCCCAAAGACAATGCGAGCAACAGCATGCCAATCATCATGTCACGAATCGCGTAGTTTGAGCCCATCACCATGTTTCGCGCAATCGCTGATTCCTGAATGATCTGCCAGCGAAAGCAGATCGCGGCGATCTTCAGCGGCACAAAGCTGACAACAAATCCAAACAACCACATCACCGCTGCGCTAAGCATCGTTTCGGCAATATCCCCTTTCCCCTTGATTTCGATCCCAATGGCGAAACCGCACCACGAGATCACTAGCAGCAACAAGGTCCATGGCAGGCGAATCCAAAACGTGCCACGTACCAAGGTTCCCCAAACGCAGATAACAGTGAGCTGCGCCGTGACGACCCCCAAAACGAGCATCGCCGGAAATGGATCGTCAAAACAGCTTGGGGTCGCCACGTCCACGACGAAAAATCCAATGCAACACACGCTAATCAATACGATCAGCCGCGACTTGTGCTCGAACGGCAAAGTATCCATGGGAACGTGCCCCTGCTTTCGTTTCCGCGGGCCTCGGTTTGTAGAGATCCGTGCTGCACTTGGTCAATTGAACGAGAAAGAGTTGAGTCCATTTGCCTCAATTCATATTCAGCATCGCCGTGGATGTCGATAGTGTTGCATTGTTATTATCTCCAGCCACTTGCGGTGCGAACCCTTGTGTCTAGAGTTACTTGGCTGGCCGTCCGATTAGCTGAATGGCTTCTGCCGCAGCTTCGCGGGCCAGTCGCGTTTTGATGTCCTTGCCTCCATGATCATTCCGGGCTGCTAACTTTTCTAGGTCTTTCAGAGCCGAGGCAGCTGCCGGCCCAAGCGTTCCGAGTGCTCGCGCCGCGGGCTCGGCGATCTGAGGCTCTTGAGACAAAGCCGCCGTCAAAACATCGATGGATGATTTGTCGGCACCGACCGCCTCGATCGCTCGCACGGCCGCCCCTTGCAAGTCGCGGCTGGCACGAAAAGCGCGTCCACCATCCGTGCTCCCCTCAAGCGGAACTCGCGGTCTTCCGGCAAGCTCATTCAACTTTGGCAGCATCCCCTGGGCGGCCGGACCGATTTTTCCAACGGCTTTAATGGCTGCGACTTTGGCAGTTTGGTTCTTCGCTTCGAATTGTACAGCAAGAAACGACAGGGTTTCGGGTTTCGCTTTTGACAACTCACCCAAAACGTCAATAATCCTTAGCCGTTGTGCTTCATCAGCGGAAGCAGCGGCAGTGATGAAATAATTCTCAACGTCTGCCTGGATTTCTACCAACGTCGTCTTGAGGTCGGGAACCATGCGAACATTGCTCTCCAGTAACAACTGTTCCGCCAAAGCCTCGGCCAACGGACTCGCATCTTTCCCCAGTCCACAAATAAAGTCGAGCGCGTCACGCCTCGCCGACTCGCTGGCATCTTGCTTTACGATATCAAGCAATATTTGCAGCTTCTGCTCCAAAGTCTTGCCTTGCAATTTCTCCAGCAAAGCATTGCGAACATCCGGTTCCTGCGACTCAGCCGCCAGTCGTCCGCCTCCATTTCCAACGGGAAGCGGCGGTGATGCTAATTGGTCGCAACCCGTCAGCATGACGATAAACAACAGCGGACACAGAGAATAACAGCGTGGGGGTATGCCAATCATTTGTTTGCGCCCGATTCATTGCATGGGTAATCAGAAAGAAGTTAGACTATATGCGAGACGCGTCTTTTTTGTGGCGGTTCCTTAAAAATCGCGACAATTCAGGCGCAAGGAGGCTCCCATATACCGTGCCCGCGGCATCGCTACGAAATGAATTGAAACCATGCTGTCCCGTGCTCAAACATACACCAAGCAAACGCTTTGCTCACGTGCGTGCGTGGGTTCGATCGTGATCTTAGCAACGATCAGTGTTACTGGAGTTCAGCGGTCGCTTACCGCCCAGGAATTGCCGTTCCAGGATCCTGCCGCGGCGATGCAAGCAATGCTCGAGCGGATGGCTGAGAATGCGGGACCGATGAAACCGCTGTTTGGGCGAATGACTCCACAACAACTTGAACAACTGGACGGGATCAAGGTCTCGACCAATGAAGAGTCGCAATACGGCCGCAAAGTGCTCGATGGTTTCATCAAAACGATGAAACAGCAGAGAATTGAAGTCACCAGTCGCTTTCCGGAGTCAGCCTACCTGAGCAAACTTATTGCGGGTATTCGACCACAAATGGATAACGCCAAACGATATCCGCGCCTGCAGATCTATTTGATCGAAACCGAAAGTGAGGATGCCTATTCAGTCCCCGGCGGTCATTTGTTGGTGACTCGCGGATTACTAACCAAAATTGAGAGCGAGGCGGCTCTGGTGGGAGTCTTAGCCCACGAGCTCAGCCACCTCGACCGCGGGCACCAACTGCTACCACTGAAACAATCGAAACTGGCTCAGCAGCCGCTAAATTTCAGTGACAGCATGCTGATGATCAGCCTCGTCGCACGGCCCTTTCGTCCCGAACAAGAAACCGAAGCTGACGCCGATGCAATACGGTGGATGATGGCCATCGGCTATCAACCCTTGGAATTGGCTCGCATGCTCAATCGCTGGAACCAACAGCAAGCGGCCACAATGCCTTGGCAAAAATTCATTCCTGGGTTCGTGAAATCCCACCCCGACGCGGAGTTACGTGCTTTAGAGGTTTCGAAATTGGCGGACCAGAACAAACGCAAGTTCCCGGACGCAACGTACGTGGGACGCGAAAATCTCAAACGCAGAATCGCTAAATCAGAACAGCGTTTCCCCAGGTAAGGCGAGCTTTTTTCCAGCCGCGTGCATGGCTTTTGCTCAACAAAGGACAATCCTCAAATTTATTGGTGGCGGTAGCTGGGCACTTTCTTTACTCCCCGCCTTCGTTCGACTGGGATAGCAAACTTCCATCCTCGTCGAATTCCTTCCACAGGCCCCGTTTTTGCCCGTTCGAGTACCGACCTTGGTACTTCAACTGTCCATTGTCGTAGTAGCCTTTTGCTTCTCCATGTTGCTTTCCATTTTGATACCGCGATTCATGGATCAGGTTCCCATTTGAGTGCCACATTCTGACCAGCGAGTATTTCCGATCTACTAACTGCAGTTCCCAATAAAGATTTCCCTTCGCGTCAAACAGCAACTGCGTACCTGTGCCCTGAATCACCTCGGAGACCATGTTTCCCGCAGGATCGTAATAGGTCCCATTAAGGACATCTTCTCGGTACGCTACGATGTCACCTCCGTTATTTTCCACCATACATTGACCTTCCTCCCGCAAGCTCCCTGATGGATAGAAACCGCGGTAGCTTGAGTAACCAATTCCATTAACATCTACCTCCCAATAGCCGTAATCACCTTCATCCACTTCGATCCGGAACCAGTTCTTTCCAAAAAATCCACTGTCGTCATGGAAACCGCATCCTCGATAATAACCAGTATAAGATGAAGAAAATTGCAAGACCTGAGCTTTGGGAGTGATATAGCCAACGAGAGTCGTCGCAATTGCGAGTAAGACACAGAGGAAGGTGACTATCAGTATGTGATGTTTACTCATGCGATTGCAGCCTTTGAGTCTATTGCCCAGGACAAGAATGGCGATGCTTTTCGGAGGGTCCTACCGAATGTCACCGCTATCATCGGTCACCAACTAACTCGGTGGAAGACCAAAGCGGGCGACTTCTCGTGCGGCAAGGAACCGCCGGGATGTGCAGTTCGGGATAACCATGAGGCCGGACCATGGATCGTGTCAGGCGAATGTCGAGTTATTTCCGTGGACGGAAACTTTCTTTTTTGAGAGCTTGACTCACCGACAGACTGTAGGTACCGTGATCACCTACAGTTTGTCGGTTTGCCCGATTTGGAGCTAGACAGCATGGCGAAACGCGAGGCTAATCCACTCACCGAAGCTCAGCGGGAGATCATGGAGACGGTCTGGGAACTGGGCGAAGTGACCGTCAGCGATGTTCACGTCAGGATTGCGGAGCACCGGGCAGTCGCGCGTAACACCGTGCAGACTTTGATGGTCAGATTGGAGGAAAAAGGCTGGCTGCGGCACGTCCAAAGAGGGCGAAAGTTCGTTTATTCAGCCGCCAGAACTCGCAGCAAGTCGCTTGGAGCTCGCGTTGCGCACATGGTCGATTTCATGTTCGCTGGTTCACCCGAGCAGATGGTTAACGCCTTGCTTGAACACCGGAGCCTCTCGGAGAGCGAATTGCAGAACATTCGCGAACTGATCGAACAGGCCGAATTGAAAGTGAGCGAAAGAAACGCCTCTGAAAGCAAACAGCCACCCCAAAAGGGACGTAAGCAATGATCGATTTCACAGCGAATTTGATGCTCGACGTCTCCATTTTGATCTGGTTTACGACGACTCTGGTCCAAGTAACGTTGCTGGCGAGTGCCACGCTGATCAGCAGCAGGCTAGCACTCAAGAACCCAGCCGCGCGGCACGCAATCTTTGCCACCGGCCTGGTGTTGATCTTGGTTTCGCCGATGAGTGCGTATGTCTTCCAGCGAACTGGGCTCGGGCTTTTGTCCGTGGGGACGGCAACTGTTGGTGATCGGCTCCTCAGTGGCTCGCCGAATGGCGATCTGCTTAGACTGGCAACTCGCGACTCCGCCTTTGCAGGCCGCATGCCCGCAAATTTTGACCAGCAGGTAAAGACTGGCGAGAAAAGCACTGATGCGACGAGGCCCACTGCCGCGGCCTCGCAGCTGAACGCACGGTTTCTAAATGATGGCTCGCTGGAGCCGAATCTTAGTCAACTAACTCAGCAAGAGCGGTCCGCTGGCCTGACTTCGTGGTCTGCGGACAACTATGCAACCTTGCGGATCATAGGTTCTCTGCTGTGCCTCGCGTGGCTGTTCGGAAGTGTGATATGCTTGATTCGCTGGATCGTTGCCACGTTAAGATTATCGAAAATAATTCGCAATTCAGTTGCAGTGTGTTCTCATAAAATCGAGTCCGCGTTCAGGGCGGCCTGTGAAGCAGTTGGTTGCGAGAGCAAGATTTCAGAGGTGCGCGTGTCAAGTGATGTTTCCACGCCCATTGTGGCAGGGGTATTCACACCAAAAATTTTGCTTCCCGAGGATCTTTATGAGCAAATCTCAGTCGAACCAATGACTGAAATTTTTGTGCACGAGTTGGCTCACGTGATTCGTCGGGACCAATATTTTCTAGTCCTGCAAAATCTGGTTCGATCGCTGTTCTGGGCTCATCCTCTTGTTCTCCATGTCAATAGCCGGCTGACTCGGGCTAGCGAAGAGGTATGTGACAATTTTGTGTTGGTCGAGAACGGTACCACTTCCTACAGTCGCACTTTGTTGCAGGTCGCTCAGCTCTGTTCCGGTCGATCGAATCCGCTGGGGTCGATCGGTGTCGTTGGTTCTGGTTGGTCATTGCGCGAGCGAATTGCCGGATTACTGGATGGGCGTCGAGTGTTGGCAACGAGCGTTAGTCACCAAGGCAAAATCGGGACTGTGGTGTTAGCGGTGGCGATGAGCAGCGTCTTACTGGCAACGATCAACTTAGACAATGCGGCGGCAGTTGCCCAACGAGAATCGCTAGCCGATGATCTCAACGAAGTGGAGTCTACGGATGATTGGGTCAGGGGCGAAGGGGATAATTTAGAGTTTCGACTCCGGGGCCGATTAATTGGTGGTGTCGCGGGGACACCGCAGAGCCCTCAGGTCGAAGTCAAGATACATGAGCATCCGCATCCGGCAAGATCGCTACCGGTGTCAATTACAGGTGATCAGTATGAGGTCTGGATACCCGCCAAAACGCTTCGCTGGTTCAGCCTTTCGATCGTGGGAACCAGCGAGGATGGCCGCGTCGCGGTCGCTGGAGCTGGCGGCGCCAACCTGCGGTCTGCGATGGTCCGAGGTATGGACCTTGAATTCCAGCGTCCAGTAAGAACGCTCAACTTAAAGGTCCTGCACCAACAGCAGGCGGTTGCGAGTGCAAAAGTGAAAACGCTCGTCAGCGGACCAGGAACGGGCGTCTTAGACACCTTCGCCACGACCGATGCCAACGGAGAGGTTGAAGTTGGCATCATTGCTGGTGGAAAACTTCTTAGCGTAACTGCTTGGTCCGATTCTAGATTGCTTGGTGGTTACCAGTTTACGCGCTTACCTGCTCGGGATCCAAGCGCATCCGAGCTTGTGATTGAGATGGTGGAGTGTGGAGATCGCAAGACCTACGTCGTCGACGAACTCGGAGAACCGGTCGCTGGCGTAGGACTGACATTGTCGGTGGCCACTCCGCTCCCGCGTGTCAACTACTTCGGCAATCCGATCGGGAGTGAGGTTGTGACGGATGAGACGGGAACGGCCACTTACCGTTGGTTCCCGAAAATTGGTGAGGCATATCATTATGCGGAGCTGAAAGATGAGCGGTGGGTGCTGACGTCACAGAGCAATTCAGAGGACGGGGTAGAAGTGGTCGTCGCGCGCCCTGCGGAGCGGGTGCTTGTTAAGGGGAGCGTTTCAAGAGGAGGGCAATATGTGGGGGGCGTATTGGTGGAGGCATCCAGTTTCCAAGCGGAAACCGAGGGCCACCGGGATGTTCGTTACGCGATGACAGACCAGGATGGCAACTTCGCCTTCGATGCATTGCCAAACTCGACATACTCCGTATTTGTCTTGGACGATCGGTGGGTTTCGGAACCGCAAAACATTTTGCCAGTTGACGCTAAAACGGAGGAAATTACCTCGCCACATCTGGTTGCGTTAGACGGACACCCGGTGACCATTCAAGTTACATCTGGAAAGCAACGCGCGCCAATCGCTGGGCAAGCTGTGTCGCTACGGTCTCCAATTTCAGTCTCTTGGTTTGAAGACGGAGTACGAAAAAATGGAAGTTCTGCTCGGGATACTTGGGTAATGACCAACAGAGATGGCCTGGCCGTTGGCTATGTGCCTCGCGGGGAATTAAAGGCGTCCGTGTATAGCTCGACCTGGAGGTCGGAGGCGGAAATTGTTGTCAGTCCAGGGGAAGAAAATCGCGTGCAGCTCCATCAAGAAAACGCTGTCAGCAGCCAAGTGGTTGGTCGTCTTATTGGTCCGCGGGACGGTGCGGTCGACTTTGGAACGGTCACCATCAAAGTGCAAGCCGTTGATGGTCAACTTGGCGATGAGTTTACTCCGCAAGCAGATGAAGCGGGTAGGTTTGAGGTAGCGACCAAAGCAACTGCCGTGGGCTGTTTTGCCATAAGTGCGGACGGAAAATACGCTGGCTCGGCGTTAATAACTGACTTTTCTCAACCTTTTGATTTGAGCCTGCTGCCCACTGGATATGTGACTGGGCAGCTTATCAATGAAGATGGAAAGGGGATTGCCAGCTATCCGGTGACAGCCACGAGTGCCATTCGCAATCGAGAGCCCGGCATAAGAACTACGGGTTTTTCGACGAACATGACCATCATAACTTCGACCAAGACGGACAAGAATGGTAATTATCGCATTGGTCCGTTGCCGAGACTGACCGAGGTAACCCTCACCTGCGCGGCGCTGGCTGACTCGGCTCCTCTGAATGCTCGTTATCTTCTTGAACAGTGCTATCTTAAGTTGAATGAACAGCGTCCTGCGAGCATCCATCGACTCGGCTCAAGCCAGGAAAATGAGAACGAGTTGACGACCAGCCAGCGGGTTGAACGTATCATGCGAGATGCCCAGTTGGGCGAGTATCATGTGATAGCAATTTTGACTGACTACTCAGACACGAAGTGCAGAGAATTCGTCGATAGGTATCTGCTGGATTACCAGACAGATCCGAATGTGGGCAATTTCATGCAATACCGCATTGACACGGGCGATGGGGGGAGCGGACAGGGTAAGGTTTACGCTCGTGAACGCGCGTGGCCAATACCACCTGCAGGCGACGTTGTGGCCGTCGCGATCGATGCGGCCGGGAATGAGTTAGGACGTTTGAACATTGATGTTTCAGTTAAAGAGTCAGTCAATGACACCAGGAAATTTCTGGCAACGCATTCGCCGGCGGTTGTCGACGGGTACGGCAAGTGGGACGACGCGTTTGCTTTGGCCGGCAGAACGAATCGACGCGTGTGGGTTCGCATTAGTCAGCGTTATTGTGCTCCCTGCCTTAGGTTAAACCGCTGGTTAGACGATCATCGCGAGCTGCTGGGCAAGGAATTCGTGATGCTAAAGATCGACGATGTTCGGGATCGCCACGGCCGGGAGCTAGCAGAGCAGGTTACGGCTGGGCGACGAGTGGGAGTGCCTTTTTTTGCGTTCTACGATGCGGAAGGACAAGTGCTGGTTGATAGTTACGGGCCAACTGGAAATATCGGCTTCATGCTGGGTTATGAGAGCAAACTACATTTTCGCAAGATGCTGGATGAGGTTTGTCAGGTGCTCAGCGATGACGAAATCAACCAGCTTATTGATAGCCTGGGAGATTAAGAAGAATTTGCAGGGAAACCAGGCGTCAGCCCGCAGCGATTTGTTTTTTGGCTAATCGCAGTAAATAGCTTGGTTAGCTTAGCGATTTCACTACTCATGCTCCGTGCAGCCAGGCCCAGTGATTTGCATACAAAGAGCTGCGACAAGCTGGCGTTTCGTAAGAAATTTTCATCTATGATTGACGTGTTCTAAATTCGCGCCGATTCCAACACAACACTTGCATTACTGAACACTGACAGCCTCGCTGGGACAGGTCCCGCTGATTCATTCAGCTCGTCTAATTAGGATTAGATACGCTTTGTATCGCCCAGGTAGAGATGTTCTTTGCGTTGGTTGCGTTTGGCAGCAAGCAGTACGCCTGGACGGGGTTGAATAGGGGGATCGTGGGGGCAGACGCGTTGTTTTCGAAGGGCTAACCACCGGTTGCTGGCAGCTTCAATTCGACTCCTGTTTTTACTTCTCCCGGTTGCAAATCAAGAAGCATTGTTGAGCCGGCGGGAACCTCAGCGGCGTTCAGGTAGAAAGGCGCCACCTGGATATAGTGTGCACCAGGTCGGATAAACTTCAGCTCAAATGCGCCGTCGTCAGCGAGCCGGGTTGTCAGATCAAAATAACGGTTCTCAAAAAGGATCCTTGACGTGAGCACGGACCTCTAAACCGGCAACGGATTGCCCATTTGTCGCAACAACCTTACCTCGAACGGTCGCCGGACGTGTCAACTGAATAGTGATATTGTCAATCAACTCCCCTGGTTGAGAACCGAAAGCCGACGAAACTCCGTTGGCCCAGGTTCGCCATTGCCGGTACTCGCCGTCATGTGCGACCATACTATATTGAAATCCCCTACCGGCCGGCATTACAGAAGTAAATGCCCCCGTGGCGTCGGTCTTGACACTGAAACGGGTGTCACCTGTCAATGAATTTCCGCTCCCTGTTTTCGCCGGCGCCTCGGTGGCACCTTCCACAGGATTGCCATCGGGATCAATTACTCTGCACTTGAAGATCGCACCTGGTTCAACGAAGATCGTAATCGCTTCCATGTTCACGCTGAGATCGAATGTTAGATCATCGAGATTTCTCTGAAACTGTCCGTCGACTATCGACTCACGCTCATGGGGATGCTTCGCCGCCGGGGACCACCAACGACCGATCGTTCGTGGTATGTACGCAGTGAAAGGCCCAAGCTGCTGCGAACAAGAATGCGATAAGATTCGGGGTGAACGTACAGACGATAGCGGCCTTGAGCGTCAGTGGTTGTGGAATCGACGACGAAACCAATCATGACGCCATCCGCTTGATGGGGGCCATGCTCACTGCGAACTTCAACATTGGAAGCGGGCTTGCACGCGGCGTCACGAACAACACCTTCAATCAAGCTGCGCTTGCCAAGAATAACCTTCAAATCTTCTTCACCTAGCTTCTGCTGGGGATTATAATGAGGGCTGAAGCCATCTTTGCGAAAATAAACCTCCGCTTTCTGATTCGGGCGATCAAGCTGGTCAACCAGAGGCAAGGCCGCCGAGCAATGACGGTAGAACCAATCAAAAACGATCGTCACGAAGATCATGCAGGTGGCTTTCAGAGAAATGTCCAGCAACATAGCTGCCGAAAGATAGTGACCTTGGATGATCATTTAACGCCCCTCGCGACGAGCTTGCTTAATTAACGATTCCAGCTCGGAAAGACTCGCGTCAGACAACTTCTCGGCTTCCAACAATGCAGCCACTGCATCACTCGCAGAACCATCGAAGAAAGTAGCAACTAAGTGCTTCAGTGCTCTTTTACTCGCCGATTCCTTGGACTGCGTGGGGCGGTAGACGTACTTCGTCCCTTCCTGGCGATGGTTCAGCAGAAGAAACATTTGCTTGGCTTATTGGCTTCGTTGCTACAAAACCAAATCCCGTGTCACGACAAGCACCTCGACATAGGTCTCTCGGCGATGGCAAAGCTGTCTCCGGCTTCGCGAGCGAACCAAGCGGTTTCAGCGATACCTACACTCAAAACTGCGAAGAGCTCAGCTACCAAATTACGAGAGGTCGCTGGCAGGTAGAAAAAGGCGAGCCCTCGGCTGCCAAGAACCTGCTGCCGCTGATTCACGGCGAATCGCACAGCCAACGCATCGCACGCTCCATGCCCCTCGGGGTTCGTTCACCTCGGTAATAGAGGAACACGGTCAGTGCGGCCAGAAAGATCACCGCCAAGCTGGCCGAAAAGGGAACACTCATGGCATCTCGCCAATAAGCGGTTGGCGTCTTGCCGTGGAGCGCAGCGAAGAGCCACAGCGGCCAAATGTGAGCAAGATGATGCAGGATATAGATTGAGAACGAATAGCGGCTAAAGCGGATTGCGAGCTTGAACCGTCTTTTCCAACGTTCGGAGCGCTGCGAATCATCGATAAAATGCAGCAGGAGCCCGAACACCACCAACGTGAGTCCCATTGTCCCGATAACGTATTCAACCGTTGGTGGGAACATTTTCCAGCCAGGCAACACATGCCGAAATCCAGAGGTGGCAGCGGAAGCGCTGAGTTGAAATGACAGCCACTGGAGGCCAAGCGCGAATGTCAGCAGTATCAGCCCGATCCGAATCACCGACCTTCGATCGCTGCGAGGCGTCGTACCCTGTCCGCATAATTGCCGGCCAACGACGAAGCCCACCAGGGGATAGGAGATCCAAGGGAAAAAGGGGATATATCCGACCACAAAGAAACCGATCATAATGCCGGACAAAGTTAGATCGCCGTCGTAGTAGTTCTCTGGCCAATAGGCGTGGTAGTCGGCCATGCCTTGAAGAATGGGGCTAACAAAAACCGAGCCGGCCGCAGCCGCAAGCAAAACGGAGTCAGGCAGATTTCGCACCCCGTTTAACATCAACAATGCCGTGCCAATCAGCGTGAGCACATCCCAGTTGAAAGTATCCTCGGGCAACCACACAAGGGTATTGAAGGCAAAACCAACACCCAAAACAAACAAGCCGCGTCGAATCGATACTTTGGAAATGTCTTCTTCCGAAACTCTTATACGTTGCTGCTCACTCCATAGACAGTAGCTTAGCCCCGCGAGAAACGAGAAGAGCGGAGCGCCAAATCCAGATATTATCGGCACCACCCCGGAAAGGTTTTCTAGAAAATGAACCCACACCATGACAAAGATGGCCACAGTTCGCATCACGTCAATCGACAGATATCTGATCAAATTAAGCTCCAAACTGGCGATTATTTAAGACAACCAGTCATTCCGTTGATTGCGTTTCTAAGCGTTTTTGACGAAGTCAGGAAAGTGCGGGCGTTGTGCGGCCTATGGGGAGTCGGCTTCCATTGGCTGGTTGATCATCACTGGAGTTGTCGCATCTGATGCTTCCAGGCTGGTCAAAATATCAAACGTAGAAAACACGACCTGAATCACTAGTAGAATAATAATCGCCCATTCCAGCTGATGTCCTGTTCGAGCAATCATATAATCACTGGTTCGTTGGGCGCAGCTATCGTAGAGCTCCGTGAAGGACTGTAGTTGTTCGCTTAGAACCTCATGACGATGGGCGAGCTGAGCCCGCTCACGATAACGCTCCGATGCCTGACTGGCGTAGGTGGGCGGATACACGTGTGGTGCATGGATTGCTGATGATAGACGCTCCAGACGGCTGCGAAATATGCGCACCGCATTGTGATTCTCAAGCAATTGCGCCCGTGCACCGAGGTGACGTTCACCAAACTGAAAACTCAGCGGAATATCATCCTCCCATCGACTCCAATTCGCAGCCAGCTCGGATTCCAGTCGACCGACTTCTCGCTCTAGAAAGAACGCTTCCAGCATCGCCTCCATCAGTGGAACGATTCGATCCTCGGTCAGCGTGAAAATAACCAGACGTGCGTCAGATTGCAGAATCGTGCAGCCCTGTAACTGCATGTTGCGAATCATTTTCACCGCAGCCTGATCATCAACGAGCCATGCTTGTGCCGCCACTAGTATCGTCTCAGGTACTGGTGATTCCACTGCCATGACTTTCATGACCACCTCTGCTGGCTGGGCGGATAAGCTGGCATCCAGCTCCTGAACTTGCACCGCAAGGGGAGGTCGCAACTGGAACGACACTCGATTGCTCGCCAGGGACTGCGGGATCGCCTCCAGTCGCTCACCGAGTTGGGGTTTATTTGCATCGACGAAGCGAAACTTGCGCTGCGGACATTCCTGAAATCGGTCTTCATTCATCAATGGTTATCTCCTGGTAGCAGCTCGGTTCAACCGAGACAGTCTTGGATAAATTCTGGTTGCCCGATATTAGCTGACGCTGAATCAATTCAGCTGAGATCCAGTGTGCAACGTAATCTGCCGAGTCAAGCACTCCGTTGAGCGTCGAGTCGAAAAGGTAATCACCAACGAACATGAGTTCTGGATGTTGCTGGGGTTCGGGTTGGTGACGTTGATCGTGTGGCAGCGGATGTCGGCCAGCCGGAATCGCATTCACCGCGTTGGCCCAGCGATGGATACGCCCTTCCAAGAACTCGGCACGTCCTGACTCCAGCCAGCTAGGAAGCGAATCCAGAGCTGCTTCGATCAGCGCGTCATCAGACCAGTTGACGCGAGCGGTCGCTGCCTCACCGGCAACCAACCAACCAAGCACTCCATGCTTGGGTTCGGGTACACGAGATGATTCATCGTAGAGACAGGAACCATCGAATTGGTCCAGCATCCAAAACGAATCCTGCAAATGGCGGTGCCAGAATCTCGATTTGAACAACAAGGTGATCCGCAGGTAATGAGCTGGAAAATGGTAGTGTTTCAGGTGCCGGTCAACTGCTTGCTCCAGAATTCGATCGGGGAACATGAGCGACGGGATAGCATCATGAGGCAATGCAATAACGACCCAGTCAAAGTCCTCGCTGATGGTTCCCTCCGACATCAAGCGACTCGTTACTTGGTACTTCCGCCCATCCTTCTTAGCGACCGATAAGACTGGGCGATTGGTATGAATAGTTGCCTGCAAACGCCGCACAAGCTCCTGAGGGAACCGTTCGTTGCCACCGTCGATCCCGTAAAGTGCCATGTATGCAGGATCATTCATTAAGTAGTTATGAAGCCCGTAGCGCAGACTAGTTTTGTCAGGCTCTGTTGCCAAATCGCTATGAATTTGAACTGCAATGTATCGGCGCGCGTTGTCGTCTTGAAGATGGTTAAGGAATGGTTCAAAGGAAGCCATCGTCGCTTGCAGATCAAGGCCCCCCTCGGGGTCATCCGACGAACAGAACGCCTGGGGCCCGACGGCATCTCGAGCGAGACAGTCAAACCGCATCAATTCACTGCGTGCGAATTCGCCGAATCGCGATGCAACATCGTCCAAGTTTGCAATCACACAGTCGTCCAAGATACAGGCTGCCCCGCCCATGGAGCGAACGGGAAGGCCGAGTTCCTGAATCAACTCCTTTAACGGATCTTCGCCGAAATGCGAGTAGTCATAAAATTCAGCAGCTCCTGCCTCATAGCGCACATTTGCGGATTGAAATGACGGCGTGATAATTTTTCCGCCAGTCCGCCCCGAGGCTTCGAAGACCGTGATCTGGATCGGGACTGCTGAGATCTGCTCAAGTCGGTAGGCGGTCATCAGACCTCCCGGCCCCCCTCCTATAACAGCAATTTTTACAGAGGACATTCAAACACTTTAAAACGCATAGGATAAAGACGAGGGAGATACCCAGCTTCCCGGAACCTCAAACAGGCAAGCAATCGAAACTAGGGTTTACCAAACTCAGTTGGTCGAATTCACGCTGTTCGGGGCACCATTCACGAGCCCAATTCATAGGCCAACCACAGGCCTCAGCAAAACCCTTTATTCAGAATTCAGACCAGGCCACTCCACGTCGCCACCTCCGGCGCCCAGTCTTCCGGGTCCCGGCCTGCCAGTGCCCGGCCTGCCAGCGCCCGGCCTGCCAGTGCGGGGTCTACCAGCACCGGGGCTGCCTGGTCCAGGGCCGCCGGCCCTTCCGCCACCTCGCTGAAAATCTGCCGAAGGGGTTCCACGATGAAAGCGAGGAACAACAGGCCATTCCTCTGTCATGAAATAGGCATAAGTGCCTGCGGGAAATTCAGGAGTGACGGTCTGACGTCCATTACATTCGTCGAGGTCTCCGCTTCCCGCGACGAATTCATAGTCTTGGATGAAGGTGCCGTCATATTTGCCACCAGGAGCATTGCCGGCTGGGCGATCACCCTTTTTGAGCTGGTAACTTGACGTGAGCTTTTCGATAGTTGAGTTCGGTTCTTGCGGGTTGCTATAACCGTAAACTGCGTAAATCGGGAATCCATCAGCGGCCCATCCGATCAATGGAGAATGCTCACTTGATTTCAGCTTCACCGTATCCAGCAGCCCAGTCGGGAGTCCGTGGTAGTGATATTTCCCGTTCGGCTGGACATGGGCATGCGAAACGTCGATTCCCAAAGCGATTGCCCCGGAGAGAGGTTCGTAACGCCAATTTCGATCTCCAGCGTAGACCTCGGCGGCGGACGGGTCGAAAGGCACGCCGTTGATAGCAACTCCAAACTCCCCATTCATCGGCGTTGCTTCGTCGGCAACCTGCGGATGTGCGGGGATACGGTATTCCAATCGTTGGGGCGTCATGCGGTTTGGATTTCCGCGACTTGGAAATTGGCCGACTTTGTGAGCTGGAATCGCATTCGCTATGATAATACGCTGGTCGCCGACAACTTTGATTGAAACCGCACTGTCAACATCGGGTGTCACCGTCGAAGGCTGCGGAATGAGTTGCCCTTTTTCATTGACGCGGTGAGTTCGCTGTGCCAGGGCAACACTCGGCATTGCGAGTGCAAGGGCGGCAAGCGCCAGTGCTCCAAATACTAGAGTGCAAGGGCGGAAACTAGCTGTGGAATTCTTCACAATAAGCTCCTCTTCTAGAAATCAAATAAGTTACATTTTGAAAATGTGTGCTAAGCTGTGCGACAAGCGAAACGCGGAACACAAGCTGAAAATCACAGCACACTTCGGCCAGCGAAGATTCATGCGTCGTTGACCACGCAATGGGGCCAAATTTTTTAAAAAATGGCAATTTCCAGACACGCCACTAAACAGATGCTGAGCAGGCGGTCGAAGCGTGGGTTAGCAAATCAATCCGCTGCAGTATTTTTTTAGGAAAATCTCCGCCATTTTAAACTAGGCAGGCAACAACAACGCGATGAACGGCGAAGTGACCCAGGTTCTGCACCAAATTCAAAACGGCGACCAGCAGGCAGGCAGTCAATTGCTGCCGTTGGTGTACATGGAGCTTCGTCGCCTTGCTTCGCGTAAAATGCTTCACGAGAAGTCGTCTCACACGCTACAACCAACGGCCCTGGTGCACGAGGCCTTTCTTCGTCTGGTGGGGGGAGAGCATGCTCAGTCCTGGGACTGTCGCGCGCATTTTTTCGCAGCTGCGGCTGAGGCGATGCGACGAATTTTAATTGAATGCGCGCGGCGGAAAAGCACGGAGAAGCGCGGCGGTGATAGGCAACGCGTCGAACTTCCGATCGACGATGCGGCTGTCGCTTCTGAAGACTTGGAATGGTTGTTGGCTCTTGACGAAGCATTAACGAAGCTGGCTTCCGAAGATGCTGACTTGGCACGCATCGTCCAGTTGCGGTACTTTACGGGCATGACCGTCGACCAGACGGCAGAACTGCTGGACGTTTCGCCCCGGACAATCAAACGCAATTGGACGTATGCTCGAGCGTGGCTCCGTCGGGAAATGGAGGGATGAGCTGTGCTGCGATCTGAGAAAACAATTTTTCTGCAAGCATTGGAACAACTGGGGCCAGCTGAACGCATCGCTTACCTTGATCAGGCCTGTGGTGACGACGCCACGTTAAGGGCATCTGTCGAGCAGTTACTGGAAGCGAGCGAATTACCCGGTAACCTGCTGGATCAACCGCCAATCTCGTTGCCCTTTCCTGAGGCAGAACTTTTGTCGGGCAATCAGTTGATTGGCCAAACGATTGGCGTCTATCGACTAATGGAGCAAATCGGCGAAGGTGGATTCGGGCTTGTCTTCGTCGCTCAACAGGAGCAACCGATCCGTCGCAAAGTAGCGCTCAAGATTGTTAAACCGGGCACGGGATCGAGAGAGGTGATCGCTCGATTTGAAGCCGAACGACAGGCTGTCGCGATGATGGATCATCCCAACATCGCTCGCATTTTCGATGCCGGTGTAACTCCCGATGGTCGCCCCTATTTTGTGATGGAGCTTGTGCGTGGAACGCCGATCGTGGAATTCGCGGATTGTTGCAGAATGACGATCATTGAACGACTAAAACTGTTCATCGATGTTTGCTCAGCTGTCCAGCACGCCCATCAAAAAGGCGTGATTCATCGCGATATCAAGCCTTCCAACGTGATGGTAACCCTGCATGACGAAAAGCCTATTGTCAAAGTCATTGACTTTGGTATTGCGAAAGCTATTGGCCAGTCGTTGACAGATAAGACTATTTATACTCGCTTTTTCTCAATGATCGGCACTCCGCTTTACATGAGTCCCGAGCAAGCGGAGATGAACGGACTGGATGTCGACACGCGGAGCGATATCTACTCGTTGGGAGTACTGCTGTATGAACTACTCAGTGGCACAACGCCCTTCGAACGCGAACGACTTGACTCTGCGGGGCTTGATGAAATGCGGCGGATCATTCGCGAAGAGGAACCGCCACGGCCGAGCAGACGAGTGACCATGTTTGGCGACAGGCTCACTACCATTTCAGCATACCGACAGGTCAGTAACAGTCAGTTTTCAGCCTCGCTTGACGGCGACCTTGATTGGATCGTGATGAAGGCGATCGATAAGGACCGCGTCCGCCGATATGACTCGGCTACTGCAATGTCAACTGACGTTTCAAGATTTCTAGAGCAACAGCCGATCGAAGCTCGCCCACCTAGTATGAGCTATCGCCTGCGAAAATTCGCCAGACGCAATCGAGTGGTTCTTTCCACCGGGGTCGTTGTATTTCTTTCAATGTCTCTGGGGACTGTCGTGAGCCTGTGGCAGATGCGACTTGCCATGCAGGAACGCAATGCTAAGGAAATGGCTCTACAGGAAATTGAACAGTTTTCAGCCAACGTGACGAAAGCACATGCGGCGATTGCTATCGCTGAAACCTATGCCGACTCGCAGCAATGGCAGCAGGCAAGAAATCAGTTTGACACTGCAGTTCAACAGCAACCAAGCTACTATCTTCCATATGTCAGTCGCGCGCAATTCTTTATTCGCTTGAACCTATGGGAGGAAGCAGCGGACGACTACGCCAAAGCCATCGAATTGGGAGCGGCGACCGACACGCCGCCATGGTGGGGAACTGCCTCCCTGTTCGCATGGACGGATCACAACGCGGCACTTGCTGGCTTGTCAGCTCCCCTCGAACAGCGGATCGCCGCAGGCCAGAGAATCGAAAGCTGGGAGTATTTACGTTTAGGTCTGGCAACTCCTGGCCAGCTAAGTTCTGCATCATATGCAGAACTCGCGAAAACCGCAGAAGCATGGCTCGGCGACATGCGTCGGCCGGGCTCACGCAGAATGCCCACCCGCAGTCATCAGCCACAGCATCGACGTGCCCCCACCGGAGACGCAGGCGTCTCACGGCCACCCAGAACAGGACAACGGAACTTGCCTGACCCAGGATTTCTACCAAGACCTGTCTGCGAATACGTCTGCGGCCTCGCGCATCTGAGGGCTGGCGACTTCCAGCGGGCCATCGAGCGATTGAGAGAATCTGAAAACAACAACTGGCCCGGTGTCGGACTGATCCAAGCACCACTTGCAATCGCTTACGCCGCCACAAATCGCCAAGAGGAAGCGTTGCCTGCACTGCAGGAGTCGCATGCGGCTATTATTCGAGCGGCCAGTAATCTGCTAACCGACGATGGGCGTCGACGAACTCAAACACCGTGGTTTGACTTCATTGAGCAGCTGCAGATTCATCGAGAAGCAACCTTGACAGTGACTGGAGTAATCCCCGGTAATTTCGAGCTGCTCGAACAACTCCGCCTGCAGGCTCTTGACCAAATTCAGCATTGACCTCATCTCCGCACATGCGTCGAGACGAATCAAGCTCAAACATATTGAAAAAACATATCGGGAACAGGCCTCGCCACACACATCGCGAGGACAGGAGGACAGGAGGACAGGGACAGGTTTTGTTGAGGTCGCGGCGAAGACAGGGACAGGTCGCGGTGATATAGTCTGAACATGGGCGACGGGAGGAATTTTGGGCTGGCGACGGTCCTGCCGTAGGAAAAATTGGGCGAAGGGAGGCAAACTACGCTTGTTTTTGCCGAATTCTTGTCTTTCGGCGCACACCTTCAGCCCCAACCAACGGCTAAATCTTTTTTTTGGCCGGAGACTCGGTGCCGATCCGCTGTCAACCGCAATCGACTCGCGGGCTATGTGGGGGCCAGCGGTTCCGTACTCGCTTGATCCTCCCGCGACGGCGTGTTGCGGGCAAGGAACTTCATGCTGGCGATCAAAGCGTGACCACCCAAGTCAGCGTTGCTCCGCCTACGCAATTCTTTGATCTGCTCCCGCAATCCATCCACATCAATCGGCTGGCCACTCCGCCAACAAACCTCACGCATCTGCTCCGCAGTTAACGCTGGATGGCTTTGCAAATTGGGTCGCGCCTGGATCGCCAATTGCCACAACAAATTGACGTAAGAAGCGAAAGTCATCGGCAAACAACCCAGGTCCTCTTCCATCTGCCGGCGACGCTCCTGCACTTCCTCCAGCGTCAGATCGTTAACGACCGCCACCGGTAAACCGTCCGCTTCCCCAAACAATTCAATCGGCGAAAGCCAATCCGACGAATCCACCGCGCTCCCATCAAGCGTCTCCAGCCGCTCGCGAATCGAAACCATGGCGTTAGGATCGTCGAGCGAATCGACGAGGTGGGCTTTCAGCGGATTGAGATCAACGTAAGCCATGCAGGCCAATACGTGCTCTTGCTCTTCGAGCGCATTGAGCTTAAAACGTTCCTCAAAGAAGTGACCTGTACACTCGTCCTCAATGTTACACTTGCGAGCTACGGTCTGACACATCAGCTTGACGAACCAAGAGATATCGGAAAGCCGCACCCTGAGTGCTTTT
This sequence comes from Kothea flammea, assembly GCF_052161645.1. GTDB lineage: Bacteria > Planctomycetota > Planctomycetia > Pirellulales > Pirellulaceae > Laterigemmans. The sequence goes on from NZ_CP197414.1 coordinate 7,375,188, forward strand.
ACATACTCGGGCTCGCTGAGGATCGCATCGATTTCACACTCCCGAATTTTCCCGCCATTGTTTCCTCGAGTCGGTTTCCTCGAAGTGATCGACAGCCAGCGGATGGCTACTTGGCGATCGGACATCTGCTCGACCAAGTCGGGCCGGTTCCTGATGACGCAGTGCCAATGATTTGGCATGATAGCATAGGACAGTAAGTCTAGGCAGAATTTTTCAATTAGAAACTTCATCCGCGCACGAAACCATTCTCTGCGGTGTGAGTGGTCGACTCCGGTGAGCGGATCAACGCCGTGGAGATAGCTTCTGCGAGTGGTACGGTTGAAACAGTGGTAGACGCCGTGCTGAGTGGGATCGTAGACGGCGGAACGGGCACCGCGAGGCATAGCAAACCCTCCAGAAAGTGGAAACAACTGGAACTGTACGCCCGCATCTTAGCAAATTTCCGCGCATACCCAACCCCCTGCCGGGAGAATTTCAAAAATAACCAATGAACACATTGACACAGCTTGATTGACTACAAAATTTACCCTGGTAGTTATCTCGCCGGCATCAGCTCTTAATTACTTAGCACCGCCCCACCACCAGCGAGGCGTTGTGCCCGCCGAACCCAAAGCTATTGCTGAGCACATGGTCGATCGTCATGGGACGAGCTTCGTTGGGAACGAAATCAAGATCGCAATCGGTATCAGCCTGATGGTGATTGATCGTTGGCGGGGCAGTTTGATAAAGCATTGCCTGTAAGCATGCAGCCAACTCCACCGCACCGCTCGCTCCCAACAAGTGCCCCACTTGACTCTTCGTACTGCTGACAGCGATCGACTTTGCATGGCCGCCAAAAACACGATGAATGGCTGCCACCTCCGCGCGATCACCCAGCGGAGTGCTGGTGCCGTGCGCATTGATGTATTGAATGTCGCCAACGCTGAGTCCAGCATCTTGAATTGCCATTTCCATCGCGACCGCGGCACCGCCTCCGTCTTCTCGGGGTGATGTAATGTGATAACCGTCGCTACTAATGCCACCTCCCATCAAATAGGCCAACGGTGCACGACCGTGAGACTTCGCATGATCGGCTGATTCCAGAATAAAGGCCGCTGACCCTTCGGCCATCACAAATCCATCCCGTTCCGCGTCCCACGGGCGCGAAGCTGCCGTGGGATCATCGTTGCGGGTCGATAGAGCCTGCATCCGCGCAAAACCACTGATCGCAATCGGAACGATCGCCGCTTCGGCGCCCCCGGCAATCATTAAGTCGGCTTGACCACTGCGAATCATCCGCAACGCATCGACAATCGATTGATTCGCCGAAGCACAAGCGGTTGCGACGCAGGTCGTGGGCCCCTGTAACCCGTACTGGATGGATACCAGACCACTGGCGCTGTTGGCCAGCAACTTAGGAATTGTGTATGGCGAGACCCGGCGCGGCCCCCCTTCGAGCAGACGACTGTGCTGATCTTCCAACTCTTGCAAACCGCCAATCGCACTGCCCATCGCCACCCCGCAGCGAGTGCGGTCAATGGAGGCAAAGTCCAATCCGGCATGCCGGACCGCCTGCTCGCTGGACCACAGCGCAAATTGGCAAAAACGATCCAGCCGCTTGCGATCCTTGCTGTCAAACATCTCCCCGCTAATCGCTTCCCAATTCTTCACCTCGCCAGCAAAATGAACTGGCAAGTAATTCGCATCAAAACGTTCAATCAGCGATATCCCACTCTCACCCGCAATCAACCGTTGCCAAAAATTTGCCAAGTCACAACCCAGGGGACTGGCCAAACCATAGCCAGTGATTACCACATCCCGATTTCCGCTCATTGGGGTACCGATCTATCCAAGGTGTTTTGAGGAATCGCTAAAAGGTGCTGTCATAAAAAGACCATTGCGGGCGAGGCAAACAACCGCTAACTGGCCGCCCCGTCCAGCCGCGCTCTCAATGCTAAGGGCTGATTGGCAATTCAAACAGGCCAGCTCGCCAAGCAGCCAAGAATTGTGGCATGCTGGGAAGCAATCCAGCCTGCTTACTCAACTGCTCCGGCGACAACCAAAACACCTCAGCTACTTCGGCCGGATTGGGGACAGGAACTGCGTCCGCGGCAATCTCTGCTGTCCACCAGGAGAGCGCCGTTCCCCAACTAGTCACGCTGTCCCAGACCTGCTCCACTGGTCGCACGTCCAGGCTCAACTCTTCATCCATTTCCCGAATCAACGCTTCCGCGGAGCTCTCCCCAGCTTCAATGCCCCCGCCAGCGAAGCAGATCAGCCCCGGAGCCGCCACTTGTTGCGATCGGCGGATGACGAGAAAGGTGTTATCGCGCAAGATAATAGCCACGACCCCGCGACGCCCACGCGGATTCGGGGCGCCAACGGGGAATGAGATCGCCGGCCTGTGGTCCTCGTTCGATGTCACGCGATTCCTCATTAGTTACAGATTATCCCTTCCATCGCCTCGACTCGCAGCCCAGAACAAACGCACCATTCATGCATCACAGCGACACGGCAGCCGCCGCGATTATTGCTGCCGACCCCAAAGCGAGATTGGCACTGCAGACGATCGCCCAGTTGAGCGAAGCGGGTTTCATCGGCTACTTGGCTGGGGGATGCGTTCGCGACGCGCTACTCGACCGCCGCCCCAAAGATTACGACGTGGCTACCAACGCGCGACCCGACCAAATCCAACAGCTATTTGGCCCTCGACGCACCTTGGCAATCGGCGTTTCCTTTGGAGTGGTCTCTGTTTTACCCGAGCGACGTGGTGAGTTCGACCCGGTAGAAGTGGCCACTTTTCGCAGCGACGGTGCCTACACCGATGGCCGTCGCCCTGATGTCGTCCACTTTAGCACTCCAGAACTCGACGCGCACCGCCGAGACTTCACCATTAACGGCATGTTTTTTGACCCCCTAACCAAACAAGTCATTGATTTTGTCGGCGGTCATGAAGACTTGGCCCAGCGACAATTAAGGGCAATCGGTAATCCCGTCGCGCGGTTTGCTGAGGACAAACTGCGTCTGCTGCGAGCAGTCCGCTTTGCCACCACCTACAACTTTGCCATCGAACCACTGACCTTCCAAGCTGTTCGCGAACACGCCGCCGATGTAACCGTCTGCAGCGGTGAACGGATCGGGGCCGAAATGCGACGCCTGCTAGCTAACAAACATGCCGACCGGGGCGTCGAACTGTTGCTCGAAAGCCAACTCGCCGCCGCGATCATGCCCAGCCTGAATACCGCGTTATCCGATCCGCAACGCATGAACTCCCTGCAAGCTCTATTGCGAGAACTGACCGCAGGGGATTTCCCGGCACGTCTAGCCGGTTTGGCGGGAAGCGCTGGCGAAGCCGCTGCAACCGCTCTCGATGAACTGGCCAGCAACTGGCGATTATCCAATGAAGAATCCGCCGCCGCACACACCGCGCTCAAATACCTACCCCAGTTGCTTAACGCAGACCTAATAGCTTGGTCAGAATTACAGCCCTTGCTGGTCAGTCGCCACAGCAGTTGTGCCATTGAACTCACGCGAGCCACAATCGCTTCCACTCACACTGAAACAGCAGCTTGGCAGCGCCTGGCGGCAACTCAACAACTCCCTCCCGACCAGCTCAATCCGCCACCACTGTTGACCGGCGCCGACCTTATCTCACTCGGCCTACAACCAGGCCCCGAGTTCAAGCGATTACTGGAGCGAGCGCGAGCCGCACAACTGGACGGCGAAATTTCTTCGAGCGAAGAAGCACTATCTGCAGTCTCCGAGCAGCGCTGGGTGGACCCCTCGTGAAACCAACCACTGCGAATCTTATCACCCAGTCAACTGCATCCCAGCCGGTTGCATCCCAGCACGCTGTACCCCTAGGGCCAGCGGCCGGAGCAGCCTGTGGTTTGACCGCCGCACTCGGATACGCCGGCGCTAACGCGGCTCTCCGCGCAGCAACAGAAACCGATGCTATTTTGGTTTCTGCTGTCAAGGCAATTCCCACGATTCTAGCTTGCCTGCCCCTGCTGCTGTTGCTCCGCTGGCGAGGCCGACCCGTGGCCACGTCGTGGCGAACGCTGCCGCTGCTGCTGGCCGGGGTCACCGTCGGGCAATTATTCGGAAACCTGCTGTTTCAAGTTTCCCTGGGCATTATCGGACTGGCTTTAGCCGTACCGCTAAACCTCAGCGCCATGATTATTGCCGGGGCAATCTTAGGACGCGTGATGCTGGGTGAACCCGTTTCGCGGCGCACAATCGTGGCGATCATCGTGTTGATCGTTGCAGCCAGCGTGCTCTCACTCGGTGGCCAAGCCATCACCATCGAAGGTGCGATCACCTGGCAGCGAATGGCTTTCGGACTGCTGACTATCATCATTTCGGGTGTCGCATACGCATTTTTCGGAGTAGCCCTCCGGCGCTCGCTGCGCGAAGGCATGAGCGTGCCGCTGGCAATGTGCATCTCCGGAACAGTCGGCGCCTTATTGCTGGGTCCGATCGCCGTCAATCAAATGGGACTGGAGAAAATTGCGGAAACATCAAACAGCCAATGGCTAATGATGTTCATCGCCGGCGGACTTAATATGGCGGCCTTTTTTATGCTCTCTTTCTCCTTGCGCGCCATTCCCGTGGTGGCGGTCAACTTGCTGAACGCCACCCAAGCCACCCTGGCCGCGTTGATGGGCGTCTTGATGTTTTCCGAACCACTGACCAGACCGTTGCTGATCGGATCACTGTTGACAGTTGCCGGCTTAGTGGTGCTTGGCTCCGGTGGCCAAAGCCTCTCGCCGCGAAGATTTTTCCGCAGCAAATCCTCATCCGGCAAGCAGCCCGAAAACAACGCTCAAGCCACATCGCCCAAATCCAGCACCGCACCGTAGCGACGGGCGAGTTGATGTTTCAGTCTCTCATAACCGGGCATCTCCAACAAAGGATCTTCCTCGATTAATTCGCGAGCCAACTCGCGGGCTTCGATCAACACATTAAGGTCGCGCAACGGATCGGCGATCAACAACGGTGGCAGACCGCTCTGCTTAGTACCGAGCAAATCGCCCGGGCCACGCATGCGAAAATCGGCCTCAGCCAACTCAAATCCATCATGCGTTTCCGCCAACACTTGCAACCTCGCGTTCTCATCCGGCGAACTGGTCCCGTCGGTAAAAACCCCCACATGCCCCACGTGTTTGCCACGGCTGACGCGGCCGCGAAGTTGATGAAGTTGGGCTAAGCCAAATCGTTCGGCCCCCAAAATCGTCATCACGGTTGCGTTGGGCACATCAATGCCGACTTCGATCACCGTCGTCGAAACCAACATTTGCAGACGCCCCTCGGCAAACCGCTGCATCACATCGTTTTTCTCCTCCGCAGACATCCTGCCATGGAGTAACCCGACACGATATTTGGCAAACGGTCCCCGCGTGAGCCGCTCAAAAGTAGCCTCCGCCGATGAGATGTCTTCGCCGCGACCAGCCTGTGCTTCCGCATCTTCAGAGACCAGCGGTGCCACGACGTATGCCTGGCGGCCCTCGTCCAGTCGCCCAGCCACAAACTGCCACCAACGCTCGCGCCAACCATCCTTGGCCAAATAAGTTTTCACCACCCCGCGCCCGGGAGGCTTTTCTCTCAGCACGCTGACTTCAAGATCTCCAAACATGGTCATGGCAACGGTCCGCGGAATCGGCGTAGCCGAAAGAACCAAATAATGCGGATTGATTCCGTCACCGCGCAAACGTGCTCGCTGATTAACACCGAACTTGTGTTGTTCGTCGATCACCACTAACCCCAAGTTGGGCAGCTCAATACCATCATATAACAGTGCTTGAGTGCCGATCAGCAAATCGATCTCTCCGGCCGCCGCGCGGGCAACTGTTTCCTTTCGCGTTTTCGCTTTGAGTGAACCTGTCAACAAACCAATGCGAACGCGGCTTTCCGCCAAGGCGGTGGCAAAAGTTCGTTGGTGCTGCCTCGCCAGCACATCGGTCGGAGCCATCAAAACAGCTTGGTGACGATGAGCCACGGCCAACAGCATCGCATACTGGGCAATCACCGTTTTTCCACTGCCAACGTCCCCTTGAATCAATCGATTCATGGGAAATTGCCGCGACATATCACGCCCCACTTCGCTGATGGCGCGTTGTTGATCGGCGGTCAACTGGAAAGGAAAACGACGTTGAATCGCCGCGTTGATCTCCGGCGATGGAACCAGAGCCGGACTCCGCAGATCGGTCGTCAAACGTCGGCGACGCATCGCCAACGCAAGTTGTTGCAACAACAGTTCTTGAAAGATAAATCGCCGCCGAGCTCGCTCCAAGTCAGTGGCCGAAGCGGGTCGATGGATGTTCCGCAGAGCTTCACCGATCGATTCCAGCGAAGCGGTTTTACGAATTGCGTCCGGCATGACTTCCTGCACCTGGTCGACCAACTGCTCAACGACACTGGCCATAATCCGTCGCATCTCGACCTGCTTGAGCCCTTCGGTCAGCGGGTAAATCGGCAAAATTTGCTCTTCGCCCAATTCCTCGTGACCGTCCAACAACGTGGTCTGAGGATGGACAAACTCAAACCGAAACCCGTTCATTCGTGGCGTACCACTGACCATCAACCGATCACCGCGGCTGATTTTTTCCAAGCGATAGGCTTGATTGAAATACAGCAAACGAGCATCCCCCGATTCATCTTCCACCAAAATGCCGGCGATCGATTTGCCAGGACGCGTGACCCGCAGATCAAGCTCCACGACCGTGCCCACGATCGTCGCTTCCTGACCATCTTGCAAATTAGCGATCAGCGCCGGTGGGGCCGGATACTGATAATCTCGGGGAAACATAAAAAGCGCGTCTTGACCGTTGCGAATCCCCAATTTCAACAACAACTCAGCCCGCTGCGGCCCCACCCCGCGAAGAAATTGAGCTGGAGTGGAGAGATTACTGGGATTGGCATTCCCGGGATTACTGGTGGCGTTGCCCGCAGTCGCTGGCGAGGGCGTTTGCGTTTGCCGCGTGGTTGGCCGTGTTGTCGCCATTGCATGCTCTCACAAAATCTTTAATGAAAATGAAATCGATCTTGCGTCGCTCGTTCCCTGCTTCCTACCATCCCCACCCGCGGACATTTTCACCCATTGAAGGACTTCGGTGTGCGGACGGCGATCACCAAAAAAAACGCTTGGCTCTGCCAACTCGCCTCAGCCATCATCTTTACGCTATTGGCGGCGGGCTGTACACAGGGCCCCTATCCGTTGGGCCCAGGTTTTCCCGCCGGCGGTCCCTGGGGCAACCCGCAAATGCCACCCGGTTACGCCGCTGGACAAGACGCTTTTTCAGCCGGCCAAGCACAAATTGCCGAATTACAGCGGCGAGTCGAGTTGCTCGACAAAGACAATCGTCAATTACAAACCCAGCTGGCGCAAAGCGAACAGCACGCACAAGTTTACCGCGACGAGCTGGGCTTGCTAAGGAACCAACTGGCGGACACCGTGCAGCGCCTAGAAGAAGAACGACTGGCGGCTGCTCGCACGGCACAACAATTCGAGGGCCTGCAGGCTTCCACACGTTATCGCGGAGGTGCCACCTTGCAAGCCAACACCAACGCGCGGCAAATTGGCGAAGCGCTCAAGGCCAGTGGATTTCCCGTCAATTTCGAGGCCGATGCGGCTCGCGTGATATTGCCCGCTGACCAGTTGTTCCAGCCGGGCACCGCACAACTGCTTCCCCAAGCAGCCCGCCTGCTGACTCCCTTGGCCAGTCAAATCACCCGCTTGGCTCCGCGGCAAAGACTAGCGGTGGAAAGCTACTGCGACGATGGCCCGATTCCCGGCGGAGTGTTCGCAAATCCACAGCAAATGACAACCGCGCAAGCTAACGCCATCTCCCAACTGTTGGTCCAACAAGGGGGCGTGGCCAGTCAAGCCATCACGGTTGCCGGAAATGGGCAACTGAGTCCTCGGCAATCGAATCAAACGGCGGCCGGACGCGCCGCAAATCGACGCGTCGAAATTGTCATCTATCCAGATACGTTTTAACTGCCGCGTGCTCGCCTCCCATGCATCGATTCTCACTTCTCCTGCTGCCTGCGATGCTAGCCGCAACCCTGCTGATCTCCAGTCGCGACCTTAGCGGCGATCAGCCAGCCGCCGAGGAGCCAGCCGCCGGATTCCTGATGCTTCGCGGCGATTACGCAGTGCTGAAGGGATCCGTCCGCCAAGAACCCGATCGCGTGATCCTCATCCAGCACAACGGAGAAATTCGCTTTCCTCGCTCACGTGTCGCTTGCTGGGCAAATAACCTAGCCGGACTTTACCAGTTTCAAATCGACCACCTCCCAGCCAACGATATCTACGAACACTCGCGACTGGCGACATGGTGCCTCCGCCATAACTACTTGCCAGGCGCAGAGGCACAACTGCAAGCGATCACAAAACTTGATCCTAACTACCCGCAACTGCCGTTGCTGAAGGCCGAGTTGGATTTAGTGCGGACCCAACTGGAGCGCCCAACGCAAAGCACAGCTGAACGGGACACGGCAGTCAGGCAAGTTGGACACACCTTGTCATTGCCTGCGCAAACAAGGACCGACCCAGGCACCTCCTCCGAATCGCCGCCTGTCAGCGAAAATTTAAGCTCGCGGCTAATTCGCGAATTCGCCGTGACCATTCAACCACTGCTGAATAATCGCTGTGCCACCGCCGCTTGCCATGGCAACGGCTCGCAAGCCGCTTTTCAATTTCGTTCCAACAGCATCGGCGCGGCCCGTCCCTCGCAAGCCATCACGCTCGCTAACCTGGAAGAAGTTGTCAAATGGATCAACAGCGATCAACCACTCAACAGCCCCCTGCTGGTCCAAGCCCAACAGGCCCACGGCGGAACCTCCGAGGCACCGCTGGAGGGACGCACCAAAACAACAGAAAACCGCCTGCGGGATTGGATCGAACAAGTTGCCGCAGCCAGCACCAACCCGAACCGAGCAGCTGATAATTGGGCCGACCAATCGCTCCAGTCACCGACTCCCCTCGCACGAGCTGGTACTGGGCAATCCGAGTCTGGGCAATCCGGTACTGGGCAATCCGGTACTGGGATAGCCGGTACTGGGATAGCCAGCACGACTAATGCGGCAAACTCGCAATCACCGCCACCGCAGACTCCCCGCTCAAGGCAAGCGACCACCGTCCCCGTGCGATTGCCTCGTCTCGACGATCCCTTTGATCCGCAACTCTTCAACCGCAAAATGCATCCGCACAAACGTGCTGACAAAGGCTCCTAATCGCCTAGCAACCCGCCAGTCTCTGGCATAACGTTTGCTAACTCTTGATTGCTTGACTGAGAAACCTACTCACGTCAGCGAATGCGCTTAAGAGCAATTCTTTAGCTCAACCAATTACATTTGAAGCAACGCCCCGCCGGATCGGATTCGGCTCCAAGTAACTTCCTACAAAACTTCAAATCATAACTTATACACTGGAGAATGATGAAGCGACGCCACACATTAAATCGGCAACCCACTAAGATCGCTGCTCAAACCGCAATAAATCCTGTCGCGTCAGCAAGCCCAACAGTTTCTTATTGCGAACCACTGGCAAACAACTGACATCATGTTGTTGCATCATGGCGCGGGCCATTCGCAAAGGTTCTTCCGGCGCAATGCAGATGGGCTCACGAACCATCGCCGCGGCGACCCGCAGTTCAGGATTGATCGGGCTGGCCTGCTCCAGATCGTCGCCGGAGGTCTGCTGCGTTCGCTGCTCGCCTGCCACGGGGCTGGCGATTTCGCTGGCAGATTCGCTCGCTGCGTTCAAGAAACGTTGCAAATCGGTCCAAGTGATAATCCCCAGCACCTCGCCCGATTCGTTCTCAACCGGCACGTGCCTGATGCTCCGCCACTGCATGATGCGAGCGACCAACTCTAATAAGTCCTCCTCGAAAACGGTAATAATGTCAGTCGTCATCAACATATCAACCCGCTCCTCAAGGATCGATGTTCCGGACAACGCTTGCAGTGGGCGAACTTTCCAATCGGCAACGACTTGACCTGAATTCTGCCGTTCCCAACAGGCGGCCGTAAGTGCGGTCTGACGTTCTAACAAATCAATCTTCGGGTCAGTCTCCCGCATCGTTAACTTCATCCACTTGGCCCCCGTCATACGCTTTACGACACGATGCTCAATGATCCCCAGATATTTGGTAATGTCCGCATCATCGAGCCCTTGACTCTCCAAACCGGCCTGGGCCATCGGCAACAGGAAATCCAAAATCAATTGGCGAGCGTTAACGTTCTTGCCAAGCCAGGTTAATTCAACGTCGAGACCATGCTGGGCAGCTCGCAAAAAGTTCTCTTTGGCTTCTCGGAAATCCATCCGCTCCCAAAGATTGCAATAGTCTCCTGGCATTCCACACATTAAACCGATCCAAAAAGCCGCATTGGCAATCTCATCGGCAGTCGTCGGACCGGCGGGGAGGTAGCGATTCTCCAGCCTCAGATGTGCCACTTTGCCATCCGAGCCGAAGCAGGGACGGTTCCATTTCCAAATCGTCCCGTTGTGTAATGCCAATGATCGTAACTTAGGCACCTCGCCCCGCGCCAGTTGGGCGAGGCTATCTTCGGTCGCCGTGTTAAGAATTAGCGGATAACGCGCGATATCCTCTTCGAAAATTTCCTGAATCCCGTGGCGAATCCAGCGGTTGCCAAAATAGACACGCGCTTGTCGTTGCCTCAAACCATGATCACGGGAACGAGTGTCAACACTTTGCTGGAACAGGGCGATCCGCGTCTCCGACCACAGTTCGCGTCCAAACAACAATGGTGAATTGGTGGCCAAGGAAAGGACCGGACCGGCAATCGCTTGCGCCCAATTGTATTGGTCGACGAAGGCTGACGGATCGACTTGCAAATGAGTCTGAAAACTAGTGTTACAGGCTTCGAACAAAATGCTGTCGTGACGTATCATCAAGTCGTCAACACCTTGGATAAACAGTTCCACGCAGTCGTGATTTCTAAGCTCGCGAATTCGCTGCTCCAACTGATGATAGCGCGACGAGGGAGTCATGAAACGAGCATCCATTTCCGACATGCCGACCGAGGGCAGAATACCGGTGAGAATAATCCGATTCCCATGCTTTTCCGCAGCCAGACGCGCTCGCAGCATGAGCGTGTCTAACTGCTGATGCAACGTCGATAAAGCGGCCCCCCGCAGCCGCACCGGATCGAGATTCAGTTCAAGTGTGTACAGTGCCAACTCGGTGGTAAAGTGCGGATCGTCTATTTCCGCGAGCACCTCAGTCCCTTGGCATGAGGGTCGAAAATTTGCATCGACGAGGCAAAACTCCTGCTCGGCACCAATCCGCCGGATGCCACTTTCCAACATACCTCGCTGGGCCATTTCCTCGAGCGCCAACAGATCATCCAGTAGCCTGGCAGCCAACACGCGTCGTTGGCGTGCGGACGTTTGTTGCTCGATACAATGATCGCCCATTTGACAGCTCTCCAACGACGTTTCCAGTTCTGAAACCACTTGCCAGCTGATTGCTTTCGCAGTCGAACAGCATACCAGCTACCAGTGGCACGCGTGAAAGTCGACCGACGGCCAATCTTGAATACCAAGAGCATCGACTACCAATAGCATTGACAACGGCTAGCATTACGGCCTAGTTAGGTGTTCAATATCTGCTCAGTCCCGGCGCGGCGGATGCCTCGAGCAAGTCGTCAGCCCACCGCGGCGTCCCTGCCCTGAGAGCCTTGATGAACGATCCACAAGAAAACAACCACAACGCGTTCCCCGAAGAAGCTATCGGTGATGACGAACACAATCGTCCGCAACCAGCCGACGAGCCGATAACTCACGTCCGCTCTGAGGATCTGCTCGACCTCATGCGACAAACGATTCTGCGTTTGGAATCGGACCAACCGTCGCGGGGCGATGTGAAAATCCTCAGCCGGACGCTGCGTGAATTACGCTATGCCTTCAAGGTATTCCAGCCCTACCGGCGGCGGCGCAAATTGACCATTTTTGGTTCCGCACGAACCCCGGCCTCCGACCCCTCCTATCTGGCGGGCGCCGAACTGGGCCGCGCCATCGCCGAGCATGGCTGGATGGTAATTACGGGAGCCGGCGGGGGCATCATGGAAGCCGGCCATCGCGGTGCCGGGCTCGATTCATCGATGGGGCTGAACATTATGTTACCCTTTGAGCAACGAGCCAACGAGATTATCGATGGTGATCCCAAACTGGTGACGATGAAGTATTTTTTCACGCGAAAATTAATGTTCGTAAAAGAATGCTCAGCTGTGGCTTGTTTGCCAGGCGGGTTCGGCACCTTGGACGAAGCGATGGAGACGCTGACTCTCCTCCAAACCGGCAAACAAACGATGCTGCCCGTGGTCTTCCTTGATGCTCCTGGTGGCAGCTATTACCGCGACCTCAGCCACTTTATTGATCGCCATTTGCTCGAAGGGGGCATGATCAGCGCCGAAGATGTGCGACTCTATCGCGTCACCGATTCGGTAGACGAGGCGGTGCAAGAAATCCTCGGTTTCTATCGTGTCTTTCATAGCATGCGGTACGTCCGCAACCACTTAGTTCTGCGGCTCAAATCGCCACTTTCACCTCAATTGCTCGAAGAGGTAAACACCCGTTTCAACGACATCTTGGTGGAAGGCAAGTTTGAGCAATCGACCGCTTTTCCGGAAGAAAAAGACGAAAGCGAGCTAGCTGAACTTCCGAGATTGGTCGGACATTTTGATCGCCGCAGTCTCGGGCGGTTGAGAACGCTGATCGATTACATCAACGCGCCCGAGGATGGCGAAGATCCCGATTATCGCAATCTCTGATCGATCGCCCGCAGCGCGCTATTCCCCTAACTCGGTCTTCAATCTTTCATATTGCACGACGACCTGCTCGATGGCCGTGCGGAGTCGCTCGACTTCGCGGCCCTGGCCCTGCGCCTCGGCGGCCAACGGACGCAGCCACTCCTGAATCAGATGGAATTGACCTCGGATCACGTCCAGCAACACGCGCGGTACCTTGTGCTGCACCAACACGCGACGTTCGGTTGAATCGCTGGCTGATTGCTCGACCAATTGGCGTAGCTGCCCGGCGGTATCTCGCACCGCGTCACCAAGTTGTGCTTGGTTTCCAGCCAACACGCCGCTGAGACGCCCCAAATGTTCGGCAATCAATTCCTGAGTCGCCGAATCACCGCGCGCGGCAATGCCTTGTTGCAAGACTCGCCGAATCGACTCCAAGCCATCCCGCATCGCTTGCAATTGCCGCATCACTTGGCCAACGCTATCCGAAGCGTCGACGCCACCCATTCGCACACTCTCAACGTAGGCGTACTTGATCGCTTCCCAACGCTCACTCTCAGCCGCCGTCAAGGTATCCATCAGCTCCTTAAACTTGAGCAGGTTGGCCTCGTTGTCGCCAGTCAAAGTCTGCGCATCCTGCTCATAATTGCTGAACAGCAGCGATCGCAATTCCCGCTCGTTCATCACGGGAACCACACGTTCGGCAATGCGATTCATATTCCGATAGCTACCCTGCAACTTAAAGGGCGGTTCCGTTCGATAGGCATCCGCCTGGGCGGCGCTGCGGATATACTGCCGGTTAACCTTCAAAACCGCGTCGCGGACAAGGATCAACTTCCGCATCACCTCAAACATCTCACTTGCTTGGTCCATCGACCAGGCACCGGCTAGCTTAATGTCATCAGGACTGTTCCTTTCCGCCGCCCGGATCAGCTGCCGGACATCGGCTGGGTCGCCAGCCGCCAGTGGTGCCAATGTTTGGTTTCCGGTGAGACAGTTCTCCAAGTAACTGGACTCAAACGCGTCGATCGCCGTGCCGATCGTTTCCCCTAAATTATAAGTGTCCGCTCGGTTGCTGAGCATATCGGGAATCTGGAAACGTTCGCCACTTTCCGTGTAAGGGTTACCAGCCATCACCACGGCCAAACGTCGCCCGCGGAGATCATAGGTCCGCGTGCGACCTTTCCAGACTCCTTCGATCTTCCGCGTGGCATCACATAAGGAAATGAATTTTTGCAGCAACTCTGGATGGGTGTGCTGGATGTCATCCAAATATAACATCACGTTGTCACCCATCTCCAAAGCCATGTTAATCCGCATGACTTCTTCACGAGCTGCCGCGTTCGGCGCTTCATTCGGATCTAACGATTTGACATCATGGCCAATGGCCGGGCCATTGACTTTGACAAACACCAACCCCAGCCGATTGGCGATATACTCCATCAATGTCGTTTTGCCATAACCCGGAGGACTGACCAACAATAACAGTCCCATACGGTCAACTCGCTTGCCTTCTCCAGCCACGCCGATTTGCTTTGCCAGGTTGTCGCCAACCAGTGGTAGATAGACTTCATCAATTAAGCGATTTCTGACAAAACTGCTCAAGACACGTGGTTTAAACTCCTCGACTCGCATGTCATGACGAGCGGCTTCCAACAAATCATGTTTGGCCTGACGCAGGCGGTGATAACGGGGAACCACATCGCGTTGATAACGCCGCACCCGCCCCAATAGTTCATGGTAATGCACAGCCATCACACCCGACTGGATTCGCGAATGGGCTCCGGCCAGATCGGTTAATCGCTTACCCAACTCCGCATCGACAGCGTGCAATTCCCCGGCACCGCCCCTCAGAATCAGAAAAGCCAGTTCGTCGAGGTAACCGGCGGCGGGATCGGCGAGGTCATCAGACTGATATTCGTCCAGAAACGCGGCGGCCCAGTTGCGAGCCAACACCAGAGCGGCGAGGGTGCAACGATCGGGCCCGGCAATCGTTTGCTCCAACAATCCATCTCGGTCGTCGCCCGGCAAAGCGGCCAAAAATTGCTCATAGAGCCCCAAGCCTCGCCCGCTGACCACGGGGTTGGTCTCGCCAATCAATTCATCGAACAAATAATTAGCAACATCCGCCCACAAGATTGAATCAAATAGTTGTCCAAACTCTGTCGACTTGGCGGTTGCTTGTAGCTCGACCTCCAGGCGTCGACGAAACTCCAAGGCCGGTTGAGCCCGCGGGTAAGCCCGGGCCAAGTTGGCAAAACCACCGATCCACCGTTGCAACTCTGCTCTCAATGGTTTCTCGGAGAGAAAATCCCACCAAATACGCCCCGCCGCTCGCACCTCGGGAGAATATTTCAATAACCCAATGTGGCCGTGAATTGCCCACAAGGTGCTGAGAATTTTTGCCGCGTCTTCATCATGCACACCCTTGGCGTAGCCCTCGCTTAACCGCCGTCCCACCGCCTCACGAACCGCCGGCAACGCTTGCGACTGTCCGAGCCCCGCATCGAATAATTCAACGGCCAGATACTCAGCGCGATATACCTCCTGGTTCTCACTACTCAACTCTTGCGACCAGAGATCCTTAGCCGCAATCAAGTCAGGATGATCCAGCGGTTCAAAAAATTGAGTCCCCGTTAAGTGCAGGCACAGCACTCCATCCCGCAACACGGTGGTGAGATCAACCGTCTGCGTATTGACCGCGAAACGATGTTGCCCGAGCCGAATGGCCTCGCCACCTTCCTCAAACAAGTCCTGACGATCCTTCAATTGCCGAATCGCGTCTTCGCGGATGGTTTTCAAGCGGCTGCGCAAATCCTCCACGCGCACCATATCGTCCAGGGCGGTCAATTGGTCCACGATACCACGAACCTTCTCGACCATTAGATCCGAGGCGAAGTAAGCATGAATTCCATCGAGCGATGCGATGCGGCGAACCCGCGAGAGAATCCCGCCGAGAATGCGATCGGCCGCCGCACCCAACGTCTCGGCTCGTCGATTCCGCGCCTCAACCAATTGGACTTTGCGAGTTTCAAAAGCGTTGTAAAGTTCCTCACGCTTTTCGGTCAGCTGGCTGGCGAATTCATCAAATTCGGCAAAACGTCCTTCCAGTTCTTCTAACTGGACCATCAGCTTTGTCAGATACTCGTCACACTTTTCAGGCGAATCACTGACGTCGAGATAACCGGCGCTAGTTTGGTCCAACAATTTGATCTGCGAGGCAAACTCGGCGCGACCTTCGACCCCGACCAACTCGTTCAGCCGTGACTTTAGACTGCTCCGAATTCGATTAAGCCTGGCCAGCGCATCGCCGATGCTATCGATAATGCCCGTTCGTTTGGTGGCGTCATCGATGCGCAAATTGGAGACGGTTTCGGTCAATAGTTCGAGATGCCCGGCAGCCTCGTCAATCGAGGCGTCGAGCTTTCGCCCGGCGGCCACCGTCTCCACCGACTGGATGTCAGCGCTGAGCTGTTCGGCGCTGGCTCGATAGGGTTCCAAAGCGTTATCGGTCAGCAAAAAATCGACGCAACGACGGCTGAGCCGATCCGCTTTTTCGGCGAGGGTTGTTTCCAAATGGGCGACCCGCTGCTCGTCGACGTATCGCAGCTCACGCAGTCCTATCGCATGTCCACGCTGCTCTCGCAGTTCGGCAAGATTCTTGACATAGTCGTTGATCACCTCGAAGCGAGCGCGGTCAATCGACTTCAGCAATTGCTCGACAGCCTGCTCCACCTGCCGCGTGCGCTGTTCGGTCTCCCGCCGCACCCGCACAACTTTCTCGAACTCTTCCACCGCGGCGGCGGCCGAATCGCGAATGGTCGCCAGCGGAATCGATAGTTGTTGGGTGTCCTCTTTAGCGAGCCAAAAATAGCTATCGAGGACATCACCCGACTTTTTTACCAGATCGACGTACAGCCCCTCGTAGCTATCGTCTTTATCGATCAGTGAGAGGATCTCCGCGCACTCAGACATCCCGCGAACGAGTTCCTTATTGCCAATTTTGTAGAGCATTGACTCCGTGTCGCTGTCGGGCACATAGTTGGCGCCAACAAAGGGTGTCTGCCAAATTTGAATTGCGTGGTGCTTCTGAGGCTCTTCGTGCGCGCGGAAGCAAACCATTTCACCCGCTTCGAAAAAGGTTTGCCCACTGCAAATTTGCGGCGTGTCAACTTCTTGCCGAATCACGTTGTAACGCAATTGGACGAAAGTCCCGCTGTCACGTGTGTAGAACAAAAAGAGATAATCTTCCCCATTGCTGGCCGCTAGGGTCCGCTCGTAGAGCATCCCTTCCAGGCCGTGATCAAACTGCTTGGAATCGCCATTCTGCAGGTAGTATCCGCCCGAATAAATAATTCCATGATCGTCAGGCAGCAGCACGCAGGACTGGGCAATCGCGTCGATGCGGGTGACACGATTAATTTTAGCATTAAAGACAAGGTGACGAAATTCGCGCTCTTGGTAAGGGCGAATCTTCAACAAGATCAGATTGCCCAGCGGGGCATAATATATCTCTGCGTCGTCCAATGTCTGGTCAGCATTCTCGACCGGCTCATCGTAGATGCCGTAACCGCTTTCGGTGTTGTCTTCTATCTTGACCGTCAGATCGCCACCCACGCATTCAACAAAGAGACGATCTTCGATAGCGATGTGCGGATGGGCACCGTAGCGATGTAAGTCGCGAGTTGTCCGTTTCCACTCGAAAGCGTGCTGCGGAGGATAGGAGACCTCGTGCTCGCTGCGGTTATCAATGTATTCTAGAGGCTGATCCTGTTGTCCAACGGGGAGGCGGAATTTGAAGGTCTTAATGTCGCTGGGAGATTTTCCGACGCGAAAGACCAGGTACAAAAAAGGCCCGTGGGAGAAAAACCTCGCCAGGTAAGTCCCCCGATAGAAGCGATAAAGTTCATGAAAATCACGGCTGAATCGCTCGTCGTTGAGCAGCGAATCGAGCGGTTCGGCATGAAATTGATGATCCTCAAACTTGTAAACCGCCAACACATCGTGCAGATGCGTTTCCGTTTTCAGGCCGAACTGAACGTTGTAACCGAACAAAAAACGGTTACCGACGGCGGCGAGGTCGACCGGGACACAATTATGCTCGGTCGTTACGCGGACCGTCTCGACCAACTTGGGCTCGATGTTCCCGAAGACCTCCGCCCGCGCCGCGTTGAGACGATCAATACGTTGCCGTAAATCGTCCGCCGACGACCTCAGCCGCCCGCGGAGCACCTCGTAGGTGCCCGCATCGAGTTGCTCCGCTGAAGCCATTTAGCTAGCTCCGTTGGTGCTCGATTTCGGCTTCGCCTGGAGATAGCCAAGTGGTTTATCGGCGAATCCCGCACTGCCGGCCATCCCCAACAAACTGGAGAGTTGCCCGCGAATATCGTCGGTATTTGCCAAGCCCATTAATTTCGCAATCAGAGCCGCGATGGAAAGATCTTTGATATCGTTGGCATCAAGTTGGAACTGCTCGACCAACTCCATCAACTTGCCCTGAAAGTACTCTGGATTGCCATTAAAGAAGGTGTCCTTGACGTCCGTGGCGACCCGGCTGTTGTAAACGAAGCGGTCGATTGCTTTGCCACCCTTCACCGCGGAAGTAATCTGATCAAAGAATTCTCCATCACCTCCCACGATATCGATGCGTGCCGCCTTGAGTGCGTCGCCGATAACGCTGGCTTGCGATGAAGCGATGTCCTTTTGTGCGCTGATAGCGGCAATTTCCACTGCCTTCTCTTTATCAAGCCGCAGTTTGAATTCTTCGTGCTCTTTGCCGACTCCATCGAGCTTCTTCATGGCTTCGGCCTTTTCGGTGATACCAATGGCTTCGCTGGAGAATTTTTGTTGCATGACATGTGCTTCTGCCAAGCCTTGCTTCTCCAGCGCCTCGGCCTTTGCGGCGGTACCCTTGGCTTCGGCAACTGCTTTCTTTTCAGTCACGTTGGCCTCCGCGTTGCCTTCCTTCTCGAGGGCTGTGGCTCGTGCTTCCATCACGCGGACATCGGCCAAACCGCTGGCGGCGGCCCGCGCTGTTTCGGCTTCGGCCAACATCTTGGTGGCTTGCGTATCGCGTTCGGCGGCGTCTCGATTGGCATCCGCTTCGATGCGAATCTTCTCGGCTAACAGTTCGCTAGAACGTTTGGCAGCTTCGGCGGCTTTGGTTTCGCGTATCAAAGCTTCTTCGGCCGTCATTTCGGCTGCCGTGATTTGCACCGATTTCAATCGCTCGGCGGCCGCTTTTTCCTCAGTATCCTTGATCAATTCTTGCTCTTCGACCACGGCCCGTTCGACCGCCACGCGTTCTCGGATGACCTCTTGAATGTTTCGCTTTTCAACCTCGATCGCTTTTTCCTTTTCAACTTGAGCCACGCCGACAACGCGTTCACGTTCGGTGGCTTCTAGCAAACGATCACGCTCGACTCGCTCCAACTCCACGCCATCGGTCTTTTCTTTGTTGCGTTGAGCCACCAGCACTTGGCGTTGCTTGTTCTCTTCGGCGATGCCCAATTCTTCTTCGGTAGCGATGCGGGCTTGTTCCGCCAACAGACGTTGCTCTTCGCGGACCTTGGTGGCCGCAGCATGCTCGCGCGATTCAATTTCGGCGATCTCGCGTTTTTGCTTTTCAACAGCTTCAACGCGTTGGCGTTCGAGCGAAAGAATGGTTTCTTCCGCCTCGACGTCTTGCTTCTTAAGAGTCTTTTCTTTGTCGCGAGTGAATTGGTTTTCCTTAACCTTCTCCGTGGCAGTCAACTCGGTAATCTTCTTGATGCCCTCGGCATCCAAAATATTGTTGGGATTCAACAATTCGAGCGGTGTCTGTTCGAGATAGTCGATTGCCGCATCATCGAGTCGGTAGCCATTTAGATCCGTCCCAATAACTTTAAGAATCTGATCCTTAAACTGATCGCGTTTATCATAAAGATCGACGAAATCAAACTGCTTACCAACGGTTTTCAAGGCTTCGCTGAATTTGGCGTCAAAGAGTTCTCGCAAGGTATCAATTTGGCTGCACCGCTTGGCCCCGATCGACTGTGCGACCTCGCGAATTTCACTCTCGGTTTTATCGACCCGAATAAAGAAGGCAACCTTGATGTCGGCGCGGATGTTATCGCAACAAATCAGCCCCTCCGACCCTTGGCGAGCAATCTCAAAGCTTTTCAGCGTTAAATCCATCCGCTCTTTGTGATGAAAAACGGGAATGACAATCATGCCCCCACCGGTCACCACGCGCATATCACGTTTGCCACCGGTCACAATCAATGCTTCGTCAGGGCCAACCTTGACATAGAACGAACTGAGTACAACGACTGCACCAAGCAGCAGTACGAAGGCAACCGCGGCGACAATTAAGGCGAATTGCCAAGAGAAAATCTCAAAAGCCAACAGGGACGTTATCATTTACCTGCCTCGTGGGATTGGACCGTATAGACTCTTGCGGTGGGATCAAAGTCGATAATTTCTGCGAGCTGGCCTTTCACCAAGGTTTCGCCCGTTGTGCGGATATTTAACAGCAGCGGCGCTCCATCAGTTTTAAAGCGGGCCCGTCCAAACTCAGTGGTGGCCTCGCCGGTCTCAATTTCGCATATTTGGCCGACGATCTGATCGGTACGAAAAGCGGTCGAACGCTCGAACCAACCACGCATCGGTAGCGTCAAAAATTTGGTAATCGTGACTGACAACACCAGATTTCTGCTCGCTAGAATCACGCTGGTCAACAACAACGGCTGATAGCGATCACTATCAAATCCTTCCCAGAGCAACAGCGACAGCAACCACCAGCAAAAGCCGAACACGCTCATCCAGATGAACACCGGTATCGTGTCCAGGTTGAGCCAGCGAATCGATGCCGCTCCCAGCGAACCGGCGGAATCTGCAAAGCCGGCTATTCCGTCACCATCGGCATCGGCAACTTCAAAATCTCCGTCAGCCAAACCCATGAAGATTAGCACGCAATATGCGAGCAGTAGGCAGATTAAAACGCTAGCGGGCCAGACGGGGCCGGTAAAGCAAATTTGCAGAAACTGACTAATCGATTCAAACATCGCTGTTGTGTTCCCTCGTTGCCGACGCCCCCAATGGTACATGCTGCCAAAGCATTAGGCGGGAATGCCCGCAGAACCGGGCGCGAGGAATTGAGTATAATCCTCGCCCGACGGTCAATCCGGCCGAATCGGCAAATTAAGCAACAAAGTTATCGCCGAAAATCTAGCAGCGGCTAGCCGGAGAAATCACGCCGCGACTGCTGAGCGAGCCGCTCGACTGCTGGAGAACGCTGGATAAGTGCCGCTTCGATTGGCGTTTCAGCGGCAGCTTGCTTGGCAAGCTTTCGATTCCCACGCAAGGCAACGACGTGGCTGAGGACCCGTTCCAAGCGGATGATGCCGACCAATCGCCCGGAGGCGTCTACCACCGGCACCGGACCGCTGGGAGGGGTTTGAAAACCGGCCAATTGTGGTTCCAGATTACCTGGTGCCTGGAAGATGGGCTCGTCGTCGCGCATCAGATCGGTAGCAATGCGGTCCCAATCATCCTGCTCCGCAGCCTCCACGACGGCCGCACGATCAAGCATTCCCAGAAAGTAGCCTTCAACGCCGCAAACAGGCAGGCTGGGGTTTCCAGTAATCGCAAAACTGTCGACCAAGTCCTGCACGCGATCCATGGCTCCGACCGATTGCGTTGCAGGCTCCAACCAATGCTCCACGCGCATGCCTCGCATGGCTTCTCCAAGAGCAACTTGGCGGGCCTCCACCGAACCCGCGTAGGCGATAAATCCAGAGACCAGGATGACGGTGTACATTTGAAAATAAATGCCCAAGCCGGCCATCAGCAAGGCGATCACAAAACCAATCCGCGAAGCCAAATAGGTAGCGGTTCCATAATCAGTCAACATCGCCAAAAAGGAGCGAAAGACCCGGCCACCATCCATCGGAAAGGCAGGCACCATGTTGAAGATCACCAAAGCCAGATTGATCAACAGCAACCATCCCAGCGGATGCTCGCCAATAATCACAAGCGCCTCATCAAACGAGGCCACATCTTCGGCGCGAAAAACGAAAAACAAAGCGACCGCCGTGAGCGCAGCAATCACCACGTTGACAGCCGGACCGGCAACCGCGACCAGAAACTCTTGAATGGGCTTCCTCGGCATCCGTTCCAACCTCGCCACACCGCCGATCGGCAACAAAGTAATGTCAACCGTCTGCACGCCAAATCGTCGCGCCATCATGGCATGACCATACTCGTGCAAAGTGACACACAGGAAAAGCACAGCAATCTGCGCCATGGAGGTCCCAGCCGCCAACCAACCTTGCTGGGTTTGCCAGCCGGCGACCCAGCCCGCATCGGTTTGCTCGCCAGCGGCAAACATGCTCGACGCGCCAACACCCAACATCAACAACCAGAAAGACCAGTGGATGTACAGGTCAATACCGAGGTAGCGGCCAATATTGAGACGATTGGCGATGTGACGACGAAACATGCGGGGCCAGCCAGTGCGGGTAGAGCTTTCCGTATATTCTACGGTACGGAGTGAGACGTGTTCATGGGAATTCAGCTTGACCGATTCCCGTCACGATTTCCCTCGCTTCATTCTCTCTCCGCGGACCAAACTGGACCGCAGCTAACGTCCCAGCGGCAAATGGCTTGCGGAGAGAATTCGCATTCAATTCTAGCCGCTCGCCGAGGGAATGAGGGCCAAGTCGCGGCGATTCAGGCAAGATAGGCGATGCTAAGCCGCCTTGGCTTGACTGGTACCACACAAACTCCGGAAGAAGGCGTTGCGTTGCAGCAATTCTTCCCGACTCCCTTGATCACTGACCCGACCATGCTCAAGAACCGCTACCCGATCAGCAAGCGCTAACGTGCTGGAACGGTGGGTGATCATGATCCCCGTTCGCCCCACGAGGAACTCAGCTAGCGCGGTGTGAATCAATTGCTCGCTCTCGATATCGATTTGGCTGGTCGCTTCGTCCAACACCAAAATGTCTGGGTTGCGAAGGAAAGCACGCGCCAGCGCCAATCGCTGCATCTGCCCACCTGATAACCTCGTGCCCGCGGTACCGAGCATCGAATCATAGCCAGCGGGGGTTTTACTTTGAATGAATTCATCGGCATACGCTTGGCGAGCCGCTCGAATAGCATCCTCCCGCGAAGCCCGCGGAGAACCATAACGAATATTGTTCAAGATCGTATCGTCAAAGATCACCGTCCGCTGAGTCACCAAACCGATGCGTTTTCGTAAATCGCGACTGCGAATATCCCGAATGCTGATCCCATCGATGGTAACTTCACCACAACTCGGATCATCAAAGCGACACAGCAGGCTGACCAAGGTGCTCTTCCCAGAACCATTCGGACCGACCACCGCCAAGCTTTGACCATGGGGAATCTCCAGTTCCAAATTGTCGAGCACTTGAGGGCCAGTCGGATAGCTGAAGTTGACATTGCGAAAAGCCAGCAGCTGATGTGGCCTGGCAACGGTTTGGGGATCGGCTGGCTCACGCACGCGAACTGGTGCATTGACCACTTCCATCAATCGTTCCGAAGCGGCGATCCCGCGTTGCAGATTGCTCCACACATCGCTCAGCTTTCTGGCGGGGTCCGAAGCGCCGATTAACAGCCCAAAGAATAAGATCATCTCACCCACGCTCAACGGGGTGGCTCGCATCTGAATTCCGAGCAAAGCGGTTTCACCGTTGAGCACCAGATAACCACCCGCCAATAAACCAATGCAAATGATGGTGGTTCCCAAAGCTTCCGTGGCAAAACGGCTAGCTGCATTATAAAAAGCCACTTTCATCGATTTGCGATAGTACTTCCCAGCCCCTTGGCGGAAGCGCGCCCGCTCGTAACTCTCCGTATTATAAGCACGCACAATTCTGATGCCGGCAAACATCTCGCTAAGCATTCCATACAGCTGAGTCATCTCTTCCATGACCCGACGGCTGCTACGGCGAATCGCCCGACTCAGTGTTTGAATCACAAAGCCGACCAGCGGGGCGACGATGAAAGTCAGCAGCAACAATCGCCAACAAATCATACCCGCGCCGACCAAACAAACGATCATCTTCAGTGGTTCGCGGACCAGCCGGCCAACCACGATGCTGATCCCCATGGAAAGATCGTTCACATCACCCGTCAAGCGACTAGTCAATGCCGAGGAACCGGCCTCACCATAGTGTTCTAAATCTTGGCGGAGCGCGCGGCGAAAGAAGATTTCCCGCATCTGCATCGCAGCCCGCTGACTCAAATCTTGAACCAACATCAGATTGATAGTCAGCGCGATGAGCTTGATCACGGTTGCCGCGATCAACAACGCGACGACCAACACCAAAGTGCGAAAAGGAGTCGTCGGCAAGTGCTCGCTCGCCCACGGTTCAATCCAACGCAGCGTCTCGGTCGATTTCCGGTAGGTCGTCTCTTTCAATTGCTCCGCTTCGATACGCCAATCTAAATCCTGACGTTCCGCCGCCAAGCGGGTGGCTTGCCGGTCGTCGAGAGCGGTGGCCTGGGCAGCTGCGATCTCAACCAAACGCAGCTGCAAATCGCCAACTATTTGAGCTGCCTCATTCGCCTTCCGCTCATTTTCAGCCACTTGGGTCTGAATGTAATTGGCCGCCCCTTTGCCCTCAAAAATGACCTCCACCATCGGAAAGACTGCGGAAATGTTGGCGCCCCACAACAGGGCCACCAAGAACGACGAGAGGAGGCAACAGCCCAACGCCCATCGCCGACGAAGCACAAGTCGCATTACCTGGAGAAAGTCTTTCATCCTTGGCCTTCCCTGCCCAAAGGTTGCCGGCCAGCCGCTGACGACGACGGACCACAGCACAAATTTTTTCCCAGCGTAACAAACAGTGGTTCCCAGAATCAATCCGAATCAATTTGGGCGTGCAATCAATATTTTTTTGACTTTTTTCGCTCGCTGTGACCAAAGGTGTCCGACCGACCAATTACGCTCCCGGTCCCCTGACTGGCTAACCCCCTGAATGGTTTTTTAGAAAAGAAACAAATGGACACCATTTTGTTTTTTGCTAGCATTACCACAGGACGATACAAGAGTTCACAGGGGACCTTTTGTTGCTGTTCGTTTTTCAACTTGCACCGGGACCGACCACGATGGCGATCAACCAACTGGAGTTATGGCCCAGCGAAGAAATAGCTGTTGAGGAAGTTGCCAGCGAACCCCCTGTTGCCAGCGAACCCCTGTCGGCTGCCGCCGAAGCGAGGCAATTAGTCGCCTCGCTGCGTCGTCAAGTGACTTCTTTGGAAACGGCCACGCGAGCCACTTCGGCAACTCAGATTTCTTGCGGTTGTGCCGTTTTGGATGCCATGTTGCCGGGAGGCGGCTTGGCTCCGGGCACACTTAACGAGTGGGTCGAGCAGGAGCCTGGCGGGGGCGGAGGTTGGCTTTCCCTGCTAGCCGCTCGCAGCGCTTTGCTGCCAACTACCTCATCCCTGGCAAACTCAAGCGTCTCCCTAGCCACAGGCCAGATGGTGATTCTGGACTTAGCTGGGACATTTTACCCGCCCGCGGCGGCAGCGGCCGGGATACCGACGGAACGGATGATTGTGGTCCGCCCAGCCAATCGAGCCGATGCTTTGTGGGCGGCCGATCAGGCGCTCCGCAATCCGGCGGTCACAGTTGTTTGGGGACACTTGGAGCGGCTCGATGATCGTGAAGCGCGACGGCTGCAGTTGGCGGCCGAACTGGGCAACACCTTGGGGCTTTGGTTGCGTCCTCGCGTGGCCTTAAACGAACCGAGTTGGGCGGAAGTTCGCTGGCATGTGCGGAGTCTGCCCGGCAATAAATTAACGGCGAATCACTTTTCCAGCGGGGGTGAAACGAGTTGGCCGCCGGTCACGATTCAGCGACGCCTGGAAGCTCGCTTAGTACGTTGTCGCGGCGGTCGTTCAGGAGCGAGCGTGGTTTTAGATATTGATTCTGGCGGGCGAGTTCATCATGCGTCGAACGATCAACAAACGGCTGCTTTGCCTTTGGTTGCCCAATTGGCCCGTCCAACGTCTGATCGCCAGCAACCGCAGCGACGACTCGCCTGACAGACCGACCGTGCTGTGGGGAGCCGATCCACGTCGCGGCCGCCTCGTCGTTGCTCGCTGTCCGTTGGCGGCGGCTGTCGGTGTCCGCACTAACATGCCGCTCAGCCAAGCCGACTCGTTGCTCCGCGGTATCATGGCGGCGGAGATTTGCTTGGAGCCACATGACAGCCAAGCCGACATGGAAGCTTTGTACGATCTGGCCGAGCGGTGTGCTGAGCAATTCAGCCCGCTGATCGCGCTGGAGCCGCTCGATGATTTCCTGTGGGCCGGTCAAGTCCTGCATCAACCGCAAGCGTTATTGATGGATGTTACCGGGGTCAGCGCGTTGTTTGGTGGTGAGGATTGCTTGTTACGCGAGGTGACTGAGTTCGTCAACAAATGCGGCTATCAACCACGGCTGGCAATCGCTGACACGGCCGCCGCGGCATGGGCAGTGGCGCATTACACACCACCCCAGATGCCATCACTATTCCAGCTGGAGGACTTTTTAGCCTGGTTGGTTCCCGCTGGCGAACAAGCCGCCGCGCTAGCCAACTTGCCGATCGCCGCCTTGAGAGTTCGCAGCGAGACGACCAAGCTGCTGCGGCGATTAGGCATTCATCACATCGAAGCGCTCCGGCGTCTTCCCCGCAGTGGCTTGGCCAGCCGGCTGGGGATCACGCTGCTGCAGCGGCTCGATCAAGCGCTGGGTGAAATCGATGAACCGCTCCCCATGCACCACGCGGCTGCCAGCAACCGCCTGACTACCGAACTGGAATATCCGACCGCGGATCAAGATATTTTGGGGCACCACTTAGAGCAGCTCATTGAGAAAATCGCTGACAGTTTAGCCAAACGGCAATACGGTGCGCTGCGGATCAGCTGTCGCTTGGAGCTGCAGGCCGCTCCGGCGGTAGAATTTCGCTTAGGGTTATTCACTCCGACCGCTGACGCGGAGCATCTGATGCGATTATTCCGCGGGCACCTGACACAGCAACGTTTGCCAGCCATGGCCCATCGCTTGACCGTCACCGTTACCATGTCGGGGCCATTGGGTGTGCGACAACCGACCCTTGACGGCATCGAAGCGGGCCCAGTCGGTTCGCTGGTGGAGTTAGCCCAATTAATCGATGCACTCAGCGGACGCTTGGGGCGAGAGCGCGTGCTGGGCATCGAAGCCACCCATAATCCACTCCCCGAAGCGGCCATACGCTTGCGTCCCCTGACCGGTCAACCGCCGGGAACAATCGTCCCGGGTCGCCCCCAGCCTCAACGCCGCAAACATGGCAAAGAAAATAAACGTGACAACACAAACCGTCGTCGCCAAAGCATTCAACCACTCGAGCATTCACCCGAACATTCAATCGAGCATTCAACGCAACCAGGCGCGACGACTGCCAGCCCGGGCGATCCTCTCCGCCGCCCGTTGAACTTATTGCCACATCCCCAACGCATTCATCCGCTGGACTCTGGCAACCTCAACCGCGAGATCGCATCTCAACCCGACCAACAACCGGCACCCTATCAGCAGCAACCACCTGAGAAATTTCGCTTGGCCGGCAGAACGTATCAATTGGCGCGCTACTGGGGGCCGGAGCGGTTGGAGACAGGCTGGTGGCACGGCCCGCTGCACCGCCGCGATTACTATCGATTGGAAACGGTCGATGGAAGATGGTTATGGATTTATCGTGATTTGCGAAGCCATAGTTGGTTCCTGCACGGCTACTTCGCCTGACACAAAACCGCGAACGGTTGTCTGGGGGTTAGCCGTTTGGGCGCTAGCCCCGGTTCTCGTCTTGAACGAACTACCGCCGCGCAAACAAACGGTGGCTAGCGCCAAAACCGCTAACAAGGGAAACGCTACGACTGTTCACCTGGATGCTTGACAACTTCTGCAATCGCTTCGTATTGACGTTCACGCAGCACACCCAGTTGGGCCCGCAAACGTTCGATCGTCTCATCGAGCACTTCGCGCCGCACGGCGCCCGCTTCGACTAAAATGTCTTCCAAGGGGGGCATCGTCTCTAGTTGTGAAATGATCAATTCGCTGAGCTGCTCACGTTCCAAATAGCCGAGTTCGACGGCTAGGTGGCCAAACGGTTCGTTGTGCTCACTTTGATGAGCCAACACGTCAAAGACCTCCGCCATCGTCATCATGCCGTGCTCGACGGCAATCTGTCCCAACGGGCGACGGCATCGCATTTGATGCCTGAGCGCCGAGACAAACGCTTGAGGACTGATCTGACCATCGTCGATCAAATCGAATGCAAACCACATGATAAACCGAGCGCAAGAGGGAAATGTGGCAAATTTCGAGTCAGCTGAATTCTACGTTATTTTCCCCAACTCGGCCAACGAATATGAGTAATTCTACTCAGCTCCGCTGACCGGGCATGGTTACCTAGCAGGCTATGCCGAAACCGCCCTAGCGAGTTCTTGCTTGCTCTAATGCGTCCGCATTTCGCAACTGGCGCCACCGGCAGCCGGCAAGTAGCCTTCCATTGTATAGTCGACGACCATGCGATGGCTGCTGAACCGCCAAGCCAGGGTGCTGATGGAGTTCATCATGTGCTTGATCCAGCGGCGGGGGACCCCATCGTCATCATGCTCATAGAACATTGGAATAACTTCGTTTTCCAAGGTTTCATACAGCGCCAAAGCATCTCGCTGGTCGGTGATCTCATCGTTGTTATGGCTGCGACCATTACCGATAGCAAAGCCATTTCCGCCGTTATAAGCTTCGGCCCACCAGCCATCGAGAATACTGCAATTCAGTCCACCGTTGAGCACGACCTTTTGGCCGCTGGTGCCGCTCGCTTCCAAGGGGCGACGCGGATTATTCAACCACACGTCAACACCTTGGATTAAGTGGCGGCAGACGTTAATGTCATAATCTTCCACGAAGGCCACGCGGCCAGCGAAGCGGGAATCGTGACGCAGGTTGGCAATCTCTTGAATGAATCGTTTCCCCGGTTCATCCTTGGGATGAGACTTGCCAGCGTAAATTAATTGCACCGGGCGGGTCGTGCTGGACAACATCGCCGAGATTCGATCAAGATCGCTGAACAACAAATTGGCCCGTTTATAGGTGGCAAAGCGTCGGCCAAATCCGATCGTCAGCACTTGGGGATCCAGCACGTTCCGAGCCGCTTCGATCACGCTATCACTCTCACCACGGCGACGGCATTGGCGGGAGACGCGACGACGCACGAAAGCCAACAACAAGTTTTTCAGCGCGTTGTGCGTTTCCCAAAGTTCGCCTGGATCGACATCATGGATCGCTTGCCAAACCTCAGGTTGTCCCATCCGATCTTTCCAGCCCGCAGGAAAGTGTTTGTCATAAAGCTGTGCCATCTGACCGGCCAGCCAGCTGGGAATGTGCACGCCGTTGGTGATGTGCCCAATCGGAATCTCATCTTCATTGCGTTCGGGCCAAAGAGCGGCCCACATCCGTCGCGAGATCACGCCATGCAAATTGCTGACCGCGTTCGCTCGACGGCTCAGCTTCATCCCAATCACCGTCATGCAAAACGGCTCTTGCATGTTATCGGGATCGACGCGTCCCAAGCCGAGCAGCTGCTCATGACTGATGCCCAATTGGTCGCGTAGCGGACCGAGGTGTTCTTCGACGAGCTCAGCGGGGAAACGATCGTGGCCAGCCGGAACGGGAGTATGCGTTGTGAAAACCGTGTTTCGCGCCGTCTCATGAACCGCTTCCTCATAAGTCCGACCATCCTCTTGCATGCGTTGCCGAACGACTTCCAGCGAGCCGAAGGCGGAGTGTCCTTCGTTGAGGTGATACACACCCGGCTGAATTCCAGCCGCGTGCAATGCCCGCACCCCGCCCACGCCGAGCACTAATTCTTGACGAATTCGCGTCCGCTGGTCACCACCATACAGACGGCTGGTCAGCTCACGATCCTCCGGCTTGTTCTGCTCGACATTGCAATCCAACAAATACAGCCGCACGCGACCAACGTGCATCAACCAGACCTTGGCAGCCAATTCGCCATCGCGAGTTTGAATGCTAACTTCGATCGGTTCACCATTGCTGCCGATGGCTGGCTCGATCGGCAAATTGTCGATCTTCGTCTCGAAGTAGTCTTCCCGCTGGTAACCCTCTTCATCAAGGTACTGACGAAAGTACCCGTGCGAGTAGTACAAACCGATCGCGACCAGTGGCACACCCAGCCCCGAAGCGCTTTTGATATGGTCACCTGCCAAGACGCCCAAACCACCCGAATAAATCGGAATCGATTCGTGAATGCCAAATTCAGCGGAGAAGTAAGCGACGGGGTGCGCGCCCAGCACACCGGCCGTGCCGGAGGACCAAGTGTTGGTCTCTTCGAGGTATTCCTGCAAGCGACGGTGGGCATAGTTGATGCGACTGTGCAGCACCATCTCATTCGCTCGCAATGCCAAACGCTCGGGGGTGAACTCCCGCAGCAAAGCGATCGGATTGTGGTCTAACTGTCGCCATCGAATCGGATCAATATCGCGAAACAGCTGGTCGCATTCCGGATGCCAGGACCACCACAAGTTGCGAGCGAGTGACCACAATTTCTTGTACAGATCACGCCCCTCGGGGGTCAAATTCTCCAACGGAGCTTCACTGGAGTGTCCTTCAACGGCAACCGGTGTTTGGATGGTGCTCATGGCCAACGTGTATCCTGATAGGGTGCGAACAAACGGTTGTTAACCCGAGTTATAGTCCTTCTAACTGAGCCGCAATAGTTTGCCAGCCCAGATTGTCTCAATCTCAATCAAAGTTTCCTAATGCATATATCGTCATTTGTCGACCGTCTCGACAGCCCAGCACTCAAGGGGCTCCGCAAAGATTTGGCCAAACTGGCTCCCTCGCTGGAAAAACCGGGAGCCTGGCCGGCTGAACAACTGGAATTATGTGCCCGTGCCGGCGTCTATCGTTGGTTTATGCCTGCGGAGTCTGGGGGGCTTGGGTGGAATGAAGAAGAAAAGACTCGCGGCTATTTGCTGCTCGCCCGCTCCTGCCTGACGACAACATTTGTGATCACTCAGTTGATGGGAGCTATCCGCCGAGTAGCGGGAAGTCCAAACGTCGCGTTGGCGGCGGAGTGGCTCCAGCCGTTGCTCTCCGGGGAGCGTTTTGCCACCGTCGGCATTAGCCATCTGACCACCAGCCGACAACACTTGGGCCGTCCAGCGTTGCGGGCCGCACAAGATCGCGATCATTTTGTGCTCGATGGCTACTGCCCGTGGGTGACGGGGGGGGCCGAGGCCGATGGGCTGGTCGTGGGAGCCACGCTCGACGACGGTCGCGAACTGCTGGCGATGGTTCCCACCGGTACCCCCGGGGTGAAGCCATTCCCTGGAGCCTCGCTGCTGGCTCTGTCGGCTTCCCGCACCGATCGGGTCGAATTTGAACGGGTGATAGTAACTCCAGAAATGATGGTCGCCGGACCAATCAACGATGTGATGGCGGCCGGGCAGGGGGCTGGAACGGGCGGACTGCAAACGTCAACATTGGCGATTGGACTATGCGGAGCAGCACTCGACTTCTTGCGAGAAGAAGCCACGCGGCGCGGCGATCTGACCCTGGTGGCCGAAAGTTTGGAACAACAGGTTATGGGCTTGGAAACTGAGCTAATGGAATTTGCGGCGGGCCGCCCCAGTTGTAATCCCGCCGATCTCCGCGGCCGCGCAAACCGACTGGTGCTGCGCGTCACGCAAGCCGCTTTGACCGCCTCGAAAGGGGCTGGATTTGTCAGTGGACATCCGGCAGGACGTTGGTGCCGCGAAGCGATGTTCTTTCTCGTTTGGAGCTGTCCGCAACCGGTCAGCCAAGCGCATCTCTGCGAGTTGGCCGGCCTACCGGTGGACTGATTGCTGCCTCTGCTTCGCAGCTATTGCGCCTGACCGTGTCGAGTCAGCGGGACAAATTGCGAAACAGATCCAACCATCGGTTAACTGCAACATGCCGACGGTTAACCCGGCCGCATCAGGATGGGCAGCCAATGACTTTGCTACCAAAGGCAATTGACGATCTTTGTTTAAGACTTTATTAAAAATTGCCCTGACCGGAATCCGCTCACGCATGCCCAACCGCGGTCCATCGATCCGCAACACACCCTCACGCTGCAAGCTAGTTTGCAAACCGTCGATCACCGGTCGATACGCAACCCGCACGACAAAGTGACTGAGGTTTAAATCACGCTCATCGGTCAAACGCACAACCCGCAACGTCAGCCACAGTCGATCCTCTTCAATCTCCACCGTGATCGGCCGCGTGTTGGCAAACTGAATCTTGACGTTAGGCGGCAAGTCGACATCCAACGCGGGAACCTCGGCACCAAACATCTCCATCAACTGTGCGTAGATCTCAGTTAATGCTTGAGGTTCGCCGGCGGGTGCCAACCTTTCAAATGTATTGTTCAATGTTGACTGGTGAACTTGGATGCTCAACAGGCTGTTGCTCAGGGCGCGTGGCCGGGGCGTGAAGGCGGCCATCTGCCAATTGCCAGCCACACGATAACGGGCCACCAAACGCGACTCGGTGGTCTGCAAATCGACAACCAGGGGACTGAGTCGCAACCTCCCCAGCGGTCCCAGCAAACGCTCACTGAGTTCACTCGACGCGCGATCGATCTCTTGGTTGATCTCAGCCGATACGGTGGTCTCGATCTCATCCCGCACAAGCTGCTCCGATTGCCGCCGGGCCGCTGCTGCGCGGTCGCGATACTGCGAAAGGGCAATCCCGCGGACCAACGACTCGATTACGGGAAAACCATCAAAATCGGTTCGCATTCCGCGCATCTTCACATGCGAGTTAACTGCGGCAGCGGTTTCTCCGATTTCGACGCCAGCTCGATTGACTCGCAGTTCCGTCGCCGCGTTGAAATTTGACAACGAACGATTGGCGATTTGCACCGGCCAGCGGCTGGAATCGGTGGAGCCATGAATCGCTCCCTGCGTGAACAGATTTAAATGCCACGCGCCCATGTTGGGCAGCAACTGAAAAGCGAGTTGACTGTGGACGACGCCGGTACCACGAACGGGCACTCCGACGATGGTTTGCCGAATGGGCGTGGTGCGAGCGGGTATCTCGGGCAACAACCGTTCCATGAAACTGGCCGAGACTGCCAGCCGCAAATTTCCGTTGCGATAGTAGTCATTAATGGCCTCAGCCACCGCGACCGCTGGCGGATGCTCTGAGAACCGCAATGACTGGACTGTCGCGGCGACTTCGATCTTGCCTAAATCGAGCGAGTCTGATTCGAGACGTTCGAGCTGACGCAGCAACATCGCATAGTCGATGGGCGAGTCGGCCCAGGGACGAATATCACGGACCAAGCGATGCACGCTAGAATCATCCAGCCAACTGACTTGCTCTTCGCTGAGGCCTTCCCATTCGATCCGTGAAAGCAACCGCTGGGCCAAGATGCGTCGCGGCTCGACATCTGCTCGTTGATCGTGAAGGACGATTTCGTCGAGCATTAAATAGCGATTCCAGCCTTCAAAATCCCCCGTCTCGCGACAGCGGGCCAGCAACTCGTCAGCGGTCGCCGCCAGCGCCGGGGTCTCGCGATTTCGCAGCCCCACGGTCCGCCAATGACTGGTCGTATCACCCACGTTCCAAATCGCCTGCCAAACCGCGGTGCGGCGTAGCAATGCGTGCGAAGCCCGTAACACTAGTTGTTGCAACTCGCGCTGCTCCCTCCGCGCTTCCCCGTCAGCCAGGCCAGCCATTGCCAATTGCCGCAGTGATTCAATCAGTGCACCCGCTTGAGGTGCTTGCAGGGAGGGCAAGGATTGCAGTTCCGCCAATTGCTGACGGACACTCGAAATCCAAGGTTGCAGGCTCGCCAGCTCCTCGCGCTCCGACAACTGCGACAAGGTCGCGCTGAGCCGGGGAGTCTCGGGCCAGGCCATGCCATGCGGGCCCACCTCCAAGCTGCGGCGGTCGGTCGCCGAGTTGTCGGTGGAATGCTCAGCATCGAGTTGCGAGTCAGTTTGGCCCGCGTGCTCACGCTGGCGATCACTGACTGCAGCCGGGTCGTCAGAAAGGAACAGGCTCTCGCCAGCGGAGAACAACGTCGCCTGGGGCGCGGACCCGAGCGGATCACCCGCTTCGGCACGCTCGCGATCAGCAACGTTGCCGCGATCTCCCGGACGGAAATTAACGGCTGTCGCTCGCGTTGAACTCACGCCAAAAACATCATCATCCGCAAACCCATTTGCGGCGAATCCGCTCCCTGCCAATTCAGTTTGACGGTCTGGCACCGGGGCCAGCAAAGTTGCCTGCGCCAGCGGCTCTCCGGCCGGTCGCGGCAAAATATCGGACGGGCAGAGGGCATCGACTTGCGAGTCAGTAGCCGTTGCTTGCGGGTTCCGAATGGCCCAGCGGAGATAATATTGCGGATCAATCGACTGCGGGTCTAGCTGGGCGTTTGCCCGACCACTGGAATCGAGCGTCCGGGGCGGCGCGTAATCTCGCTGCGAATCGGCGCGGCGAGCGGCGTCCTGCCCCGCATTTAGCCCCTGGACGCCGGCGAGTTGCAACCCCAGAAAACTACGCAAACGGGGCGCGCCGATCAGCACGAGGATCACGGCGCTGACGGCCAGTGCTGGCCAAAACAAAATCCTTGCGTTGCGTTTCCGTCGCATGTCCGACGATCCTTCCTGGGAGTCGAAGAGCTTACTTCGATGGCTTTACCGCCCCGCCCACGACGGCACACCACCAGGCATTTTTTTCGGCCTCACCCTCCAGACACGTCCAGTGGATCTTGGCCGATGCGCGCATTCGCTACGGTCGCTACAATTTGCCAAGCAGGAACGTGAAAAATCGAGGTTGCCCTAGTTCTTACTGCCCTGCCTGCGTCTCCACCAAGACGGTATCCTCGTGTTCGTAGCCGGGAGCGCAGCAACAAATTAACCGCAAGGTCTCGCTGCCCGTGTTGGTTATTTGATGCACCGCGCCGGGAGGAATCGCAATCGCATCCCCAGGTCCGACCGCGCGGCGCTCTTGGTCGATCATCATTTCCCCCTCACCGACTAGAATGAAGTAGATTTCCTCCGTTTGAGGATGATAGTGGGGCGTGGTGGTCAGCCCCGGTCCGATACGTGCTTCGGCCAACGATTGGTTACGGATCGCCGAATTGCGGTGAGCCAATAATTCGCGAATTTCCGAGCCGTCTTTAGTGATGAACGGCGTCGCTTTTTCTAGATTTTGAATGTCCATATGTCTCTGCGCGTAATGTTGATGGCCGGATCGATGGAAGCGGGGGGCAGCGAACAACAAACGCTGTTGCTGCTGCAGCATCTTAACCGCCAACGCTTTGCGCCTGAACTCTACTTGACGCGACGTTGCGGCAGCCTGTTGTCACACATCCCCGCCGACGTGCCAGTCTTTGCTTTTGACGATCATCCGTTTCAGCCCCGCCTAAATTGGCCCGGACGCTGGCATCACCGTTTGGTGCGCAGGCTCCGCGATCACATCCTGGCGCGACAAATCGAAGTCGTCTATGACCGCACATTTCACATGTCCTTGCTCGCCGGCCCAGCCTGTGGTCGCGACGTGCCTCGCGTTGCCACCATCGTCAGTCCGCCCGATCAAGATCTACCAGCCAGCGAATCACGTTTCTTGACTGCCAAGCGCCGACGCTTGGCGAAATCTTACCGCCAAGCTCAGCACGTGTTGGCCGTCAGCGAGGCTGTGCGGCAAGCAGCGATCGCATACTACCAATTGCCCCCACAGCATGTGATCACGGTTCATAACCCAGTCGATCGTGCCGCCCTCTTGGCCAGCCGCCAAGCGATCAAACCAGCGACAGACGCCGCTCCTTCGACCACTTCGCGCGACCAGCTGCGGATTGCTTGCATCGGTCGCATGAGCCATGAAAAAGGGCAAGACGTGCTGCTGCACGCGATCAGCCTGCTGCAACGTAACGAACCGACGACAGCACCGAACATCAGCGTTTACATGATCGGCAACGGACCTCAGCGACTAGCCTTGGAACAACTGGCCGAGGAATTGGGCATCAAGCAGCAGATTCACTTTACCGGCCAACGCTCAGACGTTGCCAGCTTGTTATCCAGCTGCCAACTGCTAGTCAGTCCCTCGCGGTACGAAGGCCTCTCCAACGTGATCTTGGAAGCCTTTGCGCTGGAAGTCCCCGTGATCGCCACGTCGGTCGGCGGAAGTCCCGAATTAGTCCAACACGGCGTCACCGGTTTATTGATTGCCCCAGATCAGCCAGCGAAACTCGCCGCAGCCATCGAACACATGTGTCATCAACCGCAGCAAGCGGCGGAATACAGTCGCCGGGCGAGGGAACTGGTCAGCGGAAAATTTTCTCTGCAAACCTATCTCCACAAAATCGAGCAGCTGTTGCTCTCGGCAGCCGCGGTCTGAATCGTCAACTGTCGACCGGCTTGGCCTGCGGTTTGGCAACAGGCCGTCTTTCTTGAGCAGTTGTTGCTGGAGAGCCTGTTTCTGGGGTTCCTGCTGGCTGAGTCTTCGCTTTATCCGCAGCGGTTTCAGCGCGGGCTTTGCACAGCACTTCCAGCTTTTCAATTTGCCCCTCGAGCGCGGCCAAATCTTTCAACAATTGCTCGTGTTGATTCCGCAGACTGGCTAAACGTTTCTCGGGACGAATGCGGAACAGCCGCTGGGCCAAATCAAACAACACCAAAGCCCGCAGCGCCTTGGTGGAAACACCTCGCAACCGATAAACCCTGGCCATTTTGGTCAGCTGTTGGACCTTAGCCACTTTTGCCAGACGAGTCGCTCTTAGGACTTGCAATGATCGCAAGAATGAAATGATCGGCAACAAGATGATGGCCAGATCCAACCAGTGCTTTTTGCAATACGCTAATTTTTTATCGGCGGCTGAAATCATCACAATGAATTCAGTCGTAAACGCAAACCAAATCAAGCCGGTGCTAAAATGCAAGCCGTAGCGGAGCGCTGGATAGCGATCAACTTGTTCTTTCAGAAAAAACTCAATCCCCAAGACGGGTAAAATGAGCACGGCGATACCCAACATGGGAATGCTGAAAAATCGCACCAGAGCCTCACGTAGCTGGTCATTGGGTTGTTGCCAGCCAACCCAAGGAAACCAAATGGCCTCGCCCATTTCGGGAGAACGTAAACACATCCGCAAGGGCGGGAACAAACAACAACTCATCGCGTGCAAGTGTTGTCGACGCTGCCCCAGCCCGCGTGGTCGAATCAACCAATAGAGCACTGCTTCGGCAATAAACAACGGCCAAATCGCCAGCATGAACCAGCCGGCGAACTGTGCGAGCGCGGCGACAGGAGGTTCCACCGACAAAGTCAGTTCGGCCGGCGGCTCGGCAGCCTCATCGGCAGCCAAGCCAGTTGCTGGCCTTGCTGTCATATTGGCCGCTGGCGTTACATCGGCCGCTGGCGTTCCTTCAACCGTCGGCGTTATACCCGCCGCTAGTTCGCCGTCCGTCGCAGCGTTAGCTAGTTGCTCATCGAGCGCACGTTCGCTCAGCGAAGGCATATCGACAAAGATCACCACCAGCGTTGCCAGGGCGAGCAAAAAAGCGACGGCCAAGCCGAACATCGCGGGCGCAACCAGCACGGCGAGACGTCGTCGCCTTTGCGGTGAATTAAAGAGCGAGAGCTTCACGCGACCAGAAACCGTTGCACGCGGTGATTGTTGGAATCCAATACAAAAAGTCTTCCTTGCGAATCGAGCACGACGCCCCAAGGTTGATAGAATTCTCCCTCATCGTGACCGGGACGGCCCACGATCCCCAATGACTCACCAGCGGGTGTAAACCGCTGCACCCGCTGGTTGCCATACTCGCAGACATACAACATGCCTTGAGAGTCGAAGGCCAGATCATAAGGATAATATAACTGGCCCGGTTGCTGACCTTCACTACCCCAGATTGCCCGCAGCGTCGGTTTGCCACTGACGTCAAAAACCTGAATGCGGTGGTTGCAGGCATCGGCGATCCAAAGCGTTTGGCCGTCATCGCTGAGCACTAAACTTTGAGGCCTCACAAAACTCCCCGGTTCCCTCCCCGTACCTCCCCAAGCGTCCACGAAATTGCCCTGTGGGTCAAATCGTTGGATGCGATCGGAATCTCCATACTCACCCACGTAAGTGACCCCTTCACGATCACGAACCGCATCGGTCACGAAGGCGAATTGGCCTGGCTGGTGCCCCTGCACTCCGCCGATGGTTTGTTTCTCCAGCGGTTCACCGGTGAGCGTAAAGACTAACATCCGGTAATAATGCGTATCGGCCACCAGCAATTGATCATTGGCATCGACCGCTAGGCCGGTGGGACGCCCATACTCGGTCTTGGGCATCTTCCAGCCCCGCAAGTAGTTGCCATCGCCATCGAAGACTTGGATTCGACCAGTGGTATCAACCAAGTACAAATGGTCATGGCGGTCGATCGCGACGGCGCGGGGCTTGAGCACGCGACCGGGACTCAATCCCCGCCGCCCCCAGACCGCATCGGGAGTGACGCGGCCCAGGTCACTGGGCGGCCCCAGACAGCCGGAGAGTGTCAGCAGGGAAGTACCCACTGCGGAGGCTCCCAGAGCCAGCGTGCTCTGCTTGAGAAACAGACGGCGACTGTTCTCCGGACCGGACATTGGCTTCCCGACCTCTGAATCCCCAAACTCTGGTGAATTTTCTTGCGACGGCGGTTTCATACCAGACGAAGGGGCTCAAGTAATGAATTGGAGGTGTTTGATCGCGTGACGTTCACAGCGACGACAGGTCGGGCGATCACAAGTCGGGTCACGGCAAGTCGGGTCACGGCAAGTCCGGTCACGGCAAGTCCGGTCACGGCGGGAACGAACTGTGTCGCCTGGGCGTATCACCGCAGTTGTTGCCGAAGGGCTACTCCCTTAGAATACTCGATTCGGTCTTCCCTTGTTCCGCCGATCCCTTTGCTCACTCTCGATTTGCCCTGCTTGGCGAACACTAGTCTATGGCGAACATTGTTGATTTGCGGCGGGCTGATGACCCCAGCGACATGGTCCACCGAGCGGTGCAAGTGTTAGCCGAGGGGGGGTTATTGGCTGTACCGACCGACACCACCTATGCGTTAGCCGCTTGCGCCCTTTCGCATGAACCGGTGGCTCGCATGCTCGACGTTTTGGCTCAAATCTCTCCGCAGCCACCCACCGGTCCGATTTTAGCAGTTCCTAGTGCGGAAGCTGCGTGGGACTACATCAATCCGCACCAACCCCTCGCCAGGCGTTTGGCGAGGCGTTGTTGGCCTGGTCCAATTACACTGGAGTTGGCTTGCGGTGCCGCCGATTCCGCCGCCATGCAATTACCGGAATCGCTTCGCGTGGCGTTCATGGATGCCGACGGCTATTTGCCGATGCGTGTCGTGGGGCATCCGTTTATCCA
This sequence comes from Kothea flammea, assembly GCF_052161645.1. Taxonomy (GTDB): domain Bacteria; phylum Planctomycetota; class Planctomycetia; order Pirellulales; family Pirellulaceae; genus Laterigemmans. Next base: position 7,414,370 of record NZ_CP197414.1, read on the forward strand.
GCAATTACATCGTTTTTTGGCGGGTCCGATCGTGCTGGCCGGCACTTATTCCGAGGGCGAGAAACCGCACACCACTTGCAGTCAGTGCGCCGCAGCGACTGGGGATCGCATCCCCCTGCTTCTCGATGACGGCCCGACACGTTACGGTGGTCCAGCTACTGTGGTTCGTGTAGTGGACAATAGTTACAAAATACGACTTGAGGGCGTTGTGGAATCGGGGGCAATCGAAAAATTCGCGAAACCGCTGGTTGTGCTGGTCTGCACCGGCAATACCTGTCGCAGTCCGATGGCTGAGGTCATGCTGCGACAGCGATTAAAGGGAGCCACCGAGGGCGAAGACGCCGTGGGTGTGGTCAGCGCCGGGATCGCCGCTTTCCAGGGGGATCAAGCCAGCAGTCAAGCGGTCGAAGTGATGGGCAAGCGAGGTTTGGACTTGACGGGACATGCCAGCCAGCCGATGACCGAACAGTTGTTACAATTAGCAGACGTGGTGCTGACCATGACTCGCGGGCACCGGGAAGCGATTCTGATGCGATATCCAGAAGCGGCTGACCGCGTGCACACCTTGCGAATTGACGGCGGCGATATTGCCGATCCGGTCGGAGCACCACTTGAGGTTTACCAACAATGCGCTGACCAGATCGACAGCCAACTGGAGATATGGGTCGAGCGTTTGCAAGATCAGTGGAATACTGGGACAGGGCTATGATGCGAATCAGCTTGGGAAGTGATCACCGCGGCGTCAGCATTCGCCCCCGCTTGATCCAAACGTTAGAAGCCAACGGGTTCACATGCTGTGACGAAGGTACCTCCACCACGGCCGCCTGCGACTATCCCGATATTGCCGCCGTCGTAGCCCGCAAAGTCAGTTGTGGAGAAGCCGATCGCGGCATTCTGATCTGCGGCACCGGTTTGGGGATGGCGATCACGGCAAATAAATTTCCCGGCGTTCGCGCGGCTCCCTGCTACGAAAAAGTCATGGTCGAAATGGCTCGACGCCACAACGACGTCAACGTGCTCTGTTTGCCCGGTGACATGATCGGCGATCGCCCCATCGACGAACTTGTCCTGCTGTGGCTCAACACCGAATTCGAGGGCGGACGCCATGCCCGCCGTGTCGAAAAAATCTGCCAAGTGGAACAGAGCAACATCAGCCAAATCTCCAACTGAGGCACAGCCAGTCAAACCGGCCAACACGGCCCTCAGAACGTTGACTTGGGTTGATAACCGTAGTCAGGCGACTGCATGGGAACAGCATTAGGGTCGCTGATCGGTTGGCCAGTCATCAACAGGTAACCCACCGCGCCGAAAACCAACATCAACGGCTCGGTGGCGACCATCCCGATACAACAGGTCAACAGCACTGGCACGACCATCAGGGCACGCACAATCCACCACAGCAAAAACCCGTTTAACAGGTTCTTCGTGGCAATCTGCAAAGCGGTCCCCATGCTGCCACTCTCCTCGTTGCGGTTGTCCAGTGCCAAAAAGAACTTTGGCCAGACAAACAGCAACACAATCGCGTTCAACAAACCGCTGCCAAAAGCGATCCCCATGGAAACGAACACCAACTCCGGGTCGCCCTGCAAGTTCTGGCCTGGCTGATTCGGCTGCAACTGAGAACTGGCAATCTGGCTGACGAGCGTCAGCACGAAAAAAGGAATCAAGACTGGGATCAGCTTGACGAAAATCGAAACCGGCATGAACACGTGGGCTGGCGATGCCTGTTCATTGCGGCAAACCTTTAACGCCAGGTTACCGAGCCCCAGCCAGATATACCAACTGAAGATCCCAATTACGAACGTTAGCGCCATGGTGATCAAGTTTTGTGCGTCTTGATCAATTCCGCCACCTATCATGCTAACAACGCCGGTGATGATGCCCACTACCATACCGAAACCGATTGAAACCGCGATGTAGATCAGCCCACCCAGCACCAAGGGTTGCCAGCGAGCGGTAAAAATCGCCCAACCCAAGCTGAAAATCTGCTCCATCCTGGCCCGCTGAATCATCAAATCGCCACGCGGCAGCGCCTCTCCCGCGAGACCCTCTCCACCACTCCCCGAAGCGAAGGCGTAAGGATTATTGCCAGCCTCCGAGTCACCCGCCTTGCTGGCACCGACGGGCGGCAGTGCGGAGCTGGGCGTGGTTGACTGGGGAACGGTAAACGAGCCCATTTGCCCGGGACCGCTATCGATTTGACCTCCGGCTGCTGGCCCGCCATCCGCTGACTCGCCTGGCCGATCTTGTTCGGGGACACGAAAAGTATGCTGGCAGGCTGGACAGCGGGCCATCCGCCCCACCGCCGAAGCGGGTAGCTCGAGGGTCGATTGGCATTGAGGGCAAGCTTGTCGAATCGTATCCATGTGACTGTTCTGCGTCGCTGATCGGAGGCTAGCTGGCGTTGTGACTGCAAACGGAGTTTAGCTTATCGTCATGCGCCGGCGGGAGGTGATTGAACCAAAATGACCGTTACTAGGGGGAGACATCGGTGTGGCGAGTTAGCATCGGTGAGAAAAAAATCTATCAATAGGAAGCGTAAATCCCGCAGCAAAGCCTCCGCATTCGCGTTGGCACCCTCCCGCAACGGCCGGTTTTTGTTATGTTTTTCGGGGATTTAGTGCTCTTCTTGAGCAAACACGCGGATCAAAACGCCAAAAAATGGAAACTTCGCCGTGCCCGCACGCGCCGACATTAAAAAAATATTGCTGATTGGAAGTGGCCCGATTGTGATCGGCCAAGCTTGCGAGTTCGATTACTCGGGCACGCAAGCCTGCAAGGCGCTCCGCGAAGAGGGTTACGAGGTGGTGCTGGTCAACAGCAACCCGGCCACCATCATGACCGATCCCCAAACGGCAGATGCGACTTACATCGAGCCGCTGACTTGGCAGATGGTCGAAAAGGTCATTGAACGCGAGCGGCCCGACGCTTTACTGCCGACGCTCGGTGGTCAAACCGGCTTGAACTTGGCAATGGACCTGTCCGAGCACGGCGTGCTCGATAAGTATGGCGTGGAGATGATCGGAGCCAACGCCAAGGTAATCGCCAAAGCCGAGGAGCGCGACCAATTCAAAGCGGCGATGGAGAAGATCGGGCTGGATGTCTGTCGCGGGGAAACCGTGCACACCCTGGAAGAAGCGCGCACCGCTGTTACCGAGATCGGTCTGCCCTGCGTGGTCCGCCCCAGCTATACGCTCGGTGGCTCCGGTTCGGCAATCGCTTACAACCGAGACGAATTCGATGACTTGGTCAAGAATGGACTCGATCAAAGCCCGGTTCGCGAAGTCTTGATCGAAGAATCGATCATTGGCTGGAAAGAATATGAAATGGAGGTCATGCGAGACCTCGACGATAACGTGGTGATTATCTGCGCGATCGAAAACTTTGACGCCATGGGGGTCCACACCGGCGACTCAATCACGGTTGCTCCGGCGCAAACCCTGACCGACAAAGAATATCAACGCATGCGAGTCGCTTCGCTGGCGGTGATCCGTGAGATCGGGGTGGAGACCGGGGGCAGCAACATTCAATTCGCGATCGAACCGACAACTGGTCGCATGATTGTCATCGAGATGAACCCACGGGTCTCGCGAAGCAGCGCGCTAGCCAGCAAAGCGACCGGTTTTCCGATTGCCAAAATTGCCGCCAAACTGGCTGTCGGTTATCGACTTTGGGAATTGCCCAACGACATTACACAGAAGACCAAAGCCTGCTTCGAGCCGTCGATCGACTATGTCGTCACCAAGATTCCTCGCTTTGCTTTTGAGAAATTTCCCGAGGCCGATGCCACGCTGACCACGCAGATGAAAAGCGTGGGAGAGACGATGGCGATTGGGAGAACGTTCCAAGAATCGCTGCAGAAGGCGCTGCGAGGATTGGAAATCGGCGTGTTTGGCTTGGGCGCCGATAGCAAAGATCGCTGGGGCTCGGAAACGCAACCCGACATGGATGAAATTCGGGCTCGCCTCAGCACGCCCGGCGCGGGACGCATTTTCTTTATTCGCTACGCCATGCTGGCCGGCATGACCCAGGAAGAGATCTACGATCTCACGCATATCGATTATTGGTTCCTTGATTCGATTGCCCAATTGATTGAGCTGGAATCGCAATTGCGGAACGTGGGCACCCTCGATCAACTGACTAAGGAACAGATCCTGATTGCCAAGCGGGCCGGTTTTTCCGATCGTCAACTGGGCACGATCTTCCATAAAACCGAGCTGCAAATCCGCGCTCGCCGCAAAGAACTGGGGGTCCTGCCAGTCTTTAAGAGCGTTGATACGTGCGCCGCCGAATTCGAAGCAGTCACACCTTATTTTTACAGCACCTACGAATCGGAAAGCGAAGTCCCAGCGAAGTCATCCAAGCCGCGAGTGATCATTCTCGGCGGTGGCCCCAACCGCATCGGTCAAGGGATTGAGTTTGATTACTGTTGCTGTCACGCCAGTTTCGCGCTGCGAGAAATGGGCGTGGAAAGTGTGATGGTAAATAGCAACCCGGAAACGGTCAGCACCGATTACGACACCAGCGATCTACTCTTCTTCGAACCGCTCACGATCGAAGATGTGCTGAATATCTGCGATGAGATCAAGCCCGACGGCGTGATCGTCCAGTTCGGTGGCCAAACGCCGCTGAATCTTGCTCGCGGTCTCAAGGATGCCGGGGTCCCCATCATCGGCACGTCGGTTGAGACGATTGAGTCGGCCGAGGATCGCGAACTGTTCCAACGAATGATCGAAGAATTGGGCTTGCGGCAACCACCGGCTGGCATCGCCCGCACGATGAGCGAAGCGCGGGGCGAAGTCAAACGGATCGGTTACCCCGTGCTTGTGCGACCAAGCTTCGTGCTCGGCGGTCGCGCCATGGAGATCTGTTATGACAAGTTTCAATTTGATCGCTTCGTCGCCGAGGCGTTCGTGGTCGCTGAAGGTCAACCGGTGCTGATCGACCGCTTCCTGGAAGATGCCACCGAGGTCGATGTCGACGCGCTCTGCGATGGCGAAACCTGCGTGGTGATGGGCATCATGGAGCATATTGAAGAGGCGGGCGTTCACTCGGGGGACTCGGCCTGCGCGATCCCACCTTTTGATCTCGCTGAAGAGGTGCTGGAAACGATTCGCCAAGCCACTCAGCAACTGGCCAAGCGGCTGAACGTGATCGGCCTGATGAATATCCAGTTTGCCATCAAGCAGGAAGATTCGGGACCGGTTGTCTACATCCTCGAAGTCAACCCGCGGGCCAGCCGCACGGTCCCCTTCGTGGCCAAAGCCACTGGAGTGCCCGTCGCCGGTTTGGCAACTAAAGTCATGTGGGGCAAAAAGTTGACCGAGCTGGGGATTACCAGCCAACCGATTCCCCGCCACGTCTCGATCAAAGAAAGCGTCTTCCCGTTCCGAAAATTTGCCGGCGTCGACATTGTCTTGGGACCGGAAATGCGATCCACCGGCGAGGTGATGGGGATCAGCGAAACGTTCGCCATGGCTTTTGCCAAAAGTCAGTTAGCTGCCGGGACCGTGCTGCCTACGACCGGAAACGTCTTCCTCAGCCTTTCGGCGCGACACAAACCCCATGTGCTCGAAATCGGCCGCAGCTTGATCGAACTCGGATTCTCTGTGTTGGCGACCACCGGCACCGCCGATCGGCTGGAAGAAGCCGGCTTGCCCGTGACCCGCGTTCGTAAGATTGCCGAGGGACATCCCAACTTGATCGACTACCTCAAGAACGAGGATGTGCACTTGGTGATTAACACCCCCAGCGGCAAGGGCGCGCGGACCGACGAAGGAAAAATTCGCGCCACGGCTGTCCAGCATGGCATCCCCTGCATCACCACGATCACGGCCACCCTAGCCGCGATACAAGGCATGGCGGCGGAACGCGATTCCTCGATGACCGTCCAGTCGCTTCAGGATCGTTACGCCGAAAAGCCTACGTCGCCCTAAGCTCCGTGAAAATAAGCCTAAGTCGCCTTTGCCTCTTGCCGCATGGCCCGCGTCGCCAGTACCAGTTCGACAAAGTCGTACACCGCGTGCGCGACAATCGGGACGAGGAGATTTTCGCTCCAGATCAAGAGCATGGCGAAATAGATACCCATCAAACCGGTGACCACGATGTAAGCCGGAGAGATCGGATGCGCCAAACCAAAGGCCACCGAGCTGAACACGACGGCGATCGCCAGTGACGAAGTATCCCAGTCGGTGACCGCCCCGGCCAAGCCCATAAACAGCCAGCCGCGAAACAACATTTCCTCGCCGACCCCGGCGCACATCGAGACGATTGCCAACTCGGAATTGCGGAGATGAAGCATCAACCCGATCACACGTTCTTCAGTCACTTTCTGCAGGTCGCGAATTGCCTTGAGGGGTAACTTCTCCAGCAACTGAACGGCCAGCACCATCGGCACGGCTGCCAACACGCCCCACAGTAATCCGCTGCCGAGCCCCAGATAATCAAACCAATCGGGAACCAACTCACGAGGATCGGGACCGAAGATCACGCCCAACACCAGCGCAACCAAGCCAAGCCCGAGTTCCATCAAAATGGCAACTCGCAAAAACCCCTCGGGGGTCTGTTCTTCAGGCTCGAAATCATCATCCATTCGGCAGGTTTTCCTAAAACGTTTCCCAGTGGAACATCGCGTGTCCCAACATCGGCACCCTTAAGGCAAATGTCGCATTACGAACGAGTAAACTTTTCCGGTTCCGGTTCCGGTATATCTTTCAACAACCGCTGGATCAGATCGTCAGTCGTCTGACCCTCAGCCTGAGCCTGAAAATTGGTCGCCACGCGGTGACGCAGCACGGGAATCGCGATCCGCCGAATGTCTTCCGGGGCAACGCTAAAACGACCATCCATGGCCGCCAACGCTTTGCCTCCAGCCAGCAGGAATTGGCCCGCCCGCGGCCCGGCACCCCAGTCGACCAGCTCTCGAACGTACTGCGGAGCCGCCTCGTCGCGAGGCCGCGTGGAACGCACCAGTTTGGCCACGTAGCGAATCACATAGGGGCTCACGGCCACGCTCTGAACTAACTTCTGGATGCTCAAAATGGCGCGACCCGAGAGCACTTTCACCGGTTCTTCGCTTTCCCCCCGCGTGCTGGCGGTGAGGATTCTCTCCTCCTCATCGGCAGTGGGATAATCGACGCGGATGTTGAACATGAACCGGTCGAGCTGGGCTTCAGGTAACGGATAAGTCCCCTCCTGCTCAATCGGGTTTTGCGTGGCGATGGTGAAAAACGGGTTGGGCAGATCGAGCGTATCGCGGCCGCTGGTCACCTGCCGCTCCTGCATCGCCTGCAACAACGCGGCTTGCGTTTTCGGAGGTGTCCGATTGATCTCGTCAGCGAGCAAAATATTTGTGAAAATGGGCCCCTCGACAAATCGGAACGTGCGCCGCCCCGAATCGTCTTCTTCCAAGACCTGTGTTCCCGTAATATCCGAGGGCATCAAGTCGGGAGTAAATTGAATCCGCTTAAAGGAGACGTCCAAAATCCGGGCTAGCGTGCTGACCATCAGCGTTTTGGCCAGCCCGGGAACCCCTTCGAGCAAACAGTGCCCGCGGGTAAAAATTGCCGCCAGCAGTTGCTCGATCACTTCCGACTGCCCCACAATCACTTTCCCCAGTTCTTGGCGCATCGTCTGCTGATGCCCAGAGAACTCGCGGAGAACTTCACCTAAATTGCGAGATTTCGGCGGTGTGGAACTCATCGCTACGTAAGCTTCATGCGGGGGAAAAGGAGCAAATCGGGTACAATTCCCCTGAGGGAAACCGCCACCGAACAGGAATCAACCACTGACAGCTTAACGGCAAACGGTGGTCAATGAGAGGGAGTGTCCAGAATGCCAACGATCCAACCCAGTTATTCATTAATCATCGCCTCCCTGCTTGCTATGCTGGTAACGCCACTAGGGCCCCCCACAGCGCGCGCGGATATCACGGCCGCGCAAGTTGAAAACTCGATTCGCCGGGGGATGGAATACCTGGAAAAACGCCAATTGGGTACCGGCGGTTGGGATGAATATTTGCAGCACAATTGCGGACTGACTGCCCTCTGCACCCTTTCCCTGGTGACCGCTGGCATGCCTCCGGAATCCCCCACGATCAAGCGGGCCATGAATTATCTGCGTAAAAAGGGGCCCGTCGACACCTACTCGGTGGCGCTGCAAACGCTGGTGTTTTGCCAAGTCGGAGCGGCCGAGGATCAGCCGCTGATCCGCCGCAATGTCCGCTGGCTAGAATCCAAGCAAGTCCCCGCCGGCGCCGTCCGTCGCTTTCCGGGGGCTTGGGGCTATGGCAACGTCAGCACCAGCGGGGATCCCTCCAACACACAATTCGCTCTGCTAGCCCTCTCAGCGGCCGAAGAGAGCGGGATCGCCGTCTCTCCACAAGTCTTCGCGTTGTCGCTGGAGTATTGGAAGTCGCGGCAGCATCGCTTCGGCGGTTGGCCCTACATCAGCGACCTCTCCTCGACCGGCAGCATGACCTCGGCGGCGATCGCTTCCATCATCATTTGCCGCGGCCGACTGACCGATGACAGCTCGCGGATCAACGGGGAAAAGATTCAATGCTGTGGTGGCGGCTCCGAAGACGAAGCGATTGAGCGCGGGCTGCAGTGGTTGGCAGAAAATTTCACCGTCCGCTCCAACCCGGGTGCCACCGGTGCTTCGCCCTATTTGTATTACTACCTCTACGCGCTGGAACGAGTCGGTCGCTATACCGGACGGCGGATGATTGGAGATCATGACTGGTACCGCGAAGGGGCCGAAGTGCTGCTGCGACTGCAAGATGACCTGGGAGGCTCTTGGCGTGGCGAGTCGATCGAAAACAATCGGTTTGTCGCCACCTCGTTCGCCCTGCTGTTTCTCGCCAAGGGCAAACGCCAAGTCGCTTTAGGGCGGCTGGATTACAGCGAACAAGCCGACGCCGATGGTAAACCCGGGCTAGGCAACCAACATCCCGAGGGCCCCCGCCAGCTCGTTCGCCATCTTGAACGTGACTGGGGTCGCGATTTGACTTGGCAAACGATTCGCCTGCGGGGAGCCACGGTGGGAGACCTGCTGCAAGCCCCCGTGTTGCTGATCACCGGCAACGAACCACTCAAATTTGACCCAGCCGCCCGCGACCTGCTCAAAGCGTACATCGAAGGAGGTGGCTTTATTCTATTCGAAGCGGCGGCCGGTGATGGCTGTGGACCGGCGGCACCGTTCGAGCGTTCGGTCAATGCGTTGTGCCAAGAGATGTTTGGCAGCCCGCTGGAACGCCTCCCCCCAGGGCACCCCATTTGGTACGCCGAACGGCGAGTGGACCCCACCGCGATCGGTGAAAATTTTTGGGTCTACGGTGTGCAAGCCTGCTGCCGCACGGGCATTGCCTACGTCCCGCAAGCGTTGACCTGTCGCTGGGAATTGAACGACCCGACCAGCCGCACCACCTTCGCACCGGTGATTCAAAACCAGCTCGATGCGGCGGTCTCACTGGGGCAAAATATTATCGCCTACGCCACCGGGCGGGAGCTCAAAGACAAGCTCGAGACGCGCAGCGTGCTGGTCCAAGAAACGACCGCCCGCGCTGGCCAGCGTGGTGTTGTGGCGATTCCCCGCGTGGCTCTGGATGCGGGTGGCGAGGACGCGCGACGGGCAATTCCCAACTTGGCCCGCTACGTGGACGATTATGTTCCCATGCGGATCACCACCGAGACGCCGCTGGTGCCGATCAACGCGGATGCCTTGGAAGCGTACCCCATCGCCTGGATGCACGGTCGCAGAGGCTTTGAATTAACGCCCAACGAAGTCGACGAGCTGCGGACCTTTTTAGAACGTGGCGGCACCCTGCTGGTGGACTCCATCTGCGGCGACCCGGCTTTCACCCACGCCCTCCGCACGCAGTTGGCGCGCGTCTTACCCGACTCGCCACTGACCCCGCTGCCCCCCGACGCACCCTTACTGTCAAGTTCGTTCGGGTTTGATCTAGGAAATGTGACGCTGAGAATCCCGCAACGCAGTGGCAGCGGCGCAATCACCGTGCAAAAGCGCCAGACCAGCGCCGTGCTGGAGACCGCCTCGATCGACGATCGGGTGGCGGTGATCTTCAGCCCCTATGATCTGAGTTGCGCCCTGGAGAGCCAAAGTTCAATCCAGTGCCCCGGCTACACGACGGAAGATGCCGTCAAAATCGGGATCAACATGCTGCTCTATTCGCTGCTGCAGTAATCACTCAGCGGCGTTCGGAAAATAAGTGTCGTCTTTAGCGACGGCGAGGTTTCCGTCGCATCATTGGATTGAGCGTCCGCCGCGATGGCTTTTCGGGCTCGTCGCTGGCTTTCGCCAACACCAACTCAGGTTGCTCACTCGCTTCAAAACCTGAGATCGAATCGCGGATCAACAGTTTGTCGATTCGCTGTTCAATGCTGGTGAGGAAATCTCCCTCACCCGGGACCACGAAAGTGAAAGCCACTCCGTCGCGTCCCATCCGGCCAGTCCGGCCAACGCGGTGCACGTAATCATCACTATCTTGAGGCACATCGTAATTGATGATGTGCGAGATCGTGCTGATATCAATGCCTCGTCCCACCACGTCGGTGGCAACCAAGATCTGTAACTTACCTTCGCGAAGTTTCAGCAGCACGCGGTCACGATCACGTTGGTTCATATCGCCGTGCATCGCACCGCACTGCGGCCAACGGTCGCTAAGCTTTCGCTGCAGCTTGTCGACGCCCCGCTTGGTGCGACAAAAGATGATCGCCTGTTTGGGATCTTCACGTTCTAGCAATTGCTTGAGCAAGTCGAATTTACGATCGTGAGCGACGGTGAAATAATGCTGTTCGATCGTATCGACCGACATACCGGAGGACGAGCAATCGATGACTTCGGGCTCGAACATGTAGCGTTCGGCCAACTTTCGCACCGTCGGCGGCAAGGTAGCCGAGAGCAGCAAGGTTTGGCGATCTTTGGGACATTGCCGCAAGATTTTTTCGATCTGCGGGCGGAAACCGATGTCCAACATGCGGTCCGCTTCGTCTAACACCAAGCACCAAATGTTGTCGGTTCGCAAAGTGCGTCGGGCCAGGTGATCGGCGACGCGACCGGGCGTACCCACGGCGACTTGCACCCCCGCTTTGAGATCACGCAATTGGCCGGTCATGTTCTTACCACCGGCCAACACGGTAATGCGCGTCGGCACTCCCCAGGCCAGACGCTCTAGTTCGCGACCCACCTGATCGGCCAACTCGCGAGTCGGCACTAAAATCAGCGCTTGGGGGTCGTGGCATTCTTCGATCGGATCGAGTTGTTCCAAGATGGGAATGCCGAAAGCGGCCGTCTTTCCCGTTCCCGTGCGGGCTTGGCCAATCACATCGTGCCCTTCGAGGGCGAGGGGAATCAAGCCGGCCTGAATTGGCGTGGCGTGTTCAAATCCAGCCCGCGCCACTGCCTTTCGCATCACTGCAGAGAGATCAAGGTCGGCGAACAACGCTGGTGCCGGAACTGCGGGCTTATCCATTAAGCATTCGTCATTAATTATGGGGCGACGCGTGGTTTCAGCGTCCAAAATTTCAAGCATCTAAAATATTTTTCTTATAGTGTAAATGATTTAACGTCGTTTGGCTATGGCGCCTCACGACTATCGCGTCTCACGTCAAGGGGGCTGCGGGACGTTGCTCGGCCACTGCGGGCCCAATCCGCGCGCTTTCTTGACAAAGGGTGGCGACCAGGGCTGTCCAACCCGTTTGATGACTGGCTCCCAAGCCACGTCCATTATCGCCGTGAAAATACTCGTAAAACAAAATCAGGTCGCGCCAGTGCGGATCATCCCGATAACGCGTTTCGGTACCGTGGGCGGGGCGCTGCCCGCTGGCATCCGGTTCAAAAATTGAAATCAGCCGCCGCTCCAGCTCGTGGGCAACTTCCAGCAACGTCATGCTGTTGCCACTGCCGGTCGGGCATTCCACCCGAAAGCTATCACCATAAAAACTGTGATATCGCTGCAACGACTGGACAATCAAGAAGTTCAGCGGGAACCAGACCGGGCCCCGCCAATTACTGTTGCCGCCGAACATGCCGCTGTCGCTTTCGCCGGGAACATAGCGGACTTCATTGCGTTGGCCGCCAAATTCAAACACGAATGGCTGCTCGGCATGGGCCGCAGAGAGACTGCGAATCCCGTGGGGAGACAAAAACTCCGACTCATCCAACATCACGCTTAACAACCGCCGAAAACGATCCTCCGAAGGAATCGCCAGTAACCGCCGCTGCGGTGTGCCGTTGGCTCCCGACTCCTCACTTTCAAGATACGTCATATGTCGAGTTAAGTCGCCGCGATTTTCCACGAACCAACGTGTACGACGTGAGAACCCGGGCAATTGTTCAATCACCGCGTCTTCCAAAATCACGCCGGTAAGCAGGGGGATCAGTCCCACCAGGGAACGAATCCGCATCGGAATGCCGCTGTCCTGCAAATATAAATGGTCGTAATAAAAGCCATCTTGCTCGTCCCACAACCCGGTACCATCGAGCGAATTCATGGCTTCGGCAATCGCCACATAATGCTCAAAAAACTTACTTGCCATATCGCCGTAGGCCGGGTTGCCATCGGCCAATTCCAAGGCAATTCGCAACATCGAACCGCAATAGAAGGCCATCCAGGCCGTCCCATCGGCCTGCTCCAAATAGCCTCCCGGTAATGGCTTGCTGCGATCAAAGATGCCGATGTTATCCAGCCCCAAAAAGCCTCCGGTAAAGACGTGCCGCCCACGCGGATCCTTGCGGTTCACCCACCAAGTAAAGTTCACCAACAGTTTTTGGAAAACTCTCGCTAAAAAAGTTTTATCTCGCTGCTTGGGTGGCCCAGTCGTTTTGTAAACTTGCCAACAAGCCCAAGCGTGAACTGGCGGATTGACGTCGGAGAGCTTCCATTCGTAAGCCGGAATCTGGCCGTTAGGATGCATGTACCACTCGCGCAGAAACAGAATTAACTGGTTCTTGGCAAAATGGGTATCCAGGGCGGCCATCGGCACCATGTGGAAAGCACTATCCCAGGCCGCGTACCAAGGGTATTCCCAAGTATCGGGCATGGCCAGCACGTCGCGGTTAAACAGGTGCTTCCAATCGGCGTTGCGAATTTTTTTGCGGTTTTCGGTGACGGGCGGACCAGCTGGGTCCCCATCGAGCCAAGTCTGGACACTGTAGTAATAAAACTGTTTACTCCACAGCATTCCGGCGTAGGCTTGGCGAGTAATTTGCTTCCGCTGGGGACTCATCTCAGCCGCCACGCGCGACTCATAATACTCGTCAGCTTCTTTAATTCTGGCCGCGAAAATGGCTTCAAAACTAGCCCCCATCTCCGTCGCTTCAAGCTCCGGTCGCAGTGGATCGGGGCCAGGATCGGAGGCGAGCGGAACGGTCCGCGATTCTTGCGCCTGGGTGGGTTTGTCGGCCGTTTTCAATCGCAAACGAACTTCGCGACTCTCACCGGCAGGAATGACAAGCAAGCTATAGGCGGCCGCTTTGGTACCACGCTGAGCCGGATTTACGACTCGCGTGTTGCCGGAAATCACATACTCATGAAATGCATCTTTGAAATATTCAGACCCCGAAACCAGGTCTGGGTGCCGATTCGTATTGGTCTCATTGTCGGTAAAGATCCACTCGCTCGAATTGGCTCCCTGGGGAGGTTCCGCCAGCATCGCGAACTGGCCCAGCGTCTCATGGGCGCCACGTAACACATCCCCTTCGAGCCACATCTCGGGCTTGGTCGTACAGCCTTCATCGGTACAGCCCCAAACCCAAGAATTGCGAAACCAAACGGTCGGCAAGACATGCAGGATCGCCGCTTGGGGCCCACGATTGGACAACGTGTAGCGAATCAAAACGTCGTTCGGAGCCGCCTTGGCATATTCGACGAGACAATCGAAATAGCGTCCTTCATCGAAGACTCCCGTATCGGTTAATTCGTACTCCGTCTCATTGCGATCTCGCTGTTGATTTACCTCAGCTATTTGCTCGTAAGGAAATCTTGCTTGAGGGTACTTATATAAAGCTTTGGCATAAGAGTAAGTGGGAGTCGCATCGAGGTAAAAGTAGCATTCCTTGACATCCTCACCATGATTTCCCTCCGGACCATTGAGCCCGTAAAGACGCTCTTTCAGAATCGGATCGCGTCCATTCCAAAGCGCGAGTGAAATGCTTAATCGGCACTCGCGATCGCAAAGTCCTAACAGGCCATCCTCACCCCAGCGGTAAGCGCGACTGCGAGCGTGATCATGAGGAAAGTAGTTCCAGCTATCACCATGGTCCGAGTAGTCTTCCCGCACCGTGCCCCATTGCCGTTCCGACAAGTAAGGACCCCAACGCTGCCAGTTCTCCACTCGTGATTCGCTCAGCGTTAAACGATGATCTTCTAAACTACGCTGCTTGGTCATAAGGCTAAGCGATCAATTAATTGGTTGACACGGTCGGTGTCGAAGTTCATTTTGGCGGCGGCCAAAGCAAATAAACGTTTTTCAGCTTCCGCCAATTGACCATCGGCTGCCATCATCCGAATCAAATCGCTGAGCAATGCTTCTTGCTCCGCCGGATCAGAGGGCAGCTTCAGCGCCGCCTCGTCGCTGAGAGCAAAAGAGACTGATGCTCGCAATTCCTCCTCGTCCAAGCCCAACTGCACGCAGCGCTCGGCCAGTAAACTGAGTTCGTCCTCAGCCAGCATGCCGTCGGCCACCGCCATGACGACTAAGTTTCGCAATTGTTCGAATCGTTCCACCGAACTGGCGCCTAAGAATAGGGTCAAAAAAAGAAAACACTTCCGCTGATCCCATAATTGTAGCGCCGCCGGGGGGAATTGGCGACAGGCCCTAAGACTTGCGGCCCACGACCAACAAGCTAGACGCCGGCACGGGCAACCAACGATCAAAATATTTGCCAACCGACCATAACCGGTCAAACGCCGCCGCCTGCAATGAACCGAACCGCCGCCGCCCCAGCAGCGAACCGTTGCCGAACCAGCCTATACTGCCCAGCCGGTTGAAGGATTGCCGCTCAATGACTTCAAATCCAGCCCGCATCATCAACTGCTCCAACTGATGAGGCTGGTAGCGACGCTGGTTCCCCATGGCCTGATCAACGCGGTTGAACAGACGCATCTCAGCCGGCACCACGATCACGGCCTGGCCGCCCGCAGGCAGCAAATCGTAGAAGTTACGCAGGGCGAGAAAATCGGCCCCCACTTGCTGCAAACTGTTGACGCAGACCACCGTGTCCAAGTTCTCCGCTCGCAAATCGTCGGCGAACTGCCGATCTTCCAGTTCCGCTTGCTCGATTCGCACGTTGCTCCGCCCGCCAAATCTGGCTCGCAAACGATCCACGCGGTGCCCGTCGACGTCGGCCAAAACCAACCTCGCACGTTTCAGAAAGTGAGCACTCAAGGTCCCCACGCCGGCTCCCGCATCGAGCACGCGGCTCCCCAAAAATGGCTCCAGCTGAGCCGCCAACCAACCGTGGTACCGCCGCGCGTGACGAGCCGACCGCAACATGGTGTCCTCAGGTACCAAGCTGTAGTTGGCGTCGAAGAACCGACAACGAGCCAGCGTCAATAACGCCTTCACACCATCCTTGGCGCGAATTTTCTTACCCTCTTCAAACGAACGCCCTTGATACGAAACGGGCACCTCGTGAATCCGCGCTCCCCACTGAGCCAACCGACAAGTAATCTCGGGCTCCAGTGTGAAAGAACGACTCTTTAGCCGCAACTCGCGCAGAATATCGCCGCGAATAACCTTGTATCCCGTCTCCATGTCAGTCAGGCTAATCCCGGTCAACATATTGGAAGCCGTTGTCAACGCACGATTGATTTGCTCGTGCCAAAAGGGCAAGCATTGGCGGGATGAACCAGCAAACCGACTGCCAAACACCGCGTCCGCTTGCCCGGCCAACAAGGGCGCGAGCAATCGCGGCAAATCGGCCGGATCATACTCCAAATCGGCATCCTGAATGACAGCCACGTCACCGGTCATCTCTTCAATGCCGCGACGGATGGCCGAGCCCTTGCCGCCGTTACGTGGCTGACGCACCAATCGCAAGCTGGGAATTTCCTCACACAAAGCAGCCACCACGTCAGCCGATCCGTCGACCGATCCGTCGTCGATGGCTACGATTTCCAGCTCGATCGGCAACGCTACCGCGGCGACTTTCCGCAGCACATCGACCACCGTCCAGCGCTCGTTGTAGATCGGTACTAAGACCGAAAGCCGCTTGAGGCCCGCCAAATTGCTGGGCAACGCAGCTTGATTCAACTCCGCCGCCAGCGAGGCTTCCGCCTGCTCCAGCATCGCCAAGCCGCTGAATTGCTCGAGCATCCCAGACGCTGGCCGGGTTTCGCTGGTTGTAGATCCACTGTTTGTGGAATCGCCAGTTGTGGACGAAGTGGCGGCAGCCGAAGATTCTCGTGTGGTCGTGTTTGTCGACACTGTTGCACCAATTTATTTGGCACCGCACGGAGATCCTCCTGATTTCCAGCACAGCCGTGGTTCCCAAATGATGAACGCAGCGATTCCATTGCTCCGTTGTGTTCCACATCGACCCAGACTGCCAAACTGCTGCGGAAAACTCCTCCCGGTTAACTAACTTTCGTGTAAAACTCGTCCGACTGGGAAGTCTGTGTCGCTCGCGAGGATTCTGCTGATCAAGCGCCCTGTTCAGCGGCCCCCAATTTCGACCACAATCGGCGATCAAAACGCCGAGAAAAATCTCCCCCGTCGCGACTCGATTCTGCCTTACGACTCCGCCCAGATCCTGGAATTCCCCATGGCCAAACCGTCTCCACGCGTTACCACCCGTACGTTGCTGGCGATGCGTCAAGAGAACGATCCGATCACGATGCTCACCGCTTACGACTTTCCCACCGCCCGCCTGCTCGATCAGGCTGGTGTCGACTGCCTGCTAGTGGGCGACTCCCTGGCGATGGTCGTGCAAGGGCACGAGACCACGCTGCCGGTGACGCTCGATCAAATGATCTACCACGCCGAGATGGTTGCCCGCGCCGCCAAGCGCGCCTTGGTGGTCGTCGATCTACCCTTTCCCGAAGCCCAAATCAGCATCGAACGGACCGTAGCGGCTGCTGCCCGCGTCCTCAAAGAAACTCGCGCCGGTGCGGTCAAGATCGAAGGTGGCGCCGAGCAAGCGGAACGTATCGAAGCTCTTGTCGCGGCCGGCATTCCAGTGATGGGGCACATCGGCCTCCTGCCGCAACACGTTTTGGTCGCGGGCGGCTACCGCGTGCAGCGTGATGTCGAACAATTGGTAACCGACGCCCGCGTGGTCGAGGCAGCCGGCGCCTTCGCAACCATCATCGAATGCGTTCCCGCCACGGCTGGTCGTGAAATCACAGCCGCCCTCAGAATTCCCACCATCGGCATCGGCGCCGGACCGGATACCAATGGCCAAGTGCTCGTGATTAACGACCTGCTCGGGCTCACCGCCGAGTACCTTCCCAAGTTCGTTAAAACTTATGCCAATCTCGCGGTGACCATCCAGACGGCTGTCAGCGACTATTGCCAAGAAGTCAAATCACATCGTTATCCCACTCCTCAGCACTCGTTCAAGTAAGCATTTCGGAGCCACCATGCAACCTCCCTTTGGTACCTTACAACTGTATGATGATGCCCCGGCGCTGGCCGCCGCCACCGCGATCGCTTTTCAAGAGCTGGCCAACCAAGTGATAGCCACGGACCGCCCATTCCGTGTTGCCCTCTCCGGTGGCTCGACGCCACAAAGACTCTATCGCTTATTAGCAACCACCGCGCTGCCCTGGGATCAGATTGAATGGTACTGGGGGGACGAGCGGAACGTGCCCCACGATCATCCCGACAGTAACTATCGCATGGTCTGCGAAGCGTTGCTGAACACGGCTCCTGTCCCACCTGCGAATGTCTTCCCCGTGCCGATCGAGGTCGACAACCCAACCGCCACGGCCCGCAACTATGCCGAAACAATGCAGCGGCAATTTCAATCCACCACGTTTCCCCGATTCGACCTGGTCTTGCTCGGGATTGGTGATGATGCCCACACCGCTTCCTTGTTCCCTAACACCTCGGCCTTGCAAGTCAGCGATAAAGTGTTCGTGGAAAATTGGGTCCCACAACATGATACCTTTCGCCTCACACTCACCGCCCCCACAATTAACGCGGCCTCCCATGTGTGGTTCCTGATCACGGGGGAAAACAAACAAGATGCTTTGGCGAAAATTTGGGGGGCCGCTCAAGAACCTCAGCAATTTCCCGCTCAACTTGTCAAACCAGAGAATGGCCAACTCCGCTGGTTGACCAGCCGCGAAGCCCTACCCAATTGATCCCGCGTTCCTTACAGGGTTCGCTTAGAACAGTCTCAATTGTCCCGACTTGGGGAGCGGCGGCTGAAACAAACTGCAGTTGTGCGCGGACAACTTACCATCGAGTCCATGCTTCCGCTGCAACAGCCGATAGAGTGACTTAATCTGCTCGGCAATTTCACCCTGCCCAACCATCCGCTCGCCCCAAGTCGAACTGTTCATTTTGCCGCCACGGGTAGCCCGCACCCGACTTAAAATCTTCTCCGCTTGCAGCGGGCGATTTCGCTGCAACCATTCCTCAAAAACAGGCTCCACGGTTAGCGGAAGTCGTAGCAAGATGTAATTAGCCGTGCCCGCTCCCGCTTCTTTGGCCGCTTCCAGCAGCCTGGGGATCTCAGAGTCGTTAAGTCCCGGGATGATCGGGGCTGTCATCACGCCGACCGGAACTCCCGCTGCGGCCAGCATACTCACGGCGCGCAACCGCGCCGCTGGAACGCTAGTCCGAGGCTCCATCTCACGAGCGAGTGCCGGATCGAGCGTGGTAATCGAAAGATACACATGCACCAAGTCTTGGGCCGCAAGTTGCTGGATAATCTCCAGGTCCCTAATAACCAAGGCATTCTTGGTTATGATGCTCACCGGCTGGTGAAACTCCAACGCCATCTCCAAACATTGCCGCGTAAGTCGAAACTCGCGCTCAGCAGGCTGGTAGCAATCGGTGACGCCCGAAAAAGCAATCGACTCGGGTTTCCATTTCTTATTTGACAAAAACTCCCGGAACAACCGTGGAGCGTCGCGCTTGACGACAATCTTCGTTTCAAAGTCGAGCCCAGCGTTAAACCCTAAGTATTCGTGCCCCGGACGCGCGTAGCAGTAAGAACATGCGTGCGCACATCCACGGTATGGGTTGATGCTGTACCGGAAAGGGATATCGGGGGACTTGTTCTCGGAAATAATGCTCTTTGATGCATCATCGATGTACTCAATTTTGCGGTTTGCGAGCGTACGCAAATGCTCTTGGTCCCATTCCAAGTGTTCCAGAGTGGGCTCCCGATGAATCGATTCGAATCGATTTGGCGGGTCGAGATTGGAACCATGGCGCATTTACGTTGCTTTCAAACCTGGCATTTAAGAAGTGTCACCCAATCATTGTACCGAAGGCAATCCGCAAAGTCGAAGGAGAGTGTCTCTCGCCGTTCACCTCCCGCAGCATGATGATTTGTTAGAGTGGGCAGGCGGCTTCGACCCAGAAGAGTTCGGGCGCAGGAGAAACAACAAGCCGATGCGGCGCGGACTGGCTGAATGGATGGCATGGATGATATTACGTCAAATTCAGGCCGAGGCTCGGCGATCATCGAAGGTGACGAATCTGGGATTATTGCGAATAAGGCAGCAAAGTAATAAACTGGTCTGAGTTCCGTTCATGTTCCTCCTGGCTTTCTGCTATAGACCGTTGGTTTCCGCGGGCGAGTTTCCGAAGACGGTCAAAGAACTGTTCGCCGACAGCTTTAACGATAAATCTGAGAAAATAGAAACATGATGCTACGAACACTTCTGATTTTGCTCTCCCTTGGAGGCGCAACGGTGGCTGCCGGTAAAGACGGTGGGCGAGTCCTCTTCAACTTCGAGAACGCCGATGCCGCAAAACAATGGCAGACCGTTAATGACGGTGTGATGGGTGGCCGCTCCGACGGCCGCTTTAAGATCAACGAAGACAAAACTATGGAGTTCTTCGGCACGTTGTCGCTGGAGAACAACGGCGGCTTCGCATCGGTGAGATCGAGAGAAGCCAAACTGGAGCTCGCAAAAGAAGATGCGATTGTGATCCGAGTCCGTGGTGACGGACGTGATTACAACTTCCGTCTGTATGTGCCAAGAAGCGTCAGCAGAAACTCCTACGAACAATCGTTCAAAACCAAGAAGGACGAGTGGATTGAAGTCACGTTGCCAATGGACAAGTTCGTGGCCACATGGCGAGGCAGGGTGTTTCCAAATGAGAAGCTTAATCCCAGCAACGTAACGGGAATGGGAATTCAACTCAGTGACAACAAGCCGGGATCATTCAAGCTGGAAGTCGAGTGGATCATGGTTGGCAAATCCCTTGGTGAGATGTTCAAAGTCTTTTGCAAAGGGAATTACAAGCATCACCTGCAAGGAGTTTGCACTGACGAAAAGTCGATCTACTGGTCGTTTACCACGACCCTGGTGAAGACCGATATGGAGGGCACGGTGTTAAAGAAGATTCCGGTCGCCAACCACCACGGCGATCTCTGCTTTCACGACGGCAAGTTGTACGTCGCCGTCAACCTCGGCAAGTTCAATGATCCTGAGGGCAACGCCGATTCATGGGTGTATGCCTACGATGCTGAGAGCCTCAAGGAACTTGCCCGGCACGAGACGCAGGAGGTCTTTCACGGAGCAGGCGGAATCGGCTACCTTGACGGCCACTTCTTCGTTGTGGGCGGTTTACCAGCTGGAATTGAGGAAAACTACGTCTATGAGTACGACGACAATTTCAAGTTTCTGAAGAAGCATATCATCGACAGCGGCCACACTCATTTGGGAATCCAGACTGCCACCTTTGCCCACGGTCAATGGTGGTTCGGCTGCTACGGCGATCCGAAAATCCTACTGGTGACCGACGCCGCCTTCCAGGTGAGAGGCAGATACGAGATCGACTGTTCGCTTGGCATTGAAGGATTGACCGGTGCTCGTCTCCTGGTGGCAGGCGGGCGATGCGAAAAAGACAAGGGATGCAATGGAACTGTGCAGACAGCATTTCCAGATGAGAAGTCTGGATTCACATTTCGACGCGATTTGGTGAAGTAATCTGAGTTCGCTCAATTTTTTGGAGATGTGCAACCTTGGAATTAGCAACGCTTGGCTCTCAAAGAAGAAAGCTATCCCAGATGACGAGCCCACGGTCGCTCTGGCATCACTTCTTGTCTGGATCAAAGTCGCAAAACGGACATTGATTCTCGCCCGTCACAGCCATTGAGCCCTCTGCTGATTGCTCGTCAGTTGTCAAACGTTGAGCCAGATCCACCCTTGAGATGATCTGTATTTTCTCCTTTAGTCTTTTTGCCTGTGCCCGCCGCAAGCCCGGCTCCGAGGGCAAGTCCAACGCCAATACCAATTCCAATGTTGTTCATTGCTACGCCAATTCCAACACCAATCGCCAAGCCCATAGCAAGAAACGCCGGATTGAATTGCTTGTCGTTTGCCATGATTTACAATCGATCTTTTACTCAGAATTATAGTTAACTACACAATTAATTCATTTTTAATCAGATACCTCGATTCTATTATGCTGGCCACTGGAACGCAATTCACAGGTCAACAATCGTTGGTTGTCAACTTACTTGATATAAATATACAGCTGTTTTTTTGATAGTCCAAGTTGTGCCGGAACTCTTTCTGGACCCTTGGGTCACCAAAACCATCGTTTCCAAAATGATGCACTCGGTCGAAAAAGGCTGTCCTTTTTTTGAATTCCATAAGTCCCTCGGTGCGCTATCAAGCGGACCTCACTTATGATTTTTTTTGGACAGAACGTGTCGCAATCGCTTTCTTTACAAGTAGCTGAGGCGATTGTCGCCCGAGATCCTGCGGCGGTTCCAACGGAGGATCAAACCTGCTGGGAACCGTTCCTGGGCTCCTCGGCAGTGCACGTTCCGGCACTATGTTGAAAGACTACCCTCTCAAACTCGTTTGGGATAAAGGAAAAAGAGCCCCACAGCAAAGGGTCCGCTTGACTGAATTCAATCAATTTTTCACAGATTTCCGTCATCCATGAAACCCTATGATTATTCACGAAGCACCAGGCTCGCCATGGAGAGCGAGCTGTCCCACCGCGGTCTGCTGCTGATTCCACTGTGATCTCAAATCGCTAAACTATGCCCCCAGCAACCAGCAACCAGCAACCAGCAACCAGCAACCAGCAACCAGCAACCAGCAACCAGCCACTAGCCACCAGCCACTAGCCACTAGCCACTAGCCACTAGCCACTAGCCACTAGCCACTAGCCACTAGCCACTAGCCACTAGCCACTAGCCACTAGCCACTAGCCACTAGCCACTAGCCACTAGCAACCAGCAACCAGCAACCAGCAACCAGCAACCAGCCACCAGCCACCAGCCACCAGCCACCAGCCACTAGCAACCAGCAACCAGCCACCAGCCACCAGCCACCAGCCACCAGCCACCAGCCACCAGCCACCAGCCACCAGCCACCAGCCACTAGCCACTAGCAACTAGCAACTAGCAACTAGCAACTAGCAACTAGCAACTAGCAACTAGCAACTAGCAACTAGCAACTAGCAACTAGCAACTAGCAACTAGCAACTAGCAACTAGCAACTACCCTGCTACTTCCCGCGAATCCTCCCGAGCATCAACCGTGGATACCGACCAGTTACGATTTTTTTTGGGCGTGGCCGAGACGAGGAATTTCACGCGGGCTGCGGAAAAAATGGGGGTCTCGCAGCCAGCCCTCAGCCGCTCTATCCAGCGACTCGAAGAAGAGCTGGGCCAGCCGCTGTTCGAACGCAAACCCAGATCGGTTGATCTCACCGACGCTGGCTTGCTGCTGCAATCGCGCGTGCAGCTTATCCTCTCCATCGTCGATGATGTCAAAGCCGAGATTTCTGACGACGGCCAAAGTGGTCGCATTCGCGTGGGGGCAATCCCCACCATTGCTCCCTACTTTCTCCCCGACTTGCTGAGAAGTTTTTCCCAACGTTTTCCCCGCGCCTCGTTAATTGTCCAGGAAGACACCACGGACCATCTAATCAAACGCTGCAAACAGGGAGAAATTGACGTCGCCATCTTAGCACTCCCGGTTCCAGCAAAGTACTTAGAAATCGATGAACTGTTCAGCGAAGAGCTTTTTTTGGTACTCCCACCTGATCATCCCTTGTTGGCAAAGAAAAAAATCCGCATCGAGGATGTCGAAGCGTATCCTTTTGTGCTGTTGGATGAAGCCCATTGTCTATCGGACAACATCACATCATTTTGTCGTCAACGGTCTTTTCATCCCGTAGCCGTGGAACGCACCAGCCAGTTGGCGATGGTCCAAGAATTAGTCTCGCTGGCCCACGGCGTGTCGATGATTCCCCGCATGGCCCAGCGGATCGACTCCACCGAGCGGCGTGTCTATCGCACAATCGACGGAGCCAAACCCAAACGAACGATTGCCGCCATCTGGAATCCTTATCGATTTCAAAGTCAACTGATAATCGAGTTTCGCCGCAGCCTGAAAGCCTACTCCCGCGAATTCAATGCGAAATAAAATTTGCGAGGTGGTCTCCTAGGCACCTCCCCATAGCTCATTAAACGAAACGGAATCAGCCGGGGCGCGCCAGCGTCCGGTTCCTCGAAACTTTTTGATGAATTTCGTCGAAAGAAGCGACTTGCCTAACTGTTGGGCACACTATCCTATAATTGTTTGTGGTAACAATGACTTATAATTGATCCGAAACATCAGAAGCTCGGAAAAGGCTTCCGTCTAGCCTTTAATTTCTCTCGCCAATCGCTCGCGTGTAGGTATTCGCATGCCAAACAATCGCTTCCTGAACAACGTGCGGGGCAGTTCGCTGACTGTCCCAATTGCGCTCATCCACAAGCTGGTACTGGCGATCGTTTTACTGAGTTCCAACAATTTGTTCGAGAGCTTGGCATATTCGCAAAATTCCCAGCTGCCCAAGGACCTTCGGTTAAATCAGATTCAAGTTATCGGCACACACAACTCCTACCACATCGCTCCCGCCACAGCATTGCTCGATATGATTCGGGTGGCGTCCCCCGATACGGCGGATGGCCTCGATTACACACACCGGCCGCTCAACCAACAATTCGATCAGGGCATACGGCAGATCGAATTGGATATTTACGCCGATCCGAATGGTGGTTTGTTCTCGAACCCGGTCGGCTATCAAGCTCTAAATGAGTCTGGCAACACGGACGAACTCCCACCGAACCACGACGGGCAACTGGACAAACCGGGGATGAAAATTATTCATGCACCCGGTTTCGATTACCGCTCCACGGTACCCACATTAGAAGAGGGGCTTAAACAAGTCCGAGATTGGTCACTTGCGAACCAAAGCCATGTACCGATCATGGTGCTGCTTGAACTAAAGGACTCGATTATTGGTCCCGCAGGGGTAACCCCGGTAAAGTTCAATGCCGAGCTTTTACAAGCAGTGGATGATGATATCCTTTCCGTCTTTGAGATCAGCCATCTGATCACCCCCGACCTCGTCCGCGGCGAGCACGCCACGCTGCGAGATGCCATCACGCAAAGCGGTTGGCCGAAACTGGCAGAGTGCCAAGGTAAAATATTATTTGCCCTCGATAACGGTGGCCGCATCCGAGACCTTTATCTCAAAGATCACCCATCACTCCGCAACCGCATCATGTTCGCCTCAGTCGTGCCCGAACATCCCGCTGCCGCGTTTATCAAACTAAACGACCCGATCACTGCTTACAAGAAAATTCAGGCAGTTGTTAAACAGGGGTTAATCGTGCGAACGCGAGCGGATGCCGATACGCGAGAAGCTCGCAGCGGCGATACGACTCGCCGGGAAGCCGCCTTTGCCAGCGGTGCGCAATTTATCAGCACTGACTATCCCGAGCCTGACAAACGGTTTTCGAATTATCAAGTTGGCTTTGAGCGTGGGGCCAGCTTTCGCCTGAATCCAATCTTTGCGGAGGCCTCCGCGAAGTAGAACGCAGCGAAGTAGAACGCAGCGAAGTAAAACGCAGCGAAGTAAAACGCAGCGAAGTAAAACGCAGCGTTGGTTCCTAGTCAGATCAACGTTGGAAAAAGCTGGCAACCGCGTGCCGAGATTTGCTAGAATGACAGACCCCGTCCTGGTTGGCCCCCGGTTCACTCCGGCTGTTTCACCGGCAATCCCAGCTGTCAGCGATGCATATTCACTCGATCCGTCACCGTAGCCATGCTTTTCGCTTGCAAAGCCTACTTTGGCTCAGCCTGTTATGCGGGATCGGCACGGGCCAAGCAAAATACGCCCAGGCAATCAGTGACGAGGATTTTTTTGAAAAGCGAATTCGTCCTATCTTGGTCGAGCGCTGTCAACAATGCCACTCGTCAACCAGCGGCAAAACTCATGGAGGCCTAGCACTCGATTCGCAACAGGGGTGGCGGCAAGGAGGCGACTCGGGACCCGCTATCGTTCCAGGGCAACTGGCCGAAAGCTTGTTGATTCAAGCAGTGCGTTACGAGGAAGACGGTCCGCAAATGCCACCTGACTCGGCGGGTGGCAAATTGCCCGACGCCGAGATCGAGCTGTTAGCACAATGGGTTAGCCGAGGTGCCTTCGATCCCCGTGTAAACGCTCCCCTGCGCGGCGGACTGAGCGAAGACCAAATCCGTAATTGGTGGTCATTCCAACCATTACACACCAGCCCACTCGATCACCCCACGGGACCAGCCGGCATCGACCATTTAATTGAAACCAAATTACACAACGCGGGGCTGCGCCTTTCGAGTGAGGCCGATCGCCGCACCCTGATTCGCAGAGTTACCTACGATCTGACCGGCCTACCACCGACGCCGCAGGAGGTTGAGCATTTTATCGCGGATCAATCGCCCACGGCTTATGAAACTGTGCTCGAACGCTTGCTGGCTTCGCCCCATTACGGCGAACGCTGGGGCAAACATTGGTTAGATTTGGTTCGATACGCGGACACCGCAGGGGAGAATAGCGACCATCCCCTACCACATGCGTGGCGATACCGGAACTGGGTCATCGATGCTTTCAATCAAGATCTGCCTTATGATGTTTTTCTCCGTCATCAAATGGCCGGTGACCTCCTGGTGCAACAGACACCTTGCGGAGGGTCAATTTCGGATACAGCATACGCGGACGGGATCATCGCGACCGGATTTCTCGCCCTCGCGCGGCGGTTTGATCATGACGCAGACAAGTTCATGCATCTTACCCACGAAGATGGCATAGATACCATTGGCAAAGCATTTCAGGGATTAACGCTGGGCTGCGCGCGATGTCACGATCATAAATATGATGCAGTTACCGCCCGCGACTATTATGCGCTGTACGGAATTTTGGAAAGCACTAAGTTTTCTTTTCCCGGTTGCGAAGCGAAACAACAACCGCGTGACCTCGTTCCGTTGACGCCCCCCGATGATTGGGAAAATATCGTCAAACCGTACCAAGATCAGGTCGCGGCCAACGAGGCGGAGATTGCGTCACTCATTGAACAGCGAATCGCTTTGGCGCAGGCACTTCAGGCGAAGCTGGCGGAGTCCCGGATGTTGCTATCCGAGGGTCAAGTTGACGAAGGTGGACAACAAGCCTTTCAAAGCGAGCCGGCTGGCGTCGAAGTCAAAGCGGGACAATTAATCATGCTGTCCATCACACCCCTGGGTAATCACGGAGCGGACAGCACACGCCTGGAGTTGGTGATTGACGAAATTGGTGGAACCAACAAACAATGGAATGCTGCCAGCGATTTGATTCCCAATCTATTAGTCGCGAATCCGCATACCGACAGCCACGGCAACTCGCAAACCTGGTGGCTATTTGATACCCGCAATCAACCGCTGCTGTTACCCGAGGCAATTTCCGCGCTGTCGGGAGCAGTGGGAATCGACGCCTGGCGCAACGGCGAAACTCCGTCGGTGTTCGTCAACAAACACACCACCGCGATCAACCTTTGGACTCCGCTGACGCCGCAATCTCTGTTCGTCCACCCGGCTCCGGATGGTAACGTCGCGATTGGCTGGCTAAGTCCAATCACGGGCACGATTCGCGTAACTGGCTCTGTCGAAGACGCACACCCCGGTGGTCCCAACGGAGTTGGCTGGGTGCTGGAACGATTCGCCACTGATGCGGGGCCGCTGTTGGCACAACAAGCCGCCACGCTTCCACGCCAAACGAAACTCACCGGCGAGCTGGCGGAACTGCGGGCAAATGCTCCCACCCAAGATGTTGCCTTCGCCGTGGCCGAAGGCACGCCAGCCGATGCTCGCCTACACCTGCAAGGCGACCCCGAAAAACTCGGTCCGGCAGTACCGAGAAGGTGGTTGGAAATCTTTGGAGGAACCCCCATCTCCAACCACCAACAAAGCGGTCGATTGGACCTCGCTGATTGGATCGCCTCGCCTGAAAATCCGCTTACTGCTCGAGTCATGGTAAACCGTATCTGGTTGCATCATTTCGGTAAAGGCATCGTCGACACACCCAACGACTTTGGAACTCGTGGTCAACCGCCCACACATCCCGCTTTGCTAGATTGGCTTGCCAACCAATTCATTGAGTCTGGCTGGAGTATTAAGCAGATGCATCGGCTGATTATGCTCTCGAAAACCTATCGACAATCCAGCGTCCCCAACTCGGACGCTTTGGCGATCGACGTTACTAATGATTTGGTTTGGCGTTTTGATCGACGTCGCCTCAGTGCCGAAGAATTGCGTGATAGCCTGCTGCTCGTCGGCCAACAGTTGGATCGATCCCGTGGTAATTCGCATCAAATTCCGCCCGAGGAGAGCTGGTCTTACACCCAACACATTCCTTTCGTGGGTGTTCCAGAAACCAATTTGCGATCGATCTATCAGATCGTGGTACGCAATCGACGACCTCCATTTCAAATGCTGTTCGATGGTGCCGACCCAAATGCGTCAACGCCGCAAAGGCAAGTGACAACCGTACCGACCCAATCGCTGTATTTCATGAACGATCCGTTCTTCCATCAGCAATCAATGAACCTGGCTGCACGCGTTATCGAGCGGCCACAGTTTGAGGAACGCCTCGATTGGTTGTATCGGCTTACCTTACAACGCTTTCCAGATGATCAGGAACGAGAGCAGGCCAGCCAGTTTGTGAAGACGTACGCCGTCGCGATCGAGAACGGCGCCACAAACAAACAGCAAGAGGAAGTATGGGCCGCCCTGGCACGTGTGTTATTAGCCAGCAATGAATTTCTCTATTTGGATTAGGAATGATGGATTTGGCTGACAACAGACTTGGCTTGCAAAGTTCGCAAGCAAGTAAGATCCCTTGCGTTGACGGCACGCGCCGGGGCTTTGTCCGCTCGGCAGTCGCCAGCTCGTTGATCATGCCTGGACTCCTCAGCGAACTACTAGCATCGAATCCAGGAGATAACCAGGGAGCGGAAGCAGCCAATAATAATCCTTTGGCCCCGCAGAAACCGCACTTCATGCCCCGCGCTAAGTCAGTCATCTTCCTGTTCATGAGTGGCGGTGTCTCGCACGTCGATACGTTTGACCCGAAGCCACAACTATTTGCCGACCATGGCAAGCAGGTTACGTTCGACCATCCGGAAACTCGCAATCGGCCCGGTTACGAAAAACTGTTTCTAAAAAGGCCCGACTGGCAGTTTTCCAGCAGAGGCGAAAGCGGGATCGAAGTTAGCGATCTTTTTCCGCATGTTGCCCATCAAGTTGATCAGCTGGCGGTCATTCGCTCGCTGCATACAAGCCATTCCAATCACTATAATGCCACGCTTGGGATGCACACCGGTTCGTTTGCTTTTGCCAGACCCAGCATCGGTGCTTGGCTCAGCTACGGCCTGGGGACCGTCAATCAAAACTTACCTTCATTCATGGTCTTGGCACCGCAGATGCCCTACGCCGGGACTCAAGTTTGGGCGGCTGACTTTCTTCCCGGCATGCATCAGGGAACACGGGTGATGCCTGGCTCCGAGCCGGTCGCCAACTTGGCCCGCCGCGTTCCATCGAGTAAACGCCAACAGTTGGAACTAGCCGCGCTGCAAGCGATGAATCGACGTCATCAGCAAGCACGGCATGCCGACCCTGAGCTTGCCACACGGATAAAAGCTTTCGAAACCGCGGCCGGTATGCAAACGGAAATGCCAGCTGCGCTCGACATCAACACTGAGACAGACGAAACGCTCGCGTTATACGGTTTGAACCGAGGGGCAACGAAAGGTTTTGGCTGGCAGTGTTTGGCTGCCCGACGCCTGGTCGAACGCGGTGTGCGGTTTGTCGAGCTGATTCACACTGGCTCCAGCAACAATTGGGATTCGCATGGCAATATGGCCGATCATGGGCGATTGGCGGAACAAGTTGATCAACCAATTGCCGGGCTGCTGCAAGATTTGAAGCGGCGGGGCATGCTGGACGACACCCTGGTCGTATGGACCACGGAGTTTGGCCGAACACCATTTAACAATACGGCCGACGCTCCGGGTCGCGAGCATCATAATTGGGGTTTTTCTTCGTGGCTTGCCGGTGCGGGAGTCAAATCGGGCTACATTCACGGCGCAACGGATGAACATGGAATGCGAGCTGTCGAGAATCCAGTTCACGTCCATGACTTTCACGCGACCATCTTGCACTTGATGGGGATTGATCACGAGCGATTAACCTACCGCCACGGAGGCCGTGACTACCGCCTGACCGATGTCCACGGGAACGTCGTCCACGACCTGCTCAGCTAATCAGGCGGTTACCACGTAAGATGTCGGCTACCCTGCTACGCGATCTATGAATGTCTCGCCATCAGTTCTGCGGCGTTGCCTGGCGGTTGCCGTGGTGATGTTAATTTTAAAGACTTGTTGGACAGTGGCTTGCTTATTACCAGCGTATTTCACCCCAAGTTTTGATACTGATTTTTTACTGGGACGCGAACCACATTTCTACGGGCCCTACCAGTATGCATTCTACATTCACATCTTATCTGGGCCATTTTCATTGTTGGTCGGGATGTGGTTGTTGAGTCACTCGTTACGAATGCGCTGGCCCGTGGTTCACCGTCAACTAGGACGCATCCAAGTGGCTTGCATTATCGGCCTGATAGTCCCGAGCGGCCTCTGGATGTCGCGTTTTGCGCAAGCAGGCAACATTGCCGGAGCGGCTTTCGCCACGCTTGCCGTAGCAACCGGGTGGGCTGCTTACCGCGGTTGGCGACAAGCGGTGAGAGGTAATTTTGCCTCGCACCGGCTGTGGATGTTGCGCACGTTCACGCTCCTCTGTTCGGCCGTGGTAATTCGACTGCTCGGTGGGCTAGCCTCAATTTCCGGCGTTTATTGGGAATGGTTCGACCCGCTCGCCGCCTGGGCAAGTTGGCTGATTCCCTTGGCAATACTTGAGGTCACTTATCCGCGGATTCGACGCCAGCGGCCAACTGACCAGCGTCCAGCTCGCCAGAGCGCAATTCTGTCGACAGAAAGCGCACGCTACCGTCGCTAAACAGTCCGTGCGATCCTCCCGCGTGAAAACCTTGAGAAGATTTCAGTGTCTCGACTAGACCCTCCAAGCTGACATCGACAGGTTGCATCCATGGCAACGCCTTTGCTTCCGGTACTTCGACAATCATGAGACGCTTGATATCCCCGTCCCGTTCTTCGGTCGTCTGGGAGATCTCCCGCAGGCAAGTTTCCGGGCCGACAATCGCCAGATAGCAAGTCTGATTTGTTTCCCCGGGTAACAATGGACACGCGTAAGCCGGTACCCAATTGCGTTGAAACACCTCGGCATTGGCGGGAGAGTCCCAGGGAGTTGTCAGATCGAGCTGGTCGTACAACTGTTGCTGTTCGCAATAAGGAAGAATCAACGTGCGCCAGCTGTGCAGCGGCCTACCATCTGCGTCGATCGTGTAAACAGGAGGGAAAGCACCATAAACGTCGCGATAATTATGCAGCGCAAGACCGATCTGCTTGAGATTATTACTGCACTGCATTCTAAACGCTGCTGGACGCGCTGAACGCATGAAAGGTGATATCAAGAGGAGTAATAAAATCCCTCCGCCGACCACCAGCAAGCCGATGCCCAGCGGCCCTAACCCCGCATGACGACTCTGTCGCGGCGGCGGTTCGCTGGCCGTCGCGGGGTGCAGATAGGGGTCGCTGGACACGATGTTGTCTCCCGGAAAAGCGTGCTTACTTGGTTTCGAGATGCACCACCGCGTGCAAGCCGTCTTCCAAGAAGGTCAGCTCAAGCCGCACATCTTGGAGAGACTCCGGAAACCGTGAGACTTTACCCGGCTTATCCCCCATCGTCTGCGTGGCTGCTCGCGCATCTCCATGCAGGCTGCAAGTTACATGGCCGGTCTTATCATCTAGCGAGTATAAACCATGAGTGGGGCATTTCAAAGGACCACCAAACAGCTTCACCGCCAATCCTTCCACTTCGGCTAGGTCGGGACGAGCCGATTGGCTTTCCAGCAAAGCTCGCCCCGCGTTCGCCAGTGGCGACAAGTTATGAAGGCAAGCTCGTCTCTCCGCCTCCGCCCAACCGATTTGGAAGTGTGGTTTTATCATATTCCAATGCTGTGGACGAAGCCGCACCAAGCCGTGGGCAGGAGCCGAGTCATCGTGGGCTGCGTGTGACTGCTGGTCATGATTGGCAACCGCCTTCTGCAGGTCGGCGATCAGCCCCGGCGTGCTGGCAACGTATAAACCATTGCCCAAGCGAGCCCAATAGAATCTCCAAGTAATCGGTCCAAATCGAAAGGCATAGGCTCGCACGCTGTCATGCTCAGGGCTACTAAAGCGATAGGAATCTTGTTCAATCTGAATAAATCCCGAAGACTGACTTTCTGGACTGCGAACCCACGTTGCCAGCAAGGCATCCAATTTTTCCAGCGTGCTATCAACAATCTCCACATCTTTCACGGGAACGGAAACATAGACTGGCGTATTGATCGATAACGCTAGCAATCCGACCATCGAAAATTCAGGGTCAAGCAAACGACCATTACCACCAAAACCTCCCCGGGCCAGCGCGGCCAATCGTGATACGTTAAAGTCCACCAATGGCTTCCCATCACCGAGATGAACCGCGATCTGATTGCCGATTCCGTGGTGCAAAAACTGATCCAAATCGAGTCGCTGAATTATCTCATCGGGACCAAAAATGGATTCGCGGCGATTTCTCGTTCTACTCCGCACTGAGACAGACTCAGGCCGTGCTGTTAATATCTCGCCCCCGTCGCGAGTGATCATTTTCGCGAGCTCCTCATCGGAAACATCATCGGCAATGCTGACCACGCCACCATCACCCATGACAAACTGAGTTTTTCCTTCAGCGCCTAAGAACAACCCCGCTCTCGGCTGATCCAAGCTGACTTCGAGATCGTCAGGCTTTGTCCAGAGCACCGCATGCTCGTCATCCGCCGTGACAACCATAATTGTGTTCGATAACCCGTCGGTTACTTCCCGAAAACTAGCACCCTTTTCGGCTCCTCGATACATTGCCCGCAGGTGTTTGGGAAACACATAGCGAGTCTTGGCTTGCTTTGCCAGCTCGGCCGACCCGCTAGCGAACACATCTGGGATTTGTTTGGCCAGTGCCAGGTTGTGGGGACTGTCCCATGGTTCATTGTGGTGAAATTTTTCGTATAAGGCATTTTCCCCGAGAAAGGGTAAAATCGCGACACGCCAGCTTAGTCGACGATCGGCCGCCAGATCTTTACCTAGCTCAGGTCGCGGTGGCAGACGATTGAAAGCGCTGTGGTGATTGTGCAAACCTAAAGCAATTCCCGCCAACGCCTGACTAATGTCTGCCGTTTGAACCTGCTCGGGCGACGGTGGCTGAATTAGGTCTACCGCCAGGTCGCCCGACTTGGGTGCTGGTCTGGCGATCCCCATTTGCTCCAGCAACTGATATTTATTCAGCCGCAAAGACAAACTGGCAATATTGGTTTCGGGTACCGGCAAGGAATCAAGCGGTTCGGGCTGGCCTCCCAGCACGGATACAAGACTGGAGTAAATGGAGTTATTGATCAGTGGCAGCACGATCGTCTCCACCCGGTAACGCTTGGGCTGCACCTGAATCCGGATGGCGATGGGATCGAAGAACGTTCGCCAATAACGACTGTACGACTCCACAAACTGTTCATACTCAGCGGCTTGCGAGGAGGGAATTTGTTGCAGTGGTATCTCACACGTGGGCACCATCGACTCGATCGAGCCATGGTGCGAACATTGGCACCCCAGCTGAGTATCAAGCAGTGAATATTCGCCACCCAATGGACAATTAAGCTCCATGGGGATCTCGGCGTTACCAAGGCAATTGCCCGCGCGGAGATCCTCAATCGACGTTGCCTCACGTTGGTGTTGCGTCAAGAATAGCAACTGTGCGTGCCTCAGCGTTTGCAGGCGACCACGACAGATCAATCGGTTGCGCTGGGTTAATTTCTTCTCTGGACCAATTAAATTACGAATGAATGGATCCGACATATAAACGAAACCATTTTCTTCGTCAGCTCCAAGGGGCATCAGCGTGCGGACATAGCGAAACTCGGTACTGTCGCTCAGCCGTGCGATCTTGGAACCTGGGACCGGTTGTCCAAGAATCGTACGCAAAATTCTTTCAAAGGCGAGACGTGAATTACTGCGGACGTGCAAGTCATCGAGTAGGTCAGCAGCATAGACGTGCACGGAACGGTCGGGAGTCGTCACGTGCGTGAAGGGGATACCCAGCAGCACACCTTTTTCAAGTTTTGCCGACGGGATTTGTTTCCCTTGGACCATTAACAATTGATTCAGAGTGGCGCGAGCGGCTGCTGGCTCCTTCAATCGCATGATCAACGTCGCGTCGGTGCCTTCGTTGAAAAACAAGTCGCTTGAGGTGATTGCCACGTCAGCGAAGGCACTATCATAAAGTGGTTTTAGCAGTGCGGAGGTTTCCATCAACCATTGTCGTTGGATACGATCCATCGCACCTGTGGATTGGATCCTGCCGTTCGCTTGGCCCATCGAATAAGCGTACAATCGATCAACCAAAGCACGCGCATCGAGCAACTGGCTTACCGATTCGAATCGCACAAACAAATGGTCTTCGGGGACGCACTCGGCCAACTTCGATATAGCCGGCTGTCGATCGCCCAGCATCTCTTCCCAGGGATGGCTTTTTACTGTCGGCCCCTGCAGATTATCGAGTTGGACCATCGGCTCGGCGCCAGTGCTCGCTTGGTCGCCCGTCATCGCGTCAAGCTGTAAGCTCTCTTGAACAGCCAACGAACCGCTGAAAATGCTGTATAGATTTACCTGTGAGTTACGTTGCACACCAATCTGACGCGGATTGGCAACGCGAGGAAGTAGGCGTTGTGCTTGGGCGGCTTCCCGTGCGTCTGTGGATAACTGCATGACCACGAACTGCAGATAAGTATCGCGGGGATAGAACTGCAGTTCGCGGATCGCCCGTTCGCGCGTCCAAGCTGTCGAACTGGACTCATTTGCCGCGTCAGGCTGAGCTGGCTGAGCCAAGAGGGGTAGAGGAACAAATAGAGCCGCACAGAGCGGCAAGAACCAGCGACTCGACATGACTGTTCTCCAGAACGAGTTGGGCCCAGATCGTTTGCTTGACCCGATTCGCAAACACTTGCAGAAACTGAACCATGCCTCTAGAGCCCAGCGGAAATACCCGAAAGCGCAAATTCTTGCTGAATTAATCCGAAATTGCAGAAACATGTTTCGTCATTGTAATTCAGGCTTGCCCCCATTAGATTGTGAACGATAAGCACAAAAATCAGCTCGCCTGCTCGAACACCCAGGGGGTGAACTCGATCCCTACTTTTTAGACTTGGGACTCAAGTGAGATGTCCAAAACACTCTTGATGATGTTCGCATCTTTGGTCCTGATGGGTATCTGCGTTTGGGTCATGTATGCAGGAGAATCGAGTCCCAGCCGTGAAAAGCCAACGATCATCACTGGTGACGACACATCGCCCCCTGTGACCATGAGGGAAATTAGCGGAGAGTTAATAGTGTTCTGCGCGGCCAGCAATCAGGCCGTGATGGAATCAATCCGTCGTGAATACGAGTTGGAAACCGGTCGATCCGTCACGACTCAGTACGGTGGTTCGCAAACATTGCTGGCTCAACTGGAACTGAGCGGTCAGGGCGATCTCTACTTACCCGCGGACGATAGCTATCTCGCACTCGCCAAGGAGAAGGGGCTGCTCGATGCTGTCTTTCCGATCGCCAAAATGCGATGCGGCGCCGCGGTACGAAAGGGCAATCCACTGAAAGTAAAAGGCCTAGCCAGCCTGATATCTTCCGAGGTCCGACTTGTGCAAGCCAACCCGGAGACGGCAGCGATCGGAAAGCTAACGCGACAAGCACTCCTGGACACGGGCCAATGGCAACCCCTGGCCGAGGCAACCGAGGCGTTTCGTGGAACCGTCATTGAAGTGGTAAACGATATTGTCGTGGGAGCGGCCGACGTGGGGATCGTCTATGATGCCGCCCTTCACTCCTATCCTGACTTGGAATTCATACCGATTGCAGAACTTCAAGGAGCGCATTCACAGGTTTCGGTCGGGGTACTCAAGTCGTCGGCCAACCCCTCCGCGGCACTTGACTTTGCACGTTTTATCACATCGACAAACGGGGGGCTCCAGCAGTACGCCAAACATGGGTTTTGGGTAAAGTAAGTATTTAGACGACCTGTAGCTCCAATTCAAACAATGCTTTCCAAGCGATGGCAATAGATTTCGTGACCCAACCGCTGCGACGCAATCGTTTTCATCAATTGAAAGATCTAATTTTCTTTCTGATTGCTGGTGGGCTATCGGCGAGTTTTATCTTATTGATTTTGTTGTTGCTGGTGGCCGATCTATTATTCACATCTCAAGAAGATTTTGTTGCGGCACTGCTCAAGCCGGAAATTCAGGCGGCCGTTAAATTAACTCTGGCTAGCTGCACCGTGGCCGCGATTATGTCAGTCTGGGTGGCGACTCCGCTGGGGTATCTTTTATCTCGCTATTCGTTCCCCGGTCGCCGTTTGATTGACACAATTGTCGACATTCCGTTCGTGCTGCCGCCGCTCGTACTGGGCCTCAGCCTCTTGATTCTCTTTCATCAGCCATTCCCCTTGAGCCAATGGTTCTACCCAGACTCGAATTGGCAGTTAGAAACATGGTTGCGAGAGGAAGTTGGTTTCCCGGTCACCTATCGCTGGCCAGCGGTGGTGCTCGCTCAGTTCGCGGTCTCCTGCGCGTTTGCGGTGCGGACGATGCGAGTCACCTTTGATCAAATCGATCCTCGAGCCGAAGAAGTTGCTCGGACCTTGGGGTGCAATCGCGGCCAGGCTTTTTTATTGATAGCCATGCCGCAAGCGTGGCGAGGAGTCATCGCTGCGGGAACCATTGCTTGGGCTCGCGCTTTGGGGGAATTTGGCCCCATCTTAGTCTTTGCTGGCACCACTCGATTTCGCACCGAAGTACTTTCCACCACCGTGTTTCTGGAACTGAGCGTGGGACAACTCGATTCGGCCGTGGCAGTCTCGCTGTTAATGGTGGCGATGGCAATCATGGTGCTGGTTGTTTTGCGTTGGTTTGGCGGAGGACTTTCAAGGTGATCTCCATAAGTAACGTCACGGTTGCCGCCGGCTCGTTCTCGCTCAGTCAATTATCGTTTCAAGTTGAACGAGGCGAATATGCCGTGCTGATGGGGAAAACGGGGGTGGGCAAAACAACCATTCTTGAATCGATCTGCGGTTTACGGAAAGTCCGCGAGGGGCGAATCTCGATTGATAACATCGAGATCACGAAGTGGCCGCCGGCAGACCGCAACATTGGCTACGTGCCACAAGACCTGGCCCTCTTCCCCAACCTATCAGTAAGGCAAAATCTGGAGTTTGCCATGAAACTGAGGAAGCAATCGAGCAAGTCAATCAACGACCGTGTCGAAGAGTTTGCCAACTTGTTGGAGATCAAGCATTTATTAACAAGGAGCACCAAAGGTCTCAGCGGAGGTGAGTCGCAACGTGTCGCCCTTGGTCGAGCACTCGCTTTTGGCCCCGCCGTCCTGCTGCTTGACGAACCACTCAGCGCACTCGACGCAGCGACCCGCAAATCGGCTCAAGTCATGCTGCGGGAAATAAACCGCAGGACAAAAGTAACTGTGCTCCATGTGACCCACGATCCTATGGAAGCTGAGGCGTTGGCCGATCGGCAAATTAGGTTAGCCACCGAATCGGGCAAGGCGGTGCTCGACATTACAATCGCGGCCAATTCAAGCCAATTTCTAGGCAAGCCAACTGAGAAGGGAGCTTAGAAAGCTATGCGAAAACCCAAAAGAACCGCGGCTATCGCCAAAGCGGCTAACGTTTTTTCGGATAGATTCTAAACTTCGTCAGCTGGCTCTCATGATCACTCGCTTGGTCCAACGGTGCGGCCCTGCTAAAATGCTATCAGCAGGCGGTTGCGTCATGTGCTCCGCCGTCACAGCTTTTCCGGCACGTTCATTTTCTCACGCGCACGTAAACTACGATGACATCGTCAGGCACTCAGCCAGCTCCCAGCATGTCGAATTCGGCTGGCAGACGGTCTTCTTCGGCTGGAGCACAAGCCGATCTATCGCTGCAGGAAATGCTTCGCGTCATGGATGTCGCTCGTGAACTTCGTAAAGATCGCGTCACGGCTGAACAGGCTTTAGCGAGAGATACGGTGCGAGCGGAGCTCCGCGAAAAACTGCTGAGGACGGCTCAACTGTCGGGAGATCGCGTCACGGCGGCGGAAATCGACGTGGCGATTGAAACCTATTTTTCCAATCGCCACCAGTACCACCCCCCCGCTTTTTCGCTTAGTCTATTGTTCGCGCACGGCTGGATTCGAAGAGCGAAGATCATCGGTTTCATCGCCGCTTGCCTACTCATCTCGGCTGTCGTTTGGGGTTTGTGCTTTTCAGCATTCGCCCCCTTCCCGTGGTAATGTGCTATGCCGCTCTCCGGTCCCATCGTCTCACAACAGATCCAGCGTGCCTACCAAGACGCGCAAGCCGCCCTGGCCGATGCGCGAACCACCGCCACCGCGGCTGGCGGGGCATTGCAATCGATCACTTCGCAACAGCACGAATCGCTGAATGATCTAGCCGCCTATTATCTCCCAGAGCTGACACCCGCAGCAATCAGTTCGACCTCCAGCGAAGTTCGCCACGGCATTGAGCAGATCATGCTTCGCCAAGCCGACCATGTTGCCAGATTGCAAACGCAAATTGAGCAATTGGAACAACGGCGAACAGCAGCCGACGAGCGGGCGGTCCAGTCGACGACCGCTCTCGACGAAGCCATGGATGCCCAGCAACAATTAGCAGAACAACTTGCCGAACAGCTGAGCCAAGACGCCGATTTTCGCAAACTCACCGAACGTGCTGCCGAAGCCGAAGCAGCATTGGAACGGGCCGAGGGATCGCTGGAAGAGATCGAGCATGAAGCGTTACAGAAACTGCCCGCTTATGAAGAATGCAGCCTGTTCTTGTATCTTTACCAGCGAGGACTAGGCACGCCCCAGTACGGCTATCGCGGAATGACCCGTCGCCTCGATCGCTGGGTCAGCAAGTTGATTGAATTCCCCGCGGCGCGCACCAGCTACGAATACCTGAAGCAGACGCCCGAGCATGTTCGCAAACTGATTGCTCAAGACCAACAGGCGTTTGACGCTGTGATGAGTGAGCTAGCAAAACAACGCGATGAGTTGGCTGCCAAACTGGGCTTGCCGGCTAAAATCGAAACCGTGGAACGTGCTGATGCCACCCACCAAGCCGACTTGGAAGCGCTGGCCGCTGTGGAGACGGAACTCAGGGCGTTGAACAGCGAATTGACCACAACCGCCGACCCGCAAGGAAGCTACTACAGCGAGGCGATTGAATACCTGAGAAATTGGCTCGCTCGCAGCGACCGAAAAGCATTGGTCGCCCGCGCCCAGCAAACCTTGGACCCGCGGGATGATCAAATTATCGCTCGCCTCGATCACCTCGATCAACAATTTCGCAGCGCCAACACTGAAGCGGTAGCCCGGCAAGAACGCATCGATTGGTTGGCCAATCATCTGCATGCCTTGGGGCAACTTCAGCAACGTTTTCGCTCCGCCGGATATGATAGTTCACGCAGTCAATTCAGCGACTCGCTGGATGTCGCGCGTGATCTTGAACTAGCTCGAGATGGCCGTGATACCCTGGATTCGATCTGGGAACGCATGCGACAGCAGCATCAATTTGCTCCGTCGAGTTTGGAAACTGCTGGTTCCGGTTTGGCCCGTGTGGCTCGACACCCGATGACGCATGTGCTCGTCCATGCGATGGCCTCAGCGGCGGCCAATGCGATTGCCAACAAGGCAATGCAGGGCAAAGCGAGAAACGCTGGTAGACGATACGGCCGGAGAAGATAGTCGCTTTCGTGCTTAAATCAACTTGCTAATCAATTCGCCATGCACGTCGGTCAAACGATAAGGGCGTCCCGCGTGCGTGAACGTTAGACGCTCGTGATCGATGCCGAGCAAGTGTAAGATCGTGGCTTGAATATCGTGCACGTGCACGGCATCCTCGGTGGGATGAAAACCTAAGTCATCGGTGGCGCCGATGGTCTGGCCAGGCTTGACACCACCACCTGCCATCCACATCGTGAACGCTTGCGGGTGATGATCGCGGCCAGCCGAACGTCCCAGCGCCGCGCTGGCTTCGACCATGGGAGTGCGTCCAAACTCACCCCCCCAGACAACAAGCGTATCATCGAGCAGACCACGTTGGCGGAGATCGGTGATCAGCGCTGCGCACGCTTGATCGGTTTGACCGCAGGCACCACGCAGGCCGCCCGCCACGTTGGAATGATGGTCCCAGCCGGCGTGATAGACTTGGATAAAACGCACACCCCGCTCGGCCATCCGCCTAGCCAACAAGCAGTTGTTGGCAAATGCTTTCCCGGCGTTCCCCGGCTCGGCTCCATAAAGGGCGAAAGTGGCAGCCGATTCTTGAGAGAGGTCCATCAATTCGGGAGCCGCCGACTGCATTCGATAAGCCATTTCATACGCTTGAATTCGCGCGGCAATTTCGGGGTCTCCGGTGGTCTCGAGACGTTGCTGGTTCAGAGCCGAGATCAAATCAAGACTCGCGCGCTGTGCGTTCGCATCCACGCCTGACGGATTGGAGACATGCAGAATGGGATCACCGCTGGAGCGAAACGGGACTCCTTGATGCTGGCCGGGAACGAAGCCGTTAGACCACATGGCAGCACCCCCGCTGAGGCTACCGTTACTCTCCATCACCACGAACGCCGGCAAGTCGCTGGTCTCACTGCCAATCCCGTAGCTCAGCCAAGCTCCCATGGCGGGGCGTCCCGGCAACGGGCTGCCGGTGTTTACGAAAAGCTGAGCGGGAGCATGGTTGAACTGATCGGTGTGGACCGCCCGCAGGATTGCCAACTCATCAACCACTTTCGCGGTATGAGGCAACATCTCAGAAATTTCGGCGGCCGATTCACCATGTTTGGCAAACTTAAACTGAGGTGGCAAAACGGCCGCATCGGGCTGGATAAAAGCATAACGCTGGCCTTCGATCACCGAAGGGGGAATTGGCTTGCCAGCCAGCTCATGCAGTTTGGGTTTAAAGTCAAACAGATCCAACTGACTCGGCGCGACGGCCATAAAGAGAAAGATCACCCGCTTGGCCCGCGGCGGATGATGCAAAGCTCGCAACGCGCCCCCCTGAGTCGCTAGATCTTGGCCTGCGAGAGCTTGGGCCGCTGCTATACCTGACGCTGCTGAATTATCACTGGCAAACAGTTTGCCCGTCGGCGCCAGCAACGAAGCGAGTGCGATCTTGCCCAGCCCCACACCACAATCTTGGAACAATTGGCGACGAGTCCGTTGGACTAAAGGTGAAGTCAACATCGTGAGTCACTCCTTGGTGATTGCTTCGTCAGTATTCATGAGAGCCCGCGCCACGAGCGTCCATCCGGCGACCTCGTCAGCCGG
Organism: Kothea flammea; assembly: GCF_052161645.1. GTDB lineage: Bacteria > Planctomycetota > Planctomycetia > Pirellulales > Pirellulaceae > Laterigemmans. Next base: position 7,455,396 of record NZ_CP197414.1, read on the forward strand.
TTCTCGCGGGCCGCTGTTGGTCGCCAATTGCCGCTCATAGAAGGCACATATTTGTTCCAATTCGAACGCCGTCGGTTGACGGGTGAGGACGCGGCGAAAGATCGTCTCGGCAATCGCCGCGGTTCGCTGACTTTGGTCCTGTTCGTCGCTTACAAGTTGAGAATCGCCATTGGCGTTACCAGTGATATCACGCAAGGCTTCGTTGGCGGTGGCGGTGGCCAATTCCAACAACATCGGATCGTTGAGCAAAGTCAACGACTGCAAGGGAGTATTACTGCGATCGCGGCGCGGCAAACATGACTCGCCGGTTGGCCCATCAAACACGGTGTAAGCCGCAAAGGGTGCGGTACGTTTGGCAAAGGTATAGAGCGAGCGGCGATAGCGATCACCACCAGGACTGGTTTTCCAAGCTGGCGAACCGTACGCCATTCCGGTCACCGACGCTGGCTGCGGTGGATAAACACTGGGTCCACCAATTTCCGCAGACAGGCGGCCACTGGCAACGAGCGCCGCATCACGAATCATCTCAGCATCGACGCGAAACCGCGGACCACGGGATAACAACCGATTATCCAAGTCTTGATTGCGACGCGCTGCATCGGCGTGAGACGATTGTTGATAAACACTCGACATCACAATTCGCCGTTGCAATCGTTTCAGCGACCAACCGGTTTGCATAAAGTCGATCGCTAAATGATCTAACACCTGTGGATACACGGGAGGTTCTGATTGCGTACCAAAGTCTCCCGCCGTCCGCACCAAACCGCTGCCGAACATGGTTCGCCAAACACGATTGGCCGTCACCCGAGCGACCAGTGGATTATCGCTGCTGGCCAACCACTGCGCGAAATCCAAACGATTGCTGGGCCCGGAATCACCGAAACGATCGGAAAGATATTTTCGCAGCACATCGGGGATTGCCCCTGTCACCTCTTCTTTGGGCTGCAAGTATTCACCACGATGGTGCCGAAAGGTCGACCGCCTGTTATCGTCGGCACGCTCGCGCAACACCAAGGTCGAAGTTGGCTGAGGCCGCGAGTTGAGTTTGGCTTCCAGCGGCTTGCGTGCTTCGGCCAATTGCGGCACATCGCGCAGAAAAGCCCTCGCCAGTTGCTCGTAAAATTCACCTTCGATAGGCTCACCCGCCAACAAACGCGTTTGCAAATCTGCTGGTAACGGCGCCGCAGCGATTGGCTGTGCGACCTTGGCGAAGGAGAGGCGAAAACGACCCAGGCTGGCGGCAAAGTGGCGTTCAAACAACATGCTGACCTCCACCTTTGCCCCGACTGCAATCGGCGTGGTCAGATTCGCCACCCAGCGATGTGGCTGTCCCGGTCGGCTGGAGGTGCTCCAGCCTGTCGATGCATCGCCGTCGATCACATTCGTTGCCGCAGCACCTCCCGAACCGATGCTGAGGCTGCCATGGCTGTGGGACGGGTCCCGCAGCTCAACCGGTTGACCATCAACCAACACCCGCAGTTCGCTGAGAAAAAAGTCACCCCGCCGGCCTTCGTAATAACTCCGCCCCGGACCGCCGGCAGGTAATCTTGGGTCGGGCAGCACTTCCAAGCGAATCGCATTCAATTCGACATCGCCAGCGGGAGCATCATAAATCAAGCGATACTCATCACGCTTGGTGGCATCACCATCGGCAAAGATCGAACCGTCTTCCTGCCAACGCAGTTTCGGCAGCGTGCTTTCGAGTCCGCTCGGCTGGGGCACTTGCCAATCAACCAAAGCAGTTTGTTGCGCGGCAATCCAAGCTTGTAAGGCTGGCTCATATGGTTCTGGGCCAAATTGATCTTTCAAGGTTGTGTAAAGCGAGTCCAGTTCCTGATCATACTGGGCTCGCAGTCGTGATGCTTCTTGATCGGCAACCACCACCTCCGGCTCGTCGGCGTTATTTAATAATGCCATCAGGGCAAAGTAATCGGTGTGCGTAATTGGATCGTACTTATGTGTGTGACACTGGGCACAACCAGTCGTCATCCCCAACCACACGGTACCGACGGTGTGCACCCGATCGACCATGGCCAAATAACGAAATTCCAGGGGATCAATTCCCCCTTCCTCGTTGAGCATCGTGTTGCGCAAGAACCCAGTAGCGATTCGCTGCGAACGCGTCGGGTTGGGCAACATATCACCAGCCAATTGCTCAATCGTGAACTGATCAAAAGGCATATCGTCAGCCAACGCATTGATCACCCAATCACGATATGGCCAAATGGTTCGCGGCCGATCTTTCTCATAGCCATTCGTGTCGGCGTAGTGAGCCAAGTCCATCCAGACGCGGGTTTGCCGTTCGGCATTCGCCGGGTCAGCCAACAAACGATCGACCAACTTAGCGTAAGCCATCGGCGATTCGTCTTGGAGGAAACGATCCGCCTCAGCCGGCGTAGGTGGCAGCCCGGTTAAATCTAAATAGACCCGACGTACCAAAGTCAACCGATCGGCCGACACGTTGGGGGCCAGCTCTTGTTCGCTCAACCGCTGGCGTACATAACTGTCGACCGGATCTCGCGACCACGCGTCAGCCGTGATGGTGGTTGCGTCGTCGAGAGGAGGCGGGACAAGTTGCGGTGGCTCAAACGCCCAGTGGCTAGAGAACTGGCCGCCCGCCTTGACCCAGCGTTCCAGCAACTCAACTTGCGCATCATCGAGGGGATGCGGACCATCGACCGGGGGCATGCGGAGGTCAGGGTCCTCGTGCCGCACCCGGAGAATCAACTCGCTGGCTGCGGGGTCACCGGGTACAACCGCCTGATAACCTCCCAGATCTTCGGCCGCGCCCTCCGCCGTATCCAATCGCAAACCGGCTTCTCGCGTGCCCTCGTCCGGACCGTGACACTTAAAACAGTGCGACGCCAAAATCGGCCGAATGTCTCGATTAAAGTCAATCTCCCCAGCCGCCCCCTCAGCTGCCGCGGTATTCCCGGCTGGCAAAGCAAAAGTCAGAGCGACCACGGCCAGTAAAGCAACCGCCAGCTGCATCGCGTTTAAACCACGGTTGGGTTTGCACACGGCGGATGACAACATTTGTTGATGCTGCGCTTGCCGACTCCGGTAACGGATGACTTGGAATGCAGGACGCATAGCACGGGGTGGGATGAAGGAGGGGAAATTTAGTGTCAATTCAAAAACCGTTAGCCGTTTTGGGGCGGTTATCGGTTGAATCGAGTGATCATGTGCAGCCAACGGGAACTAGCGCCAAAACCGCTGACGGGGGCTAGCGCCAAAACCGCTAACCTTATTCTACTCAATCCCAAACCGATGTACCGTAGTTTCCGTTAGGGTTTGGTCCGGGTTGAGTCGAGTCGAGGGGAACTCGGACTTATTGGGCGCGTCGGGATAGTGCTGGGTTTCCAAACAAAACCCTTCGTGACTCCCCAAACCGTTTGAGGATTCATTACCACCGAGATGATTTCCCGTGTAGAGCTGGACACCCGGTTGAGTGGTCCAGACATCCATGGTTCGTCCCGATTTTGGATCGACCACCCGGGCCGCCGCCCGCAACGTCCCCTTCTTGCCCCGGACCACAAAGCAATGGTCGTATCCCTTCGTCGCCGGCAACTGATCAATCGCATCGCCGATCGGGCAGGGACTGCGGAAATCGAGGGGTGTGTCGTCGACTTCCAGCATCCGCCCGGTGGGGACCAGAGTCTCATTAACGTCTAACGATTGGTCGGCTTCCAGTTCCAGCACGTGCCCGGTAATTTTGCCGCTGCCCACGCCAGACAAATTCCAATAAGCGTGATTGGTTAAATTAACCACGGTCGGTTTATCGGTTGTCGCCGTAAAGGTATAAGCCAGTTGGTTTTCGTCGTCCCAAGTGTATTCGGCCGTGACCTCCAACGTTCCGGGGTAACCCTCCTGCCCGTCGGGGCTGATCAATTTGAAACGCACACCGACACGATCATCATTGGCAATCGTTTCAGCCGACCAAAGCTGGGCATCGAAACCAACGGTTCCGCCATGCAAATGATTACCGCTGTTATTTTGTACTAACGTATACTCGTTACCGTCGAGTGAAAATCGTCCCTCGCCGATTCGATTGCAAAACCGACCCACAGTCGATCCGTAGAAAGGGTGGCGCTGCAAATAGCCTGCCAATTCGGAAAAGCCCAAATTGACATTCGCCAATTGACCATCGCGATCCGGCACGTTGACTGTTACGATCGTGGCTCCCCAGTTGGTCATCTCGACTGAGTTACCGTGGGAGTTGGTCATAGTAAACAAGTGGACCTCGCGACCGTCATGGGTGGCCCCCCAAACTCTCGATTCAATCTTCAACGTTCTCTCCTTACCGATCGCGGTTGATACAGCAACTGCCAAGACACAAAACACGAAACAAACCAAGCAACGGAACATCGCTTATCCCAGACAGCTAAGATACAAAACCAACGCTGCCAGGGATTTACGAAACACTGGCAGGATGGGGGCAGATACTTTTTTTGCTGCCCCTCAGTTTACCCTCTTGGCTGCCGGGCAGAATAGCCTCCCACGCGAAGCTAGATTTTATGTCGAACACACTTTCGCCAACGCAACAGCCAGCACCGGCCGATCTGATGATCGGACCGCTGAAGATTGGTTTCCCGATCGTGGGTGCCGCCCTATCCGGGTATAGCGACCTGCCAATGCGGGTCATTTCGCGCCGCCACGGGGCTTCCTACTGCCTGTGTGAGGTGATGCTGGACCAATTTCTGCTGGCTTTAAACGAGCGGAGAAAAACCAAGCATTTTCTCGCCATCGATCCCGAAGAGCACCCCGTCGGCGGACAGTTGATGGGAGCCGAACCGGCCCAATTTGCCGCCGGGGCGGAACGATTGGCAGCCGCCGGGTTTGACGTGATTGACATTAACTTCGGCTGCCCGGTCAAGAAAGTGCTGGGACGATGTCGGGGCGGATTTCACCTCTCCCAACCCGAGGTTGCCATCGACATTATGCGTCGCACCCGCGATATCGTTCCAGCGTCGATCCCCGTAACGGTAAAAATGCGTCGCGGCATTGATGATTCAGCCGAGTCTCGCGATCATTTTTTCCAAATTCTTGACGGCGCGATCGCTGCTGGGCTGGCCGCCGTTACGGTCCATGGCCGCACGGTCGAACAGCGTTACGTGGGCCCCAGCCGCTGGGAGTTCCTCAGCGATGTGGTCAAACATGTCGACGGTCGGCTGAGCGTGCTGGGCAGCGGCGATCTCTTCACCGCGGCCGATTGTTGGCGAATGATCGAACAAACGGGAGTCAACGGAGTCACCGTGGCGCGGGGATCCATTGGTAACCCATGGATCTTTTCTCAAGCCAGAGCGCTCGGCCGTGGTCTCCCCTTACCGCCTCCGCCCGATTTGCCGACGCAAGCCACGTTGATCCGCGAACACCTCAGCTTGATGGAACAGACTTATGGTGTTGAGCGAGCACCGTTGCTGATGCGCAAGTTCGCAATTAAATACTCTGCCTGCCATCCTCGTTTTGCTGAGATCCGTTTACGGTTTACTCGGATCAAGACGCGAGCTGAATTCGAGGCATTGCTCGACGAAGCTTATCAAGCAGGCCCGGGCCAATATCCACCGGTGGAAATTCATCGCAGTCAAGAAGAGTGCTGAAGCAATTCGGGGCCTTCGTTCTTGACGTTTCCCAGTTGCTTATTAACCGGTCGCTTAACCAGCCAATCATCGGGAGCCGCGCGCAACAAGTTTTGCAAAGCGGCAATGTTTTCGAATTGTGGATCCAGCCAAAGTTCCACGGCCGCTTCATCGAGCAACACCGGCATGCGGTCGTGTACGGTAGCGGCCAGCTGATTCGCGGCAGTGGTCAGCACGGTGCATGAGTGAATGGTTTGCCCTGGTTCGCCCGCGCGGCGATTAACTTCCCACAACCCGGCCATTGCCAACAAGCCGCCTGAAGCCAATGAAAATTCGTAAGGTTGCTTACCAGATTCGGTTTTCTGCCATTCGTAATAGCCGTTGGCTGGCAATATGCAACGTCGAGATTTGAAAGGCCCGCTGAAAGAACGTTTCTCAGTAACTGTTTCGCTGCGGGCGTTAATCATGCGACTGCCAATCGACAGTGAGTCGGCCCATGGTGGCAATAAACCCCAACGAAACAACTCCAGCCGCCGCGCCGGTTGTGTCTCGCGATCCGCCTCTCGCTCCACAACGACCGGCACCCACTGTGTCGGGGCGATGTTATAACGCGGTTGTAACTGCGGCAAATTGGCCGGATCCAACCCCGGCAGAAAGCACTCGGCAATCCCCGTGGCAGAAGTTCGCAAGTTAAACCTACCGCACATAAAAATTAATCCCCATAGTCGCCTTTCGCTCCGCCGAAAGTATAGTCGCCTTTCGCTCCGCCGAAAGTTTCTAAGGCCTAGTAATCACCTCATCAAGATTCAAAATAACCCGAGCCACCAGCGTCCACAGCGCGGCATTCCGCCGCGCATCGGAGCTGTCAAACTGCACTGTCCGCTCAGCTAGAATCTCCTCAGCCGACAAACTTCCGGAGGCCAATCGTTCACGTTGGGCTACCAGCAGATCGCTTAAAATGCCAAGCTCCTCCGCATCCGGCAAACGGCTGACGCACAGCCGCATGGCACGTTCCAAACGAGCTTGGTCAGAACCTTCCGGCAACTCTTCGATCAAACGACAGCCCAGCGCGCGAGCCGCTTCGTTGAAGGTTGGATCGTTCAGCGTCGTCAGAGCCTGCAATGGCGTATTGCTGAGCGAACGACGCACGCAGGAAGCATCCCCGTTGGGAGCATCAAATACTTGCAGTGACGGGTATGGCAACGATCGATAACGATGAATATATAAGCCACGACGGTAACGATCACCACCTTGAGATTCGTACCAATTCTTGGGTCCGTAACTGACAGGCGGTTTTAGCATCCAATCGGGTAAGGGCGGATAGCAGGGTGGTCCGCCAATTTGCGGATTCAACAACCCGCTGGCAGATAATGCCACGTCGCGAATCATCTCGGCGGGCAGACGCTGACGCGAACGATGGCTGAGCAGCCGGGCTACCGGATCGCGCTCTTGCAACTCGGCATCCAACAACGCTTGTTGGCGATAAGTGCTGCTGGTGACAATTAAACGATGGAGATGTTTGCGACTCCAGTCGCTTTCTTGCAATTCGACCGCCAAGTAGTCGAGCAATTCAGGGTGGCTCGGTGGCGGACTTTGCAATCCCAGGTCTTCCGGCGTCTCTACCAGCCCCAATCCAAAGTAGGTTTGCCACAACCGATTGACGATCGCTCGCGATGTGGTCGGCGCATCATCGGCGACGAGCCATTCAGCCAAGGCAAGTCGATCTCGTGGGCCCCCTGTGTCACCGGTTTCCGGCAGCGGGTTGAGGACAGCTGGCACGCCCGGCTGGACGCTGCGAGTGGGGCTGAGGAAGTCACCTCGTTTTAAGATAAATGTTTCGCGAGGTTGTTGGCGAGCCACTAACACCAATTGCGACTCAGGTTCAGGATGTTGATTCCAAAGCTGTTCGATCTCGGCGTTGGCCGGCGCCCAAGCTTCAACGGTTTGTCGCCAAGCTGAGAACAGTAGATTCCACTGCGTTTCGGATCGCAGTGATGCGGGAACTGAAATCGCTTCGCGCAGCGGAGAGTCGAAGGGATCGGCTTGGGGTGCGTCGACTCCCGTGACGGCAAAACGAATCCGCCCCAAGTTATGACTTTGGTTGTCGTCGCTGTTCCAGCCGCCATGATTTTGCGTCAGCGTGATCAACAGTTCGACCCCATCGGGACCGCCCACAATCGGCTCGCTGGGTACGAACACCGCTTGGCTATCTCGGTTGCGACGTCCCGGCCCGATGTCGGTGCCCCAGGCGGTTGAGGGGTCGCCATCGATCGCCATCGCCACCGGTCCGGTTACACGTTGTTGTTTGCCACGATCATCGTAGACAGCGGGAAGTGGGGCCGCCGTCGGCTCCACGTTGGCCGTGGCGGTCTGCCAACGAATGTCATATGGTTCGCCGGCATTTTCACCCAGCGGAGTCGCCCGCACGCGAATCTCCGATAGTGCGGCGGTGCCAAAGATGGAACGCCCGGGTCCCAGGTGCGGCAGGTTGGGATGCGTTAACAACTCCAGCCGCAATCCGCTGAGGGGCAAAGCTTCGGGGCCTAACCGTAACGTAAATGTGGGGCTTGATTTGGTCGGCGCGTAGCCTTGGGCCAATAACGAACCATCTCCCAGGTCCAGAAATTTCTGTCCGCCCGAAGCATTTTCGTCCCAGTCAGCAGGCACGACCGTCCAGGTGCTGGCGTCGCTCAACTGACTGGTCGCCCACTGGCTCGCCAGCTCTTTCCAATCTGGCTTGACCGCGCGCAACTCCTGTTCAATGCCTTCAATTTCGCTGAGGATTGCTCCGCGTTGCTGCCGTTGTTCGGCAGTGTAGACCGGCAAATTGGCATCGTGATCGCTATTAAGAAAAGCCATCAACTGAAAGTATTCTTCTTGGCTAATGGGATCAAACTTATGATTATGACATTGGGCACAGCTGATCGTTAACCCCAGCACCGCCTTGCCGAGGGTATCCATGCGATCGAACATCCCCTCCATCCGGAACTGTTCCGGATCCGCTCCACCTTCTTCGTTAATCATCGAACCGCGGACAAATCCGGTGGCCACGCGGCTGGTTTGATCGGCTCCTTCGATAAGATCGCCGGCAATTTGATGTTTGATAAAAACATCATAAGGCAAATCCGCATTAAAAGCGTTGATCACCCAATCGCGATAAAACCACATGGGACGTTGTTTATCTTTCTCATAGCCATCGCTGTCGGCATAGCGGGCCGCGTCGAGCCAGGGCAACGCATGGCGAACACCGAACTGGGGAGATGCCAACAATTGATCAACCAGTCGCAGATAAGCGTCGGGCGCATCGGAAAGCACGAACGCATCCACTTGCTCCGGCGTGGGAGGCAGACCGGTCAGATCCAAATAGAGGCGACGGCAAAGCGTGATCTTGTCAGCCGTCGGTGAGGGACTCAGCTGGTTCGCTTCCAAGTTTTTCAAGACAAAACGATCGATCGGGTTGCGGCACCAAGCTGGATCGCTGACCCGAGGAATCGCGGGTCGCGAGGGGGGCTGGAAAACCCAGTGGTCAGCCGGATTCTGCTCCTCATTCGCCAACTCAGCGGGCCATTCGGCACCTTGTTCGATCCAGCGGCGGAGGATGTCGATTTCGCTGCTGGCCAGTGGGCCCGCGGGGGGCATGCGTTGATCATCGTCGTCACTGATCACGCGGAGCAGCAACTCGCTCTGCTCGGGGTCGCCGGGCAAGATCCCGACGCTGCCCGACTCCCCTCCGGCAATCGCTTGCCGACGCACATCGACTCGATAGCCGCTAGTTTGCTTATCGCCGTCGTGACACTCGTAGCAGTGCTGTCGCAAGATTGGCAGCACATCGGAGCTGAAGGAGACGCTGGGGTCTTGGGCATCAGCAACCGCCCAGCCCATTTGGGACAGCACGCAGCAGAGAGTCGTCAGCAGCCACAGCCGTATCGCTTGCCCACACATCGTTAATTTCCGCCCACCAACACGGGATCCAAATAACCAACAGACTACATGATATCAAAAAAACTTCGCAACAATTGTAGAACCGCTGTCCCCAGCTGTTTGTGGTTCTTGCAAGCGATTGGGAGCAATCGCTCTACATTGTTTTGAGCCGCGCAAGCGATTGGGGACAATCGCTCTACATTGCAATCGCTTTACCCTAAGAAGCTGGCGGTGATTTGCTGTGGTTTGACGACACCCTTGTCCGTGATGATCGCCGCGATTAGCTCGGCGGGCGTGACGTCAAAGGCCGGGTTGTAGACGGCCACGCCGGCGGGAACGGTTGTGGTGCCGAAAGGTTGCGTGATTTCCTCGTCAGCGCGATATTCAATCGGAATCTCACTGCCCGATTGTAAGGTTAAATCGAACGTATTATGTGGTGCAGCCACATAAAAGGGAATGTTGTGATATTTGGCTAGCACGGCCAAACCATAAGTGCCAATTTTGTTCGCGGCGTCGCCGTTAGCTGCAATCCGGTCCGCTCCAACCACCACGGCTCCCACCCGCCCCTCGCGCATGACTTGGGCAGACATCGAATCACAGATAACCGTCACGTCGACTCCCGCTTGACTCAATTCCCAAGCTGTTAAGCGAGCACCTTGCAGCAACGGCCTGGTTTCATCCGCGTAAACTTTCAGTGCTGGATTAACACTGTGCGCCGCATAGATCACGCCGAGCGCCGTGCCATATTCGCTGGTCGCCAATCCGCCCGCGTTGCAGTGGGTGATCACTCCTTGGCAAGCAGCCAGCAACGGAGCACCGTGTTGACCAATCCGCCGACATAACTGACGATCGTCATCATGAATGGCAATCGCTTCGGCCAGCAACTCAGCCGGAGAAGATGTCTCGACCAGCGGACGCAGACGATCCAATGCCCAAAACAAATTGACCGCCGTCGGCCGGCTGGTTGCTAAATAATCAATCGCGGAAAGCAACCCGGCGGGACTGGGATCGGCTTTGGCTGCCAAAACAACTCCATAGGCCGCCGCAATACCGATCGCCGGCGCACCACGGACCGAAAGTTGACGAATCGCTTGCCACACCTGCTCCACCGTTTGACAGTCGAGCATTTCCAGTGCTGTCGGCAAACGGGTCTGATCAATCAGTCGAAGGTGACCCGTTTCATCGCCGATCCATTGCAATGTTTGCGGCGGCCGTGTTTGTGAAGGCATCGATTATGCTGCGACGGGGTGGTAAGGCATGTCGAATGTTTCGGCAACCGGCCGATAGGTTACTTTGCCGGCCATGATGTTTGCCGACTCGGTAATTGCCGGCACGTTGTGCACAGCGTCTTGGATGCCCCGCGTGGCCAATTGCATGACGTACGGCAAAGTTGCGTTGCAGAGGGCAAACGTGCTGGTGCGGCCAACTGCGCCGGGCATGTTGGTCACGCAATAATGCACCACTTCGTCGACAATGTAAGTCGGTTCCTGGTGCGTCGTCGGTCGACTCGTTTCAAAGCAACCTCCCTGATCGATCGCCACGTCAATGACCACGCTGCCGGGCTTCATCAACCGCAGGTCTTCACGTCGTACGAGATGCGGCGCTTTGGCACCTGGAATCAAAATCGAACCGACCACCAAGTCGGCCACTTTGAGCTGTTCGAGGATCATGTGGCGATCACTGAACAACACGTTGACGTTGGCCGGCATGGTATCGTCGAGATACCGCAGGCGATCGAGATTCACGTCGAGAATAGCCACATCGGCTTGGAAACCAGCCGCGATGCGAGCCGCGTTGGCCCCCACGATGCCACCTCCCAAGATCGTGATGTGCGCGGGAGGAACCCCGGGGACACCGCCCAGCAAGATGCCGCGACCCATCTGCGGGCGCTCAAGAAATTTAGCCCCCTCTTGGATGCTCATCCGGCCGGCAACTTCGCTCATCGGCGTCAACAAGGAGAGCCGTCCGAGGTGATCTCGCAACGTCTCATAGGCTAAGCAGTTTGCGCCCGATTCAACCATCGCCGTGGTTAAGTCACAACTGGCCGCGAAATGAAAGTAGGTAAACAGGGTTTGGCCGGGCCGAATCAATGGCCACTCTTCGGGTTGCGGCTCTTTAACTTTGACGATCAACTCGGCCTGCGCAAAAACTTCAGCCGCGCTGGCCACCAATTTGGCACCAGCTCGGAGATACGCGTGATCGGCAAGCCCTGAACCCAAGCCGGCTCCCGCTTCGATTAACACCGTATGGCCACGTTGCGTCAATTCCTCGACTCCGACAGGCAACATGGCGACACGATACTCGTCCATTTTTACTTCACGCGGTACGCCAATAATCATTTTTCAGGCCTATTGTTCGGCACGAGAGGAGCGGATATTGATCTTCCGGAATACTGTACGCGACCGACGACCATTTCGCTAGAAAGCTTTATGAACGATCCTGCCAAAAACCTGTCGCAACCGCGTGAGCATACGTCCAAATTGGCAAACTTGCTGCGTCTGTTGGGCCCGGCCAGCCTAGTCACAGTCTCAGCGGTCAGCTGGAGTGCGGTGGTCACAATCACACAGGTCGGGGGAATGTCGGGATTTCGCTTAATTTGGCTAATCGTGATCAGCTGCTTGCTGAGAGGCTTTATCCAATTTGAGCTGGCCCGCTACGCGTTGATCCATGGCCGCACTAGCCTGGCGGCGTTTGCTGAAGTGCCGGGACCGGCTATCGCGGGCCGAGGAAATTGGCTGGTCTGGTGCTGGGGCTTGATGTGGCTGGCCAGCATTTGCCAACTGGGAGGCTTGATTGGTGGTGCCGGCAGCGGCTTGGCGGTCGCCGTCCCGGTGACCGAGATTGGCCGTGATTACAATGGGTTGGCGCTGCTAAAAATCGCCCAAGAAGGGCAGGCCAGCCGTTCGCGATTGCAACCGGTCACCAGTTCGCCTGCGAGTGTTTCCGATAGCGACTCAGCAGCACTTGCGGCGAAAAAAGCGGCGGGTTTGGAGGCGGCCGTGGAGAAACTGCAAACTGATTACAATCGGAAATATGCCACCGAAGTGGATGGGCAACGCCGCATTCGCTCACCGGCCGACGCCCTACTTTGGTCAAGCCTGCTGGTCGCCGTTGGCTCCCTGCTGCTCGTTTTGCCACCGCCTCGTTGGTTGTCGGGAGTGGCGATCGTTGTGGTGGCGGTCAGCTTGGGGTTGCTCATGGCACTGTTCTTCGGCTTGCAGAGCCAGCCCCAGTTCGCAATTTCGGCAGGAGAAATCGCGTCCGGATTGACCCTTCGCTTTCCCATCGCTGCAACAGGCGAACCGGCATTTGAAATCGCGTGGGCCGCCTGTTGCCTAGTCGGCGTCGGCTCGCTGGAACTCGTGCTGTTTCCGTATTGGTGCCAGCGTCACGAGCCAGAGCCCAGCGTAAACGCGACTAACGAGCAAGCGGACCGCTCGTCCCGTTGGAAGGCCTGGCTGCATTTCAACACCTGGACGTCGATCAGCTTTACCACCTTGGCCACGCTAGCTTTTTATCTGCTGGGCGCCGCGATCTTGCCGCGTTGGGGCCTAGTGCCCGCAGCCAACGATCTGATCAGAACGTTATCAGCCGTTCTGATTCCGACACTTTCCAGCGGACTTGCTCATGCTTGGCTGGCCCTGGCGATCCTCGTCCTACTGAGCAGCTTGCTGGTGATCACGGCGGGCCAGTCCCACGCGTTTGCCGACTGGTTGCGCGTGACGGGGATCATCGGTGAAGACACAGCCAGCGTAAATCGCTGGCAGCGCAGGCTCTGTGGCGTTGTCCCAGTGCTGGCGATCTTAATGCTACTCACCTACCCAAACCCAGCACGCCTGATCGGCGTCGGCCTGTTCGCGCAAGCACTGATGCTGCCCCTGCTGGCAATCGCCGCGCTCTACTTTCGCTATCACCAAACAGGCACCAAGAGAACGCCCAGCTCGCCAGCAAACGACGCCAGCAACTCCTGGTGGGACGCCTGTCTCTGGTTGAGCGCGATAGCTATGCTGGTGATCGCAGGTTGGACCCTCTACGCAGGATTGGCAAGCTAAAAACGCAATGCATAACGATCAAGAGACTGGCGGCAGCGATACTAATAATCCCACGATTGGAGATCCCCCGCAGGGCCAGCAGTCGTCCTCGACGGCGCCACTGCGGTTTGGCGTTTTGGGTACCGGGCGAATCACGCGTCGCTTGGTGGCCGATCTCCAGCAAACGCCAGGCGTGATCGTCACGGGGATTGCCAGCCGGGATGCGACGCGGGCTCGCTGGTATGCCGACCAGTTTGGCATTCCACACGGCTTCCATGGTTACCAAACGCTGCTGGAAAGCGACGAAATCGATGCCGTCTATCTGGCCCTACCTCCGGCAGCACACAGCGACTGGGCACTCGCCGCGGCCCAAGCTGGCAAGCATTTGTTGTGCGAAAAACCATTAACTGTCACTTCTGCGGAAGCCCAACAGCTCGATCAAGCTTGTCGCCAAGCAAATGTGTATTGGCTCGACGCGACCGGCTGGGTGCACCATCCACGCACGACCGCGATGGAGTCGCTGTGCCGCAGCGGTCGCCTGGGGCAACTGCGTCACATCACCAGTGCCGTTTCCTTTTTCGAACCTTTCCAATCGGACGATCATCGGCTAGAAGAATCGCTCGGCGGCAGCTGTCTGCTCGACCTCGGCTGGTACGCCGTCGGCTTGGCCGTCTGGGCCGCCGGTGGGGCGACACCGCAGCGAGTTGTCGCCAGCGGTCTGCGGCGCCGCGGCATCTGCTATCGGGCTTCCGCCTTGCTGGAATTCGAGCATGATTTATCAGCCACGATCCAGTGTGGTTATGATATCGCCACGCGAAAATGGATGGAGGTGGCCGGTGAGGATGCGGCAGTTATTTGCGACGATTTCACGCGCCCCTGGAGCCAACGCCCAGCTCGTTTTTGGATTCACGATCGCGCCGGTGATGTGGAAAGCCAAGTCGTCGAGGGGCATCAAGAACAACACATGATCGTAGCGCTCAGGGATGAAATTTGGGGGCACAAGCAACTGGACTCATTCCGCCGCCAAGCCTTGGCAACCCAAGAGACGATCGCGGCTATCGCCGACAGCCTGTGAGCCAATCCGAGCGTTGTGAATTCAACGATTCAGAGATCGGGAATTATTTCTCACTCGCATGCAAGTCTCCCAGCAAGGGCGAATTTGATAACTCTTCCGCGGTCACTAAATTATTTGATAGCAACGCTGCAGTTAATCGCTCCGCATAGTTCTCCAACCGCTCTAAAGTTTGGCTATCGATGCGAGCGGGTGGGTCAACCCCTTTAACCAGACCCATCATCATTGCTGCCGTGTCATGGGCGAGATTCGGATTCTGGGTGATTTCCGCGAGTGCACCTGCGACGCACTTATCAAGCGACTCAAGCTGATTGTCGCAGGCCAAACGCAACGCATCCTGAACCTTGGACAACTGTAGCGGCCCAGCGTGCTCTTCGCCAGTCTTTTCAATTGCATTCTGCCAGACCGCGGTCACCGATTGAAACTCATTTTTGATCCGAGTGAAATCTCCGATGAAAAATAGCATTCGGTTCAATTCCGAGCGCGCATTCGCAAGGAACACTAGGGTCCGATTATCTTGGGGAAATTGGTCGCGAGTTTCCGTAAACAATCGCACCGAGTTGGCAAACTTTTCAGCGGCTTCGTCATAGCGATGAACATGAGCCAGCGTCCGACCCATATTATGAAAAGTTCCCGCCACGTCCCGTCGCGCGCTGACTGAATCGGGCGAATTTTCAATAACCACTGTCTGAATCTGCATAGCCACCCCGTATTCATCGATTGATGCATCAACTTCCCCCAAGTCGCGGTGCACCAATGCTTTTCCATTATAAATCAAGGCTAACAACGAACGCATGCGAGGCCGCATTTTTTGAACTGCAGCCGTTAACGTGTCGCCGGTGAAGGGCTGTCGTAAAACATCTTCTGCTTGATTGTATAAGGCCAAAGATTGCTCCAAACGTTCCGTAAACGCTTGTGGTTCATGCGACTGATTCAAAACGTATTGATGCAGGGTATAGGCGTGCAAGTCCAACGCGCGGGCAAAGCTCAACCGGTAAGAAATAACGCTAGGGTTTTCACGGTTCAATTCTCCCAATATTTGCTCGGACTCAAGAAACATCTCCAGCGACGCCTCAGGATCGAGTTGGCGACGATCAAAAGCGATCGTCATCAGGTCACCCCCCAACAAAAAACGGTTTTCTAGTTTAGCGGGATTCTCACTCCGTATCGCCCGTCGAACCTCTACGGCTTGAGTCAGCATTTGTAACGACTCGTCACGCAGTGATGTTCCTGATAACGACTCCAAAATCGTTGCATTCAGCGAAGCAATGTCTCTTTCAACTTCACGGGCGAGACCTTCATCAATTTCCTGCTCGGTTAAACGCTGCACGATGTCTTGAGCCGCTAGTAATTTCTCTCGCGCCGTCGCGATGAGCCCACGAGCCTGGTCTAGCGATGCCATCGCCAAGTAAGTCTCAACCAACCAGAGTTCCAGTTCAGGAGTCTCGCTCGCAGCGATGCATGCCTGCATTTTAGCAAGCAGCGTTTCATAGTAGTCTTCAGCGATGGTCAAATCGCCTTTTCTTTGAGCCGTGCGCGCGGCGCCCGCGTAGGCGTAAAACAGCAGAGGGGCATATTCGTTCCGATCGACGGTTGCCGTATCTAGTCGGCTGAGGTCCACGATCGCAGCATCGAATAAATCGAGCGCCGCTTGATCGTCCCCGAGTTTGCCAAGCAGGTTCGCGTACCGCGTCCGTGATTCAATCAGCAACGGCAGGGAGCTCTCCGCATCCGCGTCCTCCAGCAGGGTGCCGTAATAGTCATAGGCTTTCTGCAAAAGCTTACTTCTCAATGGCTGCAGGCCGGGCGAATCCAACAACTCTTCTTCGCTAACGGTGGTAAAAAAATCATCAATGGCGTTAAGCGCTTCCTGACGATTGGCAATCGCCTCCGCCTCATTCATCGTCGCCGCCTCCGCCGCTTTAACCGCTGCCTTGCGGGCCGCATCGGCAACGATGGCAAACCAAGTCGCCACAGACGTGCCAACGAACATCGACAAAAATACGGCGGCCAACATGGTGACCACACCACGATGTTTGCGGACGAATTTGCTCGATTTATAGAACCATGAAGGCGGCCGCGCTTCGATCGGCTCATGATTCAAATACCGCCGAATGTCATCGCCAAGACTTGCCGCCGAATCATATCGCCGACTGCGATTTTTTTCCAAAGCTTTGACAACAATCCAATCAAGATCCCCAGCCAATTGCTGAGTCAGCCGCTTACTGTCGGTACGTCGACGTGACGTAATTTGACCCAGCAAATCCTTACGAGTCGTCAACAAACGCGAACTGGGCTTGGGGGACTCGTGCTCGCGGACATAGGCCAACAACTCAATTACCGACTTGTCTCGTAGAGTTTCATCGTCCAGCGGTGTGCAGCCGGTTAATAGTTCATAGAGAACAATCCCCAAGGCAAAGATGTCTGTGCGGGTATCAATATCCGCTGAGTTTAAACCAGCCTGTTCGGGACTCATGTATTTGAGCGTCCCCAGAACCTGACCATATTCCGTAAAAACAGTTTTGTCCGTCAACTTGTGGGTCGAATCCAAAGCTTTGGCCAAGCCAAAATCAATAATTTTTGGAACTGGCTTGTCATTGAGCTCGGCAACAAGCACATTCGACGGTTTGATGTCGCGATGAATAATGCCTTTTTGATGTGCGTGCTGAACCGCATCACAAACTTGAATAAACAATTCCAAGCGCGCGGTGATCTCTAAGTTCTGGGTATCGCAATAAGTCGTAATCGGAGAACCAAGCACCAGTTCCATGGCAAAGTAGGGCTGACCCGATGCGGTCATGCCGGCATCCAGTATCTTGGCAATACCGGGATGGTTCATGATTGCCACGGCTTGCCGTTCAGCCTCAAACCGGGCGATGACATCTTTTGTATTGCTGCCCCATTTGACAACTTTCAAGGCGATCCGTCGCTTGATTGGAATGAGCTGCTCTGCCAAATAGACCAATCCCATGCCCCCTTCGCCAATTCGCTGCAGGATCTTGTATCCTGCTACCGACACCTCAGCATTTGGCCATTGGTGTTCCAAGACATCACTTTCGCAAGTGAGCATGGCATCCGTTTGGTCGGGGCTCTGAGTCTCAAGGTTATCCGCGTGAGTATCGGGTAACGATTTTTCGATCTCAGGATTCGGCTCTTTGGTCAACGCAATGATCCAGCTTCAGTGTGTGAACGCGACAACGTGTGGACAGACAATCCATCGAAACCACCGTCGTTCCCGTCACTAAGGATACCAAAATTCAGCCGCTGTGAGGGTAAGCAGCAACCATAATTTGGCAAAATTCACCGCCCAGCCTTGCAACTCAAGAAACGATCGCGGCTATCTTTCGGTGATATCAACCGTTGAACGCTCGCTCACGGTTCCGAGGAACCGGACGCTGACGCGCTGCGGCTAATGCCGTTTTGTTTAATGACTTATGCGGAGGTGTTTAATGAAGATGTTTTTAGGAACTTTCGGCGGAGCGAAAGGCGACTTTGGGGCTAGGGCTGTTTCTTTAGCAGTGAGATCAACTGCTGATTGTCCATCTTTCCAGCCGCTTGCGTGCCCGCCATGACGCCGGCCACCAAGTCGCGTTTAGCCTCGTGCAAGGAAAGAATCTCCTCCTCCACGGTACCACGGGCGACAATTCGGTACACCATCACGGGTCGTTCTTGGCCCATGCGATGCGCCCTGTCGGTGGCTTGATCCTCGACCGCCGGATTCCACCAGGGATCCATGTGAATCACGTAGTCGGCGGCCGTTAGGTTAAGCCCCGTGCCGCCCGCCTTCAGCGAGATTAAAAACACGTTGGCATCCCCTTCCTGAAAAGCGTCCACGCGCTGCTGGCGCTCTTGCGCAGGCGTGGAGCCATCTAAATAGGCATACGTAATGCCGCGTTCGTCGAGCGCTTGGCGGATCAACGCCAAGTGTTTCGTGAATTGGCTGAATACCAAAGCCCGATGCCCCTCGGCGCGGAGGTCTTCTAACGTCAAACATAATTGATCCAATTTGGCGGACGATTTATCCCAACTCGGATCGACTAAGCCCACGTGACATGCCAACTGACGAAGCCGCGTCAGCATCGCCAAAATGCGAATCCGTTGTTCTTGTGGATTCGACAAGTCGGCAATCGTTTCGACCTCACCCAACGCGGCCAAACGCACTTGCTCATAACGGGCTTGCTCTTCCTTACTGAGATCGACGTACAGGTTCATCTCGGTGCGGGGTGGCAACTCCGTAAGCACTTCCGTCTTGGTCCGTCGCAACACAAAAGGCTTGAGACGATCCGCCAGAGCGATGCGGGCCGACTCGCTTTGATCCCGCTCGATCGGAGCGGCAAAACGACCGCGAAACGAATCCCAACTACCAAACACGCCCGGCGAAACAACTCGGAACAAACTCCACAACTCACCCAAGTGATTCTCCACCGGCGTGCCCGTCAGCCCCAAGACCCAATCGGCAGGAATTTGCTGGATTGCCTGCGAAGTCTTGCTGCGGCTGTTCTTGATGGCCTGAGCTTCGTCCAGCACCAAACTCGTCCAGTTCACTTTCGCAAGCGCTTCCCCGTCCCGCAAAGCCAAACCGTAACTGCAGATCACCAAATTATTCGCCGCAACCGTTTCCAAGAACTGCAGCCGCTCGGTTTCACGATACAGCGACACGTTTAAATCAGGAGCAAATCGCTCCGCCTCACGAACCCAATTAAAACCGACGCTGGTGGGAGCGATCACCAAAGCGGGACCGGCCGCCGCGCGATCGAGCAACACGGCCAAGGCTTGCAAGGTTTTCCCCAGCCCCATGTCATCGGCCAAAATACCTCCCACTCCCCATTCCGCGAGCCGCCGCATCCAACGGAAACCTTCTAACTGGTAATCTCTTAGCTCGGCTTGCAAATTAGTGGGTACTTGCGGATCGAGCGATTCAGCCTGCCGCAACCGAGCAAGGCATTCATGCCAACGCTGGCTGGCGTCGACTTGCA
Source organism: Kothea flammea (assembly GCF_052161645.1). GTDB lineage: Bacteria > Planctomycetota > Planctomycetia > Pirellulales > Pirellulaceae > Laterigemmans. The sequence continues at coordinate 7,474,975 of NZ_CP197414.1, forward strand.
ACTCTTCGTCCATTAAATCGCGAACCAAGGGTGCCGCCGTGGCATCCAATCGCAACTTATTCCGCTCGGTATGCGTGGCATCGCGCAACCGTTGCAGACGCTCTTTCAACTGCGAAGAAACTCGCGTCCAATTCCCCTTGCCGAGGTGCACAAAGTTGCCTTGCACCGTCTGCAAATCATCACTCCCCACCGCCTGCACCAACTGTTCGAGCTGGATCGATTGGTCGCCCACTTGAGCGGTACCGCAAACGCCGAACCAATTGCGTTCGGAAGTAATCTGTACGCTGACATTTTTGTTGCTCAGGCTGCCCAGCACAGACGGCTCGCTGGCCGACTGCGGGTCCCATAACAACTCGACCTGCTCGGCCAATTCCCGCAACCGTTCCAAGAATTCAAGTCCAGCCTGGAAATCGGCAATCGTGCCCGACCAGTTCTGGTGATTTTCTACTTTGATTTCCAGGTGACCGGCCAAGCCGATCGCCCGCTGCTTCTCTACTAAACCGTCACGCTGAACTTGCACCGTCTGACCGTCACGCTCGGTCGTCATGATCAAAGGAGCTCCACCCGGTAATCGCAAGCGGCCATCGGGACAGCGGACGCGAAAGCCAAAATCTAATTGCCCATCGGCACGGGTGCGGAGCAGCATCACGGGGACCGTTTCCAACAACTCCAGCGGCCCCTCCAACTCGGGCGGCAACGTAATTGGCAACGTCGTGCGCAAGTTACGAGCACGTGCCAACAAGGCGTTTAAATGGATTTTGGCAATCCCAGCAAACTTAACTAACTCCCACAACATCTCCAAACGTTCCACGCGATCCTGGCAAATGCAAATTCGCCCAGCGTCGCTCCCCACCCACAACAAATACTCGCCGATAATCCGCACCTGGCCAACATCTCGGGGAGTTAAACTATTGAACGTAACCGGCTCACCCAGCGACGAACTCAACTTCAACTCGAATCCCCATAGATCACCACTTAAACAACCAATGCTGACCTCATAGTCGGCGGTTTCTATTACCACCGGCTGCTCGTTTAACAACACGTTTTCGGCGCCCACTAACTGGCCGATGGCGACCGCCGGCTCCAAGGAAAGGCGTGGGCTGAAACTATAAGAATGTTCCGGACTGAGGCGAATTAATCCAACAACCACCTGATCCTGCGGCGATAAATCATAAGCTTCTGGATGATTCTCCAGTTCCGCATGCAAGTTCTCCAGCGTCACCTTGCGACCCTTCGAATAACCACCCCGCTTGGTTGGCTGCTGAATCAGCGGTTGCATAACGGGCGCACCATTTGAAACCACCAGATTCCAAACAATCCGTTTCTGGAGCAAATCCTCCGGGTCAGGCAGCCCTGGATCGTCCACCTCGGAATGAACGAGAGCTTTCTGGATCGCCGTTAAATGCGAATCCAGCAACGACAGCCGCAGCACAAAATCATCTTTGTTGTCAAAAATGAATGGCGGCGGCGTGTCGATCACTTCATCGCTTTGCAGCCTGTCCACCAAGTCACTCTCCTGATTCCGCAATTGGCGAATCAGGTAGCGACAAAACAGCGAAACATGCTGGCAAGGGTACTTGCCCTGAGAGTGCTCGCAGGTGCAGCCGGCGGGAGAGATTTTGCGGCTGAATAACCCGGCTGGGTCCTGACGAACGAACAGCCAAAAAGCTTCGCCTTCAAGCGCGATGCTGCCCTGAATCTCGCCGGCCGCATAAACTCCCGTGACGCCAAACTCACAGCTCAAATAGAGCGCCTTCAGGCGGACAGCTTCCTGCGGCCGCTCCGAGCTGATCTTGTATTGCGCCGGCAACATCTGCAGCAACAACTCGAGATCATCCAGCCAGTCACCTGTTTTTCGCACTTCTGCCATGCAACGGCCAGCGGGGATGGGCGTCCGTGAACCTGTCATCTATGGTCTACGATACACGTTAACTGACCGCTGTGCTATTGCCCCCAGCGGCAAGCAAACCCGAGTCAACAACGCCCAACACCCCAGCTAACTAACTCCCCAGCTTCACCACGAGCCCCCCATGCCACCATCCGACCCGCAACCACGCCTGATCTTCCTCTCCGGTGACCTGGTTTTCGCCAGCCGAGTGCGTGGCGCCTGCGAAGAGGCTGGCTATGACTTCCATTTTGGTGCCAACCTGCCCCCACCGGCCGACCCACAGGCCGCTCAAGCGGTCCCCTTCGTAGTCCTCGATCTGGCGACCCGCAGCGGACTAACCGAAAAACTGGTTGCCGACGCGCGAGTTCACTATCCCAACGCTCGCCTCATCGCCTACGCCCCCCATGTTCACAAAGGCAAATTACAAGCGGCCTCCGAGGCGGGGTTCGACGAAGTGCTCACCCGCGGGCAGTTTGACCGCTGGTTGACCCAGCCAACGCGCTGGAAGACCAGCTAAGCAGGTCAATTTGGCAAAAAAATATCCCTATTTTGTGTACATTCTTCCATTCGCAAACGCTAGAAATAAGCGGGTGGGCTCACTGGTGAACACCGGGGCTTTCTTTGGCTACGAACGGGTGGTTGAGCCCCCACCCCTTCGCCACGTATCCTCAAACGCAAACAATTGCGGTTTCGTAAGTGAGATCACAGCTCAAATTCTGAACCGTGTAGGACGGGTCTCCAGCCCCGGCTGATTATTAAGACGAGCCTGGAGAGCCGTCCTACGTCAGAGATACTCTTGTACAGCAGTACGCATTTCCCTACAATTGGAAGGTGCACCGCGGAACCGTTCTTCCCCACAGCCCCGCTTAAATCCCCGCCAGGCCCCCCGAAAACTGACCACCACCAGCCGCTCAGCTGAAGCGTGCCAGCTCCGCATCATGGAAAATTCTGATGAACCGCTACCGAGGCTCCCATCCGACGCAAGCCCTAACGCTGCGCATGCGTCGAACGGGAATGATTCTTTGATTGATGCAAAATCATTATGGTTGGCCCTGTCCGGAACCCCAGGAGTAGGCGTCTCGATCACCGACACCGAGGGCAGACTGCTATATGTCAACGAAGCTTCCCAGGTCTTCTTTTCGGAAGAAAGTGGCATCGGATATGCCAGCAAGAACATTGCGGATTTTCATCCACCAGCGTTTGTCGACGAACGTTTGGCATTGATCCGCCGTGTCATTGACGAAGATCGACCGCTGGCAATTCGCCACATCTACAACGGGCGACGGATCGAGTCGACGATTTGGCCGATTCATGACGAGGACGCCCCATTTAACCGAGTGATGGTGATTACCCACGCCAGCAGCAACGATGAGTCAGGAGTACCCGGGCAGGGAATCGAAATGGTTTCCTCGCAGTACTTGGACCTGGGGCCGCTCGATGTCTTGTCGCCACGGGAACTGGAAGTGTTGGTATTTTTAGGGCATGGAATGTCAGTACCGGAAACGGCTGCCGCATTGAAACGCAGCCCGAAAACCATCGAACATCATAAAGACTCGATCGGCAAGAAACTGCATGCGCGTGGTCAAAGCGAGCTGGTTTCCATCGTCACCAAATTGGGACTCGAGTTGGACGACCTCAAGCTGCAAAGACTGCCGAGAAAACCTTGAGGAATGATCGGAAAGTAAGCGTCGTCTTTCACTCTGCCAGTTCAGGGAACACTTCTTCATCCAACTGCATGCGGCGGATGATCGACTTTAGGCGAATTTGAAAATCACTTTTGTAATTCGCCACTTGCTGTTCGGTCAGTTCCAGTTGGGCGGCGACTTCTTTGTTGCCTTCGCCGCATACGAACAACAATTCCAAGCATTTGAGTTTGGCCCAATCGCCGTTGCTTCGCCAGCGGTCGATTTGCTCGGCAATCGCGTCGCGCACGGCTGCCTCTTCGAGATTGCGGCGTTCGCCGCTGCGAGCAATGGAACTGGCTTGCCGCGCCGGGCCGGCCATTTCCCAATCGCCTTCGCTGGCCCGTGACGACTGAAAGCTGATCGCGGGACGGCGGCCCTCGCGGCGCAAATAGTCAGTCAGTTTGTACGCACAAATTGAGAACAGATAACTTTCTAGCGGCCGCCCGCCGTCGTAATTCGGCAGACTGGTCAAGAAACCAATAAAAGCATCTTGGACGATATCTTCGCTGGCCGCCCGGTTGCGGATGCGACTTTCGGCAAACGCCAGCAACCGTCCTTCGTACCGCTGGATCAGGTCCTCCCAGGCTTGCTGGTCTCCCTGACGGATGCGTTCGACGAGCAATGCGTTGGTTTCTTGCGGATCGACCATAAAGGTTGCTAAGCCGGGTGTCTACGAGCGATGCGGCGGGTAATGCCGGTACCAGCCAGCAGTAAACACAATCCTACGCCGCCGACAACCCCCACCGCTTCGAGACGTTCCGCCAGTTCACGATTTTGCCACGTCGCCAGCAACCGCTGACGATATTTCTCATCAAACCGTAACCGCACCGCTTGCTCATAGACAGTTTCGTCACCCAGTTGGGCAGTGCCTTCATAGCGATCCGTGGACGGCAGCGATTCAAACAACATCTGCTCGCTCAACATCTGCTCCGTTTCCGCCGGATTAAGCACAGCTGCTCGCTCAGCACCCAACACGTGATCTGCATAAGCGGCCACGGCACCGCGGATTTGCAGTTCCAAACTTTCGCGAGCTTCAGCTTTCGATGGCAACAACAACGACTTGACCGGCCACACCACCAGTGACGAATCGAGATCGGGAGCCATCTCCAGCCACTCGGGACGATCGTCTGGATACTGGGCATGATCGAGCGGAGCGACCGAGAGCGTTCGAGGCGATGAGTCATCACCATCCTGCGAACTTTCTTGCGGATTTTCCTGCGGACCTTCGTCCGCGTGACTTTGCTGCCCGCCGCCGTTGATTGCCAGCACGGCAACCAGCATCAGCAAGCAACAGCGATTGAAAAAAAGCATGTTCATGATGTCGGTACCTAGCTTTAAGCAATTTGAACGGGTTGAGTCGCCGGATCGGCGAACCGCTGTTTGGGGTTTTCCCAAGGTGCGGCTAATTGGACGGCGATCGAAATCAGACCAGCGGTGAGCATTCCGTACGGTTGTGGGATTGGCAAGATTTGGTGCAGCGCCCAAGCTCCGACAACTGCCACAGCCACACCCCACACGCTGACTCGCACGCGGCGGAGCGGGTCGGCCACTTTCCACCAGCGTAAACCGGCCAGCAGCAAGGCAAAGTGCGCCATCATGGCTGCCATCATGGGCGTTCCGTCTTGGTAGAAAGCTAAGGGCAGGGAGGTGGCGTCAATATCTCGCTCCAGCCCCTCGCCGATCGGCAACATGAGGAAATTAGCCAACTGGAAACTCGCTGCGCCAACTGCGGCACCAGCTCCCAACATGACTGTCCGACGACCAAAACTGGAACCCTCTTCACGCTCCCACAATTTGCCGAACAGCAACACGGCGGCGGCCGAACTGGCAGCCACAATCGCCGACCAAACAAAAGGAGCCACCTGCAAAGCGGTCACTGGCTGGTCCCACAAGGCAACCGCACCCACACCGGTTGCCAAGGCGGCACAGCCAGCAACCGCCGTGGAGGTCGATCCTCCCAACTCCGCCAACCGCACGCTGGAGCGTTTGCTGGCCAATTCGCCACGTCGACGCTGACGCCATTGTTTCACAGTCATGATCCGCGGCTGCTGACGAGGCACCCCGGCGAACTGCTGGGTCGCTTGCGTCGAAGTCGGCTGGGACATGCCCAGCACGATCGCGCGAATAATGTAGTACGGCACATAGAAAATCGCCAGTAAACTCAGCAACGGCACTAGCCACTGGGTGTTGAGAATCAACAGAATCACCCCCATCACCAGCAGCACCAACCGCGTTCCCGGAAAGGGAGCCAAGCTGGCCCACCAACGGCGCACATCTCCAAAGGTGGAGCGGACCACACGGGCCAATGGCTCCTCACGGTTAACCGCTGATCCACCCGTTTGATTGCCGACCAAATGTTGATGCCCTCCCGCATGGCGATGCGGGAACTGGCCCGCCAACGGCACCGACGAGGGTCGATGATGGCGGACTTCGCCAAAGTGCAAGTCGTTCCCGGCCCCGTCATCCCTGACACCACCGTCCGGCCCAAAGTCGCGAGTCTGACGCGCTGCAAAGGGTCGCTCGGCGGTGCCCAACTCAGAAGTAAATTGAATACCCGCATCGACTGAGCCCGCGTTACCTGGGCCCGCAATGAAGGCAGATGAGCCGGTCGCATCGATCACCGAGTCACTTAAATTGCCACTGACGGACCGCGCCAAGCCGTGTTCATCGAGCACAATTCCCAGCGGCCGCACCATCTGTGCGACTGTCTGTTGACGAGCGGCGGGGTTCTTCTGTAGTGCTTGCCAGATCACGCTGCGATAAGGTTCCGGGACGGCCGACAAATCAGGATTCGCCGTCAAATGTTTCATCACAATTTCGTGACTGCTCTCCCCATCAAAGGGGACCGTGCCGGTCAGCAATTCGAACAGCACGATACCCATCGCGTAAATGTCGATCTCGCGACCATAGTTTCCGCGTCCCACTTCGGGCGCCATGTAGTGAAACGTACCAACCGATTCGGTATGCCCACCGCGGCGGGAACAGGAGATGTACTTGCTCAGCCCATAATCACCGATCTTCACAATGCCGTCATCATCAAAGATGTTACCCGGCTTGAGATCACGGTGGACAATCCCCGCTTCGTGCAGGTGGGCGACACCGCCAGCCAACGCGGCAAACCAACGCCTCGCTTCGGCCTCGCTAACTCCCTGCGGTGCGCGATCGAGCGCTTGCCGCAAACTGTCGCCAGCCACATACTCCATCACGATCCAAGCCTGGCCGGCATCGTCGTAACGAATATCGTAGAGCGAAATCAGGTTGGGATGCTTGAGATTCAAACAGTGCGAAACGCCCCGCAACTCGATATCTAAATTCCGTTGGATCCGCTTGAGAGCGACCTCTTTCCCCGCGTCACTGAGGGCAAAGTAGACTTCACCAAATCCGCCCACGCCCACGCCCCGCTTGAGCGTGTAGCCGGCCAACGGTTTACTGCCGCTGGCGTAGCTGAAGCTAAGGCCGTTTGCCTCCCGTCCGGGGAACGGCTTGGCGGCGGTGACTGGGCTCGTGGCGGTGACTGGGTTGGGACCAGCTGCTCCGCGGGCCGCTTCGGCTTGCCCTTCATCAAAGGCCCAAGTCCTATCTAATGTTTCGACCGATGCTGACATTGCTCCTGGTTCTCCCGAAGGCTGAGTGACGCCCGTGGCATGTGGTAGATCCGACGCGGGGCTATGTTCCAAGGCAGTTTCCTGACTTGGTTGAGGCGCTGCGGGTTGTTTTTTTTCGTCTTCAGATTGTTTTTTTGGCCCTAGCCAGCGACGCAAACTCATGATGGCAGAGCCTCCAGTGTGAATACCAACCCATTCGCTTCGACGCGCCCGCCAACCGGTACGGGCACGCGCCCCCGACTCGCTTGACCGTCGACGATCGTTTCTCCCTCTCCTCGACAAAACCATTTGCCCTCACGATGCAACAGCACCAATTCTCCGGTCGCCAAGGGGGTCCAGATGTGGCTGCTGCGAGTGGGCCCGAGGATACAAGTATCAGCCAGCAGGATAATTGCATCGCTGCGAGGACGTGACTTGTGTCGCTTATCAAGCTGCAAGCGGGCCGAAGCACTTAAGGGATGAGGCGTGGAAAATTCCATCCGCACTCCCCGCACAAGGGGCCCGTTGGGCGATTGAGCGGTCAACCCGGCGAATGATCCGGCCGACGTTTCCGCCGCGCCGCTGCCGAGGGTCAGAAAATCTCCGTCGCGTAACATGGCGGGCCGATTCATTCGGCGTCCACCAAGTAATACTGTGCCCAAAGGCTGCAGTACATAATCTCGACCTTGTCGTCGAATACAAGCTTCGCGACGTGATAAATCTCCCTGCAGGCAAATCTCAGCGTCTTCCGACCCACTCGGACCGCCAATGGTCCAGTCGTCGCCCGGCAGCAGCAAGTATCCACCTACGCCATCCACCCACAACAACCATCGACCGGCCACCGACTCCACCTTTCCAACCGGCTTGCCGGCTCGCGATTCGCTGAGGGAGAATACCACGTCGCTCACCTGTTCAAAAAAGCATCAAACGACAGGAAACAAACTTTGCAATCGACCTAGTCCTACTCGTCGTCGCCCAATTGGATTCCGGTCAGCGCGGTTGCCCCGTCGCCAGTTTGATCCCCATCAAAAAAGCTGGTGATCTCATCCAATAACTCGGCTTCACCTTGCTCATCCAATTCGATGCCACCAAAGTAGTCCGTATCGACTTGCGTCATCTCCTTCTCAACGTCGATGCGAGCCGAAATCCGATCGAGCAACTCGCGAGTCTGCGACAAAGCACTGTCGTCGAGCGCTAACTCGCTGCTGGTCTGAGCCACCCGCACGGCGGCCAAACGAGCTTGCAAGTTTTCCACTTCGACTTCCAGCTGACGTTTGGCCGACAGCATCGCTTCCATCCGCTCATTGGCGGCTGCCAAAGTTTCTTGGCGAGCCGACAACATCTTATTCAAATTATCAGCCATTTCCTTGCGAGTCTTGTATAACTCGAAACGACGGCCGAGGTCGTCCTTCACTTGATGCGAAGTGTAGGTCTTGCCCGAGTAGACGAACACGTTGTCGCCACCGGCCAAGTCAGTCTTCAGCCGCATGATGTCGGCTTGAGCGGCTGCCAATTTCTCTTCCGTCTCGCCAACTTGACGCTCCAGCTTGGCCACGCTAATCCGCTCCGTGGCTATCCGCTTGGCGTTTGAGTTGATCTCCGGAGCCAAGTCAGCGATCAGCTGACGAGCTCGCTTGATTTCCCACTCGAGGGGCACCGAGTCTTCGGCTGTCTGCTGAAGCCAGCCACCCGCCGTGCGAGCATAGCTCCACAGTCCCGAGCCGATCACCAAACCACCCAAGGCCGAAGCCAACACACCACCGATCAAAAGTTTCTTAATCATCGCTATCCGTCTCCTCGTTTGATGGATTCCCGCAATTCTGACTGCGTGGCCAACTGCGCCGTCAACATGACGTCACTGGTGGGTCGATTGTGGCCATCGCCGTGGCTCGGCTGCCAGGAAAGTAGCCGGCCAACACTAAGGAATTCGAGACTTAAGCGGCGATCTTGACGCGCAAGAGCGAAAAAATTAGCTCCGCGGAAGAAAAATCACTGAAAAGAAACCGACAAACCGGCGCGAACCCAGTCGCGAGCCCACCTTTCTGAGGAACATCCTCGCAGCAAAGCTACAGTTTCTACGCGACGACAGCCATCATGGCTCGGCTTCCGCCAGCGAATCCAACTCCGATCCAACTCCGACCAATACCCACATAACCGGCTAACTAGTTTCACCCGGCTTCCGCAAAGGTATCGCCTCACTCGGAATTAACGCCGGGATTGCGTCGCGAATCGCGTACAGCCACTGCTCATCTTCGCTCACAAGCCCCCCCGCAGCTGGTTCTTTAACCAGTTCATCGGCGGCATCCAAACACTCGCCCGCCTCAATCCGACGGTTGAGACTTTCCAGCTCGGCCGGTGTGGCTATCCGCAACGGCAGTTTGGTTTGGGGACAACGCAAAATCTCCAGCAGCACCGGGTCAATCACTGCTTCTGGGGCTGTCATGATAGCAAGAGGTCCATGGAGTTGAGTAATCAGGAGAAAATTCCCCAAAATAGGCGGGGAAAATTTTTCGCGTAAATCATGAAGGAAAATCAGCAAATTACCGAGAAACCGCGCTGGCCCCCGCTGAAAACCTTCAGCATCCGCCGAGTCGGTAACCGATATCACAATCTAACGCTTATCTGACCTCCAGTGCGAGGTCTCCGCAATCACTTATTGGCGAGGGAATGCCATGCGAAAGCGGCAGTTGCAGTTTGGAATCGCTGTTGGATTCGGTATCTCAGTATTTGTTGCAAGCAACCCGCTTGCCGCACAAAACCCAAACCGAGTGGTCGATCCACTCACCGGCCAGACTTATGAGCGACGTTTCCGCACGGTGGAGCGTCCCAGTGTCGAGACTCGCCTGGAACCCAAGGTGGTCACGATCTCGCGTCCTGAAGTGGTGACGGAGTTGGAGCCAGTCCACAACACTTATTTTACTCCGGTTGTGCGATACGACTGGCAACCTCGCTGGCACAACACTTGGAATCCCTTCGTGGCACCCACGTTGGCTTACCATTACGCCCCGCGGACTCAGTGGGAAGCTCGCACGGAGACCTACAATCGCCCCCGCACGACCACTCGCTGGGTGGCTGAAAAGCGAGTGGTCAATGAACCGCGGCGGATCACGACGATGCGTCGTGAACAAGTCGAAGACTGGGTCGCCGTCTCACCGGGCCCCGGTCCGCAAACAATTCCCGGCTCGGGCCTGGAACCGCAACCGGCAACACAAGTCGCCACGCTACCCACCGCCCCACCCGCTCGCCCAAAAATGGGAGGCATGCCGCCCACCGTGCTCAACAGCGACCCTTACAGCACTCGCACCATGCTGCGTTGAGTCTTGAGTCTTGAGTCTTGAGTCTTGAGTCTTGAGTCTTGAGTCTTGAGGTGTGAGGTGTGAGGTGCGAGGTGCGAGGTGCGAGGTGCGAGGTGCGAGGTGCGAGGTGCGAGGTGCGAGGTGCGAGGTGCGAGGCTGCGAGGCTGCGAGGCTGCGAGGTGCGAGGTGCGAGGTGCGAGGTGCGAGGTGCGAGGTGCGAGGCTGCGAGGTGTGAGGTGTGAGGTGTGAGGTGTGAGGTGTGAGGTGCGAGATGCGAGGTGCGAGGTGCGAGGTGCGAGGTGCGAGGTGCGAGGTGCGAGGTGCGAGGTGCGAGGCTGCTAGCTTCTTCACTCTTCACTCTTCACTCTTCACTCTTCACTCTTCACTCTTCACTCTTCACTCTTCACTCCGTGTTGGCGGAGAAATTCCAGGGTAAACAATCCCGAGCTGTGGCCGTCGCCAAACGCGATGTTGTAAGCATAGTTGCCCACTGGGCGGAGCTTGTCGATTGTCATCGGCTTCGCTTCCGCCTTCGATAACACCGGCAACTGTCGGGCCGCTCGCGATTGTAATTCGGGGTCGGGCGGTTCGCCGTCCCGACGACGCTCGCGACAGGTCGCGCAGGGACAAACCTTGCGCAGATGACTGGCTCGGTAGAGCAACACCAAGCCGTCCGACCAAGTCATCTCAATCTCGCTGGGCGAAATCCGCCGCAAACCAGTCGGCACCGGCTTATCGCCATCATCATAGGTTTCAGGTAATGCGTCATTCATAAGCTTGCTGGAGAAACTGGTGTAGGAGGTTTATTTGTGAGGGAACCGTGGCTAGCGCCAAAACGGCTGACAGAAACCGTGGCTAGCGCCAAAACGGCTAACGCCAACCGACACTAGCGACGATCATCGAGCCGTTTCGCTTTGGCCTCAAAACGTGGCAAAGATTGTGGCGGGACCGCGCGGACTGGAATCCGCAACCCGAGCCGCTGTTCCATGACTAATTCCAAGTCGGCGATTTGCCCGGTGGGGTCTTCCACTTCGACTTGCAATTCATCCATCACGCCCTGGCGAGTGGCAATCAAACGAAACTCGCCCAAGCGGGGAAACAGCCGGATGATCTGTTCGATGCTGGAAGGAAAAATGTTGACACCGCGAATCACGACCATGTCATCCACCCGTCCAATGATCCCGCCGTCGAGCCACAAAAATCGACAACGTTCGCTGCGGTTGCGATAACCGCGAACGAGATCACCCGTGCGATAACGGATCGCCGGGGCACCCAATCGCCCTAAGCCGGTCAGCACAAGTTCGGCCAACTCTCCCTCAGCGGCGGGTTGCTCGCTACCGGGTACTAAGAGCTCGGCGACAAACTCGGATTCAATCACGTACAGCCCTTTGCCATCGGAACTGCCAAACCCCCACGGCCCCAACTCGGTAGCCCCGCTGTGGTCGAGCACTCGGGCACCCCAAGCGGTTTCGATCCGCGTTCGCACCTCCGGTAACGAACCGCCCGGCTCACCTGCCACGATCAACAACCGGACCGGCCAATCACGCGGCGCGAGCCCTTCGGCCTCCGCGACCTCGGCCAAATGCATCGCGTAGGTGGGGGTGCAGCAAAGCACGGTCGCTCCTGTTTGAGCGATTAGGTTCAATCGCGCGCGACTGCTCAAACCACCTCCGGGCACCACCGTCGCACCGCGGGCCACCAACGCGTCGTTGGCACTCCAAAAACCAATGAATGGTCCGAAAGAAAATGCCATCATGGCGATATCTTCGCAGCGCACGCGACCGGCATCTAACACGTACTGCCAAGTATCCAGCCACCACTTCCAATCTTGGCTGGTATCGAGGACCGGCATCGGTTGACCATGCGTGCCGCTGGTGCGATGGAATCGTGAATAGGCAGTCAGCGGACGGGTGTGAAACTTAGCGGGTGAGCCATCCCCGGCATCAATCTCAGCTTTCTCCAGCAACGGCAACCGGCTGAGGTCTTCCAAACAAGTGATTCGCAGCGCATCGGCGTGGTACTTGCGACGGTAAAAGCCATCTTCCGCCACCGCGGCGGCCAACACTCGATTTAGGCGAGCGACTTGATATTGACTCAATTCATCACGGGTTGCTTGCCGCCAATGCGCACGACGTTCGGCGCTGGATGCGGATCCGGCGTCGTCACCTCGCCCGCTGTGTTGGCTGTAGGAGGAGTTTTTTTTGACAGGCATGGTGCAACACGTCTCCAAATTTCCAAACAAGGCAAGATTCAAGCAGGGCTGTGATTCATGGCGATCTGCAGCGGGCATTTGGCGGGAGGATCAAGGCCGCGGCGATAGTGATCTAACAACTGCCGCGAGCGTTCGGCCAACATCCGCCGGACTTCGCGTCGTTTGCCTTTGACGCGTGGAATCACCATCGTATCGTACCCGGTTGTCTGGTGGCGCAACCAAGCGATCACGGCCGCTTCGGCTCGTTGCTCCACCGGAATACGCTTCGTCCGCGCCACCGTTCCGCTGCCGACCGGCGTGGCGTGCTTGGTCACTGCCGTCGCGAGTCTTTCCGCCAATGTTTGATGGCAGGGAGCGAAGTCGAGAAACTTGACTACAGTTTGCTGGAAGGTATCCACATAGTCCGTTTGCACCACTTCGCGACGTCGCGCATCGGCCTCGCGACGTTTGGCATACGCGTCGGTGGACCGCTCGGCCGCCAAGTCTGCTTCGATCTTCGCCACGGTTTGAGCATCCGCCCAAACGCCTCGCGAGAACATCCGCCGCCCCTTTTTCTCTTGCACGACCCAGTGGGGTCCGGCTGCTTTGATTCTTCGCGTCAGGGCGGCATCCCCTGGGGGCACCAAAATCCAATTCGCGGGTGCCGTGAGAACTTCTCCGTCAGCCGCGCGAACGGTCCGTTCGGAAGGTCCAGGTGCGTAGGCGCTCATCCGAGTAACTTTAACGCGGAAACGAGTGGTTGTTGTTGGCTGGCGCAGTGAAAAGCGCCCAGCCCCCAGGCTAATTCGCTGGCATCGAGGGGAAAGATTTCCATGTCGGGCAACAACGATGCGAGCAACTCCACGGCGAACTGATCGGCTGCCGGAGCGCAGAACTGGGGGACGATGACACGGCGGCCACCGACGATCAAAAAATTACAATAACTCTCCGGCACCCGTTGCCCGTCGATCTCACGTTTGGGTGGAATCGGCAAGCGATGAATCTCCACCGGAGGATCGGTCTCCCGCCCCCAGACTCGCAATTGCAGATAGTTCTGCTTCAGCGGTTCATGGTTCGGGTCCTCGGGATCATCACAAACGGCGCACACCAGGTTACGTTCGTCGACAAAGCGGGCCAGTTGGTCGATGTGCCCGTCAGTATCGTCCCCCTGCAGCCCGCCTCCATCGAGCCACAAAATTTCCGTGACTCCCAAGCGACGATGAAACTCCTGCGCAATCCGCTGTTGGTCCCAGCCGGGATTCCTGGTCTCGGTAATTAAACATTCCGGCGTGGTGATCAACCGGCCCCGCCCGTCGGTCTCCAGCGCGCCCCCTTCGCAAGTCAACTCGCTGACTTCGTGATCGGCGGAGGCCGCCTCACAAACCCGCGCGGCGACCCGCGCGTCATCATCCCAGGGCGGATACTTTCCACCCCAAGCGTTATAACCCCAGTCGATGCCAATCAAGCGATCCCCTTCGCTAACGAAGGTGGGACCATAGTCGCGAATCCAACAATCGTTCGTGGGGCAATCGAGCAGCGTTACGTTCTCGATCTCCTGGAGATGCGAATTCGCCAGCTCGCGGACCTGCGGCGCGACCAAAACCTGAACCGGCACCACGGCGGCAACCGCTTTGACGAACATGGTAAAGGCGGCCGGAATATGTTGAAAACGTCCCGGCCAGGTCTCCGGATTATGAGGCCAGGAAAGCCATATCGCCGCTTGCTGCTCCCATTCTGCCGGCCAGCGTCGGGTGGTTAGTTGATTCATCTTACCACCTTAATCCAAAAAACGTTTGGTCAAATCGGCATAGGCATCAATGCGACGATCGCGGAGGAACGGCCAATGGGTTCGCACCACATCGATCAGCTCCAGATCGCACTCGGCGGAGATAATTTCTTCTCCTTGATCTTTGCCCCGCGTGACAACTTGACCATTGGGTCCGGTGATAAACGACTGTCCCCAAAATTCGATATCGCCCTCCGAACCAACTCGATTGGGAGCCCCCAACCACAGCCCGTTGGCAATCGCGTGCGAACGCATCATGGTTTCCCAAGCGTCATGCTGGGCTTCGCCAAATTCAGCCTTCTCCGCGTGGATCCAACCAATCGCCGTGGGGTAAAGAAGGATCTCGGCACCGGCCAAAGCGAACAGCCGAGCGGCTTCCGGATACCACTGGTCCCAACACACGCCCACACCCAATTTGGCATACCGCGTGGGAATCACGCGAAAGCCCAGGTCGCCGGGGGTGAAATAGAATTTTTCATAATACAAAGGATCGTCAGGGATATGCATTTTGCGATACATGCCCGCCACGCTACCATCGGCATCCAAAACCACCGCCGTGTTGTGATACAGCCCCGCTGCGCGACGTTCGAACAGCGACGCCACAATCACCACTTGAAGTTGCTTTGCAAGCGCCTGCAAACGCTCGCTGGTCGGCCCGGGAATTTCCTCGGCCCAAGCAAAGCGGGCGTGGTCCTCGGTCTGGCAAGGGTACGGTCCGGTAAACAACTCTTGCAAGCAAACAATCTGAGCCCCCTCGGCAGCCGCTTGCGTGATTCGCTCGACCGCTTTATCCACATTGGCATCGCGTGATTGCGAGCAAGACATTTGCACCAGGGAGAGACGAACTTTGCGTGGCACTTGGAAAGCCTCGTAGAGTATTTTCGTGAGCGGGTTTATTTTCGCGGAGAACGAATGAACAACAATCAGCAGAACAAACAGCAGTTAGCCGAGATTCAGCTAACCGACTCGTTTCAACTCTCTTGCCAACGGCCATTGTTCGTCACTGGTACCGACACCGATATAGGTAAGACGTACGTCGCGGCGGTTTTGGCCAAAGAACTCCGCAGTTTGGGGATTCGCGTGGGAGTTTACAAGCCCGTAGCCAGTGGTTGCCGGCAAACCGCCAGCGGCGAGTGGCTGAGCGACGATGCGGTGGCCCTCTGGCGAGCGGCCGACAGTCCGGAAACTTTGGCAGATGTGTGCCCCCAATGTTTCTCCGCACCGCTGGCCCCCCCCGCGGCGGCCGCGTTGGAAGGGCGGCGAGTCGACACGGCTCAAATGTTGGCCGGGGCCCATTGGTGGCGGGAACGTTGTCAGCTGTTGATCGTCGAAGGGGCGGGTGGTCTACTCAGCCCGCTGGCCGACGATCTCTCCAACGCTGAATTTGCTCAGCAGTTAAATGCTGACCTGTTAATCGTCGCCGCCAATCGGCTGGGGGTCATCAATCACACCCGCTTAACGGTGATCGCCGCCGAGCATTTTGGTTTGCCAGTTGCCGGCATTGTGCTTAATCAGGCAACCGCGGCGAGCGACGATTCAGCCACCACTAACGGAGCCGCGATTCGTCGCTATTGTCGACCGCCGCTGGTGGCTGCCTTGGAGCATGGCGGTGGGTTGGTATACTCCCACGATTGATGACGACCATGAGTAACCACCAATGACGCTTGCTCGAACGCACGAAACGCCGAGAAGATAGTTTGTCGATAATTTATTGTCGATAATTCAACAGTAAGTCAGGCCAGCAATAAATCAGCCCAGCAAGAGGAGCCAGGATGTCTGAGATGATGTGCCGCGGAGTCCGCGGTGCGACCACGATCGAGGCCAACGAGCGAGAGCCGATTCTCAAGGGAACGCGGCAGTTATTGGCTTTAATGATTCGTCGTAACGGAATCGATCCGGCCGATGTGTGCAGCGCGATCTTTACGGTCACCAAAGATCTCGACGCTGAATTTCCGGCTCTGGCGGCTCGGCAGATGGGTTGGCTGCACGTGCCCTTGCTCTGCGGCTACGAAGTCTCCGTGGACGGTTCGTTACCCCACTGCGTGCGGATTCTAATTCACTGGAACACGCGGCTCCCGGCCAGCGACATCCAACATGTTTACATGCGCGATGCGGTGCGTTTGCGACCCGATTTGTGTACCCTGCCTCCCGCCGATCTGGACGAGCTGGAACGTTGGATCGCCGAGCAAATGCGCAACGACCAAGAGCAATCATGAAATTGGTTTTCAAGACCGATCCGGATTTAAGTTTTTTGCACGCCATCGCTGTCGTGGCCACCACCGGGGCAACGATTGATGAAAAACTCGAAGCGGCTGTTCGCGAACCGGCTGCCGTGATCAATGAGCGGTTGGAATTGGCCGAGCTGAGCGTTGGCAAGTTTTGGCAGTCGCTGGTCGCTGGTCCCGCTGGCCATGATACCGCGCGGGTTGAGCTGGCCCGTATTGAGCGCTCGCTGCTGGCCGCCGGCTGTGCGGAACTGGGCATCGATTCGCTCTCTCCCGTTGTCAGCGGGCGATTAGCAGACGCTCGCTTGGCGTTTCGGGAACGGTTCCCCAAGTTGGCCGATCAATTGCCGCTGCGAGCTCGGCCCCTGAAGGAGCTTTGGGAAGCGACCGGTCCGGGCACGTTGCGCCAAATCGCCCACCGCACGGTCGATACCTTGATTCCGCCCAAAACGACCGTGCACTTGCTGCAGCCGGTCAGCGGCGGTGGCGGCGGACTGTTGGAAGAGGCCCCCGCGGTCTGGCTCGAAGCGGTCTTGGCGCACCCCGAACCCACCATCCCCGAAACGTTGCGGATCGCTTGGCTGGTGGCTCGCAAAGGTGTTGACCAGGGCAATCAAACTCACCTCGAGGACCCCGAGCGTTGGCGGCACGCGGCGGCTTTGGCGTTGGTGCCGATCGTGTTGGCAGCGGGAGCCGAATTGGGCGTCTGTGAAGCCAGCGAATCCCGCTTGGCGGCGGCCGCCCAGTTGTGGGCGGACCTGGAAGATGTCGATCCACTGCTGAAATGGTGGCAGGAAATGCAGCAACAACAATTACCTCTCCCGATCGCCATTAAGGCGCTCGACAAAATGATGGGATGACGAGTCCATGCGACCTTCTTGGCAACGCCTCTACGCCCGCCTGGTTTGGGCGCCCACGCTGTGGTGGAATTATCTGTTGGGGCGAGTGCTCAAGCTTCGCAATTGGTCCGACCGCATCGACTCGCAAGTCATCGTGGGTGCCTATCCGTTCGCTCGCGATGTTCCCCGCTTGATTGCCGAAGGTGTTCGCGGTGTGGTGAATACCTGCGAAGAATATTCCGGCCCTCAACTTCGCTATGAAGCGGCCGGGATCGAACATTTGAGAATCCCCACTACCGACTTTACTCACCCGCGTTTGGAAGATGTCAAGTTGGCGGTGGAGTTCGTCGAGCGTCACGTGAAGGCTGGTGACACGGTCTATATCCATTGCAAAGCGGGACGCGCTCGCAGCGCCACGGTCGCCTTGTGCTGGCTGATAAAGTATCGCGGCATGACACCCCAAGCGGCTCAAGCTTTGCTGTTGGAAAAACGGCCCCACATCAATCCCAGGCTAACCCAGCGACCGGTGGTGCAACAATTTGTGGCCGAACTGGAAAACTAGTACAGATGTCGCCCCCAGGGTAGCTTCTCACGCACCACTCGCTTAAAACAAAGCCTGCGATCGCGCTTTGCCAACTGCCAAAGCGTGCGCGACTGTCCACATTGCTGCCAGCCGAAAATTACTGGTGCCTGCCGGAATCATTGCCAAAGGAGTCATTCAATGATCGTTTCCGAGCTATCGGGAGAGAAGCTGAGCCTGTTGCGGTTGGCCCTCACGCCGGGCATTGGTCCCCGCACGTTGACCACGTTGCTCGACCATTTTCATTCCGCTTCGGCTGCCTTGGCGGCCAGTCCGGAAAAACTCGCCGAACTACCGCGTCTGGGGCCTAAATTGGTCGCCGCGATTCGCCAAGCGGGCTCCACCGAGGAAGCTCAAGAAGTGGTCAAGTGGTGCGACGGCAATCGCGTGGAGATTGTCACGCACGATGAAAAAGCTTATCCGCAAAGTCTCACCAGTTTGCCCGATGCGCCCCCCGTGCTGTTTGTCCGCGGGGAAATTCAGCCTACCGATTCCTTGGCGATCGCCATCGTAGGTTCTCGCCACGCGACCAATTATGGAATTCGCGAAGCGGGCCGGATCGCTCGCGAATTAGCCCGGGCCGGTGTCACCATCGTCTCAGGTTTGGCTCGCGGCATCGATGCGGCAGCCCACCGCGGAGCCTTGGATGTCGGCGGCCGCACGATCGCCGTTTTGGGAGGCGGGCTGGGCCGGCTTTATCCGCCGGAACATGCCGAACTCGCGGAGTCGGTAAGTGGATCGGGCGCTTTGCTTTCCGAATATCCGCCACTCAGCCAGCCTCGCGGCTCGATGTTCCCGCAACGCAATCGCTTAATCAGCGGGCTGTCGCTCGGGGTGCTGGTGATCGAAGCGGCCGACCGCAGCGGTTCGCTGATCACGGCCCGACATGCCGGCGAACAGGGGCGTGAAGTCTTTGCGTTGCCCGGCCCGGTGAACAGCCGCGTCTCCAAGGGTTGCCATCGTTTGATTCGCGATGGCGCCCAACTGGTGACCTGCGGCGACGATATTCTCGAACACCTCGGCCCAGCCACCGCCACAATTCAAACCGAAGATGGGCACTCGCTGCGACAACCGGGCGAACTGTTGCTCAACGACCAGGAACGGACGGTGCTCGAAGCCGTGGCCTGCGAGGCCACATCGATCGACGCCATCACGCGAGCTTGCGGATTACCTATCCACCGTGTCCTTTCCACGATCAGCGTGTTAGAAATGAGGCACTTGATCCGACGCCTGAGCGGTCAGTACGTGGCACGAATTTAGAGTCAACCTTGTGAGTAGCCCCGCCGAACCCGTTGAACTCGATGTTAACGCCATTCTCGGCCCCGCTGGCCGCATCGCCAAACGGCTGAAACACTACGAACATCGTCCACAACAACTGGAAATGGCGGCCGCGGTGGCGCGTGCGCTTCAGGATGAACAGCACCTAGTCGCCGAAGCTGGCACGGGAACTGGCAAAAGTTTTGCCTACCTGGTTCCCGCTGTGCTCTTTGCCACCGCTGACCAAAGCGAAACGGCTGACGATCCGCCCCCGTCCCGCCGCGAGAATGGTGATGAAAATGGCGATAAATCATCCAATCACCATGGCTATGAGTCTGACGAAGAGTCAACCTCGGGTGACGACAAACCGCCCCGCAAACGCAGGGTGATCATTTCCACCCACACGATCGCCTTGCAGGAACAACTGATCGCCAAAGACTTGCCCCTGCTCAATGCGGTCATCCCCCGCGAATTCGCCGCCGTGTTGGTGAAAGGGCGCAACAATTATGTCTCACTGCGGCGATTGCAGAACACGGCCGAACGAGCGGTCAGCTTGCTCCCCAATGAGATTCAACATCGCCAACTGAAGATGTTGACGACCTGGGCCAAAACAACCACCGACGGCAGTCGCAGTTCATTACCAAGCATGCCCGATAGTTCGCTATGGGATGAAGTGCAAAGCGACAGTTCAAATTGCCTCGGACGCCGCTGTGAACATTTTAAAAAATGCCATTATTACCAAGCCCGCGGACGAGCGCAAAATGCCGAAATTCTGGTTGTCAACCATGCCCTCTTTTTCAGCGACCTCGCCCTGCGACGTGATGGAGCTGGGTTTTTACCAGACTATGACGCGGTAATTCTCGACGAATGTCATACCGTGGAGCAAGTTGCTGGCGATTACTTGGGTCTGCGTCTATCGAATACTCAGATCGAATACACGCTGAATAAACTTCATAACGATCGAACTGATAAAGGTTTGTTAGTCCGCCACGATCTTAAACAATTACGACGTCAAGTCGACATCTGTCGCTATGCGTCGAGCAACTTTTTTGCCGACCTGCTCGATTGGTGGGAACGCTCGGGCAGCCCCAACGGCCGCGTACTGGAAGCTGGGATTGTCGAAAACGAACTCAGCGACCAATTGGAAATACTCTCCCGCGGTTTACAGAAATTTGGCGACACGCAAACCAACGAATCAATCCGTAAAGACTTTACCTCCGCCGCCGATCGTTTGCTTTCACTCGCCGGCGGCATCCGCCAGTGGATCGGCCAAGAGTTAGACGCTGCCGTTTTTTGGTTGGAAAAAACGGGTTCGCGACGAGGCCTTGATCGAGTCAGCTTGGCCGCGGCCCCGATCGATGTGGGAGCCACCTTACGAGATATTTTGTTCGGTGAAGTCAAATCGGTGATTATGACCAGTGCTACTTTGGCAGTGGGGAAACGGCAAAACTTTGACTTTTTCCGTTCCCGCATCGGCTTGTCGGGCGGGCAGTCTCTACAAGTTGGCAGCCCCTTTGATTATCGCCGGCAAGCAAAGTTAGTCGTGGTCGGCGGGCTGCCCGATCCATCACAACAACGGGCGGCCTTCGAGCAGAGTTTGATCGAACCGATCAAGCGACACGTCACGGCTACGGACGGACACGCTTTTATCTTGTTTACCAGCTATGATCTACTCCGCCGCACGGCCCAAGCTTTGATGCCCTGGTTGATTGATCATCAGTATGAACTTTATTCGCAAGCCGGCGAGCAAACGCGAACGCAAATCTTAGAAGCCTTTCGCCAACAGCCCCGCGGCGTGCTGTTAGGAACCGATAGTTTCTGGCAAGGCGTAGATGTGCCGGGCGATGCGTTGCAAAACGTGATCATCACCAAATTGCCATTTTCGGTACCCGATCAACCGCTGCTCGAAGCGCGTTTGGAGGCAATCCGGGCGGCCGGCGGCAACCCCTTCCGCGACTATCAATTACCCGAAGCGGTGATCAAACTGCGACAAGGTTTCGGACGTCTGATCCGCACCGCTCACGATACGGGGCGCGTCGTGATCCTCGATCCCCGCATCCAATCGAAATACTACGGACGTATCTTTATCGAGTCCCTCCCCGACTGCGATCTTATCCAAGAGTAAAATCTTACACGTTCCTCCTCATCTCCCCACCTTCGCTGGATTCCATCACAATGCGCGCTATCATGGCCCTCGATCAAGGGACAACCAGTTCTCGAGCCATCCTCTTTGATCACGCCGGCAAATCGCTGGGAGTCGCTCAGCGTGAATTTGAGCAGTTCTATCCGCAAGGTGGCTGGGTCGAACACGATGCCGAAGAAATCTGGAACTCGCAATTGACCGTGGCCCACGAAGTGCTCGAGAAAACTGGCTTAAAAGCTGCCGACGTGGCGGCCATCGGAATCACCAACCAACGTGAAACCGCGGTCGTTTGGAATCGTCGCACAGGGAAGCCGATCCATCGGGCAATCGTGTGGCAAGATCGCAGGACAGCCGGTTTCTGCGATCAATTGCGACGGGAGGGACACACCAACATGGTCTCCGCCAAAACAGGCTTAGTGATCGACGCCTACTTTGCCGGCACCAAACTGCGTTGGTTGCTGGATAACGTCCCAGACGCTCGGCAGCAAGCGGAGGCGGGCGAATTGGCCTTTGGCACGATTGATAGTTGGCTACTATGGAATCTCAGCGGGGGCCAACTACATCTCACCGACATCAGCAACGCGTCCCGTACCATGTTGATGAATTTGGAAACGGGCCAATGGGACTCGGAGCTGCTCGACTTGCTCCAGATACCGGCCACAGTCTTACCGGAAATCCGTCAGACCAGCGAAGTCTACGGACAATCAGCCAGCGAGTTGTTCGGTGCGCCCATCACCCTGGGAGGTGCCGCGGGCGATCAACAAGCGGCCCTGTTTGGCCAAAACTGCACCCGCCATGGGATGGCGAAAAATACTTATGGCACAGGCTGCTTCATGCTGATGAACGTGGGCGAGACACCGCTGAGGTCAACGCAACAGTTGCTGACCAGCGTCGCTTGGCAAACTCCCGGCGGCAAGAATTATGCCCTCGAGGGGAGCGTGTTTATCGCCGGGGCGGCTGTCCAGTGGTTGCGTGACGGCTTGGGAATTATCAAGACCTCCGCGGAAGTGGAGACCCTGGCGGCCCAAGTCACCGACAGCGAAGGTGTTTATCTGGTACCAGCATTTGCCGGTTTGGGCGCACCCCACTGGGATGCTTACGCGCGGGGCACGATCGTCGGACTGACGCGGGGAACCTCGGCAGCCCATCTGGCGCGAGCCGCACTGGAGGGCATTGCCTTTCAAGTCGCCGATGTGCTGACCGCCATGCAACAAGACTCGGGGATCAACATTCATGAGCTGCGAGTCGACGGTGGAGCATCCGCTAACGACATGCTAATGCAGTTTCAAGCAGATATCTTGCAAGCACCCGTCGTCCGCCCACAAGTGATTGAGACCACGGCGCTGGGGGCTGCCTTCTTTGCCGGTTTGGCCGTGGGGTTTTGGAAGACGTATGATGAAATCGAGTCCGTTTGGCAATCCGAACGCATATTCGAACCGCGCATGCCAGCGGCCGAAGCCGCGCAACGAAGAAGCCGCTGGGGAGAAGCGCTGGAACGCTCGCGAGCCTGGGAAAAACCTGAGTAATGTCGATCCGATCACGTCAACAAACGCTGGACCATATCACTAACCTCGCCTCACCGCTCGACATGGTGATTATCGGCGGGGGCGCCACCGGAGCGAGTGTCGCTCTCGATGCCGCCGCGCGCGGTTTTAAGGTCGCTCTACTCGAACAACATGACTTTGGCAAAGGTACTTCCAGCCGTTCAACAAAGCTGGTGCACGGAGGTGTACGGTATTTGGCCCAGGGAAATATCGCGTTGGTCCGGGATGCGCTGAAAGAACGAACTCGACTGCGCAACAACGCGCCTCACGTCGTCCAGGAGATGTCATTCGTCGTCCCTTGCGCGAATCTCTGGGAACGTTTGTGGTATGGAATTGGTTTTAAAGTTTATGATTTACTGTCAGGACGAAGTGGTTTTCGCAGATCTCGCATTACCTCGCAAAAGGCTTGCCTAACTGCGGTCCCCACGTTGCGGAGCGAGCGGGCCAGCGGCGGCGTGCTGTACTCGGACGGACAGTTTGATGACAGCCGACTGTTGATCAACATGATCCAAACGGCGGTTGAGCAAGGGGCATTGGCACTGAACTATGCTCGCGTCGACAAGATTCAAAAAGATCAGCATGGTAAAGCTGCGGGAGTGACCTTCAGCGATATCGAAACGGGGCGAACCTATCAACTGGCATCCCGTTGCATCATTAACGCCACCGGCCCCTTCTGCGACTCGGTGCGAAAGCTTGACCAAGCAGAGAGCACCCCGCTGGTCGCTGCCAGCCAAGGTGTGCATTTGGTATTACCTCAGCGGTTTCTGCCCGGCCAAACCGCGGTGATCGTCCCCAAGACCAGCGACGGGCGTGTCATTTTCATGATTCCCTGGCATCGGCATGTGTTAATTGGCACGACCGATACGCCCATTTCAGCCGCTGTTCTAGAGCCTCAAGCCCTTCCCGAGGAAATCGAATTTCTGCTCTCCACGGCGGGCGAATACCTGTCCCCGCGACCGACCCGCGAGGACGTGCTCAGCGTGTTTACCGGCATTCGCCCCTTGGTCGGCAAAGGGGAAGCTGCCAATCGGGATCGACCAAGCACCTCCCAACTGTCCCGAGACCATTCGATCTTCAGCTCGGAGTCTGGCATGCTAACAATCACCGGTGGCAAATGGACGACGGCTCGCAAAATGGGCGAGGACTGTGTAAACCGGGCGATTCAAGCAAGCAGGTTACCAGATCGCCCCTGTCGTACTGAAAATCTAAAGCTTCACGGGGCAAACGACGTGACCGCTGAGCAGGCAGGCAGCAGCATCTACGGCAGCGATTTCGCTGAGATTGAACGCCTAGCCGCCACGACGCCCGAACTGGCGGATAGACTATGCGTCGCTGACAACGGCAACGGCCTTGGCTTAGCGGGGGACGAATATTCGCTGCGGGGAGCAGAAGTTGTGTGGGCGGTTCGCCATGAGCTGGCCCGCAGCGTCGAGGACGTGTTGGCGAGACGAACGCGATACCTTTTCCTCAACGCTCGCCTGGCCGCCTCAATCGCTCCCCAGGTTGCCCAGATCATGGCTCGGGAACTGGGGATGGATGCCACTTGGGAAGCGAATCAAATTACTGAATTTCAAAAATTGGCGGCACAGTATCAACTGTGATTTCGACGTTGCAATCCATCAAGTAAGAAGATTAGAGCTGATCATGAATGCATATATGGCCGAGTTTATTGGCACGGCGCTGCTGATTCTTTTTGGCAATGGTGTGGTGGCCAACGTCGTGCTCCCGCGCACCAAAGGGAATAACGGCGGCTGGATCGTGATTGCCGCCGGCTGGGGGATCGCAGTTTTCATCGGAGCCTTCTGCAGTCAGCAGTACAGCGGCGCTCACATCAACCCAGCGGTCAGCCTGGCAATGCTGTTGGCCGATCGACTGACACCAGCCGACGCGGCCGGTTACGTACTCAGCCAAATGGCTGGTGCGATGGTTGGCGCGGTGCTGGTTTACCTTTTCTATCGCGAGCATTTCAAAGAGAGTAAAGATCCCGATGGTCAATTGGCTTGCTTTTGCACCGCTCCCAATATCCGCAATTATGGACAGGCGTTTCTGTGCGAGCTGATTGGTACTTACGTGTTAATCTTACCGATTTTTCTGATGGTCGATCCGAGCATTGCAATGTCGGCGGCAAACACCGACCTGCCGCAACTCGGCTTGGGAACCTTAGGACTATTGCCGGTCGGAATGCTGGTTTTTGGGATTGGTTTATCGCTAGGTGGAACGACTGGCTACGCGATCAATCCCGCCCGAGATTTGGGACCTCGCATTGTTCATGCCCTGTTGCCAATTGTCGGCAAACGGGACAGCGATTGGCGATATGCTTGGGTTCCGATTATCGGCCCGCTAGCTGGTGCCACGCTGGCCGCGCTTACCTTCCGCTTGCTGATTACTTCTCCCTAAGCAACTCGCTGTAAGCCCAGCGAAATAAATTGCGAGCATCGACATACCGGCCCCGCGAAGAATTCGCCTTGAGCACCACGACGATCAGCGCTTGCTGCTCAGATTCGCCACTGGCGACTAAGCAAGCTCCGGCAGCACTGGTGGTCCCCGTCTTAACTCCGCTAAAGCCCTCGATGGGCAACAAATCGTTAGTATTCTCCCACATGACGTTGCGGGTGTAGCCGCCGGCACCAAGCAATTGGCAACCATATTGGCGAGTCGCCACGAGCTGGCGGAACAAGGGGTACCGGCGAGCCTCGCGGGTCAGCTGGGCCAATTCGTTGGCCGTGGTCAAATGCTCAGAATCTGTCATGCCATGGGGATTGCGGTAAGTGGTTTCTGCCAATCCCAAACGACTGGCCGTTCGGTTCATCTCAGCGATAAAGCGGTCGAAGGGATCCGAGATATCGGGCAAAGCGGAGTATTCAGGGGAAGCCAGCAAGTGCTCACCAAAGTGCTCGGCCAGGGCCACGGCGGCGTCGTTTCCAGAGGGTAACAACAATCCATAAAGACAATCTCGCACACTCAATGATTCTCCCTGCCCAACTCCAGCCGTCGAGCCACGAGTGGCATCAGCTCGTTTTGAAAATGTTAGCCTCTCATCGAGCCAGGAGGGATTTTCCTGGCACATTTGCAAGATCACGACGGCCGTCATAATTTTTGTGGTGCTAGCTGGATGTAGTTTACGATCCGCTTCCTGGGACCATAGCACTTGACCTGTTTCTTCATCCACAATAGTCCACGCTTGACAGCCCACGATCGGCGGCCCGGCCAATGTGTCGGCTGGCTGCCGGGAGAGCACTTGAGAGTTAATCTCAGCCGGCGTAGGCACAGCTTCGGCCGTCATCACCAACGGACCGAGGGCTTGCCATGTTAAGATGTCGACGGTCCCGCTGACTTCCAAATTCTTCTTTTCCTGAAACCGCTTGACGGCAGCCAGGGTGGCGGGACCGAAATCGCCATCAACGTTCAAGCCAGCATCCGCTTGGCGATTCAGCGTCCGCTGCAAGGCTTCCACCAGTGGCCCCAAATCGCCTTGAGTAAGTGGGCGCGTCGCATCGGCTTGGGAATCAGCGGTTGCCGAAGGATTGAAATGATCGAAAACCACTCGGCCAATCCGACCACATAACAACTCGGCCGCGTTCTCATCGCCCCAGCTTTGATCAGCATTTTGGGCGGTCAATACGCAAATGGCGATTGATCCCGCCGGGCTAAAGATTAACCCCGCATCGGTCCGCACCGCCGACAACGCACCCGTTTTGTGAGCGAACGGTACGTTACTGGGCAACTGCCTGGCGAGCTTGCTACGATCATCACAGGCTAACAAATGATCCAGCATCGCCTCACAAGCGTCGGCCGAGATTAGCTCTTTGCGGTCGATACTTTCCAGCAATTGCAGCATATCACTGCAGCGCGTGCTGCCCAAACCATACTTCTGACTCCGCTCTGGAGATATCGAACTGCTCCCTCGATATACCTTTGAATGCAGTTGAGTTTCCGGGTATCCCAACTTGGTCATCGTTTCGGCAGTTTGTTGCATGCCTATTTTATCAATGACCAAATTAGTCGCCGTGTTATCGGAATAGACAATCATCAAGCGGATCGCATCTCGCAAGCTGCAACGGGTGCCGCCGCTGAAATGCGATGTCAAAATCCCCGACCCGGGAACTTTGTCTGCTTCCTCGAGCGTTAACAAATCATCCAGGTTGAGTTGCCCCGCGGTGGCTTGTCGATAAGCTTCAATCATCACGGGCAGTTTAATTAAGCTGGCCGTCGGCATCACCGCGTCGGCGCGATGCAAAAACTGCTTACCGCTGGATAGATGCTTGACTGCCACGGCGACTTGGCCATCATGCGCGGCGATCATTGGCGACAGTTTTTTAGCCAGCTCCAGGTCGTCACTTGCCGGGTCAGCAGCCAGCAACGTGCTGTGGAGAAAACAGCAGCAGAACAAACTTAGTAACACCCCAAACACTAGGCTGCGCAAAGATAACATATCAATCAATCCTGAAGGAAGTACTCATCATCATCCGCTCGGCACCACACGCTATCTGCCAAAATCTTGAATCCGCTTGGGCCTTCTGACCAAGACGTAAACAAGCGCACCGATCCAACTGGCGAAGATGATGACCAGAATCCAAACTAGTTTGTCATTCCCCTCGGAAGACTCTTTGGTAGCGCAATCGATGATCGCCCATACCCAAAAGATCGCGAGCACGAGGCCGAACAGGATAAAACAGAGCCAAATAAAGAAAAATATCGCGTGAAATTCATTCATGAAAGCGTCGCCCCTGGTGAGGGAGAAAGAGGGTAAGCTGTTAGGCTTCAAGCTCGGCATTCAATTTTAGCAGCTTTGCTAAATCGCTGGGGAATCGGCGGTATGCCATCAGTCGCAGCCTGTTTTTATGGGCGAATATTCTTTCGAGGGAACCGATATGCATTGGGCGGACTACGTGGTGCTCGGCTGTTATTTCGCCGGGATGATCGGCATCGGACTGTGGGCGATGCGAGGCGTGCGGGGGCAAGAAGAGTATTTCATGGGCAGCCGTGGTTTTGGCAAATTGCTGCAAACCTTTGCCGCCTTTGGAGCTGGTACGGGGGCTCACGAGCCGGTGACCGTGGGCAGGACCGTCTGGACTAGTGGTCTGAGTGGCGTCTGGTCGGCCCTGATGTGGCTGTTCGTAACACCCGTCTATTGGATCGTCGCCGTTTGGTATCGCCGTATGCGTCATCTCACGTTGGGCGATTGGTTTGTGGAGCGTTATGAATCCCGGACACTGGGTGCCGCATATGCTTTATTTGCGATTTTTTTCTACGCTTTTTACCTTTCCACGATGCTGTCGGCGATTGCCAAATTCGCCGCTCCGCTAATGGGCGTTGATTCCTTGCTGGGGATGGAGCTGAAGTACGTACTCGTACCCGGCTTGGCCCTGATCGTGATCGCTTACGGCGTGCTGGGTGGCCTCAAAGCGGCCTATTACACCGACTTGATTCAAGGGGTGTTCATTATTTTGCTATCAGTCCTATTGCTTCCGTTTGGCTTGCTGGCCTTGGTCAAAGCTTACGGTGATCCCTCCACGATGGGCATGATGGATGGCTTCCGGATTTTGCACGAGCGGGTTTCGGCGGATTATTTCAGCCTGTTCGCAGGACCGAGCGCGGGCGAATTCCCAGTCCAATACATTATTTCGCTCAGCATCTTGGCCCTGGTCGGCATCGTTGTGCAGCCACACTTTATTGCCACCGGTGGTGGATCGGCCAAAAGTGAAGATGAAGCCAGGATTGGTTTGGTCGTGGGTAATTTCCTCAAGCGACTATGCACCGTGGGATGGGCGTTAACCGCGCTGATCGCCTTGGCCCTGCTGGCGGGTAACGTAGAGATCGCGGCCGATCCCGACCGAGTTTGGGGGGTGGCTGCAAGGGAGATCTTGGGTCCGCTTAAACTGGGGTTAGTCGGATTGATGCTAGCCTGCTTGATGGCGGCCATGATGAGTTCCGCGGATGCTTACATGATTGTTACTTCCGCGTTGGTAACTCGCAACGTCTACGCGGCATTCATCAACTCCGATGCCAGCGAAAAAACTTACGTCTTGGTCGGTCGGCTGACCGGGCTGATCATCATCATCGGTGCCGCGCTCGTGGCCGTTACTATGTCCGATGTCTTTGGTCAATTCAAATTCGCGGTCGAATTGCCGATCCTCTTTGCGGCTCCCTTCTGGGTCGGCATGTATTGGAGGCGAGCCAACCGCACGGCCGTCTGGCTGACGCTGACGTTTTCACTGCTAACCTTCTTTCTCTTGCCAAATTTATTACCAGCGATCGCTCCCGACCTCAGAAGCAATCAAAACTTTTCGGTAGCGACGCACTTGGTAACCAGAACGACCACCCGCGAGGCGACCGCCGCCGATGTAGCACGCTATGAAGCTTGGCAGGCGGTTCACCAACAAGCCGTCGAGAATGATGACCAAGCGCTAATCAAGCGACTGGGAACCGCGCCACCGCGGGCAGTGATTGGCGAGCAGATCCAAGTGGTGACTCAACGCGGAGGCCAACCGATCTTCTGGAGCGAAGAATTAACCAGCCAAGGACCGACAACCTTGGAGACGATAAACCAATATAGCGAAGGAAACACGTTAGTTCTAATTCAGCGCAGACGGGGAGACTTCCAAGGGCAGGGGAGTTTTAACCTTGATTTCTTGATTTACCATTACTTGGGAATCGATTTAGCCGGAGCCTCAAAGGCCACAATCGAGACCTTACGTTTACCACCCCGCGTGCTAACACCCTTCTTAGTTTTGATTCTCGCCAGCTTTCTGACCCGCAGAAATAGTCAACAAACGCTCGATCGCTATTATGTAAAGATGAAGACCGAAGTTCACCCCGATCCACTCGTTGATCGCCAGAACTTGGCCGCCTCCTATGCCGATCCAAAGCGGTTCAACGATCGCCGGCTGTTTCCAAATTCCGAACTGGAAATCCTCAAACCAAAACGCAAAGATGTCATCGGCGTACTGGTTTCAATATTGGTATGCGTGGTCGTAATCGCTATGCTAATAGAACTTGCCCAGATTGGCAGCAGTTGAATCATCTTCATCGGTGGTAGTTCCGTCAGCATTTTAGCGGCATCGAAACATGGTCGTGCACCGTCCATAACAAGTCGACGCCGTGCCTGTAAGTCGCAGGCGAAACACGCAGACAGCCATTTTACGATTAAACTGCCGTTTTTCCGTTTTACATTCATGCTCGATGAGCCGTGTGCCTGAAGTCGTTTGAAACTGGACATCAGATCGGAAGTCGATGGAACCAGTCGACGCCCAACCTCAGGCGGCACTCGTACTGCCACAACCTTCGACCCCACACAGCTGAATGGTTTGGCGTTACGCGAAAATTCCGAGCTATGGCTTTTGGCTGACTGGTTTGATAGAATTCACTTGCGAATTTTTCGTCCGCTGGCGAGCTGGCCACTCATGACATCCAAATTCTGTTCGGCAAATGTGCTGGGGCGCGCGTTATCCGATAGCTGGCATCAATAAAGCCTGTTCAGGCCAACACGTAGCGTTCATGTGGATGGGGCTGGAATATGGTTAGTTTATGGCGATTAACGAAGATACTTCCGACACCTCGATCAGTTTGATCGAGCAAGCTCGCTGCAACGCGGCTGATGCTTGGCAAAAAATGTATGAGATTTATGCTCCGCTCGTTCTAAGCTGGGCAAGGCGTGGAGGACTGAAAGAAGAAGACGCCGCCGATCTCGTGCAGAGCGTATTTCAGCTTGTATCGACCAATTTGCCCCGATTTAAAAAAGCGACTCCTAGTGATTCGTTTCGAGGGTGGCTGTGGACGATCACGCGAAATGAGGTTCGAGGCTGGTATCGCAAACGAGCTCGGCATCATGGAATTGCAAGCGGGGGGACTGATGCACAAAATCAGATGCTAGCAGTTCCTGATTGGGCATTAAATGAAGAGGCGATCGAAGAAATCGAGCCAGATCCTCAAACTGAATCGCAGGTCATCCGTAGCGCGGCCGACCTCATCAAGCAAGACTTCCAAGGGAATACTTGGACAGCGTTTTGGCGATCTGCCGTCGAAGGCCACGCGACGGAGGATATCGCCGCCGACCTCAATATGAAACCCGGGGCCATTCGGCAAGCGAAATTGCGAGTACTCAAACGATTTCGCGAAGTGCTCGATGCTTAGAGCAGCCCCCGCACCACACGGCGATGGTCCAATCCTACTACAAAGACCGGGCCGTGCGCTCGACTATTCACGCAAAACTCTCGCAACCAAGCAAGTCTTTCCGTTTTCTCGTAACGCGGTTTCATTTAGATAGCGTGCAAGTCGTTCATTCTGTTCACATTTTCAGGAAGCGTGACGGCAATGAATCTCGGATATCGGCGGGTCAACTAGCTGGCAGAAATTGATGAGAAAATACTCAAAGATTATGAAATGCACTGATGTAAACTCCGAGCAATGTCTGCTGAATCAAGCGTTCAAAGACGCCTCTGTTGATGACGCAACGATTTGCTCGCTTTGCCACCTCAGCCTCCTGGCACTCGAAACACAGGCGAATCAAGTAGGTGCTTCGCTGCGCCAATGTGCTGATACGCCTCAGCAACTACCGGCACCCTTGGCCCCCAGTTGGCTTGAAAGTTCACGTCGACCATCCAAGCTTGAAGATTCCCCTATTGACCCCGACACTTGGCAGCGTTTGGGCGACTACCGACTTATTCGGGAAATCGGCCGTGGCGGCATGGGAGTTGTTTACGAAGCCGAACAGCTCTCGCTGGGCCGCAGGGTTGCTTTAAAACTTTTGCCAACGAGCCAGCTCCATGCCCCGAACGTTGCCGCCCGCTTTCAACGCGAGGCTGCGGCGGCCGCCAGCTTAAACCACACTAATATCGTTCCCGTGTTCGAGTCAGGAAGATTTGAAAACAACACGTTCTACTACGCGATGCAACTCATTGCCGGAAAGGGTCTCAATGAGGTTCGAGAAGAAATCAAGCGTTCTCGCTCCAAGGCGTCAGTGAGCACTGTTGCGACAACGGCCAACAATGAAACGCGCCCCCAACGAAGCACATCCGATGGTTCAATTTCCACGCACAACTCCGGCGAAAATCTACTACTCGACAAACCGCTCCTGAAGCCGTCACCGCTGTGGTCCACTGACTCAAACCAATCTCACTATCGTTTTGTCTCGGACGTTGGACGTCAGGCAGCCAGTGCATTGCAGCATGCTCATGAGCGAGGAATAGTCCACCGTGACGTCAAACCCGCCAACTTGATCATTGATGCACAGGGGGGAGTATGGCTAACCGATTTTGGGATCGCAAAGTGGCAAGACAAAGGATTAACCAAAACGACAGAAGCCCCGGGTACCCTGCGTTACATGTCACCTGAGCGTTTTGGCGGTTTGGCCGATGCACGCAGCGATATCTACTCCCTCGGAGCGACGATGTATGAGCTGCTCACTTTGACTCACGCTTTTACCGCCAATGACGACTTATTGCTGCTGGAGCAGATAAAGAATTCGCAGCCTCGCACACCGCGTTCCATTGACCCTTGCATTCCAATTGATCTTCAAACCATTGTCTTAAAGGCAATGGCTAAAGAGCCTCAGCACAGATATTCAACAGCAGCCGCGCTGAAGGAGGATCTTGAGCGCTTTCTTGCCGGTCGAGAAATTCTAGGCCGGCACGTTGGCGGTAGCGAGCGACTCTGGTTGTGGGCGAAGCGAAATACGGGGCTTGCCACAATGATAGCAATTGTTGTTATCGGCTCTTTTTCCGCCGGACTGATTGGCATGTCTCTAGCTTTTAAATTTAGCAATATGGCCGACGAACAGACTGCGCTAGCGCAAAAGGCCCAAAAGGCCGAGAAAGAGGCTCGTCGCAGCTTGTATTTTCTGGAGACCAATCTTGTTTCGATGAATTTGGAGTCGAATACCAGCGTTATCCGCATTCGAGATTTCCTTGGCAGGTGGACCCCAACTGCTAATGAGGAGGATTTTCGAGGCTGGGAATGGCATTTTCTGAATGCATTCTCTCGACGAGAAAGGCGGGTGATCGACTTAAAATCCCCTGACAATTCACGCTCGCCACCAATCTCATTCGGTATTGATTACACTCCTGACGGCACTGCCTTGGCGGTATCGCTCACCGATCAGGTTTTGATCCTGGATAGTAAGTCTGGTAAGGAAATTCTGCGACTTCCAAAAAACCAAGGGATTATTATCGCCTTGCGATTTAGCCATAGCGGAAATCTTCTAGCCGTGACCTCGGAGGATAAGTCTTTACGCATATGGGATTGGAAGCAGCGGCGACTCGTTCGGACGGTTGAATATGGAAATGGTTTAGGTTCGGTCAGTTGGCATCCAAATGACCAGGAAGTTACTTTTTTCTCCAATGGCTATGGCGACGAAGAAGATGCGATTCAAGTTCTAGATTTGGTCACGGGAAGCATTAGAAAAATATTCTTGGACGGCATCGGTCACCACACGCGGGAGACAGGTTACTCTCCTGATGGAAAGTACTTCGCTACGTCTTTGGGACAGCAACACGAAAGATATGCGATCGTAATCTTTGATACGGAAAACTGGGAGGTTATCGATCGCAAAGATCTGCACTCCGCCTATATCCTTTCAATCGCACGGCATCCTGGTGGTCAGAATATTGCCTCGGCGAGTATCGATGGAACGGCAAAGCTCTGGGAACTAGATTCTGGCGATAGCAGCGTACTATTTCAATCTTCAGATGGTATTGCCAGCGTTGACTGGTCCGGAGACGGTGATTACCTGGCGATTGCTGGCTGGGATTCCGGGGTCCGCATTTGGGATTTTCATGGCAAGCGACTCTGCGATTCGCTGCAAGGGCACGAAACAAAACTTCGAGCAGTGTCTTGGCACCCCCATCGACCTGAGGTTGCCTCCGTAGACTGGTATGGCCAATTGAGAATTTTTTCTCTCACGCAACCTGCGATCAATGAGTATTTCGTCATGTCGCGGGGGGCCAGAACTCCTTACCTCTCAGCGGATTGGCATCCCAGCATGGATACCCTCGGAACCTCGAACGACGGTGATTCCTATTTCTGGGACACATGATCTAATAGCTTTGTGTCAAATCCGAAATTAGTCAGGGGCAAGCAGAACCCTGTTTGGTCGAGAGATGGCAAACTCTTGCTGCAAGCACATGGCAACGGTGGCCTACTGCAGATCAAGAATGAAAGCGATGGCAATACAGAAACAATCGAAGTTGGCAATAGCTTTCGATTTTTCGCGTGGCATCGATACGAGGATGGAATTTATTTCACTGACTCCGCACACTTGTACTATGTCTCCAGTTCCCCCGGCACGTCGCCAAGAAAAGTAGCTGGTCCTTTTCAAAGCATTTTAGATTTCCAACTGTCGCCTGATGGCAAGCAAGCGGCACTTGCAACCATTGATACGTACACTCCGATTGTGGATCTGCAGACCGGCACGGTTGTACGAGAGCTTCCCATTCCACTGATCAGTTCGAATCTTGCCGTGGCTTGGAGTCCCGACGGTAAAAGCCTGGCAACTGGTGGTAGAGACCAAGTCACCGAGATTTGGGATACAGCGACCTGGGAACGTGCCAATAAATTACTCGGCCACAGTTATGAGATCACCGATATTGCGTGGAATCCGCGTTTGCCGCGACTGGCAACAGCAAGCAGGGACAAAACTATTCGCGTCTTGGAAACGAAGACGTTTCAGACCACGATTGTTTTAACAATGAACAACGAAGTTGGCAAAGTTTCTTGGAGTCCGGACGGGCTGCGTCTCGTCGGGGTTGATATTCGCGGCGCAATTAAGATTTGGGATGCTACCCCAAGCTACACCCTTGCTGACGACAATCCCTAATTGATCCTTGGTTATAGATATTGGTATTGATTTTTGTCGTTGGATTTTACGCGGGCAAAGGTTCGACTAACTCCAATGATTGTGCACAGTTCGAGATATGTGCCGAATGCGAGCGGGTGCTACGCTAAAGCAACACGCTAATCACTTCCGCTGATGAATCGCCCAGCGTGATTGGGCGGGCATCCGGTTTCATGATTGTTTGCGAAGGATCGATTCCCATGGCTGCATATATGGTATGCGTTAAATTCGCCGGAGTGACCGGACTCTCTGTCGCCGTTGCAAACGGCTGACTTCGCCCTGAGAGAACACCAAGATGCGCACCGAGAAGTTAGCGTTTGCGGGCTCACTGTCAACGAAGGACCGACGGTTGTCATCATAATGTGCGATTCGGTATCTTACACGCAGCGCGACCTGTGTGCCGGCTGGCGAAGTCACCGCAAGCATGGTCATTGAGAATCGCGGAGTGATGACATTTGATCAGCCAGGAGCATTGAGGAATTCGACTCAACTGTTTTCTCTTCTGACATTCGGCGGCGCGAGCTTGGTTGCGGGCCTTGCGGCGCCTTCTCAGATGGCAGACCGGATGCGTCAGACTGCACAAAACATTACTGTCGTTTACGTGATTTCAGTTTTTCTATTTATCGCCGCTCTTCTTATAGTGCTCGTCCTGGGTGGCGCGCTCTCCGGGGATTATTTCCCTGGAGTTGCTGAATAGAAAAAAGGGAAACACGTAAGAAGGGACTATTTAATCCATTCAAAAGCAAAAGGGACGGGAGTGAATGGCATTGTTGAGTTGTGGCGCGTGCGTTTTTTTCCCATTGACACAAGATGAATTTTAGGAATTTTCACGATCTCTTGTCTTCCGGCACTAAATCGAAATGAGTAGGAATAGGGATAGACGCATCGTCTCCTCCACTTAAGCATGCCTTGACTGGTGTTTTTCCGATAGGTTGGATTTGGCTCAGCCCACATCCAATAACTCCATTTCAGGCTCAGGGAGTGGTTGCGGCGGAGCGATTAATTGTCAGGCGAGACCTGGGCGGGCGGGGGAGTTCGCGGCACCTTGCGGTAATAACTGATCAATAAACCGGCGGCGATCGCGATCGAACCGACAGCCATTGCCGCCGAAACACGGTTTAACAATTGCAGGTATTCAATTTCTCCGGTCGCCAAATTGCGAACGATGATCACCATCACGTAAGCCAAATAACCGGTTGCGTCGGCCAAATACATCAAATAGCCGATGTTGCCCGGCTCGCGAAAGGCGGCGATAAAACGCTCAAACACCGTGGTGTGAAAAGCGACGTAAGGCACATAGGTACCCAAGCCGAGCAAGACCATGAAGGCGAAGGGGCTGACTAAGTCATAACTGTACAATATCAGACTGGCGATCACCGTTGCAAAACCGCCAACCAATAAGACCAACGCACCCAGGAACGCGTTGCGGTTGGAACGAATGCAAATCGCCAGACCATTAATAAAGACTACGCCAAACATCACCAGCGTCTCAGAGCGAGCGTAAACACTCGGCGTTTTCTCAAAACCCAAGTCCTGCCAAATTTCAACACCAAAGTCGTCGCGGATACTACGCCCGATGGTCAGCAACACGTAGATGGCAACGAGCCCCGACAAGCCCCAGCGGTGTCGCCAAAACAGCGACCATCGCAACTGTTTATTCATGGGCTGACGTGCCGACCGCAAAGCCACATCCTCCGCGGTTGGCGCAGGGATTTGTCGTAACATCCAAACGCACAGCAACAGCGGCGGCACGAACATTAAACCGACAAGAAAAGGCATCCAAAATTCACTGACTTGATATTGCTGCACCAGCGATTTGCCAATCGATTTAACCACGCCAGAGGAGACAATAAAACTGGCGCAGAGACCAGCGGAGAGTGCTTCGGTAAAGCGACGCCCTTCCAAAAAAGATAGCACCAGTCCAAATACGATCCCCAGAGGCAAGCCATTGAGGAACAAGAAAATCATGTTGTAGGGTGGAGGAACGACCGCAAACAACAGCAATGCCAATTCGGCAATGCCAATCAAAGCTAATACGCCGGGGGCTCGCCAAGCGGGACGAATTTCCGAAACGACTTTGATGCCGATGAATTTAGAAAGCGTATAGCCGGCTACTTGAGAAGTAATCAAAACCGTTTTGAATTGAATACCCAGCCAACTGAATTCTTCAAAACTTGCGGCCGTAAATGGCTTGCGAAAGCCATACATGCAAAAGTAAGTTCCGAAAGCAGCCGCGATGCAGTATGCTGAAAAGATGGGTCCGCTGGTCTGCGACAACCAGCGTTGCACCCCTGAACCACTGCTCGCCATGTCGGCCGGCGAGGCTACGAGTTCAACTGGCGACTCGAGGGGTTCAGGCAAGGTAGTCATAAACAAACAGTCGTTAGAGCAACGAGCGGCCGATAGCTTCCGCGGCTACGTTCGCCCAGCACGTAATTCCCGCTACAGGATGACAGCCGAAGCGGCCGCGGGAAACCCTGTTCGTGTTAAGGATTGATGAGAATTAGTGCTGAAAGTCTTGCACGAATTTCACCAACTCGATTACGTTCTCGACTGGGGTGTGCTGCAACACGCCATGCCCCAAGTTGAAGATATGACCCGGCCGTCCACCAGCCGATCGCAAGACCGCCTCGGCAGCTTGGAAAATCCTTTCGGGCGAAGCCAACAGCACCGTGGGGTCAAGGTTGCCCTGCACGGGACGCTCATAGCCAATGCGTTCCCAAGCCCGATTCAACTCAATGCGCCAATCGACACCGACCACGGTCCGATGATCTCCCTTGAGCAACGGCAATAGTTCGGGGTTTCCGGTGGCAAAGTTGATCACGGGGACGTGGGGCAGAATTCCGCTCAGAATCGACTCCATGTGAGGCAGCACCGATTGCTGATAGTCATGCGGCGATAGGCAACCGGCCCAAGAATCAAACAGTTGGATGCACTGGGCGCCGGCCATGATTTGCCGGTTCGCATAAGTCACGATCGCTCGGCTGAGCAATTCCATCAGGGCGTGCCAGCTCGCCGGATCGGAGTACATCATCCGCTTGGTGTGCAGATATTGCCGACTCCCGCCCCCTTCAATCGCGTAACTAGCGAGCGTAAAAGGTGAGCCAGAAAAACCGATTAGCGGCATCGTGGCTGGCAGATCTTGCCTGGTTTGAGCGACGGTTTGATAGACAAAATCAAGACTGTCGGCATCTTCCAATTCACGGACTCGACGCAAATCCTCAATACTGCGTAACGGGTTATGGATCACGGGACCGTCACCTTTGACAAACTCCAAGTCAAAGCCGAGCGGTTCCAAAATTGGTAACAGGTCGGAAAAGATGATCGCGGCATCCACCCCCAACCGGTCCACCGCTGTGCACATAACTTCGCTGCAGAGCTGTGGGTTCTTACAAAGCTCTAGGAACGAGGTTTGGGCGCGGACTTCGCGGTACTCCGACATGTACCTGCCAGCTTGTCGCATTAACCAGATCGGTGTCCGCTCAGTGGCTTCACCGCGACATGCGCGCATGAATAAACTTTGCTCGGAGGGGTGCGCGGGGGCATTCATCTGTGGCTGATCAACCGACTGGGGTGAAGGAGTAGCGAGCCGCTGTGATGCTCGCTGGGGAGATTTTTGGCGAATTAATTCGGCACTGCGGCGAGCCGTATCAACGACTAAGTGGCCCATTTTTGGATGCTCTGGCTCCAAATCAACCGGCAGTCCCGACTCATAAAGCATTTCCGAAGTGGTCGGCCCGATCGAAGCGACAACCGTTTGACGCAAGCAATCACGGAGTTGATCGACGATCCCCAACTGCTCGGCGACTCGCAGCATGTTAACGACTTGATGTGCCGAGGTCAGCATCAATACGTCGCGTGCACCAGATGCCAATTGACGAACGTTTTCTTCCAGCGGCTGGCAATCTTCGGGCAAATCCCAGGTGTAAACTCGCAATGGCACGACGGTCGCCCCGCGAGCCTCCAGCCCGGCAACCAAGCTGGTATTGGTAATTCCATATTCTTGCACCCCGACGGTTTGGTTGGCCAACGGGACGAAACTGTCCAGCGTTTTCAATAGCTCCCGCCAGGTGTTGGGTTCGGGAACGCGATGGGTCGGTGTCAGGCCCACCTCTTTCATCGCAGCCACCGGTTTGGGGCCGCGGCAGACGGTCGTAATGTCCGACAGGGCGGCTAAGAATTGCGGAACATCGACGTGACGCTCGATGGCCCGCAACATTTGGCGAAAACCGACCCCGGTGAGCAAAATCACGACCCCGACTTCGCCCGTGATCACGCGGTACGCGAATTCGATGGCGGGACGATTTGGCTCCAGCGGAACCTCTCGCATCGAAGGACTGACATAGGCAATGCCATGATATTTTTCGATCATCCGAGCCATATCGGCCGACCTGCGGCTCTCTAGGGCGGCCACGCGAAGACCACCAAAATCGGGTACTGCCATGGGTGCTCTTCGTACGGGTCGGAGGGATTCAGCCAGCAGTGAACAATCGTCTTTTATGATGATGCATATCGGTTTCCAGGGGAAGTGCCGGTCGCGAACTGTTCACACGATCAGCAGGACTGGCCTGAATCGCCCGCGTGCGACAAACTGGGGATTGGAAACTTGGACGGGAGATCGACCAGTTTTTTAAACTTTCCCAGTCAGTAATCGTCCCCCGCTGAGCCGTCATGCCCCGTCGCCAAGTCCGTCGTCCTCGTAAGCCAGTAGACATCAGCGGTATTCTGACGGAGTGTGACGAATTGCCAGCGGAGGTCACCAGTCAGTCGCTGTTCGGCAATGACGCGCCGCTGGAGATCGAAGTTGGTTCAGGAAAAGGGCTATTCCTGGCAACCGCTTCGGAAGAGCGCGGTGACCACAACTTCCTGGGGATCGAGATTGCCCGGCCTTACGCACATTCGGCGGCGGCGCGAGTCGCCAAGGCGGGTCGGGCAAATGTCAAACTGGCCGCCGGCGACGCGGGGCCGGTCTTTGCTTCACGGATTCCCGCCGGTTCATTGACCGCCGTGCACGTCTATTTCCCCGATCCGTGGTGGAAGAAAAAACACAAAAAACGTCGCGTCATCAACGAGACCTTCTTGCGGCACGCCACGCAAAGCCTCATCCCGGACGGAACATTACATTTCTGGACCGATGTGCTGGAATATTTTGAAAGTGCTTTAGAAGCGGCGGCACGAGTCACACCCCAGCTGGGGCCGCCGATCCCGGAAGAGGCTGCCGAGGCGGCTCATGATCTCGATTATCGCACACACTTTGAACGTCGCAGCCGCCAACATGCGATTCCCGTCTATCGTATCTTCTGGAAATTATCGTGAGTAAACTGACCCAGCCAATTAAATGGCATGGTGGTAAACATTATTTAGCAGAGTGGATCATCGGCCTGATGCCGCCCCATCTGCATTATGTGGAACCATTCTTCGGCGGCGGCTCAGTGCTGTTGACTCGCGATCCCGAACTGGATTGGATGCTCACTCCCGACGGTTTGCTGCCTTCTTTCCTGAAGGGCTGCAGCGAAGTCGTCAACGACGTGAATCGCGAGCTTACTAACTTTTGGCAAGTGTTGCGCGATCCCGAGTTGTATCCGCAGTTTCGCCAAGTGCTCGAGCTGACACCTTTCAGCCAGATTGAATGGGAGGAGAGCGAAGCGCGTTTGCAATCGACCGATCCCGTTGAAGCGGCCGCCGCCTTCTTTATTCGTGCCCGCATGTGTCGCCAAGGGATTGCGAAAAGCTTTGCCACGTTGTCTCGCAATCGCACGCGACGTCGCATGAACGAACAAGTCTCTTCCTATCTAACTGCAGTCGAGGGCTTGCAAGAAGTTCACCAGCGGTTGCGGAACGTGGTCATTCTCAATGACGATGCCTGCACGGTGATCAAAAAGCAGGACGGCGAAAACACGTTGTTTTATTGCGATCCACCCTATGTGCATGAGACGCGATCCACCGTCAACGCGTATGAATTTGAGATGGACCTGGAGCACCATCAGCGGCTGCTGGAAACCTTAGCTCAGGTTGCCGGCAAGTTCATGCTGAGTGGCTATCGCTGTTCGTTGTATGACGAGTTTGCCGAGAAACATGGCTGGCGTCGCGAAGATAAATTGATTGATAACAAAGCCAGTCGAGCCAAGGTTAAAGAAAAAAAGTGCGAGTGCCTGTGGATGAACTTTGCGGCTGAAGAGACAAACGGCGTACCATCGTTTAACAGTTAGCCGCAGGCGTACCATCATTTATCAGTTAGCCGCAGGCGTACCATCATTTATCAGTTAGCCGCAGGCGAACCATCATTTAGCAGTCAGCCGCAGGCGAACCATCATTTAGCAGTCAGCCGCAGGCGAACACGGTCTCGTGGTGGCGGATAAAAGTACGCCTGCGGCTGACTGTTAAACGACTTGCATCTGCACGTTACTAATCAATGCTTTTAGAACCCACGATGCGATCATAAAATTCTGGGCGGCGGTCTGCGAAGCGATCGATCACGTGCGCCCCGACGGTCCGTTCGATCTTCTTGTTTCGCGCCACGCTGAGATCGACTTCGGCGATGATCAACTCCTTGTCGGTTGCCGCCGCTCGTGCCAATTCGACCCCATCAGGTCCACAGATGGTGCTAAGCCCACAAAACTCGAACGTCTGTTCGCGACCGATTCGATTAGCGGCCACAAAGTAAAGGTGATTTTCCATGCTGCGGGCCGCGGGGACAATCTCTGCGGTGCGCCGCGCCGCGATCGGCCAATTTGTTGGCAGAGCGATTACGTCGGCCCCATGCAGAGCCAGCACCCGCATCGGCTCGGGGAACGAACTGTCGTAGCAGATCCCCAGCCCCACCCGCAGCTCTCCGGCTGAGAAAACTTGAAACGGCCGATCCCCAGCATCGACGAAGCGATCGACGCCCAAATGGGGCAAGTGAACCTTGCGGTAGCTGCCCACAATCCCCGCCGGGCCGATCAACGCCGAAGCGTTCCAAAGCTGCTCTCCCTCGCGTTCCAAAAATCCGACCACGACGTGCAGCTGCGGCGCTTGCGCACACGCTTCGGCCAATTGGTCCCAGAGCGGGTCATCGAGCGGACGTGCGAACTCAAACGCTTCCACGCGGCTGTTGAAGCAGTAGCCGGTCAGTGCGCACTCGGGAAAAACCAACAGATTCACCTGCTGGTCACGAGCTTGGGCGATCCAGTTGAGCACCTGCTCAAGGTTGTGATTGAGCTGACCGAGCTGGATATCGAACTGGGCGGCGGCGATTCGCATCGGGAATTTTTTGTTCAGGTAAATGGGCACTAGGAGCGAGTGATTACGAGCTGAAAAACCGGTCTACCCCCAGGTCGGGATAACCGTGATAATGATTTCCATGAATACTCAACAACATGATTATGACGTGATTGTGATTGGCACGGGACCGGGCGGCGAGGGAGCCGCCATGCAAGCCGTTAAAGGCGGGTTGCGGGTCGCTGTGATCGAAAAATATCAGCTAATTGGGGGCGGCTGCACGCACTGGGGAACAATCCCCAGCAAAGCTTTGCGATACAGCATTAGCGCCGTCAATCAGGCGATGAACAACCCCACGCTGCGGGAAATGGGGATTCATTTGAGCCCCACAATGCCGCAATTGCGAGCCAGCGGCCAAGCGATCATCAACCGCCAGGTCAGCATGCGACAATCTTTCTACGATCGCAACGGGGTGCCGATCACGCATGGCACGGCCAGTTTCGTCGATCCCCACACGATTGAAATCGAAGATGGCGAACGACTCTCCGCCGCCCACTTTGTGATCGCCACCGGCTCACGCCCCTATCGTCCCGAGGGGGTCGACTTTTCCCACCCCCGCATCTTTGATAGCGACACCATCTTGGGTTTGGATGCCAAACCCCACTCGATCACCGTTTACGGCGCCGGCGTGATCGGCTGCGAGTACGCGTCGATGTTTCGCAATTTGGGCATGAAAGTCAATCTGGTTAACACGCGCGACAAACTGCTGGAGTTTTTGGACGATGAAATCATTGACGCGCTCTCGTATCATCTCCGCGATTCGGGCGTGCTGATTCGTCACAACGAGTCGATGGAGCGGATCGAGGGGCTGAGTGATGGAGTGATTTTGCATTTGAAGAGCGGCAAGCGGTTGAAAACAGACGCTTTTCTGTGGGCCAACGGTCGTCAAGGAAACTGCGATCGCTTGCAATTAGAAAACGTTGGTTTAGAACCGAACAAGCGCGGCCAACTGGAAGTCGATTCTCAATTTCGCACTGCCGTGAATCATGTCTATGCCGTGGGAGATGTGATCGGCTACCCTTCGCTAGCCAGTGCGGCCTACACTCAGGGTCGCGCCGCGGCGATGCATATCATGGGAGGCGGCGACACCAGTTTACGTCTGCATGATATTCCCACCGGAATTTACACCAGCCCGGAAATCAGTTCGGTGGGGAAAACAGAGCGAGAATTGACCGCTGCCTGCATCCCTTATGAAATCGGCTTTAGTCAGTTCAAGAGTTTGGCCCGCGCTCAAATCACCGGTCAGACCACAGGCATGCTGAAGCTGTTGTTTCACCGCGAAACACTAGAAATTTTAGGAGTCCACTGCTTCGGTGCTCAGGC
The DNA here is from genome assembly GCF_052161645.1 of Kothea flammea. Classification (GTDB taxonomy): domain Bacteria; phylum Planctomycetota; class Planctomycetia; order Pirellulales; family Pirellulaceae; genus Laterigemmans. Next base: position 7,518,406 of record NZ_CP197414.1, read on the forward strand.
TGCCGAGATCGTTCACATTGGTCAAGCGATCATGAATCAACCGGCCGGGCAGAATACACTCGAATATTTCATTGAAACTACTTTTAATTATCCGACAATGGCGGAAGCTTACCGCGTGGCCGCTTTGAATGGCCACAACCGACTTTTTTAATCACGCTGCAGGGCATAAGCAAAAGTAAGCACATTCGGTAATCAACGATAGTTTTGCTATTTTTTGTCTGCCCGCCAATCATAGGATAATGTCATGCGCACCATGCTTTCTCGATTTCCGATGGGCCGCTCGCATCTGGCCAGCTTTTGCACTCGGCTATCGTGTCTAACTTTAATTTTCGCGATCTCGCTCGGCGGTTCGCTGCGAGCGGCCGATCCAAAGTTTGAGATCACCAAAGATGTGGTATATGGTCACAAGGCGGGCATGGCGCTGACATATGATGTGATTCGCCAGCCGGAGAAGAGTAACGGGGCGGCCGTTATCTTTATGATGAGTGGTGGCTGGGTGTCGAGCTGGATTGAGCCAGAGAGTTTTGTCAGCCCGGCATTACCGGCGGCTTTTGCTTCCTTCCCCCAACTGGTCGAGAAGGGGTACGCTTTAGTTATCATGCGACATGGTAGCGCGCCGTACTTTAAGGTACCGGACGCGGTGGAGGATGTCACCAAAGGGCTCGAACACGTTCGTTCATCGGCGGCACGGTTTGGCTTTGATCCAGCTCGGATTGGTGTTTTTGGAGCCAGCGCGGGCGGCCATCTTTCGCTGATGGCATCGGCGGCTCCCAAATACGGTGAACTCACTAGCGAGGACCGTTCCAAACAACGGATTGCCGCCGCAGTCGCCTATTTCCCACCAGTCGATTTGCGCGAGCTATTTAACCTATCGGGTCAATTTCCGGCATTGGATTTTGATCGCGACGAAGCCGAAAACGTGTCTCCGCTGCTGTATGTCACAGCGGATGACCCACCTACGTTGTTGGTGCATGGTGACGCCGATCGTCTGGTCCAACTATCGCACAGTAAACGTTACTTAGCCGCTTTGGAAGCTGCTAAGGTGCCAGCCGATTTAATGGTTTTTGAAGGGGTTGGGCATGGCTTTAGTGGCCAGGAAGCGAAACGAGCCACCGAGGCATTGATCGCCTGGTTTGATAAATATCTAGCTGCGAATTCGAAGGCGGCTAATTCTGATGCTACGGATAATTGATGGCTACGAGCAGCGAGGGAGCCTTGCGGGATCCATGCGGTCCGAGTGGTTGTGGTCATTCTCATGCGGCGCCACCTGGCTTACCTTGGTTGTCGGGCGAGCGCGTTGAGTTAGGGTTTGCAATCGCTGCGGCGTCCACGTTGATCATCGGCTGGAGTTTATCTCTGGCCGGCAGCGGGATGGCCGACGTGGCTTGGTATATCCTCTTGGCCTCCTATTTCTTTGGAGGTTTTTTTGCCGTCGTGGAGTCTTACCAGAGCCTTCGGCAGGGGCGGTTCGAGATTGACTTTTTGATGGTTGTGGCTGCTTGCGGCGCAGGCGCGCTGGGGGAGTGGGTCGAAGGGGCTTTGTTGTTAACGCTGTTCAGCATTGGGCATGCGTTGGAACATTACACGATGGGCCGAGCGCGGAAATCGATCGCCAGCTTGGGAAAGCTCCGCCCCCATTCGGCCATCGTACTGCGTGACGGACAGGAGCAAGAGGTTCCGGTCGAGACGTTGGCAATTGGCGATATTGTCGTCGTCGGACCTGACTCCACAATCGCTGCCGACGGAGTGGTAATCGCGGGGGAGAGTGGTGTCGATCAATCGCCGATCACCGGGGAAAGCGTACCGGTCGATAAATCGCCAGCGGTCGATTTTCATCCTGACACATCGAATGACCAGTGGGTCGATGCCTCCCACCGCGTGTTTGCCGGCACGATCAACGGAGCCGGTTCGTTACACATCCACGTGACTCGCAAAACGGCGGACACAACACTTTCGCGACTGATGCAATTAGTGACGGAGGCCGAGTCGAAACGCTCGCCCACGCAGCGTCTGACTCACGCCTTTGAACGCTTTTATGTGCCAGGCGTGTTAGTGATGGTTCTCATCTTATTGACCGCGCCGCTGGGTGTGATGAGCGAACCTTACGCGACGACTTTCTATCGCGCGATGGCCGTGTTGGTGGCTGCCAGTCCATGCGCGTTGGCCATCGCCACCCCCAGCGCGGTGCTCAGCGCCGTCGCGCGGGCCGGCAACAGCGGGCTGTTATTCAAAGGAGGCGGACCGCTGGAGCTACTTGGTAAAGTCGACACGATCGCCTTTGATAAAACCGGAACGCTGACCACCGGCAAACCTCAGCTGACCGACCTTGAGCCGGTCCGGGGCGTTTCGGCAGAACATCTGCTGGCGACCGCCGCGGCGGTTGAACGGTTGAGCCCGCATCCGCTGGCCCGCACCGTTTGGCTGGCCGCCTGTGAGCGTCTCGGCAGTGAAGCTGTCCCTCACGCAACCGGGCTAAAAAGCTTGACCGGACAAGGGGTGCAGGCCTATCTGGGCGACCAATTAGTCAGCGTCGGTAGCGAAGCGATGTGGCAACAAGCAGACCAGCCCCAACAGTTACCACGCGAAGTTAGCGAGATTGTCCACCGCCTACGTGAGGCGGGACGCACGATCATGATCATCCGCAGCGGTGATGATTTTTTAGGAGTTTTGGGGCTGTTAGATGTTCCCCGCCCGGCGGCCGTGAACACGATTCAAGCATTAAGGGAACTTGGGATCCGCCGGATGGTGATGCTGTCGGGCGACCATCAAACGGTGGCTCAGCAAATCGCCCACAGCGTCGGCTTGGATGAAGCGGTGGGAGATTTGATGCCTGAGGAAAAAGTCCAAGCGATCTTGGCCATGAATGAACACGCGTTGACGGCCATGGTGGGCGATGGTGTGAATGACGCCCCGGCGATGGCTTCGGCTGGTGTCTCACTCGCCATGGGCGCGGCAGGTTCAGATGTGGCTTTGGAGACAGCCGATGTGGCGCTGATGGGTGACGACTTGGCAGGACTGCCTTTCGCGATTCGCTTGAGCCGACAAACCAGCAAGATCATTCGGCAGAATTTGTGGATCAGCTTAGGCATGATTGCCGTGTTGGTGCCGGCCACGATCTGGGGCTTGAACTTGACCGCGGCCGTCGTGTTTCACGAAGGCTCAACGGTTGTCGTGGTGCTCAACGCACTCCGCTTGCTGGGCTTTCGCAAGTAAATCTAACAGGTAGAGATCGGCCCGCAGGATGGGCCTCCAGGCGCGTCCTACGGTTAGGCAACGATCTTCATCACGCGATCGATCACTTGCGACTCGGCATCGCTGACCGCACCGAAGCCCAGCACGCCACCGGAGGCCTTGGCAACAGCCATCAGTTCTTCTTGCAACTCGCTGGAGAAAGCTTGCCGTGCTGCCGGGCCCATCCCGCTGAGCAACTCCTTGGTGTACCGTTCCCAAGCATCGATCAGTTCGGATTCAGGCTTGAGCTGCAGCCAGGCTTCCAGTGATCGATGGGCGATCGAGCCGACTTCGATCCCCTGCTTGGCCGCTTCGTCCAAGATCGTTTTGTGTTCGGCTTCGGTGACATGCCGATCAGCCCAAGCGACCATTACCATTGGGATCAAACGGAGCGCGACCAAGCCTTCGCTGGTGACGCCCTGATGAATCAATTCGTTGATCAAAGTTTCATCTTGAATACCCGTGCGGCGTATCAGATCTGTCCGCATTTCCTCGGAAGCGGCTGAACGCTTGAGGTCTTCCAACAGTTTGGCATCGACATTGCGAAAGAAGACTTCTTCCAGGGCTTTGCCACGCTGCGTCAGCGAATCGTCTTGGGGGCTCATCTCGACTTCTCCAGTCCTCTGACAGTTGTTACCCGCTTAGCAGGTGATCACAAAACGTTTTCCAACCGCAGTATAGGATTTATACCCCCGTTTGCGAAATACCACCGCTGGCCGCTTTTCCCGGTCAGCCGCTTTTCCCGGTCAGCCGCTTTTCCCGGTCAGCCGCTTTTCCCGGTCAGCCGCTTTTCCCGGTCGGGGCGTGAACGCTAGGGGGCTGACTGGAATTGAGCGGGAAGTTGATATTTTTTTGCCAACGCCTGCGTGCGGGTCGTGATCAGAATGACTTGACGATCCGGCTGTTCAGGATGCGGCCCCACGACCCACACCAAAGCTTGTTTTGCCTCGGAAAGTTGAGTCACTGTGCGATCGGGGTTGGCGCGAGCGACCAGATCGTCCAAGACTTTGCTGAGCGGTGAATTCTGATGATCAAAATCGCGGATCTGCTGGTTTTGAGTAATGCCATCCAGCTGCAAATCGCCACCCAACAAATAGATTTCCAATTGGCGTGAACCGGGTGGGGTAATGGCGTTGAATTGCTGACGAATCGCCTCACCGGCCATTTCCAATGATTCTTGATCAAAGCTAATGGAAAAAGGCTGTTGCAGCAATTGATCCACCGTCGCCAAAGCCGCTGGACCAGAAGTCTCAGGCGCGGGACCTCGCGAAGGTCCGGCCGGGGTGTTGCTAGCCAACCAAGATGTCAGCAACAAGTTGGGCGCGGCACGGGGGGGAAGATATGCATTCACCACTGCCTCGCCATCACTGACACCCGTGCGAGTCGACTCTTTCAAAGCCCTCAACATGGCCGGCCAACGAATCGCCAAAGCTCGCCAAGAAGGATGCGGATCGGTTTCCAGTAAGAACCGCTCGGCGGCGGAGGGCAAATTATCCAACGATTGATCAAGCGACTGTTTGAGCGACGCGGGACTACTTCCACCCCCCGGCGAAAATCTCAATTCCACATACCAAGACTGCTCAAATTGCATCCGACCACTGGCCCCGGCCACCGCCGGAATCAGGAATTGCCGCAACGGGCTGACCAGCCGGCCAGCGTAATCTCGCAACAGCGAACGTCCATCGGCGAAGAGAAAATTGGGGCTGACCAAAAAGGCGACGTCAGGATTCGGCCCGACGCCCTGCCATAACTTGCTCAGCTGGCGAGGCAGCGGGATCGCCCCCCCTTCCAACTCGGCAATCTCCTTTAACGTTTCTATTTCAGCGACGGCAAATCGGCTGACCCCACTTGCCTGCTGCTCACTTGCTCGCGCATCGCCCGAACTTGGCAAGTAAGCGTCCGCCCCTGGCTCTTCACGGAAGTAGGCAACAGCGCCCGACGGTGTTCGCGCCTCCTCAGCCCCCCAAGCCATTGCCAAATCGGCGATCGGCGTGGCTTGCTTTAAATCGACAGCCAAACTGACTCGCGGAACCCCCGCCTCATCGCCCGCTTCGAGCGCCACGGTAACTCGCTCGATCTCAGACCAGGGAAGTCGAATCCGCTTGCGGAGCGCTGCGAACGCATCCTCCAGCTCAGGCGATAAGGCTTGATAGACCGCCCGGCCCGTTTCCTGGTTCAACAAGCTGTCAGGTCGAAAACTGACCAGCATATCGGCACCGGGGGGAAGCAATGTCAACAACGGAGGCGCCCCCTGATCGGGAGCCGCCCACAGCACGCGATCATCGTCGACCAACTGCGTTCCCGCTGCCGAAGCGGCCGGTTTGCTTGTCTCGCGTGGCGGAGGAGTCACGACTGGCGGCGGTGGCAAGGGAGGCCGCACGCTGACTTGTGGCGTTTCGGCGACGCGATCAGGTTTGACCAACAACGCGACCAACAAACCAATGATCACAAAACCAAGTCCACCCAGCACGATTGGAGCTGCCCGATTTTTCTTCTTCTTCCGCCGGACCGCAGTCGGCTTCTTCCGCTTGGTCGGCACCGCAGCAGCAGCAACTGGAGCAGCTTTCGCAGCGGCAGCGACCGCAGCACCCTCGGCCACCGCGACCTTGGCTAGTCCTTCAACTTCCTGCGCGACTTCCTCAGCAAGCGGTTTTACGTTGGGGGCGACTGGCTCAGCTGCCCTTTCTTCAGCAGCTCCCGCTGTGGTGACAGATTCCGAGCGTGTGGTGACAGATTCCGAGCGTGTGGTGACAGTTATCTCGCATTCTGAGTTAACAGGGCTGATGGCAACTGGCGACTGGCTAGCAGGCTGCGATGCTGCAACCTGCTCGGCAGCAAGTTCTTGCGGAGCATTTTTCTTTGCAGCAAGTTCTTTCGCAGCAAGTTCTTTCGCAGCAAGTTCTTTCGCAGCAAGTTCTTTCGCGGCAAGTTCCTTTGCGGCAAGTTCTTTCGCAGCAAGTTCTTTCGCAGCAAGTTCTTTCGCAGCAAGTTCCTTCGCAGCAAGTTCTTTCGCAGCAAGTTCTTTCGCAGCAAGTTCTTTCGCGGCAAGTTCCTTTGCGGCAAGTTCTTTCGCAGCAAGTTCTTTCGCGGCAAGTTCTTTCGCAGCAAGTTCTTTCGCAGCAAGTTCTTTCGCAGCAAGTTCTTTCGCAGCAAGTTCCTTCGCAGCAAGCTCTTTCGCAGCAAGTTCTTTCGCAGCGAGTTCATTCGCAGCTTGTTCCTTCGCGGCGAGTTCTTTCGCGGCTCGTTCTTGGTCAACCGTTTGTTCGGTAGTCACGGTTGGTTGAGCTTCGATCAAACTGGCTGCGGTTTCCAGGGCGGTTTGCAGTTGGTTGATCGACTGGAAGCGGGCTTCGCGATTTGCCGCCAGCGTGTGGGCCAAGACGCGTGCGAGTGGGTCTCCGCTGGCACCCAGTTCGACAGCCTCCCTGAGTGGTCGTGGGACATCGCTGAGTTGCTGTTGCAGTCGCTGCGGATTTGCGCCAGCCGCCGGGGGAAAATCGTAAGGGGGTTGGCCGTAGCGAAGTTGGTAGAGCAAACATCCGAGTGCGTACAAATCGGTGGCGTAATCATACGCATGTCCCATCAACAAGCACTCGGGGGCCGAGTAACGCAGGTCTTGCGAGTTGCTGGACAATACCAATTGGCCAGCCTGAAAATTAGCCAGCGGTTCGACACCCAGCGTCGGATCGACGATTAATTGGAGCGAACCGGCGGAGGTCAACCACAACTGATTGGCATCGACTGGGCGAGCTAACAATTGTTGCTCATGTAGCGCTGCCACGGTTTTACAAACCTCGATGGCGATCGCCAGGACTTGAGCAGCCGGCAAGCCTTGCGGCGGAAGCGAGAGCGCAGCTGGTTTTCCCCGCGGCACGCTGGCCAACAACAATTGTCCCTGTTGGAGCGGCTGCTGATGCTCCAACCACTGTTGCTCGGCGACTAAGGCCGGTAGCTGCACCTGCAATAGCTGGGCATTCGCAATGCTTTGGAATCGGCCCAACCTGCGGAGCGCAGCGGCATCCAACGGTTGGTCAAATTGTCGCACCAACAGCGACTGGCCTTGCTCATCGGCAGTCAGCCACCAGCCAGCCAGCGGCGGGGTCTCGACCGGACTTTTGAGTACAAACGGCCCCAGGCGCAATTGAGGCCAATCGTTAGTCAGCAACTGTTGAGCCTGGTAGCGAGTCAGGAGGCCCTGTCGCACGGCCCATTTCGCCAGCTCGGCGGCACTTTTTGCGGGAGTTTCTTGGTGAGCTTCCGCGAAACCGGCCAGCAGGCGCTGAAACGCCGCTTCTGATTCAGGCTCCGCTAAACCGCTGCGGGTGTAACGAAGGGCCAATTGTTCGACGGTCAAGCTCATGTTGGTCCAAAAAAATAGTTAAGCGATGAGAGGCAAACGAGCGGACGCAGTATTTCTATTTTAACTCGACTTCGGCAGCAGCGGGTTTCTCGGCGGGCCCATGATTTCTCGTCAAGCCCATGATGGCGAGCGGTTGTTTTGCGGTTTACACTAGGGCCCAGGCTTAACATTGAAGCTATCTCAAGAGCCTATCCGAAAACCCCATGGAACCGCGGTTAGCACCAAAGCGACTAGTGGTTTTCGGATTGGTTCCAAGCGCGGGCGGAATCCTTTGAAAGTCGTTTTTATCACCACCGAGGCGGTCCCGTTTGCCAAGACCGGGGGCCTAGCCGACGTCTGCGGCGCCTTGCCGATCCAGTTGGCCAGGCGGGGACACCAATGTTCCGTTTTGATGCCGGCGTTTCGTCAAATCTATGGTTCCGGATTACCGATTGAACCAACCGATGTCAGCTTTGCGGTAACCATCGGAGACAACGTCATCGGCGGCCGGGTCTTGCAATCCCATTTGCCTGATAGTGATGTCCCAGTCTACTTCATCGATCAGCCACAGTACTACAATCGTCCCGCGCTTTATGGCGATGCGAATGGCGATTTTGTCGATAATTGCGAGCGATTCGCTTTTTTCTGCCGCGGCGCGCTGCAAGCGATCACGCGATTACAACTCCAACCCGATATTGTGCACTGCAACGATTGGCAGACCGGACTCGTCCCGGCCTATGTGCGGAGCGAATTCGAACAACATGCTTGGATGCCCACGGCGGCCACCGTGATGACGGTCCATAACCTGGCCTACCAGGGCAACTTTTGGCACTGGGATATGCTGCTCACCGGGCTCGACTGGGCTTATTTTAACCCCGCCGGCATGGAGTTTTATGGCCAATTGAATTTGCTGAAAACGGGACTCGTCTTCGCCGATTCACTCAGCACGGTCAGTCCTCAATACGCCAAAGAAATTCAAACGGCCGAGCATGGTTGCGGGCTGGAAGGCGTGTTGGCCAGCCGCAGAGCCGACTTGTTTGGCATCATCAACGGAGTCGACCCTTCCATTTGGAATCCCCGCAACGATTCCCATTTAGTCGCCAACTATGGCGAACATAATTGGGTTGAAGGCAAAGCAGCCAACGCGGGGGAGCTACGGCGAAGATTCGGTTTGGCGAGCGACGTCAACATGCCAATCGTGGGGCTGGTCGGACGATTGGCCGAACAAAAGGGCTGGGATTTAGTGATCGCCGCGATGCAACGCTTGCTCTCGGAAGATCGTCCTATCCAGTGGGTTGTATTGGGCACGGGCGATCGTCACTTTCATGATCAACTGGCCGCCCTAGCCGATCATTACCCTGATCGCTTGGGGCTCAAGCTGGGGTTCTCCAACGAACTAGCTCATCTGATCGAGGCGGGCAGCGATATTTTCTTGATGCCCAGCCGCTATGAACCGTGTGGCCTAAATCAGCTTTACAGTTTGGCCTACGGGACTGTACCAGTGGTCAACCCGACGGGCGGTTTAGTCGACACGGTGACAGACACCACGGCCGAAACACTAGCCGCTGGAACGGCCAACGGATTTTACCTTCCCGAGTTTTCCGTCGACGGATTAATTGACGCTCTCTGGCGAGCCGCTCTGGTGCGTTGGGACCACTGGGATACTTGGCAGCGATTGGTGGCCTGCGGAATGCGGCAAGACTTTTCCTGGCGGCGGAGCGCCGCACAGTACGAACATCTTTATTCTGAGACTTTACTGAAAAAATCTGCACGCCGTTCTTCCCCACCTCCCAGACCGCCGCGAGTCATCCCTCCCAGCCCTTAAGGTTGCTCATTGCTCCTCCAGCACCCACTTAAAGGGACATGTTGCCACCGCCCACCTCGCTGAAGACAATACCAATCACGCAAGCCAGTGAGCCTGGAGAGAGAATGCCGGCTGCGCCGGTATTCATGGAAAATTGACAATCGACTCCAGTTGTGGTGTAAAGGGAATTCCACGGATGGCTCGGGTCTAGCAAAACACCATCCGAGAATCGCCTACCCCACGGCGATTGTCTACTGTGTCAAACGCAAAACAATCTGCCGAATCGACTCCACTCAACGCGGAGATCGGACGCCCCAGCCAGTGTCGTCGCGACGCACTGAGCGGTCGTTGGGTAATTTTCGCTCCCGGCCGCGGCAAACGGCCCGCCGAAATCATTGAAACGGAATTGCCGCTGACCTCGGGGGTGGAATGTCCCTTCTGCGCCGGCAATGAACAAAGCACACCCCCAGCCACGCTCTGCTTTCCCGACCACAGTTGCAGCACGCATTCGTGGGCCGTCCGCGTAATCCCCAACTTATTCCCGGCTGTTTTGCCCGAGGAGGTGATTGAGCAAAACTTGGGTGGACGAAGACTCTATCCAAACCACCTGGAGACTGAGAAAACCTCGCGACTACGCGTCCCGTTCAGCGACACACAGCACCTCACCGACGCGCAGCTTTCGCACGATTCGCAACATCGAAGCAACTGGCCACGGATCGAGGAATTACCACCGGCAAGCCAGCATTCGCGACCGAGCAGGCGGGCCAAAGATTCACAATCGCAATCGATCGAGCTGTTCGAGGCTTACGAGTTGCATGGCGGTCACGAAGTCATCGTGGAGACGCCGCATCACGTGGAATCGCTGACCCAGTTATCGGCCGAGCACGTGGCTCAAGTCTTCTTCGCTTATGCCTCGCGGATGCGATATTGGTTTGAAGTCCCCGGCATTGAATACGTGGTCACATTCAAGAACATGGGAGCCGCCGCGGGCGCTTCCTTGCGACACACGCATAGCCAATTGATCGCCACCAGCTTGCTGCCGCCGGCCGCCGACGAGACAGGCCAGCGGATGACGCGTTATTTTCGCGACACGCAAGCTTGCCTGATGTGTGAAACTCTGGCCGCGGAACTGGCTGAGGAGCGGCGGATCGTCTGCCAGACTGAATCCTTTGTGGCCTTCTGTCCATTTGCCAGCCGCCTGCCTTACTTAGTACGGGTGGCGCCCGGCGGCATTTGGATCGTTTTGAGCTGGAATCTCAAGAGCGGTTAGCGGAGTTGGCCTTGCTGACCCAGCAGCTGGTCGCTTCGATGGAGGCGATGTTTGTCTCCTGTGCTTACAATTACACGATTCATTCGCGGCCCCGGCATGTCGCTTGTGATGGGTCGTATCACTGGTGGATCGAAATTTTTCCCAGATTAACCAAAGTTGCGGGCTTTGAATGGGGATCGGATTGTTATATCAATCCAGTTACACCGGAAGTAGCGGCCGCGCACTTGAGAGGCGAGCCTTTCGGTCAGGAGATGGATGCCTCGGCCGACGATCCAGTCGATTTTTCCGACTGAGAAGGATGGACCGCGGGGGCTTGTTGCGCCGATAGAACAGGTGCGAGATCCGTCTTCGTCTTGATCTCGTAATTTCTGTCGTAGCTCGCCGCCCCAGACAATCTGATGACGTCCACCGCTCACCTCTGCCTAGCCCTGCACAATCATCAACCCATCGGTAACTTCGATGGCGTCTTTGAGCAGGCCTATCAAGACAGTTATTTGCCCTTTCTCGAGGTCTTTGAGCCGTATGAGGCGTTGCAGATTTCGCTGCACACCAGCGGGCCGCTGATGCTGTGGCTAGCGGAAAATCACCCAGAATATATTACCCGGCTGCGTTATTTGGTCGACGCCGGCCGCGTGGAGATCATTGGCGGGCCGCAGTACGAGCCGATTTTAACCATGCTGCCGCGGCGCGATCGTGTCGGTCAAATCCGCGCCTTCACCCGTTGGTTGACCGATGCTTTTGAGACACCGATCGCCGGGATGTGGACTCCGGAGCGAGTTTGGGAACCTCAATTGGTTGCCGATGTGGTGGCCGCCAACATTGCGTACACGGTGCTCGATGACTTTCACTTTCGCGCTGCCGGTTGGACCGATGATCAGCTGACCGGCTATTTCATCACCGAAGAGGATGGTCAAGTACTGCGAGTGTTCCCCGGCAGCGAACGTTTGCGGTACACGATTCCCTTCGCCCCCGTGGAAGAGACGATCGCTTATTGCCGAGAAGTGGCCGAGCGGAGTCCCGGGGCGGTGTTAGTCTTCGGCGACGATGGCGAAAAATTTGGTTCATGGCCCGACACTCAGGAGCACGTCTACAAGCGTGGCTGGTTGCGTGCTTTCTTTGACGCATTGACCGACAACCAGAGTTGGCTGAAGACGTCGACGCTGGCCAACGCAATCCGCAGCACACCGCCGCGAGGGAAAATCTATTTACCCGATTGCAGCTATCGCGAAATGACGGAATGGTCACTGCCAGTGCCACAGCAAGAGGTCTACGATTCATTGACGCATTCGCTGGTAAGCGATTCGCGTTGGCAAGACTTGCAACGTTTCGTGCGTGGCGGATTCTGGCGAAACTTCAAAGTAAAATACGCCGAAGCGAACGAAATGTACGCGCGGATGATGGATGTCAGCGGTCGGCTGTTGGCGGCGGCTGAAGAGCGTTTGCCGGCCGACGTGCTGGACCGTGCTCGCGACCATCTTTATCGAGGCCAGTGCAATTGCCCCTATTGGCACGGCGCTTTTGGCGGCATCTACTTGCCCCATTTGCGGAATGCCATCTACAGCCATTTAATTGCCGCTGACACCGAGTTGGAGTTGCATCGTCGCGGCCAGCAACCCTGGGTGGAAGCCACGACGGATGACTTTGATTTTGACGGCACGCAAGAGGTCCGCTTGGCCAACGACCAAGCGATCGCTTGGTTATCACCAGGCCATGGTGGACGACTCTATGAGTTGGATGTGCGCGACATTCGTCATAACTTGTTAGCCACCATGCAACGTCGACCGGAAGCGTATCACCGCAAGGTGTTAGCCGGCCCAAGTGCGGCGGGAGGTGAAGTTGCTTCGATCCACGATCGTGTTGTGTTCAAGCAAGAGGGGCTCGATCAACTGCTACAGTACGACGCGTTTCCTCGCAAGAGCTTGATGGATCACTTTTATGACGAGGAGGCGACCTGTGAGTCGGTGCGTCGCGGAGAATCTCAAGAGCGTGGCGACTTTGTCGATCTGCCGTTTGAGGCCAAGTTGCGACGAGCAGCGGACCGCGTCCAATTGCAAATGACTCGTCATGGCAACGCCTGGGGTGTTCCCTTGACGATGACCAAGGCGGTCACGATGATCGCTGGCTCAGATCAACTCGAGATCGCTTATTTGATTGAAAATCTGCCACCCGAGCGTGCTTTTCATTTCGCCGTTGAGTTTAACTTCGCCGGTTTACCAAGTGGTGCTGACGATCGCTTCTTTACGGACGCCGCCGGCAAGCAGTTAGGGCAATTGGGTCAGACGTTAGATTTGCATGACTGTCAATCATTGGCGTTAACCGATCAATGGTTGGGAATCACGGTGCGACTCAGCAGCGATCGTGCCGGCGGTTTGTGGGCATTCCCGGTGGAAACGGTCAGTCAAAGTGAAGGTGGCTTTGAGTTGGTGCACCAAAGCGTCTGCGTGCAGCCTCACTGGATCATCCAAGGCGACCAACACGGACGTTGGGCCGTTAAAATGCAGCTAGCGATGCAGTGTGCAAACCGGCTCGCACACCAAACACAAACTCCCGCAGGGGCCTTCGTTTAACAGCAATACCGTTCAATGAAGCATAACCACTGACTGGTCAAAGGTTTTCGTCAACGGTTCTTGGTTTCGATGTTCGGGGCGGCATTTGTGCCAACGTGACATTTTTCGTTTGATCACGCGTGGGTTGATGCGGTTGCGGCGCGGCGGGATTCGCTCACGACTCATTTCCCAGACCACAGCTGCATACCACTGCGAGAAACTTACTTCGTTGCTCGGATCGCACTCCGGTAATCGAGTCTTGAGTATTTGAAAAGAACCCTTGAACGACAACCGATCAACGTCCATGTTCGCTTCGGTAGCCGCTTCAAGCATTAACGCGCGAACCACGAAATGACCTAGCGACATCGCATACAACTCTTGCTTCAGACCGTCGGTCGTTTCGCTGCGAAGATTCGTTGTCTTCTCGGCCCGACAAGGATCTTGGTGAGTCTTCTGCTCATCAAAGACCATTTCTTCTTCCCAGCGTTCGTGGTACTCCATAATCAGTTCCATGGCCGGAAACTCCATCGGGTCCATCAGGTTGGTCATCAATCGATGAACTTCATCGTGACCGACACGCTGAGGGTCATCAAGCTTGTACTCGATCACTCGGACTAGGATGCCTTGTTTGTCATTTTCGCGATACCAGTTGCTCGGATAAACCTTTGCCAAGAAGGATCCATCGTCGAAGCATTTGATCGGTTTGAACACCATCGACTTTTGAATGCGAACAAGCAATTTGTGCTTCTCATGCAGTAATTTCCAGTGTTTGTAGCTAAAAAAGCCCCTGTCTTCGTACAGTAACGCGTCTTCGGGAATACGATCCCATAGCTGCTCGACCAGCTTCTTTTCGGAGTCTTTCCAACCGCCGTAAACAAATGCGAACTCGATGTGAGTTCCGAGTTCGACAAGACTGACTTTACGGACTTGAGGAAAGGGGGCTGCGCCACGACTTCCTGACGAGCGTCCAAGATGCTGATGCGCATCGCAATCAGGCAACTCGAGAACCGTACCATCGATCGCGACCCGGCGCATACCGCGATAGAACGCACCAGGCGTCTGCGGCGTGGCCAATGGGCGGACCACTAAACTGTGCAAGGCAACGAGTGGTTCGCTCCCAAGTCGTTGACGCGCTATACATAGGCTGGACCTAGCTGGCGATTCTTCTCCGTGCCGCAGCCGACGGCAGGCTTTGAAGACTTGACGGATAGGAAGCTCAGTGAAAAGGCCCATTGCCAATACGACCCAAATCATCACTTCGTTGGTCAGCGTGCAGGACCGCTTGGTCTGCTTGCCGGTATCGGCGAGTGCTCGCTCTACAAGTTCAGGTGCAATGATCTTTTCAAGTCCAGCAATCCGATCTAAAATCCTACCGTTGACTTCCGAAGAGAGGTCAGAGCATCCTTGCCCGTTCATGTCGCGGCTCCTTGCGAGGTTGGTTGGTGAGACAACCTAACTCTAGCAGGAGCCGCGATTTACATAAACATTGAACGGTATTGCGTTTAACAGTCAGCCGCAGGCGTACTCGTTAAACAGCCAGCCGCAGGCGTACTCGTTAAACAGTCAGCCGCAGGCGTACTCGTTAAACAGTCAGCCGCAGGCGTACTCGTTAAACCGTCAGCCGCAGGCGTACTCGTTCAACAGTCAGCCGCAGGCGTACTCGTTCAACAGTCAGCCGCAGGCGTACTCGTTCAACAGTCAGCCGCAGGCGTACTCGTTAAACAGTCAGCCACAGGCGTACTCGTTAAACAGTCAGCCACAGGCGTACTCGTTAAACAGTCAGCCACAGGCGTACTCGTTAAACAGTCAGCCGCAGGCGTACTCGTTTAACAGTCAGCCGCAGGCGTACTCGTTCAACAGTCAGCCGCAGGCGTACTCGTTAAACAGTCAGCCGCAGGCGTACTCGTTAAACAGTCAGCCGCAGGCGTACTCGTTCAACAGTCAGCCACAGGCGTACTCGTTCAACAGCAATACCGTTCAACGAGTACGCCTGTGGCTGAGCGGTGAACGAGTACGGGGATTCATCTTAGAGGTAGGTGGTCCAACCTGGGTCAAGGCCACGAAATGGACTGATCCAACTCCAGTTTTGGGCCGGTTTTCCCTCTTTCAAAGGATTGTCGTTGACGTACGCGATTGCGTTTTCGATTTGCCCTTCACTGTCCAGAAAAACCTTGCACTGGCCCCTAGCCCACATCCCGGGGGGCCGTTTGTCGGGCTTGGCGAACTCGGCAAGTGGGTGCTGATTCGTTTCGATCAGCATTCTTGTTGCCGCGCCTTTTAGGAGATTGGTGATCTGTTCGACTCGATAGCGATGCCGAGCGATCACGAGGTGGGTATGTTCCGGTAATATCGCACAGGCCCAAATTTCATAACCAGACTTGTCTGCTTGTATGGAAAATCCCTGCGCAACGCATAAGGCCTGTTTTCCATTTAATCTCACTGGCGGGTAGAGCAATGCGGCTCGCATGGCGTCGCGTTGAGTCAACTCCTCAGCGGTGAGCTGTGCTAATGTCCGTTGTTCTTGATGTCGAGTGGTTTCCCCAAATTTCGCCAGTTCCCAACTTGCGACAAACTGCGACCAAGAACCGCGCGGATCGTTAGGCAACCAGAATCCATAATGAGGTATGATGATGTGATAGCCATATATCATTCTGCAATTCTGCAATCAACGCCACACGTAACCCCTGGCCAAAGTTGGCCGGAAATACAAACTTGGCATCAAAACAAGGTGAGAATGTTCCGAGGTGGTGGCATGCCATCTCGTAAATGGTAGCGTGATGCTGACCCCAGTCTGCCTAGTGGAGGTTATTGCTGAATGGGTGTCAAGGATATTCTCACAGTGGATCGCAGGGAGAGGTACGCCTGCGGCTGACTGTTACCGCTAGTCAGAGTACGCCTGCGGCTGACTGTTACCGCTAAACAGAGTACGCCTGCGGCTGACTGTTACCGCTAGTCAGAGTACGCCTGCGGCTGACTGTTAAACGATTGCACTACCTGCTTTCCAACTTTTTCTTGTCTCGGGGTCCCTGAGGCTTCCCGCCGGGCGACTTCTGTTTATCATGGCGAGCTGGCTATGATTGCCGCGGGGGGATGGCGGCTACCGGGCGCTTTTGTTCTTTTGCATCAGGATTTCGCGACCATGCGTGCTGGATTTCTCAGGTTAGCTTTCCTCCTATCCAGCGGACTGCTGGGGTGGACCGCACCGCTTGTTGGACAAGAGACTACGACGGAACAAGCTAACGCAACCCCTTCGCTGACGCTGCCCAAAGCCTGGGTGGACACCGTCGATTGGCGAAGTATCGGCCCGGCGAACATGAGTGGCCGGATTGTCGGTTTAGCCAGCAACGCTCAAGATCCCACGCAGTGGTGGGCCGCTTCGGCCAGCGGCGGATTGTTGAAGACCAGCAACAACGGGATGACCTTCGAGCACCAGTTTGACTCCGAAGCCACCGTTTCGATCGGCGCTTTTGACGTCTCCAAGACAAATCCCGAAATCATTTGGGTTGGGACCGGCGAAGAAAATCCACGCAATAGCTCTTCGTGGGGCGACGGCGTCTACAAGTCGGTCGACGGGGGCGCGACATGGGAGAACATGGGTTTGAACAAGATTTTTCAAACCGGCGCGGTGTTAATCCACCCCACCAACCCCGAAGTCGTTTTTGTTGGCGCTCTGGGGCGTCTCTGGGGCCCCAACGAAGACCGTGGCCTTTATAAAACAGTCGATGGGGGCAAAACCTGGAAGCAAGTCTTATATGTGGATGATCGGACTGGTGTGATCGATGTCATCATCAACCCAGCAGATCCCAATCTAATGCTGGCCGCAACCTACTGCCGCATGCGTGATGGCTTCGATGGCAATGATCCGATGGTCAAATTTGGCGCAGGAGCCGGAATTTGGCGATCGACCGATGGGGGTGATAACTGGCAGCGAATGGAATCAGGATTGCCGTCAACCGAGATGGGACGCATTGGTCTCTGCTATTACGCCAAGGATCCGAATTTCGTCTACGCAGTGATCGAATCGAAAAAGATTGGTCAAATGCCCGACACCACACCATTCTTGGGTGTCCGTGGTGAGAGCGTCGATGTGGGTGCCAAATTAACGGAAATTACCGCCGACAGTCCAGCCGCCAAGGCCGAATTGCAAGTTGACGATGTGGTGGTCCGCGTCAACGACAAATTGATTCTTTCTTATCCCGACCTGTTAGCAGAAATCCGCCGCTTTGCCGCCGGGGACAAGGTCCAACTGGGCGTCGCACGTGAAGGTAAAGCTGTCGACGTCGAAGTCGAACTCGCGTTGAACCCTGAGATCGCGAAACGATTGGAAGGTGAGAAGGAAAAAGTTGAGAAAAAACAGGATGACGACGAAGCAACTGACGAAAAAGCAGCCGATGAAAAATCAACAGCGACTGCCGAGGATAAACCTGAGGCAGTCAATGCCAAACTCGACGAACTGCGGCGTGACAGCCCCTTTGCCCAAAGCCTGGGAGGTCAAAACGAAAATTTGACCGATCAACAAGGCGCCGACGGCAAGGACTTTGGTGGCATTTACCGCAGTAATGATGGAGGAGTCACCTGGACGCGAATCAATTCGCTCAACCCTCGTCCGATGTATTACAGCAAGATTCGCGTTGACCCATCTGACAACAACTATATCTGGGTGCTGGGAACCTCTTTATACATTTCCGAAGATGGTGGTGAAACCTTTTCTGATAACGGCGCAGGCAGCGAAGTCCACGTCGATCACCACGCCATGTGGATCGATCCTAGTGACGGCCGCCACGTAATCTTAGGGTGCGACGGTGGCGTTTACGTGACTTATGATCGTGGCAAAAAATGGGATCATCTTAATCACATTGCGATTGGTCAATTTTACCATGTCGGCGTCGATTCGAATCGGGCCTACAACGTTTATGGTGGCCTGCAAGATAATGGCAGCTGGGGTGGCCCCAGCTTGGTTCGCAACGGGGCGGGTCCCGTCAACACCGATTGGTTCAGCGTGGGTGGCGGCGACGGTTTTATCTGCTTAGTCGATCCCACCGATCCCGACCAATTGTATTACGAAAGTCAAAACGGCGCGATGGGGCGAGTGAACCTTCGCACCGGGGAACGAGGTGGGATTCGCCCGCGACCGCCGCGGGGCGTTCGCTATCGCTTCAACTGGAAAACGCCGTTTATTCTCAGCCCCCACAATCCGGAGATCCATTTCAGCGCCGGTAACTATGTGTTCCAAAGCGTGAAAAAAGGCGACAATGTGCAAGCCATCTCGCCGGAGATCACCCGCACCGATGATGGCTCCGGTAGTGCAATCGGGCAATCGCCTCTCAACGAGAATGTGCTCTACGTCGGCACCACCGATGGCATGCTGTGGGGAACTCGCAACGGCGGCCAAAGCTGGGCTGATCTCTGGTCAAAACCAGAGAAGGCAGCCAGCGATGCGACCAGCGAAAGTTCCGCAGGTCAGCAACGTGGCGGTGCTATGGGACGTGGTGCTATGGGACGTGGCGGACAAGCTCGTGGTGGCTTTGGACGCGGAGGACGAGGACGAGGAATGGGTGGCCCAGTTCGAGGTGAACGCCCCGTGGCGCCCGCAGAAACTGCCACGCAACCGCCCGCTTCAGAAACCGCTTCAGAAACCGCTACAGAAACCGCTTCAGAAACCGCTTCAGAACCACCTACTGAAGAAGAAGCTACTGAAGAAGAAGCTACCGAAGAAGAAGCTACCGAAGAAGAAACTACCGAAGAAGAAACTACCGAAGAAGAAACTACCGAAGAAGAAACTACCGAAGAAGAAACTACCGAAGAAGAAACTACCGAAGAAGAAACTACTGAAGAAGAAACCACTGAAGAAGAAACCACTGAAGAAGAAACTACCGACGAGGAACAAGCCGTTACCGATCTGCTTTCAGGCTCATGGGCTGGCAAGTTTGAGTCGGAGATGATGCCGGCTGAACGAAGTGGTTTCCGGATGGCTTTGCAACTTGGCAAAGACGGAAAGTACGCTGGCCAATACGAAACTTCGCAAGGTGGCGGCAACCTCGACGGTGGGGAACTAAATGCCGAGTCGGGAGCGATTGCCATCGCCGGCTCATCGAGCGGAGTCAATGTTCGCATCGTGGCGACGGTCAAGGACAGGAAATTAACCGGGACATTCGAAGTCAATGACGGGGCCTTCAGTATCCCCTTCTCGGCAGAGCGAACAGGAGATGCCACCAGTCTCGACGGCGGGCAGGCAGCGAAACCTGTTGAGGACAACAGCAAACCACTCAAGGAGCTGTTGCCCAAGCAAATGTGGGTCAGTTCCATTGAGCCTTCCAAATATGAAGCTGGCCGTTGCTATGTGACCATTGACGGGCATCGATCTGACGTGGACGGACCATTTGTGCTCGTCACGGAAAACTATGGTCAAACCTGGACCCGCCTGGATGGGTCACTGCCAGCCGGCACTGGCTCGGCACGCGTGATTCGCGAAGATATCGTGAATCGCAACCTGCTTTACCTGGGCACAGAGTTTGGTTTATTCGCCTCCATTGATCGCGGCAAAACCTGGACATCCATGAAGGGAGAATTTCCCACCGTGGCTGTCCACGAAGTTGCTCAGCATCCCACCGCAGGTGAAATCGTCGCCGGTACGCACGGCCGCAGCCTGTGGATCGCCGATGTGACCGCGCTCCGTCAATGGTCCGCCGATTCGATCGCTGCTGATGTCCAACTTTATAAGCCAGCGACGGTGATTCGATGGCGTTCCCTGCCCCGTGCCGCCGATAGTGGGACTCGACGATTTGTTGGTGAAAACCCCAGCAGTGATGCTCAAATCTATTACTCACTAGCCAGCGATGTGCGGGAAATCGAATTGGAGATTCGCGACATCACCGGACGCGTTCTACAACGCTTAGAAGTTCCCTCGTCGGCCGGACTGCATAAGGTCGAATGGGATCTAAGGCGACGAACCACGGGCAGCTCCGATTCGAGGCGACGACGGTTCGCACCGAGAGTCGAGAATGGTGAGTATCTGGTGGCTTTGATTGTCGATGGCAAGGTATACAACGAAACCCTGACGATCGAGTCGGACCCTGAATTTACCACAAGTGGTCGAGCAGAAAACGAAGCGGAACTGCTCGAGGAGCTGTTCTCAACTTCCGAAGAGGACAACTAGTTTCAACGAGCAATCAGCCGGAACGCGCCAGCGTCCGGTTCCTTTTTTGACCCCCACGAGCTCGTCTCGTGGGGGTCAAAAGTTGCGCAAGTTGCGGCTTGCTTCAAGCTTGCCAACCTCGGCTTCCTGCCAGGGGGCAATACCTGATGACTTGTGGAGTGTAAAAAGGCAGGATGCCTATTCCACTTTTACCCGGTCGTGCCCAGGCCCGATGCGATGGCGTTGACGGTTAAGAGCAGCTCGGGAAGCAATTTATCGGCTTGCGCTGTCTCTTGCATGCGGCGGTAATTTCGCCAACGTCCCAACAATCGAATCTGCTGTAGATGCAATGTCCGCAGCCCAGCCGATCTCAGCTTGATCATCCGTTCCACGTTCGGCCGACGCTGCTCGAGTGGCCCACCGTACACTCGCTCTATCATGCTTTTGGCTAAGTGCCATTCGGATTCGATGCGGCCAAAGAATCGATCTCGCAACGCTTGATCTTCAACCAGATTGGCATACTCACCGGCAACATGCAAATCCACCGCCGCCAAACTTGTGGCCACGTTGCTGGTCAAATAGTGCAAGAAAGACCACTGAGAAAGCTGTTCGGTCAATGTATCCAACAACTGTGGTTGCTCTTGCTGCAAACGATGAAGCGCGGATCCCACTCCGTACCAACCCGACAGGTAAAACCTAGCCTGCCCCCAACTGAAGACCCAAGGAATGGCTCGCAGATCGGCTAACGAATTTTGCCCAGAACGTCGTGAAGGACGCGAGCCGATGCTGCTCTGTTCAATCACGTCGATCGGCGTGGCTTGGCGAAAGAACTCGACAAACCCAGGTGACTCAATCAGCTCGCGATACTGCTCACCAGCCCACTGTGACAACTGCACCAATGTCGGTTCGAGCGGGTGAGGCTCTTCCGTCCCATACGAATCAGTAAAGGTTTTGCGAGTCGCTCCAGCCAAGAACAACTCTAAGTTGTAAATCGCCGTCGACTGATGAGCATACTTCTGGGCAATCGTTTCACCCTGCTCGGTGAGCCGCAAGTCAGCTTGCAGAGTACCGTCGGGCAGCGAAGCAATGAACCGATGAGTCGGTCCCGCACCACGGCTGATCGTCCCTCCGCGACCATGAAAAAAGCGAATTCTCACACCATGTTGATTGCCAACTTCGGTAAGCATCCGTTGCGCATGACGCAAGCCGACGAGGCTTGCCAAAATCCCACCATCCTTATTGCTGTCACTGTAGCCAACCATAATTTGACCAACGGGACGCGATTCACCCGAACGCTCGCGAATATATTCAAGGCTGCGACGCGTGATCGGGTCTTTCAAGAAACTATCATATACCTGCGGACTTTGCCGTAAGTCTTCGATGGTTTCAAACAGCGGCACCACCGGCAAAGGGCAAACGGGACCATCTTCCGTTTCCACCAACAACCCAACCTCGCGAGCAAACAGATAAACGCTTAGCAAGTCCGAGGGTTGACGTGTCATGCTGATGATCAGCGCACCAAGTCCGTCTGGCCCATGCGTGCTGAGATGCTCTTTAACAACTCGCAAAGCACCCAGCACGGCGTCAGCCTCCGGACCAGCCGATCGATCCGCCACCGAAAATGGGCGACGCGTCCGCAGCTCGTTCTCCAGAAACTGCCGGCGACGCTCTTCAGGCCAACGCGAAAAATGAGGGTCTTCAAATCCGGCCGCAGCCAGCAATTGCTCAATCGCGCGGTCGTGTATCGAACTGTTCTGGCGAATATCCAACACCGCCAGATGGAAACCCAGTGCCTGCACGATCCGCATCACCGGCCGCACCGAATAATCGGCAGCCGATCCTAACGAAACGCTCACCAAAGCATCATACAAAGTTCGCAAATCGTCGAGCAGCTGCTGACTATTTCGGTATTGAAAATCGCGGCGATTACCACCGGGCAACATCATCAACATCATATTGATAAATTGTCGCCATGGTTCGTTAGGATTCCGCTTTAGCGCTTGCTGTCCGATTTCCCCCAGTTGGTCGGCGCGGTTGGCGATCACCTTTAGGAAGGCATCACTGGGCGGCAGCCAGTAAGCGGACAGGCTAAGCAATCGCGCCAACTCAGTCAATTGGCGACGCACGAGCTCGAGCGCGTTGCTGCGAAGCTCGTTTAAAGTCTCCGCCGTGACTTGCGGAGTCACCAAGGGGTGCCCATCGCGATCCCCTCCCACCCAAGTGCCAAAGGTGAGACGGGGTAACGCCAACGGATCGGCAATTAACGCGGGATCCAAGCCAGCATACTCCCAGGCTTGGCGGAATCGCAGGTCGAGCGGCCGAATCGCGGCGGGAAAGACGTGCAACAAGTAGTCGATCACGTTGCGACGTTCCGAGCTGAGGTCTGGCCGGTCCAAGTAAATCTCACCAGTCCGCCAAAGTACGGCTAACAACGCTTCGACCGCCACACGATTTTCCTCCTCCTGCCAAGGCGCTTTTAAAGATGCGTCACGGCTTGAGAATTGCTGATACAGCCGGCGGTGATGAGCCAACACGGTCGCTCGTTTGGCTTCCGTGGGATGTGCTGTTAAAACCAGTTCCACATGCACGTCATTCAAACTGGCAGCAATATCCTTGGCATCCACGCCCGCCATTTGCAGGCGATGCAAGCAATCACCCCACAGCGCGGGGAGCTGATCAATCCCCTCTTGGCTTTCAATCCTAGTGCGAAAGTGGCCCGCCGAAATCTGCTCCGCCATGCCCAGTAACTGGAAAGCGATCGAATAGGCTTGCGTCAGCCGCACCGAATCGCTGTGTCCCTCAATCGCCGGTGCATCGGCATCAGAGTCGGGCAGCAGGTCGGCCAACTCCGCGTCGCCAGATCGCCGCAACACCTCCCGCAGCTCGCCTAGCATCCACCGCCAATCGGCATCCAGCTTGTCAACGTCAAGTGTAAGAATGCTAGCCGATACCATCGCGGATTCCTTCATATATATACATGTGCATTTTGTCACGACATCTAAATCGCATGTCTATCAACGCCACAAGCGATTGTCAACGGACCGCGACGGGCGGAGGAGGAGCCAGGACAATCGCTTGCTCTGCCGGAATCCAGCCAATCACGTCCGTTGTTGTTTGAATTTGCAGCCATTGATTTCGTTGCTCCAGTACGCGTACCTGCTGGCCGCTGGCCTGTTCCATGGTTGTTACAACAGCAAATTGATCATCATCTCCACTGCGCAACACAACCTCATCGACCACCAATATCGCCGTGGCGTGCCCTTTTCCCTGCCGAATGGCAGTCGCCCAAATAGCAACCGCCGGTAGCAAAATAAACAATGGCAGCAAGGCCCATCGCAAGACGGCAAAACGAATGCCGCTGGCGCGCACGATCAATAAGCCCCAAAAACTAAGTGATGCGATTCCCATGATCCACAGCAGCACGGTGGGACCAAGCAGCGCAACGGTGCCTCGCGACACATAATGCAACAGCTCTGACGCTTGATCGCTAAAGCTAGCAACAGCACCTTGAGATGAGGCTGCGGTGGGAACCGCCGGTAATGCTTGACGGGCAAGTTGAAGATTTCCCCAAGCGTCACGATCTCCCGGATCGATCCGCAGCGCTAATTCATAATGAGCGATCGCACGAGCCGTTTGCCCCGCTTGCAACTCGGCGTTGGCTAGGTTGCGATAAAGGTCTGAATTAAAAATTTCTTGATCGACTAACCATTGATATTTAGCAGTCGCTTTGGCAAAAGCAACACTCGCCTCCGCTTGATCGCCCGCCGCCTGGGCCGCCAAACCATTGCGGTACAGTACGGTTGCCTCGGCCAGCACTAATTCTTGTTGAGTGCGTTGTTCGTTCGCTGGCAAAGGCTCCGTCGCCAGAGTCGACGCAGGCACCCCGCTCAAGAGAAGGCACAACAGCATGCCGGCCACCAGCCGCTGATAGTTGCGAAGCGACTTTTGTGCCGCGCGGATGGTATCGAGATGTGCCTCGGCCGCTTGTTTGACCGCCTGAAAATCTTGCTGCGGCTCACCCATCGCGGCCACCCGTTCGACTCGGCTGGCCCATGCCTCCAGTTCGGCGGCCAAAGCATATAAACCGGCCAACCTGACACCACCAATACCGCGGTTCAAATATGCTTGAGCCAGCTGCAGATCCTCCTCAACCAACTCACCGGGCAACTTACTCTCTTCGATCGCATTCCTCGCATTCACCCCCTTACTGCCGGGAAACGAACGAATCAACAATTCGCCCATCGCGGTCAACAACTGGCCGCTATGCTCGGCATTTTGAAACTTGCTAACTGCCAACCGATGAGCAGGTTGCAAACGGGTCGACCAGCGCAGCAAGCTCACACAACCGCGCAGCAATAATGTGAACAGGAACAAAGCGGGCGGACCGACCACAAGTGTCATCCATACCGCTTGCTGCTGACCCACGGGACTCTGCTGCGTTAACACATCGGTGGAGGCCTCGTTGGTAAACTCGGGTTGTATTGGGCTGGCTGCTTCGCCGGCTGCCGCAGCGGGCAGATCCGACTTGTTTGGACTGGCCGAAACAATGTCAGTGAATTGCAATGATTCCGCCTCGGAGACGGCGATCGCAATGGCTTCGGTGGTCACCGTTTCAAACGTTTGCGATTCGGGATCAAAAAAGGTAAAGGGAATCTCTGGTATCTCGGGAACACCCGCCCGTCGCGGCCGAATCGTTGTGGAAAAGTATTTCACTCCATCTCGAACAAAGCCAGCCAAGGGTTCAGCCGGGACCTTAAAATCGGCCGTTAACTTGTCCAATTCGGCGAGCGGGGGTGCTTGCACCAACTGCAGCGGTCCACTCCCTTGGATCGCGAAACTAAGATTGATGGGGTCACCCGCCGCAACCGCTAACGGGCTGGCTTGGGCGCGGATTGAGTAGCGTCCGACGGCGCCTCGATAATCAGCCGGTCGACCAGTCGTCGGAATGGGCAAAACCTCCGTGGCGGCAAAGCTAACTACCGCAGATATCGGTCGCGCTTGAGAGACTCGCAAACCGCGAGCAAACAGATCACGCGACTCACTCAACTCCGTCGGATAATTCACAACGATGCGAGTGCGTTCTGATGAGATCTGGCCCACACGAGTTGGATAGATGGTGGCGGTCACCTCATATAAATAATACTCCTGCTCCGCCTCTTCATTCCCTCCTTCCGTAGCAGTCTCTCCTTCCGTAGCAGTAGCTCGCATCACCTTCTTCACGCTGGGACCGCGACGTTGATTAGCCAGTTCCTGCAGTCGTTCCCCAAAAACACCCCACTCCGTTTGATCGGAAATCATTTGCCACATGTCGCTGGCGGAGATCTTTAAATTCCGCTGTGAATCCTCAAAAGGCTTTAACCATATTTGTAGAGTCAGCTCCAGCGGTTGGCCCACAAAAACCTGCTGAGGATCTGAAACCACATCCACGAACAACAAGTCTCCCGTCTCGCTCTTCTTGATCGAAAAGCTGATCGCAGGCATGGTCACCGGCTCGTTGTCGACCATGAATTTCAGCTCGGGCCACTGAATTTCCCCCACTCTCGTCGGTATCAATAGATATCGCAAAACAACTTCTCGCGACTGCGTGCGACGACCATTGATAATCGTGATACGCGAACTTTGCGAGACCGGACCAGCCGCTTCGATCTTCAATCCATCAATGGTTGGCATTTCCGGAGTTTGATAATCACTAGCGCCCTTGATTGTGATTTCCATCACGATCGGCATATCGACATAGCCTTCGCGAGCCGAGACTCGCAGATCCACGTCGGCCGCACATAGTGGCGCAGCGGAAATGGCCAGCATGCCCAACAGCCAAAGCAACGCCAGCCGAGCGAAACCAGCTTTTGGACCCATCACGTTTGCATCACCTGAGGAGTAATCCTGCACAACTTCACCAATCTCGCTGGACGGGAACACGACGCGCTCGCTCTCGCTGTTCTTTTAACAACCGTCTCAGCAGATCCCGATCGCGAACTGACTGCAGCATCTTCAAAGCTTCTTCGCGGGTCATTATCCCAGTCACAGGTTTGCCTTGCGGATCGCCGCTGGGGTCAGCCGAAGACGCGTCGGCGTTGGCCGCACTCAACTCTCCGTCGGTTGAGGGTGGTTGACCGGTCTCGCCAGCTTGGCCAGCCGCCGGAGTGGTATCCTCCGCATCGTCGCCCTCCTCACCGCCAGCTTGATTACCGGCGGCGTTATCAGCCTGTTCTTCCGGCTGAGTGCCCTGCTCACTGCCAGATTGCTCACTGCCAGATTGCTCCGCTGCGTCCTCTGACTGAGATCCGTCATTTTCTGACTGAGATCCGTCATCATTTGATTGAGATCGTTCATCCTCAGCAGGGGACGATTCGTCGCCAGCTTGCGATTGCTGATCCTGCTGATCGGAACTTGGCTCTTGCTCTTGTTGCTCTTGTTGTTGCTGCTGCTCTTGCTGCTGTTGGTCGGATTGCTCGTCATTTAATTGTTGCAGCAAGCGGGCAGCCAGTTCGATATTGGCTCTCGCATCGACGAGTTCTCGATCACCACGCAGCGCCCCACGATAATGCTCGATGGCGTCGCTCAAAAGTTTTTCGGCGGTTGTTTTCTCAGCCGCTTCGACAGCCGCCAGGGCCTGGGCGTAGAGGCTGTTACCCAGGTTGTATCGGCTTTGAGCAGCCAGCTGTCGATCTGCCGAACTGGCACTTTCGCGAAAAGCTTCCGCGGCTAGGGCGTAATTCTGTTGTCGATAGTGGGCAATTCCTTGGTTATACAGCCACGTTGGCCGCAATGACTTTGGCGGATTCACTGCATCGTAAGCAGCAATCGCTTCGGCAACTTGTTCTTGACGCAACAACTCGTTGGCAGCGTTAATCTGCCTCGCGGGATTCGCCACGACCTGACCAGCCGCCGGCAGATTATTTTGCGATAATGGGCTGGATTCCGGAGCAGTGTTAGGAGCTTGTGCGTAGGCCGGAGTGGTGCAGCCACCCAGCCAGCATCCACAGCATAAAATCATCGCCACGCGGACGCTCTTCCGCACCCTGTTAGTCAGCAGAAATTCAACACCAAAGCAGAGCAGGGCGGGGAGGGCAAACCATTGAAAACGGGGCGTAAAAGCGTTAATCCTAGCGGTTTGAAATTCGGTCTGCTCGACGCTACCGATGTAACCTTGGTAAACACCTTGCATGTCGACACGTTTCGTTCCAGCTGGAATGTAGGCACCACCAGTTGAGGTGGCAATCTCGCTCAAGATTTGACCATTCAATTTTGACCACACTGTCTGCCCCTCATGTTGCACATAGATGGGTGTCGGCTCGGAACGTTGGTCACCGGCCGGAATCCGCGCACCTTGCTCTAGATCACCCAAGCCGATCGCGAAGATGCGAATGCCTTGCTCCTCAAATGCGGTGCGGGCCGCTCCCAACGGATCGCTCTCCTGGTCCTCACCATCGGTAAAAATCACCATCGCTTTGTGGTCATTTGTTTTTTCCATAAAACCTTCGCTGCCCACGCGAATTGCCTCGCCTAGTTTGGATCCACCTCGCAAGACAGAGACGGGATTGACTGTATCGAGTGTTTGCACAAAGTCGTCGTAATGGCTGGTCAAGGGCACCACTTGTTTTGCATCGCCAGCAAAAACAACCAAGCCAATGCGATCGCCAACCATCTCATCAATCAGATCACGAATTTGTTGTTTCGCGCGAGTTAACCGATTCGGTGCCACATCTTCGGCCAACATGCTGCGCGACACGTCGAGTAAAAACATCACCTCGATTCCCTTCTGCGGCACCTCCCGCCAGCTTTTGCCGTAACGGATATCGGCCAACGCCAAGGCGAGCAAGGCCAGCCCGCCGGCCGACAACCAAGGTGCGAACCGGAGTCGCCAGCTACCGGCCCGCCAGCCCAAGCCTTCCAGCGACTCGGCGGTGGCAAATCGTTTGGCGGCGGCTCGCCGGCAAAGGTGCGCATAGAGAGCCAATCCCAGCGCCAACACGGCGGCTAGGAGCAACAGCAAATATGCGCGGTTGCCAATTTCCCATTCCATATTTTAACCAGGTTAAACTTCCAACTTTGCTAGCGAACTTTAACTGCCAGGATTAAGTTGCCGAAGCCAAGTGTGTTGGAGGACAATTCGCAAGCAGAGCAATCCGAAAGCCCACATCAGAATCGGTGGAAGCTCGGCAAATCGCGTCTTGATCGATTGCACAGCCAGTTCGCGGTAATCAACGTAATAGTTTGCTTCGACTTCCACTTTTTCAAGTCCGTCAATCTCCTCGTAGATCCGTTCCAACGATTTCGTATCGGTGGCTCGGAAGTAGCGACCGCCGGTGAGCTCGGCGATCTCACGCAGCGTGTCCTCATCGATGTTAACTTGCATCATTTGCGTCACGATGCGACCACTGAAGGGGTCGCGGCGGGGAACCGGTGCCTCGCCCTTCGTTCCCACGCCGATGGTGTAGATCTTAATTCCCATCGTTTCTGCGAGCTCTGCCGCGGGGAGTGGTTCCAGCTCCCCGGCGGTATTCTCCCCATCGGTCAGCAGGATGATCACCTTGCTGGGCATCGGCGTTTCCCGCCGCGAATCCAAAGCGTTTAATTTCTCCACAGCCAGCGCCACCGCATCGCCGATTGCCGTTCCATCCTCGCGACGGCTGTCGACTATCTCCGCCTCGTTCAAGCGGCGTATCAAGAATTTATGATCCAAAGTCAACGGAGTTAAACTGTCAGCATAGCCGGCGAACGAAATCAGGCCGATCAAATCGCTGATCCGGCCCTCCAGTGGGCCACTCCCTTCGACAAATTTGGCCGCCACATATTTGATTGCCGTCAACCGATCGACCGGCGATCCATCAATATCAAAATCCATCGCCAACATGCTGCTGCTGCGGTCCACGACCAGGGCAATTGCAATTCCCTCATCATTGGTGATGGTCTGTTGGCGACCTTCACGGGGCCTCGCCAAGCCAATGATCAACAACGTTAAGGATAACAGCGTCAAAACCGGCGGCAACCACAACATGCGTTGCCGCAGCGATGGTGGAATCGCGGCGGCGGTCCGCAGCGTGCTGAATCGCAACGCATCAGCCGGTTTTCGCCGCCACAGTCGCCAAGCAAACCAGGGAATAAACAATAACAACAACAGATACCAGGGTGAATAAAACATGGTTAACTTCGCTCCCTCGCTGGTGTTCGCTGTTGATCTGCTCGTTCCGCTTGCTCTAGCAACTTTTCCGCTTGAGCAAACAAGTCACCCTGGCGAGCTGGTGAAACAGGTTGGCCGGCGAACTTTACCGCATCAATCTCCGCTAAGAACTTCTCCCAAGCATCACAGCCAGCAGTATCCAGTTGCGGTTGTTTCCGCAATGCGGCGAGCATTTCCTGACTGGTCATGGTGACCGAAATATCAGCAAATTGCAGCGCTAAAAATTGCCGCAACATGGCGGCGGTTTGCAACAACGTGGCTTGCGAGTCGCCTCCTTCCGCAACATGCTCAGTCCGCAATTGCACCAGCCGTTGCTTGGCCCATTGATAGGGGGTCTGAGCGTGATAGCGGCGGAGCAGCCACAACGAACCGGCAGCGGCCAGAAAACTAATCACCACCGCGCCGCCCGCCCACACCAAGATTCTGCCGGCCGACCAAGCACTCGCGTTGTCGTCCTCGGCGGGCAGATCGACAACCGGTTGCAGATCGCGAAAGCTATCGGGTTGATCCTGTTCGTCCAACACGCTTTGTACGCGCACGATCAGGGGATGTGAGAACAGCGGCACGACCTGGCTTGGTGAATCCCCTTGGCTGGCGACAATCTCCAGCGACGGTAGCGTGAATTCTCCAGAGAGAAAATGTTCCAACGTAATCGTGCGCGTCCAGCTGCGGCCTCCGGAGCCAGTGGGAAGGTCAAAAGCGTCTTCTTGGTCAATGACTTGAAACACGCCGAAGCTATTATCGAGTGGCGGGAACGCGCAAGAAGAACCTGCCGGGCCAACCACCGTAATTCGGACTTCAAAAGGCTCCGCGACTAAGACGTTCCCCGCTGACAATTGAGTGATAATTTCAAAGCCGCCCACTTGGCTCGACTGCTGCGGCGGCGCTGCCCAGACAACTGGCAGCGTGATCATTAAGGCCACGAGACAACAGCAAGCACGAAGACTCCCCCCCATCAACGTCCCTCCCGAGCATGCAGGTAGCGACGCAACGGTTCGACAAAATCTTGACCACAAGAAAGTGTTAATGTTTCCAACCGCAGCCGCCTGAGCATGGCATCCCGTTCGGCGGCCGCCTTCGTGGCAAGTGCGGCGTAAAGCTGACGGCTGCGCCGACTGCTGGTGTCAATCGTCAGCACCTCTCCCGTCTCAGCATCTTGCAAACGAACCAATCCCACATTGGGCATTTCGCGTTCCCGTGGGTCGCTGATCACGATCGGGATAATATCATGCCTGCGACTGGCGATGCGCAACGGTTTTTCAAAGTTAGCTGCTTGGAAATCGCTGATCAGAAACACGACGGCGCGACGTTTTGTCGTGCGATTAAGATGCTCCAAGGCGGCGGCCAAGTCTGTGCCCTGTCCCGCCGGCTGGCAATACAGCAACTCGCGAATCATCCTCAGCACGTGCCGGGAACCTTTTCCGGCCGGGATATGTTTTTCAATGGCATCGGTAAACAACGTGAGTGCGACTTGATCGTTATTCTTAATCGCAGAAAAAGCGATGGTGGCGCCGATCTCAGCGACCAGATCACGCTTGCTCGTTTGCTGGGTTCCGAACATTTGCGAACCGCTGAGATCAACCAACAAAGAAACCGCAAGTTCGCGTTCCTCGCGAAACAGTTTGATATAAGGTTGGTCGGATCGGGCGGTTACGTTCCAATCGATCGCGCGAACATCATCCCCGATTTGATAGGGGCGAACTTCTTCAAATTCGATACCACGTCCTTTGAAGGCAGAATGCCAACTACCAGCCAGCAATTCATCGACACGATGGGAAGTCCGGATTTGCACACGGCGAATTTTCCGCAGAATCTCACTGGGGATCGTCATGGCGTGGGGATGTGATTGAGAATTTCGCGGACAATCGATTCGCTGGTTCGTTCCTCGGCCTCGGCTTCGTAGCTGATGATCACGCGGTGCCGCAGGACATCGAGGGCGATATTTTTAATGTCTTGGGGGGTCACGAAACCGCGTCCGTCGAGGAACGCGCAGGCCCGGCTGGCCAGTGCCAAATTGATCGTGGCTCGAGGCGAGGCACCAAACTGGATCAATTCGGCCAACCGCAATCCATACGCGGCCGGATTGCGGGTCGCCAACACGAGATCGACAATGTAGTCCTCCAATGACGGCACCAAGTGCACTTGATCGACCAACTTGCGAGCCGCCAAAATTTCGGCTGGCGAGGTGACCGCTTCGATTTGGAATCGCAGTTGCGTTTTCCCCATTCGCCGCAAGATTTCCAGCTCTTCCTTGCGGGTTGGATAATTGACGATCGTCTTAAGCATGAAGCGATCGGTCTGGGCTTCGGGTAATTGATAGGTTCCCTCTTGTTCGACCGGGTTTTGGGTGGCCATTACTAGAAACGGCTCGTCCAGTTGATACGTTTCTGCGCCGATCGTGACTTGGCGTTCCTGCATCGCTTCGAGCAGCGCGCTTTGCACTTTGGCCGGTGCGCGATTGATCTCATCGGCCAAAATCAGGTTGGAGAAAATCGGTCCTTTCTGAACCACAAAGGTTTGATCTTGCGGCCGATAGACTTGGGTACCGATCAAATCGGCGGGTAACAAGTCAGGAGTGAATTGCAGACGCTGGAAGCCGGTATCGATGGCCTTTGCCAAACTGGCGACGGCCGTCGTTTTTGCCAGCCCGGGAACTCCTTCGATTAACAAGTGGCCTCCCGTCAGCAGAGCCACCAACATCCGGTGCGTAAGTTGCTCTTGCCCGACCAACACTTGATCGACCTGCTCAATGATCCGCCGCATGGGCTTGCTGGCCTCGGCGATTGCTTGAGCAATTTCGTTGGGTGGGGAGACAACATCACCAGACTGCTCATATGTCATGAACGACTTCTCCGCAAACTATACGTGGGGAAAGAATTTTGCCAAAGTGCTGGGCTGCGGTTTGGGCGTGATTAAGGAAACGACCAACATCGTCAATGTGGAACTGACCATCATCACCGCCACCGGCATCAGTTGATACGATTGTTCGCCGATCGGCACTTGTAAGATAAACTTGCTCAAGCCACCATCTTCGGGTGCGATTTGCAAACCGTGATAAAAGAGTACACCCCAACTGATGATGGCCGCGAAGATACCACTGATCGCGCCGGCAGCCGTCAAGCCACGCCAATAGAGTGCGGCCACGACAATCGGAAACAGCGCGCTAAAGCCGCTGAAACACCAGACCCCCAAAGCAAAAACGCTGCGCACGTTGCCGAGACTTAGCAGATAAGTAATGACGACAATGGCGACAATAAACAGACGCGTGAAGACGACTTGCTTCGCGTCACTGACACGATCCTTACCCAAATAGTGCGTCACGACATCGTTGCTGAAGATCGTTCCTAGGCAGAGGAATTGACTGTCGAGGCTGGACATGATCGCCGCCAAGATCCCGGCCGCGAGGAAGCCACCAAGGATCTGGCCGGTTTGCGTCTTGACTAAGAAGGGCAGGATCGCGTTCGGGTTGTCGGGCAGTGGTGGACCGGCGGGGCGCAAACTGGGGTCTGCCCAGACACCTACGGCCCAGACGCCGACGAGCACGCAAGGAACCCAGACAATCATGATGAACAGAGGGTGACAAACCACAGCCAATTTGAAACTGTTTGCGCTGCGGGCGGTCATCCAGTGTTGAAATAAGTGAGGAAACATACCGACCGACAATGGAATCAACAGATAGCTGGCAAACTTCGTCTTACTCATCTCAATGCGAGTTGCCTTATCCTCGGGAATTACGCTACCCAACAGTTTAAGGTTCTCCAAAAAGCCATCTTGCTTGCCAAGCTTTTGAGCGATCACGTAAAACGTCACGACCCCCAAGATCATGAAGACGAGCGTTTGAAAGGTGTTTGCCCAAGTGGTTCCCCGCATGCCACCGAAAAACACGTAAGCGAGCACCACTAAGCAGACCACCATGGAGCCGAGCCAAGGAGGCACGCCACCGTGGACGGCCAGGTCGGGCTGGAGGGTTTCTTTATCCAAGACTTGAAACCAACTCCATTCGGGAGCTAGTCCTGCCGTCAGCGCCTGGATCACGGTGCCGCTGCTGATCACCCCGATCAATAAGTAGGGGATCACCAAGCCGACCAAGATGGGAAATAACAACAAACCGACAAAGTTGCTATCCAGCCGATCGCGAAAAAATTCAATCTGAGTGGTGTATCCATTGAGTCGGGCGAGCGACCAAACCTTGACGCCGATGAGAAAGAAGCAGAGGGAGTGCACGATCCCGCTGCTGCTGGCCAACATCCCGTACACGCCAATCCCTTCGCGAAAGGCTTCGCCACTGCTGCCTACCAGCGCGAAGGCTGTCATCGTGGTGCCGAACATGCTCATCAGCAGCAGGAACGGCCCGATAGAATGACTGGCAACTTGGTAATCGGACTTGGTGCCGCTGAATAAGCGGCTGGAGAATAACCCCAAACTGACCAGGGCGATCAGGTAGCAGATGATGATGATCAATTGAGGCACGCCAGGGTTCATTGCGAGGCCTCCTCTGAATTTTGCTCAATTTTCACTTGCGCGATTGTGTGGGCGATCGTCTCCACCGGCCAGGCTATGCGAGTGGCAATAAACCAGACGAGGGCTGCAGCAAGTGAGATGCAGGCGTGGTAGAAGAGTCCGATCGGCAAGAAACCGAACACCAGCGTGCCGTCTTCCCAAAACCAGTTATCCTGGTGCAGGACCAACAACAAGAGAACCAGCAGGGCAATCACCCATTTCCCGTTCCCGCTGGTCGTGGAGGAAGGGTTGGAACTGATATCGGTCATGGAAATTGAGTCGCGAAATTGAGTCACGGTGGCGGGCGTCGGAAACAAAGACGGAGTAAGTGCCCCCCGGTGGTGCGTCCGGAGGTGTAACCAGAGATGCGATTGTGCGGCTTGCGCCAGTTGTCGCCCCTGGAGGCCCAATAGTGTAACCAACAATCAATCGACTGGGCAGCGATCGCTATCGGTGCCGATAAAGGGAATTATTCTTAAGCTGCCGACGGTAGCCTTCATTCTTTGCAGTAATTCATTTCGAAACGGAAATTATCGTGCCAACCTGGGAAGCCTGGTTCGCTTTGGCGGTTGCAATCGCGTTGCTGGTTGGTTTAGCAATGCGATTGGCCTCCACTGATTTGCTGGCAATGGGTTGCTTGGCGGTGCTGATGATCGTCAGCGATTTGAGTGGCAGCCCGCTGCTCCCGCAGGTTTCGAGTTTGGTAGTCGGCTTTGGCAACCCGGCGCTCGTCACGGTGGGGCTGCTGTTCGTGGTTGTCGCCGGACTGGAGTTAACGGGTGGCACCGACTTAGCCACTAGCTGGTTGCTGAAAAAGCCGCGTGGCCTGTTTGACGCCCAGCTGCGGTTGTTGCCCCCCGTCGCGGCGCTGAGTGCGTTTTTGAACAACACGCCGATCGTGGCGGCAATGTTGCCGGTGGTTACTGACTTAAGTAAACGCACGGAAATTTCAGCGGCAAAGTTCTTCATGCCACTGTCGTACGCGGCGATCTTAGGAGGCATGTGCACGACCCTGGGGACGAGCACCAACTTGCTCGTCAATAGTAAAATTGCGGCCGCTGGTGGGCAACCACTTTCCTTTTTCGAGCCCGGATTGGTTGGTTTGCCAGCTTCCCTGCTCGGCCTGGCTTATCTGTTGATTGCCAGCCGTTTTTTGCTGCCCGACCGGCGACCAGCGGTCAGTCCGCAGGACGATCCGCACAAGTATACGCTGGAGATGGTCGTCACCCCTGGCGGACCGCTCGTCGGCCAGCGAATCGAGGATGCCGGTCTGCGGCATTTGCCGGGGCTATTTTTGGCGGAACTGCAACGCGACGGTGAAAGTTTACCCGCGGTGTCTCCCAGCGAACGATTGCAGGGGGGCGATTTGTTGCTGTTCGTCGGCCAATTGGAATCGGTCGTCGATCTGCAAAAAACGCGTGGGCTCAGCAGCGGGGATGGACAAGCTCGCAAGTTAAATGTGCCCGCCTGGCATCGCCAATTAGTCGAAGCGGTTGTTTCCAGCCGCTGTCCAATGGTGGGCAAATCAATTCGCGAAGCACGTTTTCGCACCTATTACGGGGCAGCCGTGCTAGCGGTCGCGCGAGGGCGGAAACGTATTTCCGGCAAGATTGGGGATGTGGTTCTCGAAGTGGGCGACGTATTGCTGCTGGAAGCCACTCCGCAGTTCGTTCGCAATCGCAGGCGGAGCGGTGATTTCTTTTTGGTCAGCACACTGGAACAGGCATCGGTCCGCCGTCCCGAACGGGTTTGGATTGGGTTGGTGATCTTGGTCGCCATGGTGGGACTGGCCGCCGTACAGTTAATCAGCATCTTGACCGCGGCGTTACTGGGCGCCTTGGCGATGGTGGGGACGAGGTGCTGCACGATGACCGAAGCGCGACGCAGCATCGATTGGTCAATTTTGTTGGTGATCGGTGCGGCGCTGGGGATCGGGGCTGCGCTCGACACCAGTGGCGCGGCCCGCGCGATTGCGGAAGGGCTGCTGGCGCTGGCCGGCGACAACAAACTGCTAGCCATCGCGGCTGTCTATCTGGCCACGATGATTTGCACGGAAATGATCACGAACAACGCGGCGGCCGTGCTGATGTTCCCAATCGGATGGCAAGCGGCGATTTCCCTGGATGCGAATCCGATTGCCTTCTCCGTGGCAGTAATGATGGCTGCTTCGGCGGGTTTTTCCACCCCCTTCGGTTACCAAACGAATTTGATGGTTTACGGGCCAGGTGGTTACCGCATGAGCGACTTTGCCCGGTTGGGGATCCCCCTCAATCTACTGGTCTTTGCGGTCTCGATGGCAATTATTCCCTGGGTTTGGGGCCTGTGATTGAGGATCGCTCACGAATCTGTCACTGAAAACAAAGGCTGATGATCAGTCTAGTGAACCAGTAATTGCGGGCGGTCTGCCTGCGGGTATTGACCACACCAGGCAAGCGGTGGCATCAAGTTCATTAACCATTTTTTGCAATTCTTCCAGCAGGGGGCTGGATATGCTATTGTATATGCTAAAGTACGGGCGTACAGTTCCAGTTGTTTCCACTTTCTGGAGGGTTTATCATGCCTCGCAAGGCTCGGTCGGTCGTCTATGATCCCACTCAGCACGGCGTCTACCACTGTTTCAACCGTACCACTCGCAGAAGTTATCTCCACGGCGTCGATCCGCTCACCGGCGTCGACCACTCACACCGCAGAGAGTGGTTTCGTGCGCGGATGAAGTTTCTTATTGAAGAATTTTGTTTAGACTTGCTTTCGTACGCTATTATGCCAAATCATTGGCACTGCGTGATCAGGAATCGACCCGACTTGGTCGAGCAGCTTTCCGATCGCCAAGTCGCCATCCGCTGGCTGTCGATCACCTCGAGGAAACCGAATCGAGGGAATAAAGGGGGGAAAGTTCGGGAGTGTGAAATCGATGCGATTCTCAGCGAGCCCAAGTTTGTTGAAGAACTCAGGGTGCGGCTTTCCGACATCTCTTGGTTCGTCAAGCTGATGTGTCAGACCGTGGCTCGCAAGTGCAACATCGAAGACGAGTGTACAGGTCACTTCTTCGAGGAACGTTTTAAGCTGAATGCGCTCAAGGAGCAAGAGCACGTGTTGGCCTGCATGGCTTACGTTGATCTCAATCCGCTGAAAGCTCACCTTGTCGATTCGCTCGACGATCCCAACGCCATGGTTTCGATTCGCGAGCGGCTGGAGACGCTTGATGGGAGCCCAGTGGATTCGTCGGATTGGCTTTCGCCGATTGAATTGTTTGGGGAAGCGGACGGTTTGCAGGTGGCGGTCGTTAACGATCTGACGCTGGAGGAAGTGCAGGAGCGTCGCCGGCAGATGGAAGAGGACCTGGGTTGTTTGCCGATGACTTTCGCTTCTTACGTGAATTTGTTGTGGCAATTGGCGATCCAGGCGCGACCCAATTTGCAAAGCCATCCAGCGTTAACTGCGGAGCAGATGCGTGAGGTTTGTTGGCGGAGTGGCCAGCCGATTGATGTGGATGGATTGCGGGAGCAGATCAAAGAATTGCGGCGACGGAGCAACGCCGACTTGGGTGGTCACGCGTTGATCGCCAGCATGAAATTTATGGCGGGCAACACGCCGTCGCAGAAAGACCGAGCTGTCGCGGAACCGCTAGCCCCCAAATAGTTTGGCAGTCGACCTCGGCTGATAGCAAATCGCACTGAGCATCCGGCGAAAAAAAGGAATTAGTCGTCGGTTGGGGCTGAAGGTACGCGCCGAGCGGGAAAAAAAATTCCGGAAAAACGGTGCAAAATTGCCCACCCTCATCCAATCTGCCGCCGCCCAGGACGGCCGCCAGCGCAAAATTCCCGCCACCGGCCCCGCGCAAGCAGATTTAGCGGGACCTGTCCCCGCGCGCTTGGTGCAGCAGCGAGACCTGTCCCTGTTCCAACACGCGCGCTCGGTGCAGCAGCGGGACCTGTCCCTGTTCCAACGCCATCCAGCGTTAACTGCGGAGCAGATGCGCGAGTTTTGTTGGCGGAGTGGCCAACCGATTGATGTGGATGGATTGCGGGAGCAGATCAAGGAGTTGCGGCGGCGGAGCAACGCCGACTTGGGTGGTCACGCGTTGATCGCCAGCATGAAGTTCTTTGCCCGCAACACGCCATCGCGGAAAGATCGCGTCGGCGGGGAACCGCTGGTCCCGAAATAGCTCGCCAGCCGATCTCGGCAAGCGCCTAAACCTCACCGAACATCCGGCGAAAAAAAATTTAACGCCGGTTAGCGCTGAAGGTGCGCACCGAGCGGCATAAATTGAGCGAAAACGACGTAAAATTGCCGACAACCACCCATTTTTCCCGAGCCAAGAACCGCCACCGGCCTCGAATTCCCCCTGCCGGCCCCGCTCCAGCAAAATCAGCGGGACCTGTCCTTGATCATGTCGTTGTGAATCGCGCCGAGAAACTGATCTCGGGGGGCACGCACCGCAGCTTCCTCAGGTGTGTACCGGCGTCGGTCATTCGCACTGCCGTGAATGGTTTCAACAGATAATGAAGTTTCTCAGCCAATCCGAACTCGTCGCGGAATTGCGTGGACGGTTCTCGGATATCTCGTGGTCTGTGAGACTGAGGTGCCAGGCCTTGTGCCGCCGATGCAACATTAAGGACGAGTGCACGGGCCGGTTCTTCGAGTATCGATAAGTGGCAGGACGAGGCGGACGTGCTGGGCCGACCGTGTCAGGCCCGAACCAATGGTTAGGATCCCAATTCACAGCCACAACTGCTTGCCGCTTCATTTCTTGCCTTCCAAGCTCTTGATTTCATTATTTTGTGGCAATACATTAACACATGGCAATCTATTGCCACATGCGGAGCTTGGGCTTCCAGCCCGCTAATATCGACTCATTTCTGAGATGGCCAATGGGTAAGAAAACAAGTCAAACTGTGTCGCTCGGGGCACGCGAACGGCAGCTCATGGATGTGATCTATGCCCTTGAGGAAGCGTCCGTGGGAGATGTCCGGCAACGACTGGTGGATCCTCCCAGCTACTCCGCTGTGCGGACCATGATCCGCTTACTGGAAAGTAAAGGATTGCTAAGCCATCGCCAAGAAGGGACCAAGTATGTCTATCGCCCAACGCAGTCCAAGGAATCGGCTAGTAAACGGGCACTGAAACACTTAATCACTACTTTCTTCAATGGGTCTGCAAGTGATGCGGTCGCTGCACTGCTGGACGCCGAAAAGTTGACCGACGCAAATCTTGCCGAACTTGAATCGTTAATTAAACAAGCTCGCCGGGAGGGACGCTAAGTGATCATTCAAGATCTCTATCTTCCAGCAGCCACGCTGCTGGATATCTCGCTGAAAGCCGCCTGCGTGATCCTCTTGACGATCGCTTTCGATTGGTTCTGCCGTGATCGCTCGGCGGCATTGCGGCATTGGCTCTGGTTGACCAGTTTGCTGGCATTGTTGCTGTTGCCCGTGATGACTTGGATGCTGCCGAGTTATCAAGTCGCGATCTTGCCGACAGCTTGGAGCAAGATGGTTGCCACTGCTAACGCAGCTTTAATCGAGAATACAGCAGGTGACCTCGGAGCTTCGGGCGGCAGAAAAGTTTTTGATGATCGTTTCGGCGAGCAAGACAATTCTCGACGACAGAGGGTCTCTGCGAGTATCACCCACGCTGGGGACACTTCCCCGGCAACTTCACGGAAGGACTCAGGCAGTGCTGCAAACGACAGCAATCGCACGATGATTACAACCACCAGGTTAAAAGGCATAGGCAACGCTTACGAGGCAATAGCCTGGGTCGGATTGGGTGGAACAACGCTGATGCTGGTCTGCCTATTTGCTGGTGTGCTCCGCTGTTACCAATATGGACGCAGAGCAGTTCCCGTCGAAGATTTGGACTTGCAAACTTGGCTGCGGCAACAGTGCCTGCAGTTGGGTATCAAGCGGCGTGTGGGACTGCGGCAAATCGAAATTAAGATCATCCCGATGACCTGGGGGATTTGCCGCCCCGTGATTCTCTTGCCCGCCGTGACGTTGCGAAGCTGGAGCGACCAGCAGCTCCGCAGCGTCTTGTTGCATGAACTTGCTCATGTCAAACGCCAAGACGTCTTGACGCAAATACTTGCACGAGTCGCACTGAGTCTCTACTGGTTCCATCCTCTCGTTTGGTACGGTTACCGTCGCTTGCGTTGCGAACGCGAACTGGCCTGTGACGACAGAGTGCTGCTGTCCGGCCATCGCCCCAGCGACTATGCGCAACAACTACTCAACATCGCTCGTGACTTTCGTTTCGCCTCGAACACCGTATCGGTTGGGATGGCACATCGCTCAGGTCTGGAACAACGTGTTCGCGCGATCCTCAATCAAGCTCGTTCTCGTCATCCACTGTCTCCACGTTCTTTGGGAGTGACTGTTACCATGTTTACGATTCTTGCTATTTTTGTCTCCATACCAACGCTAAGTGCTGTATCAACGCTCGGTCCGCAAGCTGGACTGGTTGCCACTGCACGAGATTCGATCGACCTCATTAACACTGCTGCCAATGAACTTGCGGGAACAATTGTTGATGAGGAGGGCAACCCGCTCGCCGACGTGTCGGTCGATGTGTGGTCGTGGTATCCAGGACATGAAACAGTGACCGATGTCAACGGCCGCTTCCGTCTCCGCTTCGATCAGCTTGAGCGCCCGGATCAGAAAGTGGAGGTTTGTTTCCGTAAAGAGGGCTTCAGTCCTCATTACAACGCCCAGCAGGAGCTGGGGAGAAAGGATTTCAAAGTCACGCTAAACAAACGCACATTGATTGAAGGTGTGGTCCAGGACGCGGCTGGCAAACCCGTTCCCAACGTTGAAGTTCGCGGTGAGCACGGCCCCCATCAAGCAGACGGCGTCATGATTGGTTTTGTCGTCGATTCCACAACCACCGACGCTCAAGGGCACTACCGTCTGTATGTTCACCCTGAGTCCTATCGCATCCTTGCTCGCAGCAGTGACGGGCAGGTTGCGCGGGTTGACAACCTGCAGGTCGCGAAGAATGAAGCTAAGCAGTTGAATCTTGACCTGCAACCGGGAGTTCGTTTTGTCGCTAAAGTTCTTGACAGCGTTACGAAGGAACCCTTTGCCGGGCTTGTCCTCTGGCACTTTATGCATCCGGGATCCATCGGGACTTCGGATGCTAACGGCGAACTCGTTATCAACGGATTGTCTCCCGGTGATTTTAAATTCAATGTTGGAGAAGGAGACCCGCAGCAGTTTGGCCCGTTCGCTGGATACTTGCCACGAACGATCGGTCGTTGGTGGTCCCCGGCGGCGAAACATCCCTATGAACGTGAGTCGATAGTCGACGGACAGTTTCAGCGGAATCTCGATGATCTGACTTTCGATCTCAACGTGAACATGGAAGCGATTACGATCTTTGTCGAACCAGGAGTGATCTTCAAAGGCCGAGTGATTGCCCCCAATGGCGATCCTGTGGAAGGTGCCACCGTGGCTCCAGCAAAAACAGGGAGCGGCAATTCATTGACAGGTGACACTCGTTTCAGTGTCAAGACCGATGCCAACGGTCAATTCACTTCTGTGATGCCGGCTGGGAAGGGCGTTCAGTATAACTTGGTCGCTCATGACGGCGAGTACCGGCAATGGCGAACATGGGCCAACGGAGTTACATCAGCTTTCGATTCTCAACCAGGAGAATTGATTGATAATATTACCATCCAGTTGACTCCTCCAGCGACCGTTCGAGGTAAGGTGGTCGCGACAGACGGGCAATCTCTTGCTGGTCGTGAAGTCCGTGCTCACGCCGAGGATCTTCTAGAGAACCGCTATTATGATCCGACGACTCGGGTCGCCGAAGATGGCACATTTGAGTTAAAGTTTATTCGACCCGGTGTACACCACATCCAGGTGGAGCCCTTCTACCTGAACGCTGCTGAAGCCCCGCCCGGCTCAACGATGCTCCTTGATTTGCAACCGGGAGAAGTTAAGCAAGGAGTCGAATTGAAGTTGCCAGCAACCAGTGGTTAGCCCTTCGAAATCAACGGGCCTGCCCCCGCGATCCCCCTAATCAACCCCGTCCTGGCTTACTGCTTGATGCCAAACGCACTTAACGCACCGGACATTTCTACCAGAGGCAATACAAAGCGTATCTAAATTGGTAATAATGGGTTTGTCAAATGACGATATTTTTCACATGATTAACTTTTCTTGCAAGCTGCTCACGTTCTGAAGCGATAGAAACGAACTGGCCTAGCTTTCGTGGGATTGGTCTTCAGTGCCGTCCGGAGTAATGATTTTTTGTGTTCCCGAATAGCTTGATTTCAATCCCCCAGGCTATCAATAAGATGGTTAATTTCGTCATCGTCGAGCACCTGGCAAACCTCATCCAGCATTTTGCGAAAATGCAACTTGCTTTCGTAACCAAGCATAAAGCCAATGTTCCCTGTCGGTCCA
This sequence comes from Kothea flammea, assembly GCF_052161645.1. Taxonomy (GTDB): domain Bacteria; phylum Planctomycetota; class Planctomycetia; order Pirellulales; family Pirellulaceae; genus Laterigemmans. The sequence continues at coordinate 7,560,823 of NZ_CP197414.1, forward strand.
TAACTATCAACCAGCATTTGTCCATCCGCATCGTAGAACGCAAAAAATGGCACTTGTGACCGTCACCGGATGGTTGGCAACCCCCTTTCCATCTTCATCGATAAGCCGCCCAGTCACATATCCAGTGGGCAGCAGGCTCAAATCAAAAGGTTGAGAAAAGTCAGTTATTAACGCCGAGCCAGCGTATTTTCCGTCCGCATTTATGGCAAAACAGCCCACGGCAGTCGCTTTGGTCGCTACCTCAAAACTACCCGCTTCGTCTGCTTACGGAGTAAACTCATCGCCAATTTGTCCATCAACAGCTTGAACTTTGATGGTCACCGTTCCAAAGTCGACAGCACCATCCTGGGGACCAATAAGATGACCAGCCACTTCGCTGCTGACAATATTTTCTTGATGGAGCTCAGCGAGATTTTCTTTCCCTGGGTTGACAGTAATTTCCGCCTCCGACCGCCAGTTCGAACTGTACACAGACGCCTTTATTGGTCCACGCGGTACGAATCCAACCGCCAAGCCATATCTGTTGGTTATCACCCAAGTATCTCGAGCAGCATTTCCATTTCTTCGCTTTCCGTCTTCAAACCAAGAGACTGAAATCGGAGACCATAGTGAAGGAGCGGGACCTATCCCTGTTCAGTTTTGGTTGAATTGTTACGGCATTGATTTTTAGCTCCGGTGAAAGGGGCGCGGTCAACTTGTTGCGAATTTTGGAGAGACCTTCTGATAGTGACCGCAACAGCTTGTGGCCCTGTTCTCAGCACTGCGATACTACTCTAAAACGTGGGTGTTTCCATTCATTAATGAGTTCTCTGCCATGATCAAATCTCGCCCGAAAGGAAGCGTCCGCTACGACAATCGCGGACGCGTTGTCATCGTCACCGGGGGCGCCGGAGGGATTGGCCGCGAGATCTGTCGCGCTTACGTCGATTCAGGTGCCCATGTCGTTTGTGCCGATGTCGACGATTCGGGTGAAATCCTGCCGCCAGAGGTGCAGTGCTATCGCTGCGATACATCGGTCGAGGCCGATTGCCAGCGCACTGTTGCCAAGACGTTCGAAGCGTTCGGGGCGGTCGATGTCTTGGTTAACAATGCGGCAATTCAGCCTTCGGAATCGTATCGGCCAATCGACCAGTTGGCCACCGAGATCTGGGATCGCATGGTCGCGATCAATTTCTCTGGCTATACCTTCATGGCCAAATACGCACTGCGCGTAATGCGAGAACAGGGCAGTGGTGTGATCATCAACATGTCCAGCGGGCAAGCTCATCGCACGGCCCGAGAAGTGGGCGTGTACGGTCCGATCAAGTCGGCCAACGTAATGCAGGCGAGACAGTGGGGCATCGAATATGCTCGCGACGGGATTCGCGTCGTTTCCATCTCGCCCGGTGCGATTGATACGCCGATGGTTCGCGCCACTCTCCAGGCTCAAGGTGGCGGTGCGGCATTGGCCAACCGCCATCCGGTCGGCCGCATCGGCAAACCAGAAGAAGTGGCCCAAGCGGTTCTGTGGCTCAGCAGCAGCGATGCGTCCTTCGTGACGGCAACCGATTTGGAAGTCGACGGCGGACTCGGCGCCTTCGGTGCCTTCGCCGAACCGTATCCCATGCCATCGAACCAAGAACGGGAGCCGTAGGCGTTATTCCACGCCACCGCGCCCTGTCGCGCACAGGAAAAGGTTGCAGGGCGCGGAAAACGATGCGGGAGCTAGCATGTAGCTGCCAGTTGTGATCCCGCCGGGACAAGCCGGCATAGAATTCTGGCCCGAGTCCATCGGACGCTGACCAACCTGGCGGAGAGCTTTGCTGGCGTCAGACGCAGGATTTCGACTTGTTTTGCATGGCGACTCTTTTGGAATTATTTTCATTGGCGGCTTTCGGCCTTTAAATGTGATTTGGCGTCAGGCAGTAAGCTGGAACAATACGACCAATCCTCGCGCCCTAGCAGCAAGTAGACACACCAGACAACTAATCCGCCCTCTCCTCAAAACCGAACACAAAGCCTGACCCTGGCGAAGCCTTCTGCGGTTTGCTTGCCACGATATTTTCCCATAGCCATTTCAAGGACCACCCCAGAGGCCAATGCAAACATGACCACCATCCTGGCGATCGGCTGCCCGCATCCTTCCGCCTGTCCCTGTTGCTGAGGATACTCCGCCTGGTTCGCTTGAGTGTCTTCCATGGTGACAGTGGTTCCGTCAGCAGTTACCACTCGATGACCGTTCCAACGCCAAGCTCCTGGCGTTGAAGCCTCGATTTCGCGACCACTTTGGGTGACGAGTCGCTGCATCGAATCCTCGTCGAGTTTGTCTCGCGCGATGCAGTAGGCTCCTGTTTTTGCTGAACATGCTGGTAGCCCACTGGCAACACGGTATACAATCAAACGAGCAACGGCGGAAACGCAGCCGTGGTCAATGCTCATTACTTGGGAGAGAAACACCCACAACGTGACCATCGTGTTGTAAATTCGCGCCGAATCCAAAACGGCACTTGCATCACCGAACACTGACTAGATAGTCTTGCTGGAAATGAGCGATGCAAAAAAGAGATCACCGGAACAACGGGCCTGCTCGACGCGAGCGCGTAGCGAGTTGAAGTTAGGACAAGACACGAGACGCTTCCTTGCGATGAGAGTTCGGGGGTTGAGATACCCAAACTAATCGCAAGTGAAGCGTCTTGCTGTCAACCCTGCTTAACCCCTTGCCACGCTACAACTTACGCCGATTAAGTGCCATTCAAGCCTGACCCTGGCGAAGCCTTCCGCTGACCCTGGCGAAGCCTTCCGATCTGCAGTCTTGCGGTTGCTGATGACAACCGGGCTAGCAATGGTTTAAACTGATGTGGCACGCAAATCATGGCGGCTTCCTTGCCCAGGGACGTAAGTGTGGTAACTCACGATTTTGGTGCGAGGAAGCCGTTTTTGCCTATATCGATTTCCCGATACAAATGCCTGCGGAAACGGAAAAAGTCGAGCTTAGGTCCCTTATACTTCGGCTGCAAAACTCGATACTGGGCGTGTGGCTAACACTTACCCAGGCGGGCTCTACCCCCGCTTGTCAATCAGACCTTGCCAGCCCGCACGTGCATCGCTTGGTTCGTCCGCCTCTCCTCATTCTGCAAGGTAATTGCTAAAATCACTTGCAGCCAATGACCGAAGTGAACCATCAGCGAACAAAACTCTTCCACCGCTCGTTCGCGATGAACGCTCGTATGCCAAAATGCGGTCTTGTGCGTCTGGGGCTTGGCAGTCGACATTCCAAATTATCACGTAGTCGCTTTCTCGCACGCGGTTTAGCAATACGAGATCGGCTTCCAGCCCATCGTGATCAGCCAATGTAAGAATCTCTTCCCAATTTGCCGGAGGCCGTTTCCAAATTTGTTGATAGTTGAAGTACGTCATTCCAAAGAATTTAGTTGCTTCATCCAGGGCATCCTGTTTTGAATTACAGCCCGAAAACAAAGCGACTGCTAACACGGAAAGTGAGGAGCATATTACGACGCAGCGATTAGCAATTGTGATCATTGTAGTTCTCAGGAATGACCTGTTGCGGACTGCCCGGCTTAAGGCAGAACGCTACGCATCAGCGGGCCGGCGCGATACGCGTTAATTTCAAAACCGACCCGACCGCCGGCTCCGTTGCATTGCGATTGTTCGTCGGATCAAGATAGGGCCGACAAGTCGCCATGTGTTTCCGCGACCGTCTTCGAGTGTGGTGAGTTATACGCCGGTTTCTAATGCGTTGCACGCTCGAGGGATACGAGCCTGATCGTCGCATAAATTGTCTGTGAATTGCCTGGTTTCGTTAGCCACTTCCTCGCTCCTGCGGCCACCTTCACCGGTACTTGGACTCGACGCTCGTCGCCGACCGAGATGTCCTCCATTGCGATCGTCAACCACGGCCATGTCTTATCTGAACCCATGTCGAATTCCATTGGATGCGTAAAGTCTGCTGATGGCAAATGCGATTCGAAGTCAGGTGAGTCGAACACGATATAGCGAAATTTTATCTTGTCCCCGACTTGCGGAAACATCTCACTAGCCGGCCGGCCGTTCTTCGTAAACTCGACGAACTCGTCGGTACCCGGTACGCGGGCGCGGACAATGTAGCCGTCCCGGGAGTATACCACGCGCGTCGACTGGGGAAGTGCGTCGGAAATCGCGCCGTAACCGTCTTTTTCGAAGACTATTTCACCGGCGTCAACCGGCACTTCAATTAGTTTGATTTGCTCCACGCCGCCGCAGCCACTCGTGTAGTATTTGAAGATACATTTGTCGTCCGCTCGGCTCACTACGGAGATTCGAACTTCTTTCAACCCCAAAAAATGCCCAGTGGCACCCAATTCTGCCGTTGCGGGATCAAATATTATCTTGTGATCCGAAATATTAAGACCTTGTGATCGAGTATTGTCTTCTTGTCCCCATGTCACCTGCGTGCAAGCACAGCAAAGTGCCAGGAAAATGCAGAAGCTGATGTTCCGAATGTCGCTTGTATCTACCAACATGAGACGTCTCCGCAGGGCCTAGTTGAGAAGCGACGATTCACAATTGAACCATGAGTTACTCGACGAACTTGTTTTTAACCCGGACGGGGTTTTTGGATAACGGCATTTTAGGAGTTATCCCTGACGGGGGTCAATTAAGTATCCCGGTTTCTGCCTTTTTATCCCGAAAGCGGGCAAATTTCGATAACCGTGTTTTGCTGTTATCCCGGAAATGGTCGTTTCCGGGATAACAGGAATTCCAATATATGCCCACTTGGCGGCTTTCGGGGATAACAGCGAATTCCCTGTTATTCCCGAAAGCAGTATCTGCATATAAATGTGTAGATTTGGCGATAGGAGAGCCGCAGGGGCGGCCTGTCTGGGCTCTGGTTTTCACCCGCTTTAGTGTGTCGGGATTGCCGCCGATGGGTCCCGATGGTGCTGAGGCCATGGAGCTTGGCGACTGACAGCTTGCTCGAACGACACCGTCTTTATGGTGGGTTTTAATGTAGCCATATTGGGATGCTCACTGATTTACTTTCGGGGCGGGACGCTTCGCAAACGAGAGTCGCTCCTTTGGGAGGGCTCTTGCTAGCCTTAAGATTGGCTCGCCGCCAATGCTATGGAATTTGTCCGAGATTGGGCTTTGCAATCAGCAAAGAGCAGTGAGTTAACAGGCAGAACAATTTTGGAAGTGATGGGTTGTCCGCGATTGACAGCTGGGCGGTCAGCTTATTATTCGCACCGGCACGATGCATGATTGTCGCCAAGTACCGCAGGCGCTGCCCTTGGCTGCGTTCAAAACCAAAATGAAACGCTTAATAACGTGCTTGCTTGCGCCAAGGTTGATCGCCTTGTCACCGACGTGTTTGGCGATCACGCCAAGCGGGCATCCGTCGAACCCGCATAACGTGCTGAGTTTGATTACCACGGAGTATCCCGCGTTTTTTTGTCGGAAGACAAGAAACATTAGGGTGTGGCTTGCCAAGTCGCGGTAACCGCTCCGTCGCTGGCTTTCCAAATTCACAGTTTGCCGTCATGGGTGCCAGCCGCAACGTTGCTACCATCTGGTGAGACGGCGGCGGCAGGGACCCAGTCTTCGCTGCCTGTGAATTCTCGCGCGATGGTGTTGTCGGCAAGGTTGACCTTCAGCAAAATTCAAAATCAAACACCTTGGCAGCTCTGTCACGAGTGGCGGATACCAACCGTTGAAGGAGGGCTTCGCCAGGGTCTGCTGGCTTTATTTTCGGTGTTCAGGCATGGCGTGGTCAATTCATTGCCCTGCTGTTTTCGACATGGGAGAGAGTCGAAATATGGGTGGCGAAAGATTCGCAAGTTCGATACGAGCAAACAACAGGATTGAGCAAGCAAAGGTGTAAGAGGCCTCTTCGAGGCAGTCAGTAATCCGACCACCAAAGAGCCTGCCCGCTTTGTTTTAAGTCGACTGATTATCAAGCACCATGTTGTCGCGATGGACGACGGCGTCATGGGGACAGGTACCGAGAATTTCGTGAATCGCTTCGCTGCCGAGGCCGCGGATCGAGCGGACTTGTTCGCTGGGATAATTGACCAGTCCACGCGCGATCTCGGCGCCGTCAATGGTGTGGATGCTGACCACGGCACCGCGACGAAACTTTCCTTTCACGGCTCGAATTCCCACCGCCAGCAAGCTGGCTCCCTGTTCCATGATGGCCTGCGCAGCCCCCGCGTCGACGATCAATTGCCCGTCCACTTTGGCCGACGAGCCAATCCAGCGGCGACGGCCTCGCAAACGACGCTCGGCGGGTAAAAACAGCGTGCCGATGGGGGCGGCTGAAAGCACATCGTTCAGCACATCGTCATAACGCCCCGGTGCGATCATGGCGAAGTGCCCGTGAGAAGTTGCTAGCCGAGCCGCTTTCAGTTTACTCAACATCCCTCCCTTGCTGACTCCGCTGGCCTTGTCCACTGCGAGCTCCAGCACGCTGCGGTCTACTTGGGGAACTGTCGGAATCACGCGACTGGTGGGAGCGGTCGGGTCGCCGTCATACAAACCATCCACGTCGGAGAGGATGACCAGCAGGGCGTCATTCAGCAGCCCAGCCACGGCGGCGGCCAAGCGATCATTGTCACCAAATGTCGTCTTCAACTCGGCCACAGCTACTGAATCATTTTCATTGATGATCGCAATCGCACCAAAATTGTGGATCTGCCGCAGCGCATTTCGCACATTCAAGTAACTGCTGCGCCGCCGCAGATCGCCGCTGGTCAATAACACTTGAGCCGCGTGCCGTCCCGAAGGTGCCAACGCCTGTTCATAAGCCTGGATTAAATGCGCCTGGCCGACCGCCGCAACCGCCTGCAGCCGAGAGACGAGCAGGGGTCGAGCCGGTAAATTCAGCTTGTCCACTCCGGCAGCGACCGCTCCACTGCTGACCAAGATCGTCTGCCGACCGCTGGCCGCCAACGCGCAGAGGCCCCCAGCCAACCGCTCAATCCGCTGGTAATCGAGCCGTCCTTGAGGGTCGGTCAACACGCGTGAGCCCACTTTGACGACGACGGCACTCGCCGTGTCGATTGCCTGAATACGATGATCGGTCAAAATATTTCGGTCCGCTTGGTTGAAAAGTGGGGTCAGTTTTGTGGAATAGACGGTTCGATTGAGTGGTTTGATCCCACCGCCCTGGAGCAATGCGTCTCGGTCAGTGGCAAGGTCCGCGTCTTGGTCAGCCGCTGGGGAAGCCGAGTTCCAGCAGCTAAGGTCTACCTAACAGTTGTCAAAGGCCTCGCCGCCCAGCAATCGGGCTCTGTCTTCAGTTTAGCCCTCGACCGGCAGGCTGCGGGGTGTAGACTGTTTTAGTAATCAGCCGATGAGTCGGCATTCTCGCAGGCGCCTTTAACCCCTTATCGGTTTTGTGAGTGAATTGAACCACGAATGTGGTGTTGCTGCTGTTTATCATCTTGCCCGATCTCCGGAGCACCCCAACACGCCCCCGCAAGGCGTGGATGAGGCCTCCCGGCTATTGCCGCGGATGTTGTTGGACATTCAGAACCGCGGCCAATTGGCTGCCGGGATGACCACCTATCGTCACGATCGCAATGAGATCCTCAAGACGTTTAAGGATGTCGGCACCGTCACGGAGGTCTTTCGGCTAAATCATCGGGCCAAAACGGAAAATATCATGAAGTCAATGGCCGGAAACGCCGCCATTGGCCATGTCCGTTACGCGACTTGCGGGAAAGACGACCGCAATTACGCTCAGCCCTTCGAGCGTGAACACATTAATAAGCGAAAGTGGTTTTCCTTTTGTTTTAACGGCCAATTAGCCAATTACTCGTTCTTGCGCGAACGTTTGCTAGCCGAGGGGGACCACCACCTAGCTCGGAACACTGATACCGAGATTATCCTCCACGAACTGGGACGATTGCTCAGCGAATTGCGTGACCAGCCGAACTGGATTGAATTGCTGTCGCGAGCCACGGCCGACTTTGACGGCGCCTATTCGTTGGCCCTGCTAACCGCTCAAGGGGAAATGATCGTCGCTCGCGATCCCCTCGGGATCAAACCGATGACGTACGTACACGATGGACCGCTGTTTGCCGCGGCTAGCGAAAGTGTGGCGTTACTAAATCTTGGTTTTGAGCCCGAGCAGATCAAATCCTTGCCCCCCGGCCACTTGATTCACGTGCATCCCGAGTCGGGCATCCAGATTGCCGAGTTTGCCAAATCAACCCGCTCGGCACATTGCTTTTTCGAGTGGGTGTACTTCGCCAACGTGGCCAGCACGCTCGATGACCGCAGTGTCTACCTCAGCCGCACCCGCCTCGGCGAAGAATTAGCGCAAGCCGAATTGGCTGACGGCCGTGTACCACTCGACCCCGAAAACACCATCGTGGTCCCTGTTCCCGACACCAGCAAAGCGGCCGCCGATGCGATGGCCTACGCGCTGAAGATCCCTAGCCGCGAGGGACTGATCCGCAACCGCTACGCGGGCCGCACCTTTATCGAAGGCAGTGGCTCACGAAAAGCGAAAGCGTCGACCAAGTACACGCCGCTGCGCGAAGTCTTGGAGGGCAAACGCGTGATTTTGGTGGAAGATTCGATCGTCCGCAGCACCACCATGGGCGTCCTGCTCGATCGCATCCGGGACTCGGGGGGAGCTGCCGAGATTCACGTCCGCGTGGCCTGCCCGCCCATCATCGCTCCCTGCTTTTACGGGATCGACATGAGCGACATCGACCAGTTGATCGCGCCTAAATTCTTCGAAAATGGCCGATTGACCGACGAGGACCAGCAGCGGTTGGCCAACCACCTGGGAGCTGATAGCTTGCGTTATCTTCCCGTCGAGGCGATCTCGCGAGCCATTAACAAGCCCGCTTCGGCCTTGTGCCAAGCCTGCGTGACGGGTAGCTATCCCACCCCCTGCGGCAACCAACTGTATCAATTGCAAGTTGAGCGGGTGTTGGAAAAGCAAGCCGCCGACCACACGGGAGAGCCGCCCGAAATCGACCCTAAACGAGCTTATGAGCTGACTTAGGCCCTCTTACTAGGTAGGACGGGTCTCCAGGCCCGTCTATCAGCACACTAAAACACGTCCGATAATTTTTCGACGTTCGCTTTCGTGCCACCTACCGCGAATGCCCTCAAAATGATGGATTCAGCAACCCGCCGGCGTAGCGGCTGACCTGGTAAGCTGTACCGGCAAGCGGCCTCGGTGATCAAGCTGGCCACATTATGATCCGATGAACAAGCCTGTGATCGTCTTTGTTTGGCGTCACGGGCGTTCCTCGTCTGCTGAGGGACCCCTGACAGGGTAGCCCCCCAGATCTGACGCGGGATCGTATGAATTGGCTGAAATCTTCGCGGGATGGTGGGCGTTTACGCCTGACCTGCTGCTGGGCGATTATCGCTTTCCTCGCCATTGGTGGGCAATTACCTGCCGCCAACGGAGAGACCCCCGGGGCGACGCTGCAGCGTGAAACCCCGATCGTGAAAGCCTACCGTCGGGTAGCCGCTTCGGTGGTCAACATCCACGGACAAAAGACCGTGCGGAACACCGCAGCCTCCTTTGCTGGCGCCGACAACAACGCGGTTCGCCAAGTCAACGGTATGGGCACCGGCATCGTAATCGACCCCCGCGGCTATTTGCTGACAAACTTTCACGTCGTGGAAGAAGTCAACGACATCCGCGTTACCTTGGCCGACGACCGCACGACGTCGGCAGAGGTGATCGCCAGCGACGCGAGGTTCGATCTCGCCGTGCTGAAGATTTCTCTCAATGAGTCGTTGCCAGTCGTTCCCCTGGGAACAAGCAGCGATCTAATGGTGGGCGAACGGGTGATTGCCATCGGCAACGCGTTTGGCTATGAGAACACCGTCACCGACGGCATCATCAGCGCGCTGCACCGCAACGTGCCAGTGAACGAAACACAAGATTATCGCGATTTGATCCAGACGAGTGCTGGAATCAATCCGGGGAATTCAGGTGGCCCGCTGTTAAACATATTGGGCGAAGTCATCGGCATCAACGTGGCTGTGCGAGTGGGTGCCAACTCAATCGCTTTTGCCATCCCCATCGATCAAGCGATCGAAGTTTCCCGCGATATCATCCGAACCTACAACGAAAGCCGGGTCTCTTTGGGGCTGGCCACGGCAGAAGACGTTACGGCGTTCGAAGGAGTCGTGGTCACGAAGCTGGAAGAAAACAGCCCCGCCATCTCCAGCGGTTTCAAGCCTGGCGATCGAATTACCAAAGTTGGTGATCGCGAAGTTCGTGGTGCACTCGATTACCAATTGGCTCTGCTGGAACTGCAACCGGGCCAGACAATCGGGATCGATGTTCGCCGCGGTTCGCAACGAACGGCGATGCAGGTTCAGGCCGTCGAGCCGATCATGTCCGAGGACCCTGTTCGCATGGCGGCGCGGGTCTGGAGTGCGATTGGGCTTCGCGCCGAGCCGCTGAACGCCGCCGCCATGCGTCAACTCAACAGCCGACTACCCAACGAACGACCTTACCGCGGCGGGCTACGGATCATCAGCGTACGTCCTGGCAGCCCCGCGGAAAGTCACGAGATTCGCCCCGGCGATGTGTTGCTCGGCCTGCACAAATGGCAAACAACGTCGATGATCGACCTCGATGCCATTCTGAGAAATCCTGAAATCAAACGTCTCGATCTGGCGAAATTCTATATCGTTCGCCGCAATCAAACGCTCGAAGGTCAATTGCGATTAGCCGGAAATCGGCCCGCCACAAACAGTCGCTAGTGCAAACAGTCGCTAGAGCAAACAGTCGCAAGACCTTTCGCGCATCGGAGCTCAGCCAGGTCGTTTCGGGGGCGGTATCATCTTAGCAGTGGTACCGTCCGACCCAGCCGAAACCACCTCGCAATGTGCTGGCGAAAATCGGCGGATAACCAGTGCGATTGAGTAACCAGCGATCTGGCATCGGGCACTAGAGAATGCGTTTCGGTGGCAGCAACAGGTTGGCGACCAACAACCCGCCAACCAGCGACCCGGCGGCCAGCACCATGGCAAAGGCCAACTCGACTCCGCGAATTGTTTCCGCTTCGAGCAACGCCGTTAAGGAACGATAGCCGAGCGACCCGGGGACCAAGATCAACAGCCCTGGTGTTTGCACCGCCATCGCCGGGCGGTTCTTCAGCCGTGCATACAAGTTACTGCCGCAGCCGACGAACAACGCGCCGCAGAACGAACCAACCGCCGGCGCAAAATTGGTGCTCAAGTACTGACTGGTCAAAAACCCGCCGATGCTGACCAGGAACACATAGGCCCATTGCCCCAGCGGCACGCGGAACAAGACCCCAAAAGCGGCCGGGGCCAGGGCTAAGGCAATCCACAGCCACCAACCAGGCCCGGGGGCGTGCACAAAGTAGGGCGGTTCCCCCGGCGCGTGCATGCCTTTGGGTATCACGTTCCAGGCCAACGCAACGCCCATTACCAAAGTGATCAAGCGCACCGAAGCCCCAGCCAACCGCGCACTGCCCGAGGAGAGGTGCCCGAGTGCCAATTCGGTAAGTGCGATCGTAAGCGCTAATCCGGGCACCGGTAAAATCAAAGCGGCCAGCGTGACCAACCGATCGTCGAGCGCCACGAACTGTTGCGCCATGATCAACGCCAAGACGGCGACCGAAAAGCCGGCAACCGGTTCGAGCAATCCCGATTCGCCCCCCAACGGACCGCTCAGCATCGTCATGCCGGCAATCACAAAACCCAGCAAAGCGGCCACGACGACTTCCGGAGCGCCGCCACCGAAAATTACCGCCACGGACCCGCAAGCAACTCCCGCCGCGACGGTCGTGATCGCTGGTGAGTAGACCGATTTTGCCGCCGCTGCCGCCTCCAACTGCTCCAGGGCCGTATCGATCGCCAACTCGCCAGCCGATAGCTGATCCAAAATCGCATCAAATGCCAACAGCTTGCTGACATCCACATCACCCGAATTGACCCGCCGCAGAATCGTCCGCTCGCGATTCCCCGATCGCAGCGAAAAGACCAACGAGGTGGGTGTGTAAAGTACCGTCGCGCCGACGCCCAAACGAACCGCGAGAATGTCGACTAACCGTTCCAGACGATAGGAGGGCGTACCGTATTGGTGCAGCAACTCTGCGGTGCGGACCAAAAACAATTGAGTTCTATCGAGAGGTTGATCCTCAGCATACGAACTGGATTCACGACGGCTGGATTCACGAGGGCTGGGTTGACGAGGGCTGGGTTGACGAGGGCTCACGGTGCGGCGGTAATCGCTTTCGAGTCAGCTCGGGCAACGGCGGCGCGCATTTTCTCAATTCCCGTGGTGGCCACCAAGTCCGCCGGTTGGGCCCAATATGTTTCGTTAAACAGCTCCAGCGATAGCACTCCCGCAAACCCGTTGCGATCAAGGTCGCCAAGGATCGCATCCAAAGGAGCAACACCATCACCCGGGTAAACGCGATCACTATCTTTGATTTCTGCGCGGGCCGGTTGCGACGGATAATCATTCATATGAAAGACATGAATCTTATTGGCCGCCAACATCGAAAGACCGGCAAACGATGAGCCACCTTTGTAAATGTGATAAACGTCGGGCAACACGCAAGCAGACGGATGTCCCGCCTCGGCCGCCACGTAGGCTAATTCTCCCAACCGGCTGAGCGTCCGCGAAAATCCCCACAACTCCAATTGTGGCACCACGCCCGTCTGATCCCCCAATTCCAACAGCGCTCGATAACGCTCGGCAATGACTGGTAGATCGGGCCCAGCCTCGGTGTGGGCGCCGATCGGCGGCGCGGCGATGCGTTTGCCACCGATCGCCGCCAGCATCTCCATATCGCGGCGCGCTTCCGCCAAACCATCCTGCCTCGCTTGTGAATCATCAACGATCCAACGAGCAAAGCCAATCGCACTCTCAACGCTCAACCCGGCATCGACAATCCGTTTGCCCAGTTCGGCTAACTGGCCCCCTTCCTCAATGTAACGACGCAAATCGCCAATCCACGGCTCAATCGCCTGATACCCGGCCCGTGAGCACAACTCCACTTGCTCGACAATCCCCAATTTTTGCCCCCGCACCGTGCTGGTGTTCAGGCAGTACTTTACCCGCTGACTCAGCGGCTGAAGGGCTGGCGATTGCTGATTCGCCACGGCAACCGACTGGCCGCAGCCGATGCTGACGGCGGAACCAACGGCTGCGGAAGCCAGCATCTGTCGACGAGTAATCGGCATCGGGGAGCTCTCGAAGGTTGTTAGTGTCCAGAAAGATCTAATAACTCGACTTTACGAAAGTGCACGGGATGACTTTCACTTTGTAAAGAAATGGTCCCCCCGGACAATTGTTTTTCGCCTCCGGCAAGACGAATCAACTCCGCTGCGTGCGAATCTCGCGGATCCAACTGGGGCTGATTATAAGCTAACACTTCCTGGCCTTCCATCAAGTGCCGAATAATTTCATTGCCACGAACTTCGACTTCGCATACCACCCAGTCATCACCATGGTAAGTTTTCGATTTGGAGCTGGTGCAATGCCGCATAATCAACTCACCATCCATGACGACATTGGTACCGGGGGTGCACAGATTGGCCGTGGTCCGCGCCGCTTTGCCGTTGCCGCCTAACAACTGGACCTCAATCGATGCCGGGAAGTCTTGATCGACCGACATCGTTTTGGGATCCTCACCGTGCAGCATCAAGCCGCTGTTGCGAAAAGCCCAACCCGGCCCACCCGAGCATTGCTCGCCGACAAACCGATACTCCACTCGCAATCGATAGTGCGTGTAGGGTGTCTTGTAAAAGATGTGCCCAAAGGTCTCATTGAATTTCTCATAACCTTCGTAGCCCACCTTCAACAGACCATCTTCAACGCGAAAGGTGTTATTGAAATTCTCACCCAGTTCGTGGTAGCGAATCTTGATGTTCCAGTCGTCGAGGTCGCGACCGTTGAATAACTGAATCCACTGTTCCGCCTCGCCGCCCTGCTCGGCGGCGGCCTGTTTGGTGGCAGCCTGCTCAGGGGCTTGAGGCTGTTCGGTCGCCGCGGCGGGGCAGCTGCACAGCAGGCTAGCAAAGCTGACCACGATCAAGCAGCAGACCAGCTGGCGGGCCCCATGCAAGTTGACGCTGGACCATTGGCCCGGCAAACGACCAGGGACGAGTGTCGCTGCCGAGTCGCCGGTGATTGATTTAGCGGACAGTAGCGTGGAGGATTGAAAAGTGGGCATTGGCATTGTTGGGATTGAAGGCTGGGGAAGTGTGCTGGGCACTTGACTGGGGCTCAGGAAAGCGTGACATTCGCTTTGTCGGTGAAGCTTTAGCACTCTACCATGATTCTTGCCATCAGCGTGGTCAATGTCTGACAGTCGTTTACTCGAGCCGACTTTTCTATTTCGCTTTCACGTGAACTTGCGGAAGCACTCGCTGCGTTGGGGCAAGACAGGCTTAAAGTTGCCCGAAGAGACCCGTCTGCCAGCTTTTACAGCCCTCGATGGGGGCCCTAATTTTGGTGACGTGCGGCTTGCTTGGAGCAGCAAAGGGTTAGGATTTTGGGTTCGCACTCAAGGCAAGAAAAAGCTTCCTTGGTGCAATCCCGACCGCGCTGCCGAGAGCGACGGGCTGCAACTCTACATCGATACGCGAGATTCCGGCGAGATCCACCGCGGCAATCGCTATTGCCACAAATTTGTGTTCTCACCGTTCGGTGGCGGTACCAAACGCGATCAGCCGATGGCTGGGCATTACGGCGTCCACCAAGCGCGTGAATCACCGCCGTTTGCCCCGGCCGAGTGCTTCAAAATTTACTCCGCTCCGCTGGCCGACGGCTATCTGCTCAGCGGCTTGATCCCCGCTCAAGCCTTGACGGGATACGATCCTGCTGAGTACCAGCAAGTCCGTTTCTGTTACTTTCTGACCGACAGCGAACTTGGCTGGCAAGTTTGCACCTCCCCCAACAGCTTTCCGGTAAGTGTCGACCCCACCATGTGGGTCAGAGCGACGCTAGTCGAGTAGTTCCAAAGCGGAGGGGTGATCCCGCTAACTTCGCTTGTTTGCCTATTCTCACCGATTTGGGCTGGAAAACGAGTTTTTGCGGTATCCCAAAGCGGACTGATCAATAAAATTGACCTAACCCGCCTTAAAGTGCCGATCTCGTACAATCATCAGGCACACTGGCTGATTGCATTTCTTAGACGCAGGGAACGATCTCGCAAATGTCCGCCTTACATCCGGGCTCCGATTCGTCGCAAAAAGCGATTGAACACGTCGATGGCATTACTGTACGCCTGGCCGGTGACTCCGGAGATGGCATGCAGCTGCTGGGCACTCAATTGACCAACACCAGCGCGCTGTTGGGCAACGACGTGGCCACTTTTCCTGACTTTCCGGCGGAGATTCGTGCTCCGCGAGGAACGCGTGCTGGGGTCAGTGGGTTTCAGGTCCAATTTGCCTCGCAGGAAATTTTTACCCCCGGCGATGTGCTCGATGCCCTGGTGGTCATGAACCCGGCTGCGTTAGTAACCAACATTGGCGATTTGCGTCCCGGCGGTTTGCTGATCGTCAACGAGGACGGTTTCAACGACAAAGAGTACAAGCTGGCGAAGACCGATGGGAATCCGCTGAACGATCTGCGGATCCGCGACAACTATCGTGTCACCGAAGTGTCGATGACGAAGTTGACTCGTGATGCGGTTGCCGAGCTGGGCTTGGGGGTCAAAGAGGCCGATCGCTGCAAAAACTTTTTTGCCATGGGTTTGGTTTACTGGTTGTTCGGCCGTTCGCTCGATCCGACGCTGCGGTTTATCGAGGCCAAGTTCGGCAAGAAACCGCAAGTGGTCGCGGCGAACATCAAAGCTTTGCGAGCCGGATGGGCCTTTGGCGAAACGACCGAAGCTTTCGGCAGCAGTTACCAAGTTGCCGCGGCACGTTTGGAGCCGGGAACTTATAAGAACATGATGGGCAACCAGGCGCTCGCTTGGGGCCTGCTGGCAGCCGCTCACCGCAGTGGCAAGGATTTGTTTTACGGGACTTACCCGATCACGCCGGCGAGCGACATTCTGCACGAGTTGACGAAGTATAAGAATTTTGGCGTCCGCACGTTCCAAGCCGAAGACGAGATTTCAGCAGTCGGTGCTACGATCGGCGCGGCTTTTGGTGGCGGCATGGCGGTAACGGCCAGCAGTGGTCCCGGGATCGCGCTGAAAGCCGAAGCGATGGGCCTGGGGGTAATGCTCGAGTTGCCAATGATTGTCATCGACGTGCAGCGTGGTGGTCCTAGCACGGGGTTACCGACGAAAACCGAACAAGCTGACTTGTTACAGGTGATGTTCGGCCGCAACGGCGAAGCGCCCGTTCCCGTGTTGGCCCCGCAAAGCCCGGGTGATTGCTTCAATATTGCTCAGGAAGCATGGGAAATTGCCGTCAGCGCCATGGTGCCGGTGGTGATACTCTCAGATGGTTACATCGCCAACGGTAGCGAGCCATGGAAGATTCCCGACGTTTCGCAAATGCCGCCGATTGAAATCAGTCACCCCGAAATGGCGACCGACAGCGACGAGCCATTTATGCCTTACGCGCGGGACGAAAATCTTGCCCGTCCCTGGGCGATTCCCGGCACTCCCGGACTCATGCACCGCGTGGGCGGGCTGGAGAAAGAGGATGGCACCGGCAACGTCAGTTACGACCCAGACAACCACCAGCACATGGTGCACACTCGCGAGCGAAAAGTCGATCTGATCGCTTCCCGCGTGCCGGCTCAAACAGTGATGGGGCCCGAGTCGGGCGATGTCTTAGTTGTCAGCTGGGGCGGGACCTACGGTGCCTGCCACACGGCCACGCGACGTTGCCAAGAGGCCGGGATGCAGATCGCGCACACTCATATTCGCTATCTCAATCCCTTGCCGGCGAACTTGGGCGAGTTGCTCGCGAACTATAAGATGGTCGTGGTTCCCGAGCTGAACACAGGGCAACTGCGAATGCTGCTCCGCTCCAAATACCTGGTCGATTGCATCGGTATCAATAAGATCAAAGGCAAACCGTTTGCGGTCAGCGAGCTAGTCGAACAACTGACTGACTTGGCCGCCACGCTGAAGCCCGCAGCCGAAGCCAGTGAAGCAAACGGCAAAGCCAGCAAAGGCGTCGTACAGAGCAAAGCGGGATAAGTATCAGATACCAAGTCGTTCACTTCGCCGAAAGTATAACCAAGTCGCCTTTCGCTCCGCCGAGAGTTTTGAAGGACAGATACTTTCGACGGAGCGAAAGGCGACTTAGCAAAATTCAAAAAAAGCAATTCGAGTCGATTATGAATCTACCAGTCCTCAAAGCTACTGATTTCGCCAGCGATCAGGACATTCGCTGGTGCCCTGGTTGTGGTGATTATTCGATCCTCGCGCAAATGAAGAAAGTGCTACCCGATCTGGGTGTGCCGCGTGAGAAAACCGTGTTCATCAGTGGCATCGGCTGCAGCAGCCGGTTCCCCTATTACATGAACACCTATGGGATGCACAGCATTCACGGTCGCGCACCCACTTTTGCGACGGGGCTAAAATCGACGCGTCCCGATCTCAGCGTCTGGGTGATCACGGGTGATGGCGATGCGTTGAGCATCGGAGGGAATCATTTCATCCACTGCTTGCGCCGCAACCTAGATATCAACATCATCCTGTTTAACAACCGGATTTATGGTTTAACGAAAGGGCAATACAGCCCCACGAGCAATGAAGGGCACGTCACCAAGAGCACGCCCATGGGCTCGATCGACCATCCCCTGAATCCGTTGAGCGTCGCTTTGGCTGCGGAAGCAACTTTCGTGGCCCGCTCGATCGATGCTCACGTCAAACACCTCGGCATGACGCTGCAGCGAGCGGCCGCTCACAAGGGAACTTCGCTGGTCGAAGTCTATCAGAACTGCAACGTCTTCAATGACAAAGCGATGGACTACGCCCAATCTCGCGATCTGCGGCCCGAGCACACCGTGGAGCTCGAGCACGGCAAACCCTTGATCTTCGGCAAAGATCGTGACAAGGGGATTCGGATGATTGGTGGCCGGCTGGAAATTGTGAAAACGTCCGAAGTGCCGGCTGACGATTTGCTGATCCACGACGAGACGAGCCACAACTCGACCCTGCATTACATGCTCAGCCGCATGCGATACCCCGAATTCCCCGAGCCGATCGGGGTGCTTCGCGCCGTGGAAGGGGTGGCCACTTACGACGAGCAGATCAACGACCAGGTCCGTGTGGCCCAGGAAACTCGGGGCCGCGGCGATCTGCAAAAACTGTTCAACAGCGGCGACACCTGGCAAGTTGCCTGACGGGACCAACGCTATTTTTAATGCGAAAGCGAAGATTGCGGTCGGAAATCTCTCCTCTAGTCGCTATTAGCAGTCATTTGATTTACCATGGGGAATTGGCCAATCGGGTCAATTCCCCTTTTTTATTCCCGCCGATTCCCATTCTGGAACCCCAGAGGACAGCGATGAAAAAAACGACTCCTCCCGCATCACGTCGTGACTTTATCAAGGCGACTTCGACGACGGCCGCGGCCGCCGCGATGGTCCCATACTTTGCTACCAGCAACCAAGCGTTTGCGAACCAGTCGAAGAACGACCGCCCGCTGATCGGTTGCATTGGGGTTGGCAGCATGGGCACCGGCGATGCTCGCGGGCATGCCAATTTCGGAGACGTCGTCGCCGTCTGTGACGTTGACTCGCGACGCGCCGAGGCTGCCAAGCAAGATGATAAGATCGGCAAGGGGAAAGCCGATGCTTACGGTGATTATCGACGCGTGCTGGAACGCGATGATATCGACGTGGTCAGCATCGTCACGCCCGATCATTGGCACGTCAAGATTGCCATCGAGGCGCTCGAAGCTGGCAAGCACGTCTTTTGCCAAAAACCTCTCACGCTGACGCTCGAAGAGGGCCAATTAATTCGCCGCGCTTGCGACAAGCACAAAGATAAAATCTTTTTCATCGGCACGCAGCAACGAAGTGACAAGGGACGCTTCTTGCGAGCCATCAACATGGTCCAACAGGGTCTGCTAGGTGACATTAAGAATATCACCGTGGGCATCAATGGCAGCCCCAAGGGTGGCCCCTATCCGATCGTCGATCCTCCGGCGGAACTCGATTGGGAGAGCTGGTTGGGCCAAGCCCCCGAAGTTCCCTATCGCGAGCGTCGTTGTCACTATGAGTTCCGCTGGTGGTATGAGTACTCGGGCGGCAAGTTCACCGACTGGGGCGCTCATCACGTCGACGTCGCCACGTGGGCAATTGGTGCTGACAAAATTGGCATGGGACCTCTCGAGATCGACGGTACCGATGCCCAACACCCAGTCCCTTTCAAAGATGGCTATCCGACCGTCGACGATAGCTATAACACCTCGCATGACTTTGCCGTCAAATGCCGTTACGAAAATGGTATTGAGATGAACGTCACCAGCCGAGGTGATAATGGTGTGATGTTTGAAGGAACCAAGGGGCGGATTTTCGTCAACCGCGGTCGCATCACCGGACAACCGATCGATGAGAACTGGGATAAGGATGTGTATGGTGATGAACAACTCACCGCACTCTACAAGGGCAAGCCTCACGAAGGCCACAAGAACAATTTCTATCGTTGCATTCGTGAAGGTGGTCTGCCGGTGTCTGATGTTTACAGCCACGTGCAAGCGATGAACACCTGCCATTTAACGGCAATCGCGGCCAGGTTGAATCGCGTACTGAAGTGGAACCCCGAAAAGGAAGAATTCCTCGGTGACGAGCAGGCTGCTGCGATGTTCGCTCGCACGCCGCGCGAAGGTTACGAAATTCTTCGCGTCTAAGGCGGAGTCAACGCGTTGAAAGCATGGATTGATGTCGGTGGCACGTTCACCGATTGCTTCGTCGTCACCGCCGCGGGTAATCGCCTGCGGCGGAAAGTCCTCAGCAGCGGCATTACGAAAGCATCAGTCGCTGCCGGGTCCACTGCCGAGCGATTGCTGCTGCCCAGCCGCCGCGGCGACGGTAACGATTTCTGGGTTGGTTCTCAGTTATTGGTGCTCGATGAAACTGGGCACCAGCTAGCCCGACGATCCATTGTCGCCTTTGCATCAGACACCGGCGCGATCACGCTCGATGAGCCCTTGGCGAGACTCCCTGCGGCCGGCACGGTGGTCGAACTGCACAGCCCTTGGGAAGCACCCGTGTTGGCTGTGCGATTGGCTTTACAACTGGGTGGCAGTCGCGGCGCCGGTGCTCGCCCGTTGCCCGCCTGTGACGTGCGCCTGGGCACCACTCGCGGCACCAATGCGCTGCTGACTCGCAACGGCGCTGATGTGGGTTTGTTGGTCACGAAAGGCTTTCGTGATTTGCTGCGAATCGGCTCGCAGGAACGCCCCGATCTGTTCACTTTGGACATCTGCAAACCACCGCCGCTGACCGAGCGCGTGGTCGAAGTCCAGGAACGTTTGGCGGGCGATGGTTCCGTTTTGATACCACTCGATCTGGCAAAGCTTAAAGCCGATCTGGAAGCTTTGCGAAGCGACGGCGTGGCCTCGCTAGCAATCTGCCTGCTGCACGCTTTTCGCAACGACCAGCATGAGCAACAGGTCGCCGAATTGGCCCGCCAAGTCGGCTTTCAGGAAATCAGTTTGTCGAGCCAAGTCGCTCCCCTGATTAAACTGCTGACCCGCGCCGAAACGACCACTCTCGACGCCTACCTCAATCCAATTTTAGCCACTTATATCGAACGCGTTTGGCAACAATTCGGCGGACCCCAAACGTCGCGTCTGCGTTTAATGACCAGCGGCGGGCAATTGGTAGGCGGGCAAACATTTCGCGGGCGTGATTGCGTGCTCTCGGGCCCAGCCGGGGGCGTGGTGGCGCTGGCCGCCATCGGCGATTCGGTGCAAAAAATCGAGCACTTGGTGGATGGTGTGATCGGTTTTGATATGGGTGGAACCAGCACCGATGTCAGTCGTTATGAAGGTCAGATCGTGCGTCAATTCGAAGCCCGCAAAGCGGGCGTGCGAGTGATGACCCCGATGATGGCAATCCACACCGTGGCAGCCGGTGGAGGTTCAGTTTGCCACAGTTTTGCCGGCCGCTTGCTCGTTGGCCCGGAAAGCGCCGGTGCGGATCCTGGGCCAGCCTGTTACGGTCGCGGCGGACCTTTGGCAGTGACGGACTTGAATCTTATCCTTGGCCGCATCGTCGAACAGCATTTTCCTTTTCCCTTAGACCATCAAGCTGTGCACCAGCGGTTGGAGACGCTGCGTGAACACTTAAGTTCACACGGAGTATCGTTTGCCTCTCCCACGGCACTGGCCGAAGGTTATTGGCAAATCGCCGTGAATCACATGGCCGAAGCGGTCCGCACCGTCACCACCGCCGCCGGTTCGGACCCCAGTAAGATGGCCTTGGTCAGCTTTGGCGGCGCCGCGGGACAACACGCCTGCGCAGTGGCCGAGGCATTAGATATCGCTTGCCTGATCGACCATCCCGATGCGAGCATGCTCAGCGCGTTGGGGATGGGACTCGCTCCCCTCGGCCGCTTTGCCTCCCGCGGTATCTACCTACCGCTCGACTCGCTCGATGCGAACCAGTTAAACAGCTGGGAATCTGAGCTGATCGCGGAAACCTCAGAACAGCTCGCCGCCGAAGAGCAGCTTGACCTCGCCGCCAGCTCGGCGAACCGTCAAATTCGTTCCACCGCCGAGCTTCGCTACTTGGGCACCGAAGCTGCGTTGCAGTTGGAACTACAACCCACCAAGACACTCCCCGCACGCTTTGCCAGTCTCCATCAACACTTATTTGGCTACCAACGAACCGAGCGTCCAGTCGAATTGGTGACGTTGCGTGTCGACGCTGAGATTCAGTCCACGGAAGCGATCCCCATCAGCCTGCCGGCATCGCCCAAGCTGCGGCAGAGCAGCGATGTGCATCCACTTTACGCTCGCGGCGAACGGCAGGACGCCGAGCGTTTTTCACGTGAACAATTACAGCCGGGCGATTTAATTGCGGGCCCCGCGTTGATTGCCAGCGCAACCAGCACCCTGGTCGTGCAACGTGACTGGCAGGCCGTGGTCTGCGACCAGGGTACGATCATTGTGCGACGCGATCAGGACGCAAAGCATCCTGTATTAGAACAACAACAACCGACGGTCAAATCGATCGCGACGGACCAACAGCCAGTTTTGTTAGAAATCGCCGCGCGGCGGTTGGAGGGGATCGCCGAGCAGATGGGCGAGGCGTTGCGAAGGACCGCGGTCAGCGTCAATGTGAAGGAACGATTGGATTATTCCTGCGCCGTCTTTCGCCGCGATGGGACCCTAGTTGCCGGTGCGATGCATGTACCAGTTCACCTCGGCGCGATGGGACACACGGTGCGGAGTATCATGGCCGCCTATCCCACAATGGATCGAGGTGATTGCTATGTTTCTAATAATCCCTACTCAGGCGGATCTCACTTACCCGACGTCACGGTTGTCACGCCGGTGTTTGTTACATCGGAGCGTGGTTCCGCCGATTTCTTTGTCGCCAGTCGCGCGCATCACGCTGAGATTGGTGGCTTAACCCCTGGTTCGATGCCACCGATCGCACGCACGTTGGGTGAGGAAGGAATTGTGATTCACAATTTTCCGCTGCATCAAGCTGGTGTGGCGCGTGAAGCCGAATTGGAAACGCTGCTTCGTAGCGGTCCATATCCTTCGCGAGCACCTCATGAAAACATGGCCGATATTGCCGCGCAAGTTGCTGCCGGCAGGCAAGGAGCGGAAGATATACGCGCGCTGGCCGACCGCTACGGCGTAACTCAACTCGACGACTGGATGCAACAACTGCTAGCCCTCTCGGCCGACACGCTCGATGAGCTGATCGCCGAAATGGGGAACGAGCCTCGCCACTTTTCCGACTGTTTGTTGGACGATGCTAAGATTGAGGTACGGTTGCAAGTCGAGCAAGGCAAATTGATCGTCGACTTTGCTGGCACCTCCCCGGCCCATCAGCATGGCTGGAACGCCACGCCGGCGATCGTCTCGGCTGCTGTGTTGTATGTTTTGCGTTGCCTTTCCAAGCGTCCCCTGCCACTTTCCGAAGGTACCCTGCGTCGACTCGACCTGAGAATCCCCAGCGGTCTGCTCAATCCCCCTTGCCAACTTCCCTTCCAAAACTGCCCGGCCGTCGTCGCTGGCAATGTGGAGACCAGCCAGCGGATTGTCGATTGTTTGCTAGGCGCGCTGGGAGTGGCCGCAGCCAGCCAAGGGACGATGAACAATCTGCTGATCGGCGACGCTTCATTTGGCTACTACGAAACAATCTGCGGCGGCAGCGGAGCCACCTCTCTGCAAGCGGGCGCCGACGCGGTGCACACGCACATGACCAACACTCGCATCACCGATCCCGAAATCTTGGAGTCGCGATACCCGTTGCGATTATGGGAATTCGCTATCCGGCGGGGCAGTGGCGGTGGGGGACAGCACGTGGGTGGCGATGGCGTGATTCGCGAATTAGAAGCGTTGGCACCTTTGACCGCCTCCCTGTTGACCAGCCGCCGGCAGAATCCCGGACCTTATGGAATCGATTCCGGTCAGCCTGGTGCCTGCGGTCGCAATTTGCTGATCAGACCGCATCAACCGTTGGTGGAGTTGCCCGCGACGGCGACGATTGACTTACAGCCAGGCGATCGGCTCCGCATCGAAACCCCAGGGGGCGGCGGAGCAGGCTCGCCCGAGTAATGCTTTCGGTCCCCATCAGCCGCCTCTCGCCAGCGTGCCGTTCCCGGTGTCATGTCGCGCTGTGGGAACCGCAGGCTGGCGCCAGGCGGCTGATGATGCTTCCCAGCGTGCGGTTCCCGGTGTCATGTCGCGTTGTGGGAACCGCAGGCTGGCGCCAGGCGGCTGATGATGCTCCCAACGTGCGGTTCCCGGTGTCATGTCGCGCTGTGGGAACCGCAGGCTGGCGCCAGGCGGCTGATGATGCTTCCCAGCCATCTTAATGGCTTGTGATGGGGTGCTTAGAATGCCGCTTCGGGCAAAACGGGTAGACCACTCCATATCACTTTGCCAGCTGGCTCAACCACTTTGAAATTTCTAAATTCGGACTTCCCTGACCACTCTCTCCACATGCGGATCCCCACGCGACCTTGATCATAAGGAACCCGCGTGACAGTAAAAATCAAAACGTCATCGACGTAGCAATCGGCCCGTTGACCGCGGACTGTTACCTTAACGGAATACCACTGGTCGGCCTGAACCTTCCAATTCAATCGCTTGAAATACGGGCCATCCGGCGGGGGCATCTGAACGAAAAAGTCGTCACCCACACGTTTGCGAATCTGAGCGGTGTAGAGGTCGATCCAGCCGAAGCTGAACAGCATCACATTGTCATCTTGTGGGCTGCGGAAAAGTGCCGAAAAGCCGCTGGGGAAACCAAGGTGCCGAGCCTCGAAGGTGTAATCATAGTCGGTCCAGCTGGGATCGCCGAAGACGAGCCATTGTTCACCATCTCCATCATAATGACATAGCACGTCCTCTTCGATGGCCCAGCGTCCGCTGTGTCTCAGCAGCCGAGCCATCCTCGCCTGCTCGGAATTGGCCGCGGGGCTCAAACCCTTAACACTGTCCGCGATGACGGCGGCTGGTTCATCCGGTCGGCCAAATTGGAAACGAATCTGAGTCACCGCTTTGCTGGTAATTCTTACCCGTTGTGTTTGCCAATCCTGCATTCCCTGGCGGACTTCGATTTCACTCACCCCGGCTGGAAGTTTAAGCGTCAACTCAAATACCTCACCACGCGGTTCCACTTTAACCGCTTGGCCATCAAGCTCTTCTCCATTAACCACGACAATCACATCCGGAGAATCAACAACTATTCGCAGCTGGCCGCTAGCTGGAAGCAACAAGAACCAACTGCAAACCATTAAGATTGTCACCACGCCGAAGCCCCATGTAGCCGCGCGATAGGGTCGGCGAAAGGCCTGAAACAGTGGCTGGAGAAGTTGGCTGCCCCGGCCTCGGTAGACCTTCGCCGTTGATTCAAGATATGAGGGACTACATTGCCTCACCCGACGTAGGCCAGTCGAGGAGGCGTAGGGTGAGAGCGCTTGGATAACTTCGCGGTAGGAACCGAAACGTCGCTCCGGTTGCTTTTCTAACAAACGAAGGATATGGCGATCGAGTTCCTTCGGCAGACCTGCAACGAGTTTGCTTAAGCGACGTGGTGTTTGCTGATGATGCGCCATCCGGACCGCGAGGGGTGTGATGTGACCCGTTTCCGTACCAAACACCTTGGAGCCGGAAATCATCTCATATAATGTGCAACCCACGCTGTAGAGGTCTGCTTGAAAGCCGGCATGTTTGAAATCGTCATCTTGCTCTGGAGAACAGTACGCCGGGGTCCCCGCCGAGACCGCGGATACCGTCAAAGAATCGATTTGATTGACTTCACGTAACTTCGCCAAGCCAAAGTCCAGGATCTTGACGATTCCAGTCGGCGTCAGCATCAAATTGCTGGGCTTAATATCGCGATGAACCAAATGGTGTTCTCGCCAAACAAAGTCCAAACCTAGCAGTACTTGCAGAATCAGATCGACTGCCTGCTGCCATTCAATGCGTCCCGACTCGGACCCTCGCAACACTTCTGCCAAGGAGCGCCCCTCCACATATTCGGTAACCAGCAGGGGCTCACCAACAAGCTCTTGGGAATCGACGACGGAGACTAAATTGGCGTGCTCTCCCACGGTCTTCATGATCTCAATCTCGCGGCGAAACCGTTCAAGAAGCACGCGCTTCTTGGCGATTCCGCTGCGTAAAATTTTGATCGCCACGACGCGACTGGGTGCCTCACGTTCCCGTGCTAAATAAACCGCCCCCATGCCGCCGCCCCCCAGCAGTTCCAAAATTTCCCACTGCGGGTGCTGGTCTAAAAATTTTGGTGGTGGCCAATAGTCGTTTTCTAACTCGCAGTCCGTCAGCTCGTCGGTCGCGGACGCCGGCACGTTGGCCGGCGATGCGGAATGTTCCGCAGGGGAGAGTTGGCTGTGCGAGGTGAATGACCGATGGAAATGCGTTGAACAAGGTGTACAAACAGCGAGATGCTCGGCGATCGTCTCAAGCTGAGCTTGGGGCAAGATCGCGCCACTGCGAAACTGGTCCAGCTGATCGGGCGTTGGACAGGCGTGCATGAAAAATCTCGTGAAATGATGTCGCTGCTCAAACGTGCGTCGCTCTCTCGATCAAGTAAATGTGTCCACTGCGCCCGGATTCTCAGAGATTGAGCATTTTTCTTCAAATAAACGCCGACCACTCGCGACGTATCTGGTTGATCGCTTCCTGCGCGGCGTGCAAGCAACGATAACCGGCCGAAGGACTGATCCCATGTTCTCGAGCGACATCGCTAACTGACTTTCCCTGTTGCTTAATAGCCAAATAGATCACCAAGCTCGTTTGCGACTTGCTTGACTTATTCGCCCGTAGCTGGGCCTCCTGCAGAATTTTTTCCTGCCAATATCGCTCGTGTTCGGCATCAAAGGCAAGGTTCAGCTCGCTCCAGGGGTCAGCCCAATCATGCAACCGCGAGCGAAGCTGGCCTTCATCAAAATTGCTCGGGAGTTGACCGGGAGAGCGGCGATTGATCCAGGCCAACGCTTGCCGCCGGGAAATCTCGCGTAGGAAGGCTCGAAATGAGCCGGGACCGCGATGTTGAAAGCTGGCGATCCGATGGAGCAGCACCACGAACACGTTCTGCACAATATCGTCGGCGGCCGACGGGTCAAATTGATAAAGGACCTTAGTCAGTTCCTTGACAATTAACGGACGATACAACTTAACCAGTTTCGCCCAGGCGGCATGATCACCGGCGACAGCTCCTTCGAGCATTGATTCGCGGGTTAAGTCCACTGCCTATTCCACCATTCATCGAGTCTGCCCAACAAGGTGCGGCAAGCCATGTGAGAGACCAGCGGCTTGCCGCTCACATGCCAGGCACTATCGAATAGTGTTAAAGTTTAATCGCCCGCGAGGCTGAAGACTACGGAGAATTGATCAGGTCGAGTCGGCCGGTCACACGTTGGATTTGCACCAACGCCTCGGCGTACGCCAATTGCCGGTGCAGCAGGAGCGTTTTCAGACGCAATGTTTCCAGATTGGCCTGTTCCTCCGAGCCTGGTGGCAGTTGCTCCAGCTCCTGTCCGCGACGCGTGCGATCGGCGACGTTTCGCTGCGCCTCGACCCGGCGGTTTGCAACATCGAGCCGCGCCTCGGCCGCTTGATATCCCAGCAACGCGTCGCGAACCTCACGGCGAATCATATCACGCTGGTTCTCGGCCAGTCTGCGGCATTGAGCGCGCCGCTCGGCCAGATCGGCTGCTTCCTTGTCGCGACGATGATGCAGCTTGAGTAAACCACCACCGGTGACACCAAGCAGGGCATCCAGTCCCAACCCGGGAACTAAGGTGCCCAGTAGATCGCGGGCTGCCGGCAACGACTTTTCATTGAGGCAACGGCACAAGGCTTCGGTCGCTTTCAGATCATGCCGATTATTCAAGGCGATTTCCACCAGCGCCGCCTCGTCAGCTTGCAGCGATACATCCAATGGCATCGGGCTGACAAACTCCAGTCGCTCCGTGGCATCAAACGGACGACCCGCCAGCCCGGCGATCTGATTTCTAAGACGCTGGGCACCGAAATCAATCTCAAACCACTTGTCTTCCAGCTGTAAACGTTGGTCGGCGAGGGCATCGCGGTCGCCATCAACCAGTTCGAGTTGCTCGGCCGTTTTCGCCAGCGCTTGCAGGGTCTTGATCAGCGGGGCTGTTTCGTTCAACAGCTCGATTTGCTCTCGGGCGGCAACAATCTGATAGTACGCGGTGAGCGCGTTGGCAGCCGACTCATGCCGCCGATGGAGGGCCAGCTCGGCTGACACCGCTTGGATCAGCCCCGCCATCGCCCGCTGCTGCTCATCGTCGCAGTCGAGTAATTTCGCTACTGCCCGCCGCTCCATTTCTACAAGAGCCGCAGTCGGCGAATTGCGATAGGCCCACTCGGATGCTTGCTCGGAGGTCCAGGGAATCGTCGCCGAGCTGCCGAATGCTATCTCAGCGGCCGGTGCGAGGAACTCTACAGCCGCTAAATGACTGATTGTCCCGTTCGCGGGCGGTCGCAAGCCCACGTCGTCCGCTCGGCTTTGACGACTAGGCAAAGTCGCCAGGGCAATGCCGATTATGAGGACGCAAGTTGGCTTCATGCAAACAGTCGCGGGTCGAGCTTAAACGGCACGGTATCTTCCCTGATACCCATGCGATCGAAATGGCGAAAAGCGAGCTATCCCTTGCTCCCTTTCCACCACCGGTTAGAGCATCGAACCATGACGGCTGGTTTCTACACCCGAGCGAGGGTCACCACGCCTGCAACGCCTGTGACGATTGCGCCGCCGGGCAGAGATTCTTCCGACGGCCACCCGGTCAACTCCCGGGACCTCCGCCACCGGGAAATCCAATATCACCACTCCCCGGACCTCCGACACCGCCGCTCCCTGGACCTCCGTAATCACCGCGCGGCAAAATATTCATGGTTTTCAACCGGTTTCTCAATTCACTGTCTTCAAATGTGCTGACGTAATACAACAGCTCACCCAGCCATCTTTGCTGCCGCTCATTCAATGTGACACCTTCCGCTTGCGTAAAATCCAACAGGGTTAAAAAGGCCTGTTCGTTAACGAGTAGGCGTGCGCCGATTATATTGTAGGGATCGCCGCCCATGCCCCCCATTCCGCCGCCCGAATAGCCACCGCTCATGCCACCGCCCATGCCGCTGGCACCGGCAAATCCAGGTGGCCCCGAGTTGGTGCCGTGCATTTGATGTTTAATGATCCGCATTGCCACATCCGCGATCTTTTGGGGAGCAACTTTAGCGCGGGCGGCTAAGATTTCTTTGAATGGTTGGTTACTGAGCGTCGGCACGCCATCGGCGTTGCTGTCCGGCAAAAACATCGCTTCGGCAATCACGTAATCGAGAGGCTCATCGGGATAGCTGGTTGCCAGCTGCAAAACTTGTGTCTTGGACAACACGCCGATGCTTCCGTTGACAGGTTTGGCTTCCTCCAAGTAGCGATTTCGTCGCTGTCCCAATTTCAACAGGTATGCGGCCAGCGGTGGGTCGCTGGTGATTGGACGATCAAGTGCGAAAAACAATTTGGCGCGAATGGTGACCGCGAGTCCTAGGCCCACATTTTCTGATACTGCTGCAACTGTGCCCCCGCCGTAGTAGCTAGGCTTAATCTTATCGATTTGTTGCAATTGTTGGTGTTGCAGTTGCTGGTGTAAGGGTTCAAAGCCACCCAACGTCTCCACCGCGGTTACTGACGCTTCGTACAACTTGACAAGTTGCGAGCGATTTTTGGAAGATTTCTGCCATGTCGTGAAAGATATCTGTGGATGTCGAAGATCGTCTGTGCGAACGTCGTTGAGATAGTTGCTGAGTATCCAGACGATCGCCTGGGTGCTTTGTCGATTTCCAGCCGCCAATTCTTGAGTCATTGCGGCTAGACCCGGTTCAGGCAAGAAAGCTAGAAACTCCTCTGGAAAAAAGTTCATAAAGTCAGCCGAAGGGCCGCCACTGCCCGCGATCATGCCTCCATACAAGCGGGCTGTTTTCAAGAGCGCGCTGGCAGCCTCCATTTCTTGCTGCGGCGTATCGGCCAAAATATGCAGGGCACTTATGGAATCTTCAATGGTGGCCACCTCTCGCTCCGTCTGCAAAAGGTTCAACCACTGCGAGAATTGTTTGCCTTGATAGCTGGGTAAACCTGCAACCGCTCGATTCGCAACGCTGGAGGCTGAACTGCGTTCGATGGTAATTGCCTCTGCACTGCCCCGCGTTAACAAAACGCGATCATCGGAGAGCTCCCAGCCATCGACCTCCGTGTCCAACTCGATCACATAGGTACCGCTGCGGAGCGTGGTTTGATTTTCACCGCCGCGAAGCACCAAGCGATCAACAAATTGATCTTGGCGTTTAATGTTGATAGCCAAATCATCGACTGGCGAGGAAATCGTTAACTGGCCGCGATCGGTTTGGATCACGACAACAATCCCCAGCGCCATCAAAAACGCCGGCAGCAAACCGACCAGCAGCCAGCGATGGGGCGGACCTGTTGGTTTTTTGGGTTCACCCTGAGTGATTGGTGACGATGCGGGTTTTGCTGATGGAAACGCTACTGCCTGGGAGTTCGCTTCGGCTTCATCCGCAACTTCCATCCGCAGCGCAACGCGAATGAGTTTTCGCGTTTCGGCTCCGTTAACATGCGCACGCAAGCGGTCGGCAAAGGCTTGCATGGAATCGGGACGCGCGTCGCGAGAGCTGGCCAGCGACTCGTCGATCAATTCAGCTAGGGGAGCGGGAAGTTCCGGCAATATCGAACGAATCGGGCGGGCAGGGTCGGTAGTTTTTGCAAGAATCGTGGCGGGCAAATTCGCTCCGCCGGGATGTGGATCAACGGCAGTTAGCAAACGATACAGAGTGGCTGCCAAGGCGTAGATGTCAGCCCGCGCATCGACCGCCGCGCTATCGATCAGTTGCTCGGGAGCCATATAGGCAACGGTTCCCATTAAATGCCCGACGGTGGTCAGGCGATGCTGTTGCGCGAGCACCGTTTCATCGCTGAGCACCAACCCGAGGTCGACAAGTTTCGTTCGCCCCTCGCGCGTCAACATGAGGTTGGATGGTTTCACGTCGCGATGGACCCAGCCGAGCTGATGCAATTGTGCGAGGCCTGCCGCCGCGTCCAAAACCAGCTGACAGGCATCGGCGGTGCGCAACCGCCCAAGACGACGCGAGAGTCGGCTGAGGTCCATGCCATCAAGATACTCCATGACAAGATAGTGCCAACCATTCGCTTCGCCGGCATCCGTGGCGCGCACGATATGCGGGTGCTCCAAAGCCGCCACCGCCGTCATCTCGCGATCAAAACGTTGCAACGTGGAGGGCGATCTACCATGCATCCGCGGCAACAGCTTGATGGCGACTTCGCGTTGCAAACGGGTGTGACGGGCCAGGTAAACGGTGCCCATTCCACCGACACCGAGCGGCCGCAGCAACTGATAAGGTCCCACCTGTTCGCCCGTCGCCCAAGTAGCCGGCAATTCACAGTGACGGACCACGTGCAACATTGCTTCCAAACATTCGGGTTCGCTGGTTTCGCAAGCCGCTGGCGTGTCACTGGCCGGTCGCAGCTCGCGAATCAACCAGTCATCGACTGGGGTTGCCGATTCGAGTCGTTGCTGACACGGCTGACACGACTCCAAATGCTCTGCCAATTGGTCCGCTTCCCCGACGGCAACGTTCCCACTGGCAAAGCGATCCCACTCCGCTTGTGCGGGGCAGGTGGTTACGGATTTTTGCATCACGATCATCGTTGTCCGTTCCTTAGGTATGAGCCTGTCCGAACAGCAGTTGACCTCGCCCGGCCAAAAGTTTCTGCTTCCCCGTCCGTAAGCTCATCGTGAACATTGGACAGCACGGAAATTTTTTTATGGTGGATCGAGCAACCCGTCCAGCTCCGTCCGCAAGCGCTGCAGCACCCGCGATCGCGCCTTGTATACGGTCCAGCGGGAGACACCCAGTTCGGCAGCCACGTCGGCTGGATCCTGGCCGTCGAGCACCGTGCGACGGAATGCGGTCAACGTTTCGGGGGAGAAACGCCGATGGAGCCCGGCAATCGCGGCGGCTAAGATGGAACGTCGGTCAGAATTCGCATCGGTCGGAGGTTCGGCATCGGGCTGCAGAACAGCTTCGGACAAGCTGGTCAGATTCACCTGGTCGAGCTGCTGGGACGATTGAATCTCGGGCTGTTGTGACCAGAGCCGCGTTTGGTCGACCAGTCGCCGACGGGTGATTGTCCACAACCAACCGCGAAAGGTGCTACTTGGTCCGCTGGCAAAATGATTTAACCCCTTGGCCGCGTCAATCAGCACCTCCTGAACAATGTCGGCCGCATCCGCCGGTTGTCGCCCACGACGCCGGGCCCAAGTGTAAACCAACGGACCATACAGCCGCACAATCCGCTCCCAAGCCACCGCGTCGCCCTGCCTCGCGCCAGCTAGCAACGATAGCGAGGTGGAGGGTTCCGGTTCAGCGAGCGACGCGAATTCCGACATTTTTTGACTCAAATTTGCGAATTCAACGAACGGTGGCTAGCGCCAAAACCGCTAACAACCGGTTCGCAGTATGCTGTAGGGAAACAACCGCGCGAACATTTATATTAAACTAAACGAAACCAATCCCCCAGGATAACGTGAAATGCAAAAATTCAGCCAGCATGGTTTGCTGTTAGCCGCCGTGCTCGTCATGGGTAGCGGCTTGCTGCCGACGCTTTGCCGAGGAGATGACCCCGTTTTTTCTGGCCCGCAAGTCGGTGAACCTTTGCCCGAATTGCCGATCCAATTGGTACTCGATGAGGATCCCAGCAAATTGCTGGATGCGACCGCGGCGGAGCCAGAGGCTCCCCATCAGTTGGTCATTTTTGTGCATCAGTTTACCCGCCCCTCGATTGCCTTTACTCGCACGCTGGGCGATTACGCCGCCTCGCGGAGAAAAGCTGGTTTGAAAACAGCCGTCGTTTTCCTGGGAGCCGATACCACCGCTTTGACGGCCCAATTGCAGCGGGCCAAACACGCCTTGCCTAAGAATGTCCATTTGGGTGTTTCACCGGACGGGGTTGAGGGACCAGGTAGCTTTGGGCTTAATCGCAACGTGACGCTGACGATTCTCGTGGCCAGCGAAGGAGAAGTTAAATTCAACCAAGCCTTGATCGATCCCAGTTTGCCAGTCGAATTACCAAAAACCTTAAAAGCCATTTGCGATCTAGTCGGCGGGGAACCACCAACGGTCGACGCGCTGTTGGCAAAAGCCAACGGTGCAGGGGGGGCCATGCGTCGCCGCGGCGATCAACCGGCGACCCAGGACCAGCGCCCCCCGGGGTTTGATCAGGTCGAACCTTTGCTAAGGAGGCTGATTCGCAAAGAGACATCGGATGCGGATGTTGACAAATTGGCGAAACAGATTGATGAGATTCTCAAAGACCATTCCGCGGCGCGAGCCCGCCTGAAAGAAATCGCCAGCCGAGTGCATAAGATTTACGGTTCCGATCAGGCACAGACACACCTCCGTCGCTGGGCCGAGGTTGAGCAACCTTGATCGCCAACTGGTTCATTGTTGCTGGAATCCGATCAATGAAGATCGTCCTGATTTCGCTGCTAGTTTGGTGCAACTGGCAACCAGCGTTGCTTGCCCAAGTGACGTTTGATAATGAGATCCTGCCATTGCTAACCAAGGCGGGCTGCAACACCGGTGCCTGCCATGGTGCGGCGATTGGCCGTGGTGGGTTCCGGCTGTCACTCTATGGCCAAAACCCGCAGCAAGATTGGGTGAGCGTCGCTCGTGAACTGCAAGGCCGCCGCGTCAATCCGGCTCATCCCGAGGCTAGCCTGCTACTGCGAAAAGCTGGGGAGTTGATGGAACATGGCGGTGGCCAACGACTGGATCCTGACGGTTCCGATTTCGCCAAACTAAGAGACTGGATTGCTGCCGGAGCCCAGCGACAACCGGCGAGCGAACCGCGTTTAGTGGGTATCGAGGTGACGCCGCGGAAACTGGTCATCCCGGCTCTGACCACTGATCCTGAGACTTCCCAACAAACTCATCAACTTTTGGTGGCGGGTCGCTTTGACGATGATTCTAAACAAGACTCTACTGAATACGCGTTGTTGACTCCGCACGATCCGGCTGCCGTCGATATTGTCGGGCCGGGCCAATTCCGGGTGCTGCGACCAGGCAGGCATTTGATCATCGTTCGCGTGCGGAATCATGTCGTTGCTTGTGAGGTGATCGCGCCAACTGTTTCAACTCCCCTCGCGTCCGCAGCGAGCACTCCCGCGGATGAAAATTTAATAGATCACTGGACGCGGCGGAGGCTCGATTTGCTGGGATTGCAACCAGTCGAGCGTGCCGCGCCCCACGTATTGTTGCGGCGGTTGATGCTCGATCTTTGCGGACGTCTACCAACGCCGGAAGAATCGCTCGCATTTTTGCAAGGTTCCGAAGAGACGTTTGCGGAACGCTACGAGGCATTGGTCGATCGCTTGTTGGAAAGCCCAAAAAGTCTTGAGTATTGGACCTATTGGTTGTCCAATTCCTTGCGAACGGAAACGCTGATTAAAGCGGGACAGAATGATCGTGTCGCCGTCAACTTTCGCAGTTTCCTCCGCGAGCAGCTGGCGGCTCAAACATCATTGCCCGAACTCATGGCCACGCTGGTG
Source organism: Kothea flammea (assembly GCF_052161645.1). Lineage (GTDB taxonomy): Bacteria > Planctomycetota > Planctomycetia > Pirellulales > Pirellulaceae > Laterigemmans. Next base: position 7,595,055 of record NZ_CP197414.1, read on the forward strand.
GAGGGTGATGGCAGTGTCTCCGAACAACCAGCGGCTTCGTTCTATTTGCTTGCCAACGATGCCCGCAGCCAGACCGAAGCTTTTTCAGAATTGATGCTTGGTTCTCGGATTCGTTGTGCGAATTGTCATGACCATCCGTTAGATCAGTGGACCCAGGACGACTATCACGGAATTGCCGCTCTGTTCGCTGGAATTCGCCGCGGTGATCGCGTGCAGTGGCAAACAGGCTCCAGCAACATCCATCCCGCTACGGGGGAACCGGCAATTCCTCGCTTGCCTGCCGGAAAACTGATCTCGGCGAAGGTCGATCCGCGGCCGCAATTGGCAAGTTGGATTCGCGGCGCGGGCCGACGTTCCGTCGCGGCGAATTGGTGCAACCGAGTTTGGCGACAATTGATGGGAGTCGGTTTGGTCGATCCGGTCGACGATCATCGCATCACCAACCCGGCCACACATCCAGAACTATTAAAGGAATTGACGGAGGCTTGGATCGAGCAGCACGAAAATCCCCGCTGGTTGATTCGCCAAATTGTTACCAGCAAAACCTATCAACGAGCAGCAAAGCCAGCGAAGATACAAACCGCATCCGCGGAGTTGCCGGAAGCCACGGTCAGCAATCGTGATGCGTTGATGCAACAAGCTTATGGTTGGCGAACGGAGAAGCAATTACCGGTAGCGGTGTTATTAGATTCGGTGGGAGACGTGACGGGAGTGCACCAAGTCACGAAAGCAGTTAGCGAACAGCAACCTGTTAGATTCCTGGAACGCGTGACCTTGGCCACAGCTCCCGCGCGGGCGGGAGCCGACACCACTTGCACGGCCGACGTTGTTTGCGAGCTTGATGTCGCCGATAGCTTAGCCGGTCGGCTGGCGGAGATTACTGGACCGCTGATCAACGATCGCATCACGCACGCAGATAGCCGCCTGCGAAGCTGGAGCCGAGACGCGGTTGAGGACGCGGAGGATGTGATCCAGCGAATTTACTTGCGCTGTTTTTCGCGTCCCGCGACCGAGCTGGAAACCACGTTTTGGTGTCAGGAGATTACGGCCGCGGATGATCCTCAAGAGGTGCTTGAGGATCTAGTTTGGAGTCTATTAACCAGCCCTCAATTTCGTTTTAACTGGTGAGTAATGCCAATCCGACGCGGTGCGAATCTGAAACTTGGGAGTGAGATGCTGATGAATCGCCTGTTCGTTGCTCCGATCAGCGAGCCATCACGGCGTGAGTTTTTGCGCGTTGGTTCACTGCTGGGCACGGGGTTAACGCTGCCGAACCTACTATCATCCACGACACCCGCGCTAGCTGATGGCTCGTCCACAGCGGTTGCCAAATCTTGCATTTTCATCTGGCTCGATGGTGGCCCCAGCCATTTAGACACCTTTGACCCCAAGCCGGCGGCACCCGCGGAGGTGCGTGGTCCTTTTTCAGCCATACAGACGAACATACCTGGATTGTGGATCAGCGAACTGTTTCCTCGTTTGGCTCAGCGGATGGATCGACTGGCCGTGATCAGGTCGCTCACGTCACCACTGGGCGAACACAATTTGGGGGCTCAATATTTATTGACGGGCTACCAACCCAGCCCCGTGATCGAACACCCCAGCTTTACTTCCGTAATGGCGTCGCAGTTTTCGAAGCAGGCTTTGGTTGACGATCAATCCAGAGGGGCAACCAAAGCGTCAAGAAACAACCCGTTGCCTCCCTCCGTGGCGATTCCCAATCATCGAATCGGCGGCAGCAAACTAAATGCGGCGGGATTCTTACCAGCCCAGTTTGCGCCCTTTTCCGTTGACAGTGATCCCTCAAAAGCCGACTTTTCGGTGCGCAATTTGGAATTCTCCCAAGGTGACATTGGCCGTTTGCAACGACGGCAGCGGTATCGCCAGTGGTTGGCGGAGGAGCAAATACTCGATCCTTTAGCCCAGCAGGCCTTTTCTTTGTTGCAATCATCCGCAGCCAGGCAAGCATTCAATCTGGATGCCGAGTCGGTCGAGACGCGACGCCGATACGGAAGCAAAACGATTGGACAAAGTTGCCTGTTGGCCCGGCGGTTAATTACCGCTGGCGTGCGGTTGGTCAGCGTCGTCGACCATGGCTGGGATACGCACCTTGACTTGATCACTAGGCTCCGCGACGGATATACCGGAGCCAAGGTGCCAGTCGGACTCGGGCCCTCGCTCGACATGGCCTTGACCGCCTTACTTGATGATCTAGAAGCATCGGGTCAGCTCAACGAGACGCTCGTGGTCGTGATGGGCGAATTCGGACGCACGCCAAAATGGAATACCGGTGGCGGGCGTGATCACTGGCCCCGCGTCTTCAGCGCGTTGTTGGCTGGAGGACCAATTCAAGTTGGCAGCGTGCTCGGGGCGAGTGACCAGCAAGGCGAAAGTCCGCATGAGAGACCGGTCACTCCAGCCGATTTGGCGCATACCTTATATGCAGCCATGGGGATCGATCCCCGGCAAACAATCATGACACCTGATGCTCGACCAATTACGCTCGGCCACCCAGAAGCGACTGCGATCAGCGAGTTGCTGTAGGGTATGACCGTCTCTCGTCGATCCGATGTTTCTGTCTGGAATTCCTTCCCCGCACTTCGATTGGAGATCAAACATTACCATCCTCAAAGCTGGGAATGAGCAGGAGCCTCGAAGACAGTCTCCAGGATTAGCTGGCAGGCGCGGAGGATGAAAGGCGATAAAGCCGATCACCGCGGCGGATCAGCAGAAATTGATGACCGGCGACAGCCGCATATAACGTCTGCGTCGTAGCCTCCTCCTCGGCAAGCCAAAGCCGATTACTCTCGCTCAAGATCTCGAATTCGGGGCCACAACGGACAACGGTTACTTCGCCACTTCGCCCAAAGCAATACAGCCTATCTTCGATCGCCAGCGGAGTTGCCCAACAACCGCCACACGGAAGTCGTTTGGAATAGAGCTGGGTTCCCGTTTCCATTTTGAGGCAATACAGCACTCCAGTGGGATTGATCCAATAGCAATACCCGTCGTGGGCCACAGGTGAGCAAAATGAACCTCGAGCTTGGTCGGCAATCCAATCGATTTCCAAACGATAGCCCGCATCATCATGAACAATCTTAGCCAGTAAATTCGACGTCAAGGCACCGTCAACCGGTCCATCAGCCGGACGGATTAACGAAGCCACCAGGAACCGACCATCGCCAAGATCAACAGGAGTGGCGACCGAATTTCCCCCCACACGGTCATCAGCGATTAAATGTTCACCCGTCTTCGCATCATAGACGTCCACCGTGCCTACTGAGGAACACACCACCACTTCCCGATCGACCAAGCGAACAATTCCAGGTGACGACCAACTGTGTTCTCGAGCACCGCGTTCGACACGCCACAAATTAACACCATCGGCTTTGGCGATCGCCATCAAATACGAAGGCCCACGATGGTCAACCAATACATAAATAGCCTCTACAGTCTGACTTAGCGAAGCCGAAAGACCAAACTTGTTTTCGAATATACCGTACTCGTTTTGAAGCGAGCGGGTCCAACGCAACTGCCCCTCGTGAGTGAAGGCTAAGAGTTGACCACTCTCATAAAAAACATAGACCCCTGTGTCATCGACAACTGGCGTTGGTGCCGCTCGACTGACCATAGCCGAGCTTTCCTGTTGGTGCGATGCGACGGTGCTTTGCGACCAAAGTTCTCGTCCCGACGACAGCTCGAAACAACTGAGTTGATAAGTTTCTTTCTGAGCTCCGTAGACGCTGGTCAGATAGATTCGATTGTCCCAAACTACCGGTGCCGATTGACCATAACCTGAGATTTCAACTTGCCACTCTGGTGACGATGGATCCCACCTTAAAGGCAGCGAATTTGCGGAAATCGATTCAGCAAGCGGGGCAAGAAACCCGGGGATACGAGCTTCTTGCGCAAGGACGCGCTCAGGATATCCCAGAGTTAGCATCCAAATCGCCAATATCGACAGAAACCCGGAAGAGTTAAAGAATCCAAACATGGAAAATCTCCGCACTGCCTTGAAAGTTATCATCCGCCAAAAACCGAACGCGAGCTTATCGCGTGTTTACTCTCGGCTCTAAAGCAGTGAACCGATGGGCTGGCCGTCTTGGACATCAAAGAGTCGGTAAAGAACTTCCATCGAAGTCGTTTCGTTAATAGGACGCACAGATCCATCAGCTAAGCAAACCATCACCACACCGCCGGAATGGAATGAATTAAAGTTCAATCCAGCGAAATTTGTGCAATTAATCAAGCAGTTTCCGGCATACAGCGCTGAGCCATCTTGACTCATCTTGATCAACAGCACCCGGTTCCAGCCCGCCAAATGGCCAAACGAACCGGCGTTGGGCCCCACCTCTTGTAACCGATTGAATCGCCTCGCTCCACCACTGACTTCGCCAAACATGATCGTATTGGACAAACCATCACGAACAGCAGCCAGCCGGGAAGCCCGACTTGTCACCTGAGGCAAGAAACCGCGAGCGATCGGCGAAGTGGGCAACATTGGCGGACGACGCACCGATAAGGGCGCAAAGTACTCCACCACCGCGGCCTGATAAGCGGCGCCCCCGGTAGCGGCCGAGTCGGCGGAAAAAGCTGGTGATAGTGGCGGAAATTCATCGACAATTGGAACTGGCGACGAAGGGCACTTGTATGTCGGTATACCTTGTTCAAGCAGCAGGCGATTTGTGCCTTCGGCGAACCCCAGATTCTGATTCCAAGCATTATAGGTGTTATTAAGCTCCATAAAGGGCATGATGGCAATCGACCAAGGCCCTTGCACAATGTTTAGATTATCGCCCCCACGATTAACTAATGGATTATTACTGGGCAACGTCCCCAATGCTGATTCATAATTCAACATCGCTAGCCCAAGCTGTTTAAGATTATTACTGCATTGCATTCGCCTGGCTGCTTCCCGCGCCGCTTGAACCGCCGGCAACAACAAGCCGACAAGAATGCCGATGATCGCGATGACAACCAACAGTTCAACTAATGTGAATCCGAAACGACGCGGAGGATGTGAATGACGCATGAGTTTGGATTAGCTCGCCAAAAGAATAGACACAAAAAACGATGATTGTGGGACGAATGCGGAACCCGCGGAGGCGTTCTCAATGAACGCCAACCTCATAGATAGCATGCAGGCAGACGCTACTTGTTCCAACTCAATTCGAATCGCAATGGCTCTGCCACCGGCACGATGACGGTGTAATCACTTTTGTCGGGATCCGAGAATCCACCTGAAAATTTGTCGACGGCATCCAGTTCAGAGCTCGACAGCCAGACAAACGTGACTTTGTATGCACCCTCGACCGCACCCGGCTCAGCAGCTTGGGCGCCAATTGAGAATGTCCCGTCGGCCGCAGTAAGCCCAACCGGATAGCGATCATCCCCCATGAGCGACTCATTGGTATTGTGCAATTGCACGACAACATTGCCGGCTGGCTGGCCATTTATCAAAACGGTACCGTTGAGCGGATATCGGGGCGGGCCGCTCGGACCACAACCAGCAATAAGCCCCGCGAGGCACAGTCCGATCGCAAGCAACCACTGCCCCTTCTCAATGAAACCCATCGGGCCCCCAACAAAATAAACAGCCCTGCGGCGATAATAGCAAAGCGAAAACACATGCACAATGAAATCAGATCCACATGCTATCCTAATGCAAACAATATGCAAGAGCAGTCCCGATGCTTTAGACCAAATATTTGCTGATTGAAAGCAGCAGCACCACCAGGATGACAGCGACAGCGGCCGAGTTGTGCAGCGTGGTGTTGGCGTATTTGCCCAACAGCTTGGCGTTGCATGCCATTAGCAGAATGATCGCGATCACGGGCAACACCAGCGCGTTGGCTGCTTGGGCGATGACAATCGTTTGCGTGGGACTCGCTCCGAAAATGATTGCCGCCAACAAACCGGCCAGCAGCACACCGCCCCAAAGAGCGCGAAACGACCAAGCCTTGGGGTCTGTCGGCCAGCCGCAGACTCCGGAAACCGCGTAGGCTGCCGCCAAGGGGGCCGTGATCGCGCTGGTTAATCCGGCAGCAGCGAGACCAATTGAAAAAGCGACTTTCGCGCCCCAACCACCCAACACCGATTCGAGCGCGACGGCCGCGTCACCGGCGGAACCGAGCGTTTGACCAGGCAAAGCAGCCGCCGCGGCGACCAAAATTGCCAATGTCACCAGTCCACCCAAAGCGACACCGACGGTCGAATCGAGCCGAGCTAGTCGTAATCCCTCGCCGCGTGGACGAACCTTCGACCAGCGCTGGCTGGCCGCGCTGGCGTGCAAAAACAAATTATAAGGCACGATCGTGGTGCCAATCAGCGCCAACACGGTCGGTAAATCGTCTCGGGGAAGCTGAGGAACAAGCTGCGACCAAACAACCCCCCGCTGCCAAACAGCGACCGCCGCCGCCGCCACGAAGGCTAGTCCCATCACCGATACCGCAGCAATCAAGACCCGTTCCAACGTGCGATAAGAGCCCAACCACAACAACACCGCCGCCACCGTGGCGATCGCGACCACTAACCAAGAAGCGGGAAGTGGCAGGAGACTCTCCAGACCACCAGCGGCACCGATCAAGTTGCCCGCTTGGTAGGCCGCGTTCCCAAAGCCAATCGCCAAAGTCACTAAAATGGCCAACACGGTAATCGTCGGTCGCCGAGTAAACTGCCGCCTCAGCAACTCTCCCAATCCAATCCCGGTGAGCGTCCCCAATCGGCTGGTCATTTCCTGCAACACGACCGTTGCCAAAACGGCGAATAAGACCACCCAGACTAAACCTAACCCGTGGACCGCCCCCGCTTTGGCAGCCGTGGTCACCGTTCCCGGGCCAACGAAAGCGGCTGCGACAATTAAGCCCGGCCCCAATTTCAAGCCCGGCCCCAATTTTTGTGACCCGCTACCTTTTTGTGAGCCGCTGGCATCCAGTGAATTAGAATTTGAGGACATAAGTTTATCTTAATTGTGAAGGCAGCCCAGCAGCGGGCCGCGGCGAGAACAGCAGACAACCGGTCACTAAAATCGTCACAATCGGCAGGCGAGCCAGTTTCGGGGGTTGGGCGATTTTAATGGGTTGGCGAAACTTAGGAAATTATTCGGGGTTTGATTGCACTTACGAGATCTCCGTTCTAGAGTAGCGTTTTGACTTTATTTGCTGATGAGCATACACCGTAATACGGCTTGGAATATGGCAATCGCTCTCCGCCAACTTTGTTTTCTTGCACTGGCCTCAATCTTTTGCACCAGTCCCGCGTGGTGGCTGCAAAGCGGTTTCGCTGAAGATGCAGAAGATAAGGTGGTGGAACTTCCCGTCATCGCACTCAGAGGTGGCCGCGTCGTCACATTGTCCGACGCCGGACAACTTGACGCAGCGACGGTGATCATTCGCGGCGACAAGATCGAAGCGGTCGGCACGGACCTGGAAATCCCCGAGGGAGCCCGCATCATCGACGTCGCCGGGGCTGTCGTCTCTCCAGGTCTGATCGATCTCCGCAGTAAACTTTGGATGACCGGCCAAGCGGCTGGGGATACCGGCTCGACCGCCGCCATGAACGCGATCGATGGTGTTGATCCGTTCAATCGTGACTGGCGAGAAGTCGCCCGCCAAGGTGTCACGGCTGTCTATTTACAGCCAGCGGCCAGCGGCACGCTGGGCGGTTATGGCGTGCTGCTGCGAGTTGCCGAAGGAGATGGCTCGGTCGATTCCTTGGTGATCGAATCGACCGCCGGCTTTCAATCGTCGCTCGGGGTCAGCTCCGGAAGCGTCTCTTCCAAAGCCCGCTTGGCTGAATTCAATGGCCTGAAAAAACGCTTGGAAGAGGCCAAGTCGTACAAAGAAGCGTGGGAAAAGTACCGCGAATACGAAGCCGAACAAGCCAAGCAGAAAGCCACAAAAGACAACGGGAAGAAAGAGAAAGGAAAAGAAGGAAAGGACAGCGATCCTGCGAAAGATAAGCCAGCCGAGAAGCCTGAGAAGTCGGACGCTGATACTGACAAAGCAGAGCAACCGCGGACTGGTGGGCGTCGCATTAGCGGCCGAGGCGGAGTTCGTCGGGGTGGCGTCGCGGGAACTCCGGACAAGCCCGAGCAACCAGCTGAAGAAGACAAGAAATCGGATGATGACAAGAAGCCTGCTGACAAGAATAGCGACGACAAGAAAGAGGCACCGAAAAAGCCCAAGTTCGAGCAGCTGAAGGAAAATTTGATCCAGGTGCTGGCGGGAGAGGTGCCGCTACGACTCGAGGTGCACCGGGGCGATGATCTTCGCAGAGCCCTTGAGATCGCCAAGGAGTTTAAGATCTCATTGGTGCTGGACGGCTTGAGCGACATCGGCAGTGCCGGGGATGCCCTGCTTGAGACAGGATTACCCATCGTCCTTGGGCCTTGGTCGGACGACGCGCGGGCTAGCTATCAATCGGTGGAACGCGTTGCGAATTGGAGCGAGCAATTTGCCGACTATCCCGGTCGCTTGGCGATCGCCAGCTTTGCCTCCAGCGGACGGGCATCCAAAGCTTTGAGATTTGATGCGGCTCAAGCGATTGCGGCTGGCTTTGATCACCAGCGCGTGTTAGCGGCGATCACTTCGGTACCGGCCGAGTTGGTCGGAGCGGGGGACCGATTGGGTAAGATCAAGGCTGGTTATCAGGCTGACTTGGCCGTCTTCGCGGGTGAACCGCTCGATCCCACCACGCGGGTGCTGTTCACTATTTCAGCTGGCGAAGTCGTTTATGAAGCCGGCCAAGCCACTACGAGTGCAGCAAGTGAAGAACCGGCAGCAACCGCACTTAAGATTGTCGCGGAACACCCGCTACCGGCGGCATTGCCAACAACGTACGGCATCCGTAGCCAGCGAATCTTACAAGCGGACGGCCAATTTGCAGCCGGTTATGTCACGATCAGCGATGGCAAAATCACGGCCAGCGAAGTCAGCGAGACCAATCCCGAAGGGCTGACCATTTATGATCTGGGCGAGGCGGTGCTGACCCCCGGTTTGGTTTCCGCCCACGCGCTATTGACGCCTTCGAGTTTAAGTGATGAACAGAACGTGGTTGACTCGGCGGCGGTGCGAGCTGCCGATGTGTATGATCCGCGCGCGGCGGCCGTGAAGCGGTTAATTGCTGGCGGTTTCTTACGCGTCGGTCACGCTCCGGCAGACCAGCGAGTGATGGCGGGTCCCTTAGCCGAAGTCCGACTCGGCGCGACTGAGCCGGTGATTACCAAAGTGATCGCCGAAAAGATCGTACTCAGCGGTGGAGCCCGCAGTCGTGAGCGATTCCCGGCGAGCTTGGCTGGCCAGCAACAATTGGTGCGGCAGTCGATTGCTGTTGGCGGAGAACCGCTGCCTTTGTTTTTACCTGCGGCCGCGTTAGCCGTCTTCGATCAAGCTCGCAGCTCGCGCAGCGAGTCGCTGTCCTCAGGTGCTCGTCCAACATTGATGCAGGTTGAGACTGAGGGTGAAATCATCGCCGCAATGAAGCTGGTGAAAGAACTTGGCCTGCAAGCAACGCTGCTGGGCCCCGACGATTTACAAGCCACGAAGGATGCTTTGGCCGCCGCAGGAATTGGCGTGTTGGTGCGGCCAATGCGAACGGTCGACTTCGATTGGTACGCGACTGATTTGGCAGAAGCAGCCGGTGCGGGAGTGCCGCTCGGTTTTGCCGGCACCGACCCTCTGGAGATCCGCCGCACCGCTGCTGCTTTGGTGCAAGCGGGTGTGCCCACCGCCACGGCGCTGCAAGGTTTAACCACGACTGGTGCGGCTCTGGTCGGGATGCAGCCTGGGGCCGGTAAACTGGTCGCGGGCGAACACGCTGATATTGTGATCTGGAGTGCCTCACCGCTGCAACTGGCTGCTCGCCCACTGGCGGTGATTATCGATGGTAAGCTCGCGCAAACGGAAGACTGAATGAACACCCTTGTGTCACGAATGCTGGCGATTTGCCTCGCGACTGCGGTCGTCACTCAATATTTAACTCCGACCGCAAAGGCGGTCGAGGCGGTTCTGATTCGCGCGCAGTACATGCACACGATGTCAGGCGAGCCGCTGGAGAATGTAGAGGTCCTGGTCCGTGACGGCCGCATCGTCGGAATCGGGGAAACGATCCGGCCGCAGGGCACGTTCCAAGTCCTAGAAGTGCACACCCTAATGCCCGGTCTCGTCGATGCCTACAGCAGCCTCGGTTTGCGTGGAGGAGACAGCGAATCGACGCGTGAGGTCACCCCCGAATTCGACACGGCCACGACCATTGATTGGCGGTCACGCGACTTCAGTGAAGCGATTCAAAGCGGGATCACGACCGCCAATATCATGCCTGGTACCGACAACGTGATCGCCGGTTTTGCCTGTTTGGCAAAGACAGCCGGTAGTGACTTTTCGCTCGATGCGGACAACAGCCGATTGGTGAAGACTCGAACCGGTTTGGCGATGGCAATCTGCTCGGACCCGACCAGCGGAAACCGTTCGCGAAGTCGTCCCGATAGCATCTATGTGCGGCAACCTACCAACCGCATGGGAGTGGTGTGGATCGTTCGCAGTCGGTTGCAGCAAGCTGCCAAAGCGATCGCCGCCGGAGGTGGTTTAGATGACACAACCACGCGGTTTAGCGAGATGCTGACGGGTGAAATGAAAGCCTTCGGGATCAGCCGCACTTCGTACGATATTGAGACGTTAATTACACTCGGTGACGAGTTCGGCTTTGCACCGATTCTGTTCGGTGGGCACGAGGCCTACAAGACGATCGACTTGTTGGTCGAACGGCAAACCCCCGTGGTGTATACAGCCAGCCCGGCCGAAGCCACCGTGGGTGAAGAGCGGACCGATTTGTTTTGGAACACGCCGGGCAAATTGGATGCCGCCGGTGTCTCGGTCACGTTGGCGGGTGGTGATTTACTGAACCGCGCCCGGTTTGCCAAACGTTTTGGGATGGATGCGGATTCAGCTCTGGCGGCGATCACCTCGCGGCCGGCAGAATTATTGGGAGTCGGTAACCGGCTGGGCCGCATTGCGGCTGAGTACGATGCTGATTTAATCGCTTTGAATGGCCCTCCGCTTGAGTTTACAAGCAACATCGAGTGGGTAATGGTGGATGGTCAGGTACTAAATTCGGATGACGGCGAATAGATGAAACGATTGATCTGTTTATTGACTCTCGTGCCTCTGGCGATCGCCATCCTGTGCTCGGCGGAATCGCCCGCACAGGCAGCTGGTCCACTGGCGATCAAAGCTGGCAAACTCATTCCGATTGCTGGCGATCCGATCGAGAATGCGGTCGTGTTGATTCGGGACGGCAAGATCGTCGCGGTCGGTGCGGACGTGGAGATACCGCTCGAAGCGACCGTGATCGATGCCAGCGGGATGGTAGTGATGCCCGGCTTTGTCGACCCTCATAACCCCGACGGGATGAGCCAAGCCAACGAGCGCAACACCAACGTGCCGTTTCTCTCAGCGGTCGATTCGATCGACCCGGTGCTGAGCTACTTCGAGGATTGTCGTCGCAATGGGATCACCACCACCGCGGTCGTGCCCGGCAACTCCACGATGATCGGCGGGCGGGGCGCCATCCTCAAGTCGGCCGGCTCCTACGTCGATGACATGCTGTTGCGACGCGAAGCCGGACTGAAGATTTCGCTCGCCCCAGTCGGTGGCAGCCGGATGAGCCATCTGGCCCGCCTGCGTCGCGAACTCGACAAAGCGAAACGCTCTTTAGAAGATGATTCGACCAAAGAGGATGCCAGCGCCTCCGAACCGGTGAATGATAAAGCAGCTGACGATGAGTCCACCGATAAAGATGACGAGAAAGCCGACGACCAGAAAGATAAAGAAGCTGACTCGGAAGATAAAGGTCAGCCTAGCGAGGAAGATACCGACGAAGGGCTGAAGGTCTTGCAGCAAGCACTCAAGGGAGAGCTGCCAGTCTTCATCTACTGCGCTGAGGCGATGGATGTTGGCCACGCGTTGCGACTAGCCGAGCAGTACAATTTGGATCCCATCTTTGTGCTCGGACGCGATTGCTATCAAGCAGCCAAGATGTTGAAAGAGTTGACGCGGCCGGTGATCCTCGATCCCACGCTAGTCTATTGGGAAACCGATCCCTTGACTCGCACCGACAGCCAAGTCGTGGTGCCGAAGAAAATGATGGAAGCGGGCGTGCCGTTCGTCTTTCAAACCACCACCAGCACTCGCCAAACCGTCGGCAGCGGCTTTCTGTGGTACCAAGCGGCTACCTGCGTGAAGTACGGCATGTCCGTCAAAGATGCCCTGCATGCCATGACGCTGGGCCCAGCCAAACTGTTAGGTGTGGAACAATTTGTGGGTTCCATCGAACCGGGCAAAGATGCAGACCTTGTGATCCTCACCGGCGACCCGTTGGCTGTCGATTCCTGGGTCGATCAGACGCTCGTGAATGGCGAAGTCGTTTACAAGCGGAGTGAAGATCAAAAGCTGAAACGCTTGCTAGAGGAACCCGCCGAGTGAACCGTCAACACAATATGATGATACGATCCATTTGCTCCGGCGGAGCGCTCACGCGACGGTGGCTGAACTGTTGTTTGTTGGTTGCACTGTGTGCATTGCCAGCCGCCGCGGATGACGTTTACTTTGCCGACCAAATTTGGACCGGCGAAGGGGAGCCAATCAGAAACGCCGCCATGGTCGTTTCTGGTGGCAAGATCGTCGCCGTCGGACCGCGCGGTGAAGTTGAAATTCCCAGCGGAGCGGTACGACACGAACTGGGGTCGGCACAGCTGGTCCCCGGGATCGTCGCTTCGCAGACTACAATCGCCGAAAACGGGCGTGACGAAGAAGAGTCGGTGACACCATACATTCGTGCGGTCGATGGCTTTGATTTCTTCGGTGAATACGACTCTTTGCTCGCAGCCGGAGTCACCACCGCACAACTTTCACCTGGCAGCCAGCGGATTATGCCGGGCCAAGGTGCGGTCATCAAACTGGCCGGCGACGACCCCGTCGCGCGGACCCTCAACGAACAAGAAAGCTTGCGAGTGATTTTAACTCAAGCTGCTTTCAATCCGCCGCGAATTTACGAACCACCGGTTGGAGCCGTTTCGGTCGATCGACCTTTCGAAGTGACTCGCCCCCAATTGGCCAGCAACTTGGGTGACGCGATCGCCGGGCTGCGAGCACTTTTGCAAGCTCGTCAGGCCCCAGAAGCTAGCGATGATCTGATTCTCAGCGCGATTGACGAGACAGTCACCAGTGGGCGTAAGGTTCGCATGACTGTGCGCACGGCCGCTGAAATTATCGCCGCTAAAAGCCTGGCCGAAGAGTTCGAACTGCCGTTAATTCTCATCGGCCTCGACGAACTGAGCCCTGTTGCCACTGCGGTCGCTTGGGCCGATCCGCGTATTCATGGTCTGATTTTGGAAACGGGTGCTGGGCTAGATCGCCTGAGCAACCTGCCGATTCCAGGGCCCAACTCGGAACAACAACTTGAGCCTTGGCAGCGACTGGAACTGCTCGCTCAACAGGGAGTCTTGGAAAAGGTTGCCCTCACCGCCGACGATGGTGATTGGGCCGATATCTGGTTTTCCGCGGGACGTTTATTGGCGGCGGAAATCAGCCACGGCGAGCTGCTCAAGATGCTAACAGCCACGCCGGCCAAGATGATGGATGTCAACGAGCGAGTTGGTACGTTGAGCGTCGGTAAAGATGCTGATTTTGTAATTCTCTCGGGCCGCCCCTTCGATGTGGCTTCGCGAGTGACTGCGACCTATGTCGATGGCAAACAAGTTTACGACTACCAGACTGCTGACGAAACGAAAGTCATTCGGGGAGCAACGGTATATACTCCAAGCGGACCGCTGGCGGATGCCTCGATAACCGTGCGAGGGACGAAGATTCGCGGCGTTGGGAGCAGTGTTTCCTTTCCGGCCGATGCGGAAATCAATGAGTTTCCCGGCGCCGTGATCGTACCCGGTTTTATCGATTTACAAACTCAAGTCGGCGTCGGCGGTGGCTTTTCCGATCGCGTTAGCCTGGGTGACAAGTTTGGTCCCTTGCTAGTCTCCGATGATGCCTCGATCGCCATGGCTCGGCAAGGTGGAATCACCACCGGTTTACTGAGTTCGACGAGCCTTCCCAGCCCGGTGCTGGCCTTCAAGTTGGCTGACCAACCGCGAGTCTTGGCCGATCCCGTTGCGATTCGCTATGCGATTTCCGGGAACCTGACCACCGAAGGAGCAAAGCTTCGCTCCACATTCAAAGTGGGCAAAGCCTACGTCGACAGCTGGAAAAAGTATGATGCCGAGTTCGCCGAGTATGAAAAGAAGTTAGCCGCTTACGAACAGGCCAAAGCCAAGTATGACGCGGCCGTTGCCGAGCGCGAAAAGAAAGCTGCTGAAGCTAAGAAAGCAGAAGAAGCTAAGAAAGATGGCGATGCCGACAAAGACGCCGAGAAAGATGGTGAGGCCAAGTCCTCAGGGGATGCTAAACCTGCGGCGGAAACGAAGGAAGATAAGGACTCGAATCCGGCAAATGAGGCTGACAAGAAATCTGCTGCTGACTCCAAGGACGACAAGAATGATGACTCCAAGGAACAGGCGGAAGAAAAGTTAGTCGCTCCCGAGAAGCCAGCCGAACCCAAGAAACCTTCCACCAATGCCGGCCTGGAACCTTATAAGCCATTATTCGCTGGTGAGATCGCCGCGATCGTGGAGGTCGACAGTGGCAAATCGCTGGAGCTGGCCGTCGAGGTGTTCGTCGATGAGTATAAGATTCGCACGGTGCTGGCCGCATCTGGAACGGCTGATCGGGAAGCCGAGTTGTTGGCCGATAAACCGCTCGCCTCAGTCGTACTGACGCCGCCCCTAATGCGGCAGGAGCAAGGGCAAACCATTAATGTTGCCGAACGATTTATTTCCGCCGGTGCCGCGGTGACGATCGCCAGCGGTGCGGGGACGGGGGCCAAGAATATGCCCACCGCGGTAGCCTACGCGGTCTATCGTGGGTTAGGTCAAGGCGATGCGTTGGCAGCGCTCACCACGGTTCCAGCCAAGGTGACTAAGTTGACAGCTTTGGGGTCGATTGCTCCCGCCAAGGACGCCGATCTAGTTGTGCTCAGCGGCCCTCCTTTCCAAGCCGATAGCCGGGTGCTGGCCGTGATGATTGACGGTCAATGGGTTTACCGAGCAGACGATCAGCAAGTTAGTAATCAGGATTCAAACGAATGATCAAACAGATAACTGGCCGCGCCGCGAATCATTGTTGGCGTCGCTCGCTGTTCGCTGCCGGAGTGCTGAACTTGCTGGCGCTGCTGGCATTATTAACGTTGCCTGCCGGGGCACAAGAGCCAAGTTCGGCCAGCGACGCGGCGGCAGCAAAGCCCCGTTTGGCAGTACAGGTTGGCAAAATTTTGACATGTGCTGGCGAGCCAATTGTCGGTGGCACCATTCTAATTTCCGACGGCAAGATTGAAGCGATCGGTCCGACCGCGGAGATTACGGTTCCCGACGGTTACCAAGTGATTGATCACACATCCTCATTCGCCATGCCGGGCTTGATCGAGGCCCACAGCCACGTCGGTGGCTCAGGTGACTTGAATGAAATGGTTTATCAAACCAATCCCGAACTGCGGAACTGGGATCAGATCATCCCGCACAACGACCAGTTAAAGGTTGCCATCGCCGGTGGAGTCACCACGATCTGTTACATCCCCGGCAGTGGCACCAACATGGGCGGCTGGGGAACGTTAATGAAAACGGGACCAGGCACCCCCGAAGATGTGATTATTCGCGCCCCGGGCGTGCTAAAAATTGCTCAATCGGGTAACCCGGAACGGCGGGACGGCGAAGTTGGATCAGGCCGGATGGGGATGAACCATGTGATTCGCCAGCAACTGATGGAAGGTCGCTTGTATGTTCAACAATGGGATGCTTGGGAGCGTGGTGATCTGAAGGAAAAGCCGGAAGTCAATTTGCGGCTGGAGTACTTCAAGCCGCTGTTCCGCCGCGAAATCCCCGTCGTCGTGCACACGCAAGCGTATCAGGTTGTGCAATCGACGCTGCGAATCTTGCATGATGAAATGAACCTCCGCGTGGTGATCGATCACGGCACATTCGATAGCTATAAAATCTCCGAAGAGATTATCAAACGTGAGATCCCCGTGATGGCCGGGCCCCGTGGTTTTCGCTATGAGCCCGAGGATGGCCAGATCAAGGGCGTGGTGGCGGAATTCTACAAACGGGGTGTTGCCGTTTTGGGCGTGAACACCGACGCACCGGTGATTCCGCAAGAAGAGCTGTTTTTCCAAGCCGCCATGGCGGTTCGCTACGGATGGAATGAAGCAGATGCCATCCGCGGCGTGACCATCGAAGCGGCCAAAGCGTTGATGATTGACGATCGCGTCGGCTCTTTGGAAGTTGGCAAGGATGCGGACATCGTGATCACGACGGGCTCGATCATCGACCCCCGGAACTACGTCACTGAAGTGTTCATCGATGGAACCAGCGTGTACGACATTCGCAAAGACCGTCGCCGTTTTTAAGTTGCCAGACCGAGCTTTGCCCAACCGAGCCGAGATAGCCCCGCGAAGGCGGAACCTCCGAATGAACAGCTTAGCACCGAAAGCCCAATTCATGTCCCAACCAAGCAGGTTGTTAGCCGACAGGTTGATCTCCAACAGCATGGTGGTCGCTAGCTGTTTGCTGGCCGCCATCCTCCTGATGCCCGAGCAAAGCGCTGCGCAAGCGGTTGTCGCGCTGCGTGGTGCGACCATCGAGACGGGAACGTCAGCGGGTCAAATAGCGGGGGGCACAATCATCGTGCGTGACGGTCGGATCGAAGCGGTTGGCACCGATCTGGACATTCCCGTGACGGCTCAAGTTGTCGATCTCCACGGCAAAACAATCATGCCCGGCATCGTCGACCCTTATTTTGTTATCCAAGTCGGCCAAGAAGAATCGCAGCCCGCTTTCCGTGAAGTGACTTTCGGCGGTCGCACGTTCCGCATTCCGATTTCACCCGCTGCCGCTCCCACCTCGTTCACACGAATTGTCGATGGCTTTGATCCCCGCAGTCGTGCCTGGTGGGACGCCACGCGTTCCGGTATCACGACCGCTCACCTGGTCGCGGAAGGCGTTGGGGAATCGGTGATCGGACTGATTCAACCCGACAATCCAGAAGACATCATTACGGATGCGGAAGGACAGTTATTCATCGCGCTGACTAATCAATCGAGCAGTTTGCAAGTTTTGCGTAAAGGATTGGCTGATCCCAACGCGAAGGGTGGCGGTTCAAGCGGCAGCTCGAGCGCCGAGCGGATGGCTCAGATGCGAGCGAGAATGGGGCGGGGCGGACGCCCAGCTGGCCCACCAACCACGGCTTCGCCCACTTCCAGCTCAAGCCGTTCGAGCAGCAGTTCGGCCAACAAGTCACCCGAGGACAAACTATGGGACGCGGTGCGAACCGGCAAGCAGCCGATTTTTGTTAATGTTAACAACGCTTCCTCAATCCTCTATCTGGCCGGCGCCGTGAAAGAGGCCGAGCAGACCAAGGTGGTGCTCGTCGCCAGTGGGGACGATCTCTATCGCACGCTCAGCTCGCTGGACGGGAAAAAATACACCGTGGTGATGCCGCCTCGCATCGATCTTATCCCCAACAGCCAAGATCGCATCAACGTGGCGAACATGTTGCAAGCCGAGAAGATCAAGGTGGCCTTCTCCCTGTCACTCAATCAAGGCGACTTTCGCAGCTCGCAAGATTCGCCGCTCTTCCCCGTCGCCATGCTGGTCCGTTCCGGCTTGGACCGCCAGACGGCGATTCGCGGCTTAACCAGCCTGCCAGCCGAATTGCTCGGTCTGGAGAAGGAAGTGGGAAGTATCGAAAAGGGACGGCGGGCTAACTTTGTGGTCTTCGACGAAGATCCTTTTTCCGCGACCGCCAACATTGTCCAGGTCTTAGTGGATGGGAGACCGATCTATGAAAACTAAATTTCAATTGTTGCTGTTGCTCTTTATCGGATGCCACCTGGTCAGCCCGGCCATGGCTGATGACGACAAATCCAAAGCAGCCGAGTCCAAGGACAAAAAGTCCAAGGTTACGGCGATTGTCGGCGGAGATATCCACACGGTCAGCCGCGAAGTTATTCGTTCCGGCACGATCTTGATTGAAGATGGCAAGATCACCGCAGTTGGACAACAGGTGAAAGTCCCCGAGGGAGCTACGGTGATCGATGCCAGCGGCATGCGCATCGCCCCGGGAATGGTGGCGATCGAAATGTCGGGCGTCGGTATCGGTAGCGCAGGAGGCAGCAATAAAGCAGCCGATGTGTTGGATCCCTTCGACCGCAACATCAAACTATCCCTGGCCGTCGGGATCACTACCGGCTGCAGCCAAGTTGGTGGCGGTGGTGGCGGACGTGGCCGCCGGCGCGACCCCAGCGAGACGTTCCTCGGTCTGGAACCCGAAGTCAATCAATTGTTGGCGCAGGTTGACCAGGCCGAACTGGACTACGGCGTGGCGGAATCACTCTGCCCCTGCTGCGGACTGCCGATTTTACCTGCCGACCCGATCACCGATCCCAAACCACGAGACATCGCAACCAGCGGCAACGTGGTGCTCAAGATGAGTTTCGGGGAACTCGATGGCATGCTGGTTTCGGAAGAAGTGTTCTACGACCTTTCCTCTGGTTCTTTGACTGGCAGCTTGAATCGTCATACCTGGCGAGGACAAATTGCCAAAGCTCGCAAATATTTGGCAGACCAAGCCGCTCACGAGGAAGCGACGCGCGCTGGTAAAAAGCAAAGCCCGCCCCGGAAATCGGTTCCCGATAGCTTGCTGAAACTAGTGCAAGGCAAAATCCGTTTGCGAATTGCCGCCGCGTCGGCCAGCGAGATTCGCGAGATGGTCGCGCTAGCGGAGGAACTCGATTACAAGTTGGCTTTGACCGATGTGGTTGAAGGCTGGTTGGTCGGCGATCTGCTGGCCGAATATGATGTAATGGTCACCTTCGCGCCCCGCAATCGCCGCCGAGCCCGCTTGGGCGAGGAAGAGACGACGGGCAGTTGGATTGAGCAGTCGCGGGTGTTGCAAAATTCGGGGGTCTCCTTCGCGTTGACAACTCTCAGCAACTCAATCAGCTTGGGTGGACTCGCAGGACGCGATTTGACCAGTTTACCGCTCGAAGGAGCCTTCGCCGTTCGTGGCGGGTGCAGCGAAGCCGAAGCTTTGGAGGCACTCACCTTAACGCCAGCGAAAATGCTGGGGCTCGACGATAGAATTGGTTCGATCGATGTTGGCAAAGATGCCGACTTGCTGATCATGGACGGAGCACCGTTGGACTACCGCACTTACGTCAAGACGGCGATCGTCAACGGCCGAATCGTTTACGAACGTGAAATTGATCGCGTCCTACCTGTGTTTGAACGCGAGTAGTTTTTTTAGATTGTCGCGACGTCCCTATGACACAATCACTTGCCGATTGTTTCTTGCCACCACCCTTGCGATGGTGGTCAAGAATCGATCGGCTTGTCGCATTTTTAACAGCCTGTATTCACTTCCAGCCGTGACCTTCCTGATGCCCAGAAACAAATCACTCCGCTCATTCGCGTCGCTGCTCACTGCAAAAATCTGTCGCAGCTCGCTGACGACCAGCATGCTGCTAGCGTTGGCTATCTCGCAGACAGGGTCACCCTGCCAAGCCGACACGACCCCAGCCGCCGGCATGTTGCGATATCCAGACGTCAGCAAGTCTGAAATCGTCTTTAGCTACGCCGGCAACTTGTGGACGGTGCCGAGAACTGGCGGGGTGGCAACTCCGCTTGCCAGCGCCAATGGCATGGAGTCGTTTCCCAAATTTAATGCCGCGGGAGACCGTATCGCTTTTGTCGGAAATTATGACGGCGGAACTGATCTTTATGTGATGCCTTCGGTCGGTGGGGTAGCCCAGCGAATGACCTACCATTCAGCCGGCGAGACACTCTGTGATTGGACTCCCGATGAAGCGTTGCTGTTCAGCAGCAATGGCCTGGCTGGACTTGGCCGGATGACTCAGCTGTTCACCGTTTCTGGAGAGCAACCATTACCCAATCGCTTGGCCGTACCCTATGGGTCGAACGGTGCTATCAGCCCCGACGGCAAGTGGCTGGCATACACCCCTTACAGTCGCGACACGCGAACCTGGAAGCGATACCGCGGTGGCATGGCATCCGACATTTGGATGCTCAACCTGGAGACTGGTCGCAGCCAACAAGTGACCACTTGGGAAGGGACCGATACGTTGCCCATGTGGCATGGGCAGGCAATCTACTATCTCTCCGATGATGGTCCCCAACATCGCTTGAACATCTGGATGTATGACACCAACGGCGGGGCGCGCAAGCAGATCACCAAGTACGCCGACTATGATGTCAAATGGCCTTCGATCGGCCCAGGTCCCGACGGAGACGGCGAGATCGTTCTGCAACACGGCGCGGAACTGGTGCTGCTCGATCTCAAGACCGAGACGACGACCGCAGTGGAAGTGCGGATTCCCGGCGATCGACCGAAACTGCGACCGCAAATTATTGACGCGGCGGAATATGTCAGCTCCGCCTCGATCTCGCCCAGCGGGAAACGCATCGCCGTCGAAGCGCGAGGTGACATCTGGACTGCCCCCGCTAAAAATGGCACGCCTCGGAATTTAACTGGCACGCCGGGCATCGCCGAACGTTATCCGGCTTGGAGTCCCGATAAACGCTGGATCGCCTACTTCTCCGATGCCACCGGCGAATATGAACTAACCATCAAACAAAGCGACGGGCGTGGAGAAACACGGCGGTTGACTGATAACGGCAGCCACTGGCGTTATTCGCCCAATTGGTCCCCCGACTCGAAGCACCTGGCCTTTACCGACAAGACCGGCGCGTTGCTGCTGCATACGATCGAAGGAGGAAAGACGACGGAGATCAGCGTCAATCCATCGGGTGATCAACCTAATTACAGCTGGTCTCATGATTCCAACTATATCGCTTACACAAAGAGCAAAGACGACTACTCCATCAGTAGCTCGATTTGGATTTACAACTTGACCGACGGCAGTAACCAACAGCTTACGCAAGGTTATTTCAACGAATCCAATCCCACCTTCGATGCCAAGGGTGACTTTCTCTATTTTCAATCCAATCGCAATTTCAATGGTCCCAAATACGAAGACTTGGGCACCAGCTTTATCTACACCGATACCAGCGTGATGCTGGCGCTGCCGCTGCGAGCCGACGTGGCGAACCCTTTGTTGCCGAAGATCGACGAAGTCACTTGGGATGAAGCTGACGCAGACGAGAAAGACGATGCAGACAAAGACAATGCAGACAAAGACAATGCAGACAAAGATGGGGAAGCTCAAGATGAAGATCAGGATGCAGCGGAAGAAGGTTCCGCGGACCCGATCTCGGGCACATGGACATTTTCTTTCGCTTCGGACTTGATCCCCAGCGCCATGCGGACTGCCACTTTTGTGCTGAGCCTGGGTGATAACGGAGAAGTGACCGGCGTGGTCAAAACGCCCGATGGAGAGCTCAACATCCAAGCGGGGCGATACGACGCGGCGACAAAGCAGTTCAGCTGCGAGGTGCAATCCCCGGCTGGTGCAGCCACGTTGCAAGGTACGATCGAGGGAAACAAGTTAACCGGCAAATTGCAAATCAAAGCTTTAGGAATTGACGCACCCTTGGAAGGAACGCGTGAGGGAGTCAGCTCTGAAGAAGAGACCAAAGCCGATGACGAAGCGGGTAAGAGCAAAGATGACAAGAAAGCAGAGCCGTTTTCGATCGACTTTGAAGATGCCGACGCACGGGTCCTGCCCTTGCCGATCGAGCCGGGACAATTTGGTGGCATGGCGGTCAACTCGAAAGGACATTTGATTTACTCCCGCCGTGGCAATAACGGGCCGCCATCGATCAAGATATTCGAGATCACCGCGGACGATCCCAAGGAAAAGGATGTCCTCGGCGGGGCAGGCAGCTTTCAGCTCTCAGCCGACGGCAAACAATTGTTAGTGCGAACGGGAAGTGGTTTCTACATTGTTTCCGCCGCAGCCGGGCAAAGTTTGAAAGATAAAGTCAGCACCGACGCGATGCGAGTCTCGATCGATCCGCGAGCTGAATGGAAGCAGATTTTCACCGATGCCTGGCGAATGCAACGCGACTTCTTCTATGATCCGACGATGCACGGCGTCGATTGGGTGGCCGTGCGACAGCAATACGAAAAACTGCTGGACGACGCCACCAGTCGCAGTGACGTGGGCTTTATCATCGGCGAGATGATTTCCGAGCTGAACGTCGGTCATGCCTACTATCGCGGTGTCCGTGATGGCGAGCCAGGCCCCGACGCCAACGTCGGTTTACTAGGTTGCCGCTTCGAAGCGGCCGAGGGTGCATACCGAATCGCCGAACTGTACCAGGGCGGCCCTTGGGATACGGACGCGCGCAACCCGTTGGTTACCAGTGGTGTGAAAGTCGGCCAATTTATTCTCGATGTGGATGGCCGACCGTTGACCGCTGACCAAAATCCTTACGCCGTGTTTGAAGGCTTGGAAGGGCAACTCGTTTCCTTAACCATCAGCGACGATGCCAAGCTGGACGATGAGGACAAGAAAGTGGCTGTCAAGCTGCTGGGCAACGACAGCAACCTCCGCTTTCGCGCCTGGATTGAACAAAATCGACAACATGTGGCAGATAAATCGGGCGGTCGAATTGGCTACATTTACGTGGTCAACACGGGCGTACCGGGGCAGAATGACTTGGTTCGCCAGTTCTCCGCCCAACTTGGTAAAGACGCGTTGATCATCGACGATCGCTGGAACGGGGGAGGGCAGATTCCAACTCGCTTTATCGAGCTTTTGAATCGCCCCACCACCAATTACTGGGCGCGACGCGATGGACGTGATTGGCGCTGGCCCCCCGATTCGCATCAAGGGCCAAAGTGCATGCTGATCAACGGGCTGGCCGGCAGCGGTGGTGACATGTTCCCCGCCCTGTTTCGACAAAACAACTTAGGCAAGCTGATCGGTCGCCGCACTTGGGGCGGCCTGGTGGGAATCACCGGTGGCCCCGCCTTAATCGATGGCGCCAGCGTGACCGCACCCTCGTTTGCTTACTACGAAACCGACGGAACCTGGGGCATCGAAGGCCATGGTGTCGATCCCGATATCGAAGTCATCGATGACCCCGCATTGATGCTCGACGGTGGCGATCCGCAGTTGGATGCCGCGATTAAGCACCTGCTGGAAGAACTGGATACGAAAGCAGCCACGCCTCCCGCCCGCCCGGCATATCCAAATCGTGCCGAGATGGGAATTCCGGAAGAAGATCGGTAAGCAACTATCACTTGGCCCTGTTTAGATTTTTCGGCTGCGGACCCGCAGCCCATACAGGGCGAAGGAAAAGCAGCAGGCAAATAACAAGCCTGCTGAGATGACGCCGATCAACAGCGTATTAATATTCCATCCTTCGTTCATCAGCGATCGCATCGCAGCTAGCACGTAGGAGATTGGATTGAGCGCGGCCGCGTAACGAATCCAACCGGTCAATTGATCGCTGGGGACGAAGGTGGAAGTCAAAAAGGTCAAAGGAAAGAAGAGAAAGCTGGCTCCACCGGTGGCCGATGAACTGCCCGTCATCAAGGCAATGCCGACTGTCAAACCGGAAAACCCCACCCCTAGAACGACACCAAGTAACATCGTGGGGACAAAGCCCAAAATGCCGGTCGCGGGACGTAAGCCCAGCAACACTCCGACGGAAAATATCACGCTCACTTGCAAGGCCACGATCAGTGCGTTGGCCAACATCGGACCGAGCAGCAAAGCGGCTCGGTTAACCGGTGTCAGCGCCAGTTTGTTGAAATAGCCACTGCTGATATCTGTCACGATTGTTTGGCCGGCAATCGACGATCCACCCAAGGCGGCGCTGACGATCGACAACGGCAGGATAAATCCCAAGTAGCTATGACCGACTGGCAGAAACTGCCCCGAGACACCACTCAGCTGGGCGTCATAGATCAACAAGAAAAAAGCGCTGATCAACAGCGGCGGAATAATAATACCGGGGATGCGAAAGTTTACGATCAAAGCTCGCCGCATCAACATTAAAGTTTGCGGCAGCAAGGCGGCAAAACCTTGGCGACGCGTAAATTCTCCCGCTGCAATCATCGGTTCGTTTCTCATGGTGGATCTATTCCTGCTGATAACGATGGCCGGTGACACGCAGGAAAACGTCGTCGAGCGTCGGTTGTGATAACGTCAATTGCCGGGGATGCACATCAACCGTGTCCAGCTTTCGCACCACGGCGGCGACGGCCGCCGCAGCATTTCGCAAATACAAACGCAATGTCAATTGATCGGACTGGAGACGGTCGATCCCCAGCTCATCGCGAGACGCGGTTAATAATTGCTCGGCAGCCCGCACGTCTTGCTCAGCGGCAAAATCCAAGTTGATGGAATCGCCCCCCATCTCAGCCTTCAGACCGCTCGGCGTGCCCGAGATGGCAATCTGTCCTTGATTGATAATTGCCACCCGTCCGGCCAGCGCATCGGCCTCTTCTAAATATTGCGTGGTGAGAAAGATCGTCATCCCAAATTGGCTGTTGAGCCGCCGAATTTCATCCCAAATATCGCGCCGGCTGGCTGGATCGAGCCCGGTTGTCGGTTCATCGAGAAACAAAATTTGCGGCTGGTGCACCAACGCCATCGCTAAATCTAAACGTCGCCGCATCCCACCGCTATACTTACCCACGCGGCGTTCGATGGCATCGGTTAGTTGCACCAGTTCAATCAACTCCATCGCCCGTTGCTGAGCTTGGCGACGATTCATGCCGAATAGACGCGCATGTAAACTGAGCAGCTCCAAGGAGGTCATCAGCGGGTCCAAGCCGATTTCCTGCAGGGCAACCCCGGCAATTTGGCGAACGGCCCGCGCTTCGGTAGCCACATCAAAGCCGCCGACGCTGGCCGAACCGGCAGAGGGACGAAGCAACGTTGTCAAAATCGCCACGGTGGTGCTTTTGCCGGCCCCATTGGGACCCAAAAACCCAAAAATCTCCCCCGGCTCGACCTGGAACGAGATTTGTTCAACAGCCGTCACGTCGTCGAAACGCTTCGATAAATTTTCGACAATGATCCCGTCGTGTGGCACCGCGTCGGCTCCGCTAGGATGCTGGTTGAGAATAGAAATTTGGCGGCTGGTTGTGTTAACTTTAGGCGGATAATGAACTTTGAAAAACCACTACCCGAAGCGTTTCGTTTTTGCCCCCGCTGCGCGACCGAAGCAGAACCCATCGGGGCTGTCCCCTTTCGCTGTGATCAATGTGGCTTTGTTTTCTTTTTTGGGCCGGTGACGGCGGTGGGCGTGATCGTGCGAGATCGCAATCAGCAAGTTTTGTTGATAGAGCGAGCACGCGAGCCGGGCAAAGGCCAGTATGGTTTGCCAGGAGGATTTGTCGATCGTGGCGAAACGGCTGAACAAGCGCTCCGCCGCGAATTGCAAGAGGAAGTGGGGCTGGAAGTAACCGAAGTCAACTACTTGATGTCGCTGCCGAACCAATATACGTACCAAGGTTTGACCGCCGCGGTGCTGGACCTGTTTTTTATCAGCCAAATCGATTCCTTTGAAGCCATCGAAGCGGACTCGCGGGAAGTCGCCGGCTATTGGACCGGAATCCCCGGCGACGAGCAATTGAGTCAGATGGCTTTCGACTCCAATCGGCTGGCTTTGCTGAAATATCTCTCCACCCACAATAATGATCGCGAACCATTTCAGTGATTCTTTCGTTAACTCCCCTGTGGGCTGATTGCGTTCTCACTTAGATTCTATCCAGATGTATACCCAGTGGCCCACACGTACGTTTCATGGCTAAGAACAAAAACAAAAAAGCCGGCTCCGGTGGCAAGAAGGACAAAGGCCCCAGCGTCCAGATGATTTCCGAGAACCGGAAAGCCAAGTTTCGTTACGAAATTTTGGATTCGGTGGAATGCGGTTTGGCACTGAAAGGCAGCGAGGTCAAATCGTTGCGTGATGGCAAGCTATCGCTTGACGAAGCCTACATTCGCATTCAGTCCAACGAACTGTGGCTGATTGGGGCTGACATTGCACACTACAATAATGCCGGTTTATGGAATCACGACCCACGCAGGCCGCGGAAGCTGTTGGTTCATCAGGCGGAGTTTAGCAAGTTCGCCCAGCGGGCCCACGAGCGGGGCCTGACGCTCGTTCCCCTGCGGATGTATTTCAACAATCGGGGCTTGGCGAAATGCGTGATGGGACTGGTCAAAGGCAAGAAACTGCACGATAAACGCGAGACGATTAAGAAACGAGATACCGAACGTGGCCTGCAACGGGCCATGCGCTCACGCTAACCCCGCCGCTGTTAATAACCCCACCGCTGTCAATGCTCTCCCTGCAGAACGTCGTCAAAACATTTCCCCAGCCGGGCGGTGGTCGCCTGACTGTGCTCGATATTCCATCCTTGGAATTATCAGCCGGGGAGCAAGTTGCCTTGATTGGACGCTCGGGTGGCGGCAAGACAACGTTGCTGCACACGATCGCCGGGATTACCGTCGCCGACTCTGGCAGCATCATCGTCGACGGGCTCGACTTGAGTGGGCTCAGCGAAGCGGGCCGCGATCGTTTTCGCGCATCGCGAATTGGTTATGTGTTCCAAACGTTTAACCTCTTGGCGGGCTTTACGGCGTTTGAGAATGTGCGGTTGGGGATGAGCTTCGCCTCGGGCAAACATGACAGCGAACGAGCTCGCCGCTTGCTGGATCGCGTTGGCTTGGGAGATCGCTTGCATTACCGCCCCAGTCAATTATCGGTTGGCCAACAGCAACGCGTGGCGATCGCCCGGGCGTTGGCGGGCGGCCCGCGCTTGCTGCTGGCCGACGAACCAACGGCCAACGTCGACCCGGGCAACCAGCAAGCGATCATTGATTTGATTCGTGAAACTTGCGACGACGAAGCGATCACTCTGCTGCTGGTAACTCACACGCAAGTCGTCTCCGATCAGTTCTCTCGCATCGAAGATCTGGAGCAGATCAATCGCATCTTCAGCAACCCAGCAGTCACGGAGAATTTGCCATGAGCCTGTTTCAAATCGCTTGGCGAAACATGCGTCAGCGGGGACTCTCCTCGGCGTTAACACTGATCTCCTTGGCGTTGGGAATCGCGTTGACGGTGTTGGTGTTGGCAATTTATGGCATTATCGATGACGCTTTTCGCCGCAATTCGACCGTCGGTTACAACTTGATCGTGGGTGCCAAAGGCAGCCCGCTGCAGTTGACGCTCAATACGGTTTACTACTTGAGTCAACCGATCGAAACGATTCCTTACGATGAATATCTCGAGTACTTGCCGCAGGACGAACGGGCTCGCCAAGCACACATTTATAATGGTCTGGAGCGAGTCGACATTCAGCGCGACGGTAAATTCGCACCATACATGATGGGTGGCTTCGCGATTCCGGTCGCGCTCGGTGATTACTACGGCGAGTTTCGCGTCGTGGCCACCACGCCTGATTTCTTTGACCAGCTCAAACATGGCCCCAACGTCGATCAAGATTTCACTTTCAAGGAGGGCCGCAATTTCCGCTCCGACGATCCCGAGCACGGTCCCTATGAAGCGGTCATCGGGGCTCGCGTGGCGGCAGAAATGAAAGCCGGCTTGGGTGATAAGATTGACCCCTCGCACGGCGACCCTGACGGACATGGGCATGGCGTCGAGTTCGTCATCGTGGGCATCCTCGAATCGACCGGTACTCCCAATGATCGCGCGGCGTTCGTGAATATCGAAGGATTCTATTTGATGGAGGGTCACGCGCGGGTCATCGAAGCGGATGAACCAGCCATCGGTGATCAGCAAGTCTTGGCGAATGCGGAGGACGACGCGGAAGATAGCACTGAATACTCGGCTGACGACTTTGAAAAATTAGGCTACGAGCCGTTGCCAATTGCCCGCCGCGACTTGACGGCGATCTTGTTGCGAGCCGACGGAATTTTCGCAGCGAGAATGCAGAAAACGATCAGCAAACAAGTGCGGACACAAGCCGCCGCACCGGTCGGCGAGATTACCAATCTAATGTCGATCATCGTCGGGCCGTTGCTGCAGGCATTGCTGGGCATCACGGTGATCACCTGCGTGGTCGCCGCCGTGGGAATTTTAGTCAGCATTTATAATTCGATGAGTGATCGCAAGCGGGACATTGCCGTGATGCGAGCGCTCGGCGCGCGACGCGACACGGTGCTGGCGATCATCCTCTGCGAAAGCTTGTTGATCGCCGTCGGGGGGGCCGTATTGGGCTGGGTCCTCGCCCATCTGGGAGTTTACGCGGCTGGCCCAATTATTGAGGAGAAGACGGGCGTCCAAGTGGGGCTATTCACAGTCAGTCCGGCTGAACTTTGGGTCGTCCCACTTGTGCTTGGCCTAGCAGCCCTGGCCGGACTGTTGCCCGCCTTTGTTGGCTATCGCACAGATGTGGCGAAAAACTTAAACCCTTAACTGTAGAAGTTCGCCCACTCCCAGCACGCTGCGGGAATTCCAGCGCAGATTGGCTGGAGTCTGCCGATTTTGACGGCCACCGCGGCATCCTGGCGGCCGCTTTAATCGACAAGATTGGCCAAATCACTTCACCTCAGGGTCTACCGTCACGTATGATGAGGAAAGATAGCCCTTACCAACTATCCCATTCACTTTCGCGATCATTCGTTATGCCCTCCTTTGTTCAACTTCGCAGGTTTGCTCGTTCACCACGAACGAACCTGTTCATGGTTTCCCTGTTAAGCCTGGCGGTGCTGTGGGGCGGTTTCCCCGCGACGGCCTGCCCATTCTGCACGTCGATTCGCCAAACACTGCGGGAAGAGATGGCAGCGATGGATGCCGTGGTGATTGCCGAGGCAACTGCGGACAGCATTCGTGACGAGGAAACCGGCGAAGTGCCGTTGCGAGTTGTCTCCGTGCTCAAAGGTGGCGAGTTTATTGAACCGGGCGCGATCATTCGCACGGTCTATTATGGCGGCGTGGACGCGGGCCGGCGATTCATGCTCAGCGGCGTCGAGCCCAAAGCATTGCTGTGGTCTTCGCCGCTGCCGGTCGACAGTCGCTCCGAAGAGTATCTCAGTAAGGTCATGCAGCTGCCCGCCGAAGACATCGTGCGATTGCGGTTCTTCCAACAGTACTTGGAAGACGAGTCCAGCATGCTCGCCGCCGATGCTTATGATGAGTTCGCCAGCACACCGTTTGAGTCCATCAAGAAGCTCAAAGATGAGATGGACCACGACCAATTGGTGGCTTGGATTAAAGATCCCGAGATGACCATCAACCGCCGTCGACTTTACCTGGTGATGCTCAGCGTTTGCGGAACCGAGGACGACGTGGCGATGCTGGAAGCAATGCTGCGCAGCACCCAGCCGGCAGATCGCAAGGGACTCGATTCGCTCGTCTCCTGCTATTTGACCCTCGCCGGTCGCGACGGCTTGGCAACGGTCGAAGAGCTATTCCTGGCAAACAAACAAGCTCCCTACGCAGATACCTTTGCGGCCATCCTGGCGATTCGCTTCCAAGGATCTGAGGCCGATGTGATCCCTCGCTCTGATTTGCTGAAGACGCTGCACAGCGTACTGGAACGCCCCGACCTGGCCGACCTCGTGATCCCCGATTTGGCGCGCTGGAGCGACTGGACACAAATCGACCGTCTCGTGCAACTCTTTAAAGAAGCCGATGCCGATACCAACTGGATCCGTGTGCCGGTCGTCAACTACATGCGAGCCTGCCCCTTGCCGGCAGCCAAAGAAGCGATTGAGAAGTTCAAGGAAATCGACCCCGACGCGGTCAAGCGGGCCAACACGTTCTTCTCCGAACCAGTGGTGCCCGACAGCAAAGTTGGCGAGACCTCGCAATACATGCCCCCAAATCAGGGACCCGCAAGCCAGGCGACCTCGTTTGCGAAAATTGCCCAAGTGTCCACCCCGGTTGCTGGCCAAACACTTGCAAGTGCGAACCCACCTCCAATAGCGAAAAGCGTTCGAAATCAGGCTCCCGCAAATGACCTAGCGGCCAACTCCTTGGCTAGCGACAACGCATTTGTGAATGCGAACTCACTCGTCGGGTTAGCCGGACCGAACCGCTGGCGGTTACTCTCCGTAGTTGGCACAGCGGGGCTGACGTTTTTGATCATGGGTTTTCTCGTAATCAGCGGCGGTCCCCAACCACGCCCCGAAATGGTGCCGGTGAAAGTTCGCCGTTAGCAGGAAAGTCGCCGATCGCGGCAGCAAAGCGGAATTTTGTGAACTTACCGGTCACCTCGCGTTTCTGTCGATCTCCGTTTCCTTGCCTCGACTTGTTGCTCGAATTATGTCCACTTCGGCTCCCCCCGCACCGGTCGAAAATCTCTTCTCCGAGACGATGGCAACTTCTGATTTTCCCTATCGGGCCATCAGTCGCGGAGCGATCGTCTCGTTGATCCTGTTTGTGTTGGCTTTGCCAGGACTAGTCCCCACGTTCGAACCTTTAATCGCTTTCGCCGCCTTCGGGATTCTCTCGGCAGCGATGGCGATCCGCACCGTTCGCCGCTATCCAAACGAATACAGCGGCGGTTTGGTTGCGCAAGTCGGCATGACCGTGAATGCCTTTCTGCTGGTCGGTGGGCTGACGATGCACACCTACATTTATTTAACCGAAGTTCCCGAGGGCTACGAACGGGTCGGCTTTTACGAGCTGCAAATGCCAGAGAAATATCCGGATGCACCAACGCCCCGGGCAGCCGAGCTCGATGGAGCGGACATCTTCCTCAAAGGGTACATTCACCCCGCCTCGGGCAGCGGACAACTCGGCCGCTTTGTGCTCGTTCCCGATCTGGGAACATGCTGTTTTGGAGGCGAACCGCGGAGCAGCAGCATGATCGAAGTGGTGATGCCACGGGGGGAGACAGTCGCCGCCGGAAAATTGCGGCTTAAACTCGCTGGCGAGTTTGAGGTCAGTAAATATTTGCGAAAGAGCGATGACTTTGACAACCCAGTTCTCTATCGTTTAAAAGCGAAGATCGTAAATTAGAAGTGTTGCTCGTTGGTACCAAAGGCTCCGCGATGACGCCTCGAACCTCCTTTAAAACGCTGTGAACCATGCTAGCTACGCTGCGGACCCGCGGACTGTCAGTCATCTTGTTGCTCTTGGCTCCAGCCCTCTTCGCGTCCACCACTTGGGGCCAACGCCCCGCCCAGAGGCCCACTCCGGAAGAAATATTGGCCGCGGAAGAGGATCCTCGCGCCGCTCGCCGATTGCCCAAACGCAAGTCGGACATCACTTTCGATGAACTAGCGTTTGACATCGAGAAGGACGGTAAATTTGAACGCGAGATGTTAACCGAAGAGATCGAAGCACTTCACGATCGCGAAATCAAAATTCGCGGCTTCATTCTGCCAGCTTCAGTTATGCAACTGAAGAACATCAAGAAGTTTGTCTTGGTGCGAGACAATCAGGAATGCTGTTTTGGGCCAGGCGCCGCCCTGTATGATTGCATCATTGTGCAAATGAAAGGCGAGGCTCGAGCCGAATTCACCACTCGTCCCGTCGCCGTGAAGGGCAAATTCAAAATCAAAGAATTTAAGTACCCCGGAGATGAAGGGCACTACGCGATCTACTCGATGGAAGCGACCGAAGTCGAATAGTTCGCCTGAGAAATGCCGCTCCCGGCCAGCTTGGTTGTTCCAGCTCAGCGACTCTCACTTAATGATCACGCGGGCGGAGCTGGCAGAACAGCGCCTTTTTTTGATCGGGCAGCGAGTAATCAAAGCCGCAGCCGCGAAGAAAATCTTCGCTGGAGGAAATCGCTAAGACTTCCATCACATCCAATTCGCGGGCTCGTTCCAAACAGAGAATCACCAACCGTTTGCCGATGCCGCGCCCTTGAAATCCTTCGCTGACGGCTAACGACTGGATTTCGGCCAATTTCCGGTTGTAAATTTCGATCGCGGAAAAGCCAATAATTTGGCCCTCCAGTTCTGCCACAAAGCCGTGTTTAATCAACAGCAATAGCTCGGCCGCCGAACGTCGCAGCAGCTTGCGAGCCGTGGCAAAGGGAGCCAACATCTCCAACAGTGGTTCAACGTCCGCCGGCGTGGCCTGACGGTAGACGATGTTGGCTGGGGCGGGAAGGGGCTTAGGGGAAGCTGAGTGATCCATCGATTACTTACACGGACGCTTGATCAGCGTGCCCCTCATCATCATGTCGGTTAATATTCAGCCGCACCGGGTTGGTGGCCAACTTGAGGGCATCGCGCATCAAATCAATCGGCGCATCGCGATCGGTGAACAAGCGATACTGATAAGCGGCTTGGCGAACAAACATTTCCACGCCCGTGATTGTGGTGCAGCCGACTTGATGTGCGTTCTTTACCAGCAACGTACGTTCAGGATTATAGATCGTCTCAAAGACCACAGTTTTTGGATTAAGCGACTCGGCGCGGAAGGGGGTGTTGTCCAAATCGGGGTGCATGCCGACCGGTGTACCGTTGACCAAGAGATCAACCTGCGGTTCGTGTCGCTTGTCCCACATCACGGTATCTCCGCCAATTTCTTCGGCTAAGGCATGAGCCCGCTCGTGCGTGCGACTGGAAATCGTGACCGCAACGCCCTTTTGGTGCAATCCCCAGCCGATTGCTCGACTGACACCACCCGCTCCCAAGATCAAAGCCCGTTTGCCCATCCATGGCAACTCTTCGTGTGGAGAAGTGGGAAAGACTTTGGCAATGCACTCCATGGCGGCCCGATAGTCGGTATTGTAACCAAGCCGTTGATCACCATCGAAGACGATGGTGTTGATTGCGCCGATCCCGCTCGCGGCTGCTTCGGCTTGTGTCATCAAATCCAACGCGTACTCTTTGTGCGGAATCGTAACGCTCAGCCCTCGAATCCCCAAACCGGGCGCGGCCTTGATGAATTGCTCGAGATCTTGAATGGGAACTTGAAAGGGCAAATATCGGGCGTCGATTTCCTGAGCTGCGAAGGCCGCATTATGGATCAACGGGCTATGGCTGTGCCCCACCGGGTCAGCCACCACCCCAAACAGCTGTGTCGCAGGGCCGATTTCGTCATAACGGTACAAGTCGCGCATGACGCTGTAATTCAATTGCCCGGGGGCCAACCGCCGATCCGTGGAGAACGAAGCGTACGTGAAGGGAGCACCAAGCCGGCCAGCCAAGATTCGCGTTGATGTCCCCAGTTCCCCCATGCAGATCGCGATAGTCGGAATCTTGGCGTTGCGGGCTAGGTCCATCATCCGCAGAGTGTCATCAACCGTGTTGGCCATCGTGGCAATTTTCACGATGTCCGCCTCCTGGGCCGCTAAGTGACGATGCAAATCGGCTAAATTTTCAGGCGTTTGCACAAAATCGTGGTGGCTGACAATTCGCTTCGTGCTGCCGTAACGCGGGATGGTGGCAGCCACGTCCGCTTCCAAATCGACATACTCGACCCCCGTGGCAATCGCGTTGCGCAGCAACATCAGTCGCTCTTGCTCGCTCTTTTGCCAGCGCCCACCATCCTCACGCCGCCTACATGTGATCACCACTGGGCAGGGACGATCCTTCAACAACCGAGTAAGATTGATGCTACGACCAATAAAGTCGAGCCTCAGCTCAACCAGTTCGACCCCCTGTTCGGCAAGATGGTGATATTCAGCGATCGTGTGTTTGTGCCGTGTTCTGCCAACGCTAACGCAAATCATGGGGGGCCGGTAGCAAGAGGAAGAGACTCATTCGGAGACTAGCTGGCAAATCGGTGGAACACGCGATTCGACTCTCTCCTATAATAGCCAGAGAAAGCACAAATAATCGAGGGCTGATGCGAATCATCCCCCGCGAACTTTCCAACCCGACTCGCTAACCCGCACACGCGTTTTTATCAACAGGAGCGTCATGAACGGCAAGACCGTCCCCTTTCCATTGGTCCCGTCCAGCGGCAGCCGGAAACGAATCCGCAGGGGCAAATTTTGTTCGCTTGCTGTCTGTTTTTTGTTTGTCAGTTGGGGCACCGCAGCAGAACTGGCCGCTCAAGAACCAGCCCAGCAGCAGGTCCAAGGAGCAACGCACCTAAATGCTGAGGCAACGGTTGATCAGACCGCCGCCGATGTTTCTACGTCGGGGCAAGACGCCTGGCCCACCGATCGCGGCGATGCGGCCGCCACTGGCACGACCCGTCAGCAATTGCCAGACGATCTGGTCGAACTCTGGCGATATCCAACCGGTCAACCGATTGAATCGACCGTGGTGGTGCTCGCGGGACGGGTATTTGCCGGCGACGTGGAAGGGGGCCTGCACGCCATCTCGCTGCGGGACGGCAGCCAGATTTGGAAACAAACGATCGAGTCGGGCTACTTGGCACCACCAACGGCCAGCGAAGCGTTGGTCATGATTGGCGATTATGATGGCGTCGTGCATGCCTTTGACACGAAAACCGGGGCTCCCGCTTGGGAGTACGAAACGAAGGGTGAAATCAGCGGCGGAGTTACCCTCGCTGGGGATACTGCCTTAGTCTCCTCCCAGGACGGCAACCTTTATGCTTTAGACAAATTGACTGGCAAGGAGCTTTGGATTTACGAAACGGGTGATCAGATTCGTTGCCGCCCCACGGTCGCCGGGAAACGCACCTTCTTGGGCGGTTGCGATGGCAGCCTGCACAGCGTGCGGATCACCGACGGCCAACCGGCAGCCGATCCCATTCCGCTCGACGGTCCCACCGGCAGCACCCCAGCGATCGTCGGAGTAAATGCTTA
This sequence comes from Kothea flammea, assembly GCF_052161645.1. GTDB lineage: Bacteria > Planctomycetota > Planctomycetia > Pirellulales > Pirellulaceae > Laterigemmans. The sequence goes on from NZ_CP197414.1 coordinate 7,629,806, forward strand.
CCTCCCCACCCACTCCGGAGCCGTGATGGCGTTTGATTGGTCGACTGGCAAGCAATTATGGTCTTACCAGGACGCCGATCGACCGCAAGAATTTCGCAACTCAGCCGCAGCCACGCCCGACCACGTGATCGTGGCTAACAAAAATCGCCAAGTCATCGCCTTGAATCCCAGCGATGGCAAGGTCCAATGGACAGCCCAGCTCAAACGACGCGCCGACGCCTCACCAGTCGTGGCGGGAGACGATGTTTGGGTGACAGCAACCGACGGTAGAATTTATCGCATCGACGCCAACACGGGAAAAGAAAAATGGCAGTATGAAATTCGCGGCTCCTTCATCGCACCGCCAGCAGTTGCCGAACAACGCTTGTTAGTGGCTACCGACAAAGGCGTCATCGTCTGCTTCGGGGCCAAACCCTAGCCAGCCCAGCGCCGACCAAAAAACTCATTTCCGGCGGTAGTCGGAAAACCATCCATCGCTCACCCGAATCGTGCTTATGTCCACCGAAGCTGAAAAGACCGAAGTTGGCTCCTATTTTATTTCCAACTATCCTCCTTATTCCCAGTGGAACAAAGAGTCGCTTCCGGAAATCGAGCGGGCCTTGCATGCGCCCCCCCGCGTCGACACACCACTCGGCCTCTACCTGCACATTCCTTTCTGTCGCAAACGTTGTAAGTTCTGCTACTTCAAAGTCTTCACCGATGTGAATGCCAAGGAAATCCAACGTTACGTCGATGCCTTGGATCGCGAGATCCACTTGGTCAGCCAACTCGAAGTTATGGGAGATCGCCCCTTCCGCTTCGTCTATTTTGGTGGTGGCACACCCTCCTATCTCAGTCCCAAACAATTGACCGCACTCGCAACCAGGTTGCGCGGACACATCACCTGGGACGGCGCCGAAGAGGTGACCTTTGAATGCGAACCAGGTACGCTCAGCGAGACAAAAGTCAAAGTGCTCCGCGAAGAACTGGGGGTCACGCGGCTGAGCCTGGGGATTGAAAACTTCAGTGATGCCATCCTCGAAGAAAATGGCCGCGCGCACTTATCCAAACAAGTCTATAACGCGTGGGACTGGATCCGCACCGCTGAATTCCCCAATGTCAACATCGACTTGATCGCCGGCATGGTGGGAGAAACCTGGGAGAACTGGCGGGAAAATATCAAGAAGACGATCGATATGGCGCCCGAGAGCGTCACGATCTACCAAATGGAATTACCCTTCAACACCATTTACTCCAAAGACTTGTTGGGACGGCAAGTGGAAAGCCCCGTCGCCGACTGGCAAACCAAACGCGACTGGGTCGACTACGCCTTTACGGAAATGCAATCCGCCGGCTATTCCGTCTCCAGCGCTTACACCATGGTCAAAGATCCCAGCCGCGTTAATTTCTCCTATCGGGACAACCTTTGGCAGGGTGCCGACTTGTTAGCCACCGGCATCGCCAGCTTTGGACATGCTTCCGGCGTGCACTACCAAAACGTGCCGCACATGGAAGAATATCTCACGACGCTGGAAGCCGGTCGCTTGCCGCTGGGCCGAGCGTACCTCGCCACCGAACATCAATCGTTGATTCGCGAGATGGTTCTGTTGCTGAAACGGGGTTATTTGGAGTTCGATTATTTCCGTGATAAATTCGGTGTCGACCCGTTGCAACATTGGCAAAATGTGTGGGATGAACACGCCGCGGCGGGACTGCTTAGTTACGACTCGAAACGGGTGGAATTGACTCGGGATGGCCTGCTTCGTGCCGACTCTCTGCTACCAGCATTCTTTGAACCTGAACACCAAAACGTACGCTACACCTAATGGCGCAACTTCCTGAGCGGCTCAGCTTTATGATGGGCGAGTTTGAGGTGGAATTTCCCACCGACCGCCTCTACGCAACCAATCATATGTGGGCCATGCCCGTTGACGAAGGCCGTTATCGCTTCGGGCTGACAGCCTACGCCGTACGACTTCTGCAAGATGTCTATTTCCTTGACTGGACGGTAGACGCTCCCGCACTCATTAAGCTGCGCCAACAGATCGGCTCAATCGAAAGCAAAAAAGCCGAGTCTGATTTATACTCCCCCTGCGCTGGCAATCTGGTCGCGATCAATGATGAAGCCCTCGATGACCCCAGCGTGATCAACGTGGAACCTTATCAAGGAGGTTGGTTGTTAGAAATCGAAGCGGTATCCCCCGAACTGCTCACGCCGACCGATTATCTATCCCATCTCGACTCGGCTTGGAAGGTTGCCGAGCGAACCATCAAGGGGCAAATTCGGTAGCCGCTATTCATCCAAGGGCACTTGGCTGGGATGCATCAAATAACCGATCAAGTCACGGATTTGCTGCGGAGTCAAATTATCCAACAACCCCTCCGGCATCGGCGACTGATCGGTCACGCGAGACTCTTCGATCGAGTCCAGATCGATCACTTGACGATCGGTTTGTGTTTGCATTTCCAACGTTTGTTCCAAGCGAGCGACGACCAAACCATTCAGAATTCGGCCATCGTCAAGCAGCAAAACGGTCATGCGAAAATCTTTGCCGACCACCGCGCTGGGATCAATAATGTTTTCCAACAAGTAGTCCAAATTGTTGCGGTTGGAGCCTGTTAGATCGGGCCCCACTTGGACACCGTCACCATATAAGCGATGGCATTGCTGACACGTCTTCTGGAATAGCCGCCGGCCAGCCGCCAAGTCGGCGTTGGCTAACTCGCTGGAGGTCAACTTCGACTTCCACTCGGCAATCTGCTGGGACTTTGCCTGCGATGTCTCCCGGGTGGCTCCCCAAACACGCGCTATCAGAGTATCGAGCTGCCGGTCGCTGAGGCTGCGCAACTGGCGAACATCGAAAGCGGTCAGATCGTTCGCGGGGATCTTGCCTTGCTCGATCGCTCCCAACAGTCGAGTTGCCCAACTGACTCGGCTGCACAGAATGCTAATGACCTTGGGCCGTTCAGGGCTGCGAAAACGACGGTAATTGTTGATGAACTGATCGGCGATCTCCGGGTCGGCTTCGCCTGCTAAACCTTCCGCGGCCACCACATTCAGCCGCGGATCGGCGAGCACTTTCAGGCATATTTCCTTCAGCCCCTCACCCCGATTGGCAACTAGCGTGGCCAGCGCCGATCGCCGCAAGCCTGGCTCGGCCGCGTTATCGAGCACGATCTTGCCCATCTCGGCGATCGCTCGTCCATCTCCAAACACGACGTTCAACTCCCTGACGATCCGCTGGCTCTCCTCATCACCAAAGTCCAAACGCCCCACCATTAAATCCCAGCCCTTCGGCTTAGTCGCCCTTCGCCAGCCCCTCAAGCCCTCGCTGATTCCGACCAGTAAATTGCGCTGCACTTGTCGGTCTGCCTGGTCCACAATTCCGGCGACCACGCTTTCTAGCGCAGTCTCATCTTGACCGATTCCTTCCGCCAAACGTCGAGTGATCAAACGTTGCGTGGTCGGCCAGCGGCAGACCAGCGCCAACCGCGCCAACGCCTGCGGATCTTGATCCGCCACCGGAATCAGCCCATACCAAACCAACAGCGGCAAGTTATGATCGGACGCGTCCTCAGCATGCTGCACCAAGGGAGTGGCGAGCTGCAGCCGCTTCGAAACGGGCAACCTTTGCAGCGTGGATGCCAAGGTCAAACGCACCAGCCCCGATGGTTCATCGACGGCTAATTGGCTTAGCGCTTGCCACGTCTTTTCGTTGGACCAGCTTTCGCGTGGAACTGGCGTACGGTTGGCTGGCGTGCCGTTGGCTGGTTTGGCATTCAGCTGCCCGTAACAATCATCGATCGGCATGTGTTCAGTTAACAACCGAATCGCCCATACCCGCACATGTTCATTTTGATGTGATAACTGCCGCAGCAAAAACTCTTGATCGACTTGATTGATACAACAGAGTGTGACCAGCGCGCGAAACGCAATAGTTTGGTCATCGCTCTGCACCATTGCCAACAACGACTCCACCGCCTCTTGAGGCAGTTCCGTTTGTTCGGCTCGCTCGGCCAACACCAGCCGCGATTGACGGGCAAACCAATCGTTGGAATGCGTTTGGTAGGCCACTAATTGTTGCGAGGTTGCCTGATAGAGATTCGGCTGTCCAGCATCTTTGGCCGGCTGCTGGCGATATGAAATTCGAAAGACCCGTCCGCTGGTACGATGCACCCCAGTATGCTCATGGCACTCGCCGGTATCACTCCAATCAATCACAAAGACGCTGCCATCTGGCCCCGCCATCAGCTCCATGCCTCGAAAAAATGGGTCTTGACTAGTCACGGGATCGGGAGCATGGCTGCCAACGAAGCCGCTGCCACTGCGGTTAAGGATCTCACGATTGATGCGTTGGCCATGAATATTTAAGGTCATCAACGAACCGCGATACTCGGCTGGCCATTGGTCGGCCAAGTAGATCATTGTGCCACAATGGGCGTGCCCGCCTCCATAAGCGTTGGCCACACCATCTCGCGACTCATGCCAAGCACCCGTCGTATCAAAGTGCCAATGATCGGCATGCATGTCGATCAATTCATAAGTTCGCGGATTCGGATCGAGGGTAAATGGGCGATCAAAATGGGCCCCCGGAATCAAATGCCAGAGGTGCCCATTCACGGTGTTGATGAAAAAGCCTTCGCCGGTGGCATCCCAATCATGACCCCAAGGGTTCGTGGTTCCGTGCGTCAACACTTCGTAACCGCCCGTGACGGGATGATAACGCCAGATGCCTCCCTCCAGCGCCGCACGGTGTTCATCCGCTGTTCCCGGAGGACCAATTCTTCCCGGACACGATCCGCCACAGCGTCCGTACAACCAGCCGTCTGGTCCAAATCGCAATCCATTAGCAAAATTGTGATAGTTCTCCGGGGCGACTGTAAAACCATCCAAGACAACCTGCACGGCGTTTGTATCGGGGACCAAGTCATGATCGGCATCGGGGATAAACAATAACTGCGGCGGACACATCAGCCACACTCCGCCGCGCCCCACTTCGACGCTGGTCAGCATCTGTACGTTGTCGACAAACACGGTACGCTGTTCCGCTTGACCATCTCCGTCAGCGTCCTCCAGCACAACGACGCGATCCCGCAGCGACAGATCAAATCGTTCCGAACGATCTGAATAGGTGTAATTCTCAGCAATCCAAAGCCTGCCGCGAGCATCCCAAGTCATATCGATGGGGTTTTGCACGGTCGGTTCGGCGGCGAACAGATCAACACGAAAACCGTCCGGCACTTGCATCGTGGAGGCTGCCAAGCCTGCTTCCATCGGCTCCGCTGTCTCGTCGCGATCATTATTACGCGGCGTTGGAAACGCATCATCAGCAGCCAATACGCCAGCCACGCTGCAGAGGACCGCTAGCGACAACGGGATCACATATGGCACGATAAACCAACCACCATCGGCTGACACGCCGCGCACGCAGGGGCGTCTACGTACAGGACGACTGAAGGTAGCCGATTCAGGCTTTTGACGCGGCGTTTCATCTATGGCCAGCTGCTTGGATAAAGTTTTCATATTGCTTTTTTCTACTGGTAAGACCCACACCATCGTTAGCCGTTTCGGCACTAGCCGCGATCCCTCCGGTCCAATCAATCATCCCGGACAACTTCATCATCCAATTAACTCTTTAATCACTTCACCACCGAATTGACTGAGCTGTTTATACCGTCCGCCATGAAAATAGGTCAACTTGTTATCATCCAGCCCCAACAGCCTCAACAACGTGACGTGCAAATCGCGAACATGGTGGACGCATTCAACCGCTTCGGCTCCAGTTTCATCCGTTGCTCCCACGGTGTGACCAGCGTTGACACCTCCGCCGGCTAACCAAATCGTCATCGCTTGGGAATTATGATCGCGTCCATAGGCAGTGCCGCCCCGCACGCCATTGTCGGGCGAACGTCCAAACTCCCCGCACCAGACGACTAAAGTTTCCTCCAACAAGCCTCGTTGCTTGAGATCTTTTAACAAGCCAGCGATGGGTTGGTCGACTTGTGCGATTAAATTCCCATGTGCTCGCTCGATGTAATCATGGCTATCCCAGGTCCCGGCATAAAGTTGCACAAAGCGGACTCCTCGCTCAACCAATTTACGAGCCAGCAAGCACTTACGCCCAAAGTCGGCGGTCGCTTCCTGATCCAGACCGTACATGGTTTGGGTGCGAGCATCTTCCCCAGCCAAATCCATCACTTCGGGAACCTGCGTCTGCATGCGAAAGGCCAATTCATAATTGTTAATTCTGGCCGTCAACTCCGCGTGCCCCGGATGCTGCTCCGCATGTCGCTGATTCAGCTCAATGAGCAGATCCAAGTTCGCTCGTTGATGCTGACGAGAAATCCCAGCGGGTGGCTCCAGGTCCAAAATGGGGCTCCCCTGAGGCCGCAGCGGAGTCGCTTGATAGCTGGCCGGCAAGTATCCGTTGCTCCAATTAGCGCTGCCACCCTGTGGATAACTGATCTCGGGCAGCACGACAAAGCCAGGCAAATTCTGATTCTCGGAACCAAGCCCATACGTGACCCAGGCTCCCAAGGCGGGATCGCCGCCAAAACGGTTACCGCAATTCATCTGATACATGGCGGTGGGATGATTGACGCTGTCGACTTGGCAACCTCGATAAAAGCAAATCTCATCGGCGACTTCTGCCAGATGCTTCCAGGGAGCACTCATCCACGCGCCGCTCTTTCCATGTTGAGCGAATTTAAATGGACTACGAACATAATATCGCTGACCACTTTCCATGGCTGACTTCTGTTGCCCGGAACGGCGGAATTCGCTCAGGTGGAGGCGCTCGAGCGACGGCTTTGGATCAAAGCAATCAAGATGTGAAGGGCCTCCTTCCATCATCAAAAAAATACAATGCTTGGCCTTGGCTGGAAGCTGCGGCGGTCGCACCGCCAACGGATTGGCTGCTGGGCTTCCCTCCTCCCCACCGGGCAGTTCGCGGCCCCTGGCTTGATCTGCGGCCAGCATGGCCGTTAAAGCAACGCTCCCCAAGCTGGTCCCCAGCCCGTAGAGGAAATCACGCCGCGTCGCCGCTCGCCTGGCGTTTGCCGAAATGCAGGGAAAATATTTGGCTTGCATGATTTAGTAAATGTAAGAGAATTCGTTGGAGTTCAGCAGCACCAACGCGACTTCCGCCAAACCGCGCGCGCGGACGTCTAAATCGGCCAAACCCAGATCGGGAACGAAATCGGCGTATTCCGGCAATGACTCCGTAAAGACAAACCGCTCACCCGTGTTTTCCTCAACCGCTTCCCGTCGAATCGTGGTCGGCACCTGCGGTCGTTCAAAGTTGATCGACGCGTGTCGAGCTTGCATCGTCTCCCAGTGCTTGAGACAACTACTCAATTCACGATCATCAGCCTTGCGAGCAAACAGATATTGATACAACTGCTGGATTGCCTCGGCAGGCTGCTGCCTCGTGCTAGAGTCAATCACACGTTTTGCAATCGCCACTGCGCGAGCGTAACTGTGTTGGCTGTTAAACATCGCGAAGACTTGCGGGGTAACGGTGGCGACGCTCCGTGCCTCACAAGAAAAATCGGGGCCAGGTTGGTCAAAGACTTCCATCGCCGGGTCCCGCAAGCCCCGCAAAGTGAGCGCGTAGATGCTTCGTCGATGGCGTTGCTGCGGTAAAGCGTTGGGAACCCAAGCCCGCGCAAAGGTGCCCATCACCATCCTGGGCTGCATGGCAACTTCCATGTTAATTTCTGGTCGACTGGGGATTCCGCCAATGGTTCGATTCAACTCGCCGCTGGCCTGCAACTGCGAATCGCGCAATTCCTCAGCGCTCAATCTACGAGGTGTAAAAAGAGCATAGTTTGTCCTGGCAATTTCCATATCTGCAAATTGCCCAGCGGCCGCGATCGCTTGCCGACGATATGCCTCACTGCTCATGATCAAGCGATGCAGATGTTTCATTGACCAACCAGACGCAATCAGCTCGGAAGCCAACCAATCAAGCAGTTCAGGATGGCTCGGCTGCTTACCGGTGGCACCAAAGTTATTCGGATTCCCCGCGATTGCGCGACCGAAATGCCATTGCCAGATGCGGTTGGCAATCACCTTCGGTGTCAAAGGATTCTGCGGCGAAGCAATCCACTCGGCCAACGCGGTTCTGCGGCCGACCGGAGTCGCTGGAATCGCGGCGGAGAGTTGATTGGCTAGCAGGCTGAGCGCTGCTGGCTGGACCTCAGGTCCGCTGCTAAATGGATCCCCACCGAGCAGAATGTGAGAGCTTTCTATATTACCCGTTTCCAACGGCGACTTGGGCAATCGAAGGGGCGCCGAGACGGAACTCACCTGTCGCGTTCCACCATCATAAACGCTCAGCGCAAATGGCTGATAGCGATCCAGCTCCCACCGCAATTGTTCGAGTCCTTTGCGAGCCACTCGCTCCCGACCAAATTCCTGCGGTTGGAAGCCAACGCCTTTGAGAGGAATCTGAGCTTCAGGGACCTGTTGTTTCTGCAACCTGCCACGGGCTCTGCGAAACTGATTACCGGACGCTGCATCGGCAACCTCCGCGACAGCTTGTTGCCAAGCGGTGGGATCGAGCTGCTGTTGCTGATACCACTCATCGGCTGCCCGCAGTTGAAGTTGGTCGAGTTCAACTAGCGTCTGTTGATGCTCACGCTGCAGCTGTTGCAAATACGCTTGCTCCTCAAACCCGGCTAAGTTTTCCGCAGGCAAGAAGTCGGCTCTGCGTTCAACCAGCTGAGTTGTGGCAAAACAAGCTTGGATCGCGTAGTAGTCGCGAGTGGGGATTGGATCAAACTTATGATCATGACAACGAGCGCACTGTAGCGAGTGTGCCAAAAAGGTCTCACCCACGCTGTTGGTGACATCATCAAGAAATCGCTGACGCGCAATTTTGGGAACCTCCATTCCGGTGAGCTCCCAGGGCCCCATCCTGAGAAAACCAACGGCGATCAGCATTTCAGGATCACTGGGATCGATTTCGTCCCCCGCGATTTGCTCTCTAATAAATTGATCAAAAGGCTTATCAGCGTTAAAACTTCGCACGACATAATCTCGATAACGCCAAGCGTTACCGCGATGATAATCATTGGCATAGCCTGAACTGTCCGCGTAGCGCACCACATCCAACCAATGCCTCCCCCATTTTTCACCATAATGAGGTGAGGCCAATAAGCGATCGACGACTGCGGAGAAAGCCTGATGATCATCGCGAGGATCCGCGACAAACGACTGCACCTCGGCAGCACTCGGAGCCAAGCCAATTAAGTCATAAGTGGCGCGACGAATTAGCGTCGCGCGATCGGCCAGCGGGGCAGGGGGCAAGCCCAAATCTCGCAATCGCCGCTCAATAAAATGATCGATCGTTCCGCTGCTATCAGCCCGCCGAGGATTGTCCTCGCGCGGCAAATTGCTTGACGACGATTGATAGGTGCTCAGTGGTTGATACGCCCACAGTGTTGCCGGATCATAAGTGCGGTTGGTCCAATCTGCGGAAAGACCACCACTCGTCGCCACGCGAATTCCGTTGCCGACCGACCACTGGTCGGCATACTCAGCCTCAATCTGTTGAATCTGTTCAGGCTCGAGCCAAATCGCACCCCCCGCGATCCAAGTTGCGATGTTGTCACATTGCTGTTCATCGAGCCGATCATTCTCTTTAGGCGGCATCTCCAAACCATCCCAACAGACAGCCTGATAAAGCGGGCTCTCGGCCGCGTTTCCAGGCAGCACAGCGGGCTGGCCACTCTCTCCCCCACGCAACAAAGCAGCACGCGTTCGCATGTCGTATTCGCCACGCAAATCGTCGGGATCGTCTCCATGACAAACCAAACACTTGCTCCGCAGCACAGGCAGCACGCGAAACACAAAATGCTGGGCTTGCTCACTCACCGGCATCTCGGCCACGACGCCTACCGTTGAGGGCTCATCGCCGATCCCCCGCTGGCTCGTTAACGAAAGCATGGCAAAGCACATCAAAGAGCAGAATATTCGCAGCATCGCATCCGCCAGTGTTTGCCGTAGGGGAAATTACCTCGCCTCAAACAATAGTTTAACCTTCATTTCGTTGCCTTTCCACCAAGCGGAGCACTACTCATCAAAAAGGGGTCATTCAAGATCGCAAAGCGAGAGATCGCAAAACAGGTGTGGAATGTCACTTGCTGAGTCTGAATTTGGCTACAATGTGCCGAACGGAATCGAATCCGAAAACAGCCATCTTTCTTGTCAGCATTCGCCACTCTGAGTTCGTCGCCATGAGCACCCACCCCACCGAGCCCTTCAAGCAAGACATGGCAACAACCGCGCCGCCCGATTCGCGCCGCGGCTGTTTAGGCTGGGGAATTGGCTGCGGGATTGCCGCAGCGGCGGCGATCATTCTGCTCTGCGGTGGTTTGGTTGCAGGGATTTTGATGCTGGTCTTTGGTATTATTAAATCCTCGGAACCCTATCAACGTTCTCTACAGACCGTGGAAAGCTCGGCGGAAGTCCAGGAATTGATCGGCTCCCCCATCGAGGCCGGCCTGATTCCCACGGGCAACGTCAATCTTGAAAACAGCGGCGGCTCGGCCGATCTCAGTTACACAGTCTCGGGCCCTGATGGCTCGGCCAACGTGCGAGCGATTGCGACGCGGGAAGTAGGCAAGTGGACCTTTGATTCGCTCACCGTCACCCCAACCCCTGCTGGGGAACCGATCGACCTGACGGAAAGAGCGAATTTGGTACCTGAATAAACTTGCGGAAGATTGGTATCTGCGATGCGGAAGAGCTGGCAAGCACTCGAAGGCGCTCCCTTTCCCCTCGGCGCCACATGGCTGGCGGAAGAGCAGGCTTTTAATTTTTCACTATACTCAAAACATGCCACCGCTGTCTCGTTGCTACTGTTCAACGACGGCGAGTTAGATCGGCCCGCACTGCGACGCCAGCTGAATTACTTGGTGAATAAGTCGGGCCGAGCCTGGCATTGTCGCTTATCCGCCGAGGAACTGGGTGACGCCACTTACTATGCCTATCAAATCGAAGGACCCGAACATGGCGTAGGATTCGATCTGCACGCGTTTGACGCCGAGAAACTATTACTCGACCCTTACGCCAAGCAAGTTTTTTTTCCGCGGGAATTCGATCGCCAAGCGGCCATGAAACCGGGCTCAAACATGGGGCGAGCACCACTCGGGGTGCTCACCAGGAATGGCCACGGTTTTGACTGGGAAGACGACAAGGTTCCGCGCCACGAGCACGATTTAATCATCTATGAACTGCACGTGCGAGGCTTCACCCAAAGCCCCAGCAGTCAGGTGCCCCACGATCGCCGCGGAACTTTCCTGGGGGTCGTCGATAAAATACCCTACTTGAAGGAACTTGGTATCACCGCCGTGGAGCTGATGCCAATCTTCCAGTATGACCCTCAAGAGGGCAATTTCTGGGGCTACATGCCGCTGAATTTCTTCGCACCTCACTCACAATACGCAACCGAGCCGCACCACGCGGCTCATGAACTGCGGACCATGATCAAAGCGCTGCACGCGGCTGGTATCGAAGTCTTATTAGATGTGGTGTTTAATCATACAGCCGAAGGCAACTCCAACGGTCCCTGCTACAGCTACAAAGGTATTGACAACAGTACATACTACATCATTAGCGCCGACACCGATAAAGTGTATGCGAACTACACCGGCACGGGTAACACTTTGCATACGAAGAACCGCCAAGTCAGCCGCATCATCCTGGACAGCATGCGAAGTTGGATTTCTGAATATCATGCCGATGGATTTCGGTTTGACCTTGCCTCCGTCTTCAACCGTCATGGTGACGGATCGGTATCGACCGATGAATCAGGACTGGTAGCTTCAATCCGCGCCGACCCTTGGCTGGGCAACGTCCGGTTGATCGCCGAGCCTTGGGACGCAGCCGGCTTGCATCAATTAGGAACCGCTTTTCCCGGTAAACGATGGCGACAATGGAACAGCTATTTTCGCGACGATGTGCGAAGAGCCGTCCGCGGAGATGCAGGGCTGGTTTCCGGACTGATGCGAAGACTCTACGGCAGCGACGATCTCTTTCCAGACACTTTGATGGATGCCTGCCACCCCTTTCAAAGCATCAACTATGTTTGCTCACATGATGGCTTTACGCTATATGACCAAGTCTCCTACAACGAGCGTCACAACTGGACCAACGGTGAAGAGAATCGCGACGGACATCAAGAAAATTACAGTTGGAATTGTGGCTGGGAAGGAGACGAAGAGGTCCCTGACGAAGTGCTGTGGTTACGACTGCAACAAGTCAAAAATTTCTGCTGCCTGTTGATGCTGGCCAACGGCACACCCATGTTCCGTGCTGGCGACGAATTTCTGCACACGCAGAAGGGCAACAATAATCCTTACAACCAAGACAACGAATTAACCTGGCTCGACTGGAACCGCCTGGAAACCTACCGTGACCACCACCGCTTTTTTCGCCAAATGATCGCCTTTCGAAAAGCCCATCCGTCAATCGCCCGAAGCCGATATTGGCGCGAAGATGTTCGCTGGTACGGAACAGGCCCAACGGTCGATTGGTCGGAATCGTCAAGACACTTTGCTTATTCCCTGGCCGGCCAGTCGCAACAGGATATTGATCTCTATGTCATGATCAACCTCGAATCGCAAGCTCGCACTTTTACGATTCAGGAATATCAAGACGACCGCTGGAGACTGGTTGTAGACACTAGCCAAGCCAGCCCAAACGACATTTATGAGGCTGGCGACGAGCCGCTGGTGCGCGAGCAAGAATTTCAGCTGCGACCTCGTTCAATCGTCGTGTTGCGATCGAACTAGCGCCAGGCTCTACCGTCCAATTTCTGAACCGCCAATTATCACGAGAATAGTCCATGCCTGATAGCCTTTACTTGGCTACCAATGAACGCGCCACCGGCAAACGGATGGTGGCGCTCGGTTTGATGGAATTGGTCAGCAGACGTTTTGAACGCGTCGCTTTTTTTCGCCCAATCGTCCGCGAGTCTGCCGAGCAGGATCTAAGTATCCAGTTATTGCACTCGCGGTATGCGCTCGATATGCCCATCGAGCAAATGGTTGGCATGAATCGCAAAACGGCTCGCGAATTCTTAGCCGCTGACCGTTATGAAGCGATGCTGCAAGAGATTCAGCAGCGTTACAAAGCATTACAAGAAAACTACGATTTTGTTGTCGTGGAAGGGACCAGCTTCCAAGGACTGGTTCCCGAAATCGAGTTTGAGTTAAATGCTGACATTGCCGTCAACTTGGGCTGTCCGATCATGTCGGTCTATTCGGCACATGGCAAATCGGTGGAGGAGTGCACTCAATCGGTGGCAATCGGAAACGACAATTTGCTCGACCGTCGTGGCCAACTGTTCGGGACGTTGATCAACCAAGTGTTGCCGGAACAACTGTCGGCACTACACAAAGCGTTGACGACCGCGGGAGTCGATCGGGAGTTACCGGTCTACGTGCTGTGCGAAGACCCGCTGCTGCGACAGCCGACGTTGCGTGAGATCGCGGCCGCCCTGGATGCTAAATTGCTCAACGGCGAGGAGGAATCGCTCGATCGCGAGGTTACAGCCCTAAAAGTTGCCGCCATGCAATTGCCCGATTTTCTGGGGCGTTTGCAAGCCAACAGCCTAATCATGACTCCCGGCGATCGCTCCGACATCTTGATCGGCTGCGTGTTGGCCAGCTTGACCAAGGACACGCCAGCGCCGGCTGGTGTGATTCTCACCGGTGGGCTGATGCCGCGAGATTCAGTGCTCGACCTAGTTCGCCATGACGGCCCCCTTCCCATCTTGGTGTCCGCTGACGACACCTTTAACGCGGCCACCAAAGCATCCGAAGTACGCGCCGAGATCAGCTTGCGCTCCCCGCGAAAAATTGATTCGGCGATCGGTCTGTTTGAAAAATATGTTGATACGGAACAACTGGCGAAACTGCTGCAGGCGCCGACGGCTCAACGCATGACTCCCATGTTGTTTGAGTATTCGTTGATCCGCCGCGCCAGTCAACAACGCGTCCGCATCGTTCTGCCCGAAGGGACGGAGCCTCGAATTCTTCGCGCCGCCGACATCATTCGTCGACGCAATGTGGCCGATCTCATCTTGCTGGGCGATATTTCCTCAATGCATGCCGCGGCGAGCCAAGTCGGTGTTTCGCTAGAGCGCGAAGGCATTGAGTTAATCGATCCCTCCGAGAGTCCCCTGCGTGATGATTTCGCCCAAACTTATTATGAGGCGAGAAAACATAAAGGAATTACCCTGGAAGCGGCCAGAGACCGGATGTTGGAGGTCAGCTATTTCGGAACCATGATGGTGCATCGCTCGATGGCCGGGGGCATGGTCTCCGGTGCGGCGCACACCACCGCCAACACCATTCGGCCGGCATTCGAATTCATAAAAACCAAACCTGGCGTGACGGTGGTTAGCAGCGTCTTTCTGATGTGTTTGCCAACTGGCGTGCTGGTTTACGGTGATTGCGCGGTGATTCCCAATCCCACCGCGGAACAGTTGGTTCAAATCGCCCTCAGCAGCGCCGCCACCGCACAGCAATTCAGCATCGATCCACGCGTGGCAATGTTGTCGTACTCCACTGGGGCAAGTGGTCAAGGAGAAGATGTCCAGAGGGTGCGGGAGGCAACTCGCATGCTCTTGGAACAACATCCGGACTTTCCCGTGGAAGGACCACTGCAATATGATGCGGCTATCGATCCGGCCGTCGCCGCAACCAAGTTGCCCGGCAGCAAAATCGCTGGTCGAGCGACGGTCTTTATCTTCCCCGATCTCAACACCGGCAACAACACTTATAAAGCCGTGCAACGCTCAGCCGATGTGCTGGCGATCGGTCCCATCTTGCAAGGCTTGCGAAAACCGGTCAACGACCTGTCTCGCGGCTGCACCATTCCCGATATTGTCAACACAGTCGCCATCACGGCAATTCAGGCGCAGAACTCTGTCTGAGGAACGATCAGAAAATAAGTATCGTCTTTTGCCACTTGAAAGCAGCTATTCGCTTAATTTCTGCGAATTTTGCGGACTTTCGCATACTTTCGCGGATCGAAAGGCGACTTTACGGGGCGCTCGGTTGCTGGACATATAATTTCACGTTATGAGTGCTTCTGCCCCCGGCAACGATATCGAGCTTACCGTCTCCGGTTAGGTCGGCAACGATTAAGTCCTCGCAGGCCATCCTGCCGGAATCGACAACGTGTCTCTGCCAGACTGTGCCCTCTGCTGCACCACCATCAGCTGCACTCGCATTCGTGGTGCTGTCATCGGTGGCGCTGGCATCAAAGATGATAACGCCGAAGGTCTCGGGCGTGTCGCTGTGTCCAAACACAACCTCGTCATCGCCGTCGCCGTCAATATCGGCTGGCCACAAAGCGTGTCCGCGAACAAATCCCGTCGCGATCTCGTGACGCACCCAAGGCTGGGTCTGCTCAGCCGGCTCCAAGTAGACCGTTACGGTGTGCCCGTGCATCGGTTCAACGGTGACCAGAAAACGACGCCCGCTAGCCAAATGTCCCACTTTTATCTCACCGGCACCCGCATCGTTTGGATCAGCCGCCGTGATGCCGGCCCCGAGCTTTACCTGCTGCCACATGCCGCCGCGCTGATGGACCCAGTGAATTCCTTCACGGGAAGCGGTCAACGTATCGACCGTGCCGTTGCCATCCAGATCGGCATGGTAATGATTATGCATGCGGTTGAGGTTGCCGCTGATCACCGTCGGCTTCCAGCGCTCGCTCACCGCGTTGTCAGGGATCTGAAACGCCGTCAAGCGAACGCCGTCCCCCTGCGTCGCATTCAATGGTGAAACGACCAACTGTGGTCTTCCCTTCCCCAACACATCCGCGAACCGCATGCGGTGCAACCATGGCTCCTGACCGATGAAGTGAACGTTCCAGCTACCGTCGCTCGCTCCCGAGCGGGTCAGCCAGTGAATCGTCCCCTGTTTGGTCCACCCCGCTCCCAAAGCAAAATCGATGCGACCGTCGCCATCGATATCGTAAGACGCAATGCAGACGTTATCTTGCGGTGTCTGACCATCGATAATCGTATGCTGCTGCCAGGAGGGATTGTCGTACCAAAGCACTCGACTCTCACTGACTGCGACGACATCCTGATCTCCATCACCATCGACATCAGCCAAAGTTACCGCGTAACACAGTTTGCCCACGTTGGCGTCTAAGGTGATCGCTTTAAACTTTGGAAACGGTTCAGCAGCGTTAGCAGTGCAAACACAACACAGCATGGCCAGCGTCGCGAAAAAGAAAGTTCGCATGTCTGTTCAGCGTCCTCGGCGGCTGGAGCAAGTTCTCGTAATCATTGCAGGGTCAGCCTCCAGAATAACGCAATCGACCGCACGTTGCTCGCATTTTCCCGTGGGCATTTTTCCGCACTGGAAGCCCACCAGTGCGAGCAGATATACTGGGAACATTCGCCGTGATGAACCGACTGGTGGTTTACCGTCGTCTTGAGTTCCGCGAAAAGCGACATAGTTTCCGATCGTTCCTGGCGGGGAGGCCTGATGATTGCCAATAGCTCGAACAGCACGACGTGGCGTTTTACCAAGCGTTGGCATTGGCTGGCGTTTGCCGTATTTGTGGTATCCTGGTCATTGATGCTCATCCCAATGTTATTGTGGCCCGCATCGGCTGCGGCGCGAGTATTTACCCTTGGTTGCTTGACGGTAGGAGCAAGCAGCATTTTGGCGTTGCTAGTTTCTGGAATCACAAACCATTTTCACAAAGGATTGGAAGCCAAGCCTCATGCGAGTCGTCGTCTTTAACGTTGGTAGCACCACGCTCAAGTATGCGCGGATTGACACGCAAGCCGGCATCACGGAGTGCCAGGGTACCATTGATCGCATTGGACAAGCTGGCGGTGAAGCAACGGACCACGATCGTGCCGCCGAGTTAGCCTGGCAGGCGGTCTACAACGACTCGGTTGAAGCAATCGGGCACCGGTTGGTACAAGGGGGCGAGTTGTTTCAACAACCGACTCGAGTCGATCAAACAGCACTCGAGCAACTCTGCAGATTGGACTCGCTGGCTCCACTGCATAACCCACCCGCTCGCCGAGTTTTGGAATCATTATACCGCACTGCGCGTTCAATCCCCCATGTCATGATTTTTGACACAGCCTACTTTGCCAACTTGCCACCAGCCGCCGCCCAGTATGCGATTCCCGCGAACCTAGCGGCAAAACATCAAATTAAACGTTATGGTGCACATGGTACATCACACGAATATGTCACGCGGTTGGCTTGTCACTCTCTAGGCTGGTCCCCGGAGACGGACTCCACTTCGCCACCGCGGATCATTTCCTTGCATCTCGGCGGAGGCGCCAGCGTGACGGCGTCACTGGGCTTGCGGGCGATGGAAACATCAATGGGTTTTACGCCCTTGGAAGGCCTGGTCATGGCCACCCGCTGCGGAGATTTGGATCCTTCCATTCCGGGCGTGCTGATGGAGCGGGAAAGCTTATCCCCCGCTGAAATCGATTCGCTGCTGAACCGGGAAAGTGGCTTGAAAGGTCTATGTGGCGAGACTGATATGCGAGCGATATTGCAACGGATTGATGACGGCGATGCGCAAGCCTCCGCCGCGCTCGACATCTACGTTCATCGCATCCGCAAATACCTGGGCGCCTACCTAGTCGTGCTCGGTGGCGTCGATGCAATCGTCTTTACCGCCGGAGTCGGCGAGCACTCGCCCGCCGTGCGGCGGCAGATTGTCGAACGTCTGACAGCATTTGGCATCGAGTTAGACGAGCAAAAAAATCAGCTGGGACTTGCGGCAAGTAACGTGGCTGATATCGCCGCCGCTAGTTCGCGATGCCGCCTGCTGATTGTGGCCACCGCGGAAGAACAAGCGATCGCGGCACAAACCGCCGCGTTGCTGGCATAGTCCTCAGCTATCAAGCTTCATCTAATAGGTCGACGGCGGCAAATCGCTGGCCCTCCATCATTGCCAAACTGGCTCCGCCGCCGGTGCTGACGTGACTGACATCATCGGCGAATCCCAATTGTTCAATGGCTGCCGCGCTATCTCCACCACCGATGATGCTGGTCGAGTCCCCATCGGCGATCGCTTGGGCAACCGCTTTGGTGCCGGCATCGAAGGGTGGCATTTCAAAGACACCCATCGGCCCGTTCCAGACAACAGTCTTAGCGCTCTTTATAATGTCCGCATAACGGGCAGCGGTTTGCGGACCAATATCAAGGCCTTCCCAGTCGTCGGGAATCTCACCTGCGGCCACAACTTGCTTGTTGCAATCGCTACTGAAATCATCACCGCAGTGCGTATCTAAAGGTAGCTCTAACTTGTCGCCACCCTTAGCGATTAATTCCTTCGCCAAATCCACCTTGTCGCGTTCAACCAGGCTCTCACCAACACTACCGCCCCGCGCTAGTGAAAATGTGTAAGCCATGGCGCCGCCGATGAGAACTTTATCACACAGGCTCAACAAGTTATCAATTACCTTGATCTTGTCGCTGACCTTGGCACCACCAACGATGGCCACGAAAGGATGCTGAGGGGCCTGCATCACATCACTTAGATACTCGATCTCTTTGGCGACCAAGTGGCCAGATACTTTAGGTTTATCCCCCATCGCTTGCGGCACCCCAACCATCGACGCATCGGTCCGGTGGCAAGTTCCAAAAGCATCGTTGCAGTAGACATCAGCCATCGCGGCCAGCTTGCCGGCAAACTCTGCGTCGCCCTGCTGTTCACCGGGATTGAAACGCAGATTTTCCAGCAACAAGACGCCGCCGTCCTGTAACGCGGCTACCTTTGCCACCGCGTCCTCACCCACCGTGTCGGTGGCAAATTCCACCGGCCGATCAAGCAACTCCGAAAGCCTGCGGGCAACCGGACGCAAACTGTATTTACTGTCACTGGCCTCCCCTTTAGGACGCCCTAAGTGGCTGCAAAGAATCAGCTTGCCGCCCCTGCCGAGGACTGAATTGATCGAGGGCAACGCCATCCGGATACGGCGGTCGTCAGTGATCTGCTGATGTTCGTCGAGCGGAACGTTGAAGTCGACTCGCATCAAAACCGCTTTGTCAGCCACGTCGACAGCATCGATTGACTTCTTAGCCATGGCAACAAATTCCTAACTGTGAGTGAAGGGGTATCAGTATCGCGGCAAACAGCAAGAGTTTATCCCGGTGATCCGCATCGCAGCGATTCGGCAAACTCGATTATCGATATCCAGGGCCAGGTGACGAGGGGACTGAGCTGAATGCCCGAGACAATTTAAGGTGGCCTTTTGCACATGCACCAAATTTGATCAAAAGTACATTACCGCCGTTAACCTGCGCGGATTAGTCAGGATCGGATATTTCGCAGCAGCCAGAATTATGGGGCTGGCCTTTTTTATTGCATGGCCTGACAGAAGACAGCCGAAAAGATAATGCTAGCAGCGGCGGGATGATATCGCGCGGCTTTAGTGGCTGAGAGCCATTATTCCTGTCGTCAGATGCGCCGGTTAATCACCGATTGACTCGCCTTGGGGTTCGCATGCCGCGCTTTAGCCAAATTTGCCTGAAACTGAATCAGCCAGCGATATTTTTCGTCGCTATCGTGTTGCTGTCCGGTTTCGCCCCTGGAGTTACCGCCGGCGCCGGGGATGAGCGCGGCGAAGCGCTACAAGCAGTCCCCTTTGACCGCCTGACCCCTGCCGCGTCGGCTCGGATTCGCAACATCGCCGAACGACCAACGATGTACCGCCGATTGCCGGCGCAAACCATCGATTGTGATCCCAAGATGTTCTTGTTTTTGGTCCGCCATCCAGAAGTGATCGTGGGCATTTGGGAGCGCATGGAAGTTTCCAAAGTGCAGACCCAGAGAGTCGGCCCCTATCAACTTTTGGCCGATGACAGCGCGGGCACTCAGTGCAAAATCGATTTGGTCTACGGGGATAGCAAGACGCACGTGTTCGTTGCCAACGGGCTGTACACGGGTGGTTTGGCCCCCAGGAAAATCACCGGCAGCGGGGTCTTTATCCTCCGCAGCGAGTACGCCGACAACGGGGCCGGTCAAGCGATCGTGCGGGGTACGCTGGACTGCTTTATTCAGCTCGACAACTTCGGCGCCGATCTGTTGGCTCGTACGCTATCGGGACTGATTGGCAAGACGGCTGATCACAACTTTGTCGAGACGGCAAAATTCCTCGCGCAAATCTCCCAGGGAGCCGAGCGGAATCCGTCGGGCATGCGTGATCTGGCGCTCGATCTCAATCAAGTGGAGATCCCGACGAAACGGGAATTCGTGAAAACGATTGTCGAAGTGGCTCAACGAGCAATGGCGACCACCGCGGCGAAACAGGCTGCGACTGACGGGGTCCCGGCCAGCCGCTGACGCTAAGCGTGGTGATCTCATTTTGTTTTGTTTAATGACTTATGCGGAGTTGGTTAGACTTTCGGCGGAGCGAAAAGCGACTCTGACTTTCAGACGCCTAGTATCTCTTGCAGCTCGCACCAGCGTTCTTCCGCGGCACTTAACTGTTCCGAGATCGCGGTCAGTTGTTCGTGCAGCTTGACAGCTTCATTGGTCACGGTGGTGGTCATCAATTTAGCATTGATGGCTTTCTTTTCTTCATCAAACTTTTGGATGGAACGTTCGATGTTCGACATTTCTTTCCGCAACTGACGCTCTTCCTTGCCACCGCGTGCAGCTTGTTTTACCTTACCGGTGGATGATGATTTCTCCCCGGCTGAGGAAGCTCCCGCGGCTAACTTTGCCTGTTCGCGTTCGCCATCTTCAATCTCTTTATTGACTTGATAGACGTACGCTTCATAGTCGCCGCGATAGTCGATCACGTGGCCGTCGCGGACTTCAATCACACAACTGGCCACGCGGCTCATAAAGTGTCGATCGTGACTGGTAAAGATCACCGTACCTTTGAACTTGAGCAACGCGTCGGCGAGCGCTTCGATCGTCTCCACATCGAGGTGGTTACCCGGTTCGTCAAGGATCAGCACATTGTGGTTGCTCAACAACAAACCGGCCATGCATAACCTGGCTCGCTCGCCTCCGGAGAGGACTTTGATCTTCTTTTTAACGTTGGGACCACGGAACAACATGGCACCGGCCATATCGAGCACTTGCTGA
Source organism: Kothea flammea (assembly GCF_052161645.1). Classification (GTDB taxonomy): domain Bacteria; phylum Planctomycetota; class Planctomycetia; order Pirellulales; family Pirellulaceae; genus Laterigemmans. The sequence continues at coordinate 7,650,894 of NZ_CP197414.1, forward strand.
GTTTTCGTCCCCGGTGCGGCTTCGTTTTCCAAATATTCCTGCACCGTCAGTTTCGCGGGCAAGCTGCTGTAAACGTGCTGGGCATAGGTGCCGATGTCACAGCCATATCCCCATTTGAACGAGCCCCCGCAGGGTGGCAGCGACTCCACGATCGTCCGCAGAAAAGTTGTCTTTCCCTGACCGTTATCACCCACAATCGCGGCTCGAGATCCATGCTCGATTTCCACGTTGATGTCCTTGGCCACCGTGTGGTCAGGATAGCCGATCGCCAAATGCTCGCAGCGCAGCGCGGGCCCTTTGCGTGGTTCGACATCGGGGGCGTGAATCACGGCCGATGGTTCATCGGTCTCGATCTCCGACAGTTCCAGCCGTTCCAACTGCTTGCTCTTGGAGCGCGCTTGCGCAGCGGTGCTGGCTCTGGCCCGGTTCTTGGCGATAAACTCTTCCAACTGACGTTTCTTCGCCAGCACCGCCGCATTCACTCGCCGGTCGTGCTCCCGCCGCTCTTCCTGATTCTCCAGAAAAGCCTCAACCTTGCCCGGAAAGACAGTCAACTTGCCGCGGGAAAGGTCCAACGTGTGGCCACAGGTCGCGCCCAAAAACGCTCGATCGTGCGAAACCACCAAACAAGCTTCTTTGAAGGAACGCAGAAAGTGCTCTAGCAAAATTTGGGTGCGGAGGTCGAGAAAGTTGGTCGGTTCGTCGAGCAGCAACAAATTGGGTTCGTGCAGCAACAACGCGGCCAATTTGACCCGCGTCTGCCAGCCACCCGAAAGGGAGCTGACCGGGCCATCCAAATAATTGCCTTTGATCTCAAATTGACCGGCGACTTGGCCACATTTCCAATCAGGTTGGCCGCTGTCACGCATAAGAAAATCAAGCGCCGACTCTTGTGGCTCAAACGGATCGTGCTGACGAAGATAGCCAACCCGCAACCGAGGATGCTTGATGATCTCTCCCGAGTCGAGTTCCTCTTCGCCTAGCAAAATTCGCAGCAATGTCGACTTTCCCGCTCCATTGCGACCGATAAAGCCAACTTTTTCGTCATCCGTGATGGTGGCATCAGCGCCGTCGAGTAAGACTTGGTCCCCGTATGCTTTGTACGCGTTCTTAATTTGCAGCAACACTGCCATAACTTGTTTTCTTACACTCGATTTGGCGAACGATCGAGAAATACCCCAGCGGTTTTTCTCCTGACAGCATCAGCTTGCCGAACTAACACAGCCTCTCTGTGGTAACACAGCGCAATCGCCTGGGGAAGTGCCGTCGCCAATCAGCTCAGCCGATACCTTGCAGAAATTCAGCATCACCCAGGCTGATTCCCAAGCGGTCAGCGATCTCGGTCAAGCTCATACCGGAAGCGGACAACTGCCGCACCTCTTCCGCTTGGCGAGCCAGCGATGCCGCCTCAGTCCTGACGGGCTGCTCAGTCACCAAGGGCCTCTCAGTCGCGGAGGTCCCCACAGTCGCGACGGGCTGTCCCTGCTTTTCGCTGCTGAGGCCAGCATGGTGCGTTGCCGGAAAATTGGCCGCTTGCAACTGGCCCAGCTGAGCGATCCGCTGGTCGGCTTGGCGTACGACCGACTGCAGCACGGCTATCTTGGTTTCCAACTCGGCTTTCAAGTCACGCTGCAGATCAAACATCCCGGCTTGCCAACGAGCCACGGCGATCGGCGCGTCGGCCAGCGGGGCACCCGACTTCGTTTGCGTTTCCCACAACCGACGCTGCTCAACCTGCTGACGCTGATGCTGACGATCGTGAGCCCGCGACCGTGCCCGCAGTTTGAGGTGCCGACGGAACAACACCCAAATCATCAACCCGATGCCAGCCAACATCATGGCCTGAGCTTCCCAAGGCGCACCCTGCAAATCTTTCAGATTTACGGACAGCCCTGCCATCAATCGCTCGGAGGACTCCAACACAACGGTTTACCAAACAGCGGACAAGTGGGGATCTGTGAACACCGACGCAGCACTCTTCTACTTCGTCACCTTTCTCTTTCGTCTGGCCACCACACGACTCCGCAACTCGCCAGAAAATATGCCGGTTATAGCGAATGCTCACGATCGCTCTTTCGCGGCGGGCGGCGGTGGCAGTGGTTCATCGGCCAAAAACGCCTGCTCAGCCAACCGGCGAACTTCCAACATCGTTTTCCCATGTGCCGCCGCGACCAAGGCGGCATCGTCAAACTCGACGGCGAACCGCCACTCGCCGGCGGGCAACCAAACGCATTTTCCCCGCATGATTCCCAAAGAAGTTTCCACGCTGTGCGGGCGGCGAATCAACTTGTGTCGCGACATCCGCTGGTGCCGCACCCCGATCGTGCCGCTGTGAGTAAATAAAGTTGCCTCGATCGCGGGCAAATGCGACGCGGCACAGAGCACACTGACCAGCACGCCTGACCGACCTTTTTTCATCTGGCAGGGGGTTTGGAAAACATCGACCGCGCCACTCTCCCACAACAGGCGAATACAATTGGCCAAATCTTCCCCGGCAGTGTTGTCAATATTCGCCTCCACGACGATTACCTGATCGACCTCCACCGGAAACCCCAGCGCAGATTCCTGACTGCTGCCAACTAGCAACCGCAGCACATTCGCTTGCCCCTCCAAATCGCGAGTGCCCGCCCCGTAACCAATGGATTCCACCGTCATCGCCGGCAACGGCCCAAACTGACGACAGACCGTTTTCAAAATCGCCGCCCCAGTCGGCGTGGTGAGTTCACTGGTCACGTCACTGGCTGCCAAGGGCACACCCCGCAACAGCTCGGCGGTTGCCGGAGCGGGAATTGAAACGCGTCCGTGAGCGATCTCGATAAAACCCGTCCCCGTCGGCACCGGAGAAGCTTCGCACGCATCGATCTCTAAATACCTCAATCCAATCGCCGCCCCCACGATGTCGGCGATCGAATCGACCGCTCCCACCTCATGAAAATGCACTTTTTGAATCGTGGTTCCATGCACGCGGGCCTCCGCCTCACCCAACTGAACAAAAATCTGCTTGGCTAACTGTTTGGCGTCTTGATCGATCTCGCCAGCGGCATCAATCATCGCCTCGATGTGGTGCAAATGGCGATGAGCATGCTCGGGGGGATGCTGCACCTGGATGTGAGTAGCTCGAAAACCACATTTTTTTACCGTTTGCACCACCAAGTTCAGTTCGCCCAAACCCAGAGAGCGAATTCCGGCTTGAATTTGCTCCGCGGGCACCCCGGCGTCGATCAATGCGGCCAGCGTCATGTCCCCGCTAATGCCACTTAAGCAGTCAAAATAGGCTATTCGCACAACAGTCCTCACCAAACTCAAATCGGGAAACCGGAAAAGTGACATTGCGACCAAATCGCGACCGCGTAGAATACGCGATTCATCGATATGGAAAATACCGTACCTGCTGGGAAAGCCCACCCATGAAAGTTGTCAGCTCAATCGGAGCGCTCAAATACCGACACCCTGATTGCCAGGTCGTCCGCCGCCGCGGTCGCATCTACGTCATTTGCAAGAGCAACCCGCGCTTCAAAGTCCGCCAAGGCGGCGCGAAGACGAAAAAAGCTCGCCGCTAATTCGGCCAATCGGCAGCTCAGGTTACTGAGCCCACTCAGAAAAACGCCAATTCGTGCGCACGCGCTGGTGTACCGGCTTCAGCCGGCCAAGCGCACCCCGGAGTCGCCTGAAGGCTACACACGAGCGCTCGTTGGTGTACCGGCTTTAGCCGGCCTGTTTTTTATGCACCTGAATCGCTAAAAGGCGGTACACCAGCGCACGCTGGTGCACCGGCATTGGCTGTCCATGCGCACCCCCGAATCGCCGAAAGGCTACACACCAGCGCTGGCTGGTGTACCGGCTTCAGTGATCATCCAGCTTTTCCTTCAGCAGCCTCACAGCCATGGAAAAGTCTTCGTTCTCGGGCGCGAGTTGGCAACTTCGCTCTAACGACGCGAGCGCCTCTTCCATGCGACCCGCCAAATAGTAGGCCATCCCCAACCGGTACTGCAGCACGGCATTGTCGGGAGCCAACTTCGCATCGCGTTCGATCAACGGTAATTCTTGCCGGCGCAAGGTGGCGATTGTTTCGCGAGTCGCGGCAGCCTCCTGTGAGCTGAGCTGACCGGACTGCTGCCGGGCATTCAATAAATTATCCAACAGCCCGGCCAAATTGCTTCGCGGCCCGACCATCCCCGGTTCCACTTGCATGGCAATCTTATAGGCATCCACCGCCTCCTTCACGCGCCCCAGCGATTCGCACAACAGCGCCCAATCGAGATGAGCGGCAGCGCGATCGGCGATCTGGGAAATACCCGCTTTGACTTCATCAATCGCTGATTCAAACTTTTTTGCCATCGCCGGAGTTAGCGATCGAAAAGCGCCCGTCGAGGCCAACGTCCGCGCCGCCGTGGTACGCACCAAACGGGACGGATCGGCCAAACTGGGACCGAGCGTGCCGGCCAGCCGCGATTGGCCGTCTTGACGGTAACGCTCCGCAGCCAACGCGCGGATCGCCGCAGCCCGCACGATTGGCGAGGGATCTTCCAGCGATTGCCGTGCTGCTCTGGTGCTGGTCGCCAACTGACTCAGATCGGGCAAGTTCGCCAGCTCGTCCAATGCGGTCGCACGGGCAATTGCCGGCATCGATTTGGCGGCCGCTGCCAACTCGGCCAACCGCTGCACACCATCGTTGTCCCCGCTGCGAAAAGCGTGCAACGCTTCGGCATAATGGGGCTCGCGATTCCGCGTCGCCCCGTACCATTGATCACAAGCTTGATCACACCACGCGTCCACGCGGCTGATCTCGGCCGCAATTTGTGGCTCCTGCTTGGCCGCCAACTGCCAAGCGGCATAGTCGACCAGCCCATCCCGCAGCTCTGCTGCCACGTTCGCTGCATCTAAGTGACATCCAGTGCAAGCGTTAGGGGTCCCCAAGGAGACCGACAGGTCGGGACGGGGAATTCGCAAACTGTGGTCACGTCGCGGATCGACCGCCATGTAAGTCGTCTCGGGCATATGACAATCGACACAAGCCGAACCTGGTTTACCAGGAGCATGCTTATGATGCGACGGCGTGTCATACTTCCCCGCCGGATGCTGGTGACACGAGGTGCAGACTTGATTGCCGGGAGCTTTTAATTTGAGCGAATGAGGATCGTGACAGTCACTGCAACGAATCCCTTTATGATACATTTTGCTCTGCACAAACGAACCATGCACGTAGACTTCATCGAGGATCTGGCCATCATCGTGATAGAGCATTTGTCGCAGGGGTGACGGTTCATAAAAGTCGCAGTAGGCGTCCCCAGCTTGGAACCCACCGGCCAAAATGCCACGCCGGCTGTGGCAGGGAGCACAGGCCTGAATCTGCAACTCGGCGTCGTCTCCTTTCAACGGTGCGAGCCCAAATCCCAGATTACGATCCCAAAACAGCGAACGCGAGTTTGCCAACTGGACGTGCGTGCTACCCGGTCCATGGCAAGCCTCACAGCTGACATCGATCTCACTGTACGTGGTCGCATAACGTTGCGTTTGCGGATCATAATGGCGTTGCAAATCTGTTGAATGACATTCCGCACACATCGTGTTCCAACGCTGGGCAATGCCGGTCCAGTGCAAATCGTCATCGGGGGCTAACTTTTCTTCGACATCGGGCGGTGCTAAGTAGAACCAACGTCCCCGCACCGTATCCCAGCTGATCCGCAAAACCTGCAACCGGGCGAGCGCATCGGCGGGTGTCTTTTCATCCCGATCGAACTCCACCATATACTGTTGCAACGGCTCGACACCGAACACATACTCGACTTCGAAGTCGGCCATCTTGCCGTCGGGACCTTCGGTATGAATCATGTACCGTTCGCCATCACGATACATGCGGCTGATGATCCCATGATGTTCAAAAGTTACATCATTAAAATCACCCAACACGGTTTGACTGGTGGCGTGATCCATCGCCAAATCGTGATGCGAGTCTTGAAAAGCAGCCGCTTCGGCTTGATGACAGTCAACGCAAGACGCCCGCCCGACGTACGTCGCAACGGTGTCGGGAGGGAGCGCCGATCGCCAATAGTCCGCCGCCACGGCAGCGGCCAACATCAACAACACCACCACGGCAACTGCGGCAACTCGTTTGATCACGACCGCCGTTGATTTCGCAGGATCAGGCATATTCAAAAGGTGCTGGCTGTTTCAGGATTAGCGTTTCAGGGGAGTGAACTTTGAGAGCCTGCGGGAGTTCTACTCAAAACAAGCTGGCGGGATCAGCCTGCAGCAATTTGCGGAGCGCCAACAATCCGCTGACAATACACATCACGAGGGTTAACAGAAAAACAGTGGTAACGCGAGGCAGGGTGACGAAGATTGGCAATCCGGCCCAACTCTGCAAGACGCCGAACAAGGCCCAACTGATCAACACCGAGGGCAGGAATCCAATCACCGATAAATAGATCGCCTGCCGAACCACCAAGCTGACAAAAAAACCACCGGTGTATCCCATTGCTTTCAAAGTCGCCAATTCGGGAAGCGAATCTTGGATGTTTGTATATAAAATCTGATAGCAAATAATTACACCAACCGCGAAACCCATCAGCACGCCAACGTTAAAAATCTTACCGATCGGTGTTTTTGAATCCCAAAAGTCCATTTCGGCTTGAATCAGTCGTTGCCGAGGAACCACTCGCCACTGTTCCGGCGCCAAAGCGGTCAAACGTTGGGCAGCGGCAACCGGATCGACGCCTGGTCGCAAGCGAATCAGCCCAAAGTCGACGACACTCTCCGGTTTTCCTTGGCCCCGAAAAGGAAAATAGCGAGCCAGCGTCTGACGGCTGACCAGCAAATTTCCATCATGCGCGAAATCGGTGCCGAGTTCCATCGTTCCCGTTATTCGCAGCCGACGATCCATAAGTTCAATTTGCTGGCTTGCTAGGGCCGCCGGATCGGCAATGTCAAACCCGTATTGTGGCTTGCTGCGAACATCGACAATGGCCGTGCCGACGGAATGCATCCGAGAAACCACTTCCCGCAACTGGGGGTCTCTGAACAAGTTTGGCTCCGGCTCCACACCAATCACGCGGATTGAGCGTTGGCGATGCCCCCGCACACGAATCAGAGCGGTGGCGCGCTCGATCATCACCGGTTCGGCCGCTGCCACGTCCGCATCCGCCCGGGCCTGCGTCAACAGTCTGGCAGGGAACCGTTTTTCCGCCGCCAAAGCGTATCGCGTCGAACTGGTGGCAAACAAATCGCCAGCAAACAGATCCACGATCTGCACGGGACTCTCCAACAAAGCGCCTTGAAAGCCATTCTGCATGAACATCAACACAGCCGCAAAGCTGACTCCGGCGGCGCCCAAGATCAAACGCCGGGGGTTACCCGTGAGGTTTTTCCAAGCCAACGGCGTGCGCATGCTCGATCCGATCCTTCGCTAATTTCTTCGTAACCAACCCGCTAGTTCGGGCCGCTTTTGCCATTCGGACAGATAAGGTTGATAGGCTGCCTCTTCGCTCCACACACGCGGCTGCGAATCGGCACGATTGAAGACATCGACCGCATAATCTTGCCCCGCAGCACTGGCGTCGACCGTATCGCTCCACTCCGTCAGTTGATCGACCATCTGCTGAAAACGCTGCGGATGCTGCTGCGAAACATCGGTCGTTTCCCCTTCATCTTGGGCCAAATTATAGAGCGCAAATCCCCGCTTGCCGACCTCCGCGCTGACAATCTTCCAGTCGTTATCAATCCAAGCCGTTCGCCCGGTGTGACGAAATCCCAGCGGCTTTTCCCGCAAGCCGATCTCAGCTCGCATCAACGGCAGCAAACTGATTCCATCTTGCGGCTGCAACATCACGGTTTTCGGCAACTGCAACGCATCCACCAGGGTGGGAAAAATATCGACCGTGCAGGCCGGGTACTCGGTGATGCGAGGCTGATCGATAACGGCAGGCCACTCGATGATCCCCGGGACTCGCAAACCACCTTCAAACATCTTCCCTTTAAAACCTCGCAGCGGACCAACCGTGCTCGGCTGTGGCTGCGGCAAACCACCATTGTCACTGCAAAACCACAGTAGCGTGTTCTCAGCAATCCCCAGTTCGCGAAGCCCGGCCCGCAACTTGCCAATGCTGCGATCCATCGCCACCAGCTCACCATAATGATGCTTGGACTGCGGCGTCATCGACTCTGGAAAAGCTTCCCGGTCCTCCGCCGTTGCCGCCCAAGGACTGTGTGGACTGCCATACCAAACGACCGCCAAACAAGGCTGGTCAGCCGCACGTTGACGAAGGAACTGTAAAGCCTCATCGACAATAATCTCCGAGGAATCTCCCTCAAACGCTTCGAATTCACCTTGGCGACTGAGCAAAGGATCGCGATCAAAAAAATTAGTCGCCGATACCCACGACTGAAAACCAAATTTCCCTGGATTTAACGGATCGTCAGCAAAAATTGGCACCCCCGGGCCACGCAGCCCATTTAGATGCCATTTGCCAAAATGTCCCGTCGCGTATCCAGCTTCGGCCAGCGCGGCGGCCAACGTCAACTCGTGGGGCTGCATGCCAAAGCCGTGATTTTCCACCCCGGTGCGATCGTTCGTACGCCCTGTCAAAACGGTTGCCCTGGTCGGCGAACAATTGGGCGCGCCGGCGTAAAATCGCTCGAATCGCAAACCGGCCGTGGCCATCGCGTCCAAATGGGGTGTTTTCAACAGCGTGTGATTTCGATATCCCGTCTGCCCCCAACCCATATCGTCAGCCATCACTAAGATGACATGCGGTCGCTGGGCTTTCGCCTCGGGCTGCTGACCAGCGGCAAAACCAATCGCCAGCCAGCTTTGGCAAACCGCCAGCAGACAGATGACGGCCAGGGTGCGTCGGTTGAACATAGCTAACCTCAAGTTCACGGGATGCTCAGTGGATGTGCGAGAATTCGCCATTTTTTCCCAATCTGCAGAGAATCGATTGCAACTCTGGCAAGTTTTCGAAAGTAAGCACGAATAGACTAGGATAGTCCATCATCTGTCATGCTTGGGCGAATCATTCATTTTCTCACTGCCGAGGGAGGCGTCCCGATGTCCCGCGAACCGGAGCTGGGCCCCGAATTGACGCCAAGTCCCCCCGCCTCGTTGTTTCCAGCGACGCTGATCAGCGATTCCCAGCCCGACATTTCCCAGACTGACAACCAGTCATCAGCCGGACCTGTGCAGGCCGAATTAGCCCCCGCGGACAACAACAACGCAGGAACCAGCCTGTTCGTCGCTGAGTTAGTCTCGGCTCCCAAATCAACGGGCGTGTGGCGAACCGCACTGCGATGGCTTGGCAATTGCTGGCACTACACCATCGTCGCTCCCCTGCAACTGGCCTGCTTGGTGATCTTACTGGCGCTCATCAGCGTGGTGCCGGTGTTGCAACTTGCTTCACTCGGATATTTCTTCGAAGTCTCTGGTCGGCTCGGTCGCGGGGGCCGCATCCGCGATAGTCTCATTCTGCTAACCCCAGCCAGCCGCTTGGTGATGGCATTGCTGGCGATCTACCTGGTCGCCCAACCAATCCGCTTGGTCACCTACTGGGCCTACACGGCGGAGCTGCTTTCAGCCAACAACCCCCAGACCGCCACGCTGCGAACGAGCGCTTGGTTCATGGTGGTCGCGGGTATGATCTATTTGAGTTGGGCTTGGGTGCGGGGAGGCCGACTCCGCGACTATCTGTGGCCGCAACCGGTGCGGTTTCTTCGCGAAGCCTGGCGGCCCACGACCTGGTCGAGCGCGGGTGATCGATTCTGGGAATTCTTAGGCAGTTTCCAGTTCCCCAAATTATTCTGGCTGGGACTTCGCGGCGGTTTGGCAACATTGGTCTGGATTACTCTTCCAGCACTGTTAATCGTCGGGGCTACCCGAAACGGCGAAACCGGCTTGGCGGGTCTTGTCGGCTTATTCGGTTTGGCGACCATGGGTTTCGTTGTGCTCTACTTACCCATGTTGCAGGCTCAGTTCGCTACCGAAAATTCTTGGCGAGCGATGTTTGCTTGGCGACGAACTCGCCGAGCATTCGCCCAAGCGCCGATTGCTTACTGGCTCGGCACCTCAGCCACTTTACTATTCGCGATTCCACTTTATCTCCTCAAGATCGAAGCGACTCCCAAAGAGGTTGTCTGGTTGCCAGCGTTATTCTTTATCGCTTTCATGCTGCCCGCGCACGTGCTGACGGGCTGGGCCATGGGCCGTGCCGGAAGACAAACCAAGAAAACCAATATATGGAATAGCGTTTTGAGGATGACCTGTCGCCTGCTCACCTTACCCGTCGTGGTCGCCTATTTGCTCTTCGTCTCCATCTCACAACTTACCAGCTGGGACGGCTTGGCAACCTGGTTTCAACAACACGCGTTCTTAGTACCGGTTCCCTTTACTGGCACTTAGCAACGATCGGATGCGTCTTGTGCTCTTCGTGCATGATTTTTCCTTGATCATCATAAAATCGAATCAACAGCTGCGATTTAGCAGTTTCCTTCGTCACCTCGCGTGCAAGCTCGACATACAGAAAACCACCCGTTGGTTTTGGATATGTATATGGCTGCACGACCAACCCCTCGGGATCCGTACCACGGGGTGAACCGGGGGCCACGCCACGCCGAGAATTTTCGTCATTCAGCGCGCCACACCCAAACTCTTCAACGCCACTCGGATGGATACTGTGATATTGCCAATGTCGATCACCACAAAAAATAAGTAAATTTTCAATATTGGAATCGTTCACCCATTGAAAGAACGCATCCGCCTCATGCCGGAAACCTTCCAAATTGGCATGATTGTCTTTCTTATACTTGTCGTCCGGCCCAATCATGGGAGTCGGGCTGATAATAATTTTCCAAGTCGCATCACTTTCCCGCAGCGTGGTCATCAGCCATTCCTTCTGCTGTTGTCCCCAAAGTGATTTATCGGGACCATCGGGCATATTATTGGGCGAACGATAATCACGCCCCTCGATAAACCAAAGTTGTAAATCCTGGCCAACGCGATGCGTGCGATAAGTGGGTGTCGACCTATCGCCCTGATCGCAAATCGGCATCTGTTCCCGAAATAGCTCAATCCCGGTTTGCGGGCTGGGTTGTCTCGCGCCCCGCATGTCCGCATCGTTGAAACGAAAATCATGGTCGTCTTTTGACCAATAAGCGGGAGTGGTGGCAAAGAATTCAATCAAGCGAGGAAAGCGAAACTGCTCATGCCACTTGCGACGCAGCTCGGGCAGAGTTTTAGCCGCCCCTTTAGCCGGATTGTCATAGTAAACAATGTCACCCGTGCCAATAAAAAAAGCAGGCGCCAGCTTCTTCATCTCAGCGAACGCCGGATACCCCAACTGACGATCCTCCGCCGTCGCGGTAATCGGCCCACCACCATTGGAAACCCCATCTACAAACGTGTTGTAATTCATGCAACTTCCCATGCAGAACGATATGTTCGTCGGCATCTCGGCGTCGGGCAGTGTTTGGAAAGAACGCGTCGGCCCCGGCTTCACGCTCGCTTCGCTCTCGCCGAGCCACGCGCGGTAAAAATACTTAGTCGACGGCGACAAATTTTGCAATCGAACTCTGACGATGTAGTCCTCTCCTGACTCAGCCCGACGCCATGGCGTTCGCGTGGAGTTGGAAAATTCCGCGTTGGCCGAATATTCAAATGCAACCAGCCCCGCTGCCCCCGCGATATCGCCAACCGCATCTTCATCTGCCACGTCAACGGCGATCGATTCCAGCAACGGCCCCGGCGTCGCGGTAAGGCGCGTCTGCAGCAGCACAGTGGTCGCCGTCACTTCGCCGGCAAGTTCCCCCTGGGCGTGATGGAGAGGGTCGCTGGCCAACACATCCGAAACCAACGAACAAGCCACCAAAATCCAGCAACCGCACCAAAGCGGAACATCTGCGTGCCACAGTAACGTTCGCTGAATTCGCTTCATCACGTTCATCTCTGTTTCTTCCGCCAAAGATTGGCTTGGGAGGATGTTGGCGATAACATAAAAGGACTGGCAATGGTTTGGCCACTGCAGTGCCTAGTATTTTACCACAGCACCAAGGCAAGGCGATGAGCAGCGCGGAAGTCCCCAAATTTGTTAGCCCCATCGAATATCTTGCCGCGGAAGAACTGACCGATACCAAAAGCGAGTACATCGACGGCTGGGTGCGTGCGATGACCGGGGCCTCGGTCCGGCACAATCAAGTGAAGATGAATTGTGCCATCGCCTTGGGCGCGAAGTTGAAGGGCCAAAAATGTCGCCCCTTTGATTCGGACATGAGGCTGCGTATTGACGGTTCGACACAGACAAAATTTTACTATCCCGACCTGCAAGTTGTCTGCGATTCCAACGCACCGACTGATGTCTTTCAAGACTCGCCAGTTTTGCTCACCGAAGTCCTCTCCCCGTCAACTCGCCGCTACGACTTTGACGAAAAGATGAACGCCTATTTGCAAATTCCTTCGCTGCAGTGCTACATCCTGCTGGAACAACATCAACCGATTGCCACCATCATGCGCCGCGTCGAAGGCGGTTTCTTGAGGCAACTTTGCGAAGGCATCGATGAAACCATTGACCTGCCATTTCTTGGCTGCGAATTGGCGATGCGAGACATTTATGACGGCATCGAATTCACGCCGACAAGTGTGCGTGAATTGATGTCAGAGTACGAGTTGATCCCCGAAAACCAATTCGGATGAGCATCACTCGACATTTCAAAATTGTTTCGTGACACGTTTTCCTGCGGTAGATGTGAGATACGTTTAGATTCGCGTTCGTCGATTTTGTAATTCAGCTGCAAAGAGAGCCCGCAATCGTTCAAAAAATTATCGAACTGCTGGCTTCCGTTTACGACCGTTACGATACGGAACGGCAGAAGTTACGGCTTGAGAAATGGGTTGTTCGCCTGGCCGCTGGTGGATTCCTGATTCATTTAATGCTAATCGCGGTGGCTCGCACCATTCCCGACTTGGGTTCCGGGCTGCTTGCCGATCTGGACCGCAACTTTTTGCATGCGGTGTATACGCCGTTCAGCTTTATCCTGTTTTATGAAGTGTTGCTGTTGGTGCTAGCGCTGCCGCAATCCCACACCAGCTCGATCGGCAAACAGTACGAAATCGTTTCGTTAATTGTTATCCGTCGAGTTTTTAAAGATATTGGCGAATTTCGAGATCCAGCAACTTGGCTATCCCAACTGGATGAAGCGTTGATGGTCCTGATGGACATGGGTGCAGCGGTACTAATGTTTGTGTTGGTTACCGCCTTTCATCGAATTCGACAAACAGTCATCCACTCGAATCCGCAAGACGATTTGAATCAGTTCGTCTCGCTGAAGAAGTCAGTCGCCGTCCTGCTGTGCGGCACGCTGTTGCTGCTGGCCGCTTACAGCCTGCTTCACTGGTTCGGTGACGTGCTGACCTTGAAAGCGGATGAAATTGTCCAGCGCACCGAGCTGGACCTGTTCTTTTTCCCGGCTTTCTTCGAGTTCATGATTTTCACCGACGTTTTCCTGCTGATCATTTCGTTGCCCTTTTACGAGCGATATGAATATGTGATTAGGAACGCGGGATTCGTGATCTCAACAGTGCTTTTGCGATTCTCGCTGTCGACTCCCAAACCGTATGATCTGGCTGTGGGCCTGATTGCCATGGTCTATGGACTGTGTGTGCTGGCGGTGTTCTCCTACTTTACGCGAATCTCAGCAGCGGGGGATCGAGAGGAAGCTGAAGTCCTTTCAGCAAACCACTCTCACACCCCTGCTAAGATTGATTAATTAGGCTTACCAGTTTCGCAGATAAGTTCCGGTACGAGGGTTGTAGGTATTTCCAGTGACCGGATTCCGGTAGTAACCACCTCCGATTGCTTGGTAGGTTCCACTTGGTTTAAAGACAGCCTGTCCGGGAAGATGGACGCTGCCGGTGATCGGATTAAAGCCAGCCCCAGACGGCCCTCGGAAGTAGGTGTTTGGTCGACTTTCAACTTGGCTGAACCCGGGACGACTGCCTTGCAAGTAGCTGCCCGTGTGAGGGTTATACTTATTGCCGGTCATCGGATTTTGGTAATAACCATTGCCAATCGCTTGGTATTGGCCGCTCTGCTTGTATACCGCTTGCCCCGGCACGTGAACGCTACCGGTAACTGGATTGAAACCATTGCCGGCGGGGCCTCGCCAGTAGAAGCCTGGCCGCTGGCTGAATTGGGCCGAAGCGGTGTCTGAGAAACAAGTGAACGCGATGCCCATCGCCCCCAATGCGATCGCCGCCAATTTCGGTCCGGCGGCTCCACCACGAATCTTCGCCAAGGAAAAAACTGCTGCAAACATGGGTCTACTCCTGAATGATTCGAGCATGTTTCTGAAAGGTTTCGATCAGCGAAATCGCGTCAGTTGCTTGCTCGATCCGCAACTTGCCACCCCGCTCAACGATGCATGGCAAAGCGAACCAGGGTGCCGTCAACGAATCTTGAGATTTCTACAAAAAGTTTTCGCCGCGGCCTAAATCGCTTTGTGCTGACGACTGCCTTTGATGCGGTGCTTGCCCATTTTGCTGTAAAGCGTGGTCGGTTTAACTTGCAACAGGGCGGCCGCTCCGTCCGCTCCGTAAACTTTCCCGCCGCACCGCTGGAGCGCCTCCAAAATTACTTGGCGTTCGACCTCGGCCAGTGATCGCTGCCCGCCGCCTGCCGAGCGCGAGCCACTCGAATCACTTGCAAACTGTTCGGCATCACCCGCCAACCATGAAGCGTCAACGATCAAAGTGTCACCCTGGCTGACGATCATTGACCGCTCAATGATATTCTCCAGTTCGCGGACATTCCCGGGCCAATCGTACTGCATCAGGCCATCCATGGACCGTCGGTCCACACGCGTGACGGCCTTGTTCATGCGGAGCGAAAAACGAGCGATAAAGTGGTTCATCAGGGCTGGGATATCTTCGCGTCGTTCCCGCAGCGGCGGCACTTGGATCGGAAAAACGTTCAGCCGATAAAACAAATCCTCGCGAAAATGCCCCGCCTCGGAATAGCTCTTTAGATCGCGGTTCGTAGCCGCAATGATGCGAGTATCCACCTCGATCGGCTCACTGCCACCGACGCGGTCAATCAAGCGTTCTTGCAACACCCGCAACAACATGACTTGTGTTTCAGCCGGGACCTCCGAAATTTCGTCGAGAAAAATGCTGCCGTGATGCGACAACTCGAACCGACCAAGACGGCGCTGCGTCGCTCCGGTAAAGGCCCCCGCTTCGTGACCAAATAATTCGCTGGCAATCAAATTGGGAGCCAGCGCAGCGCAGTTCACTTTGACGAGCAAATTCTCGCGACGGGCACTGGCATCATGGATGGCACGCGCAATCAACTCCTTGCCCGTGCCCGTCTCACCAAGAATCAGAACCGTAGCATCGGTCAGCGCAACCTGCTCAATGGCGACCCGCAACTGACGCATCGCTCGACTCTCGCCGATAATGTTGCCGAAGTCATGTTCAGTGTGTAACTCATCTCGCAAATAGACGTTCTGCTGCTGTAGCTCTTCCTTCAACCGATCAATCTCACCATACGCTGCCGCATTATCCAAAGCGACCGAAAGCTGAGCGCCAAACTGCTCCAACAATTGCAAATCCCAATCATCCAAACGACCAGCTCGACGCGAGGCAATGCCCAACAACCCCACATGCTGGTCACGTGACATCAACGGTAAATGAACGACGGAAGCGTAACCCTTTTCCAACAATCGTTGATGTTCGGGATAGGGATGCATATCTTCCAAATTGCCCACGACCAACGGCTTGCGATGCTGCCCCACCCATGCAAAGGCCGAATCAGGCAGCGATTCAGCGGGCACCTCGACCCAAGCTCGCTGGCCGCTGCTGATTTCGCTGTGCAAAAATTCGAGCGCAAAACCACATGGAACTCGCCCATTCCCGGAACCCAACATTAAACTCACGCGATCGCAATAAAGCAGCTGGTGAATTCGCTCCGCCGCGTGCTCAAACACCTCGCGGCGATCAAGACTCGAGTTGACGATTTGCCCCAACTCCACCAACGATCGATAGCGACTTTCCGATTGCCGCAACTGTTGAGTCTGCTTGTCGACCTCTTGTTGCAATGTCTCCAAAAATTTGTCTTTCGCCGCGTTGGCTTCGGCCAGCTGCTGATTGGTTCGCCGCAGTTCGCTAACGAGCCGGTTACGCTCCAGGCTGATCGCGATGTGACCAGCCAATCGCTTCAACAGTGCGGCGTGCGACGCCGTGTACGTGTGCGTCTCCCGGCTGGAAAAGAAAATCACGCCAATCGGCTTGCCGTCAGCCAACAGGGGCAGCGTCAAGCTTGATCGCATCCCTTCCCGCTCGATCAGAGCGGTCGACGCCGATTGCGGCTTGTCTTTTAAATACTGCTGCAGATCCTCGATGATTCGCGGCTGACCGGTCTGCAGCAGGGGCGCCAACGTGGAACCGGCAATCCGCGCCGCATAACCAACCTTCAGAGCCACATCGCCATCGGAACGACAGGAGATCAGCCGCAGCAGGTTGAAAGGCTGCTCCAGCAATGCCACGGCAATGCGGTTGTACGGCACCACACCCCTTAGCTGGTCATATACGGAATCCAGAATAGCGTCGAGCCCCTGGCCCATATTGATTTGCTCGAGCATCCGCTCGACCAAACGCTCATAACGATGGGGGATTTCTGCCATAAAATCCAACGACACTCAGATATTCAACGATATGCCGTCACCACTCACTTAAAAAGCGGGCAATTAACGGCAATTAATTTCTCTGATCAACTTCCTGAATCGTCATGATATCCCAAATTCCTCTCCTCAGCAAACACGAATGACGAAATGCCGTCACCTGGCTAGTCGCGGGATTTGCTCAAAATGAAAGCTGTAAACCTTTTGCTGGCAATAGCTTATGAAATGAATTTCGGCATCTTGTCGACAAGTGGCGCGCGGCGTGCTGTAGATGTCCGCTGCGCAGTCTACGAAAGCCCGCCGGCCCCCCCCCACCGCCAAACTGGGGTGCTGCCGAACAAAAGCCTTGCAAATGGGGGAATTGCCATACACGGACAGTCCCTCAACAGAGATACTGAAAGGATCGAAGTGGTTGCCATTAACCAATTGCCACTAACCAATTGGACGATAAGCTCCTCCAAGGAAACAATAAATGACATCTGAAAACGCTCAGCTCAAAGAATTTGCCAAGCGAGAGTACGAGCACGGTTTCGTGACGGACATCGAAGCGGACGCGATTCCTCCGGGCTTGAGCGAAGAGGTTGTGCGATTAATCTCCAGCAAGAAGAACGAACCTGAGTGGTTGCTTGAATGGCGGCTGAAAGCATATCGCCATTGGTTGACGCTGGAAGAACCCAAGTGGCACAACGTTCATTATCCACCAATCGACTACCAAGCGTCAGTTTACTATTCGGCGCCCAAGCAAAAACCAAAACTCAATAGTCTTGACGAAGTCGATCCGGCTTTGCTGGAAACGTATGAGAAGTTGGGCATTCCACTGCACGAACAAAAGGTATTGGCCGGCGTGGCGGTCGACGCGGTGTTCGATAGCGTCTCGATTGCCACCACGTATCGTGAAACTTTGGAAAAGCACGGGGTCATCTTTCGTCCCTTCTCCGAAGCAGTTCACGATCATCCCGAACTGGTCAAGAAATACCTCGGGTCGGTTGTCCCTTACACGGATAATTTCTTCGCCTCGCTAAACTCGGCGGTCTTCAGTGACGGCTCCTTCTGCTTCATCCCCAAGGGGGTGCGTTGTCCGATGGAGTTGTCAACCTATTTCCGCATCAATGCCCAAAACACGGGGCAGTTCGAGCGGACGTTGATTGTTGCCGAAGAGGGCGCATACGTGAGCTATCTCGAAGGTTGCACAGCACCGAAACGTGACGAGCACCAATTACACGCTGCGGTCGTCGAGCTAGTCGCCTTGGACGATGCGGAGATCAAGTACTCCACGGTGCAAAACTGGTACCCGGGTGATTCCGAGGGTAAAGGTGGCATTTACAATTTCGTCACCAAACGTGGTGCTTGCCGCGGACCCAATTCGAAGATCTCTTGGACACAAGTCGAGACTGGCTCGGCGATCACTTGGAAGTATCCAAGCGTGATTTTGCAAGGCGACAACTCGGTTGGCGAATTTTATTCGGTGGCCGTGACTGCCAATCATCAACAAGCCGACACGGGCACGAAGATGATTCACATTGGCAAAAACACCAAAAGCACCATCATCTCGAAAGGCATTTCGGCGGGGGTTGGTCAAAACAGCTATCGCGGTGAGGTCAAGATGATGAAGGGTGCCACGAACGGGCGAAACTTCTCACAATGCGACTCGTTGCTAATTGGTGATCGCTGCGGCGCTCACACTTTCCCCTACATCGAAGTCCGTAACACCACCGCGAAAGTCGAGCACGAGGCGTCCACGTCAAAGGTTGGCGAAGATCAAATCTACTACCTTCGCCAACGCGGGCTGTCGACAGAAGACGCCGTCAATATGATCGTCAACGGTTTCTGCAAAGAAGTGTACGACGTGCTACCGCTGGAGTTCGCCGTGGAGGCGAGGAATCTGCTGAACGTCAGCCTCGAAGGCAGCGTCGGCTAAACGCCCCATTACGTTCCTTCAAAACAATCACCAAAGTAAGTATACATAACACAGAATCATGCTTGAAATTAAGAACCTGCACGCTCGCACCACCGACACCGAAATCCTCCGCGGCATTAATTTGCAAGTTGCCGCCGGCGAAGTCCACGCGATCATGGGCCCCAACGGGTCGGGTAAAAGCACTTTGGCCCACGTCATCGCTGGCCGCGACGATTACGAAGTTACCGCCGGCGAGATCCTTTATAACGGTAAAGACTTGCTTGACATGGAGATCGAAGAGCGGGCCGCCGAGGGTGTCTTCTTGGCCTATCAGTATCCGGTCGAAATCCCCGGGGTCAGCAACAAATATTTTCTCCGTACAGCCGTCAATTCAATTCGCAAATATCATGACCAGCCGCCAATGAAGCGACCTGAATTTCTCAGCTTGCTGAAAGAAAACCTCAGTCGCCTCGGCATGGACACCAACATGATGGATCGGTCGGTCAACGAAGGTTTCTCGGGTGGTGAAAAGAAACGCAACGAGATTCTACAAATGGCCATGCTGCAACCCAAGCTGGCGGTGCTGGATGAAACCGATTCAGGTCTAGATATCGATGCGCTAAAGATCGTCGCCAATGGCGTCAATGCGTTGCGGAGCCCCGAACGGGCAACCATCGTGGTGACCCACTATCAACGGTTGCTCGATTACATCGTCCCTGACAAAGTCCACGTGTTGGCGGGTGGCAAAATTGTCCGTTCAGGCGATAAATCATTGGCCCTGGAACTTGAAGATCAAGGATATGGGTTTTTGCAAGAAGCGACGGTTTCTTGATTCCACGAAATTCACCCATGGGCCGGCAGCACGCGATGCTGACGGCACCCGCTGCCGGACCGCGATAAAGGTCCATCCGGAAACCTCTCAAATATCCCAGCAAGCAAACAATGATCGTCACCGAGAACGAAACATACCAAGAGCAACACGCTGCCTTGCAGCGACAAACTTCGCCGACTTGGCTCACCGAGCTCCGCCAGCAAGGATTCGACGCATTTTCGCGTCTCGGTATCCCCAACAGGCGGCTTGAAGACTGGCGTTTCACCAACGTCGCTCCACTGGCGAAACGCCCTTATCTATTGGCATCACGGGTCCCAGCCGCCAATGAAATAACCAAGCATGACATCCAGGGACTGGTCGCGCAAATCGCACTGGACGACAACTTCCACCGCTTGGTGTTTATCAACGGTCATTATTCCAGGGAATGGTCGAGACTGCACGAACTTACCGACGGCGTTGTCATCGACAACTTAATGAATGTCATCAGCGATCGCCCCCAAGACGTGCAGTCGCAACTTGGCAGCCAAGTCGACTTCGACGATTCCAGCTTTGCGGCACTCAATACGGCTTTCCTAGAAGATGGCGCGGTGATTGACATCCCGGCCAATGTGACTCTCGACCGTCCCATCCATTTAGTCTTTTTGTCGACTGGAAACAGTCACACCGTCTCCCACCCCCGCAATTTGATTCGGATTGGCCAGCACAGCAAAGCTCATGTGATTGAGACTTATCTGGGTCAAGGTGAAGCCTATTTCACCAACGCAATCACTCAGATCTGGCTCGACGAAGCCGCACAGCTCGATCATCACAAACTCCAGCATGAGCAAGTCGGCGCGTTGCATATCGCCTTAACTTCAACCAACCAAAGCGCCAGCAGTCACTTTCGCTCACACTACTTTTCTTTCGGCGCCTCACTCGCCCGCAACGAACTGAATTGCCTACTTGACGGTGAAGGCATCGAAACGACCCTCAACGGGTTATACATGCCGACCGGCGACCAATTGATGGATTGTCGCACGCGAATCGACCATGCCAAACCACACTGCAACAGTTACGAACTGTATAAGGGCGTGCTGGATGATCAGGCGAGAGGTGTTTTCAACGGCAAAATTTTTGTCCACCAGGATGCCCAAAAAACCGACGCCAAACAGAGCAATCAAGCCCTACTGCTCTCCGATGACGCCGCCGTCAATACAAAGCCGCAACTCGAAATCTACGCCGACGATGTCCGCTGCACTCACGGGGCAACCATTGGTGAGTTAGACGAAGCCGCTTTATACTATCTGCGCACGCGAGGCATTTCCACCGACTTAGCTCGCAAGATCTTGATCTTCGCCTTCGCCAACGATGTCGTGCAAGGTGTCGAATTACCCGCGGTGAGACAGCATCTTGAATCAATCTTGCTATCTGGCCATGAACTATCCGATGATATTCTCTAAAGGAGAAACAAAATGACACATGTGGTCGCCCAGCCTTGCTCAGGTTGTCGATATACCGATTGCGTAGTCGTCTGCCCGGTAGAATGTTTCTACGAGGGCGAGGAGATGCTATATATCCACCCCGAAGAATGCATTGACTGTGAAGCCTGCGTGCCGGAATGTCCTGTCGAAGCAATCTTCCATGAAGACAATTTGCCGGAAGAATGGTCTTCTTACTTGGAACTAAATGCTGAAATGGCGGAAAAGTGTGAAGTGATCACCGAACAGAAGACACCACTTAAGGATCGCCCCTAGGCGTAAGGCAGCTGCTCTTATCTTTTGCGTTGCGAACGGCGACCCTGAAACACCAATGCTCCACGAATCCTTATGGAAACAGAATGCCGACCTGGCATCCGCTTGCCTTGACCATCCTTTCATCCGCCAGTTGGGAGCGGGGACGCTGGAACATGAGGTCTTCAAAAATTACGTCGCTCAAGACGCGTTCTTCTTGAAATCATTCGCCAAGGCTTACGCGTTGGCGCTGGCCAAGTCTACCAATCTGCAGCAGGCCCAAGCCTTTCACGCATTGATCGCCGGCGTCCTGGAAGAACTCAAACTGCATGCGAATTACGCTGACAAATTGAAAATCGATTTGTCGGCCGTCAAGCCTTACCGGGCGACTTCGGCATACACCAATTTTTTGCTGGCCGTTGCCTGGCAAGGAGAACTAGCGGAAATCCTCGCGGCGATGGTTCCCTGCATGAGATTGTATGCTTACCTTGGCACCGCACTGCAACCGGCGTTGCAATCAGCCCGACCCGCAGTCCATCCCTTCGAGGATTGGATCCAGACTTATGCAAGCAAGGAATTTGGCGAGCTTTGCATCATGCTGGAGAAACTCCTTGATGTCACTGCCTCAGACACTCCAGTGGTCCGCGATGCCTACCGATTTGCCATGCAGTGTGAATTAGATTTTTTTGCGGCCCCACTTGAGCAACCGCGTTAGAGACTGCTCACGTAATCGCGGCGATCATGCTGGAGTCGATTGCGATTACCAGCACCGCTTCGCTGAGCACGAGCTCCGCCCATCACGACCCCCACGAGCTTGCCTCGTGCGGTAAAGGAGGTTTTTGGCTAGCACGTTTCCCGCCTCGCCTCGCAATTATATCCCCTTTCCGCCCGCCCGCGGCAGACGGGGCGGAACGACGTAGAGAGCCGCGGGAGCTTGCATTACTAGCCGACAACCTGATTCACCGAACGAGGCAAGCTTGTTGGGGTCTTATCACTTCGTACACGTAATCGCTCGCGGTACTCACATCCCGTCACTCGCTAGAACATCGCATCCCTACGAACCGCTCAAGTTATCGCGGCTAACGAAATCGATAAATGCAAGCGGTTTCCGGTGGACACTCCAGCAACCAGCCCGCAGCCGTTCGCTCGGGCATCGGCCCGGCAATCACCTCAACCGTTGACCAATCTGCCGCAAAGCTAAGTGGTATCTGACTAACCTGTTGGCTGCGATTCGTCAGAAATACGGTTAGATTTTGCCCACTTTTATAACAGCGGTATCCTAACAACTCATTAAATTCGTGGGCCGCAGGCTGTCCTTGAATGGTTTCACTCACCGACTGGATTTCCTTGACGACAGCACAAATCGCCTCCCACAATTGACGATCTGCCGGGATCATAAGATCGAGCGAACTGGCACCATACCAGCAAAGAAAGTCCGCCCCGGCAACGAGGCTATCAATGGCTTGAAATCGCACTTCCCGTTCCGTGGGAGCCCGTCCACCAGCCGAATCGCCGGTGATACCTGCGAAGGACATGCCTTGTATCACCGACACGATTCTCTGGTCGACCGCGATCTCCTTAGCCCGTTTGACATAGTCACCCGCCAGGGTCAAACGAAAATCAGGAATGGAGTAGACATCAAAACCATATCCATCCTGACTCGACGCGACTTGCTCGACATCTTTCCAGAACATGTCAACCAAAGTCTCTATCTCATTAGCGGGCAAACCTGTTGTTTGAACCGTCGATTCGTCGGGCGCGTCCACAATGACGACCGGCACACCCCAAGCCTGTCGTACCAATTCAGCAACTTTCGCCTCGTTACCGGCCGCAACCGGGGGTTTCTTCAAGTAATGAGCCACGACACGGTTGAGCGAAGGTTCATCGAAGGAATAAAAGACGGTCACTGCCCGTTTTAAGTCAGGACATTCACGCTGCAAGCCGGCCAAAGTGCTCAACAACGTCTCATCCACAATCGGTTGCGTGGTATCGAGCAATCCCAGCAATTGAATGCCGGGATACCAGATATCAAGCTTACCCAAGGCGGCGGAGTACGGGCTGAACGAACCACCGCAAGAACGCTGCTGAGTCTTTCCAGTCAAACTCGCCGGGAAAAAGTAGTCGCTGTGCGTGGAATAAGTGGCCTGCTCCTGCGTCTCACGGACAACAAACAACGGAAAGAAGAAATCGAAACCACTATCGGCCAATTGCTGAAAAGCAGTCTCGAAAGTGGGCGCGTTCTCATCGCCAAAATAGCTGATCGGAGCACCGGCTAAACCGATTTGAAAGGGAACATCCCGCTCGTCGAATAAATTGTGCTTCAGCCTAGCATTATCCTCGGCCTTCGGCCCCGCATCGTCCCTCGGCCCGCCTGCGATCATCATTGGCTTTGCCTGCACCAACAACCCATCAATTAGCTGCGGGCTTACGAAGCAAACACCCAAAAAGGCTATCGCCAACGATGTGCCGAGCAACTGGCCGCTCAGACTTTTGGGCTTTCGAGCGATCATGGATTAATCTCGCCTACGGGGACAAGACGGGCGACTGAGCCGGATCAGCAAACTTTGGGCTGTCTTCCGGTTCGCCACCGAATTCGACTTGGTCGTCTCTCGCGGTACCACGATCATCAACAACCGCTTGGCTGTCGCCGACAGTTCCGGACGCCTTGGGAATGCTAGACAAAATTGGCACATCCAAGCCACCGCTGTTGGGACGCATCGCCAACACTCGCACGCTGATCGCACGCACCGGGATTCGCAGCTTGGTGGAGAGTGGCAATGCTCGCAGCAACAAGACAATTGCCAACAACCGCCCCAACGAAGAAGCGGCAAACAAAATAGTATAAGTCTGCTGAGTCGCTTCCAGTCGCGACAAAATTAGCGCGCCAACAGCTGCCCCCAAACACCAGGCAACCGTGTTTCCAAAGTTGTAGATCGTCAACATTCGCGTCCGTCGCGCTAACGGTAAGGTTTCAAAAAACATTAAGAAGAAACCCAGTTCGTAAGCGGCCCAGACCGTACCACTCAACACTTGCGCCAACACCAACCAAAGAAAATTTTGTGATAAACACCACAGAGCGGCAATTGGCACAATCCCCAAACTACCAACCCACAACAGCCAGCCGGCACCACGTCGTTTAGCGACAGTCGCCCACAGCGAAAAAGCGATCCCCTTGGCGGCAAAGGCCACACCCAACAGCAGCACAAATTGTCCGTATGAGTAACCAAGATGCTCCAATAAATAAGGCGTAAAGAAGGGCCCAGAAATCTGCACCATGCCTTGCATCACCACCAAATAAATCAGCAACCGCCAACCGCGGACCGTCATCCGAGAAAACCCCTCGGCGACACTCTCCTCGCTGTCCGCCATCACGCCCCGATCAGACGCCAAGAATGCTCCTTGCTGATTGGCAAGCCGCTGCTCTGCCAACATATTGGCTGCCCGCCCAGTTTGTTGGCTGGCCAGACATGCCACCGAGGCTAAGCGAAAAAGCCCAGAAATTACGAACAAGCCGGCGAATGCGGCCAACCCCAACTCCGCTCCACGGGACCATTGCAACAGCACGCCTGCAAGCAAAAAAGCTACCAACGTCGCCAACTGACTGGTGCGTGTCCGAGCCGCAAAATACTTGGCTCGCAGCCTGCTCGGAACAACCGCCTGCATCCAAGTGTTCCAGGCGGGGCCAGACGCCAGTCCAGCGGCCCAATAAACCGAAGCTAACAATAGCAACACGCTCAGCGAAATTGAGCCGATCGCGGCCGCAATCGCCAATGGCACGAAAGCCAATCCCTGAACCGCGGCACAGACTAACACCCACCGCTTCTCGGAACCCAACCAAGAAACGGCTCGCAGCGAAACCAGTTGCAAGATGCCGCCGGCCAACATCGGCAGACTAGATATCAACCCAGCCGATACCTCTCCCAACCCAACGGCCAACGCAAAGGCGGGAAAAAAGGTTTCCCCCATGCCAACCATGACGCCATAAGCGGCTCCATCTCCCGTGCTCGCCCGCAGATTACTCCGCAACGAACCCCCAGATGCTTTCACAGCACTCCAACTATTCGGAATCAGCATCCGTCGTGACCATCAGCCGATCCGCTCGGCAGCCATAAAGACCAAAAGAAATTACCCCTTCTCAAATTAACCTCCAAGTCCTCCTTGTCGCCACGGCAACTTCACCCACCGGCCACTTTTTTCCAAAAATTAATCGCCGACGAGAATTTCCCCGACCTCGCCACCATCTGGCCCGCAGATTGCCGTCAATTCAACCTTCATATGCCAGCAGCGAATGACTGGCTGTTCCATTCACGAAACCAGACATAGACGAAATAACAAATAGCCGTTCTGCACAGGTAACGCGACGATGAACCCGAGCCCATAGAAATTCGCTGCCATCATCATCGGCAGCGGCCAGGCCGGCAAACCGCTAGCCTCAGCACTAGCCCCCGCCTGGCTGGCACGCCGCGCCAACGAATATGGTGTCGATGTCGGTCATGTCGCGGTCAACCTGAAAAAAGTGCGTGACAGAAAACGATCAATCGTTGACAACTTTCGATCAGCTAATGAGAGAAATCTTTCAACCACCGACAACCTTTCGCTCATCCCTTGCTGGCCGAATCGCTGAACACCCTGTTCGCCTCGCTGTGAACGACAACCTACTCTCCGCCACCTTCTTTGGCACCATCATCCGCCGCTTTCTGACCCTCTTTGGTCGCAGCAGAAGCTTCTGCTGCCCGCTCAAAACGAGACAGCAACTCTTCGAGATAGCGGCGTTCCATCTGTAGTTGATCCATCTGTACTCCCAGTTCGTCAAGTCGCTTGACCGACATCTCCAATTGGGCCGATTTGCGTTGCTTTTCGACTAGCATGCGACGAAGTTTGACTAGCTTATCGCCATCAATACCACGCTCCTCAATTTCCACAGCCAAGCGGTCGCGCATCATCGTCATCTTTCGCAATTCATTTCTCAACTCGGGAAAATCCTTTGCTTCGGCCATTGTCCTTTCCAGATCGATTTCGGCAAGTTGGGCCAATGCCCGCTGCTGATCCCACTCTGCCATCGCATCCTCCAGTTGGGTTGATGAAAGTAGACCTTGCTCGAAATTCTTCTTCAACCTATCCAAATTCTTCTTGATTGCAGCCACCTTTTGGTGCTCGGCTTCTAGCTTAACCTTCGCTTGCTGCAGGTCGAGTTCCGCGGTACGACTCAAAGCGGGCGATTTCTCAGACATTTCCCTAAGAGCTCTTATTTCCGCCTCAACCTGCAATATTTGCTGCTTAACCCCTCGCTGTTTCTGCTGCATAGCTATTAAGTCATCCTCACTGGCAATCCCCTCTCGATGCAATTCCATACTCAGCGCTTCGACTTCGCTTGCCAGTCGGTTGAGCTCAGCTTCACGGATATCCTGCCTCTGGGCCAATAGCTTGCCGCGTATTTCGAATTTATTGAGCTCCCACTGCATGGGGCGGATTACATACATCTCCACCACTCCTGCCTGGTACTCGCCGGCACTTTTGGGCGTCGGAGGCACGAAGTGATCCTTCGAAAATTGTGCCTCAATGCGATCAACAATGCTATCGATCCGATCAAACTGTGCGTACGACATTGATGCCGCCTGGACATGCAACCAAACACAGCATAGTCCTGCTAGCATATTACGAACTGTCATTTTTTAACTCCAAGAAACTAACAAAAAAACTAATAAGCATCGGTCAACTTCAACAAATACTCCGTCTCGGCCCGTCGCTTGATCGCGCGCACATACTCATGCCTCGCGTTTCTAATACGACCGCGCAGACGTCGTGTCTCTTGTTGGATCATCAATGTGTTAATTCGCCGCTGAGAGGCCTGCAATTCTTCAGTAATTTGATTGATCTCCCGCTCGGCTTCAGAAACAAGCCAATCGGTCACCTCTGGGGCTTGGTTTTCAGCCAGCTGGTCAACGTGGGGTGGCCCTGAATCAATTGCCATGCTCGGCCCTCCCGGCTCACTTTTCTCGCCCACTAACCATGGGCTAAATAACAGCAATCCAGCCAAGCCGGCGATCGCCACGGACCAAGTCCGGCGTCTCCTTCGACGCTGCGTCAATCGCCTGCGAATTTCTCCAATGTCCAGCCGGTTCGGCAGCGCGGAAGCACGCTCCTCGCTCCGCAGCAGACGCTGCTCCAGCGATACATCACTCGTGAATTTTGATACTCTTTTTGTCATTCCTGCTCACTCAACCAATCGGCCAACTTCCGTCGCGCTCGGGAGAGCCGTTGATCAACCGCGGACCTGGTTAGCTGCAAGATCTCCGCCAGCTCTTCAACTTCACGCCCCTCAAAATACCTCAACACCAACACTTCACGAGAACGCACGTCCAACAAGCCTAAACCACGCTCGATTTCATCACTCCGCGCAGCCTTCTCGGTTGGATCTGCCAGCGTGCTCGACTGGGAACGACCAAACAACCCCAACACGCGATGGCGGATTGCCTGTCGACGAATCCAGTTGCGACAGATCCGCACGGCGATCCCCAACAACCACGTCTCCACCGAAGACCCACCCCGAAACGATCGACGTCGCTCAATCGCGATCACAAACACATCTTGGGCGAGATCGAGCGCATCGTCTTGATTCCCAATCATGGAGTAACAGAATCGCTGCACACGCGAGCCGTAGCGATCCAGCAGCTGCGGCAAATCGTCCAGTGTTACCGCATCATCCGCCGCGCACGCCAACTCCCCAGCGGTCGCCAAATCAGCATCGTTCGGGGCGGTGGACACCAGCATGCAATTCCGTTTTCCATAACTTGACGATCGTCGCGCTCACCCCTGCGGTGACAACCGCACTGCGATCGGTTTACAAGTGAGTGGCACGAAGTCGATATTTTCTGACTGAAGAAAATCAAAAAAGCAGAGTGCCGGAGCCTTCAGCATGATTTGGCTCTGTATTGCCCCGCGATATTAAGCACGTTCGGTGAACTCATTCCGGATAACTCGACGGCCTATGTTCATACCCCGAAAAGCGAAAGCGAGGGATTTCAGTGTGAATCCCTCGCTTAAGCTTCGGGTTACGATTAACCATTGCAACGAATGATTCCTGATGATGTGCTTACGCGAGAATTTCCTTAACGACGCGTGCTTCCTCAACGCCCGTTAGCCTGGCGTCGAGCCCCTGGTACTTAACGGTGAAGCGTTTGTGGTTGATGCCGAGCGAGTGCAGAATGGTGGCGTTAAAATCGTTGATGTGAACGGGATCCTCGAGAATGTTGTAGCTGTAGTCGTCGGTGACCCCGTAATCGAACCCGCGTTTAAATCCGCCACCCGCCACCCAAGTGGTAAAACAGCGACCGTGATGATCACGACCATGGCTAGTTTCGGTTAACGCCCCTTGACTGTAAATCGTGCGGCCAAACTCGCCGCCAAAAATTACCACGGTATCGTCCAGCATGCCGCGCTGCTTTAGATCCTTAACCAAAGCCGCGGCTGCTTGATCCACGCTGCGGCAATTGGTGGTCAACTCCTTGGGTAAATTGCCATGCTGGTCCCATCCGCGATGAAATAATTGAATGAAAGGCACACCGCGCTCGGCCATGCGACGAGCCAAAATGCAATTTGCGGCGAAACTTCCCGGCTTGCGTGAATCAGGCCCATATAGTTCAAACGTGCTCTCTGATTCTGATTCAACTTCCATCAAATCGGGCACCGAGGTTTGCATCCGATAAGCCATTTCATATTGTGCGATGCGAGCTTGAATCTCCGGATCGCCCACATCTTCAAAGCGGGCCGAATTCAACTCCGCCAACCCATCAAGCATTTGTCGCCGCACCCCGGCAGGTACGCCGGCCGGGTTGTTGAGGTAGAGCACTGGTTCATTGCCGCTGCGAAACTGGACTCCTTGATGCTTAGAGGGCAAAAAGCCACTCCCCCAAAGCCGCGAGAACAGTGCTTGCCCCGGCTTTGCTCCCACGGAGATCATGGTCACGTAAGCGGGCAAGTTCTCATTGGGACTGCCGAGTCCATAACTCAGCCAAGAACCCATGCTGGGACGTCCAAGCTGTTGGCTGCCGGTGTTGATATAGGTCATTGCCGGATCATGATTGATCGCTTCGGTATTCATCGTGCGAATGATGGTCAACTCATCGACGATCGAGGCGGTGTGCGGCAATAGTTCGCTGTTGACCCACGTTCCCCGCTCGCCGTAGCGTTCAAATTTGAACATCGGAGCCACGCACGGAAACGATGCTTGCCCGCTCGACATACCAGTCAACCGCTGACCATCTCGGATCGTTTCGGGAAGCTCAGTGCCATGAATTTTCCGCAAGGCAGGCTTATAGTCAAACATATCAATATGGCTGGGCCCTCCAGCCATAAATAAATAGATGACGCGTTTCGCCTTCGCCGGAAAATGCGGCAATCCAGGCAAACCCCGCTGCCTCTCCACTCCGCTCGCCGAGCTTGTAGAAGCAACCGCAGGTCGTTCCGCGTGGAGAAGCGTGGCCAACGCGGCAGCCCCCAAACAGCCCCGGCCGCGAGCCAACAACTGTCGACGATTCATTTGCAGCGCAGCTTGCTCGATGGAATTCATTATCTGTTCCTAACGCAATGAGCGGGTCAGTCTCGGGTGAGTGTTTCGTCTAAATTCAAAATGGTGCTAGCCAAAATTGTCCAGCCAGCGTGCTTGATCGGATCCAACGAGTCGTCACGCGCTGATTCGCCAATCGCCACCAGAGCGACTGCGGCTGACGGGTCCGCTTGGTACTGCTCAAGCGCCTTAGCCAGCACCCTCTGCAATACCGCCTGCTCATGCGGTTTCGGCCGCCGCGCGGTAGCCAGTCGAAATCCGTATTCGATCCGCTGCTCCACCGTCTCACTTTCAAAGGACAACATTCGCTCGGCAAAATGTCGAGCCGTTTCCACAAACTGGGTATCGTTCAGCGTCACCAAAGCTTGTAGCGGCGTGTTCGTGATTGCGCGGCGAACCGTACACTTCTCTCGCGTCGGGGCGTCAAAAATTTGCATCGCCGGTGGTGGGGCAGACCGCTTCCAGTACGTATACAAACTTCGACGGTAGAGCGCCTGCCCATGATCTTGCGTAAACTTTGGATTCCCCCCCAGTCCCACCTCTGCCCACAGGCCGGCCGGCTGATAAGGCTTAACCCCCGGTCCACCAAAATTGTCGACCATCAGACCACTAATGCTCAAAGCCGCATCGCGAACAAATTCCCCTTGCAAGCGATATCTCGCCCCTCGCGATAACAAACGGTTCTTGGGATCCGCTAGGTAGGAGCGTTGGCCAACATGCGATGTCTGCCGGTAGGTTTGAGACATCACAATCTGCTTCAGCATACGTTTGATATCCCAGCCACTTTCCCGAAAATCAACAGCCAACCAATCTAACAACTCGGGATGCGAGGGATATTCACCTTGAGCACCAAAATCCTCCGAGGTCTCGACCAGTCCGCTGCCAAATAACATTTGCCAGTAACGGTTAACCGCCACGCGACTGGTCAAAGGATGGTCTGCTTGAAACAACCATTGGGCGAGCCCCAAACGGTTCGAAGGCGCGTCGGCCGGTATCGCTGGCAAGACGGCTAACGTGCCCGGCTCCACTTTTTGCTTGGTTGGCGAATCATAGGCGCCGCGGTTGAGCACAAATGTCTCGCGTGGGCTGCCCATGTCGCCCATGACCATCACGCTGGTCAGCGGCTGTTTGAGCGAATCGATTTCCTTGCGAATCGCTTCCGCCTGTTGTTGCAGCGACTGATACGCTTCATCCTCGGTGGATAGATAATGCTGTCGCAACGAGGTGAGTTGTGCTTCCGTCCGCTCTTGCGTTGGGATCGCCAGCAATCCACGCAACGGAGAACTGTCGGCCAAAACTTGGACTTCCGCAGCCTCCAGTGCTCGATTGTAAACTCGCACATCGTCCACCATCCCTCGCAACCGCGAGCCCGGATTCCGGCTTCCAATCAGCAGCGGTTTCTCCGTGCGAATCGTATCGGTCAAGCCGTCCTGCTCAATCTTCCATGCCCACTCCTCTCCATTGACGTAAATCTTAACACCCGCAGCCTTTGATGAACCATCATAAGTAACCCACACATGCTGCCACTGGTCTGGTTTTAACTTCTTTTCGCTGAACACCTTGATCGCGTTACCTGGCCAGTTGTGAATGATGTGCACCGAAATCACACCATCTCCCACCAGCACATCATAACCGCGATACGCATTGGGATCGTCCATCCGCGCCAACAGCGCTCCGATCGAACCTGCTTTCGGATTAACCCAACCTCCGTAAGAAAAGGCATCCGTCCGCTCAAAGTCGCCCGCGTCGCCAAAGTCTACGTAGCCACCGCCTTCAAACTGCAATGCCCAGTCCTGACGAGCTCGCACCCACTTGGCACCACCGTGCAGCTGGCCAAACTTGACGCCATCCGCAATCGCCTCCTCGTCGGTTGCAGACTCAGCCACAGGCTCGCTCGCCGGTGCGGTTCCAGTTGCAGCTTGATTGGCCACTTGGGATCCTTCCGCCTCAGTGAACATGACGTTTAGAACCTCACCGGCGGGCATCTTCTCAGTCAAAGTCGGATCCGCTTGCGAGCGCTGCAACCATTCGGAGAACTGCGGTTCACAAGCGGCTGCTAATGATTGCATCTGCTCTTTGGTCTCAGCGAGCTGTTGCTCGGCAGCTGGCAAACGAAGCTCTTTCTCCGGCTTGGGGATATCCAGCTTGGGTTCAGCATTCCCGTTGCGGGTTTGCATCCCAGCATCACTGCTGACGTTAAAGTAGGCGTAGAAATTGTAATATTCCTCTTGCGAGATGGGATCATACTTGTGGTCATGACACTGGGCACATTCCATCGTCAATCCGAGCCAAACGGTCGAGGTGGTTTTGACCCGATCGACCACATATTCAACGCGATACTCTTCGGCAATCGCACCTCCCTCATCGGTCGTCCCGTTATTTCGATTAAAACCAGCCAATACTTTCTGCTGAAAGCTGGCATCGGGAATTAAATCGCCCGCGATTTGGCTGATCGAAAACTGATCAAACGGCATATTCTGGTTATAAGCATCCACGACAGTATCGCGCCACGCCCACATTTCACGAGGTCCATCCGCGTGGTACACACTGGTGTCGCCGTAGCGAGCGGCATCCATCCACATCAGCGCCATTCGCTGGCCGTAAGCAGGAGAGTTAAGCAAACGATCCACCACATTTTCGAATGCGCGAGGTGACGTGTCGTTGACAAAAGCGTCGACCTCCTCAACGGTCGGCGGCAGGCCAGTCAGATCGAAGGTCACCCGACGAATGAGCTTTTCGCGATCCGCCTCGGGAGCAAACTGTTTTCCTTCCGCCTGTAAACAAGCCAGCACAAATTGATCGATCGGATGCATGCTCAAGCGAGGCTCAGCCTCCGAATCGACATTCAGCCCATCTCCCACCGACACTTGCGGGACAAGCGTTTTTGCCGGGGGAACAAACGACCAATGCTGTGTCCACGCCGCCCCCTCGCGAACCCAACGCACCAGCAACTCAATCTCCTCGGCTGATAGCTCCTTGTGAGCATCCGCGGGGGGCATCACTTCATCGGGATCCTTCGACAAAATTCGCCGCACGAGCTCGCTCGCCTCGGGGTCCACAGCGTCGATCACCGCTCGCGCTTCCTCTTCGAGGTCTAATCGCAAGCCCGCCGCGCGGTGTTCTTGATCGGGTCCATGACAAAAAAAACACTTGTCGGACAAAATCGGGCGGACGTCACGATCGAACCTCAATGGCTGGTCACCCGCGGCCTTGCCGCTGCCGATCACGAACACGAGCAGCGCGGAGAGTATCGAGTAAGAACGCATGGTACTCAGGTGGGGCAGTGTGGTGGGAAAAACTCTACGTTTAGTATACCCAACTGGCGTCTGAAATGCGTATTGTGACCAAATTTCAAACCACACCCCACGCAACGATTCCGCGAGAGCCCAATGGAAAAAGCAGACAATCAGCAAATTGTGCCCGGTATTTTCGTTACTCCGGCGGGGCAAGCCACGGTTGATCCGTCGCTCCAAGACGTGCTGTTCGATCTCGCCTTGAAGTTAGAGGAACCGCTCGACCTGCCTGTCGATGTTCAACATGTCCTGGCGGCGATTGTGCTGGCAGCTCGCAGCGGAGAATTGGACTCGCGCACCCCGCTGGCGGCCGACGATCCACAGCTGGCGACGGTGCTATCGAGTCACGTGCGAAGAATTTTTTCCGAATTCGGTGGCAAAGTTGGTAAGGACGACTGAAGGCTCATGTACGCATTTCGGAAACCTAGCGACCAACGTATCAGTCGCTGTATTGCCGCGCAGCAACAATTAGCTTTTTCGTACGTTGGCAGAGGGGCGACCAGGAATCAAGACAGCTCGCCCGGTTACACCATCGATCACAACCGCATCCATTTAGGAGCTGGCCAAGGCGTATATGAAGTCGCCAAGCGAGCTTTACAGAGTTGGCAGCACTTTCAGCTAGGTTGGGTTCACAAGCACCAACCTGAGCGTGAGCCCATCGCCGGCGACACCGTTGGAGTGCTGGCTCAAGCCATGGGGCTCTGGGTGCTAAATGTTTGCCGAGTGGTGTACGTAATCGAAGAGAAACAACCACTGCGAAGATATGCCTTCGCGTACGGCACACTGCCGAGACACGTGGAAACGGGGGAAGAACGTTTTCAGGTGGAATGGCATGCGGACGATTCAGTGTGGTATGACATCTACGCGTTTTCGCGCCCCAACCAACTGATCACCAAACTAGCCCACCCCTACGCACGTCATAAGCAGCGGCAGTTTGCACAGCACTCGATGCAAGCCATGAAAACGGCCGTTCATGAGCAACTGTGCACTGACATCTTAAATGACCCACAGACCTACGCCGCCAACCAATCAAAACTTGCGGTTCCACACACCGCGATGCACTCTGTCCTGCGCGGTTGATTTCAACACGGAAGCTCTTTCTGATGCGATACGCGAGCCGAGATAACTCGCGAGGCTGTTCAACGAAAACCTGCGGGACGGTTCGGCTGGGTAGCGAACCGTCCCGGTTTGGTTTCGACGCCGATTTAGCGCTTTCTGACTTCGAGCACGTACTTCATCAAGTCGTTAAATTCACCACGGTCCTTCAACACCCGCACCAGCTTGGCTGGCATCAGCGACGTTCGTGAATCAATGACCTCATCAATGTCCTCTTGCTTGATTACAATCGGCTCGACCTGCGCCAGATTCCTTAGCACCAATTCTTGGTCGTTCTCCGAAACTCGGATACCGGTCAAGATCGTACCATCCGCAGTCAACACGTTAACCTGTGCGTAATCCTTGTCGATACGATTCGATGGTCGTAGCACAGAATCAACAAGTTCCGCCGGCGTTAACACCGTGGTTAACTTGGTCAACTCTGGACCGATCCGAGCCACCCCTGGTGCCGGATCATGACAGGTAGCACAGGCCGCGGCAGATTTGTAGAACAAGGTTTTGCCTCGCTCAAAATCACCCTCCCGCATGGCCACCGCAGCAAGTTCGGCTGCCGGCATTTCGAGCAACTCATCTTCCAACTCCACGTTCGACAAGCCATCAGGATCGATCCCGTAATCCTTCAAAATCAACTCGGCTTCCAATGGATGGTCGGCGAGCAACTCCTCGGGCTTCCAAAACGTGGTGCGATCACTGGTGGCAGCTCTCACTTGCTTTACCGTCTCCGGGGAGATGGGTGACGAACTGTTGTCCCAGGTGTTACGCACAAATGTCAGCACCGCGGCAACTTCCTCATCGTTGAGCAAATTTTTAAATGCGGTCATTGGCGGCACGCCCCGGGCAGGGTCGTAAACCTTGCCATGCACTTCCAGCTTACCCCACAGGCCGTGCAGCGCCATTTTCACCAACCGCTCTTCGCTGCCATTGACCCATGCGCTGCCCACCAACGACGGATAGACGATCCCGTTACCACGACCGTTGGCCAAGTGACAAGTGGCACAGTGCGATTCCCGTTGATAAACCTCCGCACCCAATTCATAGAGTTTCTGATCGGCCGAGTTAAGATGCTTTGGCGTCTCGTAATTGACGAACTCTATTTCCGCAGGAGCAGCAAAGCCGCTGGAACCGGTTGAATCGACGTTGTACCAAAAATGGTGCACCGTCTTGGCAGCCACCGCAACGTGCGTGGCTGGCGACTTGAGCAACACATTCAACAGCTCCTCATTCCTCACATTGTGCTGTTGGTGCATCCAAAGCGCTTCCAACAGATGATGCGCCTCCAGTTCATCATTCGGATCAAAGTCGGCCATCCACTTTTGCGTGGCGGCAATTACAGCCTTTGAATCACGACCGCTCAGCTCAACACGCGTCCGATGGCGGACACCATCGACAGGATGCTTGAGGTTCTCAAGCAAAGCTTCAATCGGTTGGCCGTGAATTTTGACTGGTTCTTGCAGTGGCCGATCTTTCACGGTAAGACGGAAAATCCTGCCGTGCTGATGATCGCGGTTCGGATCGCGAATGTTATGCTGCATGTGGCCGATGATGACATTGTGCCAATCGGCTACGTACAAGGCGCCATCAGAACCCACAATCGCATCGGTGGGACGGAAGTTGCGATCTGAACTGTTCAACAGCTCTTTCACAGGAGTTCCCCACACCTCACCGACCTGACGGTTTTCGCCGTTTCCATCACGGTCCAGGTGATACTGCTTGACTCCCAAAAACCCAATCGTGTTGCAGATCAAAAAGTCATTCTGCATATCCTCAGGGAAATGTGCAGAAGACAATATTTCGTTGGCAGCGACGGGACGAAATTCCTTGGTCAACAACTCGTGCATCTTGAATCCCTTGCCTTCAGGACGCACTTGGTAGGACCGCCCGCCCGTGCCGTCGTTCGCATAGCAGTAACCCCAGCGATCAAAGCTGGTACCGTGTGGATTCGGCGAATTTCCCGCATGCGGGGTGATCACAAAGGTTCGCGGGTCAAAACGATACATCCCCGATTCGCCGATATTCAGATTTTGCTTCCAGGGTGTTTCATGGTTATGCACCAGAAAGATCCCGCTCTGCCAATAAATGCCGCCATCAGGTCCGTAGATAAGATTGTTGGCGGCGTGGTGCGTGTCGGAAGTGCCCAAGCCTTGCAGCAAAACGGTGCGCACGTCCGCTTTGTCATCACCGTCAGTGTCTTTCAGGAACAGCAAATCGGGACCGGAAGTGACCACCACGCCTCCGCCCCAAAACTCGAAGCCGAGCGGATTGTGGACATTGGCGAAAATCTTCCGCTTGTCCGCCACTCCATCGCCATCCGTATCCTCAAAGATCATCAACGTATCATTCATCTCCTTCAGCGGTTCCCACTTGGGGTAAGTATTCCAACAAGCGGCCCACAGACGTCCCTTGCTGTCAACTTGCATCTGAACCGGATTCGCCATGTCGGGAAACATTTCCTCGGAAGCGAACACGTTCAGCTCAAATCCCTCGGGAACGGTCACTTTCGCCGCGCTCTCGGCAGGACTCAAATACTCAACATTCCCTTCCTTCTCTTTACTCGAACTGGCACTACCTCCGCCAACATTGGAGATCACTTTTAACGGTGGGGGAACGTTGCTGTCGTCAATCTTGAACGAGCGTCCCGCGGTGGCAGCCCAAATCGCCGGGTCACGATTTGCGGTCATCACATCAAGCATTTCCAATTCATGCTTCAATACTTCGGCGTTGCTTTGGCCGTCGACGAAGGTCAACGTGGATCGACCTCCCCAGATATCATTGCCGTCAGTCGCTCGGTAACGATTGTGCCAGTGCCAATTTTTGTCCTGCACGGCGGCGTAAACCGCAGCCAATGTGTCCTCCGCTGGTGCAGGCTTGCCGAGCAAATCCTGGGAAATAATGCCAGCCAATTCCTTGTACCCATCCGCACTCAAGTGAATGCCGTTGAGGGTGAGTTGCTGACTACTGGAGGCGAACAGCTGAAAGGTTGGTGAATAAAGATCAACGAAGGTAACACCCGTCGCCTCAGCAGCGCGTCGCGTTGCTTCGGTGTAAGCGGCCAAATTGGCGTTTAACTGAACCCCATCCGGGAGATTGGGATTGCCGGTGCTTTCGTAAGCAATCGGACTAAACAACACAAAGCGAGCATCGACGCCTGCGCTCTTACGGAGCTCACGATACTTATTGACCAACTTGACCAATTCACCCTGGTAGCCATCCGCACCATCGGGCCCGGCAAACGACTCGTTGTAGCCGTACATCACAAAGATGACGCTGGGGCCGACATGCTGCAAATACTCTTCGTCGTTAGTGAAACCTTGGTTGCGAGGACGTTTGTTCACCATGTCTCCGGCAAAGCTCATATTCCGAAAACGAACATTTAGGCCTTCCAATTGAGCCTGCAAAACAGTCTCAACCCAAGGCTCATGCTGCATCCGATCGGCCAAACCGCTACCGTAAATTGCGACAACATCATCCTGTTTGAACTCAAATGGCTCGGCAAATGCAGTTGGCATCGCCAGGAGGGGAGCCAATAAAAGCAGCACGCTGCGAATGAATTGCGTTTTGCTCTGCGAATGGTGTGGGTGGGTCATGCGTTCCAGAGTGCCTGTGTGAATGGGTCAACGTTGGAGGAATGACCCTTATTCTAGCAGCTAAATGCGAGAAAATCGCCCAGCGGAAAAGATTCTCTGCCACGTTCTCACCGCAGCCCTGCCGGAGGCCTGTACGATCCAACTTATCCGCGACCACATCGCGTCACCTAAGAGCCCAGGCGTATCGCAGTCGAAATTGCTCGCTGAAATTGCATCCGCACGCGTCAGACAGAGCAATCGCGTCAGACAAGGCAATCGCGTCAGAAGGGCACTACGGTCGGCTCCTCCATGACCACATGGCCGAACACCCTAATGGGCTAAGCACACCAAGCATACAGACCACTTCGCCACTTGAAATTTCAAGGAGTTATCCGCGTCGGCTTTGACCGTGGCGAACAACTTTGGCTCCCGCGGACGCCGTAGCGATTCTTTAACTAGTCGGGTCCGTTGGCACCGCCCCCAACCTCCATCACTTCTTAAAGTTTCAGAAGCTCGTCGGCCAATATAAAACTCAGGGCGTCCAGCACTTTCGCAGAGCAAAATCGGATGCGTGGTTCTATCGATGACCTCCGCGATCCGCCGCCGCACTCACGCTTGGAACACCGAGCACTGGACCGACGCCCTTGATTTTGGAAACGAAAAGGAGGCCCAAAAGTTGAACGTGAACAGCGGTTGGTAATGAACTCGATCGGTCCGCTGTGGGATGGAAACGAAGTTTGCTTGGTCACCTTTGGCGGCGCCCTGTTTGCCGCCTTCCCAGTGGCCTACGCGACCGTCTTCAGCAGCTTTTACCTCGCATGCTTCCTCTTGTTAACTTGCTTAATCGGCCGTGCGGTTAGCCTGGAGTTTCGCTCCAAAGTTTACTCAACAGCCTGGCGAAAAATCTGGGATGTTGGTTTCTTACTTTTCTCATTGACTGCTGCGTTTCTGCTCGGTGTTGCTGCTGGCAACGTGATGGCAGGCATGCAACTGGGCGGAAATCGATACGAGGGCGGCTTGCAAAGCCAGCTCTACTGGTACCCACTGCTCGTCGGCTGCCTAACAGCTTCGCTATTCGCCTTGCATGGCGCGATCTTCCTATAATTGAAGACCGAGCATGAGTTACAAGCACGGATTCGCCGAGCAATTCGGCTCTTATTTTATGCTTTCGCGGCAAAGTGACGCTAGACAAGAACAGCTATGAACCTCAGGCAAGTCACCGCCCATACATCCGGCACAATCCAAAAAATAGTCGCGGCCTGCAGCCAAACTTGCCGAAACTTAGCCTTCCTCCAGTAATTTAAGAAGGTAATTCTTCGCGTCTCCGATAGATTTGGATATCTAGTTATCGGGATTATCCGGAGAGTGCAAGATGCTTGATAAGACGAAGCCATGCAAGCTCTTGCTTGTGGCACGGAATTCCAATCCGCTGTGGATGGTCGCTCTAGCGATACTATCTGGGGCAATGCATCCCGTCAGAACGAACGCCACCGACGGGTGCGATGGCACCACAGTTGCCTGCGATGACTGGCTGGCAGAGGGCGATCGCCACCAGCCTGTTCCAGTTCTTTCCTTTACGGAACGCTTAGCGGAATCTGGAATAAGCGTTTCGGGAAACCTCACTCAGTTTTATTTCGGCACAGTGAGCGGAGGCCTAAAGGAAACCGGGCGCTACGGCGGACACGGCGACTATGTAGCGAACATGGACCTCGGAAAACTGGGCATCCAGGAAGGGCTGTTCGTCAAAATTCGCGCCGAACACCGCTTTGGTCAATCCATCGGCAGGCAAGCGGGGGCTCTACTGCCCCCCACGCTCGCATCGGAACTGCCTGTCGCCGAAAGCGAAAATATCTATTTGACCAATTTTTTGGTCACCCAATTTCTCTCGGAGCGCTTTGGGATTTACGCAGGTAAACTCGACACACTCGACGGCGACGCGAATGCCTACGCCAGCGGTCGGGGGATCACGCAGTTTTCCAACACCGCATTTATTGCGAACCCGATTGCCTTGCGTACGATCCCCTATTCCTCGCTGGGGTTCGGTTTCGTGATCCTTGATGGCATGGAACCGCTCTTTAACTTTTTGGTAATCAATCCTACTGACACGGCCGATTCAGATGGCTTTGATGAGCTATTTGCCGAAGGTGTCGCGATTTCGGCCGAGTTACGACTGGCCACAAATTGGCTCCAACAACCAGGGCACCAACTGGTGGGAGCGACTTGGAGCAATCGCGAATATGCCAGCTTGGGTCAAGACCCGCGGGTGATCTTACCGAACATTCCGATCGCCAGAACGAATGGTTCTTGGTCTTTGTACTGGAACACCGATCAAGCACTCTGGGTTGATCCCAGCAATGCGAATCGCCACTGGGGATACTTTGCCCGTGCTGGCGTGGCAGACGACTCCGCCAATCCAATTAATTATCTACTGAGTGCGGGCCTGGGTGGAGCAAGTCCACTGAAAGCCGGTGACTCTTTCGGTGTCGGCTACTTTTATAGCGGAACCAGCGACGAAGTGGGGCCAATCCTACAAGCGGCGGTTGGGCCCATCGGTGACAGCCAAGGCGTAGAGTGTTTTTACAGAATGCAAGTCAGCAATTGCTTTTCTGTCACACCTGATTTTCAATGGGTGCAACAAGCTCGCGAAAACGTTTCTGACGCCTATATCCTAGGATTACGGGCAAACCTACAGTTTTAAGACGGCCTACCCTCTGTCCAATTCAATGGCAGTGTAACCGTTAGCCACGCCTACGGTTGGGGATGGATTACCTTCCAATCTTTTTTCATGCTAACCAACCTCCATCCCAAGCCGACCGCCTCATCTAAGCCTCGGTCGAGCTTACCCACGACCGAATCACGATCGTACGCCCACTCGCGCACTTGATCATCATGATGCACAAGCATCGCGAACCGACTTCCATCACCACTGGTCGTCCACTGCAACATCTGAAAATCGCCGTCCGAATTACCCGCGGCAAAAATCGGACGTTGGCCAATGTGTTGATTAATAGCAACCGGCTTACCCTCCTTATCATCAATAAAAGCGATTTCAGGTAAGCGGACTAAGACGGGCTTTCCCTCACGTAGTTGGTACTCCGTGACGATGCTGCTCCCGACGACCTGCGAGGCTGGAATACCATAAACCTCCTCGGAGAACACTCGTAGAAACTCAATCCCCCCTCCAGAAACAATAAAGGTTTGAAAATCATTGTCTCGCAGGTATTCCAATAACTCCAGCATCGGTTGATAAACCAACTGAGTGTAGGGTCGTTTTAACTGCGGATGCTCGGCGGTTCGAAGCCAATCCTTCACAACCGCGGAGAATTCTTCGGTTGTCATACCCGCGTGAGTCGTCATGACTAGTTTCATTAACCCCGCCTGACCAGCCGACGCCAACGACTCCAGGTCATTCTCAAGCACCGCCTTAAACGGTTGTTCTATTTTCCATTCCGGATGTGCGGGAGCAAGTTCCTTAACTCGATCAATCGCAAAGAAGAGTTGGAAATAGACAGGCTTTTCCGACCACAGGCAACCATCGTTATCAAACGTGGCAATACGCTCCTTGATGGGTACGTAACCTGGCGAGCCGACAGTCGTAACTCGCTCCACGAACGCGACTATTGCTTGCTTTGAACCCATGTCATTCCAAGACGGCAACGGATCAGCAGTCCAAGCCGAATGACATTGGCAGACTGCAAGCATGAAAATCAGAAAACTGCTCTGAACAAGTGTCTTGTGCACGGGTGACGCCTCGGAAGAAAAGCAAAAAAAGGGCGCCCACTACGGGCGCCCTTAACAAGAATCTCAATCAGTTACCGCCGATAGTCATCGACTTGATTTTCTTCTCAAGCGTGGACAAGCTCCAGTCGCCCGGCTGCTGGCTAGGCGGATATTCCCTTAACGTGTTCAAAAATCTGCTAGCCACCACTTGCA
The DNA here is from genome assembly GCF_052161645.1 of Kothea flammea. Lineage (GTDB taxonomy): Bacteria > Planctomycetota > Planctomycetia > Pirellulales > Pirellulaceae > Laterigemmans. The sequence continues at coordinate 7,692,462 of NZ_CP197414.1, forward strand.
TCGGACCGAGCACGTAGGCCCGGTCGATTACCCAGTCGTGATAAGTATTCGAGTTATGCTGAGCTTTTTCGAAAGGATCCCGCCTCAGATTGAACAGCAGCGGCAACCTCAAATTGATGAAAGGCTCTCTCCAAACTTGAAGTTGATAGGCCCGATTCTCTAGATAAACCGCTTTCCAATCCTCAAAACGAATCGCGGCCACTTCCCCACCGTCATTCACATAGATGAACTCTTTGCGTGGCGATTTCTCAACTTTACCGCTGAGATAATCCAGCATATTGTAACCATCAATGTGGTTCTTATAGGTCCGACCATTCAGCTCCACTCCTGCAAGAAGCTTCTCCTTGATGTCAGGGGCTCCGCCAGCAGCGGCAAAGGTTGGTAACCAATCTTCATGCGAAACGATACCGTTGAGTGTTTCCCCGGTGAGAAATTTGCCGGGCCAACGCACGAAACAGGGCACCCGGTAGGCGCCTTCCCAGTTTGAATTCTTTTCGCCCCGGAAAGGGGTCGTGCCAGCGTCCGGCCAAGTATTGTAGTGGGGGCCGTTGTCGGTCGAATATTGAACAATCGTGTTCTCCGCGAGCCCAAATTCGTCTAACAGATCGAGCAGTTCGCCGACCATGATGTCATGCTCGACCATGCCATCGTGGTACTCATTGCCGCCCGGACCGCTTAGCCCCTTGTGCTCTTCCTTCACGTGCGTGCGAAAGTGCATTCGCGTTGCATTCCACCAGCAGAAAAACGGCTCGCCAGCTTCATGCTTGCGTTTGATGAAATCTTTGGCCGCTGCCAATGACTCTTCATCGATCGTTTCCATCCGTTTTTTAGTCAGCGGCCCGGTATCTTCAATGGTTTGGCCACCTTTCCCATCCGACTTACACTTCAAAACACCGCGTGGGCCAAATTGAGCGCGAAATGTCTTACCGTTCGCCAAAATCATATCGCCGGGATAGTCCCGATTCTCTGGCTCTTCCTCTGCATTCAAATGGTAAAGATTCCCGAAGAACTCATCAAATCCGTGCATTGTCGGGAGATGCTCGTCACGGTCACCTTGGTGATTCTTGCCAAACTGCGCGGTGGCATATCCCAAACTCTTCATCACCGCGGCAATCGTGACGTCACTTGCCTGCCAACCCTCTTCGGCTGCTGGCATCCCGACTTTTGTCATTCCAGTGCGTACGGGGACCGATCCATTGAGGAATGCGGCGCGTCCAGCCGTGCAACTTTGCTGGCCGTAATAGTCGGTAAAAGCGACGCCCGCCTTCGCGATACGATCAATATTAGGCGTCCGGTAGCCCATCATTCCGCGGTTGTTGTGACTAATGTTCCAGGTGCCAATATCGTCACCCCAGATTACCAACACATTGGGCTTTTCTTGAGCGTTCACCCCTGCTGAACCAAGAAAAGTGCAAAAAAGCACCACCGCCCCCACGTACTTAAAACCCCTGAAAATCATGTCTAGCCCTCTCCAGCTTTAGCCCAAAAGAAAATGCCCCACCAAGACCCGCGCAATTCGACAACAACGCGCTCAAACAGGCACCGCGATCCTCAAGTATAGAATAATCCATCGCGGAAACAACATTCTCCGAGGTAATATGTGCGAACCACTCGATAATTTAAACGAATCGATTCATCGACAAAGGGAATACACAGGCCGTCATGTTTGAATTTCGTGATTTACAAAATTTACTGAGTCTAGATGAGCATCGTCACTTCGGACGAGCAGCGGCCGCGGTCAAGCGAAGTCAGCCTGCTTTGAGCAAGTCAATTCAACGGCTAGAAAAGCAGCTGGGCGTCATACTCTTTGATCGATCTCGAAGTCAGATCACGCCCACCACGATCGGCCTCGAAGTCATCGCACGCACCAAAACAATTCTAACTGACGTTACTGAACTTCGTCGATCTGTTGATCTTTATAGTGGGCTAGAGATCGGCACAGTAACAGTTGGCGTGGGACCGGCTATGTCGGAACCATATCTTGCGCGAGCTTTAGCCATCGCTACCGAAGCCCATCCTGACACGGTGATCAACGTGCGAGTCGATAACTGGAAGCAATTATCTCAATGGCTGCTGGACAATGAGATCGATTTTTTTGTCGCGGATATCGCCGAGTGGCAGAATGACGAAAGATTTGATTGCACACCGCTCCCAATCGAAGAATTTGTTTGGTTTTGCAGACTTGGACATCCGCTCGCCACTCAAAACAAGGTAACACAACATGACCTTCTCAAATTTCCAATAGTCACTCCGCGGATGCCGATCTGGGCAGTTCAGTGGTTTGCAGCTGCGATTTCTGAGTTGGAAAATTCACAAGCCAAAAAAAGATTTGTCCCCAACATTCAATGTGAAAGCTATTCGATTTTGAAACGAATCGTCTTATCAGGCGACGCCGTATGCGCAGCGCTAACTGCCACGATTAAAGAAGAGGTGATCGAGCAACGCTTGGCGATTTTATCTGTCGATGCCCCGACGCTGACAACTCATGCTGGAATCGTCAAACTTCGCAACCGCAGCTCTTCGCCACTAGCCGAAAATTTAATTCGTATCATTCGAGCTATCGCTGACGAAACGAACGCCCCGTGAAATCAGATGGCGAAAAGGGATTAATCCGATCAAAGTAGTCTTCTTTAAAAGTCTAGATTTCCTCGTCCACAAAAACAATGTGACGGAAGTGATGCTGGCTCTCAAAGCTCGTTCCCAACGCTCCAATCAAGACTCCAATCGAGGCCACGAATGAGGCCATGCGAAAATAAAGTCGATAAATTGCCTCCCGGCCGTGGGAGGACTGACCGACAAGCTGCTCGATACCATCCTCTCCGGCCCACTGAGCAATCAACTCATTCTCAAAAAGAAGCACGCTGAAAATCATGCTTAGCATCGCAAGAACCAGCCACATCGTCGCCATGCCCATTGCCACGATACCAAGAGAAGCGGTTTGAGTTGAAACGGTCTGTTCAGTCCGCAAATGAAAACGGTGGATCAATAACTGTTGTCGATATGCCACATACCAACTAGTTGCCAGCAGCGCGCTGCATGCCAACAGCAACAGTTGGTATGCCGATTGAGACAGCCCTAAATCCCAGGCTTCCGCAGTCATCATGAGAATTGCCAGGGTGGAGACTGCTGCGGTGGTTAAGCGACTAAGTCGACGGGGAAACTCCCAAGGGCGAGCTCCGGCGATCGACTTTAGAATATCGCTTCGGTTCCACCAGATGGCTTTCAAGATAAAACGCAATCTGCTCTGTCGCCTCTGCGCTCCGTGCTCCTCCAAGCGAACATCGGCAACCTCCTCAAAGGTTTTGGTCAACCGTTCATGCTGCTCCTCGTCGAGGTCGTAATGGCCGTCAAAGTCACTTGCGGTGATTCCCACTGCCATTAAATTTTCGCGATCCGCTTGCCGTTTAAGACCGTTCAGATGCCCCACCGAGTGCAACAGCAAGCGGGCTAAACGGCCAGCAATCTTATGCACCCGCTCGCCAGAGTCCAATTCCATTCCACTCTGGTCCGGGTCAATCCGCAAAGTCGAAACGACAGCAGCGTCCAAGGAGCGACTGACAGCCGCGTAGGCGAATGATCGATAATGCCCTTGCAGGTCCACATTGGTGATCGCCAGCGCGAAATCCCAGCGGTTTGCGTCGCGCTCCTCTGCCGCTTGCAGCAGCCAATCGGTCGGTTCAGCAGTTGTGACACCCCCCCAGTCGGGACGCCTAGCCAACTCCAGCTTCCACACAAACTGCGGAAACCAATCCTGCAGACGATCCCGCACAACTCGCACAGCTTCGTTGGCAGCCCGCTGGTCAGCTGCGTCAAATTTACCGGCTAGCACGATCCCAATCTCGAGCGTCTGAGGTGACAGATTCAAATTCATCTCGAACTCGTTGATCCCAAATGTGATTCAGAGCCACTAATATAGCAGTCCACAGGGTCGACGATCGATTCGGCCATCCACCCCCTCACCGATCTACAATCTGATCACCCCCTCCCAATGCAAAGCTCATGCACTCTCCCAAATCAAACACCGGCATCATTACCTGGCGAGAGTTTGAAAATGTCGATCTTCGCGCTGGCACAATTATCGCCGCCGAGGATTTTCCCGAGGCGCGTCGACCGGCCTACAAGATTACAGTCGACTTCGGCCCCGTCATAGGTATTAAAAAAACAAGCGCACAGATTACAATCAATTACCAAAAAGAAGCATTGCTCGGCCGGCAGATTATCGGGGTCGTAAATTTTGCACCGAAGCAGATTGCCACCATGATGTCGGAATTCCTAGTCGTCGGATTTTACCGCGAAGATGGCTCCGTCATCCTGGCAGTTCCTGACATGAAAATACCCAACGGGGCCAAACTGGCATAAAGTTTTACCCCGTTTACGAATTACGACCGAGCTGAGAAGCATCCGATGTCATCCAAGCTAAATCGACGCCACATCAGCCGCTTAGCGACCATCGCGATACTGCTCGCGCTGACATGTTGCGGGGTTGTTTCATGGTGGGTCGGTACCGCCTTGATCGCTCCCGCGGAACGACATGTTGGCGCGGCACCGCAGGACCTAGCGGCGACGAATTTTTCGATTCCCAGCGACTCGGGAGCGACGTTGGCTGGTTGGCACACCCGCTCAAAACACGCTGCCGGCGTCATCGTGATGGCGCACGGCATCCGAAGTTGTCGACTCGCGATGGTCGAACGCGCTCGCCTCTGCCAAAACCTGGGCTATTCGACGGTGCTGATTGATCTGCAAGCACATGGCGAAAGCAGCGGCGATTGCATCACTGTTGGGCATCTTGAAAAGCACGACGTACGGGCCGCAGTGGAATATGCTCGGCGAGAGCATCCGCACGAACCCATTGGTGTCATTGGAGTGTCGCTGGGTGGTGCTGCAGCTTTACTTGCCTCACCATTATCTATCGATGCTTTGGTGCTGGAATCGGTGTTTCCTGACGTTACCGTCGCAATCCAAAATCGGGTCAAATCAAGATTGGGGTCACTCGCGACCATCCCATCGGCTCTCCTGCTGGCTCAATTGCGGCCGCGACTGGGAATTTCACCATCGCAACTTCGGCCAATCGATCACATCGCCAATGTTGGTTGTCCAGTATTCGTGATTTCCGGAACCGCAGACCAACACACAACTCCCCTGGAAGCAAGCTCGCTATTCTCATCCGCCCGCGAGCCGAAAGACCTGTGGCTCGTCCAAGACGCGGCTCATGTCGATTTGTATGCCACTGCTCAGCATGAATACGAGTCTCGTGTCGGCAAATTTTTCCAACGTCATTTGCAGGTCACGGCCACCAAATAACTGTTACCGTCCGAATTTTCAGTCATAGAGCTCGTCGTTTTCGAACTGCCTGGCACCCGATTCCGTATCGATTCGCTAATGCAAGATGCTGCACGCGGGTCTATGATCCCTTTCGTATCGGGCAACGTGTCTATGGCAGTCTATTCTTAGCCCAAGCGTAGGCAAACGACCGACCGCGAAGCGGTCACACATGGAGCAGCCTCCAAGCGAGGAATACCCTGGGTCTCGCAATGGCGCCAGCAACTTGTCCGCTTGATTAAACAGGTCATTGATGGTTGACCGACTTGGGGCCCAGTGCCTCCTACTACTGGGTCGGCCAACAGTATGGCCGCATGGCACCGTACACCACTCCCCTGTTCACATTTCTAACATTCCGCCCCGATCAAACCATCGAGGTTGCTGGTCGGGAGTCTACTTGGGCAGCACCCACGCCTCAGCGACGTGGCGTTCCGGATTGGGAGAAACTCAACACGATTATTAAAGCTCGCAAGCTTTAACGACCAGACGCTTTGCTCTCATTCCAATAACCCTCTCGTTTTTGAGCAACTTCTCGATGTCGGCTTGATAGAGCCTCGAGTAATCGACAAAGCTGCTTGCGTGTCAACGGCGCCTGAGCAAGCTCGAACAGTGTCGTGCGTTGTCCCGCAGTGGCCAGTAAAGCTTGAAAGTGCTTACCCTGCGTCTTTGGTATACACTCCCAGCACAATTCGGCTAAGCTTGGATACAACGATTCGTCAAGCACGCATGCGGCCGAGAAGATGAGTGCTCGGTAGTCGTCGGTAAAACGGTCCAGCTCAGAAATCTCACGACGATGCCGGGTATCGAAGTCAAACCATGTGGCAGTCTGCTGGGGCAAGTCCACACTTACGTTCCCGCAAGTAGCGTCCCCGTGGCTGAGCGATCGCACCTGACCATCATCCCATGCTACCTGCCGTTGATGCAGTGCCTCTAAAGCTCGCAGCGCAAGCCGAATAGCTAGCAACCGCTCAGCCGGTTCGCAAGTCATGGAGCGTAACAGCGTGTCGAGACTATCTCCGTCGCCCTTGTGTAGCAGAGCCTTTGGACCAGCCTTGGAAACACGCCACTCCCAGTCGCGCCAATCGGACTCCCCAAGGACTTCGCTGCGGCCACCGGTAATCCGCATTAACAAGTTTCCGGGAGGAATCAAAAAACGTGTAATCCGACGACGCGTTTTGACAAAACAGACCCTGCCATCAACGGTCGTCTTCTGTAAAGAATTCAAGCGAATGTAAGAGAGCCACAATGCCAAACACCGAGCGACTGCGTAAACGACCCCATTCATCGAATAGAATCGCTATAGTGAACTCGACCTTGAAAGTGCAGAATCGCCCACACATATTTCAGCAAAGTGCGCGTATACCCAAACGGACCGTGATTCATCCGACGACTGGATGACTTCGCCACGATTGAACGATCGTAGATCAAATATTCGGGATGCTCGCGATATAAGCCTGCCAGGATTGGCCATTCCTCCCCGATCGCCACAGCTTCATCGAACGGACCAAATGTATCAAACGCAGTCGAGGTACAGAACATCAGTGCGGGCATCGCCTTGGCGCGCGACAAAGGCAAACGCCTCACTTGATTCCAAAACTGCCACCACATCCAAGCACGCACGCTCTTTTCCAATGGCGCCAATGAGGTAATTCCAGCGACCAACTCTTGATCACGACACCGCTCGACGATGCGACACAGCGCATCAACAGGAATGATTGTGTCCGCGTCAATGAAAACCAAGATCCGACCGCTGCTGTGACGGCGCCCCGCGTTGCGAGCCCGAGCAGCGCCCAGCGTCTCCAACGGCACTATGGTAATTTCCTTGCGATCATGCAAGTGCTGCAAACACTCTCGCGTGCGATCGGAGCTGGCGTTGTCAATCACGAGCAATTCCCAATTTGGCCGGCTCACATCCGCGGCGCAACCAGTCTCCAAGGCCAATGCTCGGCACGCACGCAGTACTTGCTGGACCGTTCCCTCGATCAACCTCTCTTCGTTGCGCGCCGGAATAATCACAGACAACAGAATCGGCTCCATCCTCTAACCTTTGCGCAACTGGTAGAGATCACAGCGAAGTGGCCAGCTGGGATGCGAAAATGTGTTTCTTTCCAAAATTCTCAATCCCCCTTTAGCAAAAACAAACTCCAAGGAATCACGATTAAAGTAACGTGTGGGCTGCAGCGGACAAGTCCCGGCAGGGACCAAACCAGCGATCCGAGCCATGTAGTATCCAAACCGACCAAAGAAAAACTCCTGAACCCGCAAGACCTGCATCGCCAAGGGACTCTTATAAGTGGTTTGCAAGACAAGCACTCTGTTTGGACTAACGCGCGCCGCCTCAGCCAACAATGCCGCCGGCTCCGGACAGTAGTGCAAGACGTATAAAATTAAAACGCAAGCAACCGAGTCACTGTGCAAGGGTAGCTTGTCGTCAACCATGATAGTCGGACCCGGCCCAACCCAATGAATATCGGCAACGTCAAATTCGCATACTCGCAGGGAAGTGGCTCTGCGGAGCACTTCCGCATTATGTCCAGTACCACTGCCTACATCGACGGCCAGACCCTCCGCGGGCAAGTAAGGTTCTAGGATCTTCAACAGCCCCTGCGCGCGACGCCGCATAATCCAATTGGCAATGGGCTTCATGCTGGGTCCGCCATTCGCGCGTGCATCCTATCTATCAGACTCACTGAAGTTGTCGGTTCGAGCTCAGCTTCCATGAACGCACGAATTGTGGACAAAATGAGCGGCATGAATCCACGTGACAGATCGGCCGGATGAATCACAACAGTCGGAATTGCCGTTGAGCGCCCTGGCCATTTTTTCATCAGCACGGCCATCGCATGGCTGGCCCGTCCAGGCACAGCAAGACGGCCCCAATCATAGGACCACGTTGCCAGCGGAATTGACAAACCATCCCCCCGTTGAGATTCCAGTCGGCTCCACCGCAACACATGTGTGACGCCCCGCAGGTCTTGCGAATTCACCGGCAGTTGCCAGGCTGGCGGGACGAGCCCCGTGACTCGTACGCCAAACATTCGCCACAGATCGTGCTGAGATTTATCAATGCGAGCCTGAATCTCGGCGAGCGTTAATCCGCCAAACTCGTCTGCTTGATTCGTCAAACGCGATACTATCCCGGGTCGCTTGGTCCGCTGGTGCGTCAAGCCATGCGCCAATAATTCGTCACAACGCGCCACAGACTTCCAGAAGCTCGTCTCATGCTGACGGTATGTCTCGGCTTCGCCATGCCATTGCGGCACGACGGCACAAGCAAAACGCGACCCCAGCAAATCGGTAAGTGACTCAAAAATCACAAACAACTTGTCGGCGAATCGTGGCGTGACATCATGCACAACAACCAGAAACGTCTTCAAATCAGGCCCACATTCCTAAAACTGGTCGATCTATTGATAACAAACAACCGCATCTGGTCCTCATTCATCAATGGAGTTAGCAATCAAACCTGGTCGGCGCGCCCTTCCGCCCCAACAAAACTCTGAAGTACTTTCATAAATCGGAGATCTTCAGGCCCCAAACCAGCTCTGGTCGCTTCGTTCGACAGACAAATCGCCGTATCGAAAACATCCAGCACTGCCGCACCGGCAAGTCGCAGCATGTGGTTTTCCTCTGCTGTCACTCCTGACTCCAAAATAGCATGCATCTCCAACAGTGGATCAAACTCCTCCTCGTTCGTCCGTAGCGCTCGATCTGTAATCGCTAAGACTTGATTAACGTGAGCTTTGGTCTGTGAGCCGCGGAACTGACTCAGCACTTCCTTCTCGGCTTGCTTCACTCGACGTTTTACATCAGCCTGGTTTAGCGATTCTTCAGCAACTCGTAAACCGTATTTTGACGCCAACATACCAAGCGAAGGGATCAACGATTTGGCTGCGATCGCGGCACCTGCGACCGGGTTAAAGATTGCAACGAGACCGCCGATTAGAAGCACACCACCGAACACACGGTCATCGAGCTCATCGATATAATCAGCCAGCTCTCGCGCTCGATCACCCATCGATCTGCCCTGCGAGGGCTTATCCAACTCCTCGGCCTGAGCCTGCCGAATTAGCAGAGTCCGCAGCATCGTTTCCGCTTCGATTGCCGGAAGGTGCAGCACTCTTCGTTTTGGCAATTGATTGATCGGCGGCACACCATCAGGCAAACAACGGGTGACGACCAGCGAATAACCATCATCGCTGCGAGCGTCAGGCACAAGCAAGTAATGACGCTCATCATACTTTTGCTCAGCATCAGAAATCGTGGTGGAGCCAAATACTTTTAAATTACCCACTAACTCCGTAACGTAACCCACTCCCGCACCAGCGATTCCCAATCCACCAGCCACCGAATTGTAACCATATTCGGCTGTTTGCTGAACCCATTTGCGAAGATCCATAGGCCTACCGGCATGTGAGGATTAACCAGAAATACCAGGTCCATCTTATCGCAACACCCCTCATTTAGCAACGATCAAAGGGGGAGTTCTGTCTAGAGTCGCCTTTCGCTCCGCGAAAGCATGAACAAACGCCGCTGCTTTCGCGAAGCAAAGACAACACTTCTTTGCCGAGCGTAGCTTAGCGGGACTTTAAGCCGTTGCTTCGTCGCGAATGCTCAACCCGCATTCAGCCAAGACGCGAACGATACGATCGACGCTCTTCTCTCCGAAGTTTTGGATACCCGCAAGATCGAAGCGGGACAATTTAACCAGCTGGCGGACGTAAATCACCCCAATATCTTCCAAACCATTAATGGTGCGGAGATCCAGTGCGAGTTCGGCGACCGCAAGCGATAGCATTTGCGTTCGCTTCTCCTCGGCAAGCCAATTCTCATTCACGGGAATTCGTGTTTTCGCCATCGTCATTCGCTCCGTCGCTTGAACCTAGGAACTGACCTCAGAACACAAATCGCTTGTACCAAAATTTTTCCGAATCCAGACGACATTTCTCAAAAGGGAGAAGTTTTTTTGTGAGCGAGCGACAATCACCGGCGGTAAACCCAATCTGGTTTCAACAATCGCCTCCGCCGTCTTGAGCACCTACCCATGAGTTATTAAGCAAAACGAAACCAGCCGGCATACTATAGCGTCCAGTTCCGCGAAACCGTGAGCTGGCGCTCAACGGCTGCTGATATAACCGAAAGACTTATGTCGAGGTCCGCAGGCCGAAGGCTGGTCGGCCACCGATTGCTAATTTCCGCAAACGCGCTGGCATTCCATTTACGGAACTTAGATTATTCGTGACGAGTCCCGAAATTTTTTGACGTTCCCGACGAAGGCCGAATTCAGTTCCTTCCGGTCAATATGAGTGTGGGGCTCAAGCATGCTGAAACAATGCTGCTTGCCATTTGCACTTATGTTCCACTCGTGTTTTATCCGCTTGAAGCGGCTTTCATATCGACGATATCTCACTTCGTCGATTGCCGACCATGACATGAAACCCCCACCAATCTTCACTCCGTTGTCGTACAAGGTAACGACGGGAGCACGCCTTAAAAGATCAAAAATCGAGCTAATCGCTAATGCCACTGCGAGCAAAATAGGATAAAACATCCATTGTGCCCCAACGAAATTGCCTTTCATGAGGAATCGCAATAAGCCGAAGGCTGCCGTTGCCAGCAAAACTGCACCCACAAAGTTGAACAGGAGAGATGTTGTCTTCGGGGGAACATACTTGGCGATCAGGTGTCTTTGAGACATAACAAAAACTTTGTCTTAATGTTTGCACAAGTCGAATTTCATCGCGTTTAGTGATTTGTATGTTATCCAGTAGATGTCGAAGTGCCCAGTTGGAGCTCCTTGTTTTTTTGGAAGTCAGTATGATACGTTTTTTCGCGAGAAGATCCAGGGAATGGGGGGCTGCGACAAGGGTGTATTGGGATTAAATGTTTGCAAACAGCTGGAGGCGACGGTTTTCCAATGTAGAGCGATTGTCCTCAATCGATTGCAGCGTCCCAAACAGCTGGGGACAGCGGTTCTACAATGCAAACAGCTGGGGACAGCGGTTCTACAATGCAAACAGACGGGGACAGCGGTTCTACGTTGAATTCAGGGTCGCAATAACATCAGAGATGCAAATGACGATTTCACGACGACAATTTTGCGGTACAGTCGCGACCATGGTTGCAGCGACAAATACAAGGCTTTTTGCCACTGAAGGCAAGGCGGATCTGTTGCGCGTCATTGCATACAACATCTATGGCCTCAGCGGATGGCCGAGGCAAAAGAAGCTTGCGCAGAAAGCCGTTTCAGAAAGCCAAATGGCAAAGCGGTTGGCAATGGAGCTGGCACTCCATGAACCAGATATCATTAACTTCTCGGAATCACCGAACGAAGCACTTACGAAACAAGTAGCTGAACTGCTGGGAATGAACCACGTTCGGTTCCCAAGCGGCGGTAACTGGCCAGGCACACTGCTGAGTAAGTTTGAGATTGCGGAGTCTCAGAACGCGCCAACCAATGGTGATCACCCCAAGGAGCTTTTCACGCGTCATTGGGGACGCGCCATTATTAATTTGCCAAACGCAAGTCCATTGATCGTCCACGTGGCTCACCTGCATCCCGCCGCCGATCCCACAAACCGCTTGAAAGAAATTCGAGCGATGATCGAATCGATGAAGCTAGATTTCGATTCCGGCAGCTCGATGATCCTGATGGGCGATCTCAACCACGGTCCTGAAACGGAGGAATACCAATTGTGGGTTGATGCCGGCTGGGTCGATACGTTCGCCGAGAAGGGCAAGGGAGTCGGAGCGACATTCAGGTCGGACGCTCCAGAGTGGCGAATCGATTACGTGATGGCGGCTGGCCCAATTGCCGAGCGAATCGTTGAGTCGAGAGCGCTATTTGAAGGAGCCTTTCGGCTCAACATCGCGGATGATAAATCCTTCGCCTTAAGCGATCACCTTCCGCAGTTGGCAGTATTTGCTCCGGGAAAACCCTCGGAGCTGTAATATGCGTTGGGGAAGGTATAGGCCAAAACCCCAAGAACACCGACCGTACCTAGCAATGTACCCACCACCGACGCACCCGGAATGTGGCCAAACAAAAAAAGCCCTAAACCGTTGTGGTTTAAGGCTTTAGGGAGTGGGCGATACAGAACTCGAATCTGTGACCTCCACGATGTCAATGCGGGCCGAAAACACAAAACTACCGCGAAACACTGGCTTTTTTGGGATTCCACCTTCCATGAATTCCACTCAAGTGCACGATTTGCGGCTCGTTTCGTGCATTATATCGTGCACGGATTTATCCCGGACACCTGGGATTCGCTCCGCACGCTTTCCTAGTCAACGCCACGATTCCATCAGAAAGAGTTGACGTTGTTGCGCGGTGGTATCCAGCCAACTGCCATGGATAAAGCGACTAATGGCGCTTGCGATCCACTTTGACCAGTCGGCGCAACCGACCGCTTCGATGTGCCAACCGATCTGGCCTACCGGGATGAGTTCAATTCGATTGATCTCTGACAGGATTTGGTACTAAAATTATTTCGAGCTTCAGAATTTGCGTTCTTAGTGTCAGAAACTGACCCGCTCAGGCTCAGTTACGAGAAGACATCCCCTAAGCCTCCCCCATCGACCACAATGATGCGATTAGAGGCGCAATCATTACTAGAAACGACACCGCCTGGATCAAATTCTCGGAACGCAACAATTGACAATGGCTGGAATTTCAAAAAAATGAGTCGGTTGCGCGCGAGCGCCCTCGGGCGGGTTTACGAATGAAGAACGAATGAAGCATTACTTTAAGCAGATCCTGAAATCAAATGGCTACTCCGTGGACGCGGTTATTGGATCGGGTGGGGAGGCAACGGTCTACAAGGCCTTTCACGAACTGCGTGGACACTGTGCCGTAAAAGTTCATCACACGATTGTGGATAGCGAGGAAGACCTCCCACGACGCGCTCATGATGAACTCGAATTTGCACGTACGTTCAACAACTCACCGTTTTTGGTGACTCTGTACGATAAATTCTGGGATCAATACCTCTTTACGATATGGGAATTGGCCGAGGGAACACTTCGTGATGCCATCCGCAGTCGCGAGGCGGAATCGTTCGCTCAAGACGAGGTGTTTGGCTATTTACAGAATGTTGCCAGCGGACTGGATTACATTCACTCGAGGAACGGTGCGCACGGCGACATCAAACCTTCGAATCTCCTAGTGTTCCCTGGAGATTTCGTGAAGATTGGTGATTTGGGTACGTCTCGTATCATGTCGTCCCTAACGACTCGCCACACAGACATGCGATCCCAACTCTACTCGCTACCAACAGAACATTTTGGAGCGTCAACCCGTGAACGCGACCTCTTCGCGTTTGCTGTCGTCTATGCCGAATTGCGACTGGGTCGGCATCCATACGGAATAGACTTCCGAAGTCAGATAACGAACCTTGCAGCAAATACGCCAAACCTAAACGGCCTCAACGACAAAGAAAGGCGAGCCATCGAGGCAGTGCTCTTGGGGGTAAGGGAACCGGACTCGTTGCTTGCTTGGCTCAAGCAACTGTGTGCACCAGAGACGACTTCCGCACCGCAATTTTCGCCCTATTTGCATGCGCTGTCAGAGCTGACGGCCAAGTCTGCTCTGCTAGAATCCGAGCTGAAGCGAAGACATGTAGCGTCGCATCCATCAGGAACTGCTGTACCGGGGCTTAGTAGGCTTATCGGGCTAGAACCTATTTTTCGACGTCGCTCTCGCAACACGTTCGGCGATCTGAGCATTCGGAAGTTGTTTGATGCCGTTAACGTCAGAAACGCGGTGTCACACAACGCCGAAAGCGATCACAAACGGACACCCACAGAAATGCTTGAGGCTGCAGAAGCGATTCGAGTTGCAACCGAATTGCTGGTGGAGGCACCGACTACGCCTGTCAAAAAGCCAATCGAACCGGCAAAGTCAAAAGCAGCCGAAATTCCGGAGGTCCGCAAGAAACCAGAGCTTGAAGAAAAGAACGATCGTACGGAGCCCAAAAAATTTGCTCCGAGTCCTTCGCGTCCGAAACAAACGGAAGAGAGTAAACAGAAAGGCAAATCGGCCGCCAGTCAGGATGTAGATCCGAAATCCCTGGCCTCTCCCGCTCCCATGAACTCTGAGCAGGAAGCAACCGCGGTTCCCAGGCAACAATCGGATCGATCGGCCGGAGAGATTTCAGTTGATTTAGAAAGTGCACCACCGTGGTTACTGGCGTACGATCCGCCTAAGGGGTCCGTACGGGAAAAGTACTGCGAGTATGTCAACGATAAACTTTCAGACACGGGCAAGGCAGTAGTGCCGATCCTGTTTTTCGCATTTGGGCTCAGTCCAATGCAGATACTTAAAATGCTCGGATTGTCCCAAACAATAGTCGCGATGCATTGCTATTTGTGGACATTGACGCGAAACAGCAGCACAAATGCAAATGATGCCATTTCCAAGTGCTGGCAGGAACAGCGCGAATGTTTGCTGGCGTCAAGATTTCCGACCTGGATAAAGGCACACAAGGCATCGCCATGCCGGCCAAAATCACGTACTCGTGACTCGATTAGGAGACTGTTTTTTGAGCAGGACTTGACTCCTAGTCAGATGGTAAGTGGCAAAAGCACTGGAAAAAGAAAACAAAGGAAGAACATCGGGGGAATGCTCTGGAAGGATATCGACAAAATCGGGTCTGGCGAAATCTCGCTCGAAGTCAAATGGGGAATCGCGAAGGGCCGCTATCTGATAAATAATTGCGAAGAAAAGGCAAAGCTAACCACGTCCGACGGCGACCGCTTCATCGCCGTGTACTGCAACCTAAACAAGACCGGAAAGCAGAAGAAGCAGACAAATAATATCAACGCAAGTCAGGTTTCGGGCCAGGCCGAGGCGATTTCGATTAATCAGCTGGCCAATAGTGCTTTAGCACAAAGCCTGCGAGCATGGCCGACCATCAAGAAGAACTTTCCGGGTGTGTCTAAATTGTGCAAAAAGTTACGTTCAGAGGATGCAAAAGCACCAAATCGTCTGAAGCAACAGCTACGAGAACTTGAAGCATCTCAAACTTGCGGTGGACTATGCCAGAGTTCTGGCATCCCCATTCTCTATTCTCCTGCCGTGTGCGAAATTCTCTACGACTTCGTGATTGCTCATGGAACGCATGAAGCGACTTTTGACGAGTGCTGGAGAATTGTTGGGGGGGAAAAGATCAAGAACAGAATCCGCTGTTCGAACCTTCCTTTTGCGTCTCCGAAAGCGATTTTGGGGTGCGGAATAGGCTCTCGAGGCCTGAACTCGAAACAGCGACTGGCAATCTGTGTCAGTTTCTTTGGCGGTTCACGTCATGAGCAAACTGCGTCCGCATCTGAAATCTGCCAGCTTACTTCATTTCTCACCGCTTTTGATTCCAACATCTTTGCCACTGTGAGTGTCGGTCAGAAAGGCAAAGTCGAGCGATACATCGACTGCCATTTGCATGATTATAATTGGGAAGAATCACATGAAGCAGCCTGGAGCCGAGCTGCACGAGATACTTGGGTGCGATTCCAGAAGAAACGTCCGGACCTGAAAAGTTTCCGATTGGGTGCAATCACTTTGCCAGTTACGAACTCGCACGGAACACTTGGCGATCTTTCAAGCCAAAGCCAGGAGAACGCCGAAGCGTTAATTCCCGACGAGCAAGCAACTGCTTGGTCAAAAATGCAATCGTTAGCTCGTCGATTCTTCGGGTGATTGACCAATTCGAAAGGGCATTTTTTTAAGAAACTTTTAGGTTTCGCATTCGAAGCGTGTCAGAACCAGCGTCAAATCGACTCATCTTTGTGACAGTGTTCAAACTGGCTGGTCGATAGAACTTTTGACAGGAATACAAAAAATGAAGTACTCCAAATATGTCGACAAGGGCGGAAATCGCGGACAACAAAATACTCCGCGAGCACGTGGTGTTGTCCGCATCGTAAGAAATTCCGGCTCGTCCCCAAAACTCGAAATCGAATCCGAACCGTGCATTGAAAGATGCTGCAAAGCTTGCAACCAAACGGTGATGTTGACCATAGAACAGGCGGGCAGGGTGCCGCCCGGGCATACTGAGTGCGTCGATTGTTTCAGAAGGTATCTGCGAGAAGGTTTCGAATGCTTAGAACGACGGGGCATTATTCTCTCCACAGTTTCGAAGCAAAGTCTTGAAGGTTGAGGGATGTTTGCGTCGGCGCCCCACGAACATTCTTTCGTTTGTTTTTGATGTGCCCGCTTGCCAACACGCGATCTGGAATGGTTAGTGACGGTTTGTTCCCATCCGTCTTTTCCGCTGCCGTTCAAATGACTCGCTCGAGCAAAGCCGCTGCGACGACAACCGCGATGAAGCCAATGGATGGAACCCTACGAGGGTCGCCGTACGATGTTCTGTCGAACGCGAGGAAGAGTTTCCCGAGCAACGACGGCACCGAAACTGCCACAACTCATGAAATGAATTAAACGATCCCGCAAGTCCGATTCGACTGTTGAGCCGTTTTTGTCCGAAAGACTGAATCGGGTTGGTCGGCGACGGTACACGGGTAAGCAGGTCACCAGAAAACTTTACTGCCGCTTCGCCAAAATCCTACTGCGAGTGGTTAGTGGTCGCGTCATCGGGTCACATCAACGGCACTAGGTCAATAAGAGTTCTGGAATGGAGACTTTTCAACAATGGACTACCAGAAAGTGAAGCGAGATATTCCTATCACTGGCAATGCCTCCATCAGCTACGGGATAACCAGGAATTGTGACGGCTCGTCGCGAAAGAATCAGCCGCATTGGTTCAACAACGCCGACGTTAACCAATGGGCATGGCGTGTAAGCTTGAAACTTGAGGGCCAATATTTTTGCATTCCGATGGTTTTCGGATGCAGGCGAGACGCGACGATCGCTGCCCGAACGATCGCCCCATACTTTCGGGATTGCAGAACCCGTGAAGAGTGTAGAAAGGTCGTCGAAACGCGAGGTTATGATTGGCTAAAAATCTGCCTCACCGAGAATCTGCGATGGTAATGTCTCGCAACGGGGGCTGAATCTATCCATGCCGCAACGAAGAATTCGATCAAGTTCTGGGCTGGTCACGATGACCAACTCGTTCAAGATTTGGTGATCCAGGGTTTGAACACCTCGCTCGACGTGAACATGTTGATTTAGGTGATTCTGGTGTGGTATCTCCAACTTGCATCTGGCCCGAGTGATGACGACGTCGTAGGATTCGGTGTGCTTCACGTCCCAGGCATTGAAACGCGTAGTTGACAACAACCGACTGGTGCAGCGAGAGCGTTGGCTGGACGAGTGACGCACTAAGGCTTGCCAGTTGCCAGTCGATTCTTGCAACAGTGCCAGTGCGATCTCGAAGACCGGGAAGACTCCACACACTGAGCGATCCTGCGGCGCTGGAAGACGACAAACCTTGCACAACTGCAAGTATGTCCCGCTTGTACGACGCTTCCCACCCGAATTTCAGCTGCTGAACTGCCGGCCCATATGTAAGCGCCCGATAGGGTTATGTTTGGGGTCGGGCACTTTTTTCTTTTTCTCGCCGTCGGTGTTCGATGTGGCGGCGGGCTTCGGTGTAGCGAGTTTTCTCGCTCCGGTCTTCGTTTTTTCGCGGCGGAACTGACGGACATTGTCCGCGTTTGACTCTGCCCAGCGGTCGGGCAAGCACCTTATCATCCGGTCCGAACCTAAAGCCAGTTCGTGCTTCGCGTTTTGATCTGCCCACGAGAGTTCACGCAGTACGTACTCCAAGTACTGATCCAGCATCAAGTGATGCCGATCTGCGGTGCTAGTAATACTAAACAATCGCATACGACTCTCGGCCGCCTGGGGATGACCCAAAAACAACCAATTCTTACGACCGATCGTCAGCGGACGAATCATTCGTTCGCTTTGTGAGTTGTCGATTGGTATCCGACCGTTTGTTAGATAAAGTGTTAATGCTCCCCAGTAGTTATTCATGTAAGTAATCGCTTTGCCAAGCAGACTCTTCGGCAATCGCTTGTCCGGCGGTATTCCATCAAGCCACCGGCGAAAGTGCTTCCAGATAGGTTCCGCTTTAGTCATTTGAACTTGCTGACGGGCGTCGGGACTCAGGCTTTTCCCGCGTGCTTCGATCGCGTAAAGGCGTCTGAAGAACGCGGCGGCTTCGGATGACTCCAGCCTCGCACCTTTTTCCGCATCAACAAACGCGACCAGCTATAGTACCAGGTTCCGCGAAATCCCCGACAGGGAATAGAAAGTTGTCTTCGAAAAACGAGGTAAATAGAGTTGCAAAGTAAGGTGAAGATTGCATCTTTGCCGCGAGCAACAACTCGTCGTTGATTGATTTGGGCAACTGGTCCTGATCATCCACAAGATCCCGATATACGCGTACCGCACACAATCCGTGGCGTTTTTCGTGAGCGCGGTACGCGTAAAACTGTCCGCCCTTGCCATGACTTTCCTGGACGGTGTAGCCGCGTCGCTGCAGGACGTCCTCATGTGGTTTCATGCGGTGAACCGTTCGATAACGCAGGCGAGTCGGATCGTATTTCCTAGTAATTCTTGCGTTTTGAGGTCCTACCAGATGATACCCAAAATCATGGCGAATACACAAAATCCACAACCTGCCATCGCAATGCACATCAAGACCCGACAGTCACCCGCAGTAGCTTGGTCCAGCTTGATGAAAATTAGCATGCTGGCGACCAGCGAAGTGGCGGCCGTAAACGCAGTATTGAGCCACTGCCAGCGTACTCTATGCTTGCGCAGCGTTGCAGATTCCCGGATCGCGTCGATCTCGTGATCAAAAATCGTGCCGCTAAGGGTCGATTGATAGATCACGCCATACGCTCGCTCGTTGGATTCGATGTGTTCGGTGACGCTATTTAGTGACCGGCGAATCTGATGAGCTCGCATAATCGTCTCGGCGCTGGCCACGTCGAAGCCGAGGAGTGGCTGAACGATCAAGCACAGCTGCTGGTCCGCGTCATCAACGGCGTCTTGCGCACTGATGTGCCATCGGGAGGTGATCGCAACGCGATAGCCATTAGTTTCTCGTGCAAGTTTGTCGTCTGAATACCCGCTGCTCTGTGTCACGGCAATTAGCATCAAGGCACAAACAGTCGAATTCAGGATAGTGCTGCTCACGATACATCTCCACACGTGCGTAACTATGTCGAAACCGCTCTTGTTCATTCCATTTGTTGACACGGCACTCTATGCTCAATGCGGAAGTGCCGTTTCTCAAGCTGTCGGTTCAGCAAGTTCCCAACTTCTGTGGATCATTTGTTGGCAAAGGTTTGGTCAAACTGTTCGGTGACCGTTCGACGGTCGAGGTTGACCGAAACTTCGTGCTGGAACTGATCCTGGTCGCACAGTCGCTGCAGCGTGCGGATGCGTTTCTCAATATCGGTTGCTAACTGCTTCGTTTTGGCCAAATCGGGTTGGTCAAAATGCATGCCGCTGGTCGCAGAAGCTACCTCCAGCAATTTCAGCTCCGCATTCAAAGAGTTGGCCAACTCCGCCAAAACGATTTGCTCTCGTTCATTGTCGCGGATATACGAGACAGCATGTTCAAGCGTCTGACGCCGCTTGGACAACAAGGCCTGGCGTATGCCCAATTGCTTTTCCGTCTGTTTGTAGGACTCCAGTCGTCGCAGCAGGTCCGATTCCACCGTCGGGCGGTCGAATGCCTGACCATCAATTAGAATCGTACCGCTGCAAGGCGTATCCAGTGCGTCACGCAGTTCCTGCATTTCAGCTCGAGCCAGCTTCTGTTTTTTGGCCATCTCTTTGGTGCCATTGGCCAGGTACTCGATTTCCACATCCAGCTCTACAGCTGCCTTTCTATTTTGTTGCAGGGTTGGGGTTAAAGCCTCAATCGCTTGTTCCAATCGGACCAGGTCAAATTGGATGCTGGTCGCATCTCTCAATCCATTCCGCACCATCCCCTGCATCCCCTGCCAGTAGCTCCACAGCAGGTCACCGCCCAACAATGCAGTCAGCAGCACCACTGCTGCGGAAGTCCACACAACATTTTTTGTCAACTTCGCTTTTTCAAACACTTTCAAGCTCCTTATTGGATGTTACAGCCAGGCCGCCCAGCGCCGCCTGTTGAAAGGTTGAGTCACGTCCAAATGAGTTCTGACAAGAAGCTGCAAATTCTTCAGGGAAAGTGCGATCCGAATGTAACTGCGATTTTCCACCACTTTTGCCGTCAGGAATTCCGTCGTCACTACGGATGCGACAGTTTCACATCATTTGGAGCCAGGGCTGGTGAGGTGGCCCATGCTTGGCGGGCGCGCTAACCCTTAAGCGTTTTGAATGAGCTCGAAGCGGTTTGGTGATTGATAGTCTATTGATGAGTGTCGACGAATCGAGTTGAAGTAATTGATGTATTCCTGGATTTCTGCGAGTGCTTCTTTGAATGATTCATACGGTCTTATTTCCAATTCTGTCTTGTTGGTTCCGAAACACGATTCCATAAAGGCGTTGTCGTAGCAATCAGCGGCGCGACTCATGCTCTGTTTCATTCCAGCTCTTTCGAGTAACTTGCGGTACTCTTTGGCCGCGTACTGCCCGCCACGATCAGTGTGGTGAATCAGTCCTGGCGCGGGTTGGCGTTGCTTGAGCGATTGCTTCAAGGCTGTAATAACGAGAGGTGCTTCCATATTCAAATCGAGTGACCAGCCAACGATTTTCCGCGAAAATAAGTCCATTAAGACCGCAAGGTATCGATCGGATACGCCGCGTTACAGACCCAGCAAACTCTTGCAGCTTTCGAGGAGCACCGCGGATCATCAACTCCAACATGCGAGCATTCTGTAAATGACTGCCCGCTGTCCTCCGGGCGTGCAAAGAAAGCACGTGGAGCCTCACCAACATGTTGCGGCGACTGCCCACGGGGCAAATCACCAAGTAAATCAGGCCAAGGTTCGGACATAATGTGGTACTCCCTCAATGCTGATGGAACAAAACGAGTTCACTTGCGAATGATCGCCGCCTATTCTCTCTTTCAATCGAACCGAGGAAGTTCTGGTTCAAACTGGAACCGATTGCTGATCAGATATCTTGAAGAGTCCATTTCGGCGAGTTCAAAAATCCGTTGCCAACGCCAAACTTCATCTTCGTGCACGAGATACAATGCAAGATTGCC
This sequence comes from Kothea flammea, assembly GCF_052161645.1. GTDB lineage: Bacteria > Planctomycetota > Planctomycetia > Pirellulales > Pirellulaceae > Laterigemmans. The sequence continues at coordinate 7,713,890 of NZ_CP197414.1, forward strand.
GCCTTTTTCATGGTATTGCTTGAGTGCCCCAAACATCCGGTGACCTTTCAGGCTTCTTTCGGATCGATCCGTTTCGGAATCTTTCATTGTGCCGATAATGACAACCACTTGATGCGTTCGTGGCCCAACATCGCGCATTTGATTGATATAGCGAAACGTCTTCCCAGTCGCTTCAAAAACGGGTGTCTCACCCGCTTGGGAATTTTCAAGTAAGAACCGCTTCAATTCGTCTGGAGAACTAAACTTCTGCTTTAATGCGTCAGGAGATCCCTCGAACAACACGATCTGGTCGTATCCACTGATTTGCGACAATACGATCTTGCCCCTAGCCCCTTGAGTCACACTCGAATATTCCTCAATAAGTTCCAGGGTCAATGGAAATGTCCGCTCCCCCTCTTTCCCCTGAAAACCGTGACTCAGATCTAAAGCAATTGCCAAACAGCTATCCAATGCCACCCCATCACCGATCGGCATCGTGTCGCTTGCCACTTTTCTGATGCACCCGATGGATGTCAGTAAAAGACAGACATAACAAAAAGCCGCCGTTACATTCTTTCGTTGCATATTTGCGATCCTTCTTAAACGCGGTCGGAATATTCGAAATCATGCACAAACGCCGCATAGGCTGCGACGCCGCCGATATACAATGCCGTACCAATGATCGGAACGTAGAATGGTGTCTCATTCCAAGCATTCGACTGGGACGCAAGTCCAACGAAAAACACAATCGCATCCGTCACCAGCACCGTTGACCCTATTGTCGCATATAAGTAGAAGGCCACTGGTCGCGACTTCTGCAGTTGCGAAACTGCCCCCTCCCCTTTCGCTTCATGAATAAAATTCTTCCAACAAAGGCTAACTGAAATAAACAGAAGACCAGCACTCAAATGACTGAGATCTAATTTTGAGAAGCCCTGGTAGTTCTCTAGAAGTTCCAAAAACGGCAATGGGACACGAGAAATCCGCATTTCCATAACGGGCAGCAGGTCTTTCAGCCCCCGCGCCGCAATTGCCATACAAATCACAAATAACGGCGGTAAAATAACGGCATTCAAAAACCAAAACTTGACGCGACGTTCCCAAGGTTTCTTACGCAACAAGGTTGGACCAGCCTGAATTTGGTTGGTTTTTCGATCTCGTTGGGGAATGGCACTGTCGAATGATTCAAGTTTGCCATTAATCTTTGAACGATCAAACATTTTTTCCCCAACCCTATGCTGGAATTCGAGTGGACAGCGCAATAGACGCAGCTGGCGATTCTCTCCGCAGCTGTTCTATCGCTTGGTTTAACGCGTACAACAGCTCCTCCTCGCTGAAGTTGGACGTGCCGACGACCGGCACAAGCAGCACTTCGACTCGGTTGTCGTTATATGACCATAGGGGCACCACTTGCCGCATCTGCTTTTCGCGCCGGACTTGCTCAATTCGTTTCTCAATCTCTGGATCGTTCTCCACCGTCTCCGGACGGTGTTCTTGACTTGGAGTGGGTTTTGGCGGCTGGTGTTTCGCTACAATCTCCTCAGCCACAGCTGGGTAAATAATTTCTCCTGCCCTTGCCCGTTCCAGAGCCTCATGCCTCGCCTCGGCCGGAACGCTTGCTCCGGCTAGAAGCTTGAGAGATTCGCTACGGAACATTCCAGACAACCCAGGGTTTGGCAAAAGTTCCGCACCAAAAGCCCTATACGCTGCAAGGCAACGATACAGTTGGGTTCGCTTTATCCCGGTTTCCTCGATCATGTGCTGTAGCTGTTCTTTTCGTGAAAGCTCAGGAGTAATGCATTCAAAGATGTGGAACAATAGCCCGACTTCAAGCGTATCTCTCGCTCCACGCCCTCGGATCAAATCGGCGATTCGAGGATAAATAAGCGATCGTTCTTCATCCGTTACCAACGTGGATTGATTCGAACTAACACTAGAGAGCAATTTGAGAAAGTCTTCAGATGCAAGATCTGCAGAGTGAAGGTCCAGCAGGCGTTGAACTAGATTTTCCATAACCATTCTTTATCAATGAGTAGTGATTGAGATAAAATCAAAGCTCGATAGTTGGCAAGGATTGGCGACCAGGAATTGCCGCTTCTATCAAAGATTGAACTAGAGTCGATGATTGTCGGGTAAAAAAGCTTTTGCTGTTGCTCGCCCCCAGTTGCCGAAAGAAGGCTTCCATTTCAGGATTTCCAGTTCCGCAAAACATTGCAATAACACGACGATCTACTGCAGATTGCTGTGCCCATAGCCGAGCGGTGGCGGAGGACCTGGCAATGGTGAATAGGCCAGATAATGGGGTAAAAAAAGTGAGTGACCTGATTCCAAATGAGGAGTACCGAGACTGGCTCGCAACAATCAAGAGCCGCGTTCAGTCATCCCAAATCAAGGCCGCCATCGCCGTCAATTCCGCGATGTTGGAGCTTTACTGGTTTTTGGGCGAGCAGATTATTGAGCGGCAGGAAACGGCCAAATGGGGAGACGGTTTTCTAAAGCAAATGGCCAAAGATCTGTCCGCCGAATTCCCTGAAATAAAGGGATTTTCCCATCGAAACCTCAAGTATATGCGGCAATGGGTTCGATTCTGGACCGCGTCAATTGAAATTGGGCAACAAGTTGTTGCCCAATTGCCCCCTGAGGCTCCGCAGCTTGTGGCCCAGATTCCGTGGGGGCACAACCTGCGTATTTTGGACAAACTGAGCACACCCGCTGACGCACTGTTTTACGTCCAGAGAACGATCGAGAACAACTGGTCACGTGCGGTTCTCACCCATCAGATCGAATCCGGCTTGCACCTCCGGGAAGGCAGGGCGATCGACAATTTCGACGCCACTTTGCCAAAGCCAGAAAGCGACCTTGCCCGTCAACTTCTGCGTGACCCATACAACTTCGATTTTTTGACGCTGACGCAGCGGCACAATGAGCGAGAACTCGAAGACGGCTTAATCGACCATCTGACGAAATTCCTGCTCAAACTCGGAGCGGGCTTCGCGTTCGTCGGTCGGCAGTACAAGATTAACGTCGACGGCGACGACTACAGCATCGACCTGCTGTTCTATCACTTGCGTCTGCACTGCTACATCGTAATCGACTTGAAGGTGGTTAAGTTCAAACCCGAGTTCGCCGGAAAGCTGAATTTCTACATTTCCGCCATCGACACTCAAGTCCGCACCGATGTCGATGGTCCCACGCTCGGAATCCTGATATGCAAAAGCAAGAGCGACATCAAAGTCGAATATTCGCTCCGCGACTTGACCAAACCCATCGGGGTTAGCGAGTACCAGATTACCGAAAATTTGCCGGATGAATTGAAATCATCGCTGCCGACTATTGAACAGATCGAAGCAGAGTTGGGAAACTTGGACAATGAGTGAGTGGCGCGATGTCGAATTTCAGTGATTACTGATTGACAGAACATCTAGCACGGAATTGTAGAGCCCGGGGCACGATTTGACGAAGATCATGTTTCGGTGCTGTGAGTTAACAACGTCCGGAACGAACGACATGGAAACGGATGCCGCTCTGCGAGTATCGCCTGAAATCAATATTGAGTTTTAAAGAATACGTTTGCAGGTAAACGAGTTCCTGTATTGCGGTGGTCGGCAACGCCGCAGCACGTGGCTGCGGTTTTAGAATCGGAGTCCACCGTCAACTTTCCGAGTACAATTCCACGCCGGTGAAGGGGCAGGCCGTTTACACAACCTAAAAGTGATAACTTTTCTTATGGGAAATCCGACATTCTAGCAACAAGGCTGATAGTGCCAATGATAAGCTGATCGCTCTTGCTTGCGTGATTCACATCTTGCGCTTTGTCGGAACCAGTGATAGCGTCACCAGATGATTGCTGACGAGCGAAGTTTTGGAATTTTAATCGCATTCGTCGTTCCAGGCTGGATCGGAATACTGGGATTATCTTATGTCTATCCGTTGTTCGATGCTTGGCTCGCGGGGCCGCTCGACGCAAGCCCAACGGTTGGTGGATTTCTGTTTGCCCTGCTCGCATCTGTTGCTTTGGGGACAGGCTTCAGCACCATACGTTGGCTAATCGTCGACCCTCTTATTGGCTTGACGCTTGAGCCGACGAAGAAGCCCCATTTTGAGCACCTCCGTGGTTCGCATGACGCGATGAGGTTTCTGGTCGAAAGTCACTATCGCTTTTATCAGTTTCACGGAAATATCCTGATCGCCATCATCATTGCAGCGTCTTCTCGGTGGTATGCAATGGGATTCGACCAAGCGGAAGGCGGTATTTGCCTGCTGACGCTAGTCGTGCTAACCCTCGGGGCTCGCGACACGAAAAGCAAATACGACCTTCGAGTAGCCGAGCTGATGTCCGTTACCATCCAGGACAAAGACGTGGCCGAGGCAAAACCCAAGAAGCCAAAAAAGTTGAAAGCGGTTCCAAGGTCCGTAACCAAAACACTTTGTACTGATCCTGCAGCGATCCTAGGCGCTGAGAATGAACGATCTATTCGCCCCGATTAATTCCATCCTCGAATTCCTGGATAAACTCCCCGAGATCCTTTCCGAGGGCTTGGCAGACGGACCGGAGCTGTACGAGATCGAGCCGTAATTCCCCCCGCTCCACTTTACTAACGAAAGACTGCGTTTCTGCGATCTTGATCGCCAATTCAGTTTGTGTCATTCCCGAAGATTTGCGGGCCTGCTTTAGAACTCGCAAAAACACGCGATATTCTTCGGTTCCGATCGACTTTTCCATAAACCCTTGCCTCCCCGGCGACGAGAGCGTATAGTCAAAGACGGAATAGTCAAAGTTTGACTCTCCTTGTCGTTTCTTTCTCTCTCTTTGGGGATTGGTGCCATGACAAACGGTGCAGGAAAACATCACGTCGAAGTCGAAGAAGCTGTCGAACCTGAAGGCCAATTGGCGAAGCCGGATACGCAGCCGAACAGCCAGGAAGTGAAAACCGAATCCGCAAAGTCGGCTGCAGCCGATTCGAGCCGTTAAGGTTTTTAAGCGAATTGTTAATCCGCCGCAGTCGGCAGGAAATGCTGTACTCGCGGCATGGCAACGCCCGGCTTTGCAATAGACCGCTCTAGTTCAATTTGCATCCTATTCGAGGTCAAACGCAAAGAGCTGGTTCCTCCGCTCGTACGCATACGAATTTCCCCGCGTTTACGCTGACGATCACGTGATTAATAGCTTGGATTCCAACGATATGATCAGCATCAACCATCCTTTTCGTCAGCTCAAAGACCTGAGATAACGCTTCTAGTCTTGCTTTCCATTGACCACCAGTCTTTGTCGCGATCAATGCACCCTAAAAATAGCCTAATGCATGTCAGCTGCTGGTCCGGGCGCATTTTGTTCATTTTCGCTTCGCTGCTGTGCATGGATCCATGTATGTGCGAGATCCGCGACTTTCGCCAGCGTGAGCAAATCGTCGCGGCCAAAACTTCTTGTATGCGCCCATTCTTCCCCATCCTTGTAGCTCAGATCGAATTGCACGTTGTAATACGTCGCATCTTTGTTTCGATTAGCGAATACGGAGGCAGCAATGGCCCCTAGGCGAATGCGATGAACCGGCTTGTTGTTTTCTGACATGATAACTCTCCTTTTGTTGGTTGCCTTTGAGACGCAGTAATCAGCATCTTTGCAAACTTGGAGTATCACAAATGGGAGTATGGCGCAACCAATAATAGCCGGTTGCTGACCGCGACCGTTTTATTGGAGTAATGTCCCGCGATAATCCTAGTCGTTTGCTCGAAATGGATAACCGCGACAATTAGCTACGGGAGCATTCGAAATGGTCTTCGATGAGTTTTCGCACCAAGTCCGCGATGCAGATGCCATGCGTGGCGCAGTGGATTTTTAACTCTGAGTGAAGATTTGGATCAATGTCTATGGTCAAGCGTTTCGGCTTGGTTGAGGAAGCTAGCTCGGACAAATTCCGCTTGCCAACCCACTGATCAACGGTAGGCTGGGATCTGGGACGTGTTGGTATTGCTACTTTCTTGCTCATTGAACCCTCCTCAGCTCAGTAACGAATTGCTTTACTTCCTTTGTTGCCTTCGATAGCCGTCTATCCATCACCGTCTGCCCGTTCGCGGCGGTCTCGGCGAAAGCCACTCTTTGTCCGATGTCGCTTTTGAGAACGGAAACTTCCAGCTCCTTGAGGGCTAGCCGCACATCTCGTCCAATTGCCGTGTTTGTAATCTTTCGATTGAGCACAAGGCAGACACGAATTTGCGGCTTGAACGCCTGTGCTTCGCGTACTAGATCGACGGTTTCCGCTGCTGCCCAAACATCCATGGGTGATGGCTGCAGCGGGATAATCACTAGATCAGCGGCCAGAATAATTGAACGAGCCAACTCAGTTACCCGTGGCGGGCCGTCGATGATCACATCATCGTAATCCGACGACAGCATCTCGATTTCCTTGTGAATGGTCGCCTTCGGCATACCAACGACCGAGAATTTCACATCGTCACGGCAGTTCGCCCAGGCCAACGCACTTCCTTGAGGATCGGCATCGATAAGCAAGATCTTTCGACCTCGCTTCGAAAGCTCCGCTGCGGTATGGATGGAAAGTGTTGTTTTTCCGACGCCGCCTTTTTGGTTGAGAAATGCATAGATCATTCTGAGCGTATTTCTGTGCAATCGCATGCACGTTGTTACGATTTGAGCTTATCCTGAAAACATTGTCGTTGGCAAGCAATAATTTTCGCTTAACGGTAAATCGAATACTCAGCTAGCGACAGGAGGTTGGCGTCTTGACTATCAGGCAATTGGAAAAAAGTGTTGCCTGTAAATATCAAAAATGGCAAGCTGTCTCCGACGAGAGACCATGCTGCCGAAATATGCATTATTAGAAGCTATCAGATTTGACTGCACTGCTGACTTTGAGCGGGCCCTCGAACGCGGTGCAACGCTCGATGCTCGAGATTACTATCAGCGATCTGCTGTTGAGATTGCTTTTCGTTTTAATTCCGTAAATTCACTCCGGCGGTTCATTCAGCTCGGGGCAGACCCTAATCCAGCCATTGGAAAACGAGGAGAACGTCTCATTCATGCCGCTGCCCGAGATGGCAATCACGACACACTCACCGCCTTGCTTGAAGCCGGTGTTGACCTAAACCAGAGAGGCGTTGGCGGTAAGACCCCTCTGCATTTACTTTGCGAACGCAATTACGAGTATCTTGCTGAAATCTTACTCCGAGCAGTTGCAAGTCCGCATGTGCGCGCCAACAAAAGGCAAACACCGTTGCACATAGCATCCCAATTGGGACACCTTGGTCTCGTTAGGATACTCGTCAATTCAGGGGCCAATCCGCTGGCGGAAAACCGCAGTCGCTTTACGGCGATTCATGAAGCCGCTAAATCCGGACAACAGAATATAGTGAATTTCTTCATACAGATGGATCTCTACACCCCAGCGAAAGCGGATTTTTGGATTCGAATTGCTCATTTGGCGGAAAACAATGGAAATACGCGGTTGGCAGAACATATTTACTCCACGTTTGATAACTTAAGTGTCTCGCGGCACCCGGAGCCTGAAGTTGCCTAAATAGGAAATGTCGACCACCGATTTACTGAATCTATTCAGGATTCATCCAAAGCGGGAGCTTGTCCCGCAATCGTGCTCGGCTAAGATGGTATGGGAGGAACAGCCAATGCCACGGCCATCATACACAATATGTCGCGAAGATTTGCTTCATGCCAAAGCCTATCTTGGCAACCGACTGCGAGATTTCAGCCTTCAGTTGACCGAGATAAATTCATACTCGCGGGCTAAGGAGCAGTTTCTGCAAATCTCCCAATCGAGGGTAAGTAAAGACGCTGCAGAACAGCTGAGGCGTCGTTCGGAAATAAATTACCCGTTTCGTCTGTTACGGTGTGGTTGAATCTCATAGTTCCAGTCGCCATGAAAGCTATTACGTTTTAGGCGGATGGTTTGCATCTCGTCATCGGTCACTTTTCGTCCCGTCTTGTACTGCCCTTCGTCAAGCCAGCAGTGGACTTCCAAACCTTCATTCGTTTTCGTTGAGCCAACCAAGTTGACCACCACTTGATGCGTCTCTAACGGGACGCCTCGCCAATTGCGGGTGATGTGACAGAACAATCGGTGCTCAATCTTATTCCATTTACTCGTGCCTGGTGGGTAGTGGCAAACCTCAATCTTCATGCCCGTTTCGTTGGCCAGTTGCTGAAGTTCTAGCTTCCACAATCGACTTCGATGAGCGTTGCTTCCTCCGCTATCAGCGGTGATCAGCAATCGGCTCGGGCGACCATAACGCTCTTGGCCAAGTTCCAGCCACCACCTGCGAATCGCTTCGACGGCAAACTCTGCTGTGTCGCTGCTTACCCCGATGCTAACCATCGCTTCATTCTCCGCGATGTCGTAAACACCGTACGGTACCGCTTTGCCAAGCGCCTTATCGGGAAAGTCGTGCGTGTCGACTTCTCGCGGCTCTCCCTTGGGTCGATACTCCCGCCCCACATTTGCCTTGTTTCCGAGCACTTCCTTCTTTTTGGTGTCCACTGAAACGGCCGGTCTTCCGCCATGGCGATACGCTTTGACTCTGGCCGCAATGTGCTGGAATTGCGCATCGCGATCAGGATGATCTTTACCTTCTCTGGTTTTGCGATTGCCTTGTAATGAGTAGCCCAAAGAACGAAGCACTTCTGAAATCTTGGTGCGCCCCACTTGGAAGCCCTGCGAAACCAATTCCGTTTGTAGATTCGTCAGGCTCTTGCAAGTCCATCGCAGCGGCGACTGGGGATCACCTCGTTCGCTTGGCTCGACCAAAGCCTCAATGGCAGCGACCAATTTGGCCTGGTGGAATTCAAGCGACTTTCGACCTGCACCTGGGCGACGTTGTCGTCCCGATGTCAGTGGAGTCTTGCATTGAAGTTCCGCAATGCCATTCTTGACGGTGCGATCCGATAACCCAGTGGCAGTCGCAACTGCTGCAATGCCACCACGGCCAATCGCGATTGCCTCGGCAGCAGCCCAACGCCGCCTGCCCCGCTAATCGAGATCATCAATGAGCGCGTTGTACTTCGATCGGAGTCCATCGCCCAACGTTGCATCCGGCATACATAGAGTATGCGGATTTCAACTTCGCAACTCAATGCCAATCAGGCAGTTTATTTCCGAACGACGCCTGAATGCATGGTGTGAGCAGTACCTAACCCAGGAGGAATGGCAAAAGCTAAAGGAATCGGTCCGAAAGCGGCGTCAGCGCTGGGCGGGAACACGGGAACTAAAGACGATGACGTTGTCTGCAAAGGCTCATCGATTGCTGTCGGAGGTCGCAAACCGGGACGATGTCACGCTTTCACAAGCCCTTGAATATTACCTGCCCCAAATCCTAGATCGCCCTGCTCTGCGCCGCCACAAAAAAAGCAAAAGACCGTAAGGGCAAGCTGAGGAAAGATGAGATGCTGGTATGTGGCGGGAGAAGGACCTACAGCTAGTTTAAAGTTTGCTGAGAATTTCTATTTGCATTTGTTCATAGCTGCTCGTCTTCATCAGTGATCCGATAAGTGGCGATAGTTGTACGTGTTTTTGTCGGATTTGAGTCATATACTGAAGCGTTCGCTTGTCTACCTCTGTGACATCTGCGTACATCGAGAGTGCTGCCAATTGGCCATCGCCCAGATCACTTCCTGACGTTCGGTGTGCTTTTTGCTGGAGGGCGATGAGAGTGCGATCCATTGTAATCGTGGGGAGTGAGCCAGGCGGCACAGTCGCGAGATCGACATCTTCGGCCGGCACAAGACCACTTGCTAAAACCCGTAATTTACCGGCTAGGACAGCAAGTTCGCCCAGGTCGCAGATCGTCATATCATCTCGAAGCAAAGCTTCTGGCACGCCTGCCTGCTTGCAAACCTGTGAAACGATGTTTTCATCGTTCGCCAAGAGGATCTTCGCTCGTGCCCGTGTTTCTTCGGCAAAAGCGATCGCCAACTCGTGGACGTTTCTGAGGCTTTTATCACCTGTAAGTAAGACCTGGCTCTCGAGCTGAGTTGCTAATTGGTTAACACGGACCGGAAGTTCCGAATTGGAAAACCGCTTAATTCGGCGTGCCTCGCCAATTGTAAGCTTACTAATTTCGGGATGAACGGTTCTAGCGAACGATGCTACGTACCGATCGTGACCTAGGCTTTCGCGGACTTTACCGATCAACAAATTCCAAAAATCATCGCACTGCGGAAACATGTCGCCGCCATATCCCGTCTCCCAAAAATCATTCCGAGCAGAATCTCTGATCAATTTCAATCCCCGAATTCCTTGATGCACGTAGTGGTGAAGTTCCCTCCTTCCAATGTCGGCGGTAGAGCCGACAAACCACGAGCGGTCGTATGGTCGAGGCCAAGCAATCAGCGGTAATCGTCCAAGAAAGCGCAGGCGATGGTAAACCAGATCATCATTCTGATGTCGCAGCAATTCGCAAAGGTGCGAAAAACTGATGATCAAATAGCAGTTGGCTACTGCCAAGTCATCGACAAACTGCATCGCCCTGTTTCGATTGCCGCCTTCGGAGCTATTGAAATCGCGAGCAAGTCGGCCTAGGGTCGCGGAATCAAGAGAAACGTACTTTGGTTGAATGATCATTGATTTTGTCGCTTGAAACTTCCCTAGGCGTTTTGCTGGAGTTGAGAAACTTAAATACGAATTTGCCGAGCGACCAGCTTATAGGAGTCCAAATTTACGAAAACGCGTCATCTGCCAGAGCACGTGGTGTTGCGGAGGTTTGACGCCTAGCATTTGGCAGGCGGCGGGCAGCTTCTGCTTCGTCAGTTTCAGCGTGCAGATCCCTTCGCCGGGATCGAATACGGCTCGCATCCGTTCGAACTCGAGACCAAGCATTCGCTCGTCGAAGATGAGGTTGTGAGCAACGACGACTCGATTACCGATACGTTTGGCGATCGCCGAAGCAACCTCTCCGAAGGTTGGTGCCATCGATATCATCTTGGGCGTGATTCCGTGCACGTGAGTTGGCCCGAGATCACGCTCTGGGTCGATCAACGTCTCGTATTCATCAATGATTCGTAGGCGATGGTCAAGCAGAACGACACCGATCTCGATCACACGATCGTGTTTACCAAAGCCAGTCGTCTCTACGTCGACAACCGCGTATTCGAGATTCTCGCTTTCCATTTCCGTGTGCTCCCGTCAGTATTTAAGTGTCATCTGAAACATGAAGGTCACTTTGCCACTCCACGTGGGGTTTGTGCTGTAATTGTGATGCTGAAAAAAAAGTTACTTCGAAACAAATCTCTTGTTAGTTTTTCACCGTAAACACCTCGTTGATCCAGGTAAGTGTTGAACTCTGCTTTGAGTGGTCGTTCATTAGCTGGCGACAGGTCGCATCATCCAGTAGCGAAACTGTATCGTGTGTGATACTTCCGGTACCGGCCTGGTCAAGTCCGTGGCCAAACAATACGCCGCCATTGTTAGTAACGATGTAACGATTGTGCAGTTCATCTTTGTTCCAACGAATAACGGACAGTGTAACTGAAGCAGGAAGATGTGGCTTAATCCATCGATCGAGGTCTTTCTGAAATTGTGCCGTGCCACGATCCTGGTTGCCAGTATGATATTCAAACCACTCACGAACCGCTCTTATGGCGGCACGTTTTCTGGAGCCATGAATCGCCCGATCGACAATCGAAGCTTCGATCTCGCTATGGATGGCTATTCTATCGACGGGTTAAAACGAACAAATCGTTCTATCGGCCGATGAATCGAGCGGTTCACGCACATTTGCGTCGGCTTCAACCTCCGACGCTCGTACCAGAGGAACCGATCTTCGTGGGTGGAACTGCGAGGCCCAACGCGGTCTTCAAGCGGTTGATCACCCTCGCCGGGATTCGTGATAAAGTCGACATTGAAACCGGCGTTGCCAAAGACTGGCTGCTGAAGGACCTCCGCAAGACCTGCGCGACATACTATGACGAACACATGCCTGAGTCTTCCATCGAAATCCTCGGTCACTCTGTCAGCGGCGTCACGTACCGGCACTACGCTCATCGAGATCCATTGGCCTTCAAAGCAATCATGACGATCCCTCAGCCTTCCGCTTTCATGGCTCTACCACAGGGTATCGAGGGTGAATGCCCTTGCTGCCGGCGGAAGTTCGCGGGCGGATGATCTACCGGTCGATGAAGCCGGAGCAGGCCGTGGATGATCTTCGCGACGCGAGGGCCCTTTTGATTGAGGCCAAATCAACTGCCATTCAATAGGTGTCCAGTGGGCTAGCTCCGTCGACGGACTTGAAGTCACCTCTCCGATGACTTAGGTAACTCTGCAACCAACACATGAAGGGTTCTCGCCTTGCTCAGCGGCTGGAAAGTGGTGGCCACATTGTTGGCACAGATAATCCACTTGTGATCGTAAGAGCGGAAGTCTTTGAACATCTCTTCGGCACGCCATGTGACCGTTAACGTTCTGGAATCTACCAGTTGGCCAGTCGGGAATAGCCAGGATGCATCATCGGTCAAGACCGGTGGTTCCACAAAGAAGGTCAACGAATCGGGTAGTGCGGAATCTTCAACGTCCTGGATCGTTTCGCCGTTCTCCAAATCGATAATTCTCAGTCGTTTGCGGCTTGCCTGCGGATTGTAAAGTCCCAGATGTATATAGCGTCCGTTCGGGCTAATCTCGGCATGTCGAACGACGAATTCACGCTCCACTTCTAGGGATTTTTGAGCGTGAGCTCGAACCGTTCCTTGGTCGATCTGAAAGACCCTGAGCGATGCTGGGCTGCCACCGCTGAAGACCAAGACGAACCGCTTTCCTGGAGTAACTTTCCAGTACGTGAGTTGGGTCCCTGAAAACTCGTGAATCCGCTTTCCCGTTGCCTGCTGCAGATCGAACAGCTGCAATAATCCATCCTTGGTTTGCAGCAAAGCCAGATCATCGTTGAGAAGCTGTGTGGCTAGCAACTGATGATCGAACGGGATGTCCTTAGTCGTGCCATTCGGAGTAGAGTGCATCCTCAATACTCGGCGGCGGTTTCCCGGCTCGCCTACCGTGGCACCTTCCAGGATGTAGTTGCCGCTCGGCGCGACATCGCAGGCGTTATGCACGAATGGCATTTCCCCTGGCAAGGAACGAACTACCTCAAGTGTTGGACAGGAAAGGATGGAAACAACTTGCTGCATCTGGGCACCTGGTTTGGTGACGACTCCGCTCGTGACCAGGAAGTTGTCCATCCCAGCATTGGGAGCTGCGCGGATGACTTCCTTGAGAAGATGAACCCCCGGCTCGAGAGAAAGGCGTTGACGCGCGGGATCGACGCAACTGCTCCAAAACGATTGGGAGGCTGCAATCGTCTCGCCCTTCGGATCCTGATCGGTTGGAACCTGACTGCGAGAAAGCTTAGGTTGTCGGCCTTCATTAGTGAGTTGGTCGAGTTGCTTGCGGTCGGCCTGTGCTGGACCCAAACGGTCGGATTCTGGCGTTACCTTTCCAGGCTGCATCCGCTCAGGTTCTGCGATGAGTGATGACGACGTGGTCAGGGCTTCGTCATTCGCTTCTCGCGTCGCAGCGAACAGGCTCAGCCCAACAACTATGGATAGGACCGCGAAACCCGCCAGCGAAGTGAACAGGATGGAGCGGTTACTGTTGCGACGCCGGCTGGCTGGGGATTTGCGACGCGAGGGGTGAGTGGATTGTGGTTCTACATTTATCTGCGGAAAATCGACTGGCGGACACGGTTTGGATTCTCGCGGTTGACAAGTCGATGGCTGAGCATCGAAATCTGGAGCGACTTCAGTGGTACGAGCGAGTGGCGAATTGGGGACCTTTAGTATGCGTCCGCACCGGCACTTTGCCCGTTTCCCTGCCCAATCAGAGGGAACTTGCTTTTTCAATCCACATTCGCAGGCAATGTTTATCACGCGTTTTCGACCCCGAAAAGTGTTCACGACCGGTACCTCTTCAACGATCGACTTAGAATAACTTCTAAGCGAGCCCGTGTCAGTGTTCCTGGCCACGTAAGGCAGAGACGCCGCTTTCGAGCGTTACTGCTCTAGTTCGTCTTGCGATGAGGATGGCCCCACGGCCGGTAGTTGCCGCACCTCACGTAGGCGTATCGGTGCTTGAAGCCAAAGTGACTTAACGGGACTCCATTCGATACACCGGTGGCCGACTCCGGAGCAGGCACGCAAGTGTTCTAGTCACCGACGTGATCTCATGGACGCACCATACTGAGCTCGCGGTAGTCATAGTCAGAATTTCTGAAGACTACTTGGTGCTACCGGAGGCGTTGCGGGCTTGGTTTCGAAGGTGTTCCATGTTTTGCGAGAGATGGGCGTAGTTGGATACCATTCGCGTCGATTTGTGGCCCATGAGATGAGACAGGGAAACGGTGTCGACGGATCGAATCAGTGCGTTTGTCGCGTAGCTGTGCCTCGCTCCATAGGCGATCACGCGAAAGCCAACCTTTTCACTGATGCGTTGCATCGCCTGTACTAGAGCGTCTTTTGTCCATGGCAGGCCGCGGGTGTTTTTGAACAGAGCACCGCCATTGCCCAAAAGCGGCTTGATTAAAGATGCTGCTTCAGGCGTTAGGAAAATAACACGTGAGTCAGCTTCGCCTTTGCTCTCGTCTGGCGGAAAGATGACCAAGTCGCCGTGAACGTGCCTCGCCTCAACGGTACGAGCCTCTTTCGGTCGGCAGCCGGTCGCCCATAAAAAATCGATCAGTCTTGTCAGCTCTGGGCTCGCGTGCGATTTGATCGTTTCCCATTGCTCTGGGGTATAGACGATTTCTCTTCGTTTGCGTTTTGGCTTGGTGACTTTGGGGATTGGGGATGAGTGCAAGTATTCGTGCTCGATGGCCCAATTGAACATCCGCTGAACGATAGAAATAGCGTCGTTCTGGCTTGTCGTGGTGCCCACCTCTTTCGACCAATTAAGGACATGATGCTTGCGGAGAGCCGCAACCTTCATTGTCTTGCCGATCGAGTCAATAAATCCCTTCAAGTACCGAAGATGATTTTTGTACGTCCCCTCACTCCGGTTTTCCTTGCACCAGTCAAGGTACGCCTGAGATAGCTGGTAGACCGTAGACAGCTCGGCCTTGACCGATTTGCGGTCAAGCATCAGCTTGTGAAACTTATCGAAGGCAGCCTTCTTTTCGGTGCCCAGGGTCAGGCGTTGCCCGTCGATGGTGCAAACCCATCTTTGCTGCTGCTTTTTCCAGTACGGTTTTGGCTCTCGTGGCACCGCGTCGCTCCCTTTTACTTCTGATTAGGGAAGTCGAAAAGGAAATTTTAAAGAATTCGAGCAGTGAAGGCCAGAAAAAAGCCCCGCAAACACAGTGTTTTGCGGGGCTTTTTGAAGTGGGCGATACAGAACTCGAATCTGTGACCTCCACGATGTCAACGTGGCGCTCTAACCAACTGAGCTAATCGCCCTTACTTTTTTTCTCTATCCGCTAGTTTGTCGCGAATCCGCAAGTCAATCTGGCTTTTTCCAGCTACTTACTTGTCCGAGCAAAAACCGAAGCATTCGGTTCACACGTTCGGCAGTAGACTTGCAGTATCGTCCACTCGGATCGCTTATCCTGAGAATAATATCCCCAAGAGCGGTCTGCGTAGTCTGGGCTGGATTTCTTGACTCGTCAAGGCCCAGTTTTTGCATCACCTGCGGCTTGCAATGAGCGCCTGCTAGGATGGCAGGGGGGCGGTTTTGGCAATTTGCCCCTCGCTCCCCGGCCGTAATGGAGGCAAAACCGTCAAAATTTACCGAACTGTGTTGACTTTGCTCTCCGAGATGCCCGATACTTTAGGCAATGTATGGGCGATTGGCCATTCCTGCGACTTTTTGGCACAAGCAGGACACAGGAGCTGGTCGACCCTTTTTTTTCACGTTTGGTCCGGGAATGCCACCCGGCCGAGGATGATAAATGGCACTGGCACGTCGAGGTGTTCAACCTCCCGAACGCGATGCAACTCGCGTCAATAATCAAATTCGTATCACTCCGATTCGGGTCATTGGTCCCGAAGGGGACCAGATGGGGATCATCCCCACTGAGGAAGCGTTAACCCACGCTCGGGAAGCCGGGCTGGATCTTGTCGAAGTCGCTCCGAACGAGCGACCACCCGTTTGCCGCATTATGGATTACGGCAAATATAAATACGACAAGAACAAAAAGAAGAATCACGGTGGTTCACACACCAAAACCAAAGAAATCCGCCTCCGACCGAAGACTGGTCAAGCTGACATCGATACGAAGGTAAAGCGGGCGGAGAAGTTCTTGCAACACAAGGACAAAGTCCAGGTTTCCGTGTTGTTCCGCGGCCGCGAGATGGCTCACATCGAAGAAGGTCGCAAGGTTATGGAGTCGGTGCTGGAAACTTTGGCCGAATTCGGCAAAGTCGAAACCGCTCCGCAACAACATGGTCGCCGGATGATTGCCATGGTTGCTCCACGTTAAGTCCCCAGGCGACAGGCGGGAAAGTGAATTCCCGGCGTGGGAAAAGCTTTGCATCGTTAGCGAACCGAAACGCGAGAAGTCTTGAAGCATTCACCCAAGGCAATCACGGTCGATAGCATCTGCCAGGCGTTAGCGGAACTTGCTCCGCTCGCCTTAGCCGAAGCGTGGGACAACGTTGGATTACTGGTCGGCGATCGCAGCGTCGCGGCCGAGCGGGTGATGACTTGTTTAACGATCAGTCCGCCGGTTGTGGCTGAAGCACTACAGCGGCGCGTTGACTTGATCGTCACGCATCATCCCTTGCCGTTTCAGCCCCTTAAACGTTTGACCACCGACTCGGTGACCGGGCGGATGCTGTGGGAATTGATCGGCCAACAGGTGGCGATTTACAGTGCCCATACCGCATTCGACTCGGCGGTGCAGGGTATTAATCAGCAGTGGGCCGAGCTGCTTGAACTCTCTTCAATCGCCCCCCTGACGGCAATCGAACCGCCGATCGTGGATGAACCTAGCGGTCAGACGCTGGGAAGTGGGCGGTTTGGCACACTTGCCACTCCTCTTTCGCTCCATGAACTGGCTGGATTGGCACAGCAGAAAGTTGCTGGGCGAAGTGTACGTGTGGTTGGGGCGTCGCAGGCAAGAATCGCGCGGGTGGGAATCGCTTGCGGCAGCGGAGGGAGTTTCTTGGCGGCGGCAAAGCGGCGAGGTTGTCAGGCGTTGATCACGGGTGAAGCAAATTTTCACGGGTGTTTGGAAGCCGAGGCGAGCGGTATTGGGTTGGTGCTGGTGGGTCATTACGCGAGCGAGCGATTCGCCATGGAAGGGTTGGCCGAATGGCTGGGCGGTCTCTTTCCGCAACTGGAGGTTTGGGCGAGCGTGGATGAAGCCGACCCGCTGTGGAGTGCTAATTAGGCGATCAGGCCTGCTGAGGCGATCGCCAGTTCGCCGTGGAGTTTCGATCGGCGAAACATCTGGCTTTCGCCGGTGTTCAATTTGCATGATGTCGGCTCGCTTTTCACCTTGCCTGCGCGGTGTTTGCGCCAATTTTAAGAGTGCTCGCCGGTTGCGGATTACCGCTGGAGCGGTGCTCGCCACCCGCTGGACCGAAAAGTCGGTATGGAATGCAAAAAATGCGCCGTGACTTGTCGAGGCACTTACACTAATCTGGTAAGTACGTCGCGACAGATTCGTCATTTCCCTAGCGACGTCCCTCGAAAGTTTGTGCTGTGAGCGTCAGCACGAATTCGGATGATGATTCCTTCCCACGCCCGAATATGTGGAGTGAGCCGGCCATGGTGCTGAGCCAAAACAAAGCCTCGCGTCGTCGCGGTATTTCCGTCGTCGCCATTTTCTTGCTGATGTTGTTGATCAGCGCCAGCGTTGGTGGATTCGCTTACGTCAAGTATTTCAGAGACTCAGGAGGGGTGACCGAAGCCGAACTAGTTTTGCGACCCGTTGAGCGAGGCTCGTTTGATCACATCGTGCTGGAGCAGGGTGAGATTGAGAGCAGCAGCAACACGGAGTTAATCTGCCAGGTGAAGTCGCGGGGCAGTGGTGGCACGGCGATTCTGTGGGTTGTCGACGAAGGGACCAGCGTCAAGGAAGGGGATAAGCTCGTCGAGCTGGACTCTTCACAATTGGAAACTGAGCTTAAGCAGCAACGAATTGTGTTAAGCAACGCTCGCGCTAGTTTGACCAGCGCGGAGGCGGTTCTGGAGCAAGCTCGGATCGCTCGACAAGAATATCTCGAAGGGGTCTATATGACCGAAGAGAAAGCGATTGAGAGTGAGATTTTGGTCGCTCAACAAGAATTAAGAAAGGCTCGCCTCGACTTGGGTTACACCGAGAAAATGGTCGCTAAGGGATTGGCTAATTCGCTGCAGTTGGAAGGCAATGAGTTTACCGTTGCCAACGCACAGAATCAGTTGGAAGGTGCTCAGGGTCGCTTGCGAGTGCTGCAGAATTTGACTCGTCAAAAGATGTTGGTTCAGTACGACAGTGATATTGAGACTGCGGTGGCGGCGAGGGAAGCGGCGAAGAGCACGCTAAACGAAGAAGAGGAAAAGCTGGCAGACATTGAACAACAGATAAAAGCTTGCGTGATGTATGCCCCTTCCTCAGGCGTCGTCGTTCACGGCAACCAATACAGCAGCCGCGGTGGTAACGCAGAGTTTGTTGTCGAACCGGGGGCGACGGTGCGGGAACGCCAAGTTTTAATCCGCTTGCCCGACCCGACCCGGATGCAGGTTAAGGCAAAGATTAATGAATCACGCATCACGCTGGTTCGTGAAGGGATGCCAGCCAGAATCCGCGTCGGCTCAATCGAGGGCATGGAACTGCTCGGTCGAGTCAAAAAGGTCAATCGGTACGCCGAGCCGGGCAGCTGGTTCAGCTCCACGATCAAAGAGTACGCTTGCGCGATCGAGATCATTGACCCACCGGACAACATTCGTACTGGGATGACGGCAGAAGTGCGAATCTATGTGGATCAAAAGAAAGATGCTTTGCAGATTCCGATACAAGGAGTCTACGAACACTTTGGCAACACATTTACCTTGATCCGCACACCAGCCGGCGAGTTTGAAACTCGCAAGCTGAGCATTGGCGCGACCAACGATACCATGGCGACAATCCTTGAGGGTGTGGAAGAGGGCGATCAGATCGTAATGAATCTGCGAAATTACTTAGATCAAATGGATTTGCCAGTACCCGAAGAAACGGATACCGAGTTGCTGAGCGACCAAATGCCAACACAAGGTATTGCCGCCCAAGACGGACCCTCCGATCAAAGACAAGACGGAGCTGGAGCTGGTGGTGACTCAGGAGGTGGTGGCCCGGCAACGGGCGGCAGGCCTCCGGGGGGTGGTGGGGGCGGCATGCCATCGGCTGCGGACATGGTGACTCGCATCATGGAGCAATATGACAGCGACTCTGATGGCGTGATTTCTGCCGATGAAGCGGCTAGCATTGATGAACGCAGCAAGCGGATGTTCGAGACTGCTGATGGAGATGGCGACGGCAGTTACAGCAAAGCCGAGTTGACCGTGGCGGCGGCCAAGCTGGTGGCACGGATCAAAGCGGCGATGCAAGGTGGCGGGGCGGGTGGTCCGCGGGGAGGAGGCGGCGGTGGCTTCTAATCCAACTGCGCATCCCTATGTGAAGTCATCTACCCAGGCGACAATTTCCAGCGAACCGCCACCCGCGGGCGTAGCCTGCTCGATCCGTGGCTTGGTCAAGGAATACGTACTGAAGAGCGAGACGGTGCGTGCCTTGCGCGGTGTTTCGTTTGATGTTCCGGAAGGCGACTTCGTGGCGATCATGGGGCCATCGGGAAGTGGCAAGAGTACGCTGCTGAACTTGCTTGGTTGCCTGGACCAGCCCTCGGGAGGAAATCTTTTCTTGGGTGAAGATGACGTCTCCAAGATGTCTGATGACCAATTGGCCGATGTCCGCAGTCGCCGTATTGGTTTTGTGTTTCAATCATACAATTTGATCCAACAATTAACGGTTGTGGAGAACATTCAGGTACCGTTGTATTACCAGGGGCGATTGGGAGCGAATGAGCGGCAACGCTGCATCGACTTGGCCTCGCTGGTTGGTTTGGGCGACCGCTTGGATCACCGTCCCGCGCAACTTTCCGGTGGACAACAACAACGCGTGGCAATTGCTCGCTCGCTGGTGAACGACCCGAATTTCGTGCTTGCGGATGAGGCGACAGGCAATTTGGACTCCAAAACGACCGAGGAAATCTTATCGCTGTTTGATGATCTAAATACCAAGGAGGGGCGCACCATAATTATGGTGACGCACGAAGATGAAGTTGCCGCGCGAGCGAAGCGCGTGGTACGCCTGAAGGATGGCTTGTTGCAAAGCGACATCTCGAATTCAGAATCTGATCGTGCCGCAGCGAGGCAGCGTCAACGTGAAGCTGTCGAAGAGTTGATTAAACGCGAAGAGGCGATGTGAGCCCATGATGCTTTTACTCCGAACCATTCAGCTGGGGGTCAAAAGTCTACAACTGCACCCTTTGCGGAGCGGTCTGACGATGCTCGGCATCATGATTGGCGTGTGGGCTGTGATCGTACTCTCGTCGGTCAGCCAGGGGGCCAGTGATCAAGTTGTGAAACAAATTGAATCGCTTGGAGCCGATACGATTATTGTGCGGACTCGCAAGCCGCCGAGTGAAAAGATGCAAGGACGATCGGCCCAGCCATACGGCTTGCGACGAGCTGAATTGGACAAGTTGTTGGCCACTGTGCCCACGCTCAAGAGTGCAGTGCCCATTCGTGAAATTCGGCGACAATTCACCTATAAAGGTCGCACGATTGACGGTCGCTTGGTGGGATGTACGCCCGAGTATGCGGAAGTCAATCGTTTGGAGCTGTTTGATGATAGAACGATGTCTTTTATCACTGACGCGCATAATTTCAAACGAGATACGGTTTGCGTGCTGGCAGCCAAGGTGGTGGAGCGACTATTTCCATACGAGAATCCGATCGGGAAACGGATTTACATACCGGAGCACAAGGACTACTACAGCGTCATTGGGATCCTGGAAGATCGCGGCCCGTCCGCTGCGATTGGCGGTTCGTTAGATTCGCAAGACTTTTCTGCCGATGTCTACATTCCGCTTAAGACCTTGCAACAGCGGATCGGCGATACGATCGTAACGCGACGGAGCGGTTCGTTTGAAACCGAAATCGTCGAGTTAAATCAGATTACGCTGAAAGTCACGTCGGTCGATGAGGTGCTGAAGACGGCCAAGTTGATCGAGAGTATTCTGATGCCGGCTCATACCGAGTTAGAGGATATTGCCGTCGTCGCACCCTACGAGCTAAAGAAGCAAGCGGAAAACTTGCGCTACATGTTCTTGGGTATCGGCGTATTGATCGCTTCGATTTCGCTGCTGGTTGGCGGCATCGGAATTATGAATATCATGCTGGCGAGCGTCACGGAGCGAACTCGGGAAATCGGTATACGCCGCGCCTTGGGTGCAAAGCAAATCCATATTACGGTGCAATTTCTGGTTGAGACCGTGGTTCTCAGCTTGGCCGGTGCCGCGTTGGGTACCGTGCTGGGTTTGCTGGGGCCTTTGATGTACAGCGGGCTTGTCTATATCGTCAAAAGGCTGTTTGCTGATGCTTACAACGCACTGCCGGAGACGATCCGTGAAGTTGAACCGACGATCGTGTTTTGGATCATCCCGGTCGCAATTTTCATTGCTGTCGGCGTGGGCCTGATCAGTGGTCTCTACCCGGCGATCCGAGCGGCAAAGATGAATCCCATTGAAGCTTTGCGTCACGAGTAAGGACTGGCAAAACCGTTTCCACCACCGCCTGTCTTTTAGCAACCACAGAGCGCGGCCTCCGAGCTCGCTCTGGTCGGGTGTAGCAATTAGCGGCGGAATGACTCTCGTTTCCATACCAGGCTCGCCACACTGTCGGCTAGTCGCGGAGGGCGTGTTGGCGATTTTGCGGGCGTCCGCTGGAGTCTTCTGATTTTGGAGCTTGATTGAGGCTCGGCCCGCGGAAGCGGATTCGATTATCGAGTGCTGGAGATTTAGAGCTGGGATGAGTGCTGTAATCCAAATCAGGCAAGAACCCCAACCTACCTGAATTGCGCAAGCTGTGAGCGGGTGTGAGCGGGGACAGGTCCCGCGCGGTTCTTGCTGCGGCCGATCGACGACAGAAATTAGGCTTGCAACCCAATCTCGCCAAACCCCCCAAAGACCCCGAATCACCCAAAATGTGCGCGGGGTCAGGTCCCACCCATTTTTTACTGCGGTCGATCGACGGCAGAAATTGATTTTGCAACCCAATCTCTCCAAATCCCCTAAAGATCCCACGTGGCCCAAATTGCGCGCGGGGACAGGTCCCGCGCGGCTCTTGCTGGGGCCGCACGACCGCAGGATCCAAGATCACAGCCCAGAATCGCCAACATTCCCAAACACCCCACGTGTCCCAAATTACGCGCGGGGACAGGTCCCGCGCGGTTCTTGCTGGGGCCGATCGACCGCAGGATCCAAGATCACAGCCCAGAATCGCCAACATTCCCAAACACCCCGCATCACCCAAATTGCGCACGGGGACAGGTCCCGCGCGGATTCTGCCTCGAAAACCCGAGGCCTGCCGACCCAATGCCCCCAGGGGCCTCTAACTTCACAGCTTACGCAGATTACGATGAGGGACAGGTACTGCGTACAGTTACGATAGAGAAGGTGAGCAGTACACTTTGCCGACTTGCGGTTGACAACTATTTGATTTTAGCCTGATTGCCAGCTGCTCAGCGGAACAATGATGCTGGATCAAAAGCTGCCGATGCGGGCACCTCAAACACTATCAGCTATGGCTATTCGCCTTCAGAATCACTAATCAATGCTTGAAAAGTCCGCCGGAGATAGTCCAGAGGATAGGCTGGGAACGGATGCTCTCGGCTGACCCGAATCTGCTGCTCGCGAGCATCCGCTTTGGCGATTGCCAATTCTTGTCGCAAGGATTGTTCGACGGCTGAAAGGCGAGTCGCCAGCCGCTGGTTCACTTGCTGGAGTTCTTGATGCCAAGCCGCTTTGGAGCCCCGGGGAGGAATGTCGGCAAGCAACACTCGCTTGCGTTTCAGCAACTCCGCTGGAAGGTTCACCAAGTGAGCAAAACGCTCGGGCGCATACTTCACTCGCCGCAAATCGGCGATCACTTCAGCCACGGGGCGGTAGTCCGCCGATTGCTCTTCAACAGGTAACAACGCTGTGGCGCTGAGCACCGCATAGGCGGGCGGTTGGATATTGAAAAAACGACGTACAATCATATCCCCTAGCTGATCGTACTTCGCCCCGCCAATACCATGCAAAAATAAATCGCTGAGGATCAATCTCGCATACGTGGTGGTCATTAAAGCCCGCGGCCGGAGCTTAAAATTTTGCCCCATGCCAGCCAATAACTGCTCAACGGCTGCCTCGGAATTCAGCTCCGCCGTAATGATCAAGCTTCGCTGGTCGCGATCACCAACCTCCAACTGGTCGCCAATCAGACGAGCCCAAGCGGGTTGGCGACGGGGGTCTTGATCGCCATAAATCCAAAGCGGAATTTCAAACCATCCATCCGCTTTATCAAGCCGCGGCACCGGGTGTGCTTGGCTGCGGATGCGATGCGCTAAACGGTACTCGCGGAGTGATTCATTGTAACACTGATGCAGCCGCGGAAGTTCGGCAAGCAGGTGCAAGATGAAGGCTGCAAAGGCATAAGAACGGCAAGCGGAACTGAGTGGCAGCTCCAAGGTCTGCAAACCGAGTTCTCCTTCGAGCGCGTGGCGAGCCTGCGCAAGCGAGCAGCCGACGTTGGCGCAGTGATCCGCTGCTTGCTGGGCGAGCGGCCAAAGTCGTAGCACACCAGGTTCATCGACGAGCCCAGCGAGCTGCTCGACAAGCCGCCGGGGAAACGCATCAAACGTCTCGCGATCTCGGATCCAACGCTGCTCGAACGGAATAACCTGAGCCAGCGGTTGATCGAAAGCCACCGTGCTGCTGGCTAAATGACCAGAACCGAGGCTGGGGACGCGCACCGAAGTGGCTCCGCAAAGATCATTATCGACCACCAAATTGATCGCCACCGCAGCACGCCGGCGAGCAATTGCGGAAAGGGCAAAATTCTTAAACCAAACGCCCGGATGAAACAGCTCGGGTTGATGACCGGCCAGTATGAATTCAGGAAACCCGCCCGTTGATTGCCGCGGCGAAAAATTCTCAGATAAAGAACGCTTTGTCGCTAATTGCGTTGGCAAAGCCGCCAGCCCTAACGAGGCCGTTTTTTTCCAAGCCGCGGGAACTTCGCGGTAAGCCTCGGTATGCTGTATCGCCGCGACCAATAACTCTAGCTTGGCACGCTCGCGTAACTGGGCAATCGGTTGCCCGGCAATTTGCACATCCCACTCCCCGGCGGAGCGCAGATTTTCCTCAATCAATTGCCCCATCGACTCGAGGGGCGGATCGATCAAAGCAGTGCCGTGCTGGCGGGGCGCTGCGTAGTGACGGAATTGAGGAGGCGCTTCGATGGGGGTCATCCGCGAGCATGTTTGCAAAGGCCTTGAGACGAAAACAGCGGACGTCCCTGAGCTCGAACGCAGGCCACGGCCGCATCGAGTACTTGATTATAGTAGGCCAAGCGAGTTTCGGCATGGTCCAGTGAGCCACCGAAAGAGCGATCAAGGTCAAGATAAATCAACGGCACGGGAACCTCAATCACACTGAGCCCAGCCGCCGCCGCTTGCACCCACAGCTCCAGTGGCATGGCGTAACCGTCGTCAGAAATATCTAGTTGCCGGAGACCCTCGGTGCGATATGCCTTGAATCCACAAAAGCCATCGGTGAGGTTGAAATTCAATCGCTGATTGATTTCGGCCGTGATCCGACGGTTAATAAACAAACGTTCGGCGGGGGGCTGACTATCACCCTCATATTGCTTGAGATAACGACTTCCGGAAACGATGTCGGCCGACTGGGCCGCACGAATGAAGCGGGGTATGCGTTTGGGTTGGTGCTGGCCATCGCAATCAAGAGTCACGACACCGGCAAACCCCTCGTCGATGGTGTACTGGAAAGCCGACTTCAGAGCGGCCCCGTAACCTCGATTCAGCGGGTGCTGAATCAAACGAATGCCAGGCTGCTCGCGGAGCAATTGCGAAGTCCCATCGGTGGAGCCATCATCAACCACCAAAATGTGCTCAGCGTACTGGCGAACTTCACGCAACACCCCAAGCACGTGCTGGACTTCGTTGAACACTGGCAAGGCGGCTAGCCAACGTGGTGACTTCATTCCCAAAACTACCCCTGTACGGCCAATTAAGGCGATATGGAACTGACCCGGAGTAGCATTCTAGGAGGCCGGCCCAAATCGTCAATGAACGGGCGTCGATGAGCGAGCCTGTTCGTACGCCGAGATCATCGCTTCATGCTGCAAAGTGAGGCCAATATCGTCCAACCCGTTGAGCATACAGTGGCGGCGGAAATCGGCGACTTCGAACGAGCGGACGAAAAGAGTAGCCGATTCAGTCGTCGCGTTGACAGTGCGGAGCGTCTGATTTTCCAAGTCGACAACCATCTGCAACGGCACCGCTTGGTTCGCCAACTGGAAAAGGTGCTCCACGTCCGCTTCGTCCAACGTGATCGGTAAAACACCGTTCTTGAAGCAATTGTTATAAAAAATGTCGGCAAACGAGGGCGCAATGACGACGCGAAAACCGTAATCTTCGAGCGCCCACACGGCATGTTCGCGACTGCTGCCGCTGCCGAAATTACGCCGCGCCACCAAGATGCTGGCGGTAGACCAAGCAGGTTGATTTAAGGCAAAGTCGGGGTTGGCGGCGCCATCGGGGAGGAACCGCCAGTCAAAAAACAGATACTGACCAAAGCCGCTCCGCTCAATTCGCTTGAGAAATTGCTTCGGAATGATTTGATCGGTATCGACGTTCGCGCGATCAAGCGTGGCGACAACACCTTGATGAACTGTAAAGGCTTGCATAATTGAGTGAGCTTTCTAGTTGGACTTGTAATCCCAGTCGCGAACATCAACAAAGTGCCCAGCAATAGCGGCGGCAGCGGCCATCGCCGGACTGACCAGGTGGGTTAAACCCCCTTTGCCTTGACGACCCTCGAAATTGCGGTTACTGGTGCTGGCACAACGCTCACCAGGAGCCAACTTGTCGGGATTCATGGCCAAGCACATGCTGCAACCCGCCTCCCGCCACTCAAAACCGGCTGCCTTGAAAATGCGATCGAGCCCCTCCGATTCCGCTTGCCGTTTGACTTGCCCGCTCCCCGGAACGACCATCGCACTTACCTGATCGGAGACACGATGACCGTTAACGACCGCGGCGGCGGCTCGCAAATCTTCGATCCGAGCGTTGGTGCAGGAACCAATAAAGACGCGATTGATCGCCACCGATGTGATCGGGGTTCCCGCCGCAAGGCCCATGTATTCCAGGGCAAGCTCTGCCGAACGGCGCTCGGTGGGATCGTCGAGTTCCGCCGGATCGGGAATCTTGGCTGTGACACTTTGGACCTGTCCAGGGTTGGTCCCCCAAGTAACTTGAGGCTCAATCTCAGCCGCTTGATAAACTTCAACCCGGTCGTACTGAGCCCCCGGATCGCTGGGCAGCTGACGCCACTGGGCCACAGCGGCTGCAAAATCTTGCGGCGCGTGGGGACGACCTCGCAGGTAATCAAAAGTGGTCTCGTCAGGAGCGATCAAGCCAGCTCGAGCACCCGCTTCGATCGACATGTTGCAGACCGTCATTCGCTCTTCCATCGACAGTTTGCGAATGCAGTCGCCGGTGTACTCCAAGACATATCCGGTGCCACCAGCGGTTCCCAATTTGCCAATCAGGAACAGAATCAAATCCTTGGCTGTGGTCCCAGGGGGTAAATCGCCCTCGATTCGCAGCTCGCAAGTTTTCGGGCGACTTTGCAGCAAAGTCTGCGTGGCCAGCACATGCTCGACTTCGCTAGTGCCAATCCCGAAAGCCAGCGCACCAAAGGCACCATGGGTGGCTGTGTGACTATCGCCGCAAACAATGGTCATACCTGGCTGAGTGTAGCCATTCTCGGGACCAATCACGTGGACAATACCTTGCCGCACGTCATCGATATCCAATAACTCGACACCAAACTGCAGACAGTTTTCCCGCAAAGTATCGACTTGCTTGCGAGAAATTTCGTCAGCGATTGGCAAGCCGCGATCGGTCGTCGGCACATTGTGATCGGGGGTCGCGATCGTCAATTGAGGCCGCCGCACGGTGCGACCCGCCAGACGCAAACCCTCGAAAGCTTGCGGGCTGGTGACCTCGTGCACGAGGTGGAGATCGATGTAAAGAATCGTCTGTTGCCCAGGTGGGGTGTGGACGACGTGATTGTCCCAGATCTTCTCGAACATGGTCCGCGGCCCAGAAGACCGCGTCACTTGATCGCTCATGGAGGCTTTGCTGTGGGAAGAGGTTGAATCGTTGGTGGAGAAAGTTCGAACGCGTTTTCGTATTGGAATGTTTCAAAGCGGATTGTTCAATCGACAATCGGCCCGCAGTGTCGCCCAGCGGGTCAAAACCAAGTGTAATTTATATGATCAACTTGAGAAGCTATCGGAAAAGCGTACGCAATCATGCCCGGCAGCGATACGGTTATTTGGCAGCGATACAGTTATTTGCTCGGCAAACCGTAATACTCACGGTACCACTGAACAAAACTCTCCACCCCTTGTTCGATTGGAGTTGCTGGCCGGAAACCAACCGCCGCAGTCAAGTCGTCGATATCGGCAAAGGTGGCCAGGACATCACCGGGCTGCATCGGCAATAGTTCCTTGATCGCCGGACGTCCAACCGCCTGTTCGATGGTTTGGATAAAGTAGCTCAGCTCTACCGGTTGGTTGTTGCCAATATTGTAAACTCGAAATGGCGCGCGGCTGGTCCCTGGGTCGGGGTTGGATGATGACCAATCGGGGTTGGGGGCGGCAATCTGTTCCGCACTCCGAAAGACGCCCTCAACGATATCGTCGATGTAAGTAAAGTCACGTTGCATACGGCCCTCATTAAAGACCTTGATCGGCTCCCCATTAAAGATCGCTTTGGTGAACAAAAACAAAGCCATATCGGGGCGCCCCCAAGGTCCGTAGACCGTGAAAAAACGCAGCCCAGTGGTGGGCAACCCATAAAGGTGGCTGTAGGTGTGCGCCATCAGCTCATTGGCTTTTTTGGTGGCCGCGTAGAAGCTGACCGGGTGATCCACATTTTGATGGACGGAAAAGGGCATGGTGGTGTTCGCACCATACACGCTGCTGCTGCTGGCATACGTCAGATGGGGAGTCTTGGCGTGCCGACAGCATTCCAAAACATTCAGAAAAGCGACCAGATTACTCTGCACGTAAGCTTCCGGGTGTTCGATCGAATAACGAACCCCAGCTTGAGCGGCCAAATGCACCACTCGATCAAACGTGTGATCGGAGAACACTCCCCGCAAAGCGGCGGCATCGGCCAAATCGATGCGATAATCTCGAAAGCCGGCGTATTGCGTTAAGATGCGCGCCCGGTCTTCTTTGAGCGACACGCTGTAATAGTCATTGAAGTTGTCGACACCAACAACCTCATAGCCACGCTCGAGCAAATACTTGGCCAAAGCAAACCCAATAAAGCCAGCCGTACCGGTTACTAAATATTTGCTCATCGAACCTTGCTCATCGAAACCCTGCCACCACGTTTGCTACCAACAATGATTTGCCGCTAGCTGTTATAGTCCAAGCGTTGATGAGAAGTAAGGGTCCGCGTTCACTCAGGCCGACTCTTCGAACAGTCCTTGAGGTTCCTGATTGGGAACGATCCGCGTGACGTTCACCTTGGTGCGACGCAGTTCATCGATTTCACAGGCCATTTTTTGAATCAAGTTGGCGATCTCGGTCCCAGCCGACTCTCCGATGTGAACTGTGAGGGCTTTCCGCGCGTTGTAACTGAGGCCGATCGTTTTCATTGACAAAACTCCTGCTCGTTTGCTTGGGCTAGCCCGCGACTACCGCGGACTGAGCTGTTTCAAAAAGTTATTGTGAATTCGGAGACACGGCGGCGCGAACACCAGATTCACCCCGTCCCAGCCTAGTCCCCCGAGTGGGAAAGTCAGCATGCTTTAGCAAAAAACGAGCCCACGCTGCTAGGCGAGCCAGCAAAATCGCTAACAATTATTCGACCGTCACGCTCTTGGCGAGGTTGCGTGGTTTATCGACATCACAACCCCTCAGCAGAGCGACGTGATAAGACAACAGTTGCAGCGGAATCACGGACACGATCGGTTGCAAGAACTCGGGGACTTCGGGAATGCGAATCACATCGTCGGCAAGACTGGCGATCCGAGGATCCTCATGACAAGCGACCGCGATGATCGGTCCACCCCGAGCTTTCACCTCTTCGATATTGGCCATCACCTTTTCATACGTGGTGCCTGTCGGGATGATAAACACGCTGGGTGTCTGTTTATCAACCAGCGCAATGGGACCATGCTTCATTTCGGCAGCCGGATAACCTTCGGCATGAATATAGCTGATCTCTTTCAGCTTCAACGCGCCTTCCAAGGCGGTGGGAAAGTTGTACTGACGGCCCAGATACAAGAAGGTCGTGGCGTCCTTGTATTTGGCAGCCACCTGCCTAACGTGCTCATTGCAGCCCAGCGACTCTTGCACGGCCCCCGGCAATGATTGCAACTCGGCAATCATCCGCTGCCCCGCTTCGAAACTGAGGTGCCTCAACCGCCCAAAGTAGAGTGCCAGCATAGCCAGCACGCAGCACTGAGAACTATAAGCTTTGGTGCTGGCGACACCGATTTCGGGACCCGCGTGCAGATAGACTCCACCATCGGCCGCTTGAGCAATCGAGCTACCGACGACGTTACAGATGGCCAGCGTGCGATGCCCCTTTCGCTTCATCTCACGCAACGCGGCCAACGTGTCGGCGGTCTCGCCGCTCTGCGTGATGCCAAACACCAAGGTGCCTGAATCGATGGGTGGATTCCGATAGCGGAGCTCGCTGGCGTATTCGACTTCGACCGGAATGCGGGCGAATTCTTCTAACAAATACTCGCCCACCAAAGCCGAGTGCCAACTTGTACCGCAACCGGTGAGAATGATCCGTTCGACGCCCCGCAATTGTTGTGGCGTTAGATTCAGACCACCAAACACAGCACTGGCGTCTTCTTCATCGAGCCGGCCTCGCATAGCGTTGCGCAATGAATCGGGTTGCTCATAAATCTCTTTGAGCATGTAGTGCTCGAAGCCTTCCAAGGAAACTTCATCGGCAGCGACTTCCAGCGGACGAATGTCAAGGTGAACTTTTCCCTGGTCGCGATGAATCACCGAAAGGTGGTTGGCTTTGATGACTGCTAATTGATGATCTGCCAAGTAAACGATGCGGTCGGTGTGTCCGGCCAAGGGCGAAGCATCTGAAGCAATGAAGTTTTCACCGCGGCCAATACCAACCACCAGCGGGCTGCCGAAGCGAGCGGCAATCATCAGGTCGGGGCGATCGCGGAAGACGACGGCAATCCCGTAAGTGCCACGGAGCTGAGAAATAGCGCCCCGCACGGCGTCCACGTAACGGGCATCCTCATGCAACGCGTCGGGCTCGCAGCTAGCCGCACTTTGCTTAAGCCCCTCAGCAATCAAATGCCCAATCGTTTCGCTGTCGGTCGCCGAATTAAAGACGTAGCCGAGAGCGATTAGGTCCTCGCGAAGTTGCTGGAAATTCTCTACCACCCCGTTGTGAACCACGGCAACAACACCATCGCCACCGATGTGCGGGTGGGCGTTATTCTCGGTGGCGGGGCCGTGGGTCGCCCAACGTGTGTGACCAATTCCGCTGCAACCACTGGTCGGACTGGCCGTGATGCAGGAAGCTAATTTTTCAATCCGGCCGACAGCCCGACGGATCGCGATCCCGCCATCGGCCAAGGTTGCGATGCCCGCGCTGTCATAGCCGCGGTACTCTAACCGCCGCAGACCATCGAGCAGAAAATCAGTGGCAGCCGATGAACCAATGTACCCAACAATTCCACACATCGTGGACACTCTCCCCAAAGACCCGCGGACTTAGAATCCAACTTTTTTGATCCTAGTAGGGGGGCGGTGTTGGAGGCCAGATCAATCACGCGGAATTCATGAGCCGGTGGTTATCTGCCGTGTCAACCTAAGCGGCCCGCGTGGCGACCGTCTCCCAACTAGAAATGTCCAACGGCCTGAGTCCTTCCACATCAGCCGCCTGTGCCATCACCAGCGAGTTCGGACCCACTAAACGTGGCAGAATGGTGGCGACCGGTCCCATCACAAATTCGCTCGGCGGGCAATCTAAAATCACCAAGTCGACCGCTCCGATGGTGTGCGCAACTCGCGTCAAAGCTACCGATAAATTACCCATTTCGGGAATCGGCAGCGGCTTGACACCTAGTTTCCCCATCACGCTGTGAAACGACTTGAGCGAGATGTGCCCAGCTCCACCCGATTCGTAAGCGTCCACCGCCACGTAACGGAAAGCTTCTTGGTTGCCCAACAACCGCAGCCATTGCACCAACTGCTGGCTGCGCGCAGCGGTACCCACGTTCACCTCCAGCACGCTGCCAATCTGACGGCCTCGCACCGCACGATAAAGCGCACGATCGCCAGCGGGCTGGGAAAGATGAAGTAGTTTAATCGTCGACCAGAAGCGGGCCAGGGACATGACTCCTACTTCCTCAGCTGCGGGGGGATAAGTCTAAAAATAACGCCTCGACCTTTTATGTCGGCCAAAAGCAGGCAGGAAATCAAGTCGATTCGGTTACGAATCCCAGGAGTGCAAGTGGGTGATCTTTAACGACCTATGGTTGCCTGGACTGTTTTTCGTTCTCTGCCCACGGCAACATCCATGGAATCCTCAAAGCAATCATTGCCTCGACGTAGCTTGCCAAAGACCGCACAACGTCCAATTCAATTTGATTCCTTCGAAACCCGCTTGGCCCTCTCCGCCAACGTGGCCGCCGCAGCGTTGATCGATGCGCTCGATGGACTTCAGCCAGTCGGCAGCTCCGAAATATCGGGAGTTTGCCACCCGGCAGCCAACTCTCAAAACTCACACGCACATAGCGGCAACGCTGATCTCAATCCCGAACCGACTGGCGCGTTGGTTTGGGGCGGAGCCAATCACCACGGGAATGCAGGGCAGCTGGGGGTTTCCGAACTGGGTAGCGGCAACACCGGAGACCATGAACAAGGTGGCCTACTTTCTCAAGCAGCCGCCATCCGCGATCGCTGGCAACTGACCGGAAGCGGGCAAACGGTGGCGGTGATCGATAGCGGCATCGCCTGGGATCACGTGGCGCTGGGTAGTGGTTTCGGCCCCGGTTATCGCGTCGTCGGTGGCTGGGACTTTGCCGAGCAAGATGCCAATCCCTACGACGATCCACCGGCTGGCTTTCATGGCACTCACGTGGGCGGACTGCTTGCGGGCGAGAGCGATCGATTAACGGGAGTCGCCCCCGGGGCCGACTTGGTTGGCATTCGCGTCTTCGATGATCATGGGCAAAGCTCACTCGATTGGATCGAGTCGGCGCTGCGTTGGGTTTACGACAACCGAGATAGCTTCGAACATCCCCTGACCACGGTCAATCTTTCCCTCGGCGCCACCATCCCGGCCGAATTGGCCGACCAGGTGCAGGCCCAATTTGCCGACGAGCTAGCCGACTTGCATGCGGCCAATATCGTCGTCGTGGCCGCCGCCGGCAATCAATTCAATTCCAGCCGAGCTGACGCGATTAGCTTTCCCGCGTCGAGCGATCTGGTGTGGGCTGTTGGCAGTACCGATTCGTCGGGAGACCTCAGCCAATTCTCGCAACGCGAAGATCAAATACTGGCTACGGTCGGACGGAACCTAACCAGTTCCATCCCAGATCATGTACTGGGGTGGGATGGTAACGTTGACGACTATTACGCGGCCACCGGAACCAGCATGGCAGCGCCGCAAATGGCAGGTGCCGCGGTCTTGCTCCGCGAAGCTTTCGAATTGGTGGGCCAGGAAGCATCTAACGACACGCTGCTCAATATCTTGCAATCGACAGCCACCACGCGAACCGATCTGACGACCGGTTTTTCTTATTATGATGTCGATCTAGAAGCCGCCATTGAATTTGTCTTTGCCCAGTTTGACGCTCCCGGCGATGAGCCTGGTAACGGGACAGATAACGACTCGGGCGGGAGCGAAGCGGAAGACCCAACGGATGATCCCTGGGAGCCATTAATCGTGGATTTGGGCAGGGTCCAGTGGGAGTCTGCGGTCCTGGACGGGAATACGGCACTGCACGTTACGGCAGTCAGCGATGGAATCTTCTCGCTGGCCAGCGACACTCCGCCGCAAACCCCCATTCGCATCACCGACTTGGCGGGTAACCTGCTGTGGGACGGCACGCCCACGAGCAACAATCAAATCGATCTTGATGTGCGGTCCGACCAAACATTGGTAATCAGCACGCCGCAAGCCAGTAGCGAAACTCGCCTGCAATTAGCCAACGTTTTGCTAGTCGATCAGGGACAAGTCAACATCGATTTGGGAGCGCACAACCCGGCCGTTTCCATCGATCTCTCCAACGGATTTACCGCGCAGATTGGTTCCCTGAACTATCAATTTAGCAGTGGTCAATTTGGCAACGGAGACATCACCGCTGGCATCATCAACGGCGGCGCAGGGGCCGACCAATTAAGCATCATTGGATCGGCGGCCGCCGGTCGGTTGATCTTAAATCCTTACGCCGATGGTTCACTGAGCGAAGGTGACATTTCACTGGTACTCCGCGGCTTCGAGGAAGTGAACTATCGGGGCGGAGGAGGGGCCGACCGAGTCTTTCTCCACGACACCTTTGGCGACGATCGTTTAGAAGCACGACCGGGGCAAGCGGTATTAACCGGCGTTGGCTTTCGCTATGAAGTCAGCGAGATCAGTCGCAGTTACATTCACGCCACGGCAGGGGGCAATGACGTTGCCTTCTTATATGACTCGGCGGGGGATGAACGACTGGCGGTGCGGCCGCAATTCGTCAGCTTGCGGGGGGGTGATTTCTTCAACTTGGCTTTCGGATTCGAGCGAGTTTTTGCCTACGCATCGGCCGGCGGACATGACACCGCCGACTTATATGATTCAGCCGGTGATGATCGCTTCAGCGCGTCTTCATCCAATGCCTTGATCACGGGCCCTGGCTACTTCGTGCAAGCCAGACATTTCCAAACCGTGACCGGACATGCGACCGCTGGCGGCAACGACTTGGCGACCATGTACTCCGATGGTGACGCGCAGTCACGTTGGATCCGCACCGACGATCAAATCACGCTTCGCTCGGCAACGGGAGACAATCGTGTCGCCCGCGGCTTTGAACAAGTCAGCACCTTTGTCGCCGGGGCCCCGGTCGAAGTCGAAGCCCTTGGCTGGGAACACGACGAACCGAGCCCGCAAGAAAGCGAACCGCCAACTGCGATCAACAGCCGGACCGCTTGGATTACACTACCGGCGGACGAACCGTCCGAACGGCAACCCGCAGAGGCCACGGCCGCCACGATGGCTGAATTCCTGGCGATCAGTCGCGACCACCAACGAGCCGCACTTGATTCAGTATTCGCCGAAGCATAAGAAAAAACCTCATATAACATGTGATTTAATCGAACGATTGCCGTTTCAGGTGTCCCGCTGGAGGGGACGTGCTAGTTATCAGCTTTAGATTCAGCCGCGTGGCGTTCGGCTGCTTGGAATACTCTGTATACATTTGCATACATGATCTTATGAATGTCTGCCGCTGAATAACCGCGGTCCAACAACACTTGGGTGATCACCGGGTAGGTGGATACGTCTTCGATTTGCTTGGGCAACATGGAAACACCGTCGTAGTCCCCGCCGAGCCCCACGTGATCGATGCCACAGTGTTTCACCAAGTGATCAATATGGTCGACCAGATCGTGCACGGTTCCTTGGATGGGGGGATTTTTTGCCGCCCAGCGACTGACCTGGGCTTTGCGTTCCTGTTCGCTGACTCCTCCACTCTCCAAGCGTTGCTCCATTTCGATGCGTTGGCGACTGCGCTCGACATCAGCCGGGACGACGAAGCCGTTGTAGAAGTTCACCATAATGACGCCGCCGTTTTCGCGAATTGCGGGGAGAATCTTATCGCCCACGTTTCGGGGATGATCAGCGACGGCCCGCGACGAGCTGTGGCTGTAGATCACCGGAGCGGTGCTGATCCGCAGCGCGGCGAGCATGGTTTCCGGGGAAACGTGTGAGAGGTCAACCAGCATCCCTAGGCGATTCATTTCGCGGATCACTTCTTCACCAAAGGGACTGAGCCCGCCGCTGATCGGATCATCAGTGCAGGAGTCGGCCCAAGCCAGCGAGCGGCTATGCGTCAGCGTCATGTAGCGTGCACCGAGCTGATAGAGTCTTCTCAGATTGGCGATTGAGTCTTCGATGGAATGCCCGCCTTCGACACCGATCAGGCTAGCTATTTTGCCTTCCCGGCGGGCCGCATCAACTTCGGCAACCGTGGTCGCCCAAGCGAACGTTTCGGGATATCGCTGGCACATCGTCCGCACCAGCTCGATTTGCTCGATGGTGGTTTGAAACGCGATGCCTCGTGGTCCGGTGCTGGCTGGCACGAAAACGGACCAAAACTGGGCCCCCACGTTGCCCTCGCGAAGGCGGGGGATATCGGTCATCAGTTTCGGCTGCCGCTGGGCAATATCGAGTTCATCAAAGGAGGAAGATGCGACCGTTCGCATGGCCCAGGGCAAATCGTTATGACCGTCCCAAACGTAACCGCCGCGATGCACTTCGAGCGCCGCGGGGGAAACAACGACGGGAGCCAAGCGGTTATTGGTTCCAGGATCGTTACTTTCAGTATCGAGGGCATCGTCGGCTGCCGGCCCTTGTTGAGCGAGCGAGGGGATTGCCGAGCAGGCGATCAGCAGGACGGCAAGGGAGTGATCTCTAAAAAACCGAATCATTGCGGGAACAAGCCTGTGGAGCAGCGAACGAAGTGAGCCTGGGACTGGTAACGAGCATCTCAAGCGGAGAGTCGCCATGATAATCGAAGCGCGGGAGCACTGCTCCAGGGGTGACAAACGTCGCAAAAGTCAGAATCGCGCGCATCGCCACAGGCGGGCGCCGCTCCGTCAGCAAAGTCGGCTGAATTCAGGCTCTGATGGTCGTTCTCCAGGCTGCGGAGAATTTTTTATCCTAGGTTTGAAGGGCAACGGATGAATTCAACTGAAAACATCGTTGCACCTGTCGCCTTTTTTTGCGCAATGGCTTGCCTTCGAAATCGAGTGTACGTTTGATGTCTAGCGCCGTAGCAGACGATGTAATACCGATTAGCTTAAATACGTTGGTTTCATCCATTGATTTGGGAATGGACTTGTACGTGAAAAGCCCTTCGACCGGTGAGCTGAAGCTTTACCGGCAAGCGGACTTTCCGTTGCACTTGAAAGACCTTGAGCGACTAAAAGCTAGAGGCATCAAGCAGCTCTACATTCAGAGTTCGAGTCGCGAACAATATCAGAGTTACCTGCGTTCGATTGCCGCACCGGCAGCCGGGGGTCCATTGCCCGAGTACTCAGCTCGCTTGGCCGCGGTCAACGAAGTGGTGCGAGATGTGTTAGAGGGTGACTTTAAGAAAGGGAACAGCGATGCGGCGGTAAGTTCAGCGAACGAGCTTGGCTCGATGACAGCTGACTTGATCATGCATGATGAGTTTGCCGCTGCGGATATGATGCGAGTGCTGCATCACGACTATGCCACTTTCACGCACTCCGCCAACGTCTCCTTTTACGCATCGATGCTGGCCGCCGAATTAGGGCTGGCCGAAGACGAAGTCCAACAGGTTGCCTCGGGCGGACTGCTGCATGATTTGGGGAAGCTAGAAATCGATGACCGGATTTTGTGCAAACCTGGCCGGCTGGACGAGAACGAATTCCGCATTATTCGCACGCATCCGACGGTTGGTTTCCGACGGTTGGTGCATCGCAACGATTTATCGCAAGGCCAGTTAATGATGGTCTATCAACACCATGAACGGATTGATGGTGGCGGATACCCAACGGGCAGTGATGGAGATGATATTCATTTATGGGCTAAAATTTGCGCGGTGGTTGACGTCTTTGAGGCGTTGACCAGCCATCGACCTTATCGTACTCCAATGCCGCGTAAGCGTGCACTTGACATCCTTAACCGCGACAGCGGAACAGCGTTCGATCCGGAGATATTGGCATGCTGGGAAGCGATTATACTGAGCACTTGCAAAGATTAACTGATGATATTTGCTGGAGCATCGAGTTGCCCGCCGGCATGGAGAATTTTTTCCGAGAGACGGGGCCGCTACCTAGCATGGCGGGGGACGAACGCAAAGCGGCGCGATTGCGAGTCCGCGCCGAGAGCTTGGCCTTCAGCGAAGTTCGCCTGCACGCTTGGCCGCGTCAGACCGATCCCTACGGCGTTTACATCGCTGACATCTCGCGTTACGGCGTGGGCTTTCTGTCTGCGGAACAATTTTTTCCCGAAGAACAAGTGCGTTTGATCCTACCCGCGTTCTGGCTGGTCGCTCAAGTCGCACGCGTCCGCAAGTTGGGACCGAATTGTTATCAGATCGGTTCCCGTCTGCTGCGTCGCAACGATCCTGCCATGACAGCTTTCAATGTTCAGCAAGCGGAGCTGACCGAAGCGGTGTTGGCTTAACAATCGGCAACGTCGCGACCTCCATGCCGGGCCACAACTCGCAAACGTCATAACACCTCAAGCTTTCAGGGTTAAACACATCACACGAATCGGATAGTGATTGGCTTGTTGTTCCGGCCCAGCCTCGGCACTCACGGCCTGTTTGCCCGCGTGGTCATAGTGGGGCGGGGCAACATCGATGCTATGTTCGACATAATGCCAACCGCGGTCCTGAATCCAATCACGAAATTCATTCGCAATAAATCGAAACGGGTCGCTCAAGAGAACTTGACCTTGCGGCTGCAAATGTTGCCGCAGCGATTTTTCCAGCTCCGGCCAAAGGACGCGCAGGTAGGTCACATCGGAACCCAGAATCAGCTCGAAAGGTGGCTCGTCAGCAATGCGGTCCAGGCCGAACCGCAACCGCCGAACCTGACAGCGATTGGCTAACGAGGCAACTGTTAGCTGCACCAGCAACAGCGGATCATTGACTCCATCGGTGAGCGTGACCCTGGCCCCGCGGAGGGCGGCAGCCAAGCCGCCACGACCGGTCCCGCAACCGACTTCTAAGACGCGTTTACCTTGCAAATCATAGCGTTCAAGAAAGCGATCGAGCCCCGCAGCGGCTCGCCAAACGGTCGCCCAAAATGGATCGATCACATTCGTCTCACCCGCATCTTGTCGGCGACAAGCATCGAGCAACATGCCATCGGGATCGGTGGCCGTCGCGATCCGCCAAGGGTGTCCGGCGATGGATTCATCCGCCCAGTGCCAAGCGAAGCGGCGTGAGGCACGTGATGCCAACTTCAACAATCGCTTATTCACGGGCTTGCTGGCGATGCTAGCCAGGTAGCGACTTCGGGAGCGAAATAGGTCAGCACGCCATCAGCACCGGCTCGTTTGAAAGCCAGCAAGCTCTCCAACATGGCCGCTTGTCGGTCGAGCCAGCCGCG
Source organism: Kothea flammea (assembly GCF_052161645.1). Taxonomy (GTDB): domain Bacteria; phylum Planctomycetota; class Planctomycetia; order Pirellulales; family Pirellulaceae; genus Laterigemmans. The sequence continues at coordinate 7,752,469 of NZ_CP197414.1, forward strand.
TTCGGCCGCCGCCGCGATCATGGCATATTCGCCGCTGACTTGATAAGCAAACGTGGGCACACCGAAAGTAGCTTTTACGCGGGTGATGACATCCAGGTAAGGCATGCCCGGTTTAACCATTACGCTATCGGCACCCTCGGCCAGATCGAGTGCCACTTCGTGCAGCGCTTCATGGCAATTCGCGGGATCTTGTTGATAGGTTTTTTTATCACCGGTCCCCAAATTTCCCGAGGAGCCGACCGCGTCACGAAAAGGTCCATAAAAGGCGCTGGCGTACTTGGCCGCGTAGGACATAATTTGTGCGTCTTGACAACCGGCCGCATCGAGTGCCGCTCGAATTCGCCCGCAGCGTCCGTCCATCATGTCGCTGGGGGCCACGATATCGCATCCCGCTTCCACTTGGATGATCGCTTGGCGACACAAGACTTCGATCGTTTCGTCGTTGACCACGTAATCATCTTTGACCAGACCATCCTGCCCGTGGCTGCTGTAGGGGTCAAGCGCCACATCGCAGATCACCCCCAGCTGGTCACCGACCGCCTGTTTCACCCGCCGCACGGTCCGACAAACCAGATTGTCGGGATTGATCGCTTCCCGCGCATCGGGCGTTTTCAGCTGTGGATCGGTGGCGGGAAATATTGCGATCGCGGAGATGCCCAGCTCAACGGCTTGGTGAGCGGCATCGACCGTTTGCTGAATACCTAGCCGGTAGACCCCCGGCATGCTGGGGATCGGCTCAGAGGCCTGTTCTTGATCAATCACGAACAGAGGCCAGATTAAATCGGCCGTCGTGAGGTGATTTTCAGCGACCAATCGGCGGGTCCAGGCGTGCCTTCGGAGTCGTCGCAGCCGCGTGGTCGGAAAGGAACGGGCGGAGAATTCGAACATGAGGGAATGATTATTCGGGTGGCGCAGAACACGGGAATCAACAAATTCTGGGAGCGAGTGTTGCCGCATTGCTCCTGGGCGTCCAAAATACATCTCCTGGCTTCTGCTCGCACCTCCCCCGCACCGACATTCTCGCGCCATGAACATTTTTTCCACGCGACACTTCGCGACAGCACCGCTGGCCCGCACGGTCCTGCTGGTCGGCTTCTTGACGCTCGCGCCCCAAGTGCTGGCTCCACATTTGGTCGAGGGGCAATCGGTCCACGCTCAAGGGCCGATCCGCGCGTTGGTGATCGACGGTCAAAACAACCATAATTGGAAAGTCACCACGCCGTTGATCAAGCAAACGCTGGAGGCGACGGGGTTGTTCGAAGTCGAGGTCGCCACCGCCCCGGCAGCGGGGGAGCCGATGGAAACTTTTAAACCAAATTTCGATGCCTACGGCGTGGTCATTTCAAATTACAATGGGCAGCCATGGGCGGCGGCAACGCAGACCGCTTTTGAGCAATTCATCGCCGGAGGGGGTGGCTTCGTCTGCGTGCATGCGGCGGATAACTCGTTCCCGAAATGGCCAGCTTACAATCGTATGATCGGTCTCGGTGGCTGGGGGGGCCGAACTGAGAAAGATGGTCCTTACGTGCGGTTTGCGGAGGGGCAAATCGTTCGCCAACCCGAACCAGGACGTGGCGGTAGTCATGGCAGGCGACATCCATTTACCGTCGTGCTTCGCGATCAAAGTCACCCCATAACGGCTGGACTGCCCACCGCGTTTATGCAAGCCGAAGATGAGCTCTACGCCGAACTGCGCGGACCCGCGGAAAATCTGCACGTGCTGGCAACCGCCTTCAGCGCGACAGAAACGGGTGGCACCGGACAGCACGAGCCAATTCTGATGACGATTCACTATGGTAGTGGCCGCGTGTTCCACACCACCCTTGGCCACGACGCAACCGCTATGCAAGGCGTCGCATTTCAAGTCACTTTGCAACGCGGAGCCGAGTGGGCTGCGACCGGCAACGTTTCTCAACCAGCCATCGATCCGCAACTGCTGTCGAATCAAAAAGCGATCTTGCGCGACCCGGCAACCCTGGGAGCGGGGGCCAAATTGGTCGCTGCCACCGAGATGCCAAACCCGCGAACGGAAGGCTGGAAGTCACTCTTCAACGGCCAAAACCTCGACGGCTGGAAACAACGCAACGGCACCGCCAGCTACGCGGTCGAAGGTGATGTGATTGTGGGGCGCACAGCGGTTGGCAGTCCTAACTCGTTTCTCTGCACCGAGGCTGATTACCGTAACTTTGAACTTACCTTTGAGGTAAAAGTAGATGATGGTTTGAATTCAGGTGTTCAAATCCGCTCTTTAAGCTTGCCCGAATTTCAATCCGGACGCGTGCATGGCCCACAAGTTGAAATCGAAGCCTTGAATGATGCAGGCGAGGGCGATGCCGGCTATATCTATAGTGAAGCCACCGGCCGGCAATGGCTGAGTGTGGAGCGCCCAATCCAAGATGCATTCAAGAACAATCAATGGAATCGCTATCACGTGAGGGCTGTGGGCAACCGTCTGCAGACTTGGGTGAACGGACGAAAAATCGAAGACCTCACTGACGACGAATCCTCGTTAGTCGGGTTCATCGGTTTGCAAGTCCATGGCATCGGCAAGGATGAAGGTCCCTACGAAGTACGTTGGCGTGATTTGAAAATCCGCCCGCTTGCTGACGACGCTGAAGTTATTTCGGAATAATAAAAAATGCTGCTCTTGCCACGTTCGATTCACCCGCTGCCAATCACCCGATTGCTGTGGGCCGCTGCGCTATTGTTGTGCCTCGCACCGAGCGGCTCTCCAGCCCGTGCCGAAGACAAAGCCCCCGCCGAGGACAAAACCACCGAACCGGAAGCGGCCGAAACGGATGTGCTCGCAGGGCACAGCTATCATGGCGAAGCGTTCAACGCGGGCCCTCGACAAGCCGCCGTGCTGATCGACGGTTTGGGGAATGTCGATTTTAAGACCTCCGCCAAGGAAGAGCAGACGCAAAAATTATTCGACCAGGGAATCGCCGCCCTGCACGGGTTTTGGTATCTGGAAGCCGAACGCTCGTTCCGCCAAGCAGCAGCCCTGGAGCCCGATTTGGCAATCGCCTACTGGGGCATGGCTTTGGCCAACACGAACAACATCGACCGGGCCCGCGGCTTTATCAAGGAAGCGGTCGAACGCCGAGAGCATGCCAGCGAGCGCGAACAGATGCTGATCGACGCGACGGCAAAAGTACTGAAGGATCCTGGCAAAGAAGAATCAAAAGAAGCGAAAGAACGCCGCCGCCGCGATTATTTCTCCGACCTCGAACGCGTGCTTGATAAATATCCCGATGATATTGAAATCAAAGCACTGTTGGCGGTTGAGATGTGGATGGCTAATCGAGCGGGCGTGCCGATCGTCAGCTACTACGCCGTCGACGCCTTGCTCGACCAAGTCTTCGCCGCCAATCCAATGCACCCAGCCCACCACTACCGGATTCACTTGTGGGATTCGCGGAGAGCCGAAAATGCGCTCGAGTCGGCCGCCCTGTGTGGCCCTTCGCTGCCGGGAATCGCCCATATGTGGCACATGCCTGGGCACATCTACTCGCGCCTCGATCGCTACGCCGATGCCGCTTGGCAACAAGAAGCTTCCGCCCGCGTTGATCACGCCCACATGATTCGCACGCGACTGATGCCCGACGAAATCCATAACTTTGCGCACAACAACGAGTGGCTGACTCGTAATCTTATCTTCCTGGGGCGAGTCGACGATGCCCTCGAGCAAAGTCGCAATTTGGTGGCCATGCCCCAGCACCCAAAATACAACTCGATGACCGCCCGCGGGAGTTATCGGTACGGGCGCATTCGACTGCTGCAAACCTTAACTGAGTTTGAATTGTGGGACACGCTGATCTCTGAAGCTAACGGGCCCTACCTGTTGCCAACCGACGATCAGGGCTGGCAAAACGAACGACTCGCTTGGTTAGCAGTGGCTGAGCATTTGACCGGCAACACCAAAGCGGCCCGCTCTTATGATCGCCAACTGCGCAGCCGCTTGCTCGATCTGCAAAACCAGCAAATAGAACTGGAAGCGAAGCAAGACGGCGAACAACCAAAGTCAACCGAGGAAGAAGACAAAGAAGAGGAAGTTGCTGGCGAAGAAGGAACTGCTAGCGAAGAGACCACCGAGGGAGATGCTGCTGAGGGAGATGAAGCAGCGGCTGAAGAAACCGAAGTGGAACAAACCGAAGCCGAGAAAGCAGAAGCTGAGAAAGCGGCCAAGAAAGAGTTGGAAAGAGAAATCTCAAGGAACAAGGCCGACATTACTGAGCTGGAAAAATACATTGCTTTACAGCGTGCCGCGGCAGCCGTAGCGGCCAAAGATGCCAAAGCTTTCGAAGAACAGATCGGCAAAGCGGGGCGGATTGAAGCGACCTTGAAGGCATCTTGGTTGGCCCAAGTGGGCAAACAGAAAGAGGCCAAAGAGGAACTGGAAAAGTTGGTGAAGGACAAGCAAGGACAAGTCCGTCCCTTGGCAATTTTGGTGCACACGCTGTGGCAGCTTGAGCAACGTGAGGACGCGGTGGCTCGTTTTGAAGAGCTGCGAAAATTGGCCGCTGATGCCGATCTGACAACGCCCCTGTTGGCGCGTTTAACTCCCGTCGCCGAACATGCTGGACTGTCTGGCGATTGGCGGATCCCCTATGAAGCGCCAGATGACTTGGGACCCCGCCCCGACCTGGAGAGCTTGGGACCGTTTCGCTGGAGTCCTTACCAAGCCCCCGAGTGGACCGCTTACAGTTCACAAGGCGATGAAATCACCGATCAACAATATGAGGGTAAGCCTCGCATCGTGATTTTCTATTTGGGCTTTGGTTGTCTGCACTGCGTGGAGCAGTTGACCGCCTTTGCACCACTGACGGAGGATTTCTCCGCCGCCGGTATCGAGATCGTGGGAATCAGCACCGAAAATTTGGCCGAATTACGCAAGGGTATGGATCGCTATGAGGAGAGCATTCCGTTTCCGTTGCTAGCCAGCGATGAGCAGCAAGCGTTCAAGGACTATCGTTGTTGGGACGATTTCGAGAACCAACCTTTACATGGCACCTTTTTGATCGACGCCCAGGGGCGAGTTCGCTGGCAAGACATTGGTTACGAACCATTTACTGACGGCCAATTCTTGTTGGAAGAAGCAGAGAGATTGCTGGCGTTGCCAGAGTAACGACCATATCTGCTGAATACGTTCATCCATTCCCTCTAACTGCCAAACCTGTCCGTCATCACGTCTCGCCTGCCTTTCCTTCGTCGTTCACCATCGCCCGACGAATCGGCATGGGCGCCACTGTCGATTCCGATTTATCGTGCCTTTTGGTTCGCATCGTTGATGTCAAACCTGGGCACTTGGATTCATGAGACGGGCGCCGCGTGGTTGATGACTCAGTTGGACGATTCACCATTGATGGTTTCGTCGGTGCGGGCGGCGATGGCGCTGCCGCTATTAATTTTGGCACTGCCGGCTGGGGTGTTGGCAGATCGCGTGGATCGGCGACGATTGCTGATCGGTACGCAAACCTGGATGTTATGCACAGCCGCCACGCTGGCCACGCTGACTTGGCTGGAATTGGTTACGCCGAGTATCTTGTTACTGCTGACCGGAGCGATGGGGTTGGGGATGGTGCTGCACGCGCCGACTTGGCAAGCCTCGGTACCCGAGTTGGTCCCTCGGGCGCAGCTCACTTCGGCAATCGCCTTGGGTTCGATCAGCTTTAATTTAGCGCGGGCGACGGGGCCTGCTGTGGGCGGACTGTTGGTTGCTTGGCTTGGTTCATGGTCCGCCTTTGCCGTGAACGCTGGGTCGTTTGCCGGAGTGCTGGGGGTGCTATTTTTTTGGCGACGCAAGGAACGTGAATCGGCGGAAGGCCAATCATTCAAGGCTGCCTTATTCACCGGCTTACGCTTTGCCGCAGAGAACCAAACGATGCGGCACGTGCTCACCCGGGTGGCGCTGTTTGTCGTTCCCGCCAGCGGTCTTTGGTCCCTGCTGCCGCTGGTCGCGCATGACTTGTTGAACTGGGACGCGTTAGGTTACGGCATGCTGGTCGGTGGCATCGGAGTCGGCGCGGTGGTGGCGGCTGGCTTTATGCCTTGGGCCCGTTATCGCCTGGGGGTCCCCGGAACGCTGCTGTTAGCACACTGTTTAGCCGGGGTCTCGCTATTGGGGATCGCGGCAAACTGGGGCGGACCATTCACGCTGGGGTTAATGCTGGCGGCCGGGGCTGGCTGGATGATGGCGCTCACCAGCCTCAATTCGACCGCTCAATTAGTTTTGCCACGCAACCTACGAGCCCGCGGCATGGGCTCGTACTTGGCCGTATTCGCCGCTTCGATGAGTGGCGGTTCGTTGCTTTGGGGGGCGATCGCCCGCTTTGCCGGCCTGCAAATTTCCATCATGCTGGCCGGCTTCGCAGTCTTGCTACTCGCCATCGTTGGCTGGATGTTCGCCGGCGTCGGCACCGATCACTCGTAACCCTGCCACATCCAAACCAGGGTATCCGCCAAGGTGTGCTCGAACACCTGTTGATCGCAATGCTTGCTGGCACGGCTAAAGACATAGCGATAGTCATAACCTTTGGCCTTCAGCGCAGCGGCTGTGCGTTCGTTGGCCATCACCCAGTTGTGATAACTCTCTTCGGGATCATTCGCTCGCAAATCATTCTCCGAGACGTGCGTAAAAATCCGCAGCGGTTTCCGTTCACTGTTCTCGATCAGCTTCATGCTGGAATGATATTCCCAAGCACCCAGGGGATAATCAGCCTCCTCTGGCGCATCATCATCTTGCTGATCGACAAAGGTGCCCGAGTAGGTGATCAAGCGGCGAAAGAGATCGGGGCGAAACCACCCCATCGTCAGCGCCGCGGCGCCTCCGGAACTGCAACCCATGACGGCTCTACCCCAGGGATCTTTGGTGAAAGTCAAATTCGGGTAAGCGGCTTTGATTTCTGGATTTGCCAACACGGCGGGCAAGACTTCGTCATTAATAAAGCGGGCCAAACGATCGGACATCGTGTCGTACTCCAGACCGCGCTGACTCCCCTTGCTATCATCACCACCGTTCTGCACCGATATCACAATGAACGCGGGCAAGCGACGCGCCGGGTCTTTGGAGATGGTCAAATTATCGAGCGCGTGACGAACCAAGTTTAAACGACTCGGTCCATCATGCATGACTAAAATTGGAGCCTCGGTACCCGGTTGATAAGCGGCCGGCACATAGACAAAAATCTTCCGTTCTTCGCGGACCTTTTTCTTTGCATCCAGCGTGGAATCGTCGCCGCGGAAGATGGCGCTCTCCGCCAACGGCATGCTGAATTCAAACGAGCGGCCTTGAGGATTACCACGATCGGCCAGATCGGGATCAAGCCTAAAATCAGGCCCGACGACGAAATTACCATTGCCCAAATCGCTTGCCGTCGCTTCCGCTGGCTCATCAGCAACAGCAAGTTTCGCGGTAAAAGCCAGGCTGGCGGTGAGACCCAGGCTAACACAACATAAACTCACCAGGAAAGCTCGCTGGGGCAGGACGCGCTGGGACAGGAAAGATGACTGTGATGGCATGAGGATTGATACCTTGCATGATACGGAAAGAGGAGGGGGAGTCACAGTTTAACTGCTGGCGACGCGGATAACCTCGCCTGATTGAATTTGCTGCAATTGGCCATCGACGAGGACCCGCAACGCGCCGCTGGGATCGATCCCTTGGCACAACCCGCGAAGCCGAGCCGGGCCCTGCTGCAAGGTAATTTCTTTGCCGGTCAAGAAACAGCGAGTCTCAATCGTCTTGACCAGCTTGGCAAACTGGTTATCGAGTTGAGCGTTATCCGCACCGCTGAAAGCCGAGAGGTGATCATCCAGCCGCTCTAAAATCAGAGGCAACAACTCGTAGCGATCGAGTGGACGATTGGCGATTGCGGCTAAGCTGCGAGCCCGCTTGCTAAGCTGGGAGTCCGCTGCTGCAATCGCCGGAGTTGTGAAATCGGTCGCCACGTTCACCCCCACGCCGATGACCACGCGGTGATCACTGCCGGCCGCGCTTTCCACCAAGATCCCGGCGGCCTTACCGCCCGCCACGTAGACATCATTCGGCCATTTCAAACTGGCTCGAACCGGGGGAATAAATTGCTCAATGGCCTCGGCCACCGCCAGCCCCGTGATCAATGCCAATCGCGGTAGCTGTGACTTGCTGAACTGCAACCGCTGGGCTGAATCGAGCAGCGAGAAGGTGAGCGTGCCGGCGTCGGCGAACCAACTGCGACCCGCCCGCCCGCGGCCGCCAGTTTGCAGATCGGCCAGCACGAGCAAAGGGAGATCCTCGGCAGGGATTTGCTGGCTATGTTGCACAGCCCAGCTGTTGGTCGAATCACACTGGGAGAAATGCTGGACCGTCGCCGCGTAACCGCCGGCCCAAGCAGTTCTAATCCCACTCAAGCGGTGCGAGCCTTAGAACGTGACTCTCGCAAACCACGGCTGAGAATGTCTCGCAGCATGGGCGAATAGTCTTCGTACTTTGCTTGATCGGGAGCACCCGAGGAGAACTGATAGATTGCGTCCCGGGGCTTGACGCCGAGAGCGATCAGGGTGCTGCTAACCGTACCATGTTCGCGACCACGCAACACCATGCTGGGACGCCCCGGACCGACTGGCGATCGGGCGAAAACCTTACTGGCAACAGCCAAAAACTTGACTGGCGAATCGAGTGTCTGCAAAGTCAACAGCCGCCGCGCCATCTGCACGCGTTCATCAGTCGGATCATTCAAATTGCGTGAACCGACAATGTTCAAACCTTCCTCGAGCGGGACAACTTCCTGCTCTTCTTCGGAGTGAATTACAAAGCCCGCTTTTCCGTCAGCGATGACAACGTTACATCCTTCGAAACGAGTCTTGCTTAACTCAGTCAACGCTTTGTCGAGCGCTCTGCGAGACGATGTGCAGCGAAGCAGATCAAGGCAAAGCTGGCCGCGTGAACGATGTCCAAACAAGGGCATCACGGTGGCCCGGTTGCAGAGCCCCACGAACAAACCGTTTTGGTTGACTCCCAACCAAGTCCCGCCAGCACGTTGATCTATGCCGGAGAGTACTCGGGGCTTACCCGACTGAATCGAGGGGGGCAGACTAGGGCGGTCATAATACTCCTCACGGTTGGCGGCAACTAAGATTGGACTTTCAGGAACGAGCTGGTACTGAACGGCGAGGAGGCACATCTCGGCTTTTCTTTCGCTTTCCAAAGACCAATGAAACAAGGCATGCGAGCCCGATGCGGAAGCGGTTGTTCACGGACAATTAGCTTCGATCAGACAGGGCCCAATTTAGCCTTTTTACCCCGGCAAATGCACCCCCCACAGAGGGGCTAGCGGCATTTTTTCACGCTATTTCTGGCAAACTTTGACGCTCCCATGGTGAGTTTCCGGTCTGGACTGTAGTGAACGGCCCCGATTTGTCGATGAGAGGCTCTGGGAGTGGCCTCTGACAAGGCCATTTCTGTCCCAAAATGAGTATCCGCCTCCATTCCGGCATTGGCCGGACAGCGATAGCCAAGTTTCATGTCGAGCATTCCAGCCGATCCCGATCGCGAAGTCTCCTTGAACGGATATCAACAAAGCGTCCTCGAAGTCCGAGCGACGGTAGCCGTTACGTTAGCACACAAGGCTGTGCCGTTGTCGGCTGTGCTGGAACTGGTGCCCGGTGCGATGATTCAATTCGACAAGAACTGTGACGAACCATTAGTGCTGGAAGTCGGTGGCCACCCGATCGCCACGGGCGAAGCGGTTAAAGTGGAAGACAAGTTTGGGCTGCGAATTCGCGGCTTTGATATCGCCACGGAAGAGGACTGACGGCCGAGCCAGTTCAATTGACGCCGGCCACACCGGGGAGAGCTGACCCGGTATAATTGACAAGAAACTTGCGATTGAGTTCTGCCACACCGCCGGCTCCAGCGGCTTCGATCCATTGCTGCGTTTTGGCGATACGTTGCACCAGCAATGTCAGGTCGATGTCGGCCGTTTGTTGATCGGCGGCCGTGGTCACCACACCCAAATTCGCCGCTGCCCATTCAGCGCTCGATTGCCGGCGTTTGGCGGGCGTGATTAGATCGCGGCACCAGTGATCGATGGCAACGAGATCGGCTCCCAGGGCCAGCAGTTTAACAATATCTTGTTCATCGGTATCGGGCGGTGGAATGACGGCCAACTTGACTGCCGAGGATTCGACTTGTTGCAAACGATCGGCGGTTGCCGCGACCACTTGGAGGAACGCGACTGCTTGGTCTGCAGGCCAGCGATCGGCCCGCAAGCAGATCAGGTCTGGCTTTGCCGGGAGGATGCGAGCGAGATCCGTAGCCGCGCGGTAAGCCTCGATGCTGACGGCGACCAAGGCGGTCGGATTGAGTGCCCGCAGCTGCTCCACTTTGCCCCCCAACTTTCCCACCTCGGCCACGTCGGGTGGCCAACAGAGTGCGTCGAGGTCTCCAAAAGCCTGCATTGCCCGGTCCGCCATCCGCGCGGCGCGCTGATCCCAACGCCGCATGGTGTTCGCCGAATAACGTGGCAACCCGGTCTGAACTTGGCGTGGTAACGTGAGCCGGATATCAATGATGCGCGCGTTAGCGAGGTCATCGAAATGGAGTCCGAAGCGTTCCGCGCGATAGGGGCAGATTGTTAGCTGCAACGGTGACGGAGAGTCTGCTTGTTCATCGTCCGTGTGATGAAACTCGCTTTGCAAGCCAGCCACCGAAACTCCCAAACCGTCGAGATTATCAGCCACGTAGCGGGCCACTTCGGGGGGCCGTTCGCACCAAGGCAAATCGTAGGCAATCAACGGCAGGGGCAACGCGACTTGCGTTGACAATTGGACTCGCAGGCGGTTTGCCACGCTCCGGGTTGCGGCTTTTCCAAAGGTCGGTCGCGTCAGCTCTAGGAAGTCGAACATGGTGCAGCCAAAGAAATTGTGATCGGGCTTTAACGGTACTCAGCGTGAGCCTGGAGACTTATCGCCAACTGGGATTAATCTCACCACGCGGGCGGTTCGCTTCCTCGCGCAGCGTAACCTCGGAAACGATGCGGCGAAAATCTTTGACATCTCCCCGAATGCCGGCGTTGATCAACAACAGCCCAAGCCGCAATTTCTCGCGCTCACGTAGTGGTGCTTCACGGACTCCACGCCCCAGCATGTTGACTTTACCGCGAATAAAAATAGTCGCACCACGCATCAAGTCGCCCAGCCCCCCGTCCGCATCGCCACCAATCACGATGGTGCCCCACAAAGCTCTGGCTGCTGCCTGCGATCCCGCGTTGCCGCGAATAAAAATTTCACCGCCCCGCATGGCCGCACCGCAATCAGGACCAGCGTTTCCATAGATGGCCATGGTGCCGCCGGACAGCGCGGTACCGGCTCCGACTCCGGCGCTCCCACGCACTCGTAACGAACCTGAGATCATGCCCTCACCACAACCGTCACCCACGTCACCTTTGATGACAACATTGATCCGTCGATTGAAGGCAAACGCGTAATCTCCCAGCGGCCCGTCGACCTGCAGGTTGCCCTCCAAATCCAACCCCATCAAAAAATGTTGCTGTCCATCGAAGCCAGTTAACTGGAGCGTGGTGTCGGAGTTGGCGTGCTGTTGCAGAGCGGCAACCAAGGAAGCATCTCCGAGCGCGGACGGAGAGAGAGTTACCACCTGCTTGGCTGATTCCGGCTGGGGCGAATGGTCTGTCGGGTCGTCCATGGCTTACATCCGCGGGTGACGATCAACGAGTTAAATGGGTCCAGGGTGATTTACGGTGATTCGCGTGGGATGGTTGCGCCCGTTACCATCAAGGATACTCGAAAGGTCGGCTCAGCGCCCTCCGTCCCACCCTAGAACCCTCCTTAAAATTTGGATTAATCAACAATGGTGAAACATAAGTGGCACGCTCGCCCCGATCGTCACCCATCCCTAAACCGCCGCCTACTGACCGCGGCACTGGCCAGCAGCATGGCAATGGCGGCGACATTTTCCCATAACTCGATGTTCACAGCGGCCAATGCCCAATCGCCCCTTGGCGAAAACGACGGCGGCACAGACGCTGAGGCAAAAACCTTGCAATTACCCGGTTGGCAAGCGGATGGGAAGTTAGTTGCCGATTTACAAGCTCGTTCCAATCACCCGTTCAACTACGACGAAGCGGCCGTTCCCGAGTACGAGTTGCCTGACGTGCTGGGAGCCGCAAGCGAGGACTTTACAGCAGCCCAGTGGCCGGCTCGCCGGGAAGCGTTGCTGGAACAGTTTCGCGGGCATGTGTACGGACGTCGCCCCGCAGCGAACCCTGAGGTATTTTTCCAGTACGAAGCCGCTGCATTCGATCCCACGGGAGGCAAAGCGATCGGCAAGCGATTGCTTTGTCGCATTCGCTTGGGCGAACGGGAATTTGCTTTCCCATTCTTGATCTACACGCCTCGCCAAAGCCAGCAATCCGCTAGCCCCGAACCGATGCCGCTGGTGGTGTTGATCAACAATCGCGAATTCCCCGATCCCCAAACCATGGGTCCTGAAGCGAGTGGATTTTGGCCGATCGGGTTGCTGATTGACGCCGGCTTTGCGACGGCGGTTTTTCACACCTCAGATGTCGATCCCGATCGGGCAGACGGCTACGAGGAGGGTATCCGCGGGTTCTTCGCCGAGAATGCTCCCCGTGGCGATGAGAGCTGGGGATCGCTTTCCGCTTGGGGCTGGGCAGCCAGCCGGGTGCTCGATTTCGCTCTCAAGTATGAAAACATTGACCCTCAACAGACGGCCGTGGTGGGACATTCACGCGGTGGCAAGACGGCGTTGTGGGCTGCGGCGGAAGATCCGCGTTTTAAAATTGCTTATGCCAACGAATCAGGCTGCGGAGGAGCAGCTCTCTCGCGGCGACGCTACGGCGAAACCATTGCTCGGATCACCTCGGCCTTCCCGCATTGGTTCTGTCCGAAACTGACCAGCTATTCTGATCAAGAAGATCGCTTGCCAGTCGATCAACACCAATTGATCGCCCTGCTAGCTCCGCGTTCCGTTTACGTGGCCAGCGCGGCGGAAGACTTGTGGGCCGATCCACGGGGCGAGTATTTATCAATCGTGAAGGCGGCGCCCGCCTTCCAATTATTGGGCAAAGCATCGATCACCGATCCCTCCATGCCGCCGCTCGATCAACCGCGGCACGTGGGCGCCACGGGCTATCACATCCGCCCGGGTAAACACAATTTGACGCGGCACGATTGGCAGTACTTTTTGCAGTTTGCCAAGTCACAGTTTGCTAAATAAACATCATCTGCTGGCCTGGCAAACATCAGGCTTGCAGCGATGACAGTCGGTACTGGCTCAAGCAAAAAACGGCGGGTAACTCCATCATCGAGTCACCCGCCGCTTTGCTATTTCAGGCCATCCCAGCCCGACCGTGATCAGACAGCCGGACCGAGCTGATCTTACTCAAAATCGAGGTTGCTACCAAAACGGGTTCGGAACTGGAGGAAATCAACAAAGCCGACTTCTCCATCGCCGTTGACATCGAATCGTGCATCGTAGTCGGGCGAGCCCTCAGATTCGCCGAAGGTGCCTCGGAACGCAAGGAAGTCAATGAAACCAACTTCACGATCCCCGTTGACGTCTCCATAGAAACGATAGAAGTCATCGGCCTCGTCATCACCGATCACATGATCGCCACCTTCGGTACCATCTTCGTCGAGGTCAAGTCCCAATCCCGTGCCGTCAGTGATGTTGGCACCGACGATACGCAGATCATAGTTACCATCCGACAATGAGCCTGTCGCGGCATCCACGAATCCGCCAGAGAAGGTCAGCGTAACCACCGTTCGTCCATCGCCGTCAACAATGCTGTCGACGATGACACCAACCGCACCACCACCGGCACCCCGTTTGGTGACTTCAAAAGCATCGGGCCCGATCGTGACTTCGGAATCGAAAGTGATCGTCACCGAAGTCACCAAACTTCGCTGATTCGTGCCATCACCGATCGTAACTGTTTCCAATTCGCCACGATTGTCGACCGTAATCAGCAAGACCTTCTCAACCGACTCTCCGCCGGCATCGGTGGACATGACGCGAATGGTGTAGCTATCTTTCGTCTCGAAATCAAAGCTATCGTTCGCCCGCAGTTGATCACCGCTGATGTTGAAAGCCGCATTGTCATCATCACCGGCACCACTGACCAAGGCATAGGTGAAGGTATCACCAGCGTCTTGATCAACCGTGCTCAACGTACCGACAACGGCATCGACACCGGCGTTCTCGGCAATCGAAGTAGCCGAAACGGTGATGTCCGTTGGTGCGTCATTGACGTCGTTGACATCGATCACGAACGACTTTTCTAAAGTCAATCCACCAGCATCGGTAGTCATCACGCGAACGGTATAACTGTCCTTCGTTTCGAAGTCGAAGTCAGCGTTAGCTCGCAGCTCCGCACCACTGATGTTGAAGGCTGCGTTGTCATCGTCACCGGTACCGGCGACTAGTTCGTAGGTGAAAGTCTCACCAGCATCTTCATCAGTCGTGCTCAAGGTCCCCACAACCGCGTCAACGCCCGAGTTCTCATCGAGAGCGGTAGGCGAAAGATCGAGGTCGGTGGGAGCATCATTGATGTCGGTGATATCAATCACGAACGACTTCTCGAAGGTCAAACCACCGGAATCGGTCGTCATCACGCGAACCGTGTAGCTGTCCTTCGCTTCGAAGTTAAAGCTATCGTTGGCCTGCAGCACATCACCGCTAATGTTGAAGGCCGCGTTGTCATCATCGCCAGCACCAGCTACTAACGTGTAGGTGAAGGTATCACCCGCATCGACATCGGTGGTTGCAAGCGTCCCCACTGCCGCGTCGACACCCGCGTTCTCTTCGATCGCGGTTGGTGAAAGAGCGAGATCCGTAGGCACTTCATTCACATCCGTGACATCGATCACAAAGGCTTTCTCGAAAGTCAAGCCGCCGGAATCGGTCGTCATTACGCGAACCGTGTAGCTGGTCTTCGACTCAAAGTCGAAACTAGCATTGGCTCGCAGATCTGCACCACTGATGTTGAAGGCTGCGTTGTCATCATCACCGGTACCAGCGACCAGTTCGTAGGCGAAGGTATCACCCGCGTCCACATCGCTCGTGGTCAACGTGCCGACAACCGCATCGACACCTGCGTTCTCGTCGATCGCCGAGGGCGACAGGTCGATGTCAGTCGGCATTTCATTCACGTCAGTGACGTTGATGACCACAGCCTTTGCAAAAGTCAAACCTGCGGCATCAGTCGTCATCACGCGAACGGTATAGCTGTCCTTCGTTTCGAAGTCGAAGTCAGCGTTAGCTCGCAGCTCCGCACCACTGATATTGAAGGCCGCGTTGTCATCATCACCAGCACCAGCGACCAGCGAGTAGGTGAAAGTATCACCAGCATCTTCATCCGTCGTGGTCAATGTCCCCACAACCGCGTCCACGCCCGCATTCTCATCGAGAGCGGTAGGCGAAAGATCGAGGTCGGTGGGAGCATCGTTAACGTCAGTGACATCGATCACGAATGACTTCTCGAAAGTCAAACCACCGGAATCGGTCGTCATCACGCGAACGGTATAGCTGTCCTTGACTTCGAAGTTGAAGCTATCGTTGGCCTGCAGCACATCACCGCTAATGTTGAATGCCGCGTTGTCATCATCGCCAGCACCGGCTACTAACGTGTAGGTGAAGGTATCACCCGCATCGACATCGGTGGTTGCAAGCGTCCCCACTGCCGCGTCGACACCCGCGTTCTCTTCGATCGCGGTTGGTGAAAGAGCGAGATCCGTAGGCACTTCATTCACATCCGTGACATCGATCACAAAGGCTTTCTCGAAAGTCAAGCCGCCGGAATCGGTCGTCATTACGCGAACCGTGTAGCTGGTCTTCGACTCAAAGTCGAAACTAGCATTGGCTCGCAGATCTGCACCACTGATGTTGAAGGCTGCGTTGTCATCATCACCGGTACCAGCGACCAGTTCGTAGGCGAAGGTATCACCCGCGTCCACATCGCTCGTGGTCAACGTGCCGACAACCGCATCGACACCTGCGTTCTCGTCGATCGCCGAGGGCGACAGGTCGATGTCAGTCGGCATTTCATTCACGTCAGTGACGTTGATGACCACAGCCTTTGCAAAAGTCAAACCTGCGGCATCAGTCGTCATCACGCGAACGGTATAGCTGTCCTTCGTTTCGAAGTCGAAGTCAGCGTTAGCTCGCAGCTCCGCACCACTGATATTGAAGGCCGCGTTGTCATCATCACCAGCACCAGCGACCAGCGAGTAGGTGAAAGTATCACCAGCATCTTCATCCGTCGTGGTCAATGTCCCCACAACCGCGTCCACGCCCGCATTCTCATCGAGAGCGGTAGGCGAAAGATCGAGGTCGGTGGGAGCATCGTTAACGTCAGTGACATCGATCACGAATGACTTCTCGAAAGTCAAACCACCGGAATCGGTCGTCATCACGCGAACGGTATAGCTGTCCTTGACTTCGAAGTTGAAGCTATCGTTGGCCTGCAGCACATCACCGCTAATGTTGAATGCCGCGTTGTCATCATCGCCAGCACCGGCTACCAACGTGTAGGTGAAAGTATCACCCGCATCGACATCGGTGGTTGAAAGCGTTCCTACCGCAGCGTCCACACCCGCGTTCTCTTCGATCGCGGTTGGTGAAAGAGCGAGATCAGTAGGCACTTCATTCACGTCAGTGACGTCGATCGTGATGGCCTTCTCCACAGACAGCCCACCGGCGTCAGTCGACATCACACGAACCGTGTAGCTGTTCTTCGTTTCAAAATCGAAACTTGGACCAGCGATCAACTCGTCTCCGCTGATCGAGAAGCTAGCGTTGTCATCGTCACCAGCACCGCTGACCAAGGCATAGGTAAAGGTATCACCGGCGTCTTGATCGGTGGTCGAAAGCAAACCAACTACCGCATCGACGCCCGCGTTCTCAGCAATGTCCGCCGGAGTCAAAGCAATGTCGGTGGGCACGTCGTTGATGTCCAACACATCAATCGTGAAGACTTCTTCGTACATGCCGCCACGTTGATCAGTCGTTCGCACGCGAACCGAATAGCTGTCTTGCGTTTCGAAGTCGAAGCTCGAATTGGCAACCAGCGTATCACCGACAATACTGAAGGCCGCGTTGCCCGAGTCGCCCGTTCCACTGACCAGCGAATACTCGTGGGTATCCCCAGGATCGACATCCGAAGTGGAGAAGGTACCAACAAAAATGTTGTCGCCAGCATTCTCTTCGATCGACATGGGTGCCAAATCGATATCATCAGGATCACGGTTGACCCACTCGTTGACATCCAAGACGTAGACACCTTCGCCACTGACTGCTGACAGGGCTAACGTGTAAGTCCCCGCTTCCAGAGCTCGGAAATACCTAAACACGTTCTTACCGTCATCGGCCGTGTTATCTTCACTCCACAGCAAATTGTCGGAGGGATCGAACAGCGTCAGATCGGGATCCAGCGTGTTGCTGACAGTCAGACTGCCAGCATCAAACGGAGTGCTAGTTTCGAAAATCACGTAGTCATCAACTTCGAGGTCGATGGTGTAGTGTTCCATCGCGTCCCCAGCTGCGTCCGCATGGCCGAGGCCAGCTGCGGTCAGGCCCAGGGCGCGAAGCGGATCGGTGGGAGCGTCGTTCGTCTCCGTCTCGAAAGCCATTCCCTCAGTCACAACCAAGGAGTACTTGGCCGAGACTTCCGAAGTGATGCGAACAGTGTAAACCCCGTCCGCTGGGACTTCGAAACCAACGATCCCCAAATCGTAATTGGTTGGCGAGAAACCACCTGGCGTGGCGCTGCTGGTTGCCAACACAGTGGTTCCGTCGGGAGCGACCAATTCAGCCGTTACGCCGGTCAAGTCAGCACCCTCCAGCCCAGTCAACAGCACATCGACGTTGCTGCCAACCTTACCGGTCAAGTCGACGGTGTACTCATCGACGTCGATCGATGACTGGAAGGTCAACACATCATTGTTGGCCAATACGGCTTGGTTGCGGCTGAACTGGAAGAAATCCAAGACATCTATCTGGTAACCAATCGTGGCCGATTGGGCAAAACTCAAGCCCGCGTTGCCGAAGTCGACGTCCGGATAGACGAATTTGGCTTTTACAGGTCCCGAATCGAACAATTGGATTTGGAACGTCACATCACCAGTAGCAATGTTCCAGTGTGGCATGGTGTTCCACTGGACAATCAACGCATCCACACCATTGATCGTGGTTTCTTCATGGAAAACCGAGTTGCCACGGGGATCCAAGTCATCCCAGAACGGAGCCAAGAAATTAGTCACCGCGGTCGTCGGGATGGAACCATTATTCCATGACAAATTACCAGTTGCACCAGCGATCAAATTACCGTTGTTATTAACCCGCATCGTGCCGGCGGGCAACAACTCATTACCGATCGTGGAGGTGAAGTTGACGTTTTCATTGGCGTTGAAATCGTCTTCGATGGCCAACGCGGTACCAGTTCCCGAGATGTCGATAAATGCGGCCGGGTCATTGGTCTGCGTGACCGTGATCCCCGCTGCATCGACGGTCAATTCACCAACCGCCGCGTAACGACCTGATCCGAGCGCAACCAGCGATCCTTCCAAAGTGGCCGAGGAGCCACTGCCGGTATCATCGCCAAAGCCTTCGTTCACGGCACCGAACATCAAATCGATAACAACGTCCGACGATGTATCGCCGATGACGCGAACGGCGTGGGCGCCGTTACCCGCCATGGAAGTCAGTGGTAGCACTACTGCGGCACCCGGTGTCGCCGAACTGACCGAACTGCCGACCGGATCGCCATTCGGATCGACGAATTGGGCCGTGATGGTCACATCTTCGTTGGCGGGAGTGACGAGCGCCGAAGCCAAAGTGCCATCGACAGCTTCAAATCGCATATCGTCAACGTCGCTGTCAGAGATCAACAAAATCTCATTGCCGGTGCTCTCCGCGATCAAGGCCGCAATGGGCGAGACCATGGTTTGCGGCGTGGCCACATAGAATGGTGGATCATCATCATCGACGATCGTACCGACGGCCGCTCGCACCAGCGGATCCGAACCAACAAAGTTGGTCAATCCCAACGAAAAAGTCTTGGCGATCTCTTCGACGCTATCTTGAATCAACGGCACCGAAATGACGATCGAAGTTTCCCCGGCGGGAATCGTAAAGGGCTCAAAATCGAGCGCCGTGTAATCAGACCCGGCGATCGCAGTCCCATCGAAGGTGACCGCGTCAAAGGTGACGTCTTCCGCTTGAGCCGCTTCCAACTCGATCAAAAAGTCGATCGTGCCATCCGCTTCGTTCGCAGTGACGTTGGTCGATGTCAAGTTCGGCAAAGCCGTATCGATCACGTGGCCGTAAACCTTAATCGCAGCCCGGTCCAGCGTACCAGTGTCAGCCGCAAAGCCGTCGGCCACTGTCAACGTCCAATCACCGAACGTATCTTCGTTCCAATTGCGATTCGTGGTCAAGGTGTGTCCGAAAGTATAAGTGCCAACTTGATTGTGCACTTCAGTCAACCGTGATGCCGTACCGTTGGGGCTGGTCAAGGTAATCACCAAGTCGCCGCCGAAGGTGTGATCGGCGTCAATTTGAACTTCCACGTGCTCGACCTGGAAGTTATCAGGAACACCAAAGGTCACACTCGTCCCGGTGAGATCATTGTCAGGAATCGACAACGCTGGTTCCAACACGGTGGAATTCCAGGCTAACTCTTCGCTGACCGGCGTCCAGGTCTCCGCCAGCGTCGTTGCCGCGGTAGCATCGACAACACCAAAACCAAACTTGTAATTCACCCAGTGACCGGCCGCGTTTTGGAACCAGTCCGCATCACCCGGATCATTGCGTCGGGCGGACTCGGCCAGAATGTGCTGGACATCGCGAGCCGTCAGCGCCGGATTGGCTTCCAACATCAAAGCCACCACACCGGCGACTTGAGGTGCCGCAGCCGACGTGCCGGTGAAGCGGTCGGTCGTGTTTTCCACAGGATCAATGTAGTTACCGGTGGTGTAACCAAGCGGCCCGAAGATATCAGTCGTAGCTACCGCGCCGGCAGTGCCGGCACCTGTCGACGGTGCAACCACAAACAACGCCGAACCTCGCTCGCTATAATTCGTTTCGACTCCCGTGTGAGTCATTGCACCCACGGCAATCGTGTGACGCGAGTTGGCATACAGGTCATAGTTGACGTTGTCGCCAGAACCATGTCCGTTACCAGCCGCCCAAATCAACACCGAGCCCAAGCCGCCGCGGCCATTCTGAGCCCCATTTTCCAGTGCCGCACGCGCCAATGGCCCAGGTTGTCCGGCCGCAGCAATGTTGCCAATATCAAGCGGACCCCAACTGTTGACATAAATGTCAATGTCGGCCATCTGATGATTGATCGCTGCAGCATTGGTCGCATCGGTAGTGGCCGCAGCAGTCAACCGAATCCCGGCAATGTCAGCTTGCGGTGCCACGCCCGTCGTGCCCCGACCAAACACTGCATTGTTGTGCAAAGCGGCCGCCACACCCGCCACCGCCGTGCCGTGCCAGTTGACACTCGTGTCGGGAGCCGGATCGCTATCTCCAAACGCGTAGTCGAAACTTAAATCACCCCGATAATTACCCAACAAGTCAGGGTGGTTGTAATCAACGCCATCATCGACGACGCCGATCACCACGCCGTCACCCAAGTAACTATCCCAAGCGGTGACCACGTTGATGTCCTGGCCAGCAGCGCCACCATACTGACCCGTGTTACGCAAATGATATTGCATAAAGAAGTCCGGATCCGTCGGAATCAAACGCTCCGCCAAATTCGTCGCGATCAACGGATAGGTCATCTCGGGTGTTCCACCCAAACCTAAATGCTCCACCGCTTGGTCAGCCGTAAAAGCTTGTTGGAATTTGACAACATGTGAATTTTCAATCAAATCATTCGCTTCGATCGATGTCACGACCGAAGGACCATACGATGCACCCGGACCCTGGTCAGGGTTCCATATCATCAACCATTGATCAACCTCGATCGGTGCCGCGGGAGTCACTTCTCCACCATTGGGCGCCTTGGTTTTAACAACAACATCACCCTCGAAAATCGACGGGTCAAAAACGTCCGTGTTGCTTGTCATCGTGGCCAGGGTAAACCCATCGGCCGAAAGCATTTCTCGAGCAACAAGCTGTTCAAGTCGTAGACGACGAACTTGAGTGGAAAGAGAATGTCGCTGATCTCGACGTTTGCGGGATGAGGTAGGAGTCTTCTGATTTCCCGCCAAAATAGCTCTTCGCATGATTCATAAATCCGGATGGCGCGTATAAAGCACCCCGCGAATGGGGATAACAACTCACAAGACTTTAATCACGCCGCACAAATTGTTCAAGCGTTACGCCCCAAACAACTCCCCTATTTCTACACTATCTCAGACCATCACCCCCTTGCGGAAGAAATGCACGACCCCGAAGAACCGTGCAAAAGCACTTAAGGCGAGAAAAAACGCCGTTAATTCTCGATCGTTCGAATTTGGCTGCCAGTGTAGCTCACGAAAAATTAACGGGTGATTTCAGCAAGCACAAAGCCTTCGCGATACTCACGACGCAACAACCGATTCGCCTGCTCCGCACCACTGCCTTCGAACTGTTCAGTCTTGGGATTGTGAGTCAGCACCGGACCAGCCAATAGATCACTGCGACTGGCTCCAAAGGGAGCCAATTGCTGATCCAGTTCGTCCATCAGTCGCGACCAGGCTGCCGGGATCTGGATGCCACCCGGTTCCTCAGCGTAAGGACTGGTTGCCGCCTGAAAGCCGACGTTGGCCAAGTTACACCATCCGGTCGAATCGTGCCCGACTGCGATCTCGGCATTCAAGCTGCCGCGATCTCGACTGCGAACGGCGTCCAAGAAGTTATTGACGTGCAGGGGCACAATGTTCTTCCCACGAAACTCGCGGATCGTCTTGCCATCGCGATCAACCGCTTTGGCATATTGACGTTGCCCCAACAGATAACCACCTTGGCACGCCACCACGTATCCGCTGCCGGGACTCTTGACTCGCTCCGCCGGTTTACTCCACCAACTCGACGGTTTGCCGTCGGGCTGCGTGGAGAGATTGCTAAGTGCAATCAGGGTGGGAAACAAAGGGGTTTCAAAAATGGCGTAATGAACGTTAGGCGTGTTACCCGCGTCGTTCCAAGCCAATCGTCCACCGATCGCCATGATTTTGCTGGGCGTGCTAACTGCATCTTGATAAGCCACGTTGCGGACGTCGTCCAACACATGCACTCCCCAATTCCCCATTTCGCCGCTGCCGGTATTGAAATCCCAATGCCAGTCGTAATGCAGTTGATCACGAAATAGCGGCTCCTCCTTGGCGGGACCGACCCACAGATCGTAATTAACCGAGCTGGAAATTTTCAGCGGTTCCTTGCGACGTCCGATCTGCCCGCGCACTCCTAACCTAGATGCTTGCACATATTCGATCTCACCAAGCGTCTGATCTTGATGTAAGAACTTTTTCAATTCCGCTTGCATCGGATCGGAACGCTGTTGAGTGCCAAGCTGGACGATGCGATCATACTTTCGCGCCGCGCTGACAACTTGCCGACCTTCCCATTGGGTATGTGATAACGGTTTTTCCACATAGACATCCTTACCCGCCTCCATCGCCATAATGGCTGCCAAGCAGTGCCAGTGGTTACAAGTCGCAATTGCCACCACGTCAACCGCCGGGTCGGCGAGTAGGCGGCGCAGATCGGTGTAAGCGGTCGCACCATATTTACCAGCCAATTTCTCGGCACGATCAAGATCGGGGTCGGCGGTCGCCACCACCTTTGCCCCCTCGGCAGCGTGAAACGGCCCCGCCAATTCATTACCGCGCCCACCCGCGCCGATGATCCCAACCCCCAGCGTCTCATTCGACGCAAAGGCCTTGCTGTGACTGATCGGTAACACACTAGCCGCACCGCACAGCAAAGCGCCTCGCAACAAGTTGCGACGCGCCAAATCAATGCTTCGAGGGGATATCATTGTGAGGTTCCTGTCTGAAGGGCCGGGGGTAAAACCGAAATGGAGTCGAAGGTGGAATCGAGCAACGATGAGGCCGATCTCTGCATACGGTTGTTCATTTGATCTCATCATAACAGATCAAACGGCCCCTTTCCTCAGCCCGGCAAAATCGCTTCATCCGTCGTGTTCGACAATGTCCATGCCCGATTCCCAGCAGCCATCGCGCAGATCGCTCGCCACGTCCAACCCGCGGCGTAGAAACATCTGTAGGGCGTTGGTCAACGACCAGCCACAAACCAGATTGTTGCAATAGTGATCGGCATTGCCGATGGAGAGCCACGACATGATGAGGCGTGATGAGGGCAGTCGACGAGCGAACCATGGAGGCGCGGGAGACCAGGGGGACGAGCATTCCCACAACCCCGCCCCAACGCCAAACCCAGCTCCGCCGCTGGGCAATGCGGTCTGGGGCGGCAACAGCCTAGCCGACGATCGCTTTACCCCAGAGTCACTGGAGCCAATCTGGGATAGCTGCCCGGCTGCCGGCCAAACCTTTGAGGAATCTTTGCTGGAAGCAGGGATTACCGATGCCTACGCACTGGCCGAAGCCTATGCGCAACACTATCTGCTACCACTCTTCGATCCACCGGCTGATGAACCACCGCCAATTGATCCGAGCATCGCCGCCGCGTTACCGGCGGGCGTCTGCTGCGACAACTTACTGGTCCCCCTAGCCGACGACGGCCTGACGTTGGAGGTGGCCATCGTTTCCCCCGATGCTTTGCGGTTGAAGGAACAGCTGGAAGAGGAAACGGGACGCGTGATCCGCCCAATGTTTGCTCCGCTATCGGTAGTCGAGCGTTTACTGGCGTTTTTATATGCCGACGAAACGCGTCAGAGTAACCAGCCGGTACCGGCTGTCAAACAAGTCACCATTGCCGACGACTCAACAGCTCAACAGCTGACCGGCCAAAACTATCTCCGCCAATTGTTACAAGTCGCCCTGCGGAAGCAAGCCAGCGAAATCCACTTGGAATTCTTTGGTGATTGTTGTCGAGTTCGATTGCGCGTCAATGGCTCGCTGGTACCCCAAGCAGCACCGCAACTCCACTTGCTGCAGACGGTCCTCACATCACTTCGCAACCTGGCAAAGTTGCAAGACCATCCACCTCATGTACCGGCGACCGGTGCTTTCGAAGTGCGGTACGGCAGGCGAGGAGTGCAAATCGAACTCGACTACTGCCCGACAATTGCGGGCGCAAAAGTTACCCTGCGCCCCCATGGCCGCGACCAAGCTGCCAAACCGCTTGATCAACTGGGAATGTCGGCAGACCAGTTAACCGAGCTGCATGAAATCTTACAGCAAACCAGCGGGCTCTTGCTGCTGTGTGGGCCAGCTCGCAGCGGCAAACGCACCACGCTGTATTCCTGCCTGGCGCACCTCAGCACCAGCCAACGAACCATCTGCACCGTGGAGCATGCGGTTCGACAACAGTTGCCCGGAATCAATCAAACCCGCGTCGCCCCGGAACGCGGCCTGGGGGTCACCGAAGCAGTCAACGCCATGCTCCGGCAACAACCTGATGGGTTCATGATCGACTGCTTGAAACACGGAGGAACCGCGGATGCTTGTCTGCAAGCTTGCCGTGCGGGCGGTTTAGTGCTGACGGCGATCGATGCTTGGCATGCCGAAGAAGCGATCGCGCGGATCGCGGCGCTCGATCCCAGCGGCGGCTCATTAGCGGGGCACCTGCTGGGAATTGTCGAACAACGCGTTTTGCCGCGCTGCTGCTCCCACTGCCGCACCCCGTTCCAAGTCTCCCGAGACGAATTAATGACGGCCGGATTCTCGGCGGCTTGGCTCCAGCAACATGGACTGGATCAAGAAGTCTGCGAATTTTCCGCCTCGAGCGGCTGCGATACCTGCTGCGATCAAGGCACCTTAGGCGAAGTCGCTATTTTCGACGTTGTTTCCCGCCAAAGGCTTGAGCAAATCATCGCCGCGAAAAATCATCCAACCGAAGCGACGCAACCCCAACTCGGTTTGGCGACTCCTAAAAGCGGAGTACCCAGGCGAGCGATTACGGCCAGCCTGCTGGGCCAAGCCCTCTTGATCGCGCACCAAGGCATCATCCGTTGGCACGATTTTTCCAGCCTCAGAAAGACGTACTGACATCGCCGCCCTATTTCGGCGATAATGCAACTAGTCCCAGATGCCTGGCGGCGACCATTTTTCGCTACGCCAAAGGGCATCAACACCTTCGTTGCCAAAGCCCGAGGGCATGGAATCCCCGATGCATAAGCCATTCCGAAGCATTCATCTGCCTGACGCCACTCAGTTGCTAAATTGCATCCGCAAAAGCGTTCTGAGCAAACTCAGCTGCGGGCTCATTGGCGTGGTTTGTATTTGCTGGCTCACCGGCTGGGCCGCGTCGCACCAGCTGTCCGCTGATGACCCTCCCCCCAAGCTGACTCTCCCCCCAGCGGAACCGATGCTACCTCCGCAACTGCCCCCTCCTAGCCCCCGCTCAGAGAACAATCAACGCCAAATCGAAGATCACTTGCGCCGCGCCATCAGCGGCGACGCGGAAGTTCAACCGAGCGGCGATGTCGTGCTCGATTCAATTATCGACCAACTCCGCAGCAAAGGCAGCGTGCTGCAGGGCAGCGTGCTCGATCCCCACGAACCCGTTAGCCCACAATTGGGCGCACAGCAGCTGGACGCACAGCAAGCACAGCCACCCTCCGAACAAGCTTGCTTGGTGGCAGAACAATTACTTCGTTCCGCCCGTATGCTGTCGCAGCTCGATGATCACGCCAGTGACCCAGATCGCCGGCAATTAATCGATCAATTGCGCCATCAAGCAGCCCGGCTGCTGACGCCACCGCAACCTACCAATTGATTACCATCTACGTTGATTCAGCGACTGGCTGAATCGCAGAGATGTCGTAGACTTAAATAGTCACCGCGAATTTATCACACACGCACTACGATAATACTGGAGCCCGGCCCAACAGTCGGTACATTTCAAGATGTCGGGGCAGCTCCCAACTCGAGAAGAAAAAGCATTACGTCGTCTCCTCCCGCGACTGGAGAGTCGCTTTGCGTCCGCCAGCGATCCAGTCGAGTGGGAGCAATTTACCAGGCGGGTCCGCGAACATTTCCCAAGGTTGTTCGGTCGTTTATTTGAGCTCTATTCCAGCCATTACGACTTTTTCTACTACCTAGAAAGTGCACTCTCGGCGGCGGCGGAAATGTGGATGGAGCGCCCGCAGGAACTCAAAGCACTCGACGCGCTGCGTGAATCCGATCCCTTCTGGTATCAAAATCAAAGGCTCGTCGGCGCCATGTGCTACGTCGACCTGTTCGCCCAGCCCGAAGACGAAACCGGTTTGGAAAAACTTCGTGAGCGAATTCCCTATCTGACGGAAATGGGGATCACCTACCTCCACTTGATGCCCATCTTCAAATCGCCCGAGGGTGATAATGACGGCGGCTATGCGATCAGCAGCTACCGCGAAACCAACCCCAGCTTGGGGACAATGGCACAACTTCGCGAACTGGCTACCGAACTGCGCCATCATGGAATTTCATTAGTTCTCGATTTCGTCTTCAATCACACCTCCGACGAACATGAATGGGCTCGCAAAGCACTGAGCGGTGATCCGGAATTCCAAGAATACTATTACATGTATCCAGATCGCACCGTCCCCGAAGCTTACGAAGCTAGCTTGGGCGAGGTCTTTCCCGACGAACACCCCGGTGCGTTTACCTATCGCAGTCGTATTGGCAAATGGGTTTGGACGACGTTTTACAATTATCAATGGGACCTCAATTACCAGAACCCCGAAGTCTTCGTGCAGATGTTGCGCGAGATGTTGTTCTTGGCCAACCAGGGTGTCGAAGTCTTACGAATGGATGCCGTCGCTTTTATCTGGAAAAAAGTGGGCACCAATTGCCAGAACCTGCCACAAGCCCACTGGTTATTGCAAGCCTTCAACGCGGCCGTGGCAATGTCAGCCCCGGCAATGGTCTTCAAGTCCGAAGCGATCGTCCATCCCGACGAGGTTCGCAAATATGTTCGCGCCGATGAATGCCAACTCTCTTACAACCCCCAGCTAATGGCGCTGCTGTGGAACGCGCTGGCAACCCGTGAAGTCCGCTTGCTGGAAACCGCCATGCGACGGCGATTCAGCATTCCTCGTGATTGCGAATGGGTTAACTACGTCCGCAGCCATGACGATATTGGCTGGGCTATCTCCGACGAAGATATTACCGCTGTCGGCTTTGATTGCCGAGATCATCGCCGCTTTCTAACTAACTTTTACACCGGCAAATTTGCCGACAGTTTCTCCCGTGGTTTGCCCTTTCAAATCGACCCCCGCACGGGCGACGGACGGGTCAGCGGAACCACCGCATCGCTGGCCGGTCTCGAAGAAGCGTTGGAGCTGGAAGATGAAGAGTTGACCGACTTGGCGGTCAAACGCATCTTGCTGTTGCACGGCGTGATTATGACGATCGGCGGCATCCCGCTGATCTACCTCGGCGACGAACTGGCCACGCTCAATGACCGTTCCTTTGCCACCGATCCGGTCAAAGCGGGCGATTCACGCTGGGTACACCGGGGCAAGTTCGACTGGGAACGTGTCAACCTTCGCCGCGACCGCAACCATCCCGTCGGACGCGTCTACCAGGGGCTGCTGAGGCTGATTCAACTGCGTTGCCAAAACTTGGCTTTTGGTGGCGGACCAACGGAATTCATCGATACCGGCAACCCCCACGTGTTCGGCTATTTCCGCGACCACGAGGATCACGGAGTGATGATCTTGGCCAACTTTACCGAGTCACCACAACGTCTCGAGGGACGCCGCTTGCGACTGCTCGGCCTCCGCCGCACGGTGGTCGATCAAATCTCCGGACAAACGATCACGGCCGCTCAAGAAATGCTGATGGCGCCCTATCAATTTGTGGTGCTGGCTCGCAACTCGTAAAACGAACAACCTGCACTCCAGTTGTCCAACAGGCAAGGCCCTCACACACGCCACACCTGATAGCGATCGATCACGCCATACTCGGGCCATTTTCCTTCCTTCGGTCCGGGCTGGTTCTTCATCCCGGCCAAATACAGGTAACTGCCGTCAGCCGAAAAACTGGCTGCGGTGATGCGGGCTTCGGTCTTGAGAAAACCAATTCGCTGACCATCATCGACTGCGAATAAACCGGCGTTCCAATCACCGCCGCGCAACCGTCCCGCCATCACAAACCACTCGCCCCCCGGATGCATCACCAGCGACTCCATTAATCCTTCGCCAGCTTGATCCTTGATCGTTTCCGCCAGCTTGGTCGGTGGATCCGCCCGCCAATCAAAACGCTGCCACAGCTGCCGCCCGTTGCCAGCCATTGGATCCCGCATCTCTCCCATGCCGGCGACATATAAGGAATTCCCGTCGGGGGCAAAACATATCGCGTGAATGCCACCAATATAACAGTGGCTCTTGATAATGCCCCAACTGGTGAAATCGGGTGTCCGCCAAGCTGCCACGCGATTCCCTGATGCCAAGTCCCAAACTCCCACATCGCCCATCAAGTTACCTGCTGCCAAGTATCGTCCCGTGGGATCAAAACTGACCGCCTGAACCGACGGCAGCAACGCAAAAGCATGCCGCAGTCCACCATCAGCAACAGCAAACACTTTCACCGTCGCTTCGTGACTTGCGCGCGGTGCATAGCGTTCATCACCAGCCAAATATTGTCCTGTCACCGAAGCCACCAAACTCTGGTCGGGGCTAACCGCCATTTTCCAGGACCAGAAATCGTGAGCGGCGATTGTTCGTTCGACTGCGGCCGGTTGACTATCTGGCTGACTAGCTAATTGCACCGGTCCCGCGCCCTCAAGTCGATGAATTTGCAAATTACCGTCGTAGCCAGCCGACACCAACCGCCGCCCCTGATCAACCACCCCCACGCCGGCAACCCAACTCGCGTGCCCACCGATCTTTTCCGCTTGCTTGCCGTCAGCTCCCACGCGGTACAGCCCATCGTGACAAGCCGCAAACAACTGCGTCCCATCCACCGAGACGGCGATGTCCATCACGCCAGTCGGAAGCGTGATCCGATTCACTTGCTTGGTTTCGATCTGCTGCGTCGTTTCAGTGTTCATCATGCGAAAAGTTCGGTAATGGGTTGGGCAGATCTCTCCACGCGATGAAACGTCGGCAGCCCAGGTAAATCATAAGTGGTATGTGGATCGATGCCCAACGCGGTAAATATCGTGGCGAATAATTGACGCTGGTCGACAGGCTGCTCGGCAACTTGAATACCATCTTCATCAGTGCTGCCGTAAACCGTCCCCCCGCGAATACCGCAACCGGCCATCGCCAAACTCCACGCCGTGGGATAATGATCCCGGCCACGAGCTTGGTTTAACCACGGAGTGCGACCAAATTCTCCCATCACTAACACCAACGTGTCATCCAACATGCCACGCGTTTCCAAATCAGTGATCAATTCATAAACCACTTGATCCATTTCGGGAACCAACATCTGATGGATTTCGTGGTTCAGCACATGACAGTCCCAAGGCATGCCGTTGGCGACCATCACAAACGTCGAGCCGTGTTCCACCAAATGCCGAGCCAACAGCGTGTGCAATCCAAACGTTCCCGGTCCGTACCGATCGCGATCCGCCTGCGGCAAACGATCGAGATCAAACAAATGAGCGGCACTCATCAAGCCCCGCACCCGTTCAAAAGCCGTGTTATAAGAATCAGCCGAGGCGGCCCGTCGCTGATTGGTAAATTGTCGACTAAGAAAAGCCCTCAAGCCCTCTCTTTCTTGATGATCGAGGTCGGATAAATTTTCCGGAGGGCGGATGTTATCAAGCCCATACTCCCCGCCGAATCGCACGGGCCCATATTCGGAGCCTAACCAACCTGGCCAGTCGGCCGCCTTAAATCCCTTGAATTCGTTACCCTCCGGACAAGGATCGAGCAGCACAAAGTTGGGCACGGGGCTCTCCAGGTCGCCCAACTGCTGGGCCACCACCGAGCCGAGAATCGGCCGCGTAAACGGCGGTCGCGGACCATCGCCGCGGGTCAACATATCGATCGCTTGAAAGTGTTCCGATGGCTCGGTGCTCATCGAGCGAATCACGGCCAGCTTGTCCATGATCGTGGCGCAGCGGGGCATCAGTTCGCTGATTTGCACACCGGGCAACGAAGTCTTTGTCACTCCAAAGGGTCCGCTCGACGGCCGTCCCGGCTTCGGATCCCAAGTCTCGAACTGACTGGGAGCACCACACAACCACAGCAGAATGCAACGCTTGCCCCGCCGCTGCACGGTTTCCGCGAAGGCCGGTACGTTGAACAAACTCTGAAAACTGGCAACCGACGCCGCACCCGCCATGCTCCCTTGCAAAAATAGCCGGCGATGCAACCGGTGGTCCGGGCTCCCGCAGTTCTGGATGCCACGCGATCGATGGCCAGAAGGTTTTGGTCGTTGCATAGTGATTAATGATTAAAGCGGAATTCTGCGCTGGTCAACAACGCCCACAACATTTGATCGATGCCACGTTGCGGCTGCCGTTGCCGAGCACGCAGGTACTCGCGACACCGACTCGCCTCCTCCGCCTTGGGCAGCCGCCCCAAAACCCTGAGAAAAGCCTCCTCAACAATTTCGGACACGTGCGGCTTGGCTAACAACTCAGCGACGGTCTGCGATTTCTCGGGACCCATTTGCCCGTGAATCTCCGCGCCATTAGTCAATAACAAGGACTGCCTCAAATCGGCAATGCTAGCCTCCGGCAACACATCGGGAAACGCTTGACGAAACGCCGCGTACTGCTCTGGCGATTCTGCGGACTTGGGCGGCTCACCCCCCAGGGCCACGATCATCGAACGGTAAAGCGCCTCGGCGGTCAGCGGTTTGATCGTCGCTCGGCTGAACAATGCCGGATCGGCAAACGCATCTCCCCGCGAATCCAATTGGTAAACGTTGCTCATCGCCAGCTCGCGCAACAACCGCCGCACATTATAACCATGCCGCCGGAAGTCATCGGTCAGCCAAGCTAACAACTGGGGATGACTGGGAGGATGCACGCTATCGAGCATATCAACCGGATGCACCAAACCACGCCCCATCATTAACGCCCACAACCGATTCACCATCGCCCGCGCGACCAACGGATGCTCCGCAGCGATTTGTTCCACAAAAGCTTCGCGGCGGGAAAACAGCGGCACTTTGGGAGTTTCTTCGCCGCCCTGTGGCCGATACAGCTCGTCACTTTCCGCTTGCTGTTCCCCATCGGCCGGACGCGCCTCATCGACAGCCCTTGACTGCAAAAAGACCAAAGTATTGGGCTGACTTTCACCCTGCAAATTAGTAAACATGGAAAACCCGCCCACCGCCGACTCGGCCAGCCGCGGACCAACGCTGGTTTCCACATTCTTGCTGCGACTGTAGAAAGCCACCAAACCCCAATAATGCGACTGCTTAATTTCCTCGGCCAATGGATGGTCATGACACTGGGCACATTGAATCTGTAACCCAAACACTCCGCGTGAGATCGCTTCGGCAATCTCCTGGTGGGCATTATTGCGTTCGTAAAGATACCACACCGCGCCCCGATCTTGCTCCGTGGTGGGGCGGGCCAATAAGATTTGCCGAATCACTTGGTCCCAGGGACGATTCTCAGTAAACGCGGTAATTAAAAATTGGTTCCAAGCGTGCTGCTGACGACGCTTCATCGCCTGCATCCCGCCACGTCCCATCAGCACCGCATCAAAAACTTCCGCCAAATAACGACCATGCTCGGGCGATTCCAATAATTGATCAATTAAAAAAGTGCGCTTGCGACTATCAGTTAGTCGCAAAAAATCAGCCCGCTCCGGCAACGTGGGAACCCGCCCTAAGAGGTCTAAATAAATTCGCCGCACAAACGTTTCATCGTCGCACAACTTTGCCGGCATGGGCGGTTTTTCAGCGCGACTCCAGCCCGCTTCGATCGCCATTTCAATGACAATTCGCGGCGAAACCTCTTGCGGATAACCGGGCGATTGCTCGGCCGACAAAGCAACCGGTCGAGCGGCCAACTCCAACAACAAATCACGATCGCTCGCCGCGACTTGCTCAACCCACCGCGTCAGTTGGGTCAGCATTTCCGGTTGCAACTGGCCCTCGGGAGGCATCTGAGGCTCACCCTCGGGTTGCAACACCCGCAGCAACAAACTCTCCGCCGGATGCTCCAGATCAATCGTCTCGCCCCGGTCGCCGCCACCCAGCAGCGCTGCCAACGAGCGGACACTCAATTCGCCAGACTGCTTGGCCGGTCCATGACAATCACCACATTCCGTCAACAGCATCGGGCCAATGCTCTGGCGCCAATCAGCGAGCACGCTCTCCGCACGCTCCAGCACAGCTTGCTGATCTTGCGCTGCCTGCTGGTCTTGATGCTGGGGTGATTCACCCATCGCCTGGTCGACTGCCAGCACTGAAACCAATACCGTGAGCAGCCCGATCAAAAATCGGCGCGTGGCTGTCCTGCGGGGAGCGGACTGGGACATGGGAATGCGGTGTTTAGGCGGGATGGTTCTTGCAGACACCTTGCTCGTCACAGTCGGTCTGACCGCTCCCAGGTGTGCCGCGGCAAGTTGGTAGGGAGGCGATTCTCCCCTATCGCTCATATTAACGGGCACTTCCTCGCGATACAAGCTTTTAGGTGCCGGCCGAAACGGGGCCTGCTAATCCAAGTCCGCACAGACAACCACATTCAGACGGCCCACATTCAGACGGCCCACAATCAAGCGGCTCATCATCAATCGACAACTTCGTCGCTCCGCTGTGCCAGACGATCCAACACGTTGCGCGTGATCTGCATCACCGTGGGATCGCCACCGCGTAGCCCATGCGCCCAATCGGTCGTGCCAGCGGTCACAACCGTGCCTCCGCTTGGTCCATTTTGATAAACTCCCAAGACAGCCGCACCGACGCGATCTTTGGGAAACTGGTCATACCACCAACTATCGTCCGGAGCCCACTTGGCAGGACAGGTAGCCAACACCTGGAACGATTCGGGAGTGCCATCACGATGCGTGGGAAAGGGCTTGCCATCAATCCATTGCAATTCACAGCCATCACACTCATAACCAACAATCGTATCTTTTCCACCGAACTGGTCACCATCTTTCAGGTCGGTGCCGGCAAACAACCAATGGTCGGGCCGATGTACTTTAAAGGCGGCGGGGCCATCCATAAATTGCCCGTGGCTGCGATGATAGCCACCCCACAAAAAACCAACCCCCGTGAGCTGGTTCTCGGGCCGCTGGACCAGGTGATGGCTCCACAGCGTACTAAGCAAGCGATGATCACCGCGACGAAATAACGGATCGCCATTGACCCACTGTTTCCAGCAAGTCAACGCCCGCCCATCAGCTTCGCTGCGAACCTGCCAACAGCACGTGTTGCCACTAAAAAACCCCACATTTCCGCCTTCCCTAATGAACGCTTCTAAATGATCGCGCATCGGCGACGACCAATATTCATCATGCCCGACGCTCAATACCAAGTTATACGCCTTGAGCATTTCAGGATGAAACTCAAGGTCGCTGTTCACGGCGTAGTCGAGCACATACCCGTTGCTCTCCGCCCACTGCACGAAAGGCAATTCCCAGTTCTCAAACTGTGACTGCAAAGGCCGATCAAAAGAAACGCGATGCCCCTGCAGACCGTCACGATCATGGTAGCTGTAGAGGCTGTGTCCGCCCCAATTTGTATAAGCGTTATACGTGTTGGTGGAGAGTTGCAATAAGATTCGCGTGTTGGCTCCCGGCACGGCGGCACGAACCACAAACAAGATCGTCCCGGTGGCTGTTCGGTCTTGGTCACCAGTGGCGAGCTTCGCTCGGTAACAACCGCTTTTCCAATCCGCTGGCACCGTGAGTGTCAAAGTACCCGGCCACCCACAGCCTTGCGATGAGGCCCGAGCGGGAATCGGATGCATGTTTCCGGAAATATTCTCCTTTACGTAAACCTGTTCATTCGTTGTCCCCAGCCGTTCAATCCGTAGCGAAAAAACTGGCTCGCTGGTCGAGACATGGAAAGTCACATCCTCGCCTGGCTGGACACTCAGTTGCCCGGCGTAACCTTGCACAAATGGAGCTGGCGGCTGAACTTGCTCTGCGGCAACTCGCGGGCTTGCTGAGCAACTCCAGAAAAAGGCCGCGCAGAAAACCGGCAGCAATCGCCGGCTGGTTCTCGTATGATATCGCATAACAATGAATCGTTTACAAACAGGAGCGAGTGATCTATCCAGGGCCGACATTCTAACACCTTGACAAAGACAGGTTATCGCGGATGCGCAATAAAAATCCTAATCAATCCGGACGTCGCCGATTCATGCAAAGCGGCTTGGCGGCAACCTCGCTAGCGATGGCCAACCAATCTGCCAGCGGGGCATCGTTATTTGGGGACGCCCCCATTCAGGCTGAAAAAACCGACAATCCGATAATTGTCGAGAACCAATTGACTGGCGCCGATGACTGGCAACTGACGCGAGTTCGCGTCGACGGCGAGGGCTTTCGATCCCCCTGGGTGGAAGGCTATTGTTCCCGGCAAAGCGTGCTGGCGGGGGAGACGATTGACATCATGGTGTCAACGAACCCGGCTCGCTCCGTGCGGTTAGAATTTTTTCGGCTGGGCTATTACGGCGGCAAAGGGGCCCGCTTGATGCATTCCATTGAACCGCTGAAAAGTTCCACTCAGCCGACCCCGCAACCGGGCGAGAAAAACATCCGTGCTTGCCAGTGGGAACCTTCACTGACTTTTACCGTACCTGAGGACTGGACCAGTGGAGTTTACTTGGCACGGCTGACAACGATCCCCCAGGGAAATGAGTCATACTGGCAAAGCTACGTGATCTTTGTTGTCCGCGACCAGCGGCCGGCAGACGTGCTGTTTCAAGTCAGTGACAATACGTGGCAAGCCTACAATCGCTGGCCAAATAACTATTCCGTCTACACCGACCCGCGGGGAACACAAGGTCCTTGGGCCGATGTCAGCTTTGATCGACCGTATGCGCGAGAAGCCCAATATATGGGTGTCGTCAATGATCCGAGAACGGTCGGTTCGGGAGAATTCCTGCCTTTTGAATTCCCCTTAGCTTACTGGCTGGAAGAACATGGTTATGATGTTAGCTATTGCTCAAATTCTGATATGTTGACGCCCGATCGCGGTTTAAAATGCAAAGCCTTTGTCAGCGTTGGGCATGATGAGTATTGGGACCTGCGGCAATATCGCTCGGTGGAAACGCTGCGCGACGCGGGTGTGAACTTGCTATTTTTCTGCGGCAACTCCGTTTGTTGGGTAACGCCTTTTCGTGCTAACGAGCTTGGTGTACCAAACCGCGTCATCTTTCGGGGCGGTCCCTACGGGGCTGACAACGCGTACGCGGTCGATCGCGAACGTGATCATGGCCCGTTCCCTTTTCGAGGACCCGATGAAGGTTTTTTGATGGGCGCGCGGAATGTCGAACCAGTCAATGGTGGCGGCGACTGGACGGTGTGCTTATCAGAGCATTGGATGTTTGACGGTACAGGAATGCAACGAGGCGATTCGATACCAGGGCTGGTCGGCTGGGAGTATCACGGCCAACCGGCCAACATTCCTGGTTTGGAGATCGTGGCCGGAGGCACCGCTTGGCAATCGGGAGTGAACCCTCAGCAGTGGACCGCCACAATATACCCAGGACCGCAAGGTAATTTTGTCTTCAACGCGGCCACTATTTTCTGGGCTCAAGGACTCAGCTCACCTCCCGGGCACGTGCTCCCCTGGTCACACTGGAGTCGACCACACGGGCCGGACCACCGCGTGCAACAAATGACTCATAACTTGTTCCAGCGAGCCTGCAACAAACACTGAGCCCACTCACTGACACCATGCGTCACGGGGCGACCAATCAACTTGCCCCGGCTCCACCGCGAGGGCGGCTAACTGTTCCGAAAATTTGCGCACTTGCTGATGTTGATTGAGCAAATGCAAAGACAAACGATAGGAGGTGGATTCGCCCGGCCCCAACGGAACAACGCGGTCGTGCGACTCCTCGAAGGAGCGGGTGTTAGGAAAATTGGTTGCCGGCTCCAGCCCCGTGACATAACCATCATGTTCGCCGCCCGTGTTCTTCCACTGGATAAAGTAGGGCAGGGAGGTCGTATCAAACCGCACACCAAGCCCGACCTGGCTTTGCTCGTCACGGAGCAATGCGCCCGACCAACCGGCTGCATCGCTTTGCAGCTGCATCAAGTAAACCTGCTCGGCAAAGCCGGCCTCGGGAGCTTCGTAGCGATCAAAATGCTCGATGCCTTCGGTAGCACGCGATGTTTTGGGAACGACTTGAGCAAACGGAGCGACTAAGCGAGCCCCCGGCCCCAAAATCGGCGCACCCACGTTGATGTGATAGAGCATCTGGTGGCTGGCGACACCATCCGCGTGGTTCGTAACACGGTCTTCGATGTGGATCGCATTTCCGTCAACCTGCAACCGAATCGTCGAGGTTAAGGTCCAGTTGGCAAAAAATAATCGCGACTCGCGGACCACGCCGGTGACTTCTAAAATCCCTTGGTCTCTGTCAATGGAGACGGTCAAAGATTCCGCGGGGGTGTTTGCGATTCGCCCGTGAAGGGGGTGTTTCAGGCGATTCTGCTCGTCGAACTCGGGGGCTCCGTTACTCTCCAGCCCGCATCGCACCAACAATTCATTGAACCCTGACAGCCACCCCAACCCGCTCGGCTCATCGATCGGAACCAACGCCGGGTGCACGGGACTGGGCACTGGCGATTGCCAACCAAAATGGGTTTCCCCCGCCCGAGCTTGCCAAATTCCCATGCCCCGAGTCGGTATAATGGTCAGCCCAGCTTGGTTGCCGGCGACTGTTAGCAGTTCTACCCCCCGTGAAGGTCCAGAACCAAGGGTCTGCAGCGAACATTTGAACACACCCCCGTTGACCGGAATCTGCTCCGGCAGCACCCGCGCGGCTGTGGGCTCGAAAGATTGGGAATGGGGTCGGTAAAGTTCAAAAACCTCGTTCATCGGTCACAGCCTCCAGGGTGGAATTTGGTAAGCTCTCTGCCAGCGGGCGGCAAACATCCCGCCCTTAATGTGACTTATGGGCTGTAACTTGTAACCGCTCGGCGAAGCGAATAAAACAACGCCACCGAATTTTTGCTGCTCACGACTTCATTTAACCCCCACAGACTTCCACAGGATTGATCCCCATGCCGCAAGTTTCGCTCGACGAAGGTCTCATCAAGTCGGATTCGGTCGCCGCCGTACTCGAGTCGGCTTTGGACGCTGGTGGAGGCCTGCTGCGGTTAACTCCCACTTGGGTGCCGCGATCTTTTCTGCACCCGGGACGACGGATCAAGCTGCATCCCAACGATTACTATCGCTTTGGCGCTGACCGTGGTGGCATTGATGAGCGTTGGTTTGGCAGCACAACCGAAGCGGCCAACGAGGGACGGGTTTGGCACGAGGGACTGAGCTTTTGCCTGTTTGAGGGCAAGAAATTCTTGCTCAAGGATGCCGTCGCCGAAGCTGGCCAGCGCCTGATCGGAGGTGAAATGTTCTCCAAATACAACCGTTGGCCGGTCTACAGCAAGTTCTTTGACAACATGGGCCCGATCCCGCACCACATGCACCAGAGCTTTGAAGATGCCGCCCTGGTGGGTCAAGAAGGCAAGCCGGAGAGTTATTACTTTCCACCCCAGCTGAACAACGTTGATAACAATTTCGCTTACACGTTCATGGGCTTGGAACCTGGTACGACCAAAGAGGATGTGCGGCGTTGCTTAGAGAACTGGAACGCGGGCGACAACGGGATGCTCGACCTGTCGCGCGCCTATCGCTTGAAGCGAGGCACCGGCTGGTTGATCCCACCCGGCGTGCTGCATGCCCCGGGAAGTCTTTGCACGTACGAACCCCAATGGGGCAGCGACGTATTTGGAATGTTCCAATCGATCGTGGAAGGACGCTATGTTCCTTGGTCGCTGTTGGTCAAAGACATGCCTCCCGAAAAACATCAAGACTTAGACTTTATCGTCGGCCAGCTTGATTGGGAGAAAAACATTGACACCCATTTCAAACAAGCCAACTATCTCGAACCGATCCGCGACGAAGCAAAGAGCGGCGAGGGTTATGAAGATCTCTGGATCGTGTACGGCACCGTCGACAACCAACAGTTATTCAGCGCTAAGGAATTAACCTTGCAACCGGGTGCCAAGTGTGTGCTGCAAGATCCCGGTGCGAGCAGCTGGATCACGGTTCAAGGCAGTGGTCGGATCGGTAAGCTGAACTTGCAAACGCCCGCCATGATTCGCTTTGGTGCCAACACCGAAGATGAAGTTTTCATCAGCCACGAAGCGGCTGTGGCGGGTGTTGAAATCGAGAACACGGGGAGCGAACCGCTCGTTGGCCTCCGCTACTTTGGACCCGATACGCATGGTAATTTACCAGCACCGTCCGTGACCTCCTAAGCGATGGGCATTCCCAATCGGTTAGTAACTGATGATCGGCTGGTAAACACCAACCGACACTCCCTCTCTTTCCCTCCTAGACAACACGGTACCTTATAATGTCTTCCGCGAATGCATTCCCAAAACTTCATAACGCAGCTTGGCCTGGTGTAGTTGGCAAAGGGGGCGAGGGTAATGACCCACCAATCGCATTGACAACCTTGCTGGACCTCACCGCCGCGGCTGAAGTCGACGGGCAGAAATTTGACGGCGTCGACATTTTCTTGTTCGATCCGCACGTGAACATCGATGCCAGCGATGAGGATTTAAGTAAGATTGCCGATGAGGTCCGCGCTCGCAATTTGGTCATCGGCTCGGTGGTGGCCCCGGTTTGGCCTCCCACCGGCGGAGGTCAAGCTTTGGGAGATGAAGCGGAGCAAGAAAAGTTTCTGACGCAAGTTCGCAAGGGCTGCCGGATCGCTAAAGTTTTTCGCGAATTGGGTATCCGGCCTTACGGCGTGGTGCGAATTGACACCGCCTCGTCACCGGCCGATTGGTCGGCCAACCCGAACTCGCAACAACGTATCGCCGACACCTTTAACAAAGCCTGCGATATCGCTGAGGAACATGGCGAGCGGCTGGCTGCCGAAGGAGAGATCTGCTGGGGTGGGATGCACTCGTGGCGCGTGATGGTGGACCTGCTGGAACGCGTCAACCGTCCGCAGACGCTGGGTTTCCAAGCCGACATGGCTCACACGCTGCTGTATTTGATGGGCTATAACGCGCCGCAAGACGCGATCCTGCCCGCCGACTTTGACTGGTCCGACACGACCGCCAAAGAACAAGCGTTGCGAGAGCTGACCGCCGCCTTGCGGCCCTGGACGATCGATTTCCACGTGGCTCAAAATGATGCCACCGTGTTTGGCAGCGGCAGCCACGACAAAACCGGACGACACTGTTTGCCCAACGATCCCAACGGCAAACTTGACATCGCCAAAGATGCCGGTTTTTGGCTGCGGGACGAACATGGGCAACTGACCAAAAAGTTTGAACACATCTGCTGGGACGGTTGCATGTTCCCCAACGACGTGATGATGAAGGCGGATACTTGGAACAGCATCTTGGCTGCCATGATCAGCGTTCGCGATGCCCACGGTTGGAACTAAGTCCGATAACCCACTGTCAGCTATTTGTGCTTATCCACTATTTGCCTATCCAACGACCAATGCCAGCTGCGGCAATCACCAAAGCGGCTAAGCAGTTTTCCGCCAGGCATTAAGTCTCCCGAGCTAGCCCCACCTCAATACTCTTACCTGCTAAAGGTGCAACAATCGCAATGAAAGATCTCAACATCGGCATGATTGGCTATGGATTCATGGGCAAAGCGCACACGAATGCCTACTGCCAAGCGCCCCGTTTCTTTCCCTCTGAATATCGCCCGGTCCTCAAAGCGCTCTGCGCACGCAACGCTGAGAAAGCGAAAAGCTTTGCGGATAACTGGGGATACGAGTCGATCGAAACCGATTGGCGGGAACTGCTCAAGCGAGACGACATCCATGCCATTGATATTTGCACGCCAAATAACTTGCATAAAGAAATTGCCGTGGAGGCAGCCAAAGCGGGCAAGATGATCCTCTGCGAAAAACCCTTGGCGATGGATGTGGCCGAAGGGGAAGTAATGTGCCAAGCAGTCGAGCAAGCCGGTGTGGCCAACATGGTGTGGTACAACTATCGTCGCGCACCCGCAGTCACACTCGCCAAGCAATTAATTGATGAAGGGCGCCTGGGCCGCATCTTTCACTACCGTGCATTCTTTCTACAAGACTGGACGATCAACGAAGATGTGCCGCAAGGGGGCGCGGCCACTTGGCGACTCGATGCCGAAGCGGCTGGCAGTGGTGTCACCGGCGACTTGCTGGCCCACTGCATCGATACCGCCATCTGGCTCAACGGTCCAATCCGCGATGTCACCGCCATGACCGAGACGTTCGTAAAAGAACGCATGCATGCCGAAACCGGCAAGAAAGAACCAGTCAACATCGATGATGCCTGTGCCTTTCTTTGTCACTTTGAAAACGGGTCGCTCGGACTGTTTGAGTCCACCCGCTATGCGCGAGGCCACAAGGCGCTCGATACTTTTGAAATCAACGGCGAGCATGCCTCGATAGCCTGGGATCTCCACGACCTGCACCGCTTGCAATACTTCGACTACAACGACGACTCGGTCGTTCGCGGTTGGCGGAATGTTCACGTCTCCGATGGAGACCAACCCTACATGGGCAATTGGTGGGTACCCGGACTGCAAATCGGTTACGAGCACACCTTCATTCACCAAGTCGCCGATTTCCTCAAAAGCCTAGAAACCGGCGAACCCATGCATCCCTCGTTCCGGGACGCCTTGGAAACCCAACGGGTTTGCGATGCGGTCCTGAAGAGTGGTAAGAACCGCAACTGGGAAAACGTCTAGCGTTCTGAGACAACTATCTGGCTGACCATCAGCCAAACCGATGTAAAAAGGACGCCAAAAGCTGCGTGCATAAGATCTGCGGACATCGTCGTTCACCCCGGGAAGGTCGAGGAAGTGTTGTCAAAAACATCATCCTTGACCGCCGTAATCGGGAGACCACGCTGCGAAAACCAATGGTTTGGCTTCCACCACGCAGTCGCTTGACGATCACGCAACTCGATTCCGTCGAGTCGTGAACTAACAGCATCGACCCGGCTGAAAGAAAACCTGAGATTTTCCTTTACTGTTCGATTGTATGAGCTAGCGAAACTATTCCGCCCTCACCGCGCACCACCAATCCGAGGCACAGAATTCTAATCCGATGGCGATCAAATACTGGCTCTTCAAGACCGAACCGGGCTCATACTCAATTGATAATCTGGCCAAGGAGAGTAACCAGACAACCTGCTGGGAGGGAGTCCGCAACTACCAAGCTCGCAATCTGTTACGGGATGAGGTCCAAGAGGGCGACCGGGTACTGTTCTACCACAGCGTCAAAAATCCAGCGATTGCTGGCACTGCGACGGTCGTCCGCGCTGCCTATCCCGATCATTTTGCTTGGGAACCGCGGAGCAAGTATTACGATGCCAAAGGTGATGCGGAGAACCCCCGCTGGTTCATGGTCGATATCAAGCTGGATCAGAAGTTTGAACAGCCATTGCCGTTATCCGAACTGAAAGAGATGGCTCCGCTACAAAAAATGGAACTGCTGCGAAAAGGAAGTCGGCTCAGCATCCAACCTGTTCGCAAAACAGAGTGGACAGCGATCCTCAAGCGAGCATCGGCGACCCCCTAAGATCACCCTTCCGAAATCGCTCTTGCTGCCAACCGCCGATACCACTTAGCCTGCGGCACATTTTCCGGCAACGATCAAACGTTCAGTTGCCGCAAAGTTTTGAGCAGTGGTCTTTTGACATATCCGGGGTGAAACAGAGTGGCACAAGCGAATGGGATGCGGAAACGGGAAATAGCCTACGGCTGGATGAAGCTAACCTACTGCGCCACCGCCGTGCTGGGTATCATCACCGGCTTTGTGATGCTGCTCGCACCGGCGAAGTTCGCTCGCAAATTTGTCGGCTTTCCATTTATGCTGCCCGAGCAGGA
The DNA here is from genome assembly GCF_052161645.1 of Kothea flammea. Lineage (GTDB taxonomy): Bacteria > Planctomycetota > Planctomycetia > Pirellulales > Pirellulaceae > Laterigemmans. The sequence continues at coordinate 7,794,550 of NZ_CP197414.1, forward strand.
CCCCATCATTTACGGAGCGCTAGCCAGTATTTGGTTGACCGTTGGTTTTTTGTGCGTGCTGGCCATTCGCGCCCCCCTCAAGTTCTTGCCAATCCTGGCGCTGCAGTTTGTCTACAAATCATGTTGGTTTCTGTTCATTTTCATCCCGCTGTTCGTGCGGAGCGATTTTCCCAATTGGGGCTGGGCTTCGGCGATCGGAAATGCAATCTGGATGGCGCTCGATTTGAAAAGCATTCCTTGGTGGTATCTATTCAGCACGGAGATGGAACCGCAATGCCTCAGCGCTAACGAGCCGAGCGACACCTCCGCGCCTCCAACCTCCAGCTTCGCCAGCTCCTTACCGCTGCCGGCAGGAGAATCCCGCAGCACCGGGGGCATTTTCCGCAGCTGAAACCGGCTTGCAAATTTAAGCTCCCTGAGTGATACTTGGGACGGCTGAGGAAAAACCGTGTGCAAACGCTGGTTTCCCAAGGCCAAGCAGCCTTCGTGTAACACGACTGCGCCGAAGTGGCGGAATTGGCAGACGCGCTGGATTCAAAATCCAGTGTCCGCAAGGACGTGTGGGTTCGAGTCCCACCTTCGGTACTTTCTACGATCTTCACCAGCCGCAGATAGCACGCAAAACCGGGCTTTTCCGAGGCTTTTGTGTTCTCCGACCGAACCCTTGCGGCGTCTTGATTGCCACTGAGTGGGACGGAACTCGGGGTATTTCTGCCGGTCTCCCACGGGCGCCATTGGCTACCGCTCGGGCAAAAGGATAATTCCATCGTCATCGCATTTCGCACCGTCGCGATGGGTGCCGAATTGCCAAGCCATGAGTCCACATCCTTGATTGGGTGGAGCGAGCTCAATTCCGTCACGACCGAGCATCCTTTGCGACGCTAAGTCCGCCGCGACGACGACGCTAGAATTGCATACTGATTTAGGCGAGTTCCAAATGGCCAATCCAAGGTGCCGGCCTCTTTGCTGCGGGCCATCTGAATCCCTGTAACGGCGGTGGACCATCGTCACCGCAGTAGGATCCGTCAAATGAGAAGTACTAGCGTCTAAGGAATCTAAAGTTTTTGTTGATCGCTACCCATAAAGAACTGTCCCATGCAACCAATCGGCCGGAACGAGAAGTGCCCCTGCGGAAGCGGAAAAAAATACAAACAATGCTGCTTAAAGAAAGACGTTAATTTTGTGGAAGATGAAGCCGGCACAATTCGCCGCTCCATTCCGATGTCAGATGAAGTTGACGAGTTGCTACGGAATCGCATCGACGAATTGCCTGACGAACTGGGACGTGAACTGCGTCCGAATGATCTGTTGTTTCCAGGCCACTCGGAACACACCGAGCATTTCATGGTCGAAGCGATGAAAGCGGCAGGCGTCGATCCAGCGATGATCCACGCTTTTGAAGAAACCGGATTGTTTGTCTCTGAAGAAAACAGGGACCAGATAAGTGATCAAGACTTTGCCGAGTGGGAAGCCGCGGTTCAAAGCTATCGAAGTAAACATTCACCGTCTCCATGGAACTTTCCAATCGGAACCGTTGCGCTCTATGGCCCCGACGACAAAACGACGACCAAGATCGTCGCTTCCGTGATTCAGTCCGAGGACAGCGAACCGATACTGGAGCGTTATGTAGGAATTAATGTCAAAGACGACCCAGCCGTCATCGCGAAAATCACAGCGTTTTTCAAAGAACACAATGTCACGCGAGTTGCAGCCACCGATGAAAACATGGGTTGCCCACACGAGGAAGGCGAGGACTTTCCCATTGGCGAAGACTGTCCGTTTTGCCCATTCTGGAAGGGCAAACAGGGTTCCGCTGCCGCAATGCACGACCAAAAGCCAATGCCCGAGGAGGCTCAGATGATGATGCAATTAATGCAGAATATGGATCCCGACGGCTTCGAAGAAATCGTGAATCTCATCGAACAATGCGACGAAGAAGACGATTTCGTCAATATGATCATGGTTGGGCGATGCCCGAATTGCGATAGCGAATCAACACGAGACTGCGAAGACGATCCCGAAATCGACGATGCGACCATTGGACGCTGTGATGACTGCGGCCACCTTTGGTGCTGCGATTGCAATGAGACATTCGAGGAATCGAAGTCCGCCGCCGCTCATAATTGCCCAGCTTGGCAAGAGTTCGACGAAATCGACGATCCAGACGAGCCGTTCTAGCGTGGCTTTTGGGCGAGCTCACGCTGGGAATGTCCCCAGCATACCAGGGTCTACGACTCGGGGTTCAGGCTGAGCGCAAGCGTTACGCACCTACCTCAACAGACCGCGGGCAAGAAAAGTGCAGGAATACATTTCCCTGCCCACATTTTCGTACCAAATCTTTGAGGGTGTGGGCTCCAGTCAACGCGGTGAGCCCTCGCGGTTGCAGCTATGATTCCTTCAACAAGAAACGCTTTGCATTAAACCTGGGGAGATGTCCGGTGAACTGGATGCGTGGTGTACGCCGCATCGAATCACCCCCAAACAACAATGGGACACCAACAAACAGCCAATCCGACCTCTCCCCAACACCGAACACAAAGCCCGACCCCGGCGAAGCCTTACCAAGCAACACTCACCAAAAGTAGCCGGGCCTTGGTTTTCCGTTTCCTTGTGGATAGAATGGCACTCACATTTGTAGCTTGTGCTACATTCTGGGCGTTTCGCCAGGACGAATCAGCGGCCTTATTGAATGACGGTAATGGGAAAAACCAGCGGGGGAGTGTGGACTAGTTTGGTAGTGGTGGTGCTGCTCATGGGTGGTTGCGGCCAGGGGGATTCTGGGCAGCGAGGTCCTGGGCCCCGCTCCGCCACGGCTACCATTCGCGCGGTCACCACGGTGGGGATGGTAGCCGACATCGTTTCAAACGTCGGTGCTTCGCGTGTCGAAACCATCCAACTGATGGGAGCCGGCGTCGATCCGCACCTTTACACGGCCAAGACCCATGAAGTCCGCATGCTGCAACAAGCCGACGTGATCTTTTACGCCGGCCTGATGCTCGAAGGCAAAATGGTGGACCGGCTGCTGCAAATCGGTCGCCAACGCCCCGTCTACGCCATCACCGAGGGAATTCCTCAAGATCAATTGCTGGAACCAGCCGACTTTGCCGGCCACTATGACCCCCACGCTTGGATGGATGTCAGCCTGTGGAGCCAAGGGGTGTCGACAGTCGTCGCAGGGCTAAGCGAACTGGCTCCCCAGTGGAAGGACGAGTTCACCGCCCGGGGGGCCGCGTATCAACAACGCCTCGAACAGCTCGATCGGTACGCGCGGACGACGCTGGCCACGATCCCCGAATCCAATCGGGTCTTGATCACGTCACATGACGCGTTCAACTATTTTGGCCGCGCGTACCAATTGGAGGTGTTGGGAATTCAAGGCCTGTCGACGGAGTCGGAAGCCGGCTTACAGCGAATCAACGATCTAGTATCGCTCCTGGTCGAGCGGCAAATTTCGGCGGTGTTTGTGGAGTCGAGCGTTTCCGATAAAAACATCCGCGCGCTCATTGACGGAGCGTTAGCCCGCGGGCATCAAGTTCGCCAAGGAGGCATTCTCTATTCCGATGCCATGGGCCCGAAAGATACGCCCGCGGGTAGCTACATCGGCATGATCGAACATAACGTCAATACTGTCACGGCGGCTTTGGGAGGACAAGTTCCCGCGGGAGGATTCGCCAGCTTCCAGGCTGGTGATGCAGCGGACTCCCAATGAATATTCTCACATATTATTGCCTAGCGGATAACGGTTGGTGCCACACATGATGAACCGAAACAATCTGGGCGGTTCGCCAGACGCCGACTGTCCATTATCGATTTATGATTTAACGGTGGCTTATCACCGCAAGCCTGTTCTATGGGACATTAGTATCGATTTCCCCGCCGGTCAATTGATCGGCGTGGTGGGTCCAAACGGGGCAGGGAAGAGCACTCTAATTAAAGCAGTCATGGACCTGCTGCCGAAGGCATCGGGCGATATCCGCGTCTTTGGCCAACCATACCGCGCCCAACGTGGCCGCGTCGGCTATGTGCCCCAACGAGAGAGTGTCGATTGGGATTTTCCCGTCAACGCGCTCGATGTCGTCGCCATGGGATTGTATGGCCAAATCGGCTGGTGCCTGCCGGTCCGTCGTAAACATCGACAATTAGCCGCCGAAGCGTTAGATCGAGTTGGTCTAGCAGATTTCGGCAAACGCCAGATCAGCCAATTGTCGGGTGGCCAACAACAACGCACGTTCCTGGCTCGCGCGCTGGTCCAGGATGCTGACTTATATCTGATGGATGAACCTTTCGCTGCGGTCGACGCGGCAACCGAACGAGCCATCATTGAGATTCTCAAGGAGATGAAGCAGCGTGGAAAAACGGTGTTGGTTATTCATCATGACTTGCAAACCGTTGCCGACTATTTTGATTACGTGGTGCTGTTAAATATGCGAGTGGTCGCTCATGGCCCAGTCGAAACCACTTTTCATCAGGACAACCTGCAAAAGACTTACGGAGGACGTTTGACGCTGTTAGAAGAAGCCACTGAGGCCATGCGTCGACGCGAGAAAACGCTATGAGATTGGCTGTCATTGCGATTGCTATCACAATTTGCGGCTCGGTGCTCTTGGTGCCTGATACTTGTGCAGGCTCAGAACTCAGCGAGGTGTGTCACCGCTTGACGATTTATCGACCCTCCTCGCTGTGGGCCCAGGGTCAGGCCATCGGTGGTCGCTCATTAACCGATCGCCGCATCGAATGGCCTTCCTGGGAAACGTGGTGGCGAGTCTTATCGCTGCGCGACTACAACACCCGCGTGGTAGTCATTGGCACCACGTTGTTAGGATTTGCGGCGGGCACCATTGGCAGTTTTACCCTCCTGCGACGACGCGCGCTGATGGGCGACGCGCTCAGCCACGCCACGCTGCCGGGAATCGGCATGGCGTTCATCCTTGCCCCCTTCTTTGGACTGCCGGGCAAATCGTTGCCCGTGCTGTTATTTGGTGCGGCCGTCACCGGCACGCTGGGGATGTTGGCAATCTTGCTGATCCGCAACCTTACGCGTTTAAAAGAAGACGCCGCTTTGGGGATCGTGTTAAGCGTTTTCTTTGGCGGCGGCGTGGCGATATTAGGAGTCATCCAACAGATGCCGGCTGGTCATTCGGCCGGGCTCGAAGCATTCATCTACGGCAAAACCGCATCGATGATTTCCTCGGACGCTTGGTTGATCGCGATCGCCGGCACGCTTTGCCAAATAACATGCGTGCTCTTTTATAAGGAATTAAAGCTCGTTTGTTTCGACGAAAGTTATGCCGGCTCTCGAGGTTTTCCAGTGGTTGCTCTGGATTTGTTATTGATGGTTCTGGTGACCATCGTGACGATCATCGGATTGCAAGCGGTGGGCCTGATTCTCATGATCGCTTTGTTGGTAATCCCAGCTGCGGCGGCGAGATTTTGGACCGAGCAAATGACATGGATGACGGTATTTGCCGCCTTGATTGGTGGCGGCAGCTGCTTGGTCGGAGCTGCCATGAGCGCCATTCTGCCCCGCTTGCCCTCGGGCGCCATGATCGTGTTAGTATCCGCCTTTGCGTTTGAAATCAGCATGTTCTTTGGAGTCTCGCGGGGAGTTCTCATTCGTGGCCATCGACGACGCCGTTTGAATCGCAAGATCGACCACCAGCATTTACTGCGGGGACTTTATGAGCATGCCGAGCGAGGCGACGAGCAACATCGCGATCAGCCGATTCCATGGCAAACCGTGTTGTCAATGCGAAGCTGGGGGAAGAATCGACTGACGCGTTGCCTGCGGCGGGCAGCCAAAGAGGGACTGGTCACGGTCGGGGCTGACCGTTCGCTACTGCTCACCCCGGCCGGTTTTGAGCGTGCGAGCCAGCTGGTCCATGAGCACCGCCTCTGGGAAATGTATTTGATCACCCACGCCGATGTGGCACCCTCCAAAGTCGACCGCGACGCGGATGCGATAGAACATGTGCTCGATCGCGAAATGATTGAGAAACTCGAAACCTTGTTGATGCGACGGCGAACGGTCGAAGGAGTGCCCGACGATCCACATGGTGCTTTCGCAAACGCCTCCGCGGAAAGTCCCAATCAAACGGAGCAACGGTCATGATGGGGGCAACCTTATTCTCGCTGCTCCCCTGTGGTTTGGTGCTGTCTTGGGACTTAGACGGCTGGATCGTACTCGCCGGCGTGCTTGCTGCGGTCTCGGCCGCCTTGGTGGGCAACTTTCTAGTGTTGCGAAAGATGAGCCTGCTGGGAGACGCAATTAGCCACGCCGTGCTTCCCGGGTTGGCGGTGGCTTTTTTGATCAGCGACAGTCGCAGCAGCCTGCCAATGTTCATTGGTGCCGTCATCGTCGGATTAGCCACTGCCGCTTTCACCGAATGGATTCGCCGGGTCGGTAGAGTCGATGAGGGCGCTTCGATGGGAGTCGTCTTTACTTCGCTGTTCGCCTTGGGGCTGGTGATGATTGTCCAAGCAGCCGACCACGTGGATCTCGATCCCGGCTGCGTGCTATATGGTGCTATCGAGTTGACACCACTCGACACGATCGCGCTGTGGGGACGCGACATTCCTCGCGTGGTGATTGTGCTGGGGACCGTTTCGCTGTTGAACCTATTGTTCGTCACGCTGTTCTTTAAAGAGTTAAAGCTGACTTCTTTTGATCCGGCCCTGGCTACCACGCTGGGTTTTCCCGCCTGGTTGATTCACTATCTGCTGATGACTCAAGTCGCGATCACGGCGGTGGCCAGCTTTGAGAGTGTGGGCAACATCTTGGTGGTGGCAATGCTGGTCGTTCCACCAGCCGCCGCTTATATGCTGACCGACCGCTTGGGTGTCATGATTCTGCTCAGCGCGCTGATCGGCAGCGCGGCGGCGGTCCTGGGGCATCTCTCGGCCTTGATCATCCCGGAGTGGTTTGGCTATCACAGCACCAGCACCGCCGGCATGATGGCCGTGATGACCGGAGTGCTATTCACGCTGGCGGCAACCTTTGGTCCACGGCATGGTATCCTGGTACGGATGGTCCGCCGCCAACTTTTGGCATGGAGAATTCTGCGTGAGGACATTGTCGGCCTGTTGTACCGATTAGCCGAGCGACAAGTGGACCAGAAAGCGAGTTTTACCTTAATCACACAACGCTTATTGGCGACTCGCTGGCAAACGCGAATCGCACTATTTTCTCTCCGCCGTGGTGGCCTAATTACTCACGGCACCAACGGTTATCGGTTAACTACCGCCGGCGTTTCCCGGGCCGAACAAGTGGTTCGCTCACATCGGCTGTGGGAGACTTATTTAGTCACCGAAGCAGGGATTCCGGACGAGCGCATTCACGATCATGCGGAGGTCTTGGAACACTTTACCGGAAACGAATTGAACCGCCGCCTCAGCGACGCGGCCGAGTCGCCCACCACCGATCCCCACGGCAGCCACATTCCTGGCAACGACGACAACCCCATCTGATTAGCAAGCTCAAGCAACAATCCAGAACGCCCGACCGCTCGCTTCTTATCCCTTCTTCTCGCCCAACAGACCTCGCACGTATTGCTTAAAGTCCCGCATGTCGGCTGGTGGATCCGGACCAACGATCAAGGGCCCGTCTTCGGGGGCGGTGTGGAGACCGTGACTGCCGCGAACCAATGTCGCATCAAGCGGGATCACATCCATCTTGTAACGCATGCCGATTTTCTTTTGCGCCAGTCGCAACATGGCTCGCGGCATCGACGTCAAAAATAACTCCGCTGGGTCGTATCCCGGCTTGCGATGAATATCGACGGTTCTGGCGTAATCGGGAGCGAGTTGGTCATCCAACCAAAAATAATAAGCAAACCAAGCATCCGGTTCTGCCAAAGCAACTAACTCGCCGCTCCGCGGATGCTCCAGCTCCAGTTCGGCCGGATCGACGACGCGGGCCACCCCTGGAATTTCCGCAACTCGCTGCCTCACCGACTCGACAAGCTCGGGGCGACGCACATAAATATGGGCCAACTGATGATCGACAACCGCAAAAGCGTCCGAGTCTCCCGGCATTAATTGTTCGCCAAATGGACCCTTGCGTACCGTTAACCAACCTGCTGATCGCAACTCGCGATTGAGATAAACCGGTTTGGAAACGGGGACCAAACCATATTCAGAAACCACGATCGGCAAGGCGCCAATCTCATTCGCCGCGTCGATGACCAACCCCGCGCACCGATCCACTTCGGCAACCACTTTCAAATCCGGATCGCTAAACCGCTGGAAGTCATAGTCAAGATGCGGCAGGTAAACCAGCGTCAACTCAGGCTGCTGTTGTCGCATCACCAATGCACTCGCCTGGGCAATCCAATGCGAACTGGCTAAACCCGACTTGGGCCCCCAAAAAGCGTGAAAAGGAAATGGCCCCAGCTGTTCCTGCAATTGGCAGCCGGTTTGATCCAAAATATCAAACGCTTTGGAACCATCGCATCCATAATGAGGTTTGGGTGTCGCACTCCATCGCACCGGGGCGTGTTGGTTGTACCACCAAAACATCTTTGCCGTAGATACACCTTCGTATAACTTTTCGCCTTGAACTAACGTGTTAGCTTGCTGCCAAAAACGAATCTCAGCGGTCTCGCGAAAATACCATCCGTTGGCCACGATGCCATGCTCACGCGGCGATAACCCAGTCAACATGGTCGCTTGACAGGTAGACGTGACAGCCGGCAGCGGACTGACCCAGGGCCGGGCGGTACCCAGCTGGGCAATTCGGGGAGCGTGCGGCAACAGCTTGGGCGTCAAGCCGACAACGTTGATGAGGCAAATTTTTGTCATGTGAATAGCTTGGCCTGCAAGGACACCTCGTGTCAACTTCCGACTAAGATGTTTTGAATCTAAACCGTGAGCATTTCCCTGGAGCAGAGCCGCAATGAAGTCCTTGGCGATTCTAATTTCTCTGGCGCTGATTTTACCGTCCGCTCCCGCCGCCATCGCACAGCAGGTCAACGCAGCGCAGCAGGTCAACGCAGCGCAGCAGGTCAACGCAGCGCAGCAAAGCGACACAGCACCGCAAGCTGCCGTGGCGGACGATTCGGCTAAGGCCGAATATAACAAGCTCACGCAAACACTCGACACGTTCATCGAAGAAACTCGCCAAGCGTGGCAAGTTCCCGGCTTGGCTGTGGCAATCGTAAAAGATGATCAAGTCCTGTTGGCCAAGGGATATGGGGTTCGCCAAGCTGGCAGCGAAGGGACCGTCGACGGAGATACCCTGTTCGCGATCGCGTCCAACAGCAAAGCGTTCACAGCCGCCGGCTTGGCGATCCTCGTCGATGAAGGGCAGATTCGCTGGGATGATCCAGTCAGCGATTACTTGCCTTGGCTGCGACTTCAAGACCAGTTGGCCACCAGCGAACTAACGATCCGCGATCTACTCTGCCATCGCAGCGGGCTGGGGACCTTCAGTGGCGATCTTGTCTGGTGGGGAACCGATTACTCTCCCCGCGAACTATTGAAACGTGCCCGCCATCTAAAACCGGCTTCGTCCTTTCGCTCCGAATATGGATATTCGAACTTGATGTTCGTCGCCGCCGGGCTGGTGATCGAAGAGGTCAGCGGCCAGAGCTGGGGAGCGTTCGTGAAACATCGCATCCTCGATCCCCTGGAGATGAATCGCACAATCACTTCGGTGCGCGACCTCGTCAGCCAAGGTAACTTTGCGTCACCTCATAAAACTTATCGGGATCACTCCCAGCCGATTGATTGGATGAACTGGGATACGATGGCGGCGGCCGGAGGGATCATCTCCAGCGCAAACGATATGTCTCAGTGGCTGCGTTTACAGTTGCGCCACGGTAGCTGGGAACAAGACCAGCGACTTTTCAGCGAACAGCAATCACGAACGATGTGGACCTCGCAAATGGCAATCCCCGTTTCTGCCGGCTACAGCAAACTCTACCCATCCACGCACTTTCGCGCCTACGGGCTGGGTTGGTCGATGTCAGATTATCTTGGCCGAAAACTGGTCGGACACGGAGGCGGATACGATGGGATGTATTCGCAAGTTTTGATGGTGCCGGAGGAGAATCTCGGCATCGTGGTGCTAACCAACAGCATGACCGGCATTTCGCCAGTCATCTCCTATCAGATCCTAGAAACATTTTTGTCAGGAACCGCCACCGCCGACCGCAGTGAGCAAGCACTGAAAAGTTTCTGGAATAGTCGCCAGCAATTTGAGCAGCGCATTATCGACGCCACCACGGTCGCTGTCGCCGACACAAAGCCCAGCCATCCGCTGGTCGATTACACCGGAACGTTTCGATCGTCCCTGTATGGCGATGTCAAAATTGAACAAGCAGATGAGGGACTCGTTTTGCGAATGGTTCCACACCATGACTTGGTCGCCGATCTAGAACATCTGCACTACAACACGTTTGTCATCCGCTGGAGAAAGGATTACGCCTGGTTTGGTGCTGGGACAGCCAACTTTATTGCCAATGCCAAGGCTAAAATCGTAAAAGTTGAACTCGATGTTCCGAACGACGATCTGTGGTTCTACGAACTGGAACTGCAACGCGCAGAACAGTCCGATTAACTGAGCCGCCAAGCCGATGCGCCTCACCATGGAAGTGCATCGAGGGGGAATCGATTAGGGGGAGAGTCTCAGCGGCCGAGCAATTATCATGAGCATGACGGTGCGCTCGCCGTCATGCCGGCTGGAAACACGGGTCGGCACTTAGCAAACCCCGCTGGCGATTCGGTTTCACGTTGGTTCATTCATGAAGACGCTTTGCAAATTAAAAAAGGACCAACTCGCCGAATTACTCCCGGAACTGGCGGCAGAGCTTCCGCAGGCAACCCACATCTGCACTCGCTGTGCACGTGCCGCAACTGATAAACGTAGACTCTGCAAACCGATCTCTGTGCTGAAGCTAACAGCAAAGAACGCGAACAAAGAAGCCTAGCTGGGGGACCCCCGTCGGCAGGAATCCACGTTGCCTCAGAACCGATTTCGCTATACATTCAGGCAGTGGATTGACGAGTTAGAACAGTACCTCGTTATCACGTTGCAGTTAGAAAAACTCCCAAACTCTTTCCAACAAGCGAGTTAAAGCATATGAGTCACGAAGCAATCATTGACCAACTCAACGAAATTCTCAAGCACGAGTGGACTGGCGTTGCCCAGTACTCACAAGCTTCCTTCATCATCGAAGGACCTTGGCGCGAAGTTTACGCTGAAAAATTCGAGGGCGATGCGGAAGAATCGTTCAACCATGCGAAATTGGTTGGCAATAAAATCACCGCCCTGGGCGGAGTTCCTGTCGCACAACGCAATGAAATCAAGCAATCACGCAACCTGCGGGAAATCTTGGAAAACAGCTTGGCTTTCGAGTCCAAAGCGGTGGAAATGTACTCCAAAGCATTGGATTTAGCCGAAGGCAACCGACCACTCGTAATCTTCCTCGAAGATATCTTATTGCAAGAACAGGAGGGTGTCGACGAATACACCAAACTGTTGCGGGAAAGCGAAGGCGTCGCGTTGGAATCAACAGCACGTAAGTCGGGCTAGCACGTTTCAATCTTGTAACTGAATCTCAACAGCGACCCGCCGGTCCGCTCTCAAGCACGCGCTTGACGCAACCGGGTCGCTGTCTGAAAAGGAATCGTCGCTGGCGTTTCTTGAGCCGCCGACAACATGGTTTGCTGGCAAGGCGAAGAGAGTGCTCCGCCCATCCCCGAGCGAAGCAGCACCATCTGTTCGCGAGTCAACTCAATTTGACTCTGCGCAAACCAACCCACATCGCGACTGTAAGTCTCCTGCCGCAGGACGATCGGCAAACTCTCGTGCCCGCTGCGGGAAGCGAACACTACTCGCTGTGTCCCCGAGGCATCGGGAATTACAGCAATCACGCATTCATAATGAGTTGGTTTGTCCATCGATTTAATGCACCCTGCGACAAAGCGAGATCCGAGTCGATATCCTAATTCTGATCGATCTCGGCGGCGCGATCAAGTCCTTATTGAAATTGAGTCTCAATTTCTTGCGGGAGCTGGCAGAGTTCAAATTCCCGACGGATCGAGCTCGGCAATCAGCTCGTCCCCGCGGCTGGCGGTGACCACTGCTTCGAGCAACGCGTTGGTTCGGGGCGGCCGTGCGGTCGTGGCCACCACCGGGGCATAACGGCAACTGATGCCCGCAACACGATATTTACCGGCCCCAATGTCTTCAGCGGCAGCTGGCCCATCAACTTCTTGCCCATCAACCACATCGACCAGGAACTGCAGTCGCCGCCCAACCAGCGACTGGAAATAGCTTTGCCGCAGTTCGGACTCGAGCTGCAGCAGCTTCTGCACTCGTTCTTGTCGCACCTCCGCGGGGACCTGATCGGGCATTTCGGCCGCCGGCGTGCCTCGTCGGGGACTGAAGGGAAAAACATGGATTTTGGAAAACCCAGCGGCTCGACAAGTCGCCAGGGTGGCCTCGAATTCTTGATCGGTCTCGCCGGGAAAACCGACGATAACATCGGTGGTCAGGGCCGGTTGATCGAGCGATTCGCGGAGCATTTTACAGCGATCCAAAAACATCCGCGTTCCCCACCGTCGCCGCATCCTGCGGAGCACTGAATCGCTGCCGCTTTGCAAACACAAATGCAAATGGGGCACGACGCGACCGCTTGACTGGCGGAGCACATCGATCAGCTCCCGGGTGACTTCGGTCGCTTCGATACTGCTCAAGCGGATGCGAAACTGGCCCGGCAGATCGGCTAATTGGCGAACCAAATCGGCCAGTCGAATCCATTCGGCTTTCGGTTTATCGCGATTCCAGTCGACTCCGTAGTGCCCCAAATGAATTCCCGTCAGCACCACCTCGCGATGACCGGCTGAGGTTAAACGCTCCACCTCGGCGAGAATGTCAGGCAGCGGACGGCTGGTCAATTGCGGCCGCACCATGGGGATAATGCAATAACTGCAGCGCAGCAGACATCCATCTTGAACCTTCACGTAAGCTCGTTTTCTGCCAGCAAAGCCAGCGATGCCGGTTGGTACGTCGATGACTCCAAAGCGACCGAGCAGATCGGGCAGTTCCCGTTTGTCGGTAACCACTTCGGAGACTTGCGGCAGCGCGGCGACCTCCGCGGGGGCTCGCGTGGCATAGCAGCCCATCACCACGATTCTGGCATCCGGGTTATCGCGGCCCAGCCGCCTGATGACCTGCCGACTCTTAGCGTCACCCTCTTGGGTGACGGTACAAGTATTTACGACGCATAGATCGGCCGGTTCATCAGCGGCTGCATCCCGATACCCGGCTCGCTGCAAACCCTGTCGCACAAACTCGGTTTCATACTGATTAACTTTACAACCGAGCGTAAACGTCCTGAGACGAGGTCCCGAGTCGTTGCTCGGCGAAGCGTTCTTAGCGGATTGGGATGGGGCAACAGGTTTGGGATGGGTGCTCATAAAATCAGCCAATCAATCAAGGCGACTAGGTGGGGCGTTACTTCTGGACACGCACCGAGCGAACCGCCATCACCTGCTTCGCGGCAGTCGACCGTTGCTACTCAATCGGTTCGATGGTCGCCGACATGCTCCCTTTGCAGCGGGGAATGCGACTGTCAGCCCCGTAAGCGTGAATCTGGTCCCGTTTGAGTTCGGCCAATTCCAGCGTGGTGGTCATGCAGATTGCGCGGCCGGAATTGTCGACCTCTTTGGCAACTTGAAAACCTTGCTCCAGCGGCATCCGGAACAATTCCCGCATCATCATCTGGACGTACTCGTAGGTGTGATCGGTGTCATCCCACAAGATCACGTTGTAGCGAGGTTGTTTCTTCGGTTTCTTTTGCCGTGCGGCGGTTGGTCGAACCACGGGTTCAATGACCATCGTCGAATCTTCGCTCATCGTTCTATTCCGACTCCGTTTGATAAGCCAATCCGTCCAATGACCACTCCTGGAGCGGTCGTGACACGTTATATTGTAGCGCACATCGCGCTGATTATGCCAGCACTATCGGCCCTAATGATTGTTTTGCCGGGCAAATACCCCCCCGCCTGACCGGCTTTCTGCGACCTTTTTCTCTAATCGGCAGACTCGACAGTGGCTCCCAACGACCTGATGCAACGGCTGCAAGCTTCCGCTGGACAATTTGAAGAGGACCTCAAGGAGTGGCTGCGGATTCCCAGCATCAGCTCGGATCCCGCTCGAATCCAGGAGACGCACGCCGCGGGCCAATGGGTCGCAGAAAAATTACGTGGTGGCGGGCTCGCGGTGGAGATGATTGAAACCGCTGGACATCCGCTTATTTTCGCGTCAACTCCGCCGGTCCCCGGGGCCCCGATCGCCCTCGTGTACGGACATTACGACGTTCAACCCGTCGAACCACTCGATCAATGGATCTCCGGCCCCTTCGACCCACAGGTTCGCGATGGCAACATCTACGCCCGCGGAGCCACCGACGATAAAGGCCAAGTGCTGACCCACATCGAAAGCGTGCTGGCTTGGCTGGCGACAGGGGAACCACTGCCAATTCAGATCAAGTTTTTGATCGAAGGCGAAGAGGAAGTCGGCAGCGCCAACCTGGAAAATCTGTTGGCCAGCATGGCCGAGCAACTGGCTTGCGACGTGGTCGTGATCAGCGACAGTAGCCAATACGCCGCGGGCCAACCAGCAATCACTTACGGGCTTCGTGGTATCGCCACTTTCCAAGTGCGAATCGACGGTCCCAAACAAGACTTGCATAGCGGCTCGTTTGGTGGTGCGGTTACCAATCCGGCAATCTCGCTATGTCAAATGATTTCGGCGGCCATCGATGCCAACGGGCAAGTGCGAATCCCCGGGTTTTACGACGCTTGTCGACCACTCTCCGATCTAGAACGGGGCCAATTGGCCGAATTACCAGGCACCGATGCTGAGTTCGCAGCCTCGATTGGTGTCCCCGCACTGGGAGGTGATCAACGCTTTACCGCGCTCGAACGCCGCTGGTCGCGTCCCACCTTCGAAGTCAACGGATTAACCAGCGGCCACCAAGGGGACGGCGTGAAAACCATCGTCCCGGCGACCGCCTCAGCGAAGATCTCTTTTCGACTGGTCCCCGATCAAGACCCCCAACAAATCAGCGATGCGTTCGAAGCATTCTTCAATCAAGTGTTACCAGCCGGCGTGCGGCTGACATTCACCCGCGATCATGCCGCTCCCGGCATGCTCTCACGTCTCGACAGCCCATTCATGACGGCGGCCAGCCAAGCGATCGAGCAAGCCTTTGGCACGGCACCGGTGATGATTCGCGAAGGCGGCTCCATCCCCATCGTGACCCAATTCCAACAAGTGCTCGATGCCGATTGCTTGCTGCTAGGCTGGGGGCTGAATGACGATAACGCGCACAGTCCCAACGAAAAATTTTGCTTAGCCGACTTTCACAAAGGGATTGCCGCCAGCGCCTGCTTGTGGGCCGAAATCGGCAAAGTTAGCAAATCCAGCTAACCGCACGGCGAGTATCATGGACCGACAACGGGTGATTCACAAACAGGACGTGTTTCACTTACGGGGCACCAGCGACTCGAAAGGATAATATGTTTTTTGAATCCACTTGGAGTAGCAAAAACTATCGGCGATGTTGACATTCTATTCCATGACGGACTTTATCATCTATTTCACTTGGTCTTGCCCAGTCACGATTTCATAGCTCACGCGATCAGTGATAACGCGTTGAATTGGCGGCTATCACGAATCAACCGTCAACGGCCAAGTGATCTTATCATTGGCCGACCCAACATTTGAAAATGGCTAACGCGGTTTATCCGCTTCTTGTACTTCAGTGTCCGTGTTTTTTGGCTTGAAGCTATTCATCATGCGGCGACTGATGTCGTCCATCGTGGGTGCTGCGTAATCGAAAAATTCGCCTAACAACTCATTGGCTTGCTCAAATTGCTCTGGATCGAGCGAGCTGAGTAGCTCTTCGCGAGCTTGCCGCTTTAATTCCAAAATCTTGGCTTTCGTTTCTTCATCTAAACGCTTCGCGAGGCGAATCAAGTCAGGCTTTTGCTCGGGGCGAACTTTCAATTCTTGCCCCAGCTTGCCACGGGTGAGCGCGGGACCAAGCCCCATTTTGCTGATCTCGACCTGACTGGCAATTTGGCGAATCCGCGTCAGCTGATTTGGCAGCAAGATTTCTTCAATGGCGTTGGTGTTCAACCGCTGGACCTCCTCGCGAGCTTGTTTAATCTTCTCGCGCAACCCAGTGGCATCGATTTTGACCGGTGCGACTGTGGCTTGCGGCTCGTCACCGGCGGCCGGTTTACTCGTTGCCGCTTGGACCAGGTTCGCCACATTCATGGTGGAAATCGCTTCCCGCATGAGTTTGCTGGATTCGCTTTGCAACTTGCGAATACCGGCCAATTGCTCATCGCTGATCTTCAATTCTTGACGAATCGATTCCATCTCCAGCAAAGAGACCAAACCGGCTGGATCGGAAGGATCTTCGGGCGTTCCACCAAAGGAGAACGAGGCCGCGGGAGTTGAAAAACTGAAGCCGATTTTGGCTGCCGAAGTTTCGCCATCCCCCTCTTCGCCGTCGGCAAAGGCACTGGAGGCGGAAGAGATAATCTGAATTTCTTGCCCATTCAGGTTTGTGGCAAACGTGGCTGCCAGCCCCAGCGTGCTGACAACCAACGATTTAAAAGCAAACGCGGAAGGGTCAAAGCCATTGAATCGGCGTAAGATTTGACAACGCACTGTCGGGTCTCCAGGGGGGCGGCGGATCAAAGTGCTGACATTCTAGCAATCGCCAGCTTGTCACACACTTCTATTGCCACGCACTCCCCGACCCGAGTCAAGAAGTATCAAAAAAGCTCGATTACTCTTTGGTTTCCAAAACACCGCAATTGGCGATCGTGATTTTGCCCCGCGTGGCGCCGGTGGGGGAGCCAAACGACTCCACTCGCTTCACGACGTCCATTCCTTCGACCACGCGACCAAAGACCACGTGCTTGCCATCGAGCCAATCGGTTTTGGCTGTGGTGATGAAAAATTGCGAGCCATTGGTATTGGGACCCGAGTTGGCCATGCTCAACACACCGGGACCGTCGTGAGTAAATTCAAAATTTTCGTCGGGAAAAGTGCGTCCGTAAATGCTTTCCCCCCCGGTGCCGTTGTGGCGAGTAAAGTCACCCCCCTGAAGCATAAAGTCGGGGATGACGCGATGAAATTTCGAACCTTTGTAGGTCAACGGCACGCCAGCTTGCCCGACGCCACGATCACCTTTGCAAAGCGCTTCGAAACTTTTCACCGTCTTGGGAACATCCTCGCCAAACAGTCCAATCACGATCCGACCGCTGGGAGTCCCCTCAATTTCAATATCAAAATAGACTTTGCTGGTGACTTTGCCTTGAGAGGCAGGCTGCTTGGCTTCCGCGGAACTGGCAGCAAAGGTGCCGGTGATCAGCGTGCCAACAGCCAACAGGCCAGCCAGCGATAAGCAAGTAAAGTGACGCATCATGGTATGTTTTCCTTAAACGATTGGGGAAGGTAGGTTGATCTATGAATGGCGCAGCGACCGCCACGAACCGGCTTCTATTAAACGGGAAAATTGCCGCCGGAATCAATGGTCAATTCCATAGCGACGTAGCCGATCGCGCAGCGTCCCCCTGTGAATACCTAGCAAGTCGGCCGCCGCCGCCCGGTTTCCCTCGGTGTGTGTCAACACGCGGGCTAACAACGTTGGTTCGACGGCAGCCAGAAAACGGTTCATCAAATCTTGAGCCGAAGAATCGCGGCAAGCCTCCTCCGCCCATTGCCCAACCGCCGCTTCGATGGCTCGCGACGTGCCGGCCTGAGCAACGCCGCCAGCACCGTTTCCTGACTCATCGGCTAATCGGTCGAGCGATACCAGATATTCAGTTGTCAGCGGTCCTCCACGAGACAGCACGGCAGCATGTTCGATGACGTTCCGTAACTGACGGACGTTACCCGGCCAAGCATATGCGGCTAACCGGGCTAATACTTCGCCCGCCACCGGCTGATCGCCAGCGGGATGTCCGGCAAGCACGAGGAAATGTTGTACCAACATCTCGAGATCCTCCAGCCGCTGCCGCAGGGCTGGGGCGTGGACCTCAACGGCCGCCAGCCGATAGTAAAGGTCCTCCCGAAACTCACCCGCCTCGATCGCCTGCCTCAACTGAGAATTGGTCGCCGCTAAAATTCGCACGTCACAGTCTCGCGGCCGCACGTCTCCCACTGGCGTGTACTGACGCTGCTCCAAAACTCGTAACAATTTGACTTGGATAGGCATAGGTAGATCACCAATTTCATCCAAGAAAACGGTACCACCGCTGGCCAGGGCAAACAATCCATCACGATCGGTATCGGCCCCCGTGAATGCGCCTTTGACGTGCCCAAATAACTCACTCTCCACCAAAGTTGGATTTAGCGCCACGGGGGCGATTGCCATGTAAGGTCCATCTCGCCGAGGGCTGTGCTGGTGGATCGCCGCAGCAATCAACTCCTTTCCGGTACCGGTCTCCCCGGTGATCAATACCGATAAATCGCTTTCCGCCACCGTCGCTATCTTACGATACACCTCCTGCATCACGTCCGAACTGCCGACCAACTGGTTGTTGACGCGAGTCGTCGCCGGGGGACGTGCTGAACCTGAGGAAATCGCTGTCCCGGCCAACTCCCGCTGCCGCAGCGCGGCCCGACATACCGCCCGCGCGCGATCGACCCCAAAGGGCTTAGTGAGATAGTCAGCTGCACCCTGCTGGACCGCTCGCACCGCCGTTTGCAGATCCCCAAAAGCGGTCATGATGATGATCGACGAGTGGGGACTGGCGGCGGCAAATTTAGGCAGTGCGGTCAAACCGTCCATGCCAGGTAAACGCACATCGAGCACTACTAAAGCTGGCTGTTGGGCAGCCGCTAACTGCAGTCCATCCTCGGCCGTGGAGGTGGTGATGACTGAGAAACCCTCCTCGCCAAGCAACTGCTCAAAGCACCAACATATCGCTGGTTCATCATCGACAATCAGGATGGGACGTTCAGTTTCCATGCCTCATAGCTTCCCAGATCGGCACGCGACCGGCAAGCGTGCTCCAAACCAACTCGCCCCTGGCAAGTGATGCAATTTCCGCCGGGCTTGCTCTGGACCAGGGCGAGCCCGGCGGAAGCATTGTTTTGATAGGAGGATGGGAATTCGCACAAACCGAAATCGCCACAATTCCAAACTTTTGACAACCCAAGCTAGCGCCAAAACCGCTAACGATTAAACGGTGGCTAGCGCTAAAACCGCTAACAGACTGTTAAGTACCAATTGGGCGACGAACCGAAATCGTGTTGTATCTTGTTCACGACTCAGTGAAACCTCACCTCCCAACATCTCAGCGGCACGCCGCACCAATGACAAACCCAGCCCCAAGCCCTCAGGTTTGGATGTCATGAAGGGCTCGAACAGGTGATCCTCCTCCAAGTTCTCAGGGGGGCCCGGTCCATTGTCGGCAACTTCGAATTGCAAGGTTTGCCCGACTTGTTTGACGTCCACCGAAACATAATCCCCTCCCGCTTCAATGGCATTCAACACGAGGTTCTCCAACCCCAGTCCAAGACTCGCAGGATCGGCCACGCAAGCATTGGCAATGTGTTCTGGAATGGACCATGCCAGCCTCACCCGGTGATGCCGGGCAATGATTTGTAAACTCTCTTCCAGCGGTTCCAAGACGGGACTGATTGGACCAGGTTGGGAACGCAATTGCTGTTGAGCGGCGAGGCTGAGAATCCTTTGCACATAATCTTCCGTACGACGTATTTCCCGCTTGGCAACGTCTAAACCTTGCCCTTGTTGATCGGGATTCTGCTGCGCGTGCAAATCAATCGCCATCCGCGCGCCGGTCAGACTGTTGCGCAATTGATGAGCCATTCCGGCGGCTAATTGATGAATCAACTTTTGACGCTCTTGCTGATGAACCGTCTGCCATAAAGACTGCAGATCATCCGACATCTTACCAATCGCCACACCCAACTCTCCCAATTCATCCTCGCCAGCAACCAACGCGGCGGGGGAGAAATCTCCCGCAGCGACGCGTCCCACCTGAAACCGCAACTGACCAATCCGGCCAATCATTCGCTGGCTCAGCCAAGATGCCACCACGGCCAACACAATGGTCGCGCACAGTCCGGTCGCCAAGGGAAAAAGCGCGGCCGACAGCTCCGCTCGTCTCAGTTTGGCCGCGTCAACTAATACCAATACTTGACTGGCTTGATCCGAACCGCTCGTCTCGCGCGAGAAGGCACGAACTAAGTAACCAGGAACCAAGTCCTCGCGAAATCCTGAGACGCGAAATCCTGAATCACTGCCATGAGGGCTAACTAACACTCCCTTTGACTCGCGGCTTATCCCGCCATCAATCGGGTGCGCCGCGGCAAGGCTGCTGCCCGCTAAAGGTCGTCCCTGAGCATCGTAAGTGACCAGCTCAGTCTCTGTGAGCTCGGCCAAAGTCCGCAACACGGCAGGTGTCAATGGAAACTGGGCTCGTTGCAAAGTCTGGCGAATGACCTGAAATGACTTTTCCAAATCGGCTCGCACCTGACGACTTGAAACCGTGTACGAGACGAGCCCCACCACGATCCCAGCCAGGATCGAACAAATTACCAGCGGTACCAACAAACGGGTGCGAAGGGAGCCAAACAAATTCATGAATCACCCGTGGCGAATTTTCCACAGCTAGACGATGAAATTTTCGCCACACGTCGAAAATGATCGCCAATTGCCAGACCGAATTCGAATGCCTGTTGAAAAATTTTTGTTATCACTATCCAACGAACCCGCTATCTCAAAATGCATCCACAAAGTCCACCTGCCAACCCTCACGCAACCACTCTAACCTGATTTGGCATGAGACGTGCCATTAGATTATCTTAACTTGAATGCTAATTTTTTAACTACTAATTTGATCTCGTGAGTGAATTCCTTGCCAACATCTGATTTGACAATTGCATTTGCCCCCGCCGCATCTGCTCGCCCTTGTGCGACTGGTCGCGACCCGCATCCTCGCCGCCCCGATTTGATGGCTCAGGCGAAATTCATCCAGGCAAAGATTTCCAGATCCAGATTCGCCAAAGCTGGATTTACCTTAGTCGAATTGTTGGTCGTGATCGCGATCATTGGGATTTTAGTAGGCTTGCTGTTGCCGGCCGTTCAAGCAGCTCGTGAAGCGGCTCGCAGGATGAGTTGCCAGAACAATCTGAAGCAGCTTTCCTTAGCGATGATGAACTACGAATCGGCCTTCAGTCGTTTGCCCCCCAGCACGATTGTCGATCTCCGCTCGGTAAACTCTACCAACAATCAAGCCTGGGGTGTTCACGGTCGAATTTTGCCTTTCCTGGAACAGGAAAACCTTTCCAATGTGGTTGACCTCACGTTTGGATGGGATGCCCAAATGGCAATCAGCGGTGTTAAAGTTTCGGTCTTTTCTTGTCCCAGCGATGTCGGCGGCGACACTGTGCGTGACCCGGGGAATAACCGACCGCTGCTCTATCCGACGAGTTATGGCTTTAACCTCGGACAGTGGCTCGTATTCGATCCGGCAACGCGGCGTGGCGGTTCGGGTGCTTTTTTTCCAAACAGCTTTTTGGGGATGCGAGATTTTCGCGATGGCACCAGCTCGACCTTGATGGTGGCCGATGTGAAAGCTTGGCAACCATATCTCCGCAACGGCGGCTCTCCGGCGGCAGTAACACCGAACACGCCAGAGGCGTTGGCTGCGATGGCTAGTGGGGGCAGCTTTAAGAACACGGGGCATACCGAGTGGCCTGACGGACGCGTCCACCACACCGGCTTCACCACGACCATGCCTCCCAACCAACAAGTGCTCTGGAACAACGGGAGCGAGAGTTTTGATATCGACTACAACTCCTGGCAGGAGGGACTCGACGGCTCACAAGGACGAGCCACCTTTGCCTCGATCGGCTCGCGAAGCTATCATCCCGCCGCCGTGCAAGCTGCTTTAATGGATGGGTCGGTGCGGACGATCGCCGAGACCATCGACCTCGTGACTTGGCGCTCGCTTGGCTCGCGAGCCGGTGGTGAGATCGTTTCGGCGCCTTAAACGCCAGCGACCATTTGCCCGGCACACAGTTCAGCCGAAAGCGATTAAACTGGCGACCAACTTGGAATGTCGGATCCCCAAATCGCTGCTGAGCAAACTATGCTGTCATCCTGTTTGAAAACTTGCCGGTCATCGCACCACCCCCGGGAGCTTGTGCTCGGTCAACTGGTACTAGCCAGTTGCTTTGGCTTGTTGCTGGCCCCATTGCAAGTTTCCGCAAACGATGCTGGTCATCTGGCCGCCCGCTACGATCGCTCCGCTTCTTACGGCCAACGAACAGCGGGCCGCGTCGATCGTCTCTCGGTGACCCCTGAATTTTTCGGTGAACGGGATGCTTATGCTTGGTACCGGGTTGAAACGGGTGAAGACCGTTTTGAGGTAGTGCTAATCGATGTCTTAGCAGGCCAGCGGGAGGTATTATTTGATCAAGCAACATTGCGGCTGGCTCTTTCTGAGCATTTTCCTGATTCGCTTGACTCCGCAGCTTTGAAAATCCGCAATTTGCAAGCGGTACCCGAACTGACGACTGTCCAGTTCCGTTTTCGGGGCAAGACCTGGCAGTGGGATCGCGAGCAACAGAAAGTCGTCGCCGAGGCAAATGACAACACTGCTGCTGACACTCCCAGCGGCCTGCCCGCCATGAATTCTATCCGCCCATCCCGGGGTGGTGAAGCCACTGAGATTGAACTTCGAAACCAACTCGACCGCCCGCTGAACGTCTTTTGGATCAACACCAGTGGTCGGAGGCTCGCCTATGGTCGTGTGGCGGCTGGTGAGAGTTTTCCTCATCCCACGTTCGCGGGTCACGTTTGGTTGTTGACCAATGACGATGGAAAGGAAGTTGCCGCTTTTCGTGCCGAAGAGGGACGACGCGTCGCCATTATTGATGCTTCGACTCCCGCCCCCAAATTGCGACGCGACGGCCGCGAAGGTTTCAATCGCAGCCAAAACAATCGCCAATCACCCGATGGTCGTTGGCAAGTCGACTTTGAAGACCACAATGTCATTCTCTTAAATCTTGAGCAAAACAGTCGCCTACCACTTTCCAGCGACGGCAACGCAAATAACGGATTCGAGGGGCGAGTATGGTGGTCACCCGATTGTCAGCATTTCGTAGTGCTCAAAACCAAACGTGCCGAACAACGTCAAGTCACACTCGTTCAAGCCGCACCGGCCGACAGCCTCCAACCACAGCTTGACGTCATCAACTATACCAAACCGGGTGACCCTTTGGATCATCCGAAACCTTATCTTTTCTCACTGAATCGATTACCCGTAGCAGATACTCCCGAGGCTGGCCCAACGACGGATGTCGACGTATCTAAATTCGCGATCGATGATAGCCTGTTTCCCAACCCGTTCGCTATCAACAATTTTCAGTGGCGGGCCGACTCGAGTGAGTTTACCTTTATCTACAATCAGCGCGGTCATCAAGTCTTACGACTGATCTCGATCAACCCAACTTCAGGGCAAGCTCGCGCGGTGATCGATGAGACCAGTGAAACTTTCGTTTGCTACTCTCATAAATTTTATTTGCAGCGTTTAGAAGAAACCAACGAACTAATCTGGATGTCAGAACGCGATGGCTGGAATCATCTACTGCTAATCGATTGGACGACTGGTGAGGTTAAAAATCGGATCACCGCGGGTCCGTGGGTTGTCCGCGATGTGGAGCGGGTGGATGTTGAAAAACGTCAGCTATGGTTAACCGTCAGTGGACGGCAAATGGCAGAGGATCCCTACCATCGACATTTGATTCGCGTCAATTTTGATGGCGGTGAACTAACCTCCTTGACCGACGGTGATGGCGATCATCGCTGGGAACATTCGCCCACTGGACACTGGCTGGTAGATACATATAGCCGCGTTGATTTGCCCCCGGTCGTAGAACTGCGTGACGCCGAAACAGGCCAGTTGGCATGCACGCTGGAACGAGCCGACTGGAGCCGTTTGCTGAAAACCGGCTGGCAACCACCTGAGCGATTCGTAGCACCCGGACGAGATGGTTCAACCATGATCCACGGAGTGATTGTGAGACCGACGAACTTCGACCCCAAGCTAAAGTATCCCGTACTCGAAGCAATCTACGCGGGGCCCCATTCGGCCTTCACTCCCAAGACGTTTGGCCTGCATAACGGACTGTTCGAGATCGCCGAACTGGGATTCATTGTGGTCAAACTCGACGGCATGGGAACCAGCCAAAGATCGAAAGCTTTCCATGATGTGTGTTGGAAAAACCTAGGCGACAGTGGTTTCCCAGACCGCATCCGCTGGATCACGGCAGCCGCTGCGGAACGACCCGAGATGGATCTCCAGCGAGTCGGCATCTGGGGTGGATCGGCCGGCGGCCAAAGTGCGCTTCGCGCCCTACTCGCGCATGCCGAATTTTATCATGCCGCCGCTGCCGACTGTGGCTGTCACGACAACCGAATGGATAAAATTTGGTGGAACGAGCAATGGATGGGTTGGCCGGTCGGAGATCACTATGCCGAACAATCCAACGTCACCCAGGCCCATCGTTTACAGGGTAAACTACTGCTTACCGTCGGAGCACTTGACAACAACGTCGATCCGTCCAGCACCATGCAAGTTGCCGAAGCGTTGATCAAGGCAGACAAAGATTTTGAGTTGATTGTTTTTCCCAACGGAGGCCATGGCTCCGGTTCAAGCCCATATGGAAAACGGAGAATGAAAGACTTCTTCATCCGTGCCCTGGGCGGACCTACTGAGCAGACCACCCACCAAGTCGAAGGCCAAGAATCATGAGCAGTCCACTCTCTTGTCCCAAATGCGGCAACCCCGTCACTGCCGCCAAAGGAGCGCAACAAGCTCAATGTTTCAGCTGCGGCACTACCGTCCAGCTCGGACGATCGACCACTACCACCAGTGCAACGGCAAACAAACCGTCCATGCAGCTAATTGTCATAATCCTTGGCGTGCTCTCCTGCCTTGGATTGTTAGCCGTGGTGGCAATATCTTTATTTCTCAGGGTTGATCCAGCCCCAGCCGAATCAAGTCCCGTAGCAACATCGACGACCAGTTCCACACCAGACAGCAATCGTCCCGCTGACGCCCCGCCACCGGTGGTCGCTAGCGAAGAAGAACGTCGGCTGGCCGCTACGGTCAATGAGAGCAAGCGAAAACAGATTGTCGACATGTGGGAACAGATGCGGGCCACCACCTCGAAAACCATCCCGCTGCCCAAAGGCAATGTGGTCCGCAATACCACGGAACGAATGCTGGGAGGTTTTGAACAACGGGAATTAAAACGCATGGCCGCGCTGCTCGATCTCAACGAAGACCAAGTGCGAGCGGTCGTCCAAGTCCATCTGGCCGACCAGTCCCTATAAGTTGGCCAATAAAGGAAGCCGAGTCACGCGTCGCAAGGCCAACGTGCTGGCGGCTAAACCGACAACAAACACCAGTCCCAGCAGCAACAACGGCTCGACAATCGCGGGACGGGTCCCGGCAGCCCACATATAAGGCACCACAGCCGCCAAAGCGGCTCCCGCACCGCAAGCGATGCCTCCCAACAACAACGTTAGATTCTCTAGCAACACCGTTGCCATTAATCGCTGTTTGGAAAATCCCACCGCTCTCAGCAGCGCCAACTCACCGCGACGCTCCAACACATTTCTGAGTTGGACGACGGCCAACCCAAAAGTGCCTAACAACAAACCAAGCGCGCCCAAGCTCTGAAAGGTTTTCAAATAGGTGTTTTGCACAGCCATTAAGCCGGCCAAGACTTGCCGACTGGAAACCATGTCCATACCGGAGTCGCCCAGTTGGTTTTCGAGAATCGCCGCCAATTGATCAACGTCTTGGGCAGGACCGGCTTGGACTAAGAAAAATGAGTACCCGCTAACCTCCGGAAATAGTTGCTGAAAATTTTGCTCACCAATTATAAGACTCCCTTGCAACACGGAATTTGCCAACAGTGCCACCACGCGAAAATGTCGTTCACGTCCATCATCGAATGTGAACCCGCGAACTTCTCCCACGCCGCTCCGCATCTGTAAGCTCCACATCGCCGTATTTTGATCTAGAATGACGGGAACAGGATCATCTGCGGTTCCCGTGGCAGGTTGCTCCAACAGTGCCCAGGGGGTTTCTAATTCATTGGCTGTCATCGTCATGCGATCTTCAGCAGCCCAATCAAATGGAATCGGCTGCGGCTTGTTGGTCGGCTCCGACCCTGCTCGCGGACGGGAGTACCACTGAGTCAATTGCGATGGTATTCCTAACACTTGTGGTTGGAATGCTTGATACAGATTGTTGCAACTGGCGTCTTGACCTGGTCGATAACGCAATCCAAAAATCTCCGCCGGAGTCACCTGCGGGGCATCATCGCGAAGCAATTCCTCACGTACCACCGGGTCGTTCAAATCTTGATAAATCGGCAGTGCGGACTGTCCCATTAAATCAAAACCACCCACACCCTTCGTTGAAGGCCGCATTTGAAAAGCACTCATCGAGACAATTAAAAAGCAGGCGACCGCCATTAATCCGATACTTAAAGTGCTTCGCAATGGATTGCGACCAACCGCCCGAAACGCCAAGACTGACACCGAGTAACGACGTGCTAAACCGGCTCGCCGATCGGATGCTTGCCAAGCGGAAAGCCGACTGTAGGACACCATTAAAACGCCGGATAGCAATAACATGCCGCCGCCCACAAAGGCACCGGCTTGCGCCGGTCCACTCAAACCAATCGCCATAATTCCCAACCCCACGGCGATCACGAAAGCCGCCCCAGCCGCATAATCAAACCATCGCCACGAGCGTTTTCGATTCGCCTTGACCGGTCGCTCCGCATCCGCTTCTGGAATTTGTCCAGCCAGCAGGGGTCGAATCGCCACTCTTCGTAGGCGTCGCGCGGTTAAAGCAATGGTCACAGCGGCCATCACAATCCCAGCAAACAGGCCAATCAGAACACTGGTCCAACGCCAATGAAATTCTAAGAACGGCACCGTCACGGCTCCCACCCACCAGGAGCTCAGCGCCCACAATACAACCAAGGCGTAAATCACCCCGGCGACCACGCCCAACAACGCGCCAGGAATGGCCAACAAAGTACCCTCCACCAAAGCAATGCGAGAGACTTGACGACCCGGAATCCCCACCGCCAACATCACTCCATATTCGGCAGCCCGTTGCTGCAGGCCAAGTCGGAACAAGAGCGCCACCAACATCAGCGCTGCCACAATCACAAAAAAGCTCAGCGACAAAAACAACGCGTCAAAGGGCGTGGTGCCGCGAGAAGCAGCCAATTGTTGCGCTTTGATTGGAAGTAAATCGAAGCCTAATTCTGTTTGTCGACTGCGCAGCACGGCAACGATCCTCTCGGCCAACGCGGGAGCCGATTCAGCCACCTGATGATCGATGCGAAGACTCGTGGTATTGCCGAATCGACTACCGAACAAATCCCGCCCAGCTGACAGCGGGATAAAGGCCTTGGGTGTCAGACGATGGTTGCTCCAGTAATCATCATCATCACCAGAGATGTCGCGTTCCAACTTAAATGGCAGGTCCCAATCGTTGATCGAATCTTGATCGGTGATGCCGGGAACCGTGGGGGTTAAAGCAGGATCATTATAAACTGTTGGCGGTTGATCAAATTCAGCATCCCGGCTGCGTCGGTAGGGACGGCTCGGTTCGGTAATTGGCACGATGCTGGTTAAGACAGCCGCAAAATAGCGCTCAACTTCTTTCCCGGTCGTCGTCTCAGGTTCAAAATAAGCGATCCGCAATTCGTCGCCAACGCTGGCGTTAAGTTGCTCGGCGGCCCAAGAATTGAGCACAATTGGTATCTCCGCCGTTACACCATCGGGGAGCGAAAAGTCGAGCGGTAACTCGGAGGAACTATTGATCGCTGTCAACGTGGAGTAGGGGATCGAACGCTCCCCGTCGGGGCTTTCGATAGCATTAGCCAAATAAGTCAACACGGGCTGTGCTTGGTCGTTTCCAAGATCGGCAACGATCGTTTCAACAATCTGATCACTAAGCAACAATCGCTCGCTGCTTAAACTGTAATAATCAAATAACGTCTGGCTCGGTTGACCCTCAAACTCACGCGTCACGCGTTCCAACTGTAAACCGAAGTCATTCAACTCGGGACGCAACCGTGCGGCCAACTCCGTGGTAGCACCATTACTGAACGCATCAGGCAAAGCGACCAGCAGGGTGTTCGCTTGTCCGGGACGATCTAACACCTGCTGGACCAATTCCAGCGGCAAGTAACAGCAAAGGGGAATCGCTTGGCTTGGTTGCAATCCAAATCGGCCCAGCCCTTGATTGGGCACAATTGCCACCACCTGCAGACGGGGCAAACCTTCAGTCTCATGATCACGCCGACCGAGCGGACTATCAGCGGGAACTGCTTGTTCGGCAGGCAACCTCACGGTCACCAAATCACCCACCGTGACTTGTAGTTCATCAGCCGCCCGCTGGTTGAGCACCACCTGATTGCCGCTGGGAAAGACTTCGGGACGCACCCCGGCGGTATCGAAGTCCCAAAACTGCGACTCGGCAGCAATCAATTGGACTTGGCCGGAACGTCGCGTCAACGCTTCATCCGGATCCGTTGCTTCCAAAACCCCGCGGGCAAAATAGATGACCGGCACCACCTGGGCATCATTGCCCAGATCGCCCGCAACTTGTGCAGCGGAAAAAAAACTTCCCGGCATCACCGCGGCATCGACTTCACCGAGTCGCTGTAGAGTCAGACCACGCAGGCTACCGCGCATCGAATCACCGACCAGCAATGCCCCGCAGACCACAGCCGTAGCGGCTGCCACACCAAGGGCAACGGCCAAACCGATGGAACGGTGAAACCAAGCACTGCGTCGGACCAAACGGCCAACGGTGAAAGACATACGATTCGGCTCCCAAAGTCAAATCTGAAGAGGCAATCAGCATCGAGCTGCAACAACCGTTAATCTAACCCACGGAGGTTGCTTTGTCAGAGCCCGAACGGCCTTTTCGAGGTGAAAAGGCCCAGGCACTGGCTCGCTCTCAGATTTGCGACGCTCACGCTCCAATGCAGGGGAGCGGCAGACCGCCTTAGTCTTGTCGACTGGCGACTTCGACCGGGGGCAAAACACCCAAATAAGCCATCAGATCGCTAATTTCCTTCAACGACAGCTCGTCTAACAGGTTCCCGGGCATGATACTCGAGGTGCTGGGCAAAATCTGATCAATGTCTTGACGACTGATCACCGCAGTTTCGTTGTTCGAGTTGCGAATTGACACTCTGCCCGAATCGGTTTCACTGACCAACCCGACGTAGACCCGACCATCTAAGGTCAAGACTCGGCGGCTGCTATACTGCTCGCTGATCACGTGCGACGGAAAGAGAATTGACTCTAAAACCTCTCGCTTAGTAAATCGACGCGCTAAGCTGGTCAAATCGGGACCCACCGGATCGCCACTATCGCCAAATCGATGACAATTTAAGCATTGAGCTTCTTTGAAGACGCGACGTCCCACCATGGGATCACCATAACGGCCAGTCTCACTGGTCATATAGGTGACCAGTTGTTCCATATCCCAACGCGCGTCAGCGTCACCCGTGGGCAATTCGGCAGCTGGCCGATCAGGATAAGACTCGGCATACCAACGTTTCCAGATTTTCAAGCTGGGCGCTTTTCCATCCTGAGTGCGAATCCCCGTCCAATGGCTCAACAGATTCAAGGCCGGATCAACCGTGCCTCCATCCTCTTCCGCCCGTAGACCTTGCAAGATTACTTGACGAATCGCCTCGGGATCATCGGTGGCAACCTGCACTTTGGCCAATGTTCGCATGACTTCAATCGCGGCCGGACCTTCCAAAACGTTCAGGCTGCGAACCAAGTAATCCCAGTTTTCCCCGTCAGGGTAGAGCGACATTGCCATGGCGACGGTTTGTCGCCGCTCAGGATCCTCCCGCCAAATTTTCCGCATGTAAGCCAACGAATCCTCATCGCCACTCGATGCCAACATGGCCACGATTCCGGTCCGAAGCCGACGGAAAACGTCTCCGTCAGCTCGTTCAGAAGCGGCGATCTGTTCGTCCAAATCGCGAAGTTCAGCAGCCGTTTCGGTATCAACAGGCTGGGGAAGTTTATAAAGTGCTGCCAATGCCGCGTTTGGCCACAATAAACCTTGGGCCAGAATCGTACGGGCATCTTCTTCCGCCAACACCTTACGACCAAAGTCTCGGGTCACATTCATGATATATAATGGAATGGAGCTGCCAGCTTCCTCCAACGCCGCCATCTCATAAAACTTTAACAAACGGAACTTCTGTTCCGGAGTCCAATCATATTCCAAAAAGGAAAGATACATAGCCACATGCAACCGTTCCTTGAGGGGCGCGTCACCAGCTAAGTAATCAAGCGCTCGTTGACCTAACGTATCGCTCCCCAGATAGGCTGCCAAGCGAATCAACTCGCGGTTCATGCGTTCTTCGCCAGCGGGAAATTCCTCAGCAATTTGCGCCGCCAAGGGTCGCACCTCCGCAGGATCAATCTTACCCAACGCCAACGCTAACTCCGTGGTTCTCAGCAGATCAATAAACTCACTATCGGAAAGGAAGGTTGGCATCATTTTGCTCATCTTGGCCAACACCTGCAGCGCCGTCTGTTGATTCGAATCAGCCAGCACCAAGGCCATGCAACCCAAGATGGCTACTTTCGGCTCATCTGAGTCGAGTACGTCATCACGCCAACGACTGGTGGGAATCGTTTCCAGCAAGCGGCGGGCGGCAAACCGCACGCTATGATCCTCTTCGCTGAGCAAAGGATAGAGACTCGTCGGTTCGGGCAATTGATTGCTGCGAATCATCGCTTCACAAGCCATGCGACGGACTCGCGGATCACTGTCTTCGAGCAAGGCCTCTAATTGCCGGCGCACCCGACCGCTGGGGTGCAGACCCATCAGTTGGGCCGCTTTGGCTCGGACCGTTTCATTACTGGCACCGCTCAGGTCGATCAGCAAATCCTCGCTGGGGACAGGACCAAATAACTGCATCAAATCCATCGCCCGCGTGCGATAATGGGGCGGATTTTCCGAACTGTAAGCAACACCCGCGACCAGTTCACCCCACTGATCACCCAGGTCGGCTTTGAGGCTGGCCAACGTTTGGCGACTCCAAGCTGACTCGAGTTGTGGTTGGCGTATTGCGGCGGCAACACCAGTGCCTAGATTCTTCACTCGGTCAGGAACTGAACCGTTGTAGACAACTCGATAAATTCCACCCGAGGTGCCTCGACCACCGGTGCAGAAATAGAGTGCCCCATCGGGCCCGACGCAAAGGTCAGTCACATTTAAAGGTTGCCCCTGCAAGAAGACTTCGCTGTCCGCTTTAAAGCTACCGCCTTGACGGTCCAGGCGAACGGTTAGAATCCTGCCTTCAGACCAATCGGCTAGAAATAATGTATTATGATAGCGAACAGGGAACATGAAGTGATCATAAACCGTCGCTCCTGAAGGCGAACCACGGCCAGTCTCCAGCATAGGTGGCACGCGGTCCGCATAGTAATTCGGCCATTTCGACCAACCACTCCGCCAACCGTATTCACCAGCTTCCGCGATATCAAACAATGCCGTGGGCCGATACCAATTAGCCCCCACATCGGACTCCATATCGCTATCATGGACAAACAAACCACCGTCAGAGTGAAAGACCAAGTCATAGGCATTTCGTAAACCACCAGCGATCCGCTCGACTGTTTTGCCGTCGATATCTGTACGAATAATCGTACCGCCGGGAGCCTTAATTCCGCGGGCATGCCCACCCGGATCCTCATAACGAGGAACTAAGTCAGTATCGTAGATCGGCCCTAAGGTATCGCCAACAGATTCAGTTGCTTGAGCTTGAATATGATTGCCCAACACACAATAAATCATTCCATCTGGACCGAGCGTTAAACCATGGGCACCGTGCTCGCCTGGCGAACCCTCCAACGCGACAATCCGCTTTACTTTTTCCAAAGTCCCGTTGCGATCTTCATCTGTAAGTCGATAAATTCCAGGCCCCTCTGGACCCACTCCCGTAACAAAGACTTCACCGTTCAACGGTAAAATTCCTTGTACCGCTTCCACCTTATCACAATAGGTTCGCACTTCTTCGGGAATCCCATCCTTATCGCGGTCGAAAATCAACAGTAGCGGCCCTCGCTCCCGAGAGGCTATGATATGGCCGAATTCATTAAAGGCCATCGCGATCAGGGAACCAATTTTTTCCTCATCCAAAATCCGCTGAACACTAAAACCGGATTGAATTTGGAAACGCTCACTTTCCTGATGTTCTTTTTCAACGGCAACATCCTCACGACGATCCCAAGGAATGGTGTTGCCCAAACGCCCAAACGACTGAGCCAAAGCCCAACTGCGATCATTGAAAGCGGCTGTCTGCCAAAGCGGAGTCGCCCGATCGGTCGCTTTCCAAGATGCATCGGTGCTGAACGTGTACCAACGATCCGAACCCTGGGTCTGGAGTTCCACACGAGCAACGACTGCGGCGGTATTGCCCCGTGTATTATCAACCTTGACGGCAATGACATTGCGGCCGACGACCAGTAAGGGCGTGATGTCGTACTGTTCCATCTGTCGACTCGATCGCCCGGAACCAATCAGACGGCCGTTAACGGATAACTCATAGACATCGTCTGCCGCGATGGTTACCCGTCCCGAAGAGGGTGTTTTGAGATTAATCGGCTTTCGAAAATAAGCCGTAGTACCGACTTGAACGCTCTCTTTCGAGACACCAGGCAACCAAATCCATTCGGCTTCGGCCGCGGAACCTGAGGAGATGCCTCCTCCAATCCCCAGGCAGACTAGCGCCAGTACCAATATCAACCGTCTCAGGCAGCCATCCATGGCCGGTTCATCCAGATTACAAGGGTAGGTCTAAATCTTCCGTCTCGTAGCTGTTACCAAATGTCGCACGAGCCAACAAGATGAATCTCAGGAATTTCCTTTGCGATGAGCGTCACCAAAGTGCACCGCGCACGTACCGTTTTCACAACTATCCCGGTTCCAACGATATCGCTGACGTGCAAATTGCTGGTACAGCCAACGCCACAACCGGGCTGTACCGGGAAAATGCAAAATCGGCACGACCGGCCACAGCAAGGGCAAGCGTCGCGAGAGATAACGCACCGCATCGGCTCCGCCGTGTCGACGGTTTTGCCGATCGATTACATACATCTGCTCCATCAGCTGGTCATAGCTCAAGTCAGAATAGCGATTTTGGACCCGCGAATCATGCAACGAAATAAAACTAAGCCGAAGTGGCCTTCCGAACACGCTAGACCATTTGTCCAGTGACGCGAGCCGTCGCACTCCCGCAGTGCAAAATTGACAATGACCGTCGTAAATCACCACGTCCCGCCCTGGATTGGTATCGGGGTCCGCGAGAGCATGGCCGGGATTCATGAAGAAGCCGATAAATATGGAGTGTTTCGTTGCTTACTAATCTCTATACTATACCGTTGAACTGGTTCGACCTTCACACTCTTTGAATTTCCATGGATATCATCCGCCGTCAGGTTGTCGCCGCCCAACGCCGCTTAATGCTGCAGCGATTCGGTCGTATCGTCACTTGGGCTTTATTCGGTTTGCTGTTAGTCGCCGCTATTGGCGCGGCGGTGCCAAAAGTGACGGCAATTTCGGTGCCGAGTAATGTGTGGACCCTGAGTTGGGCGATTGGTGCCATCGTGGTTGCCCTCACAATCGCGGCAATCGCCACTTGGCTGACACGCCCTTCCCTAACCGATACCGCGGCTGAACTCGATCTCCGTTTTCAGTTAAATGAACGCCTTAGCAGCTCTTTGGAGCTTTCCAACGAAGATCGCGACTCCGAAATGGGCCAAGCCCTGATCGCCGACGCCCAACGCCGAGCGGAAGGTATCTCAGTTGCCGAACGCTTTGGATTGCGACTGCGACGTAGTGGTCTGCTGCCCCTATTGCCACTGGTATTTCTCGGAGTCCTGATTTTCCTTCCCGACGCCACCCGGGAAAATGTGGCCGATGCCAGCGTTGATAAAGCGGCTCAACAAGAAGTCAAGCAAGTTAAAACCGCTGCCGAACAACTGAAAAAACGTCTCGAACAACGTCGCCGACAAGCCACTGCGGAAGGGCTCAAAGAGGCTGAAGAGCTATTCAAAAAACTGGAACGTCAAGCCGACAAATTGAGCCGTCGCGACGACATGACCAAAAAAGATGCCTTGATTGCACTCAATGACATTAAAAAGCAATTGGAAGAACGCCGTCAGAAATTAGGC
The DNA here is from genome assembly GCF_052161645.1 of Kothea flammea. GTDB lineage: Bacteria > Planctomycetota > Planctomycetia > Pirellulales > Pirellulaceae > Laterigemmans. The sequence goes on from NZ_CP197414.1 coordinate 7,828,866, forward strand.
TCTCCCGACGAAATGCGAAAGGCGTTGTCCAATTTAAAAGACATTGAACAAGGCCCCGGAGATAAGGTTGCCAAAGCGATGGAGCAGGGTGACTTTGATAAAGCCCAGCAAGAAGTCGACAAATTGGCTGAGAAATTACGCGACGGCTCGCTGACGGATGCGGAGAAGGAACAACTAAAAAACCAAATGCAGCAAATGCAGGAGCAAATCAAAGCGGCCACCGAACAACACGAACAAGCGAAACAAAAACTGCAAGAACAAATCGAAGCGGCCAAGCAAGCGGGCCAAAATGAAGATGCCGCCCGGCTGCAACAGAAAATGAACGCGTTGCAGCAAATGGATGGCAAAATGCAACAAATGAAAGAGATGGCCGAGAAGATGCAAGCCGCACAGCAAGCAATGGAGCAGGGCGATCCGCAAGCGGCGGCAGACTCGTTGCAAGAGATCGCCGATCAAATGGGTCAGATGCAACAAGAGATGGAGCAACTCGAAGAACTCGAAGACGCTCTCAACCAACTTTCACAAGCCAAAGACCAAATGGGATGTAAAGAGTGCAGTGGTCAGGGCTGTAAGGCTTGCCAAGGCCAACAGAATGGCAAAGACTCCGAAAAACCGGGGAACGGTATGGGTAAAGGGCAGGGCGAAGGTGATCGCCCGGAAGAAGAGTCGGATACAAACTCGTACGACTCACAAGTTCGTGGCCAGCCGAGAAACGGCCGCGCAGTGTTGGCTGGCAGAGCTGGCGGTGAAAATAAGAAAGGTGTGACGCGTCAAAGCGTTCAGGATGCCATCTTGCAAGCGACCACTGATGATAGCGATCCGCTCGAAGATCAAGCCTATCCAAAGAAAGTTCGCGAGCATGCCGAGGAATATTTCAATCTGCTGCGTAACGGAAAGCAATAGACGACTTTTGTCAGCGAGCTGCCAACAACTCGTGGACAACGCGACCGTGAACATCGGTCAAGCGAAAATCTCGGCCGGCGTACCGGTAGGTCAACTGTTCATGATCGAGTCCCAGCAGGTGCAAGATCGTCGCGTGCAGATCATGCATATGCACTTTGTTCTCGATCGCTTCGTGACCAAATTCATCGGTCCTGCCGAAACTCATTCCCGATTCAATCCCACCACCCGTCAACCACGTGGTAAATCCGCTCGGATTATGGTCGCGTCCCGTGCCATTTTCTTGGGCGTAAGGGGTGCGACCAAACTCGGCACCCCACCAAACAATCGTATCATCTAACAAGCCTCGTCGACGAAGATCACTCAACAGGGCTGCGATTGGCTGATCAACGCGGGCGGCGTGCTCAGCGTGTTTTGGCAAATTGGAGTGTTGATCCCAAGCGGGATTCGCCGAATTGTCACCATAATTCACTTGGATATATCGCACACCCGCCTCACATAATCGACGCGCCAGCAGGCATTGGCGCCCGTAGTTATCGGTTTCAGGTTTTCCCACACCGTAAGCGTCGAGTGTTTGCTGCGATTCTTGCCCCAGGTCAAACACGTCGGGTGCTTCGAGTTGCATTCGCCAAGCCAGCTCGTACGATTCAATCGTCGCCTCCAGTCGCTCGTCGACGCCAGCTTGAGTCAATTGACTATGGTTCAGCTGTTGAGTTAGGTCAAATTTCTGCCTCAGCTTTTGCGAGGGCAGGGCAGGGGGCGTCAAATCTCGCATTTGCAAATTTTTGCCGCCGGGCTGACCGATCGCGGTACCTTGAAAGCGACTCGGTAAAAACGCGTTCCCGTAATTGCGGGCGCCGCCATTGCCGGCAGATGGACAAATCGAAACAAAAGCGGGCAAGTTCTCGTTTTCACTACCAAGACCGTAGGAAATCCAAGACCCCATCGAAGGCCGCACAAAGTTACTGGCCCCGCAGTGTAAGAAAAGTGTCGCCGGACCATGCGCCACCCCTTCAGTATGCATTGAATGGACCAGGCACAGCGAATCCATATGTTGAGCGGTCTGAGTGAATAACTCGGATGCCCAGCGACCGGTCTCTCCGTAACGTTGAAACCCCCAAGGAGATTTCATGATACGTTGGCTGGAACGTCCATTTTGAGTTCGTGCTTGAGTCCGATCATCAACAAACTCTAGTCGTTCACCATCTCGTTTTTCTAGCAACGGTTTGTAATCGAACGTATCAACTTGGCTTGGCCCTCCTTGCATGAACAGGAAGATCACACGTTTCGCCCGCGGCTCGAAATGAGGCGTCCCCGCAAGATGGGCCGCTGCTTGCGCGCGCTGTTGATTGGCGAGTCCAGCCAAAGCAAGTCCGCCAAAACCACAGGCTGTTTGTTGTAACAACTGCCGTCGGGAAAATTGTGGATGGATCACCATATGCCTCTCTTTTTCTATCGTATGTATTGAAAGTCGATGGTGCAAAACAGTGAATGCACAATATCAGCCCAACTATTGATCAGATTATCCGAATTCTCGGCGAGATATTGGTGCACAGTAATATATTCATGCTCGGTTGGTTCTCGGCCCAAGGTGGCAAGAAATAAGTCTGAGAACTTGACACCGTCTGCTCGCGGATCATTCTCCGCATAGCGTTTCGCCGCCGCTTGGCTCAATTCAAGCACCAAGGGATTATTCATCATGAATAGGGCTTGGGGCGGTACCGTACTGGTATCGCGCCGTCCCGTTACCAAGCTGGCATTCGCTCCATCAAAGACGTCGATGATCTCGGGACGCGAGTTCCGCAAGGCGGGCCAATAAATGGCTCGCCGAGGCCCATTGTGCACGAATCCATAATCGGCTGACAATCGATCGGGAATTGTCTTGCCACCCATGCTACGATCCAACTGACCGCTAATTTGTTGCATCGCGTCAAGCAAACTCTCCGCCGGCAAGCGCTGACGCACAGCACGTAACCAAAGCCGGTTGGCGGGGTCGGCAGCCAGTATTTCGGCAGTCGCTTGACTGTCCCGACGATACGTTTCCGATAACACGATTTCGCGAATTAACGATTTGATGGACCAACCTTGATCGATCAGCTGGCGAGCCAAATAATCTAATAGTTCGGGATGCGTTGGCGGGGTGCCGGTGGTGCCAAAGTTATCGGGAGAACGAACGAGCCATTCACCGCAAAGCCATCCCCAAACTCGGTTCGCCATGACCCGCGCGGTCAACGGATTTGACTCATCGGCCAACCAACGACCCAGTTCTTCTCGTCCGCTAGCGTCGGCGGGCATATTCAGATCACAATCGCCGACTGCGACGCTCAGCACGCCACGAGGCGCTAACTCGCCCGCTCGATGTACATTACCGCGAATTTGAACCGCCAGATCCTTGAACTCATCACGTTCCCTCACACCCATGTATTTTGGTTGCGGTGGTGCATGCTGTTCTAACTCCTTTAACTCCTGCTTCCATTGCTGCAATTGGGCTTGCAACTCTTGTTGTGCCTCTGCTTCACGGGGATCCTCTTTGACAATCAAGTCCGCAGTGGCATTTGTCGTTTCGAGCGGTAAGAATTGGACCGCGTCGACGATCACGTGCCCCGTGGCGGCAACATTTGCGATCGTTACTTGGGCTGCTGCTGAGGTGGTAAACGTATACTCCCCCAGGTCTTCAAATATACCGTCGCTGGAAGGTGTCCGCTGCTGGTTAATCCTAACAATGTGCGTATCTTGAGCGTCTTGCACCGTGACCACTACTTGTCGCGAGCGGTTTCCACCCGCCGAGTAAGAAACGAGCACTCGATAGCGACCAGCCGCTGGTAGCATGGTTGAAAAAGTGGCCGTCTTTTTACCTTGCCCCTGATTGTCGTCATGCAAGTAACCAGTTGCTACGAATCGGGGCGTATGATCGCTGCGAGTCCATTGTCCGACAAGTTCCGCATGTTCATCATCGATGACAATCCCCGGCAGACTCTTGAGAGGTACCGACTTTTGTCCGGCGGCGGGACTTTTCAGTTGTTTTTCGGCAGCGGCAATCTGTTTGCGTAGTTCGCCTATTTGCTGTTGATAAACGGTGACCTGTTGCTGTGCCGTCGAGCTCAAGGGCAGAGGTTTTTCAACCCAATTTGAGACATTGGCATGCTCAAAACTTTGCACGTTGCGAAGAATTCCCGCCAAAGCGTAATAGTCTCGTGTGGGAATGGGATCAAACTTATGATCATGACAACGGGCACAGCCAATCGTTTGGGCTAAGATTGCGGAACCTATCACATTCAATTGTTCGTCAACCGCGTCCATGTTTAGCTTTTCTTTATCTTGATCTTCGAGGTTGTGATTCCCCAAAGCGAGAAAGCCAGTCGCGATACATTGAAGTTGTTGCTGAGCAACGGAATCGGCTGGTAACAAATCACCAGCCACCTGTTCCAGTACGAAGCGATCGTACCGTAGGTCCTGATTCATAGCGGCAATCACATAATCGCGATATCGCCAAGCTTGATGTTGAACGAGACCGCGCAACGTCACTGATTCCGCGTAACGAGCGATATCTAACCAGTGCCTGCCCCAATGTTCGCCAAACTCTGGAGATGCCAACAGCCGGTCCACTAGTTTTTCGTAGGCCCGCGGACTTTCATCAGTCAGACTGGCTCGCAATTCGGCCGGCGTAGGTGGTAGACCAGTGAGGTCAAAATAGAGCCGACGGATCAAAGTGTGGCGATCTGCCAGCGGAGCGGCTATCACGACATTTGCAGAACCGTCCTCGCTGGCAGCCTGCTGCTGCGGCCAAGCGGCCTGGATAAATGCATCAATGGGGGTTGCTGCGGCGAGTTTGGTCGCCAGTGGTGGGTTGAGCTTTCGAGGAAGTGGTTGATAGGCCCAATGTTGCCGACCCGCTTCCAAATCGATCGTCGTGCTTGAATGGCCCGCGTTGACCTCACTTCTGGGATCGGTAGCCCCAGCCGCTATCCAGATGCGGAAGTCTTCCAAGATGCGATCATCCAGACGGCCAGCTGGCGGCATTTCGTAGTCTTCATATCGCATGGCGGCTAGCAATAAACTTTGTTCGGCATTTCCCGGTGAGATCGCCGGTCCAGAGTCGCCACCACGCAATAACCCTTCCTGAGAATCGACCGCCAAACCGGCTTGGAAATCTCCCGCCTGTCGTGCCGCTTCGCTGTGGCACGAATAACAGTGCTCGACCAAGACGGGGCGAATGCGGTTCTCGAAAAATTCAACACTCGCCGGATCAGCCGCTAAAGAATCCGCGGCCGCAGCAACGCTGAACAACAGACAAACTAGCGACAGTTTCGTCCCAGAAACTGGTTGACGAAACCGTGAGGTTTTTTGCCAAAGATTGCTGGGCTGACCATGCATGGGGCAAATTCAGGCGGTTGGAGGAAGGCAATGGGGGAAGGAACCTCCATTGTAGGCCAATTACCGCATGGTTTCAGCACCAAAACCGATCTTCCTAGCGGGAAAAACAAATGCTGAAAACTACCTATCTGTGACTTGCCTGTTGACCTGTGGGGCGATCAGTCCCACTCTTCGTCGTCTTCGTCGTCAACTAGGTCTTCGTCGTCATCCTCATCGTCCCATTCGTCGTCGTCTTCCAGGTCATCTTCCGTGTCATCCTCTTCTTCGTCATCTTCCCAGTCTTCGTCGTCATCGACCTCTTCCCAGTCGGCATCCTCTTCGTCGTCGTCGTCTTCTACGCCGTCGTCTTCTTCGTCTTCATCATCGTCGGCCCAATCATCGTCGAATTCGTCGTCATCGTCGGTGACATCATCGTCGTCATCACCAAAGAGTTCGTCTTCTTCATCTTCGATCACTCCTTCGGGACTCACGGTGTTCACCGTTGCCGAATCAACTATCGAACGCTCGTCATCAGTCTGGGAAGGGTTGATGACTAAATCGGCAACGGCAGTACTCACGTCGGACTCCTCCTCAGGGGCGCCTAAAACAGGTTGTTGATCAGGATTCGCATCGGCCGACTGATGGCCATCACTCCAATCCGGATCATCGGAAATGTCGATTTCGGACTGATCGAGAGCTGGCAGGGCGTCGGCGCCACGAAGTCCGAAGGTTTGTAAGAAACGTTTTGTTGTCGCGTAAAGGTAGGGTCGCCCCAGTTCTTCACTGCGTCCGCTAATGCGAACCAGGTCTTTATCCATCAATTGCCGCAGGATCTCCCCGCAAGAAACTCCTCGAATTGCCTCAATATCGGCTCGTAAAACAGGTTGGCGGTAGGCCACAATGGCGATCGTTTCCATAGCGGGGGGTGTTAGTTGAATGGTTTGGGGGATATGTCCAAGTCGTCGGAGCCAAGGAGCCAGCGCTGGTCGTGTCAGCAGTTGGTAACCGCCCGCTACTTCTTCAGCGCGAAACGCTCGACCTTGTTCGGTGTAAAGTTGATTTAATTGCCGGACCAGCGTACGCGCCTCTGTCGCATCCGCCAAGCCAGCTAACTGGGCCAGTTTTCGGCTTGCCACGGGTGAGCGGATTAACAGTAAAACGGCTTCGACCCGCTGACGTTTCATCAGCGGATCAGTTTGCTCCCAAAATTTTCGTCCCGACAGCGGCACCGCGACTGTCTGTGAATCGTTCGCCAGATTCTCGCTAGCGGCTTGTTGCCACCGCCACCGTTGTTGCTTGCCGGCCGAATGACCAAGAGCAACCAATCCAGCAGCGATGTTGTTTTTTCGTCGCGCGGCAGGCCAAGGATAATCAGTTGGTGGTCCACCGCTAGAGGTTATTCCGAGACGCTGTTGCCAACCGTATCTTTCCATTGCGTGACATCCGTTTCCCGTAGTTCTGCAATACCGTGATTCTTCGTGGTCGTTAAACTGTCTGGTATTCACCTCCCGCTGCTTTTACACCGAAGACGTGATTATGTCAGCCGATCGTGCGAGAAAACGACGCGCCATTAAAATGTCCCTGATCAGCGGCTTTATTTTGTTGGCTGTGCTGGGAATCGTAACTTGGTTAGGAGGACGTGTCAGGGGCGTCGAATTTGCGCCGACCCATTTCACACAACGCGAATTCGTTTTCTGGGAAATTCCGCTCGTTCATCTCCAGGTAACGCCAATTCGACGCAAGACGGTATCTACTCCTACGATCAACCTGCTGCGAAGCAAAGGGTATCTTCAGATCCCGTCGGGAACACCGGAAAATTACCATTTAGTTGAAATTCAACATGGTTATTTTTCCCAAACCCAGGTCGCCGATGCAGAGATTCTCGTCAAATACCTGCAACTGGCGAATTCTGGCTCGCCGATTTGGGAAACCTGGAGTCGCGACAATCCGGCCGCGGCGGCTGTGTTTTGGCCGGTGATTCAACGGTTAGCGGAGCGTGATTTGTATTTGTTAATTCCCGACCTGTTTGCCATCGCGGCACAAGAAACCAGCGGTCCGGTGTTATCGGCCGCCATCGACACTCATTTGCAAGCTGCTTACCAATCACTGGCGGAAGATCTGTTGGCCGCCGGACACCCCCCGATGGCTGCTGCCGTGTTACGCGATGCGCAAACCGACTTTCCGCGAAATCCTCTCTTTCCTGAAATGTTAGAAAGTCTTCCCGAGCTGTGATTTATCTCGATAACAACGCCACTACCGAGATCGATCCCGCTGTGCTTGCGGCAATGCTGGCGGTTTGGGAACGAGGGCCCTTAAACCCGTCGAGTCAGCACGCCGCCGGACGAGTCGCTCGCGGTTTGCTAGATGATGCATTGCAACGAACAGCCAAACTGCTGGGGACAGACATCTTGCGAACTGGTGGTTCGCGGCTGTTGCTGACCAGCGGCGGTACCGAAGCCAATAATTGGGTGCTGGAGTGTTTGGTACCAGCCGATTTGCCGCGTTGGGTCAGTGCCAGCGAGCACCCCAGTGTATTGGCAGCGGGCGAGCAGCTAGCACTCAGCGGCTATTCGCTGCACACCCTACCGGTCGATCACAACGGCATTGTCCAGCTGGACGCGTTAGCAGCACAACTGACTGCCATCGTTCCCATCGAAGCAGACAATAGCACCGGCCGGCAACCACGAGGGCTGGTCAGCGTGATGATGGCGAACAACGAAACTGGGGTCTTACAACCGCTCGAATCGATCGTCGCATTGTGCCAAAAACATCGCGTGGTCGTGCACAGCGACGCCACTCAATTTATCGGGAAACTCCCTTTTCATTTTGACCATTTGGGACTCGCTGCGGCTACTTTCACGGCTCACAAATTTCATGGTCCGATCGGGATTGGCGGTTTATTATTGGCCCCAGGTTTTTCTTTAACCCCTCGTTTTCACGGCGGCGGACAACAATTGGCCACGCGACCGGGGACGGAAGCGGTTCCCTTGGCGGTCGGCATGGCTCGCGCACTGGAGATCGCTCAAGCCGCTTTTCCCGAATCGATCGATCGCATGACCAAACTGCGAGATTTATTGGAACAACGGCTGCAAACGGCGATCGATGACTGTCATGTGCATGCTCAACAGGCGCCGCGACTCCCCTCCACTAGCTGTATTTCTTTTCCCGGAGTCGATCGCCAAACCTTGATGATCCTGCTCGATCGAGCTGGAATCGCCTGCGGCACGGGATCCGCTTGTGCCAGCGGAAGTAGTGAACCGAGTCACGTGTTGCAGGCGATGCGAGTCCCAGCAGAGCAAACTGACTCGGCGATGCGTTTCGGAGTGTCCAGGTTTTCCACAAGCCAAGAAATAGAACTCGCCAGCGAACGTATCATCTATTGCTGCAACAAGTTAAGATCGAATTGAATTGTGGAAAAATAGAGTTTTTCCAGTATCATTTTGACGATCATTTGCCTAGATTGAAGCATAGTGGATTGGTGTATTACTCTGCCTTGGGGGCGGTTGGGGTGTCGGAGTCGATCCAAACGACCAAATCATCATCGGTTACAGGCGGAGAGCTTGTTCAAGCGATTCCTTTGCGGTCGCCTGCCCGACTCTCGCGGGGCCGTTCGGCC